>NZ_JBSSGB010000001.1:4177500-7584742 GCF_054063215.1 Bradyrhizobium sp. USDA 4353
TAGCTATGTACGGACGGGATAACCGCTGAAGGCATCTAAGCGGGAAACCCACCTCAAAACGAGCATTCCCTTGAGAACCGTGGAAGACGACCACGTTGATAGGCCGGGTGTGGAAGTGCAGCAATGCATGCAGCTTACCGGTACTAATCGTTCGATCGGCTTGATTGCTCTCATTTTCAGTGTCCATCACTGCAAATGATGACGAATAGACCTCACGAAGGCGACAGCCTTCGGCTTGCTTCTTATCCTCGATGTCCTTCGCCGGCCTGGTGGTCTTAGCGAGGAGCCTGAACCCGATCCCATCCCGAACTCGGCCGTTAAACTCCTCAGCGCCAATGGTACTATGGCTCAAGCCCTGGGAGAGTAGGTCGCTGCCAGGCCTGCAAAGGACATCATCTCTTCACACCCCCAAACGACAACGCCGCGCTGATATCCTCAGCGCGGCGTTGTCGTTTGGGGCGATGCTCCTGCACGCGTTTCGGCGCGCTGCGATTCGGCGCCCTCAGGTTGCCCTCTGATCCGCTAACCTGGCTTGTCGCTTCGGTGTCCATCGTCAGACGTCTAGCGGTGGCAAGAGCTCGCGCGTGCTGCTCGGCGACATCAACGGCATTGTGGTGCTATGCTTGGATCTGCTGCCGTCGCAAATCGCCAGAACAAAGGATGGAGCATGGGAGAGCCCGTTACGAGATCGGAGCCGCAACGTCTCGGCGAGATCGCGAGTTTCCACGCTCACATCTACTATGATCCGGAGACGCGCGCCGAGGCGGAGCGGCTCCGGCTTTGGATCGGCGAGCGCTTCGTCGTGACGCTCGGGCGTTGGCATGATGCGCTGGTCGGGCCGCATGAGCGCTCGATGTATCAGGTCGCATTCGCGATCGATGTGTTTCCGACGCTGGTGCCGTGGCTGATGCTCAATCACGGCCGGCTCAGCGTGCTGGTTCATCCGAACACCACGCAGCCGCTTGCCGATCATACGGAACATGCGTTGTGGCTCGGTCCGCCGCTCGGGATTCGTGGTGAGACGCTGCCGGAGACCGCCGAGGCCGAGCTGCCGCTCACGCCGAACACCACCCCGAGCCTCCCGGCCTGAGTTCGAGGCTGGCTGTCTGGGCCAAAGCCAGCGCGACATCGAACAGCATCAACGCCAAGGGAGCAGCAGGCGACCCGCGACGTGCCTTTGCCGCATCCGACGTGGCGCGGGCGCTCAGGTCCCTGTGTTGCCCGAGCCGTGATCAGACCGGCGCGTAAGCGAGCCGCATCCGAAAGCCGGGTCCGGGGCCGTCACCACCTCGTCTTCGTCGCCGTATTGACGTTGGTCACCGCTGCGGCCGTGTTGGACGTCGTCGCCGCCGTGTTGTTGATCAGGGTCAGCAGCTTGTAGTAGTCGACGACCTTGGCGTTCGCGACATACATCACGTCCTTGCTGCGCATCTGGAAGCCGGAGGCCAGCAGCATGCCGGAGGGATCGCGCAGGTTGATGTGATAGATGGTCGGGATGCGGTCATAGACGAAGCGGCTGGTGTCGACGCCGAGCTTCTGCAGCAGCGGCCGCTCCTCATAGCGATACAGGAAGACCTCGGCCGGATCGGATTGCTGGTCGTTCAGGCCACCGGCCTTGCCGATCGCCTGGGCCAAGGTCAGCGTTTCCGTGTCGAAGGAGATCTCCGAATTGAAGCCGAAGACGTTCTGATTGAGCGCGCCCAGCGCCGTGAAGGTCGGGGATTCCCTTGTGATATAGATGACGTCGTTCGGGCGGATGAAGATGTTCTCGCGCGGATCCTGCACGACGCGAGCGAGCAGCACGCGGACACGCCGGCCATCCCGCTGCAGGGTCACATAGCTCTCGATCGCCTCGTGCTTCGGCCCGCCGGCACGCGCGATCACGGCCAGCAGCCGCTCGCCGACGCTGTTCAGGGGCAGCACGCCGGGCGTGTTGACGTCGCCGAGAACGCTGGCCACGCTCGAATGCTGCTGGTTCAGGCTGACGACGACCTGCGGCTCGAGCGCGCGCTTCTGCAGGCGGAAGACGATCTCCTGCTCGATCTGGGGCAGGGTGCGGCCGGCCGCGGCGATCTCGCCGGCGTAGGGGACGCGGATGTTGCCCTGCTGATCGACGGCCTGCGCCGGCAGATCGACGAAATTGCCCGGACGGGCGCCGGCGGCGGTCGGCGGCGTGAATAATCCGCCGGGGGCTGCCTCGAAAATCGACACGTTCAGGACGTCGCCGACACCCGCGACCTGGACCGGCTTGGGACGCTTGTCCGGAAAGACGCCCTGGAACGTGACCAGGTTCGGCTGTGACAGGAAGCCGATCGTCTCCGAGCTGACATCGACCAGGGCATAGGGAAGGGCCGTTGTCGATCGGACGCTGGCAGTGGCGTTATCGCTGACCGCGTCGCTCGTCGGACCCGTTCCGGGGAGCCAGGAGCAGGCCGGCAGAAGCGCCAGACATGCCATCGCCGCTAAAACGTGGGAGCCGCTGCGCAGGCGGCGAAACCGACCCGGCGCCGCTGGTCCGGGGCGAACAAGGGATTCGGCGCCGCCGGTCGATCCGAACGACCCGAGCGAATGGATGAAGCTCGTCAAACGCATTTTCGGATACGACAAAAAATCACGTTGCCCCACGCCACTCCCTCCCCCAAGGAGGAAGATCGCCGTCCCTCTTGGTTCCAAACCTACCCGGCGCCCACCCCCGGCGAAAGCGCGCCACCGTTCGTCCCCACCCGCTTTTGCCGGATCGTGCTAATTAGGTCACAGTCTGCCCTCACCGGATTACCGTCGTCCCCCGCGCGCACCCCGGCCGTTCGGCCGCAGGGGAGGCCACTCCCGAGACCTCACCAAACCCATAGAAAATCTTGGCAGAAAGCCGTTGAGCAACGGTTATCTGAGTCGCTCGCGATCACTCAGGGGCATGTACGCAGCCCTGTCCGATCGAACGGCACGCAGAGCCCTGCCTCTCCCGCAGTCCGGTTGTCGATAGCCCTCATCCAAGTCTATTCTCAACACATCCATGATGAACTGCCCGCTATCGATCCACCTCTGAGGGAGCATGCCGTTGTCGAACGTGATCCGGGGGGCCGCCGCGCTCGCGCTCATCTTCGTTGCGATGTCGGGCCCGGCGTCCGCGCGCGGGCTTTATCCGCTCACCGAGTGCGGCCCCGATCTCAGCCGCCTGTGCCGGCTCCGCGGCGCGTTCGAGGCCACGCCCTTTCACTACAATCTCGCGATCTATCCCGGCTGTATCAGGCGCGTCGCCGTGGAGACGCCCCATGGTTGGCAGCATCGGCGCGTCCTGGTCTGCGGAGCGCCGGAGCGGACGATGGTGAGGTGAGGCGGACAGCTTGCGGCGGACCGGACAGACTGGGGGCGCTCGGCGGCAGCGCGTCAGCGCGGGCGGCGGTGCTGACACATTAAATTCACCGGTTGTGTAACCTGTTGTCGACAATCTGAAATTAAATGTTTTCTCTCGCCATTCGACACGGCGCGACACGAAAAGGCGCGCTCCGAACAAACTAAAGCTTCAATTGTCACCGACCAAGTGTAGTTAATAAGTACTTTCGGGTGTGCGGTAATTTTGTACTCCAGGCCGCTTCCTCCCGGACGCATTTAATGTCTTGTCTTGCAGATGGTAAATTAACTTGTCGCGAGTGGTTAATTTAATTCCGGTCGTCGGAGCCGATCGTCGTCGCGATTGCATTTCGCCGGCGTGCGATAAAAATCTCTCAAATCTCGCCAACGAGTGGGGTCCGTCCTTGTGTGACGAGCTTGGTACAGCGTTGAGTGACGATGAGTTGGACGTTGGAAGCAGGGGCGCCCTCCAGGCCGTCCTGACATCATTGAACAAGATCCGGAGCGCGAAATCGCGCTTGCGACTGCGCTCGTCGGACAATTCGACGCCAGCCGCCCTGATGGCGCAAATCGAGCTCTGCAACACGCTCCTCGACGAAATCCAATCCATCAGCTGCAGCCTCGATAAGCGCGTCGAGCGCAGTAGCGCTGCTCCCTGCCGCCGTCCGGTGGCCGCCAGACGAAATCGCGGCACGGCTCACCTGATCGTGCCACGTCCCGCCGCGCCGGGCCGGACCAAGCAACAGCGATAAGCCTCGCGGGCCGTCCGCAGTGGTCATCAGGTTGCCTGAGCCGGCTCGCTGGGCCCGAGCGATTTTGCGGGCAAGCTGGGCAGCGGCGCCGTGCCCGCCGATTGGCGGGCCAAGCGCGGCGGGCTCGACATCTGTGCGGTGTCATCCTTTCGCAAACGCCGGTCGCCGGTGAGCCCGGCGGCGCCGGTCGTCTCCAGACAGCCGAAGAGGCGCTGCTGATGTCGTGCGGAACGTCGCGCAGCAGACGAGCCGACGATCAGCCGATATCGCGAGTCGTACCTTCTTGAATCCGTAACCGCCGGTTCCGATGGCTACCCGCGGCATCGTCGCGCCAGAGACGGGCTCAAGCGCTCCGCCGGTGAAGGAGGCTCCTCGTTCCCGATCACCGCCGTGCCGCTTCGGCGAATCGTTCAGTCGGTCCAGATGAATGGATCTCGACCGCTTTGCGGCATATTCCTGGTGCCGTGCGTAATTAAACCCCTATCTGGCATTTTGTGCAGATGCATAAATATCCCGATCCGGGTTATCGGTGAGGCCGCGCGAATAGGTTGTGCACCTCATCGGGCGTTGGCGGAAAATGCTCGCGCGCAAATGGTCCCAGGAACATTCCGCGTCGCGATGAGCGCGTCATTCCGGCGCGCTTCTGCCATAAAACGTGAAAATCCCTTGCCGATCGTGTCGATTTGGCGTTTTTTCACGTGGGGAATTCAAAGCACGCGATGTCGTCCGAATCGTGCGACACATTTATCGGAGTAGGGTTGCGGGTTGCTATTTTATCGAGCTACAACCAAATCGGATGCCGGAACGGATATACTCAAATATTCAGTTTTTCCGACAGCGAGCCACTTGCGGATCGAAATACCGAATTATATGACATTAATCCGGCAGGATAGAGATCACAGATAAAGGTCGCTGCATGTCCACCAAGAAGATCGATTTCGAGGCGATGTCTTTCGATGACCTCTGGTCTCTCCATGAGCAGATCAGCCAGATCCTCGCTGAAAGGATCACATCGGAAAAGCGCGAGCTCGAACGTCGTCTGGCGGTCCTGAATCGCAGCCGCGGTGTAATCGAAGGGACGAATGGCGAGGGCGCTCCGTCCTACAACGGCAATGGCAAAGCGCGTCGCAAATATCCGCGGGTCCTGCCGAAATACCGCAATCCGCAGACGTCCGAGACCTGGTCCGGCCGCGGCAAGCAGCCGCGCTGGCTGGTCGCTGCGATCAAGACGGGACGCCGGATCGAGGAGTTCGCGATCAACGGCAGCGGTGCGCCCAAAGGCCGTCGGCAGCGCGCCTGATTCGTTCGAGGCCTTCTTCTCCTCACGAGCATAGCTGTCGGGCTTTGAGGCTGCGCGCGCTGCTGCGGTTCGCATCAGTGCCTCGGCGTAAGCGCCCGATGCTGCCAATTGCCTAGGCTGGAGTTTAGGCCGGTCCGACGTCAGCTTTGGGTGTCCGCTAATAAGCGTTGTTTCCGCGGATCAGCTCGAGCGGCGTCCTCAGCAGGATCGCGATGTCCAGCGACAGGCTCCAATTGTCAATGTACCACAGATCGAACTCGACGCGCTGCTCGATGGATGCGCGCGTCGGTGTCGGTCCCCTGCAGCCATGCACCTGCGCCCATCCGGTCAGCCCGGGCTTGACGCGGCGCCGGAACGCGTAGTTGCGCACGAGCTTGTCGAACTCATTGTCATGGGCCAATGCGTGCGGCCGCGGCCCGACGAGGGACATGCTCCCGTTGAGCACGTTGAGCAGTTGCGGCAGCTCATCGATGCTGGTGCGGCGCAGCCACGCTCCGATGCGTGTGAACCTGCTGTCGCCCAGCCTGGCCTGAACGACCGAAGGGCCGTCCTCGAGCACGGACATCGTGCGGAACTTGAAGATCTGGAACGCCCGGCCGTTGAAGCCGCAGCGCTGCTGCCGGAACAGAACCGGCCCAGGCGAGTCGAGCCGGATGGCGATAGCGACCAGCAGCAGCAGCGGCGAGAGCAGTGTCAGCGCCAGTCCCGCCAGCAGCACGTCCATGAGCCGCTTGGTCGCGTGCTCGACCGGACTCATCAACCCCCGGTGCAGCTCGATGCAGACGGCGCTGCCGAGCTCGCGGCGTGGACGCTTGAACATCTCAGACGCGGTTCCGACCGGCACGAAGCTGACCGGGAAGGGAAGCACCCGCAATTCGGCGCCGAGCGTACGCAGATCCGACCAGGGATCAGGGTTGGCGCCGACCACGATCTCCTCGATGTCGGAGCCGCGAACAGAATCGATCACGCTGGCGACGATCCGTTGGCGCTGATCTGCACCGGCGCCGGGCTCGGGCAGCAGGAAGTGCCGCTTGACGCGGAACCCGGTGTCCGTGAGCACCTGGATCAGGCCGGCATTGTCCTTGCTCGCCTCGTCGGTGATCAGCACGATGTTTCGTCCTGAGAACCGTTTCTCTGCGAGCCCCTTCACCAGCAGATATTCCGTGATCCGGCGGTTGAGGATCAGCGCCGACAGCCCAAGCATCGCGAACACGATGCTCGTGCCGCGCGAGAACTCGCTGCCGATCTTCAACGCAAACAGGGCGCCGGCCAGCACGAGGAAGGCCGTGATCCAGGTCAGGCAGGTCGCTCGGATCTGGCGCGGCAGGACCAGCAGCTCGGCCGGGCGATACATGCCGCGGATCTTCATCAGCGATACGAACAGGGCCGAGACCAGGATCGCCAGCCCGACCGATTTGCTGACGTCGTTGGCGTCTGCGGCATCCTGCAAGTGATACAGAAAGCCCGAGAGCACGCTGGAGAGCGTGATCGTCGCAATGTCCGCGGCGATCGCGAAGGGCTCGACGGCGGCGTAATGCACCGGCCATTTGCGCTCCTGGACTTGCCGCTCCGCCAGGATGGCGGCCGGCAGGCCGTTGCGGTCGAGAGTCTCGGGCTGATCCACGTAATGCATGGGATAGGGTGTTCGAAACTCGGTTTAAATAGCGGTCTGGGCAGATTATATAATCGAATATTTAATTTAACAAATAAAATCCGCTGGCGCATTAATTCTTGGCGCCGAATGGTCTCGAAATACCGGAATGAGACGCGGAGTTGTCGCGACGACGATTTGGGCCCGGATTTTAGGGCCTGCAATGGTGTGCGCCGGAGCAGCGGCGACCACATCATGCGTGTGGCCGATTAATGTCCGTCGCGCGGATATTTCAATGCTGGGTCCAAAAAATGTCATTTAAAACTGAATTTAATAGAGGTATTAATTTTGGGGTGAAGGACGGCTTTATTGCATGCGGTTGATTTCATCGATCGGCCCATCGGGCATCGCTTCGATTGCGACGAGGCCACGCGTGGTCGCGCAAGCCGGCCCGCGAGGTCGAGGGATCGCGATGCTCATTTCCAGGATTATGCATCTGAAGGATGTCGAGCCATGAAGGTCGTATTGTTCTGCGGAGGACTCGGAACGCGGATCAGGGAATATTCCGAGAGCGTTCCGAAGCCGATGATTCCGATCGGCCATCAGCCGATCCTCTGGCATGTGATGCAGTATTACAGCCAGTATGGACACCGCGACTTCGTCCTGTGCCTCGGCTACAAGGCGAATGTGGTGAAGGATTATTTCCTGAACTACAACCAGGCTGCGACGACCGACTGCACGATCTCGCAGTTCGGCAAGAAGATCGAGCTGCTGGGCGAGCGCCCGGCGGATTGGCGGGTCTCGCTGGTCGACACCGGCATCTGGCGCAATATCGGCCAGCGTCTGCGGGCTGTCCGGCACCTGGTCGAGGGCGAGGAGATTTTCCTGGCCAATTACAGCGACGGCCTCACCGATGCGCCGCTGCCGGACATGATCGACCGCTTCAAGCGCAGCGGCATGATCGGCTGCTTCATCGCTATCCATCCGCCGATCAGTTTTCACCTCGCCGAGTTTGATGCCGACGGCAAGGTCGGCCGTATGGCGGCGAGCAACGATTCCGACATCTGGATCAACGGCGGCTATTTCATCTTCCGCAAGGAGATCTTCGACTATATCGAGGAAGGCGATG
This sequence comes from Bradyrhizobium sp. USDA 4353, assembly GCF_054063215.1. Taxonomy (NCBI): domain Bacteria; kingdom Pseudomonadati; phylum Pseudomonadota; class Alphaproteobacteria; order Hyphomicrobiales; family Nitrobacteraceae; genus Bradyrhizobium; species Bradyrhizobium sp. USDA 4353. The sequence continues at coordinate 4,185,621 of NZ_JBSSGB010000001.1, forward strand.
AACTCGTCGTGCAGCCGTTCAAGCGGTTGATCGATCGCGGTCTCCTGATGGCCTACCGCTACGAAGGGTTCTGGCGGGCGATGGACACGCTCAGGGATCGCCAAGTGCTCGAGGAGATGATCGAGCGCGGCGACACGCCCTGGCATCTCGGCGCCAACCTGCCGGCCGTGGTGAACGGATGAGGGCGCTGCAGCTCGCCGGTCGCGGGGACCGTCTGTCGGTGCTCTGCCTGGGCGCCCACTCCGACGACATCGAGATCGGTGCAGGGGGGACGCTGCTGACCTGGCTCGACCAGGGCGTGCGCCTCGACGTGCATTGGTGCGTGCTGAGCGGCAATGGCGAGCGAGAGGACGAGGCGAGGGCATCTGCAAATGATTTTCTCGCCGAGGCGGCCGGCCGTACAATCGAGATCAAGAATTTCCGCGACGGCTTCTTTCCGGAGCAGGGGGAAGCGATCAAGGCCTGGTTCGAGGAATTGAAGGGACGCATCGAGCCCGACATCATCCTCGCGCACCGGCGCGACGATGCGCATCAGGATCACCGCCAGGTCAACCGGCTGGTCTGGAATACATTCCGCGATCATCTCGTCCTCGAATACGAGATCCCGAAATGGGACGGCGATCTCGGGCGCCCGAACATCTACATGCCTGTCTCCGAGCGGGTGATGAAGCGGAAGGTCGCGCTGCTGATGTCGCATTTCGGCAGCCAGCGCTCAAAGCAGTGGTTCGACCCGGAGATTTTCATGGGTCTGGCCCGGCTCCGCGGCATGGAATGCCGCGCGGCCGAGCGCTATGCGGAGGCGTTCGTGGTCCGCAAGCTGGCCTTGGGCTGATCAGCGCAAAACGATCGACTGCGACGTCCGCGCGCCGCCGCCTCTTGTTCGAGACATAGGCGCGCGGCCGTCAGCCGGCGGCGCGCCTCGGGAGCTCGACCGTTTCCTCGGCCGGCGGGCGCTCGATGGCCGACGCCGGCACCTTCTCCAGCCAGACCTCACGCCACCAGGCAAAGATGCCGCGCGGACAGAACAAGCGATTCTCGCTGTAGCGTGATTGGCAGTAGACGCCGTCGAGGATCACCGCGGGCGTCTTCATTCTGCGGATGTAGCCGGTGCGCTCGTCGATGAATTTTTCCACCCGTGTGCGGACCCGAAAGACCTTGCCGCAATAGGGCACCATCTCGGCATCGAAGCCCATGCCGCGGTTGTTGGTCTGCTTGTCGATGGTCGCGAGGATCTCGTTGTGCGGCCGGACGCGGACGAGATCGCCCGGCTGCAGGCCGAGATGCGCGATCGGCGCGTCCTTGTCGGTCGCGAGGTCACCGCGCTTGCGCGGAAACGGCACGCCGCCCCACAGCGATTGGATGCGGTCGTAGATCCAGCGGGCCGGCCGGCCGAGCCGTGGACGGCGGGCCATGGTGGCGCCGACATAGGCGAAGTAGAGGAAGCCGCGGAACATCTTGCCCGCGGACACATTGCCGGACGCGATGTCCTCGGCATATTGCCGGGCGTCCCACCATTTCAGCGGCTGGGTGTAGTTCGGCAGCTCGGTGGCCTGGCAGGAATATCGGGGGCCTTTGCCGGCCACCTGATCGGGCGACTTGGTTGCGTCCCACACGGCGCGGGCGCTGCATCCGCCGGACGGCTCGAGAGCCGCGGTATGCGCCTGGTTGGACGCCATGGCCTGGGCCGGATCGACCGGAGACAGCCATGCCTCCTTCCAGAAGATCAGGCACGCGGCCTGGCAGCCGCCATAGGCTTCGCCGTCGCAACGCAAATCGAGATGCACTGCGTTGGGCAGGCGACGTCCGAGCCATTCGCCGGTGTTGTATCCGGTCACCGTATCGCAGGTTTTGTGGGCGCGCTTGTAGACCTGGAAGCGCTGGCCGCACCATTTGAACATCTGCGGCATGAACGGCAGGCCCTCGAGCCGCCCATTCGCATCGAGCGTGGCCAGGATCTCTTCCTTGCTGCGAATCTCGACCCAGTCGCCGGCGGATAGCGTCATGCCTTGTCTCTCAAATCTTCAACCAAAACGTCCGAATGAAACCTGCCGAGGTTTGCGGTTCTCGTTTGGCCGATTCATGGCATTTATTTAATTTGGTGCAACATAATTAAATCGCGCCGGTCCGTTCTGTCATCCGCCTTATGTCGCGAAACCGCTTTGTTCGACGGCTTTGCTGTGCTTTGGCATGACTTCGGGAGCCCGCAATGAAACGGGTGACGGATTTGCTGGACGCGGCGCGATATTATAATTTATAATTCGTCCGGTTATTTAAATCGTGCTTTGTTCGCGTAAAGGGGTAGCGGCTTTGCGAGTGCTCATCACCGGAAACATGGGCTATGTCGGTCCCGTGGTCGCCAGGCATCTGCGGACCCAGCGGCCGGAGGCCACGCTGCACGGCTTCGACAATGCCTATTTCGCGCACTGCCTGACCGGGGCGCCGGTTCTTCCCGAGCGATATCTCGACGAGCAGATCCATGGCGACGTCCGCGACATGTCGCTCGATCTGCGCGGCTACGATGCCGTGGTGCAGCTGGCCGCGATCTCGAATGATCCGATGGGCAACCGCTTCCAGGACGTCACGCTCGACATCAACCAGAACACCACCATCTCGCTCGCCAGGGCGGCCGCCGCTGCCGGCGTGAAGAACTTCGTGTTCGCCTCGAGCTGCAGCGTCTACGGCATTGCCGATGGCCCGCCGCGCAAGGAGAGCGATCCGCTCAACCCGATCACCGCCTACGCCAAGTCGAAGATCGGATCGGAGCAGGCGCTGGCATCGATCGACACCGGCATGACCATCACCTGCCTGCGCTTTGCCACCGCCTGCGGCATGTCGGATCGGCTGCGGCTCGACCTCGTGCTCAACGATTTCGTCGCCTGTGCACTGACGCGCCGGCAGATCAGCGTGCTGTCCGACGGCACCCCCTGGCGTCCGCTGATCGACGTCGCCGACATGGCGCGGGCGATCGATTGGGCGATCGACCGGCCGGCCGACAATGGCGGCCGCTTCCTCACCGTCAATGCCGGCTCTGATGACCGCAACTATCAGGTCAAGGATCTCGCCGACGCGGTGGCCTCGCGCGTGCCGGGCACGGCGGTGTCCATCAACACCTCCGCACCCGTCGACAGCCGCTCCTACAAGGTGGATTTCGGCCTTTACCGCTCGCTCGCGCCGGATCACCAGCCGCGGGTGACGCTGGATCAGTCGATCACCAATCTGGTCGACGGCCTGAAGCGGATGAATTTCAAGGATGCCGAATTTCGCTCGTCCGATCTGATCCGTCTCAAGGTCCTGCAGGACCACATGGAGACCGCGAGGATCAACGACAGGCTGCAATGGACCTGACGTGGCTGCCCTCCGAGCTATCGCTTCGCCAGACAGGACAGTGGAGACACCATGGAACTGAGCCTTCCCACCGCCGTGGGCACAGCGCCGAAATGCCGGCATTGCGGCGATGATCTCACCCTCAAGCTGATCGACCTCGGCGCTTCGCCGGTCGCGAACGACTATGTGGATCCCGCCAATTACATGCGGGCCGAGCCGTTCTATCCCCTCGAGACGTTCGTCTGCCGCGAGTGCCGCCTGGCACAGACCCGCGACCTGCTGGCGGCCTCGGACATCTTCCGCGCCGACTACGCCTATTTCTCCTCGCACTCGACCTCCTGGCTCGAGCACGCCCGCAGCTATGTCGAGGCCATGGTCGGGCGCTTCGGTCTTGGTCCGGCGTCGCGCCACGTCGAGATCGCGTCGAACGACGGCTACCTGCTGCAATACTCGCTCCAGAAGGGGATCAACTGCCTGGGAGTCGAGCCCTGCGAGAGCGTGGCGAAGGCCGCGCGTGCCAAGGGCATTGCGACGCGGATCGAATTCTTCGGCCGCGATTGCGCGACGGTTCTGCGGGAGGAGGGCTGGTCCGCCGATCTTCTGACGGCGAACAACGTGCTTGCCCATGTTCCCGATATCAACGATTTCGTTGGCGGCGTGAAGATCCTGCTGGCTCCCGAGGGCGTCGCGACCTTCGAGGTGCAGCACTTGCTGACGCTGATGCAGCGGCACCAGTTCGACACCATCTATCACGAGCACTTCTCGTATCTGTCCCTGATCGCCGGCCTGCGCATCTTTGCGCGTGCTGGTCTGCGCGTGTTCGATGTCGAGTTGCCTGAGACTCACGGCGGCTCGATCAGGTTCTTTGTCTGCCACGACGGCGCATCGCATGCGGAGAGCCCCAACGTGGCCGATGTGCTGGCGCGGGAGCGCGCCTATGGCTTGCACGACGACGCGATCTACGTGGCCTGGAACGAGCAGGTCAAGGAGACCAAGCGCGCTCTCCTCGAGCTGCTCACCGCGCTCAAGCGCGACAACCAGAAGATCGTCGCCTATGGTGCGCCGGCCAAGGGCGTCACGCTGCTGAACTACTGCGGCATCCGGACCGACTTTCTCGACTTCACCGTCGATCGCGCTCCCTCCAAGCAGGGCCGCTACATGCCGGGCGTCCGCATTCCGATCCTGCCGCCGGAAGCGATCTTCGAAGCGAAGCCGGACTACGTCCTGATCCTGCCCTGGAACATCAAGAACGAGATCAAGACACAGATGGCTGAGATCCGTCGGTGGGGCGGCCGCTTCATCGTGCCGGTGCCGAAGGCGACGATCGAGGACTAGGCGGACACGATGAGATTTGTCCAGCTGGGAGGATCGGATGCGCGCCTGATCGAGCTCACGGTTCGCGCCGACGAGCGTGGCAGCTTCACGCGGACCTGGTGCGCCAAGACCTTCGCGGACGCGGGCATCGCCTTCCAGCCGGTCCAGGGCAACAGCTCGGTCACGCGACTTCGCGGCAGCGTTCGCGGCATGCATTTCCAGCGCGCGCCGAAGCCCGACGCCAAGATCGTCCGCTGCACGGCAGGCCTGATCCACGACGTCATCGTCGACATCAGGCCGGACTCTCCGACGCGAGGCGAGGTCTATGCCTGCGAGCTCGGCCCGTCGACCGCGCGCATGCTCTACATTCCCGCCGGCTTCGCCCATGGGTTTCAGACGCTCACCGACGACGTGACGGTGGAGTACCTGATGGGCGTCGACTATGCGGAGGAGCTGTCAGACGGCTTTCGCCATGATGATCCGATGTTCGCCATCCGCTGGCCGCAACCGGTGACCGTGCTGTCGGCGAAGGATGCGTCCTGGCCGCCGATGGCGGAGCGGCGTCTGTGGTGAGCGTCATGAGACGGCATGTCGGACTGCGCAGACCGCGATGGTTGACCTGCTCGCCGACGTCGGTGCAACGGCCGGAAAGAGGCGCGTGATGCTGGAGAGGTTGACATCGCCGATGCCAGGGCGGACGCCGGAGATCGATCTCCACGATCTCGTGACGGAGCTGTTTCCGATCAACCGCAGCCTGACCGGCGCGGGCGTTCGCCAGACCCTCGAGATCGTCGGCCGGCATATCGATCTCACCGTCCACGACGTCGCCACCGGGACTCCGGTTCTCGATTGGCACGTGCCAGCGGAATGGACGATCCGCGGGGCGACCATTCGAACCATGGACGGCCGATGTCTCGTCGACTTCGCCGACAACAATCTTCATGTCATGGGCTACAGCAAGCCGGTACGCGCCGTGCTGAGCCGCGCCGAATTGGCCAAGCACGTTCACACGCTGCCTGAGCAGCCCGAGCTGATCCCGTACCGGACCGGCTACTATGCCGATGATTGGGGCTTCTGCCTGCCGGATCGTCTGTGGCGGGAGATGACGGACGACAGCTATCGCGTCAAGATCGACAGTGATCTGGCGCCGGGATCCCTGACCTATGGCGAGCTCTTCGTCGCCGGGCAGACGGACAAGGAGGTGCTGATCACCTGCCATATCTGTCACCCGAGCCTCGCCAACGACAATCTCTCCGGCATCTCGGTGATGACGGCGCTGGCGATGCGGCAGGCGCGGCTGAAGCCGCGGCTCGGCTATCGGTTTCTGTTTCTGCCGGCGACGATCGGGGCGCTGGCTTGGCTCGACCGCAACGAGAGCCGCCTGGGCGAGGTGGAGCATGGCCTCGTCCTGACCTGCCTCGGCGATACCAGCAGCTTCCACTACAAGCAGAGCCGCAAGGGCGCACCGATCGACCGCGCCGTCGCGCATGTCCTCAAGCACTCCGGTCTCGCTTACGAGATCATGCCCTTCAGCCCGTATGGCTATGACGAGCGGCAGTTCTGCTCGCCGGGATTCGACCTGCCGGTCGGCTGCCTGATGCGCGGCGTGCATGGGACGTTTCCGGAATACCACACCTCGGCTGATAATCTCGACTTCGTCAAGCCGCATTGCCTCGATCAGTCCTACGCCGTGATCGCGGACGTGCTCGACCTGCTCGAGCGCGACGGGATCTACGAGCGCGTGGATGGGCGCGGCGAGCCGCAGCTCGGACGGCGCGGGCTCTACCGGGCGATTGCGGGCCAGCGCGAAGCGGGCGGGGCGACGCAGATGGATCTTCTGTGGGTGCTCAACCTCGCCGACGGCAAGCACAGCCTGCTGGACATGGCCATCCGCGCCGACGTCCCGTTTGCCCGCATGGAGGCGGCGGCACGGCTGGCATTGGACGCCGACCTCATCCGACCGTTGCAAGGGGCAAGTGAGGCACCATGAGCTCGCCATCGGACAAGTCCCGCGTCCTGGTTTTCTCGCTTCGGAACATCTTTGGCAAAGCGCTCAATCGCGGCCCGCATGTCGAGCTTGAGGACGTCATCTGCGAGATCGACTCTGCCGAACTGCTCGCGCCCACGCTGGATCCGTTGAGCCGGCGGGCCAGCTTTGCGACCCGGCTGGGCTATCATGCGCCGGTGCTGCTCAACCCGGGCCTGCCGCGCATTCCGGCCGACCGGCAATATGATGTCCTGTTCGCGATCTGCGGCTTTCCGCAGGACCTCATCATGTTCGACGTGATCGAGGATCTGCGTGGTGCTTGCCGGACATCCGTGTGTCTGCTCGACGAGATGTGGGTCAAGGAGATCGCCAAGCACCGCCATTTCCTGAAGGTGCTCGCCAAGTTCGACATCGTGATGCCGTTCCAGATCGGCACGGTGAAGCCGCTCAGCGAGGAGATCGGGCACGCCTGTACGCATCTGCCGCTCGCGATCGATGCGATCAAGTTCTGTCCCTATCCCGATCCGCCGGAGCGGGTCATCGATGTCTTCAGCATGGGGCGCCGATCCCGTGTGATCCATCAGAAGCTGCTCGCCACGGCCCGCGACAGCGGCCTGTTCTATCTTCACGACACGATCAGCGGCAGCCAGGCGATCGACCTCGGAGAGCATCGGGCCCAGGTCGCCAACCTCGCCAAACGCAGCAGATATTTCCTCGTCAATCCCGGCAAGTTCGACGAGCCGGGCGAGACAGGACGGCAGGTGGAGTTCGGCTACCGCTATTTCGAAGGCGCGGCCGCGGGCGCCATCATGCTGGGCGAGCGCCCCGACAACGAGCTGTTTCCGAGACTGTTCGACTGGCCCGATGTGATGGTCCACGTGCCTCACACCTCCGATGAGATCGATCGAGTGATCACGGAGCTGGATCGCGATCGGGAGCGCCAGGAGACGATGCGGCGGACCGGCATGGTGCAGACGCTGTTGCGTCACGACTGGGTCTATCGATGGGAAACCATCCTGGCGGCGACGGGCCTGCAGCCGCTCCCGGGCGTCGCGGCCCGGAAGGAACGGCTCAGGGCGCTGGCCGAGATGGTCGATGGCCGTGGTCCGTCCACGATTCCAGATTTAAATCGCGAGGCGGTATTATTGGCGAAATGAGGATTTAAATCCTTTTCTCCGCCACAATGGACCGTCATCGCTGCTCCTGTATTGCTGCGTCTCTCACGGACGCGATGATTTCGAGCGAACACCGTTTGCTGCGGGACGCTCTGTGCTGGCGACCCGCTCGACCGACGACAGCGCAGTCGTTGGCGATCCCAGATAATTGAAGGTGATGACCTCATATGTCGGAAGCCGTCGCCGCCTATTTCGAAGAGCACAGGGAATCGCACGATCTCGGGCGCCGGGCCTTGCGCGGCGGCATCGTGTCCATCGTCATGCAGTACGGCAATGCCGCGCTCCAGATCATTGCCGCGATCGTCCTGGCCCGGCTGCTGGCGCCGGAGGATTTTGGGCTCGTCGCCATCGTCACGGTGCTGACGAGCTTCGCGCCGCTGCTGATCGACTTCGGCCTGCTCGACGCGACCGCGCAGCGGAGCCGGGTGACGCCCGCCCAGGTGAGCGGATTGTTCTGGGTCAGCGCCGGCATCGGCCTGGCGGTCGCGGTGATCGTCGCGGCATGTAGCCCGCTGATCGCCTGGATCTACGATGATCCACGGCTGCTGCCGATCTCGCTCTGCATCGCCGTCACCTTCGTGCTGGCGGGGCTGACCAATCAGCACATGGCGCTGCTGCGGCGGACGATGCAGTTCGGCCGCATCGGTCGGATTCAGCTGTTCAGCACCTTCGTCGGAACGATCGCAGCCATCGCGGCCGCGATGGCAGGCTACGGCTATTGGGCGCTGGTGCTGCGTCCCGTAACGAGCGCGATCTGCGTCGTGATCGGCACGTGGTCGGCCTGTCCATGGCGTCCGGGGACGCCCGTGTTTGACGACGAAGTGAAGTCGATGGTGCGGTTCGGGCTGCACGTCGTCGGCTTCACCGTCGCCTATACGCTGTCGCGCGCCGTGGACCGCATCGCGCTCGGTCTGCTCTACCGGCCGGATCAGGTCGGCTACTACCAGAACGCCATGAACCTGTACGACAATTCGATCTATGCGGCGCTCAATCAGACGCATGCGGTCGGAAGCTCGGCGCTGAGCAAGCTGCAGGCGAACCCCGCCGCGCTCCGCCAGAAATACGAGGCGGCGCTGTCGATCCTCGCATTCTTCCTGATGCCGTCGGCGGCGATCCTGTCCGTCACGGCCGAGGACCTGACCGTCGTCCTGCTCGGACAGAAATGGCGGGCGGCCGGTGCGCTGCTGAGCATCATCGCGCTCCGCGGCATCTCGCATGTCGTCGAAGGCTCGCAAGGCTGGCTGCATCTGTCGCTCGGACGGGCGGACCGCTGGCAGACCTGGGGGATCATTTCTCTTGTGGCGCAGGTCGTGGCGGTGCTGGCGGGGCTGCCCTTCGGGCCGGCCGGCGTCGCCTGGGGCGTCGTCATCGGCTATTCGGTCATCGCCTTGCCGTCGGTGATGTATGCCGGCCGGCCGATCGATATCGGCGCGGCGCTGGTGATCCGCGCGGTGGGTCCGCAGACGATCGGCGCCGTCGTAACCGTTGCTGCCGGCTGGTGGCTGCAGGCGACGCTGCTCGCCGGCGTCCCGTCACTCATGCGCATGGTGCTGTCGGGCTGCTTCTGCGTCTGTGTTGATCTGGTGATCGTCGTCGGTGTGTTCCGCCACGTCGAGCCGTTGCGGATCGCAGGTACGATCATCCAGGATCTGAAGAGGAAACGGTGACGGCCGGCCGAAGCGACGGCACAGGTGAGCGGCCCAAGATAATGGTCGCCTCGCATTAAATAAGATATATAATATAGCCGTGATTAAATATTTTAAATGATGATGGCCAGCGATACCCCAGCCCCGGACGTATTGGACCCCGCGCCGCCGGCGCGGGGCAATGGCCGACGTCCCCGGTCGGGAGTCGTGAACCCGCGGCGTCTCAACATCCTCAGCGTCTCACACATGCCCGCAAGCCCGCCGCGGTTCGGCGCGCAGGCGCGCATGCACGGGCTGATGACGCAGCTGGCGCGCCGCCACGATCTCACAGCCGTGACCTTGGTGGACGACGCGTTCGACATCGATGAATGTCAGCGCGCGATGCAGGCCTATTGCCGCGACGTCGTGCTGGTGCGCAACCCGCTTGGCCGTGACGGTCTGTCCAAGCGCCTGCTGCAATTGCGCTCGCTGGTGTCGCCATCGAGCTTCGACCGCCTGCGTGTCGCGCTGCCGGAGTTGCAGCGCGTGCTGAACAAGGTGCTGCATGCGACGCGGTTCGACATCGTCAATCTCGAGTTTCCCTATCTCGGCCACTGCCTGTTCCGGCAGGCGCCGGCGGGCGAGATGCCGCCGCGGCTGATCGTGGATTCGCATGAGATCGCCTACGATCTGGCCCGCCAGTTCGCGGCAACCGGGGCCAGTCTCGGCCGCCGGCTCTATGCCGGTGCGAACTGGCGCAAGCTCAGGTGCGAGGAGCTCGCAATCTACGGGCAGGCCGACGGCGTCTATCTCTGCAGCACCGACGACGAGGCGCGCCTGCGTCAGGATCTCCCGCAAATTCGCACCGCGGTGATCCCCAACGCCGCCGATATCGATTTCTATCAGCCGCGCAGCACGGACCCAAAGCCCGATGGACGCACCGTGGTGTATTTCGGGCTGCTGGCGACGGTGCCGAACATCGACGCCGTCACGCATTTCATCCAGGACGTCTGGCCTCTGATTGCTGCGAGACATCCCGACGCGCGCTGCAAAATCATCGGTGGCCGGCCGCCGCCATCGCTGCTCGCGCTTGCCGGCGCGCGGATCGCGTTCACCGGCTTCGTGCCGGATCTCCGGCCGCATCTCTCTGAGGCCGCGGCGGTGGTCGTGCCGCTGCGGCTCGGCGGCGGCACGCGGCTGAAGATCGTGGAAGCCATGGCGATGGGCAAGGCGATCGTTTCGACCAGCCTCGGCGCGGAGGGGATCGAGGCGGTCCCCGGCCGCGACATCCTGATCGAGAACGAGCCTGTCGCCTTCGCCGGCGCCGTGAGCCGGTTGCTCGCCGAGCCAGGGCTCGCGGCGCGCATTGGTCATGCGGCGCGGCAGGTGGCCGTTGAGAAATACGCCTGGAGCGCGGCGGCGCGCGCGCTGGAAGAGTTCTATCTCGAGATCCTGGAGACCACTGCGTGATGAAGGCCGCGCTCATCGGGGCCGGGCAGATTGCCCGCCAGCATCTTGCCTGTCTCAACACGCTCCCCGGCGTCCAGCTTGCTGCCATCTGCGATCTGTCGCCGGCGACGGCCGAGGCCGCGGCCGAGCGCTACGCCATTCCGTCCTGGTTCACCGATCACCGTACGATGCTGGAGACGGTGCGACCCGATGTCGTGCATGTCACGACGCCGCCGACCTCGCACTTCCGGCTGGCGATCGATGCGCTCCAAGCCGGCGCACATGTGATCGTCGAGAAGCCGGCGACCTCGACCTTCGAGGAGCTTCAGACCCTGGCGCTGCGGGCGAGGCAGGTCGGCCGCCACGTCGTCGAGGACTACAACTACCTCTTCAATAGTGCGCCGCAGGAGATCCTGCGCCGCATCGAGACCGGTGCGTTCGGAGCCGTCACCCATGTCGACGTTCTGATCTGTCTCGACATCCTCGGCCCCGATGGCTTTGCTGATCCAAATGCGCCACATCCGGCGCTCAATCTGGCCGGCGGCGCGATCGCCGATTTCCTGCCGCATCTCGCCTCGCTGGCGCACGCCTTTGTCGGCCCGCATCGCAGCGCGCAGACCGTCTGGAGCAAGCGCAAGCCGTCGCCGCTGCCGTTCGACGAGTTTCGCTGCGTGGTCGAGGCCGAACGCGGCACCGCGACGCTCGGCTTCAGCGCCAGCGCGCAACCGGATGCGTTCTGGCTGCGGGTCTATGGCGAGCGGATGCAGGCGACCGCCAATCTGTTCGAGACCCGGCTCACCTTCGACGGCCCGCGCAACGTGCCGAAGCCGCTGCGCCCGTTCTTCAGCGGGCTGGAGGAGGGCAGCGACATCCGCCGTGCCGCGCTGTCGACCCTGCTGCGCAAGTTCAAGGGGCCCGGCGCCTATGAGGGCCTGTGGGAGTTTCTCGCTCGCACCTATCAGGCGCTCGGCTCGCGGGCGCCGCTGCCGATCACCGCCGAGGACGTTCTCGCGGTCAATCGGATGGTTGAGGCGATGAAGCCCATAGAGCGGGTCGAGATGAAGGAGCTGGCGATATGAGGGCTCTCGTCACGGGCGCCAACGGCTTTCTCGGCCGTCACGTGGTGAACGCGCTGCTCGCGCGCGGCATCACGGTGCGCGCCATGGTGCGTCCCGCAACCCGTGTGGAGCCGCTGGGCTGGCCGGCCTCGGTCGATATCGTGAGGGCGGATCTCCGCACCTCGCGCGAGCTCGCCGGTGCCTTCGACAATGTCGACGTGCTGATTCATCTGGCCGCTGTGGTGTCCGGCGGAGAGGATGCCCAGTTCGCCGGCACGGTCGGCGGAACCGAGCGGCTGCTCGAGGCGATGGCGAGCAGTAGCTGTCGCCGGCTCGTGCTGTGCAGCAGCTTCTCCGTCTATGATTACACGGCAACGCGCGAGGTCCTCGATGAGACCGCGCCGTTGCAGCAGACGCCGGACGTCTACACGCGCGGCGGCTACACCGTCGCCAAATGGTGGCAGGAGCGGGTGACGCGCCGTCTTGCCGAGACGCATGGCTGGGACCTCACCGTGCTTCGCCCGGGCTTCATCTGGGGGCGGGATCACGGCTATCTCGCCGCGCTCGGCCAGCAGATCGGTCGGCATCACGTCGTGATCGGTCCGTTGACACGCATCCCGATGACCCATGTCGAGAATTGCGCCGATGTCTTCGCGCTGGCGGCGCTCGATCCGCGTGCGAAGGGGCAGACGCTGAATATCGTTGACGGCCCTGGCGAGCGCGTCTGGACCTATCTGTCCGACTACATCAGCGGCACTGGCACGCGCGGCTTTCGGCTGCCGATACCGCATTGGCTTGCCAGCGCGGCGGTGCGGCTGGCGTTCGCCACGGTGTTCAGGCGCGCAACGAAGGTGCCCGCGATCCTCACGCCCAAGAAGTTCGATGCGATGCTCAAGCCGCTGCGCTTCGACAATCGCAAGCTGAGGGAGACGCTCGGCTGGACGCCGCCGCTCGACTACCAGCAATGTCTCGCGCGTACCTATGGTCCTGCGCCGGTGCCGGCCGAGGCGCTGGCGTCGTGGTCGTCAGGCACCGCGGCTTCGACCTCAGCGCAGCGATGATCGTGCAAGCCGACAATCGTTCGTAACCTCGCATATGGCAGGTGGATTGCTCTGATGTGTGGCATTGCCGGGATCATCGGCCGCGTCGATGACGACAATCGCGCAGCGCTGCAGCGGATGAACGACGCCATGCTCCACCGCGGCCCGGATGCAGGGGGAACGTGGACCTCGGAGCCGGACGAGCGCGGCTGGGGCGCGCTGCTGGCGCACCGCCGGCTTGCGATCCTCGATCTGTCGCCCGCCGGCGTGCAGCCGATGACGGACTCCGTCACCGGTCACGTCATCGTCTTCAATGGCGAGATCTACAATTATGCTGATCTGCGGCAGCGGCTGATCGGAGAGGGGCAGCACTTCAGCTCGACCGGTGACACCGCGGTGATGTTGCGTGCGCTCGGCCTGCACGGGCCGGAGGCGGTGAGCTGGCTGCGCGGCATGTTCGCGTTCGCCTGCTGGGACCCCAATGCGCGCCAACTGCTGCTCGCCCGCGATCCCCTCGGCATCAAGCCGCTCTATGTGGCGCGTCCGGACACTCCGAATGCCGGCTGGTCGCTGGCTTTCGCCTCCGAGCTGCGCGCGTTGCTGGCCTCGGGCCTTCTCGGCAAGCCGCAGCTCGATCCGCAGGCGGTGGCGAGCGCTGTCTGGAACGGCTTTGTCGCCGGTCCCGGCACCGCCGTGAAGGGTGTCGCGCTGTTGTCGCCCGGCCGTCTGACGGCGTTCGACGGCGCCGGCAATGTTTTGCGCGATGAGGATTATTGGGCGATCCGCGGCCATGCGCCGGATCAGGTGATGGAGGAGGACGAGCTCGCCGCCGTGCTGGAGGAGACGCTGCGGCTGCATCTCGCCAGCGACGTGCCGCTGGCGGTCTTTATGTCCGGCGGCATCGATTCGTCGGTCATGGCCAATCTGGCGCAGCGTGCCGCGACACAGCCGATCCATACCTTCACGCTCGCTTTCGAGGAGCAGGAGCTCAATGAGGGGCCGATCGCGCGGCGCATTGCGGACGCCGTCGGCACCGCGCATCACGAGGTGGTGCTGACCGAGCAGCATTTCGTTGACAATCTCGAGGCTGCACTCGACAGCCTGGATCAGCCCACCTTCGACGGCCTGAACGCTTACTACATGTCGCATGCCATTCGCGGCGCTGGCTTCACGGTGGCGCTGTCAGGGACCGGCGGTGACGAGCTGTTCGGCGGCTACACGTCGTTCCGCGATCTGCCGGTCATGCGGCAATGGTCACAGCGGACGGCGACGGTGCCGGGGGGCTTGAAGGTCGCTGCGGCATCGCTGGCTGCGCGGATGCTGTCGCCCTCGCGTGGCGCGGTTGCGCCGCAGACGCGCTGGGCCAAGCTTCCGGAGATGGTCCGCCGCGGCGATGATCTGCTGGCGCTGTATCAGATGGCCTACGCGCTGTTCCTTCCCGACTTCCAGCGCGAGCTGCTCGCGCCGGACCTGGTCGCGACGCTGAACGACGGCCTGTCGGCGCCGATGCGGGCGAAGATCACGGCGGAGACCCGCGGGCGCACGCCGCTGTCGGCGATCAGCGTCATGGAGCAGCGCCTGTTCCTCGGCGAGCGGCTGCTGCGCGACAATGACGTGGCCAGCATGGCAGCCTCGCTGGAGCAGCGCGTGCCGCTGGTCGATCAGGTGCTGTTCGAAACCGTGGACCGGCTGCCCGACGAGGTGCGCTATCAGCCCCTGCGCAGCAAGGCGATGCTGAGGCGCATCGGCTTGCGTGGTCTCGATCTCACATTGTTCGACCGGCCGAAGAGCGGCTTCGTGCTGCCGATGGATCGCTGGATCCGTCGCGGCTTGCAGGAGGCCATGGACCGGACGCTGCGTGATTCCCAGGCGATCGCGCCGGTCGGCCTGAACCCGGCCACTGTCGCGCGGCTCTGGCAAGCCTTCCTCAACGGCGCGCCCGGCATCTATTGGTCGCGCGTGTGGTCGATCTATGTGTTCGTCCGCTGGTGTCACCGTCACCGCGTTTTTCGGTGACGGACCAAGACCTCACGCTTTAGCTTCCGCGACATTGCCAGCCGATGCGGCCGAGGCTCTCCGTTCGCTCCCCGCGGGCGAAGTCCCGGCGGATGCCGGCCTCAACCTATGCCTGAGCTGTCTGAAATACGGCTCGACGAACCGCTCGATCGCTGCCGCATAGACGATGGAGATCAGCAGAGCGAGCGGAAAGAGCAGGTAGGGCTTTGCTGCAATGGCGGGGAAGTTCTTGTCGAGGACCCGGATGACGACGTTGTGGATCAGGTAGATCGCGTAGGAATATGTGCCCAGCGTCATCAACCCCGGGCGATTGAGAGGACGAAACAGCGGCGCATCGGCGAACCGGACTGCGAAGTAGAACAGCGGCATCAGGGCGAGGCCCTGCAGGCTGTAGCGCGCCGTCTCTCGAAACGTCGGATCACGGTAGATCAGCGACACCAGCAGCACGGCGACAGCGCCCAGCAGTAGCAGCCATTGCGTGGCTAACATCGCGACCGCAGGCGCACGCTGACGCGCGGGGTTGATGACCAATGCGAGAATGCAGCCAAAGGCGATCGAATCGATGCGGGTGTCCGAGGCGTAATAGGTCCGGTCGGAGAAGAAGCCGGGAGCATGGACGAGATGGATGCGCCAGGCGAGAACCGCAAGGCAGACGCCGCCGAGCAGCATGCCGATGGTCCGCGGTCGCAGCGACGCGCCGAGCAGCGCGGTCATCAGTAGCGGATAGAAGATATAGAAATGCTCCTCGACCGCGAGCGACCACAGAATGCCGGTGCCGTCGGGAACGGTGTTGCCCGGGTCGAAGAACAGGCCGTAGTAGTTGGCGAAGTACAGCAACTGGGCGGCCAATCCCTTCCAGGTGATCCCGCCGTCGAGCAGGCCAGCATAGGTGAGGCCATAGGCGATCGCCAAGGTGATCAGCAAAGGTGGCATCAGCCTGAACGCACGGCGCGCGTAGAATTTCGAGATCGCCAGCGTGCCGGTCCGCTGATGCTCTGACATCATGAGGGTCGTGATCAGGAAGCCGCTCAGGAAGAAGAACACGGTGACGCCGAACCCGCCCGGAATCTGCGCCTGGAGACCGGAATGGCCGAGGACGACAATCAGCACTGATAATGCGCGGATGCCATCCAGCGACGGGATCGTGACAGACATGCCGGCCTGCGCCGGCGTAACGGTGCGCGCATCGCTGCTCTCGCGGGGCGAGGCAGAGGAAGCGGCAAGAGGATTCAATTCGAGAATATCGGCCATGATATCCGGAAAAGTTTGAGAAGGATCTCAGCTTCGCAATCGTCCAGGCGACATCGGCGCGATCGTCCGTCTGATCACCTGGTCTCGGACAGGGGATGCGTGGCCTGCCACAGCGCAGCGCGCTCGGCATTGATCCGCGCCGTGGCGGCCCGCTTGCCAAGACGCAGGCAGGCGCGCTGATAGGCGCGCAGGAAATGCCGGAACTCGAGATCGTCGTAGCGCGGCAGACCCTTCAGCCAGCTGCGGAAGTAGCCCCACAGCATCGCCATGCTGCCGATCAGGGCGGGATAGGCAGGCAGGTGATAGACGGCAACTGCGACATGGTAGAGCGGCGATGTGCCCATGAAATACTGGCCGAAGCCCTTGCGCAGCCGGCCGGTCCAGATGCCCTTGTGACTGGCGCCCTGGGGCCGCAGATGGACGAAGCGCAGCGCCTCGCTGTCGATGCTCTCGGCGATCCAGCCGAGCATGCGGCAGCGGTGGCAGTCGATGCCGTCCCACATCACCTGGCGTACGAAGCCGCCGATCTCCTGGAAGCAGGCGACGCGATAGAATTTGGTCATGCCGACCGACATCTCGTCGCCGCAGACCTCCGGCTCCAGCGCGCCGGTCTGCGGATGGACGAACCACGGCTTGCCCGAGGTGGTTCCGACCCGCGGGTCCGCCTCCATCCGCTCCATCAGCAGCTCGAAATAGCGCGCGGGCAGATCGAGGTCCATGTCGAGCTTGCAGACATAGTCGAAATCCTCGAGCCGCACCGTGTCGAGCCCGGCATAGAAGGCTTCGATCACGCCCGGCCCGACCTTGCGTCCGCCGCGATCGGCGCGGCGCACGACGCGCAGACAGGGCAGGCGCTGCGCATATTCGTCGAGGATTTGCGGCGTGTCGTCGCTGGAACCGTCGTCGACGACGATCCACAGTGCGGGCGGCACGGATTGCGCCGCCACGCTGTCGAGCGTCCGGCGAAGATAGTCTGCCTCGTCCCGGCACGGCGAGATCAGCAGGTAGCGGCGCGATGGCGTCACGTCTCAATCCCTCCGTCGAAAGCCAATGGCGACCGGCCGGCTTTCAATAAATTAAATAACGACTTAATATTATGTCGCCGCGCGTGTCAAAATCATGGTGATTTTAAATCGGCGCGGCCTCGGCGGACCACGCTGAGCCTGCTGACGCGGAGGAGGCTGGTGGCATGGGCGTCATGAACAGAACAGCTCTCGGCGCGGCGTTTCTGGCAGCGCTGGCGCTGTTCCAGCCGGCCGGCTGCAGGGCCGAAGCCTCGGAGCCGGTGACGCCATTGGGGTCAGCAGGATCGGCCGCGACATTGTTGCCGGCAGATCGCGTGGCCGTTTGGACGCCGGGCCTGATGTCAGCAGGTGGGATTCCGAACCGCACCACCATCTATCGAGCATTGTCGCCCAGCGGGGCCGACGACACCCCCGCGATTCAGGCGGCGCTCTATGCCGCGCCGATCGGGCAGGTGGTGATGCTCGGACCAGGCACGTTCGTTCTGAACGAGCCGTTATTGATCAGTCGTCCGGTCACGCTCCGCGGCTCGGGTGCTGGTGTGACCAAGCTCGTCAAGCCCAACGGTGCGAGAGCGAGAACGTCCGCGGTCATCGCCGGCACCAAGGGCATTCTGACGCCGGTCGATCCGAGCTCGTATGCCTATGATCCTAAGCCCGTCATCATCGTCGGTCCATCCCGGTGGAATAACGGCCCCGACAGCACCGCTTCGCGGAGCCTCGTGGCCGATGGCAGCCAGGGGGCGACGAGCATTACGTTGGCCAATGCCGCGCCGTTGCGGGCCGGCGACATCGTCCTGCTGGACGAAGTCTCAGGCGCCTCATGGCAGGCAACGCCATCCGGCTTTCCGTCGAACGCCAGGGTTTGGCAGGGCGATCGCGTCGCCTGGAACATGCACAATCCGGTGCAGCCGGGCGACGACAATGGCGCGGCGAATGCCGCGGGCCCCTATGATCAGACGCCCGGTGTGCTGCCGAAATCGATGTCGTGGTTCGCGCGGGTCGACCGGGCGACCTCCGAGATCAAGGAGATCGCATCCGTTTCAGGAGCCACGGTGACGTTCACCTCGCCGCTGACGATCAGCTACCGCACCAGCCATGACGCCCAGCTCACTCCGTACAGCACCGATCCGAACAGCGGCAGCCACGCGGCCAACAACCGTGACATCCATGTCGCCCATGTAGGCGTCGAGGATCTCAGCATCATCGGCGGCGCGGACGGGGCGCTGAGGTTCGAGACCGCCGCCTATTCGTGGGCGAAGGCGATCGAAGTCACGCAGTGGCTCGGCGAGGGCGTGGCGATCAACAATTCATTCCGGGTCGAGTTGCGCGACTCCTATATTCACGCCGGCTCCTGGCCGCAGCCCGGCGGAGCCGGCTATGCGCTCAGCCTGGCCTGGGGCTCGTCGGAGGTCCTGATCGAGAACAACATCCTCGTCGACGTCTGCAAGACCATGGTGTTCCGCTCGTCCGGGGCCGGTAGCGTCGTCGGCTACAACTATGCCGACGATTCCTTCGATTTCGACAATCCCGGCTGGGTCGAGGTCGGGATCAACGCGTCGCACATGGCGGGCTCGCATCATGTCCTGTTCGAGGGGAACCTGTCCCATAACGCCGACAGCGACTTCACGCATGGCAACGCCATCTATCTCACCTTCTTCCGCAATCATCTGACGGGCCAGCGCCAGCGCTTCGTCGACCGTTCAGGCCTGCGGACGATTGGGCTCGCCTATGGATCATGGTGGGATTCGTTTGTCGGCAATGTGTTGGGCCAATCCGGGCGCATGAGGGGCTGGAGCTATGATGATCCGTCGATGGCTGCCAATGCGGCCCGCTGGGGGCAGGGGGGAATGGGGAACATCTGGATGCTCGGCTATGATCCGGAGCGATGGACGATGGGGCCGGATCCGAAGACGTTGGCGACTGTGATCCGCGGCGGCAATTTCGATTATCTCACCAACACGGTTGTCTGGACGGAGGGCCTGCAGGCCCGGCCTCTGCCGGCCTCGTTGTATCTCAACGCCAAGCCGGCCTTCTTCGGCGATCTCTCCTGGCCCTGGGTCGATCCGGCCGGTGATCCCAAGCTGCACACGTTGCCGGCCAAGGCACGGCTCGATGCCGGCACTCCGTTCGCGCCAGCGCCGGCGACGACACGATAATCCGACAGACACGCTCAAGAGCGGACACCGAGCCGCGGCTTCCACATCGGGCGTGGCCGAGCGAAACCGGCAGAGCGCCGGCTTGCGCTCTGTCGGCTCGGCATCGTGAGCGGCGACCGGCGCCAATAGCGCGCGGCTTCGACGGCCACGAGCACGAAGACGACCCAGGACACATCGAAGGCGCGCAGCCAGAGCGTCTCGAGAAAGTTGTAGAACATGACGAACAAGGCGACCGACAGCAGGATCCATGCGCGCTTGTGATCGTGAGTCATCACGCGGCCGATGACATGAACGGTGGTCGCGAGGAACGCCAGCAGAAGGGCGAGGCCCACATAGCCGAGCTCCAGCATGGTGTCGTAGTAGCCGTTGTGCGAGTTCGGCATGGCTTTCACCCAACCGGGCGCGTCCGTGATGCTCGGCGCATCGGCGCCGACCAGCCAGAAGCTCTGATAGCCCCAGCCCAGCAGCGGCCGCTTTGCGATCTCCATTTCCGAGAAGGCCCATATCGTTGTCCGGCCGGTGAAGCTTGAATCCCCGGTCAGCAGATAGGCGATGCGGCTCGTGGTGAAGCCGGCGAGCCCGCCGAACACGACATAGCCCAGCAGCAGCACCGCAAGGATCAGGACCGGCGCGAGCCGCAACGTCCTGGAGACCGAGAGCGTCAATAAAGCGAGGACGGGGGCCAGGAGGGCAAGGCCGAGCGCCGTCTTGGAGCTGGAGAGGAAGATCAGGACCACGGCCGCGATCGCCACGACGAGGCCGAGCGCACGCCGAAAGCCGGGGTACAGCAGCTCGTGAACCGCTAACAGAAAGGCGATCGCGGCAAATTCGCCCAGCAGGTTCTTGTCTGAGAAATAGCCCTGGTAGCCGATATCGACCAGCGCGGAGCCATATTGCGCGTAGGTCGCATAGCCGCCGGGGATCAGCATGACATTGAGGATCACGCCGGTCGCCATGCAGAGGAAAACGCCGCGCAGGATGTCGGCGCGTGGATTCGACAACAGGGCAGGCAGCACGACGGCCGTGAGCACCATCGCCTCCTGCACGAAGCGGACGAAGGCGAATTCCGGCTTGAAGGCCCAGGCGATGCTGGCGCCGGCGAAAGCGAAATAGGCGCAGAGGCTGACGATGTTCGGCGGTGCGGTGAGACGGCCGCCGCGCGCCAACCGATGGGCCGCAACGATGATGGCGATGGCGGCAAGAGCCGGCCAGAAGATCCGGTTTTCGACGCGGCTTTCCAGCAGGCCTTGCAGCCCGGGCGACGGCGGAAAGCTGAAATAGATCAGCGGCTGAATGAGCGCGGAGTAGGAAAAGGCCAGGACCGGGAGCAGAGCGCAGGGATCGAAGCTCTTCCCGTGAGCGCGCGCGGCGGTGGCCGCCGTGAAGGTCATCGCTTGAACTCTGGGCATTCGCGCTCTGCTCAAAACTCGAAAACGGGCACGCCGCCGAACGGTGGCAGAATAATCATGATCTGGATCCCGAATTAAATAAAGACATTTCACATGGCCGGGCGCGTATTGCTGCGGATCTGCCGGGAATCTGCTCTGTCATTCACAATTAAACCATATTAAATGTATCGGATCATTTAAAATTAAATGATGTTTTTGGGCCACCGCCTTCTTCAAGCGAGGCGAGGGCTCCGCGACGATCCCGCCAACGCGGCATCCTCGTGCAGCAAGGCGATTGACGGAGAGCGGTGGATGCTGACCACGCACGAACTGCAGGAGGCCGGGCGCTCCTCCTACCGCGTGGACCGTGCCGGCGCGGGCCTCGGCTGGTCCGAGACGCCGACGGCCGAGTCTGTCGTTCCTGACGATCTGGCGCGCGATGTCTACTGCGTCCTCGGCGTGCCGGTCGACGCCATCGGCATGCGCGGTGTCCTGCGTCGCATCCGCGACGCTGCCCGTCGCAAGACCCGCCTTCTCATTTCCACGCCCAATCTCAATTTCCTGGTGGCCAGCCAGTCCGACAGGAGCTTCAGGGAGTCGCTCATCCTGAGCGACCTCTGCACCGTCGACGGCATGCCGGTGGTCTGGATCGCCCGCCTGATTGGCATTCCGATCAAGAGCCGGACGGCCGGTGCCGATATTTTCGATGCGCTGAAGACGGACGAAGGTCCGGCGAGCGCGCTGAAGCTGTTTCTGTTCGGAGGCCCGCAAGGGGCCGCCGAGCTGGCGGCGCGGCGGCTGAACAGTCAGGCCAGTGGCCTGCGATGCGTCGGCTGGTCGAACCCCGGCTATTGCTCGGCCGAGGAAATGAGCCGGGACGACATCATCAATGAGATCAATGCTAGCGGCGCGGATTTTCTGGTTGCGTCGCTGAGCAGCCAGAAGGGGCAGTCCTGGCTCCAACGTAATCATGAGCGGCTCGAGATTCCGGTCCGCGCCCATCTCGGAGCAGCGCTGAACTTCCAGGCCGGCACGGTGGCGCGGGCGCCGGAGATCCTGCGCCGGTTTGGCCTGGAGTGGCTGTGGCGCATCAAGGAGGAGCCGTATCTCTGGCGACGCTACTGGCACGACGGGACGGCGATGCTGCGCCTCGTGTTCACCCACGTGCTGCCCTTCGTGTTCTGGACCTGGTGGATGCGGCGGACGCATGAGCGCGGAGAGGCGCTGACGATCACTCAGGACTACGGTGCGCGGGCGGTCACGCTGAGCCTGTCGGGCGCCGCGGATGCGCGGCATGTCGACCGCGCCATTCCGGTCTTCCGGGCCGCGGCCGCTTTGCGCAAGCCGGTGACGCTCGATTTTTCCAATGTCTGCGCCATCGATGCGCGCTTTCTCGGGCTGCTGCTCATGCTCCGGAAGCAGCTGGACGCGAACGGGTGCGAGGCGGCTTTCGTCGGCGTCTCGCCGCTGCTGGCGAGGATCTTCCATTTCGGCGGCCTGGAGCTCCATGACCGTCCTTGAAACATCCCGCCAGACCGCGCTTGGCTTGACGCCGTCGTGCCGCGACGGCCGTATCGGAGACGAACAGTGAGTGCGGCGGGACAGACACGGCGCGAGGTGCTGATCGATTTCTATCGAAGCTGCTCGATGCTGTTCGTGTTCTATCACCACACCGCAAACGTGTTTCCCGACTCCGTCGATCTGTTCACGAAGTTCAATCCCTTTGCCGAGCTGTTCGTCGTGATCTCGGGCTTCATGGTCGGCTACGTCTACCTGCACAAGGATCACTACGGAGAGCTCGTCAGCCGCGGGCTGAAGGTTCTCGCCGCCTACTTCGTCATCTCGGTTCCGGTGGCCATCGGCATGGCCGTTCTCGGCAAGAAGCGCGAGCCGGTCGGGCAGGCGATCTTCGACGTGCTCACGTTTCAGTCCGAGCCGACCGGCATCACCATCCTCAAATTCTACGGGCTGACGTTCCTGCTGCTGCCCATGATCCTGCCGCTGTTCAAGCGCAACCGGGTGCTGGTGCTTACAGTGTCGGCAGCGATCTTCGCGGTCTGTACCTGGTTCGCGAATACCGAGGCCGGAGGGCTGGAGAATCCCGCCGCGATCCTGCTGCTGTTCTCGCTGCAGATGCAGCTCTTCCTGATGATCGGCACCTGGCTCGGAGACCTCCACCGCCGCGGCCGCCTGATCGGCCGGCCGTTCTACGTGGCAATGGCGGCGATCTTCGTCTTCGGGCTGTTGCTTGACGGGTGGCTGGGCTTTCCGAGCAATGGCGAGAAGTATCCGTACCGGTTCGACAAGCTCGTCAACCTGCTGTGGAGCCTGCCGCTGCTGCTCGCAGTGCTGTGGGCCGTGTTCGCGCGCACCAGGCAGTCGCCGGCCGTGGCGCTGGTGCTCAATGTCGGCCAGAACTCGCTGATCGCGTTTCTGGGGTCGGAGGTCGTTCGCCAATCGGTCAAGCTGGCGCTCCTGATTGGGGGCATTCACCCGCAGGTGCTTGGACAGACCCTGGTGGGCCTCGTCGACGTCATCGTGGTCACGGTCGTGCTCTGGCTCTACAGCACGCATTGGCAGCATCGGCCTCCGTTGCTGCAACCGCAGGGTGGCCGGTAGCGGTTTTCCGCGGTGCGGTGTTGCTCCCATGCGCTTGTTCGAATCTCCTGCAGCGGCTTAGCTCATCGCTAACCAATCGTCGCTAGCCTCTCGCCACGCCGAGGAGGCCTGAACATTGATGTGGGTGATCGCGCTTCATTTTGCAGCGGGAGCAGTGGCCGGAGCGATCTTCAAGGTTCGCACGCTGCTGGCGCTCGTCGCGATCAGCTTTGCGGAGTGCATCGCCGTTGCGGTCCTGGGCGGCCTGTCCGCGGCGCTGCCCTGGGTCGGCGGTCTCGTCGCCCTCCAGGTCGGCTATCTCCTGGGCGTCTATCTACGCAGCGTGCTGGAGCGTGCCGGCCTCGCGCATCCCGCCATCCGCCCCGAGCATCAGCGCTGAGCCTCGCGGCGGACGCCGCGCGGCGCGCCTCACCCGCCATCTACTCCGCCATGACGCTCCCGTAGCGGGCATAGTATTTGTGATTGTAGTAGTCGCCGAAGTGATTGGCGTAACGCTTCAGCGCCTTCATGTCGGTCTTGTTGAGCACCACGCCGAGCAGCGCGTCGTAGACGTTCGGCGCCGTGTTCAGCGCATGCTCGACCACATCGGCCGGCGTCCGTCCCCATTCCACTACGAGGACGAAGCTGTCGAGCAGCCCGGATATGGCGCGGGCGTCGACCACGGGCGCAAGCGGCGGCAGATCGACAATGACGTAGTCGTAGGCGTCCCGCAGCTGCTCGAACAGCCTGCGCATCTGCTCGTTGGCGAGAATGTCGCTGCTGCCGCTCGCTGCGCCCTTGGCCGGAAGGAACTGCAACCGCGTCACCGGATCGGTCCACAGCGCGTCCTCGAGCGGACGCGCGCCGGTCACGACGTCGACGATGCCGGTGCAGGCATTGGGGGCCAGCATGGCGGACAATGAGGGATTCCTGAGGTCGCAATCGACGACGATGACCCGCTTGCCCGAGCTGGCGAACAATTGGGCGAGCGAGGCGGCAATCACGGACTTGCCCTCGTCGGGCAGCGCCGAGGTGAGGCCGAAGACCTTGCGCGAGCTGCGGCTCGGATCCTGCTCGATGGCGACCTTCAGCGAGCGGATCGATTCCGCGAAGCGCGAGGACGGCATGGCAGAGGCCGCCCAGCAGGTCCCCGGACCGCGCGCCACCAGTCGCTGGCCGTCCTCCGCCGGCGTCGTATCCGGCAGCTTGAGAGCCGCTTCTCTGGTGACCCTGTCGACGTCAGCAAGGTTGAGCAGAGGCACGACCGAAAGACAGGGCAGGCGCAGCCGATCTTCGACCTGATTGGTCGTGCGGAAGCTGCGATCCCTGAACTCCCGCAGCAGCCCGAGGCCGCCGCCGAAAGCGAGGCCGCCGAGCAGACCGATGCCCAGCAGCACGATCGACTTCGGCTTGCTCTTCTTCTTGGGCGGCGTCGCGGCCGAAATGACCCGCGCCTTGGTGATCGGAAACGAGCCCTGCTGGACCGAGCCCATGTAGCGCTGCAGGAAGGTGTCGTAGAGGGCGCGATATCCCTTGGCGCTGGTCTCGAGCTCCCGGATGCTGACCTCGGCCGCCTGGGTGTCCTGCGAGCGTGCCACGGCCTGCGCGAGCTGCTTTTCGATCTCCTGCTGCTGCTGCTTGGCCTCCGCATAATCGTGCCTGGCAACGTCGGCGAGGCGCCGCACCTCGTCGTGGATCGCCTGGCGGATGCTCTTCATCGTGGCGCGGATGTTGATGACGGCCTGATGATCATTGCCGAACTTGGCGGCGTACTCGTATTCCCGCTTCGCATTGTCGAGATATTGCTGACGCAGGCTGTTGATGATCTGCGTGCTGTTCGAATTGCTGAGCGACAGGCCGTCGGGCGGATTGAGATTGCCGCTCAGCTCGGCCGGAGAGAAGTCCGAGACCGAAGCAAAGCTGTCGATCGGCTTGTCGGAATTGCTGGCCGCCAGCATCTCGTCGAACCGGTTGAGCCTGGTCATCAGCGAGGCTGCGTGCGTCCGGGCCGCGACCAGGCGAT
The DNA here is from genome assembly GCF_054063215.1 of Bradyrhizobium sp. USDA 4353. Classification (NCBI taxonomy): domain Bacteria; kingdom Pseudomonadati; phylum Pseudomonadota; class Alphaproteobacteria; order Hyphomicrobiales; family Nitrobacteraceae; genus Bradyrhizobium; species Bradyrhizobium sp. USDA 4353. The sequence goes on from NZ_JBSSGB010000001.1 coordinate 4,211,050, forward strand.
TGGTCAGCTCGGTGACCTGCTGCTGGTCGATGAAGCGGCCGTCGGCCGAGATGATGTTGTGCCGGCTCTTCAGCTCGTTCACGGCGCGTTCGGCCGCGGTGGCGTCGTTGCCGAGATCCTGCAGGCGCTCGTGCAGCCAGGCGGTGACGGTCCGGTGCTCGTTCGCCTCCGCCTTCAGCTGCTGGTCGAAATACTCCTTGACGATGGCGTTGGCGATCATCGCGGCGCGCTGCGGATCGCTCGCGCTGTAGTCGACCTCGACGACGGTGCTGGTGCCGATCCTGAATGCGTTCATGCGGCGCTGGAATTCGTCGAGCAGATCGTCCATCGACGGCGTGGCCGGCTCCGGCGCCGCGCCGGACAGCCGGCGAATGGCATCCACGGCGCCATGCAGCGGGCTCGCCCTGCCGCTGTAGTCGGGATCATCGGCGAGGTTCAGCTTGGTGATGACGGCGGTTGCGATCGACTTCGATTTCAGGATCTCGATCTGGGATTCCATGTCGAGCGGCGGCTCGTCCTGCGCCGGCTGCGGCTGCAGGACCGGCGGCTTGGCGCTGCCGAGCATGATCTTCACATCCGCCGAAAAGGTCGGCGGGATCATTTTCAGGACGGCGAAGCTGGCGGCGAGCGACGCCGCGGCGGTGATCGCGATCACCAGATAGCGCCGGCGCAGGAAGCCCAGCGCGAGGTCGAACGGGCCGGGACCGGCGCGCTCCCAGCCCTGGTCCTGCTGGGATGTGAAGGCCACCGTGCTTGCGTTAGGGTTGTGCAGCATGTTCGTGAAGCTTCATCAGTTGCGCTTCGGAGGTCGGAGCCGTCCGGGGGCCTGCCAAAACAAGGATTTGATTGTCTGAGACTTTAAATGATCGGTCGGGCGCGTGATTTAATTTATATTAAATCCAATTTTGCCCAGCAAGTGGCGTTTTAAAATTAAATAACGTGTGTGACGGGAGCGTGAGGCGCGGGCTGATGCGGGTTGGGCCGCACTGGCGGGCGTTCATCGGGGTGCGCCGGACCATCCGGCCGGCTAAGCAAATTGATCCGTCTGATCTCGTGATTGCTCCGCTGAGCCCGGGCAGGGCATGCGCTGCGGACGCGTTGCGCCGGCGACACGAGACTGCGGTCTCGCGGCGCCGTTGCGTCCGAGCTGTCCAGGTCGTTCCGCCCTTTAAGTAGAGGGCGCAGGGAATGCCGGGCGCTGGCCGCACCCATGGCCCGCCTGCAGAAAGAAAAGCAGGCGGCAGTCACCACAGGTTCAGCCGAGACATCCCGGCATTCCCCGCGCGATGGTTTAGCGGCTTATACGTCGTCTCCCCGGGGACCGGCTGTCTTGCCCCCGTCACCCGCGCAACGCGAAAGCGTTGTCGCGAACTTGGCCTCGGCGTCGGGAGACCGGGACCCTACGATTTCGCCGGCGCGCCAAGCTCGTTCGTCCGCATGACTCATCGTCACGCTGCGAGCCGACACGCCCACCGCATCCCACCCCGCGCGTCGTGACGATCGCGATGCGCCCTCTTGGCGAGGCGGGACGAAGGCATACAAGCATGATTTCCGAAAAAAGGAAATAGGATAATTTTTCGCAGATGGACTGGACAGTGGTGATGTCGTTGAGACGACGGTGGAAATAAGCTCGTCCGCGCAGCCGATTTATCCTCGGTGGCCTCTGTAATTGCGGCGCCTGCGGCCATTTCGGCTCGTCAGAGCGCGCTGCGAACGATGCCGCACGGCGCTATTGGCGGCTCGCAGTCAATTGCTGCCGGTAGCGCTCGGCGTCCCAGTTCAGCAGCATCTGTTCGTGCTGCGAGGAGAGATAGCTGATCTCGGCCGAGAGCGGCAGGCGGCTGGTGACGAGCGCAAGGCAGCTCAGCATCGCCTCGGCCCCAGGGCTGGCGTCGCTGCGGATGATCGCGCCGAGGCCCGGCACGAGCGCTGCGACCGGGGCGGGCAGCTGGCTTGCCTGTGTTCGCGCGAGCAGGGTGGCGAGGCCGTCGGCGCCCTCGATCGTCGGCAGGCCGGGGCCGAGGAAGACGACGTGATCCGGATACAGCGAGCCGCCGGTCGCGAGGGCGCGGCTGTAGGGATCGGTGGCGATGCCGTGGCTGTCGGCATCCTGCGGCAGCCGATAATCGGTGCAGCTGCAGAGACGGCGCAATGCCTCTTCGTCAGCCGCGGGCGTGGTGCGCACCGGCAGTGCCAGCCTGGTCTCCACGTCGTGCACCAGCGCCTCGGCCTGGTCGCAAGTGTCGGCGCCGACGACGAGGCCATGATTGCCGAGGATCAGCACGTCGACGCGCGCTTGCGCCACGATCGCGCTGACCGCGCGCGCCAGCGGCAGGCCGGGATGACAATAGTCGAGATGCCGCCAGGCGCGGCCGTCGAGCCGTTCCGCGAATTCGTCGCGCGCATCCCGGCGCGCGGCCCAGGCGATGGTGTTGACGGCATGGACATGCAGCACGACCCGGTGCGGCAGCAGCGCATGCAGCGAGGTCTCGATCGAGGCGCGCAACGGACCCGGCGCGGCGAGCGGGATGCGCTCGTCATCGCCGGCGAGCGCCGCGCGCGCGGCCGGCAGCAGCACCGGGACGAAGATGTCCTTGTCATCGGCATCCGACAGCCAGGTGCCGGACGCCTTCACCCATAGGACATCGTCGTGCTTGATCGAGGAGTTGCCGCCGGCGCCCTGCACCAGCAGCATGTTGCGGCCGACGCGCGCCGACATCCGGCGCAGCGCACTGAGCTCATCGGCTTCGCGCATCGTCCGTCTCCTTCACCAGCTTAGCTGTTGCATCGTCCAATTCGGCATGCGGCTCGTGGACGCCGCGAGCTTTCGCGTGGCCGCGGCCAGGTCAGGTGCTCCAGCAAGCGCGGTGCGATGCACGCCATCGGCGAGCAGCAGGCTCTGCAGGCCCATGGCGCGCGCGCCGGCGACGTCATGATCGAGCGAGTCGCCGATCATCAGCACGCGCCGTGGATCGGGATGGCCGAGCTGCTCCAGCGCCGCCTCGAAGATCGGGGCATGCGGCTTGCCGACGAAGGTCACCGCGCCGCCGAGCCATTCATAAGCGCGCGCCAGCGTGCCGGGGGCAGGGACGAGGCCGCTCGCACCGAACATCATCAAATCTGGATTGGCGCAGATCATCGGCAGGCCGCGCGCGGCCGCCTGCGCGAAGGGCTCCCGCCAGAGATCGGGCTCGGCCAGATCGTCATCGAGGCCGCCGAGCAGGATGAAATCGGCTTCTCTGACGTCGTCGACCGTCACGATGTCGAGGTCCTCGATCAAGGAGCGGTCGCCGCCGCGGCTGATCAGGAAGCAGGTGTCGCCGCAATCCGTGAACGGCGCGCGCGTCCGGTCGCGCAGTCCGGCCCAGGTGACCTCGCCCGAGGTGAGAATGCCGTCATAGGCGGCGCGGGAAATCCCGAGGCGCGTCAGCCGCTCGGCATTCGCGCGTGCCCGCTTGCCGGAGTTCGACAGCACCAGGATCGGCTTGCGAGCCCGCTTCAATTTGGCGAGGCAGTCCAGCGCTGCGGGGAACACCGTGCGGCCATCATGCAAGGTGCCCCATTGGTCGAGCAGCACGTGATCGAACCGGTCGGCGATGGCGGACAGGCCGCTGATCTCGCATGCGGCGGCGGTCATCGCGGCGGCCCCTGCAAGGCGAGCAGCGCGGTGCCGTAGCTCGCTTCGGTCTGCGTGGCGACGCTGACGGGCACGCCGATGATCCGCTCGCGGATCCTGCTCCAGGACGCGTTTTTCGCGCCGCCGCCGATGCTGATCACCCGCCGCAGGGAAGGGGCGCCGAGCGCCTGAAGTCGCTGATAGGCCAGCGCCTCGACGCCGGTGATGCCTTCGAGCAGCGCCTGGAAGAAGCGGTGATCCTCAGCCGGCCGCGGTGTCACGCGTGGCGCGAGAGTGGGATCGGCGATCGGGAAACGCTCGCCAGGCTTCGGCAATGGATAGTAGTCGAGGCCGGTCGGCTCGTCGGGGCGCAGCAGCGGGGTCATGCGATCCATGTCGTCGGTCGAGAAATGCGCCAGCAGCGCGCCGCCGCCGGAATTCGAGGCGCCGCCGGCGAGCCATTTGTCGCCGAGCCGGTGCGAATACACGCCCTGGTCGGCGGCGAAGATCGGCTGCGTCGCGACCACCTTCAGCACCAGCGTGGTGCCGAGCGAGGTCACGGCATCGCCCGGCGTGTCGGCTCCGGTCGCGATGAAGGCGGCGACGCCGTCGGTGGTGCCGGCGACGATGCGCGCTGACGACGCGATGCCGAGCGCGCGCGCCATCGCGGGATCGATGTCCGCGAACTGTATGCCGGGCACAAGAACGGTCGGCAGCGCCTCGCGCGGCACGCCGAGCTGATCGAGCCAATCCGGCCAGCGGCGCTGCACCGGATCGTAGCCGAGCTTGAGCGCGTTGTTCTCGTCGCTGATGCCGTGACGGCCGGCGAGCCGCCCTGCGATCCAGTCGGCCTGATGCGCGACGCGGACCGCGCCTGAGGTCGACGCCAAGAGATGCATCAGCTTGGCAAGCGGGCTGCTGGTGCCATGCGCCCCGCTTTCGGGCGGCGCGACCGCGGCGATCCGCTTGGCCTCATCAGTCGCGCGTGCATCGTTGTACATCAGACCAAGCGAGCAGGGGCGTCCATCGGCATCGATCAGCAGCAGCGTGCCCGACGTGCCGTCGACGGCGATGCGGGCCACGCTGTGGAGATCCACCAGCGCGCCGAGCCTGCCCAGGGCCGCGACCGTCGCCTGCCACCACAATTCGGCATCCTGCTCGATGCCCGCGCCAATCTGACGCGGCGGCGGCAGCGGCACCGCAGCCGCGCCATGGACCGTGCCGCAATGATCGATGGCGCAGGCGCGCACGCCGCTCGTTCCGACGTCGATGCCGACAAACAACTCCCTCATGCGACCTCTTCTCGTTGTGACCAGGCGAGCATGCCGAGGCTCGCCTGAGCCGTCGCGCCCTGACGCACCGCAGCACGTTTTCGGGATTGACGGCCGGATCGGCGTCTGCAATTTTTTGCAAGACGTGAAGAAATTTGCAAGCAGGCAATCGCGCGTGACGACAGCTTCCGACAGAGCGCCCATGGTGGACGGCGAGGCCTCGCTGGCGACGCGCGCCGCGTGGCTGTATTTCGCGGCCGGGCTGACGCAGTCGGAGGTCGCCGACCGGCTCAACATCCAGAGCACCAAGGCGCATCGGCTGATCGCGCGCGCCAGCCGCGAGGGCATGATCCGCGTCTTCGTCGAGGGCCCGGTCGCCGAATGCGTCGCGCTGGAGAATGCGCTCGCAGATCGCTATGGCCTCGACTTCTGCCGCGTCGCGCCTGACCTCGGCGAGGGCGACCTGCCGCTGAAGGCGCTGGCGCTGGAGGGCGCGAGCTTCCTGCGCCAGGTGCTGGAGCGCGGCGACGACAAGATCATCGGCGTCGGCCATGGCCGCACGCTCGCGGCCGTGGTGGCGCAATTGCCGCAGACGCCGGCGCGTGACGTGCAGTTCGTCTCGCTGCTCGGCGGCCTGACGCGCAAATTTGCTGCCAATCCGTTCGACGTCATCCATCGGCTCGCCGAGCGCACCGGCGCGGAAGCTTATCTCTTGCCGGTGCCGGTGTTCGCCAACTCCGTCGCCGACCGGCGCGTGCTGATGCAGCAGTTCGGCATCGCCGATGTGTTCGCGCTGGCGCAGCAGGCCTCGCTGCTGTTCGTCGGCATCGGGCAGATCCACGCCGACGGATTCCTGGTGTCGAGCGGCATGATCAAGCCGGACGAGGTCGTCGAGCTGAAGCGCGCCGGCGCCTGCGCCGATCTGCTCGGCCACTTCTTCAATGCCCAGGGCGAGCTGCTCGATCTCGATCTCTCCGCGCGGGCCACCTCGATGGCGGCTGATGATTTGAAGAAGCACCGCATCGTCGCCATCGGCGGCGGCGAGGCGAAGATCACGGCCCTGCGCGCGGTGCTGCGCAGCGGCTTCCTGAACGGCCTCATCATCGATGAGGTGACCGCTCAGGCACTATCTACCGACAAGCCGGAGAAAACATCCGGTGTTCTTAAAAACAAAAGTCGGAAGGGCAGGTAACGCAACTACGTTTTACAAAAACAAAGGGAGGGTTGAATGTACGATCGTGAGAAGAATCTCTTTGCGTCCTATGCCGGCAAGCGCATCAGCCGGCGTGATCTGCTCGACGGTGCCGCCAAGCTCGGCATCGCCGGCGCCGCCGCCAATGCCGGCTTTGCGTCGGCGATGTCGCAGGCGATGGCCGCGGACTTCAACTGGAAGGCCCAGAGCGGCAAGACCGTCAAGCTGCTGCTCAACAAGCATCCTTACGTCGATGCGATGATCGGCGACATCGAGGCGTTCAAGAGCCTCACCGGCATGAACGTCACCTACGACATCTTCCCGGAGGACGTCTATTTCGACAAGGTCACGGCGGCGCTGTCGTCGAAGTCGGATCAGTACGACGCGTTCATGACCGGCGCCTACATGACCTGGACCTATGGTCCGGCCGGCTGGATCGAGGACCTCAACACCTACATCAAGGACCCCGCCAAGACCAACCCGGCCTTCGCCTGGGACGACGTGCTGCCCGGCCTGCGCTCCTCGACCGCCTGGGACGGCGTCGCCGGCTCCGAGCTCGGCTCCGGCAAGGCCAAGCAGTGGTGCATTCCGTGGGGCTACGAGCTCAACAACATCACCTATAACCGCAACATCTTCAGCAAGGTCGGCGTCAAGCCGCCGACCAATCTCGATGAGATGCTGGAGGTCGCGGCCAAGATCACCAAGGATGCCGGCGGTCCCTACGGAGTCGGCGTGCGCGGCTCGCGCTCCTGGGCCACGATCCATCCGGGCTTCCTCTCGGCCTACGCGAATTTCGGCCAGAAGGATTTTGTGATGGAGGGCGGCAAGCTCAAGGCCGCGATGAACACCAAGGCCTCGAAGGACTTCCACGAGAAATGGGTCAAGATGATCCAGGGCTCGGGTCCGAAGAACTGGTCGACCTATACGTGGTATCAGGTCGGCACCGATCTCGGTGCCGGCGCCTCCGGCATGATCTTCGACGCCGACATTCTCGGCTACTTCATGAACGGCGGCGAGAACAAGGAGCGCGGCAATCTCGGCTACGCGCCGTTCGCGGCCAATCCGGCCGCCAAGGCGCCGACGCCGAACGTCTGGATCTGGTCGCTGGCGATGTCGAGCTTCTCCAAGCAGAAGGACGCCGCCTGGCTGTTCATGCAGTGGGCAGCCTCGGTCGAGCACGATCTGTTCGGCGCGCGCAAGATGGACTTCGTCAATCCCGTCCGCACCTCCGTGTGGAAGGACAGCGAGTTCCGCGACCGCATCGCCAAATCCTATCCGGGCTATCTCGAGCAGCACGACCTCTCGGCGCCCGGCGCGAAGATCTACTTCACGGCGCAGCCGCTGTTCTTCGACCTCACCACGGAGTGGGCGGCGTCGCTGCAGAAGATGGTGGCCAAGGAGATCAGCGTTGACGAGGGCCTCGACAAGTTGGCCGAGAGCATCAACCGTCAGCTGAAGCAGGCCGGCCTCGGCTGAGGTCGCGCTGCATCTCCTATGACCACCCGTCGGTCCGGACGCTCCCCACAAGCGTCCGGACCGGCCCCATCCTCCGCGACGATGTGATCACGCCTGTCATGAGCATGGCCCAACTAGTCGAGACCGAGGCGGCGCCGCGCCGCGCGAAACGCTGGAGCGGGCGGCTGCTGCCGTATCTCCTGAGCCTGCCGGCGCTGCTGGTGTGCATCGCCATCCTGGTGCCGTTCGTCACCGCCGCGGTCTATTCGCTGCAGCGCTACCGGCTCAATCTGCCGTATCTGCGCGGCTTCATCGGCGTCGACAACTACATCGATTTCCTGTCTGATCCCGCGTTCTGGAACACGCTGCGGATCTCGCTGGTCTATACCGCGGTGACTGTCATCGCCGAGCTGCTGCTCGGTCTCGGCATCGCGCTGTTGCTGCGGCGGCCGACGCGTTTCCATAATGCGGTCTCGATCATGCTGCTGCTGCCGCTGATGACGGCGCCGGCGATCGCCGCCTTGATGTGGAAGCTGATGACCAATCCGAGCTTCGGCATCCTGTCCTATCTGGTCGGCCTGCTCGGCGCGCCCGACTTCAAATGGGCCTCCGATCCGTCGACCGCGCTGTTCACGGTCGTGCTGGTCGACGTCTGGGTCTACACGCCCTTCATCATGATCCTGCTGCTGGCGGGGCTGCGCTCGCTGCCGCGGCAGCCGTTCGAGGCGGCGGCGCTCGACGGCGTGCCGGCGAGCTTCGTGTTCTTCCGCATCACCCTGCCGATGCTCGCGCCCTACATCATCACCGCGTCGCTGTTCCGGCTGCTCGACTCCATTCAGCAGTTCGACATCGTTTATGCGATGACGCAAGGCGGGCCCGGCGACCGGCTGATGGTGTTCCAGGTGCAGGCCTATCTGGAGTTCTTCCAGTACACCAATGTCGGACGCTCGGCGGCGTTGCTGATGATCCTGTGGCTGATCACCAACATCCTGTCGAACATCTTCATCAAGAACTGGCTGCGGCTGCGCGAACGCGCCCACGGCCACGCCTGAAGGAGGCTGCTGATGGATCACTCCAGTCTCACGGGGCGCATCTTCCGCGGCATCGCGCTGGCGCTCGTGCTCGTGTTCTTCATGTTTCCGATCGTCTGGATCCTCCTGATGTCGTTCCAGACCAACGAGCAGATCCTGCGCATTCCGCCGCGCATCCTGTTCGAGCCGACGCTTGCCAATTACGAGGCGCTGATCTCGGGCCAGCTCAAGACCGCCGCCGGCAACCTGCAGATATCGTTCATGCGCAACCTCATGAACAGCTTCGTGCTGTCGAGCGCGTCCGTGATCCTGGCGTTGCTGCTCGGCGTGCCCGCAGCCTATGCCTTCGCGCGGTTCAAGTTCCGGCTCGGCGAGACCATCGCCTTCACGCTGCTGTCGTTCCGCTTCGCGCCGCCGCTTCTGGTCCTGCTGCCGCTGTCGCTCTACTACCAGCAGCTCGGCCTCAACGACACCTATTTCGGCATCGTCTGGGTCTATCAGCTGATCGCGCTGCCGCTGATCCTGTGGATCGTGCGCGGCTATTTCGAGGACATCAGCCCGGATATCGAGCACGCCTACCGGCTGGCGGGGCATTCCTGGCGCGAGGCGTTCACGCGCATCGCCGTGCCGCTCGCCGGTCCCGGCATTGCGGCGGCAGGCCTGCTGTCCTTCATCTTCTGCTGGAACAATTTCGTCTTTGCGCTGATCCTGGCGTCGGCCGACAAGCAGCCGGTGACGGTCGGTGCGCTCGCCTTCGTCACCGCGTCCGGCATCCAATACGGCCAGATCGCCGCGGCGATCGTGCTGTCGGTGACGCCGACCCTGCTGCTCGCGCTCTACGCGCAGCGCTATCTGGTCGAAGGCCTCTCGCTCGGTGCAGTCAAGGGTTGAAGAAGCATGGCGCGTCTCGAACTCAAATCCGTCGACAAGGGCTTTGGCGCCGCGACCTGCGCCAAGGGCGTGTCGCTCGCGGTCGAGCCCGGCGAGATCGTGGCTGTGTTCGGCCCGTCCGGCAGCGGCAAGACCGTGCTGCTGCGGATGATCGCCGGCATGTTCGAGCCTGACGCGGGCGACATCCTGGTCGGCGGGCGGTCGATCGTCGATGCGCCGCCGGAGCAGCGCGGCATCGGCATGGCGTTCCAGAACTTTGCGCTGTTCCCGCACATGACCGCGCGCGACAACATCGCCAGCGGCCTGCGCGCGAGCGGAGCTGCCGACGTGACGGCGAAGGTGGCGGCGATGAGCCGGCTCTTGAAGATCGAGCACGTGCTCGGCCACAAGCCGCGCGAATTGTCGAACGGGCAGAAGCAGCGCACGGCGCTGGCGCGGGCGCTGATCGGCAATCCCGAGGTGCTGCTGCTCGACGATCCCCTGCGCAACGTCGACGCCAAGCTGCGCTATGAGATGCGGCTGGAGTTGCCGAGCCTGCTGCGGCGCGGCTCGGCCGCGGTGCTGTATGTGACGCAGGACTACCGCGAGGCGATGGCGATCGCCGATCGCATCGCCGTGCTGATCAATGGCCGTCTGGTGCAGGTGGCGCGGCCGGAGGACATCTATGCGCGGCCAGCCTCGGTCGCGGTGGCCCGGCTGTTCGGCGATCCCAGCATCAATCTGTCGGAGGTCACGCCGGTGGCCGGGCAGGGCGGCCTGATGGCCGCCGTTGCCGGCACGCAGGTCCAGCTCGATGCCGATGAGCTGCCATCCGACGCGCGCGAGCGCTGCTGGCTCGGCGTACGGCCCGACGACATCGTGGTGACGCGCCAGGGCGGCGAGAACGCGATCCCCGCCCGGATCGTCGCGGTGACGCCGCTGCATGAGCGTGCGGTGGTGCTGCTGCGTTTCGCCGACGGCGGTGAATGGCTGGCAGCGCTGGCTCCGGAGGCGCTGCAGGCTGAAGCCGACGAGGATGTGTACGTGCGGTTCGCGCCTGATGCGGCGCTGCTGTTCGATCACGCGACGGGCGAGCGCATCGGCCTGCCGTCGCGACGGCAGGCGGCGTGAGGATCTGAACCTTAAGAGTTTGACATGGGCATGCTCGAAATCCGCAACGTCGACAAGGTCTATCACACCAGGGGCAAGCCTGAGGTCCATGCCGTGCGCGCGCTCGACATGGACATCCGGTCGGGCGAGATCGTCGCGCTGCTCGGCTCCTCCGGCTGCGGCAAGACCTCGACCTTGCGCATGATCGCCGGCTTCGAGAGCGTGAGCTCCGGCTCGATCGCGCTGGCGCAGCGGCCGATCCACGATCTGCCGCCGGCGAAGCGCCGCGTGGCGATGGCGTTCGAGGGCTACTCGCTGTATCCGCCGCTGACGGTGCGCGAGAACATCGCCTTCGCGCTGAAGGCGCAGCAATTGTCGCGGGCCGAGATCGCGCAGCGCGTCGACGACATCGCGCGCCTGGTCGAGATCGAGGACATCCTCGATCATCATCCGCGCGCGCTGTCCGGCGGCCAGCAGCAGCGCGTCTCGCTGGCGCGCGCGCTGGTGCGCGACGCCGATCTCTATCTGCTGGACGAGCCGATGGGCCAGCTCGAGCCGCAGCTCCGCGCGGTGCTGCGCGGCCGCATCAAGGGCCTGCTGGCGGAGCGCGGGATGACCGCGATCTTCGTGACCCATGATCAGACCGAGGCCAGCGCGCTCGCCGACCGCATCGCGGTCATGGAGGACGGCGTCTTGCAGCAATTCGCTGGGGAGCGCGAGCTGAAAAACCGTCCGGCCAATCTGTTCGTCGCGAGCTTCATCGGCGAGCCGCCGATGAATTTGCTGGAGACCACCGTGGCGCAGGAGGAGGGCGGCTTCCGTCTGTCTGCCGCCTCCGACGTCTCCTTCCACATCTCCCGACAGACGCTGGATGTTTCCGCGCAGCAGGCGCTTGTGCAGGCCGATCGCATCAAGGTCGGCATCCGGCCGCAGCGGATCGCAATCGGCAGCGGTGAGGCGCGGCTGCGCATCGTCTCCAACCAATGGCTCGGCGATCAGGCGCATATTGCAGGCGAGTGCGCCGGTCATCTGCTGGTCGCCGTCACCTCCAGCAAGGTGGCCGCGCGACCGGGCGATGTCGTGCCCTGCGCATTGGAGTCGCGCCATCTCCACATCTTCGGTCGCGACGGCGTCTGCGTCCGCCATGCGGAGGCGCGCTGAGCATGGCGTCATCGGCGACCCGCGATGTGATCATCGGCATCGACGCCGGCACGTCGGTGATCAAGGCAGTCGCGTTCGCGCGGAATGGTCGCCAGCTCGGCGACTTCGCGATTCCCAACAGCTATACGGCGCTGCCGGGCGGCCGCGTCGAGCAGGACCTGGATCGGACCTGGAGCGACACCGTCGCGGCCCTGCGCGGGCTCGGCGCCGCGCTGCCCGATCTGGCGAGCCGCGTCGCCGCGATCGCGGTGACCGGGCAGGGCGATGGCACGTGGCTGATCGATGCCGACGGCGAGCCGGTCGCGCCCGCTCTGCTGTGGCTCGACTCGCGTGCGGCGGGCTTCGTCGAGTCCTTTCGATCAGGTGAGCGCAACGCGGCGCATTATCAGCGGACGGGATCGGGGCTCAACGCCTGCCAGCAGGGCCCGCAGCTCGCCTGGCTGCAGGCGCATGCCGCCGCGATCCTGGACCGCGCCAGCACGGTGTTCCACTGCAAGGACTGGCTCTACTTCCAACTCACCGGGGCGCGCGCCACCGATCCGTCGGAGGCGGCGTTCTCCTGCGGCGATTTTCGCAGGCGCTGCTTCGACGGTGAGGCCGCCGATCTGATCGGCATTTCCGCGTCGGCGCGGCTGTTTCCTGATGTCGTCGACGGCGTCGTCACGACACATCCGCTGTCGCAGATGGCGGCGGCGGAGACGGGCCTGCCCGCGGGCGTGCCGGTGTCGCTCGGCTATGTCGACGTGATCTGCAACGCACTCGGCGGCGGGCTATATGATCCCAGCCCCGATGTCGGCTGCACCATCATCGGCTCGACCGGCATGCACATGCGGCTGGCGCGCTCGGCCGACGCGGTCAAGCTCAATGCCGAGGCCACCGGCTATACGATGCCGTTCCCGGTGCCGGGTCACTATGCGCAGATGCAGTCGACCATGGCCGCGACCTTGAACATCGACTGGCTGCTCGACGTCGCCCGCGGCGTGCTCGCGATGGAGGGCATCGCGCGGTCGCGCAACGACCTGATCCGGCGCCTGGATGAGCGCGTGCTCGCCGCGAAAGCGGGCGAGCTGCTGTACCATCCTTTCATTTCAGACGCGGGCGAGCGCGGTCCCTTCGTGTCGCACGAGGCGTCGGCGCAACTAATCGGCCTGCGCACGCGACATGGCTATTGGGATCTGATGCGCGCAGTGATGGAGGGGCTAGCCTTCGCCGCGCGCGACTGCTACGCGGCGATGGGACCGCTGCCGACCGAGATCCGTCTGACCGGCGGCGCGGCGCGGAGCCGCGCGCTCGGCGCCATCCTTGGTGCTGCGCTCGGCAGCACGATCAGGGTCTGCCGCCGCGAGGAGGCCGGCGCATCGGGCGCGGCCATGATCGCAGCGGTCGCGACCGGACTTTATTCCAACATGATGGACTGCGCGGAGGAGTGGGTGAGGCCCTATTTGGACGAGCCGCAAGCGCCTGACATGGCGCTGGCCGAACGCTATGAGCAGTTGTTTCCGGCCTATGTCGATGCGCGCCTCGCGGCGCGGCCGGTGTGGAAGCAGCTCGCACCCCAGCGCACGGGGGCCAATCATGTCTAGGTCCATCGCCATCATCGGCGACCGCTTCATGCTGCCGTCGGTGTTCGCCGAACGGATCACCGCGACCTGCGGCGACGGTCTCGACATCCGCACGCTCGAGCAGCCCTGGCCGGATGAGCCGATGGAGCACGGCTATGCCGGCTCCAAGCTCGATGGCCTGAAGGAGTTCATGGGTGATCCCGACGAGCTCGCGGCCTTCATCGGCGAGGCGCCGCTCTTGGTGACGCATCTCGCGCCGATCTCGCGGGCGATGCTGCAGCGGCTGCCCCGTCTGAAATTCATCGCGGTGTCGCGCGGCGGCCCGGTGAATGTCGACATGCAGGCGGCGCGTGATCACGGCGTGCTCGTGGTCAATACGCCGGGACGTAACGCCAGCGCGGTGGCCGAATTCACCATCGGCGCGATGCTTGCGGAGACGCGGCTGATCCGGAGCGGTCACGAGTCGCTGCGCGGCGGCGACTGGCGCGGCGATCTCTATCGCGCCGACCGGACGGGACGCGAGCTGGGCGAGATGACGGTGGGCATCGTCGGCTATGGTGCGATCGGCACCCGCGTGGTGAAGCTGCTCAAGGCGTTCGGCTGCAAGATCCTGGTCACCGACCCCTACGTGCAGCTCAGCGCCCAGGATCGCAATGACGGCGTCGAGCACGTCGCGCTCGGCGAGTTGCTGGCGCGCGCCGATGTGATCAGCCTGCATGCCCGCGTCACCGCGGAGACCACCGGCTTCATCGATCGCGACGCGCTGGAACAGATCAAGCCGGGCGCGATCTTGATCAACACGGCGCGCGGGCCGCTGGTCGACTATCAGGCGCTCTATGATGCGCTCAGCTCGCAACGGCTGGCCGGCGCAATGCTCGACACGTTTGCGGTCGAGCCGGTGCCGCCGGACTGGCCGCTGTTGCAGCTTCCCAATGTCACCCTGACGCCGCACATCGCCGGCGCCTCGGTGCGTACCGTCACCTTTGCCGCCGACCAGGCGGCCGAAGAGGTTCGCCGCTATCTTGCCGGCGAGCCGCCGCTCAATCCCTGCTGACGAAAGGTTTTTGCAATGAATCGCGAGGAACGACAGATCCGCGAGAACATCATCGCCAAGTGCCGGTGGATGAATGCGTCGGGTCTAAACCAGGGCACGTCGGGCAACATCTCCGCCCGCTATAAGGACCGCATGCTGATCACCCCGTCGGCGACGCCCTACGATTCGATGAAGCCGGAGATGATCGCCTCGATGCCGCTCGAGGGGGAGTACGGCTCGTGGGAGGGGCCGCTGAAGCCCTCGACCGAATGGCGCTTTCATCTGGACATCATGCGCGGACGCCCGGATGTCGGCGGCGTCGTGCACACGCATTCGACCTACGCGACAGTGCTGGCGATCGCGCGCAAGTCGATCCCGGCCTGCCACTACATGATGGCGGCGTTCGGCGGCATGGACATCCGCTGCGCCGGCTACGCGCGCTTCGGCACGGCTGAATTGTCCGAGCTGGCGCTGGAGGCGCTGGAGGGCCGCAATGGCTGCCTGCTGGCCAATCACGGCATGATCGCGGTCGGCGCCAATCTCGACAAGGCGATGTGGCTGGCGGTCGAGCTCGAGACCATCGCCAAGCAATATTATCTGTCGCTCGCGCTAGGCCAGCCGCACATCCTGGGTGACGCCGAGATCGCCGAGACCGCGCAGGGGTTCTCGACCTACGGTCTGCAGGACCCCAAGGCGAATATGAAGGCTAGCAAGAAGGCCAAGCCGGTCAAGAAGGCTGCAAAGACGCCGGCCAAGGCGGCAACCCGGACGCGCGCGGCAGCCGCCGGACGCAAGCTCGAGACGAAGCACAGCGGCAAGCGATGAACGCGCCGGTCTCACGCAGCGGATCCGATTACGGTGTGTTGGACCTCGCCGTGATCGGCGGCGGCATCAATGGCGCTGGTATCGCCCGTGATGCCGCCGGCCGCGGCCTGAAGGTGCTGCTGTGCGAGAAGGATGATTTCGCGCAAGGCACCTCATCGCGCTCGGGCAAGCTGATCCATGGCGGCCTGCGCTATCTCGAATACTACGAGTTTCGCCTGGTGCGCGAGGCACTGATCGAGCGTGAGGTGCTGCTGGCCTCGGCCCCGCACATCATCTGGCCGATGCGCTTCGTGCTGCCGCATTCGCCGGAGCAGCGCCCGGCCTGGCTGGTGCGCACTGGGCTGTTCCTCTACGATCATCTCGGCGGCCGCAAGCAATTGCCGGCGAGCCGCAATGTCGACCTCGCGCATGAGCCGGAAGGCGCGCCGTTGCGCCCGGAGTTTCGGCGCGGCTTCGAATATTCGGACTGCTGGGTGGACGATGCCCGGCTGGTGATCCTCAACCTCGTCGATGCCGCGCGCAAGGGCGCCGTCATTCTGCCGCGCACTCGCGCGGTGAGCGCGCGCCGCGAGGGCGATTGCTGGCGGCTGGAGATGCGCTCCGAGAGCGGCGAGTTGCGCACCGTTCGCGCCAAGGCGCTGGTGAATGCCGCAGGTCCCTGGGTGCAGGACGTCGTGCAGGGCGTCGCCGGCTTCAACTCGGCGCACAATGTGCGGCTGGTGAAGGGCAGCCACTTAGTGGTGCCGAAATTCTGGAGCGGATCGCAGGCCTATCTGCTGCAGAACACCGATCGGCGCGTCATCTTCGTCAACCCCTATGAGAATGATCTGGCGCTGATCGGCACCACCGACATCGTGCATGACGGTCGCGCCGAGGATGTCGCGATCGACGGCGGCGAGATCGACTATCTTCTGGCTGTGCTCGATCGCTACTTCCGCGCAGCACCGGGCAAGGCGGACATCCTCCACGCCTTCTCCGGCGTGCGGCCGCTCTACGACGACAACGCCGATAATCCCTCGGCCGTGACACGGGACTACGTGTTCGAGGTGCACGGCACGGCGGAGCAGCCGCCGCTGCTGTCGATCTTCGGCGGCAAGATCACGACCTTTCGCAAGCTCGCCGAGCACGCGCTGGAGCGGCTCGGTCCATGGTTTCCGCAGATGGGACCGGCCTGGACAGCCGGCGCCTGTCTGCCGGGCGGCGATCTCGGCGGTTCGTTCGAGCAGTTTCTCGACGATCTTGCCGCAGAGTATCAGGCCTTGCCGCGCGAGGCGGTGGCGCATTATGCGCGGCTCTATGGGAGCTGCGCGCGCGACCTGCTCGGGCCGGCGCGCACGCGCGACGATCTCGGCCGTCATTTCGGCGGCACGTTCTATGAGCGCGAGCTCGCTTACCTGCGCGAGCGGGAATGGGCACAGACGGCGGCCGACGTGCTGGACCGGCGCACCAAGCACGGGCTGCATCTCAGCCGCGCCGAGCGCGCGGCCTTCGAGGCGCAGCTCTGATTGCTTATAGACCGTGTGTTGGCTGAACGAGCGGCTCTCCGGGACGTCTCAGCGGATCCAGTCCAAGGTCTTGTAGTACGCGCCGACGAAGGGCAGGAACCAGGGTTTGCCGAAATGGCCGGGCACGACCGGCCAGCCGGCCTCCTTCATCGGATTGCGATCGGGCCGGCCGAGCATCGCATCGGCCATGATCATGCCGAGATGGGTCGAGAGCTGCGCGCCGTGTCCGGAATAGCCCATCGCATACCACACGCCGTCCTGGCGGCCGGCACGCGGATAGCGGTCGGCGGTCATGTCGACGAGCCCGCCCCAGCAATAGTCGATGTCGATGCCTTTGAGCTGCGGGAACATCCGCTCCATCGCGTCGCGCAGGATCGCGCCGCTCTTGGCGTCCGACTGCTGATCCGACGTTGCCGAGAAGCGCGCGCGGCCGCCGAAGATCAGGCGGTTGTCCGGTGACAGACGGAAGTAGTTGCCGATGTTCATCGAGTTGACGTAGGTGCGCTGGCCCGGCAGCACCGCAGCCGCCTCGGCCGCTGTCAGCGGGCGGGTCGCGATGATGAAGCTGCCGACGGCGATGATGCGGCGGCGGAAATAGCTGAAGCTCGCCGGCGTATAGGCGCCGGTTGCGAGCAGCACCTGATCGGCACGCACCGTGCCCTTGGCCGTGGTCAGGCGAAAGCCCTTGGCCTCGGGCACCTGCTCGGTGACCGCGGCGTGCTCGACGATGACGGCGCCGCGGCGGGTTGCAGCCGTGGCGAGGCCGGCTGCGAAGCGGCCCATATGCATCATCGCGCTCTTCTTGAACAGCATGCCGCCGTGGAAGGGCGCGCCGATCTCCGCCTGCAAATCTGCCGCCGAGAGCATCGCCGTGTCCGGATCGACCTCGCGGTTGATGGCCTCGAAATTCCGGGCGATCGCATTGAAATGGGCGGGCTTGGACGCCAGCTTGAGCTTGCCGGAGCGGCGGAAGTCGCAGGCGATGTTTTCCTCCGCAATCAGGCGCTCCAGCGTGTCGATCGAGTCGTCGAACGCCTTGTAGAGTGCGATCGCGCGCTCGGCGCCTAGCTCGGCCTTGGCGGCCGGATAGCTGTGCGCCAAGCCGTTGTTGAGATGCCCGCCATTGCGGCCCGATGCGCCCGAGCCGACGGCATCGGCTTCGAGCACGATGACCTTGGCGCCGGCTTTGGCGAGCTGGAGCGCGGCGCCGAGGCCGGTGAAGCCGCCGCCGATCACGGCGACGTCGTAATGCCCCTCCACGGGTCCGGTGTGACCGCCGGGAAAGGCGGCCGCAGTATCGCGCCAGTAGGAGACATATTTCATCGCGGGCACTCTGCTTAGAGACCGAACACGCCGGGCAGCTCGGAGACGTCCTTGATCTCGGTGTAGCCGTAATAGGGATTGGCCGGCTCATGGCCGCGGTTGACCCAGACCTTGCTCTTGATGCCGAGGTCGTGCGCGGTCATCAGGTCATAGCGGAACGAGGAGGAGCAGTGCGTGATATCCTCCGGGCCGCAGCCGAGCATGTCGAACATGTATTCGAAGCCGCGCATCCGCGGCTTGTAGGACTGCGCCTGCTCGGCGGTGAACACGGCATGGAAGGGGGCGCCGAGCTTGACGACGTTGGAGGGGATCTGCACGTTCATGGCGTTGGAGAGAATGACCAGCGGAATCTCCTTGGCCACCTTGGCGAGCCCCGCCGGCACGTCCGGATGCGGTCCCCAGGTCGGCACGCGCTGATAGACCATGTCGGCGTCCTCCGGCTTGAAAGGGATGCCGATCTTGCGGCAGCTGCGCGCCAGCGCATTGCTGACGACCTCGGCATAGGGCTTCCAGGCGCCGAGGACTTCGTCGAGACGGTAGGCCGAGAAGACCTTCACGAACTCGGTCATCGCCGGCTCGGGGAGCGTTGCGCTGTAGAGATCGCGCGCGGCCTCGGCCATCTGGAAATTGGTCAGCGTGCCGTAGCAGTCGAAGGTCACGTATTTCGGGCGAAAGCGGCTCATGGGTCCTCACGTGGGCGATGATCTCGACATCCGATGATAGGCCGGCACGCCAGCATAAGATGCGGCTTTATCCGGTTCTACGGCGGAAGATGTTGTCGGCATCAGCGCCTTCAGACGATTTGCCGGGGGGCGCTCCCCCAGACTCGCGATGCAATGGGAGTGCATGCATGATGTCCAACGCGACGAGCCTGATCGCTTTCAGCAGCGATCACCTGGATGCCGCGACGGGATTGTCGCGACAGGCCCGCTGGCCGCATCGCCGCGAGGACTGGCAGATGGCGCTTGCGCTTAGCCAAGGCTGTGTTGCCGTCAGCGCGGATGCGCGCGTGATCGGGACCGTGCTGATGACGCCCTATGGCCGCGACGCCGGCACGATCAACATGGTCATCGTCGACGAGGCCGAGCGGGGGCAGGGGCTCGGACGGCGCCTGATGCAACGGGCGATGACGCTCGCGGGCGACCGGCGCCTCCAGCTCGTCGCGACCGAGGACGGCCTGCCGCTCTATGAGAAGCTCGGCTTCCACCGGTCGGGCGAGATCGTCCAGCACCAGGGACATCTCGTGCAAGCGGTCGCGCCGTGCGAGGATTTGCGTGTTGCAACCGCGGCGGACGTCGCCGCGATCACCGTGCTGGATGCGGCGGCGTTTGGCGCGGACCGCAGCGCTCTGATTGCACATCTCGTTGTCGTCGGCGACCTCGCGATGCTTGAGCGAGAGGGGCGCTTGGCCGGCTTCGCGGCGCTGCGCCGCTTCGGCCGCGGCCTCGTGATCGGCCCCGTCGTCGCCTCCGGTCTCGACGACGCCAAGGCGCTCGTCGCGCATTTTTTGTCCGGGCGGCAAGGCGAATTCATCCGCGTCGACACCGGCGTCGAGAGCGGCCTTGCGCCGTGGCTGGCAAGCCTTGGCCTCGATCATGTCGGCGGCGGCATCGTGATGCACCGACCCGCTGCAACAGACGCGGCGCGGCCGTCCGCATCAACATTTGCCGCAACATTTGCCTCAACATTTGCCTTGGCCAGCCAGGCGTTCGGCTGAACTGGAGATCATCATGCTCAGCAACTCGCTCATCGAACTCGATCGCGCCCATCTGGTGCACCCCGTCGCATCCTATCGGGGACACGAGGCCTCGGGCGCGCGGGTCCTCGCGTCCGCCAAGGGCGCCGTCGTCACCGACGCCTCCGGCCACCAGCTAGTCGATGGTTTCGCCGGCCTGTGGTGCGTCAATGCCGGCTATGGCCATGACAGCATCGTCGAGGCTGCGGCGCGGCAGATGCGCGAGCTGCCTTATGCCACCGGCTATTTCAGCCTCGCCTCGGAGCCCGCCATTCGTCTTGCCGCAGCGCTGGCCGAGCGTGCGCCGGGCGATCTCAACCATGTCTACTTCACGCTCGGCGGCTCCGACGCCGTCGACAGCACGGTGCGCTTCATCCACTATTATTGGCATGCGAAGGGACAGCAGCAGCGCGACCAGTTCATCACCTTGCAGCAGGGCTATCACGGCTCCTCGACGGTCGGCGCCGGGCTGACCGCGTTGCCCGCCTTCCACGCCAATTTCGGCGTGCCGCTGAGCTGGCAGCACAAGATCCCGTCGCACTACGCGTATCGCAATCCGGCCGGCAGCCATCCAGAGGCGATCATTGCAGCGTCGCTCGCCGCGCTCGAGGCGAAGATCGCCGAGGTGGGCGGTCCGGAGCGGGTGGCGGCATTCTATGCCGAGCCGATCCAGGGCTCCGGCGGTGTGCTGGTGCCGCCCGAGGGTTGGATGAAGGCGATGCGCGAGCGCTGCCGGCAGCACGGCATCCTGTTCGTCGCCGACGAGGTGATCACCGGGTTCGGCCGCACCGGTCCCTTGTTTGCCTGCACTGATGACGACATCGTCCCCGACTTCATGACGGTGGCCAAGGGGCTGACGTCGGGCTATGTGCCGATGGGCGCGGTGCTGATGTCCGATCACGTCTATGGCGTGATCGCCGACGGGGCAGGGATGTCGGCGGTGGGGCACGGCTATACCTATTCGGCGCATCCGGTGAGCGCGGCCGTCGGCCTTGCGGTGCTCGATCTGTATGAAAACGGTTTGCTGGAGAACGGCCGGCGCGCCGGTGCGCGGCTGATGGCCGGTCTGCGTGCGCTGCAGGATCATCCGCTGGTCGGCGAGGTCCGCGGCCGTGGCCTGCTGGCGGCGGTCGAGCTCGTCGTCGACAAGGAGCGGAAGACGCCGCTGCCGGCCGGCGCCGAGCCGGCGCGCCGCATCTTCGACCGCGCCTGGGCGAATGGGCTGGTGATCCGCGCCTTCCCGACGGGGGTGCTCGGCTACGCCCCGCCGCTGTGCTGCACCGATGCCGATATCGATGCCATTATCGAGCGGACCGCGCGGACGCTCGACCAAACCCTGGCCGACCCGGACGTCCGCCAGGCCATGGCGTGAGAGGTCTGGCGTGAAAGCAGGCACGCGCCGCTCGCTGCTTATGCAGCAACGCCGATATGTCGGCGCTTGCTCCTATTCGCAATTTTCTGCCGTCGGGTCCCGGCAATTCGGAAGCTTTCGCCGGAACCCGGCTTCACACTAGGATCGACGACGCGGAAGGCCTCACAGAATGACCCAGCTCGATCTCGCTCAATTCAGGTATCTGACCTTCGACGTGGTCGGCACGTTGATCGACTTCGAAGGCGGAATCGTCTCGAGCCTCGCCGAGATCGCGGCCGATGCGAACCAGGCTGTCGACGGCGAGCAGGCGCTCAGCCTGTACCGCGCCGCACGCTATGCCGCCGATGCCGACCGCTTTCCCGATGATCTCGTCCGCGTCTATGACATCATTGCGCCGCAGCTCGGCCTGCCCCAGCAGACCGCGCTCGGCGAACGCTTCCGTGATTCAGCCGCGCGCTGGAAAGCCTTTCCGGACAGCGCCGCGGCGATGGCCCGTCTCGGCAAGCGCTACAAGCTGATCGCGATGACGAATGCGCGGCGCTGGGCCCTGGATCATTTCGAGCGCGAGCTCGGCTCGCCGTTCTATGCGACCTTCACGGTCGACGACACCGGGACTGAGAAGCCGGATCCTGCCTTCTTCGCCCAGGTGCTCGATTTCGTCGCACGCGACGGCGGCAGCAAGTCCGAGATCCTGCATGTCGCGCAGAGCCAGTATCACGACATCGGCGTCTCCCGTCAGCTCGGCATCACCAATTGCTGGATCGAGCGGCGTCACGACAAGCAGGGCTATGGTGGCACGATCGAGCCGGCCTCGTTCACCCAGCCGGATCTTCATTTCTGCTCGATGGCCGAGCTGGCCGACGCGGTGGACCACGTGTCCGCGACGTGATGCCCGACTGATAAATTCATTCTGCCGGATCGAAACAGGGGACGGATGCAATGAGCGACGAGATCACCAACTGGACTGCCGGGGATGATGGGCTGATCGAGGCGGCGATCCGGCGCGGCGCCTCGCGCCGCGATCTCCTGAAGATGATGCTTGCCAACGGCGTCGCGCTCGCCGCCGGCAGCACCATCCTCGGCCGCGCCGAGCGCGCCTTCGCGGCGAGCCCGAAGAAGGGCGGGGCCATCAAGGCGGCGGGCTGGTCGACCTCGACCGCCGATACGCTGGATCCGGCCAAGGCGTCGCTCTCGACCGACTACGTCCGCTGCTGCTCGTTCTACAACCGGCTCACCACGCTGGATAAGACCGGCGCGGCGCAGATGGAGCTGGCGGAGTCGATCGAGTCCCAGGATGCGCAGACCTGGACCGTGAAGCTGAAGAAGGGCGTCACCTTCCACGATGGCAAGCCGCTGACGGCCGACGACGTCGTGTTCTCGCTGAAGCGGCATCTCGACAAGGCGACTGGCTCCAAGGTGGCCAAGATCGCGGCGCAGATGACCGGCTTCAAGGCGGTCGACAAGACCACCGTCGAGCTCACCCTGGCGAGCGCCAATGCCGATCTGCCGATGATCCTGGCGCTGCATCACTTTATGATCGTCGCCGACGGCACCACCGACTTCTCCAAGGCGAACGGCACCGGCGCCTTCGTTCGCGAGGTCTTCGAGCCGGGCGTGCGCTCCGTCGGCGTGCGCAACAAGAACTATTTCAAGGACGGTCCCTATCTCGACCAGATCGAGTTCATCGCGATCACCGAGGAGAATGCGCGCGTTAATGCGCTGCTCTCCGGCGACATCCAGCTGGCCGCCAACATCAATCCGCGCTCGCTGCGGCTGATCGAGGGCAAGGAGGGGATCGCGCTGTCGAAGTCGACCAGCGGCAACTACACCGATCTCAACATCCGCCTCGACATGGCGCCGGGCAATAAGAAGGACTTCATCGATGGCATGAAGCACCTGGTGAACCGCGAGCAGATCGTCAAATCGGTGCTGCGCGGCTTCGGCGTCGTCGGCAACGACCAGCCGGTGTCGCCGGCCAACTTCTTCCATAATCCCGATCTGAAGCCCAAGCCGTTCGATCCGGACAAGGCGAAAGCGCTGTTCCAGAAGGCCGGCGTGCTCGGCACCTCGATTCCCGTCGTGACCTCGGAAGCCGCGAACGCGGCGATCGAGATGGCCATGGTGATCCAGGCCTCCGCGGCTTCGATCGGCCTCACGCTCGACGTGCAGCGCGTTCCCTCGGACGGCTATTGGGACAATTACTGGCTGAAGGCGCCGGTCCATTTCGGCAACATCAATCCGCGCCCGACGCCGGACATCCTGTTCTCGCTGCTCTACGCCTCCGAGGCGCCGTGGAACGAGAGCCGCTACAAGTCCGAGAAGTTCGACAAGATGATGCTCGAGGCGCGCGGCCTGCTCGACCAGGCCAAGCGCAAGCAGATGTATGCCGAGATGCAGGTGATGATCGCGGAGGAGGCGGGCACCATCATTCCGGCCTACATCTCCAGCATCGATGCTACCTCGTCGAAGCTGAAGGGCTTGGAGCCGAGCCCGCTCGGCGGCATGATGGGGTATGCCTTCGCCGAATATGTCTGGCTCGATTCGTGAATGCCGCGTGATGCGGGCGGCGCCGGTCCTTGAGACCGGCGCCGC
Source organism: Bradyrhizobium sp. USDA 4353 (assembly GCF_054063215.1). NCBI lineage: Bacteria > Pseudomonadati > Pseudomonadota > Alphaproteobacteria > Hyphomicrobiales > Nitrobacteraceae > Bradyrhizobium > Bradyrhizobium sp. USDA 4353. The sequence continues at coordinate 4,234,703 of NZ_JBSSGB010000001.1, forward strand.
GACAACGACCAACATCTTCTGACCAGGCTCACGGGCGTCTCGTTTGAAACATCGGATCGCATCACTCGTCATGTCCCGGCTGGCCATCGCGCTGGTCACCGCGGTCATTGTTTCCTTCGCCGTGTTCTTTGCCACCGCGATGCTGCCCGGGGACACCGCGACCATCCTGCTCGGCCAGGCCGCGACGCCGGAAGCCGTCGAGGGCTTGCGCAAGGCGATGCACCTCGACGACCCCGCGATCTTCCGTTTCCTGCGCTGGCTCGCGGGCGTCGTGCAGGGCGACCTCGGTGTCTCCTATGCCAACAACATGCCGGTGGCCAAGCTGATCGCCGGGCGCCTCGTCAACACGCTCAAGCTCGCCGGGCTCACCGCCGTCATCGCGGTGCCGCTGGCGCTGACGCTCGGCATCACCGCGGCGATGCTGCGCAACACGCTGTATGACCGCTGTCTCACCATCGCGATCATCGGCGTGGTGTCGGTGCCGGAGTTCATGATCGCGACGCTCGCCGTGCTGCTGTTCGCGGTCTATCTCAACTGGCTTCCTGCCGTCTCCTTCACCAGCGAGATCCGCACCGCCTATGATTTTGCCCGTGCCTATGCGATGCCGGTCGTCACGCTCACCATCGTGATCTCGGCGCAGATGATCCGGATGAGCCGGGCGGCCGTCGTCGAGACGCTGAGCACGCCCTATGTCGAAATGGCGCTGCTGAAAGGCGCCTCGCGCGGCCGGATCGTGCTGCGCCACGCGCTGCCCAATGCGCTCGGGCCGATCGTCAACGCGGTCGCGCTGTCGCTGTCCTATCTCCTGGGCGGCGTCATCATCGTCGAGACCATCTTCAACTATCCCGGCATCGCCAAGCTGATGGTCGATGCAGTGTCGACCCGCGACCTGCCGCTGATCCAGAGCTGCGCCATCATCTTCTGCTTCGGGTTCCTGCTGCTGACCACCACGGCGGACGTGATCGCCATCCTGTCGAATCCGAGGCTGCGATGACGAGCGCCACGACATCCGCCGGCCGCAAGTCGGGCCCGACCTCGCTGCTCGGCTACCGCATCAATGCGGTCGGCGTGGTCGGTGCGCTGATCGTGACGTTCTGGATCGTGGTGGCCTTCGCCGCGCCCGCGATCATTCCGTATCCGATCGGCGACATCGTCGACACCGACTATTTCGGTCCGATGAGCCGCGAGCTGTGGCTGGGCTCCGACTATCTCGGCCGCGACATGACCTCGCGCATCCTGATGGGCGCGCGCTACACGCTCGGCATCTCCGTGGCGTCCGTCATCATCGCCGGCGCGGCCGGCGTCACGCTCGGCATGATCGCCGCCATCACCGGCGGGGTCGTCGACATGGTGCTGAGCCGGCTGCTCGATGCGCTGAGCTCGATTCCGAGCAAGCTGTTCAGCCTCGTCGTCGTCGCCGCCGTCGGCTCGTCGATTCCCGTTCTGATCGTGACCATGGCCGTGATCTACATTCCCGGCGCCTACCGCTTCGCCCGCGCGCTCGCCGTCAACATCAACACCATGGACTTCGTGGTGGTCGCTCGCATCCGCGGCGAGAGCCTGTGGTATCTGATCCGCGCGGAAATCCTGCCCAACATCATCGGTCCGGTGCTGGTCGATCTCGGCCTGCGCTTCGTCTTCATCGTGCTGCTGCTGTCGGGGATGTCGTTCCTCGGCCTCGGCGTCAGGCCGCCTTATGCCGATTGGGGCGCGCTGGTGCGCGAGAACATCGGCGGGCTGCCTTATGCCGCGCCAGCGGTGATCTTTCCGTCCCTGGCGATCGCGAGCCTGACCATTGCGGTCAATCTCCTGATCGACAATCTGCCGACCAAGATCCGCGACCGGGAGGCGTCGTAGATGACGAGCCTGGTTCAGATCCGCGATCTTCGCGTCGAGGCCACCACCGATTCCGGCCGCACCATCGAGATCATCAGGGGCGTCGACCTCGACATCGCCGAGGGCGAGATCGTCGCGCTGATCGGCGAGAGCGGCTCGGGGAAGACCACCATCGCGATGAGCCTGATGGGCTATGCCCGTGCGGGCTGCAGGATCGTCGGCGGCTCGGTCGCGGTCGACGGCATCGACATGGTGGCGCTGTCGGAGAAGGACAAGGCGGCGGTGCGCGGCGCCAAGATCGCCTATGTGCCGCAGAGCGCGGCCGCGGCGTTCAATCCGGCGATCCGGATCATGGACCAGGTCATCGAGGTCGTGCGCATCCATGGCGTGATGCCGCTGGAGGAGGCGCGCGGCAAGGCGGTGGCGCTGTTCCGCGCGCTGTCGCTGCCCAACCCGGACGAGATCGGCAATCGCTATCCGCACCAGGTGTCGGGCGGCCAGTTGCAGCGGCTCGCCGCCGCGATGGCGCTGATCGCAAGCCCCAAGGTGCTGATCTTCGATGAGCCGACGACGGCGCTCGACGTCACCACCCAGGTCGAGGTGCTCAGGGCGTTCAAGTCGGTGATCTCGGCGCACCGCATTGCCGGCATCTATGTATCGCACGATCTTGCGGTCGTCGCCCAGATCGCCGACCGCATCGTCGTGCTCAGGAATGGCGAGGTGCAGGAGAGCGGCACGACGGCCGACATTCTCGAGCGCGCGCAGCATCCCTATACGCGGCAGCTGCTGGCGGCGGTCGCGCCGGATCATGAGCCGCGGCGTGATGCGTCGGGCGCCACGGCCGAGCCGTTGCTCGAGGTGCACGAGGTCTCGGTCGGCTACGGTCCGCTGCGCTCGGACGGCCAGCCCGCGATCGTGGCGGTCGACAATGTCAGCCTGCGCGTGGCGCGCGGGCGCAATCTCGGCATCATCGGCGAATCCGGCTGCGGCAAGTCGACGCTTGCGCGCGCGATTGCCGGAATCCTGCCGCCGTTCTCGGGAGGCGTCGTGTTCGACGGCCACGAGCTCGGGCGCAGCGCACGACATCGCAGCCCTGACCAGCTGCGTCAGGTGCAGATCGTGTTCCAGCATGCCGACACCGCGCTCAATCCGGCGCATACGGTCGAGGACATCCTGGGGCGTCCGCTGACATTCTATCACGGCATGCCGCGCAAGCAGCGCAGCGGCCGCATCGACCAGCTGCTCGACATGGTGAAGCTGCCGCGCGCCTTGCGGCTGCGCCGGCCGGCCGAGCTGTCGGGCGGACAGAAGCAGCGCGTCAATTTCGCCCGCGCGCTCGCGGCCGATCCCAAGCTGATCATCTGCGACGAGATCACCTCGGCGCTCGACACCGTCGTTGCCGCCGCGGTCATTGACCTGCTGAAGGAGCTGCAGCGCGAGCTCGATCTCGCTTATGTCTTCATCAGCCACGATCTGTCGGTCGTGGAAGCGATCTGCGACGACATCGTCGTGATGTATCGCGGACGCAAGATCGAGCAGATCACGCCCGAGGCCATGGCGCGGCCGGAGCATCCCTATACGCAGCTCCTGCTGTCCTCGGTGCCGAAGCTCGATCCGACCTGGCTGGATCATCTGCGCCAGGATCCCGAGCAGGTCCGCGAATATTGTCAGCGCTGAGCGCGGGCCTACATCTGGAACAGGCTGGTCAGCGGCAGATAGGGCTTCACGATCGGCGATTTCAGCACGACGAAGCTGAAATACTTCTCGATGCCGATATCCATGTCGGTGAGCCGCTCCATGATCGTCTGGTACTCGCCGATCCCCGCGGTGACGAACTTCATCATGTAATCGTAGCCGCCGGAGACGAGATGGCACTCGATCAGCTGGTCGATCTTCTCGACCGCGGTGAGAAAGCGGGCGAAGTCGATCTGGCGGTGGTTCTTCAGGGTGACCTCGGTGAAGACGGTCAGCGTCTGGCCGAGCTTGGAGACGCAGATCTGGGCCGAATAGCCCTCGATATAGCCTTCCGCCTGCAGCTTCTTCACCCGCATCAAGCAGGGGCTCGGCGACAGATTGACCAGCTCGGCCAATTCCACATTGGTGACGCGGCCATTCTTTTGCAGTTCGTGCAGAATCTTGATGTCGATGCGATCGAGCTTCATGCGAGGCGGGGTCCCGTGTCGCGAGGCGTCCTGGTCCCATTACAGCAGAAAATTCTGCGCTTGGGTGACCGAACTTCTGCAAAGCAAGAACGGGGCCGTAGATGTCCGGATTATGCGATGCAAAACAATACACTGGGGGCGCGGGAGCCTGCAGAATGATATGCCGTCCGGCTGTCGAATCCGACGCCCGAAGTGCCCGATACCGCTTTAACCTGGGTCAGCCCGAAGCCGGAGAACGCAGATGCCCGCCCCCCTGGTGCACGTCGAGACATCGCCAACGCTGCCCGAGCGTGCAGACGCCGTTGTCATCGGCGGCGGCATCATCGGCGTGTTCACTGCCTATTATCTCGCGCGGCGCGGGCTCGCGGTCGCATTGATCGAGAAGGGGCGGATCGGCGCCGAGCAGTCGAGCCGCAATTGGGGCTGGTGCCGGCAGCAGAACCGTGATGCGCGCGAGCTGCCGATGGCGACCTTGAGCCTCGACCTCTGGGAGCGCTTTGCCGCCGAAAGCGGCGAGACGACCGGCTTCTCGCGTTGTGGCCTGTTCTATCTCAGCAATGACGAGGCCGAGCTCGCCGGCTGGGCGCGCTGGGGCGAGTTCGCCAAGACGGCCGGCGTCACCACGCACATGCTGGACAGCCGCCAGGCCAGCGAGCGTGGTGCTGCCACCGGGCGCAGCTGGAAGGGCGGCGTGCTCTCGCCGACCGACGGCACCGCCAGCCCCGCCGATGCCGCGCCGGCGGTGGCGCGTGCGATCCTGAAGCAGGGCGGCACGGTGCATCAGATGTGCGCGGTGCGCGGCGTCGAGACCAGCGGCGGACGACTCTCGGCCGTCGTCACCGAGCGCGGCACGATCCGCACGCCGGTTGCGGTGCTGTCGGCGGGCGCCTGGGCGTCGTCGTTCTGCCATCAACTGGGCGTCGCACTTCCGATGGCCTCGATCCGCGCCTCCGCGCTCGCGCTGTCGCCCTCGGCGGAGCCGTTGCCGCCGGCGCTGCACACCGCCGCCGTCTCCATCACCAGGCGCGGCGATGGCGGACATACGGTCGCGATCAGCGGACGCGGTCGCGTCGATCCGACCCCGCAGCAGCTGCGCTTCGCGCCGCACTTCCTGCCGATGTTCGCCAAGCGCTGGCGTAGCTTGCTGCCGGGCGGTCTCGAAGGCCTGCGCTCCGGACACGAGACGCTCGGCCGCTGGCGGCTCGATGAGACGACTCCGATGGAGGTCACCCGCATCCTCGATCCCAAGCCGGACGGCGCCTCGATCCGCCTGATGCATGCACGCGCGCTCGAGCTGCTGCCGGCGCTGAAGCAGAGCCAGGTGACGGCGACCTGGGCGGGCTATATCGATTCCACACCGGACGGCGTGCCCGCGATCGGCGAGCTTGCCGCGCTGCCCGGCCTGATCGTCGCCGCCGGCTTCAGCGGCCATGGCTTCGGCATCGGCCCGGGGGCCGGTCATCTCATCGCCGATCTCGTCACCGCTGCGACGCCGATCGTCGATCCCCGGGCCTATGCACCCGAGCGCTTTGCACGGCATGGCGGCACCAAGGTCGCGGACTTCTGACGGAGTCATAGGCTGGGTCCATCTCCTCTCGAACCCCCCGGCGCGCTTGCTTGGTCGGGTTCTGGTTGGCGCTTGATCGAAACGCGATCCGTCAGACCACGATGGTCCGGCCTCGCGGCGCCTGATGCGTCCGAGCTGTGCGATCTCTCGACCCTCTGCAAATCGAGGGCGCAGGGAATGCCGGGCGCTGGCCGCACCCATGGCCCGCCAGCGAAAGAAAATGCTGGCGGCAGTCACCACAGGTTCAGCCGAGACATCCCGGCATTCCCCGCGCGATGGTTTTAGCGGCTTATACGTCCTCTCCCCGGGGACCGGCTGTCTTGCCCCCGTCACGGACGGATCATCGTCACCATCCGCTTGACCTCAGCTTCGGGAGGCCAGGACCCTACGATTTCGCCGGCGCATCGGGCTCGTTCGTCCGCATGACAGGTCACGCTGCGAATCCAATGCGCCCACCGCATCCCGCACCCACGTTTCGTGACGACCGCGAAGCGCCCCTCGGCGGGACGGGATGCGCCTAGACAATCATGATTTTCGAAAAAACGAAAGAAGAATATTTTTCGCGAAAGGACTGGACAGGGGTGATGGGCTTGAGGCGGTGAGAGAAATCAGATTTTTGGCGCAGGGGTGCCGGAGGTCTTGGCGACAGCCGCGCGCCTGGCCTGCGCTTGTCTCGATGAGCATGTCCGGTCAAGCTCAGCAAACGAACGTCTTTGTCTTCGCCCGAAAGGTCCGAGGAGGGCGAATTGCGGATGCGACTGGTCCGCCCGACCATGCCGTGAATAGTCCGGAGGCTGCCGACTTGCGGCGCTGCACCAAGTCGGCAACTATCGGAGGTACACAGGCCGTGACGCTAGCTCGTTCGTGAGGGCAGCTCGTGACCCGAACCAGACTTGGCCTCGCTCGCGTGCTGCGATAGAACGGGAAACAATGCAGCTCAGGAAATGGTGCAGTGAACGATGGCTTCAGCTACTCGATCGACCTGTCCCTGGCGCAATCGAGAGCGGAAAAGATCATCGAATGCATCAAACGATGGCAGGCAGAGCACGACCTGCGTCCCTTCGAGTACACCAATCATCTGCGAGTTTCGCCGACCTCGATACCCCGCAGCCATCCGACCTTGACGCTGAACGCCGAGCTCTACGATCCAAGCGAGATCCTCTGCGAGTATCTGCGCGAGCAGATGCATTGGTATCTGACTAGGTTGAAGAGTGCGGATGACGGCTCGCCCCTTATCGCCGAGTTGAAGCGCCGCTATCCGGCGGCACCTGTCGGATTTCCGGAGGGAGCAAACGACGAATACTCGACCTATCAGCATCTGCTGGTGAATTGGCTGGAGATCGAGGTGACCTCCCCGTTTGCCGGACGGGAGCGCGTCGAAGAGATCGCGCGCAACAAGCGCTATTATCGGTGGATGTATCGGACGGTGCTGGCGGATTGGCGTCCTCTCGAAGAGCTTTACCGAAACTACGGTATCGTGCCGATCAAGCCGGCCGGGCAACTCGCCGATTGAGTGCGTTGGCCGCTGCGGAGCCAAGTCAATTGCGCTTCGTCACGCGCCGGCCGGTTTTCCTATCTGCCAGATGTCCTGCCAAGGCGTGTGCATGGCCTCGATCGGATTTTTACCTGTTTCCTTGAAGTATCGACCGACGATCTGATGCCCCAGCGGATACATGGCCTTCATCACATGGGAGGGCAGGTCATTGAGTTGATAGATCCAATGCCAGTCGGCTTTCGGGTCGCCGATGATAGGCGAAAGTCTGTCAATCAGGGAAATGAGTTGCTCGCCACTAACGCCGCGCACGTTCAGCGACTCAGGAAAGCCGGTGAAGGCCTCGCAATGAACAGCCAGGCCTTCGCGAACGACGACCTCTCCGGCACACAAATCATACCATCTCCATGGGCACTTCCGAGCCCGCAGCACATGGTGTAGTTCGTGAACGACAACAATCGCGGTATTGCGACGAGTATCGATCCTTAGCTTCGGGTTCTCTTCGTCGATCCAGATTTCCATGGCGTCGGGGCCGTAATGACGACCGCCAAGACCCGTTTCAGGCGAGGTGTAGGGATCCAAAATCGCAACGATCCCGACCTGGTCGACTGAAGTCTTTTGCTTCATCGCAGCGATTCCGTCGTCGATGCCGTTCCTTATTTCGGCTTCGATTTCGATTGGTAACCGGCGCAATGCGTTGAACAACGCGATTTCAATGGCCATGACTCGCGCCGACACCGCCTCTAATTGCAATTCGAAATTTCTCGCTCATTCAATCCTGAGGCAACCTTCCCGGAAAGCAGGCCAGAGTCGCTGAAGCCGGTGTTCGGCTTCTGTCCGATATCGCTTATAGACCGGTTCAATCTATTCGGAAATGCGGCTTCCGCTGGGCTATCGAGGTCTGCTAGTGGCACATGGCTGCCGACTTGCGGCACTGCGGCAAGACGGCAGTTATCTGGGATACACCGACCATAGCGCCAACCCATTTCGGAAGGACAGCCGACGGCCCGGCCGAGAGAAGCCATCAGGCCGTGCCATGTCGGTTGTTCGAAGTTGTGCAGAAGAGATTTGCTCGGCATGAGAATTTCAGTCTTTGACCCGGAACGGACATTGCGGTGTGCCCAATTTAGACCATTCGCCAGCGCTCATGGCCGATCGAGTATTGTAAATTGTTGTTACCGCATCCGAAACCAATTAGACGCGGAGATGAAAGGAGCGCCATCATAAAGTGGTCCTGTCTGACGAGACGTCAGACACAAGCTGCGGCCATTATGACCCAACGAGACGCAATACTTTAGCTCCTCGTGCATCCATTGCACTCTCGAAGAAAACTCAATGGTGGTGATGATTGCAGACCCGTCGAGCACGAAGCGGCCGGAGTGGGCCTCAAAGTCGTAACTTGGCGCGTGTGCGGTCGAAGTGCTCCCGAGAATAACTAACATCATCCGGCGGTCGTCCGTAAAAACAAGCGATCCGGTCGGCCAGCCACCGAACGGGTTATTACGAGGCTCAGTTTTACATTCATGCCACACGTCGCCAAGCTTCCACCAGCCCACCAGCTCATCCAACAATATCGCCATGGAAACTCCGATTGGTCACAGCTTTGAAACATCGTCTCAGATTTGCGCCACATCCAATCTATGTCGGAAACAACTGCCGCTTGGTCCAATTTGGACAGCGCGGCGAATAATGTCCACTTCAGCTTTTGGCCCATGGCTGCCGAGCCGGGATGTCTGCGCGAACGGTCGCGAACGGAGGTAACTCGGGCATAGTGATCCAGCCCGGTTCGATCGTGAGTACCAGCGAGATGGTGAGCCAGTCGATGTGGTCGCCTGCCGTCGTTGCCAAGCGCGTCAAATGCAATTTCAAAATGCAATTGTCATTCAAACGACGGCAGGGCGGCAGGCGGCTGGAGCCTGCGGCGCGTGAGCTGGGTCCTGCCGGCGGGCTCACACCTTCTGGCGGCCGTAGATCAGCAGCATCAGGATGATCACCGCGCCGTAGATCAGCTGGCGGCCGGCTTCGCTGATCTGCATCACCGACAGGATCGACTGCAGCAGCGTGATCAGGATGACGCCGGCGATGGTGCCGAGATAGCTGCCGCGGCCGCCGAGGATATGCGTGCCGCCGAGCACGACGGCGGCGATCGAGGGCAGCAGATAGGCATCGCCCATCGACTGCGCCGCCTTCGACGCATAGCCCGCGAGCAGCACGCCGCCGAAGGCGGAGAGGGCGCCGGACAATGCGAAGGCCAGCATCGTGATCCGGCGCGTATCGATGCCCGAGAGATAGGCGGCGCGCTCGCGATTGCCGATGGCGTAGATGGCGCGGCCGAAGGTGGTGCGCGACAGCAGCCAGATCGCGGCGCCGCCGATGATCGCCCAGGCCAGCACGGCGTTGGGAAGGCCGGGCACGGCATGGCCGGTGGCGAGATAGCGCATCGCCTTCGACGCGGAATCTTGCGGCGCAAAGCCGCCGGTGTAGGCGACCATCAGCCCTTGCGCGACCGCGTTGGTGGCCAGCGTGATGATCATCGAGGGGATGCGCAGATAAGCGACGCCGATGCCGTTGAGCACGCCGATCGCGGCGCCGCAGAGGATGCCGCAGGGGATCGCAAGGATGGCGCCGGTCGTGCCATGCGCAGCGGCGGCGCAGGCCATCATCGCGCCCGATGTCACGACCCACGGCACGGACAGATCGATCTGGCCGAGCAGGATCACGAGCATCATGCCGGTGGCGATCACGCCGAGGAAGCTCGCGACCTTCAGCTGCTGCAGTAGGTAGTCCGGCGACAGGAAGCTGCGCGAATAGAGACTGCCGACCAGCAGCAACAGCAGGATGCAGCCGAACGAGGCGGCTACCGCCGGATCGATCCGGCGCAGCAGGCCAGCGCCACGAGAGGCCGGCCGGGTTGCCGTTGCGTCGCTCATCCGAACCACTCCAGCCGATTGCGTATGCGCAGCAGGCCGAACGCGCCAATCGAGACCGCAAGCATCAGCACGATCCCCTGGAACAGCGGCTGCCACAGCGGATCGAAGTCGAACACGAACAGGAGATCGCCGATGGTGCGGAAGGCCAGCGCACCGAAGATCGCGCCGATCGCGCTGCCGCGGCCGCCCATCAGCGACACGCCGCCGAGCACCACCGCCGCGATCGAGAACAACGTATAGGCATTGCCGCTCGCATAGGCGGCCTCGCCGGTGTAGGAGAAGAAGGTGAGGAACAGGCCGCCGATCGCCGACAACAGGCCTGCGAGCGTGTAGGCCATGAACTTGGCGCCGCGGATCGGTGCGCCGGACATGTAGGCGGCGACCTCCGACGAGCCGGTTGCGAAGGCGGCGCGGCCGATGACCGAGCGGCTATAGGGCACCCAGATCAGAGCCGCCGTCGCGGCCAGCGCCACGAGACTGGTCGGCAGCACGCCGAACAAGCGTCCCGTCAGCGCATCGGCCAGCGTCTCATTGACGGAGCCGCCCGGATTGGGCCTGAGCATCAGCGCCACGCCGTAATACATCGCGCCGGTGGCGATCGTCGTCACGATCGGTTGCAGCCGGCCGAAGATCACGATCGCGCCGTTGATCATGCCGCACAGAAGCCCGGTGCCGAGCACGCCGGCGACGCCGAGCGCAGTCTCTGTGGCGGTGCCGACGACGATCCAGGAGGCGAGGCAGTTGGTGAGCGTCAGGATCATGCCGACCGAGAGATCGATGCCGGCGGTGATCACCACGATGGCCTGCGCCATCGCGACGAAGGCGAGCAGGGTCGCCTTGTTGGAGGCGGTCTGCACCATGTTGGCGCTGAAGCCGGCCGGATGGTTGGTCGCATAGATCAGGAACATCGCCACGAAGATGCCGATCGCGAGCAAGGTGCCGCGCTGCTCGGCGAGCCAGTACCGCCACTCGGTCATGCCAGACTCGCTTCCGCCGGTTCGCTGTCGTCGACGTTGAGGGCGCTGCTGACCAGCGCGCGCTCGGTGATCCCAGCGCCCGCGAGCTCGCGCCTGACGGCGCCGTCATACATCACCAGCACGCGGTCACAGCAGCCGATCAGCTCGTCATAGTCGGTGGAGTAGAGCAGGATGGCGGCGCCCTCGTCGGCGAGGCGGCGCAGCAGCCGGTAGATCTCCTGCTTGGTGCCGACGTCGATGCCGCGCGTGGGGTCGTTGAGAAGAATGATGCGCGGCTTGTTCATCAGCCATTTCGCGATCACCACCTTCTGCTGGTTGCCGCCGGACAGCGCGCTGACGGGGAGGTCAGGCGAGGCGGTCTTGATCTCGATCAGGCGGATCATCTCGTCGATCAGGGCCGATTGGCGCTGCCGGTCGATGACGCCGAATCGCGCGAAGCGGTCGAAGGCGGCGGCCGAGAGATTGTCGCGCACCGACATCGGCAGCATCAGCCCCTCGGTCTTGCGGTCCTCCGGAATCAGCGCGAGGCCGATGCGCTCGGATTTGGCCGCGACCGGACTGTCGATCGCGACCTTGTCGCCATCGATCAGAATCTCGCCGCTGGTGTCGCGGAGCACGCCGAACAGCGCCAGCAGCAATTCGCGCTGGCCCTGGCCGTCGAAGTCCGCCGAGGCCGATGATCTCGCCTCCATGTAGCGAGAAGGAGATCTCCTTGAGCCGGTCGCCCCAGCCGAGCTTCCTGCATTCCAGCGTCGGCGTGCGGCCGTCGGGTTGGCGCGCCGGTTTGTCCGGAAAGACATGCTTGTATTCGCGGCCGATCATCAGCTCGATCACCTCGGCGTCCGTCTTGCTGCCGGCGGTGAACGTCGAGATCCGGCGGCCGTTGCGGAACACGCTGCAATCATCGGCGAGCTCGGCGATCTCGTGCATGCGGTGCGAGATGTAGAGCAGCGCGAGGCCCTCGCTGCGCAGGCGCTTGAGCACATCGAACACCTTGGTGACGTCGGAGGCCGTCAGCGCCGATGTGGCCTCGTCGAGGATCAGGATCTTCGGCTGCCGTGCCAACGCCTTCGCGATCTCGACCATCTGCCGGCGCGACAACGGCAAGTCCCTGACCAGCGCGCGCGGATGGATGTCGCCGGCGCCGGCGCGATGCAGCGCCTCCTCGGCGATGCGCCGCTGGGCGCGCCGATCGATCATGCCGAGCCGCGTCGGCGGATGAGAGATCATGATGTTGTCGGCGACAGACAGATCCGGGATCAGCGACAGCTCTTGGAAGATGCAGACGATCCCGGCGTCGTTGGCTGCGGACGGATTGGAGAAAGCGACCTCGCGTCCCCCGAGCGTCATGCGGCCTTCGTCCGGCGCGACCACGCCGACCATGAGCTTGATCAAGGTCGACTTGCCGGCGCCGTTCTCGCCGAGAATGGCGTGGATGCGCCCGGGGTGAACCTCGAGATCCGCTCGGTCGAGCGCGACGACGCCGCCATAGCGCTTGGACAATCCTTCGGCGCGAAACAGCGGCTCGGCCGCGATCATGATATTCTCTTCCTCAGCGCTGGCGCGACAGTCATATCCGATCCGCCGCGCCATCCATTGCATGGCGCGGCGGCTTGGCCTCGTATTGGCCTACTGGTTTTCCTTCGACTGGCCCATGATCTCCTGCGCTGTGAAGTTGATGCCGCAGGTCGGGAAGGAGTTGCCGACGAAGAAATTGTCGGACTGAGACGGGAAGTAGTCGATGTCCTTCTTGAAGTTGGGATCCTCGACGACCGCCAGCGGCAGCTTGACCGATTGCGGCACCACCTTGCCTTCGAGAGCCGCGAGCGCGACCTTGATCGCGACGGCGACCTGCGCCGGGCCGGTGCCGGCCGAGGAGCACTTCAAGCCTTCGGATGACTTGGCGGCGCAGAATTTGCGGAAGCCGTTCTCGGTCTCGCCGCCGAACGGCACCATCTTGTGCTTGGCGTCGAGCATCGCCTGCACGATGCCGGTGTCACCGCCCTGGCCGGAGATCGCGTCGAAGGGACCATTGGTCGCGATCGCATCGGCCGTGGCCTTCTGGGCGACGCCGTCATCCCATTTGCCGACGACCTCGGTGGTCTGCCACTTCTTTCCCGAGCTGCTCAGGACGGATTGGAAACCGTTGTGCCGATCGGTGTCGACCGAGGTGCCGGCGACGCCGCGCACTTCGAGCACCTTGCCACCATCAGGCACGTTCTTGACCAGCCACTTCGCCCAGAGCTCGCCGAGGCCCTTCTGGTCGACATTGACGTTGATCGCATCTTCGGTCGCGAGAATGTTGTCGAAGGCGACGAGGATGACGCCGGCCTGCTTGGCGCGCTTGATCACCGGGCCGAACGCCGTCGGGTTCTGCGCGTTGACGACGATGGCGTCATAGCCGGAGTCGATGAAGTTGTTGATCGCCGAGATTTGCGCCGGCACGTCCTCGCCGGTCGAGACCACCTTGAACTCCTTCAGCTTGGCCTTGACCTCGGGCTGCGCTGCATAGGCCTTCGCCGTCTGGATCATCTGGATGCGCCAGGTGTTGGCGATGTAGCCGTTCGCAAGCGCGATGCGATAGGGGCCCTTCTTGGCGGGATATTTGAAGAACTTGGTGTCGCCGGTCCACGGCACCATGCATTCGGGCTCCGCCGCGGGACCCTTGACCATCTCCGGCTCTGCAAGCGCCTTGCTGGCGAACGCCGAGACCAGCACCAGCGATGCGCAGGTTGCCAGGCAGCGCGCCACGATCGATTTGGAAGACATTGGTGACCTCCCCATTGTTGCAGCGCCAATCATTGACGCATGTGCGAGACGCCTCACTTGTTGTCGGAGGTTGTTCGAGCGCCGCTCGTCGTCTCAACGATCGCAGCGATACTGGCCAATGACAGCGCTGTCAATTACCGGCGCAGGTGCGTGTTTGCGGGTGGATGCGAAGGGGATGACGCCTCGAACGCTTCGTTGATGCCTCACATGGGTCCGAGTCAGGCAGCGTCCTGCCGCATCCCGATGTCAGCGCTATCACGGCGGCATTTTTGCGTCGCATCGAGGAAAATGAGACTGCCCGTCAAGATGGCAGCTGTCGGCGAGACCCGGTGCAGCGTGGCGTCCGCTAGCCTTCATGGCGATGGAGGCTCACTCCCTTGCCAGACTTGGTGATGGACGGTGAGGCCTGCCGCCAACACGGCCAGCAACGACTGGCCGGCACAATCGTGTGCGCCAGCAATGGGCGACAAGGGAGGAGTTCGATGCACATGCGACGCGTGGGGTTCGCCGTGGTTACGGCGCTTTTGCTGTCCGGCACGGCGGCGTTTGCTCAGGAGAAGATCAAGGTCGGGGTCACCGCGACGCTCGAAGGGACATACACCGTCCTCGGGGAGGACGGCATGCGCGGCCACGTGACTGCGCTGAACGTGCTCGGCAAGAAAATCGGCGACAAGGAGCTGGAGTTCGTCGTCGCCTCGACCGATGCCACGCCGGACTCGGCGGTGCGCGCCGTGCGCAAGCTGATCGAGCAGGACAAGGTGCAGATCCTGCTGTCGCCGCTGTCGGGCGATGAAGGCATCGCGGTCAAGAACTTCGCCAAGACTCATCCGGAGCTGACTTTCGTCAACGCCGCCTCCGGCGCGCAAGAGACGACCTATGTCGATCCGGCGCCGAACTTCTTCCGCTTCAACATGGACGGCGCGCAGTGGCAGGTCGGCCTCGGCAAATATGCCTACGACACTAAGGGATACCGCAAGATTGCGACGGTCGGCGAGGACTATTCCTTCATCTACACCCAGGTGTTCGGCCTGGCATTGGAGTTCTGCGGAGCCGGCGGCAAGATCACCAGCCGGCAATGGGTCCCGCTCGGCACCAAGGATTTTGCCTCGGTGATTGCTGCGCTGCCCGACGATGTCGATGCCATCTATCTCGGTCTCGGCGGCGCCGACGCCGTGAACTTTCTTAATCAGTACCAGCAGGCCGGAGGCAAGGCGCATCTGATGGGCGGCTCGATCATGATCGACCAGACCATCCTGTCGTCCAAGGGCAACGCCAAGAACGCGCTGATCGGCACCATCGCAGCCTCGGGCCAGGCCGACACCTGGGAGGACCCGCGCTGGCAGAAGTTCGTCAAGGCCTATCAGGATTCGTTCCCGCCGGAGAAGCGCTTCCCGAGCCCGTCGCTGCTCGCCACCAACTATTACGGCTCGACCATGGCGCTGATTCTGGCGCTGCGGGAGGTCAATGGCGATCTCTCCGACAATCAGTCGAAGCTGAAGGCGGCGCTGGCCAAGATCGAGATCGACGCGCCCAACGGCAAGATCAAGCTCGACTCCAACCGTCAGGCGATCGGCACCAACTTCGTCACCGAGGTGGTCGATGACGGCAAGGGCGCGCTGTTCAGCAAGGTCGTGAAGGTCATTCCGGACGTTAACCAGACGCTGGGCTATGACGCGGCGACCTTCGCCAAGATCGGCCTGCCGAGCCGCACCGTGCCTGAATGTAAGAAGTACTGACCAATAGAGACCAGCAACTCGCGCGGCCGGAGACTTTCGCCGGCCGCGTCGTCGCGTCTCTTGCTTTCTGCGGAGCAATGGCCGACGCTGACGCATAATCAAAAAGTCATATCGGTGGGGAAGTGATGAGTAGGGCGCTTGCCGTCTTTCATGCTCGCTTCGGTCGCGCGACGGTCTATCAGCTCAATCGGCCGTTCAATGTGCATGCCCATCGCGAGGGGCATCTCATCTTTCACGTCGGCGGAACCCCGGCCAACATCGATGTCTGCGATCAGCGCCATGTCATCGGGGAGGACTCGATCGTCGCGGTCAATCCATGGGAACCACATAACTTCCTGCCGAACGATATCGACAACGGCGCAATCTTCTTCGTGCTCTATGTCAATGCCGAATGGTTCGCGCCGCCGGCGCTGCGCGAAGGCCTGAGGTTCGGGCGAACCTGCTTCCGCCGCACGGCCGCGCTCGACCGCTGCATCCGCCGCACCGCAGCGCTGGTTTGCGGCGCGCCATCGCTCGGCTGCCTGGATGGCGAGCTGCGCCAGCTGATCGACAGCTGCTATGAGGAGAGCTGGCGCGTGTCCGATCTGGCACCCGAGCGGCCAAGCGCCGAGGTGACGGATTTTCGCGTCCGCAAATGCATCAAGCTGATGTCGGACAGTCCGTGTGCGGAGATCGAGCTCGATCACATCGCGCGGGAGTCGGGACTGTCGCGACCGCATTTCTATCGCCTGTTCCGCAGCCAGACCGGGGTGACGCCGAACCTCTATCTGAACACGCTGCTGATGGAGCGGGCGCTGGATGCGGTCGTCGCAACCGAGGCGCCCATTGCCGATATCGGCTTCGATCTCGGCTTCTCGTCGCAGAGCGGCTTCACCCGCTTCTTTGCCGGCAATGTCGGCATGGCGCCGACCGATTATCGCCGCGCTGCAAAAGTGCTGCGCGCCTGACGTGCTGCTGCGCATCGCGCGAAAAGAGACTGTCGATCAAACAGGCGCTCTCGTCCGCCGCTAGTCTTGGCGCAACGTGATCCGGCAAGGGATCCGACGAGGGAGGACGAGCGATGGCCGGCATCACCGGCGATGTTCGGCTGCACGCGCGACGCCGTCGTGACGACGGCACCGGTCTCCTCGACGTGAGGGGATGTTGATGAGCCGTTTCATCGAGCGCCACCCGATCTGGTCTCTCGTCATTCTGCTCGCCGTCGCCTGTCTCGCCTGGCTGATCATCGCGGTGTGGCCGCCGGGGCTCGAAGAGGCGATCGGCCGCAAGAAGGTGTTCCTGAGCGCCGTGTTCAACGGCATCACGTTGGGCGGACTCTACTTTCTGGTCGCGAGCGGCTTCACCCTGATCTTCGGCCTGATGCGCAACGTCAATCTCGCGCACGGCTCGCTGTATCTGTTCGGCGGCTATGTCGGCTACGGCGTCTCGGCCGCGACCGGCTCGTGGATCCTGGCCTTCATCGCAGCCTTCATCGTGGTCGCGATCGTCGGCGTGCTGCTGCAGCTGCTGGTGTTTCGCCGTATGGAGGGACAGGATCTGCGGCAGACCATGGTGACGATCGGCCTGTCGATCGTGTTCGCCGATCTGATGCTGTGGGCATTCGGCGGTGACTTCTATCAGATCCAGACGCCGGCCTGGCTGATCGGCCCCGTGCAATTGCCGCTGATGACGGCGATGAGATCATCCGGCGAGGCTGTGTTCCTGCAATATCCGCTGGTGCGTCTCGTGATCTTCTGCGGCTCGGTGGCGATCGGCGTGCTGATGTGGCTCGCGCTGAACCGCACCCGGATCGGCATGATCGTGCGCGCGGGCGTCGATGATCGTGAGATCCTGGCGGCGACCGGCGTGCAGATCCAGCTCATCTTCGTCCTGGTGTTCGCGCTCGGCGCGGGACTGGCGGGCATCGCAGGCGTGGTCGGCGGGACCTTCCAATCGATCTCGCCGGGCGAGGACACCCGCTTCCTGCTGGCCTCGCTCGTCGTCGTCATCGTGGGTGGCATGGGATCGATCCCGGGCGCGGCGCTCGGCGCTGTCATCATCGGGCTCGCCGAGCAACTCGGCTCCGTCTACATCCCGACCTACGCGATCGTCGTGACGTTCCTGATCATGGTGCTGGTGCTGGCGCTGCGGCCCCAGGGCCTCCTGGCGAGGCGATGAGATGTCGCTGATCCAGGACGCGCGGGCGAGGGAGGGCATGCTGGCGTCAGGAAGCGCCGGGGCGCAGCCGGCGGCTTGGTCGGTGACCGAGCATCCCTGGGCCTGGGCGGTCGCAGCCTTGCTGCTCATCATGCCGCTCATCGCCAACGGCTTCTTCCTGATCGAGATCTTCGGCACGACGCTCATCCTCGGCACGATCGCGCTGAGCCTGATGTTCCTGGCGGGCTATGGCGGCATGGTCAGCCTGATGCAGCTCACGATCGCTGGCTTTGCCGGCTACATGGTCGCCGTGTTCGGCGTCAGCGGCAACGCCACTATCAGCCTGGGCTGGCCGTGGTGGCTGGCGACGCCGATGGCGCTGGCGCTTGCCGTGCTGTTCGGAACGCTCGGCGGCGCGCTCGCCGTGCGCACCGAGGGCATCTACACCATCATGATCACGCTCGCGATCGGCGCGGCGTTCTATTATTTCACCAACCAGAACTGGGCGATCTTCAACGGCCATACCGGCATCAACACGATCGCGACGCCGCACTTTCTCGGCATCGACTGGCGGACGGATATCGCGTTCTATTATTTGATCCTGGCGGTGGCGGCGCTGTGTTACTTTACCGTGCTCTATCTGTCGCGCGCGCCGTTCGGCCTGGCGCTGCAAGGCGTGCGCGACAATCCCCGGCGTATGGCTGCGCTTGGCTTCAACGTCAATGCGCATCGGATCGCGGCCTATGCCTTCGCGGCCTTCATCGCAGGGCTTGGCGGCGTGCTGCAGGTCTGGAACTACCGGCAGATCTCGCCGGGCTCGGTCGCTGTCGAACGCTGCATCGACATCCTGATCGTCGCAGTCGTCGGCGGCGTGACCCGGCCGGTCGGCGCCTATATCGGCGCCTTCATCTTCGTCATCCTGCGCACCTTCGCACTCGATTTCCTGGTCAAGGTCGGGCTCGATGGCAACCGTTTCCGGCTGCTGATCGGGCTCGGCTTCCTGGTCATCGTGTTCTTCTCGTCGGACGGTGTCGTCGGCCTCTACGAGCGCTGGCGCAAGCGCGGCCAAGCTAAGGAGACGCGGCCGGGAGGTCACGGTCATGGATAGGGTGGCGGACAGGCTCTCGGCGCTCGGCTCGACCGCTGCGCTTGAACTACGCGGTGTCACGCGCATGTTCGGCGCGTTGGCGGCATTGACCGACATCACCATCACGGTGAGGCCGGGTGAGCGGCGCGCGGTGCTCGGGTCCAACGGCGCCGGCAAGACGACGCTGTTCAATTGCGTCACCGGTGACTTCCTGCCGACCTCCGGGACAATCCGCTTCTTCGGCGAGGACGTGACCGCGTTTCCGCCCTATGAGCGGATTCGCCGTGGCCTGCGCCGGACCTATCAGATCTCCGCGCTATTCCTCGGCCTGACCGTTCGCGACAACGTCTATCTCGCCTGCCGTGGCGTCTCCCGCGCGCGGTTCTCGATGCTGCGCCCTGGTGTTAACGACGCGCTGATGCAGGCGACCGAGCGGTTGATCGAGGCGGTGCATCTGACATCGGTGCGCGATCAGTTGGTGTCCGAGCTCGCCCACGGCCAGCAGCGCCAGCTCGAGATAGCGCTGGCGCTCGCGGGTGCCCCGCGGTTCATCCTGTTCGACGAGCCGGCGGCGGGGCTGTCGCCGACCGAGCGGCGCGAGCTGGTCGAGATCCTGACATCGCTGCCCCCGCATATCGGCTACATCATCATCGAGCACGACATGGACGTGGCGCTGCGCGTCGTCGAGAGCGTGACGATGATGCACAACGGCCGCATCTTCAAGGAGGGCGCGCCGCACGAGATCGAGTCCGATCCCGAGGTGCAGGAGCTGTATCTGGGAGGCGGCCATGAATGACCGCAGCCGATCCGCGCCCGCGCTAGAGGTTCGCGGCCTCGACGTTTACTACGGCCATTCCCACGCGTTGCAGGGCGTCGATCTTCGTTTGGACAGCGGCGTGTTCTCGCTGGTCGGCCGCAACGGCATGGGCAAGACCCACGCTGTGCAAGGCGATCATGGGTCTGCTACGGCCGTCCGGCGGCTCGGTGCGGCTGCGCGGCAATGACATCACCGGCCTCAATCCGGCGCGCATCGCGCGGCTCGGCGTCGGCTATGTGCCGCAGGGGCGGCGTCTCTGGCGCTCGCTCAGCGTCGACGAGCATCTGCGTCTGGCGGCCGGGCTGCGCCGCGGCGCCTGGACGGTCGAGCGGGTCTACGAGACGTTCCCGCGGCTCGCCGAGCGCCGCAACAATGGCGGCGGCCAGCTCTCCGGCGGCGAGCAGCAGATGCTCGCGATCTCGCGCGCGCTGCTGACCAATCCGCAGCTCCTGATCATGGACGAGCCGACCGAGGGACTCGCACCCGTCATCGTCGCCCAGGTCGAGGAGATGCTGATCCGGCTCGGCCAGGATGGCGAGATGGCGGTGCTGGTGATCGAGCAGAACATCGGCGTCGCCACCGCGATCTCGCCGCGCGTCGCGATCATGGTCAACGGTCGCATCAATCGCATCATCGACTCCGCGCGGCTCGCCGCCGACCGCGAGCTGCAGCAGCGCCTGCTCGGCGTCGGCCAGCATGCGGGCGACGAGACCGATCTCGGCACGGAGCAGGCGAGAGAGGAGCCGGTCGCTCGTGCCGTGACGCCGGCGATTCCGAAGGTCGCGCCGGTCAAGGTCTACGTCTCCAATCCCGTGCTGCCGACGCGCTGGTCGCAGCCGGTGCCGATCGCGCAGATCGAGGCCAAGGCGCGGACCGTCTCCACCAGCGTCACGCGTCTCGACGAGGCGTCGCGCGCGGGCCGCGAGCGCACAACGCCGGTCACGTCCGGGCCGCCGGCGGTGATCGTGGCCGGGACGCTCGACACCAAGGGCGAGGAGCTGCGCTTCATCCGCGATATCATCGCGAGCCATGGCCTGCGCACGCGGCTCGTCGATGTCTCGACCAGCGGCAAGCCTACGAACTGTGACGTCTCGGCGCAGGAGATCGCGCTCAATCATCCGCGCGGCGGCTCGGTCGTGTTCGGCTCCGATCGCGGCGCTTCCGTGACCGCGATGGCCGACGCCTTCGCCCGCTGGCTGCGCCGGCAGGACAATGTCGCCGGGATCATTTCGGCCGGCGGCTCCGGCGGCACGTCGCTCGTGGCACCGGGCATGCGCGAGCTGCCGGTCGGCGTGCCCAAGCTGATCGTCTCGACCGTCGCCTCCGGAGATGTCGGCGCCTATGTCGGCCCAGCCGACATCGCCATGATGTACTCGGTCACCGACGTGCAGGGGCTGAACTCAATCTCGCGCGCAGTGCTGAGCAATGGCGCGCACGCGCTGGCTGGAATGGTGACGGCGCGGCAGCAGCAGTCTGCTCTTGTCGATCGCAGCAAACAGCAGCGGCCCGCGATCGGCATCACGATGTTCGGCGTCACCACGCCGGCCGTGCAGAAGATCACGGCCGAGCTGCGCGACGACTACGAATGCCTCGTCTTCCACGCCACTGGTGTCGGCGGCCGCTCGATGGAGAAGTTGGTCGACTCCGGGATGCTCGCCGGCGTCATCGATCTCACCACCACCGAGGTCTGCGATCTGCTGATGGGCGGCGTGTTTCCGGCCACCGAGGACCGCTTCGGCGCCATCATCCGCTCGTGCGTGCCCTATGTCGGCTCGGTCGGCGCGCTGGACATGGTCAATTTCGGCGCGCCGGACACGATTCCGGAGCGCTATCGCGGCCGCAAGTTTCACGTCCACAATCCGCAAGTCACCTTGATGCGCACCACGCCCGCCGAGAATGCGGAGATGGGGCGCTGGATCGGCGAGCGGCTCAACCGCATGGACGGGCCCGTACGGTTCTTCCTGCCCGACAAGGGCGTCTCGGCGCTCGATGTGCAGGGCCAGCCGTTCTTCGATCGCGAGGCGGACGAGGCGCTGTTCCGCAGCCTCGAGCAGACCGTGCGGCAAACGTCGACCCGGCGGATCATTCGCGTGCCGCATCACATCAACGACAATGAGTTCGTCGCGGCCATCGTCAGTGCCATCAGGCCGATGCTCGGGCGGCTGCCGGCGCGGCGCAGACAGGCGAGGTGAGGGGCATGCCGAGATATGAGCGCGCACCGCTGCTGAAGAAGTTCCGCGACATGGTCCGTCGCGGCGTGCCGATCATCGGCGGCGGCGCCGGCACCGGACTGTCGGCGAAATGCGAGGAAGCCGGCGGCATCGATCTGATCGTGATCTACAATTCCGGCCGCTACCGCATGGCCGGCCGCGGCTCGCTCGCCGGGCTGATGGCCTATGGCGATGCCAACGCGATCGTGGTCGAGATGGCCGCCGAGGTGCTGCCTGTCGTGAAGAACACGCCGGTGCTCGCGGGCGTCAACGGCACCGACCCGTTCCGCGACATGGATGTGTTTCTCGACGAGTTGAAGACGCTTGGCTTCTCCGGCGTGCAGAACTTTCCGACCGTTGGCCTGATCGATGGCACCTTCCGTGCCAATCTCGAGGAGACCGGCATTTCCTACGCGCTGGAGATCGACATGATCGGCCGCGCGCATGAAAAGGATCTGCTGACGACGCCCTACGTGTTCAACGAGGCGCAGGCCACGGGCATGGCGATCGCCGGCGCCGACATCATCGTCTGCCATCTCGGCCTGACCACCGGCGGCTCGATCGGCGCACAGACCGCACCGAAGCTGGAGGATTGTCCCGGCCTGATCGACAGCTGGGCCTCCGCGGCGCTCAGCGTCAACCCCGAAATCCTGGTGCTGGCGCATGGCGGCCCGATCGCGGAGCCGGCGGATGCCGATTTCATCATGAAGCACACCAAGAACTGCCACGGCTTCTACGGCGCCTCCTCGATGGAGCGGCTGCCGGTGGAGCGCGCGCTGACCGAGCAGGTGCGACATTTCAAGGCGATCAGCTCGCGGCCGCGCCGCGTCTGAGGCGACAACATGAGATCCGGCAGCGATGGCGCCTGGCGCCGCGCCCGCCGGACAGAAGACTGAAGGAGGAATGCAATGTCCGGGGCATTGATCGGTGAGCTGATCCTGTGGCTGATCGTCGCGATTATCGTGATCGTGGTCGCCGTCTACATCGTCAACTGGCTGTACCACCGCTCCTCGAAAGAGGTGTCTTTCGTCCGCACCGGCTTCATGGGCGAGCGGGTCGTGATCAATGGTGGCGCCTTCGTGATGCCTTTCATTCACGACTATACGCCGGTCAACATGAACGTGTTGCCGATGGGCATCACGCGCGCGAGACAGGATGCCGTCATCACCCGTGATCGCATGCGGGTCGACGTCGAGGCCGATTTCTACGTGCGTGTGCAGCCGACCCGCGAGGCGGTGTCGATCGCGGCCGCGACGCTCGGCCGCCGTACCCTCGAACCGGAAAAGCTGCACGCGCTGCTGTCCGGCAAGTTCATCTCCGCGCTGCGCTCGGTGGCGGCGGAAATGACGATGGAGCAGATGCACGAGCAGCGCGGCGACTACGTCTCCCGCGTGAAGGCCGCCGCCTCCGAGGCGCTGGCCCAGAACGGCCTCGAGCTTGAATCCGTCGCGATCACCGATCTCGACCAGACCGATCTGGAGTTCTTCAACCCGTCGAACCGGTTCGACGCCGAAGGCCTGACCCGGCTGATGGAGGACATCGAGAGCAAGCGCAAGCTGCGCAACGACATCGAGCAGGACTCGATGATCAAGATCCGCACCCGCAACCTCGAGGCCGAGCGCGAGGCGCTGGAGATCGAGCGCGAGAGCGAGACGGCGCGGCTGGAGCAGGAGCGCGACATCGAGATGCGCCGCGCACTCCAACGTACCGAAGTCGCGCGCGAGCGGGCGCTGCGCGAGACCGAGGCCGAGCAGGCGCAGATATCGGCGCGTGAGGCGATCGAGAAGGCGCGCATCGCCAATGAGCTGACCATTGCTGAGGCGCGGATCGCCGCCGAGCGCGACACAAGGCAGCGCGAGATCGAGCGGACACGCGCGGTCGAGGAGCGCGAGCTCTTGGCGCGCGAGGATATTGAGAAGGCCCGCATCGCCAACCAGCGCGCGATCGACGCCGCCCGCATCGAGTCCGAGCGCGAGGTGCGCCAGCGCGACATCGAACGCACCCGCACCATCGAGGAGGCCGAGATCGCCGCGCGCGAGGCGGTCGAGAAGGCCCGCATCCAGCAAGATCGCGTCGTCTCCGACGCCCGCATCGCCAATGACGAGGAGACGCGGCGGCGCGAGATCGAACGCACACGCGCGATCGAGCAGGCGGAAATCGCCGCGCGCGAGGCGACCGAGAAGGCGCGCATCGCGCAGACCATGATCGTCAACCTGGAGCGCATCAGCTCCGACGAGCGCACCCGCGCCACCGAGATCGCTCAGGTGCGCGCCATTCAGGAAGCCGAGATTGAGGCGCAGAAGGCGGTCGAAGCCGCGCGCATCGCGCGCGAGCAGGCGCTGTCGGCCGAGCGCATTGCCGCGGAGCATGCCACGCGCAAGCTGGAGATCGAGCGCAACCAGGGCATCGAGATCGCTGGCATCGCCGCGCGCGAGGCGACCGAAGCGAGTCGCATTGCCCAGGAGGAGCGCGTTCGGGCCCTGGAGATCGCTCGCGTCAGGACCATCGAGGAGGCCGACATCGCCTCGCGCGAGGCGATCGAGGCGGCGCGGATCGCGCAGGAGCAGGCCGTTGCTGCCAAGCGCATCCTCTCCGAGCAGGAAACGCGCAGCCTGGAGATCGCGCGCACCGAAGCCGTCGAGGCAGCCGATCTCAAGCGGCGTGAAGCAGTGGAGCGACGCCGCATCGAGGTTGAGCTGGCGCTGGAGGCCGAGCGCATCGCCTCGTCGCGGACGCGCGAGGTGCTCAACATCGATCAGAAGAAGGCAATCGAGCTCGCGGATGAGACGCGCGTCATCGAGCTCGCCGCCAAGCGCGCCGAGCGCATCGATGCCGACCGCCAGGTCAAGGAAGCCGAGATCGTCGCGCGCAAGCAGGTCGAGACCGCCGACGTCTCGCGCGAGCAGGCGCTGGAGGCGGTCCGGCTGGAGCGCCGCCGCGCCATCGAGCAGTTGGAAGTCGCCCGCGTGCAGTCGCTGCAGGAGGCCGAGATCGCCGCCCGCGAGGAGGTCGAGCGCGCGCGCATTGCCTCGGATCGCGGCCTCGACGAAGCGCGCATCGGCCGGGAGCGCGAGCTGCGCAAGCTCGAGGTCAACCGCGAGAAGGACGTCGAGACGGCGCTGATGGAG
Organism: Bradyrhizobium sp. USDA 4353; assembly: GCF_054063215.1. Classification (NCBI taxonomy): domain Bacteria; kingdom Pseudomonadati; phylum Pseudomonadota; class Alphaproteobacteria; order Hyphomicrobiales; family Nitrobacteraceae; genus Bradyrhizobium; species Bradyrhizobium sp. USDA 4353. Next base: position 4,259,550 of record NZ_JBSSGB010000001.1, read on the forward strand.
AAGGCGATCGCGCTCTATCAAAAGTCGCTGGAGGAGTCCGCAGCCAAGGTGACCGCCGAGGAGGCGCGCACGCGGGCCACCGAGGCCGCGGAAAAAGTCATCACCGCGCGCGAGAGCGAGATCGCTCGTCGCCGCAAGACGGTCGAGGTGCTGCTCGCCGAGAAGCAGGCGGAGGAGACGCGGATCGCCGCTGAGGCCGAGCGTGTCCGCGCCGCCGTCGAGGCCGAAGCGCAGCGGCTGCTCAACGAGGCCGAGAACGTGCTGACCGACCAGGCGCGATATTCGCTGTTCCGCCGCAAGCTGCTCGACCGCATCGAGGGCATCGTGCGCGAGAGCGTCAAGCCGATGGAGAAGATCGAGGGCATCCGCATCCTCCAGGTCGACGGCCTCAACGGCCATGGCGGCAACGGCAATGGCGGCCGCAGCGCGACCGACGAGGTGATCGACTCCGCGCTGCGCTACCGGGTGCAGGCGCCGCTGATCGATTCCATTCTCTCCGACATCGGCGTCGAGGGCGGCAGCCTCGCCAAGATGCCGGGCCTGATCCGCGAAGCCCGGGACATGCAGGGCATCCGCAAGGACACGGCGGCGCGCAAGGACGCGGGTGCAGGTGGCGGAGGAGGTGAGGCCAATCCATCCGAGTCGCCGTCCGATCGCGGCCCGCGCAAGAAGGGCTGATGCGAGATGGCGAGGGTTTACGTCTCCACTGTCGTCAATGCGCGCAATGATCGGGTGTGGGCGCGCGTCCGCGATTTCAACGGCCTGCCGAACTGGCATCCCGCGATCGCCGAAAGCCGCATCGAGGGCGGCGAGCCCGCCGACAAGATCGGCTGCGTCAGGGATTTCCGCTTACGCAACGGCGATCGCATCCGCGAGAAGCTGCTCGGCCTGTCCGACTACGACATGTTCTGCACCTATTCGATCCTGGAATCGCCGATGGGCGTGTCGAACTACGTGGCGACCTTGCGGCTGACACCGGTCACCGATGGCGACAAGACGTTCCTTGAATGGACCGCCGAGTTCGACTGCGCGCCGGAGCGCGAGGCTGATCTGGTCGGCTCGATCGGCGGCGGCGTGTTCCAGGGCGGCTTCGATGCGCTCAAGCGCGCCTTCGGAGGCTAGCGCCGTGCCGCACGTCGTCAAGAGCACCATCATCGACGCGCCGACCGACCGGGTGTGGGAGGTGCTGCGCGACTTCAACGGCCACGATCGCTGGCACCCGGCGGTGGCGACCTCGGCGATCGAGCGCTCGCAGACCTCAGACAAGATCGGCTGCGTCAGGCGCTTCCGGCTCCAGGACGGCTCGGAACTGCGCGAGCAATTGCTCGCGCTGTCCGACCTCGAACAGAGCTTCAGCTACTGCCTGCTCGATACGCCGATCGCGATGTTCAACTACGTCGCGCATGTCCGGCTGCTGCCGGTCACCGATGGTGACCGCACCTTCTGGCATTGGGAAAGCCGCTTCACGACTCGTCCGGAGCAGGCCGAGGCTCTGATGCGCATGGTGGCGGAAGACATCTACCAGGCCGGCTTCGAGGCGATCCGATCGCATCTGAAGCAGGCGGCATGACCAAGAGGTGAACCGATGCCGGTGACGGTCAGGACATTCCAGGCGCTGAGCGAGGCGGCAACCGCGCTGTCGTCCGATCGCGCCGCGCGCTATCTCGGCGGCGGCACCTTGGTGATGCGCGATCTCAACGAGGGCGACGTCTCGGTTGCGACCGTCGTCCGCGCCACCGACCGCGCCTTGCAGGGCATCGAGGCCGCCGGCACCCGTGTGCGCATCGGCGCCGGCGTCACCTTCGCGCGCGTGCTGGCCGAGCGCGATCTCACGTTTCTGCATCCGGCGGCGCGTTCGATCGGCGGGCCGGCGGTGCGCAACATGGGCACGGTCGGAGGCAATCTGTTCGCGCCGGCGCCGTTCGGTGATTTCACCGTGGCGCTGCTCGCGCTCGACGGCATGGTCTCGATGCAGGGCGGCCTCGGCCTGCGCGAGATGCCGCTCGAGGAATTCCTCCAGGCGCGCGACCGCCAGGCGGGAGCGCTGGTCGTTGCCGTGTCGTGCATCAGGCCGGCATCCGCCGATGCGTTCCGTTATCGCAAGATCGCGCGGATCAAGCCCAAGGGCGGATCGGTCATCACGCTCGCTGCGCATCTTCCGCAGAGCGGTGGCCGCGTGACCGGCGCGCGCATCGCGTTGGGCTCGATGGCGCCGACCGCCATCCGCGCCAAGGCCGCCGAGCGTGCGCTCGACGGCCGTCCGCTCGATGCCAGCGCGATTAGTGCGGCTGCGGCCGCCGCCGGCGAGGGAACGGCGCCCACCGACAATTCGCTGGCGAGTGCGTGGTACCGACGCGAGGTGGTCGGCGTGCATCTGCGGCGGTTGTTGTCGGGACAGGAGAGCTGAAGCGTGGCAAAGACTCCCTTGCAATTCCGTCACAACGGCCGCGACGTCGCGCTGTTCGTCGATGGCGGCACCAATCTTCTTGTCGTTCTCCGCGAGATGCTCGGCGACGTCACGCCAAAATTCGGCTGCGGGCAGGGCGGCTGTGGCGCCTGCACCGTGCTGATCGATGGCGAAGCCCATCTCTCGTGCCTGACGCTCGCCGAGACCGTCGAGGGCCGCGCCGTGGAGACGCTCGACGGCATCAAGACCGGCCCGAACCTGCATCCGCTGCAACGCGCCTTCGCCGAAGGGTTTGCCGCGCAATGCGGCTATTGCACGCCGGGCATGCTGATGGCGGCCAAGGCGCTGCTCGACCGCAATCCGCAGCCGAGCCGCGAGCAGGTAGTGGAAGCGATCTCCGGCAACATCTGCCGCTGCACCGGCTACGAGCCGATCATCAATGCCGTGCTGGCCGCGGCGGCGTCGCGCGCAAGCGCCTGAGGGGAGAACGTCATGCTGGAATTGCGCAAGGACATCTTCGCCGACGAGCGCGACGACAATCTCAACGAGGTCGGCAAGGGGACCCAGCGCCAGGACATGCTGGGTCACGTCACGGGCACCTCGACCTATTTCAACGATCACAAGCTGCAGGGCATGCTGCATGTCAGGGTCGTGAGGTCGACGCAGCCGCATGCAAGGCTGCGCCGCATCGACACCAGCGAGGCCGAGCGCAGCGAAGGCGTCCGGCGGGTCATCCGCGGCGCCGACGTGCCGCGCAACCTTAACACGCTGCTCAGCCTGATCAATTTCGGCAAGGACGATGAGCCGACGCTGGCCGTCGACAAGGTGCGCTATCGCGGCGAGCCGATCGTGGCCGTCGTCGCCGAGACCCCACGCCTCGCCGCCGAGGCGGCGGCCAAGGTGCACGTCGACTATGAGACTTTGCCGGCGGTGTTCGATGTCGAGGAGGCGTTGAAGCCCGGCGCACCCACGGTCAACGAGACCTACCCGAAGAACACCTTCACCTATCACGAGCGCTACGACCACCAAAAGCTGCGCTTCGGCGACGTCGAGCGCGGCTTTGCGCAAGCCGACCACGTGCTGGAGCAGCGCTATCAGATGTCGCCGATCGAGCATGCGCCGGTCGAGACCAACGGCTCGATCGCGGCTCCCGACACCAACGGGCGCTACGTCGTCTACACCTCCACCCAGGCGCTGTTCTTCTCGCTCGACACCTGCGCCAAGATCCTCGATCTGCCGTCGAACACCTTCCACTTCATCGGCGGCACCGTTGGCGGCGGCTTCGGCGGCAAGGTCGACACCATGACCGAGCCGCTCGCGATTCTCGCGGCGATGCTGACCGGGCGGCCGGTGCGCTACGTGTTCGGGCGCGAGGAGGAGATGCAGTTCGGGCCCCCGCGCGGCGCCGAGCGGATCTACATCAAGGACGGCGTGATGCGCGACGGCCGCATTGTCGCGCGGCAGATCCGCGGCTTTTTCGACTCCGGCGCCTATACGCGGCTGTCGAGCTACGCGGTCGTCAAATGCGCCGCGCATCTTCCTGGGCCGTATACGATCCCGAACGTCCATGGTGACATCTACTGCGTCTTCACCAACCGCACGCCGGCGACCGCGATGCGCGGCTTCGGCATCACCGGCATGGACTTCGCGCTCGAATGCCAGATGGACAAGCTCGCGCATCTCATCGGCATGGACCCCATGGAGTTCCGTATCCTCAATGCGTACCGCGACGGCGACATGAAGGCGCATCGCCGCGAGGCCAAGAACACCGCGCTGATCGAATGCGTGCAGGTTGCGGCCGAAAAGGCCAAGTGGCCGATCCGGGAGGAATTCCGCCGGATGTCGTCGCGCAAGGACGGCGGCGGCGCGCGTGCGGCTGTGCCGTCGACGCCGCGTGAGCCCGTGCAGCCGCGGCCCGCGCCGGCGCAGCAGCGCACCAGCTACGATCGCGGCCTTTCAGCGCCGCCGCCAGAGCCGCCGCCGCCACACAGCCCGGCGCCATCCTCGTCGCATGGCGCGACGCGGTTCTCATCGGTGTTCGGCACGAGGAGGCGCTGAGATGGCGAGGCACCGCGGCCGCGGCATGGCGGCAATCAACTATCCGATCGGGATGAATCTGGGCGGCGATCCGAGCCAGGCGCTGGTGCATTCCAATCCCAGCGGCAAGTTCACCGTGGCGCTGTCGTCGATTGATCTCGGCCAAGGCATGAAGTCGGTGACCCGGCAGATCTGCGCCGAGACGCTCGGCGTCCCGGTCGAGGACGTCTATGTCGACACCGCGGACTCCGACACCGGCCCGCATTGCATGGGCTCGTTCGCCTCGCGCGGCACCCATCGCGTCGGCAACGCGGTCATGGCTGCGGCGAAGGAGGCGCGCGGCGTCATGATGGAGGCAGCCGCCGAGGAGCTCGAAGTCAACGCTGGGGATCTCGAGACCGACGGCCGCGGCAACATCCACGTCAAGGGCGCGCCGCATCGCTCGATATCGGTGAAGGACGTCGCGATCGCCGCGCAGTTCCGGCAGGGCAAGACCATCTCTGGGCGCGGCATCTTCCTGGTGCCGCTGTCGGACGTCGATCCCGAGACCGGCGAGATGTCGCCCGCGACCTGTTATGCGCATGCCTGTCTGGTCGCCGAGGTCGATGTCGATGACGAGACCGGCGAGATCGGTGTGGTCAGGATGGACTCGGCCTATGAGCTGGGCCGTGCGCTCAATCCACGACTGGTCGAACAGCAACTGGTCGGGGGCGCCTGGATGGGGATGAGCCATGCGCTGTATGAGACGACGGAGCCGTATTATCCCGATCCCAGGCAGGGCCCGCGCGACTTCGTCGAATATCTGATGCCGGGGCCCGGCGACATCTGTCCGCACGACATTGCCGTGCTGGAACGTCCGGCGCCGGATGGTCCGTTCGGTGGCAAGGGCCCTGGCGAGATGTGCGCCAATCCCGTGCTGCCGGCGATCGCCAATGCGATCTTCAATGCGGTCGGCGTGCGCATCGACGAGCTGCCGATCACGCCGGAAAAAGTGCTGCGTGCGATCAAGGCCCAGGGCGGCGCGCGGCCGCAGACGCGGCGGTGACGGCGCATGGTGGTCCGCAGCAACATCGTCGGCATCGACTCGCCGCAAGCGCTGGAGAAGGCGCTGCGTGCGGCCTATTACCTCGCCGATGACGGGCTCTCCACTGCTGCTTATCTCGCGCTCGCGCTTGGCAAGCCGTTGCTGCTCGAAGGCGCGCCCGGCGTCGGCAAGACCGAGGCGGCGAAAGCGATCGCCGCCGTGCTCGGCCGCAAGCTGATCCGGCTGCAATGCTACGAGGGCATCGACGCCGCCGCCGCGCTCTATGAGTGGAACTACCCGCGCCAAATGCTGGCCATCCGCCAAGCCGGTGAGGAGAGCATCGACATCTACGGCGAGAGTTTTCTGATCGAGCGGCCGATGCTGGCCTGTTTGCGCGCGCCCGACTCGACGGTGCTGCTGATCGACGAGATCGATCGCGCCGACCAGGAGTTCGAGGCGTTCCTGCTCGAGTTCCTGTCCGACTTCCAGATCTCGATCCCTGAGCGCGGCACGGTGCGTGCCGCCGAGCGGCCGATCGTGGTGCTGACCTCGAACCGGACCCGTGACCTGCATGAAGCGCTGCGCCGCCGATGTGTCTATCATTGGATCGACTATCCCGATGCGGAGCGCGAAGCGCGGATCGTGATGATGCGCGCCTCCAGCGTCGCCGAGGCAACGGCGCGCGCCGTGGTGTCGGCGGTGGCGAAGCTCAGGCGTGAGCCGCTGAGCAAGGCGCCGGGGATTGCCGAAGCCGTCGACTGGGCCGAAGCCGCGACCTTGCTGAACCGGACCGGGGCGCGCTGGCCGGATGCCTTCAAGCGCTCGATCGGCGTCGCCTTGAAGGACGAGGAGGACCTGTCCTTCATCGCGCCGCGGCTCGACGCGCTGCTCGCGGAGGCGACGACATGAGCGAGCTCCGCCTGCCGCGGGCCACCGAGATCTTCGTCACCTTCGCCGCGCTGCTGCGGCGGAACGGCTTTGCCGTCGCGCCCGAGCAGACCACGGCCTTTCTCGCCGCGATCGAACTGCTCGGGCCAACCAGTCTCGACGACATCAGGCGTGCGGGAGCCGCGACCTTGGCGCCGCCGCCGGAGCGGCTTTCCACCTACCATCTGTTGTTTGACATCCATTTCGGCGTGAGCGAGGCGACGGCGCTCAGCGAGAGCGATCAGCAGGACGACGTCATCCGGCTGCAGGAGGAGGGCGACGACGGCGTCGATCCCGATAGCGCCCAGGAGCACAACGAGTCCGGTCTCGCGGCCACCCAAGCCGAGGCGCTGGTCGCGCGCCGTCTTGCGGCCACGAGCAGCGGCAATGCCTTGCAGCGTCTCGCGCGGCAGGCGCGTGCAAAACTGCCGAAGCGGCGCGGCCACCGGCGGATGCGCGCGCGGCGCGGCAGCTTCGTCGACCTGCGCCGCACCTTGCGCGAGAGTGTGCGTCGCGACGGCGAGGTGCTGTCGCTGCGCCGGCTGAAGCGGCGGCCGAGGCTGCGCCGGCTGCTGCTGTTGATCGACGTCTCCGGCTCGATGAAGGCGCGCACCGAGGACAACATGCGGCTGGCGCATGTGCTGGTGCAGGCGGTGCCGCAGGCCGAGGTGTTCACCTTGGGCACGCGGCTGACGCGGGTCACGCGGCCGTTGCGGCTGAAACGCCGCGAGCAGGCGCTGCTCGCGGCCTCGCATCTGGTCAGTGACTGGGATGGCGGCACGCGGATTGGCGAGGCGCTGCAGGCCTTCCTCGCGGTGCCGCGCTTCTCGACCTACGCCCGTGGCGCAGCGGTCCTGGTGATCTCCGATGGGTTGGAGCGCGGCGATCATCAGGTGCTCCGGGAGGCCGTCTGGAAGCTGTCGCTGCGGGCCTGGCGCGTGAGCTGGCTCACGCCGCTGGCGACCGGACCCGGCTTCAAGCCGCAGACGGAGGCGCTGCAGGCGATCGCGCCATTCGTCGACGACATCGTGCCGGGCGGCTCGGACGATGCCATCGTCGCGCATGTGCTGTCGCTCGCGCAAAGGAGGGCGGCATGAGCGGATATGTCGATGCGCATCATCACATCTGGCGTCAGGCCGATCTGCCGTGGCTGGTCGGACCGATGCAGCCGCGGATCTTCGGGCCGTATGAGCCGATCCGTCGCGACTATCCGATCGAAGAATACCTGGATGATATCGCTGGCACCGGCGTGACGCAGTCGGTCTATGTCCAGACTAATTGGGGCAGGGACGGTTTCGAGGACGAAGCCGCGTGGGTGCAGCGGACCGCCGACCAGCACGGCTTTCCGCACGCCATCGTCGCCTATGCCGATCTCACCGTCGAGGACGCGCGGCCGCAATTCGATCGTCTCGCGCGCTATCCGCTGCTGCGCGGTGTTCGGATGCAACTGCATTGGCATGAGAACCCGCTGTATCGCTTCGCTGCGTCTCCCGATCTCTGCAACGATCCGACCATCCGCGCCAATATCGCGCGGCTGGCCGACTATGGCTGGTCGTTCGACCTGCAGGTGTTTGCGGGACAAATGGCCGGCGCTGCCGCGCTGGCCGAGAGCTGCCCGTCCGTCACCTTCATCCTGCAGCACGCCGGCATGCTGGAGGATCTTTCGCCTGAAGGACGCCAGCAATGGCGTGCCGGCATGCAACGGCTGGCGGCCTGCCGCAATGTCGTTAGCAAGCTGTCGGGCCTCGGCACCTTCATCCGCCGCGACGATCCCGCCCACGTCGCCGAGATCGTGCGGGACACGATCGAGATGTTCGGCGCCGACCGCTGCCTGTTCGGCTCGAACTTTCCGATCGAAAAACTCTGGACTGATTATCGCGCGCTGGTCGCGGGCTACGAAGAAGCGATCAAGGAGCTCGATGAGCGCGCGCGAGCCCTGGTCATGGGAGAGACCGCGCGGCGGGTCTATCGGCTGGGATGACGCTGCGCGCAACGACAACAAAAGCAACAGGGAACGCTCATGGCGCTGGAAATCAAGGTTCTCGACTATGGTGATATCGAGCTGGAATCGAGCTTCCTCGTGCTCGGCCGCGATTGCGGCCGCACCCGCCGGGTGCTGACGCTCGGCTTCCTGATCCTGGGCGGACCGTATCCGGTCGTGGTCGACACCGGCTATCGCTCCAACCAGATCATGGAGACGCTGGGGATGCGCGGGCTGCAGTACCATGAGAACATGATCGAGAACCAGCTGGCGCGCCACGGCGTGCGCATGGGGGACGTGCGCTATGTCTGCCACACCCATCTGCACATCGATCATGCCGGCAAGGACGATCTGTTCCCGATGAACACGACGGTGGTGCTGAACCGCCGCGAGCTGGAATATTCCGTGTCCGGCCTGATGCATCCGCAATATCCCGCGCCCGACATCAAGCACCTGATCGACCGGCTGCACACCAAGAGCGCGCTGCGCTTCCTCGATCTGGAGCTGACTGGCGCGGTCGAGCTGATGCCCGGCGTCTATTGTGAAGCCGCCAATGCCCACACTGAGGGCTCGATGAACATCCATGTTCATACGGCCGACGGCATCGCCACGATCTGCGGCGACGTCATCTACGATTTCAACGATCAGATCGTGACGCCGTTCAACGAGATCCAGGACGGCGAGCCGCGCACGACCGGCAATCACGGCACCAGCAAGCGCGCCGAGAAGGCCGCGATCAAGAAGCTGCTGTCGAGCTCGCGCTATTTGCTGCCGATTCACGATCGCCCTGCCAAGATCGAGGGCGGCATGGTGACCGGGCGGCTGCACGACCAGGTGCCGGGTCCGCTCGTGCAGTCCCTGCCGCAGCGGCACTGGTTTCCGGCGTGAGGACGAGCGATGACCCACGTCACCTTGCGCCCTGAGTTCGAGAGCCTGATCGACCCCTACGCGCCCGTGGCGCAGGTCGCGACCGGCTTCGATTTCACGGAAGGGCCGATCTGGCATCCGGCCGAGCAGTTTCTGCTGTTCTCCGACATGCCGGCCGATATCCGCCGCCGCTGGGACGCCAAGCGCGGCGTGGTCGAGATGCGGCGACCGTCGAATAAATGCAACGGCATGACCTATGATGCCGAGCTCAACCTCATCGTCTGCGAGCATGCAACGTCGTCGCTGGTGCGCGAGCGGCCCGACGGGCGGCGGGAAATCCTGGCGTCGCATTTTCAGAACCAGGAACTGAACAGTCCGAACGACGTCTGTGTGCATTCCAGCGGTGCGATCTATTTCTCCGACCCCTGGTATGGCCGCATGCCGGTCTTTGGCGTGGAGCGGCCGCGCCAGCTCGGCTTTCAGGGCGTCTACCGCGTGCCGCCGGGAGGCGGCGCGCCGCAATTGCTGGTCGACCGCCATCTGTTCGATCAGCCGAACGGGCTGTGCTTCTCGCCGGACGAGACGCTGCTTTATGTCAATGACACGGTGCAGGCTGTCATCCGCGTGTTCGATGTCGGTAGCGACGGCAGCCTGTCGAACGGCCGCGTCTTCGCCAGCGGCATCCGCTCCGAGCTGGAGCCCGGCGTGCCCGACGGCATGAAATGCGACCAGCGCGGCCATGTCTGGGTCACCGCGCCCGGCGGCGTCTGGGTCTATGCACCCTCCGGCGAGCTGCTCGGGAAGGTGCGCGTGCCGGAGCTGGTCGCCAATCTCGCCTGGGGCGGTCCTGACTTTCGCACGCTCTATCTCACGGCGACCCATTCGGTCTATGCCATCGCGACCAAGGTCGGCCCCCGCCACGAGCCCTATATGAGCGCGCGTCGCACGGCCGGACCCACGTCGGCCGTATCGTCGTCGTCGACAGCACCAGTGGGACCGCAGCTGGCGTCCGGCGACATGCAGCTCGACCCGCGGCGCTGTGCGATGATCATCCAGGACCTGCAGAACGACGTCATCATGGATGGCGGCGCCTTCGCCGACTCCGGCGCGCCCGGGCATGCCAAGCAGCAGCGCGTGGTCGACAATGTGCGGCGGCTGGCCGAGGTCGCCCGCGCGCGCGGCGTCGTCATCATCTTCGTCTGGTTCGTGGTCGAGCCAGGCGCGCCCGGCGTGACCTTGAACGCGCCGCTGTTCGAGGGGCTGGTCGACAGCAGGGCGATGGTGCGCGGCAGTTGGGGCGCAGCGCCTGTGGCGGGGCTGGAGCCGCGCAGCGGCGACTTCGTCGTCGAGAAGATGCGGATGAGCGCGTGGGAGGGGACGAAGCTCGAGACCATCCTGAAGGCGACGGGGCGCGACGTCATCATCAATACGGGCGCGTGGACCAACATGTCGGTCGAGCACACCGCGCGCACCGGCGCCGACAAGGGCTACTTCATGGTGGTGCCGGAGGATTGCTGCTCGACGATGAATGCGGACTGGCACAATGCTGCGATCAACTTCGCCCTGCAGAACGTGTCCGTCGTCACCAATGCCGATGCGGTGATCAAGGCGCTGGGGTAGGGGATGCCCAAGCTGTTTCATCTCGTGGCTTCGCCGCGCGCCGACTCGGAGTCCTCCGCCGGCGCGCGGGCCTTCCTCGATCGCTTCACGCAGGCGCGGCCGGGCTTCGACATCGATGAGATGAATCTGTGGCGCGAGCATCTGCCCGAGTTCGAGGGCGAGATCCTGCAGGCCAAATACGCGCGGATGGGTGGACGCACCTTCACCGACGCCCAGCGCGCAGCGTTTGCAGTGGCCGAGCGCATGGCAGTGCGGCTCGATCTCGCCGAGCGGGTCGTGATCTCGACGCCGATGTGGAATTTCGGCATCCCTTACAAGCTCAAGCATTGGCTCGACATCATCAACCAGCCCGGCCTCACCTTTCGTTTCGACCCTGTCAGCGGCTATCTCCCGCTGTTGAAGGATCGTCCGACGCTGGTGATCCTGTCGAGCGGCGGAGATTTCTCGACCGGGATGAGCCGCGGCCGGACGGATCTGGCGACGCCCTATCTGCGCGAGGCGCTCCGCTTCATGGGTCTGCGCGACGTCACCTTCGTCGCGATCGGACCGACCAGCGGGCCGGCGGAGCACACCGGCGCGGCGCGCGAGCGCGCCCACCGCCGTCTCCTGGACATGGCCGCGCGCTTCTGAGCGGACGCTCCCATCCCAGCTCATGATGGCGCAAGATCATGGCCTCGGGCGGAGTGGCGTCGCCGACCGATCCGGTCGGCGCGTTCGGCTCGTCCGACGACGAGATCCGCGCCATCGTCACCGAGGCGAGAGGACGCGGCACCTATGTGCTGGCGCATGCCTGCGGCCAAGCGTCGATCGGCCGCGATGATCCGTCACGTCATGATGTCCGGAATTGCCGGACATTTGTCATGCGATAACGGCTCCTTCGCCTGTATCCTGATCCCTTCACATCGAGGTGCAGACCGTCATGACGAAAATTCACGTGAACGGCCGCGACTACGAGGTCGCGGCGGAGGCCGATACGCCATTGCTCTGGGTGCTCAGGGATACGCTTGGGCTGACCGGCACCAAATATGGCTGCGGCATCGCGCAATGCGGCGCGTGCACGGTCATGATCGACGGCCAGGCGACGCGGTCGTGCCAGGTGCCGCTCGACAGCATCGGCTCGGCTGTCATCCGCACCATCGATGCGATCGAACAGGATGGCATCGGGCGCAAGGTCGTGGAGGCCTGGGTGGCCGATCAGGTGCCGCAATGCGGCTATTGCCAGTCCGGGCAGGTGATGGCGGCGACCGCGCTGCTCAAGCAGAATCCGAAGCCGTCGGACGCCGACATCGCCGATGCCATGACCAATCTCTGCCGCTGCGGTACGTATAACCGCATTGCTGCCGCGATCCGTCGCGCGGCCCAGGCCTGAGGAGACCTCGTCATGAATGCTTTCCTCAAGACCGATTTGTCCGCCGCGCTGCCGTTGATCTCGGCGCAGGGCGTCACCAATTTGTCGCGCCGCCGCCTGCTCGGACTTGGCGCGGGTGCCTTCGTGCTCGGCACGCTGCTGCCGGCGTTGCGCGCGGAGGCGCAGAGTGCTGGATCCGTGAAGCCCGGCACGCGCGTGCCGGCATTCCTGGTCATCGGCAAGGACAACACGATCAAGCTGCTCAGTCCGTTCGTCGAAGGCGGGCAGGGCATCAATACCGGTCTCGCCCAGATCGTCGGCGAGGAGCTCGACGTCAATCCGAGTCGCTTCGAGGTCGAGTGTGCGCCGCCCGGTCCCGACTACGCGATCATCAACGGTCTGCGGTTGACCGGCGGCAGCTTCTCGACGCGATCGAGCTATGAGGTGATGCGCAAGCTCGGCGCCAGCGCGCGCGAGATGCTGATCCGGGCTGCGGCGGCCAAGCTGAATGTCAAGCCGGACACGCTGACGACCGAGGATGGTCAGGTCATCCACGCCGCGTCGAACCGGCGCGTGGCCTATGGCGAGGTCGCCGAGCAGGCGCTCGCCTTGACGCCCGCCGACAACGTGGCGCTGCGCGATCCAGCCACCTTCCGCTACATCCGCCAGCCGATGGCGCGGCTCGATGTTCGTGCCAAATCGACCGGCAAGGCGGTTTATGCGATCGACCAGAAGCTCGATGGCATGCTGTACGCCGCCATTCAGCATGCGCCGGTGCTCGGCACCGAGCCTGAGCGCATCAGCAACGAAGCCGCGGTCAAAGCGATGCCCGGCGTCGATGCCGTGCACAGGCTGCCGGGCGCGGTCGCCGTGACGGCCGACAGCTGGTATCGCGCGCGCAAGGCGGTCGAGGCGCTGGACGTCGCGTGGTCCAAGGCGCCGGCGAGCGGCTTCGATGCGGTCGCGGCGGACTACTCCTCGGCGGGCCTGCTCGCCGCGCTGAAAGCATCCGACGCGAGTGGCGTCTCCGCGGAGAAGGACGGCGATGTCGCGGCGGCCTTTGCCGGCGCTACCACCATCGTGGAAGCCGAGTACGACGCGCCCTATCTCGCGCATGGCCAGCTCGAGCCGCCGTCGTCGATGGCGCGCTTCAATCCCGACGGCTCGCTCGAATTGTGGGTGCCCAACCAGATGCCGGAGCTGTTCCAGGGCATCGCGGCCAAGGTCGCCGGCATCGCGCCGGACAAGGTGATCCTGCATTCGCCGATGCTCGGCGGCTTCTTCGGCCGCCACTTCGCCTATGGCTCGTCCAATCCGTTCCAGCAGGCGATCCTGCTGGCAAAGGCGACGCAGCGTCCGGTCAAGGTGCTGTGGTCGCGCGAGGAGGAGTTCAAGATGGACGCGCTGCGCCCCTTGAGCTTCAGCCGCTTCAAGGCGGCGCTCGACAAGGACGGCAAGCCGACCGCGATCCAGGTGCGCACCGTCGGCGAGGGGCCGATGGGCCGCTGGTTCGGCGTCACCGCCGGCGGCAAGGTCGACAGCTCCGCGGTCGAGGGCATCGTCGAGAAGCCCTATGCGATCCCCCATCGCAGCATGGAATATGCGAAGTTCGCGCACCCCGTGACCATCGCGTTCTGGCGCTCGGTCGGCCACTCCATGAACGACTATTTCTACGAGGGCTTCCTCGACGAGATCGCCGATGCCGGCAAGCAGGATCCGTATCAGCTGCGCGTCGCGTTGCTGAAGGACAGACCGCGCCATCTAAAGCTGCTGGAGACGGTGGCGAAGATGTCGGGCGGGTGGAAGCGCGGACCGTACGAGGTCGACGGCGGCAAGCGCGCGCGCGGCGTGGCGCTGGCCTCGCCGTTCGGCTCCGAGACGGCGACCATCGCCGAGGTCTCGCTGAAGCAAGGTGAGGTGCAGGTCCACAATCTCTGGATCGCGTTCGATCCCGGCAGCATCGTCAATCCCGCGATCGTCAAGTCGCAGGTGGAATCGGCGGCGGCGCTCGGCCTGTCGGCGGCCCTGTTCGAGGAGCTCGTCTACAAGGACGGCGTCCGGCAGTCGCATAATTTCGACGACTATCCAATCCTGTCGCGCAGCGCGATGCCGAAGGTCACGGTCGAGATCATCGAGAGCGGCGCGCCCATGGGCGGTGTCGGCGAGCCGGGCCTGCCGGGAATTGCGCCGGCGGTGGTCAATGCCGTCGCTGCGCTGACCGGCCGGCACGTGCGCAGCCTGCCGCTGGCGAAAGCGAAGCTCGGCGTTTGATACAAGTCTGTCACTCAGAAAAGTCTGCATCCCGGCACAGCGTGCCGGGATGCTTTGTCGTCAGCGCGTGAGAAATCTGTCCACTTCGGCCGCGAAGTCATCGATCTCCTGAAACAGGAAGGCGTGGCCGGCGTCCGGATACAGTACGAGCTTGGCGTCGGGCGCCTGCTGCGACAGCACGTAGGAGCGATAAGCCGGCAGCATCACGTCATGCGCGCCGTTCGCGACCAGCATCGGCATGCGCAGCTCCTTCGCCCGATGCAGCACGCCGGGCCAGGTCGAGATCGCCTTGACCTGGGCCATGAACGAGGCCGCCGTCACCTTCGGCCCGAGCTGCAGCTGCGTGGCGATGCGCGCCAGCGAGGCGCGTCCGGCGGCCACCGCCGTTTCGGTTTCCGGATAAAACAGAAACAGGAAATCGTCCGGTCCGTTCTCCGGCTTGGTCATCACCTGCGCGACGCGCGGATGCGCCTGCGGTCCGTCCGCGATGGGACCGGGGCTCGATCCGGCGACGATCAGCCGGCGCACCAGCTGCGGTGCGTCGAGCGCGAGCTGCTGGGCGACCACGCCGCCGAGCGACCAGCCGAGCACGTCGGCTTGGCCAAGCCCGAGCAGGCTGATGACCTCGGCCGCAACGGCTGCGATGCCGCCGATGCTGTCCGGCACCTCGCCTTCGGAGCGGCCGATGCCTGAGCTATCGAAACGGATCACGCGGCGCTCGGCCGCGATCGCCTGGATGAAGGCGGGGTCCCAATCGTCCATGGTGCCGCGAAAGCGCTGCAACAGCAGCAGCGGCACGCCGGCGGCTGGGCCGTCCTCGCGCCAGGCGAGCTTGCCGCGTGAGGTGGCCAGCCAACGGATGGTGACGTCGTCGCTCATGATCTCTCTCCTCGGTACGTCCGATGAGAGGAGAGCGTAGGAGAGGCGAGCGACGCCTCAAACGACGCGGAAGCGTCGATTCAGGACACGTCACCTGCCGCTTCCTCAGGCTCGCCGTCGATCAGCCGCAGGCTGCGGCGCAGACTCTGCGGCGGCTGACCGAAGAAGCGCAGGAAGGCGCGGCGCATGCGGTCGCGATCGGCAAAGCCGGTGTCGCGCGCCACCACATCCATCGAATGGCGACCATCCTCGAGCATCGCCTTGGCCGCCTCGAGCCGCAGGCGCTCGACGGCTTTGGCCGGTGATTGTCCGGTTTCCTCGCGGAAGATGCGGCTGAACTGGCGCGGGCTGAGGCTCGCGGCTTCGGCGAGCTCCTCGACGCTCAGCGGGTTGCGCAGGTTTTCCTTGGCGTAAGTGAGCGCACGGCGCACACGGTCGGAGCGCGGCTCGAGCTCCAGCAACGCCGAGAATTGCGACTGTCCGCCGGGGCGGCGGTGATAGACGACGAGGCGGCGCGCCACGGCGCGCGACAGCTCGGCGCCGTGGTCGTCCTCGATCAGCGCCAGCGCGAGGTCGATCGCCGCGGTCATGCCGGCCGATGTCCAGATGTTGCCGTCGGACACGAAGATGCGGTCGTCATCCACTCTGATCGTGGGGAAGCGCCGCTGCAGATCGCTCGCATGGGCCCAATGCGTGGTCGCGCTGCGGCCGTCGAGCAGGCCGGCCTCGGCCAGCAGGAATGCGCCGGTGCAGACCCCGGCGACGCGGCGGGACTTCTCACCAGCCTCCGCGATATAGGCGCGCAGTGCGGGACTCGCCGGTCGCGGCAGCAATTCGCCGACGACCATGAGCGTGTCGGGAAAATCGCCCAAGGGCTGGGTGTCGATGCGCACGCCCAAGGTCGAGCGGATCGGGCCGCCGTTCTCGGACATGATGTTCACGCGGTAGATCTGCTCGCCTTTCTGGATGTTGGCGAATTCGAACGCGGTCGAGGCCGCCACGCCCATGATCTGGAAGCCGTCCTCCATGATGAAGCCGATCTGACGCAACGCGATACCCCTGATGTCTCGATTTGCCGTTTTTATGTCGTTTGAGACATATAGGCCCAGCGCTACCTTCCCGCAACGCAACAAGCTCCGCTTCTGGCGGACACGAGAAGGGAAATCCAGCCATGACCAGCCAGACCAAAGGCACCGTCCTTATCACCGGCGCCTCCTCGGGCATCGGCGCCGTCTATGCCGAGCGGTTCGCCGCCCGCGGCCATGATCTCATCCTGGCCGCCCGCAACCAGGATCGCCTGAACGCGATCGCCGACAAGCTGACCACACGCCACGGCGTGAAGGTGAACACGGTGACCGCCGACCTCACGGCGCGCGACGATCTCGCCAAGGTCGAGGCGATCCTGACGACGGACGCCTCGATCACCCACCTCGTCAACAATGCGGGCTTCGGCAGCGCCGCGCCGCTTGCCAGCGCCTCCGTCGACGAGATGGAGAAGATGGTCGCGATCAACGTGACAGCGCCGTTGCGGCTGACCTACGCGGCCGTGCCGCAATTCGTCGCGCGCAAGCAGGGCACCATCATCAATATCGCCTCCATCGTCGCGATCGGGCCGGAGGTTTTGAACGGCGTCTATGGCGGCACAAAATCCTTCGTGCTCGCCTTCAGCCAGTCGCTGCGCAAGGAGCTCGCGGGCACCGGCGTGCATGTGCAGGTCGTGCTCCCCGGCGCGACCGGCACCGAGTTCTGGGACATCGCCGGCCTGCCGGCGAGCAACCTGCCGAAGGACTGGGTGATGACTGCGGCCGATCTGGTCGACGCCGCGTTGCGCGGGCTCGATCGCGGTGAGTTCGCCACCGTGCCATCGCTCGCCGACGGCGCCGAGTTCGACGCCTGGGAAGCCGCGCGTCAGGCCATGCTGCCGCATCTGTCGAGCGCGGTGGTTGCCGAGCGCTATCGCGCCTGATGCGAGTTGGGCTCAGCCACGCGCTGGGCTCGCACAGGCCGTGGCTTCGGCAAGCAATTCATCCGAAGAGACGGTCAGACCTGCCGCCGATAGCCGGATGATATGGCCGCTAGCTCAAATCCGTATTTCCGGCGGCCATTGGCGATGACCTCGCTTGCGTACCGAAATACGTTCGACAGCGGCATGCAGGCGCCAAGCCATGCATGCCGCTCGGATGGCATGCAGAGTGATCTGACGCCCCGTCGAGCGGGGATGGAAGCGAAGGGCTGTAGACAGCGGATGCGCGCGTGGTCTCATTGTTTCAACCAGGAGCGCATCGTCTTCGCGCTCACGGTGTGCGAATTCGCGCCCAAGACGTAGGGCTGGGGCATCGCCGCCTCTGCGCGTGAGCCCGCGCGTGGCTGCAATGCGCGTGCGTGCCGGGCTCGCTTGACAGCCTCGTGATGCCGCTGATCTATAGCTTTGCTTGATCATGTGTGTGGTCGCCATACAGAAAAGATATGGCGCACGTACAGGAATGTCGGGACGGAAATGGACCTGCGGCAGCTTCGCTATTTCATTGCGATCGTCGAGCAGGGCTCGTTTTCCAAGGCGGCCGAGACCCTGAACGTCGCCCAGCCGGCGCTCAGCCTGCATGTCCGCAACATGGAGGCCGAGCTCGGCTCCGCGCTGCTGTTTCGCAGCCCGCAGGGCGTGGTCGCTACTGAAGCGGGCGAGATCCTGATCCGCCACGCGCGCATCGTCATCGATCAGCTCTCGATCGCGCGGCACGAGATCAAGGGCCAGGAGGCGGAGCCGTCCGGCGAGGTGCGGCTCGGGCTGCCCGGCACGATCAGCCAGATCCTGTCGGTGCCGCTGATCATCGAGGTGCGCAAGCGCTTTCCCAAGATCAAGCTGTGCGTCGCCGAGGCGATGAGCGGCTTCGTCACCGAATGGATTCGCGAGGGCCGCATCGATCTCGCGGTGCTCTATCAGCCCGTCAGCGACGGCGCGTTGAGCTCGTCGGAGGTGATTACCGAGGAGCTCTGGCTGCTCGGCCCGATGAAGCCGCCCTCGGGCGTCAAGCCGCCGGCCTCGGGCGTCGTGGCCTACGCTGATGTCACCCAGCTTCCGCTGATTCTGCCGAGCGCCGACCACGGCCTGCGCATGCTGCTGGAGCGCGAGGCGGCGGCGCGCGGCCTGTCGCTCGACCCGGTGATCGAGGTCGACTCCTACGCCAACATCAAGGGATTGGTCGAGGAGGGGATCGGCTATTCGGTTTTGCCTTACAACGCCATCGCGCGCGACGTGCAGAGCGAGCGTCTGTTGGCCTGGCCGATCAAGCAGCCGGAGATCAAGCGTTCGGTGCACCTCGCTCATCCGGTCGACCGGCCGCTCAGCCACGCGGTATCGAGTGTCCATTCGCTCTGCCGCGCGACCCTGCTCACGCTGGTCGCGACGGGCAAGTGGAACGGCGCGCGTGCCTCGAACGGTGCAGCAGCGGCCGATGAAGTGGTGGGCCGGTCCACCGCCAGGAAGCGATGATCACGCGCTGCGATGATGTCAGCCCGTCGAGAATGAGCCGCGTCAGCCTTTCACGCTGAGCTCTGATGTAATCCAGTCGGCGAAGGCGCGCACGGCCGTACGCTGGTGTGCGTTGCGTGGAAACACCAGGCGATGACCGACGTAGCGCACGTCGTTGGCCCGGCCCGCCAGCGGCGCCACGAGCCGCCCTGAGGCGAGCTCGCGCTCGGCCAGCAGGGTGGATTCAAGAGCGACGCCGAGGCCTTCGGCTGCGGTCGCCAGCGCCAGGAAGCTGCGGTCGAAACGCATGCCGTGAAGCGCGGGGGCCTCGAGGCCGTTGGCGGCGAACCATTGATGCCACTGCACCTGCTTCACGTCGGAGCGGATCAGCGTCCGCTCCAGCAGGTCGGCGGGCCGCTTGATCGTCGCTGCCAGCGCCGGCGCGCATAGCGGCGTCACCGTCTCCTCCGCGAGCGGAACGACCTCGACACCCTCGGCATGCGACTGGCCGTAGACGATATCGATGTCGAAATCGTCGTTCTTGAAGCGTGCGTAGTCGGTGTTGGCCGACAGCCGGACCTCGAGCTTGGGATGCGCGGCGAGGAAGCGCGCCAGTCGTGGCGTCAACCATTGCGCCGCGAAGCTCGGCGCTGAATGGACGCGGACCAGTTGCGGACCGCGCGCGGCGACCTCTTCGAGGCCGCGGCGCAACTGGTCGAAGGCGGCGCCCGCATGGCGCATCAGGTTCTCGCCGGCAGGCGTCAGCCGCACGGAGCGGGCGGTGCGCTCGAACAGCACCGTGCGCAAGGTCGCCTCCAGCTTGCGGATGGCGTGGCTCACCGCGCTGGGCGTCAGGTGAAGCTCATTCGCTGCATCGCGAAAAGAACCGGTACGCGCAGCGGCCTCAAACGCCTTGATTGACGAGATCGGGACATTGGACAGCATGTCATGAGTGAACCAGATTCATCTATCCGTGACAACTGCGCGTTTGTCGCCGCCGCGTCGCCCCGCCATGGTCGCGCCCAACACAACGACACTTTGGGAGGACTGAAGGATGCTGCTCAGCGGCAAAACGGCGATCATCTCGGGCGCGGCGTCAAAGCGCGGCATCGGGCTCGCCACCGCGCGGCGGTTCGCCGCCGAAGGGGCGCGCGTCGCCATCCTCGACATCGATGCAGCAGCGGCAGCCGATGCGGCGACGACGCTCGGCGATCAGCATCTCGGGCTCGGCTGCAACGTGGCCGACAAGAGCTCCTGCAACGACGCCGTCGCGCAGGTCATCGCCAGGTTCGGCGTCATCGACATCCTCATCAACAATGCCGGCATCACCCAACCGGTCAAGCTGCTCGACATCACGCCGGACGACTGGGATCGCATCCAGGACGTCAATCTCAAGGGCGTGCTGTTCCTGTCTCAGGCGGTGATCCCGCATATGCGGGTGCGCAAGCAGGGCTCGATCGCCTGCATGTCGTCGGTGTCGGCGCAGCGCGGCGGCGGCATCTTCGGCGGCCCGCATTACTCCGCCGCCAAGGCCGGCGTGCTCGGCCTCGCCAAGGCGATGGCGCGCGAGTTCGGCAATGACGGCATTCGTGTCAACTGCGTCACCCCGGGCCTGATCGGCACCGACATCACCGCGGGCAAGCTGACGGACGAGATGAAGGCCAAGATCCTCGAAGGCATTCCGCTCAACCGGCTCGGCACCGCCGACGATGTCGCCGGCATCTACACGTTCCTGGCGTCCGACCTCTCCGCCTACGTCACGGGCGCGGTGATCGACGTCAATGGCGGCATGCTGATCCACTAACAAGGTCTGAGACGATGGACACCGCAACCAATCGGCTCGTCAACGCGCCGAGCCTGGCGCAGCGCGCCTACAACATCCGCCGCCATGCGCTGCGCATGGGGGAGGTGCAGGGGCAGGGCTACATCGCCCAGGCGCTCGACATCTCCGACGTGCTGGCCACGGCCTATTTTCATGCGATGCGTTACCGGCCCGAGGATCCGAATTGGGAGGAGCGCGACCGCTTTCTGCTGTCGAACGGCCACTATGCGATCGCGCTCTACGCCGCGCTGATCGAGGCCGGCATCGTGCCCGAGGCGGAGCTCGAGACCTATGGCAGCGACGACAGCCGGCTGCCGATGTCCGGCATGGCGTCCTACACGCCGGGCATGGAAATGTCGGGCGGCTCGCTGGGCCTCGGCTTGAGCATCGCCGTCGGCATGGGTCTCGGCCTGAAGCGCAAGAAGTCGTCCTCGCGCGTCTATACGCTCTTTTCCGACGGCGAGCTCGACGAAGGCTCGGTGTGGGAGGCGATCTCGTCCGCCAGCCACTACAAGCTCGACAATCTGATTGCGATCGTCGACGTCAACAATCAGCAGGCCGACGGTCCGTCGACGCAGGTGATGAGCTTCGAGCCGCTGGTGGACCGGCTAGAGGCTTTCGGCTGGTTCGTGCAGCGCGTCGACGGCAACGACCTCGATGCGGTCGTCGCCGCCTTCGACACCGCCAAGATGCTCGACGCGCCGAAGCCGCGCATGATCGTCGCCGACACCTTGATGGGCAAGGGCGTGCCGTTCCTCGAACAGCGCGAGAAGA
The DNA here is from genome assembly GCF_054063215.1 of Bradyrhizobium sp. USDA 4353. Taxonomy (NCBI): domain Bacteria; kingdom Pseudomonadati; phylum Pseudomonadota; class Alphaproteobacteria; order Hyphomicrobiales; family Nitrobacteraceae; genus Bradyrhizobium; species Bradyrhizobium sp. USDA 4353. The sequence continues at coordinate 4,280,976 of NZ_JBSSGB010000001.1, forward strand.
ATCACTTCATTCGCGTCGAGCCGCATGAATGGCAGCTCGCGATTGCCGCGCTCGACGCCGGGAGGCCCTGATGAAATCGACGAGACCCGCACCGGATCTGAGCAAGCCGCGCCTGACGACGTCGGCGATGATCGCCTCGATCGCGTCCGAAGGTCAGCGCACCAAGCCGGCGCCGTTCGGCCATGCGCTGGTCGAGCTGGCGCGCAGCCGGCCTGAAATCGTCGGCATGACGGCCGATCTCGGCAAATACACCGATCTGCACATCTTCGCGAAGGAATTCCCGGACCGCTACTACCAGATGGGCATGGCCGAGCAGCTGTTGTTCGGGGCCGCGTCCGGCCTGGCCGCCGAAGGCTTCATGCCGTTCGCGACGACGTATGCGGTGTTCGCCTCGCGCCGCGCCTATGACTTCATTCATCAGACGATCGCGGAAGAAGATCGCAACGTAAAGATCGTCTGCGCGCTGCCCGGCCTGACATCCGGCTACGGCCCGAGCCACCAGGCGGCGGAGGATCTCGCGCTGATGCGCGCGATGCCGAACATGACCGTGATCGATCCCTGCGATGCGCATGAGATCGAGCAGGTGGTTCCGGCGATGGCCGAGCATCAGGGCCCGGTCTACATGCGGCTGCTGCGCGGACAGGTGCCGCTGATCCTCGACGAGTACGACTACACATTCGAGCTCGGCAAGGCGAAGCTGTTGCGCGACGGCCGCGACGTGCTGATGATCTCGTCCGGCCTGATGACGATGCGCGCGCTCGAAGCGGCAAAGGCGCTCGCCGACGATCGCGTCGATGTGGCTGTCCTGCACGTGCCCACGATCAAGCCGCTCGATGCCGAGACCATCCTGCGCGAGGCTGGCCGCTCCGGCCGTCTCGTGGTGGTCGCTGAGAACCACACATTGATCGGCGGTCTTGGTGAGGCCGTCGCCGGCCTGCTGATGCGGTCTGGGGTGCATATGCCGTTCCGGCAGATCGGCCTGCCCGATGCGTTCCTCGACGCCGGTGCGCTGCCGACGCTACACGACCGCTACGGCATCTCGCTCTCGGAGGTCGCAAGGCAGGTGAAGGGCTGGCTCAAATAGAGCGGCCGATCGCTCGCATTCATCGCCGGCGCTGCGGCGCCGGCCCATAACAAACAATGTCATATTGGAGGGACGGCAATGCGCAAGGGGACGACGCGTCGGCATTTGCTCACGGCAGCAGCGGCGCTGCCTCTGACATTCGCGATCTCGCGCTATGCGAACGCGGCCGAGTTCACGATGAAGCTCGCGACCGGGCAGGATCCGTCGCATCCGGTTAACAAGCGGGCGCAAGAGGCCGCCAACCGGATCAAGAAGGCCAGCGGCGGCCGCCTTGAGATCAATCTGTACCCGGCCAATCAGCTCGGCTCCGACACGGACCTGATCTCCCAGGTTCGCGTTGGCGCGGTCGATGCGATCAACATTGCGAGCTCCGTGCTCGCCACGCGCGTGCCGCTCGCCGGCATCGTCAACACCGGTTTCGCCTTTGCCTCCTACGATCAGGTGTGGAAGGCGATGGACGGCAGTCTCGGTGATCACATCCGCAAAGATATCGAGAAGACCGGCGCCATCGCGCTGTCGAAGCCCTGGGACAACGGCTTCCGCCAGGTCACCTCGTCGACCCGCGAGATCAAGACGCCGGACGATCTCAAGAGCTTCAAGATCCGCGTGCCGGCCGCGCCGATCCTGACCAGCCTGTTCCAGGCGCTCGGCGCCGGTCCGACCCCGATCAACTTCAACGAGGTCTATACCTCGCTGCAGACCAAGGTGGTCGAGGGGCAGGAGAACCCGCTGCCGATCATCGCGACCGCCAAGCTTTACGAGGTCCAGAAATACTGCTCGCTCACCAGCCATGTCTGGGACGCCTACTGGATTCTGGGCAATCGCGCCGCCTTCGGCAAGCTGCCGTCCGACTTGCAGGCGATCGTCACGCGTGAGTTCAGCAAATCGGCTGACGACGAGCGCGCCGACATTGCGGCTCTGAGCCAGAGCCTGCGCGCCGATCTCGCCGCCAAGGGCTTCACCTTCGTCGACGTCGACAAGAACGCGTTCCGGACTGCGCTCGGCAAGAGCAGCTTCTACAAGGATTGGCGCGGCAAGTTCGGCGAGGAGGCCTGGAGCATCCTGCAGTCCAATGTCGGAGAGCTCGGATGAACAGCGTCGACGCGTCCTTGGCAGCCTCGACGAAGCACGGCGTCGTCGACAGCCTCGAACGGCTGCTGACGAAGCTGATCGAGATCCCGGCCGTGATCGCCCTGGTCGCGGAAGTCGGAATCCTGTTCACCGGCGTGACGTCGCGCTTCGCCTTCAACCGGCCGCTGACCTGGGCAGACGAGCTCGCGTCGATCACCTTTCTCTGGCTCGCGATGTTCGGCGCGGTGCTCGCGCTCAGCCGTGGCGAGCACATGCGGATGACCGCCTTGGTCGACCGCGTCAGCCCGCGTGTGCGCGCCGTGCTCGAAAGTCTGGCTTTGATGGCCCCGGCGCTGTTCCTGGGCATCCTGCTGCATCCGGCGATCGACTACGCCAACGGCCAGTCCTTCGTCGAGACGCCGGCGCTCGGCCTGTCCGACAGCCTGCGCGCCGGTGCGGTGCCGGTCGGCATTGGCCTGATGCTCGCGACCGCGCTCTTGCGCATGACCCGCCACGCTTCGCGCGATCTTGCCATCACCTTGGTGATGCTTGCAGCGGTCGCGCTCGTCTTGTGGGGCGCCGCGCCGGCGCTGAAGGCACTCGGCAACTGGAACCTCATCGTCTTCTTCGCGCTGCTGCTGGGCGCAGCCGTCCTCGCCGGCGTGCCGATCGCATTCTGCTTCGGCCTCGCCACGGTCGCCTATCTGCTGACGGTCACCACGGCGCCGCTCGAAGTCGTCACCAGCCGCATCGACGAGGGCGTCTCCTCGCTGGTGCTGCTGGCGATCCCGCTGTTTATCCTGCTCGGCCACCTCATTGTCATGACCAGGATGGCCGAGGCGATGGTCGGCTTCCTGGTGTCGCTGGTCGGGCACGTCCGCGGCGGGCTGTCCTATGTGCTGCTGGGCGCGATCCTGTTGGTGTCCGGCATTTCCGGCGCCAAGACCGCCGATATGGCCGCGGTGGCGCCGGTGCTGTTTCCGGACATGAAGCGGCGCGGCATCCCTGACGGCGAGCTGGTGTCGCTGCTCGCGGCGTCCGGCGCGATGGCCGAGACAATCCCGCCCTCGATCGTGTTGATCATCATCGGCTCGGTCGCCGGCGTCTCGATCTCGGCGCTGTTCACCGGCGGCATCGTGCCCGGCCTGGTGCTGGCGGCGGCGCTGGCCATCGTCGCCAAGCGCCGCATGGTCGAGCCGGAGGGCATGACCCGTACGCGCGCGTCCTGGGCCACGATCCGCTCCGCGCTGATCACCGCGATCCCCGCGCTGCTGCTTCCGGTCTTGATCCGCACCGCCGTCACGGAAGGCGTGGCGACCGCCACCGAAGTGTCGACCATCGGCATCGCCTACGCCATCATCGTAGGTCTCGTGGTCTATCGCCGCTTCGACTGGCGCAAGCTGTATCCGGCGCTGGTGCACACCGCGGCCCTGTCGGGGGCGATCCTCTTCATCATCGGCGCGGCCACCGCGATGGCGTGGGCGCTGACGCAATCGAACTTTTCGCACGCGCTGGCGGCGATGATGGTGTCGGTCCCCGGCGGCAAATACGGCTTCCTGCTGATCTCGATCGCCGTGTTCATCCTGCTCGGCAGCATCCTGGAAGGCCTGCCGGCAATGGTGCTGTTCGGGCCGCTGCTGTTTCCGGCCGCCAAGCTGCTCGGCGTTCATGAGGTGCACTACGCGATGGTGATCATTCTCGCGATGGGCATCGGCCTGTTCGCACCGCCCTTCGGCCTCGGCTACTACGCCGCCTGCTCGATCGGCCAGGTCGATCCCAATGCCGGACTGACGCGCATCTGGCCTTATCTCGGCGCGCTCGTGCTCGGCCTTCTGCTCGTGGCCTTCGTGCCCTGGCTGTCGATCGGATTCCTGTGAAGCATGACGATGAAGCAGGTGAGAGCGTGAGTTCCGGGATGTCAGTTGCGCGTGAGACCCAAAGCGAGGCGAATGCCACGGCATTCGTCCTCGAAGCCAAGGCGATCGACAAGAGTTTTGGCGCAACACATGTGCTGCGCGGCGCGAACCTGCGGATTCGGCGCGGCGAGATCCACGCACTGCTCGGCGGCAACGGCGCCGGCAAGTCGACCTTGATCCGCATCATCTCGGGCTCGCATCGCCATGATAGCGGATCGATCCGCATCGACGGCCGGGAGGATCCCGACGGCAATGCGATCGCCGTCGTTTTCCAGGAGCTCGCGCTGCTGCCGCATCTGTCGGTCGCCGAGAACATTACCCTGCCGCATCGCAAGCGCGCTCTCGCGCGGCTGAGCGAGGCGGAGTGTTTCGAGGAGGCGCGCGCCGCGCTGGCGCTGGTCGACCAGGAACTGGCGGAGCGGGCGCTAGATTGGTCCGTGGCGCAGCTCGATCTGCATGAGCGGCAGTTCGTCGAGATTGCCCGGGCGCTGAGCTCTGGCGCGCGCGTTCTGCTGCTCGACGAGCCCACCGCCAATCTGACCTTTTCCGAGACGGAGCGGCTGTTCGGCATTCTCCGCCGGCTGGCGCAGCAGGGCATCAGCACGCTCCTGGTGTCGCATCGCATGGGCGAGATCCGCGCGCTCGCCGACGTCTGTACCGTGCTGCGCGACGGACGCTCGGTGCTCGACCGCGCGGCGCTCTCCGAGATCAGCGATGAGGCGATCGTCGAGGCGATGGGGCAGAAGAGCAGTGCGTTGCCGCCGGCCGCGCCGCGCAGTGCGGTCGCCGCGTCGGCGCGCACGCAGATTGCGCTGCGCGGTCCGGGTGTTTCCCTGAGCATCGCATCGGGCGAGGTGCTCGGGCTGGCCGGCGCACCGGCCGGTCCCTCCGGCGTCATCGAGACCTTGATTGGCGCGCGGCGGTCGGAGGCGTGGCGCGTCACGATCGACGGCGTCGATGTGACATTCGCAAGTCCCGCGGACGCGGTGAGGGCAGGGGTCGGCTACGTCTCCGGCGATCGTGCGGAGAAGGGCATCCTCGCAACCTTGCCGATCCTCGACAACATCGTCGCGGCCGCGCGGGTCGCGGGCCGCCGTATCCTGGCATCGTCAGGCGAAGCCACGGCGGCGCAGGCCGCACTCGACAGGCTCTCGATCAAGGCGAGCTCGATCGATGCGCTGCCGCAGACGGTGAGCGGCGGCACGCAGCAGAAGCTGCTGCTGGCGCGCTGGCTCGCGCCGGCGCCGAAGATCCTGGTATTGGAGGAGCCGACGCGCGGCGTCGATATCGGTACCAAGCGTGAGATCTACGCGATGATCCGTGATGCCGCCGCCGCGGGTTGCGTCGTGGTGTGGTGGTCCACCGAATTCACCGAGCTGATCGCGGTCTGCGACCGGGTGATCGCGTTCGATCTCGGCGGGCAGGTCAGCGGCATTCTCGGGCGCGACGAGGTCGACGAGGTCTCGCTGTCGCGCGCGACCGGAATGGCGGCGTAACGGCCGGCGCATGAGCAAGCAAGAGGACAACATGACGGAAGTGGTGATCGATCAGCGCGCGGCCGAGCGGCCGAAGCCGGGCAAGCGCGCCTCTCTCGCGGTGCGGCTGACGCGCATCTACCGCTCGGAGATCGCGATCGCGATTGCCATCGTCGTGCTGCTCGTCGGCATCAGCTTCTGGTCGCCTTACGTGCTGACCTGGGGCAATCTCGCCAATATCGCCCAGGCTGCCGCGCCGCTGATCCTGATGTCGCTCGGCGTGTTCCTGGTGATCGCCACCAGCGGCATCGATCTGTCGGTCGGCTCGACCTTCTCGCTGACCGGCATGGTGGCCGGTCTGTGCTTCTCGGCCAGCCTGCCTTGGCCGATCGCTTGCCTCATCAGCCTCGGTGTCGGCCTTGCGGTCGGCGCGATCAATGGCGGCCTCGTCACCCTCGTCGGCCTGGCCCCGTTCGTTGTCACCCTGATCACCTATGCGATCGGCGCGAGCCTCTCCTTCGTCATCACCGATGGCCACTCGATCGCGATTGCGGATGCGAATTTCTGGAAGCTCAACGGCGGCGAGCTGATCCCCGGCGTCACCAACTTCGTGCTGTTCTGCGCGTTCGCCGTGGTCGCGCTGGAATTCGTGCTGCGCAAGCTCGTCGTCGGCCGCTGGGTCTTCGCGATCGGCAGCAACGACAAGGCGGCCCGTCTGCTCGGCATTCCCGTGCACGGCGTGCGCTTCGGGGTCTATGTCGCGTCCGGTCTGGCGGCGTCCTTCGCCAGCCTGCTGAGCCTGTCCTACATCAGCAACTCGGAATCGACGGCCGGCGCGAACCTCATGCTGCAGGCCATCGCGGCCTGCGTGATCGGCGGCGCCAGCCTGTTCGGCGGCACCGGCTCGGCGATCGGCGCCATGCTCGGCGCGATCATGATCACGGTGATCCAGAATGGCGTCAACTTGATCGGCATCAACAGCTTCTGGCAAGGAACAGTCACCGGAGCCGTCATCCTCGTCGCGGTCCTGATCGACCGCGCCACGAAGGTCCGCAGCTGAGACAGCTGCACCACCTACGAAACGTTCATAAAACAGTTGGAGGAAATCATGAAGACACGATCTCAAAGCCTGCTCGCCATCGCCGTCGCCGCCGTTATCGCCACGGCGGTGCAGCCGGCAAGTGCTGAAGGCGCCAAGAAGTTCACGGTCGCCTATATCGCGCCATCGCTCGACATCTCCTATTGGCAGTGGGTCGGCTACGGCGCCAAGACCAAGGCAGCCGAGCTCGGCATGACCTATATCGAGATGGACTCGCACAACTCGCCGGCCGACCAGATGACCAATGTGCGGACCGCGATCACGCGCGGCGTCGATGCCATCGTCATGGGCCCGGTGAGCTCGACCAGCACGCCGCCCGTGCTGCGCCTTTTGAAGGAGAAGAAGATCCCGATCGCCTTCGCCGGCATCGGCCCGCAGCCGGGCGAGACCGACTACACGTCAGCGGTGACCGCGAACAATTTCGAGGGCGGCAAGGCCGAGGGCAAGTTCGTCTGCGCGCTCGCCAAGGAGCGCGGCGGCAACAAGGTCGGCATGCTGTCGCTGCCGCAGGATCGCGAGAATGCGCAGAAATATCTCGCCGGCGCCAAGGAGTCGTTCCAGGCCGATGGTTGCGAGCTCGTCCAGATCCTGCAGACCAAGGGCCTGACCGTGCGCGAGGCCGTCGACCAGGCCAACGACCTCCTGACGGCGCATCCCGACGTCAAGGCGATCTACGGCATGTATGACGAAGCGGCCACCGGCGCGGCCAAGGCGCTGCAGACCCGCGGCCTCGTCGGCAAGGTCGGCCTCGCCACATCGGACGGCAGCCCGACCACCGTCAAGCTGCTGCGCGAAGGCGTCGTGCAGGGCCTGTTCCTGCAGGAGGCCGGCGGGCAGGGCATCGAGGCGGTGCAGCAGGTCTACAACGCGCTGACGGGCGCAACCGTGACCCAGAGCCTGCCGCTGCCGCTCGCGCTCGTGACCTCCAGCAATGTCGGCACGCCCGAAGCGCAGGCCAAGCTGAAGCGCGTCTACCCGCCGTCGGCCGGCGACTACTGATCCGCCGCCACGGCATCGCAGCGGGCGCCTGCTTCGTCGGGCGCCCGCACCCATGTCCGGATGTTCCTGCCCGAGGATGCCACCATGACAGATTTTCCCATCATCGACCCGCACCACCATCTCTACGATCTGGAGAACCACTATTATCCGTGGCTCAGCGACGGCGTGAAGCCCTCGGCGTTCGGCGACTACACCGCGATCAACCACAGCTACCTGATCGAGGACTTCCTCGCCGACTGCAAGAACCAGAACGTCGTCAAGTCGGTTCATCTCGACGTCGGCTTCGATCCACAGGATCCGGTCGGCGAGACCAAATGGCTGCAGGGCGTCGCCGACACGCACGGCTTTCCGCACGGCATCGTCGGCTACGCCAACCTTGCGCAACCCGGTGTGCGCGACGTGCTCGAAGGTCATCTGGCCTATCCGAATTTCCGCGGCATCCGCCAGTCGCTGAACTACCACCCCGATCCGGCCAAGACCTATCTCGATCGTCCCGGCGTCTGCCGCGAGCCGGAATGGCGGCGCGGCTTCGCGATGCTGCGCGACCTCGGCCTGTCGTTCGACCTGCAGCTCTATTATCCGCAGATGCAGGAGGCCTATGAGCTCGCGCGCGACTTCCCAGACACGCAGATCATCCTCAACCACACCGGCATGCAGGTCGACGGCCCCGACCATTTCGAGGCCTGGAAGAGCGGCATGAAGCTGCTGGCCCAGGCGCCGAACGTCGCCTGCAAGATCTCGGGCCTCGGCATGGGCGACTGGACCTGGACGACGGAGTCGTTCCGCCCCTACGTGCTTTCCGCCATCGAGACCTTCGGCGTCGAGCGCTGCATGTTCGCGAGCAACTTCCCGGTCGACAAGCTGTTCAGCAGCTACGACAGGCTGTTCGACGCCTTCAAGGAGATCACGTCGGGCTTCGCCGCTGGCGATCGGCGCAAGCTGTTTCACGACAACGCCGAACGGTATTACCGAATCTGAGTCCCATGCGCGCGGCGGGCCTGCCGAGACGGCTTTCCGCGCGCCTCCCATTTGCGATCAATCTCCGCCGTTCGGTCGCAACATCAGTGCGCCACGTCGCATGGCCGTGATGAATGAAGCACGATCGTTCCAGCGGCGCTCGTTCCATTCAATATCTTGGTAGCCATTCCCGGCACAGTCGCGGTCAACAGTCGACGAAAACCTCGTCCGATCGCCATGCGGGTGCCTCATGTCCGAAGCCGTCAAGCAGAACAAGTCAAGCGTGGTCGCGCCGCGCATTGTTGTAATCACATCAAGCGCCGGCCGTACTCACCCGTGACTACGGATCGTTTGAGCCGCGAGATGATCGTGGCGGACCGTCCGACGGCATCGTCGTTCACGTCGAGCCCAGCCGTGTCTCGCGCGGGCAAAGACCCACACGCCAAGGCGGATCATCCTCGGTAAGGGGAAGCCGACACCCCCTGTCGGTGCGCCGTCGGGCTAGCGATCGTTCAAAATTCAAGAATCTCCATTGTCGCCAGCAGAGCCCGACAAGTCCGGGCTTGGCTGCGCGACGGCGCCGGCGGGGCAGCCGCCGTCCACAATTCACCTGCATCTCGATTCGTCTCTAGGAAGTCCGCATGGTCAGAAAGTTGTTCGCAGCCAACCCGGCACGCATCGGCAGATTCGAGTGCACCCCGGCTGCGGATGCCGCTCCCGATACGCTTGCCGGTGGAAGTCCGCACAAGCTCAAATCGGATCTCGTCGCGCTTCTTGGCGCTGATCGCGTGATGCATCGTGCGATCGATCTGGTGCGCTTCGCCTCCGACGCAAGCCCGTACCGCCTGATGCCTCAGGTCGTGGTGATGCCGCGATCGGCAGACGAGATCGCCAAGATCTTCCGTTACTGCCGCGAGAACGGACGGCATGCAACGTTCCGCGCCGCCGGAACCAGCCTCAACGGGCAATCGCAATCGGACGACATCCTGATCGACGTCCGGCGCCACTGGTATGGCGCGACGGTCGAGAACGGGGGCGCGCGTGTCGTCGCCCGTCCCGGCATGATCCTCGGCCATGTCAACACGATGTTGGCAAAATACGGCAAGCGTCTCGGGCCGGATCCCGCAAGCGCCCACGCCGCCACGGTCGGTGGCGTCATTGCGAACAATGCGGGGGGCATGCGCTGCACCGTCAAAACGGACGCCTACAGCACCGTGACGGCGATGAAGTTCGTCACGCCCTCGGGCGCCATGATCGACACCGGCGCGCCTGGAGCCGAAGCAGCGTTTGCCGCAGCCGAGCCGGAGCTTGCGCAAGGACTTCTCGATCTCAAGCATCAGCTGTCTGCTTATCCTGATCTGACGGCGCGGATCCGTCGGAAATACAAGATCAGAAATACCCATGGCTATCGTCTCTGCGCACTGCTCGACGGTGAGACGCCGCTCGAGATCTTCCGCCGGCTGTTGGTCGGATCGGAAGGGACACTCGGCTTTGTGGCGGAAGCCACCATCGAAACAGTGGCCGTGCCGAAAGTGACGAGCGTCGCCTGGGTTCCGGTGCCGTCCATCGACGAAGCGGTTGCGCTCGTGCCGGGATTGATCGGGCTCGGCGCTTCCGCCGTCGAGCTGATGGTCGCGCCGGCCCTCACGGCGGCGGGCCACGCCTTTGCCGAGACGCCTTCCTACTGGAAGACGCTCGATCCAAAAGCGGCGGCGCTGCTTGTCGAGTTCGGCGCGGCGGACGAGGTCTCGCTCGCCGCAAAGCAAGCCGAGGTCCTGGACGCCGTCGGCAAGGCCAATCTCATCCGGCCAGTCGAGTTCACGAGCGTCGAGGAAGCGATTGAGCTCGCCTGGCACGTCCGCGAAGGGCTGCTCGGCTTGATCGGAAAGACTCGGAAGGAGGGCTCGACGCTCATTACGGAGGACGTCTGCTTTCCGCCGGACAGGCTCGCCCAGGGCGTGCACGACCTCCAGGCGCTCATGGCCAAGCACGGCTTTCCCTCGGGAGTCGCCGGGCATGCCGGCCATGGCAATCTGCATTTTTCCCTGATCGCCAACTTCACGAATCCGGAGCACGTGGCCCGCTACGGCGCCTTCATCTCCGAGCTCGTGGACCTCGTCGTTCGCAAGCATGACGGCTCGCTGAAGGCGGAGCACGGCACCGGCCTCAACATGGCGCCCTTCCTGGAAGCGGAGTGGGGCGAGAAGGCGACGGCGATGATGTGGCGGATCAAGCAGCTTGCTGATCCCCACGGTGTGCTCGCACCCAATGTGATCCTGACCCGCAATTCCAACATCCATATGCAGAACCTGAAGTCGGTCCCTCAGATCGAGGGCATCATGGGGTCGTCGCAATGTATCGAATGCGGCTTCTGCGAACCGGTCTGTCCGAGCCGCAACGTCACGATGACGCCGCGCCAGCGCATCGTGCTGCGGCGTGAAATGGCCCGGCAGCAACCGGGGTCGGACATGCTGGCTCGGCTGCAGTCCGAATATCAATATGATGGCATCGAAACCTGCGCTGGCGACGGCACGTGCGCGATCCCATGTCCGATCGGGATCAACACCGGCGCCGTGATCAAGGAGCTGCGGGCGAAGGAGAACGGGCCGACCTCCAACAAAGTGGCCCTGTGCGTCGCCAAGAACTGGAAAACCATCGAGAGCGTTTCGCGCTTTGCGCTCGCAGGCACTCACGTCGTCGCCAGCACAATCGGGACCAGGCCACTCACGGCTCTCACCGGCATGGTGCGAAGCGTGATCAGTCCCGACCTGTTTCCCTCCGTCCCGGGCCCGATGCCACGACCGGCAAAGCCTCTTCCTCAGACGGACCGAGAGGGTGCGGCGGCCGTCTACTTCTCGGCCTGTATCAATCGGATCTTCGGACGCGATCCGGCGGGACCTGCAGCGCCATCCCTGCCGGAAGCTCTGGTCCGGCTATCCGAACGCTCCGGCCGAAAGCTATGGCTTCCCTCCGATTGCGGCGGCTTCTGCTGCTCGTCACCGTGGAAATCGAAGGCCTATAGTGACGGCTATGAATATATGGCACGTGCGACGGCGGAGGCTCTCTGGCGTTGGAGCGACGGCGGCCAACTGCCAATCGTGGTGGATGCGGCGTCGTGTTCATTGAGCCTGGTCGAGGACATCGCCTCTCAGCTCACGGCCGAGGCGAAAGCGCGTTACAAGAAGCTCACGATCATCGATTCGATTGCGTGGTGCCACGGCCTGCTTCCTGAGCTCAAGATCTCGCGAAAAGTGGGCAGGGTGGCGGTCCATCCCAATTGCTCTGCCGTCCATCTCGGCCTCGCCAAGCAACTGAGAGACATCGCGGAGCATCTGGCCGCCGATGTGGAGATCCCCATTGGGACCGGTTGCTGCGGCACGGCTGGGGATCGCGGACTGTTGCATCCCGAGCTCGTCCGGTCGGCAACGCGCGAAATCAAGGCTGTTCTCGATGCCCACCCCGCGGACGTTTATCTCTCGGCCAACCGCACCTGCGAGATGGGGCTGCGGCATGCGACCGGCTATCCCTATGAGTCCTTCGTGTTCTTGCTCGAAGAGCTGAGCCGTCCGGAAGAAGCTGGGCGAGTACAATAAGAGTGCTCCGAACGAAGACATTCCTTGGCTGGCGCGCGGGCGGCTGAGCTTTGGATGAAGAAACACCGCTACGATAAGGAATAATAAAATGTCGAGACCGCCTCGCGCAATCATAGCGTCTGCGCTGCTTTTGGCGCTCGCCTGTCCGGCCGCGGCGCAGACGCTGCCGCCGAACCTGCCGTCCAAGGAGCAGCTTGCGAGCGACAACAAGCTGTTCATTTCGCTCGCCAAGAAAATCTTCAAATGGGAGGAGCCCGCCGAGCCGGTGCGGATCGTAGGCCCGATCTACTTCGTCGGCACCAAGGGCCTCGGTGCATTCCTCATCACGACGTCGGAGGGACACATCCTGATGAATACGGGGATGCCGTCCTCCGGACCGGGGATCGTCGACTCGATCCGCAAGCTCGGATTCAAGCCCGAGGACATCAAGCTGATGATCAACGGCCACGCGCATATCGATCACGCGGGTGCTTTCGCTTTCATGAAGAAGCTGACGGGAGCGCAGTTGGCCATCATGAGGGATGATGTGGCGGCGATCGAGAGCGGCGACAGGGATGATTTCAAGTACGCGAACGACCTGGCCTATGAGGGCGTGAAGGTCGACCGGGTGTTGCGCGATGGCAACCAGATCAGGATGGGTGATGTGCTGCTGACCGCCTACCACACGCCGGGCCACACGCGGGGATCGACCACGTGGATCGCCAACCTGGTCGTCGATGGCAAGGCCTATCTGGTGGCATTCCCTGACGGCGCCGGGGTCAACCCGGGCTATCGGCTGGCGAAGGACCCTTCGTACCCCGGCATCGAGACCGACTACCGCAACACGCACCATGCTCTCGAGATGATCAAGCCGGACATCTGGCTGGCGCAGCACAACGAGTATTACGACTTCGAAGGCAAGCGGAAGCGTGCGGAGACGGAGGGCGTCAACGCCTGGATCGATCCGGAAGGCTATCGGCGCTTCATTGCCGGCAAGAAACGTGCGTTCGAGGACGAGGTTGACGAGGAGCTCGGCGCCGCCAAGGGAGCCGTGAAGTGAGGGAGCCGTGAAGTGAGGCGACGGCGATGAAATCCCCGATCGGTGTGGCGTCCGTCCCCGTGTGGCCGGCTCATCCCGAGCAATTTCGTTCAACTCGGCGCAACCATGCGCAATATCGCGGGACGTCCGGCGCTTATCTTTCAACTCGTACGATTCATCTCAACGTGTCGGCTGCTCCGCGGGTCCGCATCGCCGGCCTGGAGCGCCGATGCCTTTCAGACGTGAAGGCGCGGTCTTTCGTAATCGGGTCCGATGACAGAGCCATACATGCAAGATACACCGAGCCTGGCCGCGCGACAGCCGTCCGTTCCGATCGATCGAGAGCATCGCGCGCGCTCGACCGCGGTGCCATTTGCAATCGTGGTGCTGATTGCGGCCGCCGTGGCCGGTCTGTCCGTGTACTACCTCCTGAAGCCGCAGCCGCTTTTGGTCCAGGGCGAGGTCGATGCGACTCGGCTCGATATCGCGGCGCGGGTCGATGGCCGGGTCAAGGACGTGCCGGTCACGCGCGGCCAGAACGTCGCGCAGGGGGCGGTGCTCGTGAGCATCGACAATCCGGAGACCATCGCCAAGCGGGAGCAGGCGGTGGCCGGAAAGGCCGTCGCGGAAGCGCAGCTCGCCAACGTCCTGGCCGGCACGCGGCCGGAAACCGTGGCAGCGCGAAAAGCGGAGTTGGAGCGTGCGCAGGCCAATCGCCTTCTCGCCCAGAAAACATTCGATCGCGCGCGCACACTGACCGAGCAGGGCAACGCGCCACAGGCGCGCCTGGATCAGGCGACCGACTCGCTGCACGAGAGCGAGCGGGCCGTCGATCAGGCCCAGTCGGCCTACGACCAGGCCGTCAACGGCTATACCAAGGAGGAGCGCGACATCGCCAAGGCGAACGTCGAGAAGGCCGACGCCGACATCAAGGTCGTTCAATCGCTGATCGATCAGCTGGTGGTCCAGGCGCCGGTCGCCTCGCAGGTCTATCAGCGCAACATCGAGCCCGGCGAATATGTCGCGCCCGGCGTTCCCCTGATGTCGCTGATCAATCTCGACGATCTCTGGATCCACTTCGATCTCCGCGAAGATCTGATGAGCAAGGTGAAGGTCGGCGACCGCTTCGATGTGCGGATTCCCGCGCTCGACGACCGCAAGGTCACGGTGGTGGTCAAGCTGATCGCGTCGAAGGGCGAGTATGTGAGCTGGCGCGCGACCCGCGCGACCGGTGACTTCGATCTACGGACGTTCTCGATCCGCGCCTATCCGGTTGAGCCAATGCCGGAGCTACGGCCGGGCATGAGCGCCTATCTCGATTGGCGGTCGCGCTGATGGGCACGGCATCGGCTTCAGGCTTCCTGCGCGTCGCGCGTCGCGAGTGGCATTGGCTGCTTCACGATCGTGTCGCATTGATCCTGATCTTCGCCATTCCCCTGTTTGCCTTCGTCGTTCTCACGACCGTCTTCAGCCAATCCGTCATCCGCGGTCTCGGTGTCACGGTCGTGGACGGGGACAGCTCGGACGCATCGAACGCGCTCGCCGAATACATCGCGGCGTCTCCAAACCTGCACATTGCCGGCCGCTCTGCGACCTTGTCGGATGCCGTCGAGGACCTCAGATCCGGCAAGTCTATCTCCGCAGTCTACATCCCGCCGAATTTCGAGCGTGACCTGAAGGCGCAGCGGCGGCCCCAGGTGGTCGGGTTCTACAATCAGCAATTCCTGACCGCGTCTGGCATCGCCTCCGCGGGCCTCAGCGACGCGCTGACGGCCGCCGCAGCAGCCGCAGCCCCGGCCGGACGCGCGGCGCCTACGCCGACCTCAACCGGCACGCTGGTGAGCGAGACCATCACGCTGGTCAACCCGCAGAAGAATTACGCCCAATTCCTGCTGCGAACCCTGCTGCCGATGGTCATCCACGTCATCATCACGGTGGTGGGCGGCTATTCGGTCGGATCCGAGTTTCGTCAGCGCAGCATGCGCGAATGGATCGAATGCGCCGGCGGCAATCCGGTCATCGCCCTGGCCGGTAAGCTCGCGCCGTTGCTCGGCATCTTCGCCGTGATGATGTTCGCGGTGCCGCTCCTGCTCGAGGGCGTGCTGGAAATCCCGTTCAAGGGCGACCTGCCGATGCTGATCGCCGCGAGCCTGCTCCTGATCACCTGTTATCTTGCGCTCGGCGCGCTGCTGCAGCTCTTGGCGCGCGATCTCGCGACGGGCCTCGGGCTGACCGGATTGCTGGTGTCGCCGGCCTTCGGCTATGCCGGCGTCGGCTTTCCGATCAGCGGCATGAATGGGTTCGCGCAGGGCCTGAGCGCGATCCTGCCGCTGCGCTGGTACATGTCGATCCTGCTGGGCCAGGCAGCCCGCGGCCTTCCCATTTCGGACTCCGCCTTGTCGTTCGCCATGCTCGCGGGGCTGACGGCGATCTACACGGCGCTCGCATGGCTGCGGCTGAGAGGGCTGATCCGGAGCCTGCCTGCTGACGATGCCGGCGGGGCGGAGCAGGCCGCGATCGGCCGGCGAGCGAGGGGCGTCGGCGGTGCGTTTTTGGCGGAATGGCAGCGCGTGCTGGGCACCCGCAGCGCCTTTACGGTCATCGTCCTCGCACCGCTCATCTATGGCGTTTACTATCCACAGCCCTATCTCAGCCAAATCCTGCGCAAGCTGCCGATCGCCATCGTCGACAACGATATGAGCGATGTCAGCCGCCGGTTGGCGGAGACGCTGGATGCGAGCGGCGCCTTGCGGGTCGTCGCGCGGCCCCGGACGCTCGCCGAGGCCCGCGACGTCATCGATCGCGGCCTGGCCTTCGCCGCTGTCGAGGTGCCGGCAGGGACGGAGCGTGATCTCCTCAAGGGGATCAACGTCCATATCCCCGTCTACGCGGATGCCACCTATCTCTTCATCTTCCGCTCGACAGCGAGCGGCGTCGCCACGGCGATGGGGACCTTGAGCTCCGAGCTCGTCTCCAAAGGCGGCCGCTCGGATGGCAGCCTCGTCAAGGCGAAGCTCGCGGCGTCCAGCCCTGCCGATGTCCTGCTGCAGCCGATCTTCAATCCGGTCGGCGGCTATGCGAGCTACATCGTTCCGGCGGTCTTCATCCTGATCCTGCAGCAGACATTGCTGATCGGTGCGGCAATGCTGACGCGTGAGGCACTGCGGGGCGGCGGCAGCGTGCTCGCCGCTGTGGCCGGCCGAGGCGTTGCGCATCTCACGCTTTCGATGCCCGCGCTCGGGCTCTATCTGGTCGTGCTGCCGCATGTGTACGGATTTTCGACGCTCGGGCACCTGCCGGAGATGTTTGCGCTTGCGGCACTGTTCGTGCTCGCAACGAGCTTTCTCGGGCAGGCGATCGGCACGCTGCTCACGCGACCGGAGAACGCCACGCTCCTGCTGTTGGCGACGAGCCTGCCGCTGTTCTTCATGACGGGCTTCGCGTGGCCGCGTGAAGCAATTCCTGATGTTGCGCTCGCGTTCGGTCGGATCTTTCCGGCGGATCTTGCCATCAACGGACTGGTTCGCATCAATCAGCTCGGCGCCAGCCTCTGGGAGGTCGCATCCAGCTGGTTGGGGCTGTGGGTCCTGGCCGTGGTGTATTTCGGCCTCGCCGTGAGCTCCGCGAGCATGACCAGGAGGAGGCTGGCACATGAAGGGTAAGCCTGTCGTCACGGCAGCCATCGTCGTTGCCATCGTTGCGGGTCTCGCGATCTACGAAAGGCCGTCCGACGAGCGGGCGCCGACGATCGTGGGTGTTGTTCGCGCGACCGAGATCGGCGTCGCCCCTGAGGTCAGCGGCCAGCTCGCCTCGTTGGAGGTCCGCAAGGGCATGCGCGTCCGTGCCGGAGACGTGCTGGCGACGCTGTCTGCGGTGGAGTTGACTGCGCAGCTCGACCAGGCGCGCGCCGCGCTTGCGGCGGCCGTCGCCAATCGAGACCATGTCTATGCGGGCGTGCGCCGCGAGCAGGTCGATTCGCTGAGGAGCGGCATAGCGAAGGCCAGCGCGCGGCTCGACTATGTGCAGGCGCAGCTGGCGCGCACGAGCTCGCTGACCCGGCAGAACGTCGAATCGGTGCAGGCGCTCGACCAGGCGCAACACGACGCGGACAGCGCGCTGATGGATGTCGCGCAGGCCCAGGCCAATTACGATGCGGCTGTGGCCGGGCCGACGCCGCAGGAGCGCGCCATCTCCGATGCCCAGGTCCAGGCCGCGTCAGCCGCGGTTGCGGTGCTCGCGCGCAAGCTCGACAAGATGGTGCTGCGGGCGCCAGCGGACGGCATCGTGAGTGTCGTGGTTGCCGAAATGGGCGAGAACGTGCGCGCCGGGCAGCCGGTCCTGACCCTGGAGGCCAGCGGCCGGGAATGGCTGTCCTTCAACGTCCGTGAGGATTACCTCGACGGGCTGAGCGTCGGCACAGGCGTCAAGGTCGGCCGCGGCGGCAGCCGAGAGACGTTCACCGGCGCGGTAACCGAGATCCGCCGGCTCGGTCCGTTCGCGACCTGGCAGGCGCGACGGGTGGTCGGCGATCACGACCGCAATACGCTCCGGCTGCGTGTCGATCCGTCGAGCAAGATGGCCGACCTGGAGCCCGGCATGACCGTCTGGATCGAGCGATGAGGCCGGTCTCCCGTCCCTTATTTCGCCCGCGGCTGCTCGCTCCTGATGTCGCTGGGCGTCTTGTTGGTCCAGCGCTGGAATGCGCGCCTGAAGGCTGCGCCGTCGCTGAAGCCCAAGGCGACCGCGATGTCGTCGTTGTTGAGCGAGGTGCCGCGCAGATATTCCAGCGCCAGCCGGCCTCGCAGCTCGTCGCGCAGAGCGCGGAACGACAGACCCTGCCGCTCCAGCGCCCGCCGCAGCGACCGCTCGTTCGAGCCGAGCTGACGCGCGACGGCCTCGAAGGAGGGCGGATTGGCAATGTCGCGCAGCAGGATCTCGCGGATCTGTCCGGCCACGCCTGCGCGCAGCGCGATGTCGGCGAGCAGGGTGTTGCACAGCTCGACCATGTGCGAGAACGTCGTCCGGTTGCCCAAGGTCGCCTTGGAGTCCAACCAATCGCTCTTGAAGATCATTCGATTGGCCGATTGCGAATAGCGGACCTCGCAGCCGACATCACTCGGGTCGATGCTGAAATCCATGGCCTTGGCGTAGGTCAGATGGATCGCTTCCGGAACGAAAGCCGGCCCCATGATGTCCCGCATCACAGAGATATGGACTCCAACCTGCTTCTCCAGCACGAAGCGATAGAGGGGAGCGTCGTCCACCATGTGGGCGTGAGGCTCGAAGCTCCAGGTCGCCAAGCCCTTCTCCTCCGTCAGACCGACCGCGGCCAGCGGTGTTGCCAGAACATGGTAGCGGATCGTGACATCCACGGCGGTCCGAAAGTCCGGGCTGCACAGGATCGCATATCCATACATGCCGTAGGCGGAGATATGGACGGTCTCGCCGATTCGATAGGCGATGTGCGGATCGGCCGACAGCCGGATGGCGTTCCGATAGGCAGTCGTGAGCTGACTGAGCGAAATCCGGGTGTCCGGCGAATGGACATCTTCGGCCCTCAGGCCGATGCCCTTCAAGGCGTCGGACGGTGAGTGACCTTCCTTCAAGAGCACGTCGTAGACCGACGCCAGCTTTGTCGGAGCGTAGAGCCGCTCGTGAAGTCCGAGAACGGATTCGTCCACCGCGCCGATGCGGGCCGATCCGTTTCGACGCGACGACGTACCGGGCTGTTGCAACGGAAATTGCCCTCGAGCTGAAACGACCTGTCCCGGCTCGGCCTGTCAGCGCTTCGCTGAGCAGAATGACCAAGCAGCCGGCAAATTTCGATGTCCGGAATGTTTCTTAGTGCCACGCTCTACGACAATCAAGATGGTAACATGTGACATCAGAGATCGAGGACGGCTGATCTTTGAGGCGGCTGCGCGACGCCCCGCCAGTCGCGACGAACAGGTCTGTCGGATGTCAGACTGTCGCGGCAGCTGATCGATGCCAAAATTCGCTCGACAGTTGCGTCATGTGCGGTGAGCGGAGACTCATCCCGAGGTCGCGATCTCTGTCGCCTGTTTGGCCCGCTCTTTGCGTCGGATCTCATCACAACATAGCGGTGCAAACCGACATCGCGATGTCAGAGATGATTGATCTCTGGTCGAGGCCGGCCTGTCCGGTTGGGTACGACAACTGACCGGAGCGAGCCTTCACATTGAATGTCGGTCAAAGATAATTGCGCGGAGGATCAATCAATTTTCAGAAGCTTGGAAGTCCACGAACATGTTGATGGATTATCGACCCGAGCGAGATGAGGCCGGCAGCATCAATCTCGTGCGGCGCCAGTTGGGTGACCGCCCACGCGTCGCGACGAGCGAGGGACGGTGTTGGGAAGGACTGTGGATCGATGAGTACGGCCCGTTTCACGCCGGCCAAGCCGATCCAATGCCGCCACGTGACCATCATGTCGTGCTGATCGCGCGCGATCATTCGTCCTATGTGCTACAACAACGAGCTGGCCAGCGCTTTGAAAGTGCGTGCAGGCCTGGCGACGTGTCGATCATTCCCGCAGGTCATGAAACGATGTTCCGCGGCCGTCTGCCGTCTCACCTGCGTATCGGTCTCTCACCCGATCATCTGATCGAGGTTGCCGATTCATTAGGCAGGCAGGGCATCTTTGCACGGCCCGAACTGAAAAACGTCTTTCGCGCCCAGGATCCCGTGCTGGATCGTCTCGGCGAGATCTTTTCGGCCGAGCTGCAGCGTCCGTCGCATCCGACGCAGGACCTGCTGATGGACTCGGCCGTCACCGCGCTTTCGGCCCATTTGTTGCGCAGCTATGCGGCGCCGACGGAGGCGAATGGCGAGCTCCCAGGCAGCAATGTCGCAGCCATCCGGCGAGCGCTGGAGTTCATGCGGCAGCCGCTCGACACCAAGATCACCTTGGCCGAGCTGGCCGACGCCTCCGGCATCAGCCGCTTCCACCTCAGCCGCATCTTCAAGAAGCAGTTTGGGCTGTCGCCGATCGCCTATCTCGAGCGCACCCGCATCGAGCGGGCGAAGGACCTGATCCAGCGCGCCGAGATGTCGCTCGCCGAGGTCGCGCAAACCGTCGGCTTTGCTGATCAGAGTCATTTCACGCGTCGCTTCAAGCACTACACCGGATATACGCCCGGCGCCTATTCGCGCGAGCACGCCCGCAAGCGCCTGCCGCTCTAGCCACGACACAAACGCCGTTCGTCTCGTTCGGACCACCGCGCGTCGCGGAGGGGCCGAGCCATGCCGATTCCGTACCAAGCCAATTGCCATGACGAGTCACTTAAGATGAGATCCGGACGTCCCGACAAGATTGCACGCATCGTCCAGCCGCCCGGGCGCGGCAGGACCGCACGCCAAATGGGCCTGCTGCACGCAAGTCTTGCCCTGAGCCTGCTGCTGGCCACGGCGGCGCATGCCGGCGTTGCGCACGAGCCTCCTGCGGTCGCGACCGAAGGTTCGGCGCCACGCAGCGATGAATCAGAACAACAGGCGCTGCAGTCGGAGATTGGCCGGTTCAAGGCTGCATCGATCTCGCTGCGCGAGGCGCTCTCGATCGCCCAGGACCGGCAGGCCGGATCGCGGGCGGTGGATGCAAGCTTCGACGGCGAGACCGGGGCTCCGACCTATCAGGTCAGGATGGTCAAGGGAAACCGTCTTTGGGAGACCACCATCGATGCCCTGACCGGCAACACGATCAAGACCGCGGTCGTGTCCTCGGTCGATGACCTGGAAGAGCATGATCGCGATCTGCTCGTCCGGCTCCGTAACGTTCGACCGGAGCTGCTTGACGGGATCGCCGTGGCTGAACGGGCCACCAACGGCAAGGCGATCAGCGCCGGATTGATGGTGGAGAAAGGCCGGCTGCAATTCGTCATCGTGTGTGTCGCCGGCAGTGATCTCAAGCAGGTGTTGCTCGAACCGCCGGCAGCAGCCGCCGGCGTCAAGAAATAAGAGAACTGATCAAGACATGAGCGATGTGATGACTATCCAATGGTACCTCGGTCAGCGTGACGCAGACCGCAGCGCGACGTCCGAGGCTCCTCAGCGTATTCGGAGCTGCCTGCTCGAGCATGTCGGCCGGCTCGCAGTCGTCTTCGGCGTGGTGTTCGGCCTGATGACGCCGCTGAGCGCTCAGGGCACGCTGGAGGAGCGGGAAGCCTGCACGCCGGATGTTTTCCGGCTGTGCAGCTCCTTCATTCCAGACCCCGAGGCCATCACAGCCTGTCTGCGGACGCGGAAGCCGGATCTGAGCGTTGCATGCAGGAAGGTGCTTTTCCCGGCGCGCTCGGATGATCTCGGCGCGAACGCCACCGCACCCGGAAAGGCAAGCCGGTGAGCGATCGTCCGACGCGAGATCGCAGCGGGCCATGGACCAACACGGTGGCAAACGCGGCGAATGAGCAAGATCAGTCAAATCCCGGCCGGGGCGTGCAAGACGTGCGGAACAACCCCTGGCTTATGAGCAATCTGCGACGGCGCTGCGGCAAACAGAAATGTCTCTGCTCGCAAGGCCCGGCATAGAGCTTGATCAGATGTCTGAAGAGAAGCCTCACATATCCGCGGTCGAGGGCGCGCAAAGCAGGAAGCTCTCCTCCACGGCGCTGGTCGCGCTGACTTGGCTCGCGGCTGGCCTGCTGGGCGTGCTGGGGCGGCAAGTGTCACCTGCCTTGGCGCAGACGGCGCCCCATCAGCCGCCTGACACGATGGCGGCGCGCGTCGAGGCCTGCACGCCGTGCCATGGCAACAAGGGCGAGGGCACCGGCGATGTCTATTTTCCGCGGCTCGCCGGCAAGCCATCCGGCTATCTCTATAACCAGCTGCTCGCGTTCCGCACCGGCCGGCGCAAATATCCGCCGATGAACTATCTGCTCGAGTTCCTGCCGAACGACTATCTGCAGGACATGGCGGATTATTTCGCCAGCCAGCGTCCGCCGCTGCCGCAGCCGGCTGCGACGGTGGTGAGTGATGAGATCCTGCGCCGTGGCGAGGCGCTGGTGACCGGCGGCGATGCGGCGGCGCAGATCCCGGCCTGCGCCAGCTGTCACGGTCTGCAACTGACCGGCATGGAGCCGGGGATTCCCGGCCTGCTCGGCTTGCGGCCCAATTATGTCAGCGCCCAGCTCGGCGCCTGGCGCTACGGCACGCGCACGGCGAAGTCGCCGGATTGCATGCAGCGGGTCGCGGCAAAACTGACCGAGGCCGATGTGACCGCGGTCGCGGCCTATCTCGCCACCTTGCCGGCATCGGAGAACGCGGCGCCGCTGCCGAAGGGCAGCTACGTCCTGCCGTTCGCCTGCGGCAGCGCGCCGAACTGAGGAGCAGGACCATGCGATCGATGCTCCGTTGTCTCTCGCTCATCATCGTGCTGCCGTTCGTGGCACCGGCCGCGCATGCGCAGTCCACCACGTCGAACGCGGGCAGCGACATCGTGGCGCGTGGCGAGTACCTGGCTCGCGCCGGCGACTGCATCGCCTGCCACACCGCGCCGGAGGGTCAGCCATTCGCCGGCGGCCGTGCCATGAACACGCCGTTCGGCGCGCTCTACACCTCCAACATCACCCCGGACCCGGCGACGGGGATCGGCCGATGGACCGCGGACGATTTCTACAAGACCATGCATACCGGGCGCTTCCCCGATGGCGGCCTGCTGTACCCTGCGATGCCGTTCGCCTCCTACACCAAGGTGACGCGCGCGGACAGCGATGCGATCTTCGCCTATCTGAAGTCGATCCCACCAGTGAACCAGAAGAACCGCAGCCACGATCTGCGCTTCCCCTATGACAATCGCGAGCTGATCCTGGGCTGGCGCACGCTGTTTTTCCGCGAAGGCGAGTTCAAGAGCGATCCGTCCAAATCGGCCGAGTGGAATCGCGGCGCCTATCTGGTGGAGGGTCTCGGCCACTGCGGCATGTGCCATTCGCCGATCAACGCGCTCGGCGGCAGCACGCAGTCCGACGCGTTCAAGGGCGGGCTGATCCCGATGCAGAACTGGTACGCGCCCTCGCTGACGTCGAACCGCGAGGCCGGACTGGGCGAATGGAGCATCAAGGACATCACCGACCTCCTGCAGACCGGCGTATCGAACCGCGGCGTGGTGTTCGGCCCGATGGCCGAGGTCGTCCACAACAGCCTGCAATATCTCACCGACGAGGATGCCCGCGCGATGGCGGTCTACCTCAAGGGCATCGCCGAGCCGTCGCCGAAGGCACAGCCGGCCTCGACCCTGCCGGACAGCGAGAGCAGCCTGCTGATCAGCCTCGGCAAGACCGTCTACGACGCGCGCTGCGCCAGCTGCCACGGGACGAACGGGGAGGGCAGGCCGCCGCATTGGCCGCCGCTCGCCAACAACCAGTCGATCAACATGACATCCGCGGTCAATCCGATCCGCATGGTGCTGAACGGCGGCTATCCGCCGGGCACCAAGGGCAATCCGCGACCGTATGGCATGCCCCCGTTCGCGGGCCTGCTGTCGGACAACGAGGTTGCCGCTGTCGTCAGCTACATCCGCACGTCCTGGGGCAATCGCGGCACGCCCGTGAGCGCCCGCGACGCCAACGAGCTGCGCTCCGCACCGCTCGATTGAAGGTCTCCCATGCTGAATTCCGAATCGTCCGAGACAGGCGGCCCCGATGAGCAGGCCGTCCGACACGCCGTCGCCTCCGGTCCGCACGGCGCGCTGACCATCGCGGGCATCGCCACCGCTGTCGTTATCGGCCTGTGGCTGGCCTTTTATCTGTTCGTTTTCCTGCCCCGGGGAGCGCTGCAATGAGCATCGAGCAAAGCCGTGATGGCGCCGCGGTGGCCGCACGGACCGAGCGCAACTGGGCGATGATCGCGGTCGTCATCATCGTCGTGATGACGGGGCTCGCCGCCGGCGCCGGCCTGCATCGGGCGACCATGCCACAGTCCGAGGTCCAGACCGTCGACCCGTCGCGCCTGCATCTCTCCGGCGAGTTCATCGAATCCAATCTCGGCACCGAGCTCGGCGCCGACGGCGCGGTGACCGTGCGCGCGATCGGCCAGCAATATTCCTTCACGCCGGCCTGCATCCTGGTGCCCACGGACACGCCGATCACCTTGCGCGCCACCAGCGCCGACGTCGTGCACGGCATCCTGGTCCAGGGCACCAACGTCAACACCATGCTCGTGCCGGGCTACATCGCGGAGCAGCCCATGCGTTTCAGCAGGACCGGTGACTATTTGATGCCGTGCCAGGAGTTCTGCAGCTTCGGCCATGAGGGCATGTGGGGCAAGGTGAGGGTGATCGACAAGGCCGCATTTGCTGAGCGTGCGAAGGGCGGCGGGAGGCTCAGCTGTGTTGGCGAATAGGAAGCTCGTTCTCGCGCATTTCTGGTTCGCGTTCGGGGTGTTCTCGCTCGCGCTGCTGCTCGGCGCCTGGCAGATGTTCATCCGCAGCCCGTTGCATACATGGCTCTCGGATCCCGAGTGGTACTACCGCTCGCTGACGGCGCATGGCACCGTCATGGCTTACGTTTTCCCGACCTTGGTCGCGATGGGCTTCGGCTATGCGATCAGCGAGTCCGCGCTCTCGCAGCGGCTGGTCGGCGCACGCTGGGCCTGGGCTGGATTCGGCCTGGTGGTTGCCGGCGCCGTCATGGCCATGATTCCGGTGTCGCTGGGGCGCGCCTCGGTGCTCTACACCTTCTATCCGCCGCTGATCGGCAGCCCGTTCTATTATCTGGGCATCGTGCTGGTCGTGGTCGGCTCCTGGATCTGGGTCGCGCTGATGGCGATCAATCTGCGGGTCTGGAAGAAGGCCAATCCGGGCGTGCCGGTGCCGCTGGCGATGTTCGCCAACGTCGCGGGCGCCTCGCTCTGGGCCTGGACGGCGGTGGGGGCCGCGCTCGAGCTGCTGCTGCAGATCATTCCGGTGGCGCTCGGATTCAAGTCCACCATCGACGCCGGGCTCTCGCGCATCTTCTTCTCATGGACCCTGCATGCGATCGTGTATTTCTGGCTGATCCCGAGCTACATCGCCTATTACACCATCGTGCCGCGCGCGATCGGCGGGCTGCTCTATAGCGACACCATGGCACGGATCTCCTTCATCCTGTTCCTCGTGGTGGCGATGCCGATCGGCGTCCATCACGTCTTCGCCGATCCGATGGTCGGTGCCGGCTTCAAGTTCATCCATTCCGCCTTCACCGCGCTGGTGGCGCTGCCGACCTTGCTAACGGTGTTCACAATCTGCGCCTCGGTGGAGATCGCCGCGCGGCTGCGCGGTGGCCGCGGTCTGTTCGGCTGGGTGAAAGCGCTGCCATGGGACAATCCGGTGATGCTGGCGGCGACATTCTCCTTCGTCATGCTCGGCTTCGGCGGGGCCGGCGGGCTCATCAACATGAGCTACCAGCTTGATGCGTCCATTCACAACACGCAGTGGATCACCGGGCACTTCCACCTGATCTTCGGCGGCGCCATCGTCATCATGTATTTCGCCATCGCCTATGATTTGTGGCCGCATCTCACGGGGCGCGCGCTGGCCGATGTCAGGCTGATGCGGCTTCAGTTGTGGCTGTGGACCGTCGGCATGGTGGTGACGACGTTCCCCTGGCATTATGTCGGCATCCTCGGCATGCCCCGCCGCATGGCCTATTTCGACTTCAGCCATCCCGCTTTGGCGCCCGAGGCGCTGTCGGTGATCATCTCGGTGATCGGCGCCCTGATCATCCTGGTGTCAGGCGCCTTGTTCCTGGTGATCCTCGCGCGGGGGCAGCGGACGCCGAAGCAGGACGCCGGGGCCTACCGGTTCAGCCTGGCCCTGCATCCGCCGACACGGCTTCCGGTGGTGCTCAACAGCCACGGGCTGTGGATCGCGCTGATGATCGTGCTGACCATCACCAATTACGGCGTGCCGATCCTCAATTTGGCGGTGCGGTCCGACACCTCCGTGCCCGCCGTTTATGTGGGAGCGCAGCGATGAAAAACTCCGAGGTGCTGTCGCTGCGCAATCCCCATGTCCGGATCAGCGTCGGCGTGACGCTCGGGCTGTTGGTGTTGACGGCGCTGCTCGGCTTCATCGTGCTGCCCTATGCGCAGCGCGAGGCCGATTTTGCCGGCCTGTGGGACGTGATCTGCCGGGCAGCCGGACTGCCGCGTGATGCCGTGCCGACGTCGGATGGACCTGCGACGGCGCCGACGTCGAAGGTCGTGCTGACCGCGGCGACCCTGGCAAAGCCCAGTCCGCAATCGATCGGCCGCGGTGCGACCTTGGCGCAGCGCTGCGCGATGTGTCACGGGCCGACCGGCATCAGCCGCGCGGACTTCCCGAACCTCGCCGGGCAATATGGCGCGGTGATCTACAAGCAGCTGCAGGATTTCCGTTCCGGCGCGCGGGTGAATGCGGTGATGTCGCCATTCGCCGCCAATCTGTCCGACCAGGACATGGTCGATCTCGCGGCCTATTACGCCTATCTGCCGCGCCTGCCGGCGTATCACCCGGAGCCGCAGCAGAGCCCGACGCGCATCGTGGTCTACGGCGCGCCGATCCGCGGCATCGCGCCGTGCGGCGCCTGCCATGGCAGCCTCGACAACAAGACCGGCAGCCCGTGGCTGGAAGGGCAGTCGGCGGTCTATCTGAAAGCCCAGCTCGAAGCCTTCGCGTCCGGCCATCGCCGCAACGACATCAGCGCCCAGATGCGCAACATTGCACGCGCAATGACGCCACAGGAGATCGACGAGGCCGCGGCCTATTACGCCTCACAGCCGGTCGAAGCGATCAGGGCGGCCGAGTAGGCCGGCCGCGAAGCGCCACGCACAAGATCAAGCTTTCGGAACAACCAGTGCCGTTCCGGGCCTCTCCACGTCTTGACAGAGGGAGAAAAAGCGTCGCGGTATGGCGCAAGATCGGGTGCGCAGGGCGCGATCCGGCGGTTTCAGTCTAGATCGAGAAATGCAGACATATCAAAGGCATAGATTCTCCGTGGCGCCGATGATGGATTGGACGGACCGGCATTGCCGGGTGTTCCATCGGCTGCTGTCGCGCCGCGCGTTGCTCTATACCGAGATGGTGACGACCGGGGCCGTCATTCACGGCGACCGCA
Organism: Bradyrhizobium sp. USDA 4353; assembly: GCF_054063215.1. Taxonomy (NCBI): domain Bacteria; kingdom Pseudomonadati; phylum Pseudomonadota; class Alphaproteobacteria; order Hyphomicrobiales; family Nitrobacteraceae; genus Bradyrhizobium; species Bradyrhizobium sp. USDA 4353. The sequence continues at coordinate 4,308,272 of NZ_JBSSGB010000001.1, forward strand.
AGCGGCTGCTCGGCTTCGATGCCAGCGAGCATCCCGTGGCGCTGCAGCTCGGCGGCTCGGATCCGGCTGATCTGGCGAGCTCGGCCAAGATTGGCGAAGACTTCGGCTACGACGAAATCAATCTCAATGTCGGATGCCCGTCGGACCGGGTGAAGGATGGCCGCTTCGGCGCGTGCCTGATGGCGGAGCCGGCGCTGGTTGCGGCCTGCGTCGCGGCGATGAAGCGCGCCGTGCGCATTCCCGTGACGGTGAAGTGCCGCATCGGCATCGACGATCAGGATCCGGAGATCGCGCTCGATGCGCTGGCGGATGCAGTGGTGGATGCCGGCGCCGACGCGCTGATCGTGCATGCGCGCAAGGCCTGGCTGAACGGCCTGTCGCCGAAGGAGAACCGCGACATCCCGCCGCTCGACTATGACAGGGTGTACCGGCTGAAGGCGCGGCTGCCGCAGGTGCCCGTCATCATCAATGGCGGTATCACCAGCGTCGCAGCGGTGCGGGATCATCTCGCTCACGTCGATGGTGTGATGCTCGGACGCGCCGCCTATCAGGAGCCGTGGCGACTGCTCGACGTCGATCCCGTGCTGTTCGGCGAGGCGGGGCCGCATGCGAGCATGAAGGACGCGCTGGCGGCGCTCGAGCCCTATATCGAGCGCCAGCTCGGGCAGGGTCTCAGGCTGCACGCGATCACGCGGCATCTCGTCGGCGCCTATCACGCGGTGCCCGGCGCGCGCGCCTTCCGCCGTCATCTCGCCGAGGGAGGCGTCAAGCCGGAGGCCGGCATCGAGGTGTTGCGCGAGGCGGTCGCGATGATCGAGGAGCGTGCGCCGGTGGCCGCGCTCGCCTGAGCAGGTCAGTCGGGCAGCAGCTCGGCGACGGCCTGCCGCGCGATCGCATTCTCCTCGGGCAGACCGATCGAGATGCGCAGCCATGTCGCAAAGCCCGGCTGCGCGCGGCCGATGATGATGCCGCGGGTCGCGAGCGCAGCGGCCGCTTCCGCGTATGGCCGGCCGCAATCGAAGAACACGAAATTGGCCTGTGACGCGCTGAAGGTGCGCCCGCGCTCGCGCAGCAGCGCATGCCACGCTTCGCGCTCGGCCGCGACCTTGGTGCGGACCGAAGCGATGTAGTTGCGATCACCAAGGCTCGCCAACGCAGCCACGAGACTGAGCCGGCTCAGCCCGAAGAACGCGCCGATGCCCATCTGCTTCAGCCCTGCAGCCAGCGGCGTCGGCGCCAGCGTGTATCCGATGGCAAGGCTTGCGAGGCCGTAGATCTTGGAGAACGTCCTGAACACCGCGACGTTGCAGCCCTCGCGCAGCAGCGGCGTGACGGTGCGGGCGGCGAAGTCCGGCAGGAATTCGATATAGGCCTCGTCGACGATGACGAGCGTACGCCGCGACAAGGCACGGACGGCTTCGATGAATGTCGTCGCGTCACTCACCGTGCCCGAGGGATTGTGCGGATTGACCAGATAGACCGCGCGCGTGTTGCCATCGACGGCGCGTGCGACGGCCGGCAGGTCATTCTCCAACGCCGCATTCAGCGGCACGCCGATCACGCGGCCGCCGGCCGGCGCCACCGCATCGACCAGCGCCGTGTAGCCCGGCTCGGAGTAGACGAACGTGCCGCCGGGGCCGCCACGGGCGGCGAGATACAGCCCGAGCACGTTGAGATTCTCGCCGAGCACGATCTGGTCGGCTGGAATGTCTTCATGCGCGGCGATCGCCGCCGTGAGATCATCGACCTCCCGGCCGGTGTAGCGGGCGAGGCCGGTGAGGTCGGCTGTAATGGCCGCAACGGCCGCGGGCGAGGGACCGAACGGAGTCTCGTTCAGGGCAAGCTTGATCTGCGGGGTATCGGCCATGGCGCGAGCGTAGGCCGGATTCTGCCGCGCATGCAAGGCAACGTTCGCAGCGGCCTTCGCCTCAGCTGCGGTCGGGATAGCCGTGCAGCATCAGCCGGTCGGAGCGGACCTCGAAGCGTTCGAGCCGGTCGAGAAAGCTCATGCCGAGCAGATTGGTCTTCATCTGGCCGTGCGGCACGACCAGTGCGGGGACCGAGCGCTCCACCAGCTTGCCGATCGCCAGCCGATCGAGCGTCAGCCGGGCCGCCTTGGTGTGGCCGCCGGCGGTCTCGACGTCGACGTCATAGTTCAGGAGCTCGAGCGGCAGGCCGGCGGCCTTGGCGGTCTCCCAGGTCAGCACCACCGAGGTGGCGCCGGTGTCGACCACCATCGGCGCGGTGACCCCGTTGATCTTGGCGCGCAGCGCGAACTCGCCGCCCCGGGTGCGCTCGATCTCGACGGCGTTGGTCGGCGGGCTGGCCTTGGCCCGGAAGGCCCGGCTGCGCAGCATCTCCGAGACGGTGTCGCTCGCGAGCGCGGCCTGCTCGGGATCCTTGTAGACGATCACGGCGCTCGCGGTGACCACCATGGTGACGAGCACCAGCGCAATCTTGTTCATGCCCGGCCTCCGAGGATGGAGGAGGCGGTCAGTCGCGCTTGCGCGCCGTCGCGGCCCGGATGGCGGGCAATCCGGCGTCGTGCATGCGCGTGGCCAGCCCGTCCATCACGGACAGCCGCTCGTCCCGCGACATGCGGGCCCAGCGCGCGATCTCCGGCAGCGTGCGGCCGCAGCCGAAGCACAGCTTGGTCTTCGGGTCGATCATGCAGACGGCGATGCAGGGCGTGTCCTGGCTCATCCTCCGACTTGAAGAGGTTCTGATCCGGCTTTGCAAGTGCCATCATTCTCACAGTCCCGTTCCGGCATTCATGATCGGTTTGCGCAGCAGGCGCCGCTTCTCCTGAGCGGGCGCGGTGGCAGGATCCGGTTGCAGCGGCGGCGCCTCGTCGGACAGCGGGGCGAGCGCCGACATCACCCGCTCCGGCGGGAAGGTGACGATCACCTCGGTGCCGATGCGGACCTTCGATTTCAGCGTGAACGTGCCGCCATGCATCTCGATCAGGTTCTTGGCGATCGGCAGGCCCAGGCCCGCGCCCTGTTCCGCCGACTTGATCGAGTTCGAGCCCTGGCCGAACGAGGCGAGCACGATCGGGATCTCGTTCTCGGGGATGCCGGAGCCGGTGTCCTTGACGCTGAGATATTGTCCGCCCGACGCCGTCCAGCCCGCCTTCAGCCAGATCTCGCCGCCTTGCGGCGTGAACTTGATGGCGTTGGAGAGCAGGTTGAGCACGACCTGCCGGATCGCGCGCTCATCGGCCCAGAGGCGCGGCATGTTCTGCTCGAACACCTCGTGGATGGTGAGGCCGCGGCTGGTCGCACGCAGCTTCAGCAGGTGATGGCAGTCGGCCACGACATGCACCAGCGCGACCGCTTCCTCGTTGAGCTCGTAGCGGCCGGCCTCGATTCGGGAGAGGTCGAGGATCTCGTTGATCAGGTTGAGCAGGTGGACGCCGGAATTGTGGATGTCGGCGGAATATTCCTTGTAAACCGGCACCGCATGCGCGCCGAAGATCTCGCTCTTCATGACCTCGGAGAAGCCGAGGATGGCGTTCAAGGGCGTCCGCAGCTCGTGGCTCATCTGGGCGAGGAAGCGCGACTTCGCGACGTTGGCGGCCTCGGCGCGGTAGCGCGCCTCGTCGGAGATTGCCTTGGCCTGCTCGAGCTCGCCGATCAGCGCATCCTTTTCCGCGCGCGCCTCGAGCGTCGCCAGCGTCGTCGCGTGCAGCTGATGTGCGAGCAGAACGAAATAGCCCTCGGCGGCGACCGCGAAACCCGCGAGCAGATAATTGTCGAACGTGCCCGACAGCGCGAGGCTCAGCGTGATCGCGACCGTCACCGGTGCGGTCACGGCGACTGCCGCGATCGGCAAATTGGCCGCGAGCATGCTGGAGACGGCGATCACCAGCAGCATCAGGAACATCATCAAGGTGCCCGACACCTCGGCGAGCGCCGGATGGATCAGGATCGCCATCCAGCACACGCCATAGAGCAGGTCGAGCAGCACGAAGCGCGTGCGCCAGCGCCGCGTCGCCGCCAGCGAGGGCTGGTCGGCGAGGAAGTTTTGGCAGTTGCGGACGATGGCGACGTGGATGCAGAGCACGCCGAGCGTCCAGGCGCCGGCGGCGAGCGCATGCAGCCAGAGGCTGAGCATCAGGCCCGTCGCCACGACCAGCAGGATGACGATGTAGGATGCGGAGATGCGGGTCTGCGCATATTGGCGCAGCAGCTCGCGATCGAATGCAGGTCGCGTCCCCGACGTCGACGTTAACCGGTCGCGCGCCTCGCGCACCCGCTGCTGCGCGGCCCGGCGCTGGCTTGCCGGAGCGAGCGCCGGCGCATCGGCCGGAAGCTCGACGATCTCGGGCTTTTCCGCGGGTTTACTCATCAACAACACAAATCCTGCCCGGGGCCGCACGGGCTGCTTTCTGCATCGTCTATAACTGGCTCTAAATCCTTAAGACGGATTATAGACAACGAAAAATTTGCGTTAACCGCGCGTTAAAATTAACCATTGCGGCGCGCAGCGACGCCAAGCACACGCAGCCGTCGCCAGCCGATCACCAGGCCGGTGATGCTGAAGGCAAAGCCGGCCGCGCACAGTCCGACGATCAGCAAGGTGCGCAGCGTCGCGTGCGCCAGCAGGCTGGGAAAGTCGAGCGTGTGCAGCGCTTGATAGAGCCAGCGATAGGTGCGCCTGGACGGATCGAGCTTCTCGAGCACGGCCCCGGAGGCGGAGTCGATGTGATACCAGGTGTCGCCGCAGACGACGCGATGAACCGGGGCTCGCGGCACGTCAGAGACGAACGGATAGTCATCGCCCGGCTCGACCTCGATCGATCGCGCGCAGCCGCTGTTCAGCCGGGAGGTGACGGCATTGATCTCCGCGGGCTGCAGGAAACGGCCGACGATGTGCCAGGCGGAGCCATCGTACACGGAGATCTGCTGTTGCATCAGGGCACGGCGCAAGCGCTGATGCATATGGCCGCCGAACGCGAACCATTCGATCTCGCGAACCTCGCCGGATGCGCTTGCCGGCGGGGAGGCGGTGAGCTGCGTCCAATCCGGCGCGCCGGTGAGGACGGCCTCCTCGGACGGCGTGAGATGACCAGTGGTAAACAGCCGGCCGTGGTCCATCGACAGCCAGCCGCTGATCATCCACGTCAAGACGAACTGCATGCAGACGAGGCCCGCCCAGTGGTGCCACAGGTGCCAGCCGCGATAGCGCGACGACAGCCGCGCCTTGCGCAGCCTCAGCCTTAGCGGGCCGAGCAGGGCGCCGGTCACCGCGGCGATCACCGCCGCAAGCGAGAGCCACCAGACCGTGACGTTCCATGCCGCCCAATTCTTGCGCAGGATGGTCGGATAGACCCAGTGCACGACGCTGCCGACGTAATTCCACGTGCGCTCGAACCGCGTGGTGTCGAGCACCACGTCGCCGGTTGGGGAGGAGACGTAGAGCTCGGTGCCCTCGGCATCGTTGAGCGCGATCCGGTAGAGCGGGCGATGCGGATCGAACCGGTTCGGCACCGTCCATTGATCGTAGTCCTGGAGCGCGGCGACGGCCGCGCCCGTGGCCTCAAGCCCACGCCGCTGCGCCGTGGCGCGCGCGATCGATAGCGCGAGATCGGGCGTTGAGACATCGGCTGCGGCGAGCGTGGCGGCATGAATAGCCACGCTGCGGTCGGCGGCCGAGATCACATAGATTGGTCCGTCCGGCCGCTGCGCCAGCCGGATGCGGCGGGGATCAGTGATCCCGCTCGCCGTAAGCGCCTCGGCAGGGCTATGCGGCGCCACCGTGAGAGCGAGCGGCGCCAGGCCCGCAAAACGCTCGCTCTCGGTCTGCGCCGGAAACGGCACGAAGTGCATCACGATGCCGGTGGCGAACCAGAGCGCGAACAACGGACCGAGCGGGATGCTGAGCCAGCGATGCGTGAGGATCAGCGCCCGGATCATGCGGTCTTAAAATTTGAACGAGGCTTCGACCTCGTAGGTGCGGGGCGCGCCGAGGAAGATCTGGTCGGGATAGAACGGATCGCTCCAGGCGGCGTAGCGCTTGTCGGTGACGTTGCGGATGCGGAAGGCGAGGCGGGTGCTGGTCGCGGTCGCAAACAGCGGCACCTTCGGCAGGTCGACAAAGGCGAACAGGTCCGCTGTGGTGTAGGCGAGCAGCTTCACCGTGTTGGCGTCGGTGCTCCAGCGGTCGCCGACATGGCGCACCGAGAAGCCGATCTCGACCGGCCACCAGCCGGGATTGAGAAAGCGGTACGAGCCGCCTCCGTTGACGATGACGGCCGGAATGTTCGGCGGCGTATTGCCGGAGAACGAGCCGCCGCCGGCGAGATCATAGTCGGAGTAGCGAGCGCGGACATAGGCGACATTGCCCCACAGCTTGGTCTCGGGCGTCGGCCGCACCGCGGCGGCGAGCTCGATGCCCTGCGACTTCACCTTGCCGGCAAGGTTGAGCTGCTGGCCGGCCTGGGCGCTGTAGACATTGTTGCGCTCGATGTCGAAGGCCGAGAAGGTCCATTCGGCCCGGCCGTTCCAGGTGAGCTGCTTGACGCCCGTCTCATAGCTGCGTGAATCCGACAGCGTCAGATTTTGCGTCGGGCTCAGCAGGAAGATGCTGTCGGCCGAGATGTCGCTCGACGTCGCATATTGGCTGTAGAAGGTCGTGCCGGGCAGGGCTTCCCAGGTATATCCGATGCGGCCGGTGAGGGGCTGCCAGCTCTTGGAATAGGGGAAGCCAGGCCGCTCGGCGCCGTTGCGGATCCAGTTGCGGTCGAGCGTGAACGGGTTGTAGCGCAGGCCGCCGACCAGGGCGAACGTGTCGGTGAGCTTCAGCCGGTCTTCGACATTCAGCGAGACGCTGTCGATGGTGGCCGTCTGCAACTGCGTTGTCAGATCGCCGTAGACGCCGCGGTCGAAGCCGACCAGCGGAACGAAGTCATGAGGAAAGTTCGCCGCGCCCGGCCGCGTGAACTCGGTGTGCGAGCTCTCGACCGAGGTCACCAGGCGGTTGGCAAGGCCGAAGATGCTGCCGTTCCAGGTGAGATCAGTGGTGTTGCCGACGATGTTGTGATTGTGGTGGACGAAGAAGCGTTCGCGGTCGACCAGATTATTCGTCGCGTTGAACGCCGCCACCTCGTTGTTGTACCAGTCGCGGCTTGCATTGTAGTTGTAGATCTGGCTCCGCAAGGTGACGGCGTTGTTCAGGTCCCATGCGAAGCCGCTGCGGACCCAGGACTCCTTGATCGTCTTGTGGCCGTCGACGACGTTGTAGTTGGTCGACAGCGTGCGACCGTCGATGGTCACGGCCCCGAGATTGCTGCCATTGTAGTCCGACACCTTGACGCCGGACACGATGCCGCTAGTCGCATTGGCGCCACTGAAGGCGACCGGCACCAGCGGCGTGCCCTCGTAGGGCTTGGCCTTGTAGTCCTTGAACTCGGCGGCCACGAAGGTCCTGAAGCTGTCCGACAGCCGATAGTTCAATTGGCCGGAGACGTGGACGTTCTTGAACTCGGTGTCGTCGATGAAGCCGACCTCCTTGGTGCGGCTGATGTCGAAGCGATAGTCCAGCCCCTGGACATTCGTGCTGCCGCCCGACCCGAAGCCGCTACGGAACGTGCCGCGCTGGTCGAAGCCGACGAAGGCCTCGCTCTCGACCGGGCCGGTGTGCGGCGCCTTGGTCACGAAATTGATGCTGCCGCCGACCGCGCCCTGGCCGGAGATCAGCGAGGAGGGGCCCTTCAGGACCTCGACGCGGTCGAGATTGAACGTCTCCATCGTCAGCGCGGTGAAGCCGGTCGGGCCGATATTGATGCCGTTGTACAGGACGTTCACCTGGTTGCCCTGGAAGCCGCGCATCGCGTAGCCGACATCGTTCGGCGCATCGCCCGCGCTGACGCCGGCGGCGCCTTTCACCGCGTCGACGGTCGTGTGGTAGCCCTGTTCGCGGAGCGTCTCGGCGCCGATCACCTCGACCGTCGCCGGCACTTCGCGCGCCGTCAGGCCCAGGCGGCTGCCGGCGCCCGTCGTCGCATTGCCGTTGAGCGGCGTCGCAGCGGAGCTGGCGAAAGAAGCGGCGGACGGAGCTGTCCCCTGCGACCGCTGAGCAGCGCGTCGCGGGGCGGCACGGACGGTTTGGCTGGCCGTTCGATTCGGCGATGGCGTCCGGCCGGATGCCTGCCGCGGCCGCGGCGCATCCACCGTCACGTCCGGAAGCAAGGTCCCGGCCGCAGGTCCCGCCGCCGGGCTTACGGCCTGCTGCGCGTAAGCCAGCGGTGCAGCCGAGCAGCCCGCCGCCAGCAGCCCCGCGACCGATATCGATCCCCAAATCGTCCGTACGCTCATTCCGATCCCCACCGCAGCGCCGCTTGAGCCGGCGCCTGCGCCCCACGTTCACGATTGACCAGGACGAGCGTTAACGGAAACCGGCTCACATGTAATGTTATAACATTGCATGTGCTTCATTCCGACTCTGAGTGTCTTGATCGGGCAACACCTGCGAACGATTGGCGATTGCAATGGGTATCAGCGAGTCGGGGGAACGCGCAATGGAGCGTTCAGAACGTGCGGCGGCAACGCAAAACGGCCGCCCCTCGGATTGAGCGGCGGCCGTTGATGGTGTCGATACGTCCGGGAATTACTTCTCCAGACGCGCCAGCAGGCTCGACGTATCCCAGCGCTTGCCGCCGAGCTTCTCGACCTCGGAGTAGAACTGGTCGACCAGCGCGGTCACCGGCAGATGGGCGCCATTGCGACGTGCCTCGGACAGGCAGATCGACAGGTCCTTGCGCATCCATTCCACCGCAAAACCAAAGTCATATTTGCCGTCGTTCATGGTCTTGTAGCGGTTCTCCATCTGCCACGACTGCGCGGCGCCCTTGGAGATCGTCTCGATCACGGCGGGAACGTCGAGGCCCGACTTCTTGGCGAAGTGGATGCCCTCCGAGAGGCCCTGCACGAGGCCGGCGATGCAGATCTGGTTGACCATCTTGGTCAGCTGGCCGGAGCCCGCGGGACCGAGCAGCTTGCACATCCGGGCATAGGCCGCGATGACAGGCTCGGCCCCGGCATAGGCGTCGGCGGTGCCGCCACACATCACCGTCAGCACGCCGTTCTCAGCGCCGGCCTGGCCGCCGGAGACCGGCGCGTCGATGAATTTGAAACCGGCCTTGGTGGCTGCGGCGTCGAGCTCACGTGCCACTTCAGCCGACGCCGTGGTGTGGTCGACGAACGTCGCGCCCTTGGTCATGCCGGCGAAGGCGCCGTCGGCGCCGATCGTCACCGAGCGCAGGTCGTTGTCGTTGCCGACACAGCACATCACGAAGTCCTGGCCCTCGGCGGCCTGCTTCGGCGTCGCGGCGGTCTTGCCGCCGAACTTGTCGGCCCATTCCTTCGCCTTGGCCGCGGTGCGGTTGTAGACCGTGACCTCGTGACCACCCTTCTTCACGAGGTGTCCTGCCATGGGGAAACCCATGACGCCGAGACCGATGAAAGCGACTTTAGCCATATGAGTGACCTTGCCCTTGGGTTCTCTGGGGTTCTGCCGACGGCCTTGGGACTGGCCGGGCGGTTCTTGAAGGAAAACATCAGCAGCCGGCCCGTTCCGGCGGTCCGCTGGACGCCGCACCATAACGGCTTGCGACGCCGGGGCAACGCCTTCGTGACGGATGCGAAAGCGCGCTGTCGTGCTAAAGAGGCATCATCAGGACCGCTTGCAAACCGGTCATCCGGCAACGAAATCCGAAGATATCAACGAACCAGCCAGGGAGTGTCTCGCATGGGTGTCAGCGTCGGCGTGCTCGATCATTTCAACATCCGGACCCGCAACCTGAAGGAGACCGTGCGCTTCTATGAGGACGTGCTCGGGCTCGAGAACGGCGATCGGCCGAACTTCGCCTTCCCCGGCGCCTGGATGTACAGCGAGGGCCGGCCCGTGGTGCATCTGGTCGACATCTCCCCGACGTCGGAGGCACAAAAGCCGGACTCCGGCGTCGTCCACCACGTCGCCTTCGTCAGCCGCGGCTTCGCCGGCATGAAAGCGCGGCTCACCGAGAAGGGCATGCCGTTCGATGCGCGGCAGGTGCCGGGCGGCGAGCTGTGGCAGATCTTCGTGCGCGATCCCAACGGCGTGATGATCGAGCTCAATTACGAGGCCGCCAAGGAGCAGGCCGGGGATGGACCGGACGAGAACGCCGGCGACATCGGAACCATGGTGGCGTTTTGAGCCGACCGGGCTTATGAAGCAGCGCAACAGGGGGCGGATGCGATCCTTTCGGCAATGGCAGAAGATCGCGTCCGGCCAACAGGATAGGGCGCGACGATGTGGCGCGTTCTGAAGCACTTCAGGAGACGCGCCGTGAGCGTGACGCAGCAGCAGGTCATCGAGGCACTCAAGCGGGTCCGCTCGCCACGCGGTGTGGCGCTGCCCGATGCCGGCGTGCTGTCGCCGATCACGGCCAATGATGGCAAGGTGTTTGTCTCGATCAATGTCGAAGCCAGCGAGGCCCGCGCCTGGGAAACCACCCGCGCGGAGGCCGAGGCGGCCGTGCGCGCCATTCCGGGCGTGACCATGGCAATGATCGCGCTGACCGCTGAGCGCAAGGCCGGCGCTGCGCCGGCCCCGGCGCCGCGGCAGGGCGGCGTACAGCCGGTCTCGGCGCATCGCCCGCATCAGCACCAGACCCCGGCTGATTCGCCGATGTCCCGGCAGGCTCCGATCCCCGGCATCGCCGCCGTCATCGCGGTCGCGTCGGGCAAGGGCGGCGTCGGCAAGTCGACCACCGCGATCAATCTGGCGCTGGGTTTGCGCGATCTCGGCCTCAAGGTCGGGCTGCTCGATGCCGACATCTACGGCCCCTCGGTGCCGCGCCTGACGGGTCTGCAGGAGAAGCCGCAGCTCACGCCCGAGAAGAAGATGATCCCGCTGTCGCGCTTTGGCCTGTCGATCATGTCGATCGGCTTCCTGGTCGACGAGGACTCCGCGCTGGTGTGGCGGGGGCCGATGGTGATGTCGGCGATCAACCAGATGCTGCGCGACGTCGCCTGGGGCACGCTCGATGTGCTCGTCGTCGACATGCCGCCCGGCACCGGCGACGCGCAGCTGACGCTGGCGCAGAACGTACCGCTGAAGGGGGCGGTGATCGTCTCGACGCCGCAGGACCTGTCGCTGATCGACGCGCGCCGCGGGCTTGCGATGTTCCGCAAGGTCAACGTGCCCGTGCTCGGCATCATCGAGAACATGAGCTACTTCCAGTGTCCGGAGTGCGGCACGCGCTCCGACATCTTCGGCCATGGCGGTGCCCGTCACGAGGCCGAGCGACTCGGCGTGCCCTTCCTCGGCGAAATCCCGCTGCACATGGATATCCGCTCGACCTCCGACGCGGGCAAGCCGGTGGTCGAGAGCGAGCCCAGCGGACCGCATGCGGCGATCTACCGGACCATCGCCTCCGCCGTCCGCGATCAGCTCAAGGATGCCATCGCCGCGACTTGATGCGGCGCAGCAAAGTCCGTGCGACCATTGGACTGTTTGTCATCCCAACGTCGCGTTTTCGCTTAACCGGTTCCGTGCTAAAGCCCGGCCCGGATCGCCTTCGACCGTACGCGGCCAATCGCGTCGGCGGATAATGTTTTCACGGGAAACGCCCCCAACAAGGAGATGCCTTAATATGAAGCGTCGTGATTTTCTGAAGGTTTCGGCTGCGGGCGCCGCGGCGACGGGCGCCATCGCCTCGCCGGCCATCGCGCAGTCGATGCCCGAGATCAAGTGGCGGCTCACTTCGAGCTTCCCGAAGTCGCTCGACACGATCTATGGCGGCGCCACCGAGCTCGCCAAATACGTGGCCGAGATGACCGACAACAAGTTCCAGATCCAGGTGTTCGCGGCCGGCGAAATCGTCCCCGGCCTGCAGGCGCTGGATGCGACCTCCAACGGCACCGTCGAGATGTGCCACACGGTGTCGTATTATTATGTCGGCAAGGATCCGACCTTCGCGATCTTCGCCTCGGTGCCGTTCGGCCTCAATGCCCGTCAGCAGAACTCCTGGCTCTACCAGGGCGGCGGCAACGAGCTCGCCAACGAGTTCTACAAGAAGTTCGGCGTCATCGGCTTCCCCTGCGGCAACACCGGCACCCAGATGGGCGGCTGGTTCCGCAAGGAGATCAAGACCGTCGCCGATCTCTCGGGCCTGAAATTCCGCATCGGCGGCATCGCCGGCCAGGTGCTGCAGAAGCTCGGCGTCGTGCCGCAGCAGCTCGCAGGCGGCGACATCTATCCGGCGCTGGAGAAGGGCACCATCGACGCCGCCGAGTGGGTCGGTCCGTATGACGACGAGAAGCTCGGCTTCCAGAAGGTGGCCAAGTACTACTACTATCCGGGCTTCTGGGAGGGCGGTCCGACCGTCCACGCCTACACCAACCTGGACAAGTGGAATTCGCTGCCCAAGAACTACCAGGCGATCCTGACCAACGCGACGATGGCCGCCAACACCTGGATGGCCGCGCGCTACGACCAGCAGAACCCGTCGGCGCTGAAGCGCCTGGTCGCCGGCGGCACCCAGCTTCGCCCGTTCACCAACGAGGTGCTGGAAGCCTGCCTCAAGGCGACCAACGAGCTGTGGGGCGAGATCTCGGCGAAGAACCCCGACTTCAAGAAGTCGATCGACGCCATGCAGGCCTACCGCTCGGATGAATATCTGTGGTGGCAGGTGGCCGAGTACACCTACGACAGCTTCATGATCCGCTCGCGCACCCGCGGCTGATCCCAAGCTTCGATCGGCGGACAAACATGAGCCCGGCCTCGCAAGAGGCCGGGCTTTTTGCATTGCGTTGCGACAACGTTTCGCAATGGCACTTCAGCGCAGTTTGATCCACACTGGAACCTCAAGGCCTCGCAAGAAGGCCGGAGCAACCGACACATCACCCGAGGGAAGGAACGAGCATGAAGCGGAGAGACTTCATCAAGGTCACCGGGCTTGGCGCTGCCGGCGCCGCCGCGATCGCAGCGCCGGCAATTGCGCAGTCGATGCCCGAGATCAAATGGCGCATGACCACGAGCTGGCCGAAAACGCTCGACACCTTGCATGGCGGCGCCGAGATGATGGCCAAGATGGTCGGCGAGGCCACCGACAACAAATTCCAGATCCAGACCTTTGCCGCCGGCGAGATCGTGCCCGGCCTGCAGGTGCTCGACGCCGTGCAGAACGGCACCGTCGAGATGGGCCACACCGCGTCCTATTACTACTTCGGCAAGGACCCGACCTTCACCTTCGGCTCCTCGGTGCCGTTCGGCCCGAACATGCGCATCAACCAGGCCTGGTACCTGATGGGCGGGGGCAAGGAGATCCTCAACGAGTTCTACAAGAGCTACAACGTGACCTCGCTGCTCGCGGGTAACACCGGTTGCCAGATGGGCGGCTGGTTCCGCAAGGAGGTCAACACCGTCGACGACCTCAACGGCCTGAAATTCCGCATCGGCGGCTTCGCCGGCCGCGTCATGCAGAAGCTCGGCTGCGTGCCGCAGCAGCTCGCCGGCGGCGACATCTATCCGGCGCTGGAGAAGGGCACGATCGATGCGGCCGAGTGGGTCGGTCCCTATGACGACGAGAAGCTCGGCCTGTTCAAGGTCGCGCCGCACTACTACTTCCCCGGCTGGTGGGAGGGCGGGCCGATGCTGCTCGCGATGATCAACCTCGAGAAGTGGAACGCTCTGCCGAAGCACTATCAGAAGCTGCTGGAGCAGGCCGGCCACTTCGCCAACAACTGGATGATGGCGAAGTACGACTCCGCCAACCCGCTGGCGCTGCGCAAGCTGATCGCCGGCGGTGCCAAGCTGCATCCATTCCCGGCGCAGGTCATGGAAGCCTCGTTCAAGGCCGCCAAGGAGCTGCATGCCGAGGTGGCCGCCACCAATCCCAACTTCAAGAAGGCGCTGGAGTCGCTGACCGCCTATTCGGGTGCCGGCTATTCCTGGTTCCAGGTCGCCGAGGTCGGCTACGACAACTTCATGGCCCGGCGCTCGCAGAGCTGAGGGGCAGTTGCCGCTCTCGCCGCGTCATTGCGAGCGCAGCCTCGCAATGACGCGTGGATGGATCTCCCAAACAAACAAAACCCCGGAAGCGTCGTTTCCGGGGTTTTCCTGTTCGTGCGGATCGCTGCGCCGTTACTGCTTCGGCTGACCGAAATCCAGCGGCGGCAGCTCGATCTGCGGCACCTCGATCTTGACCTTGTCGAGATCGACCTGGACCGGCTTGTCGAGCAGGCCAGTGACGGTGACCGGGAAGGCGATCACGAGCAGCACCATGATGGCCTGCAGCCCGATCCACGGCATCGCGCCCCAATAGATGTCGGAGCTCTTCACTTCCTTCGGCGCCACGCCGCGCAAATAGAACAGCGCGAAGCCGAACGGCGGATGCAGGAACGAGGTCTGCATGTTCACGCAGAGCATCACGCCGAACCAGATCAGCGCCGCCTCGGGCCCGACCACCGGCGCCAGGATCTTCTGCGCGATCGGCGCGATCATCGGCAGGATGATGAAGGCGATCTCGAAGAAGTCGAGGAAGAACGCCAGGAAGAAGATGAAGATGTTGATGAAGATCAGGAAGCCCCAGACGCCGCCCGGCAGGGAGGTCAAGAGGTGCTCCAGCCACTCGCCGCCGGAGACGCCCTGGAACACCACCGAGAAGCAGGTCGAGCCGATCAGGATGAAGGTCACCATGCAGGTGATGCGCATGGTGGTCTCATAGCCCTGCTTGATCAGGTCGCGCAGGTCGGGGATGGCGACCGCGCGGATGCCGAGCCAGGCGACGGCGAGGTAGGTGATCGCGAAGGCGAGCTTGAACACCAGGTTCTCGGTGAACAGCATCGCCACGATGGTGCCGATGCCGGCCGCCACCACGCCGACGATCAGAACGCTGCGGTCCTTCTTGGTGAACTCCTTGTGGTGGATCACGGCCAGCACGATGGCGCCGACCGCGCCCATGGCGCCGGCTTCCGTCGGGGTCGCCAGGCCCATCATCATGGTGCCGAGCACGACGAAGATCAGCACGGCGGAAGGGATGATGCCCATCAGGCACTTCTTCCACAGCGCCCAGCCGGTCAGCGTGCGCGCCTCCTTCGGCACCGGCGGCACGTGGCCCGGCTTGACCAGGCCGAGCACGAAGGTGTAGCCGGCGAACAGGATGACCTGGAAGATCGAGGGACCCCAGGCGCCGAGATACATGTCGCCGACCGACTTGCCGAGCTGGTCGGCCAGCACGATCAGGACCAGCGACGGCGGCACCAATTGCGTGATCGTGCCGGAGGCTGCCAGCACGCCGGTGATGTAGCGCATGTTGTAGCCGTAGCGCATCATGACCGGCATCGAGATCAGCGCCATCGCGATCACCTGCGCCGCGACCGTGCCGGTGATGGCGCCGAGGATGAAGCCGACGATGATGACGGAATAGCCGAGGCCGCCGCGGATCGGGCCGAACAATTGGCCCATCGAATCCAGCATGTCCTCGGCGAGCCCGCACCTTTCCAGGATCGCACCCATGAAGGTGAAGAACGGGATCGCGAGCAGGAGGTCGTTGGCGAGCACGCTGCCGAAGATGCGGCCCGGAATCGCCTGCAGGAAGTTCAGGTCGAAAAAGCCCAGATGAATGGCCAGGAAGCCGAACGACAGGCCGACGGCGGCGAGCGTGAACGCCACCGGGAAGCCGATCAGCATCGCCACGACAAGGCCGCCGAACATCAGCGGCGGCATCATCTCCAGCGTGATCATTGCGTCGGCCTCTCATATTTCGCGTCGATCGTCACGTAACCCTGCAGCGCCGCCGCGCGCTTGATCACCTCGGACAGCCCTTGCAGGGCCAGCATCACGAAGCCCGCGGGGATCGCGAACTTGACCGGCCAGCGCAGCAGGCCGCCCGCATTGCCGGACATCTCGTTGATCGAATAGGACTGCATGAAGAACGGCCAAGACAGATAGGCCAGCAGCAGACAGGTCGGGATCAGGAAGAACAGGGTGCCGATCAGGTCGAGCCAGAGCTGGCCGCGCTCGGAGAGATACAGGTACAGCAGCTCGACCCGGACATGCTCGTTGCGTCGGAATGTATAGGATGCGCCGAACATGACCAGCAGCGCGAACATGTACCACTGCAGCTCGAGCCAGCCGTTCGACGAATAGCTGAAGGCGTAGCGGATCATCGCGTTGATGGCGCTGACCAGGCACGCCAGCAGGACCAGGAGATTGCAGACGTAGCCGATCTTTTCGTTCAGCTGATCGATGGCCGTACTAATTGCCAACAAGGGGCGCATCATGGTCTCCGCTGCGGGCGCTGGTCAGGTCAGCGCGCCCAGGCTTTCGGGAGGCGTGGTTTCGCGATCACGCAGAACGTGCATGTCGTCATGACGGCGCGCTTGAAGCGAATGCAACGAAACGTCCTCCCCCTCGATGCCTTCGGCTCTTGTTCGGCGCTTGGGTGACGGGCGGGCGCCCATCGGCCGCGCGGGGCCTGAAAGCGTGGGCACCATTTCAGCGCGCCGTCCTGCCGTCAATCGGAAAATGGGCACATTGACGCGCCGGCAACAGTCTGGCCGCACTGGGTAAACCGGATTCGGTGAGGCGCGGTGACTGCGGCATCCGGGTGCCGAAAGAGCAGGCAATTGCCGTGCCTCACGATGGCGACAGAGGGCCAGCGCGCCGACACGGCGGCTCGGCGCCATCGCCCGAGGTGATTCGGAACATGTCCTTGGCTTCGGCGAATGTTGGCGTGAGGCCGCAACCTGGATAAAACCGCGGCATTGGATGTCTGACGTGGGGATCGAGCGGATGAGCAAGCCGAGCAAGACCGAGGCCGAACTGATCGCAATGGCGGTGGCCGAGCTGAAGGCCCATAGCGAATATGCCGAGGGCATCCAGATTTTCGTCGTGCGAGACGGCCATTCCTGGGAGTTTCGCGCCAGCGCGGATCAGGACACGATCGCCAGGCCCGGCTATCCCGAGTGCGTGGCCATGCTGGTCCAGATCGGAGATCATCTCTCGAAGCAGTACGCGCTTCAGGCGTGAGGCGCTGATCCGGCCTACAGCACCACCACGCCGGAGTGCTTGGCCTTGTTCTCCGGCTCGACGTGAATGGTGATCCAGCTGTGCTCGTCGTCCTCGCGCAGGGCGGCTTCGATGCGGTCGCAGATCTCGTGCGCCGCGTTGACCGACATCTCGCCGGGGACCACGAGGTGAAACTCGATGAAGGTGAGCTTGCCGGCATGGCGGGTGCGGACATCGTGCGCCTCCAGCGCGCCGTCGGCATGCTGGCTGATGATCTGCCGGATGCGTGAAAGCGTGGCCTCGGGCACCGCCTCGTCCATCAGCCCGCCGGTGGATTCCTTCAGCACCTGCCATCCGGACCACAGGATGTTGACGGCGACCAGCAGCGCCAGGGCAGGGTCGAGGATCGGCAGCTGCAGCACGACCGCGAGCCCGAGACCGACAACGACGCCGCCGGAAGAGACCACATCCGTCAGCAGGTGTCGTCCGTCCGCCACCAGCGCCGGTGAGCGCAGCCGCTTGCCGCGGGTGATCAGCAGCCAGCACCAGATGGCGTTGATCACGCTGGCGAGCCCATTGATGGCCAGGCCCTCGATCGGCGCAGAAAGCGGCCGCGGCGCGAACAGGTTGCCATAGGCCTCGTGGACGATCAGGAGCGCCGCGACCACGATCATCACGCCTTCGATGACCGCGCTGAAATATTCGACCTTGTGGTGGCCGAACGGATGGTTGGCGTCCGCCGGCTTAGCGGCAATGCGCACCGCGAGCAGGGCGACCACGGCCGTGACGACGTTGACGATGCTCTCCAGCGCGTCCGAGTAGAGCGCGACCGAGCCGGTGATCCAGTAGGCGAAGAACTTCAGGCCGAGGACGAGCGTCCCGACCACGAGGCTGCCAGCGGCGAGCTTGAGCGACTGCGAGTGCATGAGTCCTTCACCTGGGCCTGCGGAGTACCGAACCCGGCGGTGGAACGCAACGGTCGCTGCTGCGAGCGAGTCTCAATGATGCCGACGGCCCTCGAGGCCACGCGCGGCCCGAACGCACAGAAGGGCCGTGCCCAAGATCATGAGCACGGCCCTTCATCCCGCAAACGCGCGAGCGGCGATTCGGACGCTTACTTTTCCTTGATGATCGTGGTCGTGCTGGTGCTGCCGACGGTGCCTTCGTCCTCGCAGACCTTGGTCTGCTTGATGCGGTCCTCGGCCTCGACGCGGCTGGTGAACGCCATCGGCCCGATCTGGGTCACGACCTCGCGGTCGGCGGGGCGGGTGGTGGTGATGGTGCAGCGATGGCTGGGGCCCTGCACGACGTAATATTCATCAGCGAGCGCCGGGGCCAGGGATCCGATGATCAGTGCGCCAGCGAGAAGAAGGGGTGCTTTCATTGTCGTCTCTCTGTTCGAGTGCTGCCGGATGGAGCGGGAACGGGATGAACAGCGGTGCTGCTCATTCCAAGATCCTCTCCGCGGTCCAGCAACTCGCCTGGGCGGCTGCGGTTCCGGTCGTAGTCGCACAGCAGCCGATGAGTAGGACGAAAGCCCTTGTGGACGTACCGGAGTGTCAGGGATCGGCGACACCGGCTGATCGCGGACTGCATGCCGCATGAGCGAACTCATCGGCTGCTATCGGCGCCCGGACAGTTGATATCCGGGCGCCATGTTCACCAGAACAGATGACGATATTGGCTCCCTCGATCGGGACTTAAACAGCGCCGCTCGGGAGAAGGACATCTGGAAGGTCAAGCCGTGTGGAGCTGGTCCTCTTAGTCCCAGCTGAATCCCTTGTCCTTCATGTAGATGTTCTTGACACCTTTACACCAGTCGATCTTGAAATCCTCGGCGCCGTAGTCATCCCAGCTCACACGGAACGGCACCACGCAATTGCCCTGGTTGCTATTCCAGTCCATGCCGATCGATGCTCCCGGCGGCACCTTGGTGGTGTCGAGCCAGTTCTGGCTCCATTGCCCGTCTTGAAAGGTATAAAAGCCGTTGATGGTATAACCGTCCGCCTTGTTGTGCAGACGAAATGCATAGTCGCTGGCGATCGAGGGGGATACGCTTGTGAGCAAGGCGGCGATCGCAAGCGCAAAGTACGTCTTGGGCATTGATGCTCCATTGTTGCGGCTCATTCCGCACGCGGAGTTGTTAGAAACTGCCTTGGTCTGCGTCAACTCCGATCCGGCGCGCCTGCGCGCGGCGCTGCATCCATTTTTGGGTGCATTTTGCGGGTCGTGAGCACCGCCGAGAATCGCGAGGCGGAGAGGTGGCCGTCGTCGACCTCGCTGTCCAGCCCGCTCGTTAAGTCGGGCGCGCGGCCGGCCCCGCTTTGCCGGAGACGACGAACGTCTCGATCAGATGCGGCGCCAACGGTGTCGCGGGGACGAAGCGTGGCTGCTGCGGCTGGCCTTCCCGGTATTGGGAGTTCTCCCGCCACTCGTGACGCTCAGGCACGCGATCGAGGCCGATGGCGTGGACCTGGACGTCGTCGCCCTCGATTCGGAGCCGGAGGAAGTTGTTGTAGTGGCCGATGCGCAGCGCGCTGAAGGCGTCGTTGCGGTTCATGCGCAGCCAGCGGCAGGTGATCAGCATGTTGAGGCCGAAATAGCTGCCTCCGAGCACGAAGCCGACCGGTCCCATCTGCAGAGCGAGCAGGCCGAGCCATGTCCAGAGGCTGTACCACGGATGGCTGGCAGGGAAGGGATCCCCGTTGATCTGCCTGAAGAGGGTGGCGGCCGCGAGCGCGGTGACGATGTGGGCGGCCGCGTGGAGCATGCTCGTGCCGATGACGACCAGCGCCTTCTTGAACTGGATCGGCACGTTTTCCCGGTCGATCTCGTCGAACTCCGTCTTGATGTGACGGCGCCGCCATTTGTTGAAGATGTCGCTGAGCGAGACGTGCTCCTGCCGCGTGGTGTAGCCGACGATGCCTGCGCCGAACGCCAGCGCCACGAGAACGTAGACATCAATCTCGTTGCGCAAACCGACCAGGACGCCGACGACGAAATACACCAGGCCCATGAAGATTGAGAAATCCCAGTTCGTCAGCACGAACCACAGATTGCGCCAGAGCAGCTCGCGGCTGGTGTGCATCGACGGGTAGACGGCGGGTTCGGTGCCGCCATCCTTGGTGGCCAGCGTCAGCGGCACCTTCTTTTCGTTCCAGCGCACGCTGACGTTCTTCTCCAGCTGATGCGTCGGGTGCAGGAACGCGCCGCCGCCGCCCGACGTCACGAATTGCGTGCCGTCCTCGGCGTGATAGCGGCTGTAATGATGGGTGTCGCCGGACAGCAGCAGCGGGATCGTCAGCTCCTTCTTCGCGTTCTTGGCGATCTTCAAGACGTAGTCGACGATCTCCCATGATCGCAAGTTGGTGTCGGTGTAGAGCCAGCCCGGCTCCGCCGTGCACAGGATGATCTTCGATCCTGGCTTGAGCTGGTCCGACTGGGCGACCAGCTTGAAGTAGTCCGCCTGCGGCTGGTCCATATTGTCGGCGAGCTGGATGTCCATCGCCCACAGCCACCAGCTCTCGGTGAGCTGGATCGCGAAATAGCTGCGCTTCTGCTGCGTTCGCCACGAGCCGAAATGGGTCGGCGTCGGCCGGGTGAAATAGGCCAGGAACTGCACCAGCCCGTCATACCAATCATGGTTGCCGGGGATCGCGAACAGCGGAACGCCGTCGTCGTCGCTCTTGTCGTGGTCGGGCGAGGCCCATTGATACGGCTTGCGCAACTGATTGCGGTAGGTCTGCGCGTTGGCAAGCGGATAGACCTCGTCGCCGCCCATGATCAGCATCTCGCCGCGCGGCAGACTCTTGCCGCCAAGCTCCAGCGTCTGGCGGCCGAGCAGGCAGGCCACCGCATAGGTGCTGTCGAAGCCGTCGCCGAGATCGGCGACGAAGTCGATCCAGACCGGGCCCTTCGTCGTCGGACTGAGGCTCCGCGCGAACGCGGTCGCGCGCCTCATATGCTCCTCGGGCGTCACTGTATCGAGCGCGGCGACCATCAGGCGGCGGTCGGCGTATTGGCCGAACATCGCCGACGTCACGACGTTGTTGAGGAGCTTGACGAGCAGCAGCGGATTGAACCAGCGCGTCATCCGCGGATAGGTCTTGGTGTCCCTCAAAAGGTCGACGGTCATGCCAATGAGCCTCGTGGAGAAGGCGAGTCGAAAACAGCTGAAATGAAACGTCGCGAGCTTAACAGGCGACGGTGAGAACTCAACGTGCGGCGTGTGGAGGCGCGTTTACGCCGGCCGCGTGGCAATCCAGATCACGTGACGGGCGCCGCCGCCACCGCGGCCGGTGGCGCGGATCTTGATCTCCTCGGCGGTGAAGCCGGCCTTGCGCAGCCGCGGCGCGAAGCGGTCGTCGGGATGTGACGACCACACTGCGAGCAGGCCGCCGGGACGCAGGGCCGTGAATGCGGCGCGCAGGCCCGAGTGATCATACAGCGCGTCGTTGGACTCCCGCGTCAGGCCCTGCGGGCCGTTGTCGACGTCGAGCAGGATCGCATCATAGCTGCCGCGCGCCGCCGTGATCAGCCTCACGACATCGCCCTCGCGGATGTCGACGCGCGGATCAGCGAGGCTGTCGCCGGACAACTCGGCCATCGGCCCGCGCGCCCAGGCGATCACCGCCGGCACCAGCTCGGCGACGGTGACGCGCGCCTGCGGGCCCAGCACCTTCAGCGCCGCGCGCAGGGTGAAGCCCATGCCGAGGCCGCCGATCAGGAGATGCGGAGCAGGGCGCTCCTTGAGGCGGGCGCAGCTCAACGTCGCCAGCGCTTCTTCCGAGCCGTAGAGCCGGCTGCTCATCAGCTCGTTGGAGCCGAGCTTGATCGAGAACTCACGGCCGCGCTGCATCAGCCGCAGCGGCTCGCCGCCGCCGGGCACCTCTGCGGTGTCGATCAGCTTCCAGGGGAGCACGAGGAATCAGCCGCCGGTCACGCTCATATGCCGGCTGACGCTCGGCCGGTTGTGGCGGCGGTCGATGATGAAGTCGTGACCCTTCGGCTTCAGCCCGATGGCGCGGTCGATCGCATCGCTCAACTGCTCGTCGCTGGCCGAGGCGCGCAACGGCTTGCGCAGATCGGAGGCGTCCTCGTGGCCGAGGCAGGTGTGCAGGGTCCCGGTGCAGGTGACGCGGACGCGGTTGCAGCTCTCGCAGAAATTATGCGTCATCGGCGTGATGAAGCCGATCGTGCCGCCGGTCTCGGCGACGCGCACGTAGCGCGCGGGACCGCCGGTGGTCTCGTCGAGATCGGTCATCGTGTATTTCTGCGCGAGGCGGCTGCGCAGCAGCGACAGCGGCAGGTACTGGTCGATGCGGCCTTCGCCGATCTCGCCCATCGGCATCACCTCGATGAGCGTCAGCGCCATGCCCTTGCCGTGCGCCCAGTCGATCAGCGCGGGGATCTCGTCCTCGTTCATGTTCTTGAGCGCGACGGCATTGATCTTCACCGCAATGCCGGCGGCCTGCGCCGCCTCGATTCCGGCGAGCACGCGGTCGAGATCGCCCCAGCGGGTGATGGTGCGGAACTTGTCGGCATCGAGCGTGTCGAGCGACACGTTGATGCGACGGACGCCGCAATCGGCGAGCTCGGCGGCATATTTGGCGAGCTGCGTCGCATTGGTGGTCATCGTCAGCTCGTTGAGCGCGCCGCTCTTCAGATGCCGCGACAGCGAGCGCACCAGGCCCATGACGTTGCGCCGGACCAGCGGCTCGCCGCCGGTCAGCCGGAGCTTCTTCACGCCCTTGTGGATGAAGGCCGAGCACAGCCGGTCGAGCTCTTCCAATGTCAGCAGGTCGGCCTTCGGCAGGAAGGTCATGTCCTCGGACATGCAGTAGAAGCAGCGCAGGTCGCAGCGATCGGTCACCGAAACGCGCAGATAGCTGATGCGACGGCCGAACGGGTCGGTCATCGGGCGCGTCAGGGCGGTGTCGTCAGACGTCACAACGGTCATGGAGGGCCTTGCACAGGGATCGGCGGCAAGTGGCGGCGATGCCACGAGGCGACCGCGTGAGGCACGCGGCCGGACCTCAATTACAAGGCAATCTAATCATGATCCGCGCGCCTCACAATCGTGGAGGCCGCGCCGTCGTTGCTGCGCTGCACGCAGGCCAGGGAGCTTATTGGCGGGCGGCGCCAGGAATCGGGGCGGGGAATGCGGAGCCGGTGGTCGCCGGCGCTGCGGCGGCCGGAGCCGCGGCGGATTTCTGCGGCTTCGGCTTCTTCGGCCGCATGTGCTTGACGGCCTTCGGCGGCGCGCCGGGCGCCGGCTGCAGCTCGGCGACGACCGGATTCGGATCCATCACCACCGGCGGCGACGAGTTGAAGTCACCGGTGTTACGGATCACCTGAACCGGCACCGTCGCCGGCAGGTATTTGTCCATCGTGAAGGTGACGCTGAAGCCGGCATCGGGCGCCGGCACCTGGACGGTGCAGGGAGTTCGGCACGACGGCCCGAGCGAGGTCTTGGCCTCCGCGCCGGGCGGCACGGACTCGAGCTGCACGGGAACCTCCGGCGCCGCCATCTTGAAGCCGTCCATGGAGAAGGACGAGCAACCGGCCAAGCCGGCTCCCGCAACCGCAATTGCGATGACACGCCGCATCATGATGTCCGCCCCACAACCCTGCGGCCATCGGCCGCAATCCCAAGGCGACCATAGGAGCGTCAGAACAGCGGCGCAACTGTGGTCAACCCTATTCTCAACAGAACGTTAAAGTTCCGGGACGTGTGTCTTTTTATTGCTGGGACAGAGAGTTAGGCCGTCATCCGGCAGTCGAATGGGAGGTGGCTTCAAAGTCACTTGCAACGCCAGATCGCGAGCTCGCCGGGGCAGGAGTCCGGCGCCTCGGGCTAGATGCAAGGCCGACGCGCTTCGCTCAGCCGATCTTGAGCGCCGGCCCGAGGGTTGCGACCGCGGCCGGCAGCTCGCGCATGTGATCGATCAGGTGGTCCGGGTTGAGCTCCGCGATCGGCACATCCGTATAGCCAAAGGTGCAGCCGATCACGGGGACGCCGGCCCGCCGCGCGGCGCCGACATCGGTGCCGGCATCGCCGACCATGATCGCGGCGCCGATCTCGCCGCCCGCCTGCGCAATGGTCTGGCGCAGGATCACGGGATCCGGCTTGGCGACGCCGAACGTGTCGGCGCCGCAGATCGCGGCGAAGCGGGAGGACAGCCCGAGCTGGTCGAGCAGCCGCTTGGACAGCCATTCCAGCTTGTTGGTGCACACCGCAAACTGGCAGCCGCGACCGGCGAGCTCGTCGAGCGCCGCCTCCAGCCCCTCGAACGGGCGCGATTCGATCGCAATGTTCTCGGCGTAGAAGGCGATGAAATCGGCCGTGAGACGGTCCATGTCCGACGGGCTGGCGAAGCGGCCCTCGGCTTCGAGGCCGCGCTCGAGCAGCTTGCGTGCGCCATGCCCGATCATCTTGCGAGCGGAGGCCAGCGGAACCGGCCGCAGCCCTTCGCGCTGCAGGATGTGGTTCAACGCGTTGATGAGGTCCGGCGCCGTGTCGACCAGGGTGCCGTCGAGATCGAAGACGATGGTGCTCGCGATGCGCATCGGTATCCGCTACCGGTCGCTCCGCGCCCTTGCAAGGGCTCGCACCCGCTTTTTGTCCGATTTCGTGACCGCCGGGAGCTAGGCCCCGCGGCAAAACATCGCTAGATATGCGCCGGCTTTCGGCCCCCGCCCGGGGGCCCATCCGAGGGGCGGGTGTCTTGGTCGACATGGACGCATTGAAACGGCAGGCGGCGGCGCGCGCGCTGGAGGAGGTCGAGAGCGGCATGCGGCTCGGCCTCGGCACCGGCTCGACCGCCAAGCATTTCGTCGAGCTGCTCGGCGAGAAGGTCCATGCCGGCCTCAAGATCGTGGGCGTGCCGACCTCCGAGGCGACGCGGGCGCAGGCCGAGGCCTGCGGCGTGCCGCTGACGACGCTCGACGAGATCGACCGGCTCGACATCACCATCGACGGCGCCGACGAGATCAATCCGGCACTCGACCTGATCAAGGGCGGTGGCGGCGCGCTGTTGCGCGAGAAGATCGTCGCCAGCGCCTCTGGTCGCATGATCGTGATCGCGGACGAGACCAAATGGGTGCCGCGGCTCGGCCGCTTCCCGTTGCCGATCGAGGTGATCCCGTTCGGACTCGCCGCGACGCAGCGCGAGATCAGCGAGGCCTTCGCCAAGGCCGGCGTGTCCGGGCCGATGAGCTTGCGCAAGTCCGCAGATGGCCACGTTTTCGTCACCGATGGCGGCCACTGGATTGTCGACGTTCGCCTGGGGGAGATCGAGGATCCCCCGCGTCTGGCGAGCCTTTTGAGCGCAATTCCGGGCGTGGTGGAGCACGGGCTGTTCATCGGCCTCGGCAGCACGGCGATCCTGGCAGGCGCACAGGGAATTCGCGTTATCCAGCGGCCTTGAGCGCAGCACGACCTGCGCTTTGGGCCGCAATCTCACAGGAGACTTGGAATGAAGAGCGTGTTCAGAATCTTGCCGGCCGCCGGCATCGTGCTGGCCTTGGCCTCGGCGAGCCCGGCTGCCGCGCAGGCGCAGGCCCAGCCGCCGGCGCTGAAGCCGGCCTCGGCCGCCTGCATGGCCGGCGCGCGCGAGATTCTGGCGATGAAGAACGCGGCTGCGATGTACGCCAACGCCGTCCCGGGCATCGTGCAGCAGACCAAGCAGGCGCTGCTGCAGTCCAATCTCAACTATCAGAAGGACCTCGACGAGGTCGCCGTGATGGTCGCCCAGACCTATGCCGGCAAGGAGAAGGAGATCGGCGAGAAGATGGCGCAGATCTACTGCAACGAGTTCAGCGATGCCGAGATCGCCAACCTCGTCACCTTCTACAAGTCGCCGATCGGCCAGAAGCTGCTTGCGGCGGAGCCCAAGGCGATCCAGATGAGCATGCAGTCGATGAACCAGTGGGCTGCGGAGTTCTCGGACACGGTGACCGCGCAGTTCCGCGCCGAGATGCGCAAGCGCAACAAGCCTATCTGAAGCTGGTTGCAAGGACAGGTCGGGGGAGAGATGGCTGAATTCGACGTCGACCTGTTCGTGATCGGTGGTGGCTCGGGGGGCGTGCGCGCCGCCCGCATTGCGAGCGGCTATGGCGCCCGCGTCATGGTCGCCGAGGAATATCGTATGGGCGGCACCTGCGTGATCCGCGGCTGCGTGCCCAAGAAGCTGTTCGTGATCGGCTCGCATGTCCGCCAGGAGATCGCCGACGCTGCCGGCTTCGGCTGGACGATTCCGCAGGTCTCGTTCGACTGGAAGACGCTGATCGCCAACAAGGACAAGGAGATCGCGCGGCTCGAGGCGGCCTACACCGCCAATGTCGAGAAATCCGGCGCCAAGGTCGTCAAGACCCGCGCCGTGCTCGAGGACGCGCACACGGTGCGGCTCGCCACCGGCGAGACTGTCCGCGCCAAATACATCCTGATCGCGACCGGCGGCGCGCCCAACCACGGCACGCCGATTCCCGGCATCGAGCACGTCATCTCCTCCAATGAGGCATTCCACCTCGAGGAGCTGCCGCGCCGGATCGTGATCCAGGGCGGCGGCTACATCGCGCTCGAATTCGCCTGCATCTTCGCCAATTTCGGCTCCGACGTCACCGTCATCTATCGCGGCGACAACATCCTGCGCGGCTTCGACGAGGATGTCCGCAAGCATGTGCGCAGCGAGATGGAGAAGGAAGGCATCACCATCCTCACCGGCTGCACGGTGACCAGCGTCGACAAGCACGGCAAGGACTACACGACGCATCTGTCGAACGGCTCCAGCATTGCCTCCGACAAGGTGATGTTCGCGATCGGCCGCCATCCGGCGGTCGCCAATCTCGGCCTCGAGAAGGCCGGCGTCGCGATCAATCCGCGCAATGGCGGCATCGCCGTCGATGCATTCTCGCAGAGCTCGGTGCCGAGCATCTACGCGATCGGCGACGTGACCCATCGCTTCAACCTGACGCCGGTCGCAATCCGCGAGGGTCATGCCTTCGCCGATACCGTGTTCGGCGGCAAAAGCGTGCGCGTCGATCACGCCGACATCCCGACCGCCGTGTTCTGCCAGCCCGAGGTCGGCACCGTCGGCCTGACCGAGACCCAGGCGCGCGAGATGTACGACCGCGTCGACATCTACAAGACCACGTTCCGGCCGATCAAGGCGACGATGTCCGGCCGCGATACGCGCGTGCTCATGAAGCTCGTCGTCGACGGGACCAGCGACCGCGTGCTCGGCTGCCACATCGTCGGTGACATGGCCGCCGAGATCACGCAGGCCGTGGCCATCGCCATCAAGATGAAGGCGACCAAGGCCGATTTCGACGCCACCGTCGCGCTACATCCCTCCGCCGCCGAGGAGCTCGTCACGATGCGCACGGTGACCGAGCGGCACGTCCGGCAGGCGGCCGAGTAGGGCGCGTCGATTCTCATCTGATGAGGAAGATGATGGCCGCCGTCCACCAACGGCGGGTCCCGCGAACTCTCGCGGCGGTTTGGAAAGCTGAACTCGCATCTCAATTGCGCGCGCGGGTGCCAGCATCGCGGCTTTGCCCGTCCTGGCCGTGCCTGCTGGTGTCGCAATGAGTAACGGAATTGCTTCCTGCTGCGGCAGCGCCAAGTTCCATCTGGCGCAACGCGCCGCGCTAAACGCAACTACTCAGGAAAAGTTCCAAAAATTTCGCCGCCGGGCGGCAGTTCCTTCGGCTTGTTCCCATGGGCACCTGGCGATAGAGGTTGATCTCGGGGTCAATCGTGCGCGTGGGTCAGAGTTTCTCAAGCTGGATTGTTCGACGCAGGCCGTGGTCGCCAACCACGTTTCTGCTCACGATCCTTGCCGTGGCCGTTTCCGCTGCCTCTCGCTTCGGGTTGGATGTCGCCGGTTCGACGCTGTCCTATGCGCCGTTCTTTCCGGCCGTGTTGTGTGCAACCTTGCTCGGCGGGCTGCCGGCGGCGGTATTTGCCGCCTGGCTGTCGGCAGCCGTCGTGCTGATCGGCTTCACCGATCGGCCCGGCCACGAGGAGGTCGTCAATCTCATCGGGTTCCTCGCGGCATCAGCGCTGGTGATATTGCCCGCCAATCTCTGTCGTGCATCGCTGATCGAGCTGAAGCGCAACGAGCATGCGCGCGAGCTGCTGCTGGGTGAGCTCAGACACCGCGTCAACAATCAGCTCGCGGTGTTCCAGTCGATCGTGCGATCGAGCCTCTCGGGCGAGGATCATCAGAAGGGCGAGGCGATCGCGCTCAGGCTCGATGCGGTCGCGCGCGCCAATACGCTCGCCTGGTCGAGCCAGCGCGTGATGACCCTGCGCATGCTGGTGGAGGCCGAGCTCCAGGCCTATCGGGCATCCGGCGCAGTGACGGTGGATGGACCCGACATCCCGCTGGGCCCGGAGGCGGGACGCAATCTCGCGCTGGTGTTTCATGAGCTCGCGACCAATGCCGTCAAATACGGCGCCTTGCGCGGCGATGGCGGACGGCTCGAGGTGCAGCTTGCGCAGGAGGCGGGGCGCAGCCTCGTGACCTGGCGCGAGCTGTGCCGCGACGCGGTCGCGCCGCCGCTCGGAGAGGGGTTTGGCACCCGGATGATCCGAGCAAGCCTGGCCGCGATCGGCGGCAGCATCGAGCAGGACTATCGCGACGGCGGCTTGCTGTGCCGCATCAGGTTCGAGGCTGACGTGTAAGGATCAGCTCCGCCTGATGTCGCGGATCTTGAAGGCGAGCAGCGCGATCACGAGGCTCAGACCGAGCAGATTGGCGATGATCACGACGATGTCGCTCCGTATCAGCCCATAGGCGACCCAGAGCGCAAGGCCGCCGCCAAGCGCAACCAGCGTCTTGACGGAGAGATCGCCGGTCGCGCCCTTCGGATAAGCCTTACGAACCTGCGGGATGTAGGACAGCGATGTCAGCGCCGCAGCGACGAGGCCGATGCCATAGCCAAGCTGTTCCATGCGCGACGCGGTTGTCCTCTCGGCATCCACTCAGCGGCGTGAACGTCCATGACGCTGCGCCGTTCCTCGAGTCGCTCGGTTCCATGAGCGAGACATCATCGGATGGTCGTCATCATGAAACGTGTGCTTGGCTGCGACGTATGTCATCAATGGACCGACGTGACATGATCCTGATGGCCGCCCTGCTGCTGATCTCCGTGGTGATGACTTTGGTGGGGACGGAGTATGTGCTCGATCATGTCGTGATGCCCTTGATCGACGACGGCAGCCTGCCAAGTCCGGCTTCGCCCGCCCGCTAGTGGCATTGGGCGTCCTCGTGCTTTGTCCGCCGTGCGGAACGAGGCGCGGCTTGATCATCGCTGCGAAACGCTCCACCATCGGTGAGCACTGCGCGAACAACGGCGTGGGCCGAGGGCAGGAGACTTCCGATGCGATGCTACGAGCTGCAGGGGCCGGGCGGGATCGACGCGCTGGCGCTGGTCGACAAGCCGGTACCACAGCCCGCGCGCGGCGAGGTGCTGGTGCGGATCACGGCCGCGAGCATCAACTATCGCGATCTCCTGACCGTCAGGGGCGGTTACGGCTCCAAGCAGAAGTTTCCGCTGGTGCCGTTGTCGGACGGCGCCGGCGTGGTCGAGGCGGCAGGCGAGGGCGTCGTGGCTTTCAAGGCGGGCGACCGCGTCACCGGCAGCTTCTTCGAAAGCTGGACCGGCGGCGAGCCGAGCGAGAGCAAGATGCGCGCGGCACTCGGCGGTGCGGTCGACGGCACGCTGACGGAATACCGCATCTTTCCGGCGCATGCGCTGGTGAGGACGCCGGCCCATCTCAGCGACATCGAGGCCGCGTGTCTGCCATGTGCCGGCGTCACCGCCTGGAGCGCTGTCGTCAAGCTCGGCGGCATTCGGCCGGGCCAGACGGCGCTGACGCAGGGCACGGGCGGCGTCTCGATCTTCGCACTCCAGATCGCGAAGATGGCCGGCGCGCGTGTGATCGCGACATCGTCGAGCGAGGCCAAGATCGCGCGGCTGAAGGACCTCGGCGCGGATGTTACGCTCAACTACAAGACCACGCCGGATTGGGGCAAGCAGGCGCGCGAGATCACCAGACAGGGCGTCGATCTCGTCGTGGAGGTCGGCGGCGTCGGTACGCTCAACGAATCCATCCGCGCGACGAAGATCGGCGGCACCATCGCCTTCATCGGCGTGCTCGCCGGCGCGGCCGCCTCGGAACTGCGGCTGCCCTTGATGGTGATGCAGCAGCAGCGGCTCCAGGGCGTCACCGTCGGCTCAGCCGACGATCTCCAGGCGCTGGCGAACGCGCTGGCGCTGCATCAGGTGAAGCCGGTGGTCGATCGCGTCTTCCCGTTCACCGAGGCCCGCGAGGCGTTCCACTACATGTCGAGCGGCGCACATCTCGGCAAGGTTGCGATTGCGCTTCGGTGATGGCTAGCGGCGGGGCGGCACGCGGTGCTGCTTCGGCAGCTTGAGCTGCCAGCGGCCATTGATGCGCTCGACGGCAGCCGGGAACGGCTTCATCTCGTTGCCGACCCTGAAGGTTGCGACGAGCTTGACGCGATCGTCGCCGTCCCATCCGGCGAACTCGTACAGCGTGTCGTCGTCGTCAGGGGTGAGATAGGACCAGCCGCCTTGTTTGAGGTCGAACGGCGCGGCGACGATGTCCATGCCGTTGCCGCAGCCGGACGGACCGATGCTGGAGCAGACGGAAAACAGCCAGCGATGGCTCGGCGAATAATGCGGCGGTGAATGGACCTTGGTCTCGATGCCGCGATTGAGCCGCAGCAGCATCCATTGCACCCCTTCCGAATAGCCGATCTCGATCAGCAGGAGTTCGTGCTCCGGGAAGTAGCCGACGAGCTTGTATTCGACCGAGTCGTCCTCGTGGCCGGGCAGATCATCCGGCAGCCGCGTCACGTAACTGCGGGTAAAGCCGTCCTTGAACGTGATCTCCAGCGCCTTGCCGTTGCGTCGGACGACGCCCTTGAGCTGATCAAGGCAGGCCTGCTCGTCGCGATCGAGATCGGCCTTGCCGGTATCGCCCTCGCAGCGGCCATCCTGCGACGGATGCTCGGACATCGCGTAGGGGATCTCGGCCCATGCCGCAGCAGGACCGATCGCGGTCGCCAGCGCGACGAGAACCGTGATGAAGATGTGCTGCATTTGAACGATCCAGCGTTGCCGTCCCCGGTTCAAAGCAGTGCTGGCGGGGGCGGTCAACCTTTGGCTGGATGATCCGCTGTCGACCGACGCGCCGGCAACGTCATCGCGATGACCCCGATGACGATGCAGGCGAGCCCGATCCAGACGGTGGGCGCGAGCTGCTCGCCGAGACTGGTGACGGCGATGGCCACGCCGATCGGCACCCGCAGATAGGATTGCGCGGTGGCGCCGATCGAGCCGAGCGTCTGCACCAGGCGGAAATAGATCACCATGGCAGCGGCGGTCGACACCGTTGCGAGCGCGATCAGCGCCAGCACCGAGCACGACGACGGCATGAGCGTCCAGGGATGGTCGATCAGAACCGCGAGCGGGGTCAGGATCGCGGCGCCGGAAAGCAATGAGCCGGCCGCCGGCAGCATCGGGTCGAGTCCCTTGAAGCCCTTTCCGACGATCGCAGCACCCGCATAGCAGATGGTCGCCGCGACGATCGCGCATTGCGCCCAGAACTGCTGGCCGAGCCCGTGCAGGGCCTCGACGCCGACGATCAGGCAGGTGCCGGCGAGGCCTGCGATGACGCCGACGAGCTTGCGCCAGGTGACCGGCTCATGCCGCGTGACCAGCACGGTCAGCAGGAAAGTGAAGATCGGCGAGGTCGCGTTCAGGATCGTGGCGAGGCCGGCCTCGACGCTGCGCTCGGCCCAGGCGATCAGCGTGAAGGGGATGACGCTGTTGAGGCCGGCCTGGACCAGGAAGCGCAGCCACGTGGCGCGCTCGGGCGGCCAGACGAGCCCGCGGCCGCTGATGATCGCCGCGAGCAGGACGCCAGCGATGAGCGTACGCGCCGAGATCAAGGTCAGCGGCGGGATGGTTTCGACGCCGATCTTGATGAAGGTGTAGGAGGCACCCCACAAGGTGGAGAGCAGCAGCAGGAGGGCGAGTTCGCGGGTGAGGTCGGAGCGGCGCTGCATGAGGGCCTCGCGGGCGGAGAAGGATGTCCTTCTAGCCGCGAAGCCGTGCCCGACGTTTCGATGCGGACCGAACCGTTCTCTTGGGTGCATCAAGCGCACGACATTGCGGCCGGTGCGCGGAGCCCCTGGATCGCTTCGCTTGCGCTCGCGATGACGGAGCCTGGAGAGCCGGTGGTGTCCGCCACGCCGTCATTACGAGCGCAGCGAGGCAATCCAGACTGCTCATTCAGGCCGTAGGGTGGGCAAAGGCGCGAAGCGCCGTGCCCACCGTCTCGCGGCCGAGCATGCCGCTCGAAGGTGGGCACGCTGCCGCCTTTCGGCGGCCGCTTTGCCCACCCTACGTGTCATGAGTGATCAGTTCGCCGGCATGCTCTTCTCGACGAGCTTCACCCAGTAGGACGCGCCGGCGCTGAGGATGTTGTCGTTGAAGCGGTAGGCCGGGTGGTGGCACTCGTTGCCCGGGCCCATGCCGATGAAGACGAAGGCGCCGGGGCGGGCTTCGAGCATGAACGCGAAATCCTCGCCGCCCATCAGCGGAATGGCGCGGTCGTTGACGCGCTCGCTGCCCGCGACGTCGCGGGCAACGTCGGCAGCGAACGCAGCCTGCGCCGGGTGGTTCATCGTCACAGGATATTTGCGCTCATAGATCGCCTCTGCCGTGCCGCCATAGGCGCGCGCAGTTGCCTCGGCGACCTCGACGATGCGCTTCTCGACGAGATCGCGGATCTCCGGATCGAGCGTGCGGACGGTGCCGAGCATCTCGACGGTCTCGGGGATGACGTTGAAGGTGGTGCCGCCATGAATCGAGCAGATCGAGATCACAGCCGACTTCAACGGATCGACATTGCGGGCGACGATCGACTGCAGCGCGTTGACGATCTGCGAGGCGATCAGGATGCTGTCGACCGCCTTGTGCGGGCCGGCGCCGCCATGGCCGCCCTTGCCGGTGACCTTGATGTGGATCGCATCGGCCGAGGCGAGCATCGCGCCCGGCGAGATCTCGAAATGGCCTTCCGGCACGCCCGGCATATTGTGCATGCCATAGACCTCCTGGATGCCCCAGCGGGTCATCAGGCCGTCATCGACCATCGCCTTGCCGCCGGCGCCGCCTTCCTCGGCCGGCTGGAAGATGACCACCGCGGTGCCGTCGAAATTGCGCGTCTCGGCGAGATGCTTTGCGGCGCCCAGCAGCATCGCGGTGTGGCCGTCATGGCCGCAGGCATGCATCAGGCCCGGCGTCTTGGAGGCGTAGGGCACGCCCGAGGTTTCCTCGATCGGCAGCGCATCCATGTCGGCGCGCAGGCCGATGGTCTTGCCGGAGCCTGCGTTGCGGCCGCGGATCACGCCGACCACGCCGGTGCGGCCGATGCCGGTCACGACCTCGTCGCAGCCGAATTCGCGCAGCTTGTCCGCGACGATGCCGGCGGTGCGATGCACCTCGTACAGCAGCTCTGGGTTTTCATGGAAGTCGTGGCGCCACGCGGCCATTTCGTCGGAGAGCGCGGCAATGCTGTTGATGATGGGCATGAGGAAAGAACTGCTCGCTGATGGATGTCGACGCCGCGGCAGACGCGGCCCGAACGGCCGCGCATCGACCGCGCGATGGCCAGACTATGGCCCGCGCCAAATATCCCGGCAAGCGGCGTCCGGCCATGGTGCCATGCAGGGATGCGCCGCACGTCGTGGCAGAATTGCTTCATGGCAGGACGTTCCGGATTCCGGAACGTCCTTGTCAGGCGAAGCAGGGCGGCGTCGGCACGCGCGGATATTTGTGCTCGGGGGCGACCTCGAGACGGAAAGCCCGCAGCTTCGGCTCGTCCCATGCCACCAGCGGCGTGCCGCAGACGCCGCAATCAAACCGTCCGGCGGCGCCGATGACGGACGTCGATTCCGCGATCTCGTAGGCCGCACGGCAATGAGGACAGGTCACGCTGGATATCTTCATGGGTTTCATCCTGACATGCATCACGGTCGCAGGACTTGAACCAGATCAATGCGGATTTGGATCCAGCGGAACCAGAGCCGACGGATCACGCCTCCTCGGGCTGCCAGGGCGTCGGCGTCTTCGAGAAGGCGCGCCACGCCTCGCGCAGCGGCTCCTCGATACCCGCCATCGCATGCGCATGCCAGCCGGTGATCGCGGCGGCGGCGATCGCCGCGTCCGTCGAGGTCGTGCCGAGGCTGTCGATGACGCCGGACGTCACGGCCATGTCGTTGTAGTGGCCGAGCTGCTCCTGCAGGCCGGCGAGCGACTTGGCATATCTCCTGGCCGGTTTGCTTCCAGCATACAGCGGCAGCAGGAAGTCGATGCTGTAGCGCAGCTTCTTCAGCGCGAGCCGCATCCTGTGACGTTTTTCCGCCGGCAGCTTCTTGAAGCGCCGGCCGCGCTTCAGCACCTTCTGATGCCGCTCCGACAGAACGTGTCCGGCGAAGTCAATGGCGGGTCCCGCGAGCCGACCGAGTTCATCGGGAGAGACATCATTGCGCCAGCTGCGGGTTGCGATCCAGCCGCCGAGCCCGAGCACGAACGAGGTG
Organism: Bradyrhizobium sp. USDA 4353; assembly: GCF_054063215.1. Taxonomy (NCBI): domain Bacteria; kingdom Pseudomonadati; phylum Pseudomonadota; class Alphaproteobacteria; order Hyphomicrobiales; family Nitrobacteraceae; genus Bradyrhizobium; species Bradyrhizobium sp. USDA 4353. The sequence continues at coordinate 4,342,909 of NZ_JBSSGB010000001.1, forward strand.
CAGCGGCGTTCGGACAGCGCAATACGCAGCTTGCGATAGGCGAGGTCGCGGTGCCGTTCCGCAAGCTCGCGCAAAGTGTCGAAGCCGGCGACGGTCGGACACGCCTCCGCGATCTCCGGAAGCGTCTGCGTCAGGAAGACGTCGAGATCGCGCGCGGTGCCCAGATTCTGCGCCAGCCAGCGCGCATCGGATTCCAGGCCGTCGAGCGTCGACGAGGTGCCGAGCGGCCGCATCAGATGCAGCGCGGCGCGCAGGCGGCGCAGCGCGACCCGCAGCTGATGCACGCCTTCCGGATCGCGGCCGTCCTCCGCCGCGGGCATCGCCTGCAGCATGTGATGGAAGCTGCCGCGCAGGATGACGGCGAAGGCTTCGTCGAGCGAGACCGCCGGGTCGAGCGCCTGCTTGCGCGGCTTCTCCGCGCCGGGCGCGCGGCCGGATGCGAGGTCGAAGCCGCGGGCCGATTTGCTGCGGATCGTCGGACGCACTGGGCCATGTTCGCTGAGCCGCAGCGCGACGTCATAGATCGCCGTGGGATCGCCGCTCTTCAGCTCCAGTTCGATCTCGCTCACGGCTTCGCTGTGATCGCCGGCCGTGATCGTTCCGCTGTCGAAGGCGATCTCGATCGTTGCGCCCGGCAGATCGAGCAGACGGGCGTGGCGATGCACATCCGCGGAGAACACCGGCGCCAGAGATGCATCCGTCAGGACCTCGCGCAGCTCCTCGGGAAGCAGCGCTGTGGCCAGCGTCACGTCGGGCGCGAGCGAGGATACGCTCGCCTCCCACTCGCCGCGCTTGAGCGGATCGTCGCTGTGCTGCGCCTTCACGGTCTGCACGAAGCGTGCGCCGCTCTGGCGGACCCGCAAGGTGAATCCGTTCTTCCACAATGCGTGCTTGGGCGTGTCGTAGTAGACGGATTTGAGATGCTTGCGCGTGCCCTTGTTGCGCGCATGCGCGACAATGATGGGCGCGTTGTGGAAGTCGGCGAGATGATCTTGCGGCACGAGCAGCTTCAGCTCGATCTCTTCGCCCGAGCTCGCTGCTGGATCCGGCAGAGCCGGTGGTGTCGGCTCGGCCGTCGGCAGCGGGGCGTCGGCGTGAGCGACCTGTGCCTCAGATGAAGAAAGGCTCGGGGGCGCGGAAGGGTTCGCCGAGCTGCGGATCGTCTCGTCGGCCGTGCCGGCTACATCAACGGCTCGGTCAACGCCCCGGACCGACGTCGGTGCGTTCGAATCCTGCATGTGTCGATTCTGTAACGGTTTGATGACTGTCATGTCAGATCTAACGCAAGTTAGCGGGATTAGACAGCGGCTATTCTTCCGCGATGTGACGGATCATTGGCATGCCAAGACCTTCGCTTTTATTTTTTCCCGCCATTTCAACGGTAAAATCGATTGCTGCGCCTTTTCGCCTCACGGGAAAATGTTCATCCTGGTGGCCGGCGAGGACCAGCAACAGCTCAGATCTTTCCGGTGAGCATCAGACGGGTCGCAACGAAGATCGCTGCGGCCGCCGTTGCGACGCTCGCGGCTGCAATGAGGCTGCGGCTCCGGCGCGCCACCGCGCGCGAGCGCTCGCGCCGGTCTTGTGACACATCCAATGCGCTGCCGCGGTGACGCCGTTCCCGGACCGTCTGGATCCAGAGGACAAGGGCGATGAGGCCCGCCGCTGACGCAAACACGGTCGACACACCGGCGGCGAAGTCGAGATCGACGCCGATGCTGGCCAGCAACGTCCGCAGCTCGACGGCAAGACGCGCCAGTAGCGTAGCGGCATAGTCTGCGGCGGCGGCGCCGGTGTAGAGCAACACCGCGGTCCAGACGACCGCGGCCGCCGCAATCAGCATCGACAGCAGCACCGCGAGCCCGTCACCCGCCATGAAGCCGATCGCGGCGGCGATCAGCGCCAGCGCCGGCATGACATTGCCCATCGGAATCGGAAGAATGATCGTGACCGCCATCAGCAGCAGCGGCAGTGCCAGCAGCATCCGCGCGGTGCGTCCGGTCAGCCAGACCAGCCGGTCCTCGCGCAGCCCGCGCTCGGCATAGCCGGCCCAGTCGAGCCCGGCGCGGATGATCTTGCGCAGCAGCCGCTGCGGCACCGGCCGGCGGCGCACCGTCTCCGGCAGCCACAGCCGCTCGGCGCCGAACAGGATCTGCAGCGCGACCAGCGCGACGAAGGTGCCGAACACCATGCCGAACGGCCCCGGCAGCGGGATCAGCGCCGGGATCGTCAGCAGCAGCAGAGTCAGTCCGAGTCCCTCGGACTCCAGCCGGTCGAACAGCTCGCCGACCGACGGCTCCTCCGACCGCACGGTGCGCGCGATCGCAAGCAGCCGCCGGCTGATCGGGCCGTTGTGACGGCGCGGCGGGGATGCGACCTCATCGTTCGCTGCGGCATCGTTCATGGACACGCCGTCGCCTCGCGTTGCTCACTTCACCTGCTCGATCGCGGGACGGGTCTTCCACAGCGAGTAGGCGATACCCGCGCCGAGCAGGCCGAAGGTGATGCCGAGCGACAGCGCCGGCGGGAATTTCTCCAGCCCGAGCAGGTCGGCGAGGAAGATCTTCGAGCCGATGAAGATCAGCACCGCAGCGAGCGCCAGCTTCAGATACTGGAAGCGGTCGACCATCGCGGCGAGCGCGAAGTACAGCGCACGTAGGCCGAGGATCGCAAAGATGTTCGAGGTGTAGACCACGAACGGATCGGTCGAGATCGCGAAGATCGCGGGCACGCTGTCGACGGCGAAGATGACGTCGGCGAACTCGATCAGGATCAGCGCCAGGAACAGCGGCGTCATGAACCAGGTCATCTTGCCGCTCGCATCAGGCTGGCGCACGAAGAAGCGCTCCTCATGCAGGCGATCGGTGACGTCGAAGCGGCGGCGCATCCAGTTGAGCGCCGGGTTGGCGCCGACATCATGCGGCTTGTCCTTGAACACCAGCATCTTAACGCCGGTCGCGACCAGGAAGAGGGCGAACACGTAGAGCACCCAGCTCGCCTGCGCGACGATCGCAGCACCCAGGCCGATCATGATCGCACGCAGCACGATGACGCCGACGATGCCCCAGAACAGCACGCGGTGCTGATAGGCGCGCGGGATCGCGAAATAGCTGAAGATCATCGCGATGACGAAGACGTTGTCCATCGCCAACGCCTTCTCGATCGTGAAGGCGGTGAGATAGGCGGTGCCGGCCTCGGCGCCGAGCTGCCACCATACCCAGGCGCCGAACACCAGCGCGAGCATGATATAGACCGCGCTCATCACGAGGCTTTCGCGCACCGAGATTTCGCGCGTCTTGCGGTGGACGATGCCGAGATCGAAGACGAGGAGGGCGAGCACGATTGCAAGAAAGGCGAGCCACATCCAGAGCGGCTTGCCAGCAAACGCGATGAACAGGAATTCCACGACGGGTCCTCTTGATCAAACCGGTGAGATTGATGTCAGGTCCGACATCGTGAGCGCACCGGCAGCTTCACCAGAGGGGCCCGGACCAGGGGTACGCCAAGGACGTATGTGTCTCCGGGGCGGTTTTCAAGACCCCGTCGCTTGAGCCGCGCGTTCAGCAAGATGAATGATCACGATGAACCGGAGGTGCGACAGAGTGTCTGCTGCCTTGCAGCCGTTTGGCCGCGAACTAATTCCAGGGGGCCGGAGATCCGGGCCCCTCTGATAGTCCTGCCAAGGTACTTGCACGACTATGATGTCGGACTCTCTTTCATGCCAGATACCGCTGGCGGTCATTCGCCGTTCGGGGCGCAGCCGGCAGTCCGCGTGTCCGGTTCTCTTGGGAGTTTGACGAGATGCGGCCACACGCGTCGCTTGTAACTATCAGCCGTTGCGGCTTCCGCTTCCGACCATTTCATTCCGACATCGTGCATGACGCAGCTTCCCTGGCATCGGCTCAACCGATGTCGGGCTGCGATCGTGATGGAACCCGCGCGGCCGCTCGGACCTTTGTATGGAACCGGCGCGGAATGATTCGCGGCGGCTGGTATATGGTGTACGGGAGCATGGCGTGAGCGCGGGGGACGATCAGGCATCGATGACGACGGCACGGCCGCCGCGCCAGGGCGTGACGACGCGCCGGCTGCTGATGATCATCAACCGCGGCAGCCGCTCCGGTGGCGAGGCGGCCGGCATTGCCGTGTCGCGGCTGGGCGCTGCGGGCTATGACCTCGTGATCTCGGCGCCGCACAGTCCCCGCGAGGTGTCGCCCTGGATCGAGGCGCATGCCGATGATGCCGAGGCGGTCGTCATTGCAGGCGGGGACGGCAGCCTTAATGCGGCAGCTCCAGCCCTGGTCAAGACCGGCCTGCCGCTCGGCATCATCCCGGCGGGCACTGCCAATGATCTCGCGCGCACGCTCGGCCTGCCCGAGGGCATGGAGGCTGCCGCCGACGTGATCACGGCAGGTCACCGCCGTCAGATCGATCTCGGTGATGTCAACGGCCATCCGTTCTTCAACGTCGCCAGCCTCGGACTGTCCGCCGAGCTCGCGCGGCAACTGACGAAGGAGACCAAGCGGCGCTTCGGCCGGCTCGGCTATGCGATCACCGCGCTCAGGGTGCTCACCAATGCGCGGCCGTTTCGCGCGATGATCGTGTCGTCGGACGGCGCGGTGCGTGTGAAGACCTTGCAGATCGCGGTCGGCAACGGTCGCTACTACGGCGGCGGCATGGCGGTTCGGCACAATGCGGAGATCGACGATTCCCATCTCGATCTCTACTCGCTGGAGATCGGCCGCGTCTGGAAGCTGCTCGCGATGGCCTATGACTTCCGCAAGGGACGCCATGGCCTGTGGCAGGAGGTCCGCGCCTCGCGCGACACGTCGTTCGAGATCCGCACCCGCCGGCCGCGCCCGATCAATGCCGATGGCGAGCTCGTCACCTTCACGCCGGCCCGCTTCTCCGTGCTGCCGCGCGCCGTGACCGTCTTTGTTCCTAAGGCAGAGGCGGGCAACTGACGACAAGCAGCTTGATCCGCACTTTGCGGCCGCTCGTTTTTGACTGATCACATCTTGAGAGACCCATGACCAAGCAGACCCGCTTCAATCTCTGGTACGCTGTCGTCGCGATCTTCGTCGCGATGATGATCCACAATGCGTGGACGAGCTATCGTCAGGTCGCCGTCATTCCCTACAGCCAATTCCAGGACCTGCTGTTGGCCGGAAAGGTGAAGGAGGTCGGCGTCTCCGAGAACTATCTCGAAGGCACGCTGAAAGAGCCGCTGCCCGGCGGACAGACGCGCTTTGCGACCACGCGCGTCGACCAGGAGTTCGCGAAAGAGCTCGCCAAGGCCAATGTGACTTTCACCGGTCGCGTCGAGAGCAACATTCTCGGCGACATCCTCTCGCTGGTGATGCCGATCGCGCTGTTCTTCGGCGTCTGGTACTTCCTGTCGCGGCGGATGATGGGCGGCGCGGGCGGGCTCGGCGGCGGCCTGATGCAGATCGGCAAGAGCAAGGCCAAGGTCTATGTCGAGGCCAACACCGGCGTGCGCTTCGAGGAAGTTGCAGGGGTCGACGAGGCCAAGGACGAGCTGCGTGAGATCGTCGCCTTCCTCAAGGATCCGAAATCCTATGGCCGGCTCGGCGGCCGCATGCCCAAGGGCGTGCTGCTGGTCGGCCCGCCCGGTACCGGCAAGACCTTGCTCGCCAAGGCGGTGGCGGGCGAGGCCGGCGTGCCGTTCTTCTCGATCTCCGGTTCGGAGTTCGTCGAGATGTTCGTCGGGGTCGGTGCTGCACGCGTGCGCGACCTGTTCGAGCAGGCCCGCGCCAAGGCGCCGGCCATCATCTTCATCGACGAGCTCGATGCGCTCGGCCGCGCCCGCGGCATGGGCCCGTTCGCCGGCGGCCATGACGAGAAGGAGCAGACGCTCAACCAGCTCCTGGTCGAGCTCGACGGCTTCGACTCCTCCGTTGGCCTCGTGCTGCTGGCGGCGACCAACCGTCCGGAGATTCTCGACCCGGCGCTGCTGCGCGCCGGCCGATTCGACCGCCAGGTGCTGGTCGACCGCCCGGACAAGCCGGGCCGTATCCAGATCCTGGGCGTGCACCTGAAGAAGGCCAAGCTCGCCGCAGACGTCGACCCCGAGAAGGTGGCGGCGCTGACGCCGGGCTTCACCGGCGCCGACCTCGCCAATCTCGTCAACGAGGCGACCTTGCTCGCGACGCGGCGCGGCGCCAACGAGGTGACGCTCGACGATTTCAACAACGCGATCGAGCGGATCGTCGCTGGCCTGGAGAAGCGCAACCGGCTGCTCAATCCGAAGGAGCGCGAGATCGTCGCCTATCACGAGATGGGCCATGCGATCGTCGCGATGAGCCTGCCCGGCACCGATCCCGTGCACAAGGTCTCGATCATCCCGCGCGGCGTCGGCGCGCTCGGCTACACCATCCAGCGCCCGACCGAGGACCGCTTCCTGATGACCCGCGAGGAGCTGGAGAACAAGATGGCGGTGCTGCTCGGCGGCCGCGCCGCGGAGCTCGTGGTCTACGGCCATCTGTCGACCGGCGCGGCGGACGACCTCCGCCGTGTCACCGACATCGCCCGCTCGATGGTGACGCGCTACGGCATGTCCGAGCAGCTGGGCTCGGTCGCCTATGAGCGCGACAACCAGTCGTTCCTCGCGCCCGGCGCCTCGCGCAGCGCCGACTATGGCGAGGCCGCGGGCGACGCCATCGACACCGAGGTGAGGGCGATCGTGACCGCGTCGCTGGAGCGCACGCGCAAGCTGCTGCAGGACAAGCGCGACGTCCTGGAGCGCGCCGCGCGCAGGCTGCTGGTGAAGGAGACGCTCGACGAGAGCGAGCTCGCCGCCTTGCTCAAGCAGGACCAGCGCGCCGGCGATCTCGTAGCGGCGGCCCAGCCGATGTAGGCCGTGGCGCGACCATCGGCCGGGCCGCCGACCGATGGTCGATGGGTCGTATCAGCGCGTCGTGGGGGCATTGCCCAGGAACAGCCGGCGCCGCAGGGATTTTGGTCCGGGCTTGAAGTGAGCCGGCACCCAATCCTGAGCGTTCTCCCTCAGGAAACCGGAATCCGGGTCCTGCCGGTGCTCGCCCTTGAGCTTCTTGACGATGTATCGCGCATAGAGGTGATCGAACACCCGCATGAACTCACCGAAGTAGATGTCGGCGACGCGGGTGTTGCCGCGGATGACGAGCATGTTCTCGTCGTTCGCCGTCTGCGACGGCTTGCTGAAATTCGCGGTCCCCGTCACCACGACGGGATCATCGCCGAGCGGATCGAGCAGGATGAACTTGTCGTGGATGTACAGGTTCTTGTTGAAGCCGGACAGCTTCTCGCCGAGGAACAGCTCGAAATCGCCGGGCTTCAGGATCGCGCCGGGCGCGATCACTGTGGTCCGCTTCTGAACGACCTCGTCCTCGACCTGCTTCCCGGGATTTTTGTCGAACAGCGCATAACGCAGCACGTTCTCGCCCGCGAACAGCGCCTCCTCGAAGAACGGATCGAGATTGAAGGCGAATGTTATGCAGGCCATCTGCTTGGCGTTCGCCACGAGATCCGCATACCAATGCAGCGTCTGCTCGTCATCCTTGTCGTCGCGGGGAGAATAGAGCGTCAGGATGCGGTCCGCAGGGGGGCGGGAATTGCGCGCAGGGGTCGCTTCTTCCTCGAGGTTCGCAGCCTTCAGCGCGGCCGCCTTCACGTCGGGATCGGCCAGCCGCTCCCAGTAACGCAGGAAGCTCGCCGCGATCTCCTGGTCCCAGATGATGTGGCCGACATTCGAATGGCCGAAAATGCCGCCGGCAGAAATGTTGGTCGATCCGGTCCAGACCGCGATCGGCGTGTCCTTGTGGATCAGGACGATGAACTTGTTGTGGCGAATGCCGGCGCGCGATCGCTGTGGCGTGCAGATCCTGCCGATCCGGGCCTTCTTGATCATCGCCTCGTTGTCTTCTTCGTAGCTCTGCGCCTCATAGCGGATGTCGACGTCGGCTCCGGCGTCCGCGGCGGCCTTGAAGGCGCGGCCGACCGGGAGATAGCGAAACTCGTACAACATCGCGCGCAGTTTGTAGTCGGCGGCATCTTCCTGCGCGGCTCTGCCGATGAACGCCGTGAGCGCCTCGAACAGGCCGCGCGACAGCCAGACCATCGGCTCCGACTGCGGATTGTCCTCATCAAGCTCGACGTCGCCGAACTTTCGCGCAAAGGCCTGAGAGCCCGCTACTCCCCGATTGAAATAGATGTCGTGCGCCGTCTGATCGGTGGCGATGCCGCCTGCCTCTGCCTCGGTGGTGATCCGGACGGTGGTTGCGGAGGCGCGATCGAGCGTCATCAGCTTCGGTTTACCGTAGCAGGGGATCACCGTGAACTCGTAGGTCGTCGCGGGCTTGGCCGTATAGTCGCCCCACTGGAACGACTGAATAGGGTGCTCAGAGGTCGGCACCGGCGTGCCCGGAGCAAGACCTTCGTCCTTGAACTTGAAGCGCTTGATGCCGCGCAGGAAATAGCGTTCGACCGGTTGACCATTTTTGAACTCGACACGCTCGATGGCAAAGCCAAGGAGATCATCGCGTTTGCTTAGTGCGGCCTCGGCGAAATCCCACCCAAGGGTGACGACATGAAGCCCGCCGATCGCTCGCACATTTAGAACTGATCCGGATTGACTATGGCGCATGAGCGTCCTCCACGGAAAAGAGAAGATTGAAAGTCGATCTATTCATACCGTCGCATCACGCAAAGCACCGTCGTACTGGCCGCATCGGCCGGCAGTTCTCGAGTCGAACCGAGGGCGCCGTTTAGACGTCGCGAGATTAAGCGTCAGTTCAGTGAGGGTTTCTCACGACCTCCGACCGCGCACCCTCCGCCAATAGCTGTTCGCCGGAAGCGATGACTAAAATAGATTTGTCGACCAATCAGACCGCAACAACGGAAAAAACTCGTTCATCGGCCACGACGAATCATCCTGCCTCGTGGGCGGTGCCATACAATTCGTGGTCCAGTAACCAACTACGTCGAGAGGATACGTGTGGCAAAAAAGATTTGCAACCGGCGAATCCCTGTCAAGGCAGCATCGAGCGAGGCGCGGGCCGGCGTTGACGATCGTCACGAGGGGCTCGTGAGAGGGCCCCTCGGCTGGCTGCGCTACGATGCTCGCGCGTCGAATTGTGATCGAAACGGGAGCAGTCGTCAGACTAGGCGCTGCGCCGCGGCCACATCCGGGCCAGCGTCTCGTCCTTCTTGACGAACTCGTGCCAGAGCGTCGCTGCGATGTGCAGGCCGACGACGAGATACACCACATAGGCCAGCGTATCATGCGCGATCTCGCCGGCATGGGCGACCGCCTTGTCGCCGGCGAACAGGCGCGGCCAGCTGAAGGTCCAGAAGTAGCGCAGCGAGTAGCCGCCGGCCGACGAGAACATGTAGCCAGTCACGGGCATGATCAGCAGCAGGACGTAGAGCGCCCAATGATTCAAGTGCGACAGCGCGCGGACGATCGGACCGAACGCGGCAGGCGCGGGCGGGGCGGACGTACGCGCCCGCACGATCAGCCGGGCGATCGCGAGCAGAAACAGCGTGACGCCGAGCGATTTGTGAATTTCAAGCAGCTCGCGCCGGGGCGACGTCCCCGCCGGCTGCAGGCCGCAATACAGCCCGATCAGCATCGCCGCGATGAACAGCACGGCGGTGGCCCAATGAATCCATCGCAGCCAGGGATCATAGGCGGTCGTTGTCTCGGTCATCGTCGGGTCTCGCACGCGGAGGGAGCGGCCTGCATAGAACCACGCTCGCGCGATGTCGAAGGATCAGAGGTCGACGTCGCCGCGCACGACAACTGGATGAGGGTGTCTTTCGATCATTTCTGGGTGATGCGAGTGGCGCGCACGGTCGCTGTCGCCGTCGCGAGAAGCGGACTGAACACGCCGAGACGTATGGGGACGCTCGCGCAAGGATTGTGCCTTGCTTTTCCTGCAATTGCAGCCCAAGCTCCGCGTCGGCATTCTGGTCGGGGGGACCTTATGTCCAATACTGCTCCAGGTAACGACACCGCTCCGAGAAACATCGTGCTGCTGTCCGACGGGACCGGCAACAGCGCCAAGGCGGTGTTCAAGACCAATGTCTGGCGGCTGTTCCAACTGCTCGATCTGCGCGATCCGAGCCGGCAGATCGCGTTCTACGATGACGGTGTCGGCACCTCGTCGTTCAAGCTGTTCGCAGCGCTCGGCGGCATCTTCGGCTTCGGGCTGAAGCGCAATGTCATCGCGATCTACAGCTTCTGCTGCCGCAACTACCGCCCGGGCGATCGCATCTACTGCTTCGGCTTCAGCCGCGGCGCCTTCACGATCCGGATCGTGGCGGCCATGATCGCGGGACAGGGGCTCGTTCCCTACGACAACAACGACGCCGATCTGGCGCGGTTCGCGGCCGATGCCTATCGCCGCTACCGGCGCCGCTACAACAGCGGCGTCCTCAGATATCTCGGCAGGATCGGCCTCGATCTCCGCGGCATCCGCGACTGGGGACTCCGCGAGCTGCGCAGCTGGCTCAATCTGAAGCCCGAGCCGCCGTCCATTCCGGTGGAGAGCATCCATTTCGTCGGCATCTGGGACACGGTCGACGCCTATGGCGGTCCGATCGAGGAAATGACCCGCGCCATCGATTATTGGATCTGGCCGCTGTCGATGCCGGACCAGTTCATGAGCTCGAAGATCCATCGTGCCTGCCATGCGCTGGCGATCGAGGAGGAGCGCGATGCGTTCCGCCCGGTGATCTGGGACGAGCGCTATGTCTGGGGGCGGGACGAGGCTGTGCCCGGCCGGAGTGACAAGACGGACTGGCTGTTCGGCATCGATCACGATCCGCGCAGCGAGGCCGCGAAACGCGCCGATCCGCCGCCGCGTCTGCGCACCGATCTGCCGGCCGGTGACCGCGAGCGCATCAGCCAGGTGTGGTTCACCGGCGTGCATTCCGACATCGGCGGCGGCTATCCGCAGGACGGTCTGTCCTATGTGACGCTCGACTGGATGCTCGATCGCGCCAAGGCCTATGGCCTCGTCTATCTCGATGAGCGGCGCAGGCTGCTCAGCGACCCCGAGATCGATCCATTCGACAAGCTCAACGACTCCCGCAAGGGGCTTGCCGCCTACTACCGCTACAAGCCGCGCAATCTGCGCGAGATCTACGACGCTCCACCCTACAGGCTGTCGCTGCGCTACGATATCAGTCGCATCAAATGGCTGCTGCATTCGCCGTTCAAGCCGCAGACGGAGCTTCTTGCTGGCGATCTGCATCCGAGCCTGCCACAGCCGCCATTGCGGCCGGTGAAGCCTGTCATCCACCATACCGTGTTCGAACGCATCCAGGCGGGGACCGATCACTATGCGCCGGTCGTCGTGCCCGCCAGCTACCGTCTGACCGACGGCACCGGCGCGCCCGTCGATGCGCTGCATCCGTGCGATCGGGGGGCCGCTCGGACACATGTCCAGGATGATGTCTGGAGCTGGGTGTGGCTGCGCCGCGTGGTCTATTTTGCGACGATGTTCGCGCTGCTGTTCGTCGCGGCGATTCCTTTTTTCGTCATCTACTGGCCGCGCTTCCTTTATGGCCCGCTGCATGGGCTGGGCGATCCCCTGGTCAATGCGGCCGCAGCGTTCCTGCCGAAGTTTCTCGATCCCTGGTTCGTCGCGTTCCGGGATTCCCCAGGCTTCCTGCTGATCGGAGCAGCCGTGGCGGTCGGCTTGACCGTGTGGGGCTCCTCCCTGCAGCGAACGATCCGCGACGCCGCCCGCATCGCCTGGAATGATCCGTCACGGCACAAGCCGGTGACCGGCTGGCGCGCGACGGTCTATTCGCTGCGGCGCCAAGGCTGGTATGTCGCTGGCTTCTATCTGCTCAAGACGTGGATCCTCCCCACCGGGATCATGTTCTGGCTGTTCTGGTGGCTTGCGTTCGGCGCGGCCAATACGGCCGGCCTGTTCTGCAAGGAGTCGCTGCGGCCAGTCGAGGTCGACGCGACGGAGATCGGCGCGTATCCCGGTGGAAGCATCCGGCCCGTGTTCGAAACACGGCACCATTGCTATCCGACCGCGCTGACGGTGGCGCAGGGCGAGACCTATCAGATTGCGCTCGACGTCGGCGAGGAGTGGAGCGATGGCGGCATCCCGGCGACCCCGGCCGGCTTCGGTTACGGCACCTGGACGCAACTCCCCGGGATACCCTTCAAGCGGCTGATCTGGTCGAACTGGTTCGCGCCCATCGTGCGGGTGGGCAGCACGGGGTTGGAGGAGCATCTCCCGGCCTTCCAGCAGGAATCACCCGGCAGCCGCCGCTGGACAGCCAGGTTCACGGCCCGCAGCGATGGCGAGGTGTTCGTCTACGTCAACGATACCTCCATCCTGTTTCCATGGCTGCTGTATCGCTTCTACTTCAACAACAAGGGCGATGCGGCCGTCTCGTTGAAGAAGCTGTAGCTGCTGGTGCCGTCACCGCGAGAGGAAGATGGAGGCGATGCGGGGCGCGCTCGAGACCCAGTTCCGCAAGATGTTCAAGGTCAAGCAGGACAAGTGCGAGGAGGCGGACTGACGCGCAGTCCGCCCCGCCCGAGGCGTGCTCAGCCTTCGCCGAACACGCGCTTGAATATCGTGTCGACGTGCTTGAGGTGGTAGCCGAGGTCGAACTGCTCGTCGATCTCGGCATCAGTCAGATACTTCTTCACGTCGGGGTCGGCCTTGAGCAAAGTGCGGAAGTCGCCTTCGCCGCGCCACACCGGCATCGCGTTGCGCTGGACGAGCTTGTAGGAGTCCTCGCGGCTCGCGCCCTTCTGGGTCAGCGCGATCAAGAGGCGCTGCGAGTGGACGAGGCCGCCGAGCTTGTCGAGGTTCTTCTCCATGTTGGCCGGGTAGACCAGGAGCTTCTCGATCAGTCCGGCGAGGCGCACCAGCGCGAAGTCGAGCGTGACGGTGGCGTCGGGGCCGATCATGCGCTCGACCGAGGAGTGCGAGATGTCGCGCTCGTGCCAGAGCACGACGTTCTCCATCGCCGGCGTCACATAGGCGCGCACCATGCGGGCGAGGCCGGTGAGGTTCTCCGACAGCACCGGATTGCGCTTGTGCGGCATGGCAGAGGAGCCCTTCTGGCCCTCCGAGAAAAACTCCTCGGCCTCCAGCACTTCCGTGCGCTGCAGGTGGCGGACCTCGGTGGCGAGGCGCTCGACCGAGGAGGCGATCACGCCCAGCGTTGCAAAAAACATCGCGTGGCGGTCGCGCGGAATGACCTGGGTCGACACCGGCTCCGGCGTCAGGCCCATCGCCTTGGCGACGTGCTCCTCCACGCGCGGGTCGATCTGCGCGAAGGTGCCGACGGCGCCCGAAATCGCGCAGGTGGCGACTTCTTTCCGCGCGGCGACCAGGCGCTCGCGGGCGCGCGTGAATTCGGCATAGGCATAAGCGAGCTTGAGGCCGAAGGTGACCGGCTCGGCATGGATGCCGTGCGAGCGGCCGATGGTCGGCGTCATCTTGTGCTCGAAGGCGCGCTTCTTCAGCGCGGCGAGAACCTTGTCGAGATCGGCGAGCAGCAGGTCGGCGGCGCGGGTGAGCTGCACGTTGAGGCAGGTGTCGAGCACGTCTGAGGACGTCATGCCCTGGTGCACGAAGCGCGCCTCGGGGCCGACGATCTCGGCCAGGTGCGTCAGGAAGGCGATGACGTCGTGCTTGGTCTCGCGCTCGATCTCGTCGATGCGGGCGACGTCAAAGGTAGCGTCCTTGGCCTTGGCCCAGATCGTCTTGGCGGCGTCCTTCGGGATCGTGCCGAGCTCGGCCAGCGCATCCGCCGCATGCGCCTCGATCTCGAACCAGATCTTGAACCGGGTCTGCGGCTCCCAGATCGAGGCCATTTCGGAACGGGTATAGCGGGGGATCATCAGGGCTCTCCGAGGCAGGAGGTGAGGTGGGCGGGACCATCGCGGCCGCGCCAGCAGCATTTTACGCCGTGCTCTACCAGAGCCGCCGGGGTGACACAAACGGCGGGTTTCCGGTCCGATATAGGGCGTTCGCCTGTATCTAAATACCAAAATCAAAAATTGCGCTGACAGATATTGAAATCTGTCAGCGCGATGGTGTATGTTCGACGCATGATCAACTAGCACTGTCTGACCATGGGTTCAGCGGTTTCACATGCGAAGGACCGCTTCGATGAAGATTGAAAAGCGATTGCTCCACACACAATTCCAGGACTGGCTGAATCTCCAGATTGCCCGCCATCTGGAAGCGCAGGCTGCGAAGTTCGACGCAGTCTCGGTTACCGACAGGGGCGAGCCGATCCAGATCAAAGCGCATCCCCGTGATGCCGATATGGTGCACGCATGAATGAGGCCGTGGTTCTGACATCCGAGCGCATCCTCGAAGTCACCGAGGACGTGTTGCGCCGTTATGGGCTCGCCAAAGCGACGGTCGTCGACGTCGCGAGAGCGCTCGATGTCAGCCACGGCTCCGTCTACCGCCACTTCCCGAGCAAGGCGTCGCTGCGCGAAGCCGTGGCGAAACGCTGGCTTGAGCGCGTCAGCAAGCCCTTGGCGCAGATCGCCGCCGAGCCGGGCCCTGCGCCGGCCAAGCTCGAGCGCTGGCTGCGCGAGCTGTTCGACGCCAAGCACAAGCGCGTCTGCGAAGATCCCGAGATGTTCGCGACCTATCTGACCCTTGCACGCGAGGCCTGCATGGTGGTGAGGGCGCACAAGCAGGACCTGATCGCCCAGGTGGAAGGCATCATCACGGAAGGCGTCGCCCAGGGTGCGTTCGATGTCGCCGACCCGAAGACCGCCGCCGCCGCGATCTTCGATGCCACCCGCAGCTTCCATCACCCGGCTCACGCCGATGAATGGGCTGATTGCACCTGCCAGGCGCGCGTCGATGCCGTGCTGAGCTTGTTGTTGCGCGGGCTCGCGGCGCGTTAGCGCATGGAGCTTGTAGGGTGGGCAAAGGCGCATGGCACGATCTCGGTTCGTGCCGAGATGTCGCGCGCCGTGCCCACCATCGGCCAGCGCGCTCCGCCGCGAAACGGTGGGCACGGCGCCACTGCGATCTCTGTCGAGGACATAGCACGGCGGCGCCTTTGCCCACCCTACAGATCCCTCAGGCCGCTGCCGCCAATCGCTCCGCAGGTTTCGTCCGCTTGCATCCATTTTGACGGACCAGCCGCTGATGTGAGGCGACAAGGCGGCGGCCGCACCGCAGCAAGCGCAAGGTTGTGAACCTCTCCGCGCACCATTGTCGCAGATGTCTTTGGACGGCGTTTCCCCGCTCTGCTTAACTCTCTCCTGAATGCGCCGGACATAACGGGCGCAGCACCGGGGAGATCGATGCATGAGCGTGGTCAGCAATACAGACCGGGTGGAACCCGCGCGTGATCCCGCCGAGCGCGGCCCTCTGCTGCTCTGGATGATCTTCACCGGGCTCACCGTGTTCGCCGCCGTGGTGCTGGCGCGCTACGGCTACTTCCATCTCATGGTCGCCTCCGACCGCACCTACATCTCCAGTATCATCGCCGTGCTCTATGTCGTGACCTGCTGTCACTGCTTCTGGCGGACGCGGGCGATCGCGCGTGAGGCGGATGCGGCGCGAGGCTGCCGCGCCGTGCTGATCGGCCCCGATGCCGAGCGCGCGCTCGAGCCGGATGCGCAGGTGCTGCCGAAGGGCCTCGTCACCAATCACATCAAGAGTCTCGTCACCAAGGCGCGGACGCAAGGGGCAGGGCGGCTCGACCAGACGCTGCTGCTGCGCACGCTGGCCGACCGCCTGCGCGGCTCCAACGGCTTCGGCGGCTTCGCCTCGGACACCCTCATGAAGCTCGGCCTGCTCGGCACCATCATCGGCTTCATCATCATGCTGGCGCCGATCGCGGGCCTCGATGTCAACGACAAGCTCGCGATGAAGTCCTCGATGGGCCTGATGAGCGACGGCATGGCGGTCGCGATGTACACCACGCTCGCCGGCCTCGTCGGCTCGATCCTCGTGCGCATCCAGTACTACATGCTCGATGCCGCCACCGGCCGCGTGTTCTCCGACGCCGTCATGCTGACGGAAACGCGGGTGACGCCGCGGCTCGAGCGCGCCATGGAGCGCGCGGAGCAGGGCGCATGATGGACGATTTCGGGCTCTATCCGCGCGACGAGCCATTCGATCCGTTCAGCGTCATGCTGTTCAAGGCGCTGCAGATCGTCGCGTTTTTCTTCTTCATCGCCGTGCTCGCGATCTCGCCGGACGCCAAGGACGGCAAGGTCGACAGCAAGGCCGAGTTCCTGATCACGATGGACTGGCCCGACAACCATCCCGACGATCTCGACCTGTTCGTGCAGGACCCCGTCGGCAACATCGCCTGGTACCGGCATCGCGAGGCCGGCTTTCTCACGCTCGATCGCGACGACCGCGGCGGCGCCAACGATTTCATCCTCGTCAACGGGCTGAAGATCCCCTCGGCCATCCGCGAGGAGATCGTGACCATCCGGGGCATCGTCGCCGGCGAATACACCGTCAACATCTCGCATTTCCAGAACGTCAGCGGCGCGCCGGTCGAGGCCAAGGTCAAGGTGCAGAAGCTCAACCCCACCGCGCAGGTGATCTTCGACGACAAGGTCGTGCTCGATCATTCCGGTGACGAGAAGACCGCGTTGCGCTTCAAGCTCGATGCCACGGGCAAGGTGATCGACGTGCAGCGCCGGCCGAAATCGCTGCTCGAGACCTTTCGGAACGTCCGCGCCAATGGCGCCGATCTCGATCCCAAGACCGGCGTCAGGATGATCAGCCGATGACGAGCAGCCTGCAAACCGTCATCGTCACGCTCTCCGTGTGCTACGCGCTGATCGGCGCGCTGCTACTGCTGGTGCTGGTCTATGCGCGGCTGCCATGGCCCGTGAAGGCCGTCGCTGTCGTCGTCACCAGTGCGTTCTACGTCGGCAGCTTCGTCGGCGCCCGCGGCCTGCTCGGCTGGGCCAGCGTCGACCGGCTGCCCAAGGCCTTCAAGGTGCTGCAGGTCAGGATCGTCGATCCGCACAGCGTCGAGGGCGACCCCGGCGCGGTCTATCTGTGGGTCGAGCGGCTCGACGACGACAACAGGCCGAGCGGCGTGCCGCGCGCCTATCGCATCCCCTACAGCGACACGCTCGCCGAGAAGGCGCAGCACGCCGCCGACCAGATCGCCGCCGGCCACCCGCAAGGCGGCCGCGCCGCCGATTTCGGCACCGGCGACGGCGGCGTCATCGACGCCGCGCGCGAATACATCCTGCCACGGGCGATCATCGAGACCGCCGGCGGCGATCCCTCGACCGGCGAGTTCAAGGCGGCGAAGAATGCCGGCGACGGCGTGTCTTTCACGCCGCTGCTGCCGCCGCGCATGCCGCCGAAGGATGAGCAGTAAGGAGGTCTCGCGTCATTTGATATCTCTCTCGACGTCGAACTTGCTCCTGCGCAGCTTCCCCGTTGATGCACCCTTGTGATGCACCCTTGATGCGCCGCTGCTCCTCACCCTGAGGAGCGCGCCACCTTGGCGCGCGTCTCGAAGGGCGAGGCCCGGCTGTCGGCCTCATGGTTCGAGACGCGCCGCGCCCGAGGCCTCTCGCCTTGCAATTGGCCACGTGCGGCGCGGCGCTCCTCACCATGAGGATCTGGCACCGAAGGCGGTCCTGCATATCGACCATGAATACGCCCCCGTGTGACGCCAGCATGACGACGGCTTGGCTCGCTATCCGGTGCAGCGATGGTGAAATTGCCAATCTTTCCTGGTCACGTTAGGCTCGCGACCATTGCCCGATCCCGTGCTTTTTCGAATGACCCGAGGGGACTTTGCGATGCGCAAGCTGACGATTGCATTGGCCGTTACGATATTGTGGCCCGCCGCGCAGGCCCTGGCATGGTGGGACGAAGGCCACATGCAGATCGCGTATCTGGCCTACAAGAAGCTGTCCCCGGCGGCGCGGGACCGGGCCGATGCGCTGCTCAAGCTCAACCCGGATTATCCCGGCTGGATCGCCGGCGCGCCCGCAGGCCAGGAGAAGCTCTACGCCTTCGTGCACGCGGCGACCTGGCCGGACGACATCAAGATGAAGCCGGACTATTATGACGACCAGGTGACGGATTCGACGGCGAAGCAGCTGGTGCCGTACGGTCATCTCAAGCATCAGTACTGGCACTACAAGGACGCGCTGTTCTCGGCTGACGACACGCCGCTGCCGCGCCCTGATGCTGTGGATGCGGTGTCGCAGCTCAAGCTGATGATCGCGAAGCTGCCAGCCAACACCGACGCCTCGGAGGCGCTGCGCTCCTACAGTCTCAGCTGGATGATCCACCTCGTCGGGGATCTACACCAGCCGCTGCACGCCATCGCCCGCTATTCGGCCGCGCTGCCGGACAAGGGCGGCGACCGCGGCGGCAATGAGGAGCAGGTGATCGCCGCGAACGGCGAGACGCAGAATCTGCACGCTTATTGGGACGGCATCTTCGGCGGCTATTCGAGCGTGTTCGGCGCGATCTTCGACGCCGACCAGCGCGGCGGCCTGTCATCAGTCACGCCCGACGCCGGCAAGGCGCAGATCATCGACCCCGCGGTGTGGGCGCAAGAGAGCTTCGATCTCGCCAAGTCTGTCGCCTATGCTGCCCCCATTCGCACCGACAAGCAGCCGGTGGAGCTGACGCGCGAGTACGAGACCAACGCCCGCGATCTCGCCCGCAAGCAGGCGGCACTTGCCGCCGCCCGGCTCGCCAACCTGCTCGAGGTGCTCTTGCGGTAGAGCCGCCCGCGCTTCACGGCGCCCGCGTCGGCCGGACGACGATCTCGTTGACGTCGACATCGTCGGGTTGCTCGATGGCATAGCGCACGGCGCGGCCGATCGCGTCCGGCTGAAGGGCGATCGCGCGATAGCTGCGCATCATCTCGGCTGCGGTCTCGTCGGTGATGGTGCTGGCGAGCTCGCTTTCCACCACGCCTGGATGGATGCAGGTGACGCGCAGCTTGTCGTTTTCCTGCCGGAGCCCGTCCGAGATCGCCCGCACGGCGTGCTTGGTCGCGCAGTAGACGGCGGCGGTCGGCACGACCTGCAGAGCGCCGATCGAGGCGATGTTGATGATGTGTCCGGAGCCGCGCGCGAGCATGCCGGGCAACACCGCCGCGATGCCGTTCAGCACGCCCTTGATGTTGACGTCGACCATGCGGTCCCACTCCTCGACCTTCATCGCGGCCATCGGCGAGAGCGGCATGATGCCGGCATTGTTGATCATGACGTCCACGTGCCCCCACAGCGCGCGCGCAGCCTCGGCGAAGGCGGCGACATCGGCGCGGTCGGTCACATCCAGCGCCCGAACCTCGGCGGTCCGGCCGGCCGCGCGCAGCTCGGCGGCCAGCGCCTCCAGCCGATCCAGGCGGCGCGCGCCCAGCAGCAGCCGCGCGCCCGCGGCCGCCAGCTCTCGTGCGATCCCGGCGCCAATGCCGCTCGAAGCTCCGGTAATCAGGACGACCTTGTCGATAGCCATGTTCAACTCCCGTCGGTTGGTGACGGGCGGAAGCTAGGTGGGCAGCATTGTCACGACAATTTGCCCAATGCTTGCCTCGGTGGTAAGCATTTCTAACCAATGCGGATCGACAAGAACATCATCGAGCTGTTCGTGGCGGTGGCCGATGCCGGCAGCTTCCGCCTTGCCGGGGACCGGCTGGGCGTGACGCGGTCCGCCGTCAGCCAGGCCATGCGCAAGCTGGAGGACCATCTCGGGATTTCCCTGGTCAGCCGGACGACCCGCAGCTTCAGCCTGACCGAGGCGGGACGCCGTTTCTATGCGGATGTCGCGCCGGCGATCGGCGCGCTGAATGCCGCCGCCGAGCAGATCGGCGACAAGGCCGGACCCCCGTCCGGCCTGCTGCGGCTGGCCGTGTCCTCCATCGCCGAACGCTTCATCTCCGGGCCATTGCTGGCCTCGTTCATGCAAACCTATCCCGCGATCGAACTGGACATCACCATCACCGACGACACCTTCGACATCGTCGCCGAGCACTACGACGCAGGCGTGCGCCTCGGAGAAGTCATCGCGCAGGACATGATCGCTGTCCCGGTGTCCGGAGATCAGAGGCAGCTGGCCTTTGCCGCACCGAGCTATCTGGAACAGCACGGCGCGCCGGCGCACCCGCGCGATCTGATCCATCATGCCTGCATCGGCTGGCGGCCCGCCCCGCTGGCTGCTCCCTATCGCTGGGAGTTCACCGAAGCGGGCAGGGACTTCAATGTCGAGGTGAAGCCCAGCCTGACGACCAACGACATGTTGTTGATGATCCGCACCGCATGCGCGGGCGGCGGCATCACCTTCGGCATGGAGGAGACGTTCCAGCCCTACGTCGCGCGTGGGGAATTGGTGCCTTTGCTCGAAAGCTTCTCCGCGCCGTTTGCCGGATTCTACCTCTACTTTCCGAGGCGCCGGAACCTCGCGCCCAAGCTCCGCGTGCTCATCGATCATGCGAGGCGGCGACTATGACAGCAGCGCGCGTTGCCCGGAGACCTGGGAGCCATCGTGTGAAGAAGATCGTTCTCGCCATCATCGTCCTCATGCTCGTTCCAACAGCGTTTGTTGGTGTGGTTCTCATGTTGCCTTGGGACCCGATTGCACTCCCGAAATGCCCGTCGCCCGCGGGCGTGCCAGCGTTTCGTCGATTTGATGATGTGCCTCCGGAGCTGGTCCGCGCTCTGACGCAACGCGTCGGCGAGATCGTGCCTGTTGGCGCATGGTTCGACGCCACGGACGTGGTCTTGACCGGCAAATTTCGCCGCTTGATCTTCATCTGGCGCCGGAACAACAGATGGGTGGTCGCAACCGAGCACGGAGGTTTTGTCTACAACAATCCGATCTTTGCCTTTCAGATCGAGGGGGATGGGCGAGAAGCGGTGTTTGTGAGAGAAGAGATCGCGGAGCCTCGCACGATTTGCTCGGCTGCATCCAGCCTTCTTGACTTTGTCGGCCCGCCAGGGACGTAGCCCGGACGAGCGAAGCGACATCCGGGTTCACCGATGCAGCGCGTGAGACCCCGGATGTCGCTACGCTCATCCGGGCTACGAAGTGGCTCACGCCATCTCCCCACCTGCGATGACATGTGAGCGGGACGCAAATTTCTGTTTCCATTTTTCAGAAATCATGCTATACGCCATCATCCCGTCCCGAGCAGAGGGACGTAGCGCGCGATCGTCACGATACGTGGGGCGGGGAAGCGATGGACGCTGGGCCGGCGTGAGACGAGCGCTTGGCCTTGCGGACGTGAAGTCGTGTGGTCCTGGCACCCCGATGCTGGTGTCCCCCGCGCAACGCGCGCAAGCGCGTTGTCGCGGCACGGTGGCCAAAAAGCCGGTGCACCGAGGAGATCACGATATAAGCGTTAAAACCGTCGCGCGGGGAATGCCGGATGTTCGGCTGAACCTGTGGTGACTGCCGCCTGCTTTTTTTCCTGCAGGCGGGCCATGGGTGAGGCCTTCACCCGGCATTCCCCGCGCCCTCTCGCTTGTTCGATGGGGCACAGCGATCGCACAGCTCGGGCGAGATCCGCCGCGAGAACGCGACGTCGTGACGCCGATGGATCGGCCGCGCCGAAAAACTCCTTGCTCCGATCCGCCTGGTTTGATGTTGCTCAAATTCCGTGCGAAGCCCACTTGTACGGTGGGAAGCGGGAGGTCACGGGTGCTGCTGGCGATATTCACCGACATCCATGCCAATCGGCAGGCCTTCGCCGCCTGCCTGGAGGCGGCGCGCGCCCGCGGCGCCGAGCGCCTCATCTGCCTCGGCGACATCGTCGGCTACGGCGCCGATCCGGAATGGTCGGTCGACACGGTGATGGAGATCGTCGCCGCGGGCGGCCTCGCGGTGCGCGGCAATCACGACAATGCGGTCTCCACCTCGAGCGAGAGCATGAATGCGGAGGCGCAGGCGGCGATCGAATGGACGCGCGGCCGGCTCAGCGCCGAGCAGCGCCGTTTCCTCGCCGAGCTGCCGATGAGCGTCGGTGACGAGGACCGGCTGTTCGTGCATTCGGAGGCGTCGAGCCCGCCGCGCTGGCGCTACATCCAGAGCTCGGCTGATGCGGCGCGCAGCATGATCGCGACCGCGGCGCAGGTGACGTTCTGCGGCCATATCCATCGCCCGGCGCTGTACTCGATGTCGACCACCGCCAAGATGACGAGCTTCACGCCGACGGCCAACATGCCGATCCAACTCTTGCGCGGAAGGCAATGGCTCGCCGTGGTCGGCTCGGTCGGCCAGCCGCGCGATGGCGATCCCGCCGCGTCCTTCGTGACATTCGAGACCAGGACGCGCGAGCTGACCTATTGCCGCGTACCCTATGACGTCGAGGCTGCGGCGCAGCGCATTCGCGACAACGGCCTGCCGCCCTGGCTGGCGCAGCGGCTCTCGATGGGGCGCTAGACCATGCCGAGAACTCAGCTCAAGCCGGGCGTCGTGATCGACGGCTTCACGGTTGGCGAGTGCGTGCATTCCGGCGGTATGGCGACGTTGTGGAGCGTCACGCGGCCGGACATCGATCGTCCCATCTTGATGAAGGTGCCGCGCGTCTCCGAGGGCGAGGACCCCGCGGCGATCGTCAGCTTCGAGATGGAGCAGATGATCCTGCCGAAGCTCTCCGGCCCGCACGTGCCGGCATGCTTCGGGACCGGCGATTTCGCGACGCAAGCCTATGTGGTGATCGAGCTGATCCCGGGCGAGACGCTGTACAAGCGTTTGCCCGAGCTGCCGCTGGCTTACGAGGAGGCGCGGGGGCTGGTGGCGAAGATCGCGACCGCGCTCGCGGATTTGCACCGGCAGCACGTCATTCATCACGACATCAAGCCGTCGAGCATCATGTTCCGCCCCTCGGGGGAGGCGGTGCTGATCGATTACGGCCTGTCCTGCCACAAGCATCTGCCGGACCTGCTGCAGGAGGAATTCCGCCTGCCTTACGGCACCGCGCCCTACATGGCGCCGGAGCGCATGATGGGCACCCGCAGCGATCCGCGCAGCGACATCTTTTCGCTCGGCGTGCTCCTGTATTTCTTCACCACCGGCGTGCGGCCGTTCGGCGAGACCGAGACTTTGCGCGGCATGCGCCGGCGTCTATGGCGCGATCCCTATCCGCCGCGGCAGCTCAAGCCGGACTATCCGCCGTGGCTGCAGGAGATCGTGCTGCGCTGCCTGGAGATCGAGCCGGTCTGGCGCTATCCGACCGCGGCGCAGCTCGCCTTCGATCTCGGCAATCCCGACCAGGTCAAGCTGACGGCGCGGGCAGAGAAGGTGAAGCGCGATCCGATCACCACGGTGTGGCGGCGCCGCTTCAATCGCGGCTTGGTGCAGCCGGAAACCAAGCCGTCGGACGTCGCGGTGCAGATCGCCACCAGCCCGATCGTGGCGGTCGCGATCGACACCTCGGAGGGCGGCGAGGAGCTCAACGGCGCGCTGCGCGTCACCGCCGAGCGCATTCTCGCGACCTTGCCGTCGGCACGGCTCGCCTGCGTCAACGTGCTCAAGCTCGGCCGCCTGACCATCGACCGCACCCTGGACGAGGCCGGCAACAACAAGCACATCGACCGCATGGTCGCGCTGAAGCACTGGGCGACGCCGCTCAAGCTCGATGGCAGCCGGCTGACGGTGCACGTGCTCGAAGCCGTCGATCCGGCGGCAGCGCTCATCGAGTTCGCCGAGGTCAACCAGGTCGACCACATCATCATCGGCGCCCGCCGCGACTCCGTGCTGCGCAGCTTGCTGGGGAGCGTGTCGGCCAAGGTGGCGGCGGAGGCGGGCTGCACGGTGACGGTCGTGCGCACGCGCGCCGCCGCGCGCGAGGTCGATGACGAGGAAGATGAGGTGGCGGCGAAGGTCATGGGTTGAGGGAGCGTTATCGTGGTCGCCGATCTCGGAGCCCGGATGAGCGAAGCGATATCCGGGTTCTCACGCGAGTTTGCGCTGATCCCGCATATCGCTGCGCTCATGCGGGCTACGAGCCTACTGTTAGTTGGACCCGAGCAGCCGTCACAAAGTCGGTGCGCTCCCTCTCCCCGTTCTTACGGGGAGAGGGTTGGGGTGAGGGGCCGCGGCACGGGTGGTCTCGGCAGGGGCAAACGCGCGGGGAGCGTATGTGGCGAGACCTGTACCCCCTCACCCGGATTGCATCTTCGATGCAATCCGACCTCTCCCCGCAAGCGGGGCGAGGTGCACTCAGCGAGCCGCCCGATGCTCGCCCATCACTGCCTCTTGAGGTGCAATCCATGGGGCACGACAACTCATTCCTTCACCTTTCAACCATGACCGTCGACGCGCCATCTACCGCCTCAAATTCGGGCGCAGCTGCGATTGCCTTTCAAAATCGCTCCCGGCACAGTGACATTGTGACGCGCGCGGGGCGCGCAGGTTTTGTTTGACCAGGGGGACATTCAATGGCGGCGACGGATGTGAGCATGGCGGGGACGGCGTCGCCCAAGGGAAGCCTGTTCGGCTCCCTGTTCTTTCAGGTGGTGGCCGCGCTCATCCTCGGCATCCTGATCGGCGTGCTGGCGCCGGAGACCGCCCAGGGCCTCAAATTCTTCAGCGATGCCTTCCTGCGCCTGATCGCGATGGTTGTGGCGCCGATCGTGTTCTGCGTCGTCGTGCACGGCATCGCCAGCGCCGGCGACCTCAAGAAGGTCGGCCGGGTCGGTGTCAAGTCGCTGGTCTATTTCGAGGGCATGACCACGGTCGCGCTGGCCTTCGGCCTCGTGCTGGCGTTGATCTTCGGACCGGGCCACGGGATGGACATCGACGTGTCCAAGCTCGATGCCAAGCAGCTCTCGAGCTTCGCCGACAACGCTCACAAGCTGCAGGGCGGCGGCTTCGGCGGGTTCATCCTCAACATCATCCCGCCGACCGCGTTCGACGCCTTCGCCCGCAACGACGTGCTGCAGGTGCTGTTCTTCGCTGTCATCTTCGGCGTCAGCCTGGCGCTGGTTGGCGAGCCCGGCAAGCCGGTCGTGAACCT
This sequence comes from Bradyrhizobium sp. USDA 4353, assembly GCF_054063215.1. Classification (NCBI taxonomy): domain Bacteria; kingdom Pseudomonadati; phylum Pseudomonadota; class Alphaproteobacteria; order Hyphomicrobiales; family Nitrobacteraceae; genus Bradyrhizobium; species Bradyrhizobium sp. USDA 4353. The sequence goes on from NZ_JBSSGB010000001.1 coordinate 4,367,890, forward strand.
GATCGACTCCATTGCCAAGGTGCTGTTCAAGGCGATGGGCCTGATCGTGCGCGTGGCGCCGCTCGGCGTGCTCGGCGCCATCGGCTTCACCGTCGGCAAATATGGCGTCGGCTCGCTCAAGCAGCTGCTCGCGCTGGTCGTGCTGTTCTACGTCTCGGTGGCGCTGTTCGTCGTCGTCGCGCTCGGCCTCGTGATGCGGCTCGCAGGGCTCAGCCTGTTCAAGTTCCTGCGCTACCTGAAGGAGGAGCTGCTGATCGTGCTAGCGACGGCCTCGTCCGACTCCGTGCTGCCGCAGATCATGCGCAAACTCGAGGCGATGGGCGTCAAGCAGGAGGTCGTGGGCCTGGTGATCCCGACCGGGTACTCGTTCAACCTCGATGCGTTCTCGATCTATCTGACTCTCGCGGTCGTGTTCATCGCGCAGGCGACCAACACGCCGCTGTCGGTCAGCGATCTCTTGCTGGTGCTCGGCGTGTCGCTGGTGACGTCCAAGGGTGCGCATGGCGTGCCCGGCTCGGCCATCGTCATCCTCGCGGCGACGCTCGGCGCGGTGCCGGCGATCCCCGCGATCGGCCTGGTGTTGGTGCTGTCGGTCGACTGGTTCGTCGGCATCGCCCGCGCGGTCGGCAATCTCATCGGCAACTGCGTCGCCACCGTCGTCGTGGCCGCCTGGGAGAACGACCTCGACCACGCCAAGGCCAAGGCGGTGCTGGATCGCGGCACCGCGGAGGAGGTGGAGTATCAGGGAGCGTGATTGCGACACCCGTCATTGCGAGCGGAGCGAAGCAATCCAGAGTTCCGCTCAGGACTCTCGATTGCTTCGTCGCAGAGCCTGTCATCGGGCCGCGCTGTGCGCGGACCCGTTGGCTCCTCGCAATGACGGAGCGACAAGTCGCTCGGTCACCTCACCGGAACGGCCGCAGCTTCATGTGCCGGTTCGAGTCCTTGTAGAGCAGATAGCGGAAGCGGCCGGGGCCGCCGGCGTAGCAGGCCTGCGGGCAGAAGGCGCGCAGCCACATGAAGTCGCCGGCCTCCACCTCGACCCAGTCGCGGTTGAGCTTGTAGACCGCCTTGCCCTCGAGCACGTAGAGCCCGTGCTCCATCACATGCGTCTCCAGGAACGGGATCACCGCGCCGGGCTCGAAGGTGACGATGTTGACGTGCATGTCGTGGCGGACGTCGAGCGGATCGACGAAGCGAGTCGTCGCCCAACGCCCTTCGGTCCCGGGCATTCCGACGGGCGCGATCGCGGCCTCGTTGGTGACGAACGGCTCCGGCGCGGCGATGCCGGGGACGGCCTCATAGGCCTTGCGGATCCAGTGGAAGGTCGCGGGCGCCGCTCTGTCGTTCGTCAGCGTCCATTTGCAGGAGGGCGGCAGGAAGGCGTAGCCGCCCTTGCCCATGCGATGCATGGTGCCGGCGATGGTCAGCGCGATCTCGCCACCGACCACGAACAGCACGCCTTCGGCCTCCGGGTCCGGCTCGGGCTGGGTGCTGCCGCCACCGGGCGAGACCTCGACGATGTATTGCGAGAAGGTCTCCGAGAAGCCGGAGAGGGGACGCGCGATCACCCAGGTCCGGGTCTTGTCCCAGAACGGCAACGGCGAGGTGACGATGTCGCGCATCACGCCCTTGGGGATGACCGCATAGGCTTCGGTGAACACGGCGCGGCCGGTGAGCAGGTCGGTCTGCGGCGGGTGGCCGCCCTGCGGCACGAAGTAGTTCGGCTTGTCCATCGTCGTCTCTCCTGCGCGCCGATCAGAAATCCCACGCGCCATCATTCAAGGGATGCTCAGAAACAGCGGCTGGTCGAGCCACAGCTCCTCGAGATTGTCGGGGCTCATGCGATCGACCACCATGAAGCGCGAGGCCTCGTCGAACACCAGCAGGGGATGGTGCCAGACGTTGCGGGCGTAGTTCACGCCCTGGCGGCCGCTCGCGGTGAAAGCCCGGTAGCTCGCGGCATCGCGCGGGTCGCCGCACACCAGCACCAGCCACGGGCGGTCCTGCAGCGGCATGAACAGCTGGGTGCCGAGCGGATGCCGCTCCATCAGCTTGACCTCGATCGGCCGTGGCCGTGGCTTGGCCTCGAACAGGCTGACATTCACGGGGATGCCGCCCGAGGTCACGTCGACGGTGGCGAGCCCGTTGCAGCGCCAGGCAAAGCCCTGGTTGATCTCGATCGGGGCGGCGCCGTCAGTCTCGACGACATCACCGAAGGCGGCAAACGCGGCCTTGGTCAGCGGCTGCGGTGTAAGCGTCTGCATGAGCCGTTGATCGCCTCAGATCGCCTCGCCGCGCGCGGACGCCGCGGCGTCGCGGATCGCGGCGATGTTGCCGCGATAGGCTTCCGTGGTGCCGCCCTTGAACACGGCCGAGCCCGCGACGAAGGCGTTGGCGCCGGCAGCGGCGAGCGCGCCGGCATTGTCGCGGCCGACGCCGCCGTCGACCTCGATATCGATCGGGCGGCCCGCAGTCATCGCGCGCAGATCCTGGATCTTGCCGATCGCCGAGGAGATGAATGCCTGGCCGCCGAAGCCGGGGTTGACCGACATGATCAACACGAGATCGACGAGGTCGAGCACATATTCGATGACGTTGAGCGGCGTCGAAGGATTGAGCGACACGCCGGCCTTCTTGCCGAGCGCGCGGATCGCCTGCAGCGAGCGATGCAGATGCGGGCCGGCCTCGGCATGCACCGTGATGTGGTCGCAGCCGGCCTTGGCGAAGGCTTCGAGATAGGGATCGCACGGCGTGATCATCAGATGCGCGTCGAAGATCTTGGTGGTGTGCGGACGCAGCGCCTTGATGACATCCGGGCCATACGAGATGTTCGGGACGAAATGGCCGTCCATCACGTCGAGATGGATCCAGTCGGCGCCGGCAGCATCGACGGCGCGAACCTCCTCGCCGAGCTTGGAGAAATCCGAGGCCAGGATGGACGGCGCAATGACGAGCGGACGCGGCGTGAAGGACTGGGTCATGGGCATCTGTTCCAGGGCGATCGGGGATGTCGCCGTATCATGCAGGCGCGGGTCCGGCAACGCGAGCGGGAAAAATCTGCCGGGTGCGGCACGATGTGCCGGGTTCTGACGTCGGTAACATCGCGAAATATCCGGACATATCAGCGGTTTGGCGCTGGCATGCGGATTGCGAGAGCCACGGGGAGATGTTCTGCCGCCTCGCGGGCGGTCTTGCGGGAGTTTCGCCATGTGGTTTGCACTGGGGGCCGCCTCGTCGGTCCTGGACAGCCTGCAGTCGCTCGGCTCGACGAAGTCGGGCTCTGGCAAGTCGGGCGGCGGTCTGTTCAGCCTGGACAGCAAGGGAACGGGCAGCTCCGCCAATTTCAGCCCGTGGTCGAGCTCGGGCAGCGGCAGCTCGGGGCAGATCGCGCCGGAGACGATGAACGCGCTGCTGGCCGCGCAAAGTCAGTCGAGCACGTCTTCAACCGCATCGGCCAATCCGCTGCAGGATCTGTTCTCGCAGATCGACGGCGATGGCGACGGCCAGATCAGCAAGTCCGAGTTCGAGAACGCGCTCGGCGCGGGCGGCACCAACCTCAAGAACGCCGACAAGGTGTTCGGCAAGCTCGATGCGAACAACGACGGCAATGTCAGCCTCAACGAGCTCTCCTCGGCACTGCAGGGCGCCAAGGGCCGACGGGGCCATCATCATCAGCAGGCGGGTGCGGGCCAGTCCGGCAGCTCGGGCAACGCGTCCAGCGCGGGCGCCGATGCGCTGATGCAGGCGCTGTCGGGCGCATCGAGCTCCTCGTCCACCAACAGCGATGGCTCGACGACGACCACCATCACCTACGCCGACGGCTCCAAGATGACGCTGATCACGCCGGCCGCCAGCGCGGCCTCCAATGCCGCGACCGCGTCCTACAACATGATCGAGAAGCTGATGCAGCACCAACCCAAGCTACCGTCAGCCGCCTCCACGACCGCGATGAGCGTGTAAGACGCTCAGCCGGCGAAGCGGTCCTGCCAGGAGGGCAGGGCGCCGGCGAACGGCAGCCGCTTCGCATGATAGACGCCGCGCGCGATCGCGCGCGCCAGCACATTAGCCGCGATCATGCCGAGCTCGCTCAGCTCGACCAGCGGCTCGACCGGCTTGGCGCAGGTCGCTGCCGCGAACACGATGTCACCGTCGAGCGGCAGGTGCACCGGATAGATCGCGCGCGCCATGCCGGTCTGCGCGATCATCGCCAGCCGCTTCGCCTGCGCCTTGGTCAGGATGGCGTCGGTCACGACCAGCGTGATCGTCGTGTTCTCGGAGGCCGACGGGGCAGGGCCGCCCTTGAGGCGCATCGCCAGCATGTCCGGCGTGAAGCTCGCGGGCAGGCCGCGGCCGCCGAACTCACCGTCGACCTCGTAAGGCGCCGCCCAGAACCACGGACCGTCGCCGACGGTGACGCTGCCGACCGCATTCACCACTGCGATCGCCGCGACCTTGATGCCGCGGCTGGTCGTGGCCGATGCCGAGCCGAGCCCGCCCTGCAGATTGGCCGTGGTGGCGCCGAGCCCGGCGCCCACGCTCCCGAGTGCAAACGTCGTGTCGGCCGCGGCTGCCGCGGCATAGCCGAGCTCGCGATAGGGCGCGTAGCGGCCCCACTGCTTGTTGCCGCCGTTGAGCAGATCGAACATGATCGCGCCGGGCACGATCGGGACGAGCGCGTCGCGCACGGCGAAGCCGCGGCCTTGCTCGGCCAGCCAGGCTTGAATGCCGCTGGCGGCCTCCAGCCCGAACGCCGAGCCGCCGGACAGCGCGATGGCGTCGACGCGCTCCACCGTGTTGACCGGATCGAGCAGCGCATCCTCGCGCACGCCAGGCCCGCCGCCGCGGATGTCGATCGCGGCCACTGTCGGCTGATCGAACAGGATCGCGGTCACGCCGGAGGCGAGCGCGGCATCATCGGCATGGCCGACGCGCACGCCGGGGATGTCGGTCAAGAGATTCTGCACGGTCTGCCTCGGCTGCAGATAATGATGGCCGAGGGATACCCCAGCGGCTTCCCGCGCTCAACGATCCAGCGCGATGCGGATCATGCGGGCGAGCTCGGGCTTGCGGTAGGGCTTTGCAAGCAGCAGCACGCCGGCATCGAGGCGGCCATGATGCACGATCGCATTCTCGGTGTAGCCGGAGGTGAACAGCGTCCGCAGCGACGGCCGTCGTGCCCGCGCGGCGTCGGCGAGCTGGCGGCCGTTCATGGCGCCGGGCATGATGACGTCGGTGAACAGCAGGTCGATCTCTGGATGCTGCTCCAGCACGTCGAGCGCCTCGGCGGCGTTCGCCGCGGCAAGGGTCGTGTAGCCGAGGCTCGCCACCTGGGTCATGACATGCTGGCGCACCATCGGGTCGTCCTCGACGATCAGGATCGTCTCGTTGCCGCCACTGGTGTCGGACGCATGCTGCTCGGCGGCTCCGCGCGGCGCCGAGGCCGAGCGCGGCAGATAGAGCTTGATCGAGGTGCCGTGCCCGACCTCGCTGTAGATCTTGATGTGGCCGCCGGACTGCTTGACGAAGCCGAACACCATGCTGAGACCGAGACCCGTGCCCTTGCCGACGCCCTTGGTCGAGAAGAACGGATCGAACACCTTGTCGAGATAGGCGGGAGGAATGCCGCAGCCGGTGTCGCTCACCGCGATCATGACGTAGTCGCCGACCACCACCTCGGTGTTGGCCTCGGCATAGTCCTGATCGAGCGTGACGTTCGCCGTCTCCAGCGTCAGCTTGCCGCCTTGCGGCATGGCATCGCGCGCATTGAGCGCGAGGTTGACGATCCCTGTGGCGAGCTGGTTCGGATCGGCCAGCGCCGTGCATGGATCGGTGCTGAGGATGCGCTCGATCTCGATCTGCTCGCCGAGCGTCGGGCGCAGCAGCGCGGCGGTCTCGTTCATCAGCGCATTGACGTCGAGATCGACCGGCTGCAGCGGCTGCTTGCGGGCAAAGGCGAGCAGCTGCCGCGTGAGATGTGCGCCGCGGTCGGCGGAATCATCGATCAGCTTGGCCACGGATGCGAGCTCCGGCCGCTCGGCAACCGCGTCGGCGAGAATGGAGATGCTGCCGGTGATGACGGTGAGGATGTTGTTGAAGTCGTGGGCGACGCCCCCGGTGAGCTGACCGACCGCCTCCATCTTTTGCGCCTGGCGGAACTGCGCCTCGGCTGCGCGTTTCTCGGTGAGGTCACGGCCGACGAAGAAATGGCGTTGCACCGGATCCGACCAGTTCGCCATCCAGTTCAGCACGACGCCGCGGCCTTCCTTGTGCAGGAGCTGCGCTTCGAAATTGTGGACGTCGCGGCCGCGACGACAGTCGCGCATCTGGCTGCGGACCGCCTCGAGCTCCGGCGGATAGACGAAATCGCTGGCGTTGCGGCCGACCATTTCCTCCGGCAGGTAACCGAGGATGGCGCGCGCGCTCGGGCTGACCTGCATCAGATTGCCGCGGGAATCGGCGACGAGGATCAGGTCCTGCGAGGTCTCGAAGATGCGCCGCCGCTCCTCGGTTTCCCGGGTCAGAGCGTTGCGGGTGCGCTTGCTCTCGGAGATGTCGCGCGCGACCTTCGAGGCACCGATGACCGCGCCGCGCGCATCGAGGATCGGCGAGACGCTGAGCGACACCTCGATCTCGTGGCCATCCTTGTGCCGGCGCATCGTCTCGTGATGCTCGATCTTCTCGCCGGCGCCCATCTTGTCGAGGATGCGATCGACCTCGAAGCGTCGCTCGGCAGGAACGATCAGGCCGATGTCGTTGCCCAGCGCTTCGTCGGCGGGATAGCCGAACAGCTGCTCGGCGGCCCGGTTCCACGAGGTGATCTTGCCGTGGAGGGTCAGCGTGATCACCGCGTCGTTGGAGGATTCGATGACCGCGCTGAACAGCCGCTCACGCGCGATGAAGCGCGCCCGGTCGCTTTCGTTCTGCCGGCGCTGCTGTTGCAGGAGACGCGACAACCGCCACTGCAGACCCACATTGTCGGCGAGCAGCACCCCGAGCACGAAGCTTGCCGCGAACAGGCCGTAGATGCGGCCGGCATAGTAGCCGAAATCGAAGCGGGTGGCGTTGAGCAGCGAGGACAGCGAGAGATCGAACAGCCATGCGCACAGCACCACCATGACCCAGAGATCGAGAATGCTGTGCGGCCGCTGCCACGCCAGCGTGATGAGGGCGACGGCGGTCACGCACCAGATGGCGCCGACCGTAACCTTCAACGCCGTCGTTGCCGTGTTGTCGCGAATGAGGGCGGGCAGGATTTCGTCATGGGCGACCACCGTCCAGCTCAGCGCGCTCAGCACGATCGCGACACTCACGAGCGCAAGCGACAGCCACCCTGGAACCGAGACCGCATTGACCGTCCGACTGCCTTTGTCCAGCGCATAACCGAGCACCAGCAACGGGAACCCGCCGTGCCAGATCATGTAGATCCAGACCGCGCTTTGCGAGCCCGCGCCGAGCAGGCCGGTGGGTGCGTAGAGGCCGGGGAACACCAGCGTGTGCAGCAAGGCGGCGGGGGCCGTGAACAGATAGCCTGAGGCAAGCCAGAGCAGCGCGCGCGAACGCAGCAGGACGAATTGAGAGAACAGCAGGAACGCGGTGATGAGATCGTTCAGCGCCAGCGCGGACTGATAGCTCGCGACAAAGGCGGGCGCGGCCGGCAGCTGCACCTTGGCAAACGGAGCGGCGGCGGCAAAGAGTGCTGCGGAGACGGCAACCGCGACCAATGCTGCGAATTGGTCCCGGCGTGTAGCGGTGGACGTCGATAGAAGAACTTCGCTTGGATCTTCGATGCTTTGCATCTCCACAAGTTCCTGCGCACCTTGGCGTCAACGCGTTCGATGAAGCATTGATGCGACTGGTGCGTGAGAAATGTATCTACTCAAATTTTGGTTGTATGGTACCAATTTGATACGTTCGGTAGAATGAGTCGTGATTTGCAGTAACTGCACCTTTACCGCATCCGGGATAAATATACCCGTAGTTGTACATGATTTCTTTTTATGTTGTAGGCTGTCCAACAAAATTTCTGGAGATTTTGATGCCACGGATTCTTGTGGTGGATGATCAGAAGGACGTGCGGGCCATGATCAGCATGGTGCTGCGCGTCAATCAGTTCGAGGTGGTCGAGGCGGGAACCGCAGCGGCCGGCTTACAATTGTTCCGCGACCAGGCCTTCGATGCCGCGATCGTCGACATCTACCTCGACGATTGCAACGGCCTCGATCTGGTCGGCGAGATGCGCAGGCTGGTTCCCGATATGCCGGTCGTGGCCGTGTCGGGCATGAGCGCCTTCGATGGCGCGGCGATGTCGGAGGAGCTGACGCGCGTGGTCTACCTGCAGAAGCCGTTCCGTCCGGGTGAATTGATGCACGCCGTCGAGACGGCCCGAACTGCGGTCAAGGAGGCGCGCCCGCTCTCGGTTTGCGCCGGGTGATCGTTCAGATCCAGCTTGCGCCATTCCATCAGCAGAACGCCCCGGCCATCGACCGGGGCGTTTGCGTTTCTGATGAGGAGATCAGCGGTGCTGATCAGGAGCCCTTGCCGCCGAGCTCGGCGTATCCGCCCTTGGCGTCCCACTTGTAGACGACGTAGTCGATCTGCTTGATGTCGCCCTTGGCGTCGAAGCCGAGCTTGCCGAGAACGGTGTCCCACTCGCCGGCCTTGATGGTGTCCATCACCTTCTTGGCGTCGGTGGTGTTGGCCTTCTTCACGGCCTGCGACCAGACCTGGATCGCGGCGTAGGTATAGAGCGTGTAGCCCTCGGGATCGATGTTCTTCGCCTTGAACTTGTCGACGATCGCCTTCGCGGTCGGCTTGTTGCGCGGCTCGGGGCCGAAGGTGAAGAGGGTGCCCTCCGCGGCCGGACCGGTGATCGAGGCGAATTCCTTGTCGTTCATCGCGTCGCCCGCCATCAGCACGGTCTTGAGGCCCTGGTCGCGCATCTGACGCAGGATCAGGCCGGCTTCCTGATGATAGCCGCCGACATAAACGAGGTCGATGTTCTCACGCTTCAGCCGCGAGACGATCGCGTTGAAGTCCTTGTCGCCCTTGTTGTACGACTCGAACATCTTTTCGGTGATGCCGGCCTTGTTCAGCGCCTTCTTGGTCTCGTCGGCGAGACCCTTGCCGTAGGTGGTCTTGTCGTTGAGGATCGCGATGTTCTTGCCCTTGAAGTTCTTCGCGATGTAGTTGGCGGCAACGAGGCCCTGCTGATCGTCGCGGCCGCAGACGCGCGCGACGTTCCACAGCTTGCGCTCGGTGAACAGCGGGTTGGTCGAGGCCGGGGTGATCTGCAACACGTTGCTGTCTGCGTAGGCTTCGGAGGCCGGGATCGACGACGACGAGCAGAAATGACCGGCGACGAAGGGGATGCCGGAGCCGGCGAGCTTCTCGGCGACCGAGCGGGCCTGCTTCGGATCGCAGGCATCGTCACCTACCTGCAGCGCGAGCTTCTTGCCGAGCACGCCGCCTGCGGCATTGAGGTCGGCAATCGCCATCTCGGCGCCGTTCTGCATCTGCCGGCCGAAGGCTGACTCGCCGCCGGTCATCGGGCCGGCCACGGCGATGGTGATGTCGTCGGCAAAGGCCGCGGTCGAGAGCGCAAGCGTGGCGCCCACGGCCAGACCAATCAGTTTGAGTGGTTTCATGAGAAATCCTCACAAGGGGTAGGTCGACATGGAAATGGCCCGGAGGGCGGGCCGCAGACCGCGCGCATTGTGGCTGATTTTCCGCCGAAGTCACCGCAAAATTTCGGGGAGACCGACGAAGGGCTAAGGCCATTTCGGCCGGGATTGTCCGACCCCGGCCTCAGTGGCGGCCACCCTCCAGATAGGCCGCACGGATCTCAGGACGCTGCAACAATTCTGTGCCCGTGCCCGACAGGGTGATCATGCCGTTCACCAGCACGTAGCCGCGATGGGCGAGCTTGAGCGCATGATTGGCGTTCTGCTCGACGATCAGCACAGTCAAGCCGTCCTGACGGTTGAGCGTCCGGATGGCGTCAAAAATCTGGCGCGCGATCAGTGGCGCGAGACCCAGCGAGGGCTCGTCGAGCAGCAGCAGCCGTGGCCGGCTCATCAGGGCGCGGCCGATCGCCAGCATCTGCTGCTCGCCGCCCGACAGCGTGCCGCCGCGCTGGTCGAAGCGCTCCTTCAGCCGGGGAAACAGCGCGAGCACGCGCTCCAGCGTCTCGGCGCGCTGCGCTTCCGTGGTGTCGCCGGCATCGGCGCCCATTTGCAGGTTTTCCGCGACGCTCATGCGCGGGAAGATGCGGCGGCCTTCCGGAGACTGCGCGATTCTGAGGCGGGCGATCAGATGCGTCGGCACCTGCGTGATGTCATGGCCATCATAGACAATGTTGCCGGAGCTGGCGCGCGGCCGGCCGAAGATCGACATCATCAGGGTCGACTTGCCGGCGCCATTGGCGCCGATCAGCGCGACGATCTCGCCGGCCTTGATGTCGAGGTCGACGCCCTTCAGCGCTTCGATCTTGCCATAGGACGCGCGCAACTTCTGGATCTGGAGCAAGGACGCGCTCACGCCTCGGCCTCCATCACGGCTGCGGCCTCTTCCTCGTCGGTGCCGAGATAGGCGGCGATCACCTTGGGATCGTCGCGGATCTCGCGCGGCGTGCCCTCGGCGATCTTGACGCCGTAGTCCATCACCACGACGTGGTCGGAAATCTCCATCACCACGCTCATGTCGTGCTCGATCAGAAGGATCGAGGTGCCGTGGTCACTGCGGATCGACAGCAGCAGCTCGTTCAGCGCGCCGCTCTCGCGCGCGTTGAGGCCCGCGGCCGGCTCGTCGAGGCAGAGCAGGGCAGGCGAGGTGCACATTGCGCGCGCGATCTCGAGCCGACGCTGGTCGCCATAGGCGAAATTGCCGGCGGCATCGTCGGCGCGGTCGAGCAGTCCGACGCGCTTCAGCCAGAACACCGCATTGTCGATCGCGCTCTGCTCGGCCGCGCGCCAGGAGGGCACCCCGAGCAGCCCGAGAAACGTCAGGCCAGACGCCTTCATCAAGGCATTGTGCTGCGCCACCATCAGGTTCTCCAGCGCCGTCATTCCGGGAAACAACCGGATGTTCTGGAAGGTGCGCGCCACCTTCGCCTGCTTGGAGATATTGTAGTCCTTCAGCTTCTGCATCTCGAACTGCGCGCCGTCGTCGTGCGTCAGCCGGATCACGCCCGAGGTCGGCTTGTAGAAGCCGGTGATGCAGTTGAACACGGTGGTCTTGCCGGCGCCGTTGGGGCCGATCAGGGCGGTGATCTGCTTGCGTTGCGCGGTGAACGACAGCGCGTTGACGGCGACGATGCCGCCAAAGCGCATGGTGAGGTTTTCGAGCGCGAGAATGGGAGCGGAGCTCATCCGTGGCCTTCCTTGACGAGGTCCGAGGAGATGCTCTGGGATTTTTCCAGGAACACGGTGGGCGCGCGATGGCCGACGATGCCGCGCGGACGCCAGATCATGATCAGCACCATGGCGAGACCGAACACCAGCATGCGGTAGACTTCGAGGCTGCGGAACAGCTCGAAGCCGCCGATCATGGCGAGCGCGGCGAGTGCGACGCCGAGCTGCGACCCCATGCCGCCGAGCACGACGATGGCGAGCACCAGCGCGGATTCCTGGAAGGTGAAGGATTCCGGGCTGATGAAGCCCTGACGGGTGGCGAAGAAGGCGCCGGCGAAGCCGCCGAACATCGCGCCGGTGGCGAACGCCGTCAGCTTGGTCGTGGTGATGTTGATGCCGAGCGCGCGGCAGGCGACCTCGTCCTCACGCAACGCCTCCCACGCGCGGCCGATCGGCAGCCGGCGCAGCCGGATGGTGACCCAATTGGTGAGCAGCGCCAGCGCCAGGATCAAATAGAACAGGAAGACGATGCGATGCGTCGGTGAGAACGGAATGCCGAGCATCGCTGCAAGGCCGCCTTCACCCGGCGTCAGCGGAATGCCGAACAGGCTCGGACGCGGAATGCCGGAGATGCCGTTGGGGCCGCCGGTGACCTCCTGCCAGTTGATCAGCACCAGGCGGATGATCTCGCCGAACGCCAAGGTGACGATGGCGAGATAGTCGCCGCGCAGGCGCAGCACGGGGAAGCCGAGCAGCACGCCCCAGAAGGCGGCGAGGATGCCGGCGAGCGGCAGGCAGATCCAGAACGACAGGCCGAAGGTGGTCGACAGCAATCCATAGGAATAGGCGCCGACCGCATAGAACGCGACGTAGCCGAGGTCGAGCAGGCCGGCGAGGCCGACCACGACGTTGAGACCCCAGCCGAGCATCACATAGGTGAGCACGAGGATGCCGAGATCGAGAATGTAGCGCTGATTGTAGAAGATCACCGGCACGAGGAAGGTGAAGATCAAGAGCGCCGGCGCGAGATAGCGGCCGGCGACCGATAGGCCGCTCTGCACGGATGCCGGCACGAAGCTGCCGAGGCCGCCGCGCGGGCCGAGCCACAGGCGCAGCAGCTCGACCACGATCGAGCCGACGAATACGGCGCCGACGAGGCTCGCGAGCTCGCCGAAGCGGGTCCAATATTCGAGCTGGCCGCTCTGGCCGGCCTCGGTGCGGACGCCGACCATCAGCGAGAACAGGCCAAGGGCGACCAGGGCACTGAGGACGGCTTTCTTGAGGATGAAGGCGGCTCCGACAGGCTCGAAGCCATTCGACTGGACAGATGTTGGAAGGGACGCGCTCACACGGGCTCCGTCGTCAGACTTTTTCGACTTCGGGACGGCCCAGCAGGCCGGTCGGCATGAAGATCAGCACCACGATCAGGATCGAGAACGCCGCGACGTCCTTGTACTCGACCGAGAAATAGGCCGACCAGAACGTCTCGATCAAGCCGATCGCGAGGCCGCCGAGCATCGCGCCCGGCAGCGAGCCGATGCCGCCGAGCACGGCCGCCGTGAACGCCTTGATGCCAGCGACGAAGCCCATGAAGAAATCGACCAGGCCGTAATAGAGCAGGTACATCATGCCCGCGACGGCGGCGAGGGCTGCGCCGATCACGAAGGTCATCGAGATCGTGCGGTCGACGTCGACGCCGAGCAGCGCGGCCATGGTCTGGTCCTGCTCGCAGGCGCGCATGTCGCGGCCGAGGCGGGTGCGCGACACCAGCCAGGTGAACAGGCCGAGCAGCACGATCGTGGTGATGACGACGACGATCTGGATGTTGGAGAGCTGCACCACGAAGCCGCTGTCACCTTCGTGCAAGGTGTAGCCGCCGGTGATGATCGGCGGCACCGGCTTCACCCGCGCGCCCTGCGACACCTGCGAGAAGTTCGTCAGCACGAAGGACATTCCGATCGCCGACAGCATCGGCGCCAGCCGGAACGAATGGCGCAGCGGACGGTAGGCGATGCGCTCGATGGTCCAGCCATACAGCGCCGTGATCGCCATCGAGACGAGCAGCACGATCAGCAGAATGACGGGGACCGCGGTCAGGCCGATCGAGACCAGCACCAGGAACGAGATCAGCGCGATGAAGCCGCCGATCATGAAGACGTCGCCATGGGCGAAATTGATCATGCCGACGATGCCATAGACCATGGTGTAGCCGATGGCGATCAGGCCGTAGATCGAGCCCAGGACCAGGCCGTTGATGAGCTGCTGCGCGAAATAATCCATGAACTGCCGTTATTGAGACTGCGAGGCTGGAACTTCGAAGGACTGGTTCGCAACGCCGTGGGGGCCTGCGGAGCGGATGCAGGCACCCGTGGAGCTTGCACCCGCGACCGAAGGCGTCGCGTGCCCAAGTACTAACAGCTAGGAACCGGGTGCCGCAACAGCGTGCAGTGCCGCAATTAGGTGCTTATCCCGCCTGCTTTCGTGGCGCGGTTCCGATGCCCCAATCAGGCCAGATGATGGCCATCCCATGACCGCGCGGGAACAGCACGCCCACGCAACGGGAGCGACGCTCGCGCATTGGTTGTCATTCCATCCTCGCCAGGGAGTCGCAGAATGAGCAACCTCACCGACAAGAATCAGGGCCACCAGAACCCGGGACAGAATCAGCAGGGGCAGACCCAGGGCCAGCCGATCCGTCAGGATGAGGGCAGGGACGCTGCCCCGCAGCGCCAGGATTCCGGGCAGGAGCGTGGCGGCTGAACCGCCCCGCTAGTCTAGAGAAGGCGGGCCAGCGCTCCGAGCTGCCGCCAGCCGGCCGGCGCGTTAAGGTAAACAAAGGGTTTAAATTGCCCGTGGCATTTGTCGCGCGTTAGCTCGTCTGGAACCTGCCGGATCGGCAGGGGGTGCAAAGGGCGGGCGCGACATGATCAAGAACTGCGTGATCAGGAACTGGCGGCTCAGCTGCGTCAACGGCGTGCTGCTGGCGCTGTATTTCGTGCCCGCCTGGACGGTCGTGGCTTTCCAGATCATGGTGTCGCCGGTGCAGGGGCTGTTCGCCCGCCCCAACATCGCGGTCGCGCTGTTCATCAGCGATCATCTGCATCTCTCGAGCATCGACACGGTGCGCGCCGCCTGGCTGCTGGCGCTGGCGCGACTGACGGTCGCAGGCTTCTTTGCGATGTTCCTGGTCCTGATCCTCGTACCGCGCGTGCGAAAGGTCTCCGGCTATGTCGAGGCGTTGTCGATCGGCCTGGGTCTCGGCAGCGTTTTGACCTTCGTCAGCATGATCCTGGCGGCGAAGGTCGGGGAGACCCAGGCGCTGCGGCTGCATGCCACGGAGCTCCTGATGCTGCTCGGGACGGCCATCATCATGCTGGTGGAGAAGCCGACATCGTCGCCGGCCGCCGTATCCGAACCCGCTCCCGCCTTGGGCGTCGATGGCTCGGCACAGCCCAGCATGTGATCTCCGGCCTGCTCAGCGCTGCGTGAGAAAGCCGAGCACCGCGTCATTGAACGCGCCGGCAGCCTCGACGTTCGAGATGTGCGCCGCATCGACGATCGTCATGCTGGCGCCGGGGATCCGACTGCGAATCGCTTCCGCCATCGAGATCGGCGTCGACTTGTCGTAGCGGCCGGCGACGACCAAGGTCGGGCTCTTGATGCTGGGCAGGTCCTCGCGCAGGTCGAGGGCGCGCAGCGCTTCGCAGCAGGCGAGATAGCCCTCGACCGGCGTCGCCACCAGCATCGCCTTCATCCGATCTGCGATCTCCGGATTGTGATCGCGAAAATCCTGCGTCAGCCAGCCGGCAATCACCGTGTCGGCGATTCCAGCGAGGCCGCTGTCCCGGACGGCCTTGATCCGCGCATCCCAGATCGCCGGATCAGGGTAATGGCAGGTGGTGTTGGCGAGCACGACCTTGCCGACGCGCTCGGGCGCGTGCGCGGCCAGCCACTGGCCGACCATGCCGCCCATCGAGACGCCGCACCAGTGCACCTTGTCGATGTTGAGATCGTCGAGAATAGCCAGGGCGTCGCGGCCGAATCGCTCGATCGAGTATGGGCCGGGGGCGACCTGAGACTTGCCGTGGCCGCGCCGGTCGTAGCGGATGACGCGAAACACCTGCGTGAAGGCGCGCATCTGCGGCTCCCACATCTGCAAGGTCGAGCCGAGCGAGTTCGACAGCATCAGGGTCGGCCCGCCGTCGCGGCCCTCGACGGTGACGTTCAACAGGCAACCGTCGGCATCGATCATCGGCATGGGCGCAATCCTTGTCGCAGCCGGCGCTGATCGCCGGAGGAATCGTGCAGATTTGATGGCGAACTAACCATTGCGGGCGCCGTCTGCCAATCGAAACCCGACGGCCATAAGACCCGCATTGCTGCGGTGCTCCAGCGTTTCTGCAACGCTTGACGGCGCTGCTTGCCCTTCCTTTTGGGTCTTCGGTGCTTTACTTGAATGCCTCTAACCGCGCCAATCCGGGGGAAATGCTCATGGCAATGACGATGACGGGCGAGGTCCAGCTGGCGGCACCGCGTGAGGCCGTCTGGGCCAAGCTGAACGATCCTGAGGTGCTCAAGGCCTGTATCCCCGGCTGCGAGGAGCTGGAGAAGACCGAGGATGGCGGCTTCCGCGCCGTCGCCAAGATGAAGGTCGGGCCGGTGTCCGCGCGCTTCAAGGGCAAGGTCACCTTGAGCGATCTCGATCCGCCGAACGGCTACAAGATCTCCGGCGAGGGCGAAGGCGGTGTCGCCGGATTCGCCAAGGGCGGCGCGGTCGTGGGGCTCGCGGAAAAGGATGGCGGCACGCTGCTGAGCTACAATGTCGACGCCCAGATCGGCGGCAAGCTGGCGCAGCTCGGCCAGCGCCTGATCAACGGCGCGGCCAAAAAGCTCGCCGATGAGTTCTTTGCGAACTTTGCCAAGGCCGTTCAAGGCTGACCGCAACCAACCCATGCGCTGTCCGGGGCGAGGTTGCCCGTCGCGGAGAGCGTCAATATGATGGTTTTCGACCGATTTTTGCTGGGCTGCGCTGCAGTGCAACGCTGTGCGCGGAATATAGAGAGTCCTGAATGGCCAAGATTTCCATGATTGTGAACGGTAATCCCGTCACGGCGAATGTCGACCCGCGGACGCTGCTCGTGCAGTTCCTGCGCGAGAATCTGCGCCTCACCGGCACCCATGTCGGCTGCGACACCTCGCAATGCGGCGCCTGCGTCGTGCATCTCGACGGCAAGGCGGTGAAGTCCTGCACGACGCTGGCCGTGATGGCCGACGGTCACGAGGTCCGCACGATCGAAGGTCTCGCTGCCGACGGCGCGCCGCTGCATCCGATGCAGGAGGCGTTCCGCGAGCACCATGGTCTGCAGTGCGGCTTCTGCACGCCGGGCATGATCATGACCGCCGTCGATCTCGTCCACCGCAAGGGCCATGAGCTCAGCGAGGAGACGATTCGCGAGGAGCTCGAAGGCAATCTCTGCCGCTGCACCGGCTATCAGAACATCGTGCAGTCCATTGCCGCCGGCGCCAAGGCGATGGCCAAATCGGACCTCGCCTAACAGCCGGACCTCGCCTCAGCCGCCCGCCGCGACAGGATATCCCCCCATGTACGAATTCAAATATCACCGGCCGGCCACCGTGCGCCAGGCCGCGAATCTCCTCACCAAGAACGAGGACGCCAAGCTGGTCGCCGGCGGTCATACCCTGGTGCCCGTGATGAAGCAGCGGCTGGCCAGTCCGCCGCATCTCGTCGACCTCTCCCATGTCGAAGGCCTCGACACGATCGAGGTCAAGGGCCGCAACCTCGTGATCGGCGCCATGGCGCGCCACGCCGATGTCGCGAACTCCGCGACCGTCGGCGAGGCCATTCCGGCGCTCGCGCATCTGGCCAGCCTGATCGGTGATCCCGCCGTCCGTCATCGCGGCACGATCGGCGGCTCGATCGCCAACAACGATCCGACCGCGGACTATCCGGCCGCCTGCTTGGCGCTCGGGGCGACCATCGTGACCAACAAGCGCAAGCTGAAGGCCGAGGAGTTCTTCCAGGGCCTGTTCACGACCGCGCTGGAGCCGGACGAGATCATCACCAAGGTGAGCTTCCCGCTGGCGAAGAAGGCGGCCTATGTGAAATTCCGCAATCAGGCCTCGCGCTATGCGCTGGTCGGCGTGTTCGTCGCGCGCCGTCCGTCGGACGTGCGGGTCGCGGTGACCGGCGCTGGCGGCAACGGCGTGTTCCGCGTTACTGCCTTCGAGGAAGCGTTGCAGAAGCGGTTCTCGCCGAAGGTGCTGGAAGGCATCCCGGTGTCGGCCGATGGCCTCAACGGCGACATCCACGGCAGCGCCGAATATCGCGCCCATCTGATCGGCGTGCTCGCGCGCCGCGCGGTCGATGCCGCCAATGCCGAGGCCAAGGCCTCGATGGCGTCGGACGGGGCCGCCGAGCCCGAAGCTCCGGCGTCGTGACGTCGAAGGAAGCGGTCTGACCATGAGTGCTCCGGCTCTGCCAGCATCCGTCGATGCGATGCTCGAATTGTTGTCGTCGCGCGGCTATCTGGCCGAGCGATCGCTGGCGACGGTGACCTATCTGTCGCTGCGCATGGGCCGACCGCTGTTCCTCGAAGGCGAGGCTGGCGTCGGCAAGACCGAGATCGCCAAGGTCCTGTCGGCGGCGCTCGGCCGCAAGCTGATCCGCCTGCAATGCTACGAAGGTCTCGACGTTGCCTCCGCCGTCTATGAGTGGAATTCGGCGGCGCAGATGATCGCGATCCGGCTGGCGGAAGCCGGTGGCGATGTCGATCGCGACCAATTGTCGTCGGACATCTTCGCCGACCGCTACCTGATCAAGCGCCCGCTGTTGCAGGCGCTGGAGCCGGATGTCGCGGGTGCACCGGTCTTGCTGATCGACGAGCTCGACCGCGCCGACGAGGCCTTCGAGGCCTATCTGCTCGAGATTCTCTCCGACTTCCAGGTGACCATCCCCGAATTCGGCACCGTCAAGGCGCCGCATCCGCCGATCGTCATCATTACCTCCAACCGCACCCGCGAGATCCACGACGCGCTGAAGCGGCGCTGCCTGTATCACTGGGTCGACTATCCCTCCGCCGAGCGCGAGCTCGCGATCGTCAAGACCCGGCTGCCCGGCATCTCGCAGCGCCTGTCGCAGCAGGTTGTGCGCTTCGTGCAGGCGCTGCGCGACCAGGATTTCTACAAGTCGCCTGGCGTTGCCGAGACGCTCGATTGGGCGACGGCGCTGACCGAGCTCGACGCGCGTTCGCTCAACGCGGAAGTGGTCGGCGACACGCTGGGCGCGCTTTTGAAGTATCAGGACGACATCGCCCGGATGCAGGGTGATGCGTTGAACAAGGTGATCAAGGACGCGACCAGCGAGACGTAGTTCGCGCTGGTGCCTACAAAGTCGGTCGTCATTCCGGGATGCGTGCGCAGCACGCAGGCCCGGAATCCATAACCACGATCGTGAGTATGGATTCCGGGCTCGCGCTCCGCGCGCCCCGGAATGACGAGCTCAACTGTGGGCGCGTCTGGAATTCGAGGGGATCAAGCCATGCCCACCAGCATCAATCACCTCGCGCCGCCAACCGGCGGCATCGCCGACAACATCGCAGGCTTCGCGCGCGCGCTGCGCGCCGCGGGCCTGCCCGTCGGCCCCGGCGCCGTCATCGACGCCATGACGGCCCTCGAAGCCATCGACATCAGCAAGCGCCCCGACGTCTTCACCACGCTGGAATCGATCTTCGTCAAGCGTCACGAGCATGCGCTGATCTTCGCCCAGGCCTTCGACCTGTTCTTCCGTCCCGCCGAGGAATGGAAGTCGATGCTGGATTCGGTGCCGCTGCCGGACCACGCCAAGAAGAAGCCGCCGCCGGCCTCGCGCCGGGTGCAGGAGGCGATGTCGCAGCCGCAGATGCATGAGGAGCCGAAGGCGCAGGAGCAGGACCTGCGGCTGTCGGTGTCCGACCGCGAGGTGCTGCAGAAGAAGGATTTTGCCCAGATGAGCGCGGCCGAGATCGCCGAGGTCGCGCGCGCCATCGCCAAGATGCGGCTGCCGCAGGCGGAGCTGAAGACCCGCCGCCACACTGCCGATCCGCGCGGCCACCGCATCGACATGCGCAAGACTTTGCGCCAGGCGTTGCGCACCGAGGGCGAGATCATCAACTTCCATCGCCTCGGGCGAATCGAGAAACCGGCGCCGATCGTGGCGCTGCTCGACATCTCCGGCTCGATGAGCGAGTACACCCGCCTGTTCCTGCACTTCCTCCACGCCATCACCGACGCCCGCAAGCGCGTCTCGGTGTTTCTGTTCGGCACCCGCCTGACCAACGTCACCCGTGCGCTGCGGCAGCGTGATCCCGACGAGGCGCTGGCGAGCTGCTCGGCCAATGTCGAGGATTGGGCCGGCGGCACAAGGATCGCCACCTCGCTCGAGACCTTCAACAAGCAATGGGCGCGGCGGGTGCTCGGGCAGGGCGCGATCGTGCTCCTGATCTCCGACGGGCTGGAGCGCGAGGCCGACAGCAAGCTCGCCTTCGAGATGGACCGGCTGCACCGCTCCTGCAGGCGACTGATCTGGCTCAACCCGCTATTGCGCTATTCCGGCTTCGAGGCCAAGGCGCAGGGCATCAAAACCATGCTGCCCCACGTTGACGAATTCCGCCCGGTACATAACTTGACCTCGATCGAGACCCTGATCTCGGCGCTGTCCGCGCCGCTGCCGCCGCATCAGCGCAGCGCGATCCGTCCCGCCGCCTGATCATCCCGAGAAGGAGATCGCCATGCTCAACCGCGACGAAGACATCCTCAAGGCCGCCGAGGACTGGCACAAGGGCGGCCACGGCGTGGCGCTCGCCACGGTGGTCGAGACCTGGGGCTCGGCGCCGCGCCCGGTCGGCTCCAACCTCGTGATCAACGACGAGGGCACGTTCTTAGGGTCGGTGTCGGGCGGCTGCGTCGAGGGCGCCGTCGTCACCGAGGCGCTCGACGTGATCTCCAGCGGCCAGCCCAAGATGCTGGAGTTCGGCGTCGCCGACGAGACCGCCTGGAATGTCGGTCTGTCCTGCGGCGGCACCATCCGCGTGTTCGTCGAGAAGGTGGGCTGATCCATGCAACTGTCGACACTGGCCGAGCTCAACGCCGAGCGCGCCGCGCGCCGCCCGGCTATTCTCGTCACCGACGTCGCCTCGGGCGAGCAGCGCCTGGTCAAAGCCGCTGCAATCGCCCGCGATCCCCTCAGCGACGATCTCGCCAAGCATTTGCGCATGGGCAAGAGCGGCATGGTCGAGGTTGACGGCAAGCGGCTGTTCCTCAACGTCTACGCGCCGACGGCCAAGCTCGTGATCGTCGGCGCCGTCCATATCAGCCAGGCGCTCGCGCCGATCGCCAAGTCGCTCGGCTATGACGTCACCGTCGTCGATCCGCGCACGGCTTTCGCGAGCCCGGAGCGTTTCCCGGATGTGCCGCTGATCGCCGAATGGCCCGACGTGGCACTGCCCCCGCTCAACGTCGATCCCTACACGGCCTTCGTCGCGCTGACGCATGATCCGAAGATCGACGATCCGGCGCTGCTGCACGCCTTCTCGCGCGACTGCTTCTATATCGGCGCGCTCGGCTCGCGGAAGACGCACGCGAAGCGTCACGACCGGCTGCGTGCGCAGGGCGCCAGCGATGCCGACATCGCCCGCATCCACGCGCCGATTGGGCTGGCCATCGGCGCGGTGTCGCCGTCAGAGATCGCGGTCTCGATCATGGCCGAGATCACCGCCACGCTTCGGTTGCCGGCCAAGGAGAAAGAGCAGGCGGCATGAAGTTCGGTCCCGCCAGTCCGCATGAGGCCATCGGCGGGGTGACTGTGCACACCCTGCGCAAGGGGTCCTTGGTGCTGAAGAAGGGCACCTTGATCGGTCCCGCCGAGGTCGACGCGCTGATCAGGGAAGGCGTCAAGGAGATCGTCGTCGTCCGGCTCGAGGCGGGCGATGTCTCCGAGGACGAGGCGGCCGCTAATGTCGCCAAGGTCGTGGCGGGCAACGGCATCCATGTCGACCGCGCCTTCACGGGCCGCGCCAATCTGTTCGCAGCGCAGCCCGGCGTGCTCATCATCGACCGCGCCGCCGTCGACCGCATCAACGAGGTCGATGAAGCCATCACCTTCGCGACCCTCCCGGCGTTCAAGCCGGTGGTCGAAGGCGAGATGGTGGGCACCGTCAAGCTGATCCCGTTCGGCGTCGAGGGACGGCTGCGCGATGCCGCCGTCGCAGCGGCGGGCAAGGGCGCTCTCAGCGTCGCGCCCTATGTCATCAAGCGCGTCGGCGTCGTCTCGACGATTCTTCCGGGGCTGGCAGCCAAGGTCATCGACAAGACGCTCCGGGTCACCGCCGAGCGCCTGGCGCCGGCCGGTGCTTCTATCATCGCCGAGCGCCGCGTGCCGCATGAGCAGGCCGCGCTGGCCGCCGCGATCAAGGAACTGCTCGGCCTCGGCGCCGAACTCGTGATCGTGTTCGGCGCCTCGGCGATTGCCGACCGCCGCGACGTCATCCCGGCCGCGATCACCGGCATCGGCGGTGCCATCACCCATTTCGGCATGCCGGTCGATCCGGGCAATCTGCTGCTGATCGGCAGCGCCGGCGGCGTGCCGGTGCTCGGCGCGCCCGGCTGCGCGCGCTCGCCGGCCGAGAACGGTTTCGACTGGGTGCTGATGCGGCTGCTCGCCGGCATCAAGGTCACGCGCGCCGAGCTGACGGCCATGGGAGTCGGGGGCCTGTTGATGGAGATCGTGACGCGGCCGCAGCCGCGCGCCAAGCCGGAGGAGACCGAGGGCGAGCGCAAGGTCGCCGCGATCGTGCTCGCGGCTGGACGCTCGACCCGCATGGGCGGGCCGAACAAGCTGCTGGCCGAACTCGCCGGCAAGAAGCTGGTCCGAATCGTCACCGAACAGGCATTGGCCGCCAGGGCGAGCGAGGTCATCGTCGTCACCGGCCATCAGGCCGAGCTGGTCGAGCAGGCGCTGTCGGACCTCGAGGTCCGCTTCGTCCGCAATCCCGATTTCGCCGGCGGCCTCGCCAGCTCGGTGAAGGCAGGCATTGCTGCAGTGCCGGAGAACGTCGATGGCGCCGTGGTCTGTCTCGGCGACATGCCGATGGTGTCGTCCGATCTGCTCGACCGCCTGATCGGCGCCTTCGCGCCCGATCGCGGCAATTTGATCGTCGTGCCTGTCTCCGAAGGCCGCCGCGGCAATCCCGTGCTGTGGTCGCGCCGCTTCTTTGCCGAGCTGATGACGCTCGACGGCGACGTCGGCGCGCGGCACCTGATCGCCAAGCACACCGAGGCGGTCGCCGAGGTGCCCGTCGACGGCGACAGCGCTTTCCTCGACATCGATACGCCGCAGGCCCTGGAAGCCGCGCGGCGGGGGTAAGTCGCGTAGAAAGTAGGGTGGGCAAAGGCGCGCCCGTGCTCTCTCGCCGCTCGAGATCGCATTGGCGCCGTGCCCACCGCCTCGCCGCGATGCGCTCAATCCATGGTGGGCACGCGCCGCCTTGCGGCCTCGGTTTGCCCACCCGACGCGATCTCATCTCAACCTCTCATTCACCAAGTCTCAACGACCCCCGGCTAGATTTGCCGATACTGGGCCTCGGGGGAGGAGAGAGTGATCGTTTCGACCGCTGCGCGACGTCTCGCGCTGTTTGCATTTGGACTGACCGTGATCGTCGGCGCCGCGCGCATCGTGACCACGGGCGCCATCAGCCCGGCGCATGCCGCCGGCGCCTTCGCCATCGGCCAATGCGCCGCCTATGGCCAGGCCTTCGACTATCCGGCGGAGCATCTGGCCAAGGCCGCGGCACTCAAGCAGTGCAAGGGCGAATGCACCGCGGTGACGATGAAGAAGGCCTGTGCCGCGTTCGCCGTCGACCTCACCAATCCGTGCGGGCCGCATGGCTACGCCGTGCGCCCGAAGATCTCGGCCTCGCTCAACGATGCGACGCGCGAATGCTACAAATATGGCGGCAAGGAATGCGTGATCCGCGCCTGGGTGTGCGACGCCAAGGGCTGATGAGGGCTGATGAACTCAGGGGGCTGAGTTCCCACGCGCACACTTTCAATTCACGGCTTCACGCCCGGACTGGCCTTGCTATTCTGGGCGTCCGCATTTTTGGAATTGGACGTGACATGCAATTCGACACCAAGATCGCGCTCATCATCCGCAACGATCTCGAAGCCTGGCAGAAGCTCAACGTCGCGGCGTTCCTGGCCAGCGGCATCGCGGCCGCGTTCCCCGAGTGCATCGGTGCGCCCTATGAGGACGGCTCCGCGACCAGCTATCACGCGCTGATCGGCCAGCCGATCCTGATCTACGGTGCACCCGACAACGCAGCCTTGGCGCGTGCGCTGGATCGTGCGCTGACCCGCAACGTCAAGCCGGCGCTCTACACCGAGGACATGTTCAAGACGACGCATGATGAGGCCAACCGTGCCGCCGTGAAGGCGGTCGTACGCGCCGATCTCAATCTGGTGGGACTCGCGTTTCGTGCCGAGCGCAAGGTGGTCGACAAGATCGTGGACGGACTGAAGTTTCACGCGTGATGGCGATGCGCGCGAACTTTGCGTCGTCATGAAACTGTTACATATTGCGCATCAAAGCAGCAGGGTCCTTTGATGCCGATCAAGACCGGACAAGTTCGCGGTCGTTAGTTTGCGCCTCAACATGAGGAGCAGACCGATGCAGACCATGAAAGCCGCCGTCGTCAAAGCCTTTGGCAAGCCGCTCGTCATCGAGGACGTGCCCGTGCCGGTGCCCGGTCCGGGCGAACTGCTGGTGAAGCTGAAGGCGTGCGGCGTGTGCCACACCGACCTTCACGCCGCCTCCGGCGATTGGCCTGTGAAGCCGACGCCACCCTTCATCCCGGGGCATGAAGCCGCGGGCGTCGTCGTAGCGCTCGGGGCAGGCGTGACAGACTTCAAAGTGGGAGATGCCGTCGGCGTGGCGTGGCTTCACGATGCCTGTCTGCGCTGCGAATATTGCGAGACGGGCTGGGAAACGCTCTGCGAGCACCAGCACAACACCGGCTACAGCGTGAACGGCGGCTTCGCCGAATACGTCATCGCCTCCGCCGCCTTCGCCGCGCGCCTGCCGGCCAATGTCGACTTCGCCAAGGTGGCGCCGATCCTGTGCGCTGGTGTCACCACCTACAAGGGCCTGAAGGAAACCGACACGCGTCCTGGCGAGTGGGTGGTCATCTCCGGCGTCGGCGGCCTCGGCCACGTTGCCATCCAATACGCCAAGGCGATGGGCCTGAAGGCGATCGGCCTTGATATCGCGGACGACAAGCTGAAGCTGGCGCTGGAAGCCGGCGCCGAGCACGCCGTCAACGCGCTCGACAAGGACGCCGTGGAGCGCGTCATCGCGATCACCGGCGGAGGGGCGCACGGTGTGCTGGTCACGGCCGTGTCGACACCCGCCTTCGCGCAGGCGCTGAAGATGGTCCGGCGCAAGGGCACCGTCAGCTTGGTCGGCCTGCCGCCCGGCGAATTCCCGACCCCGATCTTCGACGTCGTGCTCAAGCGCATCACCGTCCGCGGCTCGATCGTCGGCACCCGCCGCGACCTCGACGAAGCCATCGCCTTTGCCGCCGAAGGCAAGGTGAAGGCCGAGGTGACCACCGCGCCGCTGTCGGAGATCAACACCATCTTCGACCGCATGAAGGCCGGCAAGATCGACGGCCGCGTGGTGCTGGACTTCACTTAGTTTGGAGTGAGCAGGGTGGGTGGCGGTCGCGCACCCACCTTCCTACGGCAGTATCAACGAGTTGGCGCGCGCGGCGCGGCCGCGAGCGCTGGCCACGTTTGGTTGAACCCTCGGGCGCGCGTCCCTGGCGAGACCGTGGGCTAGGCGCGCTCAGAGACGGGCCTCCGCGGCGGCGGCGTAGCTGACCGGCCCTATCAGGGGGCCTTTAGCTGGTCACCAGCCCCCCTGCTACGTGTCTCTTGACATGACTGACTAGTCAGTCATAATTGATCCATGTCCAAGACGGTCATTTCGAAAAGGCGCCTTTCGCGTTCGCCAGGCACGGGTGTCTCCCGCGCCGATCGCGCGGCAGAACGCCGCGCGGCGATCGTGCAGGCGGCGATGGACGAGTTCATCGCGCGCGGCTTTGCCGCCACGCGCCTTGACGACATCGCCAAGCGCGCGGGCGTCGCCAAGGGCACGATCTATCTGCACTTCAAGGACAAGGAATCGATGTTCGAGGAATTGATCCGGACCGCGATCGTGCCCTTCGTCGGCCGTTTGGCCGCGCCGTTGCCAGTGGGCAGCTCGGTGCGCGACATGGTCGAGGCCTTGGCCCGGATGTTCCTGCAGGAGATCGCCGGCACAAAGCGGGCCGATCTCGTCCGCCTCATCATTGCTGAGGGACCGCGGTTCCCGGCGATTGCCGACTTCTACTACCGCGAGGTCGTGTCGCGCGGCCTCGCCGCGATGCGTGCGCTGATCCAGCTCGCGATCACGCGCGGCGAGATCCGCGAGCCCAAGCTCGTGCAGCACCCGCAACTGATGATCGCCCCGATGATGGTCGCGGTGATTTGGAAGAGCCTGTTCGAAACGCATGCGCCGCTCGATGCGGAAGCGATGTTGCAGACGCATCTCGATCTGATCTTCGGGCCGAGGAGGCCGACATGAGCCTGCTGCACTGCCTTGCCGTGCTGGTCACGGCCTTCAGCTTCGACGGCTGCAGGGACACGCGCGATTCCGGCTATCAGGGCTGGGTCGAGGCCGACATGATCTTTGTCAGCCCGGACGAGGCGGGGCGCGTCACCAAGCTCAACGTGCGCGAAGGCGACGAGGTCAAGGTCGGCGATCCCATCTATTCGGTCGATGACGACCTGCAACAGGCCGATCTCAACCAGACCAAGGCGACGCTCGCCAACGCGCAGCAGAGCTACGATCGCGCCGCCGCGCTGAGCAAGACCGGGGCAGGGACTCAGGCGACGCTCGACTCCGCTGTCTCTGCGCTGCGCGTGGCCGAGGCGCATGTCGTGACCTCGCAGACGCGGCTGGCGCGGCGCAAGGGCGTGGCGCCCGTTGCTGGCACGATCCAGCAGATCTACTTCCGCGAGGGCGAGATGGTGGCGGCTCAACGGCCGGTGCTCTCGATCCTGC
This sequence comes from Bradyrhizobium sp. USDA 4353, assembly GCF_054063215.1. Taxonomy (NCBI): domain Bacteria; kingdom Pseudomonadati; phylum Pseudomonadota; class Alphaproteobacteria; order Hyphomicrobiales; family Nitrobacteraceae; genus Bradyrhizobium; species Bradyrhizobium sp. USDA 4353. The sequence goes on from NZ_JBSSGB010000001.1 coordinate 4,394,398, forward strand.
CGCCCGGCAACATGAAGCTGCGCTTCTACGTGTCGGAGACGGATCTGCCAAAGTTCGCCGTTGGCGACGAGGTGAAGGTCACCTGCGACAATTGCGCGGCCGATCTCACGGCGCGGGTGTATTTCCTGGCGACGACGGCGGAGTACACGCCGCCGGTCATCTACAGCTTGGATGAGCGCAACAAGCTCGTCTATCTGATCCAGGCGCGGCCGTCGCGGCCGGATGCGCTGCGCGTCGGCCAGCCCGTCAGCATCTATCCGAACCCGAAGACGCCCGTGGCGGACAAGCGATGAGCGCGGGCGGACCAGCCGAGATCGCGATCGACGTGAAGCGGCTGAGCAAGTCCTTCGATGGACGCGAGGTCGTGCATGATCTGTCGATGCAGGTGAAGCGCGGGTCGATATATGGCTTTCTCGGGCCGAACGGCTCTGGCAAGACCACGACCATCCGCATGCTCTGTGGCCTGCTGACCCCCGACAGCGGCGAGGGCACCTGCCTCGGCTTCGACATCCGCCGCGACGCTAACAAGATCAAGCGCCGCGTCGGCTACATGACGCAGCGCTTCAGCCTGTACCAGGACCTCTCGGTGCGCGAGAACCTGGAGTTCGTCGCGCGGCTCTACGGGATGCCCGATCCGCGCCGGTCCGCGCGCGACATGGTGCAGCGCCTCGGTCTCTCCGGCCGCGAGCGCCAGCTCGCCGGCGAATTGTCCGGCGGCTGGAAACAGCGGCTGGCGCTCGGCGCCTGCACCTTGCCCAACCCGCAACTGCTGCTGCTCGACGAGCCCACCGCGGGCGTCGATCCCAAGGCGCGGCGCGACTTCTGGAACGAGATCCATGTGCTGGCGGGCGAGGGGCTGACCGTGCTGGTCTCGACTCACTACATGGACGAGGCCGAGCGCTGTCACGAAATTGCGTACATCGCCTATGGTCATCTGCTGGCGCACGGCACCGTCTCCGACGTGATCGCGCAATCGGCGCTGACGACGTACACCGTCAGCGGCGATGATCTGCGCGCGCTCGCTGCCGAGCTTGCCGGCAAGCCCGGTGTCGACATGGTGGCGCCGTTCGGCACCAGCCTGCACGTCTCCGGCCGCGACGCCAAAGCCCTTGAGGAGACGATCGCGCCGTGGCGCGACAAGCCCGGCCTGCACTGGCAGCACACCGCGCCATCGCTCGAGGACGTCTTCATCGACCTCATGAACCGCTCGCGGGACAATTTCCAATGAGCGAGACCGCACTCCAGTCCACGCCGCCGCAGCGCTTTGGCTTCTGGCGCCGTACCTACGCGATGCTGGTCAAGGAGTTCATCCAGTTGCGCCGCGACCGTGTCTCGTTCGCGATGATCGTGATGCTGCCGGTGATGCAGCTGATGCTGTTCGGCTATGCCATCAACACGACGCCGCATCATCTGCCGGCGGCGGTGCTGCTGCAGGAGGACAGCGATCTCGGCCGCTCGATCCTGAAGGCGATGGAGAACACCGCCTATTTCCGCTTCACCCAAGAGGTCACGAGCGTCGCCGAGTTCGACGATCTCCTGCTCTCGGGCAAGGTGCTGTTCGGCGTCGAAATCCCGCGCGGCTTCGAGCGCGCCGTTCGCCGCGGCGATCGTCCGGCGCTGCTGGTCGCCGCGGACGCCACCGACCCGGTGGCGGCCTCGTCGGCGCTGTCCTCGCTCGGCACGATCGTACAGACCGCGCTGGCGCACGATCTCTACACCGGTGATCCGGTCACGACGCCGTTCGAGATCCGGGCGCATGCCCGCTACAATCCGGCGGCGTCCTCGCGGCTGAACATCGTGCCGGGCCTCGTCGGCACCATCCTCACCATGACGATGCTGATCTTCACCGCGCTGTCGGTGACGCGCGAGATCGAGCGCGGCACGATGGAGAGCCTGCTGTCGATGCCGATCACGCCGGTCGAGGTCATGCTGGGCAAGATCATCCCCTACGTCATGGTCGGCTTCCTGCAGGCCACGATCATCATCGGCATCGGCGTGCTGCTGTTCGGCGTGCCTGTGATGGGCAGCCTGCTGCTGCTGGCGCTGCTGTCGACGTTGTTCATCGCGACCAACCTCTCGATCGGCTACACCTTCTCCACGCTGGCGCAGAACCAGTTGCAGGCGATGCAGCTGTCGATGATGTTCTTCCTGCCGAGCATTCTCCTGTCGGGCTTCATGTTTCCATTTCTCGGCATGCCGCAATGGGCGCAGGTGGTCGGCGAATGCCTGCCGCTGACGCACTATCTGCGCATCGTCCGCGCCATCATGCTGAAGGGCTCGACCCTGGCAAACCTGCAGCACGACACCATCGTCCTGTTCGGCCTGATGCTGTTCGCCATGACCGTAGCCGTGATGCGCTTCCGCCGCACGCTCGATTGAGGCAAAATGACCGCCGGGCAGGGGACCGGCTGAGGCAAGATGCAGATCGCGCACATAGGAAAGGGGAGCGGTGGGGCGGCGACCGCGCCGGAAGAGTTCAACCAGGCGCTGATGCGCCAGACGTTGAGTACCGAGCTGTTGCGGGTGAAGGCGCTGATCGCGACGGCGACGCTGTTTTTCGTGATCACCATGGCGGTCGACATATTCGTGCCGCGCATCTCGGAATGGATCTGGCCGAACCGAACGCGCATTCTCGATGTCCACATCATCATCGTGGCGTTCATCGCCTTCGAGCTTTTGATCCTGTTCCGGATCAAGGCCCATATGCGCCTCGACCGCGACGTTCCGGTGGTCTGGCGCTACATCAGCGCTCTGGTCGAAACCTCGATCCCGACGCTCGTGCTCATCATGCAGATCGAGGGGATCGGCGCGGACAAGGCGCTCGGCTTCGGCGCGCCGTTGGTCTATTTCATCTTCATCATCCTCTCGACCCTGCGTCTCGATTTCTGGCTGTCGAGCTTCACCGGGCTGGTGGCCGCGGCGGAATTGCTGACGGTCGCGTTGATGGGCCGTCCCTCCATCGATATGAGCCAGCATCCCGAGATCTACTATCACGGCGAGCGCAGCTTCATCATTTTGCTGTGCGGCCTGCTGGCCGGTGCGGTGGGCGTCCAGTTGCGGCGCCAATTCGCGGCCAGCATCCAAGCGGCCTCGGCGCGCGACCGGATCACCGACCTGTTCGGCCAGCACGTCTCGCCACAGGTGGTCGAGCGGCTGATGAAGGAAGGCACCACGGAGGCGCGCGACATCCGCGAGGTGGCGGTGATGTTCGTCGACTTCCGCGGCTTCACCTCGGCAGCGCGATCGAAGGCGCCGCAGGAAGTCGTCGACCGGCTCGACGGCGCCTTCGCCGTGCTGGTCGAGATCCTCGAGCGCCACGGCGGGATCGTGAACAAGTTTCTCGGCGACGGTTTTCTCGCGCTGTTCGGTGCGCCCTTCGAGTCGCGCGAGGCCGCGGTGCAGGCAGTCGCGGCGGCGCGCGAGATGGTCGCGCCGCGATGGAGCGCGTCAATGCCAAATCGTCCTGGCCGCTGCGGATCGGGATCGGCCTTCATCTCGGCGAGGTCGTCGCCGGCAGCATCGGTTCGCCGCGGCGCAAGGAATATACCGTGATTGGCGACACCGTGAACTTCGCCTCGCGCCTCGAGGCCCTGAACAAGGAGTTCGGCTCGCAGTTGCTGATCTCGGCGGAGGTGCGGCAGGCCGCTGGTGACGAGGCCGAGGATGCGGTCTTCCACGGCGAGGTGTCGGTGCGCGGTTACGACCGCTCGTTCGAGGTCTGGCAGCTGCACTAGAACCCATCGTTCATGCTGCCGACGGGCGCGCGGCATCGGCGATTTACATCGCGTCATCTCCGCGCTTAACTGCACCTCAATGAAAAGGGCATCAGGAGGAAACGCATGACCCGAACCAGGACATCGCTTTTGGCCGGGGTGAGCCTCGCCTGCGTGGCGGCCATGGGATCCGCGCGGGCCGAAGACTCTGGCTGCAGCAAGGTGACGGCAGAGGCACTGAAAGTGCCGGGCCTGACTCTGACCGGATCGAAGTTGCGGGAGGCGGCCGACGGACTGCCGCGTCACTGCATCCTTTCCGGCAAGGTCAACGAACGCACCGGCGTCGACGGCCACGCCTATGCGATCCAGTTCGAAATCCGCCTGCCGGAGACCTGGAACGGGCGCTTCCTGCACCAGGTGAACGGCGGCAATGACGGCGTCGTGGTGCCGGCGCTCGGCGACAAGGCTGACGGTCTCGTCAGCGGCGGCGTGACGCCGCTCGCGCGTGGCTTTGCGGTGTTGTCGTCGGATAGCGGTCATTCCGGCAATGATCCCGCCAACAAGCCGCGTGGGCTCGCCGCCGGCTCGGCCTTCGGCCTCGATCCGCAGGCGCGGCGCGACTACGGCTATTCCGCCGACATCACGCTGGCGCCGATCGCCAAGGCGATCATCGCCGAGCACTACGGCAAGAAGCCGGATTATTCCTACATCGCCGGCTGCTCCAATGGCGGCCGCCATACCATGGTCGCGGCCGAGCGCATGCCGGAGCAGTATGACGGCTTCCTGGTCGGCAATCCCGGCTTCAATCTGCCGCGCGCGGCCGTGCAGCACGCGTGGGATGTGCAGGCGCTGACCAAGGCCGATGCCGACATCCGCAAGTCGATCAGCCGCGAGGATGCCAAGCTGATCTCGTCCAAGATCATCGAGCTCTGCGACGGGCTCGATGGTGCCAAGGACGGGCTGACGGCCAACCTGAAGGCCTGCCAGAAGGCGTTCAGCTTCGACAGCCTGCGCTGCGCGGCGGGAGCGACCGATGCCTGCCTCCCGGCGGCCAAGGTCGACGCACTGAAGACGATCTTCGCCGGCCCGCGCAATTCGAAGGGCGAGGCGTTGTATTCGGACTGGCCGGTCGATGCCGGCGTCGGCACCGGCAACTGGCGCGCCTGGAAGGTGGAAAGCCCCGTGGCGCCGTGGAATAATCTCCCGATCATCGCCACCATGGGCGGCGCCTCGCTGAACTACATCTTCTCGACGCCGCCGGTGGAGGTGGAAGGCTCGCCCGACAGGCTGGTCGAGAAGCTGCAGGCCTTCGACTTCGACAAGGACGCGCCGAAGATCTACGCCAAGGATGGCCCGTTCACCGAGTCCGCGATGGACTTCATGACGCCGCCTTCGGTCGATAATCCGACCTTGCCGGCGTTCCAGAACGGCGCGCGCAAGATGCTGATCTATCACGGCCAGGCCGATCCGGTGTTCTCGGTCAACGATACGATCCGCTGGTACCAGAAGCTCGACGCCAACGTGCAGGGCAAGGCGGATACGTTCGTGCGCCTGTTCGCATTGCCGGGCGAGACCCATTGCGGCGGCGGCGTCACGTTGGAAAAGTTCGACGCGCTGGGCGCGCTGATGGACTGGGTCGAGAAGGGCAAGGCGCCGGAGGCGATCACGGCTTCGGTCAATGCTGCCAACAAGGAGCTTCCGTCCACATGGAGCCCGCAGCGGTCGCGGCCGCTGTGCCCATGGCCCAAGTTCGCCAAATACACTGGCGGCGACATCGAGCAGGCGTCCTCGTTCACCTGCGCCGCGGAGTAGCGGCTACACTTGCGGCGCGATAAGGTTCTCGACCCGGACCTTGTCGCGCTCCTCGATGATCTCGGCGATCCATTGCCGGTGGCAGTGGGCGTGGTCGCGCTCGTAGCAGAGCAGGCAGACGGGGCCGGCGGTCTTCACCAGCGATGCCAGCTCGTCCATCTGCTCCCTGGCCTGCGGTGTCTTGAGATGCGCGCTATAGATCTTGTGCAGCTTGTCGTAGTGGCCGCTACGGGCGGCCTCGCGGCCTTCCTTCGGCGTGCCGAGCCCGCGCAGGTGCACATAGGCGATGCCGCGCTCGTCGAGCCCGGCGGCGAGCTGGCTCTTGGAGAAGCCCGGTCGACGCGACGCCGCTACCGCCCGCACGTCGACCAGCAGCTTGACCCCGGCCGACTGCAGCTCGTCGAGCACGGCCTTGGCCGGGGTGTGCTCATAGCCGATCGTGAACAGCGTCTTCTTGGCCATGGCCGCCCCGTCAGCTCACGCGCTCGATCAATTCCATCGCTCCGGTCGGCGCGCGCACCTTGCCCTCATGGATGACGTAGGCGAACACGTCGCGCGGCGTCTTCTTCGCCGGCTTGTCGTCAACCCGCGGCAGATCGTCCGGTTCATCGCCGCCGGCCCATAGCTGCAATCGTTTCGCCCAGGCATCGAGCTGCTTCGGCGGGTAGCAGGTCTTGAGCTCGTCATTGCCCTTCTGCAGCCGCGCATAGACGAAGTCGCCGGTGACGTCGGCGATCGCCGGATATTTGCCATGCTCGGCGAGCACGACCGGCGTTGCGAACTCGCGCAGCAGCGCGATGAATTCGGGCACGCAGAAACTGTCGTGCCGGACCTCGACGACGTGGCGCAGCTTGCGGCCGTCGATCTCGCGCGGCAGCAGCTCCAGGAACTTGCCGAAATCGGCCCCGTCGAATTTCTTGGTCGGCGCGAACTGCCACAGCACCGGACCGAGCCGGTCGCCGAGCTCGAGCACGCCGGTGTCGTAGAAGCGCTTCACCGAGTCGCCGGCCTCCGCCAGCACCTTGCGGTTGGTCGCGAAGCGCGGCCCCTTCAGCGAGAAGATGAAGCCGTCGGGCACCTCGCGCGCCCATTTGCGAAAGCTCTCCGGCTTCTGCGAGCCATAATAGGTGCCGTTGATTTCGATCGAGGTCAGCTTGGAGGCGGCGTATTCCAACTCCTTCGCCTGCGGCAGCTTGTCCGGGTAGAACACGCCGCGCCAGGGCGCGAAGGTCCAGCCGCCGATGCCGATATAGATCTGGCTCTTGGATGCCGAGCTCTTGGATTGCGAGGCGCGTGCAGGAGCTTTGCTCACTGGAGGTTCCGTTGCTGATGGCCGAGCGGTTTTGCGGGTAGAACAGTAGTCAACCGGGCCGGCTCTGGCCAGTTCGGCGGTGTTGCGCAGGCGCTCTTCCAGCGCCCGGGATGCTCGTGTATCCAGGAACAGGGCCGGGAAGGGGAGATGTGGCAATGAGAGCGGAATCGGTCGGTGGCGCGCTGGGCGCGATCGTCGCGGCTGCCGTGTTGGCGGCGGCCTTCTACTATGTGCCCGTGGGGCCGATGGCCCGCCCGGCGCAGCCGGCCAGGGTCGAGGTGCCGCAGACGCCCGTCCAGACGGTCCCCGTCGCGCCGGCCGTGCGCGGGCCAGTCGTGCGCGAGGTTCCGAACTAGGCGGAAGCGCCGGGGGTCTTGAATTCCGGGGGAGGCCCCCCATTTGGGTAGAGACGGTGACGTCGAGCTGTCACGGCTCCGGCACCGAGACGACCACGGCAGAGCGGCTGCGCCGGATGTACGCGCACCCCCTGTTTGTGGTCGTTGGATTTTTAGGGCCGCCTCATCGGGGCGGTGCAGGCCGGCACCACAAGCCGGCCTTTTTGCTTCGCCGGCCGGCTGCCGCGCTTGGCAGTGCAGGGTGCGGCGGATATACGCATCGGCACCATGACCGACGCCATCCGAACGGCCCCGCCAGTGTCCCTGCAAACCGCTGATATTCCGATTGTTTCGGTGGTCGTCCCGACCTTCAACGAGCGCGACAATGTCACCACGCTGTACCGGCGGCTGGAGGCGGCGTTCAAGGACGTGCCGTGGGAGGTCGTGTTCGTCGACGACAACTCGCCCGACGGCACCTGGCAGGTGGTGCGCGAATTGTCGCGTGGCGATAACCGCGTGCGCGGCATCCGCCGCATCGGCCGCCGCGGCCTGTCCGGTGCCTGCATCGAGGGCATCCTCGCCGCCAGCGCGCCCTATGCCGCCGTGATCGACGCCGACCTGCAGCATGACGAGACCCAGCTGCCGAAGATGCTGGCGCTGCTGCAGAGCGGCGCGGCCGAGCTCGTGGTCGGCAGCCGCTACATCGAAGGCGGCAGCGCCGCGAGCTTCGACAGCAAGCGGGCAGGGGCCAGCGCCTTCGCCACCGAGATCGCGCGGCGCGCGCTCAAGGTCGAGGTCAACGACCCCATGAGCGGCTTCTTCATGATCCGCCGCGACCGCTTCGAGCAGATCGCGCCAAAACTCTCGACGCAGGGCTTCAAGATCCTGCTCGACATCATCGCCAGCGCCGAGGGCGGGCTGAAAACGGTCGAGGTGCCCTATACGTTCGGCTCGCGCCTGCATGGCGAGAGCAAGCTCGACTCCATGGTCGCGCTCGACTTCCTCGGCCTCGTGCTGGCGAAGATGACCAACGACGTGGTGTCGCTGCGCTTCCTGTTGTTCGCCATGGTCGGCGGCACCGGCCTCGTCGTGCATCTGGCCACACTCTTTCTCGGTCTCAACCTGTTCGATCTGCCGTTCGCCGAGGCGCAGGCGCTCGGCGCCTTCGTCGCGATGACCTCGAACTTCATTCTCAACAACTTCCTCACCTATCGCGACCAGCGCCTGAAGGGCTTTGGCATCCTGCGCGGCCTGCTCGCGTTCTATCTGGTCTGCTCGGTCGGCCTGCTCGCCAATGTCGGCGTCGCCTTCTCCGTCTATGATCAGGAGCCGATCTGGTGGCTGGCGGGCGCGGCCGGCGCGCTGATGGGCGTGGTCTGGAATTACGCGATCTCCGGATTGTTCGTCTGGCGCAAGCGATGATGTCTGCCACTGCTGGCGACGACACGCGGCTGGTCCGCACCGTCTGGCTGATCATCACGGGCCTCGTCTTGCTCAGGCTGATCGCCGCTGCGGTCACGCCGATCACCTTCGACGAAGCCTATTACTGGATCTGGTCGAAGCATCTCGCCGGCGGCTACTACGATCATCCGCCGATGGTTGCGGTCGTGATCCGCCTCGGCACCTTTCTCGCCGGCGACAGCGAGCTCGGCGTGCGCTGCGTCTCGATCCTGCTCGGCGTCCCCATGAGCTATGCGGTGTACCGCGCGGCCCAGATCCTGTTCGGCAGCGTGCGCGTCGCCGCGACGGCCGCGCTGCTGCTCAACGTGACCCTCATGGCGGCCGTCGGCACCTTGATCGTCACGCCTGATGCGCCGCTGCTGGTCGCATCCAGCTTCGTGCTGTTGTTCTGCGCCAAGGTGCTGGAGACGGGCAGGGGTGTGTGGTGGCTTGCGGTCGGCGCAGCCGTCGGTGCGGCGCTGCTGTCGAAATACACGTCGCTGTTCTTCGGTGCCGCGATCCTGATCTGGCTCGTCGCCGTGCCGAAGATGCGGCCCTGGCTGGCGTCGCCCTGGCCCTATCTTGGCGGCGTCGTGGCGTTCGCGATCTTCTCGCCGGTCATCCTGTGGAATGCCGAGCATCAGTGGGTGTCGCTGATCAAGCAGCTCGGCCGCGCCAAGGTCGAGGATATCAGGCCGGTCTACATCGCCGAGATCATCCCGACGCAGTTCGCCTTCGCCACGCCGCTGGTCTTCATCCTCGGCGTGATGGGCCTCTACGGGCTGGCGCGGCGCCGCGCCGGGGAAGCGGCGGGTCGCGTGCTGATCGAGGCGATGGTCTGGGTCATCGTCGCCTACTTCGCCTGGCATTCGCTGCATGCCCGCGTCGAGGCCAACTGGTTCGCGCCGGTCTATCCGGCCTTCGTGGTGGCAGCCGCGGCCGCCGCGCATCTCGTCGCATGGGGACCGCGCGAGCAGCGCACCGCCGCCTTCTGCCTGCGCTGGGCGTTGCCTGCTGGCGTCGTGATGTTCGTCGCCCTGATCGTGCAGGCCAATACGGGTTTGTTGTCCGGCTACAAGCGCGACGCCACCGTGCGCAGCGTCGGCGTCGGCTGGCGGCCGCTGGCCGCCGCGGTCGAGGCCGCCCGCGTCCGCGCCGGCGCGTCTTGCGTGCTGGCGATGGATTACGGCACCACCGCCTGGCTGTCGTTCTATCTGCCGCCGGGGAGCTGCGTGCTGCAACCGATCCAGCGCATCCGCTGGGTCAACTTCCCGGAGCCTGATCCGGCGAAGCTCGCGGGCACGCAGCTTCTGGTGGATGAGGCGCAGATCGCATCGCGGTTCTACGTCGAGAGCACGTTCGGCCACATCGAGAAGATCGGCGAGGCCCCGCGGATGCGCGGGCCGTTGACGATCGAGACCTACGCCTTCACCGCGCTCAGCCAACCCAAAGGCGAGGTCCTCGACCGCACGCCGCCGCCGGAGCTGCAGCGCTGAGATCAGGCTCAGGCCTGCTGCGGAATGATGTCCGCCAGCGCCTTGTCCCGGCTGTGGATCGCGATCATGTTGATGTCCGCGTCGACGGTCTTGTAGCCGCGGCGATCAAGCCATTGCCGCAACTGGTTCGCATCGGTCTTGATCTTCTCGATCATCATGATCGGCGTGCAGCGCTCGATCGTCGCCGCGGCTCCTTCCAGCGCCTCGATCTCCATGCCCTCGACGTCGAGCTTGATCAGGTCGCAGCGCGGCAGGTTGAAATCGTCCAGCGGCAGCTTGCGCACCTCGACGGTGTCGTTGACGTAGTCGATGGCTTGGCCGATGAACTCTGTATTCGGGCGTTGGCGCAGCTCGAGGCTGCCGAAGCTCGACGGTGTCAGGTAGTTCGGGCTCGGAATGTTCAGCACGCCGCGCTCCGAGGACACCGCCGCATGGATCGCGATCGCATTGAAGCAGTTGTTGATCGCGATGTTGCCGGCGAGCGCGTAGTAGATCCGCTCCTGCGCCTCGATCGACAGCACGGATCCCCAGCCGTTCATCGCCTTCGCCCACTCGATCGTGTGGACGCCGATATTGGCGCCGCAGTCGATCGCCACGGCGCCGTCGCCATGATGCTTGCGGCGCATATGGAGCAGGCGAACGGCGAGATTGACCTCGGCCGGATCGAACGCTCCGGTCTGGAGGATCTGGTAGCCGACACCGTAGCCGCGGTTGGCGTCGACCATGCGATAGTCGAGCCGGTTGACGATCATCGTCCCGTGATTGCTCGCGGCCAGAACGAAGGCCAGCTTCCTGTCGGGAATCTGCATGGAGTCCTCGCGTGTCGTGTGCGGCAGGGGAGCGGACGCGGTACGATTCGCCGACGAAGTATCGCTGAGAATCAGTCCGTACCAAACTGCCGCCCATGGACATGGCGCCGAAAATCCGGAGTGTTACGGATGCGGCCCCCGCGCCGGTGTCGGCCCGGAGGCGCTGCTGATGACGACCGTCCTGATCTGAGCGCAACCAGCCACGAAGCCTGCGTGGAGCTCGACCCGCCGCCCGATCTTTCGATGAGCCATCCGGCCGGTCGGCCCGCGGATTTACGTTGTCAATACTTTCCGGCGTGTCGCGAAGATCGGCGAACTGGCAGCCGGGCAGGGGGCTTTGACCAGCGACAATGACGCCCTTTACCTGATAGGCTCGCTGCAACCTGAGGTCATTGCTCGGACCCCTCCGCCGGTGCTCAATCGTTAACGCGATGTGCGATGTTTTACGGATTTGCGGGATGGTCGAATGCTGCCTCCCCGGAATCGCCCGGTACGGCAATATTGGTCCGATCTGCATTTTTGCCCTGTTTCCGCCCACTTTGATGGCGAAACAGGCGTCCATGGTTAACTCGCCTCTAATCTGCCAAAACTTAATCAGCATTTAACTAAAAGTCGCCTTAATGAAGCTTGGTGCTTCTGCGAGATGCAAAGCGGGTGTCCGTGGCGCATCGCGCGAGAGTTTTCGAGTATTCGTTCGGGCGTGAGTGAATGAGTAAAAGTCGAGCTGCGTTGGCCGCACGAAACCGCAGGAAGTCCTCCCTGGTCGCTTTCTCTCACAAATTGATCGGTGGCGCGGCAGTCGCTTGCCTGATCGGCGGCTGTGCGGTGACGGTCTACACCAAGATCATCGCGGCCGATGCCTATCCGACCCTTGGAAGCATCGAGCAGGACGAGCCCGTCCTGCGCCCGGCGCCGCGGATTGCGATGCGCAGCGCTGCCGATGCCGTGGGCGATGCGTTCTCGGCCTTCCCGGAAAAGCCGGCTACGACCACGGTGGCCGCCATCACGCCGCAGATGTTCAATGACCGCTTCGGCGCGGCCGTGCCGCAGGGCGTCCCGTCCAACGCGTCCGCCGGTGCACCACCGCTGCCGCAGCTTGCTGACGCCGGGCCGAAGCTGCTGGATGCCAAGTCCTTCGATGCCAAGTCCTTCGATGCTAAGTCCTTTGATGCGAAGCCGGCCGAGCCCATGAAGGCCGCCGAGACGCCGAAGAAGGACGTTCGGCCTCCGATGCAGCTCGCACTGGCCAACACGAATTCCAAGCCGTCGCGGCAGCAGCCCGTGACGCCCGCGCAGGCCGCCGAGGCCAATGTGCCGAAGGAAGCCAATCCGAAGGACGGCTTCTCGCTGCGCGCCATGACCGAGCGCGCCAAGGCGGCGGTGCTGTCGATCGCGGGCGAGCGCCATTCGATCCAGGAGAAGCTCTGGGGCAAGCCGGAAAACCAGGATGGTGGCTTGCTCGCCTATGCCTCGGCTGATTCCAATATCACCGCCAGCATTTCCAAGGACCCGACCCGTGGCGGCAGGCCGCCTTACGATCTGAGCACGGCGGTGTACGACATCTCGGCCAAGGCCGTGTACCTGCCAGACGGCACCAAGCTCGAGGCGCATTCGGGCCTCGGCGAGAATCTCGACAGGCCGAGCTCGGAGAAGATCAAGATGCGCGGCGTCACCCCGCCGCACATCTATGAGCTGAAGCCGCGCGAGGCGCTGTTCCACGGCGTGCCGGCGCTGCGCCTGAACCCGATCGGCGGCGAGGATGCCATCCACGGCCGCAACGGCCTCTTGGCGCACACCTTCATGCTCGGCCCGAACGGCGACTCCAACGGCTGCGTCTCGTTCCGCGACTACTACGCCTTCCTCGATGCCTACAAGAACAAGGGCATCCGCAAGCTCGCCGTGCTCGCCCGCATCGACTGAGGCGGGCAGGGGGCGCGTTCTCGCTCTGGCGTTGGTGATCAGTCGCCCGCCCAGCCGCCGCTGTCCGGGATTCACGAACTGGTTTCGCCAGGGACGTCGTCGTCTCATCCTCGATCATTGCACATGACAGCGTCAGCGCTGTTCGATACTGCGCCCTCTCCCCTTGTGGGAGAGGGCAGGTATGGCCCATCCGCGTACGCGGTTGGGTGAGGGGTCTCTATCAGCGCATGGCACTCGCGGAGAGATACCCCTCACCCAACCGAGCATGCTGAACCTTCCTACATGCCCTCTCCCACAAGGGGAGAGGGCACAGTCACTGGCTTCGTGCCGGTCTGCTGATGCGATCGGATTGACTGACAAGACTGATAGTTGTTCCAGTTGCCCGACCGAGGACAGCTACGCATTGTGGGACCTCGAGCAGTGCGTGGTCGAGATCAGTTGCACCATTCAAAACATTCAGCAGCTTTGGACGCGTCGTCGCAGTCTCGCGGCGGATCACGCCCGAGTCATGCTGACGACATCGCCCTCGAAATCGTTGAGAGGGCGCGGGGAATGCCGGGTGAGGGCCTCACCCATGGCCCGCCTGCAACAAGAAAAGCAGGCGGCAGTCACCACAGGTTCAGCCGGACACTCCGGCATTCCCCGCGCGATGGCTTGACGGCTTATACGTGGTCTCCCTGGTGCGCCGGCTGTCTGGCCACCATCGGTCGGAGCATGTCGGGCTCTCGACCTTGACACCAGCTTCGGGGTGTCAGGACATCACGACTTCACCGTGCGCACCGCATCGTTCGTCCGCATGATCAGATCACGCTGCGACCGGCGCGCCCACCGCATCCCGCCCTCCACGTTCGTGACGATCGCGAAGCGCCCCTCTCATGAGGACAAGACGGGACTAGATTGCACGAATTCCGATTTTTGGAAACAGGAATGTTTGCGGCGGATGAGCCGGAGCGGCTGATCCTGTTGAACCGCTTCAACAATCAGTTCTTCTCCGCGTGCGTCTTTGGACTGTCGATCACGGCTCGACGGGTCTTCTGATCAGGACAAGCTCGCAACTGATTTGCCCGACGGGCAATCTGGTTGTTGCAAAATCGCCGCGGTGCGCGGGCGAGAAGCGCTCGTGCCTGACGCTCCGGGCTTGACGGCTTCGGAAAATTCTGCGCATAGCTCTGCCCCATCGAAAACGGACCGCCGCTGTCAGGCGCTCCCTTGAGGACCACGACCGTGTTGAGCTCGAGCTCACATCTCGCGAACGTCGCCACCAACGAACGGCCATTCATCTGGTCGCGCGGTTGGTTCGGCATGTCGTTTGGCATGGGCGTCGCCTGTCATGGTCGTGACCATCTCGCGCTATTCCTGGCCAAACCGAGACTTCACATTTCGGCGGACGTGTAATTCGCGGCGGGATCTCACCCTCCGCACATCGAGCGGAGGGTCGGATGACCCGCATGACGAGCCAAGACGCGCAACAAGACTCGAAGCAAGATCCCGAAATTTGCGACCACGCGCGAGTGCTGTCCTCACCGGTGGCGCTTGCCTTCGTGCGCATCGCGATGGCCTGCCGCGGCGTCAGCGAGGCTGCCGCGCAGCAGATCTACCTCGACTACATCCATGGCGCGGCGAGCGGGCACGCGCCCGGCGACGCCGGCTGTCCTGCCGGGCATCCGCATCAATGAGCCGGCCAGTGCCGAGAAAGGAGGTCGATGATGTCAGCAACACACCCCGCGCTCGTGCTCAACGCCGACTTCCAGCCGCTGAGCTACTTTCCGCTCTCGGTGGTCAGCTGGGAGGACGCGATCAAGGCCGTCGTCAGCGAGTCTCACGTCGTGGTCGCGGAGTACGACCGGGTCGTTCGCAGCCCGAGCGTCACGATGCGGCTGCCCTCCGTGATCGCGCTGCGCGACTATGTGAGGCCTGTGGGGCGCGTACCGTTCACGCGCTTCAACGTCTTCCTGCGCGACCGCTTCGAATGTCAGTATTGCGGTGGCCGCTATCTCCATGGCGAGCTGACATTCGACCACGTCGTGCCGCGCGCTGATGGCGGTGAGACGTCGTGGACCAACATCGTCGCGGCCTGCAGTCCCTGCAACGCGCGCAAGGACCGGCGCTACCTCAAGCCGCGGCGGCCGCCGTTCGCGCCGACACGGCACGATCTGATGGCCGCGCAGCGCCTGTTCCCGCCGCGTTTCCTGCATGAGACATGGCAGGATTATCTGTATTGGGACGTGGAGCTGGAGCGGTGATGACACGCAAGCCGGCGCCGTGATCGGCGCCGGCTTGCACTTGCGTCTTTCGAGCTCGCGCTGCGCATGCGGCAATTGGGCGGCGTCTGCGCTGATCACGAGGGTCTAATCAGAATATTTGGCAAAGCTACAAACTAATACTTGTCTGATCGTATCAGTTGATCTATGTGCACCATCCTTCGCTTCGGCCATGGGTTCGGGCTCGCTGAGATCCCGACTGGTGCGCGCCGGTCTCCGGTGGCGTATTTCGCTGACGTGAGGATGCGCGTCGAAGCTCATGGTGAGCATCGGGTGAGAGCCCGACGGCATCGGTTCGAATCCGATCGGCACACAATGGATAGCTCAGTTGGTTAGAGCAGATGACCATGAATCATCCTGTCGCGGGTTCGACTCCCGCTCCAGCGCTTCGGTTTAGCCTGAAAAGCTAATCGCCTCTGACGAGGATCGGGCGCGCGCTTCAGTCGCGGTCCGGCCGTTTTGCCCGAAAGGGCAGCTCGACCAGATCAGGACACTGTAGGACCAGCTCTGTGCCGCGGCGGATACCGCGCCGGATGCGGTCGGGAAGGCTGCGTAGCGACGTCTCCCGCGCAAGCGGGGCCGCCGCGCGCGTGCGCCCGCCATCATTCGACGCTCAAGCCTCGGCCCGCTCGGTTCACGCAGGAAGCGCCGTCCGGTCCTCACGTCCTTTGAATTTCAAATTTGCTGCGGGCGCAGGCCGGCAGCCAACAGAGCAGGCGCCCGGCAAGAGGCCGGGCCTTGCAGCAAGGAGAGTGCCATGAGCTGGCATGTCATGACCAAGACGGTGACGGTTGCGGATGGGGAGCGGGCGCTGGTCTGGCGTGATGGCCAGCTCGTGCGCGCGCTCGGCCCTGGCCGTCATGCGCTGCTCGATCCCTTGCACCGGCTGACGGTGCAGCTGTACGACGTGGTCAAGGCCGAATATTCGGTTGATCGCTACGCGGTGCTGAAGGCGGCGCGGCCCGATCTCGCCGCTGAGCTGTTCGCGGCGGTTGAGACCGGCGCGAACGAGATCGCGATCGTCAGCCTCGATGGCCGTCCGACGCATCTGCTCACGCCCTGGCAGAGCCGCGTCTACTGGAAGGTGGCGACTGCGGTCGAGGTCGAGCGGATCGACATCACCAGTGACGTGCGCGTGAGCGCGCGGCATCTGGCGATGATCGAGCGCAACCGGCCGGGCATCGTGACCGAGGCCGTGGTCGAGAACCACGAGGCTGGTCTGCTGCATGTCGACGGCAAGCTGACGGAGCGGCTCGTGGCGGGCCGTCACGCCTTCTGGGCGGTCGGCCGCAAGATCGAGGTCAAGCGCCTCGACCTCAGGCCGACCGCGCTCGAGATCACTGCGCAGGAGATGCTGACTAGGGATCGCATCGCGCTGCGGGTGACCTTGACGGCGTTCCGGCGGATCGTCGATGCGGAGGCCGCGGTGGCGACCACACCGGATGTGGATGCGTGGCTGTACCGGCTGGTGCAGTTCGCGATCCGCGAGGCGGTGGCGTCACGCACGCTCGACGAGGTGCTGGCCGCGAAAGCCTCGCTCGATGCCGAGCTGCGCGACTACGTGCGTGCGCGTCTCGGCGGCTCGGGCGTGGAGGTGACGGAGCTCGGCGTGAAGGACGTGATCCTGCCCGGCGAGATCCGGGACCTCGTCAACAAGGTGGTGGAGGCGGAGCGGCTGGCTAAGGCCAATTTGATCCGTCGCCAGGAGGAGACCGCGGCGACGCGCTCGCTCCTGAACACTGCGAAGTTGATGGGGGAGAACCCGCTGCTGCTGCGGCTCAAGGAGCTGGAGTCGCTGGAGCGCCTGGTCGAGAAGGTCGGCCGCATCGACCTGCATGCCGGTGACGGTGCGGGCTTGGATGCGCTGCTGACGCGGCTGGTACGGCTGAAGGCGCCGGATGCGGCGTGACGGCTGCATCGCGATACAACTAATGAGAAAGGCCGCCTACGGGCGGCCTTTCGTTTGTTTGTCTGACGCCGCATGGACTGTGCGTAGGGTGGGCAAAGCGACGCCAACGGCGCGGCCCACCCTTGGCGCAGATCGCGCGGCGAGACGGTGGGCACGCCGCCTTTGCCGTCTCGATCTTAGAGAGGGCGCGGCTGCGCCTTTGCCCACCCTACGGCGTCGGAGTGTGGAATCGTAGTGATGAGTTCGGCCGAAGCCACATCGTGATGAATTCGAGCAGTTATCTCGCGTCGTCACTTTACAAAACTCAAAACCCCCTGTATCTCCACGCGCCAAGTTACACGCGGATGATCCGCAGCGAGAGACCCATGTCGTATCCGACGCCACGCCACATCAAGGACAGCGCGCTGCCGCAATCGCGGTGCCGTGATCTGGTCCTGCGCGTGCCGGCGGTCTCCGCGGCCAACGCGCTATCCGTCAATATTAGGCTGATTGCCTAACGCGGCAGCGGGATCGTCCCTCTGCCATTCCGGCCAGAGCGACGATCGTCCCGAGACTGGGCTCCCCGTGCGGAGCTCCCCTCAACTCAGATCCATCTCTTGGCCTGCACCAACCGCTTGCGCGACCGTTCGCGCGAGCGTCGACCATGGAGCCGCTGTGCTGGCGCTCCGTGGCCTGCATGCGAGCAAGAGAGGAGGATCCGATGCGAGCCGATCCCTACAAAGACCGAGCGCGAGAGCTGGCCATCGCGGCGGGGCTCGATCCGGATGCGCGGATCGAACGGCCGGGGCAGCGCTCGATGCCGTTGTGGTGCACGTTTCGTGACGCCGCGCGCAAGGAGCAGCTCGCGCGCGAGGCGGAGGCGCTCGCCGACACGGTGGCGAGCCGGCCGCAGGCGGCGCAGTATCAGAACAGCCCGCTGAAGGTGTTCGGGACGCACGAGGACGCGACCATCGCGCAGATGCGCAACTGCATGAGCGTGGGCAACGCCGTGGCCGGCGTGATCTGCGCCGACGGCCATCTCGGCTATGCCCAGCCGGTCGGCGGCGTGATCGCCTATGAGAAGCAGATCAGCATCTCCGGCGTCGGCTTCGACATCGGCTGCGGCAACATGGCGGTGCGGCTGGACACGCCGTTCAGCGCGATCGAGGACAAGGTCGGCGCGATCATCAAGGACGTGTCGAAGGTGATCTCGTTCGGCGTTGGCCGCAAGAACGCCGAGCGCGTCGAGCATGAGCTGTTCGACGATGCCGATGCTTGGCGCGACTCCGACATGGGCGAGTACCGGCAGAAGGCGGTCGGGCAGCTCGGCACGGTCGGGTCGGGCAACCACTATGTCGATTTGATGCGCGACGAGGACGGCTTCGTCTGGATCGGCGTGCATTTCGGCAGCCGTGGTCTCGGCCACACTTCGGCGACGCGCTACCTCAAGGCGGCCGGCGGCAAGGACGGCATGAACGTGCCGCCCGCCGTGGTCGACGAGGACTCGGAGGTCGGGCAGCGCTACATCGCCGCGATGCAGCTCGCCGGGCGCTATGCCTATGCGGGCCGCGAGTGGGTGGTGGAGCGCGTGCGCCAGATCATCGGCGGTGCGGTCACCGACAGCGTGCACAACCACCACAACTACGCCTGGCGTGAGACCCACGACGGACGTGATTTGTGGGTGGTGCGCAAGGGCGCCACGCCGGCCTTTCCGGGCCAGCGCGGCTTCGTCGGCGGCTCGATGGGCGACAACGCTGTCATCATCGAGGGCGTGGAGTCGGAGGAGTCCAAGGCCTCGCTGTACTCGACGGTGCACGGGGCCGGGCGAATGTTCGGACGGCGTGAGGCGAAGCGTCGCTTCACGCGCGCCGAGATGGACGCCTGGCTGCAGAGCCGCGGCGTCACCTTGATCGGCGCCGACCTCGACGAGAGCCCGATGGCCTATCGGCGCCTGCCCGAGGTGCTGGCCGAGCATGCCGGCTCGGTGAAGGTCGTGCATACGCTGCGGCCGTTCGCCGTGGTGATGGCCGGCGAGGGCGAGTTCGATCCGTTCAAGGATTGAGCGGGCGCTCGGCTGAGAACGTATCGAAACATCACGGGCCGCTCATGAGCGGTCCGTCATCTCCCGGAGGATCTGATCATGACCGAGCTGAGCTGGCACGCCGACAACATCGAGACGATCTCGGGCTTCCTCTCCGTGGCGGAGTGCGATGACTACATCCGCCTGGGTGAGCAGATGGGGTTCGAGGAGGCGACATTGTTCGCGCCGCGTGGCGTCAAGGATCATCGCAACAATGATCGCGTCCTCCTCGACGATCCCGTGCGCGCGCAATCCTTGTACGACCGTCTCGCTCGTCATCTCGCACCGTCCTTCCAGCATCGCTGGCGGCCGGTCGGGCTGAACGAGCGGCTGCGGCTGTATCGCTATGACATCGGCCAGAAGTTCGAGTGGCATCGCGACGGTCATTTCGAACGCGACAATGGCGAGCGCAGCCAGCTGACGTTCATGGTCTATCTGAACGACGGATTCGAAGGCGGCGGTACCTCGTTTTGCGACGACACGGGCCTGATGCCGGACGGTCCGCTACGGATCACGCCGGAGCAGGGAATGGCGCTGCTGTTCCATCACCCGATCATGCATCGGGGTGATCCGGTGACGCGAGGCCGCAAATACGTGCTGCGCACGGACGTGATGTATCGGCGGACGACGTAGGAACGACCGACCCGAAAAGTGGGAGTGTCACATGAGCGAGATCAGGTGGAGAGCGAAGAACGTCGGCACGATCTCCGGATTCTTGTCGGCCGCCGAGTGCGCTGAGTATGTCCGGCTCGGCGAGACGATCGGATTTGCCGAGGCGCCGATCTCGACGCTGGACGGGATGGTGATGATGAAGGATGTCCGCAACAACGACCGCGTCATGGTCGATGACCAGGCGCGCGCGCTGGCGCTCTATGATCGGCTCTCCGGTCATCTGGCGCCGCGATTCCTGAAGAAATGGACCCCGTGCGCGCTGAACGAGCGGCTGCGCCTCTATCGCTACGACGTCGGGCAGAAATTCGACTGGCATCTGGACGGATACTTCGAACGCGAGAACGGCGAGCGGAGCTACTTCACGTTCATGGTGTATCTCAATGACGACTTCGAAGGCGGGGCGACGTCGTTCAGAGACGGCTATGGCGGAGCTGCCGTGGGCGATCCCTTCCAGATCACGCCGGAGCGGGGCATGGCGCTCTTGTTCTATCATCCCATCATGCATCGCGGTGATCCGGTGACGCGAGGCCGCAAATACGTGCTGCGTACGGACGTGATGTACAGGCGCATGACGTAAGGCCGGCACGCTCTGTCCGCACGTCACTGCGCCGCGCGCTCCGGAATCACAGTGGAGAGGGAGGCGACGGCTGCGGCGGTGAACGCAGGCGCCGCATGCTGCAACAAACGAATTCGAGTAGACACGAGACCTGCCATGATCGACGGAAACACTCTGATCGCCTGGGGCTTCAAGCCGGGCCGTTGGTTCAAGGACGCCCTGGCCACCGCGAATGCGATGCGCGCGGAGGGCGCGGATGACGACGCGATCTTCGTCGCGCTGCAGGCGTTGCAGCCGGCGGAGGCGTTGATGCGCACCAATGGCGTGCCGTTCGCGATGCTGATCGAGGCCGAGACCGAGGTCGAACGGGCCAATGTCGCGGCAGTGGCGCAGCACATGGATGCCTTGATGCGGGTGCCGACCATCGTGGCCGGCGCTGTGATGCCCGACGCTTGCCCGTCGGGCACGGCGCTGGGCACGATCCCGGTCGGCGGCGTGGTGGCCTGCGAGGATGCCATCCATCCGGGCTTTCATTCATCGGACATCTGCTGCTCGGTCGCGGTGACCGTATTCGCGCGCAAGGACGATCCCAAGCGCATCCTCGATGCGGTCAGCGCCGTGACTCATTTCGGTCCCGGCGGCCGCGACCGGCTGCACCAGCCGCCGGACGAGGTGATGCAGGGCTTCGACTCCAACCCGTTCCTGAAGGGGCTGGAGCGCTTCGCCGTGGGCCACTTCGCCACGCAGGGCGACGGCAATCACTTTGCCTTCGTCGGCCATTTGAAATCGACCGGGCAGGCCGCGCTGGTGACGCATCACGGCTCGCGCGGCTTCGGCGCGCAGCTCTACAAGCGCGGCATGGCGGCGGCCAAGCGGCACGCCGCGATCCACGCGCCGAAGGTCCCGGAGCACAGTGCCTGGATCAAGGCGTCGAGCGACGATGGCCGCGCCTATTGGGAGGCGCTGCAGACGGCGCGGTTGTGGACGCGCGCCAATCATCACGCGATCCACGATCTCACGGCCGCCAAGCTCGGCAACGCCGTCGCCGACCGCTTCTGGAACGAGCACAATTTCGTCTTCCGGAAGAGCGATGGCCTCTACTACCACGGCAAGGGCGCGACGCCGAACTGGTCCGGCTTCTCGGCCGATGATGACGGCCGTACGATCGTGCCGCTCAACATGGCCGAGCCGGTGCTGATCCTTGGGCATCGCGACAACAAGGACGCGCTCGGCTTCGCGCCGCATGGCGCCGGCCGCAACCTCGGCCGCAAGGCGTTTTTGCGCGCGCATCGGCCTGAAATGCCCGACGGCATCGACGCGCGGTTCTATTGCGGCAAGCCCGATTTGTCGGAGCTGCCGCAGGCCTATAAGAACGCGGCCTCCGTGCGCGCGCAGATCGCCCGCTTCGGGCTCGGCGAGGTCATCGACGAGGTGATCCCCTACGGCTCGATCATGGCCGGCGATTGGGAGGACGATGCGCCGTGGCGCAGGAAGCGCTGATCGTGGCGCGCAGGTGATTGCGCAGCGCGCGGTGTTCGGTCATCCTGGCAATGCGATCGGATGGGGGACAGCGTGACGAGCTTGGATGCGGGAGAGATCAGGCCGAAGCAGGAGCCATGGTGGGCGATCCTGGGCATCTTCATCGCGGGTTTCGCGGCGCTGTGCCTGCTGCTGGCGTCGCCGATGCTGATCCGCAACTTCCTGTATCAGCCGTTCAATGCGCCGTCCGGCTCGATGAAGCCGACCATCCTGGTCGGCGACTACTTCTTCGTGTCGAAATATGCCTATGGCTACAGCCGTCTCACCTGGCCGCTGCCGTGGCCGACCGGTCTGTCGCCGTCCGCTCGCATCTTCGGAGCGACGCCGGCCCGCGGCGATGTGGTCGCATTCTTTCTGCCGAAGGACACTGCCACCGTCTACATCAAGCGTGTCGTCGGGCTGCCCGGCGACACGGTCCAGATGAAGGACGGCGTGCTCTATATCAACGGCGCCGCCGTGCCGCGCGCGCGGCTGGAGGACCTGATCGGACTCGATGCCTGTGGCGGGGGTGCCCGAGAGCGCGTCAAGCGCTGGCGCGAGACGCTGCCCGACGGGGCGAGCTACGAGACGCTCGATTGCGTCGATCGCGGCTTCCTCGACAACACCAGCGTCCACGTCGTCCCGGACGGAAAATTGTACGTGATCGGCGACAATCGCGACAATTCCACCGACAGCCGTGTGCTCAATGCGATCGGCGACGTGCCGATCGAGAACGTCATCGGCCGCGCCGCGATGATCTATTTTTCGCTCGCGGCCGAAGACAAGTCTCGCGGCATTCGCTTCGGGCGGATCGGGACCGTGATCCGCTAAACCAGCGCAGCGCCGTCGCGCGCGATGATCGCGAAGCGGTCGGACAGCTCGGCCAGCGCCACCTCGTGGATCAAGGCGGCTTGCAGGGTGCTGCCCTTGCCGTCCGGCAGGTCGCGCGTCGCGCAGCTCTCGGCATCGACGGTGACGCGCCAGCCGAGATCGAGCGCCGCGCGCGCGGTCGACGACACGCACATATGGGTCATGAAGCCGGCGAGGACGAGGTTCTTGCGGCCGGCGGCGGTCAGGCGCGCCTGCAGATCGGTGCCGGCGAAGGCGTTCGGCAGCGTCTTTTCGACGATCGCCTCGCCCGGCAGCGGCGCAACGGCGTCGGCGATCGCGCCGCGTGGCGCTGTGCGGTCGAACAGGCTGCCTTCCTTGCCGCGGTGCGCGACGTGAATGACCACGCTGCCGGCAGCGCGGGCGCGCGCGAGCAGGCGGGCGGCCTGCGCAATCGCCGCTTCGACGTTGGGCAGCGCCAGCGGGCCGCTGCGATACTCATTCTGGATATCGATCAGCACGAGGCTGGACTGCGCGAGGGAGGGGAGGCTGAGGTCGGCACCGGCAAGCTGCAGCAGCGTCGAAGGCGTGGTCATGGCGAGGTCCTGCGGATTGAGTTGACGAGGGCATGCTAACCGGGATAGCAGGCTGCAGGAATGCAGGTGTTTGCAGCCACTGGCTGCGGGATTGCAGGCGCTCCCCGAGCGTGCTAGCGGCGGAGCATGAGCCCGAGCGATCTGAATTGGGACGATCTGCGCATCATCGCCGCGGTGCATGGCGCCGGCAGCTATGCCGGCGCGGGCAAGCGGCTGCGCATCGACGAGACGACGGTCGGCCGGCGGCTGGCGCGGATCGAGTCCGCGCTCGGCGTGCGGCTGTTCGAGGCGATCGACGGGGTGCGCCGGCCGACACCGGCCTGCGAAAAGGTGGTCTCTCATATCGAAGCCATGGCGCACCACGCCGCCGAACTCGCGCGTGTCGGCGCGGCGCAGGCGGGCGTGACCGGCCGCTTCCGCATCGCCGCTACGCCTGCGGTCGCCGAGAGCATCCTGGCGCCGCGGCTTGCGCCGATTTTGACCGCCCATCCCGGCTTGCGGCTGCAGCTTCTCAGCGCGAGCCACAATGTCAGCTTCTCACGCTGGCAGGCCGATTTCGCGATCCGGCTGCGCAAGCCGGAGAAGGGCGACTTCACCATCACCCGGCTCGGCAGTCTCAGCCTCTATCTGATCGAGCCGGCAGGCGCGGTGCCGAGTTTTGTCTGCGGCTACCCCGACGAGCTCGATGCAATCCCCGAGCAGCAGATCCTGAAGCAGCGCAAGCTCATCGATGGCGCGCGCTGCATCACCGACAATGTGCGGGTGATGTCGGAAGTGCTGAGGAGCGGACAGGCCCTCGCCGTGCTGCCCGAACATGCCTGCCGCGATCTCCTCGACGATGCATCGCTGCGCGTGACGCAACTGCCGAGGCGCCGCGACGTCTGGCTGCTGGTGCAGACGCATCTGAAGCGCGATCCGGCCGCCCGCGTCGTGATCGACTGGCTGCGCGGCTGCTTTGCCGACCGCGGATCTCAGGATCAGTAGGGTGGGCAAAGGCGCTGCCGTGCTGTCTCCACAGACGAGGGCGCGGTGGCGCCGTGCCCACCATCGGCAGCGAGCTCATCAGCAAGACGGTGGGCACGGCGCGCAACCGTGTGCCACGAACGCGCGGCGCGCCAGGCGCCTTTGCCCACCCTACACATTACGCACTTGGCGCGGCGGATGCTGAGCGCAACCGGGTGACTCCCGCACAAACGAAAACCCCGGCATCGCTGCCGGGGTTTTGCAACTATCAGATGGCGCGTGAACTTAGAAGTCCATGCCGCCCATGCCGCCGCCCGGGGGCATCGCGGGGCCGCCGGCGTTCTTCTTCGGCAGCTCGGCGACCATCGCCTCGGTGGTGATCAGCAGGCTTGCCACGGAGGCGGCGTTCTGGATTGCGGTGCGCACGACCTTGGTCGGGTCGATGATGCCCTTGGACACCATGTTCACGTAGTCGCCCGACTGCGAGTCGAAGCCGTACGCATACTGCTCCTTCTCGAGGATCTTGCCGACGATGACCGAGCCGTCCTCGCCCGCGTTGATGGCGATCTGGCGGGCCGGAGCGGAGAGCGCCTTGCGGACGATCTCGACGCCGGTCTTCTGGTCCTCGTTCTTGGTGCGGACACCCTTGAGCTGCTCGGAAGCACGGAGCAGGGCGACGCCGCCGCCCGGCAGGATGCCTTCCTCGACAGCCGCGCGGGTCGCATGCATCGCATCATCAACGCGGTCCTTGCGCTCCTTCACCTCGACCTCGGTCGCGCCGCCGACGCGGATCACCGCGACGCCGCCGGCGAGCTTGGCCAGACGCTCCTGCAGCTTCTCACGGTCGTAGTCCGAGGTGGTCTCCTCGATCTGCGCCTTGATCTGCGCCACGCGCGCCTCGATGTCGGCCTTCTTGCCGGCGCCGTTGACGATCGTGGTGTTCTCCTTGTCGATCATCACCTTCTTGGCGCGGCCGAGCATGGAGAGGTTGACGTTCTCGAGCTTGATGCCGAGGTCTTCCGAGATCGCCTGGCCGCCGGTCAGGATCGCGATGTCCTGCAGCATGGCCTTGCGGCGGTCGCCGAAGCCCGGCGCCTTGACGGCAGCAACCTTCAGGCCGCCACGCAGACGGTTGACGACCAGGGTGGCCAGAGCCTCGCCCTCGACGTCCTCGGCAACGATGACCAGCGGCTTGCCGGTCTGCACCACGGCCTCGAGCAGCGGCAGCAGCTCGTTCAGCGACGACAGCTTCTTCTCGTTGATGAGGATGTAGGCGTCGTCCATCTCAACGCGCATCTTGTCGGCGTTGGTGACGAAGTAGGGCGAGATGTAGCCGCGGTCGAACTGCATGCCCTCGACGACGTCGAGCTCGGTCTCGAGCGACTTGGCTTCCTCGACCGTGATCACGCCCTCGTTGCCGACCTTCTTCATGGCGTCGGCGAGGAACTTGCCGATCTCGGAGTCGCCGTTGGCGGAGATGGTGCCGACCTGGGCGATCTCGTCGTTCGACGTGACCTTCTTGGAGTTCTTGACGAGGTCGGCGACGACCGCCTCGACTGCGAGATCGATGCCGCGCTTCAGATCCATCGGGTTCATGCCGGCGGCAACCGCCTTGGCGCCCTCGCGGACGATGGCCTGGGCCAGCACGGTCGCGGTGGTGGTGCCGTCGCCGGCCGCATCAGCGGACTTCGAGGCGACCTCGCGCACCATCTGCGCGCCCATGTTCTCGAACTTGTCGTCGAGCTCGATCTCCTTGGCGACGGTGACGCCGTCCTTGGTGATGCGCGGCGCGCCGAACGACTTGTCGAGGACGACGTTGCGGCCCTTCGGACCGAGCGTGACCTTCACGGCATTGGCGAGAATGTCCACGCCGCGCAGCATGCGGTCGCGGGCTTCGACGCCGAACTTTACGTCTTTCGCTGACATATTGGGTTTCCCTGAGTTGAATTGTCTGTCTCACCCTTGGCAGGGCGCCCGCAGGCGCTCCTCAGGGGTGAGCGTTGTGCGAGCTTGGATCAGGCGGCCTTCTTCTTGGCGCCGGCGTCGGTGATGACGCCCATGATGTCGCTTTCCTTCATGATCAGCAGCTCCTGGCCGTCGATCTTGACCTCGGTGCCCGACCACTTGCCGAACAGCACGCGATCACCGACCTGGACGTCGAGCGGAACCAGCTTGCCGCTCTCGTCGCGGGCGCCGGGGCCCACCGCGATCACTTCGCCCTGCGAGGGCTTTTCCTTGGCCGAGTCGGGGATGATGATGCCGCCAGCGGTCTTCTCTTCGGCGTCGATGCGCTTGACCACGACGCGGTCGTGAAGCGGACGGAAAGCCATACAGTCCTCCTAAGCAATTGAAGCGATTGTCAGTTTCTGGAGATTTGGCAGTCGGTGCCGGCGAGTGCCAGCACGCGGGCTGGATTTAGGGGAGAGTTTCCAGCCGGGCAAGGCCTTGTAGCAGAAAAATTAGCAGTCAACTGCGCGCTCTGCCAAAGCGTTCCGATAGCGTTAACACGGGCGGAACGAAACGCGAAACACCGTATTAGCACCCGGGCTAAGTCGCTGCTAATGCAGCATTTTTCAACAAGCCGTTAAACATTTAGGCTTGAGATGGGTTGAGGACATGCGTCACATTTCTTTTGCAGTGAGCGCATCTTTGCCGGGTGGCTCCATCCCGGTTGGCCACGCGGACATGCGCTCCAGAAACGGAGGGTTGGCATGGTGTCGAAGGTTGAGGTTTCCGAGGACTTTCGGAAACAGGTGCTGGGTTACGGGCTGACGACCGCGCGCATCCTGTACCGGATGCCGGATCATCCCTCACTGCTGCAGACCTATGTCTGGCAGAACTACGACCTGTTTCCGAAATTTCCCGCGCTGCAAGACTTCCTGGCGTTCTGGCAGGAGAGGCTGGAGGGGCCGCTGTTTGCAGTCACCGTCGCCCACTCCAAGCTGATCAAGCCAGCCGAGCTGCGCGCCGTGGATGGTGTGTTCCGGCTGCACTGACCGGATATCTCTGGCCTGGTCACCTGTCGTCAGGGTAGCCCATCGGCCCGCCGAAGTGAGGCTCGGCGGGTGGCCGTGGCTGGAGTTTTCCCGGCGCACGGCTTATGTTTAAGGCTGCTGTTAGGACGATCGAGATGCGCAAGCGAGCCGTAGATCTGTCATTGGCCGAACTGGCGGCGATGGGGGCCAATGCCTCCCTGGAGGCCGCCCAGAAGGCCTACAAAGCCGGGCTTACCGTGACGGGCATCGTCGACGTGCGTGATGGCGATCGCTTGGTACCCCTGCTGGCCGAACGGCGTCCGTCCGGAACCGTCTCGGTCGTTGGCGCGGCGACAGTCGAGCGTGAGCCGGAGGCTGACGACTCGATCTCTCGTCGTCCGGATCTCGGGAAGTTCGCGGGTTGAGCGAGCCGCCCTTCCTGTTGGTGCTCGCCGGCCCCAATGGATCAGGGAAGAGCACGCTGACCGACTATCTGATCGAGGCAGGTCTCGATTTTGGATTTTACATTAATCCGGATGTGATCGCCGCAGCGCTCCTGACTCCGGAGCCAAGCCGTTCCAAGGAGGCGCAGCAGATCGCCGATCATCACCGCGCGCGCTGCCTCGATGCCCGGATCGACTTCAGCTTCGAGACCGTGATGTCTCACCCGAGCAAAGTTGAGTTCATGGTCCAGGCCGTGGATGCCGGATATGAGGTTACGCTCTACTTCGTCTGTACCTCCGATCCCGAGATCAACGTCCGCCGGGTCGAGAACCGCGTCAGCCTTGGCGGACATGCGGTGCCCCGCGACAGAATTGTTGCACGCTATTGGCGATCACTGAACCTGTTGTGCCATGCAGCGCTCGTTGCCAATCGCACCGTGCTGTTCGATAACAGCGCCCTGGTGGGTTACCGCGCCAACGTCCTGTTGCCGCAGCCGCTTAACGGCCTAAGGCCCGTATGCGAGATGACGGGGAATGGCCGGGACTATGCGATCTCGCTGGTGCGGACCCGCCGGACTGGGTGATCGACTTTCTCTTGAGGCCCATCGAAGAGCTGGCTCGAAGTCCCGACAGCGGGATCACGTTGAAGGTCGAGCGCAAGCAGGGACCATTGGCTTAGCCGTGACGATTCGGCGGCATGTTCCTGCTGCACTGAGCGGAAGGCCACCGCGGCCGCCCCGCAATGACGGTTGCGTGTGGAGGCCCTGCTGAGCTTCTCCAATGTGTGCTATCCTTGCGCTGAGGACCCGCAGGGAGAGCGCCATGGCCAGCAAGAGCCGCACGACCACATCAGCATCACGCGCCGCCGCCAAGGCTGCGGCGCTTAAGATCAGCAAGGGCAGCAAGGCGGCTGCGAAGACGTCCGCCAAGCCTGGTGTGAAGACCATCGCGAAGACGCCTGCCAAGCCGGGCAGGGCGGCCGCGCCGTCCGCGCGCAAGGCGCTCGTCAGCAAGGGCCGGCCATCGCCCGCCCCGCGGCGGCCGAAGCAGAAGGTCGCGATCAGCCATCTGAACGAGGCGGACTTCAAGGCCGACGGCTTGCGCGCCTATGCGCAGTATCGCGACCTCGGCATCGTGGCCGCCACGAATGGCCTCGCACGCGCGCATGTCATTCGCATGCTGCCGCCGTGCAATCCGCAGGAGGTGTCGAAGCTGCACACCCACGCCGTCGACTTCCAGATGGTGTACGTGCTCAAGGGCTGGGTGAAGAGCTATCTCGAAGGCGTCGGCGAGACCTTGATGAAGGAGGGGAGCTGCTGGACGCAGCCGCCGAAGATCCGGCACATGATCCTCGACTATTCCGACGATGTCGAGCTGCTCGAGGTGATCCTGCCGGCCGACTTCAAAACCGTCGAACTTACGACCTAAAGCCGACAGAAACGGATGGAAACATTCGCGCGCGATGGACGGCGGCCGTCGCGCGTGTGTGTTGACGTCCAGTCCCGCGTGATCGGGACGGACGGGCCGGCGACGGATGCGCAACAGCCGCGTTCGGCGCGGGCTTGCGTAAGGCGTATCCGTCCCGTTGCCGTCCTTCGTCGTTCAATACGCTCCCACGGCCAGCCGCGCGCCGCGAATGCATGCGCCCGCGCAGCGAGGCGTTGCCGGCGCGTCTGCGGCGTCAGCTTCCGCGCATCGCGAGGACATCGACTGGCTGCGCGCGATCGCGGTGCTCGCGGTCATCGGCTTCCACTTCGAGGCGCCGGCCATCTTCGGCGGCTTCGTCGGCGTCGACATCTTTTTCGTCATCTCCGGCTATCTGATCACCGGCCTCATCGCCGCCGAGATGCCCAAAGGGCAGTTCTCGTTTGCCGGCTTCTATGAACGGCGCGTGCGGCGGCTATTGCCGGCGCTCTACGTCATGGTGGCATTCACCGCGATCCCGGCATCCCGGGACATGCTGAGCTCCGAGCGCGCCGAGCTGTTCCGCTCGGCCATCGCCGTCGTCACCTTCACCTCGAACATCTTCTTCTGGCAGCAATCCGGCTATTTCGATCACGCCGCGGTGGAGAAGCCGCTGCTGCATACCTGGTCGCTCGCGGTCGAGGAGCAGTTCTATCTCGTGCTGCCCGTCGTGGTCTGGGGCGTGGTGCGGATCGCGCGCGGCCGCCGGCTGGCGCTGCCGGTCACTTTGCTGCTGCTCGCGGCCGGCTCGTTCGTGCTTGGCCTCATGCTGATGCGAGGAGGGACCTCCGCGGGTGCCTTCTTCCTCAGCCCGCCGCGCGCTTGGGAATTCCTGCTCGGCAGCCTCGTTGCCGTCTCCGGCCTTCCGGCTCCGCGCGCCGGCCTGGTCCAACGCTCGGCGCGCGCGCTGGCGCTGTTGCTGATGGCGATCCCGATCCTGTCGCTGCGCCCAGGGCCGGGCTTTCCCGGCGTGAACGCGCTCCCGCCGTGCCTCGGCGCCGCGTTGTTCCTGTGGAGCGGCATCGGTGTCGCCAACGTGCCCCGCAGTCCGTTGTCGCCTCTAGGTGTGGCCGCGTTCGTCGGCCGCATCTCCTATTCGCTCTATCTCTGGCATTGGCCGCTCTTTGTCTTTGCGCGCTTCGCCAAGCCCGGCCTGGCGCTCGACGGCTGGGAACGGGCCGTCCTGTTCGGGCTGACGGTCGCATTGGCCACGCTGTCCTGGCGCTTCATCGAGCAGCCGTTTCGGAAGCGCCAGCTCGCTACGACGCCGCGCGCAGCCTTCGGCCTCGCCGCTCTCGCGAGCATCGTGCTGCTGGCCGGCAGCGCGACGGGTCTGCTGTACGCCGGCGCCAGCTCGGACGACGACCGCGCGGCCCTGCGGCTCGACGCCTACAACAACTACGACATGAAGCCGGTCTATCGTTACGGCAGCTGCTTCACGACGCCGGAGGGGCGCGTGCCGGAGGATTGCCTGCGGCCTGTGACCGGCAAGACCAACGTCCTGCTATGGGGCGACAGCCTTGCGGCGCATTACTATCACGGCCTCAAGACTCATCTCGATCCGGACGCCGTCAACATCATGCAGGCGACGCAGCCGACCTGCATGCCGACCTTCAGCGCGGAGTCGCAGGGCGTCCCGGCCTGCCGCGCGCTCGCCGCGCAGATGCGCGACTATCTCGCCGCGAACCGGCCCGATCTCGTTGTGATGTCGGCGGACTGGCTCGAAGATGCGCGACCGCCGCGCTTCGCCGGCATGGTCCGCGATCTCCGGCTGACCTTGGCGCGCCTGAGCGAGGCCGGCATTCCGGTGGTGCTGCTGGGTCCCGCCGTGCAATTCCGCGCGCGTCTGCCCTCGATGCTGGCCCGCGCCACCTTGCGCGGCGTGACGCCGGATCCCGCGGCCTTCGTGCGCTCGGACATCTTCGCGTTGGACCAGGCGATGCAGGCGGCGCTGCCGAGCGCCGAAGGGCTGTCCTATGTCTCGATCCTGTCCGCCGCCTGCGCGCAGCATAGCTGCCCACTGATGGCCGGCGACGTCCCGTTGTCGTTCGATCACGCGCATCTGACGGCCGAGGGTTCTGTGCATCTGATGAGCAAGGTCGCGCCGCTGATCCTGCCGCGCGCGCTGCTATCAGGCTCAGGTCAGCAGGCCGACGATCGCGCCCATCAGGCAGGTGGTGAGGGTGCCCGAGACGATTGATTTCAGCCCGAGCGCGTTGATCTCGTCGCGCCGGGTCGGCGCCATGGTGCCGAGGCCGCCGATCATGATGCCGAGGCTGGCGAAGTTGGCGAAGCCGCAGAGCGCGTAGAGCATGATCAGCCGGGCGCGCGGGTCGAGCGCGGCGGCGTCGAGCTTGGATAACTCGACATAGGCGATCAGCTCGTTGAGCACCGTCTTGGTGCCCATCAGGCTGCCGGCGGTGACCGCCTCCGGCCAGGGCAATCCCATCAGCCAGCACACCGGCGCCATGACGAGGCCGAGCAGCCGCTGCAGCGAGATCGCGGCGCCGCCGACCGCCGGCAGCAGCGACAGGATGGCGTTGGCGAGATGCACCAGCGCGACCAGCACCAGTAGCAGCGCGACGATGTTCATCAGCAGCTCGAGCCCCGCGCTGGTGCCTTTCACGATGGCGTCCATCGTCGAGGACGCCTGCATGTCGGGATCGCCCAGCGCGCCGCCGGTGAGCTGCTTGGAGGTCTCCGGCACCATGATCAGGCTGATCAGGATCGATGCCGGCGCGCCGAGCACGGAGGCGATGACGAAATGCGCGGCGGCGTCGGGAATCAGCGGCGCAAGCAGCGTGGCGTAGAGCACCAGCACGGTGCCGGCGATGCCGGCCATGCCGCCGGTCATCACCAGGAACAGCTCGCTGCGTGTCATCTGCGCGAGATAGGGACGAATGAACAGCGGCGCCTCGACCATGCCGAGGAAGACGTTGGCGGCCGTGGAGAGCCCGACGGCGCCGCCGACGCCGAGCGTGCGCTCCAAGAGCCAAGCGAGCCCGCGCACCAGCGGCGGCAGCACGCGCCAATAGAACAACAGCGTGGTCAGCACGCTCATCACCAGCACGATCGGCAAGGCCTGGAAGGCCAGCACGAAATCGGCGCCGGGCGCCTTGAGGTCGAAGGGCAGGGCGCCGCCGCCGACATAGCCGAACACGAAGGAGGTGCCGGCACGCGAGGCCTGCGCGATCGCGCCGACCGCGTCGTTGATGGCACTGAAGGCGCGGGCCACTGTGGGGACCTTGAGCAGGACGAGCGCGGTGAGCAGCGTCACCACCAGCCCGAGGCCGGCCTGCTTCAGCGACACCGCGCGCCTGTTCTCGCCGAGCGCCCAGGCGATCGCGAGCAGCGCCACGATCCCGAACGCCGATTGCAGCTGCAGCATCAGATCCCCCGAACCCCCGTAGCATTATGAGCTGACGGAACAGCCCCGTGCAATGCCGTGCGGCCATGCCCGGAGCTGCGATTGACAAGCGGATGAGCCTGCGTCACGCAGGGCGCCATCATGTCGACCACCGCCCCGATCGGCGCGCAGGATCTCCTGAAGCAAGCCGCATTCCTGTTCTTCCTGTCGTCCCGCAGCCTGTCGCGCTTCGCGAGCCAGATCGCCGCCGTGGCGATCGGCTGGCAGATCTACGATCTCACCGGGCGCGCCTTCGATCTCGGCATGGTCGGGCTGATCCAGTTTCTGCCGACGGCGCTGCTGGTGTTCGTGGCCGGCAGCGCCGCCGACCGCTATCGGCGCAAGCGCGTGGTGCAGCTCTGCCAGCTCGTCGAGGCGATCACCGCGCTGTATCTGTGCTGGGGCGCGTATGCCGGTCAGCTCGGCGAGTTGCAGCTGTTTGCGGCCGTGTTCGTGCTCGGCATTGCCGGCGCGTTCGAGAGTCCGGCGACTGCGGCGCTGCTGCCGCTGATCGCACCTTCGGGCACGTTGCAGCGGGCCAGCGCGCTGTCGAGCGGCGCCGCGCAGCTAGCGACCATCGCCGGCCCCGCGATCGGCGGCTTCGCCTATGCGGTGGCGCCCGGGCTGCCCTACGGCATCATGATGCTGTTCTGGATCGGCGGCATGGCGCTGACCGGCCTGATGCAGGTGCCGGATGACGTGCCGGCCGAGCGGCGCGACGGCAGCAATGCCGATCTGTTCGCCGGCGTCCGCTTCATCCGCGCCAATCCGGCGATCCTCGGCACCATCTCGCTCGACCTGTTCGCGGTGCTGCTTGGCGGGGTCACGGCGCTGCTGCCGATCTATGCGCGCGATATTCTTCAGACCGGGCCGTTCGGGCTCGGCGTGCTGCGCGCGGCCCCTGCGGTCGGCGCGCTGGCGATGACGGCGGTGCTGGCGCGCTACACGATCCATCGGCGCGTCGGTCTGCGCATGTTCCAGTCGGTGATCGTGTTCGGTGCGGCGACTGTCGTATTCGCGGTCTCGCAGGTGATGTGGATCTCGGTCGCCGCGCTCGCCATCCTCGGCGCCGCCGACACGATCAGCGTCGTGATCCGCTTCTCGCTGGTGCAGCTCGCGACGCCCAATGAGATGCGCGGCCGTGTCGGCGCGGTGAATTTCCTCTTCATCAATGCCTCCAACCAGCTCGGCCAGTTCGAGAGCGGCGTGACCGCCGCGCTGTTCGGCGCGATGCCCGCCGCCATCCTCGGCGGCCTCGGCACCATCGCGATCGCGCTGGCGTGGATGAAGCTGTTTCCCGAGCTGCGCAAGGTGGAGCGGCTGGAGTAGGCGCCGGCTCCTCGATCGGGCGTGTTCCCAGATGAGCCCTGGGGGAACAGCCTGAGGTGCGGCGGCGAGGAGCTTGCAACTGGACGAAGCGAAGCTCCGATGGTAGCTCGATCGTCATGGGACAAGCCGAGAGGCCTGTCTTATGGGGTGGGGGACGTTTCCATGGCTGGATCTTCGATGTCGTCGGCGGACGTTGCGCCGACGCGGCAGCTGCCGACACGTGTCGCGCGAGATCGGCTGTTGCAGCTTCCGGGCATTCTGATGCTGTTGCTGCTCGCGGGATGCGCCAGCGCGGCAGCACCTTCGCCTCAGGCCGACGCCGGCCAACCGGCTGCGGCGTCCAACGACACCTCCAAGCGGGACTCGCGCGCCGTGGCAGCGTCGACGGCGGCCGATCCCTCGTTGCCGCGGCGGCGCGAAGCCATTGCGCGGGTTCTGGAGGACCATCTGGGCTACCGTACCTGGTTGGACGATGGTGCACCGCGCCTGTCCGAGGCGAAGTTCTCCGGACCCTTCGAGTACGGCGGCGGTCCATTCGAGTCGAAGCGCATCACGATCTATTGCGTGTCGGCCAAGCTCGAGCTGCCGCTCATCCCGACGACGCGGATCACCGTGGTGCACTTCGAGCCGGGCGAAGGCGGCCGGGAGAAGATGGAGTTTGTGGTGGCGATGAACCACACTCCAAAAGGGTGCATGCTCGCCAAGTACGAGCCGTTTCCTGAGCTCGAGCGGGCGCGCGAACAGCGGCGGCAGAAGATGGGCAAGCCCGCTTAGCCTGCGGCGATGCGCGCGTCGAGTTGCACGGTTCGGGCCGGCGCGAACAACTGCCAGCCGAGATAGATCGCAAAGGCCGGGGCAATCAGGCCCGGGCCGGGCACCTGGATATTGCCGAACAGAAGCTGCAGCGCCGGGAGCCAGAACGCCAGTTGCGCGAGCCTACGGCCCGCATTGTCCAACGCGCCGGTCGCGATCAGCGCCACGGCCGCGCAGGTTAGCGGCAGCACGTCGTAGATCCCCATATAGGGCGAGGCGGAGATCGTGCAGGCCAGGAAGAAGGCGCGGAGCACGGCCGGATCGGCATCGCGACGATAGCGGAAGACCGCGAACACGCCCGCCGCAGCACTCAACGCCGCGATGGTCTGGATCGCCTCCGCCAAGGGATCGCCGAGGAGGCCGCGGAAGTTCATGAACACGGAGGCGTGGAACGGCACGGCAATGCCGCGGGGATCGCGCAGCACCTCCGTCATGGTCGGAAGCCCCTTGGCGATGTAGTCGCTCCAGGCGTGCAGCCCGCCGATGCCGACGCTGCCGGCAAACAGGACGAGCGCGGTGAGCGTCGCATAGCCGATCACGCGCCACTGGCCCGACGCGACGAGCATCACCGGGAAGAGCAGGCCGAGCTGCGGCTTCACCGTGAGCAGGCCGATCAGGAGGCCGGTCAGCGCAGGCCGCTGCGCGGGCGAGGCCAGCGCGCCGAACAACAAGGCGGTGGTCAGGAACGAGCTCTGGCCCGACAGCAGGCACATCATGGCGGCCGGCGAGATCGCGACGATCAGCAGCGCCCGTCGGTCGGGAAACGCCCGTCGGCAGCCATAGTAAAAGGCGAGCAGACCGAGCACGAGCCAGCAGGCGAGCGCCGGCAGATAAGGCAGCAGTCCGAACGGCGCCATGACAACGAGCGCGTTGGGCGGGTTGGGCACGTTCTGGCCGGGATAGTCAGGGCCGAGAAACGCCGACAGCGCATCGTTGTAAACCGCGACATCGTAGAAGCGCGACGGGTCGGGCGTGAACGCCGCCCGGCCATACATCCAGAAATTGAGGAAGTCGCGGCCGACGACCAAGGTCGTGGCGTCGCGAGGGAATGGCTGAAGCCATTGCGCCGTCCAGACATAGGCCAGCAGGGTCAGCGCGAACATGATCGCGCCCGGCCACAACAGGCTTTGCAGCATGGCGCGATCGGCCTCATCCGGGGCCGCGGGAGCCAGGCGGGCGAGCCATTGCCTGAGGTCGTCGAGTGAACGAGGGGAGCGCGTTGAATGTTGCATCGCGTATCCGGTTCGTGCCGCTGCGGCTGCAGCCTCCCGGACAGGTAGAAAGATCGGATTAAAATACCATTGAGGTAGGAGATGAAATTGATCTGCGCGTACGGATTGCGCAGCCCGGATCGGCGTGCCGGCCCGGGCTGCGAGGATCCGACTCAGTCAAATTAGCCGCGGCCGACGAACGGCATCTTGGTCGCCATCACGGTGATGAACAGGACGTTGGCGCTGAGCGGCAGGCCGGACATGTAGACGACGGCGTCGGCGACGGCCTTCACGTCCATGCGCGGCTCCGGCATCATGCGGCCGTCCGGCTGGAGCACGCCGCCGACCATGCGCTCGGTCATCGGCGTCTCGGCGTTGCCGATGTCGATCTGGCCGACGGCGATGTCATAGGCGCGGCCGTCGAGGTTGGACGCCTTGGTCAGGCCGGTGATGGCGTGCTTGGTGGAGGTGTAGGGCGAGGAGAACGGTCGCGGCGCATGCGCCGAGATCGAGCCGTTGTTGATGATGCGGCCGCCGCGCGGGCTCTGGTCCTTCATGATGCGGAAGGCGTGCTGCGTGCACAGGAACGGCGCGGTGAGGTTGGTCGCGACCACCGAATTCCACTGCTCCATGGTCAGCTCCTCGAACGGCACCGGCGGCGCGCCCATGCCGGCATTGTTGAAGAGGACGTCGAGCCGGCCATAGGTTTTCTTCACGGTGTCGAACAGCGCCGCGATCGAGGCGGGGTCCATCATGTCGGCCGGCACGGGAAGGCTCATGCCGGCGGGGCCGAGCTTGGCGGTCTCCTCCAGCATCTCCTTGCGGCGGCCGGCGAGCACCACGGTGAAGCCCGCATTCATCAGCGCCAGCGATGTGGCGCGGCCGACACCGGTGCCTGCGCCCGTCACCAGCGCGATCTTGTTTGCTTCAGCCATGTTTCCTCACTTTTTCACGTTTTGCCGTTTCGAGCGGTGTGAAGCGTCAGTGCTTCACCTCGCTCTGAGTCTTATAGGGCGGCCGCGGAATGTTGTTATGCGCCGCGCGCAGGGCCGCCGACCAGCGCGAGCGGAGGTCGTGGAAATAGGGCTCTCCGGCCTCGATGCGGTGGTTGAGATCGGCCTCGCAGGCATCCGCGCGCACCACCAGCACGTCGATCGGCAGGCCGACGCCGAGATTGGAGCGCATCGTCGAATCCATCGAGATCAACCCTGTCTTCAGCGCCTCGTAGAGCTCGACGTCGTAATGCATCGCGCGGTCGAGCACCGGCTTGCCGTATTTGTGCTCGCCGATCTGCAAATAGGGCGTGTCGGTGGTGCATTCGATGAAATTGCCGGCGGTGTAGACCATGAACAGCCGCATCCGCGAGCCCCTGATCTGGCCGCCGAACAGGAAGGACACGTCGAACGAGATGTCCTCGGCCTTCAGCGCCGGACCCTCTGTCGCATGCACCATGCGAATCGCCTTGCCGATGCGCTGCGCGGCCTGAAACATGGTCGGCGCGTTCATCAGAGTCTCGACCTCGCCGGTCTCGGGATCTTCCATGCCTTCGGTCAGGGTCGACAGCACGGACTGGCTGATGGCGAGATTGCCGGCGCTGGCGACGGCCACGATCCGCTCGCCGGGATTGGAGAAGATGTGCAGCTTGCGGAAGGTCGAGACGTTGTCGAGGCCGGCATTGGTCCGGGTGTCCGCGATCATGACGAGCCCGTCACGCACCAGAATTCCGCAGCAATAGGTCATCGTTCGTCCCCCGAGCCAGAGCGCGAATTAGTAGCGAAAATCGGTGGCGCGTCCAACCCTGCCGACATGGCTGCGGCCCTGGCGAGCGGCCGCTCCACAAGAGGTCGTCATCTCCTGGCGGCGTCAAGCGACGAGCCCGCAATCACCAGGGCGGCGAGGCCACGCTTTCCGGACTTCAGGACTGGCGCTGCGACTGCGACTGCGATTGCGACTGGCTGCCGCGGCCGACCTGCTCGACCTTGACCTTCACGGTGAGCGTCTCGGTCCCCCCGCCATAGCGGGTGCCGCGCACCGGCGCGGCGCCGAGATAATCGAGCCCGAGCGCGACCCGGACATGGGCGTCGGTGGTGCAGATGCAATTGGCGGCGTCGAATCCGACCCAGCCGAGATCGGGAATATGGGCCTCGGCCCAGGCGTGGCCGGCGTTCTGATGCACCGCACCATCGGAGCGCAGGAAATGGCCCGACACGAAGCGCGCCGGGATGCCGCCGGCCCGGGCGCAGGCAATGAAGATATGCGCATAATCCTGGCACACGCCGCGCTTCAGCACGAACGCCTCCGCGGCCGAGGTGCCGCTATGGGTCGGGTTCTCGTCGAAGGTCATGTGCTCGTAGATCTGCGTCATCAGCGTATGCAGGAAGCCGAGCACGTCGCTTTCGGATTCCGCGCGCAGATCGCGCACGACATTGGCCATGGCCGGGTTGGCTGCGGTCAGCGGGGTCTCGCGCAGGAAGAAGCTCGGCGGAAACCGCTCGTCCGTTCCCCTCAGCACGCCGCCGGTGTCGTGCGTCTCGACCAGGCCTTCGGCAGTGATCGTAAGATCCTGCAGCGCACCATGGGTGATGACGTGGGTGACGTTGCCGAACGCATCCTCGTGCATGTCGAGGCGGGAATCGGTCGAGACGTCGATCTGCCACTCCGCCACATATTGGCCGTCATGGCTGCCGGGCGTCATGCGCAGGATCTGGATGACGCCGGTCGCCGCCGGCTCGTAGCGGTAGGTGGTGGAATGAGAGATACGCAGGCGCATGGCGGTCGATCGGGCTTGTGAGGTGGGTTACCGCGGTAGCTCGTTTCACCGGCCCAAAAAAGGGCAGGCCAGTCCTTGGCCGGATCGACGCGCGACTGAGGTCTCCCAGAGTGGTCTTGCGGCCACAGTTCCCGGTAGCCGCCCGTCAGATCAGGTATTGCTTGGTGATGATTTCCCCGAGCCGGGAATTGTCGGCGATGAACTCCTGGATGAACTCGTGGACGCCGCGCTGGAAGACGTCGTCCATGTTGGAATGCTCCAGCCGGTTGCGCACGCCGCGGGCGTGGCGCTGTGACGGACCCTGGCGGCCATAGGCCACGCCGATCTGGTCGAGATTGCGGACGAGATTGCCGTAGCAGCTCGCCAGCGACCGCGGCAGCGTGTCGTTGAGGATCAGGAGATCGGCGATCAGCCAGGGTTTCAGCGTCTCGCGATACACCCAGTGATAGGCTGTCAGCGCCGACACCGAGCGCAGGATCGAGGTCCACTGGTAGTAGTCGAGCGGGCCGCCGACATGCTCATCCTCGGGCAGCAGCACGTGATATTTCACGTCGAGAATGCGGGCGGTGTTGTCGGCGCGCTCCAGATGCAGGCCGAGCCGCGAGAACCAATAGGCGTCGTTGCGCAGCATGGTGCGATAGGCCGAGCCGTCGAAGCGCAGCGAGGTCTCCTGCACGAAGCGTAGGAAGCGCGCCAGCTCCTCGCGCGTCTTGGTGCCCTTGCTCCAGACCTCCTGCAACTCGATCCAGGAGCCGTTGAGCGTGTCCCACATCTCCGAGGTCAGCGCCGTGCGGACCGAGCGCGCATTCAGCCGTGCGGCCTCGATGCAGTTCTTGATCGAGGACGGGTTCGCCTGGTTGAACGAGAGATACTCGATGACGTTCTGCTCGTTGGCCTCGGAATAGTGCTCGTAGAAACTGACATTGACGCCGGCGGTCATCAGCGCCGATTCCCACTCATTGGTCTTGCCGATATAGGCCGCGGGAAGGGCGGTGACGCGCAAGGTCGCGTCGATGGTGCGGGCGAGATACTCGGCTCGCTCGACATAGCGGGCCAGCCAGTACAGGTTTTCGGCGGTGCGCGACAGCATGGGCGGTTCTATGAGGTGCGGAGGGAGACTGTCCCGGTGGGACAGGCATGCACGGCTAGAGAGAAGTTTGTTGGCGAGCTGATGCCGCGGGCACGCTGCGCTCCCTCTCCCCGTCCTTCACGGGGAGAGGGTTGGGGTGAGGGGCAGCCCCAACCACCGACCCTGCGGAGAGCCCCCCTCACCCGGATCGCATCTGGCGATGCGATCCGACCTCTCCCCGCAAGCGGGGAGAGGTAAGAGCGAGCGAGCTCGTCGACCTGTGCAACACAACATCTACTCATCCAGCACCCATGTGTCCTTGGTGCCGCCGCCCTGGCTGGAATTCACCACCAGCGATCCTTCCTTCAGCGCGACGCGGGTGAGGCCGCCGGGGACGATGGTGGTGCGGTCGCGGCCCGTCAGCACGAACGGCCGGAGATCGACATGCCGCGGCGCCAGCCCGGAAGCAACGCAGGTCGGGCAGGTCGACAGCGCCAAGGTCGGCTGCGCGATGAAGCCCTCCGGCTCGCGCTTCAGCTTGTCGCGGAACGCCTCGATCGTCGCCTTGGTGGCGGCCGGCCCGATCAGCATGCCGTAGCCGCCGGAGCCGTGCACCTCCTTGACGACGAGCTCGCCGAGATGGTCGAGCACGTAAGAGAGATCCTGCGGCTCGCGGCAGCGCCAGGTCTGCACGTTCTTCAGGATCGGCTCCTCGCCGAGATAGAACTTCACGACATCGGGCATGTAGGAATAGATCGCCTTGTCGTCGGCGATCCCTGTGCCGACCGCATTGGCGAGCGTGACGTTGCCGGCGACATAGGCCGACATCAGGCCGGGCACGCCGAGCGCCGAGTCCGGGCGGAAGGTGAGGGGATCGAGGAAGTCGTCGTCGACGCGGCGGTAGATCACGTCGACCCGCTTCAGCCCCTCGGTTGTGCGCATGAACACCTCGTCGTTCTTGACGATGAGGTCGCGGCCCTCGACCAGCTCGATGCCGAGCTTGTCGGCCAGGAACGAGTGCTCGTAATAGGCGGAGTTGTAGATGCCGGGCGTCATCAGCGCCACCGTCGGCTCGGCCGAGGCGCTGAGCGGCGCCACCGAGCGCAGGCACGACAGCAGCTCGTCCGGATAGCGCTCGACCGGGGCTACGCGGTGGCGCGCGAACAGGTCCGGAAACAGCCGCATCATGATCTCGCGGTTTTCCAGCATGTAGGACACGCCCGACGGCGTGCGCGCGTTGTCCTCGAGCACGATGAAGTCGTTGGCGTCGACGCGGACGATGTCGATGCCGGCGATGTGGACATAGACCTCGTGCGGCACGTCCTGGCCATTCATCTCCGGGCGGAACACCGGGTTCTGGAAGATCAGGTCATCCGGCACGACGTTGGCGCGCAGGATGTCGCGGCCGTGATAGATGTCGCGCAGGAACATGTTCAGCGCCTTGACGCGCTGCTTCAGCCCCTTCTCCAGCAGGGTCCATTCCTTGCCGGAGAGGATGCGCGGGATCACGTCGAACGGGATCAGCCGCTCCTGCGCCTCCGCCTCGCCATACACCGCGAAGGTGATGCCGATTCGCCGGAACAGTAATTCCGCCTCGTGGCGGCGATATTCCAGCGCCTCCGGCGGCGTCTCCTTCAGCCACCGCGACAGCTCCTGATAAGCCTGACGGACGTCGCCGCCCGGCTCGTTCATCTCGTCGAACGCAACTGCCATAGATGCCCGTGTGTCCCAGCCTCGCCATACACTGCATGACTCCGCATGATGGTAGCAAGGGCCGGGCCAGCGCGATATGCATTGTCCTGCGGCATTTTGTGGGGGCTGCGGAAACGGTGCCCG
The DNA here is from genome assembly GCF_054063215.1 of Bradyrhizobium sp. USDA 4353. Taxonomy (NCBI): domain Bacteria; kingdom Pseudomonadati; phylum Pseudomonadota; class Alphaproteobacteria; order Hyphomicrobiales; family Nitrobacteraceae; genus Bradyrhizobium; species Bradyrhizobium sp. USDA 4353. The sequence continues at coordinate 4,435,913 of NZ_JBSSGB010000001.1, forward strand.
AAAAACCGGCTGCGTGATGCTCAAATCCGCGGCATAGACTGTGACGTTCCGGATGACATTGGCGCCGAGGCGGGCCAAAAGAGACGGGGAATGCGAGGAGATATCATGAGCGAGATCGTCACCGCGGGGTTGCTGGTCATCGGCGACGAGATCCTGTCCGGCCGGACCAAGGACAAGAACATCGGCTTCATCGCCGAATACCTGACCAATCTCGGTATCGACCTCAAGGAGGTCCGGGTGGTCTCGGACGACGAGGGCGACATCATCGCGGCGCTGGACGCGCTGCGGCACCGCTACACCTATGTGTTCACCACGGGCGGCATCGGGCCGACCCATGACGACATCACCGCCGACTCGATCGCCAAGGCATTCGGCGTCGGCATCGATCATCATCCGGAGGTCGTGGCGCGCTTCCGCGAGCGCTGGAGCGAGCAGGAGCTCAACGAGGCCCGCCTGCGCATGGCGCGCATCCCCGACGGCGCCGAGCTGATCCAGAGCGCGACCATCCTGGCCCCGGGCTTCAAGCTCGGCAACGTCATCGTCATGGCCGGTGTGCCCTCGATCATGCAGGCGATGATGGACATCGTCGCGCCGAAGCTGAAATCGGGCGTGCGCATGCTGTCGGAGACGGTGCGCGCCAATGCCCGCGAGGGCGACATCGGCGGTCCCCTGCGCGAGATCGCCAAGGCGCATCCGGACACCATCATCGGTAGCTATCCCTTCATCGACGAGGACCAGAAGCCGAACACGCATCTGGTGGTCCGCTCGCGCGACCAGGACAAGCTGTCGGCAGCGATGGCCGCGGTGAAGGAGATGCTCGCCGGGCTGAACGTGACGCGCTAAGCAGGTGTAACTTTCAGAGAGCCACGGACGAGAGCAATGGCGGACAAGACCTTGAGCGCAGAGGAGCGGGCGGGCCGGGCCTTTCCGGTGTCCTGGGACCAGTTTCACCGGGACTGCCGGGCGCTGACCTGGCGGCTGAACGAGATCGGGCCGTTCCATGCCGTGGTGGCCATCACCCGCGGCGGATTGGTGCCGGCGGCGATCGTGGCGCGCGAGCTTGGCGTGCGCGTCATCGATACGATCTGCATCGCGAGCTACGATCACACCAAGCAGGGCGAGCTGCAGGTCCTGAAGGGCATCTCGCCCGACACCGCCCAACTCGGCGGCGGCACCGGCAAGGGGCTGCTGATCGTCGATGACCTCGTCGACACCGGTAAGACCGGGCGTATGGTGCGGGAGCTGCTCCCCGACGCCCATTTCGCCACCGTCTACGCCAAGCCGAAGGGCCGGCCGCTGGTCGACACGTTCATCACGGAGGTGTCACAGGACACCTGGATCTTCTTCCCCTGGGACACCGCGCTGTCCTTCGCGCCGCCGCTGCGGGATGGGGCGGCGTGAGAATGGCGAATAGGGAATAGCGAATAGGGATTCGGGTGGGCCAGCCGCGCTCTCTTCGCTACTCCCCATTCGCTATTCGCCAGCCCCGGGGGTCGCATGCCGCTGCAAAACCGCGTCACGCCCACCGGCGACATCGTCGCCACGCCGCATCGCGGTATGTTCACCGGCAATCGCGGCATCATCCATGATCCCGCGACCAGGTCGCTGCTGAACAAGCGCTGGTCGAGCCCGGCCTGGCTGGTCTGCCTGTGCGAGTTCCGCGGTAAGCACCGCGCGGTTATGGCGAGGCAGAGCTGGACCGAGCTGTTCTTCCTCGACGAAGCCACCGCACTCGCCGCTGGCCATCGTCCCTGCTTCTATTGCCGCCGCGACGACGCCAACCGCTTTCGCGCGGCATGGGAGCAGGGCAATAGGGTGAGCGCGCTTCGCGCCGCCGACATCGACAAGACGCTGCATCACGAGCGGCTGGAGCGCGGCAAGAAACGGCTGCATCCGCCGCCGAAACCGTGGACCGAGCTGCCCGACGGCACGATGGTGCAGGCGGGAGACGAAAGCTTGCTGATCCTGAAGGGCAGGGCGTTGCCGTGGTCCTTCGCCGGCTACGGCGCTGCACGCGATGACCTTGCCGCACCAATGCTGCTGACGCCGCCGTCCACGCTGCGCGCGCTGCAGGCCGGCTATCGGCCCGCGCTGCATCCAAGCGCACAGCCGTCGTAGGATGGGCAAAGGCGCACCACCGCGCCATCCGCACGCATCAGTGCCAGAGCGCCGTGCCCACCATCCATCAGCGAGCGCTGCCGCAAGACGGTGGGCACGGCGCCATTGCGATCGTGCGCGTGGAGACGGCACGGCTGCGCCTTGCTCACCCACTCATCATAACGTCCAGCGCTGTCAGATACAGCGCCCTCTCCCCTTGCGGGAGAGGGCAGCGCCGGCCCGTCCATGGACTCGGTTGGGTGAGGGGTATGTCTCCGCGAGTTGCACTCGTGGAGAGAGACCCCTCACCCAACCGAGCTTGCCGAAGCTTCCTACATGCCCTCTCCCGCAAGGGGAGAGGGCGCATTTATGAGCACCTGCTCATCTTGTGATAGCCAAGCATTGCGGTGATGAAGCTTGATGGGTTGCTACGAACCGTCACGCAAACCGCTGCCGTGCGAGCTTCGCGCCGGTGCCGAGCGCCATCAATTTGGCCTCGGCGACCTCGCGGCGCATCGGGGCCATGCCGCAATTCGTCGTCGCGATGATGTTCTCCTTCGGCACCACCTTCATGACGTCCTCGAGCGTCTTGCAGACGTCCTCGGCGGTCTCGATCTCGTCGCTGGCGACGTCGATCACCCCGGCCTGCACGATCTTGTTCTTGAGCAGGCCGAGCAGTTCGATCGGCACCTTCGAATTGCGGCATTCGACCGCGACCTGCTGGATGGAGCTGGCGTCGATCACCGGGAAGGTGTCCTCGTATTGCCGCCACTCGCTGCCGAGCGTCTCCTTCCAGTCGGTGTTGGCCTTGATGCCGTAGCCGTAGCAGATGTGGACGGCGGTCGGGCAGGTGAGGCCCTCGGCGGCGCGCTCCAGCGCCTTGATGCCCCAGTCGCGGACTTCGTCCATGTAGACGTTGAAGGCGGGCTCGTCGAACTGGATCATGTCGATGCCGTCGTCGTGCAGCGCCTTGGCCTCCTGGTTCAACAGCTCGGCAAACGCGAACGCCATCTTGACGCGGTCGCCATAGTAGTTGTCGGCGATGGTGTCGATGATCGTCATCGGCCCCGGCAGGGTGAACTTCACGGCGCGCGTCGTGTGCGTGCGCGCGATCCGCGCCTCGTCGCCATGGACGCGGCCCTTCAGCGACAACGGCGCCACGACCTGCGGCACCATCGCCTTGTAGCGGTCCTTGCGGATGCCCATCTCGACCTTGTGCGCGAAGTCGATGCCTTCGACGCGCTCCAGAAAACCGTGCACGAAATGCTGCCGCGACTGCTCGCCCTCGGTGAGGATGTCGATGCCGGAATCCTCCTGCAGCTTCAGCGCCAGGATGGTCGCGTCGCGCTTGGCGCGCGCGAGCTCGTCGCCCTTCGACTTCCACGGCGCCCACAGCACGTTCGGCTCGGCCAGCCATTCGGGCTTCGGCAGCGATCCTGCGATGGTCGATGGAAACAGCATGGTCGGACTCCGTGGTAGGGGGCGGTCAGGCTTGAGCGCCTGTCTGCCATGGCTTAACTGTCAGGTACAGAAAGAACCAAGGCCGGGCGCGCGTTCCGCAGCGCGGCATAATGGTCGGGACACGGATTGGGGAAGGACTGGGGAGAGGCATGATCGACCTCCATTATGCGCCGACGCCGAACGGCTGGAAGATCTCGATCATGCTCGAGGAGCTCGGGCTGCCCTATACCGTGATTCCCGTCGACATCCGCGCCGGCGACCAGTTCAAGCCGGAGTTCCTGGCGATCAGCCCGAACAATCGTATCCCTGCGATCGTCGACCATGCGCCGGTCGACGGCGGCGAGCCTTTCCCGGTGTTCGAGACCGGCGCGATCCTGATCTACCTCGCCGAGAAGACCGGCCGCTTGCTGCCGCAAGAGAGCCGTGCGCGCTCGCGCGTCATCCAATGGGTGATGTGGCAGATGGCGGGCCTCGGCCCGATGATGGGCCAGCACGGCCATTTCGCGCTGTATGCGGCCGAGAAGATCCCTTATGCGATCCAGCGCTACCGCGATGAGGTGGCGCGGCTGTTTCATGTGCTCGACGTGCAGCTTGGCAAGACCGGCGCCTATGTCGCCGGCGACGACTACACCATCGCCGACATCGCCTGCTTTCCCTGGATGATGACGCACAAGGCGCAGGGATTTTCGCTCGACGACTATCCGAACATCAAGCGCTGGTATGCGACGTTGCGCGCGCGGCCGAAGCTGCAAGCGGGGCTTGCGATCGGCAAGTTCGTCAAGGAGCCGTTCAACGACGAGACCCGCCACGTGATGTTCGGGGCGCGGGCGAAGGAGATGACGGGGAGATCGTGAGCGAGCGCGGCGGCGGAGCGAGGAGTGTCGCGACAAAACATTCAAACCTCTTTTCGTAGCCCCTGGATTGCTTCGTCGCTTCGCTCCTCGCAATGACGGCGGAGAGAATGGTGTGCTCAACTCCCTCCGCCGTCATTGCGAGCGCAGCGAAGCAATCCAGGGGCCGCACGAATAGTATGGACGACTTGGCGACGCCCGAAGACGAACTCAGATAAACCTTGAGGACACATAATGATCGAATTCTTCTTCGACTGCTCCAGCCCCTGGACCTATCTCGCCTTCCACAACATCCAGCCTCTGGCGAAGGAGTTCGGCGCCGATATCGTGTGGCGGCCCATCCTCGTCGGCGGCATCTTCAACACCATCAACCCCAGCGTCTATGCACAGCGCGAGAAGCCGGTACCGGCCAAGGCGGCCTATATGCTGAAGGACCTCGGCGACTGGGCGCGCTCGGCGGGGCTGAACATCAAGATGCCGCCCTCGGTGTTTCCGGTGAACAGCGTCAAGGCGATGCGCGGCTGCATCTGGCTGGGCCAGGACATGGTGCCGTTCGCGCGGGCCGTGTTCGAGATCTATTGGGGCGAGGACCAGGACATCTCGCAGGATCCAGTGCTGACGGAGGTGTGCCGGCGTGTCGGTGTCGATGCGACGGCGCTGTTCGACGGCATCGCGCAGCAGGGCATCAAGGATCAGCTCCGCATCAACACCGAGGAGGTCGTCAAGCGCGGCGGCTTCGGTTCGCCGACGATCTTCGTCGATGTCAACGACATGTATTTCGGCAATGACCGGCTGCCGCTGATCCGCGAGGCGCTGGCGCGCGCGAAGGGGCGCGCCTGATGCCGCGGACGGTCGTCTGCCGCGAGCTCGGTCCGCCGGAAAAATTGCGGTTCGAAGAGCTGCCGCCGCGAGCCCTGGGACAAGGCGAGGTGCGGGTGAAGATCCGCGCCGCCGGGATCAATTTTCCGGACATACTGATGGCCGCCGGCGAGTATCAGCTCAAGCCGGAGTTGCCGTTCACACCTGGGGTCGAGGCGGCAGGCGCCGTCGTCGAGCTCGGGCCTGATGTCAGCGGCTACGCCATCGGCGACCGGGTGATCGTGCGCATGCGCTTCGGCGCCTATGCGGAGGAAGCGGTGGTGGCCGCGAGCCAGCTCACGCCACTACCGTCGCCGTTCGACTATGCGGAGGGCGCGACCTATCTTGCCGGCCATGGCACCGCGTATCACGCGCTGGTCGATCGCGGTCAGCTCAAGCCGGGCGAGACCCTGCTGGTGCACGGCGCCGGCGGCGGCGTTGGCCTGGCCGCTGTCGAACTCGGCAAGCTGCTGGGCGCGACCGTGATCGCTGCGGCGTCGTCGGAGGAGAAGCTCGCGGTGGCCCGCGCGCGCGGCGCCGATCATCTCGTTCTGTATGCGCGCGAGCCGTTTCGCGATGCCGTCAAGCGCATCACTGACGGTCGCGGGGTCGACGTGGTGTTCGATCCCGTCGGCGGCGAGGTGTTCGAGAACAGCGTCCGCTGCATCGCCTGGGGCGCGCGGCTGCTGGTGATCGGGTTCACCGGCGGCATCGGGCTGGCGCGCACGAACCTGATCTTGATGAAGGGCGCGAGCGTGCTGGGCGTTCGTGCCGGCGAGGCCGTGCGCAAGGATCCCGAACTGGGCGAGCGGAGGATGGCGGCGCTGCTCGGCTATGCCGAGCAGGGCAAGCTTCGCCCCAACGTGTCCCATCGCGTGCCGTTCGAGGATTATGCCGCGGCAATGCGGCTGCTGATCGACCGCAGGGCGATCGGCCGCGTGGCGCTGGTGATGGAGTGAAGCAAGGCGCCGCCACACGCTCGGTGTCGTCCCGGCCTTGAGCCGGGACCCATACCGCGTGATCCATCTTGCGGCACCCTGAGCGTCGTTCTTCGCCTAACAGCACCCTGTGGTTATGGGTCCCGGCGCGGAGGCCGGGACGACGGCGGAATATGTTGCGCGAACGCGGCCGATTACTACTTGTACTCCCGCTCGTCCCACCACGGGAAGTAGTCCGGCATATCGGCCGTCACCGTGTTCTTGAACTGCGCCGGGCGCTTCTCCAGGAACGACACCACGCCTTCCTTGACATCGTCCGAGCGGCCGCGCGCGTAGATGCCGCGGCTGTCGACCTTGTGCGCCTCCATCGGATCGTCGGCGCCCATCATCCGCCACATCATCTGGCGGATCAGCGCGACCGAGACCGGAGCGGTCTTGTCGGCGATCTCGCGCGCCAGCGCGCGGGCGGTGGGCAGCAGTTCGTCCGGCGGCACGACCTTGCTGACGAGGCGGCCGGCGAGCGCCTCCTGCGCCGGGAAGACGCGGCCGGTGTAGCACCATTCCAGCGCCTGCGAGATGCCGACGATGCGCGGCAGGAACCAGCTGGACGCCGCCTCAGGGACGATGCCGCGCTGCGAGAACACGAAGCCGAACCGCGCTGCCTCCGAGGCGATGCGGATGTCCATCGCGAGCTGCATCGTCACGCCGATGCCGACGGCGGGACCGTTCACCGCGGCGATAACCGGCTTCAGCGATTTGAAGATGCGCAAGGTCACCTGGCCGCCGCCATCGCGCACCTGCGGATCGGAATAGTCGACGCGGCCGTCGGCATGCCGCTTCACCGGCCCGCGCTTGGCATCGCGATCGAACGTGTCGGCGCCGGAGGAGAGGTCGGCACCCGCGCAGAACGCGCGGCCCGATCCGGTGACGATGATGGCCCTGACGCCGTCATCCTTGTCGGCGCGATCGAAGGCATCGATCAGCTCTTCCATCATCGTGCCGGTGAAGGCGTTCAGCTTCTCCGGGCGGTTCAAGGTGATGGTGAGGATCTTGTCGGCGACGTCGTACAGAATGGTCTGGTAGGTCATGAGCGTCTCCCAAGCTGTTGTTGTTCTCGTTGTTAGAAACGTCATTCCACGTCGATGCGCAAGCTCCCATACGATGCGGCAATGTGCGTGCGACATTCCGTAGGGTGGGCAAAGACGCCGAGCGCAACGCGCGCGGCGACGTGCCCACCGTTCCCACGGATGGTGCGGCGGTGGGCACGGCGCCCATCGATGGAGGTGCGCGTGGATGGCGCGGTGGGCGCGCCTTTGCCCACCCTACATTCCGGTCACTTGGCCGGCGGTGTCGGCCACGGCCGCTGCTCGCCGCGCAGGCCCTCGAATGTTTTCGCCATCGCAAGCACGCCGACATCATCGAAGCGGCGGCCGACGATCTGGAGGCCGATCGGGAAGCCGTCGGCATCGTAGCCGGCGTTGAGGGAGATCGCCGGGTTCTCCGACATGTTCCACGGCACGGTGTAGGTGATGTGCTCGAACGGCTTCTCGGGATCGTTGACCGGCGAGGCGAACTCGGCGGGGAATTTCACGCCGGGCGAGACCGGCGAGATGATGTAGTCGAATTCGGTGAACAGCTTGGCTGCCGCGGCGCGCAGCGCCATCGTGACGTTGAAGCCGCGGACCACTTCCACGCCCGACAGCGCCGCGCCGCGCTCGGCCCATTGCAGAATGTAGGGCAGGGTTTTCGCGCGCACTTCAGGCGCGAGCCGGGCGAGATCGTCCCACAACCGCGCGCGCCAGAAATTGTCGAGGCCGTCGAGCATCTCGCGCGTGAGAAAGCCTTTGACTTCGGTGATCACGGCGCCGGCGTCCTCGAACGCCTTCGCGGCCGCGACCGTCGTCGCGCGCACCGGCTCCTCCAGCGGCTGGCCGACGCCGCCGAGATCGAGCATCAGGCCGATGCGCAGCTTGCGCACGGGCTTCTCCGCGATCTTCCAGTGCAGGTCTGACGGCGGCAGCGCGGTGCCGTCACGGCGGTCGGGCTTCGCCAGCACGCTCATCATCAGCGCGGCGTCGTCGACGATGCGCGTCATGGGGCCGGCGACACGGCCGACATAGGGTGGGTCGATCGGCACGCGGCCGAAGCTCGGCTTGAGGCCGACGAGCCCGCACCACGACGCCGGCAGCCGGATCGAGCCGCCGATATCGGTGCCGACATGCAGCGGGCCGTAGCCGGCCGCGGCCGCGGCGCCCGCACCGGCGCTGGAGCCGCCGGGGTTCATGCGCAGATCCCACGGATTGCGCGTCAGCGGATGGAAGCTCGACAGGCCCGAGGACAGCATGCCGTAGTCGGGCATCGTGGTCTTGGCGAAGATGATCGCGCCGGCCTCGCGAAGCCGCGCCACCGGCGGCGCGTCGGCCGCGAGCGGTGCGCGCGTGACGCTAGCCGCGCCGAGCGGCATCGGCTGGCCCTTGGTGGCGATGTTGTCCTTGACCGTTGCGGGCACGCCGTCGAGCACGCCGGCCGGCTCGTCATTGGCCCAGCGCTCGGTCGACGCCTTGGCCGCGGCCCGCGCGGCTTCGACGTCGAGCAGGTACAGCGCCTTGATCTCGGGCTCCCACGCCGCGACATGCGCCAGCACATCGTCCATCACCTCGGACGGCGAGAACTGGCGCGCGCGATAGCCGGCGATCAGGTCGACGGCGGAGAGATCGTGCAGCGAGGTGACGTCGTCCGAAACAGGCTTGTGCATGCTGGTCCTCCGTCACCGAACTTCGTCGTTATTGCTGCCCCGCTCATTGACCCATGTCAGGCGGCGCTAGGCGGCCGCCAGACGCGTCTCGATGATCCGGGCGAACATGCTGGCGCCGATCGGCAGGATCTTGTCGTCGAGCACGTAAGCGGGATTGTGCACCGGCACCGAGCCGTCATGGCCGACCCAGAAATAGGCGCCCGGGATGGTCTGCAGCATGTCGGCAAAGTCCTCGCTGCCCATCTTCGGCGTCGAGCGCGTGATGACCTTGGAGGGCTCGACGACCGTGCGGGCGACCTCCTCGACGACCTTGGACTGCTCCTCCTGGTTCACCAGGACGCTGAACACGTCGCGGATGTCGACGTCGATCTCGCAATTGAACGCCGCCGCCATGCCGGCGCAGATCGCACGCATGCGCTCACGCACCAGCGCCCGCACGCTGTCGGAGAAGGCGCGCACCGTGCCGCACAGCCAGGCATCGCCGGGAATGACGTTGTAGGCCGAGCCGGCATGGATCTGCGTGATCGAGACCACGGCGGCCTGCAGCGGCTCGACGTTGCGGCTGACGATGGTCTGGATCGCCTGCGCGACGCTGGTCGCGATCACCACCGCGTCCTTGGAGCGCTCGGGCATCGCGCCATGCGCGCCATAGCCGGAGATGCGGATATCGAAGAAGTCGGCGCCGGCCATCGCGGGGCCAGGGAGGATGGCGATCTCGCCATGCGCGAGGTCCGGCGCGTTGTGCAGGCCGTACAGCTCGTCGCAGGGGAATTTCTGGAACAGCCCGTCCTTGATCATCGCCCGCGCGCCGCCGAGGCCTTCCTCGGCCGGCTGGAAGATGAAATGCACGGTGCCGTCGAAATTGCGCGTCTCGGCGAGATAGCGCGCGGTGCCGAGCAGCATCGTGGTGTGGCCGTCATGACCGCAGCCGTGGAAGCGGCCGGGAATGGTCGAACGCCAGGGGAGGTTGGTGTTCTCCTCCATCGGCAGCGCGTCCATGTCGGCGCGCAGCCCGATCCGCTTGCCGCTGTCGCCCTTGCCCTTGAGCACGCCGATCACGCCGGTGACGCCGAGGCCGCGATGCACCTCGATGCCCCATTGCGCGAGCTTCTCGGCGACGATGCCGGAGGTGCGGGTCTCCTCGAAGCCGATCTCGGGATGCGCGTGCAGGTCGCGGCGGATGGCGGTGAGCTCGTCGGCGTAGCCTTGGATGCGATCGATCGTGGGCATGTGTGTAGGTCCGTTGATGAGGTTTAAGCTTTGAACGCCGGGCCGTTGGGCTTGAGGCGGATGCCCGGACGCAGCCGCGCCCAGGGCAGGGTGGAAGGATCGGCAGGCATCGCGCCAGGGGCGGCGCAGATCAGGAGCGTTTCGGCGATCGGCTCGAAATCGGCGCGGAAATGCACCGAGCTCTTGTTGACCAGGATCGCCTGCTCGGTCGGCTCGATGCCAACGAAGCGATACATCTCCTGATCGGCGAGCTGTGACTTGAGCGAAGCCACGACGACACGGACATCGCCGATGCGCAGGCAGGCAGAGGGTCCCATCTCCATCTTGCGGCCGCCATAGAACGGGCCGGACGCGACGAAGCGGCCGTCGGAGATCTTCTCGACGATGAAGCTCTCTTCGAACGGCGCGTCGCCGGGAATGCCGCTCTTGCCGCCGAGCGACAAGGTGATGGTCGCGCCTTCGCCGGCCGCATGCGCGGCGAGCGCGGCCTGCGGATCGTAGATCATGCCGATCGCCGCGCGGCTGGCGCGGTTGCGCACCAGCGCGCGCAGCATGCCGGTGGTGTCGGAATCGCCGCCGGCGCCGGGATTGTCCTGGGTGTCGGCGATCACGATCGGCCGCGTCGCAGTCTTCGCCAGCGTCATCGCGTGCTGCACGCCCTCGTCGGGCGTGTAGATGCGGCCGTCGAAATCATCCTCGTGACCGCAAACGATCGCGGCGACAGCATCCGCCGCGGCGTCGGCGTCGGCCTGCGTGCGGCCATAGGCGAACACGCTGGGGCCGCAATGCACGAAGTCGGCGGCCGGGAATCCGGGCGCGAAGGACAGCGTCGGCACCGCCTCGCTCTGCATCGCGGCGAGCTTGTCGTAGATGCCTTTGGTGGGCTGGTCGTTGGTGCACTGCCAGCTGATCGGGATCAGGAACGGCAACTGCCGGAATGCCTTCGCCAGCGGCTGCTTCGTGCGCAGCAGCAGCGCGAGATGCTCGGCGCAGGCGCGGCCGGTGTCGGCCATGTCGGTGTGCGGATATTTGCGATAGGCGATCAGCGCGTCGGCATGCGCCATCATCTCGGGCGTGACGTTGGCGTGCAGATCGAGGCTCGCGACCAGTGGCACATCGGGGCCGATCGCTTGGCGCACGCGCGCCAGGATCTCGCCTTCGCCGTCGTCGAAATGCTCGGGCACCATGGCGCCGTGCAGGTCGAGATAGACGCCATCGAGCGGCAGGGCCGCCTTGATGCGGTCGACCATCACCGTGGTGATGCGCTCGAACGCGTCCTTCGTGACGTGCGCCGACGGGCTTGCCGCGCAGGCGATGGTCGGCACGATCTCCCAGCCGTTCGCTTCGGCAACATCGATGAAGCCCGACTGGCCGGCATTGATGCCGCGCATCGTCGTCATGACGCTCGCGGCGTCGGCGATGGAGGCGCGACCGCCGCCATGCATGAAGTCGTCGTAATCCGCTTTCGTCGGTGCGAATGTGTTGGTCTCGTGCAGGAAGCCGCCGATCGCGACGCGCGTCATTACTTCGCCTCAGGTCGTGAATTGGAGTGGCGACGTTAGACTGTGCCTCGCGGCCCGCGCAAGCGAAGGAGCGATGCCGTTTTGCATGCCGCGTGAGCGGATGAGCGTAGTCCGTAGGGTGGGCAAAGGCGAGGCCGCGCTATCTCCACACGTACGATCGTGGTGGCGCCGTGCCCACCGTCTCGCCGCCGAGTCCGCTGATCGAGGGTGGGCACGCTGCCGCCTTCGGCGGCTGCTTTGCCTACCCTACATCACTACATCACGGCCTTAAGCCACCGCCTCCGACACTGGGCGGAAGTTGGCAAAATCCCAGTTGCGGCCGGGGGCGGCTTCGAGCAGGGACTTGGTGTAGGCTTCCTTCGGCTGCGTCAGGATCTCGCCGGCCGGGCCCTGTTCGACGATGCGGCCCTTCTGCATCACCACGACCTCGTCGCAGATCTGCGCGGCGACGCGCAGATCGTGGGTGATGAACAGGATGGCGATGCCGAGCCGGCGCTGGATCTCGTCGAGCAGCTCCAGCACTTGGGCCTGCACCGACACATCGAGCGCGGACACCGCCTCGTCCGCCACCAGCACGTCCGGATCGAGCGCGAGCGCGCGCGCGATCGCGATGCGCTGACGCTGGCCGCCGGAGAACTGGTGCGGATAGCGCGAGATCGCATCCGCGGGCAGGCCGACCAGCTCGAGCAGCTCGCGCGCCCGCGCCATCGCCTTGTCGGTGGACGTGCCGTAATTGACCGGGCCCTCGGCGATGCTCTCGCCGACCGTGAGCCGCGGATTGAGCGAGCGGTAGGGATCCTGGAACACGATCTGGATGCGCTTGCGGTGCGGCTGCAGCAGGCGGCGGGTCAGGATCGAGATCTCGTGGCCTGCGAGGCGGACGCCGCCGGAGGTGGGATCGATCAGGCGGACGATGCAGCGCGCGACCGTCGACTTGCCGGAGCCGCTCTCGCCGACGATGCCGAGCGTGCGGCCCTTGCGCAAAGTGAGCGAGACGTTCTGCGCGGCGACGACCTCGCGCGGTTTGCCGATGAAGGAGCGCTCGCGATAGACCTTGCCGAGCTCGTTGGTCTCCAGCACCACCGGCTCGGTGCTATCGGGCCGCGGCGGCCGCGGAATCAGGCTCGGCACCGAGGCGAGCAGGTTGCGCGTGTAGTCCATCTCCGGCTTGCGCAGGATCTTGTCGAGCGCGCCGGTCTCGACCAGGCGGCCCTGGCGCATGACGGCGACGCGATCGGCGATCTCGGCGACGACGCCCATGTCGTGGGTGATGAACAGCACGGCGGTGCCGTGGTCGCGCTGCAGCTCGCGGATCAGGGAGAGGATCTGCTTCTGCGTGGTGACGTCGAGCGCGGTGGTCGGCTCGTCGGCGATCAGGAGCTTCGGCTCCAGCACGAGCGCCATCGCGATCATGATGCGCTGGCGCTGACCGCCGGACAGGCGGTGCGGGTAGGAGCCGAAGATGCGCTCGACGTCGGGCAGGTGAACCTGCTCCATCATGTCGAGGATGCGCTTGCGGCGTGCGCGCCCGTCGAGCGACGTATGCGCGCGCAACACCTCGTCGATCTGGCGGCCGACCGGCACGACCGGATTGAGCGCGGTCATCGGCTCCTGGAAGATCATCGCCATCCGCGTGGCCCGCAGCTCGCGCAGGCGGCGATCGCTGGCGGTCAGCAGCTCCTCGCCGACCAGCTTGACGCTGCCGCCGACGGCATGCAGCGCGTTCTTGGGCAACAGGCCCATGGTGGTCAGCGACGTCACCGATTTGCCGGAGCCGCTCTCGCCGACGACGCAGAGCGTCTCGCCCTTCTCGACCTTGATCGAGACGCCGTCGATGATGCGCGGGCCGTTCGGGTTCTTGGTCTTGCCGACGGTGACGACGAGATTGTCGATGTCGAGGATGGTATCGGTCATACGTTTATTTCTCCACCGTCATTGCGAGGAGCGTCAGCGACGAAGCAATCCAGAGCTCCGGGTGCGGCCCCTGGATCGCGTCGCTTCGCTCGCGATGACGAAGAACCAATTTCACTTGCCGGCCTCGCGCTGCTTCATGCGCGGGTCGAGCGCGTCGCGGGCGGCGTCGCCGATCAGGTTGATCGAGAGAATCGCGATCGACAGCAACAGGCCCGGCCAGAAGATCAGCGACGGCTTGATCTGAAAGTAGGAGCGGCCCTCGGCCATGATGTTGCCCCAGGTCGGCGTCTCCGGGCTGATGCCGGCGCCGAGGAACGACAGGATCGCCTCGGTGAGAATCGCCGCAGCGCAGATGTAGGTACCCTGGACGATCAGCGGCGCGATCGTGTTCGGCATCAGATGCCGCCACATGATCTTGGGCATCGAGGTGCCCAGCGAGATCGCAGCCTCGACATAGGGCTCCTCGCGCGCGGTCAGCACGACCGAGCGGACGAGGCGCGCCACGCGCGGAATCTCGACGATGGTGATCGCGATCATCACGGTGCCGACGCTGGCGCCGGACAGCGAGACCACGGCGATCGCGAGCAGGATGCTCGGGATCGCCATCAGGCCATCCATCACCCGCATCATGATGGCGTCGACCCAGCGGAAGAAGCCGGACACGAGGCCGATGACGAGGCCGATCGCGATCGAGATCACGGCGGCGCCGACGCCGACCAGTAGCGAGATGCGGCCGCCATAGATGGTGCGCGACAACAGGTCGCGGCCATAGGCGTCGGTGCCGAGCAGGTATTGCGCGCTCGACGGCTTCAGCCGCTGCGCCGGCGCCAGCAGCACCGGGTCATGCGGTGCCAGCAGCGGCGCCAGGATCGAGACGATCACGATCAGCGACAGGCACACGGTGGCGACCGCGATGATCGGGGTCGAGGTCAGGAAGCCGAACCTAGGCCCCAGTCGCGTGGTGACCGGGATCGACGGCTCGGGAGTGGTGACGATTGCCATCGGATAGCCTCAGTAGCGGATACGTGGATCGAGAATGGTGTAGGCGAGGTCGATCAGGAGATTGACCGCGAGGTAGATGAAGGAGGTCAGCAGGATCATGCCCTGGATGACCGGATAGTCGCGCGCCAGCACGGCATCGACCGTGAGTCGCCCGATGCCCGGCAGGTTGAACACACTCTCGGTGACGACGACGCCGGAGATGAGAAGCGCGAAGCCCGAGCCGATCACGGTGATGACAGGGACCGCCGCATTGCGCAGCGCATGGCGCAGCAGCACCGCGACCTCGCTGACGCCCTTGGCGCGCGCGGTGCGTACGAAATCCTCGCCGAGCACGTCGAGCATCGCGGCGCGCGTCATGCGCGCGATCAGCGCGACGTAGATGAAGGACAGCGCGCAGGTCGGCAAGATGATGCGTTCGAAGAACGGCCCGAAGCCGACGCTGATGCTGCGGAAGCCCTGCACCGGCACCCAGCGCAGGTTGATCGCGAACACCTGGATCAGGATGTAGCCGATCACGAACACCGGCACCGAGAAGCCGAGCACCGAGAGCGCCATCACGAAGCGATCGATCCAGGTGCCGTGCTTCCAGGCCGCGATGACGCCGAGCGGCACCGCCACGACGATCGACAGGATGATGGTCGAGAGCGCGACCGAGATCGACGGCTCGATGCGCTGGCCGATCATCTGCAGCACCGGCACTTTGGAGATCAGCGACACGCCGAGATCGCCGTGAACAAGCTGATTGAGCCAGGTGAAGAACTGGATGTAGAGCGGCTCGTTCAGACCGAGCGTGGTGCGGATGCGCTCGAGCTGCTCGGGTGTCGCATTGTCGCCGGCGAGAATCGCCGCGGGATCGCCGGGCGTCAGCCGCAGCAGCAGGAAGACGAACAACGCCACCACGCCCATCACCGGGATGGATGCGAGGATGCGGCGAAACAGATAACCGATCATCTTGAGAGAACCGTTGTCATGGGACCAGGACCGCGCGCCTGAGGTCGTGAGTGAGTGTGCATGTCACCGATGGTCATTGCTTGCAAGATTCATCGCTTTCGAGATCTCCGGTGTTCGCTTGCTGTGCGTGCACGCTGACGACACGGGATCCGTGTTCAGCGATCCATCGCATTTGCGAACAATGTCGCGGTACTTTGCGGCGAACTTTCGCGCGAAACTTTGCAAGCCGCATGCCATCATGCGCGCGCTGCGAGGTGAATGTCCACTTGCTCACGACAGTGCCGGAAAATGAAACCGTGCTGCTGCGCAGCAGCACGTCACGAGTGGTGCTGTAGGGTGGGCAAAGGCGCGACTCGTGCTGTCTCACACGAACCAGATCGCGGTCGCGCTGTGCCGACCAACCTGCAAGCGTCCGGCGGTGGGCACGCTGCCGCCGCGGCGGCCGCTTTGCCCACCCCACGGTCATGCCGCAAGGCCGTGGCTACGCCAGCGTCGCCAGCAGCCCGGCCATCAGACGGCCGCGCTCGGCAAGGCTGTCGATCTCGATATACTCGTTGAGAGTGTGCATATCGGCGCCGCGAACGCCGAGGCCGTCGAGGGTGGGGATGCCGAGCGCACCGGTGAAATTGCCGTCGGAGCCGCCGCCCGCTGAACCATGCGGCAGCGACATGCCGAGGTCTGCGGCAATGCGGCGCGCCGTCTCGTAGAGCGCCATGGTTCCGGAATCCGGCTCCCATACCGGCCGCGTCACGCCGCGTGTCACATTGAAGGCGACCTCGTCGGTGGTGCCGGACAGCGCGAGCATGCGTTCGACGCCGCGGTCGAGATCGGCCTGACGCTTGGCCATGCTGAGCGCTTCGCCGGTGCAGGTGGTGGCGACGCAATTCACCCATTGGCCGCCATGCACGATGCCGACCGAGAAGGTGCAGTCGTCCGTGGTCATCGCATCGATGGCCAGGATCTGACGCGCCATTTCCCGGATTGCGGAACGGCCGGCCGCGAGCCGTGCGCCGGCATGGCTGGGGCGTCCGGTCGCTTCGAGATTGAAGCGCGCGATGGCGTAGCGGCCGGTGACGACGCCATTGTCGGGACGGCCGGGCTCGGGCACCAGCACGTATTTGTTGCGCCGCGCTTCGGCCTCGATGATGTCGCGGGTGGAGGGCGTGCCGACCTCCTCGTCCGGCGTGAACAGCACGGTGATCGGCAGCGGCGTCGTGACGCAGGCCTTGATCAACTGCCGGATCGCCTCCAGCGAGAGATAGTTGCCGCCCTTCATGTCGCAGATGCCGGGGCCGTGACACCGGGCGCCGTCGCGGCGCCACGGCAGCTTGGCGAGCGTGCCGACCGGGTGGACCGTGTCCATGTGTCCGGCGATCAGGATGCCGGGCTCGCCCTGGCGCGGATGCGGGAAGCGGGCGCGCACGCAGCCGGCAAAGCCCTGCCGACCGGCGATGCGCTCGATCGTCGCACCCGAGATCGCCATGTCGCGCGCCGCGAGGTCCAGCATGCGCTCGACGGCGCCGGCGTCCCAGGTCGGACTCTCGCACTCCACCCAGCCGCGCAGGCCCTGCAGCATGGCTTCAGTATCAAAGGGAAGATCGGCTGGATTCATGTGTGCTCTCTTCAAGGCCTGTCGTGACTGTCGTGTCACGAGACGATAGTCGCGCGCGCTTTGTAAAGCGAAAGCTGTGCAAGCGTTAACGGCGATCTGAGGCGTGAGCGGCATGCACTGAATGCGGATTGACGTGAAACACGACCTCTGCAACTGTCGAAAGCCCACGACTTACAGCGTGTTAGTTCGCACAAGGATTGATCTGCACGCCCAACGAATGATCTGGATCTGAACAGTTTCAGGTCAAATCCATCCCGCTAGGAGACTTCTGTAATGTTCCACATCCCGCGCTGGAAAGGTCTGACGCTCGCCACGAGCCTCGCCGTTTCCATGCTTTCGCTTTCCACGGCGCTGAGCACCCAGGCCATGGCTGCCGGCAAGAAGACGATCACGGCGGTGATGCATTCGGACCTGCGCGTCATCGATCCCGGCTTCACCACGGCCTATATCACCCGCGACCATGGCTACATGGTTTACGACACCCTGCTGGCGACCGATTCGAGCTTCAAGATCCAGCCGCAGATGGCCGACTGGAAGGTCTCCGACGACAAGCTGACCTACACGTTCACCTTGCGCGACGGCCTGAAGTGGCACGACGGCACGCCGGTGACCGCCGAGGACTGCGTCGCCTCGCTGAAGCGCTGGGGCCGCAATGACGGCATGGGCCAGAAGCTGATGGACTTCACGGCGAGCCTGGAGGCGCAGGACGCCAAGACCATCGTGCTCAAGTTGAAGGAGCCCTACGGCCTCGTTCTCGAGTCGATCGCCAAGCCGTCCTCGCTGGTGCCGTTCATGATGCCGAAGCGCCTCGCCGAGACGCCGCAGGGCCAGCAGATCCCCGAGCAGATCGGCTCGGGCCCGTTCAAGTTCGTGAAGAGCGAATTCCAGCCGGGCGTGAAGGCGGTGTACGAGAAGAACACCGACTACGTGCCGCGCAAGGAGCCGGCGAGCTGGACTTCGGGCGGCAAGGTCGTGAAGGTCGATCGCGTCGAGTGGGTTACCATGCCGGATGCGCAGACCGCGGTGAACGCGCTGCAGTCGGGCGACATCGATTTCATGGAGAACCTTCCCTACGACATGCTGTCGGTGCTGGAATCAAGCCCCGAGCTCAAGATCGACGTGCTCAACAAGTTCGGCTACCAGACGCTCGGCCGGATGAACTTCCTGCATGCGCCGTTCGACAATGTGAAGGTCCGCCGCGCGGCGTTCCTGGCGCTGAACCAGAAGGACGTGCTCGACGCGCTGGTCGGCAACGCAAAGTATCAGAAGGTCTGCGGCGCGGTGTTCGTCTGCGGCACGCCGCTCGAGACCGACGTCGGCGCGGAGACGCTGATCAAGGGCAACGGCATGGCGGAGGCCAAGAAGGCGCTCGCCGAGTCCGGCTATGACGGCACGCCGATCGCGATCATGGCCCCGGGCGATGTGACGACGCTGAAGGCGCAGCCGGTGGTGGCGGCGCAGCTGCTGCGCGAAGCCGGCTTCAAGGTCGACCTGCAGGCGACGGACTGGCAGACCGTGGTGACGCGCCGCGCCAGCCAGAAGCCGATCAAGGAAGGCGGCTGGAACATGTTCTTCACCAACTGGGTCGGCGCCGACGTCGCCAATCCCGTGGCGAACGTGTCGATCGGCGGCCGAGGCACCAAGGGCGGCTGGTTCGGCTGGGCCGAGGATGCCGAGGTCGAGAAGCTGCGCGATGCCTATGCCCGCTCATCGTCTCCGGAGGAGCAGAAGAAGATCGCAACCGAGATCCAGAAGCTCAACTACGAGAAGGTGCTCTACGTCCCGCTCGGGCAGTATTTGCTGCCGAGCGGCTGGCGCAAGTCGCTGACGGGCGTGCTCGACGGCCCGGCCACGCCGGTGTTCTGGAACATCGACAAGAGCGAATAGCTCGCGCGCGCGTTCGAACGAACGACGTGATGGGGCGGCGGAGGCAACTCCGCCGCCTTTTTCGTGCGAGGCTAGGTTGTGCTGCCGTAGGGTGGGCAAAGCGGCGGCCGGAGCGGCAGCGTGCCCACCGTCGCGCAACATATGCAATGGAGAGATGGTGGGCACGGCGCCACCGCGATCCCGCCCGTACAAATAGCACCGCCGCGCCTTTGCCCACCCTGCGGGAGCAGCACTGGTAATTAGATGCACGGCGGCCGGCGAAAGGCGACAGCAAAGCCGATTGACGGGCGCAGCAACTGTTGCAAGTCTTTCGCCCGCGGATTGAACGCTGGGCGAAGACCCTGAAAGCGTGGTGCTGCTCCCAGCGGTCGCCGTGTCTCGATCGGTTTCGAGGCCGTCGTTCACCCCGTCACGTCAAGAGAGCTCGCATGTCACCTCATCCGCGCCGGGCCCGCTCCGCGCTCGCGTCTTGGCTTGCTGCTGCCGCCGTTCTGCTGTCACCGTGGCTTGCGCCCCCGGCGATCGCGGCCGGCAAGAACACGATCACCGCAGTGATGCATTCCGATCTGCGTGTCATCGACCCCGGTTTTACGACGGCCTACATCACCCGCGATCACGGCTATATGGTCTACGACACCTTGGTCGCCACGGATTCGAGCTTCAAGATCCAGCCGCAGATGGCGGACTGGAAGGTCTCCGACGACAAGCTGACCTACACCTTCACCTTGCGCGACGGCTTGAAGTGGCATGACGGCACTGAGGTCACGGCGGAGGATTGCGTTGCCTCGCTGAAGCGCTGGGGCCGCAATGATGGCATGGGCCAGAAGCTGATGGACTTCACGGCGAGCCTGGAAGCGCCGGATGCCAAGACCATCGTGCTCAAGCTGAAGGAGCCTTACGGCCTGGTGCTGGAATCGATCGGCAAGCCGTCGTCCTACGTGCCGTTCATGATGCCGAAGCGTCTCGCCGAGACGCCGCAGGGCCAGCAGATCCCCGAGCAGATCGGCTCCGGCCCGTTCAAGTTCGTCAAGGCGGAATTCCAGCCGGGCGTGAAGGCCGTCTACGAGAAGAACGCCGACTACGTGCCGCGCAAGGAGCCGGCGAGCTGGACGGCGGGCGGCAAGGTGGTGAAGGTCGATCGTGTCGAGTGGATCACGATGGCGGATGCGCAGACTGCGGTCAACGCGCTGCAATCCGGCGACATCGATTTCATGGAGGCGCCGCCTTATGAGCTGCTGTCGGTGCTGGAGGCCAACTCCGATCTGAAGACCGAGGTGCTGAACAAGTTCGGCTACCAGACGCTCGGACGCATGAACTTTCTCAACCCGCCATTCGACAATGTGAAGGTGCGCCGCGCGGCGTTCCTGGCGCTGAACCAGAAGGACGTGCTCGACGCGCTGGTCGGCAACCCGAAATATCAGAAGATCTGCGGCGCCGTGTTCGTCTGCGGCACGCCGCTCGAGACCGACATCGGCGCCGAGACGCTGATCAAGGGCAACGGCATGGCGGAGGCGAAGAAGGCGCTCGCCGAGTCCGGCTACGACGGCACGCCGATCGCGATCATGGCGCCCGGCGACGTCATCGCGCTCAAGGCGCAGCCGATCGTGTCGGCGCAGCTGTTGCGCGAGGCCGGCTTCAAGGTCGACCTCCAGGCGACCGATTGGCAGACCGTGGTGACGCGGCGCGCCAGCCAGAAGCCGGTCAAGGAAGGCGGCTGGAACATGTTCTTCACCAACTGGGTCGGCGCCGACGTCGCCAATCCCGTCGCCAACGTCTCGGTCGGCGGCCGGGGCACCAAGGGCGGCTGGTTCGGCTGGGCCGAGGATGCCGACATCGAGAAGCTGCGCGACGCCTATGCCCGGTCATCCTCTCCGGAGGAGCAGAAGAAGATCGCGACCGAGATCCAGAAGCTGAACTATGAGCGGGTGATCTATGTGCCGCTGGGGCAGTACTTGCAGCCGAGCGTCTGGCGCAAGTCGCTGACCGGGGTGCTCGACGGCCCGGCGACGCCGATCTTCTGGAACATCGAGAAGAAGGAGTAGACGTCGCTGCAGGAGGGTGGGCAAAGCGGTCGCCCGAAGGGCGGCAGCGTGCCCACGCTCGGGCGCGGGCCCCGGTGGCGAGACGGTGGGCACGGCGCCACGACGGCATCATGTGAGGAGAGGGCAGAGCATCGCCTTTGCCCACCCTACAAATAGCTTTTCAACAATTGGGATCGCGGATGGCTTCCGGCCCATCGACGATCAGCGGTGGAGTGAGCTGGCCCTGCGGCGGTGTCTTTCCCCCGCGGATCGGGGCGGGTGGGTGTCGCTTGTCCTGTGGCTCGGCGGCGTCGCGCGGCATGGTCATGCTCCTCATTTGCTGCTGAGAACGGGCCAGTTGCGCTGGAGTTCCAGATCTTGAGACATGATCGCCGGAGCCCGTGCGCCTTGATGCGCTGACCCATGCAGCGGCGGCGATTGACCTAGGCGGGAACTGCTGCAAGTCTCGCTTGGCAATCCTGTTTGCTCGGCGTCTGACGATCGCTTTGCGCAGGGATTGTGGGGCCTTGATCCATGTCAGGGCTGCTGATGGAAGCTCACGTCGAGAGAGATCGCATGTTACATCCTTCGCGCCGGATGCCATCCGCGCTGACTTCAGTTCTGGTTGCCGCGGTCATGACCGTCTCCGCAGGCATGATGTCCAGCGCTTTTGCCGCCGGCAAGAAGACGATCACGGCGGTGATGCATTCCGATCTGCGCGTGATCGATCCCGTATTCACGCCCGCCTACATCACCCGCGACCACGGCTACATGGTCTATGACACGCTGCTCGGGACGGATGCGAAGTTTCAGGTCCAGCCGCAGATGGCGGAATGGAAGGTCTCCGACGATAAGCTGACCTACACCTTCACCTTGCGCGACGGGCTGAAGTGGCACGACGGCACGCCGGTGACCGCCGAGGACTGCGTCGCCTCGCTGAAGCGCTGGAGCCGCAACGACAGCATGGGCCAGAAGCTGATGGAGGCTGCGGCCTCGCTCGAGGCCACCGATGCCAAGACCATCACCCTGAAGCTCAAGGAGCCCTACGGCCTCGTGCTGGACTCGATCGGCAAGCCGTCCTCCTACGTGCCGTTCATGATGCCGAAGCGCCTGGCCGAGACGCCTGCGAATGCGCAAATCCCGGAGCAGATCGGCTCGGGCCCGTTCAAATTCGTCAAAGCTGAATTCCAGCCCGGCGTGAAGGCGGTGTACGAGAAGAACACCGACTACGTGCCGCGCAAGGAGCCGCCGAGCTGGACCGCCGGCGGCAAGGTGGTGAAGGTCGATCGCGTCGAGTGGATCTCGATGCCCGACGCGCAGACCGCGGTCAACGCGCTGCAATCCGGCGACATCGACTTCATGGAATTTCCGCCGCTCGATCTCGAGCCGGTGCTCTCGGCCAGTCCCGACCTGACGATGAACGTGCTGAACAAGTTCGGCTACCAGACGCTCGGCCGGATGAACTTCCTGTTTCCGCCGTTCGACAATGTGAAGATCCGCCGCGCGGCCTTCCTGGCGCTGAACCAGAAGGACGTGCTCGACGCGCTCACCGGCAATCCCAAATACTACACGATCTGCGGCGCCGCGTTCGGCTGCGGCACGCCGCTGGAAAGCGACGTCGGCTCGGAGACGCTGGTCAAGGGCAACGGCATGGAGCAGGCCAAGAAGCTGCTCGCCGAGTCCGGCTACGACGGCACGCCGGTGGTGATCCTCGCGCCGGGCGATGCGATCACGCTGAAAGCGCAGCCGGTGGTCGCGGCGCAATTGTTGCGCGCGGCCGGCTTCAAGGTCGATCTGCAGACCACCGACTGGCAGACGGTGGTGACGCGGCGCGCCAGCCAGAAGCCGCCGAAGGAGGGCGGCTGGAACATGTTCTTCACCAATTCGGTGATCGCAGACTCCGGCAACCCGATCGGCAGCACCTTCGTCGGCGCGCGGGGGCAGAAGAGCCCGTTCGGCTGGCCTGATGATCCGAAGATGGAGGAGCTGCGTGACGCCTTCGCCAAGGCCGGCACGCCCGAGGAGCAGAAGCGGATCGCCGCCGACATCCAGAAGGAGATCTACGATCAGGTGATCTACGTGCCGCTCGGCCAATGGTTCATGCCGAGCGCCTGGCGCAAGTCGGTCACCGGCGTGCTGGAAGGACAGGCGGTGCCGGTGTTCTGGAATGTCGAGAAGAGCGAGTAGCTGATGGCGCCGTAGGGTGGGCAAAGGCGGTGCCGCGAGGTCGCCTCACGCGAGATCGCAATGGCGCCGTGCCCACCAATCTTTCTGCATGCTCGGATACACGGTGGGCACGCGCCGCCTCAGGGCGTCGCTTTGCCCACCCTACTACGACTGCGATTGCCGCGCTGTCTCGGCGATCACGCCTTGATGTCGTCCAGCGCCGCCAGCACCTCGGTCGAGGCCACCTCCACCTTGCCGATCTCGTTGAGCGCCTCGTCGATCCGGCCTGAGCTGAACAAGCGCGCGGTCTCCTTGCCGTGACGATGCACCGCCTCGTGCGGGCGTTCGAGCCGGCGGAAGGCTGCATCGCCGGCGAGACGCTGGCCGCCGTCGCCGTAGTACCATTTGCCGAGCCGGCAATTGTGGTGATCGGTGAGCTCGTCGGCGCGCAGTTGCAGCCGGCCGACCGACATGTCGACCAGCCGCTTCTTCCAGATCACGTGGTCGGCCTTGGCGAGGCGAACCACCTGATTGTCCAGCGTGAGCTTGGCGATCTCGCCCAGCATCTTGCCGACCTTGGCGTCAGTGCGGCCCATGGTGTCGGCGAGCGACATCACCTCGTTGGCATTGGCGGTCGCGAGGTCCGCGATGATGGTGATGCCCTGGGCCACCTCGTCGGTCGCTGATTTCTGCTCGGCGAGAATGCCGGAGATCTCGTCCATCTTGGCGCTGACCAGCGCGGTCCGCGCGCCGGCCTGGTCGATCGTCTGCGCCAGGTTGGTCATCTCGGTCATGCCGATTTCGACCGCCTTGGCGCCGCCGGCCATGGCCTCGACGATGCCGCTCATCTCGGCCTGCAGCCGCTCGATGCGACCCTTGATGTCCTCGGTCGCCTTGGTCGTCTGCTGCGACAGGTTCTTCACCTCGGCGGCGACGACCGCAAAGCCCTTGCCGAACTCGCCGGCGCGCGCGGCCTCGATGGTTGCGTTGAGCGCCAGCAGGTTGGTCTGGTTGGCGATGGCGTCGATGGTGCCGACGATCGAGCCGATCTCCGCCGAGGCGGCGCTGAGATCGGCGATCTTGGCCGAAGTATCGCGCACCGAGCTCGCGATCCCGTTCATGGTCTGCAACGTGCCGCGCACCGCGGTCACGCTGTCCTCGACGGCGCGGCGGGTCGCCGTGGCTTCCTGCGCCGCCGCCGTCGAGGTCGCGCTGATGGTCTGCACGGACGCCTGCATCTCGACCGAAGCGGAGGTGAGGCTCTGGCAGCGCTCGGACTGATTGTTGGAGGCGCCGATCAGCCGGGCCGCGCTGATCGAGGCTTCGTTGCTGTTGATGCTGATGTCGACGATCGCGTCGAGGTCCTGCGATGCGCGACCCGCCAGTGCCGTGCCGAGCCGATGGATCGCCTCGATCAGTTGCGGCTTCAGCCTGGCCCGCAGGGCGGCGGCGTCGACATCGGCGACATCGCGGTTGAGCTTGCCCGCAGCCCAGTCGTCGAGGCACTGCGCCAGCGCGTCCTGGAAAGCCTCGTGCGCGGCCATATCGAAGGAGGGCAGGGCGTCCTGGTGATCGGTCTTGCGGCTGCGGAATCCCAGCATCGTGTCTCTCGGTTCAAGTCGAGCGCGACCGGTCTCGCACCGGAGGTCGGCGCAGCGGCATGGCGGCAGGCCGGGGCAACTCTGCGCGCGGTATGGTTAACGGTGGGTTTCCCGCTGCAACCGGCGGTAGGGGCAAGGCTGCGCCGATGTGCTTGACGAAGGTGTAAGCTTTGGCTTACGGTAAGTCATGGCTTACGAGACGGCATTGGCGGTCCTGGCAGATCCGACCCGGCGACAGGTGTTCGAGCGCCTGCGTAGCGGACCCAGTCCGGTGCATGCCATCGCCGAAGGCATGCCGGTGTCGCGGCCGGCGGTGTCGCAGCATCTCAAGGTGCTGAAGGACGCCGGCCTGGTCGAGGAGCGCAGCGAGGGCGTGCGGCGCATCTACTCCTTGCGCCGCGAGGGGCTGGCCGAGCTGCGCGACTGGCTCGACAGCTTCTGGGACGACGCGCTGCTGGCCTTCAAGATCGAGGCGGAGCGGACGCACCGGCACGCGAAAGGGCAGGGGAGGGGGAATGAGTGAGCGCGTCGTCATAGCGCCGGTCGAGAAGCAGGTCCGTGTCCGCGCACCGATCGATCATACCTTCACCGTGTTCACCGGCGGGCTGACCCGATGGTGGCCGCATACGCATGGCGTGGGCGGCAAGCCGATCGCGAAGGTCTTGCTCGAGCCGAAGCTCGGCGGCCGCTGGCTGGAGATCGCCGAGGATGGCACGCAGACGGTGGTCGCGACCATCACGCTGTGGGAGCCGCCGCAGCGCTTCGTCATGCTGTGGCAGGTCAATGCGCAGTGGAAGCCGGATGCCGCGATGCGCTCGGAGGTCGACGTCCGGTTCTTTGCCGAAGGCGAGGACGCGACGCGCGTCGAGCTCGTGCACCACAAGTTCGAGACCATGGGCGCGGAGGACGGCGCCTCGATGCGCCGGGATGTCGATGGCGGCTGGCCCGGCCTGTTGCAGCGCTTCGTGGCCGAGGCCGAAGGGCCGGCGTCCTCGTAAGTCACATCAATCATCAAAGGGGGAGAAACGTCATGTCAGAGTTCGTCGTGCATTCGGTGCCGGGAAGCCCGTTCGGCCGCAGCGTGCTGGCCACGCTGGAGGAGAAGGGGACGAGCTATCGGCTTGCGCCGCTGGCGCCCGCAGATTCGAAATCGGCAGCGCATCTCGCGCGGCATCCGTTCGGCCGGGTGCCTGCGCTCAGCCATGACGGCTTCGAGCTGTACGAGACCCAGGCGATCCTGCGCTATCTCGACCGCGTGCTGCCGCAGCCGGCGCTGACGCCGGACGACGTGAAGCAGGCGGCACGCATGGACCAGGTGATGAACATCAGCGACTGGTACCTGTTTCAGGGCGTGTGCAACGTCATCATCTTCCAGCGCATCGTCGGCCCGCAATTCTTCGGCACGGCGACGGACGAAGCCGCTATCGCCGGCGCGATGCCGAAGGCGAGGATTGTCATCGCCGAGCTGTCGCGGCTGCTCGGCGAGCAGTCCTTCATGGCTGGCGACCGGCTGTCGTTGGCGGACCTGCAGGCCGGCCCGCAGGCGAGCTTCCTGTCGCTGACGCCGGAATGGACCGAGCTGACGTCAGCTCATCCCAACCTCGTTGCCTGGATCGAACGATTGGAAGCGCGCCCGAGCTTCCAGGCGACGACGATGACGCAACTGATGGCGCGCGCACAGGCGGCGTAGCGGCGACCTACCAGCCCAGCGGCCGGCCGTCGCGGAAGAAGCCGCCGGTCGGCCCGTCATCGCCGAGCAGCGCGGCCCACACCACGCCGGCGGCGCCATCGGCCACCGGGCGCGCGCCCATCGCGGCGCCGCCGTCGAACGTCGCGGTGAAGCCGGGACAGACGGCGTTGACGCGCAGGGTTGGATTTTCCCGGGCGAGCTTCACCGTGAGCGCATTCAGCGCAGCCTTCGCCACCCCATAAGAGGCCGGCATCGGCGCCGCCGTGGCGAGCCCGAACTCGGTGTCGCTATGCGAGCCGGCGCCGCTGGAGACGTTCACGAGCCGGCCATGCGCGCTGTTGCGCAACAGCGGCAGGAAGGTCTGCGCCACCGACCAGGCGCCGAACAGCGTGCTTTCGAAATTGGCGCGGACCTCGGCCAGATCAGCGGTCGAGGCGGTCTCGTCATAGCGGCCGAGCGTCGCGGCATTGTTGATCAGCACGTCGAGCCGGCCGAACCGCTCCTCCAGCAGCGCAGCGATCTTGGCCGTCGCATCCGGATCGGTGATGTCCATGCCATGCCCCTCCGCCACCACCCCCGCCGCGTCGAGCTCGGCCGCCCGAGCCTGCGCATCCGCTGCTGTCCTGGCGGTTAGGATGATGCGCCAGCCGCGCCCCCCGAGCTGCCGCGCCACCTCGAAGCCGATGCCCGTCGCGCGTCCGGCACCGGTGATCAGGGCAATGCGAAGGTCTGCGTCCACGGCCGCCTCGCTGCTTGTTGGTTAGTGTCACCTGAAATCGTAACGACGCAGCGGGCTGCTCGGATCGATGTCGATCGCCAGGCGACCGTGTGGGTCCGTTCGTCTAGACCGCTTGAGCGGAGAGCATAAAATGCTACAAAGTGCTACGAGGATGTTCCCATGGCCAGCAGCTACACCATCGGCAAGCACTACGAGGAGTTCATCAAGGGCCTGGTGGACAGCGGTCGTTATTCGACCGTCAGCGAGGTCATGCGCGAGGGGCTGCGGCTGGTCGAGGAGAAGGAAGAGCGACGCAAGGCCAAGCTCGAGGCGCTTCGGAGCGCGATCAAAGACGGTCTAGACAGCGGCCCTGCCGAGAGCTGGGACGTCGAAGACCTCATCGCGGAGGCGAAACGTCGGAAGGCGGCGCGTGCAGAGTAGCCGCCTGCTGCGCCCGCAAGCGAGGGAAGACGCGCTGGAGATCTGGCAGTACATCGCCGCCGACAACGAGACGGCGGCCAGCGCGCTCCTCCACCGCTTCGATCGTGCGGTCCAGACGCTTGCCGCCAACCCGTTCGCCGGACGAGAGCGTGCCGAGCTCGGCCCCGGCATCCGCAACTTTCCGGTCGGCAACTAGATCTTCTTCTACGTTCCCGGCGCAAATGCCATCGAGGTCGTCCGCATCCTGCACGCGGCTCGGGACATCACGACTGAAGATCTGGGCTAGCCGACGCCAGCCTATCCGCTGTACCGACCCAATCCTCCGGCAGAGGACATCTTCGGCGACGGCGTGTCCAGGTGCCCGGTGGGCGGCGCGCTTCGTGGCTTACGGACCTTGGTGCGGACGGTGGGACTCGAACCCACACGACGTTGCCATCGAGGGATTTTAAGTCCCTTGCGTCTACCGATTCCGCCACGTCCGCCTTTGTGATCAGAGACCTAGCGCATCATTCGCCAAGACGGAATGAGCTTGCTTGGGCCTCTCGGCTCATCTTGTGCTTAAGCCGGCGCGGCTGCCTTGGTAAAGCCTCAATCCGGCCGTCACCAGCTGCTTTGAAGGCGTGTCTGCCGTGCCGCAGTGGACCGCGACCGATCGGGTGCGGGACATTGTGCAGGACACGAGCGAGGTTGTCGGTGTAAGCCTCGCCGCCGTCAGCGGAAAACGATTCTGGCGGACCGCGGCGCAGGTTGTCGGCACCGGCTGAGGTCCGCGAAGCGGTCGCGCAAGGTCGCGTCCTACGGCGTGGATCGCCGCCGAATGGGCGGCATCGTTGACCGGTCCGTCTCCGGTCGTCGATCGCGGGAAGGTTTAGGACGGTTGGATGATCGAGGCCTCATGACGACCGACTGCCATCGCCTGGGCTATCACCGCCTCGCGCTTGCCGCGGGATTGTTTGCGCTTGCGTCGCTGCTGTCCGGTTGCGCCGGCATGAGCGACAGCGTGTCGACGGCGTTCGCCGATCCGGCCAAATACGAGCTCTACGACTGCAAGCAGCTCGAGGCGGAGCGCAAGTCGCTCGCGGCGCGGACCGCCGAGCTGCAGGGATTGATGGCCAAGGCGGAGACCGGGGCAGGCGGCGCCGTGGTCGCCGAGGTCGCCTATCGCAACGATTACATCGCTGTCCGCGGCCAGTCGCAATTCGCCGAGGAGGCCTGGCGCCGCAACAAATGCGTCGAGACGCCGCCGACGCCGGTCGCGGCCAAGGGCAAGCCGGCGAAGCCCGCGCGCACCGCGCGGCCGATGGCAAGCTCCGGCGGACCGTCGACCTTGCCGCGCGACGGCTCGGTGTATTGAGGATCGGCGTCTTGGGCGCTGCGGCGCCTATAGCCGCCAATCGTAGATCCAGCGCTGTCGGGCCGACAGCCGCTGCGGCCCCAGCGCCTGGATGCTGAGGTCGCGCGCGAGCGCCAATGGTCCGGCCATGTGGTAGATCCGGCCCTGGCTGCGCGCCGTGCGCTGCACCCGGCCGACCCGGGGGCGGCGGAGCTTGGCATAAAGCTTCAGCGCGCCCTCGACCGCGGCCGGCCCGTCCGGGCGCGCCTCGCTCAGCGTCTTGGCGAGCACGGCTGCATCCTCGATCGCCATGCCGGCGCCCTGCGCGGCGAACGGCAGCATCGCATGGGCCGCATCGCCCAGAAGGCCGATATTGCCCTTGGTCCAGTCGATGCCCTCGGGCACGCCGAACAGCGCCCATTTGCGCCAGCCATCGACGGCATTGAGCAGAAGCCGCGCCGAGGCCGGCCAGCGCGGCGGACCGAACACAGCCTTCAGCTCGTTCGGATCGCCCTCGGTGCTCCAGCCGGGCCGGTTCCAGGTGCCGGGCAACACGGCCACCACATTGACCTGCCGGCCGGCGGAGATCGGGTAAGCGACCAGATGGGCGGCTGGGCCCATCCACAGCTGCACCCGCGCGCTGGTAAAATCACGCGGCAATTGCCGGGCATCGAGCGTGCCGCGCCAGGCGATCAGCCCGGAGAATTCGGCGCGGACCTGCGGAAACAGATGGTGCCGCACCGCCGACCACACGCCGTCGGCGCCGACCAGCGCCAGCACCACGTCCTGCCGCCGCTCGTTGCCCTGGCGATGCACCACGGTCAGCCCCTTGGCATGGGCGGCGACGTCCTCGAACTGGCAGCCGAGCTTGAGCTCGATGTCCGGATGCGCCATCGCCTCGGCGGCCAAGGCCGCCTGCAGGTCGGCGCGGTGGATCACCCAATAGGGCGCACCGGCGGCCTCGCTCGCGGCCGATCCGAGCGGCAGCCTCGCGATCTCGCCGCCCGCCCGTGCGCTCATGATGCTGACGGCCTCGGGCACCACGGCGCGCGCCGAGAGCCGGGGCCCCAGGCCGAGATCGAGCAGGATGCGGCTGGCGTTGGGCGAGAGCTGCAGGCCGGTGCCGACCTCCTCCAGCCGCTCGGCCTTCTCCAGCACGACGACGCGAAAGCCCTTGGTGGCGAGCGCCAGCGCGGCGGTCAGGCCGCCGATCCCGGCCCCCGCGACGGTGACGGTCCGCAGTGCCACGACAAGCCGGTCAGGCGACGTCCTTC
Source organism: Bradyrhizobium sp. USDA 4353 (assembly GCF_054063215.1). NCBI lineage: Bacteria > Pseudomonadati > Pseudomonadota > Alphaproteobacteria > Hyphomicrobiales > Nitrobacteraceae > Bradyrhizobium > Bradyrhizobium sp. USDA 4353. Next base: position 4,466,236 of record NZ_JBSSGB010000001.1, read on the forward strand.
AGCACGCATTCCGGCGGCCGTGCCTCGCCCGCGGCGAGGTCGGGCGCGTAGCGGTACAAGGTCGAGCAGTACGGGCAGATGATCTCTTTGTCGTTGCCGAGATCGAGGAACACGTGCGGATGGTCGAACGGCGGATTGGCGCCCACGCACATGAACTCATGCGAGCCGATCTCGATGACCGGCACACCGGCATCGTTGTGGAAATGCGGGACGATGTTATCGGCCATCGGTTTCACCTCGAGTGGCAAGAAGAGAGAAGTCGAATCAGCACGGGGAAGCGGCCGACGGACAGTATCGAGGCGCCAAGCCGTCGTGAGGACGGCGGCGCACCCTGCTGAGCCATAAGGCCAATTCCTCGGGTTGGGAACCTCGTCGGGCGTGACGCACGCCGATATTTTTGCGCTTGTGGATTCGACACAAACGGGAGCTTCCCGAGAAGCCCTTCTTTCGTCGGGGCCGTTGTCTCCCGGGCCGGATATCCTATGTCTTGGAATGGATCGATGCGCGAAAACGTGAAGGCGGCGTGATCTCGATGCGGTTCAAGTGATGCGAATCAATTGGAGGCTCAGCCTGGCCGTGACCGGCCTTGCCGTCAGCGCCGCGATCGGCGCTGCGCTGTGGCCGCATGCCCAGGCCTCGCTGGCGGTGGTCGCGGCACAGGAGGATCCGGCACGGCTGTCGGAGCTTCAGGTCGCATCCCTGCTGCGGGACGATCCGGCGCGGATCGCGCGCGGTATCGACGAGGCGCTCGCCGCCGGCGATCCCGATCTCGCCGAGAGCTTCGTCGCGCTTGCGAGGGAGGATCAGGTTGCGCTCGATGACGCGCAGGTCCAGCGCGTGAGCGATGCCGTCGCTGCGGAGAAGGCGCCGACGAGCGTTGCCAAGCGGTTCGCGACCGGGCTCGTCACCGGCCAGGCAGATGACGTGGCCAGCCTCTCCGGCACCGTGGCCGGCGATCTCTTTGTCTTCGGCGACATTCGCGACGCCATTCGCGAGGGCAAGCATCTGGTGATGGGCGAGGAGACCGATCGCCTCGTGCTTGGCCTGGCGACCGCCGGACTTGCCGTGACCGCGGCGACCTATGTCTCGGCGGGCGGCGCCGCGCCGGTGCGGGCCGGGCTTACGCTGGTCAAGGATGCGCGCAAGGTCGGCCGGCTGGGCGAGGGGCTGGCGGCCTGGGCCGGACGGTCGGCGCGCGAGGTGGTCGATACGCCGATGCTGCAGCAGGCCGTCGCCTCGGGCTCGGTGCTGCGTCCGGGCGAGACGGCGACCGCGATCCGCGCCGCGTTCCGGGCCGAGAAGGCCGGCGCGCTGGTGCGGCTGGCCAAGGATGTCGGCCGCATCACCGAGAAAGTGGGCACGCGCGGCGCGCTCGATTCGCTCAAGCTCGCCGACGGTCCGAAGGACATCGCCCGCGCCGCCCGCCTCGCCGAGGCCAAGGGCGGCCAGATGCGGGCGATCCTCAAGCTGCTCGGCCGCGGCGCGCTGCTGCTCACGGCCGGCGCGTTCAACCTGGCGCTCTGGCTGTTCGGCGCGCTCATGACGCTGGTCAGCGCCGTCGCCTCGCTGAAGGCGATGACCGAGCGTACGACGCAGGCGGTGATCGACCGCGGCAAGCGCCGGCGGCTGCGCCGCATGCAGGCCACGGCGGCGAGCGGCCAACTGGTCGCCGCCGCGCCCTGCGGCTAGACTTCACGCATAACCATCACTCCAGATTCCCGGGACCACGTCCGATGCCGAGCTTTTCCAACGGCGCCGTCGAAATCGCCTTCATCGATGAGGGGGAGGGCGATCCGATCGTGCTCGTGCACGGCTTCGCCTCGACCAAGACCGTCAACTGGATCTATCCGGGCTGGGTGACCGAGCTGCGCAAGGCCGGCCGCCGCGTCATCGCGCTCGACAATCGCGGCCATGGCGACTCGGCCAAGCTGTACGATCCCGCGCAGTATTCCATCGCCGAGATGGCGAGCGACGTCACCGCGCTGATGGATCATCTCGGGCTCGCGAGCGCCGACGTGATGGGCTACTCGCTCGGTGGCCGCATCGCCGCCCATATCGCGCTCACCACGCCGGAGCGCCTGCGCTCGGCGATCTTCGGCGGCATCGGCATGGCGATGATCGAGGGCGGTGGCCCCGGCGAGAACGTCGCCGCGGCGCTCGAGGCGCCGTCGCTCGACGACGTCACCGATCCCGTCGGCAAGACGTTTCGTGCCTTCGCCGACCAGACCCGCTCCGATCGCCTCGCGCTCGCCGCCTGCATGCGCGGCTCGCGCGGCCTGATCACGCGTGAGGATGCCGGTCGTATTGCGGTGCCGGTGCTCGTCGCCGTCGGCACGACCGACGAAGTGTCCGGTTCGGGACCTGCGCTCGGCGCGCTGATCCCCGGCGCCGAAGTGCTCGACATCCCCAACCGCGACCACATGCGCGCCGTCGGCGACAAGGTCTACAAGGCCGGCGTCGTGGATTTTCTTTCGCGGCGTTGAAAGCGCGGCTGCTGTAGGGTGGGCAAAGGTGCAGCCGCGCTCTCTCCACAGACGAGCTTTCGGTGGCGCCGTGCCCACCATCTCACCGCAGATGATGCGGCGTCACGGTGGGCACGCTGCCGCCTGCCGCGGCCGCTTTGCCCACCCTACAGGTTATGACTCTGTCGTCCGCTCGGCCCCGAACCACCCGGCCACGGCAATCAGCACGGTGAACGTCGCGATCCACACCAGCCTTGCGCCGTAGCGGTCGTGCGGGCCGGAGATGACGCCGCAGATCACGGCGTTGCCGAGCAGCGCGAGCGTCACGGTGGCGGCGAGCAGCGTGATGTCGTCGCGGCGGCGGCGCCAGATCGCATGGGCCGCGATCGCGGCGGCCGCGAGCATCGAGCCCAATGCCACCGGCACATGCAGCCAGTTCACGACCGCGAAATTGATCTCCCAATGCTGCTGATGCGCCGCGCGCATCTGCCGGACCTGGGAGGGGATGTAACGCTCGATGATCCCATAGGTGTGCGGCACCCAGCCGCTGGTGCCTTCGCCGGTCGCCACATGCATCAGCTGCTCGCCGGTCGCGACCGCCGCCGCCTTCGCCTGCCACAGCGGGTAGGCGGCGAGCGACTGCTTGACGATGAAGCCCATCTCCTCGTTCATGCCCTCGAAGCGGCCGAGCTTGTTGAACATGGAGTTGCCCCACAGGAAGTCGTCCGCCGTGGGCGGCAGCTCGTTGCGATAAGGGCAGAGCTTGAGCTTCTCACGCCCGCAATGGTCGTTGAGATATTGCGCGACGATGCCGTCCTGGAGCATGCGGCCGAAGGCGACGCCGGTGCCGCCCGGCGTCCAGGCCAGCTGGCCCGACAAAGCGAAGTTGGCGGCGAGCAGCATGGCGGCGCCGGCGACGATGGTCAGGCTGGCCTGGATCAGCCCGGACAGCGCGATCTGCCGGCGCAGCCACGGATAGGCGATCCAGCCGGCGCAGCACAGTCCGAACAGCACGCCGAGCGTGGCGCTGTGGGTCGCCGAGGCGAAGGCGACGAACACGAACAGCGCGGCTTTTTCCAGCGCCGAGATCCGGCGCGCCTGCGTCACCAGCAGGAACAGCGCGAGCACCGACAGCCCGGCGAAGATGTCGGTCAGCAGCATGCTGGCGAGCCAGGGCAGGGCGGTGGTTAGGATCAGCAGGAGGCCGATCCACAGCAGGCGCAGCGGCTGGTAGAGCCCGAGGACGCGCAGCGTGAGCTGGAGGATCCATAAGGTGGCCAGCGCCTGCAGGCCGAGATTGAGCCAGAAGCTGGAGCCTTCGCCATAGTGCAGATAGAGCCCGAACACGGTCGACCGGCTCGGCACCAGATAGCCTTCATACCAGCGCGCGAGATAGCCGCCGGTGTCCCACTGCAGCAGCGGGTAGCCGTTCCACAGCGCCGGCGCGACCAGGAAGAGGGGGATGACGATGACGGGAAGCCAGGCCGAGCCGGCCTCGCTTGCGCGTTCGTCGAGGATCTGAGTGTTACTGATGCCTTTATCCCCCGGTTCGGAGCACCATGGCCAAAACATGGTCAAGGCGGTATTCACCAATAGACGCAGGCTGATGGATGGTAAAGTCAGCCCCGTGATCCCGCGGGGGACGCGCCTCCCTCGGTAGCCGACTGGTTCCTTTTTGCCTCAGGGTGGTCGCTGGCGCCCGCTTTTATCCCCAGGGAACCGGAGGTCTTTGTTTCGGGTCTCGTCCCCGGAGCGCCTTGATTTCCGGTTCCCACCGACCACCTTGAGCCGACCGCGGCCTTCCCGCTGGCGGGGTCACCTTGCGCGTAACGGAAATGTCTCAATCCCGTGGTCTCCTGGCGGCGCGGCCGGAGAGAAGGGATCGATGGCCTCGCGCAGCGTGTAGAGGACATCATTCCACGCGCCGTGCTATATTGCCTGCCCACTGAACTCCGCGAGACGCAGCCATGGCTATGCATCAGACCCATCCCCAGAGCGGGAAGCTGGCGACGCTCGATCCGATCTGGGATCGGATCCGCAGCGAGGCCGAAGAGATCGTCCGCCGCGAGCCGGAGCTTGCGACCTTCATCTATTCGACGGTGCTGCATCACAGCCGGCTGGAGGATTCGGTCGTGCATCGCGTGGCCGACCGGCTCGATCATTCGGCGCTGTCGGGCGACCTGATCCGCCAGACCTTCGACGATGCGCTGCGCGACGAGCCGGATCTCGGCCACGCGTTCCGCGCCGATCTCGTCGCCGTGTACGACCGCGATCCCGCGACGTCGCGCTTCATCGACCCCTTGCTCTACTTCAAGGGTTTTCACGCGCTGCAGACGCACCGCCTTGCGCATTGGCTGTATCGCAAGAACCGCAAGGATTTCTCGTTCTATCTGCAGAGCCGCTCCTCGGCGGTGTTCCAGACCGACATCAATCCGGCCGCGCGCATCGGCCGCGGCATCTTCCTCGATCACGCCACCGGCTTCGTCTGCGGCGAGACTGCGATCATCGAGGACAATGTCTCGATCCTGCATGGCGTGACGCTCGGCGGCACCGGCAAGGAGAACGAGGACCGTCATCCGAAGATTCGTCATGGCGTGCTGATCGGCGCCGGCGCCAAGGTGCTCGGCAACATCGAGGTCGGTCATTGCGCGCGCATCGCCGCGGGATCGGTGGTGGTGAAGCCGGTGCCTAACAACGTCACGGTGGCCGGCGTGCCGGCCAAGATCGTCGGCGAGGCCGGTTGCGCCGAGCCGTCGCGCACCATGGACCAGATGATCAACGCGATCGGCATCTGAGCCGCGGCGCGCGCTCGCGCAATCTCGAAGTCAAGAGCTTTTCAACCACGGGATTTCGTGCGAACACATCGCTGATCTGTGGATCTGACGATCCGCCATTGCCGCGGCGGACTGAATGTGAGATCCACTCCGTCCCTTTTCAGATGCGTTCGATGACGCTGGTGTCAGTGGTGGGCATCGACCGGCTGAACTAACAAGCTTCGAGGACACGGACGTGCCGCGCTGTCACGTCCTGAACAACAAGCAACCCGCTGCAATTGGAGATCTCCCGTGGACGTTCAGGAAGTCAGGAAGCTCGACGCGTATCTGAAGCGCGTGTTCGGCAATCCCAAGATCCGCGTCGTGCCGCGGCCGAAGAAGGAAGATTCCGCCGAGGTCTATATCGGCGAGGAGTTCATCGGCGTCCTGTTCGTCGATGACGAGGACGATGATCGCTCGTTCCAGTTCCAGATGGCGATTTTGGAAGACGATCTGGTCGAGTAAGTCGCGGAGCATTCGCGCGCGGTCCAAGTACAACTGCGGGCGCGGTGCAAGCGAATGCGCCCTCTCCCCTTGCGGGAGAGGGCATGTTCGGCCTTTCCACGTACGCGGTCGGGTGAGGGGTATCTCTCCGCAAGCAACGTTGGTGGAGAGATACCCCTCACCCAACCGAATATGTTGAGCTTTCCTACATGCCCTCTCCCGCAAGGGGAGAGGGCGCACATATGAGCACCGCGCCAATCTCTTGAGGCTCGTCAGCCGAAGTTCAAGCGCAGTGGTGATGAGCCTATGAGTTCGGTAAGCTGGCCACGCCCAGCTACTTCACCGCATGCATCTGCGCGGTCAGCCGATCCATCGCGGTCGCGACGTCCTGCCATTGCGACAGCCAGCTGCGCGGGAAGCGAAACACGAGGTCGGCGCCGTCGATGCGGCGCTCGCTGAGGCACATGCCGGGGGTGGCTGCGTCGCGGGTGCAGCGCGCCACCAGCGCCGGCTGGTCCGCCATGAACAGGTCCTCGACATCGTAGGGCGTGCCGGCGCGGAAGCCGCGCATCGTCAAGCCGTCCTGCACCGACACGGGCGCAGTGTTGAGATAGCGCGGATAGATCGTCTTCAGCCGCGCCTCCGGCGACAGCGCGTCGTGATGCGCCGAGATCGACACGAAGATGCGATCGATCGGATGCGGCGCCTGGTCGACCTGGTCGGCGGAGACGTGATGCGGCGCCTCGGGCGGGGTGAGGGCGGGATAGTCGAAGCCGAGATCGACCCGCTCCTGCGGGCCGGTGTGGCGCTGGATCTTCACCCGGATGGCGGCCGAGGGCACGTTGAAGATGGTCCCGCCGATGCTGACGGGCAGGCGCTCGGGCCCCTTGAAGGCGCCGGCCTGCCATGTCGGCCACAACAGATAAGCGACCACGGCCACGGCCGATGCCGCCAACGCGCAGCCGATCGCGATCGGCACGGCATGGCCGTGTCCGTTCGAAGGGCGGGCACTGCGGACTGAAAACATCGTCATGCGGGCGGGGATCTCGACGGCGAATCAGCCGCGACTATGCCACGGCGATGCGACTTTCTGCAGAATCTTACCGGTACGGACCGCACATTTGCCGCAGGCTGGATTAACCCTTTCTTAAGGATAATGTGGCGGGCGGCGCTGGATTTTGCCAAACCAGCATCGGGCAGTTCTGCAAGTTTGTGTGAGTGCGTACGATGTCGGCAGAGGCGTTCAATTCCCTGTTCTCGCTCCTGATCGGGTTTGCCTTGGCGGGGGCCTTGGCCAGCGGCTATCAGGCCTATGCCGAGCGGCCGCCGGGCTTCGAGCTGCTGCAGGAGGGCGTGACCCCGCGCCGCTTCGCCGCCGTGCCGTTCCTGGTCTTTGCCGCGCCCTTCATCATCATGCGCAACACGCTGCGCGGCGCCCGCATCGAGCGGCGCCGTTTCGAGTTCGTGATGCTGGCGACGGTGATCGCCGGTTTCTGGAGCATGATGTCGGGCACCTTCATCGTGATGACGCTGCGCGCCGCCGGCGTGCTGGCCTGAGTTCCGGGCGCAGCGCGCAAGCGCCGCGGTTGCTTGAATTCGTCGTTCTCGCTGTGCCAAGGTCTCCCGCGAATGGGAGACCTCGATGGCCATCTACGAACTCGACGGGCAGGCGCCCGAGCTGCCGGCGGACGGCAACTATTACATCGCCGACAATGCCACCGTGATCGGCCGGGTGAAGCTCGCCCGCGAGGTCACCGTCTGGTTCGGCGCGGTCATTCGCGGCGACAATGACGTGATCGAGATCGGCGAGAGCTCCAACATCCAGGACAACGCCACCTGTCACGTCGATCCCGGCTTTCCGCTTCGCGTCGGCCGCAACGTCACCGTGGGCCATAACGTCATCCTGCACGGATGCACCGTCGAGGACGACGCGCTGATCGGCATGGGCTCGATCATCATGAACGGCGCGCATATCCGCCGCGGCAGCGTCGTCGGCGCCGGCGCGATCATCACCGAGGGCAAGGACTTTCCCGAATATTCGCTGATCATCGGCGCGCCCGCGCGCGTCGTGCGCACGCTGGAGCCGGCGCAGGTCGAGCGCATGGGCATCGCGGCCAAGGCCTATGTCGCCAAGGGACCGCGCTACACCAAGGGCCTGAAGAAGATCGGCTGAGGCTGTCTGATCAGCGATATGCTGATCACGCCCGGCTCACGTCCCCTCGGACTCGCTGGCCTCGCGCGCGCTGGCGATCCGCTCATGGCCGCTCGCCCAGAGCGCATGCTGCTCGCTGCCGTCCTGATAGGGGTTGGCCTCGGCCGGAATGTTCTCGCGCGCGGCGCGCTCGCCCTGCTCGAACGGATCGGGGTCGGTGCTCATGCTGAGATCTTGCTCCTCTGCTTGCGTGTGGGGCGGACTCTGGTTTTCGGTTTGACCTTGCGTGCGGGTGGGGTGTCGTCGTCGGTCGCGTCCTCCGCCGCGCTCCGGCGCAGCGCGTCCTTCAGGTCGGCCGGCACGCCGTGCTTCTCGAGCAGGTCCATGAAGGCCTCATCCGCGAGATCCTGCAGGCCGAGCATCTGGTCGCGGCCGAGCTGCTTGAGCTTGTCGAACGTGTCCTCGTCGAAGGCGATCAGCTTGCGCACCTGTCCTTGCTCTCCTCGCGCCATCAATCCTCTCCCGTCAGCGTTGGTTCCGGAACGCGGCCTGCCCGGTCGGGTTGAAGCGTAAAGGGAGAGCCTCCGATGACCAGACATTCCTTGCGCGCATTGATCGTGATTGCAGGTCTTACCGCGGCGACGGCCGTCTTCGCCCAGGGTGGTGGAGGCGGCGGCGGTGGTGGCGGTGGCGGGAGCGGGGGAGGTGGCGCGGGCGGCGGTGCAAGCGCCGGTGGTGCGGCCAGTGGTGGCGCGGCAGCGGGCGGCGGCGCTGCCAGCAGCGGAGCTGGCGGCAGCAGCTCCAGCGCGGCCGGTGCGCCCAATGCCGGGACCACGACCGGGACGGCGGGAGCAGGGACGAGCGGCATTGGTGGCGCGGCCTCCGGAAATGCCGCCGGCCTCGGCAACACGACAGGCAACCCGAACGGGATCAACAATGGTGCGCAGCTGTCGCAACCTGGGGCGGCCGGCGCCAACGGCACCAACAGCCTCGGCACTGCGCAGTCGAGCGGTTCGGGCGCGAGCGGATCCGGCTCGTCGTCGGGCAATTCCGGCGTGACGACCGGCGCCGGCCGGGGCGCCGCCGGCGGCACCGGCGCGACCGGACCCAACCGTACGGGCGATGCCACTGACGATGCCGAGATCCAGCGCGAGAACCGGAAGGTCGATCAGACAGTGAAGAGCATCTGCCGCGGTTGCTGATCGTTGCTGCGGCCGTTGACGTGACGATCAGACATCAGATCGCGCAGATGTGAGCGCCGCTGCCCGCGAGCTGTTCCAAATGAGGCCTTAAGACATCTGCGTTGCAATGGCCGTGATCATTGCCGCTGAAGCGGGCTGAATTTGGAGACGGATCGATGCGTAAGACTTGGATGGGATTGCTGGCGGCCGCTGCGCTGGCGGTGCTCGTGACGCCTGGCACGGCGTCGGCCCGCGGCGGCTTTCATTACGGCGGATTTCATCACGGCTTCTACCACCACGGCTTTGGCCCAGGCTTCGGGATCGGCTTTGGCTTCGGCTATCCCTATTATTACGGCGGCTATCCCTACGACTACTACCCCTACACCTATGAAGACCTCGGCGGCTGCTACGTCGTGAAAAAGCGCGTGCGGACAGCGCATGGCTGGCGCCTTCGCCCCGTTGAAGTCTGTGAGTGAGCGGTGAACCTGCTGATGGGGTGACGCGTTGGCCAGTCACTTCGCCTTAACGATATCCCGTCACCATTTCCTGCCGCTGCGATGCACGACGCGGCCATGGAGCAAGAGCTGGCGCAACGCTTGCATGGAATCCAGGCATGATGAACTCACTCACATCCCCTGAACTCACCTTCGTCTTCATGGGCGTCGTCGTCAGCCTCGGCGCCGCTTTGGTCTGGATGGCCTGGGAGCTCGAGCAGGGCGCCCGGCAGCCGGCGAAGGTCCGTCGTCGGCGCTAGAGCATGATCCGGAAAAGTGGAAACCGGTTTTCCGAAAAGATCATGCTCAAACAAAGAGATAAGATCATGATGCGTTTCCGCCGAAACGCATCATGATCTAGCCGTGACGCTCGCGCGTAAGGGTAGGCAAAGGCGCTCCTGTGCTGTCACCGCACGCGAGATTGCGAGCGCCGTGCCCACCATGCCGCTTGCTGATGAGTTCGCGGGCCTGCGGTGGGCACGCAGCCGCCTGACGGCGGCCGCTTTGCCCTACGTGGGTGTCGATCAGCTCAGCACGCCGTACCTCTTGAACCACGCCTGCATCTTCGACCACGCATCCTCCGCCGCCTCCTTGCGGTAGCTCGGGCGGTAGTCGGCGTGGAAGCCGTGCGGCGCGCCGGGATAGAGCTTGAACTCCGCGGTCTTCTTGTTCTCCGCGAGCGCTGCCTTCATCGCCTCGACGCTGGTCACGGGAATTCCGGTGTCGGCCTCGCCGTAGAGACCGAGCACGGGTGCCTTCATCTCGGGCGCGAGCTGTGTCGGGCTCTTTGGCCAGGCCGGATTGGGCGGATCGATCAGCGGACCATAGAACGCGACACCGGCCTTCAGGCCGGCATTGTGCGCGGCATATTCCCAGACATTGCGGCCGCCACGGCAGAAGCCGACGATGCCGAGCCGCGAGGTGTCGCCGCCCTGTGACTTGGCCCAGGGCACCGTCGCGTCGAGATCCGACAGCAGCTCGGCATCAGGCTTCGCATTCACGATCGGGAGCAGGTCCTTGATGTCGCTGATCTTGGTGAGCTCGGTGCCACTGCGGAAGTAGTAGTCGGGCGCCACCGCGAGCGCACCGAGCTTGGCGAGGCGTCGCGTTACGTCCTTGATGTATTGGTGCAGGCCGAAGATCTCCATCGCCACCAGGATGACGGGCGGGTTGCTGGCGCTGGCCGGCCTGGCGAAATACACCGGCATCTCGCCGTCGGCGACCTTCACCTTGGCGTCGCCGGCATTGAGGCCGTTGGTGTCGGTGGTGATGGCCTCGGCCCGGACGGGGCCCGCGGCCAGCGTGTAGCCGGCGGTGACGGCTGCGGACGCGGTCATGAAGCCGCGGCGGGAGAATGGGGTGACTTTGGTCAGTCCGATCACGTCGGACGTCAGTGCGGGGTCGGCGGACATGGCGGCTTCTCTCCACGGGTGAGGCGTGCATTCAGCCGAGAAGCGGCTGTGAAAAGCAAGTCACCAGCCGGCGAGGGCGCCGTGCGCACAGCGCAGTTCCGAGCAGGTTATGCGGTCAAGGGGGCCTACAAAGAACAAGGCCGTCGGCGCAGTATGGCGCCGACGACCTTGCCAGCCCCGGATCGAAATTGGCCCTGCGCCATCCTGAAATTGGCTCGCCATCCGGTGATCACAAGATGGCCCGAATCCGCGGCCCGCTATGTGAAGCACTTCACAAGCCACCGGGAATTTTCGGCAGGGATTGTACCGGCTCTACGACTAAGGACTAACGACTAACCGCGGCTGCGGCGATGCCGGTGCCCGCTGCGGCTCGCATGGGCGCGCTCGCGGATGTTGCGATTGCGCGGGGGCGGCGAGGCCTGCTCGGAGGATTGCGTGCTGGCGAACGACTGGCGCAGGCCGTCGATCGAGTCCCGCAACGTCTGGACCTGCTCGGACAGACGCTTGGAGTCGGCCTGCTGGGCAGCGAGCAACTGGCGCATGCTCTGCAACTGCTCCTGCATCATCTGTAGCTGGTCGATCGATTCCTGCTGGGTGGCCTCGAGGCCCTTGGTCTTCTCCACCAACTGCTCGGACGCCTGAACCGTGCGCGCCTGGAGCTGTCGCGTCACCGCGCCGCGCTCCGCCTCGACCGGTGAGCCGCCATAGGCGCGCCACAGCAGGATGCCGCCGATGCCGGCGACCAGCACGAGCAGGGTGGCGGCGGCGAGCGCAATCGGCTGCGTGCTCTTGACGGCGCTGGCGCCGGACTTGTCGAGATAACGTCTGGTGTCGCGCGTCACCGGATCCATCACGAAACCACCCTAACGAAAAAGCTTCGGAAGGCCGTTCCGGAAAATGGAGCGGCCCAGAAAGGCATGCTCGGCGGGAGCAGCCTATGAGCAGCAAAACGCATGCCCAGCCATGCCGATCCCGACGGCAGGACTTTATGAGCAAATCTGACAAAAGAGAGGCCGGCAAGCCGCAAAAGCGCCGCCGGCGGCATCCTCGCCGTGAGAGCAGGTCGCCGTCAGCCGGTCTCGGCCGACGCGTTGAAACCGAGCCGCGTCAGCGGCTTACTGGGTCGTGTTGCAGTTCCGGCAGATATTGAGCTTCTGCTTGAGGCGGGTCTCGTCGGCGAGATCGGCCGCCTGTTCCTCCTCCCAGCTCATCCGGCCGCGAGAGCTCGCCCCCGACTGCGAGGACATCACGTCGACGCGCGAGTCGCCGCGGCGCTTGCCGGTCTTGCGCGGGGCGGCGCCGATGTCGGGCTCCATCACCATGTCGGTGTCGGCCTCGGAGGAGGCGACCCGGCCGTCCCAATCGGCGGCGCCCATTCCGGCCTGCGGTGCTGTCATCGCGGCGGGTGTGGCCGCAGGCGTTGCAGCAGCCATGGCCGGCGTGTTGGCCGAGGCCAGCGGGCCCGAGCAGCCGCTGCCCGACATGCAACAGTTCGCCAGGGTCAGGGCTGCAGCCACGAGCGCCGCGCTTCGCAGGATCATCATCATGCCGACAACCTAAACCCGACCGTCGAGGGAAAACAAGGTTGGCCGGCGATCGCCGCGCCCCGCCTGCGACATATCGTCAAAGCAAGGCCAAAACAAGTTGGGTCAGGATGGGGCGAGCACCTGATGCCATCCAGCAGCCGCCCGTTCAAGACAGCCGCTCCATGCTCGGCGGTCATGAAGGCCGCCGCAAAAAAAGGTGCGGCCAGCCCTTGGGGGAGAGCTGGCCGCGCGCGAACCGGTCTGGGACGGGGAGGGGTGGGGATGTGACCGGGTCGCGTAACTCGAATTCTGTCTCGCCTCTGGTTCAGCGCTCTCGAACGCGTCAGCGCTCTCTTGCGCTTGCGGTGGCCACTGCCGGGCGGCCATCGCCGAGCGAGACCCAGACGTTCGGGTCGCTCTGCGACTGCCGCTTGACGAAGCGGTAGCCGGTCTCGGTCCAGGCGACGACGTTCTCGTTCTGATTATCGAGCACGTATTCGCCCTTGTCGGTCTTCACGGTGAGGACGGCATGTCCTTCACCCTTCTTGTCGCGCACCACCGTGATCAGCAGCGCCTCGCGGGGCCAGCCGGCATCGATCAGCAGCTTGCGCTTCAGCAGCACATAATCCTCGCAGTCGCCGTAGCCATCAGTCGGCAGCGACCATTTCTCGACCACGCCCCAATGGTCCATGTCGGTGATGGGCTTGACGTTCTCATTGACCCAGCGATTCACCTTTAGCAGATCACGCCAGGCCGTCTGGGACAGCACGATGTCGCGGGGCTGCGACGCGCCGCCGCGGCATTCCTCAGGGGTCTCGGTGCAGAACTCGATCCAGCCGATCGGGGCCCGCGTGGTGTCGCCAAGGCTCGCATAGAGCACCCGGTCATCACCGGCATGCGCCATCGTCCCCATCGCCATCAGGATGGCTGCGACCGCCAATCCCTTCGCCTGTCCCGTCCGCTTGACCATTTTGGCCCCCGTTTTCGTTGGGACCATGTGTCTCACAAAGATTTTTCGCTGCCGCTAAATCGCCACGATGGATTTGACGAAAACCCAATTCAAACAAGGCGATAATTCGAATATCTGTTGAATCAAATAAGCGTAAAATTTGAATCGATCGGAGTTGATTCAAATGCGCTGCATTAAGGTGCGGACCGCTGTGATTGCAGTCTCATCGATGCGTTTCAGGCTGCGTATTAACTGCGCCGGCCGCCACGTGCGGTCGTCGAACGCCACACGGCGCCCGTGGTGGCGGGCGCCGTGTGCTCCGGAGAGTTGCGGGATTTGGGCGAGTTGCGGCTTTACCGCGCGGTAACGCTCTCTTCGAGCGTTTCGGCGAGCTGCGCGTGCATGAACTCGATGGCGAAGCCGCCTTCGAGATTTCGCACCACGCGCGCCTGCACGCGGCCGAGCATGACCTGCGATTTCAGCGGCGGCTTGGTCTCGGCCGCGATGGCTGCGCCCGACAGCGACATGTCGATGATGCGGCAGGTCATCTTGGTGCCGTCCTCGAGCGTCAGCACCGCGATCGGGTTGCGCGGAATGATACGGTCGTGGCGGCGATCCTCCGGCAGATTGAGGATGTCGCGGTTGGCGAGCCAGGTCAGCTGCGCGGCGAGCTTGTCACGCTTGCGGGCGGTGGCGCCGATCGTCATCGCAAAACCGTTGTCGATGATGCGGGTGATCTTGCCCTCGACGCGGCCGATATGGTCGAGATAGGCGATCACGCGGTCGCCGACATTGCCGATGCCGGGCGCGAGCAGCGCGAGACCCCCGGGCGACATGTTGATCACCTGACAGGGAAACTCACGGCGATCCGGCAGCATGTAGCGGCCGAGCAGGTGGACCTTGACCCGCTGGAAACGGCGGCGCTCCTCGGCGGCCGGAAGGGATTGTTTGATGTTCGGCAACGCCATGTTTCGCCACTCAAAGCCGGCTCTTTACAGGACCGGACGATCCAGCAACGAAACTAAATGCTGCACGGTTAATTCAGCGTTATCGCAGCGCTGCGGGCGTTCATGTTGTTCGCGCTTTGCGCGAGGCGGGGCGCGGCATGACGCCGTCGCAGCTCGGATGCGAGCTCCGACGGCGATCTGAGATCAGCGCAGGCCCTCATACACCATCAGCCCACGCGCCAGCGCCAGCTTGCGCAGCGCGCGCGGCACGATCGGCTGAACCGGCGGATGGACGTAGCGCCACGACACCATCTCCAGCGGACCGAGCGCGCCTTTCGGCGTCTCGAACGGGGCGAGCAGGCCGGTCAGGCTGATCGGCTCATGCGCGCGCATGGCGAACGGCAACAGCAACAGCTCGAAATGCGCCGTCGTGCGATCGGGCGCCTGCGCGCTCACGCCGGCGATGGCGGGAAGCGTCTCCTCGCAGACCACGGTCGCGATCTCCTCGATCTCGCGACGGCTTTGGTGCGAGAACTGCGCGGCGAAGCTCTTGTCCTTGACGTCGCCGCCGAGCAGGGCGCACAGCCGCGTGCCCGCCATCCGGAACGGAAAGCCGCTGTCGAGATCGCACGACAGCACGAAGATGTCGCCAAGCAGCTCGCGCACGGCCTGCGGCTCGAAGTCGCCGCGCTCGGGCGCCTTGGCATGGCCGCGTCTGTCGTTCCAATAGGCGAAGAGCTCGCGATTGGACGGATGTTTCATCGGATGGACCCCTCGCGCCCTCGACGTCGTCAGGACATCGCTGTCCCGCTTTCGTCCAGGCGCCTCCCTGGTTGTTTGTGCAGGAGGGGCTTTGCAGCGTCCATGCCGATGGTGCGATCGTGCCGGCTTTACCCCGACCTTCCGCGCGTTAAGGTTAAATTAACGATGTGCTTGGCGCCGGACGGGGGATCGTTAAAAAAGCGTTCATGCCATCGCGGCCGGACGAGGTCCGCCGCGACCGGTAGAGGTACACGAAGGCGGCGTCAAACAAGTCCGGTCGTCGCGACGGGGAGGGGTGGGGACAACAACCCCGGGCTCTCCGGACGCGCAAACAAAGCCGGCGAATCTTGCGAGGGAGAGCTTTCTCAGGGCTCTCCCTCTTTTCTTTTCGAGCCTGCTCGTTTCGCGCCCGCGAGCCATTGGGCCGCACATCAACTCTGCATGTGTGCGCTTGCACAAATCCGCCAAAGCCGCCTATCTGACAGATCTGTTCCTCTCGTCGAAGGCGTGCGGCCCGTTGGATTCTCCGTCAGACGTCACCCAAGATCCGCCGTTGCAGGCCGCGCGCGAGCCCGTCTTGAACCTGCCGGGCGCGCTGACGGCCTATATCGCCCTGATCGCCGTGATCCATCTGCGCGTGCTGCTGCCAGAGGAGTGGGACGGCTGGATCCTGGACCTGTTCGCCTTTGTCCCGAAACGATACGACCAGACGCTGCTCGACGGCGCGTTCCCCGGCGGCACGCCGGCGAAGATCTGGACCTTCGTCAGCTACTCGCTGCTGCATGCCAATCTGACGCATATCGGCTTCAACGTGCTGTGGCTGCTGCCGTTCGGCAGCGCGTTGGCGCGCCGGTTCGGCGCAATGAGGTTCTATCTGTTCATGGCGGTGACGGCGGCGGCGGGCGCGCTCGCCCATCTCCTCACCCATGAGCATGCGCTGGCGTCGATGATCGGCGCCTCGGCCTCGGTGTCCGGGGCGATGGCGGCGGCGATGCGCTTTGCCTTCGTGCGCGGCGGCTTCCTGTCGTTCGGCCGCGGCGATGCCGATGCGGCGGCCAAGGTGCCGGCGCTGTCGCTGTCGCGTGCGCTGCGCAATCCGCGTGTGCTCGGCTTCCTGGCTGTGTGGTTCGGCGTCAACATCCTGTTCGGCGCCTTCGGCCTCACGCCTGGCGCTGATGGTGCCGATGTCGCCTGGCAGGCGCATATCGGCGGCTTTGTTGCCGGACTGGTGCTGTTTGCGCTGTTCGATCCGATCCCGCATGTGCGTGAGGATGCTGCACCTGCGTTGCCGTCGGAGCCGGTCGACAGTTAGTTGCCGCTCAACTGCGCTTGCGGGCGCGGGTGATTTCATTCATCATTTGCAGTCATGCAACCGGGGCACGATTCCGGGCAAATAAGGCAGGCTGTTTTCGTGGCCATCGGCCGGGCCTGCCGAGCGCAGCGCAACCAGAACGCGACTGGGGCATTGCTACCTCTTGATTGCCAGCTGTTGATTGGCACTCGTGACCATCGAACTCGCTTGAACTGAAGACTTCTGCAGGCATCGGCCGCAACGACGCCTCGCGCAAGAAGGCGCATCGGCCTCTCAAGGAGACGAGCAATGACAGTACGTGCGATCCTCGACATCAAGGGCCATCAGGTCGAGAGCGTCGACCCGAAGACCTCACTCGCCGACGCCGCCAGGCTGCTCGCCGAGCGCAAGATCGGCGCGGTGCTGGTGATGTCGGGCACGCGGATGGAGGGCATTCTCTCCGAGCGCGACATCGTGCGCGCGCTGGGCGAGCGCGGCGCTTCTGTCCTCACCGAGCCGGTCTCGGACGTGATGACGCGCCGGGTCGTGAGCTGCAAGCCGGCCGACACCGTCGCCTCGCTCATGGAGACCATGACCAACGGCAAGTTCCGCCATCTGCCGGTGATCGAAGGCGGTCTCGTGGTCGGCCTGATCTCGATCGGCGACGTCGTGAAGTGGCGCGTCCAGGAATACGAGACCGAGCAGGAAGCGCTGCGCCAATACATCAAGACGGCGTAGGCGCTCCGCCGGCGGCCGGCGCCGTTGCGCCGATCGCCTCATGGATCGAATCCAGCGCGCGTTCGGCCGCCTTGGTGCCGAACGCGATGAGATCGGCCGCGCGATGAAAATCGAACCAGCCGATCTGGCCGACGCGCGGCGAGATCAAGAGGTCCGGCGGATCGCCGGCGAGCCGCGCGCGCGTGATGCGGTCCTGCATGATGTTGAAGGCATCGACCATGACCGATGAGATCCCCGGCCGGCCGCCTTCGCCGAAGAACTGCCGCTTCACCGCGCGCTCCGGCGAGAACAGCCGGCGGAAGCGCCGCTTCTGCGGCGCGCTTTCCATCACCGTCTCCGGCACCTCCACCGGCTGGCCATGCGAATAGATCGTCGTCGAATGCGTGAACACGTCGCTCGACAGATTCGCGGCGATCACGATCTCGGCACCGAGCGCGCGCGCCGCCGACACCGGCACCGGATTGACCATCGCGCCGTCGACCAGCCAGCGGTCGCCGATCAGAACCGGCGCGAAGATGCCGGGCAGGGCGTAGGAGGCGCGCATCGCGTCGACCAGGCTGCCATGCGTGAGCCAGATCTCGTGCCCGGTGCGAATCTCCGTCGCCACGGTCGCGACCTTCATCGGCAGCTCCTCGATGGCGACGCGGCCGAGCGAAGCCTCGAGCTGCGCCGCCAGCTTCTCGCCGCCGATGAGGCCGGAGCCGTTGAGCCGGATGTCGAGATAGCCGAGCACATTGCGCATCTGCAGGCTGCGCGCCCATTCCTCCAGGGTGTCGAGCTGGCCGGCCGCATAGGCGCCGCCGACGACCGCGCCGATCGAGGTTCCCACGACCACGTCGGGCACGATGCCATGCGCCATCAGGGTGCGGATCACCCCGATATGAGCAAAGCCGCGCGCCGCGCCGCCGCCGAGCGCCAACCCGATCACCGGCTTGCGGATCGTCCCGAGCCCGACATTCACGCCGTCTGTTCCGCCCTGACGGCGTCCCATCAACATGTCCAGCACCATCATCTCCACGCAAACGCCATTCACGGACGAGGCCACGCCGTGCCCCATTGCCGCGATTCCGGGCATCAACCTAGCAGAAGCATCCTTCATGCCGGTTGACGGCGCCATGAGATGCCGTCGATGTGATGGTCTCGCGATGTCCGCGACGATCGTTCTGCGGCATTCCGGCTGCGGCCAAGCCGCGCGCCACGCCCCACCAATCCCGGATCGGTTCAGTACAGGCTTGAATTTGCCCCGTTTTCGGTCAAAACCAGCGTGATGACGAGCGGTCGCGGTTTCTTCGGAGTCCGGCGTGGCGTGCGGCAATGGCCGGCGCTCGTGCGGTCATGTCTCGTGGCCGTCTCTCTCGTGGCCGTCCCGGGTCTCACCGCCGCGCAGGCGCAGTTGTTCAGCGACCGGCCGCCGCCGATTCCGCCGGCCTCGGTGCCGGATCCCGGCGCGGCCGTCAGCCTGGCGCCGCCCTCCGGGCCCGGAGCGGGGCCCGTGGTTCCGCCGCCGCCGCCCGCGCCGCAGGCCATTCCGGGCCCGCCCGTGGCCGCGATCCCGCCGGGCGCGCCCGCCGCCATTCCGCCGGTGGCTGCTCCCCCCGCGGCACCGAACCAGGGCGTGCTGTCGCTGTCGGCCCGCTATGGCAAGGACCTGCCGAACATCAATGGCGGGCTCGTCTGGCGCGTATTCGCCGACCGGCCCGACGAGACCGGCGCCTTCAAGATGCTGCGCGAGGATCGCGGCGCCACGCCGAACATCGTGCTGCCGCCGGGCAACTACGTCGTCCATGTCGCGCTCGGCCTGGTCAGCGCGGTCAGGACGGTGAGCCTGAAGACGGAGACCGATCGTGAATCCTTCCTGCTGCCGGCCGGCGGCCTGCGGCTCGAGGGCCGGGTCGGCGCCAGCAAGATTCCGCAGAATCAGATCTCCTTCGCGATCTACAAGGGCAGCCAGTTCGACGGCCGCGAGCGCCCGCCGCTGGTGCCGAACGTCGCCGCCGGCGACATGCTGATGCTGCCGGAGGGCACCTATTACATCGTCTCCAACTATGGCGACGCCAACTCGGTGGTGCGCTCCGATATCCGCGTCCAGGCCAGCAAGCTCACCGACGTCACGGTGACGCATCGCGCCGCGGTCATCACCCTGAAGCTTGTCTCCGACAAGGGCGGCGAGGCGCTCGCCAACACCGCCTGGTCGGTCATCAACCCCGGCGGCGACGTCATCAAGGAATCGGTCGGCGCCTTCCCCAAGGTCGTGCTGTCCGAAGGCGACTACCGCGCCATCGCCAAATACGAAGGCAAGGTGTTCGAGCGCTCCTTCAACGTCGTCAACGGCGTCGACGGCGAGGTCGAAGTGCTCGCGCGCTAGCGCGAAGCAGGTGCCCAAAAATACAGCGCCCTCTCCCCTTGCGGGAGAGGGCATCGCCCGGCCCATCCGCGCATGCGCTTGGGTGAGGGGTCTCTCTCCGAGAGCGACACACGTCGAGAGAACCCCTCACCCAACCGAGCTTGCAGCGCTGTCCTACATGCCCTCTCCCACAAGGGGAGAGGGCGCAGTCACTGGCACCGCGCTCGTCGTCTGATCATCAAACAACACGGCGTGAGCTCAACGCTTGCTGCGGAAGCGATTCCTCTTCCCATCTATGAGAGCCATTCATCGGGAAGCTTACATGCACATCTCCGAGATCATCCGCCGCGCAATCGACATCGGGGAGCGTAAAGGCTGGATCACGTTCGACGAGCTCAACGCCATCTGTTCCGGCAGCACCGTCGCGCCCGAGGACATCGAGCGGGTCATGCAGGCCCTCAGCGACGCTGAGATCCGCGTGGAGGAAGACTGACACAATGGTGGAGTTTCTGCATGGGCGGGGTCTGGTCACCAGTCGTCCCGACGAACGCCGGGACCCATGCCGCGGAATCCATCGAGGAACGTTCTGTCAGTGGCCTTCCTTCGTCGCGGCTGGTGCCACGTGCAAGAGCAGGCGGCGAGCCTGTCTTGATTGCCTTAAGCTGAGCGCTTTCCCGGTCGCGGTGACGGCGGGCCCGCTTTTCCGTCGTCATGTCCTCGGCCATGCAGCAGTCCCGTTCCAGCCAGCGTCAACACCCGGCGGATGATGTCCTCGATGTCGCCGTCCCGAACGATCTGGCGATCGACGAGCAGCAGCCCCAGGCCGTGCACCAGCGCCCATAGAAACAATCCGGCAATCGGCAGCTCCGACGCCGGCAGGCGCTGTTCGAGACTCGCTTTCATGATCTCGTAGCTGCGCGTCCGCAGCGCGCGGATCGCTTTGCTGTGCTGTGAGACTTCCGGAAAACCTTCACCGAACATCAGCCGGTAGAGCGCCGGATTGGCACGCACGAACGCGACATAGGCCTCGCCATAGGTCAGCAGCGAGCCGCCGGCATTCGGGGGCGCAGCGGCGAGGCATGCGGTAAGCTCCGTGGCGCCTTGCTCGGCAAGGCCGAGCGCGATGGCATCGCGGCTCGGGAAATGATGATAGGCCGATGGTGCTGACACGCCGACCCGGCGCGAGATCTCGCGCAGGCCGAGGAATGATGGGCCGCGCTCTTCCAGCACCTCGCGCGCCGCCGTCAGCAGCGCGTTGCGTAGGTCGCCATGATGATAGCTTTTGCGCGGCTTCCTCGCTGGCCTCGCCATCCGGACCTCGATCAAATCTTTACAGTGTTAGGATTGTGCGCTATCTCGCTAGGATGCGCAACCGGATGCCCCGGTTTCAGAAGGGGACGCTTCGTCATGCAGATGGGACAGCCCAGCCGTACTGCCTTGGGGGCCGCGGTTCACCGCGCCACGCATCAAGCCGTCGACGGCGCCAGCATCTTTGCTGATCCGCTGGCCCGTGTGCTTCTCGGCGACGAGGCCGACGCGCTCATCGCCGCTGCCTCAGCGGACGAGAGCAGGCATCGCCTGCGGTTGTTCATCGCCGCGCGCAGCCGTTTCGCCGAGGATGCCCTGGCCATGGCCGTGTCCCGCGGCGTTCGTCAGGTCGCGGTCATTGGCGCCGGCCTCGATACGTTCAGCCTGCGCAATCCGCACGCAGCCGATGGGCTGCGCGTGTTTGAGGTCGACCATCCGGCCACTCAGGCGTGGAAGCGGGAGCGCATCGCTGCCGCCGGCCTCACTTTGCCTGCCTCGCTTGTCTTCGTACCGGTCGATTTCGAGCGGCAAAATCTCGGCGATGCGTTGGCTGACGCCGGCTTCCGAACCAGCGAGCCCGCTTTCTTTCCCTGGCTCGGGGTCGTGCCCTATCTCAGGCGCGAGGCGATCCTGGCGGTGCTGACATTCATGGCGAGCGTGCCCGGCGCGGAGGTCGTGTTCGACTACACCGAGCCGCTCGACAACTACGCTCCGGCGCGCCGCGCCAATGTCGCCGCGCTCGCCGCGCGCACCGCCGCGATCGGCGAACCCTGGCTGAGCCGGTTCGATCCTTCGGATCTGCGCCGCGACCTGCTGGGCTGCGGCTTCAATGAGATCGAGGACATCGGTCTCGCCGACATCATCGGCCGCTACCTCGGCGCGCCCGTCGGCAGCGCAAGAGAAGCAGGACCGCATGTCGTGCACGCGCGACGAGTCGTGTAGGGCGGAGCCGGAGCGCGTCGGTCGAAGCAACAGGCGCGTCACCCGGATGAGCGCCGCGACATCCGGGGTCTCACCCGCAGCCCGTTGAATATGCGCGTCCGCCGAAACGCATCATGATCTAGGGCACGCAGCCCCACAGCATCGACGTCTTACCTTTACCCAGCGCCTTTGCCGCGCCGGCAAGCGAAAAAGTTTCCACCAGACCGTATTTGGGAAATTCGACCGTGAACGACTTTGCACGGCTCGCAGCGAGGGCTGCGACCAGTGCCTGGAAGTCCTGCATGCCGGGACGTGACTCAGCTTTGAATTGCTGCCCATCGAGGTCGAACGCATAGTTGTGACCATCAACGATGATCCGCGCCGCCACACGCTCGCCCGCTGCCGGATGAAGTCCACTCGCGGTGATGAACATGCCTGGTGTGTGGTCCTCCTGCTCGCTTGGGCAGTAGATGTTGAGGTTCGATCCGCGCGCGTTCCTGATGATCGCCTCCACCGTTCCCTGCGCGAAGCCCGCTGTCCAGCGATAGTCCTCGGCCTGCGCGTCGGCTGCACCGAGGCAAATTGCCAACAGAACGATTTTGCTCCTCATATCACTTTCCCCTTAGCGCGCTCGCGATGCTCGTGGCGATGAACCAGATCCTCTGTATCATCGCTCGCGCGCGTGTACAGCCTCGTTTTGCGTTCAGAAGTTGAATTTCAGAATCCGAACCCGGCGCAGTCGGAAGACAGGATCTTAGCTTGAGCCGTTAGTGTTGCGTCACGTTGGATGACGTCGCATCTCGCGTGAATTTTGCCGCAACTCCAATCCCGCAAACGTCAGCATCTGCCCGTCGGGTTACTTTGTCGCACTTATTAGTCCTTGCCTCGTCGGGCAAATCAGATCGATGCTCTTGCGCATCCCGTCCCGGGATGAGGGGCGTATCGCGGTCGTCACGGCACGCGGGGCGGGGAGCGGTGGGCGTGGCGGATTGCAGCGCGGGTCTCTCGTGCGGACGAACAATCTGCTGCGCACGGTCAAGTCGCGCGGTCCTGATATCCCGAAGCTGATATCACCCGTGCAAGGCGCGCGAGCGCGTTGCACGGCATGGTGGCCAGAAAGCCCGGCGCACCAGGGAGAACGCGAAGCAGCCGTTAAAGCCATCGCGCAGGGAGGGCCGGGTCTGTCCGGCTGAACCTGTGGTACCTGCCGCCTGCATTTTTTTCAGCAGGCGGGCCACGGGCCTCAGTCGAGGTCCGGTCCTCCTTGCGCCCTCACATTCATCGAGGGTCTCGCCGATGCATCGCTCGGGCGGATCTCCGCCGCGGGATCGCATGGTTATGTCAGGTTGTCGCAACTCATCGCAACGAGCGCAGGATGTTACCGCATCGGCAATCTGAGGCGCGGCGCGGCTGTCATAGTCTCTAATGCGCGATAACCATGGAACGACTTCGATCTGTCATATTCGCTGCACGCGATTGCACGGACAATGCGGATTCACAACCCGTTAAAAACAAATCTGCATGGGATACCGCTTCGAGAAGCTGGCGATTGAGTACGATGCGATGAGTGCCGCGAAGAAGAAGACGTCCGCGACGGTCAGCAATGATCTGTTCGAGGACATCCCGGTGCTCAAGCGCAAATGGCACGCCGCCTTGAAGCCTGGCCAGAGCCTGCCGCGCTACGAGGACGTGATGCTCGGAAGCCTCGGCCGTCTCGCCGACCACGTGGCGCTGCTGCGCGAGGAGGACGACCGGCTGGAAATCACCCGCAGCGGCCGCTACGTCCAGCAATGGCTCCAGAACGACGGTTGGGACATTCCGGTCGAATGCGTGTCGCCGGATTGCGCGACGGTGCTGACGGAAGCGGCGATCTGTGCGGCGACGAGCTGCAAGCCGCATCTGTCGACGGCGCATTGTGTGCGGGACGGCATGGTGCGCACCTATGATGTGCTGGCGCTGCCGACCTGCTCGCGCTGGGGCAGGACTCTCGTCGGCGTGTATGTCAACGAGCGCGCCACGCAATACAATCTGCTCGACTCGATCTTCTCCACCACCGAGGATGGCGTCGTCTCGCTGGCGACCATTCGTGATAGCACAGGTCAGCCTTGCGACTTCCAGGTCGTGCATCACAATCAGTCTGCGGCGAGCCTCCTCAAGCTGTCGGCGGCCGAGCTGCAATGGCGCCGGCTGCGGCAGGGCGGGACGATGCTCGGCACCGCCGAGGTGCTCGCGCGCCTGTTTGCCGTGGTGACGCAGAGCGGCCGCGATCAGCTCGAGCTCGATTGCGACGATCGCAGCCTGCGCCTCGGCGTGCATGCGTTCGGCGACATCGTCTCGCTGACGGTCTCCGATGTTACGGCGCTGAAGCGGCGCGAGGCGTCGTTCCGGCTGCTGTTCGATGCGAACCCGCTGCCGATGGGCATCTTCGACACCGAGACCGGGCGCATCCTGAAGGTCAACGCCGCGGCGGAGGAGCATTACGGCTACGACCGGAGCAGCCTGCTGGAGATGACGATCTGGGATCTCTGGCCCGAGAGCAAGACGTCCAATCTCGATGAGGCGATGGCGCGCCTGACGGCGCGGGACGATTTTCACCGCGAATGGCAGCACTACAAGGCGGATCGCTCGCTGATTGACGTGCTGGCCTATGGCCGCAGGATTCGCTACGAGGGACGCGACGGCTTTCTCGTCGCCATCGTCGACATCACCGAGCGGCGCAAGGTCGAGGCCCGCATCGCGCATATGGCGCATCATGACGGCCTGACCAATCTGCCCAATCGCGAGCTCTATCAGGAGCGCCTGAGGCGGGCGCTGCAGCCGGGACCGGCCGGCAACAAGCCCGTCGCGGTGCTGTGCATCGATCTCGACCTGTTCAAGAACGTCAACGACTCGTTCGGCCATCCGATGGGCGACCGCCTGCTGCAGGCCGTGGCCGACCGGCTGAGGGAGCGGGTCGACGGCGGCAATCTGGCGGCCCGGCTCGGCGGCGACGAGTTCGCCGTCATTCTCGGCGATGCGCCGTCCGTGAACGAGGCGAGCGATGTCGCGGCCAGGCTGATCCAGGCCTTGAGCGCGCCGTATGAAATCGACGGCCAGGAGCTGGTCATCGGCGCCTCGATCGGCATTGCGCTTTCGCCGTCCGATGGCGCGACCAGCGAGGAGCTGATGAAGAATGCCGACATGGCGCTGTACCGCGCCAAGGAGGAGGGCGGCGGGGTGCATCGCTTCTTCGAGAAGGAGATGGATCTCCAGGCGCAGAAGCGTCGCGACATGGAGCACGATTTGCGCCACGCCTACGCGCAAGGTGAGTTCGAGCTGCACTATCAGCCGCTGGTCGAGGTCGCGACCAACGCGATCTCCGGCTTCGAATGCCTGCTGCGCTGGCGCCATCCGGACAAGGGCATGATCTCGCCGGCCGATTTCATCCCGGTCGCGGAGGATATCGGCCTGATCGTGCCGCTCGGCGAATGGGTGCTGCGCGAGGCCTGCCGCGAGGCGGCGCGCTGGCCTGACGGCATCAAGGTCGCGGTGAATCTGTCGGCGGTGCAGTTCCGCAGCCGCAACCTGGTGCAGGTCGTGATGCAGGCGCTGGCGCAATCCGGCCTGGCGCCGGATCGGCTCGAGCTGGAGATCACCGAGTCGATCCTGCTCGCCGAGACCGAGGCCAATCTGGCGATCCTGCATCAGCTGCGCGGGCTCGGCATCCGCATCTCGATGGATGATTTCGGCACCGGCTATTCCAGCCTCAGCTATCTCCGCAGCTTCCCGTTCGACAAGATCAAGATCGACCGCTCCTTCGTGAAGGACCTGGCGCAGCGCTCGGACTGTCTCGCGATCGTCCGCGCCATCTCCGGCCTCGGCAAGAGCCTCAACATCACCACCACGGCGGAGGGCGTCGAGACCTCCGACCAGCTCGACTGGCTGCGCGCCGAAGGCTGCAACCAGGTGCAGGGCTATCTGTTCAGCGCGGCACGCCCGGCCTCGGAGATCGCGGGCCTCCTGGCGCAGTTCGGCGCGAGAGCATCGAAGGCCGCGTGAGAGAGGGGCCGTAGGGTGGGCAAAGGCGCACACACCACTGCTTCATCCGAGCGAGATCGCTGTGGCGCCGTGCCGACCGTCTGGCCGCGCATGGGTGGCCCGACGGTGGGCACGCGTCGCCTGCGGCGCCGCTTTGCCCACCCTATGGCAGGGTGCCCGTGGCGATCAGAACCGCGTTACGATATCCGCCAGCGCCGGGCGCGGGCGATCCTCGCTCGGCTTGGTGGGCTTGCCGATATGAATGAGCCCGGCGAGCTTCTCCTCCGGCCTCAAGCCGAAGCCGTCCATCACGTCGCGGTCGAACATGAACCAGCCGGACAGCCAGCAGCCGCCATAGCCGAGCGCGGTCGCCGCGGTGAGGATGTTCATCGCGCTGGCGCCGGCCGAGAGCTCCTGCTCATAGGCGGGCACCTTGGGATGCGGCTTGGTGAAGCTGACGAGGCCGATCACGAGCGGCGCCTCCATGAAGCGGTTCTTCTCGACCTCGAGCTCGGCGGCGCTGGCCTGCGGGTTCTTCCTGGCAAAGGCAGCAGCAATCACCTCGCCGGCGCGGCGGCGGCCGTCGCCCTCGAACACGATGAAGCGCCAGGGCGCGAGCTTGCCGTGGTCGGGCACGCGGGCCCCGATGGTCAGGATGGTGTCGATCTCGCTGGGCGAGGGACCGGGGCCGCTCATCTCACGCGGCTTCACGGAACGGCGGGTCTTCAGGAGTTCAAGAGCATCGGGCACGTCGGTGGATCTCGTTCGTTGCACGCCGGACAGATAGCACGCACCTCCGCCTGCCACGAGGCCGTGCCACGGCGTTTTGATCGGTTCTACCGGCTCGGTATCAGCAGCTTTCCAGCCCCGCCGCATCTGCAGCTTGGGCGGGTTCCGGCGAAGGGCCTCGCGAAATGCGAGGCGGGCGGAGCGGCTGCGGCCATCTGTCCAAAACGGCTCGATCCGGTGCGAATTGTCGAACCTGAGGGGGACCGGTAAAAACATAATGCTGAGAGCTGAGGCTGCATTCCTTGCAAGATCCGACCTGCCGATGACTGCATTGAGACCGTCACCTGACGCCGTCGCGCGGCTGCGCGAGATGCCCGGTTTTGCCCAGGCGATGCGGGCATCGGCGGCCGCTGCCGTCCGGCTGTATCGTGGCGACCGCATCCTCAATGCGCTGTTGAGCGACCGGGCGCGCGCGCTGTTTCCGCATGTCGCGCTGTACCTGCACTTCGCCGAGCAGCGCGACGGCGAGCTCGGCCTCACTGTCGGCGCGATGAAGGAGATGTGCGCCAGGCTGGATTTGTGCAGCGCCGGCCGCTGCGAGGCCATGCTGGCCCTGATGCGCGCGACCGGGCTGGTGGCTGCGGCCGCAAACCTCGACCGCCGCAGGCGGCCGCTGGTGCCGACCGACAAGCTGATCGCGTTGCATCGGGAGCGCTGGGGCGTGCAGTTCGACGCCATGAGCGCGGTGCTGCCGGCCGCCGTGGCCTATCGGGCCGGATTGAACGACCCGGCCTTCGTGAAGCACTTCGTGCTCGAGCTCGGGCGCCGCTTCATCGCGGGCGCGCGGGTGCTCGACGGCGCGCCGGAGCTGGAGCCGTTTGCCGAGCGCACCGCCGGCATGGTGATCCTGTTCAGCCTGGCCCAGAGCGCCGGGCCGGACGACGCGTTCCCGCCCGACAGTGCCGTGCCGTACTCGATCAACGGCCTGGCGACGCGCTTTTCGGTGTCGCGCAAGCATGTGCTGACCTTGCTGCGCGAGGCCGAGGAGAAGGGGCTGCTCGTCCGCGGCACCGACGCCATCACCATCCTGCCGCTGGGCCGCGAGGCGATCGAACGGATGCTCGCGACGATGTTTCTCTACATGGCCGAATGCGCCGAGGTGGCGCTGCAGGCGGGTCGGGAAGGGAGTGCGACCGATGCTGTTGCCACTCTGTCCGCCTAGCAGTTCGCAACAGCCGGCGCAGCAAGCGAGGTCTCTCCGCGCGCTATTGCGAGCGCAGCTCGCACTAAGGGGACATGAGAGCGTCGCGTTTCGAACTGCAAGCAGCCCCCGGGGATGCTGTCCCCGGAGGCCGCTGCACACCTTCAGTCGGCGAGCGACGACGTCACGCCGCCTCGCGAGCGCGGCGCCGCACGTCCGGCGGCGTGGCCTCGTCGACCAGCGCCGCAATCGCGTCGGCGGTCGGCATCACCGTCTGGCCGTCGCGGCCGAGCCGACGCACGGAGACCGAATGCGTCTCGGCCTCCTTCTTGCCGACCACGAGCAGGGCCGGGATCTTCTGGAGCGAGTGCTCGCGGACCTTGTAGTTGATCTTCTCGTTGCGAAGATCGATCTCGGCCCGCAGACCCGCCCGCCGCAGCGCCGCCAGCACCTGCTTGGCGTATTCGTCGCCTTCCGAGGTGATGGTGGTCACCACGACCTGGGTCGGCGCCAGCCACAGCGGGAAGCTGCCGGCATAGTGCTCGATCAGGATGCCGATGTAGCGCTCCATCGAGCCGCAGATCGCACGATGCACCATGACCGGCGCCTTCTTGGCGCCGTCCGCGTCGATGTAGAACGCGCCGAACCGCTCCGGCAGGTTGAAGTCGACCTGCGTGGTGCCGCACTGCCAGTCGCGGCCGATGGCGTCGCGCAGAACGTATTCGAACTTCGGCCCGTAGAACGCGCCTTCGCCGGGATTGATCTCGGTGCGGATGTTGTTCCGCTGCGCCTTGATCTCGTTCAGCACGGTCGCCATCACGCGCTCGGCGTGATCCCACATCTCGTCGGTGCCGACGCGCTTCTCCGGCCGGGTCGACAGCTTCACCGTCAACTCGCCCTCGAAGCCGAAGTCGGAGTAGGTCGACAGGATCAGATCGTTGATCTTGAGACACTCCTCTGCAAGCTGGTCTTCCGTGCAGAAGATGTGCGCGTCGTCTTGGGTGAAGCCGCGCACGCGCATCAATCCGTGCATGGCTCCCGAGGCCTCGTAGCGGTGCACGACGCCGAACTCGGCGAGCCGCAGCGGCAGGTCGCGGTAGCTCTTCAGGCCATGCTTGAAGATCTGCACGTGACCCGGGCAGTTCATCGGCTTCAGCGCGAACCAGCGCTTGTCCTCGGCCTCGTCGCCGGCGGACTGCGCCGCGAACATGTTCTCGCGGTACCAGTTCCAGTGGCCCGAGGTCTCCCACAGCGACTTGTCGAGGATCTGCGGCGCATTGACCTCGTCATAGTCCCCCGCCAGACGCCTGCGCATATAGGCGATCAGCGCCTGGAAGATGCTCCAGCCCTTGGGGTGCCAGAACACGACGCCTGGGCCTTCCTCCTGGAAGTGGAACAGGTCGAGCTCGCGGCCGAGCTTGCGATGGTCGCGCTTCTCGGCCTCCTCGATCTGCCTGAGGTAGGCGTCGAGCTGCTCCTGCTTGGCGAAGGCCGTGCCGTAGATGCGGGTGAGCATCGGGTTGTTGGAATCGCCGCGCCAATACGCGCCCGCCACCTTCATCAATTTGAAGGCGTTGCCGATCTTCCCCGTAGAGGTCATGTGCGGACCACGACACAGATCGAACCAGTCGCCCTGGTAGTAGATCTTGATCGGCTCGTTGCCGGGAATGGCGTCGACCAGCTCGACCTTGAACGCCTCGCCCTTGTCGCGGAACACCTGCTTGGTTTTCTCGCGGTCCCACACTTCCTTGGTGAAGGGTTTGTCGCGGCCGATGATCTCGCGCATCTTCTTTTCGATCGCAGCGAAATCCTCGGGCGTGAACGGCTCGTTGCGGAAGAAGTCGTAATAGAAGCCGTTCTCGATCACCGGGCCGATCGTGACCTGGGTGCCCGGCCACAGCGCCTGCACGGCCTCGGCAAGCACGTGCGCGCAATCGTGTCGGATCAATTCCAGCGCGCGCGGATCGTCGCGGTCGACGAGCTCGAGCTTGGCATCCTCTTCAATGGGATCGTTGAGGTCCACGACGTCGCCATTCAGCGCCATCGCGACGGTGCGCTTGGCGAGCGAGGGCGAGATGCCCTTGGCGATGTCGAAGCCGGTGGTGCCCCTGGGATATTCGCGCTTGGCGCCGTCGGGGAAGCTGATGGTGATCTTCTCGACCGGGGCGGCGGGCTTCAGATTGCTGAGGCTGTACTGGAAGCCGGGCTTCTGCTGGTCGGTCTTCGAATCGGGGGATTTCGAGTCAGGCATTGTCTCTCTCCGTTAGCTCACTCCTGCGAACGAGCGCAGGTAAGCGGGAGCAAGCGGTATAGCAGGGGATTTGCAGGCTGCAACCGGGGGAGAGGCGGGAAAACCGGCCGATTTGGCTGGCCTGTTGCGATGCGGACATTGCTGCCGGGGGCCCGGTATGATACAACTTCAAGTGTTCAGGGCATGGGGACGCGTGGCGATGGTGTCTTTTGGGGAGGCGCCGCTCTCTCTTGTGGTCAGGCGTTGCGGCATCCAGATCGCAGCGCTGCTCGTGCTCGTGCTGATGGACGTGTCCGCCCAAGCGGCCGTGCCGCCGGCCGGAAAGCCAGCGACAGCCGCCAAGCCGTCCTTTCAACAGAAGCCTTCCTTTCAACAGAAGCCTATATTTCAACAGAAGCCGCTCCTGCCGCAAAGGCCTGCAGCGCAGTCCAAGCCATGGACGCCCGCCAAGCCGGGGGCCGAGGTCAAGCCTTCACCGCGTCCCGGCAAGTCGCCGCGGATGGCGGACAATTTTGCGCCGATCTCGTTTGCCCTCATCAAGGGACCGGCCGATGCCTGCGGTCCAGGTTGCGACAGCTGGATCGCCGCCGAAGGCAAGATCGACGGCGGCGCGGCGGCACGGCTGCGCAAGGTCTTCAAGCAGATCGGCGACCGCAAGCTGCCGATCTACTTCAATTCGCCCGGCGGCAATCTCGAGCAGGCGCTCGCGATGGGCAATCTGCTGCGCGAGAAGAAGGCCGCCGTCCGGATCGGACGCACCACCGTGCGCGAATGCGGCTTCGAGTCCCAGGAAGGCGACGTCTGCACCAAGCTCAAGCAATCCGGTCGCGAGCTGCATGGCGAGGTCTGGACGCGCGGGGCGATGTGCAACTCGGCCTGTCCCTATCTCATCCTCGGCGCTGCCACGCGCGAGATCGCGCCAGACGCAACGCTGGCGGTGCATTCGCCGCGCGTGATCCTCAACTTCACTGGCGGCGTGCCGCCGCCCGAGGTACGCGCGAGGGCGTTGCAGGCGGCGATGGCGCGGTCTGACAAGATGGTCCTCGACTACATCACCAAGCTCGGCGCGGACCCGGGCCTGCTCACGGTGGCGCGCTCGGTGCCGTTCGAGGGCATGCGCATCCTGACCCGTGAGGAGATCGTGCGCTTTGCGCTCGACCGTCGCGATCGCGTCGAAAGTCCCTGGATGTTCGAGGCCGCCAGCCGCGGCATTGCGTACAAGACGATCCTGTCGCGGGAGGACGGCAAGGGGACGTTCCGGACCACCCGTCTTCAGCTTGTCTGCTTCGACCAGGACCGTTTCGAGCTCGACGTCGAGCGCAATGCGGCGGTCGGGGCCGCGGGCGGCGCGTTGTCGATGAGCAGCGGCGATGTCAGGCTGAATTTCCTGTCGCCGCCGCGCCGGTCCGGCGATCGCGAGACCTGGGGTGTGTTCATGAATGCCGGCCAGATGAGGTCGCTCGCGGCGGCGCCGCGGGCGGAGCTGAGCGATGCGCTTATCAATGTCGCGCGCCCCGGGGCTCCCACTTTTGCCGTCGGCAGCGAGGGGCTGGAGCCGGCGCTGAAGAAGCTGACGGACAGCTGTCCGCCGTCGAAGGCCGTCGTTTATCCGTCGGGCGTGCCGGTTCCCTGGACCCAAGTGTCCTCACCGCAGGCTTTGGTGCAGCCGGATCACTGACCACGAGGGTTGAGAAGGGACGAGGAAAACAGAATGTCATGGACCGCATGAGACCTTTTCATGCAAATGCATGCAAATCTCTGCTATTGAAGCGCCATGACCGCCCATCAGATGACACCCGCTCACTCCTCGCGCTTTGCCCCGACCGCCTTGATGCTCGGCAACATCGTCACCGGCTGCTCGGTGCTCGCACCGGCCGGCCTGCTGCCGCAGCTCGCGGAAGGGCTGTCCGTCGAGGTTCACACCGCCGGCCTGCTGATCACCTTCGGGGCGGTGGTGCTCTGCATCTGCTCGCCGCTGACGGCCTGGCTGACCAGCCGCTTCGACCGGCGGCTGTTGCTGGCGGTCACGCTGCTGGTTCTCGCGCTCGGCAATCTCGCCTCGGCCTTCGCGCCGGATTATGCGAGCCTGCTGGCGATCCGCCTGGTGATGCTCGCCGTCGGTGCCCTGTACACGCCGCAGGCGGCGGGGACCGCTGCGCTGATCAGCCCGGTGGAGAAGCGCGGCAGCACCATCGCCTTTGTGTTCCTCGGCTGGTCGCTGGCCGCCGCCGTCGGCCTGCCGCTGATCACCTTCATCGGCAGCCACACGGGCTGGCGAACGGCCTATCTGGCGGTCGCTGCGGCCGGAGCGGTCAGCTTCATCCTTCTGACCTGGCGGCTGCCGTCGGGGTTGAAGGGCGCGCGGGTCGAGCTGACGACCTGGGTCGCGCTCGGCCGCAATCGACTCGTCGTGCTTCTGCTGTTGATCACGATGCTGCAGATGTCCGGGCAGTTCGTGATCTTCACCTTCATGGGGCCGTTGCTGACCAAGCTGACCGGCGCCGATCCCAACCAGGTCGGGCTGGTGTTCGCGATCTACGGCGTCTGCGGTTTCCTCGGGGTGGTCATCGCGACCCGCATCGTGGACGGCTGGGGCGCCTATCGGACCTCGCTGCTGTTCTCCTGCCTGCTTTTCACCGGCATCGGCCTGTGGACGATCGGCGCGGGTGTCTATGCGCTGATGGCCGGGGCGGTCGCGGTGTGGGGCCTGGGCTTTGCGTCGACCAACTCGATGCAGCAGGTCCGGCTGGTTGCTGCGGCGCCACCGCTCGCCTCGGCCTCGGTGTCGCTCAACACGTCCGTGCTCTATATCGGCCAGGCGATCGGCTCCGCCGTCGGCGGCAGCCTGTTCGCGCACGATGCTCTCAATGCCACCGGCCCGGTCGCGATGGGGTTCGTCGTGCTGGCGCTGCTCGCGATTCTGGCGAGCCGGCCGCGGGCCCCGGTTGCAGCGATGGCCTGAGGTCCACCGGGAACGACCGCTTGGCGCTTGGCAAAACCTGCCGGACCGGATTAAAGCCGCTGTGGTGGGAGGCCATAGGGCAGGAGATTGCGCCACAAGCGGCGCCGATCGCATGTGCCATGGCCTGCATGAAGAAGAGACATGGCATGAAAAAGATAGTGTTGAGCCTTGCCGCAATGTTGGTTTGCGCGCCAGCCCTGGCCCAGAGCAGCCCCCCGATGGTCGGTGACCGCCCGTTGGTGCAGGTCAAGCCGAAGGGAATGAAGACCGCAGCGGCCGCGCCGGCCAAGCCGCAGTCGACGGCCGTGAAGCTGCAGGCCTGCCTGGAAATCGAGGACGGCAGCAAGGAGCGGCTGGACTGCTACGACGCCGTCATTCCGCCGGCCGCCAAGCCGAAGGCGATGAAGGCGAAGTCCGTTGCCGACTGCAAGTTCACCAAGGAGCAGGACGAGCGGCTGGCCTGCTTCAACGGCTTCGTCGAGGCCATGCCGAAGCTGCCGAAGAGCTGACGCGCTCTCGCGCGCCGGCCGACAACGGGGGCTCAGCGGCTCGATGTGCCCTGAGTGCCGGATGCAATCCGGATCGGCGGCTGCGCGGCCGCCATCTTCGTCAGCACGTCCCTGATCGGGTGCCGGGTCCAGGCCTGGGTGACGTAGTCGCGATGGGTGATCCCGTCCTCGGTCTCGACGAAGACGACGCTGCCGGGACGCAGCGGCCGGTCCATATCCTCGGACACCTCGATGCCGCGGTTGCGCAGCATCGCCATCAGCTCCTGATCGTGACGCGCGGTATAGCGCGTGTAGGAGCTGATGAAGAAGCCCGAGCGGTTGCGCTCGATCCAGTTGGCGAACTTGTCGAGCTGGCCATACACCGCATCGAGCAGCACGACGCCGCGCACGCGCTCGCTGATGCCGCCGACCTCGAGGCTCCAGGCGGTCGGGAGAAAGCCGCCGCTGTAGCCGACGATCACGATGGGCATGCTCGCAAACGCCTTGGCGCTGGCGGGATCGCCGGTGAGGCGGGCGAGATTGCCGGCGGCCTCGTCCATGAAGCGCTTGAAGCCGCCGGGCTGCCAGAACTTGCCGGCCGAGGAATCCGCGGCATCGACCGCCATCTGCGGCGCGAGCAGCACGGCATTGACCCCGGAGCTGGTGATCTGTTGCGGCACGAGCTGCCGATCGCGCACATCGCGCTCCAAGGTGGCGCCGTTGCCGTGGAAGAACACCACGATCACGCCGGGCTTGCGCGCGTCGAACTGCTCAGGGACATGCACGAGCACGCGGCTGTCATTGTAGGTCTGGTCCTGCCAATAGACGCGGCCCGAGAAGCTGCGATGACCCCGCCGCTCGCCGCTGGAGACGTTGAGGAACGGCGCGTCGGACGCTGGATTGTTGCCGAAATAGGGGAACGCGGACGTCTTCATGCTGACGAGGGTGGTGAGATCCTCGCGCTGTGGCCGGGCCGGCGCCTGCGGTTCCAGTGAGGCGACTTGATAGGGCGGCGGCTTCGGCGCGAAGTCGGATGGCGTGTGCAGCGAGAAACTCTCGCGCGCTGATGGGAAGCGGTCGCTGAACTCGGGGGCGGGAAACCGCTGATCGAAGGTGAGTTCCTGCGCGGGCGCCGCGTTGGCGGCGAGCGCTGCGGGATTGGGCGCCTGGCCGCACTGTGCCAGCGCAAGCGACAGAGCGGCCGCAGCAAGGCCGGAGGCCGCTCGTGGCACACCGCATCCAGCCAGGGACGCACGCACGCGGCTGAAGCGGCGCATGCGCTTGTGTCCCCAATTTGCCAGAGCGGTCCCGATCATACGTCCCCAAGACGAATCCCGAGCCGCGCAGCGGCTCCCCACAACCGTCGGTTTCATCAATTTGCGTCGCCGATGTTGAGGTCGCGTTAAGGATGGTGCCCGGTCAACCCCGGCGCTTCAGGCGACACACCACGCGATCATGTCGCGATTGTGGGCCGGGCTGCGGGGCGACGCAACGCGAGAACCGCGTTTCCTCAAGAAAAGGTATTATAAAACCTATTACTGCGGCCATATTTAGCGCGCGTTAACTATGATTGAATGCTTTCGCCGGAACCTGAGGTGTAAGCAAGGGAAGGGGCGCTGCGCGCGCCCTTTGAAGAGATGGCTGCATCCGAGGCGGACGATGCCACCAGGGCGGGCCGGTCAGGCGCCGCCGTTCCGTCCGTGTCTTGTCCGTCCGTGTCTTGGCCGGTCGCGACCGCCATCGTGATCGCCGACATGATCGGGGTCGGCGTGTTCACCAGCCTCGGCTTCCAGGTCAAGGACCTCCCGTCAGGCTTCGCGATCCTGCTGCTGTGGGCGTTTGGCGGTCTCGTCTCGTTGTGCGGCGCGCTGTGCTATGCGGAGCTCGGCACGATGTTTCCGCGCTCGAGCGGCGAGTACAATTTCCTCAACCGCGCATTCCATCCCGCGATCGGCTTCATGGCCGGCTGGGTCTCCGCGACGGTCGGTTTCGCCGCGCCGGTCGCGCTCGCGGCCATGGCATTCGGTGAATATGGTCGTGCCGTCCTGCCGAATGTCCCGCCGATGCTGCTGGCGGTCGGCGCGGTCTGGATCGTGACCATCGTGCAGCTCGGCGGCATCCGCCAGTCGAGCCGCTTTCAGCTGCTGTCGACCGTGGTGAAGCTCGGACTGATCGTCGCCTTCCTCGTCGCCGGCTCGGCCATCTCTGCACCGCAGCCGGTGAGGTTCCTGCCGGCTGCGTCCGACATCGGCTATGTAGCCAGCGCCGCATTCGCGACCAGCCTCGTCTTCGTGATGTACGCCTTCTCCGGCTGGAATGCGGCGACCTACATCATCGGCGAGCTTCACGCCCCCGAGCGCAGCCTGCCGCGCGCGCTGCTCTTGGGCACGCTGATCGTGATCGTGCTCTACATGGCGCTCAATGCGGTGTTCCTGCGGGCCGCGCCTTCGAGCGAGATCGCCGGCCAGCTGCAGGTCGCGAGCATTGCCGGCGCGCATATTTTCGGCGAGGCGGGCGGACGCTTCGTCGCCGCGATGATCTGCGTCGGACTTGTGCCGTCGATCGCCGCGATGATGTGGATCGGGCCGCGGGTGCTGATGACGATGGGCGAGGACATCCCGGCGCTGTCGCTGTTCGCCCGCCGCTCGCGCAACGGCGCGCCGGCCTGGGCGATCTTGTTTCAGCTCACGGTGGCGACGTTGATGCTGTTCACCGAGAGCTTCGAGGCCGTGCTCGACCTCGTGCAGTTCGCGCTGTTGTCCTGCTCGTTCCTCACCGTGCTCGGACTGATCAGGTTGCGCATCACGCAGCCGGAGCTCAAGCGGCCGTACCGGGCGTGGGGCTATCCGCTCACGCCCTTGATCTTCCTCAGCGTGACCGGGTTCATGATGTACTACCTGATCACCGCGCGGCCGTGGCAGGCCGGGCTCGGCGCTTTGGCGATGCTGTCGGGATTGCTGATCTATTGGTTCGCTCACGCGCGGCTCCGCCGGACCGCCGCACCAGCCATGTCAGGTTCGGAATGAAGATGCTGTTGGTGTCGAGACTTTGGTTTGCTGTCGCCTGCCTGCTCGTGGTGACTTGCGGCGCCGTGCAGGCTCAGACCGTCACGCCGGATGACACGGCGCGCGTGCTGGCGGGCATGGCGCCCTCGGCGGGCTCGCCGCTCGCCGCGGTGACGCAGGATCCGGCTTGGCGGCGGCATGCGGCCTTCCTCGACAATGCGTTCAATCAGCTCGAGCAGCGCCAATTGTCCAAGATCCGCGCCTGGACGGAGGCCAATCTTGCCGCGCCACGGCCGACGATGTTCTATTTCTTCTCGGGTCCTGACTTCCTCTACGCCGACGCCTTTGCCCCGAAGGCAACGACCTATGTGATGGCCGCGCTCGAGCCGACGGGACCTATTCCCGACCTCACGAGATTGCCCCGCGGCAGCATCGGTCCGGCGCTGTCCTATGTCGAGCGCTCGCTGCAGTCGATCCTGAGCTTCTCGTTCTTCATCACCAAGGACATGAAGGTCGACCTGCGCGAAGGCGAGATCGAGGGGACGCTGCCGATCCTCTACGTGTTCCTGGCGCGCACCGGCAAGGCGATCCGCAGCGTGAGCCTCGTCTGGCTGGATGAGACTGGCGCGTTGCGCGCGGCGAACGAGCCGCAGACTCGGAATGCGACGAAAGGCGCTCGACTCGTGTTTGCCGCTCCTGATGGTGTCGAGAAGACGCTTTATTACTTCTCGACGGATCTGTCCGATTCCGGGGTAAGGGCCAGCGGCTTTCTCAAATTCTGTGATCCGCTCGCTCCGGGCAACAGCCTGCTGAAGAGCGCGTCCTACCTGCTGCACGAGAACAGCTTCTCCCGCGTGCGCAGCTGGCTGCTCCAGAACAGCGCCACGATCGTGCAGGACGATTCCGGCATTCCGCTGGCGAGCTACGATACGCGGGCGTGGCGGTTCTTCCCGTTCGGGCGCTATGCCGGTCCGATCGACAAGTTTCCGGGCATGTATCAGAACAGCTACGCGAGGCTGTTCGAGCGCGCGCAACCGCTCGACTTTGGCATCGGCTATCGCTGGCGGACGCGGGAATCCAACGTACTACTCTCGGTGCGGTCGCCTTCCGGCGATACGACGGTGTCAGCAGAGGCCACGGGGCCGGCTGAAACCAGCCCGCCGCCGCGCGTGCGCCGCGCACCGCGTGCGCCGGAGCTTGGTCCAGCCTATCTGCCGCCACCGCGGCGCGATGAGTTCTTCTTCTGGCCGCGCTGGTAGGGACAAGCGCCGCCAAGATCATGATGCGTTTCGGCGGAAACGCATCATGATCTTATCTCTTTGTTTGAGCATGATCTTTTCGGAAAACCGGTTTCCACGTTTCCGGATCATGCTCTAGCTTCGTCGCGACATCCCGCAAGGCTCATGCGAGCTACCAATGCACGCTCTGGCTCGGCACGATGTAGGAGGTCGTCGTCGGGGGCAGGGTGGTGCTGTCGGCGAGATAGCGCCAGGCGCCGACGATGACG
Source organism: Bradyrhizobium sp. USDA 4353 (assembly GCF_054063215.1). Classification (NCBI taxonomy): domain Bacteria; kingdom Pseudomonadati; phylum Pseudomonadota; class Alphaproteobacteria; order Hyphomicrobiales; family Nitrobacteraceae; genus Bradyrhizobium; species Bradyrhizobium sp. USDA 4353. The sequence continues at coordinate 4,504,140 of NZ_JBSSGB010000001.1, forward strand.
ATCAGCAGCGCGATGATACAGAGCAGGTCGACCTGGCGCGCGTCGTGGCCGACATGATCCTGGCCGTGCGGATGATTGGGGTCGACACCGGTGCGGGATCGGCGCGATCGCGGGTTGATCGTCCAGCGCATGGTTGGTCCTCCCGAAACGGAAGTTTCAACATCAATGCAACAGCTGTAGGCGACGTTCCTTTGCGGCAAGGCCGCCTCATGCGTGAGACTAATCCTGCTACGAAATCTTGCCAGTCCGATTTGCTTCAAATCAAATGATGCGCTGCAACTAAGCTGGTCCGTTGACGCCGCGCCAGCGCGCGTAGCGCCAGGGCAGATACCAGCGCGCGCCGGCGGGCGCTTCGCTAGGCACGTTGTCGATGCCTGAGGTGCCGAACGGCTGGCAGCGCAGCAGCCTTGCCAGTGTCATCCAGCCGCCGGCCCACAGCCCGTAACGCTCGATCGCTTCATCGGCATAGACCGAGCATGTCGGCATGTGCCGGCAATTGTAGCCAACCAGTGGCGACAGTGTGTGCCGATAGAGCCAGATCAGCGCATGGGCTGCGCGGCGGGGGAGTCGCGACAGCGTTCCCGACCGGATGTGCGCGGAATGGCAGGTCGAGTCAGTGCATGAGTGCTTCATGGGCGCTGTGCCGGACGGATGTGCGGGCTTTGACCGGTTCCTCGGCAAGGAACCTCCGCTCTCGCCCTCGTGTGGTGATGTGATGCAACAATGACAGGTTTTCAGCTGCGCCGCAGTGCGCCGCACCTGGACGCTCGGGGATTGCCCGGATACGTTTCCTGGCAACGATGTGACAGACTAATAACGGATTTGAGGCCAGCTTGTCAGGTCTTGAGACGAGGAAGACGAGGCACTGCGTACCGAGCTTTACGAGGGGGACGGATTGGGCGTGAGATTGCTGCGGTCGCGTAAGTTGCGCTGGATGCTTCTCGGTGTTGCAGCGCTGGGTGCCGTGCTCGGATGCACGGTCACCATCAATTCGAACACCGCGCGCGCCGGCGGCGCGCTCGAAGAGCGCAAGCTCCCGATGCGGTTCAGCTGGGTGGCCTGCGAGCCGAATTGCGGCTGGGTCAGCGCCGTCGGCATCGTCACCAGCGACAGCCCGAAGGATTTCGAGGATTTCGCCCGCGATCGCGATCTGACGGGTGCCACTCTGGTGCTGGACTCGAGCGGCGGCTCGGTCAACGACGCGATCACCTTGGGCCGCCGGTTCCGCGCCTTGAAGATGCGGACCACCGTCGGGATGACCCAGCGCCCGAGCCGGGCCAATGAGCGGCCGAAGGTCGTGCCCGAGGCCTATTGCGAGTCGATGTGCGTGTTCCTGCTGCTCGCTGGAACCACCCGCTACGTTCCAGACGGCGCTCATGTTCGCGTCCACCAGATCTGGATGGGCGACCGGGCCGACGACGCCAAGGCGGCGAGCTATTCGGCGCAGGATCTGATGATCGTCGAGCGCGACATCGGCCGTCTCGCCAAATTCACCTTCGACATGGGCGGCGCCGGCGACCTCTTGCTGCTCGCTCTCAACGTGCCGCCGTGGGAGGACCTGCACGAGCTGTCCCGCACCGAGCTGCGCAGCACCAACGTGATGACCACCGAGTTGCTGGCCGACGTGCTGCCCCCGAAGGGGACGATGCCGGTGGCGGAGCTTGCGCCCAAGCCGGGCCGCGACAAGCAGCAGGACCGCTTCTCCGCGGGGCTCGACAAGCCGCTGTCCCGCACGGCTGAAGCGCTGCCGCAGGCGACGGTGGCGGCGACGCCGCAGCAATAACTCAGAGGCGATGGGGCGAGGCAGCTCTGCCTCACCGAAGAAAATGGTGACGGTTTTCGACGTCCGGATGAGCGATGCCCGTCCGGAGGCCTTTTCGACGGCAGGCTGGCAGCTCAGCCCTGCGCCGCGACCCGCTCGTCCTTCGCCTTAGCTTCAATCTGTCCGATGGCATCCACCACCGCGTCGAAGGTCAGCAGCGTCGAGGCGTGGCGGGCCTTGTAATCCCGCACCGGCTCGAGCAGGGCGACGTCGGCCCACTTCCCCTCCGGCGGGGCGCCGTTCTCCTTGAGCATCCGGCGGACCGTGTCGCGCAACTCGCGAAGCTCAGCCGCGTTGGAGCCGACGACGTGGCGCGCCATGATCGAGGAGGAGGCCTGGCCAAGGGCGCAGGCCTTCACGTCATGGGCGAAATCGGTCACCACCGGGCCGTCCATCTTGAGGTCGACCTTCACCGTCGAGCCGCACAGCTTGGAATGGGCCGTGGCGGTCGCGTCCGGGTTCTCCAGCCGTCCCAGTCGCGGAATGTTGCCGGCGAGCTCGATGATCCGCTTGTTGTAGATGTCGTTCAGCATGGGCCTGACGTCCAGAACTCCCGCCGGAATTACCGGCGGCTCGGCCTTGGCGGCCGGGTTTCATCGCCTTATATTGCGAGTATATGGAAATGATTGGCAGGAATTCCAGCCGCATCCATAGGCGTCCGGCGCAGAGGCGCCAAGCCTGCGCGTGGCACCTCTGCAGGTGACGCCGTCCAAGGTGACGCTCTGCCGGTGACACTCCGGTCGGATTGCCGACCGGTCGAACGGAGTTGAGATGGACACTTTGATCAAGACGCTGCGCGCGAACAAGCCCGAGGGCAAGCCGTCCGAGACCAAGCTGACCGGCGAGCGCCCCGCGGAGCTCGACCCGGCCGAGTTTCTCGCCGCCGCCGTGCGGCCCGACCGTCCGCGCCCCTCGCGCGCCGAGGCGGAGGCCGCGGTCTATACGCTGCTGAATTACATCGGCGAGGATCCGACCCGCGAGGGCCTGATCGACACGCCGCGCCGGGTCGTCGAGGCCTATGACGAGCTGTTCCAGGGCTATCACCAGTGCCCGGCCGAGGTGCTCGACCGTACCTTCGGCGAAACCGCCGGCTATGACGACTTCGTGCTGATTCGCGACATCGAGTTCACGTCGCAATGCGAGCATCATATGATGCCCTTCTACGGCCGCGCGCATATCGCCTATACGCCGGTCGAGCGGGTCGTCGGCCTGTCCAAGCTCGCGCGCCTGACCGACATCTTCGCCCGCCGGCTGCAGACCCAGGAGCATCTGACCGCACAGATCGCAGCAGCCATCGACGAGGTGCTGAAGCCGCGCGGCGTCGCCGTGATGATCGAGGCCGAGCACACCTGCATGTCGGTGCGCGGCGTGGCCAAGCATGGCGCGGTCACCTTCACCAGCCGCTTCACCGGCATGTTCCGGGACAATCCGGCCGAGCAGTCGCGATTCCTGTCCATGGTGCGCTCGCCGCAGAGGTGAGCCGCCCAAGCCCTTAAGCAGAGATTTTCGTGTCTTCATCCTCAGTTGAACGCGAGGAGGGCGCTGCCTTCCTGCCGAAATTCGACGCGGCCGGTCTCGTCACCTGCGTGACCACGGACGCCGTGAGCGGCGACGTGCTGATGGTCGCGCACATGAACGAGGAGGCGCTGCGCAGGACGGTCGCGACCGGCGAGGCTTGGTATTTCAGTCGCTCGCGCAACGCCTTGTGGCGCAAGGGCGAGAGCTCGGGCCAGACCCAGCGGGTCGTCGAGATGCGCACCGATTGCGACCAGGACGCGGTGTGGCTGCGCGTCGAGCAGACGGGAGCGGCGTGCCACACCGGGCGCCACTCCTGCTTCTATCGCAAGGTCGAGCGTGCGGATGACGAGGGCGGCGCGCGGCTCGTGTTCGTCGATGCCGAGCGTCTGTTCGATCCAAGCGCGGTCTATCGCAAGTAGGTCAGAGGCCTGCATCCGCAAACCCCCGGGTCGGTCATTGGCCGGCTCGATCGCGCGGAATTAACCGGCCATTAACCATACCGATCGCATTTTCCCCGACGTTCCCCGGCGCGTTTGTCTGCCAGCGAATCTGCAAACAGCGGGTCTTCTCATGTCGGTCGACGCTTCCAACTCCTCGCCCACCGGGCTTCTCGACGGCGTCCGGGCCAAGGTCGCCGGCGCGATCAAGCAGGCGGCGGATACGGTCGGGACCAGCTTCGAATATCTGCTGTCGACGGCGAAGATGGAGTCGGACTTCAATCCGAGCGCTGGTGCGTCGACGTCCTCGGCGCGCGGGCTCTATCAGTTCATCGACCAGACCTGGCTCGGCACGGTGAAGCAGGCCGGCGCCGATCTCGGCTACGGCCAATATGCCGATGCGATCACCCGGACCTCGTCGGGCGAGTACACCGTGACTGATCCCGGCATGCGGCAGGCGATCATGAAGCTGCGCGACGACCCCCAGGCCTCCTCCGCCATGGCCGCGGCGCTGACCCAGTCGAACAGCTTCCAGCTCACCGGCATGATTGGCCGACGGCCTAGCGATGCTGAACTCTATATGGCGCATTTCATGGGCGCGGGCGGCGCGGCGAAGCTGATCACCAGCGCCCAGAGCACGCCGAATGCGTCCGCCGCAGCGATCTTCCCGAGCGCCGCCGCCGCCAACCGTCCGATCTTCTACGACCGCGACGGCCAGGCCCGCAGCGTTTCGCAGGTCTATTCGGTGCTGACCTCCCGCTATGCCGGCGCAGCAAACTCCTCGACGACCCGCGGCGCGCTCGCCCTTTATGGGGTGGGGAGCAATGTCGCAGCCAATTCGGCCGGCGGCGGTGCGCTGCCCACCACGGACACCGCCACCTTCCTGTCGATGTTCCCGGATGCGCGGGGAGCGCAGGCCGCCTCCGCCAGGTCAGCCGACGCCTCAGGCGCGAGCCGGCCGGCGGATCCGATGTTCCGCTCGCTCTTCCAGGTCGACGGTCAGTCGGGCCAGGCCGTGTCGTCTGATGTCCGCGACTTGTGGGGTAGCTCGCCGGTGGCGAGCGCCGCCTCCAGCGACGGCAGCGGCGGCAACACCGGCAACGGGACGGGGCAGCGCAGGCTCGATCTGTTCAGCGATCCCAACGGGACGTTCTCAGGCTGACATCTCGCCGCCAGCCGGCGAGCTTCCGACCTTCATCTGGATAACTTTTTGTCACGCCGCCGCGGTTCCCGCGGACGGCGAAGGCTGCGTTTTACCCGTCGGATTACGGCAAAACCGGGCATTTTGAGGTATCATAGTATAGTTTTCGCTTGCCGGCTTAATAAAACATCAACAAAACCAGCAACTTATGGTGAACGCTTTGTTAACCGTCGTGGTTTATTTTCGGTGCTGTTGAGGCCCTCGTGGCCTTGTTTGCAAGTTGCGTAAGCCGGAAAGACCATGATCGTTCGGCAGTTTCTCAGTTGGGTCAGAACCGCGCCCGCCGGTGAGCGGGCAGAGGCCACCAGGGCTCTCGCGCGGGCGTGGTTGTTGTCGGATCTCTCGGATGAGGATCGCGGCGCCGCAGAGGGCGCGCTCCTCATGCTGCTGGATGATCCGTCGCCGTTGGTGCGGCAGGCGATGGCGGAGGTGTTCGCGCGCAGCGAGGATGCTCCGGCCGCCATCGTCCAGGCGCTGGCCACCGACCAGCCTTCGGTCGCAGCCATCATCCTCGAACACTCGCCGCTGCTGATCGATGCCGACCTCGTCGACATCGCCGCGACCGGCAATTCCGAGACACAATGTGCGATCGCCCGGCGCATCGGCCTGCCGGCGCCGGTCTGTGCGGCGATTGCGGAGGTCGGCAGCGCGGCGGCCGCGCTCGAGCTGATCGAGAACGCCTATGCCGAGCTCGCCCCATTCTCCTGGGATCGTATCGTCGAACGCCACGGCCATCTCGCCGCCATCCGCGAAGCGATGCTGGTGCTCGACGATCTTCCGGCCGCGACCCGTGCGGCGCTGGTCGACAAGCTCTCCGAAACGCTGGCGCAATTCGTGGTCGCCAGGAACTGGCTCAGCGCCGACCGGGCCGGGCGCATCACCAGCGAGGCGCGCGACCGCTCGACCATCACGATCGCATCGCGCTCGCGCGGCGAGGAGCTGCGCGGTCTGGTCCAGCATCTCCGCGCGACCTCTCAGCTGACCGCCGGGCTCATCCTGCGCGCGCTGCTCTCGGGCAATATCGAGCTGTTCGAGATCGCGCTGTCGGAGCTCGCCGACATGCCGCGCGCACGCGTCTCCTCACTGCTCAACGAGCGTGGCCGCGCCAGCCTGCAAGGATTGCTGCGCAAGGCTGGAATCCCCGACACCACCTTCGAGGCGTTCGCTGTTGCGCTCGAGGTCTGTCGCGAGAACGGCTTTGCCGACACGCTGAGCGGCGCGGCGATCCTGCGCCGCAAGATGGTCGAGCGCGTGCTGACCCATTGCGCGACCGATCGCGACGCCGCCGAGCCGCTCTTGATCCTGCTGCGCAGGTTCGCCACCGAATCCGCCCGCGACGAAGCCCGCGAGTTCTGCGACGAGGTGATCGCGGAGGATTTCGTGGCCGGGCTGGAGTTCGGCCTGATCGCAGCCTGATGACGCCGCTGTCGGGTGGGCAAAGGAGCGATGGTCTCGCGTGCGAGATTATCGATGCGCCGTGCCCACCCTCGTGCCGCAGATTGTGTTGATGGTGGTGTGCACGCGACCGCCGCTGCGCGGCGGCTGCCTTGCCCAGTCTACGAGACTACAATTACGGCTGATCGCTCGGCACGAGGCTCGGCGCCAGGATCGCTTCCAGATGTTCCGGACGGTTGCGGTTGACCTGGATCAGGTAATCGTCCGCGACGCGGCGCAGGCGACGACTCAGCTCGGCGGCGACAGTCGGGCTGTGATATTTGGTGTGATCATGCACGATCGCCAGGATGGCGTTGACGTGATGCTCGAACAGCTCGTCGGGGACCTTGTCCAGGTCGGGTGCGTGCTCGATGATCCGGCACAGGCTGTCGGCGACCTCGGCCGCCGCGGGATAACCGAACGTCGCGGCGTCGCCCTTGATGTCGTGCGCGGCGCGGAACATCTCCTCGCAGGCGTCGTCGTCGAAATGGGTTTTGCGCACGGCGGCATAGGCCTTCGACAGGCGATCGGCCTCGGTGTCCATCCACGATTTGAACTCGCTCGAGAGACCGGCGAGCGCGGCCTCCGCGCGCGCGATCGGATCGTCGAGTTCCTCCTCGTCGGTTCGCCGCAGCACCTTCTTCAGCGGATTGGGCTGGGTGATGACATGGTGCGAGGCGTAGGTCTTGACCTGGATTGCCGGGGCCTTGTCTTTCGCCATCTCGATATCCTCAGGTGATGCCGACCAACGCAATCTGATTGATAGCCGAGGAGCCGGAGGGGCTGTGCCGCGAATCCGGGACGGCGTTAACAGGTGCTCACTGTTGCGCCGCTAAACTGCGGAGCGGGCTTTATCCAGAAGTGACGGCTGCTGGAAGATCTCTGCCTCGCCGCCGACCCGGCGCTCGGGCCCGATATAGGCGGTGTTGGTGTTGCGTCGCCGGTCCGGACCGAAATAGGTCTTGGTCTTGATGAAGGGGCGGGGATTGGCGACCACGTTGAGGATGCGCTGATACAGGCCCTTGGCCGAGATCGGCTTGGCGAGAAACTCCGTGACCCCGGCATCGCGCGCGACGGTGACGCGGCGCTTCTCCGAATGACCTGTCAGCATGATGATCGGCGCGTAGGGATTGCCCTTCGCTTCAGGCTGGCGGATCATCTGCGCGAGCTCGAGGCCGTCGAAGATCGGCATCGCCCAGTCGGTGATGACGATGTCCGGGGAGAAATGCGTGTACATTTCGAGCGCAGTCGCGCCGTCCTCGGCCTCGTTGACCTCGCGGGCGCCAAACGAATGCAGCAGCGTGCGCAGGATGCGGCGCATGTGCGGGTTGTCGTCGCAGACGAGGAAACGCAGCTTGTTGAAGTCGATGCGGTACATTTGGGCCGGCCTGAAGGCATCACCAATGAAGGTGGTCAACGCGCATTAACCATAGGGAGCACCGGGTTAACAAAGCGTTGCGGGGCGGCCGTGCGGCCGCGAAAACCGCTGCAATCAGTAGCCGAACTGCTCGCTCAGGATGCGCTCTTCCAGGCTGTGACCGGCGTCGAACAGCATCCGCATCGAGATCGTCTTGTCCGAGAGCACCTCGACGCGCTGGACGTTGCGGACCTCGTCGTGGTCTGCGACCGCCGCGACCGGCCGCTTGTCGCCCTCGAGCACCTCGATGATGACATAGGCCGTGTTGGGCAGCAGGGCGCCGCGCCAGCGCCGCGGGCGGAACGCGCTGATCGGCGTCAGCGCCAGCAGCGCGGCGTTGATCGGCAAGATCGGGCCCTGCACCGACAGATTATACGCGGTCGATCCCGCCGGCGTCGCCACGAGCACGCCGTCGGCGATCAGCTCGGACATGCGCTCGCGCTCGTCGATCAGGATGCGCAGCCGCGCGGTCTGCGCGGTCTGGCGGAACAGGTAGACCTCGTTGATGGCGTGATGGATGTGCACCACGCCGTGGGCATCGGTCGCACGCATCAGCAGCGGGTGGATCACCGATTCCTGCGCCGCCTCGAGCCGGCCATGCAGGTCGATGGTCGAGAACTCGTTCATCAGGAAGCCGACCGTGCCGCGGTGCATGCCGTAGATCGGCTTGCCCGAGCGCATGTGGTCGTGCAGCGTCTGCAGCATCAGCCCGTCGCCGCCGAGCGCGACCACGACATCGGCCAGATCCGGATCGGAGTTGCCATAGAGCGCGGAGAGCTGCGCAAGTGCGGCCTGCGCCTCGGCACTTGGACTCGCGACGAAGGCGATCCGCTCATATCGCTTGGACGTGGTCATGCGTCGATCGGGCTCGCTGGTCGTTGGCCGGTTGAAGGCGCCGTGTCGTCTAGCCGACCTTGGCCATGCTTGTCCATCGCGGCCGGTATGCGGGGCCAATAGGGCCGCCATGAGGGCCGATATCGCCGGGAAATGGGCCCGGACACCGTCATCCCTACGTCATTTTTCCTGCAGGCTGCGGACGGGATCCCAGGCGGCTTCGCCGTGCTGCCGAGCGGCCGCAACGCGTTCCGCGAACAGGGCGCTCGGGCCGTCGTTTGCCGCGGCCGATGCAAAGCGCTCCGCCGCCTGCGGCAGCTCGCCGGCGCGCCAATGTGCGAGACCCGCGGCGTAGCCGGAAAGCAGGGCGTGTTCCTCTGGCGAAAGCTCGGCGTTGCGGCCATGCAGCTCGTAGATGGTCAGCGATTGCTCGCGGCCCTTGACGCGGATGGTGTCGAGCTCGCGCCAGGCGAACTCAGCGCCCGCCAGCGACCGGGTGCTTTCGGACGCGATGATCGTGGTGCCGTAGAATTTGTTGGCGCCTTCGAGCCGCGAGGCCACGTTCACGGCATCGCTCATCACCGAGTAGTTGAAGCGCCGCTGCGAGCCGAAATTGCCGACCAGCGCGGCGCCGCTGTTGATGCCGATGCGCTGCGCCACCTTGAGGCCCTGGAACGCGGTCGAGGCGCGATTGAGCTCGTCGAGCTTCGTCTTGCAATCGAGCGCCGCGCGGGCGGCGCTCTTGGCATGATCGGGATCGTCGAGCGGGGCGCCGAACACGGCGACGACGGAGTCGCCGATATATTTGTCGACATAGCCGTCATGGGCCTCGATGACGTCAGTCATTGCCGACAGATATTCGTTGGTCAGCGCCATCAATTGCTCCGGCGACATCTGCTCTGCGATGCGCGAAAAGCCTTCGATGTCGGAGAAGAACACCGTCACCTCACGGGTCTCGCCGCCGAGCTGCGGCAGGCGGCGCGAGGCCAGCATGCGGTCGATCTCGCGCGGCGCGAGATAGTAGGCGAAGCTCTTCTGCAGCAGCCTGCGGTCCTTGTCGGTGACCATGAAGCGATAGCCGGTGGTTGCGACGAGCGCGAGCACGCCGGCGGCCAGCGGCTCGCCGAGGGGCAAGGCAACAGCGCGGTTGAAGAGGGTGGTGGCCAGTCCAACGTAGAGAGCCGCGAGCAGCGCGAGGATGGCGGCGGCAACCGTCGGTCGTAGCAGCCGCGCGAGCAGGGCGGCCAGCAGCGCCATGCCCACAGCGATGGCAAAGATCACGGGCCGATCCAATTCCACGGCGGCCTCCTGCCTCACCAGATTGTTCACCGCCGTGGCATGGATGTAGACGCCAGCAATGGTGCTGCGGGCGAAGCTCTCCGCAACCCTGCGCTCGCCGAGCACGCAGCGCGGCCGCCGCGCGCCCTCGGCGCGGGTCGCGAAGCGCTTCGACGTCACCCGCCGGTCCTCGATCCCGACAGTGCCGATCAGGACGACCTTGCCGGCGAACTCGCGGCGGAAATAATCTTTGTCGCCCTTCAGCGCGCAGGCGCGCAAATCGGCGAAGGAATAGGTGGGAATGTCATCGGCGCCGCCGGCGAAATTCAAGGTCATCGTGCCCGGCACGCGCCCGGGAATCGCGTAGTCGCCGAGGGTGACGCGATCAGCGGCGATGATCGGCACCGTGCCGGTCGCGCGCGCGGCCAGCTCCAGCGCCATGCTCGGAATGATCTTGCCGTCGGCCGTCAGCGACAGCGGATGACGACGGACGACATCGTCGCTATCTGTGTAGGTGTTGAGCGGTCTCAGATTCTGCTGCTGGCGTACGGCAATGCGCTGCCCTGGCGCGGGCAGGATCGGCGGCTCGCCGAAGATCTCGCCCAGCACCACCTTGCCGCCTGCGGCCGCGGCGGCCAGCGCACGCAGGAAGTCGCGATCGAAACCGCGCGTCTTCTCGCCCAGCGTGGACTCGCCGAGCGGAATCTCCGACTGCTCGATCGAGGTCTGAAACACCATGTCGAAGCCGACCACCTTGGCGCCACCGTCGAGCACGGACGTCAGCACGCGGCCGATTTCGCCGGTCCAGGTCAAGAGCGGGGCGCCCTTGAAGGGCGGCGCCTGATAGCTCTCCTCGTCGATCGCGATCACGACCGCGGGACTCGTCGCAGCCTCGTGGCGATTGCCGAACGCCTCGAAGCGCAGCCACGTCAAGGCGTCGAGCGACAGCCCGCGGCCACGCTCGAAGGCGGGCGAGACGAGCAGGCCCGCGCACGCCAATGCGATGGCGATGACGGCAAGCGCGTCGCGCGTCCGGCGTCCGATCGCCACCGATGACCGCTTTCGGTTTCAGTTGAGGCGGATCAGCCGCCCGACCGCGGGGCCAGGGCCCGCCTTGGCCTGCGCGTCGACCTTAAAGATGATACGGGCAGGGCCGAAGGTTGCGACATAGGTGCCGCCCGGCGTCAACGGATGGCTGGTGCCGGCGAAATCGTAGAAGCGTCCCTTGTACTGCCGGCCGGAGAGCTCGACCTCCTGGCGATCACCGGGCTGGTCGAGCCGCTCGACGACCAGCGTGCCACGCCCCTTGGCTTCGAAGATCGGCGAGGCGCCATAGATCACCGCCTGCGCGATCGGCGCGCTGTCCGGCCCGACGCTGCGCACGATCGTCGCCGCGACCTCGCTGGTCTCGCGTGTCGTCGCCTGGGCGTGACTGGCGTCGCAATTGACGATGTCGCTCTTGAGCGCGGCGCCCTCGACCTTGCTTTCGGAGGGGCCGACGGTGACGCTGCCGGTCCCGTTGACCGTCTCGCGGCGGCAGGATTTCAGGTAGCTCATGACCACGGCGCCGTCGGGACCGAGCTTGATCACCTGGCCCGGCGCGACATAGTCCATCAGCTCGGCGCCGGACACCTCGCCCTGCACGTCCTCCACCAGCGCGGCCGGCGGTCCGGCAAAGGCCGGTGCGACGAGCCCGGTCAGGGCTGCGACGATGAACGTCGGGTATTTCATGATGAGCTCCGTGATCGCAACCGGCGGCGCGCCTTTTGTCCCATGGGTGGGACGCTGGACGGGATCGAGAGGTTCGAGCCCATAACACAAGTCGGCCGAACAGGCACCGGGCCGGGTGTGACCTGGATCACGGAAGAGTTGGTTGAGGTTGGTCCCCAGGCGCGGTTCATGCGTTTGAAGACGAGCGGGTTGTACCAGTACCCGGTCGAGGGAGTGAGATGATGGCAGGTTTCACGTCGTCCATTGGACGTTCGGGCTTGGTGGCTTCGGTCTTGGCCTTGACGGCGCTGGTCGCCGGGACGGCGGTGCGCGCCCAGGACGCCCCGCCTGCTGCGCAGGAGCATGCCGCACCGGGCGGAGCTCGCACCGGCTCAGCCGGCAACCGCGCCGCGACCCCGCCGGGCTCGGCCTCGACGGCCGAGCAGCACAGGCTGCCGGCCGACTCCACCACGACGCAGACGCTCGAATTGCCCGGGCGGACGTTGTCGTTCACGGCGACCGCCGGCGCGATCCGCCTGTTCGACGACAAGGGCGAGCCGCAGGCCGATATCGCCTACACCTCGTATCAGCTCGACGGCACCGATCGCGCCAGCCGCCCGGTGACCTTCTTCTTCAATGGCGGCCCCGGTGCGTCCTCCGCCTATCTGCAGCTCGGCAATGCCGGGCCGTGGCGGATTGGGATCGACGCCGCCAGCGTCACGCCGTCGTCGAAGCCGGACCTGCTGCCGAACGGCGATACCTGGCTCGACTTCACCGATCTCGTTTTCATCGATCCCGCGGGCACCGGCTACAGCCGCTTCGTCGCCACCGGCGACGACGTCCGCAAACGGTTCTTCTCTGTCGATGGCGACGTGCGCTCGCTGTCGCTCGTGGTGCGCCGCTGGCTGGAGAAGAACGACCGGCTGGCCTCGCCGAAATTCGTCACCGCCGAAAGCTATGGCGGCATCCGCGGCCCGAAGATCGTGAACAATCTGCAGCAGGACCAGGGGGTCGGCGTTAGCGGACTCATCCTGGTCTCGCCGCTGTTGGACTTCCGCGACTATTCAGGCTCCAGCCTGTTGCAATATGTCGCGAGCCTGCCGAGCTTTGCGGCCGTGGCCAAGCAGATGAAAGGCCCGGTGACGCGCGCCGATCTCGCCGATGTCGAGCGTTATGCGAGCGGGGACTTCCTGCTCGATCTCGTCAAGGGCGAGGCGGACCTCGAGGCGACCAACCGGCTCGCCGACAATGTCGCCAGCTTGACCGGCATCGACCAGGCGGTCAGCCGCAGGCTTGCCGGCCGTTTCGATGTCTCGGAGTTTCGCCGCGAGTTCGACCGCAAGAACGGCCGCATCACCGGCCGCTATGACGGCTCGGTGCTCGGGATCGACCCGTATCCGGATTCGAGCACCTCGCGCAGCTCCGATCCCTCCGGTGACGTGCTCACGGCGCCGCTGACCAGCGCGGCCGTCGAGCTGACGACGCGCAAGCTGAATTGGCATCCCGACGGCTCCTACGAGCTGCTCAGCGGCGCGGTCAAACCGCTCCTGGGATTTCGGCCGCGGCATCAGCCCGCCGGAGTCCACCGGCGAGCTGCGGCAGATCCTCGCGCTCGATCCCAAGCTCAAGCTCCTGGTCGGCCATGGCCTGTTCGATCTCGCCACGCCGTATTACGGCTCGAAGATCCTGCTCGACCAGTTGCCCGCCTTCGCACGGCCGCCGCGGGTCAAGCTCGTGGTCTATCCCGGCGGGCACATGTTCTATTCGCGCGACGATGCGCGGAAGTCGTTCCGGGGTGAGGCCGAGGCGTTGGTGAAGGAGAGCAGATAGTCGCTGCGTGAGCAGGCGCTCAATCTACACCCCGCGGCTAACTCTCCTTCTTCCGTCGGCCCTTCGGATATTTCCGCTCCATCTCCGCCTTCAACACGCGTTCCGGCCGCAGGCGCGCGCCGCCGAGCCACACTTCGCTGACGCCGGACTTGGAGCGCACGCGCCGGACGGGCTCGCCATGGCTGGAATAACCGGCGGCTTGCGCGATCCGGCCTTGGTCGCGCCCCGTCACCTCGATGCGCGGCGCATCAAGGAACGGGTTGATGAAGGACGGATTGGCCACCATCACCTGCTCGCCGAAGGGGACGAGGTCAAAGGCGCTCCACAGCGTCCACCAGCGCCCGGTCCAGTCGCGCGTCTTGCGCGACGGCGCGCCATGGGTGGCAAAGGCTTGCAGGATGAACTTGACGCCGTTCGCCCATCCCGGCGCCCAGCCGTCGATGGCGTTGGTCAGCACGGTGATCGCGATCTCGCGCGAGGGGATGACAGAGGTGCGCGATATGTAGCCCTGGAAGCCGCCGCCATGGCCGAACCAGTCGAAGCCCGCGGTGGTGCCGCTCATCAGCGCCAGGCCGTAATAGGCCTCCTCGATGTCCTGCGGCACGCGCCATTGCCGCCGGACCATCTCGCGGCGGCTCGCCACCGAGAGCAGGCTCTTCTTCGCGTTGGGTGCGAGCTGGGCGAAGAAGCGCGCGGTATCCGCCGCGGTCGCAACGACGCCAGCGGCCGCCATGATGGCGTGGGTCGGATTGTCGCCGGGAATCACCGCGCGGCGTCCCAGGGGCACGATGCGGGAATGGCCGCGCGCGAACGGCACGGTCTTGGCCAGCAGCGTCATGTCGGGCGCACTCTCGCGCAGGCCCAGCGGGGTCATGATCTCGCGCTGCAGCCAGCTCGGGTAGGGCTCTCCCGCGACCGCCTCGATCACCAGGCCGAGCAGGCCGTAGCCATGATTTGAGTATTTGAATCGGCTGTTGGGCTCGATCGCCGGCGCGAGCTTCAGCTCGGCGAGCAGCTCGTCCTTGTCGAGATAGGCTCGGCCATCGGTGAACTGGCCTGAGTCCTTGCCGTCGCGGGTCAGGCCTGAGCTATGCGACAGCAGCTGGCTGATCGTGGCCGTCGCAACATCGGGATGCAAATTCTTGACGTGGTCGCCGACGGCATCGTCGAGCTTCAATCGCTTCTGCTCGCGCAGCCGCATGATGCCGGCGGCCGTGAACGCCTTGGTGTGAGAAGCGATGCGGAAACGATGCCGTGGCGTCAGCTTCTCGCCGCTGTCGAGATTGGCATGCCCGAACGCGGCTTCGAGCACGATCTCGCCGCGATGGGCGACGGCGATGATGCAGCCGGGCTGTCCGGAGACCTCGACCTGAAACGCCAGCCAATCCTTGATATAACCGAGAGCAGCGCCAAGCCAGGGCTCCACGAGTCAATCTCCTATCAAATCGTGATGAAATGAACTGCGAGGATTGATCCATAGCCGAGGAATGGCAGCGCACAAACGAAAATGGCGCAACCCTTTCGGGTTGCGCCACTGTCGAGATCGGACGTGTCCGATCGCCTCAGTAGACGAGGCCGGTGCCCGGCTGCTTCTCGAGCGCGTCGGCCAGCGAGCGATATTCGGCGCTGTTGGTGCCGGCGAGCTGCGCCACCTTGTCGAGGTGGTACTTGGCCTGCTCGCGGTTGCCCTGTTCGAGCTGCCACAGGCCGTAATACTGCCAGGTGCGGACGTGGTTCGGATCATCCGCCAGGGCCTGCTCGTAGTACTGCTTGGAGGCCTGGTAGTTGCCGAGCTTGCGGTAGGAGTAGCCGATCAGGTTGGCGACGTCGGCGACGTCCTCACGGTTCAGCGCCTTGAGCTGCTGGATCGCGGTGGCGTAGTCGCCGCGATCATAGATCGAGGTGTAGGCCGTGCGATAGGCAGCGAGGAACTTCGGATCGTCGATGCTCGAGCTCTTGTCCTTCTTCTTCTTGTCCGGCGGCGGGGCAGACGGGGTCTCGCTGCCCGCGGCATAAGCCTTCGACAGAAGCAGCGGCCCGGAGGCCACGGCCATCGCGCACAGTGCCAGCGTGGCAATCCTGATCGCAGACTTTTTCATTCGTATCTCCCGAGTTGTCGATCCAACAGGTGGTGACTGCATGCGGAGAAGAACTTCCGCAGCTGCGAAATATTCCCGGTCGTTTGCGCGGATTTTGCGCCGCGATCGGTGCATTATACTGGCCAGATGATGACAGGCTAGTCATCTCGATGACTATCCCTTCATGTCCATGAACTGAAAGCCGTGCTTTACTTCAGGGTGGGTTCAGTGCCCGTTCCCTATTGTCGTTTCCATGATCACGAGCCCATCCGCACTGGATGGTGCCTTGCAGATCTTCACATCACGGAGACGACCATGCTGAAGACCATGTCCGTTGCACTGCTCGCCGCGTCGATCCTGGCTGCGCCCGCCTTCGCCGCAGGCCCTGCAAAAACCGATGCTTCCGCGAAGTCGACCCAGACCACCGGCACGTCGACCGGCAAGACCGACGCCACCAAGACCGACGCGAGCAAGACGACCGACGCGAAGGCTGGCAGCACGCCGACCGGCGACAAGGCCAACGAGATGAAGCCGACGGTCGGCAAGGCCAAGGGCAAGCCGCACGCCTCGCTGCTTCGGCACACGCATCGCCATACCGCGCATCTTCGCCATCACGACAAGGTGAAGGTCCAGCATGCGTCCGCGACCGCCCACAAGCAGGTGAGCTTCAAGCGCGTGACGCCGGCGACCCGCCGCGGCTGATCGGCCGCCCGCATCGTCTGACGACGACGCTCGCATTGCCGCCGGCACGCCTCCCGCGTGTCCGGCGGCAGCGGCTTGACGGCACTGTGAGGCCGGGTGGATTTGCTGTTCGCAGGCTTTCGGCTAGAAGCTGACGCGGAGAGGTCTGGCAAGGTTGGGCGCGGTGGGGATGGGGAGAGCGAGCTGGTGGCCGGTGGCCGTGCTGGCCTTGCTGCTGGCGGGCTGCGCGAGCGGCGATACCGCCGCGTTCATGAGCGACGACAACCGCGGCATCTCCTATACGGGCGACCGTGGCGTCTCCAGCCAGCCGTTTCCGGCAAACTATCGCGCCGAGCTCGTGGCCTATCTCAGGACCTATCTGAACAATCCGGTCGGGGTGCGCGAGGGCGTGCTGGCCGAGCCGGTGCAGCGGACGGTCGGCGGCCGCCTGCGCTATGTCAGCTGCATCCGCTATGCGGCGCGCGAGTCCGACGGCAGCTACCGCCCGGCCAAGGAGCGCGCGGCGATCTTTGTCGATGGCCGGTTCGACCGGCTGCTCGAGGAGGCCGGCGAGCTGTGTGCCGGATCGAGCTATGCGGCCTTCCCTGAGCTGGCGGCCATGACGCGCTAGCAAGAGCGTCTACGGCAGCGGCGCCACGTCGTCGCAGCGGCTTGCGAGCAGGCTGGGGCGATCACAATTTAACGATAGGTTCAAACGCTTTGCCGCCTCGGGGCGACCAAATGTCGGGCGAGGCGTCAGCTTCACGAAATCTTCGGGAAGCCTATGGAACAAAAGGCCTTTGTTGCCCCCTGGTGACACGCGCTGGACAATCACAGCTGCGTCACCGCCACCGGGCAACCCAAATGCGGCCACGATGTTCGATAGATGTCGCAAATGAATAACGGGGATGTCCCATGAAACGCGTTTTTCTGAGTGCAGTGGCTCTGACCGCCATGGCTTCGACGGTTGCCGCCGTGCCGGCGTTCGCCGCCGACATGCCCGCGCGCACCTACACCAAGGCGCCGCCTATGACCCCGCCCCAGGCGATCTACGATTGGACCGGGTTCTATATCGGCGGCCATCTCGGCGGGGCGTTCGCCGCGAATAACAGCCTCGACGGCAACAATGGGCGTTTCCTCGGCGGCGTCCAGGGCGGCTTCGACTACCAGTTCGCGCCGAACTGGGTGCTGGGCATCGAGGCCCAGTACAGCTGGATGGACCGCAACACGACCAATTTCGGCTTCCCTGGCGCGACCGTCGTAAGCTCGACCGGCGCCAACCAGCTCGGCTCGGTGACCGGCCGGCTCGGCTACACCTGGGGGCCGGCGATGGTCTACGCCAAGGGTGGTTACGCCTGGCGTGACGGCAATGGCCTCGGCGTGAACGTCGCCGGCGCGCCGGCCGGCTTCACCACCTCGGGCAACAGCAAGGACGGCTACACCGTCGGCGCGGGCCTCGAATACATGTTCGCCCCGAACTGGTCGGCCAAGGCCGAGTACCAGTATTACAATTTCGGCAATACGACCTTCACGGGTGGACCGGCCCCGATCGTGGGCAGCCGCTTCAACAACGAGGACCATACGGTGAAGGTCGGCGTGAACTACCGCTTCGGCTGGGGCGGTCCGGTCGCCAGCAAGTACTGACCGTCGGGCCGGCGCTGCCGCGTCACCACGGCGACGTCAATTTGTCTCACGCCCGCGCCTTGGCGCGGGCGTTTTGCTGGGCAGAGTGTGGCCGCCGGTGGTGTCGGGGGCTCTCACGCAGTGCAAAATAATTTTTCAAACCTTCGTGAAACTTTCGCCACCACTTGTTATTATGAGTCCGCCGGTTTGATGGATCATCCCACATGCGTATCTTGTTGTCCGTGCTGTTGCTGTCAGCGGCTGTTTTGCCGTGCTCCGCCCAGACCGTCCTGAAGTCCGAACCGTTGATGCTGGCGCCCTATGAAGTGGCGCTGGTGCAGACCGCGTCCTGCCCGTCGGGTAAGGTGCTGAAGGTGACCGGTGCGATCCGCGGCCTCAGCCGCAAGCGTGCCTGTGTCGCCCTTCCGTCCGAAACCGCCTCGCTGGCCACGGCCACGCCATAAGGTCCGGATTCCAGGCCACGCTTCCGGCGGGCAGCCTAGCTGCCCGCCGATCGTGGTGTCGTCACTAGCGAAATCCTGCCGGAAAACTCTTCAAAGCTGCGGCTCCGCGGTCCCTTTCATGGGACGATCGCAGTTGAGTGGTCCACCGATCAGCCCGTGAGCGCGTCTTGATGGCGCCGGCTCGGGTCAGCCGGTCGCCGATTCGTTGATCCCTCGCTTAGCTCAGGAGGCGTAGGGGATATTGAACTCCTGCTCGGCCTCGACGCGGTTCTGCCAGGGATCCTCCTCCGGCTCGGCGGCGCACGGCCTGATCTCGTAGTCATTGTCGAGTTGCAGATGCCCGGCCTCGCGCCGCGCATTGATCATCACATCCACCACCAGTCCGCTTTGCCGTGCGAGCCGCCAGACGTCAGCCTCGGTCGGGTAGGCCTTGCTCAACTTGGCCTCGTTGCAAAACAGCGCATAGGGCATTCCAAACGGCTCCAAAGAAGCGAAGGATGAACCGACGATGAATAGGGGTTGTAGCGAGACACGGGCGTGTTCGCGGCGGGAAAGCGGCCTTTTCGGTTCGCGCGAGTCGTAAACGAGTCCTAAATTTTTGGAAAAAGAATCCGTGGGACTCCGGGGCTAGAATCGCCGGATGGTTAAGCCCATGGGAACCGATCTCCACATCTTCTGCGGGCGGATCCAGCTGACGCTCGCTTTTGGATTGTTGCTGGCTTTCGTCGCCAATGTGGCGACGTTGTTCGCCTGGCTGTGAGCCGGCGCGTTCTCTTATGATCTCAAGCCGACCCAAACGACGGACTTATTCCTCAGGGAGCACCGTGCCCTCGGCCGAGGCCTTCAGGCGCGCCAGCGTCGCGCTGAAATATTCCTGCCGCTCGCGGTTGAAGCGCTCCTGATGCGCCCGGAAGCGGGCGACGCGGGCGCGAATCTCCGCCTGCATGTCGCGCTGCAGATCGAGTTGCGACGCGATGCTGGTGAAGCGCTCGGATGCGACAGAGCCGGGTGTGGTGGGCGGCTGCAGAGCAGGGGAGTCCTGCCCGCGCATCCTGGCCGATCCTTGCGTCTGTCCAGGCGAGGGCTCCGCCGCCCGATCCAAATCCCGCGGGAGATCCCCATGGGTCGGCTTTGGGACCGCAATTTGGGCAGCAATCGGCGTTCCGCCGGGGGCGGGTGCCGACGTGGAGGTAACAGGCGGAGCGACTGGGAGTTCGAACTGGGAGAAGTCGACCGGCTTGCCGGTGACCGATTGCACGAAGGCCATGGTCTGCGCGATCAGCGCATCACGCTCTTCCTTCCACGTCATGACGATGTCCCCCAGAAGGCCGCAATTGCAACAAATGGCTGTCGCTAAATCAAGTTGATAGGCCAGTGACTTCTGGGGATAAGCGCGAGTCCTGGTTGAGATGTGGCAATATTGTTGCCACAGTTTGAACCTGTTTCGTCCCCACCCGCCGAAGCCGGTAGCCTCAATGCGATTCCGTGCAGATGGTTCCTAACGTGGAGCGTGGCTCGCGCGTGACGGATCGAGCCTTCCGGCGAGGACGCATCGAGGGGAAACCGGAAGCTTGCGATCGTCACTGGTGCCGGCTGAGGGGATTGAACCCCCGACCTTCGGTTTACAAAACCGCTGCTCTACCGCTGAGCTAAGCCGGCGAGTGCATGCTGACGCGGACGATGCGGACGCGATCGTCACCCGCTGATGTCAGATGCCCGGTGCGGGCCGTTCCTAGCAGAGTTGGCGCGGCTAGGCTACACCCCGCGGCCGCCTGGAGCGGCGTCAGCGCACAGGAAGCGAGACGGGCGAGGATGAAGCTCGCTCGTCCGCCTTCGACTGGCGGCCTTGCAACGGGGTCAGCGATGTCTGATCGCCGAGCCGACCATGATCGGATGCAGAAGGGGCGGCCCTTTGGCCGCCCCCCACATCAAGAGATGGAGCTTATTGGCAGATGTGCATGGCGCCGTCGGCGCCCTTGAACATCGTGCCCGGACGGCAGACCAGGCCGTTGCGCGTGGCGTAGCTGTTCCAGTCGCCGTAATAGCCGAGCTGGCCGCGATCATAGGTCGGCTGATCGAAGCGGTACGGGCCGGGATCGTAGGCATAGGCGTCGGCCGTACGGAAGGGCGCCGTGGCGATGGCGCCGGCGGTGCCGATGGCTGCACCAGCCACACCCGCGGCCGCGCCGACAGCGCCGGCGGCAATGTCGGCCGGCCAGAAGCCGGTGCCGCGGCGATTCCAATCATTATTCCAGCCATTGTTCCAGCCGCCGTCCGCGCGCTGCTGCATCATCGCGGCGTCCTGGCGGGCCATGTGGTGGCGGTGGTGCATGTCGCGCGCCATGGCCGGTGCGGCCAGCGCCGTCGCGAGCACCGCAGCCCCGAGAATTGCAGATCTGATCATGGAATAACTCCGTCGTTGCGCCCCGACTCCTAAGTACAAGCGGCCTTTGCCGTTCCGCAGTGGCCACGATGTTTTTGCACGGCACGCGCAAGGCGCTCGATGTAAGGCTGGACGCCAGCGCGCTCCTGATGAGCGGGCATTAACCTTGCCCCGTGAACCCGTCCCACGCCTTAACTCGAACGAATGGCCCGCGCGTTAGCCTTACCGGCAGATTGATCCGCGCGCTTAACCCATGACGACGCGCGTTGCGGTATTTGTAGCGTGGCAACCGGGGCGTGAATTCATGCGTATTGCAACGGCACTTGCGGTTTTGATCGGCACGGCGTCCGCCGCGCTCGCGAGCGAAGGGTTCGAGATCGTCATCCCGCAACGGCCGGGCGTGCCGGTCGTGATCAACGGCATCGACGCTTCTTACGCCGTCGTCGAAGGCCAGTATGGTCTCGGCAGGGGCAACTACATGCAGCCGCAGATCTATGGCGGGCGGCCGGTCGATCCCGAGCCGAATGTCGGCCACTATTATCCGACGCTCGGCTCCAAGCCGGGCTACGGCCGGATGGAGATCGAGCCGCCGGCCAACCGCAAGCTGCCGAAGCCGGCCGAAAGCTATTCCCGCTCCTGGGGCGCGCAGTCCCAGATGCAGCCGGCGGAGCCGCCGGTGCCGATGTATCCACCCGCGGTGATCGTCGCCCCCGAGGGCGGCGGCCCCCGCGGTGACGACAATCTGCCCCCAGACTACCGTCGCTAAAATCGAACCACCGACAACGAGATCAAACAAAAATCAGATCATCAGGAGAGAGTTATGCGTCATATGATTTCAGGACTTGTGGCCATCGCCGGCCTCGCCGTCGCCGGCAGCGCGCCGGCCATGGCCTGCGGCTATTCGTCATGCGCGCCGTGCGGCTATGCGAGCCCGTGCGCGCCGACCGTCACCTACCAGCCGACAGTGACGTACCAGCCGACGGTCACCTATCAGCCGACCTATAGCTATCAGCCGAGCTACACCTATCAGCCCGGCTACACCTATGGCGCGGCCGGCTGCGGCAGCTGCGGCGCCTCCTATGAGCGGCTGCCCGAGCCGACCCGCCAGTATTATTATGTGAACCAGGGCCCGACCTATAGCGGTCCCGGCGCGTTTGCGCCGTATCCGGCCTATGAGGAGCGCGCGCTCCCGGTGTATCGCTATCACCACCGCCACCACGCCTATGAGGCGACCCGTGTCGCGCCGGAGGTGGTCTACGCCCAGCCGCAGGGCGGCTATCGCTGGGGCGCCTCGTCCTACTATCACGGCCGTCGCGTGCTGCGCCGCTACTACTGATCATCGAACGTTCAGGTCGATCCTCGTCACAAACGCCCGTGCGCAAGCCTGCGCGCGGGCGTTTCGTCATTTGGCCATCAGCCCGAGCCGGCTCGCGCCGACATAGAGCGCGAGCACGGCGGCGTTGGAGACGTTGAGGCTCTTGATCGCGCCGGGCATGTCGAGCCGCGCCACCACGCTGCAGGTCTCGCGCGTGAGCTGGCGCAGGCCCTTGCCCTCGGCGCCGAGCACCAGCGCCAGCGGCTGGCGCAGGGGCACCGCGGCGATGTCGGCATCACCGGCGCTGTCGAGGCCCACGGTCTGGAAGCCGCGCTCGTTGAGCCGGGTGAGGGCGCGGGCGAGATTCTGCACCGTGATGATCGGCACCAGCTCGAGCGCGCCCGAGGCGGATTTGGCCAGCACGCCGGTCGCCTCCGGGCTGTGCCGGGCGGTGGTCACGATGGCCTTGACGTCGAAGGCGGCCGCCGAGCGCAGGATGGCGCCGACATTATGCGGGTCGGTGATCTGGTCGAGCACGAGGATCAGCCCCTCGGGCGTCAACGTATCAATGTCTGGCGAAGGCAGGGGATCGGCCTCGGCGAGCAGGCCCTGGTGCACGGCGTCGGGGCCGAGCCGCTGGTCGATCTGGCTGGGACGCACCATCTCGGGCGCGACCCGGGTGTCGATGCCTTCCTCGGCGAGCCGGCGCGCGGCGTTCTCGGTCAGATAGAGCTTCCGGATGGTCCGCTTCGGATTGGCCAGCGCCAGGCTCACGGTGTGCCAGCCATAGAGAATGACCGGACCGTCCGAGCCCGCCTCGCGCTCCCACCGGCCATGCGGCCGCTCGAAGCCGCGCGGCTTGCCTGAGAATTTGCCGGGAGATTTGCCGCCTTGACGGCGAAAAGGGGGCTTGCGGTCGCGTTCGCTCATGGCGTGAGCTTCTGTCACGGCCGGCGGATTCTGGCAATTTGGCACCGGCGGCTTGGAAAAGACCGGCTTGGGAAAATTCGTCGTCCCTTGGTTGACTTTGAGGGGCCGGTTCGATCATAAGGGCCCCGGTCGCGCGCGCCCCTTCATCCGGGCCCCCGCGGCCTTACCGTCTCCATGGCGCTGATGGTCGCTCAACCGCTGTTTTCCGCGGCCGGCCTTCAACTGCCATCGATACGGGGGAGTGTCCCGAGTGGCAAAGGGAGCTGACTGTAAATCAGCCGCCTCATGGCTTCGCAGGTTCGAGTCCTGCCTCCCCCACCATCTTGCTTCAGGTTAGTCATTTCCCCAATCCTGATGCAGAGTCGCCGATCTGCAACATCCGGTCGTTTTTTGGTCCGAAGTGTGGCGAGGTTCCTTGCGAGTTGATCGCGGCTTTGTTACCGATCTCGTATGTTGAAGATCATACATTCACTCGGTTTCATTTGTGTCGTGGGGATGGGCTTTAGCCCGGCAGTTGGGGCGGAACCCTTCACGATTCAGGACGCCATCAATCAGGCGGTGAAGACAAACCCGGGCGTTGGCGAGGCGGCAGCAAACCGTCGCGCCACGGAATCGGAGCTTCGCCAGCAGCAGGGAACCCTGCTCCCCCAGGTCCGGCTCGATGCGAGTGCCGGGCCTGAAATGCTCAAGCAATATGTCACGCCCGCGCCGAACAACAACGGTCGCTATCTCCGCGGCCGCGAGGCCAGCGTGGTCGTGCGCCAGCTGCTGTTCGATGGATTTTCCTCCATCAACGAAGTGTGGCGACAGGCTGCGCGCGTGGATGCGGCTGCCTTCCGCGTGCTCGAGCGCACCGAGTTGATCGGGCTCGACGCCGCCGAGGCCTATGTGGACGTGGTGCGCTACACCACGCTGGTCGGTCTCGCCGAGAAGAACCTCAAGGTCCATCTCGAGCTGCGCAAGAACGTGCTGGCGCGTTTCCAGGGTGGCCGGGCAGGCGAGGGCGATACGCAGCAGGCGGAAGAGCGCGTCGCTGCGGCTCAGGCCGTGCTCGAGGAATTCCGTCTCAGCCTGGAAGTGGCGCGGGCGAAGTATCGCAAGGTCGTCGGCGTCGAGCCCTACAATCTGCGCTTCCCCGGCCGTTTGCCGGACTTGCCGCGGGACAAGGCGGAATCGCTCGACATCGCCTATAAGTTCAATCCGACCTTGCGCGCGGCGGCGGCGGACGTGACCGCCGCGAAGCGCGGCTTCGATGCCACCACCGGCACCTTCCTGCCAACGGTCTCGCTCGAAGGCCGTGCGACCACCGGCAAGGAGTCGGTCACCTATAACAACCGCTACGACGAGGTGAGCGGCAAGGTCGTGGCCTCCTGGGACATCTTCAACGGCGGCCAGAACTCCTGGCGCCGTGAGGAAGCCGCCCAGCGCATGATCCAGGAGCAGCAGAAGCACGCACGGCTGCAGCGCGATGCGCTGGAGTCGATCGACAAGGCGTGGGCGGCCCGGATCATCACCGCCGATCGTGTTGCGGCCCTGGTCCGTGACGTCGAGGCCGCACGTCGCACCTTCATCGCCTACAACAAGGAATACGAGCTCGGCCAGCGCACGCTGATCGATTTGCTGAATTCGCAGAACCAGTATTTCAACGCCAATGTGTCGCTGGTGTCGGCACGCGGCGTCGTGGTGTTCGCGGACTATCAGCTGCTCGCCGCGATGGGGCAGATGCTGGCCTATCTGAAGACCGGCCATCCGCCGGAGACTGAACCGCTCGACGTATATGGCGGCTTCGTCGGCTATCGCCTGCCGCCGGTGCGGCTGAGCGCGCCGTCGCCGGGGCCGGAGCCGCTGAACGCGTCAGGTCCGGTGCCGATGTACGGCCAGGACGGTGCGGCGAAACAGCCCACGCCGATCACCTTCGGCGATCGCTGGGCCTCGAGCGATCCTGCGGACGCCCCGCTGTTCGTGACGTCGGGCAAGTACGGCGGCTACGGCGGCCCGCCACCGAAGTAGTTAGATCAACGAAAAAGGCTGGCGCAGACCGCGCCAGCCTTTCTCGCTTTCGCATTTACTGTGCTGCGACATACTCACCCTGTTACCGGCGAACGGCCCCGAAAAGCCTGGGTCCAAGTCACAGAATTGGGCTAAACGACAATCATTGGCACAATGCGTTGGGCGCAGGCGCGCGTTGCCTGGCTGGCCCGCTGGATTTTTGAGGCGTCGTTGAATATTCGTCCGACCAGATTTGAGCTGGAAGAGGCGCCGCCCGTGCTGCCGCCGCCCAGCGTCGCTGCACCGGCCCCTGATCCTCTCAGTGATAGTCTGCTCTATCTCGCCGCCCATCACGGCCGCGCGCTGAGCCGCAGCGCGTTGCTGTCGGGGCTGCCGCTCGACAGCGGCGTGCTCACCATCGGCCTATACGATCGCGCGGCGCGGCGCGCCGGGCTGGAGGCGCAGCTCGTCGAACGGCCGCTGAGCGAAATTCCCGCCCTGGTGCTGCCATGCGTGCTGATGTTTCACGACGGCACCACCCGTATCCTGCTGACGATCGACGAGGCGGCCGGACGCGTCACCATCGTCGATCCATCGCACCACGAGGCCCCGGCGATCGAGCGCTTCGAGGCGGTTGCCGCCCGCTATGTCGGCTTTGCCTATCTGGTGCGTCCCGCCGCGATCGCCGACGCGCGCGTCGATGCCGCCGGCGAGGTGCCGAAGACGCATTGGTTCTGGTCCGTCGTCACCCGCTTCGGCGCCAATTACAGCCACGTCGCGATCGCCGCCTTCATCGTCAACATCCTGGCGCTGGCGGCGCCGCTGTTCACGATGAGCGTCTACGACCGCGTGATTCCGAACGGCGCCATCCCCTCGCTGGTGGCGCTCGGCATCGGACTTGCGCTCGCCATCGGCTTCGACTTCCTGCTCAAGGTGGTGCGCAGCCGCATCATCGACATGACCGGCAAGAAGATCGACGTGGTGCTCGCCGCCAACATCTTCGAGCACGTGATGGCGCTGAAGATGGACAAGCGGCCGCCGTCGGTCGGCATTCTCGCCAACCAGATGCGCGACTTCGACTCGGTGCGCGAATTCTTCACCTCCGGCACCGTGGTATCGGCGACCGACATGCTGTTCGCGGTCGTCTTCATCATCGTGCTGTTCGTCATCGCAGGCCCGATCGCCTGGATTCCGTTCTTGATGCTGCCGGTGATGATCGCGGTCGGGCTTCTGATCCAGCGGCCGCTCGACAAGGCGATGCGCAAGATGCAGGCGCAGTCGGCGGCGCGGCACGGCATCCTGGTGGAATCGCTCAACGGCATGGAGACCGTCCGTGCGGTGGCCGGCGAGAGCAGGGTGCAGACCGTTTGGGAGCGGTCGGTGGCGGCGCAGGCGCGCTCCAGCGAGGACGTGCAGTTCTGGGCCTCGATGGCGATGACCGCGGCGTCCGTCGCCAGCCAGCTCTGCAGCCTGCTGCTGGTGGTGGTCGGCGTGTTCCTGATCCTCGACGGCAAGCTCTCGGTCGGCGCGCTGGTGGCGGCCAACATGCTGTCCGGCCGCGTGCTCGGCCCGATCGCCGGCATCGCCGGCCTGATGACGCGCTTCACCCAGACGACGTCGGCGCTGCGTTCGATCGACCGGTTGATGTCGCTGGACCGCGAGCGCCCGCCGGAGAAGATCTACGTCGCGCGCGAGATCAAGCAGGGCCGCATCCAGTTCAAGAATGTCAGCTTCTCCTATCCGGGAAGCCAGGCCAAGGCGCTCGACAACGTCTCCTTCGACATCAAGCCTGGCGAGAAGATCGGCATCATCGGCCGCGTCGGCTCCGGCAAGACCACGGTCGGCCGCCTCACCACCGCGTTCTATCCGCCGACCGAAGGCTCGATCCTGATCGACGGCATCGATATCCAGCAATACGACCCCGCCGACCTGCGCGCCGGCATCGGCTTCGTCTTGCAGGACACCGACCTGTTCTACGGCAAGCTGCGCGACAACATCACGCTCGGCCGTCCCGCGGCGACCGATGAGGAGGTGCTGGAGGCGGCGCGTCTCGCCGGCGTCGAGAGCTTCATCGCCGGCCATCCGCAGGGCTATGAGATGATGATCGCCGAGGGCGGCCGCAGCTTGTCGGGCGGCCAGAAGCAGGCGATCGGGCTGGCCCGCGTTCTCATCCGCAAGCCGCGGGTGCTGTTCCTCGACGAGCCGACCGCGCATTTCGACGTTCGCAGCGAGGGCGAATTCCTCGAGCGGCTGAAGGTCCTGGCCAAGGGCGACAAGGCCGGCGAGATGTCGATCATCGTCTCGACGCATCGGCCGTCGCTGCTGTCGCTGGTCGACCGCATCCTCGTGTTCGACTCCGGCAAGATCGTCGCCGACGGGCCGACCGCGCAGATCCTCACCATGCTGCGTCCGCAGCCGCCTGCGGCAGCGCAGGGCGCGACGGCAGCCATGAAGCCGGTGCAGGGCGCGAAGTAACATGTCGCACAGTGATTTCGCTTTCTCCAACGACATCCGTGCCGCCGTCGAGCTGCGCACGCCGAAGACGGCGCGGATGCTGCTGTTCGCCTCGCTCGGCCTGTTCTTCACCTTTCTGATCTGGGCGCATTTCGCCGTGCTCGACGAGGTCAAGCGCGGCAACGGCAAGGTCGTGCCGTCGCGCCAGACCCAGGTGGTCCAGTCGCTCGAAGGCGGCATCATCGCCGACCTGCTGGTGCAGGAGGGCGCGATCGTCGAGAAGGATCAGCCGCTGGCGCGCATCGAGGACACCAATTTCGCCTCGCAGTTCGGCGAGATTCGCGAGCGCCGCGGCGCGATGGCGGCGCGCGTTATCCGGCTCGCGGCGGAGACCGAGGGCCGCAGCCCGGTGGTGTTTCCCGACGATCTCGTCGCCGAGGCTCCGCGCGCCGTGCAGAGCGAGCGCTCGGTGTTCGACGCCCATGCCCGCAAGCTGGCGCAGGACATCGACGTCGTGCAGCAGCAGGAGCAGCAGAAGAGCAAGGAGATCGACGAGCTCCGGGCGACCGAGAAGCGCTTCTCCGAGACGCTCGCGCTGCTCAATCGTGAGCTCGGCCTGACCCGCAAGCTCTATGAGCAGAAGGTGGTGCCGGAGATCGAGATGCTGCGCGCCGACCGCCAGGCCACCGACATGCGCGGCCAGCTCGCGGTCGTCCAGGCCAGCATCGTCAAGACGGAAGCCGCGGTGCAGGAAGCGCGCGCCCGCCGGCTCAACATCGTCACCGCCTTCCGCGCCCAGGCCGAGGACGACCTCGCCAAATCCCGCGCCGATCTCGCAGTCCTCGACGAGAACATCAAGTCGGCCCAGGACCGGGTGCGGCGCACCGAGCTGCGCTCGCCGGTGCGCGGCATCGTCAATCGCGTCAACGTCACCACGATCGGCGCGGTCGTCGCGCCCGGCGCGAGCCTGATGGAGATCACGCCGCTCGATGACACGCTGCTGGTCGAGGGCCGCATCCGGCCGCAGGACATCGCCTTCATCCGCCCGAACCACGAGGCGGTGGTGAAGCTCAGCGCCTATGATTCCTCGGTGTATGGCTCGCTGCACGGCCGCGTCGAGCGCATCAGCGCCGACACCATCACCGACGAGAAGGGCGACAAGAACGAACGCGGCGAGACCTTCTATCGCGTGATGGTTCGCACCGAGAAGAACCATCTCGGCACCGCCGAGCAGCCGCTTCCCATCATTCCGGGCATGGTGGCGACGGTGGAGATCCTGACCGGCAAGAAGTCGGTGCTGGACTATCTGGTCAAGCCGGCCCGCATGCTGCGCGACGAGGCGCTACGCGAGCGCTGAGCGTGTCGCGCAGCCAGCCGGCCGTCGAGGGCCGCCAGGGCAGGCAGCGGTATTCCCGGCCTTCCGGATGGCAGCGATCTGTCTGCTTTGCGCTGGGACGGGTCGGCGACCAGCGAAATAGCTACAATTTGAGACGGTCTGGTGCGGCGCTGTTAGTCGCGTCGGCAAACATGGCCGCCCTGATCAGCCCCGTTTAACCGGCCCGAAGCAGCGCCGGTTCTATCCCTGATCCCCATAACGACCGGGACAGGGACCGACACGACGATGTCGGCCGATGCCCCGGAGCAGACGGGGCGTCAGTGATGTTGCGGATCGATCGGCCGCGGGTGTTCCCGCGTGCGCTGGGGCTTGCGCTTGCCCTCTCGGTGGTGGCCGGCTGTGCCGGTGTCGCGTCGGCCGAAACATCGGGGCGCAGAGGCCAGCGGGAGACGGCCGGAGCCTGCTCTGTCCGTGCCGCCGCCCGTGCGTTTCTTCACCATCAATTCCGTGCTCGCCAAGCATGACGGCCTGCGCCGAGCAGCCTCTGGACCGGTCGAAGTGGCGTCGACCGACGCGGCAACGCGCGCTGGAATCAGCAGCGATGCGCCGCAAGGGCCCGCTCTGGCAGCGCCGAGCGACGAGCCGTTCGGCCTGATGACCTTCCGCGCGCCGGAAGGCCTGTTGTGGATCAAATGGCGCGGCGTCCAGGGTGCCATGGCCAGCGAGCAGATGTCGGTCGAGCGCTGCAACGCCGATGATGCGCGCTGCTCGCCGTCAGAGCGCGGTTTCGTTGCGCTGAAGCGGCAGGCAGCCGCGGCCTCCGACGCGCGCGTCCGCGCGGAGATCGTCAATCGCGGCGTCAATCAAGCCGTGCGTTATGTCAGCGACGATCAGCAGCACGGCTTGCCGGACGTCTGGAGCTCACCGTTGCAGACCCTGCGCGCTGGCCTCGGCGACTGCGAGGACTATGCCATCGCCAAATACGCCGTGCTGCTCGCAGCCGGAACGGCGGACGCTGATCTCAAGCTGCTCCTGGTCCGCGACCTCGCCGTGCGTCAGGATCATGCGGTTCTCGCCGTGCGGATCGACGGCAAATGGCTGGTGCTCGACAATCGCCGGGCCGCCTTGATGGAAGGCCGTGATCTGCAGTCCTTCATGCCGCTGTTTGCAATCGATCATCGCGGTGTCAGTCTGTTCGCTGCGCCCTATGCCGAGCGGCTGCACCACGAGAGCGAGAGCGATCTCGCGCCGGCCGCCGAGGCGGAGAGTGGTGGTAGTTGGGGGCAGGGTCCGCCGCTCTTGCTCTGAGCTGCGCGGACATGACGGCTTGTGGAAGGATCGATTTGCGGTCTTAATGCGCGCGGGGAAGCTGGCGAGCAGAGGGATAGCAGTGAAGATCAAGCAACTCATGATTTCCGGGGCAGTGGCCCTGTCGGCACTCGGTGGATTCGTCGGTAGCGCAAAGGCGCATGATCTCATGCTGCCTGGTGCGGCCTTCGCGATCTCCTGCGACAATGGCGGCTCCTACGTGCTGCGCTCTCGTCCTGTGCTCGCGCCGGGACAAATCGTCACAGGCGAGCTGCGCCTCAGCCCGCGTCACGCGATTCCGGTCCGCTTGATGCCGATGGGCGATGGTTACCGTTATGCCGGCCGCGGTGTGTGGCTCGACGGCATCAATGACCAGGCTTTGTTGTACCTGCACAAGTACCAGCCGATCCCCTGCGTCGTCAGCCGTATCTGATCCCGCGCGCATTTTTCAGCATTTCAGAAGAATAACCCGCGCCTGCCGCAAATAATTTGCGGCGGGCGAGTTCCATTTCGTCGATTTTGAGGCGTTCCCGCCACATTCGCGCGAGGCGCGTATTGCCGCGTCCAAGTATAGATCCTGCGAATACCGCTCGGGCCCGGCGCGTCTATACAGACTAGCGCCGTTCTATTCTTGAGGCCTGCGCGCCATCCCCCGCAGTCGTAAAGCATTCTCGCTAACCGGTTTACCTTGGTAAACGCGGCTGCACTTGACTGCATTTACCCAAAGTCCCTAAAGTCAGGTTAAGAGACCGTGGTAATATTGACCCGAATTAAACTTTAATAATAGTTTAATCGCAGAAATGGGAGCGCCACCAAGGCGCCCCGCATATGGAGATTGTGGCGCATGAATGCTCCTGTCCTGCTGGCCCAGTTGACCGGCACGTCCTCGCAGCCATCCAGCGCCAACGCAAAGCATGTGAAGATCGAGAAGCCGCAGGGCAGCCAGGCTGTCACGGTTCATCTCGATGGTCAGAGCCAGATCGATTTCAGCGACATCGCCAGCGAGAAGCTGACTTTCGTGAAGATCGGCAACCGGCTGATCATCCTGTTCGACAATCAGTCGACGGTGTCGATCGATCCGGTGTTCGACAACAATGGCGCGCCGCTCAAGGATGTCAGCTTCGAAGTCGGTCCCGACCGCATCATCAATGGCGATCAGTTTGCCGAGCTGTTTCCGCTCACGACCGATCAGTCGGTGCTGCCCGCGGCGGGAACGCCGGGCGCTCCGGGCGTGCCTGCGGGCGCGAATTTCGGCGGCTTCACCATCGATCCGCTGAACGGCGGCACGCCGCTGGCGCTGCTGACGGGCGAATCGATCTCGGGCAATTTCGGCCAGACTCCGACCACGCCGAACTCCACGCCGATCCCCGGCGGCGTCCAGCCCGCGCTTCTCAATGAGGACGGCCTGTCCGAGGGACGGCCGGGCGGCCCCGGTGATGTCGGCGGCGTCGTGACGAGCTTCACCGGCTCGCTGAACGTCGATTTCGGCACCGACGTGATCGGCCGCGCCTTTGCATTCGCGGCCTCGCAGCCCGGTCTCGCAGGCCTGACGTCGGGCGGCGAGGAGGTGCATTTCGCGATCACCACGATCAACGGCCAGCCCGAGCTGATCGGCTATATCGGCACCGATCCGTCGATCGCCGCCAATCAGGTCTTCACCATGACGCTCGACGCGAATTCGACGATCGAGGGCACCTACACCGTCACTCTGCTGCGTCCGCTCGACCATCCGGTGTTCGGGACCGAGGACACGCTGAACCTCACCGTCAACGTCATTGCGATCGATGGCAGCGGCGACACTGCGCCGGTGACGATCACGATCGGGGTCAACGACGATTCGCCGGTCGCGGCGACCGTCGAGACGACCAGCCTTGCCGAGCAGACCAACGTCGAGGGCGGCTTCGTGCAGACCACCGAGACGGTGGATCTCGGCATCTCCTGGGGCGCCGACAACGGCAACAGCAAGGTCAATGGCGGCTCGAACGGCACTGTGGTGGACGGCGACCGCTCGCTGGTGTTCGCATCCTCGGAGATCGCGACGCTGCAGGCGCTCGGTCTGACCTCCAATGGCGAGACCATCTCGTACAGCGTCTCGGCCGACGGCACCGAGATCATCGCCACGGCCGGCAGCGGCGAGGGCGTGCGCACCATCTTCACGGTCACGCTGTCCGACACGGGATCCGGCAGCTACACCTTCACGCTGTCCGACAATATCGATCATAACGGCGTCCATGGCGCGTCGCAGCCGCTGACCTTCAACGTGGTGGCGACCGACGCCGACGGCGATCCGGTCAACAGCGCCTTCACGGTGAATATCGGCGACGACGGTCCGAGCTTCGGCGAGCGGCCGAGCTATTCGGTGGTCGATGAGGACGGCCTCGGCAATGCCGGCGACAGCTATCATCCGGGCGGCGACGAGGGCGCCTCCGAGGGCGACAGTGTCAAGCCTGTGGTCATGAAGGCCGGCAGCGACGCCGATGGCGAGGACCTCACGGTCACCGAGACGCTCGGCATCCGCTGGGGCTCCGACGACGCCAATATCAACGTCGACGGCGGCATCAACGGTACGCCGATCAATGGCGACCGCGCCGTCACCTTCTCGGCGAACGTGGTGTCGACGCTCGAGGCCCAGAATCTCACCTCCGACGGCTTCACGCTGCGCTACGAGCTGTCGTCCAACGGCACCGTACTGACCGCCTATCGCTACGACGCCGAGCACGAAACCTATGTCGGCGCCGACGGCAAGCCGCTGAACGTCGAGGGGAGCGAAGGGCTTTCGGGCGCTACGGTGTTCACCGTATCGCTGTCCGACGTGGACCGCGGCTCCTACACCTTCACGCTGTCGGGCAATCTCGATCACCCGGTGCATGGCGCCGAGGACGACATCACCCTCAATCTCGGCTTCGTCGCGACCGATTCCGACGGCGACCAGATCACCGACACTTTCACGGTTAAGGTCAACGACGACGCGCCTGTCTTCGGCGAGAAGCCGAGCTATTCGGTGGTCGACGAGGACGGCCTCGGCAACGCCGGCGACAGCTACAAGGGCGGCAGCGACGCCTATGGCGAAGACCTGAAGGTGACCGATACGCTCGGCATCCGCTGGGGCGCCGACAGCGCCAACAGCCATGTCGATGGCGGCATCACCGGCGCGCCGGTCAATGGCGACCGCGCCGTGACCTTCGCATCCAACGTCATTGCGTCGCTCGAGGATCAGCACCTGACCTCGGACGGCTTCGCGCTGCGCTATGAGCTCTCAGCGGACGGCACCACGCTCACCGCCTATCGTGCCGACGCGGTCGGCGAGGGCAGCGAAGGCGGCTCCGGCACCTTGGTGTTCACCGTGTCGCTGTCCGACCAGGGCTACGGCTCCTACACCTTCACGCTGTCGGCGAATCTCGATCACCCGGTGCACGGCGCCGAGGATGACATCACGCTCAATCTGGGCTTCGTCGCGACCGATTCCGACGGCGACGCGATCTCCGACACCTTCACCGTCAAGGTCAACGACGACGCGCCTGTGATCGGCGCGGAGCAGAGCTCCGGCCAGGTCGACGAGGACGGCCTCGGCAATATCGGCGACAGCTACAAGGAAGGCAGCGACGCCGCTGGCGCCGATCTGACGGTGACGAAGACGCTCGGCATCCTCTGGGGCGCCGACAGCGCCAACAGCCATGTCGATGGCGGCATCGACGGCTCGCCTGTCAATGGCGACCGCGCCGTCACCTTCGACACCAATGCGATCCCCTCGCTCGCCGAGCTCGGGCTGACCTCGAACGGCGTTTCGCTGAACTATACGGTGAGCGAGAACGGCACGCTGCTGACCGCCTACCGGTTCGACGGCGAGCACTTCATCGACGCCAACGGCCAGACGACCGAGGATCCGGCGAGCGCCGCGGTGTTCACGGTCTCGCTGTCGGACCAGAATGCCGGCTCCTACACGTTCACGCTGATCGGCAACCTCGACCATCCGGTTCACGGCAGCGAGGACAATCAGGCGCTGTTCTTCAGCTACACCGCCACGGATTCCGATGGCGATGCGATCAACGGCAGCTTCGTCGTCGAGGTCAATGACGACGCGCCCGTGCTCGACGGCAAGCCGAGCCACGGGGTGGTCGACGAGGACGGCCTCGGCAATGCCGGCAACAGCTACGACGATCGTGGCGACGTCGCCGGCGCCGAGCTGACCGCGACCGGCACGCTGGGCATCCTCTGGGGCGCCGACAGCGCCAACAGCCATGTCGATGGCGGCATCAATGGCTCGCCGGTCAATGGCGATCGTGCGGTCACCTTCGCTGCGGATGTGGTGTCCTCGCTCGAGGCTCAGCATCTGACGTCAAACGGCTTCGCACTGCATTACGAGGTGTCGGCCGATGGCACCGTGCTGACGGCCTATCGCTACGACGCAGCCAACGAAGCTTTCGTCAGCGCCGGCGGCAAGCCGACCGAGCAGGCAGGCACTGCGGTGTTCACCGTGTCGCTGTCGGACCAGAATGCCGGCTCCTACACCTTCGAGCTGACCGGCAATCTCGATCATCCGGTGCACGGCACCGAGGACAGCATCACGCTCGATATCGGCTTCGTCGCGACGGACTCCGACGGTGATGCGATCACCGGCAGCTTCTCTGTCGACGTCAATGACGACGCCCCCACCTTCGGCGAGCGCGTCGCCTATTCGGTGGTCGACGAGGACGGGCTCGGCAATCCCGGCAATTCCTATGCGGACGGCAAGGACGCCGACGGCGCCAATCTGACCGTGACCGATTTCCTCGGCATCCGCTGGGGTGCCGACAGCGCCAACAGCCACGTCGATGGCGGCATCGACGGCGCGTCCGTCAATGGCGACCGCGCCGTGACCTTCGCGTCGGACGTGGTCACCACGCTCGAGGCCAAGCATCTCACCTCGAATGGCTTCGGCCTGACCTATGTCGTGTCCGAGAACGGCACGCTGCTGTCTGCGTATCGCTACGATGCCGCGCACGAGACCTATGTCGACGCGAACGGCAAGCCGACGGAAGATCCGTCCAGCGCCGCGGTGTTCACGGTGTCGCTGTCCGACCAGGGGCAGGGCGCCTACACCTTCACCTTGATCGACAACATCGATCATCCCGTCCGCAACACCGAGGACGACGTCACGCTGACGCTCGGCTTCGTCGCCACCGATTCCGACGGAGACGCGGTCGCCAGCACCTTCACGGTGAAGGTCAATGACGACGCGCCGGTGCTGAACCGGGAGATCGCGACCGGCGTGGTCGATGAGGACGGCCTGCCGACCGGCATCGCCGGCGGCCCGAACGACGTCCCCGGCCAGAGCACGGTCGCGACCGGCCATCTCGGCATCTCCTGGGGCGCCGATAGCGCCAACAATCTCGGCAATGTCGGCATCACCGGCTCGGCGCCGGTCAATGGTGATCGCGCGGTCACCTTCGCGTCCGACGCCACCACCACGCTCGCAAGTCAGCATCTGACCTCGAACGGCGTGGCCCTGACCTACGCGGTCGGCGATGGCGGCACCCTGATCACGGCCTATCGCTTCGACGGCCAGCATTATATCGACGGCAACGGCAACTGGACCAACAGCAAGGCCAACGCCGCGGTGTTCACGGTCAAGCTGTCCGACCTGGATTCCGGCTCCTACACCTTCACGCTGCTGGACAATCTCGACCATCCCGTTCCGAACAGCGAAGACAACATCGCGCTGACGCTGAAATACGTCGCGACCGATTCCGACGGCGACCAGGTCGGCGGCTCGTTCAAGGTCAACGTCAACGACGACAGCCCGGTCGCCCAGGCCGGGACAGCCAAGAGCATCAGCGAGGCCGATCTCAACGGCGGCGGCGATTGCGACTTCGGCGGCCGTGACGACGACCGGCATGATGGCTATGGACATGGCGACGATGGACATGGCGGCGGTGATCCGCAGGTCACCGGCGCGCTCAACATCAATTGGGGCGCCGACAACAACGACCGCGGCGCAGCCGATCGCTCGGTCCGCTTCACCAACACGTCCAACGCTGCGGCCGACGTCCATGTGACCAACGGCAGCGATGTCGCGATCAACGGCCTGACCTCCGACGGCCAGACCGTGAAATATGCCTTCGATCACGGCGTGCTGGTCGGCTACACCGGCAGCAGCCTGGCCTATGGCCAGCGCGTCTTCGAGGCCTCGCTGGATGACGACGGCACCGGCACCTACACCTTCAAGCTGCTCGGCAATCTCGACCATCCGGCCGGGCAGGGCAGCAACGTCGTCAAGCTGACCTTCGACTACACCGCGACCGATTCCGACGGCGATTCGAGCAGCAACACGTTCACCGTCACCGTGGTCGACGACGTGCCGACCATCGGTCACGCCGAGAACGAGACGGTCCGGGAATCCAACCTGCCCACCGACATCGTCGATGTGGCGTTCCCCGACGCATCCTTCTCGACCGTGCAGACCGGGCGGCTCGCCATCTCCTGGGGCGCCGACGACAACGATTCCGGCGTGACCAACAACCGCTCGGTGTCGTTCTTCAACACGGTCGCACCGGAAGGCCTGACCTCGAATGGCGAGGCGGTCAGCTATGTGATCTCGTCCGACGGCACCACGCTCTCCGCCGTCACCGCCGATCACCGCACCGTCTTCACCGTCACGCTGAGCGACGACGGCGACGGCAGCTACAAGTTCACGCTGCTCGACAACATCGACCATAGCGGCGCTGGCGCCGACAGCCGGACGCTGAACTTCGGCTTCAAGGCGACCGATTCCGACGGCGACAGCGCCACCAGCAGCTTCACCGTTTCGATCGTCGACGATGTGCCGATCATCGGCTGCCCCGAGGACGAGACCGTCAGCGAAGCCAGCCTGCCGACGACCAGCTACGACACCGGCCACCCCGATGCGTCGAACTCGACGGTGCAGACCGGGACCCTGGACATCTCCTGGGGCGCCGACGACAATAACAGCGGCGTGGGGCACGACCGCTCGGTGGTGTTCACCACCGCTGCCGGTGCAACGGGCCTCACCTCGGACGGCTCGGCGGTCAGCTACAAGGTCTCCGCCGACGGCACCTTGCTGACGGCCGTCAGCGCCGACAACCGTACCGTCTTCACCATCCAGCTGTCCGACACCGGTGACGGCAGCTACAAGTTCACGCTGTACGACAATCTCGATCATCCCTCGTCGGGGGCCAACAAGGACAGCCTGCCGCTGACCTTCGGCTTCAAGGCGACCGATTCCGACGGCGACAGCGTCACCAGCACCTTCAAGATGAACGTGATCGACACCGCGCCGGTCGCGGCGTCCGGTGACTCCCGGACCGTCGACGAGGACGATCTGTCGAACGGCACCGATTCCTCCAAGGAGTCGACAACCGTCAGCGGCGACCTCAACATCACCTGGGGCAGCGACGACAACAACAAGACCGCCGGCGGCGGGCTGGGCGACCGCTCGGTCTCGTTCCGCTATTCGAGCGCCAGCGCCAATGTCGACGCCGAGGACAGCTCAGGCCGCAACCTGAACCTGACGTCGGACGGCCAGACCGTCAAATACGCTTTCGAGAACGGCGTGCTGGTCGGCTACACCGGCACCGATCTCGCTCACGGCACCCGTGTGTTCGAAGTGTCGCTGAGCGATCAGAACGACGGGTCCTACAGCTTCAAGCTGCTCGGCAACATCGATCATCCCGCCGGCTCCGGCGAGAACATCGTCAATCTCTCGTTCAGCTTCACGGCGACGGACGGCGACGGCGACACCTCGAGCAACAGCTTCACCGTGTCGGTGAAGGACGACGTGCCGGTGATCGGCACGCCCAACGGCGCGACCCTGACCGAGAACACCATGGGCGCCGCAGGCGCGGAGGTGTTCGAGACGCAGACCGCCTCGAACGTGGCGCTCAACATCAATTGGGGCGCCGACGACGGCAATTCGGGGACCGCCAATCGCAGCGTCGGGTTCGATGCATCGATCCACAGCGGCGATATCGTCAAGACGACCGGTTCCGGCAGTCCGACGCTGACCTCGAACGGCGTGGCCGTGCAGTTCATCCGCGTCTCGGATACCGAGATCTGGGGCGTCGCCAACGATAATGGCGGCTCGCTGACGCTGAGCGACCGCAAGGTCTTCCACGTCACGCTGTCCGACAACGGCTCGGGCAGCTACACCTTCGAGCTGCTCGACAATGTCGACCACATCGGCTCCGGCCAGACCAATGCGCTTGCATTGAAGCTCGGCTTCGCCGCCACCGACGCGGACGGGGATTCGGCCACCGGCAACTTCACCGTCACCATCAATGACGACAACGGCCGGCCGGCGATCGGGGCTCCCGTCGCAGTCACGGTTGACGAGGACGGCCTGTCCGGCGGCAATACGGCACCTGCAGCGGGCGACGCCCCCGGGGCCGACGTCACCGCAACAGGCTCGCTCGCGATCTCCTGGGGCGCCGACGACAACAACACTGGCTCGGTCAATCGCGCGGTGGCCTTCTCCGGCTTCACGAACGGCGCGAACGTGTCCTCGGATGCCGGCCTGCTCAAGGTCGACGGCGCGCAGGTCAAGTACTGGGTGGTCGGCAATACGCTCTACGGCTACACCGGCTCCAATCCGGCCAATGCCAACACCGCGCCGGCAGCCTCCAACCAGGTGTTCAAGGTCAGCGTCGATGACTCCAGCGCCGGCAGCTACAGCTTCACGCTGCTGAAGCATGTCGACCATCCGGCGGGCCAGGGCGAGAACGACGTCAAGCTGACCTTCGGCTTCACCGCGACTGATGGAGATGGCGACAGCGCCAGCTCGTCCTTCGTTGTGACGATCAACGACGACAGCCCGGTGGCGACGGCGACGACGCTGGCAGCCACCGTCTACGAGACTGAGCTGCCGAACGGCATCTTCACGGTCAACAATGGCGGTGGGCACGGCAGCGACCTCAACGGCGACGGCAACAGCGACGATTCCTACTTCACGGGCAATCTGACCTCGCTGGTGTCGTTCGGCGCCGACAAGCTCGGGACCTATACGGTCGAGAAGACCGATCTCGCGCCCGAGTTGCTCTCGCTCACCTCCGGCGGGGTGGCGCTGACCTACAGCATCGATACCGCCAACAACATGCTGGTCGGCAAGGCCGGCAACGTCACGATCCTCGAGTTCCAGGTCGACGCCAACACCGGCCAGTATTCGTTCCGCCTCAAGGGCCCGCTCGACCACGTCGGCACCGGCCACGACAATACGCTGACCCTCGACCTCTCGACGGCCGTGACCGCGGTCGACTCCGACGGCGACAAGCTCGCGCTGCACGACCAGATCAGCATCACCGTCCGCGACGATCGTCCGTCGTCCCAGGATATCGACACCGTCACGATCTCGGAGGCGGCGGGCAGCGTCTCCACCGGTGCCGTCGATCTGCAGGTCAAGTATGGCGCGGATGGCGACAGCGCCGGTCCGTCGCTGACCTTTGCGAATGCAACGCCCAAGGTCTTCGACGCCGACAATCACCAGCTCTCGGGCCTCACATCGCTCGGCGTCGGTCTCACTTACGCGCTGTCGGCCGACCACACCACGCTGACCGCCTATCGTATGAACGGCGTCGGCAGTTATATCGGCCAGGACGGCAAAGCGACGACGAACCCCGCCGACGCCGCGGTGTTCACGATGTCGCTGTCGGACGCGGGCTCCGGCTCCTACAACTTCACGCTGCTGCAGCCGCTCGATCATCCCGCGCCGTCGGGCAATGCGAATGCAGCCAGCCAGTATCTCGACCTCAATTTCAGCTTCACGGCCGAGGATCGCGATCACGACACCGCCACCAACAACTTCACCGTGCGGGTCGATGCCGCGGGCACGGCGACCACGGTGCGTTACGACGCGCCGAATTCGCCGGTGTTCGTCAATCTCGGCGACAGCTCGGCCACGATCCTTGGCGAGACGGTTGGTGCGCACAGCGTGACCGATCGTGCGTCGGTCACCGACAAGGTGGTGGGCATCGACAAGCTGGGCGGCATCACCGAGGCCCATGGCTCCGGCGGTGACGACATCCTGGTGGGCGGCAGCGGCGCCGATGCTCTATACGGGGGCGCTGGCAACGACATCATCAAGGGCGGGGCGGGTGACGACAGGTTGTTCGGCGGCGCCGGCAACGACACCTTCCTCTACACGGTCGGGGACGGCAACGACGTTATCGATGGCGGCTCGGAAACCGGCTCGACCCTCCCGAACTACGACGTGCTTGCGATCACCGGAGATTCGAACGCGCGCAATTTCACCATCGGCAAGGCCGGTTCGGGCACCGATATCAACCCGACCCTGAACGATGCCGGGGCGAGCAACGCGACCGATATTCTGGTGCGCTATGATGGTCCAAACGGTGCAACGATCCGTGCCGACGAGATCGAGCGTGTCACCATCACCGGCGGCACTGCCGCCGACACGGTGACGATCACCGACATCAGCGGCACCGCGATTGCACCCTCGACCATCGTGTTCAATGGCGGGTCCGGCAACGACACACTCGACCTGACCCGGTTCGCCGGCAACACCAGCGTGGTCTCGGACGGCGGCGCCGACAGCGACACCGTGAAGTTCGGCTTCAAGCTCTCCGAGGCGACCTACACCAAGGTGTTCGCCGACGACGGCAAGACGCTGATCGGAGTGAACGTCACCCATAACGGGGTGACCGATACTTTCACCAATTACGAGAGCTTCGCCTTCACCGACGGCACGCGCACGCTGACGGGCGTGTTCAATACCCCGCCGGTCGCGCATGACGATAAGGTGCAGACCTCGGAAGATTCACCGCTGACGATCAATTCGCTGCTGAGCCTGCTCAACAACGACACCGACGTCGACAACAATACGCTGACCGTCACCGGCGTCGGCAATGCGACGCACGGCACGGTCTCGCTGAACAACGGCAATCCGCTGTTCACGCCGGACAAGAACTTCTCCGGCGTCGCCGGCTTCGACTATACGATCAGCGACGGTGATGGCGGCACCGCGACTGCGCATGTCACCGTCGACGTCGCGCCCAAGGCGGATGCACCGACCCTGGGCTTCTCCGATACCACGCCGGCGACGGGCGCCGAAGACACGGCGATCGCCCTCAAGGTCATCACGGCCGCGGTCGGCGATCACGACGGCTCCGAAAGCCTGCGAATGCTGATTACGGGCTACCCGGACGGTGCGACCTTCTCGGTCGGCCATGCCGGCACCGGCGATGATGCGGGCAAGTGGGTGATCGACGACCAGGCCGCAATCGCCAACTTCAACAGCCAGCCGCTCAAGGTGACGCCGCCGCTGAACTACAATGGCTCGTTCACGCTTTCGGTGGATGTCGAGGTTACCGATCACGCCACGCTGTCCGACGGGAAGGATCACGCAGACGTCGCGACCGCCCATGTGCAGAACATCGGCGTCATCGTGGCCCCGGTCAATGATGCGCCCGAGATCCACGCGCCGACGCAGGTGACCACGAACGAGGACACGTCGTTCCAATTCACGGGTGCGAACGCGATTACATTCTCCGACGCGGACGGTGATGTCGTCGAGTTCGTGCGGATAGAAGTCGTGGGCGGCTCGCTCTCGCTCCCGTCGATCGGCGTGTTTGACGTCAAGCACTCGGTCTCGCTGTCCGGGTTCAATATCAGCGAGCTGAACCAAAATCTCCAATCGGCCGTGTTTACGCCGGATGCGGACAGGGATGTTCCGGCGTCGGTCACGATCACCATCAACGACAATGGCAATGTCGGCAGCGGCGGCGATCTGAGCGCGACGCAGACGGTCACGATCAATATCGACCCGGTCGAGGATGCACCTGTTGCCGTCGATGATGCGGTAACGGCGACCGAAGACACGACGCTGACCGTGTCCGATCCGGTGAAGGGCGTCCTGCACAATGACCGTGACCCGGACACCGGCGACACGATCAGCGTTGTCGCGGGCGACTTTACGACGGCCAAGGGCGGCACGATCCACTTCAACGCCGACGGCACCTATGTCTACAAGCCGAAGGCCGACTTCTACGGCGCGGATACCGTCGACTACACGGTGCGTGATGCGGCCGGGCAGACGGACACCGGCACGCTGACGATCAATGTGACGCCGGTCAACGATGCGCCGGAGGTCCATGCCCCGACGCAGGTGACCGCCAATCAAGGCGTGGCGTTCGCTTTTAGCGGCGCGAATGCGATCACCTTCTCGGACGCGGACGGCGATGTTGCCGAGTTCGTGAGGCTTGACATCGTTGGCGGCTCGCTCTCGATCCCGTCGCTCGGCGTGCTCGATGCCAAGCAGTCGGTCTCGCTATCCGGGTTCGCGATCAGCGATCTCAACCACTATATGGAGTCGGCCGTGTTCACGCCGACTAGCGACCAGCCCGGTTCGATCACGATCACCATCAACGACAACGGCAATGTCGGTGGCGGTCCCCTAAGCGACACGCAGACCGTCAATATCGCGGTGATCCCCGCCAACCATCCGCCGGTGGCGAACTCCGATA
This sequence comes from Bradyrhizobium sp. USDA 4353, assembly GCF_054063215.1. Classification (NCBI taxonomy): domain Bacteria; kingdom Pseudomonadati; phylum Pseudomonadota; class Alphaproteobacteria; order Hyphomicrobiales; family Nitrobacteraceae; genus Bradyrhizobium; species Bradyrhizobium sp. USDA 4353. The sequence goes on from NZ_JBSSGB010000001.1 coordinate 4,546,652, forward strand.
CCAATACGGTGCTGGAGGACGGCACGCTCAACATCTCGGTGGCGAACGGCGTGGTCCGCGGCTCCACCGGCGGCTCGGTGGCCGATACGGATGCCGACACCGGCGCGTCTTCGCTCGTCGTATCCGGCGTCGTCGCCGGCACCGGCAGCGTGACGCAAGGGGCAAGGGTCGGGACCTCGATCGAGGGGACCTACGGCCACCTGACCTTGAAAGCCGACGGCTCCTACATTTATGTCGCCGACAAGGCCGACCCGCTCGCGGCCGGTGTGCAGGCGATCGACACCTTCACCTACACCGACAAGGATCCGTCGGGCGCGGTCTCGAACACCGCGACGCTGAAGATCACCGTCACCGGCGTCAACGATGCGGCCGTGATCACCGGAGATTCCAGCGGCACGATCGCGGAGGAGGGGGGCATCGGCAATAGCCAGAGCAGCCCGCTCTATGCCATCGCGCGCGGTGACCTCAACTCGACCGATGTCGACGGCCACAACGACGTCTGGCAGGCGGCAGCCTCGAACACGGCGAACGGTTACGGCTGGTTCGACATCGGCAGCGACGGCAAGTGGACTTACGGGCTCTACAACAACAACCCGACGATCCAGGCGCTGAAGGAAAACCAGGCCACGCTGACCGACAGCTTCACGGTCTACACCGAGGACGGCACCGCCAAGACGGTGACGATCCAGATCCTCGGCAACAACGACGCGCCGACCCTGCAGAACGCGCTCGTGGACCGCAACTCGGCCGAGGACCAGCCGTTCAGCTTCACCATTCCGGCGAACACGTTCGCTGATGTCGACGGTCGCTTCGACGGCAGCAACGGTCCGCTGACGCTGTCGGCAAACCTCGCCAACGGCAGCGACCTGCCGGCGTGGCTGCATTTCGATGCGGCGAGCGGCACCTTCAACGGCACGCCACCGGCGAATTTCGCCGGCGCCGTGAACGTCACGGTCTATGCCTCTGACGGCGAATATGCCGCCTCGGACACGTTCACGCTGACCATCACGCCGGTGAATGACGGGCCGGCGACCGTGACGGTGTCGGGCAACGCTGTTCAGGGCCAGACGCTGACCGCCAATCTCGGCAGCGACCCCGATGGCGCCGCGTCCAATGTCGCCTATCACTGGCTGCGGGACGGCGCCGTCATCAACGGCGCGACGGGATCGACCTATACGCTCGGCTCGAACGATGTCGGCCACAAGATCTCGGCCAACATCACCTATACCGATGGTCAGGGCTTCGCCGAGAACGTGACCAGCAGCCAGACCGGCTCCGTCACGCTGCCGAACCATGCCCCGACGTTCGGGGCGGGAACCACCGCGGGAAGCGTGACAGAGGATGCTTCCTACGGCGTGCAGACCGGCAATCTGGTCCAGAACGGCACGTTCAGCTACTACAACAACCACTGGTACACGCTCGATGCGTGGACGGTCGGAGGCGCGCAGGCGGTCAAGGTGATGGGCGGCCACACGGACGGCGGCTCGGCCGAGTTCTACGGCTCATCGAGCTCGATCAGCCAGACCATTACCACCGTCGTCGGCATGACCTATACCGTCGACTTCTACGTCATGGCCAACGGCACGCCCGTCACATCGGCCGTGGACGGAACCACCCTCCTGACGAGCACCACTTGGCATCGTGACTGGACGGAGCAGACCTACCAGTTCACCGCGACCTCGACGACGACGACGCTCAAGTTCACCAGCGCGGGCGGAGCCGACATCGACGACATCTCGGTGCAGGTCACGGGCGTCACGCCCGGGGTCGAGAAGGCGTCCGGCGCGATCGCCTTCACCGATGTCGACGGTGACAGCCAGACGGTGAGCTACACGACACCGGCGGGCAGCAACTACTACGGCTCGTTCAACGCCACGGTCGACAACACCAATCACAAGGTGAACTGGACCTTCACCGTCAACGACTCCGACATCCAGTCGCTGCGCGCCAGCGACCACATCGATCAGACCTACACGGTGCAGCTCAACGACGGTCATGGCGGGACGAGCACGCAGACCGTCACGGTCACCGTGAACGGCGCCAACGATGCGGCGTCGATCAGCGGCCCGGCGACGGGCACGGTGAAGGAGGACGGCACGCTGACCGCCGGCGGCACGCTGAAGGTCACCGATGTCGACAGTGGCGAGGCCGTGTTCCAGACGCCCGCCTCGCTGGCGGGCACCTACGGCAACTTCACCTTCAACGCGGCAACCGGCGTCTGGGGCTACACGCTCAACAACTCGGCCGGCAACGTGCAGGCGCTCAATGACGGCGAGGTCAAGCATGACACGCTGACGGTGAAGTCGCTCGACGGCACCGCCAGCCAGATCATCGACGTCACGATCAACGGCACCAACGAGCCGGGCCCGCTGGCGGTCGTCGACACGACGAGCGTGGACGGACGCTACGCGCTGTCCCAGAACACCGACTCGCCGAACACGATCGGTCTGAATGCTGCGTCGTTGTTCTCCGGCGGCACCGGGACGGTGACCTACACCACGGCGCTCGTCTACGCCTCGACCGGCGACGACGGCTGGATTCACCGTAGCGGCACCCAGTTCAGCGGTGATCCGAACAACAATGATGCGGGCCTGTACGTCTACAAGGTGACGGCAACCGACTCGGTGTCGTCGGTGTCGACCTATGTCGCCTTCAACGCGCTCGACAATCAGGCCTACAACCTCACCATCAACTCCCTGTCGAGCAATCCGAACCTCGCGGGCTCAGCACCCTGGCTGTCCGGCTTCAGTGCCTATGACGGCGACGCGATCACCGCGACCGTCGACAACACGCTCGAAGCCAACGCCAACAACGGCTACGACGTCATGATCGGGTCGAGCGGCGGCAACAACTTCAACGGCGGCGCCGATGATGACGGCATCTACGGCCTCGGCGGCGCCGATACGCTGCTCGGCGGTGCCGGCAACGACTTCATCGACGGCGGCGCCGGAAACGACTCCATCCGGGGCGGCAGCGGCAACGACATCACCATCGGCGGCTCCGGCAATGACACCTTCTATTGGGGCGTCAATGACGGCGTCGACATCGTCGATGGCGGCTCCGGCACCGACACGTTCTCGATCGAGGGCACCAACGGCCAGGATTTGCTGTATGTGACGCTCGCCAACGGCGTGATCACCGACGTGAACGGAACGAAGCTGAGCAATATTGAGTCGGTGATCGCTGATCTCGCCGGCAGCTTCAACGACACGCTGACCTACACCACGACGGAATCGGTCAACGTCAACCTGGCGGCAGGCACCGCGACCGGCTTCACGTCGCTGCTCAATGTCGAGCGGGTGACCGGCGGCTCGGGCGACGACACCCTGGTCGGGAACAGCTTTGCCAACACGCTCAACGGCGGCAATGGCAACGACATCATCCGCGGCGGCGACGGCGATGACAACATCGACGGCGGTGCCGGGATCGACCTGCTCGACTTCTCCGACGCCACCGCCGGAATCAGCTTCACGCTGGTGCAGGGTAGCAACCCGACGTATATCGGCGCCAACCTCTCGGGCGTCGGCCACGACACCTACAAGAACATGGAAGGCGTCATCGGGTCTGCCTACAACGATGAGCTTTACGGCTCATCGGGCAACGACGTGCTGATCGGCGGCCGCGGCAGCGATCAGCTCACCGGCAATGGCGGCTCGGATACGTTCAAGTGGCAGGCCGGCGATCTCACCGGCGGCGGCGTCGATGCGATCCTGGACTTCCAGACCGGAACGTCCGGCGATGTCATCGATCTCTCGGCGCTGCTCGCCAACGTCTCCGGCAATCACGCCGATGCGGTGCGGTTCGTCGACAGCTCGAACCCGAGCCACTCGAGCCTTGCCTCCGCCAACGGCGCCGGCGTGCTGAGCAACGGCGACCTGACGGTGCAGATCAACACCGGCTCGGGCTGGACCAGTGTCGCGACCATCAGGGACAACGGCACCAACCTCACCGGGGGTGACGACGTCATCAAGATGATCCTGGACAACAGCCAGACGCAGGTGCAGGTCCACGTCTGATCGGACCAGCTTCGGAGACACGAAGGGCCGCCCGTGAGGCGGCCCTTTTCATGTCTGAAGCGATTGTCGCGCCGCTGAGCGGACGACGTCAGATCTTCTGGCCCGCGGGGCCGACGCCAACGTTGATCGTGATCCGCTGCAGCTCGGTGCGGCCCTGCGGAAACTTGACCTCGAGCGTCACCGTGTCGGTGCCGGCAAAATCGGCCTTCGACTGGTAGAAGGCGATGAAGCCCGGCACTTCCAGCGCCAGGCATTGCTTGTAGTTCGTGGCCGAGATCTTGCCGCGCTTGATCGAGACGGTGCCGTTGCCGGGCGGCGTGACCAGGCGGATCGAGGGCAGGGGGCCGGAGGAGCAGTCGGGCTGCACGTTGAGATAGACGCCGACCTGAATGGCCTTTCCGGCAACGCCCTTGGCGTTGCGCTCGACCGTGGTCTGGGCAGGCGCTGGAGCCGGAACAGGCGCGGGGACAGGAGCAGGGACAGGCGCAGGCGTCGCGGGTGCAACCGGCGCTTGCGCCAGGGCCGCCGAGGCCGCGAACAGCAGGCCTGCGACGGCAAGCCCCTCGCGCAAGCTGCACCATCTCAGTCTCGATCGATTCGTCCTTGGCATCAGCCCCTCGCTCCCTGCGTCGCCACCAGATTGCCGCATTCGGACCAATCGTTCAACGGATCGTCGTATTTGCCTGGACTGCGAGCATGAGCTGTAGCGCTGGCAGCGCTCGGGTCCCCCATCCTGAAGTCGCAACTGCGATCGGCGCCGTCTGCTGATCATCATGACGCGATCCTGACTGTTTCCAATTGTGGCCATTCATGTCTGTCCATATCGTGCGCGCGAACAGGCGTAGGATGGACTGAGTTGGAAGCGCGTTATCGGGCGGATATCGATGGCCTCAGGGCGATCGCGGTCTGCATTGTGGTTTTGTTCCACCTGAAGGTTGCCGGCTTTGGTGGCGGCTTTGCCGGCGTCGACATCTTCTTCGTCATCTCGGGCTATCTGATCACCGGGCATATCCTGCGCGACATCGAGCTCGGCGTGTTTTCCTTCGCTGCGTTCTATGCGCGCCGTGCGCGGCGAATTCTGCCCGCGCTCATCGTCACGATCATGCTGACCTTCGCGGCCGGCTGGCTGTGGCTGCCGCCGGACGCCTTGCGCCAGCTCGCCAAGGAGGCGACGCACGGCCTGCTATCGATCGCCAACATTCAATATTGGCGCGAGTCCAACCAATATTTCGCGCCGAGCTCGGATCAGCTCGGGCTGCTGCATCTGTGGTCGCTCTCGGCCGAGGAGCAGTTCTACCTGATCACGCCGCTGATTCTTGTGCTGCTCAGCCGCGTGCGCCTGGTCGCGTCGGGAATCGCGCTGTGCGGCGTGGCGTCGCTCGTGGCCGCCGTCCTCTGGTTGCGGCGAGATCCCGAGGCCGTCTTCTTCCTGACGCCGTTTCGCGTCTTCGAATTCGCCCTCGGCGCACTGGCGATCGCGCTGGAGCGGCGTTTCGCGACCTGGCCGATGATCCGGACCGTGGCTGCGTGGGGCGGTTATGCGCTGCTGTTCTCGAGCCTTCTCGTCATCGCGCGCTTCCAGCACGACGCCGGGCTTGGCGCCCTGCCACCGAGCATCGCGACGGTCGCGATCATCGCAGCGAACAGGCCGTTGCGCCTGTTCGCCAACCGCGCGGTTCTGGCTGTCGGACGGTCGTCCTACTCGCTCTATCTCGTGCACTGGCCGGTGATCTACTTCGCCGCCTTCATCTTCGGCGAGCAGGCCTCCAGCACCACGGGACGGATCGTGCAACTGCTGCTCATGGCGGTGCTGACCGCGGCGATGTTTGTTCTGGTCGAGCAGCCCATTCGTCGCCTGCAGGGTGCGCCATGGAGGCAGGGCGCCGCCTTTGCCGCGGTGATCGCCCTCTGTGCCGTCGCCACGCATGCAACCTTCAAGGCCGACGGCGTGGCGGGGCGGCTTCCGGAGGAGCAGCGCGCGCGGCTCGAGCTGCAACGCTTCGGCATGAGCCCCTGCGGTCGGTCCGGCGAGGACTGCGCGTTCGGTGCGCCGGCCGGCTCCCGTGGACTGGAGCTGCTCGGCGATTCCTACGTGCATCAATATGTCGCCGCGCTGGACGAGCCGCTGAAGGCCCGCGGCATCAATGGCAGAACGTCGACGGTCGGCGGCTGTCCGATGCTGCTGGGAGTCGCTCCACTGCCGCCGCGAACGGCCGAGTGCATTGCGCTTCGCGATCGCGAGCTGGCGCGCGTCAAGGCGTCTCCGGCCGATCTCGTCGTGATCGGACAGGCCTGGCACCTCTATGTCGAGGGCCCCGGGCAGCCGGATGAGCGGAGGGCAAGCGAGATCCGCGATGGCCTGCAAGCTCTGCTGGCTCTGCTCGACCGGCCGGGCCGCCGCTTCCTGATCATCGGCGGCCAGATCAGGCCCGTGGCGTGCAGCTTCGATCACATGCGGATGCAGCCGGGTCCGTTGTGGCACGCGCCGCCGCCGCGCTGCGCTCCGTTCGACACCGCTCGGGCGCGCGCAGATACGCGTGAGATCGATGGCCTGCTCGAGCATGCCTTGATGGGACGCGACAATGCCGTGCTGCTGCGGCCGGCCGAGCTGTATTGCGACAAGGACTGTCCGGTCGTCCGCGACGACGGCGTCTGGCTGTTTCTCGACCCCGGCCATTTCACGGTGGCAGGGGCGCAGCTGATGGGACAACGCGCCGACTCCGTGATCTCCCAATTCCTCTCCGACCAATCCAGGCCGTAACGCAGCCCGCGGTCGCCGTCGAACATGGGCCATTCCTGGGCGCTGCCATGCGGCTGCCGGCCCGCCGTCATGGGATCGGTCCGATGACGTCATCACTGTTTCCTGCTGTTGCCATTCGCGTCTGCGCATGTCTTTCGCCTCCAACAATGTGCGGGGTGGACCACATTGGAACGCAGTCATCGCGCCGATATCGATGCGCTCCGGGCGATCGCCGTCGTCATCGTCATCCTGTTCCATCTGAAGATCGCGGGCTTCGAGGCCGGCTTTGCTGGCGTCGACATCTTCTTCGTGATCTCCGGCTATCTGATCATCGGCCAGATCCTGCGCGACGTCGGAGCAGGGCGGTTCTCGTTGTCGGAGTTCTATCTGCGGCGCGCGCGGCGCATCCTGCCGGCGCTGGTCACGACGATCGCGGCGACCTTTGCGGTCGGCTGGCTGTTCCTGTCGCCGGAAGCGCTACGCCAACTCGCCAAGGAGGCGACGCACGGGCTGCTCTCGATTTCGAACATCCAATATTGGCGCGAGGCGAGCGCCTATTTTGCCCCGACCGCCGACCAGCTTCCGCTTTTGCATCTCTGGTCGTTGTCGCTGGAGGTGCAGTTCTATGCGCTGGCGCCGCTGCTGCTGATATGGGCAGGGCGCCGCGGCCAGTTGTTCAGGGCGATCGCTGCAATCGGGCTGTTGTCGCTCGCTGCGGCGGCACTCTGGCTGCCCTGGGATTCGGAGGCCGTGTTCTTCCTGACGCCGTTCCGGGTGTTCGAGTTCGCGCTCGGCGCGCTCGCCATTCCCCTGGAAGCGCGTCTGGCGTCGCTGCCGCGCGCGCGGACCATCGCTGCAGCCTGCGGCGATATCATCCTGATCGGCAGCCTCGTGATCATCGGCCGCTACCAGGCCTATGCCGGTGTCGCGGCGCTCGTGCCCTGCGCTGCCGCCGCCCTGGTCATCGCCGCCAACGCGCCGACCTCATTGGTGATGGCCCCTCCGCTGCGCGCCATCGGCGCAGCCTCCTATTCGCTCTATCTCGTGCATTGGCCGATCATCTTTTTCGCCGGCTTCATCTTCGGCGAGGCGGCTCAGACATCCACGGGGCTTGCGGCCCAGCTCGCGCTGATGGCATCATTGGCCGCGTTGATGTTCGTCGCGGTCGAGCAGCCGCTGCGACGTCTCCCCTGGCCGCGCTGGGCGCAAGTGGCGAGCTTTGCGACCGTGCTGCTGGTCGGGGCCGGCTTCACCCACGTAACGTATCGCGCCAACGGCGTCGCGTCGCGATTGCCTGACGATCAGCTCGCGCTGTTCAAGCTGCAGGGCTTCGGCCTGAACAAATGCGGCGGCACGGTCGGGCGGCTCTGCGTCTTCGGCGATCTCCAGGGCACGCGCGGCGTCGAGCTGCTCGGCGACTCCTATGTCCAGCAATATGTCGCGGCGCTCGATACGTCGTTGAAGGCGCGCGGCATGATCGGGCACGTCTCGACGATGAGCGGTTGCCCGACCCTGGTCGGCCTGACCGCGGAAGGACCGCGTGCACGCGCCTGTGCCGAGCTGCGCGACAGCGAGCTGCCGCGCATCCGGCAATCGCCGGCCGATTTCGTCGTCATCGGACAGGCATGGCAGAACTATCTGGATCTGCGCGAGGGACCGGCGGCGCAGGCGCGCAACGCCGAGGTCGCCCAACGCCTGCTCGAGACGATCCGCCTGCTGGATCGACCGGGCCGCCATTTCCTCGTGATCGGCGGCCAGGTGCGGCCGGTGAACTGTGCCTTCGATCAGCTACGCATGCTGCCGGGCCCACGCTGGCACGCGCCGGCGAGGCCCTGTGAGGCCGTGCCGAAGAGCGAGGCGATCGCCGCCAATCACACCATCGATGTGGTCCTCGGCGAGGCGATCAGGCCCCTGGCCAAGGTGATGCTGCTGCGGCCGTCGGAGGTGTATTGCGACCGGGATTGTCCTGTCGTCGAGGACGGCGTCTGGCTGTTCCAGGACGCGGGCCATTTCACGGTGGCGGGTGCGCAACGCATGGGCGAACGCGCCGCGCCGATCTTTGCGACGTTCCTGGCTGACGATTAGTCCGGGTCGCCGCTGGGGTGTTCACTCGCTCCGCGGCGTGATCGACGCAGCCAGCGCCGGCGAGGCCTTGACGATCTCGATCGCCGCCAGCGCCGAGCCTTGGGCGGTGAAATGACCGTCATCCCAGGCGAGCGGCGCGCCGTCGGATGTCTGCAACACGCAGGCGTCGTTGGGGCAGAGCCGGTCGATCAGCGACACGTAGTCGGTTTGCGGCAGGCCGTTCAACCGCTCGCGCAGGACCACGTCGACCTCGCCGAGCAGACCCAGCGTGTGGCCATCGGTGGCGACACCGAAGCGCTGCGCCGCGATCAGCAGATGCGGCAACGGCCGGTCGAATTGCGGGCTCGGCCCCACCACGACGATCTCGGCGCCGCTCTCCGCGATCGTCTTGAGCGCGGCCTGCAGGCTCGCGCGCGCGGCGGGTGCCATCACGGTGCGTGTCCAATTGCCTGAGAGGATGACGATGTCAGGCGCGAGATCGCGGACGACGCCGGGCAGCCTGCGGTTGAACTCTGCGCAGGCGGAGGATTGGCCGGGTTCGTCATAGGGCACGCATTGCGCCATCGTCGCACGCGCCAGCGTGACCTGCGGCAGAGCGCGCTTCAGCCCGTCCACCAGATGCGCCGCATGGCTGTCGCCCCACAGCAGGATGCGAGGCCGCGTGCCCCTGGCAAGACAGTCGGGCTGCAGCGCTGCAAACGTCTGGCCCGGCGTCAGGAAACAACGCCCTTCCTCGTAGACGCTCCGGTGGTCGTAGTCGAGGAAACCGGCCATGGCCTGCTGCTGCGGCGAAAAACGGCCGGGAAAGCCGGATAGCACGATCATGGCGACGCTGGCTGCCAGCGCGGTGGCGCCGGTCGCCGCCAGCGCCCGAGCCGTGATCGGCCAGTCGGCGCGACGCGCGGGTTGCTCGACGAGGTAGAAGCTCGCCAGCCCCAGCATCGTGCAGGCGCCGAGCAGAGCCACCTTGTCCATGGGCGAGCTCGGCGGTCCCCACACAGCGGTGGCGAACGACACCACTGGCCAGTGCCAGAGATACAGCGAATACGACCACAGCCCGATGGCGATCATCGGCGATGCGAGAGCAAGCGCCGTCCTGTTCAGGTCCGGCTTGCCCCAGATCACGGCGGCGGTGCCGAGGCAGGGCAGCAGCGCGGCGACGCCGGGGTAGGGCGTGCGCGGCGAGTAGATGTTCACGGAGACGCCGAGCGCGATCCATCCAAGCGTGGTCACGGTGATCCTGAGCGACTGAGAGCGCAGCGCCGGCAGCGCTTCCACCGCGAGCAGCGCCCCGAGCGCCAGCTGCCAGGCCCGTGCCGGCAGCAGGTAGAACGCAGCGGCCGGGTGCGTGCGGGTCTGGATCACGCAGAGCAGCAGCGAGGCCGTGCACACGGCGACGAGGCTCGCGAGCATCAGCGGCCGGCGCAGCCTGAACACGGCGAGCGCGAGCAGCGGAAACAGCAGGTAGTACTGCTCCTCGACGCCGAGCGACCAGGTATGCAGCAGCGGCTTGGTGATCCCAGCCGCATCGAAATAGCCCTGCTGCGACCAGAACAGGATGTTCGAGGAGAAGGTGAGCACGGCGAGGGCCTGCTGCGCGGCCGACACCGTGTCCTGCGGCAGCAGGATCATGCTGGCGCCGAGCAGGGTGGCGCACAGCATGGCGAAGGCTGCCGGCAGGATGCGCCGGGCGCGGCGGCGGTAGAACGCCGCGAAGGAGAACGCGCCGGCGCGCGCTTCATCACGGATGATCCGGGTGATCAGGAAGCCGGAGATCACGAAGAAGATGTCGACGCCGACATAGCCGCTGCGGAATGGTGGGATGTCGTAATGGAATGCAATCACCGCGACGACGGCGAAGGCGCGTAGGCAGTCGATATCGGGACGATAGTTTGTCGTGCTCAAGATGACGGTCCGGACGCTTGCGGGCGGCGACCGTCACTGCGTCCGGTGGCTGCGCATGGGCGTCCTGCCTAAGCCCCGATTGCAACCGAGTTGCGGGCTTCCTGTGGCGAGCCGGTCGTGCAGAGAGGCCACAATGCCACTGAATTGACATCGCCCGGGCTCGCCGCAGCGCGCGTTCACACACTTGCCTCAATGGCGTGTTCGCCTCGCAATCAGTTTGTGCGTCGAGCGAGCGTGTCATGCGTGCATTGGGGCGGAAGGCCGGCCAAGCCGGTGTGGTGTGTGGCGTTTTACTATTTCAGGTTGTGACCGGCGTCACCCTTGCGCACAGCGCAGAGCAAGGTGCCGCGGAGACAGCCAAGGAGACGCTGAAGGAGAGCGGGCCATTCGGCGGCTGCGAGCCGATCGGGCTCACAGCGTCGGGCGAGCTGGTGTTTCCGCTCGAATGCAAGAAGCTGATCAAGAAGCCCGTGGAGGCGCCGGTCGCCGAGGACAAGAGCTCGGCCGATGACCGGACCGCCTCGACTGAGCCGGCGCCAAGCCCGTCTGCGGCTGCCGACAAGCCGGCTGCGGATGCCAAGCCCGCGGCGAGCGAAGCTGCCTCGCCCGCCCAGCCGACGCCCGTTGAGCCGAAGCAGGCGGCGGTGACTGACAAGCCCGAGGCGCCGCAAAAGGCCGCCGGCCTCGATCCGGTGACAGCCCGCAAGGCCTCTGCCGGCAAGTCCTCCATGACCAAGCCGCTCGCGGTCAATCCGGCGGCGAGCAAGCCGGCTGCAACAAAGTCCGTGCCTGGGAGCGCTGTCACCGCCGGCGCCGCGGCGGGCAATGTCGCGCCGAGCAAGCCTGCGACGGCGACGACGCAGCTTGGCAAGCCGTCGGCCGGCAAGCCGGGCAAGCCCGTGGTGATTGCAGTCAAGGATCCCGCGGCGGCGAAGAGTACACAAGCCGAGGCTCCGGCCGCGTCGGGCAAGCCGGGGGCGATGTCGGCGATCCGCAAGATGATCGTGATGGCCAAGCCGGCCAATACCGGGACGCCGGTCGCGGCCCGGCCGCAAGCCGAGGACAAGCCGCGGCTGCGCACCGCCGGAATGCCCGGCTGCATGCAATTCCGCAGCTATAATCCGAGCACGCGGAGCTATCGCGGCTTCGACGGCCACGTCTATGCCTGCCGCTGAGGTCGAGCGGCGGAGATGGTGACGAGGGATTGGACGGCGCGTATCGCGCCGTCTTCGTGCGGGTAACGCGACGGGGCGACAGACCTGCTATAGGATCGGCGTCGCATTGACCCCCATGCCCGCTGCTGCCGCCGATCTGACATGACCGAGCCTCAACCCGACCTGTTCGAGATGCGCCGGCTGGAATCGCTCTCCAACACCATCTTCGGTGTGGCGATGACGCTTCTGGCCTACGACCTGCCGAAGCCGAATTTCGCCCAGATGCCCGGCTGGGACGATCTGGCCCACATTTATTCCGGCCGCCTCGCCGGGCTCGTGCTCAGCTTCATCATCGCCGGGGTGTTCTGGATCAGCCATCACCGCCGGCTGGCGCGGCAGCCGTTCGGCAGCCGTTTTGTCGTCATCCTCAATCTGTTTTTCCTGCTCTCGATCGTGCTGCTGCCGGTCACCAATGGGCTCTACGGCAGCTACCGGCTGTCGAGCGCGGTGGCCGTGCTCTATGGCCTGCATCTGACGATCATCGCCGCTTTGAACGCTGCGCTCTGGTGGCTTGCCCTCTCGGGCGGCCGTCATGCCGAGATCGCCGGCGCCGTGTTTCCCGTCATCGTGTTCGTGCCGGGAATCGCGCTGGCCGCCTACGCCCCGGAATACGTCCAGTATTTCTGGATGCTCGGCTTCGGTGGATTTCTGGCGCGCCGCTTCGTCGGGACGAGCCCGGTCAAGCCGGCGGGCGACGGCGGCTGAGCCCATAAAAAACGCGGCGGGCCGTCTGACCCGCCGCGCTCCCGATCTTGAACTCGCTGGTCCAGGGCTGAGACCGCCCCGTTGCCGAGCCGCGATGGCGCCGATCGCTGACGAATCACGCGCTCATCGAACGTCGCTCATGAAGAGCCGCTCAGCGGGCGATCCCAGCGAGGTGACAGCGCTTGGTGAAAGACACTGGATCACCTCCTTTCGTTGTTGATGGTCCAGTCAATATAGGCGGCTGATCCGGCGGGCGGTAGGGGGGCCGAATACGGAACTCAGGCTATGCTGCACTGCGGCTTCAAAGCGACGCGCGCGACCGACTTGGCCAGTGTTCCCGACTGCTCAGGCCGTTCCGATCCCTCCGCCGACCCCGCCCGAAGAGGTTGAGACCCGCCACGGACCGTGTTAGGGAACGCGCCAGATGCGGGTGTAGCTCAATGGTAGAGCAGCAGCCTTCCAAGCTGAATACGAGGGTTCGATTCCCTTCACCCGCTCCAGCCCCAGGGATCTGCAAGCTGACGCTGCCCCGGCCGGTCCCGTCGGGACGCCGATCAATCGCAATAGATCTGATTGCCGATTCGCCGGCAGGATTTGCCGTCGCTGAAATAGGTGGTGCTGCCGATCGTCTGAGATGACCTGCCGTCGCTGTAATAGGTGTGTGGGCCGATCTGCTGCGAGCTGGTGCCGTCGCTGTTGTAGGTGAAGCTTCCGAGCTGCTGCGACGAGGAGCCGTCGCTCCAAAAGATGTTGTTGCCGATCCGCTGGCCGGACAGGCCGTTGTCGCACATGATCTGGTTGCCGATGGTTTGGCAGGTCTCGGCGTGAGCTGTCGTGACCGCGAGCAGGCCGAAGGCGATCGTCAGAATCGAGCGCATGTTGGTGTTTCCCGGGATTGACGCATTCAAGCGCAACCGGAGCGGGAGCACAACGGCAGCCCCTGTGTCATGCTACTTTTTTCGCGCGATCTTGAACGCCCGCATCTGGCCGCTGAGGAAGCGCAGCAGGTGACCTGCCGCATGCGGCAGCTCGCGGCCGCGCCGGGTGATGACGCACGCTTCGCTCGATGACAGGAGGCGGTTGTCGATCGGGACGGCGGCGAGCGATCCATCGGCGAGATCGGCGGCGATCGAGAAGGCCGGCAGCAGCGTCAGGCCGAGGCCGCTCTTGACGAAATGGCGAAGCACGTTGATCGAGCTGGTCGTGAGCTTCGGCTGGAGCGCGATCTGCTCGGCGGCCTCCGCCATCGCCACGATCTGCCGCGTGCCATAGCTCGAATGCATCAGGCCGAGCGGATGGTCGGCGAGCTCGCGCAGGCGCAAGGGGCGGCCGAGCCGCGCCAGCGCATGATCCGGCGGCACGATCGCGCACAGCGGCTGGCGGCTCGCGGTGGCGACGCGGATGCGCGGATCGGCTGATGGGTTGAACACCAGGCCGATGTGGTAGCGATCCTCGGCCACGGCGTTGACGACCTCGTTGGTGCCGGCGAGATCGAACGCCATCGTCAATTCCGGGGTGCCGCTGCCAGAACCGGCCGAGCGGGCCCGACATCAGGTCGCTGACGAAACCCTCGCCGAGCACGATGTCGACATGGCCGCGTTTGAGCCCTTGCAGCTCGCGCAGCTTGGCGACGGTGTCGGCCTGATCGGCCTGCCACTGCCGGAAGCGCTCGACCAGCAGCATCCCGGCCTCGGTCGCGCGGATGCCGCGGCTGAGCCGCTCGATGAGCGTCAGCCCGAGCTCCTTTTCCAACAGCGCGATCTGCCGGCTGATCACCGAGGCGTTGACCTCGAGCGCTTCTGCCGCTGCGCGCACCGAGCCGAGCCGAATGGTCTCGTGAAGGTAACGCAGCCGATGATGATCGAGCAGGGCCGACATGGCAGATCCGAAGTGTTGCCTTGAGGTCAACACTATCGGCGGACGCCGCTGATGTCTGCCCCGAAATCGGGCGGCTAGGCTGGTTGCCGCAATCTTTCGCAGGAGGCGTCGTGACCGCAGTCGGCATCATCGGGCTTGGCAATATGGGGCGCGGCATGGCCCTCACGCTCAAGGGCGCAGGGCTTGCCGTCACCGGCTACGACGCGCTCGCTGCGACGCGCGAGGCTCTGGCTGCAGAGGGCATTGCCATCGTAGACGGCATCGGCGCGGTCGTCGCGGCCGCCGACATCGTCATCCTGTCGCTGCCGACGGCCGAGATCGTCGAGCGCGTGGTGACGGGGAGCGACGGTGTTCTCGCACATGCACGCGCCGGCGTCGTCATCGTCGACACGTCGACCTCGCATCCCGAGACCTCGCGCAGGCTCGCTGGCCTGCTCAAGACGCGCGGCATGGGCTTCGTCGATGCGCCCGTCAGCGGCGGGCCGAAGGGCGCGGCGAGCGGAACGATGACCATGGTGATCGGTGCCGAGGACGAGGACCTCGCGCGCGTGCTGCCGGTGCTGGAGCGCATGAGCGCCAAGCGCGTGCATGTCGGCGGCGTCGGGGCCGGCAACGTCGCCAAGATCGTCAACAACCTGCTCTGCGCCGCGCATCTGCTCACCGCAGCCGAGGCGCTGCGCATCGCCGGTGCGGCCGGCGTCGACGCCGAGCGGCTGCTCGAAGGTCTCAACGCCGGCTCCGGCCGCTCCGGTGTGACACAGGTCAACGTGCCCAACTGGATTCTCAACGGCGCCTTCGATTCCGGCTTCACGATGCAGCTGATGCGCAAGGACGTCAGGCTCGCTGCGCAGTTCATCGGCGAGCTCGGCCTCGCTTTGCCGATGGCTGCGGACACCGCGCGCATCTGGGCGGACAGCGCCGGCCGCATCGCGGACCCTGAGGATTTCAACCGCATCGTCGAGCTGCAGCTCGGCCCGATCTCGAAGACATGAGTGCAGCCATGACCCATTTCATCGATCCGCGCCTGCGCGAGGCCGTCAGGCTGTTCTGGCCCGACTTCGCGAGCATCGGCTCGCATGTCGGCGGCGAGTGCGTCATCGGCGATGGCGCGACCGTCGCAGTGAATGATCCTGCAACCGGGCAATTGCTGTTTAGTTATTCCGATGCAGGGGCTGATGTCGCGGCAAGAGCTGCCGCCGCAGCCGTTGCCGGGCAGGCGGAGTGGGCGCGCGTCACGGCTGCCGGCCGCGGGCGCGCGATGCAGGCGGTGGCCCGCGCGATCCTGGCTTCAGCCGAACAATTGGCGCAGCTGGAATCGCTCTCCGCCGGCAAGCCGATCCGCGACACCCGCGGCGAGGTCGCCAAGGTCGCGGAGATGTTCGAATATTATGCCGGCTGGGCCGACAAATTCCACGGCGACGTCATTCCGGTGCCGACGAGCCATCTCAACTACACGCGCCGCGAGCCGATGGGCGTGGTGCTGCAGATCACGCCATGGAACGCGCCGGTCTTCACTGCCGGCTGGCAGATCGCGCCGGCGATCAGCATGGGCAATGCGGTGCTGCTGAAGCCATCTGAGCTGACGCCCTTGACCTCGCTGGCGCTTGCGGTGATCGCGGAATCCGCCGGCCTGCCGAAGGGCGTCATCAACGTGCTCGCGGGCTACGGCCATACCACGGGGCAGGCGGCGCTCGCGCAAGCAGCGGTGAAGAAGGTCGTGTTCGTCGGCTCCGTCCCGACGGGGCGGCTGATCGGCGAGGCTGCCGCGCGGCGGCTGGTGCCGTCGGTGCTCGAGCTCGGCGGCAAGTCCGCCAACATCGTGTTCGCCGATGCCGATCTGGAGCGCGCCGCGATCGGCGCGCAGGCGGCGATCTTCGGCGGTGCGGGACAGAGCTGCGTCGCGGGCTCGCGGCTGCTGGTGCAGAGCGCGGTGTATGACCGCTTCGTCGATCTGGTCGCGAAAGGCGCGGCCAAGATCAGATGCGGCGATCCGCTGTCGGCGGACACCGAGATCGGCCCGATCAACAACGCCAGGCAATATGATCATGTGCTGTCGCTCATCCGCGAGGGCGCGCAGGAGGGCGCCGAGGTCGTCGCCGGCAACAATGGTCAGCGCGCGGACGGCGGTTACTACGTCAAGCCGACCGTGCTCAAGAACGTCACCAACGCGATGGGCATCGCGCGCAAGGAAGTGTTCGGCCCCGTCGTCGCCGCGATCCGCTTCGAGACCGAGGAGGAGGCAATCGCGATCGCCAATGACAGCGAGTTCGGTCTGGCCGGCGCGGTGTGGACGAAGGACGTTGCGCGCGCGCATCGCGTCGCAGCAAGCGTGAAGGCCGGCACGTTCTGGATCAACTCCTACAAGACCATCAACGTCGCCTCGCCCTTCGGCGGCTACAACAATAGCGGACACGGCCGCTCCTCCGGCGTCGAGGCGCTCTACGAATATACGCAGGTGAAGAGCGTGTGGGTCGAGACCGCGGCCGAACCGGGGATCGCGTTCGGCTACGCACCCGGCTTGCGCGATTGAACCTGCATGGCATGATGAGTGCAGGAGCAGCGCACCCCGCGAACTCAACAGTTCCGGAATAAGGAACAGCTATCATGCCGCGCTTCGTCAACCTCGCCATCGGTCAGCTCGGCCCCATCGCCAAGAGTGAGCCGCGCCGCGCGGTGGTCGCGCGGCTGAGCGCCTTGATGCGCCAGGCGCATGCCAATGGCTGCGACCTCATCGTCTATCCCGAGCTCGCGCTCACGACCTTCTTCCCGCGCTGGTACATGGCCGATCAGGCCGAGATCGACACATATTTCGAGCGCGAGATGCCTGGGCCGGAGACGGCACCGCTGTTCGCGCTCGCGAAGGAGCTGCGCGTCGGCTTCTGCCTGGGATATGCCGAGCTCACGGTCGAGGATGGCATCGTCCACCGCTACAACACCGCCATTCTCGTCGATAAGGACGCGCGCATCGTCTCGAAATACCGCAAGGTGCATCTGCCGGGGCATGCCGAGCATGAGCCGTGGCGGAAGTTCCAGCATCTGGAAAAGCGCTATTTCGAGCCCGGCAAGAGTTTCGGCGTGGCGAACGCGTTCGGCGGCGTCATCGGCATGGCGATCTGCAACGATCGCCGCTGGCCCGAGACCTATCGCGTGATGGGCCTGCAGGGCGTCGAGATGGTGCTGATCGGCTACAACACGCCGGTGCACAATCCGCCCGCGCCGGAGCATGACGACCTCTCGTCGTTCCATAATCGCCTCGTGATGCAGTCGGGTGCCTATCAGAACGGCACCTGGGTGATCGGCGTCGCGAAAGGCGGCATCGAGGAGGGCGTCGACCACATCGCCGGCAGCTGTATCATCGCGCCCTCAGGCGAGATCGTCGCGGCCTGCGCCACCAAGGACGACGAGATCGCGCTGGCGCGCTGCGACCTCGATCTGTGCAATTCGTACAAGCAGACGATCTTCAATTTCGACGTCCATCGCCAACCCGGGGCTTACGGCATGATCGTAGAGCGCAAGGGCGAAACGCTGATGGCCGATGGCTCGCCGGTGAAGAAGCCGTGACGGGTAGGGTGGGCAAAGGCGCTGCCGTGCTGTTTCCAAAACGAGATCGCAATGGCGCCGTGCCCACCGTCTGGCGACGGAATCTGCTGGGCGGTGGTGGGCACGCTGCCGCCGAACGGCGGCTGCTTTGCCCACCCTACGGCACCTTCATCCTTGCGCCCCATGCCTCATTTGCGTTCAAATGAATGCACGCGACGTGCATGGCATGGGCCTTGCTTACAATTTCGGCAATTGAACTCGGTCACGTTGCATCAGGAGAGAACATGGATCGCAGAACGGTATTGAAGGGATTGGCGGGCGCGGGTGGTCTGGCGCTGACGGGCTTTGCAGCCCCCGCGATCGCGCAAGGCGCGGCCGCGCGCACCCTGCGCTTCGTCCCGCAGGCCAATCTCGCCAATTTCGATCCGATCTGGGGCACGCAATATGTCGTGCGTAACGCAGCCGCGATGGTGTGGGACACGCTGTACGGCATCGACGACAAGTTCGTGCCGCAGCGCCAGATGGTCGAGTCGGAAGAGGTCTCCGCCGACGGACTGACCTGGACCTTCAAGCTGCGTCCGGGCCTGAAATTTCACGACGGCGAGCCGGTGCTCGCCAAGGACGTCGTCGCCAGCCTGACGCGCTGGTCGGCGCGTGACCCGATGGGCCTGATGCTGAAGGCCATCCAGAACGAGCTCACCGCGGTCGACGACAAGACCTTCAAATGGGTGCTGAAGCAGCCTTATCCGAAGATGCTGTTCGCGCTCGGCAAGGGCAATGCGCCGTGCGCTTTCGTGATGCCCGAGCGCATCGCGCAGACCGATCCGTTCAAGCAGATCTCCGAATATGTCGGCTCCGGCCCGTTCAAATTCGCCAAGGGCGAATGGGTGCCGGGCGCCAAGGCCGTGTTCGAGAAGTTCACCGACTACGTGCCGCGCGAGGAGAAGCCGGTGTGGCTTGCCGGCGGCAAGAAGGTGCTGGTCGATCGCGTCGAATGGGTCATCATGCCTGACCCCGCGACCGCCGCCGCCGCGCTGCAGAATGGCGAGGTCGACTGGTGGGAGAACCCCATCACCGATCTCGTGCCGGTCTTGAAGGGCAACAAGAACATCGGCGTCGACATCGGTGATCCGCTCGGCAATGTCGGCTCGTTCCGCATGAACCATCTGCATGCGCCGTTCAACAATCCGAAGGCGCGCCAGGCGATCCTGATGGCGCTGAGCCAGGAGGACTACATGCGCGCGCTGGTCGGCGACGACAACGCGCTGTGGAAGCCGCTGCCCGGCTTCTTTACGCCCGATACGCCGCTCTACACCGAGGCCGGCGGCGAGATCCTGAAGGGCAAGCGCGACTTTGCGGCGGCCAAGAAGCTGCTGGAGGAGGCCGGCTACAAGGGCGAGCCGATCACCTGCGTGGTCGCGCAGGACCAGCCGATTACCAAGGCGTTCGGCGACGTCACCGCGGATCTGCTCAAGAAGCTAGGCATGACCGTCGACTTCGTCGCCACCGATTGGGGCACCGTCGGCGCCCGTCGCGCGCAGAAGACGCCGCCGTCGCAGGGTGGCTGGCACATGTTCCACACCTGGCATGCGGGCGCGGACTGCATCAACCCGGCGGCCTACACCGCTCTGCGCGCCAACGGCGACAAGGCCTGGTTCGGCTGGCCGAGCAGCGAGAAGGTGGAGACGGAGATCACCAACTGGTTCAACGCCAAGTCGCTCGATGAGGAAAAGAAGGTCGCTGCCAGCATCAACAAGGCGGCGATCGAGGACGTGGTGTTCGCACCGACCGGCTTCTTCCTCGGCTACACCGCGTGGCGCAAGAACGTCGCCGGCGTGGCCAAGGGGCCGATCCCGCTGTTCTGGGGCGTGTCGAAGACCGCATGAGGCGCTGACATCTCATGCTTAGCTATGCGCTCCGACGCGTGCTGTCGACCTTGCCCGTGATGGCGATCGTCGCGCTGTTCGTCTTCAGCCTGCTGTACATCGCGCCGGGCGATCCGGCCGTCGTCATCGCGGGCGACCAGGCGAGCCCGGCGGACGTCGAGCGCATCAGAGCCAATCTCGGACTGGACCAGCCCTTCCTGGTCCAGTTCGGCAGCTGGGTGTGGCGTCTGCTGCACTTTGATCTGGGCACATCGATCTTCACCAATCTTCCGGTGTCGGCGATGATCGCCCAGCGCATCGAGCCGACGCTGTCGCTGATGATGGTGACGCTGTTTCTCACCATTCTCATCGCTGTCCCGCTCGGCGTAATCGCGGCGTGGAAGGCGGGCACCTGGATCGACCGCGTGATCATGGCCTTTGCCGTGTTCGGCTTCTCGGTGCCGGTATTCGTGGTCGGCTACATCCTCGCTTACGTCTTCGCCTTGAAGTTCGATCTGCTGCCGGTGCAGGGCTACACGCCCCTGTCGCAAGGTTTCTGGCCCTGGCTGCAGAACCTGATCCTGCCCGCCGTGGCGCTCGGCTGTGTCTACATCGCGCTGATCGCGCGCATCACCCGCGCCGCGATGCTCGAGGTGCTGCAACAGGATTATATCCGTACCGCGCGCGCCAAGGGCCTCGGGCAGGGCGGCATCCTGTTCATCCATGCGCTGAAGAATGCGGCGGTGCCGATTGTCACCGTGGTCGGCATCGGCATCGCGCTGCTGATCGGCGGTGCGGTCGTCACCGAGAGCGTGTTCGCCATTCCCGGCCTCGGCCGCCTCACGATCGACGCCATCTTGCGCCGTGACTATCCGGTGATCCAGGGCATCGTGCTGCTCTTCAGCTTCGTCTACGTGCTCGTCAATCTCCTGATCGACATCACCTACACCCTGGTCGACCCGAGGATCCGCTATTGACCGCCACGACAACCTCTCCGCCGCCGGGCCTCGTCGTCGCACCTCGCCTGCCGGACCTGATGACGGCGCCGAAGATCCGGCGCGGCGTCCTCGGCTTCCTGCGCAACCATCCGACGGTCGCGATCGGCGGCGCGCTGCTGCTCGTGCTCGTGATCATCGGGGTAGCAGCGCCGTTCCTGTTCACCGTCGACCCCACCGCGATCGCACCGGCCAAGCGCACGCGCTTGCCGTCGGCGGATTTCTGGTTCGGTACCGACGCGCTGGGACGCGACATCTATTCGCGCGTGCTGTACGGCACCCGCGTCTCGCTCACGGTCGGCCTGTCGGTCGCGCTCGCGGCCTCGCTGATCGGCCTCACCATAGGCCTCGTCGCCGGCTTCGTGCGCTGGGCCGACGGCGTCTTGATGCGCTGCATGGACGGGCTGATGTCGATCCCGCCGATCCTGCTCGCGGTGGCGCTGATGGCGCTGACCCGCGGCAGCGTCGGCAACGTCATCCTCGCCATCACCATCGCCGAGATCCCGCGCGTCGCGCGCCTCATCCGCGGCGTCGTGCTGTCCTTGCGCGAGCAGCCCTATGTCGACGGCGCCGTCGCGTCGGGCACGCGCACGCCAATGGTGATCCTGCGCCACATCCTGCCCAACACCATGGCGCCGATGCTGGTGCAGGCGACCTATATCTGCGCCAGCGCCATGATCACCGAGGCCATCCTGTCCTTCATCGGCGCCGGCACGCCGCCGACGATTCCCTCCTGGGGCAACATCATGGCCGAGGGCCGCGCGCTCTGGCAGGTCAAGCCCTACATCGTGTTCTTCCCGGCCGCGTTCCTGTCGATCACGGTGCTCGCCGTGAATCTGGTGGGCGATGGCCTCCGCGACGCGCTCGACCCGCGCATGGCGAAGTCACCATGAGCGGAGTGACGATGAGCCAAGAGGCAAAAGCGGGGGCCTCGCCCTTCGAGACGCCCGCCTTCGGCGGGCTCCTCAGGGTGAGGAGTGAGAGCGCTTCCTGTAAGGACGGTGCTCATCGTCGATGTGCAGCGCAGCTTTCGACGCTAAAGCGTCGTGATGAGAACCATGAGGACTCAAACCTGTCCTCCCCACCGCACGTAAATGCGTCAAGACTGCTCCCTCCGTCATTGCGAGCGCAGCGAAGCAATCCAGAGTCTTTCCGCGGAGGGATCCTGGATTGCTTCGCTGCGCTCGCAAGGACGGAGGACAGACCGGTTTCGGACCCAAACCCTCTCCATGAACACGCCTCTTGGCGTGTTCATGGTCGGTGTGCAGGACCCCTTCGGGTGCCAGAACCTCATGGTGAGGAGCGCCGCGCCGAGATGATCGTTGTATTTGGCAGTCGCAATCCGCGGCGCGTCTCGAACCATGAGGCCCCAAACTGCGGCCCGGAGCTGAACTGATGCCGCTGCTCGAGGTCGAGAATCTCCAGGTCCACTTCCGCACGCCGACCGGCATCAACCGTGCGGTCGATGGCGTGTCGTTCCACGTCAATCCCGGCGAGACGCTCGCCATCGTCGGCGAGTCCGGCTGCGGCAAATCAGTCACCTCGATGTCGATGATGCGCCTGATCCCGGAGCCGCCGGGCAAGATCGCGGGATCCATCAAGCTCGAGGGCCGGGATATCCTGACGCTCTCGGACCGAGAGATGCGCGCGCTCCGCGGCAACGACATCTCGATGATCTTCCAGGAGCCGATGACGAGCCTCAACCCCGTGCTGACCGTCGGCCGCCAGATCGGCGAGACCCTGCGGCTGCACCAGGGGCTCGACCAGGCGCAGGCCGAGGCGCGCGCCGTGGAGATGCTGACCTTGGTCGGCATTCCCGAGCCGGCACGCCGCGTGCGCGAATATCCGCACCAGCTGTCGGGGGGCATGCGCCAGCGCGTGATGATCGCGATGGCGCTGGCCTGCAATCCAAAGCTCCTGATCGCGGACGAGCCGACCACCGCGCTCGACGTCACCATCCAGGCGCAGATCCTCAAGCTGATGCTGGAATTGAAGCAGCGCGTCGGTGCCGCGATCATCCTGATCACCCACGATCTCGGCGTCGTCGCCGAGGTCGCCGAGCGGGTGATGGTGATGTATGCGGGACGCAAGGTCGAGGAAGCCCCGGTGAAGGAGCTGTTCCGCAGTCCGCGCCATCCCTACACGCAAGGCCTGCTCGGCGCGCTGCCCAAGCTCGGCTCGTCACTGTCGGGCGAGACCAAGCGCCTCGCGGAAATTCCCGGCCAGGTGCCGGACCTCAAACAGCGCATCGAGGGCTGCGTGTTCGCCGGCCGCTGCGCGCTGGCCACGGATCTCTGCCGCCAATACGCACCGGGCCTGGAACAGAAGGCCGCGCATCACATCGCGGCCTGTCACTTCGCCGCCAAGGAGCAGGCCGCCGCATGACCATGCCGCTGCTCCAGGTCAACGACCTCAAGAAGCATTTCCCGATCTCGGGCGGCCTGTTCGGCCGCACCAGGAGCAAGGTGCATGCGGTGGACGGCGTATCGTTCGAGATCGCGCGCGGCGAGACCTTGTCGCTGGTCGGCGAATCCGGCTGCGGCAAGTCGACCGTCGGCCGCGCGATCCTGCGGCTGTTCGACATCACCGGCGGCCAGATCGTGCTCGACGGCCTGCGCATCGACGATCTCGGCCCGCACCGGCTGCGCGAGATGCGCCGCCGCGTCCAGGTGGTGTTCCAGGACCCGTTCTCCAGCCTCAATCCGCGCATGCGGATCCGCGACATCCTGGGCGAGCCGATCAACAATTTCGGCCTCGCCAAGAGCGCCGCCGAGCGCGATGCCCGCATCGCCGAGCTGATGGAGATCGTACGCCTGCCGCGCGACGCGGTGAATCGCCGTCCTCACGAATTCTCCGGCGGCCAGCGGCAGCGCATCGGCATTGCGCGCGCGCTCGCCGCCAAGCCCGACCTCATCGTCTGCGACGAGGCGGTGTCTGCGCTCGACGTGTCGGTCAAGGCGCAGATCGTCAATCTGCTGCAGGATTTGCAGCGCGAGTTCGGCCTCGCGCTCTTGTTCATCAGCCACGACCTCGCCATCGTCGAGCACATGACGCACCGCGTCGCGGTGATGTATCTCGGCAAGATCGTCGAGATCGCGCCGCGGCGGCAGATCTTTGCGAGCCCTGGCCATCCCTACACCAAGGCGCTGCTCTCAGCCGTGCCGGTGCCGGAGCCCGGCGCCGAGCGCTCACCGATCATCCTGAAGGGCGACGTGCCGAGCCCGGTCAACCCGCCCAAGGGCTGCCGCTTCCACACCCGATGCCCGCTGGCCTTCGACCGCTGCCGCAGCGAAGTGCCGGAACTCAGGCTCAAGGGCGAGGACCAGTGGGTGGCGTGCCATCTGGAGAATGCGTGACACGTAGCCGGATGAGCGCAGCGATATCCGGGTTCTGATGAACAGTGCGGTTGCCTCTACCGACGACCCCACTCTCCGCCGTCATTCCGGGGCGGCGCGAAGCGACGAGCCCGGAATCCATAGCCACAGGATCGCATGGGGCGCGAGATGGGCGTGGCCTCTGTCTTTGCCACGCGACCGGTCGGAGTATGGATTCCGGGCTCGCCCAGCGGGCGCCTCGGAATGACGAAAAGGGGGACCGCGGAAGTCGGCGCGGTGCGTGCCGGGACGGCCTGTCCGACACATCGCGCGCGACCCAGCTTCTTGGTCCGCGGCGGTGCCCCACCAACACCCTTCCGACTAGTGGCACGGTCCAGTCGAGCCGCGGATCGGCTTCATGTCGGATTCCGACAGCACGCAAATCTCGCTCAGGTCGCCGTCGGGCCGAGGAACGTCGCTCGGCAAGGTGAAGGTGCCGGTCGCGCCGGCGGGAATGCGCAGCTTTTCGGTGATGCGGAACTTTTCGGGCCAGGTGAACGGCTCGTAGTTGCCATTGATGATGCGGAAGCCGTGGCTCTTGGCGGTGATGCGCAGCGCGCCGGTGTCGACCAGTTCGGCGAGGCCCGCGCCGCCGGGCAGCACCGTATAGGCGCCGGCCTGATGCGCGGAGACCACCGTGGCCGGGTCGATCTGGGCGATGCCTGCCGGATAATCCTGCTGCACTTCTTTCCAGAGCAGCTCGCCGCGTCCAGGCTGCGGCAACTGGATGGCATTGCGCACCGGCCGGTCGGCGAAATGCCGGGTGGCGGGGATGCGGTACGTGCCGGCGCTGTGCTCGCCGCCGATCTCGTCCGCCGCGCGCCCGAGCAGCAGCGCGGCGCTCTCCTGCGCGCTGTTGTCCTTCATGCTCGTCTCGGTCGCCGGCACCAGGCAGCCGGTGTGGGCGGTGAAGCGGATCTTCTCGCGTGGGACGCCGATGACCCCGACCAGCGGCCGGCCATTGCCCGGTGCCGCGGCTGCGTCGTTGGAGGCGACGCGCTGCTGCGCGGCCTTCTCCAGCGTCGCCTCGCCATGCGCCACGATGCCGGCAATGCGCTCGGTGGCGCCGACGAGGTCCCAGATCATGCTGCGGCCGCTTGCCAGCGCCAGAATCAGCGGCTCCGGCCCCGGCGCGATCTCGACCGTGGCCACCGTGGTGAGTTGGTCCTGGCTGCCGATCCAGGCCTTGGACAGCGCCTTGCCTTGATTGGCGCCGAGCAGCACCAGGCGGACGCCCACAGGCGCGGGCGGCACGTCGCAGCCGGCCACGGCTGCCTCCAGCCGGACGCGCTTCGCCTGCATCTCTCGCGCGCGCTGCGCTGTCTGGCGCATGTCCTTGAGGCGGGCCGCGATATCGGCGATCTCGGCGGCGGAGATCACGCCGTCATGGTCGCGGTCGATCATGTCGAACTGCTCGCGGATCGCGGTCTCATATTCGGCCAGCGACACCGCGCCATCGCCGTCGCGATCGAGCGTCATCGGCACATATTGGCTGCTCGTGCTCTGCTTCCAGCTCTTGCTGGCCTGGTCCGCCTGCTGCTGCCCTTCCTGCAGAATTTCCTGCGCGGTGATGACGCCGTTGCGGTCGGCATCGGGCTTCAGCGCATCGGCGACCAGCTTGTCGAGCTGCAGCCGCACCTGCTGCGGCGTCGGCTCGAGCTGCACGCCATTGGCCTGGATCATCTGCCGCGCCCGCGGCTGCATCACCGCGACGATCTCCTCGCGGGTGACCGCGCCGTCGCCATCGAGGTCGTAGGCGAGGATCTGGGACATCGCCTGCGATCGCCGCTGCGCCGCAACGATCCGGCGCAGATTGTCGATGCCCGCCGCGGTGACGCCGCGCTCGTCCGGATTGCTGATGTAGAACGCGGTCATCAATTGCGCGCGTATCTGCGCCCAGCCGACATCTGGTCGCAGCAATCCGCTCATCCTCTCGACGATCCATTCCGGGCTGGCCAGGGCCGGCGTCGCCAGGGCAAGACTCAGCACGGCTGCGCCACCGACAATCATGAGCTTTCGTCGCATCTCGAACTCCGGCACGGGATCTCGACATACTCTGCCGCAAATCCTTTAAACGAGCCGCCGGTCATTGCTTAAAATTGTTTGCCTGCACGCCGGCCGGGAGATTGCAATGCATGGGGCCGCGCGCGGCAGTGAATTCGCCTTCATAAAAAAGACTTTACGAATATCGGAAATCATGCTCTACTCCCCGCCATCCCGTCCCACTCGAAGGGGCGTTGCGCGCGATCGTCACGACACGCGGGGCGGGGAGCGGTGGCCGCGTTTCTGCCGGCAGCGTGCCTTCGGGCGCGCCGACGAACGGCAGAGCGCGGACGTGAAGTCGCAGCGTGCTGGCACCCCGATGCTGGTGTCTCCCGCGCAATGCATGAGCATTGTCGCGGCATGGTGGCCAGAAAGCCCGGCGCACCAGGCAGACTGCGTATAAGCGTGAAGACCATCGCGCAGGGAATGCCGGAATGATCGGCTGAACCTGTGGTACCTGCCGCCTGCACTTTTTTCCGCAGGCGGGCCATGGGCGAGGCCATCGTCCGGCATTCCCTGCGCCCTTCGATTCTGAAAGGGCGGGATGGATCAGCAAATCCCGGGCATGCGTGCCGCGGCAATGCAAAGTCGTGTCTCTGGCCAGGAGAGATGCCAATGAAGCGCGATGCTAGTCCGACATCCGTCATTGCGAGCGCAGCGAAGCAATCCAGAGTTCCGCCCACCATCCTGGATTGCTTCGCTGCGCTCGCAATGACAGAGGAGGTCATTTGCGCTGTCGCGAAGGCCGACGGCCATGTGCGGAGGGCAGTTGGCTGTGGCTCAACTCTCGCATCAGGCTCAGCGCGTCCGCCGCCCTCCGCTGTCGTCCCGGGCAAGCTCGCCGACGCGGAGCGGCGGCGGGCGCCGACCCGGGATCCATACGCCGTGTCGGTTGTTGGCTTGCGCAAGCCTCGCCATCTCGTGTCACGGCATGGTCCTGTGGTTATGGATCCCGGCTTGCGCCGGGATGACGGCGGAGGGTGTGGAGGCAGCGCGGCTTTGCCGAGGGCAGGGTCCGCGGTGCATGCCGTGCGTCCTGCGACCCATCCGCCACACCGAACCGGCCAACCATCGCGCCAGCACGCCATCCCCAGGCCGGTGCATTGTCACCGCCCGACCCGGCGACTAGAAATTGATCCGGTTGAGGAATCTCCAATTCGCGCCGTGCCGGGAACCACGATGCCCGCCGGCCTGTCCCGCGTTCGAAGAGGTCGCCATGCATCTCGCCCATGATCCGACAGCACCCGCGGCGGCCACGATCAGCTTCGACCAGTTCCTGGCGGTCGACATCCGCGTCGGCACCATCGTCGCCGCCGAGCCGTATCCGGAGGCGCGCAAGCCGTCGCTGAAGCTCACGATCGATTTCGGCCCCGCCATCGGAGCCAAGCGCTCGAGCGCGCAGATCGCCTCGCTCTATGATCCGGCCACGCTCGTCGGCCGCCAGGTCGCGGCCGTCGTCAACTTCCCGCCGCGCCAGATCGGCAAGTTCATGTCGGAGGTGCTGACGCTCGGCTTTCCCGATGACCAGGGCAACGTCGTGCTGTTCCAGCCGGACAAGACCGTGCCGAACGGCGCGCGGCTGTTCTGAGCGGGGCGCCGGCGATGGATATGCTGCTGGAACCTGTTACGCTGCCGCCGTTCCCCGAAGGCATCCGAATGTCCTTGAGGCAGATGCATCTTCTCCAGGCCCCCATGGGCGGCACCCTGGTGACCGGAGGCGCCACCTTCCGCGTGTTCGCGCCGCATGCCGAGGCGGTCTATGTCTCCGGCCCGTTCAACGACTGGGCGCAGGATGCGAGCTGCCGTCTGGCGCCGATCGGCAACGGCCATTGGGCGATCTTCGTGCCGTCCTTAAAGGACGGCGATGCCTACATGTACTTCGTCGAGGGCGAGGGGACGTCCGGCTACAAGCGCGATCCGCACGCGCGGCTGCTGACCGTCGA
Source organism: Bradyrhizobium sp. USDA 4353 (assembly GCF_054063215.1). Taxonomy (NCBI): domain Bacteria; kingdom Pseudomonadati; phylum Pseudomonadota; class Alphaproteobacteria; order Hyphomicrobiales; family Nitrobacteraceae; genus Bradyrhizobium; species Bradyrhizobium sp. USDA 4353. Next base: position 4,574,955 of record NZ_JBSSGB010000001.1, read on the forward strand.
TCCGCCGTTCCCGCAGGCGCATTCGGTGCTGCGCAACCCGCAGGCGTTTCCCTGGCATGATCAGGACTTTACGCCGCCGCCCAACAACGAGCTGGTGATCTATCAGCTCCATGTCGGCACCTTCGACATGAAGGCCGGCAATCCCGACGGCTGCTTCTTCGACGTCATCGAGCGCGTGCCGCACCTGAAGAAGCTCGGCGTCAACGCGATCGAGCTGCTGCCGGTGCAGGAATTCCCCTCGATGTTCAGCATGGGCTACAACGGCACCGACCTGTTCAGCCCGGAAACCGATTATGGCGAGCACGAACAGGCGCATCTCGCCGCTTACTTCGCCCGTACCAACGAAATCCTCACGGCCGCCGGCGCCGCGCCTTACGCCGATATCGACGTGGTCAGGCATTGCGACGACCAGCTGCGCGCGCTGATCGACGTCTGCCATGTCCATGGCATCGCCGTGCTGTTCGACGTCGTCTACAACCACGCCGGCGGCGGCTTCGACGAGGCCAGCATCTGGTTCTTCGACCGCCAGCCTTACGGCGATCCCAACCGCAGCCTGTATTTCACCGACCAGGGCTGGGCCGGCGGCCAGGTGTTTGCCTATTGGAACGCCGACGTGCGGCAATACCTCGTCGACAACGCCATCATGTTCTGTCGCGAGTACCACGCTGACGGCCTGCGCTTCGACGAAGTCAGCGTGATGGACCGCTTCGGCGGCTGGGCGACCTGCCAGCAGCTCACCGAGGCGCTGCGCGCGGAGAAGCCGGACGCGATCCAGATCGCCGAATTCTGGCCGGTCAATCCGTGGGTGGTGAAGGACATCGCGCAAGGCGGCGCCGGCTTCGATGCGACTTGGAGCGATGGCCTGCGGCTCGCCGTGCGCGGCGCCATTGCCAGTGCGGCCGGCGGAGCAGGGGCTCACGTCGCCATGCAGCCGATCGCCGCCGCGATCGCCGATCTCGGCCTGAGCAATCGCTGGCGCGCGGTCAATTCGATCGAGAACCACGATATCGTCTATGCCGGCCGCGAGCCGCGCATCCCGCGCCTCGCCGATCCCGTCGACAGCCGCGGCTGGTACGCCCGCAGCCGCTGCCGCGTCGCCACTGGCCTGCTCCTGACCGCGCCCGGCATCCCGATGCTGTTCATGGGCCAGGAGCTGTTCGAGGACCGGCCCTGGAGCGACACGCCGAGCCCGGACACCACGATCCAGTGGGCGCTGCTCGACGGTGAGGACAAGATCACCGCGGATGCGATGCGCTTCACGTCGGAGCTGATCGCGATCCGCCGCACCCATCCGGCGCTGACGTCAGAAGGCTGCGCCATCGTCCACGTCCACGACGCCAACCGCGTACTCGCCTTCCACCGCTGGGACGGCCGGGGCGACGACGTCATGGTGATCGTCAGCCTGAGCGAAACGCCGTGGCGCGACTACGCCATCGGCTTTCCGGCCGGCGGCACCTGGCACGAGGTGTTCAACAGCGACGTCTATGACAACTGGGTCAATCCGGGCGTGGTGGGCAACAACGGCGCGGTCACTGCGAATGGCCCGGCACTGCACGGCCAGCCCAACTCGGCGATGGTGACGATCCCCGCGAATGGCGTACTGGTGTTTGCAAGGAAATGAGAGCGTAGGGTGGGCAAAGGCGCTGCACTGCTCTCCCGACGAATGAGATCGCAGAGGCGCCGTGCCCACCATCTTGCCGCGTGCGCGTTGATCGACGGTGGGCACGCCGCCGCCTTCGGCGGCCGCTTTGCCCACCCTACGGTCCCAGGCCGCATGGCGATGCGTGAGAGATGGAAGCCTGTCTCTCCTCCGTTATTGCGAGCGTAGCAATCCAGGATGATGGGCGGGACTCGGGATTGCTTCGCTGCACTCGCAATGACGTGGTGAGAGCGGGGCACGTCATCGGCGGAGTGATTTTCGGAGGCAGACTACACAATCAATCGCCCCTGCCGCTCGGCAATTCCGATCACGGCCTCCGTGCCGGCATTGAAATCGAGATGATCCGCCTCGATTCCATCCGAGAAGATCACGCCGTTCTCGGGCATCAGCGAGCGCAGGCGCAGGGTCTCGGCGCCGTCGAGTCCGCCGCACACCAGCGAGGTCTGCGACGTCTTACTGGGGAACGGCTCGCGCACGGCAAAGCGGAGAGCGCGGGCGTCCCAGGGCAGGGCGGTGTAGTCGCCATCGCCGTGGCTGCCATAGCTGCCGGCGATGGCCAGCGCGCCGGTGACGATGCTCTTGAACCAAGCGGTCGAGCCGAGTCCGGTCGCCACGATCAGGCCACTCGACGACTGCCGCTCGTGCGCGTCGCGCGTGGCGATCTCGTAGCGCGCCGAGACATGCGTGCGCGCGCCGATGAAGAGGTCGTTGACGGCGTACAGAACCTGTCCGTCGGCGAGGCTCGCGCGCGCCATGGTTACCGCCTTGGCCGCGCGCTTGTCGGCGGCCACGTCAGGCAGCAGGCTCGCGAGATCATCCGGCGCGAACGGCAGCAGCACGCCGTCATGGCGCTGGGCGTCCGGGTTGAGGCCGAGCAGCGGCTGGCCGTCGAGATATTTCATGGTGTTGGCGACCAGCCCGTCGGGGCCGAGGGCGGCGACGATGTCGGCGGGGCCGAAGATGAAGTTCGGCAGGAAGCCGCGGTCGACGATCTGATAGCGGCCCCAGCGCTCCAAGGTCTGCGTCGCCGTGGCGCGCGCGGCCTGGTAGGCCGCGTGCTCGCGTTCGTAGTCGGAGAAGTCGGCGCCGAGATGCTCGACATAGAAGCGGGCCTGGTCCGCCGTGAGGAACTTTGCGATCAGCTCCTCCAGCCGCGTTCTCCTGGTGACCATGATCACCTTGCGGTCATTGCCGGACACGGGGAGCCTCCGCGGGCTTCTGCATCAGGCTGTTCAGCAGCTCCGGTGAGACGTTGAGCTGGCCGATCTTCTCGGCCTTTTCGGCGAGCCCGGAGAACGCCTGCGCGATCAACTGGCCCGGCTGCATGCCGGTCGCGGCCAGCGCCTGGATCACGCGGGTGTCGACGCCCTCGAAGATCTTCATCAGCGCGCCGACCCGATAGGCCTCGGCATCGGCGAGGGTGCGGGTGTTCGCTGCATTTAACGACACGAAGTCCTTGCGCTTGGCCTCCAGTCCGATGTCCGCGACCATGCCGGCCTCGCGCAGCTCGTTCTTCTTCGCGGCGACGCTGGCCTCCGCATCCATCTGCGTCTCGCGGATCGAGCGCTTCTTCTGCTCGACCGCGATCTCGGTATCGAGCTCGCTCTCGCGGATCGCCCGCTCGCGCTCGACGGCAAAGTTGCGCCGGGCGAAGATGGCCTCGTCCGCGGTCTTCAGGATCGCCTCGCGCGCCTCGGCTTCCAGCGCCTTCGCGGTCTCCGGCGTCGGCTTCACCGCGCGCACGGCGACGCCGAGGATCTCCAGCCCCAGCGCATCGATATCGGCGCGTTGCTTCAGTCCGGTCGCGATCGTCTCCGCAATCCGGTCGGAGGCACGCAACGCCTCCTTCAAGGTCATGTCCTTGACCGCCTGCTGCGCCAGCACCTCGACCGCGCCGAGCACGCGCTGCGGCAGCTCCTCGGGGTCATCGGACTCGTAGGACTTGCCGTCGCGCTTCAGGGTGAAGTTCAGCATCGCCGCCGCCTTCCTGGGCTCGCCGATGCGGTAGGTGACCTGGCCCTGGATCGTCAGCGTCTGAAAGTCGCGGGCGATCTGCTGGAAGATGAAGGCGGCGTCGCGGCTGCCGATGGGGACCGCGACCAGCGAGGTCGCGGGTCCGTAATAGAAGGTGGAGAGCCCGGCGCCTTCCTCGACGATCGCGCCGGCGCGGTACTTGAGCAGATAGGTGGTGGGCTGGGCCTTGATGAAGCGTAAGCCGAACATGGCGGCCTCCTGTGGTGCGATGGCGTAAGTGTGTCACGCCAACTAAGTAAGTTGGACAGTACAACTAAGTATGCTAGTGTCAAGCGGCAAAATCGGCGGGACGAACGGTATGGCGGGACGGCAGGATCAGGGCGGTGGGGCACGGAGCGGGGCGGCGGCCAAGCGGGCCGGGCTGGATTTCCCGCGGCCGCTGACCACGGTCGACATCGTCATCTTCACGATCCGGCTCGAGGCGCTGCACGTGCTGCTCGTCCGCCGCGGCCATGCCGAGGGCGAGCCGTTTCCGGACGCGTTCGCGCTGCCCGGCGGCTTCGTCGACGTGACCAGGGATGCCGATCTCGCCGCCTGCGCCCGGCGCAAGCTCGCCGAGAAGACCGGCGTGGTCAGCCCGTATCTGGAGCAGCTCGGGAGCTGGGGCAGCGCCACGCGCGATCCGCGCGGCTGGTCGGCGACGCATGCTTATTTCGCGCTGATCCCGGCCTCAGCAGCGGAGGCCGCATTGGCGGCCGATGCCCAATGGTTTCCGCTTCAAGGCGCCGCCGTAAAGCCGAAGCTCGCCTTCGATCATGCCGAGATCATGCAGGCCGCCGTGCAGCGGCTGCGCAACAAGGTCGAATACACCTCGCTGCCGGCCTATCTGATGCCGGAGGAGTTCACGCTCCCCGAGTTGCAGCGGACCTACGAGATCGTGCTCGATCGTCCCCTGGAGAAGAGCGCCTTCCGCACCCGCATGCTGTCAGCCGACCTGATCCAGCCGATCGACAAGATGCGCAAGGGCCCGAACCGGCCGGCCCAGCTGTATCGCCTGAAGAAGGCCGCCGCGCCGGTCTACTTCGCGCGCACGTTCAACGCGCCGGAGTGACGCTGGCGTAGCCCGCATGAGCGAAGCGACATGCGGGATCAAACGAGGAGGATGGGAGAACCCGGATGTCGCTGCGCTCATCCGGCTTCGGTGTTCGCGAGAGCATAAGGAGCGTAGGGTGGGCAAAAGCGATGCACTGCTCTTTCCACCAATGAGATCGCCGAGACGCCGTGCCCACCGTCTTGCCGCTTGCGCGTTGATCGATGGTGGGCACGCCGCCGCCTTCGGCGTCCACTTTGCCCACCCTACGGCACCGCGCTCGGAGCGGCGATATGCGAGCGAGGGACATTCGGTCTCTCCTCCGTCATTGCGAGCGCAGCGAAGCAATCCAGGGTGGTGGGCGGGACTCTGGATTGCTTTGCGGAGCCTGTCATCCGGCCGGACGGGCTGCGCGGCGCAAGACTTGGTCAGGCCGAAAAATCCACCACCAGCGATTTGCTGGTCGAGGTCGACGAGCTGGTGCCACTGGCGCTGTAGGACGACGTCTTGCTGCTGTTCGAGCTCTGCAGCGCCTCGAGCAGCTTCTTCAGGAGCTCCTCGACCTGGGATGAGGAGTCGGACGAATCCGATGACGAGGTGATCGACGTGCTGTCGGTGCTGGAAGCATCGTCCGGCGGCGGACCACCGGCGCCGCCCGGACCGCCGGAGAAGGCATTGGCGAACACGTTCTTCAGCTCGGTCGCCTGATCGGAGGTGAGCTTGCCGCTGTCGACCTCGCTCTGGATGAGATCGTCGATCTTCGACTGCATCTCCTTGGGCGAGGGTGGCGTGGAGCTCGTCGATGACGACGAGCTGCTGCTGCCGCTCTTCAGCGCGGAATCGATGTCGTCGAGCGCCGACGACAGCGCGGTCTGGTCGGTCGAACTGACCTTGCCAGCCGAGACTTCCTTGGTGAGCTCCTGCTTGAGCAGATCGAGCGGCGAAAAGCCGCTCATGGAGGAGGCAGAGATCGACGTCATGGCGTGCTCCGAGGGTTGTGACATCAAACCTGCCTTCAGGTGTGATTGTAAGGTTTAACAGCTCCTTGTTCCTGATGTCCGGATGTGTCTCGACTCCCGTCGCACACAAAATGAAGCAACAAAGATCGCGATACCCGTAGAACTCCGGTGCGACCGGGAGGGGGCCGCTATGCTTACCGGCGGGCTTAAATGGGAGGGAAAATTAATCAGACCCCGCGATTGTTCACTCAACAAATCATGGGTGGGAATCGGACCGATGCGACTCTTCAACGGCCTGACGATACGAACGATGCTCGGGGTCATCATCGGCGCGCTGGCGCTGCTGCTGATCGGAAGTCTGGCAAGCGGCCTGTTCGACGCCTTCGGCCGAACCCAGGCGGCGCAGCGCATCGCCCGGCTGGCGGGAGCGGACCAGCAGCTGTTCAACACGCTGATGGGATTCCGGCTGGAGCGCGGGACGTTCTTGGCGACGCTGGTGGCCGAGGGAACGGCCGATACAGCAGCCGACACCCGCATCACCAGCAATCGCCAGATCTCGGAGGCCGCCTACAAGCAGGTGCAGGACGCGCTGTCGGGCTTTGCCGACGCCAAGATTGCCGGACGGCTGAGCAGTCTGGTCGCGGCGCATGACCGTCTCGCCGCGGCTCGGCCCGACGCCGAACGCGCCATCCATCAGCCCAAGGCATCGCGCGACATGCAGGCGGCGGATGCGTTCCGCAAGGCTGCGCAGGACTATCTCGACGCGCTGCTGCTGATCGCCGCGGATCTCGAGGAGACCATCAAGCTCGTCGATCCCGTCGTCGATCAGATGGTCTATGTCAAGCAGTCGGCCTGGGCGGCGCGCAATTATGGCGGCCAGTTCGCCGTGCGCATCGAGAACGCCGCGGCCTCCGGCAAGCCGTGGAGCCCGGCGGAGATCGTCGGCGGCGCCGAGGAATCCGGCCGGCAGATGCAGGCCTGGAGCCAGGTCGTTGCCGCTGCCGCGCGGCCCGATGCGCCGGTCGCGCTGGTCGAGGCCGTCAACCGCGCCAAGCAGCCGGAGGCCGCGGCGATGGCCGAGCAGCAGGCTGGTTTGGTCAAGGCGCTGCGCAACAACCAGGTCATCGATTTCAAATTCGCCGAATTGTCGAAGCTCAACACCGCACTGCTGTCCTACAGCGTCGATGCGGCGAATGCCGCGCTCGCCGAGATGGTGGCGGTGGCCGGGCGACGGATCACCGAGGCGCGTGAAAGCCTGGTCCTCAATGCGGTCATGATGGTCATCGCGCTGGCGGTCGCGCTGATCGGCATGGCGGTGGTGCAGCGCCGGATCTCGGCGGCGATCCGCTCGCTCGATGCGGCGATGCGCCGGCTGGCCGACCGGGACTACACGATCGAGCTCGCCGGGCTCGATCGCCGCGACGAGATCGGGGAGATGTCGCGCGCGGTCGCGGTGTTCAAGGAGAGCATGCTCGCGGGCGACCGGCTGGCGCGCGAGAGGGAGGCCGAGCAGGCGCGGCGCGAACGGCGGCAGAGCACGGTTGACCAGCTGATCCGCCAATTCGAAGCCACCGTCACGACGTCGCTGCAGACCTTGACCTTGGCCTCCAACGAGCTGAGCGCGACCGCGCAATCCATGTCGACCACGGCCGACCAGGGCCGCCAAAAGGCATCCTCCGTCGCCGACGTATCGCAGCGCGCCTCGGGCAACGTGCAAATGGTGGCGGCCGCCACCGAGGAGCTGTCGGCGTCGATCAGCGAGATCAGCCGCCAGGTCACCGAGTCCACCTCGATCGCCAGCGCAGCGGCGACGCAGGCCGAGAAGACCAATGACGAGGTGCGGGCGCTCTCGGATGCGGCGCAGCGGATCGGCGACGTCGTCGCCCTGATCAGCGGCATCGCCGAGCAGACCAACCTTTTGGCTCTGAACGCGACCATCGAGGCGGCGCGCGCCGGCGAGGCCGGCAAGGGCTTTGCTGTGGTCGCCGCCGAGGTCAAGACGCTCGCCAACCAGACGGCGAAGGCGACCGACGAGATCACCTCGCAGGTCGCCGGCATTCAGAGTGCGACCAAGGCCTCGGTCGACGCCATCCAGGCGATCTCCTCCACGATCCACCGCGTCAACCAGATCGCAGGCGCCATTGCAGCCGCCGTCGAGCAGCAGGGCGCTGCGACGCGCGAGATCGCCCGCAACGTGCAGCAGGCGTCGGAGGGAACCAACGCGGTCTCGCAGAACATCTCGACCGTGTCGGAGGCCACCGCCGCCACCGGACAGGCCGCCGGCGGCGTACTGGACTCGGTGCGGACGCTGTCGAAGCTGTCGGCCGATCTGCGCCGCGACGTCGACCAGTTCGTGAGCCAGCTGCGCGCGGCGTAGTGCTGCCCCGTAGCCCGGATGAGCGCAAGCGACATCCGGGTTCAACTCCACCGCCTGTGACGAACCCGGATGTCGCTGCGCTCATCCGGGCTACCGCCGTCATCGGCAATGCCGCATGTCGTGAGCGCAGTGCTCGCACGGCCGAAATGGTGTATCCGCGAGTGACAGGCGGCGCCCCGCGGGGCATGTCCGCCGCAAGGAATAAGCTCCCGGAGGAACATCCATGTCGGCTTTGCCGCTGTCTGGCATCAAGATTCTCGACCTTACGCGCGTATTGGCCGGACCGCTGTCCGCCCAGATGCTGGCCGATCTCGGCGCCGAGGTGATCAAGATCGAGCGTCCGGGCACCGGCGATGATGCGCGCGCGTTCGGCCCGCCTTACCTGAAAGACCCGGAGGGCAAGGCCAACAACAACAATTCGTTCTACATCTGCGCCAATCGCAACAAGAAGTCGGTCACGGTCAACATCGCCTCGCCGGAAGGGCAGGAGATCATCCGCGCGCTGGCCAGAGATTGCGACGTGTTCATGGAGAACTACAAGGTCGGCGATCTCAAGCGCTACGGCCTCGACTACGATTCCATCAAGGCGATCAATCCGGACGTGATCTACTGCTCCGTCACCGGCTTCGGCCAGACCGGGCCGTATTCGCCGCGCGCCGGCTATGATGCGATCTTCCAGGCGATGGGCGGGCTGATGAGCGTCACCGGCCACATGGACGGCGAGCCGGGGGCGGGGCCGATGAAGGTCGGCCCGTCGATCGTCGACTACATGACCGGCATGAACACCTCGATCGGCATCCTGTCGGCGCTGTATCACCGCGACGTCAATGGCGGCGGCGGCCAGCATGTCGACGTCTGCCTGTTCGACACCGTGATCGCCTCGCTGTCGCATTACGCGCAGATCTTCCTGATCAACGGCCAATCGCCGCCGCGGCGCGGCACCTGGGGCAATGGCGGCATGCCGGCCGGCGTGTTCCGCTGCACCGACGGCGAGCTGATGCTGGTGGTCGGCAACGACGCGCAATTCGCGCGCACCTGCGCCGTGCTCGGCGCACCGGAGCTCGCAACCGATCCGAAATTCGTCAAGAACAACGACCGCGTCGTCAACGGCAAAGAGATCATGGCGATCTTCGCCGGCCTGTTCCTGAAAAATTCGGTGGCGCATTGGCTGGAGGAATTGGAGAAAGCCGGCGTTCCCTGCGGCCCCGTCAACGACTTCGCCCACGTGTTCGCCGACCCGCATGTCCGCTCGCGCGGCATGGAGGTGAAGATCGAGCACCCGTTCGAGCCGCAGCTGTCGGTGATCCGCAATGCGCTGACGTTCTCCGGCACCCCGATCACCGACTACCGCGCCCCGCCGCTGCTCGGCGAGCATACGCAGGACGTGTTGTCGGGGCTCGGCTATGATGAAGAGAAGATCGCGGCGCTGAAGCAGCAGGGCGTGGTTTAGCGCGCCACACGCACGTCTGCCGTAGGGTGGGCAAAGGCGCTGCCGTGTTCTGTCGGCGAATGAGGTCGCAGTGGCGCCGTGCCCACCATCTCGCCGCGCAATGCGCTGATCGACGGTGGGCACGCTGCCGCCTGACGGCGGCTGCTTTGCCCACCCTACGGCTCAGTGGACGTGGCGATGCCCGTGCCGCTTCGCCTTGGGCCGATGATAGCGCGGCTCCACGACATACGGAGCCGGCGAGGGCGTGCCGAGCTGCTGCCGCGATTCCTGCAGGCGGCGCTGATAGCCGGGTGAGTTCATCAGATTGGCGGCGCCGCCGCGCGCCAGCACAGGCTCGCTGGCCGACACCATCGCGAGCGCCGTGCTGGCGACGGCCATGATCAATCGCAGGCGCTGCGTCATCAGGCTTGCTCCATCCGCGTCAGCGCGCCTCGCGCGCCGCGACCTTCGGCGCTGACTTTGCCGCGGGGAGGCGCGCGGTCAAGCCGAGCACGGCGCCGCGCACCACGCGGTCGATCACATCCTCGACATCGTCGAGGTCGCATTGCCCGTCCGACAGTTTCGTCAGCCGCTCGCTCTCGCGAATGGTGTGATGCGCCATGGCGAGCGCGAAGTGCAGGCCCCAGAACAGGTCGACCTCGGCGCTGTCGGGCAGGGCTCGCCGCATCGCGCCCGCGAATTTGCGCAAATGATCGATTTCCTTGGTCTTGATGCGGCGGATCGGTGGCACGGATTCGATCGAGGCGCGGATCATGAATTGCGCCGCCGGCGAGCGCTGGTTCGCAGGTCCCAGGCAGCCGCGCAGGATCGGGCCAACGAGCGCGCGCAGGATGGCGCTGATCTCGGCGCGGCCGCCGCCCGCATCCTCGGCTTCACGCAGCTCGCGCAGCCGCTCGCGGTTCAGCGCGATGGAGCGCGTCACGAACAGCTCCGCGATCAGCTCGTCCTTGGAGCCGAAATGATAGTTCACAGCGGCGAGATTGACGTTGGCCGCCGCGACGATGTCGCGCAGGGTCACGTCGGAGAAGCCGCGCTCGGCATAGAGCCGCTCGGCGGCGACGAGGATCGCAGTCCGGGTCTGGTCGGTCGCCATGGGGTCCCCGTTGCGTTTCAAACAATTGTATGAAACTATTGTTTGAGACGGCCGGAATGTCAATCGCGGTGCTTCCGCGGGGCGAGATTTCGGCACTGCAGCGAAGCGCTCCGCGAAACCGTGCCGCGCAAGATCACTCTTGCGCTGACGCGGCCGGCGGATCGACACTGCGGCAAAACGCGGCCAGGAAACACCCAAGGAGAGTCCCATGGACTTCACGATGTCGGCGAAGCAGCAGGAATGGCTGGAGCGCGTGCGGAGCTTCATGACCAAGCATGTCCGCCCGGCGGTGCCGATCTACAAGCAGCAGGACGCCGAGGGCGATCGCTGGAAGGTGATCCCGATCCTCGAGGACCTCAAGGCCAAGGCAAAAGCCGAAGGCCTGTGGAACATGTTCATGCCGCCGTCGCCGCATGAGGACGACGAATTCCGCGGCGCCGGCCTGACCAACCTCGAATACGCGCTGCTGTCGGAGGAGATGGGCCGCATCTCCTGGGCCTCCGAAGTGTTCAACTGCTCGGCGCCCGACACCGGCAACATGGAGGTGTTCATCCGCTACGGCACCAAGGAGCAGAAGCGCAAATGGCTGCGCCCCTTGATGGACGGCGAGATCCGCTCGGCGTTCCTGATGACGGAGCCGGCGGTGGCCTCCTCGGACGCCACCAACATCGAGACCCGCATCGTGCGCGACGGCGATCACTACGTCATCAACGGCCGCAAATGGTGGTCGTCCGGCGTCGGCGATCCCCGCTGCAAGATCGCGATCCTGATGGGCAAGACCGATCCCACGGCCGCCAAGCATCAGCAGCAGTCGCAAATTCTGGTGCCGCTCGACACCCCCGGCATCAAGGTCGAGAAGATGCTGCCGGTGTTCGGCTTCGACGACGCGCCGCACGGCCACGCCCAGGTGCTGCTGGAGAACGTGCGCGTGCCCGCCGAGAACATCCTGCTCGGCGAGGGCCGCGGCTTCGAGATCGCGCAGGGCCGTCTGGGACCGGGCCGCATCCATCACTGCATGCGCACCATCGGCAAGGCCGAGGAGTCGCTGGAGAAGATGGTGCGCAGGCTGATGACGCGCACCGCCTTCGGCAAGAAGATCATCGAGCATTCGGTGTGGGAGCAGCGCATCGGCGAGGCCCGCACCAACATCGAGATGTGCCGGCTGCTGTGCCTCAAGGCCGCCGACATGATGGACAAGGTCGGCAACAAGACCGCCCAGGGCGAGATCGCCATGATCAAGGTCGCCGCCCCCAACATGGCGCTCAAGATCATCGACGACGCCATCCAGGCGTTCGGCGGCGCCGGTGTCTCGGATGATGCGGGTCTCGCCAAGGACTACGCCAACATCCGCACGCTGCGCCTGGCCGACGGCCCGGACGAGGTGCACAACCGCGCCATCGCCCGGCTCGAAATGAAGAAATACGCCAACGAGCCGCGCCACTGAGCGTAAACTCGTAGGGTGGGCAAAGCCTCCGTTGTCGCGCGAAGCGCGATAATGGAGGCGTGCCCACCATTTCGAGTATGAGGGAAGACGGTGGGCACGCTTCGCTTTGCCCACCCTACGAAGTCAATTGAGACCCAAGGGAGTTCGTCGTGGCCGACGGCGTCAAGAAGGACGAAGAATTCTCCGGCACCAAGCCGGTCGAGGAGCGGCACCGTTTCGACGAGGCCAGCCTCGCGGCGTGGATGGAAGAGCATGTCGAGGGCTATGCCGGCCCGCTGACCGTGCTGCAGTTCAAGGGCGGCCAGTCGAACCCGACTTACCGGCTGAACACGCCGTCGCGCTCCTACGTGCTCCGCCGCAAGCCGTTCGGCAAGCTGCTGCCGTCGGCGCACGCGGTCGATCGCGAATTCCGCGTCATCGCCGCGCTCGGCAAGCAGGGCTTTCCGGTCGCACGCGCTTATGCGCTGTGCACCGACGACAGCGTGATCGGCTCGGCCTTCTACATCATGTCGATGGAGGAGGGCCGGGTGTTCTGGGATCCGACCCTGCCGCATGTCGCGGCTCCCGAGCGTCGCGCGATCTTCGAGAGCAAGATCGAGACCCTGGCGAAGCTGCACACCTATGATCCCGCCGCGATTGGCCTTGCCGACTTCGGCAAGCCCGGCAACTATTTTGCCCGCCAGGTCGACCGCTGGACCAAGCAGTACCGGGCGTCCGAGACCGAGCATCTGCCGGAGATGGAGAAGCTGATCGAGTGGCTGCCGCGCACTCTGCCGGTGCAGCAGCGCGTCTCGATCGTGCATGGCGACTACCGGCTCGACAACATGATCTTCCATGCGACCGAGCCGCGCGTCATCGCGGTGCTCGACTGGGAGCTGTCGACCCTTGGTGATCCCATGGCCGACTTCACTTATCTGCTGATGCAGTGGATCATGCCCGGCCTTGCCGGCGTCGATCTCAAGGCGCTGAACATTCCGACCATGGAGGAGGCGGCGGAGATCTACCGTGGCGTCACCGGCACCGAGCTGCCCGACCTCAACTGGTACTTCGCCTACAATCTGTTCCGCCTCGCCGGCATTCTCCAGGGCATCATCGGCCGCATCCGCGACGGCACCGCCGCCAACGACAAGGCCATCGAGTCGGTCAAGCGCATGGTGCCGATGACCAAGCAGGCCTGGGAGTACGCGCAGAAGGCGGGCGCGGTGTAGCCTCTTGGAGCCCGGAAGAGCGTCAGCAACATCCGGGCTCTCACCTGCTGAGGCGATGAACCCGGCTGTCGCTTGCGCTCATCCGGGCTGCATCGTTGAGTCAGGCCCCGCCGCCGCCGCGGACGCAGGGCCGTAGGGTGGGCAAAGCGGCCGCCGAAGGCGGCGGCGTGCCCACCGTCCGTCGGCGAACTCATCGGCAAACTCATTGGCAAGGATGGTGGGCACGGCGCCACGACGATCTCGTACGTGGAGATTGCACGGCTGCGCCTTTGCCCACCCTACGGGCCGATCCGGCCGCCGCTTGGGTGTATGTTAGCGCCCGCCACCACCACCGCCACCGCCGCCACCACCACCAGCCGCGGTCAACGCGCTGCTGTAGCGCGGATCGGTCTGCTTCATGTAGGTTGGCGAGGTGTCGCGGCTCTGACGCCGCGCGGCCTGCTGCACTTGAACGTCAGTGCCGCATGCCGTCCAGGAGACGAGCTCACAACCCGGCCACACGACCTCCCGCGCGCTCGCGCTCGTCATGGCCGTACCGGCTGCCAGTGCGCCGATACAGGTGATCAAAGCTAGCTTCGATAATCTCGACATCTTGTCCATCCTTCGTTTCGGCGAAGCCGGAATGGTCCGCTTGCGAGGTTCGACGGGGCCTTCGCGCGGCGGGTTCGAAGATGTGGGCCGGAAAAATCTTGCTGGCGCTGAAGTTCTGGCTTGAACCCGATCACCCTTCGCGGCGACGAGAGCAACTCGTTCTTGAGGAAAAAAAGTTCGCCTGCACGATCAAAGTGATCGCGGCTTTCAGTTCGTTGATACGAAAAATTCCGCTTTCGTTTTTCCGAATAACATGCTTTGATACGCGCATCCCGTCCCACCGAAGGGGCGTTGCGCGCGATCGTCACGACACGCGGGGCGGGGAGCGGTGGCCGCGATCATGTCGCAGCGTGGGCGTTGCTCGCGCGGACGAACGGCATGACGTGGACGTGAAGTCGCAGCGTGCTGGCACCCCGATGCTGGTGCTACGTTCGTGACGGCGCTTGCGCCGCGCGGGCTATGGTGGCCAACAAGCCCGGCGCACCAGGCAGACTGCGTATAAGCGTGAAGACCACCGCGCAGGGAGGGCCGGGCGTTTCTCGGCTGCACCTGTGGTACCTGCCGCCTGCATTTTTTCTCGCAGGCGGGCCGCAGGCGTCAGCCGACGCCTGGCCTTCCCTGCGCCCTTCGCTTGCGAGGGCGGGTCAGTCTATCGGATCACTCGGGCGCGCAGGCGCCGCGGGATACATTGTCACGTCAGCGAGTCAGAACGCGGAAGAGGCAGAATGAGCAAGCCTGGTCATGTCGAAATCACGTTCGAGTATACCCGGCATGTTGGGCCGACCATCGTCCATGGAGGCGTCACGTTGCAGTTCGAGTCGGCGCGTCCCTATGGGTTCGAGTCCATCGCCAGCTGGCCCGGAGAGAACCATGAGCAAACGATCCGGGATACGGTTGAGCGTGTGCTCGTCGAGCTTCAAGGTCACCTCGACACGACGCGCGTCATCCTGAAGCGGATTGAATGGCACGACATGTACTCGGCTCAAGTCGGCTTCGCGCGAGCGGCGGCTGCTGCGACGAGGGCGGCGTTCGAGGTGTGAGCGTGTCGAACTGCAGCTCTTGGCGGCGAGCGTGATGAGCACCCGCAACTGCGACACGGATCGTCGTGCTGGCCGAAAAGCCAAACATCAGCCTGCCTCGAACCGCTCCCTGGGGGAATGGGTCCCGGCTTTCGCCAAGGCTTTCACCGGGACGACGGCAGAGAGCGAAGCGGCAGCTCAATTAGATCGGCTTGCCCGCATACGGCATCGAGGCCGTCAGGCCGCCGTCGACCGGGAACGCCTGGCCGTTGACGTAGGAGGCTTCGTCGCTGGCGAGGAACAGGGCCATGGCGGCGATCTCGTGCGGCTGGCCGGCGCGCTTCAAGGGATTGAGCTGGCCGATCTTGCCTTCGGTGCCGCGCTCTTTCGCGCCGTCGAAGATCGGCTTGGTCATGCCGGTCTCGATCAGGCCGGGACAGACCGCGTTGATGCGCACGCCGGTGCCGGACAGCGAGTAGGCGGTGGTCTGCACCAGGCTGATGACGCCGGCCTTGCTGGCGGCGTAGGGATGGCCGGAGGCGCCGGACTTCAGGCCGGCGACGGACGCCGTGCAGACGATGGCGCCGCGCTGCTGCCGCACCATGTGCGGCATCGCGTATTTGATCGCGAGGAACGGGCCGATCAGGTTGATGCGCAGGATCTCCTGCCAGTGCTCGACCGTCTGCTCGGCGATCGGCTTCAAGCCGCCGGAAATGCCGGCATTGGCCCAGATCACGTCGAGCTTGCCGTAGGTCGCGACCGCGCGATCGATGAAGCCGGAGACATCGGCCTCGGAGCCGGCGTCGGCGAGCACGGCCTCGGCAATGCCGCCCTGCTGCTTCACGAGATCCACCGTCTCCTTGACGGCCTCGCTGCGGTCGACCGCGATCAGCCGCGCGCCTTCCTTCGTGAACATCAGGGACGCGGCGCGGCCGATGCCGCTGCCGGCGCCGGTGATGATGACGGATTTGCCTTCGAGGCGGCCCATGTTTCCTCCTGTTGTCGTTGTGATCAGTTGCGTGCCGCGCAACGGAATTCAAACGCCGTTTCAAACGTGCTGACATCGCCAAGCGGCTTGAGACGACTTATGCCTTCACGTACAGCGAGAGACCGGCAGAGGGAAGGGTGAGCGATGTCCGATAGCGGGAACAAGCCTTCGGTGGTCACCACGCGCTGGTGGTGGGTGCGCCACGCGCCGGTGCGCAGCGACGGCGGCAACATCTACGGGCAGTCCGACATCGCTTGCGACACGTCCGATCGCGAGGTGTTCGAGGCGGTCGCAAAAATCCTGCCGCGCAGCGCGGTGTGGTATGCGAGCAACCTGATGCGCACGCATCAGACCGCCGAGGCGATCTGGGCCGCCGGCTTTCCGCGCCCCGCCGACATGATCAAGGAAGCCGCCTTTGCCGAGCAGCATCTCGGCCAATGGCAGGGCATGAACCGCGCCGCGTTCCTGGCGAGCCGTCCCGCCGGCAGCAACTGGTTCGCGGACATCGACGTGCCGGCGCCGGGCGGCGAGAGCTACATGGACCTGTACACCCGCGTCACCGCGGCGATCGCGCGCATCAATGCGGCGGAAGCCGGCCGCGACGTGATCGCGATCGGACACGGCGGCACCATCAAGGCGGCGGTCGGATTGGCGCTGGGCGGCCTCGTCGAGAAGGGCCTGGCGTTCGACATCGACAACTGCTCGGTGACCCGGCTCGATCACATCGTGAGCGGCGACGTCAGCTCATGGCGTTTGCCCATGGTCAATCAACAGCCCTGGATCGCCGACGCCGCGCACCAGCCGATGCATCAACCGGCCGGCCCGGAGGTCACGACGAGCAAGCTGGCGTGAGGGGGAGGTTGGCCTATTCCATGTTCGATACAAGCGAGCTGATTACATCTGGCCACACGAGCGGTGCACCCTCTCCCCTTGTGGGAGAGGGTGGTATGACCGCGCTTGGCGCGGTCATACCGGGTGAGGGGTCTCTCTCCGCGAAGACGGTGCCTGTGGAGACAAACCCCTCACCCAAGCGAGGCTGACGCTGGCAGCTGTGTGGCCCTCTCCCACAAGGGGAGAGGGCGCAGTCATTGGCACCGCCGAGAGCTTGTCGACCCTGCAGTGCTAACCTTCTATCGCTAACAACTAATCATTCGGAGTAACTCCCCATGCCCCTGTTCGACATGACCGGCAAGGTCGCCGTCATCACCGGATCGACCCGCGGCATCGGGCTCGCCATTGCCGAGCGCATGGCCGAGCATGGCGCCAAGGTGGTGATCTCCTCGCGCAAGGCCGACGTCTGCGACGCCGTCGCCAAGGAGCTCAATGAGCGCTTCGGCGCCGGCACGGCGGCGGCGGTCGCCGCCAACATCTCCAGCAAGGAGAACCTCCAGAACCTCGTGGACGAAGCCAATCGCATCTACGGCCAGATCGACGTGCTGGTCTGCAACGCGGCGTCGAACCCGTATTACGGACCGTTGGCTGGCATCTCCGACGATCAGTTCCGCAAGATCCTCGACAACAACATCGTCGCCAACAACTGGCTGATCAGCATGGTCGTGCCGCAGATGATCGCGCGCAAGGACGGCTCGATCATCATCGTCTCCTCGATCGGCGGCCTGAAGGGCTCGACCATCCTCGGCGCCTACGCGATCTCCAAGGCCGCCGACATGCAGCTCGCGCGCAACCTCGCCTGCGAATACGGCCCGCATAATGTGCGCGTGAACTGCATCGCCCCCGGCCTGATCAAGACCGATTTTGCCAAGGCGCTGTGGGACAATCCGGACAACCTCAAGGCCTCGACCGCCCGCTCGCCGCTCTTGCGCATCGGCATCCCCGACGAGATCGCGGGCGCGGCTGTGTTCCTCGGCTCGGCCGCCGGCAACTTCATGACCGGCCAGACCATGGTGATCGACGGCGGCGCGACGATTAGTTGAGGGCAGAGGTTCGCCGTGTTCCGTAGGGTGGGCAAAGACAGCACGCGGCGCAGCCGCGTGATGGCGTGCCCACCGCAGTCCATCGTCGAAGCACGGTGGGCACGTCGTTTCGCGGCTTTCGCCGCGAATCGCCTTTGCCCACCCTACGCCGCGATGATGCGTGCGCGTCCCTTATTCCACCGCCGCGTACACCACGTCGCGCACCAGCGTGCGGAGATAATCCCGCTGTCCGGGAGCCTGGGCCATGAACACGCAGAACAGCTCCTCCCGCGGGTCGATCCAGAAGAACGTGCCGGCGATGCCGCTCCAGAAGAAGGTGCCCACCGAGCCGGGGAAGGGCGCGATGCCGGCGTCGCGGCGGACGGCGAAGCCGAGGCCGAAGCCGTGACCCGGCGACAGCAGGGTGCCGACCGTCTTCACCTCGGGGCCGAGATGATCGGAGGCCATCAACTCCAGCGTCTTGCGGCCGACGAGCCTCGTACCATCCAGGCTGCCCTTGTTGAGCAGCATCGCGCAGAAGCGGGCATAGTCCATCGTGGTCGCGACCAGGCCGCCGCCGCCGGATTCCATCACCGGCTGCTCGGTCATCTTAAACAGGTTGACGGCCTCGCCGGTCCACGGGTCTTTGGCAAAGGGCTCGGCCAGCCGGCCGGCATTGGCCTCGCTGGTGAAGAAGGCGGTCTCGTTCATGCCGAGCGGCTTGAGAATGCGCTCGGTCAGGAACGCGCCGAGCGACTGGCCGGAGACGACCTCGATGATCCGTCCCAGGATGTCCGTCGAGCGGCTGTAGTTGAACTCCGCGCCCGGTTGGCAGATCAGCGGCAGGCCGGCGACGATCGCGGCGTGCTCGGCGTTGGTGATCTTACGGCTGCGCACCCGCGACTGCTGGTAGAGCTGATGCACCGGCCCGGTGCCGGTGTGCTCATAGGCCAGACCCGATGTGTGGCGCAGCAGGTCCTGCACCGTCATCGGCTGGGCGACCGGGACCAGCTCGAGCTTGCCGCCATTGTCGATGCCGATCTTCTGGTCGCCGAACTCCGGGATGAACTTCGCGACCGGGTCGGACAGCAAGAGATCGCCGTCCTCGACCAGCATCATGATGCCCAGCGAGACGATCGGCTTGGTCATCGAGAAGATGCGGAACAGCGAATCGGGCCGCATCGGCGTGTCCTGGTCGGGCGCCTGCCGGCCGATGGCGTCGAACCAGCCGATCCGGCCGCGGCGGCCGACCAGCAAAGTCGCGCCGGGGATCGTGCCCTTGTCCACCTCGCGCTTGAACGCGTCCGACGCCTTCTGCAACCGCGCCGGGGACAGTCCGAGCGCCTCGGGCCGGTCGTCCGGCAGCGGCGGGCTCAGGGAGCGGAGCGCGGACAGCGGCATGCTCGGGGCGGGGGACGGGGTCATGGGCTCTCCCTTGGCAGTGTTCTCTTTGGGCAGTGTTGTCGGCTTGCATCAAGTCTGGCGCGGAAGTTGTGGTCTGACCAGTCGATTTGCCCCATTGCACCCTTGCATTGGGGGGGAGGTCTATGCTTGAAAGCGCCCGAACCGGCGACGCAGTCCCGGCTCGCTAGGAGTGTAGCTCAATTGGTAGAGCACCGGTCTCCAAAACCGGGGGTTGGGAGTTCGAGCCTCTCCACTCCTGCCAGCGAGATGGCTGCCAGCGAGATCAAGCACTTAACACCGAAATCGACGAAGACAGTTTGCCCGGGGCCCGCGATGCGCGAGCCCCGAACTCATTTTGGCGGGTCCTTATTGTTTCACGTAAGGACAATTGCCGTCCTTCAGCGGCCGGAACGCCTGGTCGCCGGGCACCTCCGCCAGCACCTTGTAATAGTCCCACGGCCCCTTCGATTCCTCCGGCTTCTTGACCTCGAACAGGAACATCGAGTGCACCATGCGGCCGTCCTCGCGGACCACGCCGTTGTCAGTGAACGCATCCCGCACGGGGGTCTCGCGCATCTTGGCGAGCACCGGCTTGGTGTCGCGGGTGCCGGCGGCCTTGACCGCGTTGAGATAATGCAGGGTGGCGCTGTAGGTCGCGGCCTGGTTCATGGTCGGCATCCGCTTCATCCTGTCGAAGAACTTCTTGCCGAAGGCGCGGGTGCGGTCGTTGAGGTCCCAGTAGTAGGCCTCGGTGATGATCAAGCCCTGGGCCAGCTTCAGGCCGAGGCTGTGGATGTCGGAGATGAACATCACGATGCCCGCAAGGTTCTGGCCGCCGGCGACGATGCCGAACTCGGCCGCCTGCTTGATGGTGTTGATGGTGTCGCCACCGCCATTGGCCATGCCGATGATCTTGGCCTTGGACGCCTGCGCCTGCAGCAGGAAGGACGAGAAGTCCTGGTTGTTGAGGGGATGCCGGGCGCTGCCGACCACCTTGCCGCCGGCCGCGCGCACGACGTCGCCGGTGTCGCGCTCGATCGAATGGCCGAACAGATAGTCCGCGGTGATGAAGAACCAGCTGTCGCCGCCGGTCTTGACGATGGCCTGGCCGACGGTGTGGGCGTTGCCGTAGGTGTCGTAGGTCCAGTGGATGGTATAGGGCGAGCAGGATTTGCCGGTGATGTCGGAACTCGCGGCGTCCGTCACGATCATCAGCTTCTCGAACTGCTTCGACATCTCCATGCCGGCGAGTGCAGTGGCAGAGGTCGGCATGTCGATGATCATGTCGACGCCCTCGTTCTCGTACCATTTGCGCGAGATCGAGGCGGCGATGTCGGCCTTGTTCTGCGGGTCGGCGCTGATCACCTCGATCGGCTTGCCGAACATGGTGCCGCCGAACTCCTCGATCGCAAGCTTGGTCGCCTCGAGATTGCCCTGGCCGCCGATGTCCGAATAGACCGACGAGAAGTCGCTGAGCACGCCGATCTTGAGCGGCGCCTGGGCGCGGGCAGGGGCGGCGGTGAGGGTGAGGGCAAGGCGGCAAAGAGACTGGCGGCGGCAAGGCGCGTCGGTCCCTTGCCCGTGGCAAAGGTCATGGGTTTCCTCCTGATTATTCTTGTGCCCGCGAGCATGAGCGGCCGTCGCAGGCGCGGCAAGGGCTGGAACCGCCTCGCCGCGGGCATTTCGTCGCGGCACCTGCTCAACCTGCCGTGGTGCGGAAATGCCCTGCCGCGGTACGAAAAGCCGAGGCGAGGCGGGGCCGACGGGGACTCGCCGCTGATAGGACCGGGGACGCCCGGCGTGCCCATATCTTGACCTCGGGCCGGTCCGACAGTAGATATCGGGGACCTGCAGCCGGCCCGCAACATGCGGATATCCGGCGCGGCTTTTCACTCCCCGAACAAGCGAGCCCGTGGTTTTCGGCTCATCTCTCCGACAAGAGGGTGGGCAGCGGTTGGCTGTTCGGTTTTCCCAGTCAACTCTTCAATCGTCCGATGACGGACGAGGACCCCTGACGATGGCTACAAGCCCGTTCAAGTTCCTGCAGGAAGTGCGCTCGGAGACCGCCAAGGTCTCGTGGCCGAGCCGTCGCGAGGTCACCATCACCACGATCATGGTGTTCGTGATGGTGGCGCTGGCCTCGGTGTTCTTCTTCGCCGCCGATCAGATCATCCGTTATCTCATCACCCTCGTGCTGGGCATCCACTGATGGCAACCGCAACGCATTCGTCCGACAAGCGCTGGTACATCGTCCACGCCTATTCGAACTTCGAGAAGAAGGTCGCGGAGTCGATCCGCGAGCAGGCCAAGCAGCGCAATCTCGAGGAGCTGTTCGAGCAGGTGCTGGTGCCGATCGAGAACGTCACGGAAGTGCGCCGCGGCCGCAAGATCAACGCCGAGCGCAAGTTCTTCCCCGGCTACGTGCTGGTGAAGATGAAGCTGACCGACGAGGCGTTTCACCTGATCAAGAACACGCCCAAGGTGACCGGCTTCCTCGGCGCCGAGAACAAGCCGATGCCGATCTCCGAAGGCGAGGCGATGCGCATCCTGAACCAGATGCAGGAAGGCGTGGAGCGGCCGAAATCGTCGGTGTCGTTCGAGATCGGCGAGAACGTCCGCGTCGCCGACGGCCCGTTCGCCTCGTTCTCCGGCGTCGTCGAGGAAATCGACGAGGCCCGCTCGCGCCTCAAGGTCGCGGTGTCGATCTTCGGCCGTGCCACCCCGGTCGAGCTGGAATTCAACCAGGTCGAGAAGGTGGTGGGCTAACCCGGTCGCCGCATCTGGGGCGGCCCCGGGCTTTCCTTTTCGTCCGATCTCGTGTATCGGGCGCGCTTCGCTCCCCATGGGGGGCGATTTCGTTCGTGGGAGGCGCGGCCGGCTTTGCCAGCCGGATCTAGCGCGCCGGACCACGGTCCCAAACCTCGCCCGACGGGTTTTGTCGTCCGGAGGGCGGTGCGTTCGCATCAGGCAAACACGCGAGCGCGTTGGAGAATCACAATGGCAAAGAAAGTAACCGGTTACCTGAAGCTTCAGGTCCCGGCCGGCGCGGCGAACCCGTCGCCTCCGATCGGCCCCGCGCTGGGTCAGCGCGGTCTCAACATCATGGAGTTCTGCAAGGCGTTCAACGCCCAGACCCAGAAGGAAGAGAAGAACACCCCGATCCCCGTGATCATCACGATCTATGCGGACCGGTCCTTCACTTTCGAGCTGAAGACTCCGCCGATGTCCCACTTCCTCAAGCAGGCCGCCAAGATCCAGTCGGGCTCCAAGGCCCCGGGTCGCGACAAGGCCGGCAAGGTGACCAAGGCGCAGGTGCGCGAGATCGCCGAGAAGAAGATGAAGGACCTGAATTGCGACTCGATCGAGTCGGCCATGAAGATGGTCGAGGGCTCCGCCCGCTCGATGGGTCTGGAAGTTGCGGGGTAAGCGGCCATGGCGATCGGAAAGCGTTTGAAGAAGGCCCGCGAGGGCATCGACCGCACCAAGCTCTACCCGCTTGCTGATGCGATCAAGATGATCAAGGAGCGCGCCGTCTCGAAGTTCGACGAGACCATCGAGGTCTCGATCAACCTCGGCGTCGATCCGCGTCACGCCGACCAGATGGTCCGTGGCGTCGTCATGCTGCCGAACGGCACCGGCCGTACGCTTCGCGTCGGCGTGTTCGCCCGTGGTGCCAAGGCAGACGAAGCCAAGGCCGCCGGTGCCGACGTGGTCGGCGCGGAGGACCTGGTCGAGAAGGTGCAGAACGGCAACATCGACTTCGACCGTTGTATCGCCACCCCCGACATGATGCCGCTGGTCGGCCGTCTCGGTAAGGTGCTTGGTCCGCGCGGCATGATGCCGAACCCGAAGATCGGCACCGTGACCATGGACGTCGCCGGCGCCGTCAAGGGTGCCAAGGGCGGCTCGGTCGAGTTCCGCGTCGAGAAGGCCGGCATCATCCAGGCCGGCGTCGGCAAGGCCTCGTTCGCCGAGGACAAGCTGGTCGAGAACATCAAGGCGCTGGCGGACGCGGTCGTGAAGGCCAAGCCGGCGGGCGCCAAGGGCACCTATGTCCAGCGCGTCGCGGTGTCGTCGACGATGGGTCCGGGCGTCAAGGTCGAGCCGGGCACCGTGCTCGCCTAAGCGGCCACGCATGAGTTAGATTGAGAAGGGCGGGATCGTCGATCGATCCCGCCCTTCGCATTTGGAGTCTCCGCGGCGATGCCCGACAAGGTCCTGATCTACTCCCGCTTCCCCAAGTCGATGATCCAGCGCTTCGCCGACCGCTTCGATTTGCTCGACACCGGCGGCAAGCCGGCGCACGAGGTGTTTCCGGCGGAGGAGGTGGCGCAGGTGCGGGCGCTGATCACGGCGGGCGCCACGCGGCTCGGCGCGGCCGAGATGGACCGGCTGCCGGCGCTGGGCGCGATCGTCTGCTATGGCACCGGCTATGATGGCGTCGACCTGAAGGCGGCGGCGGCGCGCAACATCGCGGTCGGCCACAGCCCTGGGGCCAATGCGGCGGCGGTCGCCGATGTCGCGGTCATGCTGATGCTGGCGAGCACGCGGCGGCTGATGGTCGCCGACGCTTACGTCCGCGAGGGCGGCTGGGCCGGAGCCAGGCCGACGCCGCTGATGCGGCCGCCGCCGAGCCTTGCCGGCTGCAGGGTCGGGGTCTACGGCATGGGCGAGATCGGCCGCAAGATCGCGGCCCGGGTCGCGGCGTTCGAGACCGAGGTCGGCTATTTCAACCGCACCCGGTACGACGATCTGCCGTACCAATATTTCCCGAGCCTCGATGCGCTGGCCGAATGGTGCACCGTGCTGATGATCGCGGTCCGCGCCAGTGCGGAGACGACCCATGTGGTCAATGCGGATCTGCTGAAGAAACTCGGTCCCGACGGCCACGTCGTCAATATCTCGCGCGGCTCTGTCATCGATGAGCTGGCGCTGATCGCCGCGCTGAAGGAGGGGGCCATCGCAGGCGCCGGGCTCGATGTGTTCGAGACGGAACCTCATGCACCGGATGAGCTGACCGCGCTTCCGAATGTCGTGGTGACGCCCCATATCGGCGGTAACACCCGCGAGTCGCATGTGGCGATGCAGGCGTGTGTGGTGGCCAATCTCACGGCCTTCTTCGCGGGCGAGAAGCTGCCTTATGCGGTATCCGTGTCCTCGGCGGGCTCATAAACGGCTTTAAGAGCTGCCCGCAGGTGCGCCGCGCCTCTAATTGGTGCGAATTTTGCTCCTGGGGTCTTGGCAAGTCCCAATCAACCCGTTAAAGAACCGTCTTCCAGGCGGGCCGGCTTTGTCGGCTCGCCTGTGCGCGCATTCCGAAAGACCTGGAGAGAGCCAGCATTCCTTTTGAGAATATCCGTTCGGATGTCTCGGAAGGAAGGAGGATCTTTCTGCTCTCGAAATGCCGCAGGGGAGGTCGGTCCGCCGATCACCCCGAATCCTGTCCGAGACTGCAGGCGCCGGCGCGGAAACGCAATTTCCTCAATGGCTTAATCATTCAGCCTGCATAGACGGGTGAAGACCGGATTTCGGCATGTCCTCTGCGCTTGACGTGGTGGCATGCAGGTTTGGTTCGAACCTCGACACTCCCCGGGCCTGATGGCGCGTGGAAGGGCAGGCTATTCATCGCCGTTTTGCCTTGCGTGTCCTCGGGGTCATCGGTCCAGAGGTCAGGTTTGGCGGGCGGCGGGTTTAACCCGGCGGTCCCGCTTTCGGGCGAAGGCCGCCAACCGGAGAGAGCTTGCTGTGGAACGAGCGGCAAAAAAAGAGGCGGTCGAGCAGCTGCACGAGGTCTTCAAGACCACGGGCGTTGCCGTCGTCGCTCACTATTCCGGCCTCACCGTGGCTCAGATGCAGAACCTGCGCAAGCAGATGAAGCAGGCTGGCGCATCGGTGAAGGTCTCGAAGAACCGTCTCGCCAAAATTGCTCTTGAAGGCACGGACGTCGTCGGCATCGGTCCCCTGTTGAAGGGGCCGACCGTGATCGCAACTTCGAACGATCCTGTCGCGGCGCCCAAGGTTGCCATCGAATTCGCCAAGGCGAACGAAAAGTTCGTCATCCTCGGCGGCTCGATGGGCTCAACCGTCCTGAATGTCGACAGCGTGAAGGCCTTGGCCTCGCTGCCGTCGCTGGACGAACTGCGCGGCAAGCTCGTCGGCCTGATCCAGGCTCCGGCGACCAAGCTGGCCCAGCTCGCCAACGCTCCCCGCGGCCAAGGTCGCGCGCGTCATTCAGGCTCATGCCTCAAAGGGCGAAGCGGCCTGACGCCCTTCGCAAACACTCACAACCTGGTTTCGAACCGAACCACATTAAGGAAGTACATCAATGGCTGACCTGCAGAAGATCGTCGACGACCTCTCGGCCCTCACCGTTCTCGAGGCCGCTGAGCTCGCCAAGCTCCTGGAAGAGAAGTGGGGCGTGTCCGCCGCTGCTGCCGTTGCGGTTGCCGCTCCGGGCGCTGCTGGCGGTGGCGCTGCCGCTGCTGCGGAAGAGAAGACCGAGTTCACCGTTGTCCTGGCTTCGGCCGGCGACAAGAAGATCGAGGTCATCAAGGAAGTCCGCGCCATCACCGGCCTGGGCCTGAAGGAAGCCAAGGACCTGGTCGAGGGTGCTCCGAAGCCGGTCAAGGAAGGCGTCAACAAGGAAGAGGCCGAGAAGATCAAGGGTCAGCTTGAGAAGGCTGGCGCCAAGATCGAGCTCAAGTAAGCGGCGGCTTCTTGCGGAGCGCCATGCGGCCTGACGGCAAGGCGTGGCGCTTCGAAACGAATTTGGTGACCGGGTGGTAACATCGCCCGGTCATCATAAAGACAAAGACGTTTGCGGGGGTATCCGGATCGGCCGGAATCATTGCAAAAGGCGTGCAACGGAAACGTCCGCTGCGGGCCGAACACGGAAAAGTGTGGAGATTTGGGGACGTCGCTCTCGAATCTCGACTAATGTCAACCCATATTGGGTCGGCAGCACGAAAAGCCGGTTTTGGCGATGGAGTGGCGTCTCCGTCGTAAGCCGTTGGGAGATAGGCAATTTCGGGCTTTTGCAGTCCGTGACGAACTGGTTCTGACGAGCGGGTGCGCCCTCGCGCCTCGCGCGTCGTTTTGCGTTTTGGCGGTCTGAAGAACAGATCTGGGACGGTTTTGGTTCCGCGCTCTGTGCCTCAGACCTTCGAAATGGATCGAAATTCAACCCGGGATGGCGGTGGCAGCCGCTGTTTCGGAAGGATCGCCCCTCCGGGCGACGACATGAGAGGCCACGATGGCGCAGCAGACATTCACCGGTCGCAAACGTGTTCGCAAGTTCTTTGGACACATCAAGGAAGTCGCGGAGATGCCGAACCTCATCGAGGTTCAGAAGGCATCCTACGACCAGTTCCTGATGGTGGACGAGCCCACGGGCGGCCGGCCGGATGAGGGACTGCAGGCGGTGTTCCGCTCGGTGTTCCCGATCTCCGACTTCTCCGGCACCTCGATGCTGGAATTCGTCCGCTACGAGTTCGAGCCGCCGAAGTATGACGTTGACGAGTGCCGCCAGCGCGGCATGACCTTCGCTGCCCCGCTCAAGGTGACCTTGCGCCTCATCGTGTTCGATATCGACGAGGAAACCGGCGCCAAGTCGGTCAAGGACATCAAGGAGCAGGACGTGTACATGGGCGACATCCCGCTCATGACCATGAACGGCACCTTCATCGTCAACGGCACCGAGCGCGTCATCGTCTCGCAGATGCACCGTTCGCCGGGCGTGTTCTTCGATCACGACAAGGGCAAGACCCATTCGTCGGGCAAGCTGCTGTTCGCCGCCCGCGTCATCCCGTATCGCGGCTCCTGGCTCGACATCGAGTTCGACGCCAAGGACATCGTGTTCGCGCGCATCGACCGTCGCCGCAAGCTGCCGGTGACGTCGCTGATGTTCGCGCTCGGCCTCGATGGCGAGCAGATCCTGGCGACCTTCTACAAGAAGCTGATCTACAAGCGCATCAAGGAAGGCTGGCGCGTTCCGTTCGACGCCAACCGCTTCCGCGGCTACTCGACCGTCAACGACCTAATCGACGCCGACACCGGCAAGGTCGTGCTCGAGGCCGGCAAGAAGCTCACCGTCCGTGCCGCCCGTCAGCTCCAGGAGAAGGGGCTGAAGGCGCTGCGCATGTCGGACGAGGAGCTGCTCGGCAACTACATCGCCGAGGATCTCGTCAACCCGAAGACCGGCGAGATCTACGCCGAGGCCGGCGAGGAGATCACCGACAAGCTGTTCAAGGTGCTGAACGAGCAGGGCTACAAGGACCTGCCGCTGCTCGACATCGACCACGTCAATGTCGGTCCCTACATCCGCAACACGCTGTCGGCCGACAAGAACATGACGCGTGAGGACGCGCTGTTCGACATCTACCGCGTGATGCGTCCGGGTGAGCCGCCGACGCTCGATTCCGCGCAGGCGATGTTCCAGTCGCTGTTCTTCGATGCCGAGCGCTACGACCTGTCCGCGGTCGGCCGCGTCAAGATGAACATGCGCCTCGAGCTCGATGCGCCGGACACCCAGCGCACCCTTCGCAAGGAAGACATCCTTGCGGTCATCAAGACGCTGGTCGACCTGCGCGACGGCAAGGGCGAGATCGACGACATCGACCATCTCGGCAACCGCCGCGTCCGCTCGGTCGGCGAGCTGATGGAGAACCAGTACCGCATCGGTCTGCTCCGCATGGAGCGCGCCATCAAGGAGCGCATGTCGAGCGTCGACATCGACACCGTGATGCCGCAGGACCTGATCAATGCGAAGCCTGCCGCGGCTGCCGTGCGTGAGTTCTTCGGCTCGTCGCAGCTGTCGCAGTTCATGGACCAGACCAACCCGCTGTCGGAGATCACCCACAAGCGTCGCCTCTCGGCGCTTGGACCGGGCGGTCTGACGCGCGAGCGCGCCGGCTTCGAGGTGCGCGACGTGCATCCGACGCATTACGGCCGCATCTGCCCGATCGAGACGCCCGAAGGTCCGAATATCGGCCTGATCAACTCGCTGGCGACGTTTGCCCGCGTCAACAAGTATGGCTTCGTCGAGACGCCGTACCGCAAGGTCAAGGACGGCCGCGTCACCGACGAGGTGGTGTATCTGTCCGCCATGGAGGAGGGGCGCTACCGCGTCGCGCAGGCCAACGTGCCGCTCGATGCCAAGGGCCGCTTCACCGAGGACCTCGTGGTCTGCCGTCACGCCGGCGAAGTCGTGCCGATGACGCCGGACAAGGTCGACTACATGGACGTGTCGCCGAAGCAGCTCGTTTCGGTCGCCGCGGCGCTGATCCCATTCCTCGAGAACGACGACGCCAACCGCGCGCTGATGGGCTCGAACATGCAGCGCCAGGCGGTGCCGCTGGTTCGCGCCGAGGCGCCGTTCGTCGGCACCGGCATGGAAGGCGTGGTCGCCCGTGACTCGGGCGCCGCGATCGCGGCGCGCCGCTCGGGCGTGATCGACCAGATCGACGCCACCCGCGTCGTCATCCGCGCCACGGAAGATCTCGATCCGACCAAGTCGGGCGTCGACATCTACCGGCTGATGAAGTTCCAGCGCTCCAACCAGTCGACCTGCATCAACCAGCGTCCGCTGGTGAAGGTCGGCGACATCGTCAAGAAGGGCGACATCATCGCTGATGGTCCGTCGACCGATCTCGGCGAGCTCGCGCTCGGCCGCAACGTGCTCGTCGCGTTCATGCCGTGGAACGGCTACAACTTCGAAGACTCGATCCTGCTCTCCGAGCGGATCGTGAAGGAGGACGTCTTCACCTCGATCCACATCGAGGAGTTCGAGGTGATGGCCCGCGATACCAAGCTGGGCCCGGAGGAAATCACGCGCGACATTCCGAACGTGTCGGAAGAGGCGCTGAAGAACCTCGACGAAGCAGGCATCGTCTACATCGGCGCGGAAGTGCGCGCCGGCGACATCCTGGTCGGCAAGATCACGCCGAAGGGCGAAAGCCCGATGACGCCGGAAGAGAAGCTGCTCCGCGCCATCTTCGGCGAAAAGGCCTCGGACGTTCGCGACACCTCGCTGCGGGTGCCGCCGGGCGTGCAGGGCACGATCGTCGAGGTCCGCGTGTTCAACCGTCACGGCGTCGACAAGGACGAGCGTGCGCTGGCGATCGAGCGGGAGGAGATCGAGCGTCTGGCCAAGGACCGTGACGACGAGCAGGCGATCCTGGACCGCAACGTCTACAGCCGTCTCGCCGACATGCTGGATGGCCGTCAGGGCATCTCCGGTCCGAAGGGCTTCAAGAAGGACACCAAGATCACCCGTGCGGTGCTCGATGAGTATCCGAAGTCGCAGTGGTGGCTGTTCGCCTCGGCCAACGACAAGCTGATGGCCGAGATCGAGGCCATGCGGAAGCAGTACGACGAGTCGAAGAAGGGGCTGGAACAGCGCTTCCTCGACAAGGTCGAGAAGCTGCAGCGTGGCGACGAGCTGCCGCCGGGCGTCATGAAGATGGTCAAGGTCTTCGTCGCGGTGAAGCGCAAGATCCAGCCGGGCGACAAGATGGCCGGCCGTCACGGCAACAAGGGCGTCGTTTCCAAGATCGTTCCGATCGAGGACATGCCGTTCCTCGAGGACGGCACCCATGCGGACATCGTGCTGAACCCGCTGGGCGTGCCTTCGCGCATGAATGTCGGTCAGATCCTCGAGACGCATCTCGGCTGGGCCTGCGCCGGCCTCGGCAAGCGCATCGCCCAGACGGTCGATGCCTATCTGTCGAAGCAGGACGTCAAGCCGCTGAAGGAGACCTTGAAGCGCATCTACGGCGAGGACGAGACCATCAAGACGCTCAACGACAATGAGCTGCTTGAGCTCGGTCACAATCTGAGCCGCGGCGTGCCGATCGCCACCCCGGTGTTCGACGGCGCCAAGGAGAGCGACATCGAGGAGATGCTGAAGCTCGCCGGCATGGACGCGTCGGGCCAGTCGACCGTCTATGACGGCCGCACCGGCGATGCGTTCGATCGCAAGGTCACCGTCGGCTACATCTACATGCTGAAGCTGCACCATCTGGTCGACGACAAGATCCATGCGCGTTCGATCGGACCGTACTCGCTGGTCACCCAGCAGCCGTTGGGCGGCAAGGCCCAGTTCGGCGGCCAGCGCTTCGGCGAAATGGAGGTGTGGGCGCTCGAAGCTTACGGCGCGGCCTACACGCTGCAGGAGATGCTGACGGTGAAGTCGGACGACGTCGCCGGCCGCACCAAGGTCTACGAGGCGATCGTGCGCGGCGACGACACGTTCGAGGCCGGTATTCCGGAATCGTTCAACGTGCTGGTCAAGGAAATGCGCTCGCTCGGCCTCAACGTCGACCTGCACAACTCGAAGCTCGGACCGGCGCCGACGTCGGAAGCCGCCGAGTAGTTCAAGAGATCCGGCCCGGCCGCCTGTAGCGGCCGGGTGCCGGCGCCTTCCTCCCTCGGGTCGGGCAGGGCGCCGTCTGAAAAGAGATTTTCGAATTTGCGGCTGACCCCCGATCGGTCCGCGAGGAGAATACGATGAACCAAGAAATTATGAATCTCTTCAACCCGACGACGCCGGCTCAGGTCTTCGACCAGATCCGCATCTCGATCGCGTCGCCGGAAAAGATTCTGTCCTGGTCCTACGGCGAGATCAAGAAGCCGGAAACGATCAACTACCGCACGTTCAAGCCGGAGCGCGACGGCCTGTTCTGCGCCCGCATCTTCGGGCCGATCAAGGACTACGAGTGCTTGTGCGGCAAGTACAAGCGGATGAAGTACAAGGGCATCATCTGCGAGAAGTGCTCGGTCGAGGTGACCTTGTCGCGCGTCCGGCGCGAGCGCATGGGTCACATCGAGCTCGCCGCTCCCGTCGCGCACATCTGGTTCCTGAAGTCGCTGCCGTCGCGCATCGGCCTCTTGCTGGACATGACGCTGAAGGATCTCGAGCGGATCCTGTACTTCGAATATTACGTCGTCCTCGAGCCGGGTCTCACCGCGCTCAAGGACCGTCAGCTGCTGTCCGAGGACGAGTACCTCAAGGCGCAGGACGAGTACGGCCAGGACAGCTTCACCGCCATGATCGGCGCCGAGGCCATCCGTGAGCTGCTGCGTGGCCTCGAGTTGGAGAAGCTCGAGCAGACGCTGCGTGCCGAGATGCAGGAGACCGACTCCGACATCAAGCACAAGAAGCTCGCCAAGCGCCTGAAGATCGTCGAGGCCTTCCGCCACTCCGGCAACAAGCCGGAATGGATGATCATGACCGTCGTTCCGGTGATCCCGCCGGACCTGCGGCCGCTGGTGCCGCTCGACGGCGGCCGCTTCGCGACCTCCGACCTCAACGACCTCTACCGCCGCGTCATCAACCGCAACAACCGCTTGAAGCGGCTGATGGAGTTGCGCGCGCCTGACATCATCATCCGCAACGAGAAGCGCATGCTTCAGGAGGCGGTGGATGCGCTGTTCGACAACGGCCGCCGCGGCCGCGTCATCACCGGCGCCAACAAGAGGCCTTTGAAGTCGCTCGCCGACATGCTCAAGGGCAAGCAGGGCCGCTTCCGTCAGAACCTGCTCGGCAAGCGCGTCGACTACTCCGGCCGTTCGGTCATCGTGGTCGGTCCGGAGCTGCGCCTGCATCAGTGCGGCCTGCCGAAGAAGATGGCGCTCGAGCTGTTCAAGCCGTTCATCTACTCGCGGCTCGACGCCAAGGGCCTGTCGACCACGGTCAAGCAGGCCAAGAAGCTGGTCGAGAAGGAGCGTCCCGAGGTCTGGGATATCCTGGACGAGGTCATCCGCGAGCATCCGGTGCTGCTGAACCGCGCCCCGACCCTGCATCGCCTCGGCATTCAGGCGTTCGAGCCGGTGCTGATCGAGGGCAAGGCGATCCAGCTGCATCCGCTGGTCTGCTCGGCCTTCAACGCCGACTTCGACGGCGACCAGATGGCCGTGCACGTTCCGCTGTCGCTCGAAGCGCAGCTGGAAGCGCGCGTGCTGATGATGTCGACCAACAACATCCTGCATCCCGCAAACGGCCAGCCGATCATCGTGCCGTCGCAGGACATCGTGCTCGGTCTCTATTACGTCTCGATCATGCGCGAAGGCATGCCCGGCCAGGGCATGGCGTTCGGCAACATGGCCGAGCTCGAGCATGCGCTGCACGCCAAGGCCATCCATCTGCACAGCAAGATCAAGTATCGCTGGGAGGGGATGAACGAGGAAGGCAAGATCGCCAAGCGCTGGATCGAGACCACCGCGGGCCGCGTCATGCTCGGCAACCTCCTGCCGAAGCATCCGCGCGTCACCTTCGAGGTCATCAACAAGCTGATGACCAAGCGCGAGATCTCTGGCGTCATCGATCAGGTCTACCGTCACTGCGGTCAGAAGGAGACGGTGATCTTCTGCGACCGCATCATGGCGCTCGGCTTCTACAACGCCTTCAAGGCGGGCATCTCGTTCGGCAAGGACGACATGGTCGTGCCGGCGGGCAAGTGGAAGATCGTCGACACCACGCGTACGCTGGCGAAGGATTTCGAGCAGCAGTACAATGACGGCCTGATCACCCATGGCGAGAAGTACAACAAGGTCGTCGACGCCTGGTCGAAGGCCTCGGAAGAGATCGCCAAGGAGATGATGAAGGAGATCTCCGTCACCAAGAAGACGGCGACGGGCGCCGATGCCGACATCAACTCGATCTACATGATGTCGCACTCCGGTGCGCGTGGTTCGCCGGCCCAGATGCGTCAGCTCGCCGGCATGCGCGGCCTGATGGCCAAGCCGTCGGGTGAGATCATCGAGACGCCGATCATCTCGAACTTCAAGGAAGGTCTCTCGGTTCTCGAGTACTTCAACTCGACCCACGGCGCCCGTAAGGGTCTCGCGGACACGGCGTTGAAGACCGCGAACTCGGGCTACCTGACCCGTCGTCTGGTGGACGTCGCGCAGGACTGCATCATCACGCAGGACGATTGCGGCACCCATCTCGGCATCAAGATGCGCGCGATCGTCGACGCCGGCACCTTGGTGGCCTCGCTCGGCTCGCGCATCCTGGGCCGCGTGCCCTGCGATGACGTGCGCGATCCCGCCACCAACGCGGTGCTGGTCAAGGCCGGCACCCTGATGGAGGAGAGCCACATCGACGCCATCCAGCAGGCTGGCGTGCAGGAGGTGAAGATCCGCTCGGCGCTGACTTGCGAGCTGGTCAACGGCATCTGCAAGATGTGCTACGGCCGCGACCTCGCGCGCGGTACGCCGGTCAACCACGGTGAGGCTGTCGGCGTCATCGCCGCGCAGTCGATCGGAGAGCCCGGCACCCAGCTGACGATGCGTACCTTCCACATCGGCGGTGCGGCGCAGCTGAACGAGCAGTCCTTCGTGGAATCGAACTTCGAAGGCAAGGTGGTCATCCGCAACAAGGCGATCGCTCGCAACAGCGAGGGGCACCTGATCGCGATGGTCCGCAACATGGTCGTGACGATCGTCGACCCCGACGGCACCGAGCGTGCGACGCACCGTATCCAGTACGGCTCGCGCATGCATGTCGACGACGGCGACATGATCAAGCGCGGCCAGCGCATCGCGGAGTGGGATCCTTACACCCGCCCGATCCTCACGGAAGCGGAGGGCACGATCGGGTTCGAGGATCTGACCGAAGGTCTGTCGATCTCGGAAACGCTCGACGAGTCCACCGGTATCGCCAAGCGCGTGGTCATCGACTGGCGTGGAACGCGCGGTGGCGCGGATCTGCGTCCGGCGATCGTGATCAAGGGCAAGGACGGCAAGGTGCTCAAGCTCGCCCGTGGCGGCGATGCCCGCTACATGCTGTCGGTCGACGCCATTCTGTCGGTCGACGTCGGGGCGACGGTCAAGCCGGGCGACATCCTGGCGCGTATCTCGACCGAGAGCGCCAAGACGCGCGACATCACCGGCGGTCTGCCGCGGGTGGCGGAGCTGTTCGAAGCGCGCAAGCCGAAGGATGCCGCGATCATCGCTGAGATCGCCGGCACCATCCGGTTCGGGCGTGACTACAAGAACAAGCGTCGCATCTCGATCGAGCCGGTGGACAAGACCGAGGAGGCGCGCGAGTACCTGATCCCGAAGGGCAAGCACATCCACCTTCAGGACGGCGACATCGTCGAGAAGGGTGACTTCATCGTCGAAGGCAACCCGGCGCCGCACGACATCCTGGCGATCAAGGGCATCGAGGAGCTCGCGGCCTATCTGGTCAACGAGATCCAGGAGGTCTACCGGTTGCAGGGCGTGCTCATCAACGACAAGCACATCGAGGTGATTGTCCGTCAGATGCTGCAGAAGATCGAGGTCACCGACCAGGGCGACACCGACATGATCGCCGGCGAGCAGGTCGACAAGATCGAGTTCGACGCGCTGAACCTGAAGGCGCAGGAGGAGGGCAAGAAGCCCGCCACCGGCAATCCGGTTCTGCTCGGCATCACCAAGGCGAGCCTGCAGACGCGGTCGTTCTTCTCGGCGGCTTCGTTCCAGGAGACCACGCGCGTCCTCACGGAAGCCGCGGTCAACGGCAAGATCGACCCGCTCGAGGGTCTCAAGGAGAACGTCATCGTCGGCCGCCTGATCCCGGCCGGCACCGGCGCCTCCATGGCCCGCATCCGCGAGGTCGCTCTCAAGCGCGACAAGCTGATTCTCGACGAGCGCGAGAAGCAGGCGGCGATTGTGCCGGCGCAGCCCGAGCCGCAGCCGCTGGCGCTGCCGCCCGCAGAGTAAACAGAACGTCGCGGCAGCCCTGACGGTGTCAGGTGCTGCCGTTCATTCATCGACGAGAGAAAAGGCCGGCGCTTGCCGGCCTTTTTTTGACAAGATTTTCTCCCGTTGCCGCTCTGCTGCCCCGTTGTTCATCTTCCCTTCAGGCACAAAGGCGCTTCTGGGAGCATCAGATCCGCTGAGCTGATGTCCGTCCACCGCGCGTGGCGATGCGCCGATTTGCTCGGGCGCAAACCCTGTGCGGGCCGGATAGGCTATGGCCGATCGAGCCCCGAGGGTGGCAGACCCGAGACACGGACGACCGGCGCTGTCCCAGACAGCCGGAGATGGCGGAACTTCGATGCTTGACCTTGCGATTGTTGGTGGCGGCCCGGGCGGCCTGATGAGCGCCTGGTACTTGCGGCGGAAGCTCGGCGATCTCTGCAAGGTAACGATTTTCGAGGCATCGGACCGGCTCGGCGGCAAGATCGTCACGCGCAAGTTCGACTCAGCGCCTGCGATGTATGAAGCCGGCGTCGCCGAGATCTACGATTACTCGATGACCGGCCCCGATCCGTTGCGCGAGCTGATCCAGCATTTCGGCCTGCAGACGATTCCGATGGATGCGCTTCAGGTGCAGCTCGACGGCGAGCTGCTCGACGACGTGCCGGGCCTGCGCCGCAAATATGGGCCGAAGACGGCTGCGGCTGTCGAGGCGTTCCGCAAGCGCTGCTCGGAGGTGATGTCGCCGGTCGAGTATTACGAGGGCGTCGGCGCGCACGACAACGAGCACCCCTGGGCCTACAAGACCTGCGAGGAGCTGCTCGACGAGGAGGTGGAGGATCCCACCGCGAAGCGCTTCTTCAAGGTGATGTCGCGCTCCGACATCGCCACCGAGGCCCACAACACCAATGGCCTCAACGCGCTCAAGAACTTCGTGATGGATATCGACGACTATATCGGTCTGTATTCCATTCAGAACGGCAACGAGCAGCTGATCGAGTGCCTGCGCTCGGAGGTCGACGCCGACATCCAGCTCAATCACCGTGTGCTGCGCATCGGCAAGACCGAGCAGGGCCGCTATCGCCTCAACATGATGAACGGTAAGGGGCCGGAGACGCGCGAGTTCGATCTCGTGCTGGTCTGTCTGCCGCATTCCTGGCTGTCGACGGTCGGCTGGGACGGCGAGAAGCTGCGCCAGTCGATGGTCAAGCACGTCGCCTATTTCGATCGTCCCGCGCATTATCTGCGCGTCTCGATCCTGTTCGATTCGCCGTTCTGGGGCGACAAGATCCCGGGCTCCTGGTTCATGTCGGAAGCGTTCGGCGGCTGCTGCATCTACAACGAGGGCTCGCGCCACGATGTCGGCAAGCACGGCGTGCTGAACTGGCTGATCGCAGGTTCCGACGCGCTGGCCTTCGCCAATCTCTCCGACCAGGAGCTGATCGACGCGGCGCTCAAGTCGCTGCCGGCGGCGCTCGGCGATGCCCGCGCGCATTTCATGGAAGGCAAGATCCACCGCTGGCTGTCGTCGGTCAACGCGCTGCCCGGCGGACTGCCGGTGCGCGACGTCATGACCAATCACCGTCCCGAGCCGAAGGAACACCCGGGCATCGTGGTGGTCGGCGACTA
This sequence comes from Bradyrhizobium sp. USDA 4353, assembly GCF_054063215.1. Taxonomy (NCBI): domain Bacteria; kingdom Pseudomonadati; phylum Pseudomonadota; class Alphaproteobacteria; order Hyphomicrobiales; family Nitrobacteraceae; genus Bradyrhizobium; species Bradyrhizobium sp. USDA 4353. The sequence goes on from NZ_JBSSGB010000001.1 coordinate 4,611,438, forward strand.
TCTGTTCGATTCGACGCTCAACGGTCTGCTCGATTCCTCGGACGCCGCGACCGACATCATCCTGACCGAGATGATGCGGCTGCGCCGCGCCAAGTCGCAGGCGGAGAAACCGCTGTCCGACAAGATCGACCGCGATTATTTCGACAATTATCGCGGGCAGGGGCCATACAGCGAAGCCTGGTCGCAGTTCACCGATCCGGACTACCTGCTCAGCCTGATCAAGATCGTCTGGAACAAGAGCAAGGGCAAAGGCTACAAGCTGCTGGTCGCAGGCTCCGCCAGTGGCGAGCTGGTCGGCGCGCTGCGTGACCGCGGCATCGATGCCTGGGGCATCGAGAACAACCGCTACATCCACGGCAAGACGCCAAAGGCGCTCAAGAAGTACAACAAGCTCGGCTCGATCGCCGACCTGCCGTTCAAGACCGGCGAGTTCGATTTCGTGTTCGAGACCAGCCTGTGCCATCTCGGCGACAAGCAGGTCGCGCGCGCGATTCGCGAGCTCAACCGGGTGGTCAAGACCGGCCTGGTGTTCGGCTCGATCACCTCGGACATGGCGCCGGCGCTGGTCGACCGCTATGACCTGCTGCGCGGCGTCAAGAAGCTCGGCACCTGGTGGGAATGGTCGGAGCTGTTCTTCGGCAACGGCTTCGATCTGGCGATGCACCGCCGCGACTGCACCGACGAGGTGTGGGCCGCCACACTGGCCGCCAACAAGGGCCCGGGCCAGTGGTATGCCGACGCGGACAGCCTGCGCTACTCATTCTTCGACAAGGTCGAGGACGAGGATTGAGGACGCTGGCCGCGGCGCTGTGCAGATGTTAAATGCCTGACGCGCAAGGCTGGCGCTCTCGTCCGCCGCGCTGCTTCGGTTGGTTGCATGGCGCCCAAGAAACCAGGATCAGAGTCGAGACCGGCCTCCAAATCGGGCTCGAAGCGAGGTTCGAAATCGGGTTCGACCCCGGGGGCGCCCGCTCAGACCGCGGACGATCGGATCGCCGGTGAGCGAATCGCGGCTGCCGCCGGTGCCGCGGCTGAGATCGCGAAGCGTCTTTCCGGAGCCGGCGCGCCCCAAGCGCCGCAGGCAACAGAGCCGCCGCAGGCAACAGAGCCGCCGCAGGCAACTGAACCGCCGCAGGCACCTGAAGCACCGGTTCCCGTCAACGCGCCGCTGACGTCCGAAGCGCCGCAGCCCTCCGAACAGTCACAGGCCGCCAAATCGCCTGAGGCAGCAAAGCCGCCGCCAGCATCTAGTTCGGCGCAGCCCACCAAGCCGCCGCAGGCCGCCAAGCCACCAGAGGCCAGCAAGCCTGCACCGCCGCCCTCCGACGAGGACGACGATGATGACGATGAGGACGATCTCGACGACGATGACGACGAGGACCTCGTCGTCTACTCGGCCCGTGAGGCCGCCGGCGCGCTTGCGACGATCTATGGCTTCGTCTCGCCGCTACTCGGCAAATACAAGAAGATGCTGACCTTCGTCTCGATCGGCGTGCTGATCGAGACGCTGTTCAACGTCATCATGCCGCTCAGCCTCAAGTTCCTGATCGACGACGCGCTCGGCGAGGAGGATTTCGAGGCGCTGTACCGCATCCTCGGCGTGCTCGCGGTCGCCGGCATCTTCACCTCGATCGTCGCCGTGCTGTACGAGCGCTGGGACGCGCGGCTCGCGGCCTGCATCATCTCCGACGTCCGCACGCGCCTGTTCGACCACGTGCAGAACCTGCCGGCGGCGTATTTCCAGCGCACCAAGCGCGGCGAGATCCTGTCGCGCTTCTCGGTCGACATGTCGGCGTTCGAGGGCGTGGTGAAATCCTTCGCCAACAGCGCCGCATTGCCGCTGCTCGAGCTCATCGCCGGCATCATCCTGATGCTGTTCCTCAACTGGCAGCTCGCCGCGATCGCGCTCCTGGTGTTCCCGATCACCCTGATCGGCCCGCGCATCCTGACGCCCAAGGCGGTGCAGGCGAATTACGAGCAGAAGCTCAACGAGGCCACGCTGCTCGGCGTGATCCAGGAGAACATCGCGGCCCAAGCCGTGATCAAGGCCTTCAGCCTGCACCGCAAGGTGTTCGGCTGGTTCACGTTCCGGAACGACGCGGCGCGGCGCAAGATGGCCGACGCGATGTTCCTCTCGACCATGGTGGAGCGCACCGTGACCATCGCGGTGCTGCTGCTGCACTTGGTGGTGCTGGCGATCGGCGCCTATCTCGCCACCAAGGGCCAGATCACGGTCGGCACCTTCGTCACCTTCGAGAGCGCGTTCTGGGAGGTGTCCTACAACATCGCCCACGTCATGCACTTCATCCCGGTGTCGATCTCCTCCGCCGCCGCGATCCGCCACATGCAGGAGTTGCTCGACGAGCCCACGCGCGGCGCCGACCGACCGGGCGCGCCGGACCTGCCGCGCATCAGCCACGACATCACCTTCGAGCGTGTATCCTTCCAGTACGAGGGCAGCCAGACGCCCGTGCTCGACAATCTCAGCCTCAAGCTCGACGTCGGCAAGCGCATCGCCATCGTCGGTCCGTCAGGCTCCGGCAAGAGCACGCTGCTCAACCTGATCCTGCGGCTCTACGTGCCTGATGAGGGGCGCGTCACCATCGATGGCGTCGACATCCGCAAGGTCACGCGCGATTCGCTTCGCGGCAGCATGGCGGTGGTGTTCCAGGAGAACATGCTGTTCAACATGTCGCTGCGGGAGAACATCCGGCTCGGCAAGGAGAACGCCACCGACGAGGAGGTGGAGGAGGCGGCCAAGAAGGCCGAGATCCACCGCTACATCATGAGCCTGCCGCAGAAATACGACACCCTGGTCGGCGAGCGCGGCGACACGCTGTCAGGCGGCCAGCGCCAGCGCATTGCGATTGCCCGCGCCATCATCCGCAATCCCTCGGTGCTGCTGCTCGACGAGGCGACCTCGGCGCTCGATCAGACCACGGAAGCGGCGATCAACCGCACCCTGCTGAAGGTCTCCAAGGGCCGCACCATGATCTGGTCGACCCACCGGCTGACCTCGGTGGTCGAGATGGACGAGATCATCGTCATCTCCGGCGGCCGCGCCATCGAGCGTGGCAGCCACGCCGAGCTGCTCGCCAAGAACGGCACCTACCGCAAGCTCTGGGACGACCAGGGCCATCAGCCGAGCCGGCAGGATCAGGTCGACGACGACAGCGACGATGATGACGAGGAAGACGACCTCGAGGACGACGAGGATGATGAGGAGGACGACGAGGAATAGGCATCGAGCGGCGTGCTCGCCAAACGGTGCTTGAGCCCGCGGCCGAGCGACACCGCGAATCGCGCCCAGCGCTGCGCCAGCCAATAAGGACTGGTGCCGATCGAGACCTCGCGGAACTGCCAGGCCTTCTGCAGCGACCACGCATCGCAGGCGGTCTTGACGGGATCGTCATAGAACGCGGCGATCTTGCCCTCGCTCATTCCGTCCGTCGCCAGCCAGCGCGGGATGTGGACGTTGCACAGGCGCTCGACGTCGGTGAACACCTTGTCGGAGCCGGTGCCGGTGACCGGGCAGGTGGTGCAGAAAGCGTCGCCGACCAGCACCACGCCGGGCATGCGGGTGCCGCTGTTGACGACGAGGTCGGCCGGCCGGACCTTCACCTCGCCGACAACGGCATAGTCGCCGGTGATCCGTCTGAGGCCGGGCAGGGCGGCATCCAGGGTTTCGACCGGGTGACGCCGAACCGACCGCATCCAGGGATCATCCAGCTCGCGATAGGCGAACAGGTTCGCCCGCATGCGGTCTCCAATCGGGAACAGGGTCACGTAGGGCACCCGCGCGCACGCCCGCTCCTGGAAATAGGTCATCGCCGGGAACGGGAACGTCGAGCGGCCGACCGGCTCCAGATCGAAGCCGACCGAGATCGAATGCGCCGGGCTGGTGGTGGTGCGGGTGATTCCCAGCTGATGCCGCAGGCCGACGTTCAGCCCATTGGCGAGGACGACCAGCCGGGCGGAGATCGTCTCGCCATTGGAGAGGACGACGGATTGGCGATCCTCGCTCGGGGTAATCGCGACCGCCTTGGCGACGATTCGCAGGACCTGATCCGGGATCTCCTCGCGCACGGCCGCGACCAGCGCATCGTAGAGGATGCCGTATTGGTGCACCGGCGCCTTGTCGAGCACATAGCCGAATCGGGCGATCCAGTTCTCGGCGGCCAGGGTCGCCCGATGCAGCGCCTTGTCTGCCGCTCCCGTGCGCCGGAAGCGCGCGATCTGCTCGGCCCCCGAGATCTTCTCGATTCGGAAGTCCGGCGGGTAAACCTCGTGGGGATCGACCAGAATTGCCGCGATGCCGGCACGCCCGAGCATGGCCGCCGTGATCGAGCCGGCCAGCCCGCCGCCGATGATCGCGATGTCGGTATAGTGCGGCATGGGACGCCTCGTCGAAGCGTCATCCTTGGCGCGCAAAGCCGAACAAAGCCTTAGCCGCGCTGTTTCAGATTGTTGCGGAGGGTGAACGGAGAACCGAAGGGGTTAGTGGGGTTGGCAAAGGCGCTGCCGCGCTGCATCCCCGCTACGTGATGCCAGTGGCGCCGTGCCCACCGTCGGACGGCAAGCTCGTGGTGAGATGGTGGGCACGCTGCCGCCTCCGGCGGCCGCTTTGCCCACCCTACGGCACCGCAATTTCCAAGCGTCATCAGAGCCTTGACCGGCCGACTTGAATGAATAGGTAAGCTCTCCTGGTCTTGGCTGGCTCGCGCGGCTCTGTGCGTTGTCGTGACCGACATAGAAACGGCTGGTTTGCGCGTCCTGCGGCGTCGTTTTGCTTGACTTGGGGTTTTACCACTTATAAAAGGCCCGCACTCAACGACAGGCGGTGAGCTTCGCCAGCGTCGGTACGGATCACCCGGACCGCCCTCTACAGGGCAGGATGGGCACCAACCTCGACGAATGCCGCTCAAACGCTGTCGATCATAGCTAGGCAATGCCAGAACGATTTTAGATCTCTCGAGCTCGTTCTCTTGAGACCAATTTCGGATGCATGACCTCGGTAGGCCGCCGCCGGCGCAAGCAGGGTGGTGGTGATCGCGGTCCTCTGTGGCGTCAAGCGCTTTCCGTTCAGCGATGAACGGTTGGCGCGATTTCGTTTTGCGCGGATTTTTCGCGCTGGGCGGCCCGGTGAGGCGGGGAACCTCGAACAGAATTTGCGGAAATCCCTGGTGGTTTCCGTGTGAACGTTGAGAAGGGTGAAGGCCAAGATGCCGACGATCAACCAGCTGATCGCAAATCCGCGCGAAGTGCAGAAGTCGCGCAAGAAGGTGCCGGCGCTGCAGCAGTCGCCGCAGAAGCGTGGCGTTTGCACGCGCGTCTACACCACGACCCCGAAGAAGCCGAACTCGGCGCTTCGTAAGGTCGCCAAGGTGCGCCTGACCAACGGCTTCGAGGTGATCGGCTACATCCCGGGTGAAGGCCATAACCTCCAGGAGCACTCGGTGGTCATGATCCGCGGCGGCCGCGTCAAGGACTTGCCGGGCGTGCGCTACCACATCCTCCGCGGCGTGCTGGATACCCAGGGCGTCAAGAACCGTAAGCAGCGTCGTTCGAAGTACGGCGCGAAGCGTCCGAAGTAAGACGCTTAACTAAGACGTTCGAGAGAAGCGGGAACAGATCAGATGTCGCGTCGCCATTCAGCCGAAAAGCGTGAAGTGCTTCCGGATCCGAAGTTCGGGAACATCATCGTCACCAAGTTCATGAATTCGGTGATGTACGCCGGCAAGAAGTCGGTCGCCGAAGGAATCGTCTACGGCGCGTTCGGGATCATCGAGGCCAAGACCAAGCAGAGCCCGCTGACCGTGTTCGAGCAGGCGCTCGAGAACGTCATGCCGACCATCGAAGTGCGCTCGCGTCGCGTCGGTGGTGCGACCTACCAGGTGCCGGTCGAAGTTCGCTCGACCCGCCGCCAGGCGCTGGGCATCCGCTGGCTGATCTCGGCGGCCCGTGACCGCAACGAGAAGACCATGACCGAGCGTCTGTCGGCCGAGTTGCTCGACGCGTCGAACAACCGCGGGAACGCCGTGAAGAAGCGTGAAGACGTGCACCGGATGGCGGAAGCCAATCGCGCCTTCTCGCACTACCGCTGGTAACAGCGGCCCGAACGGAAATCAGGGAACAGATCCATGCCTCGCCAACACGCCATCGAAGACTATCGTAACTTCGGCATCATGGCGCATATCGACGCCGGTAAGACGACGACGACCGAGCGCATCCTGTACTACACCGGCAAGAGCCATAAGATCGGCGAAGTGCACGAAGGTGCCGCGACGATGGACTGGATGGAGCAGGAGCAGGAGCGTGGCATCACGATCACTTCGGCTGCCACAACCGCGTTCTGGAACGGCAAGCGCCTGAACATCATCGACACCCCCGGCCACGTCGACTTCACCATCGAAGTCGAGCGTTCGCTCCGCGTGCTCGACGGTGCCGTGTGCGTGCTCGATTCCAACCAGGGCGTCGAGCCGCAGACCGAGACCGTCTGGCGCCAGGGCGACAAGTACAAGGTGCCGCGCATCGTCTTCGCCAACAAGATGGACAAGACCGGTGCCGACTTCTTCAAGTGCCTGGCCGACATCGTCGACCGCCTGGGCGCGAAGCCGGTTGCGATCCAGCTGCCGATCGGCGCTGAGAACAACTTCAAGGGCTGCGTCGATCTCGTGACCATGAAGGCGATCGTCTGGAACGACGAGTCGCTCGGCGCGAAGTTCGACTATGTCGAGATCCCGGCTGACCTGGCCGACCAGGCCAAGGAATATCGCGAGAAGCTGGTGGAAGCCGCCGTCGAGCTCGACGACGACGCCATGTCGGCCTACCTCGACGGTACCGAGCCGGACGAGGCGACGCTCAAGAAGCTGATCCGCAAGGCCGTGCTGTCGGGCGCGTTCTATCCCGTGCTGTGCGGCTCTGCCTTCAAGAACAAGGGCGTGCAGCCGCTGCTCGACGCCGTCGTCGACTATCTGCCGTCGCCGCTCGACGTCCCCGCGATCAAGGGCACCGACGACAAGGGCAACGAGGTCGTGCGCAAGGCGGACGACAAGGAGCCGCTGTCGCTGCTGGCGTTCAAGATCATGGACGACCCGTTCGTCGGCACGATCACGTTCTGCCGCATCTATTCGGGCATCCTGACCTCGGGCACCGGTGTCGTGAACTCGACCCGCGAGAAGAAGGAGCGCATCGGCCGCATGCTGCTGATGCATGCGAACAACCGCGAGGACATCAAGGAAGCCTATGCGGGCGACATCGTCGCTCTCGCCGGCCTCAAGGAAGCCCGCACCGGTGACACGCTGTGCGATCCGAACAACCAGGTCATCCTGGAGAAGATGGAATTCCCGGAGCCGGTCATCGAGATCGCGATCGAGCCGAAGTCGAAGGCCGACCAGGAGAAGCTGGGCATCGCGCTGGCGAAGCTCGCGGCTGAGGATCCGTCCTTCCGCGTGTCGACCGATCACGAGTCGGGCCAGACCATCCTCAAGGGCATGGGCGAGCTCCATCTCGACATCAAGGTCGACATTCTGAAGCGCACCTACAAGGTCGATGCGAACATCGGCGCGCCGCAGGTGGCGTTCCGTGAGCGCATCACCAAGCCGGCCAATGTGGACTACACCCACAAGAAGCAGACCGGCGGCACCGGCCAGTTCGCGGCCGTCAGCCTCGTGGTCGAGCCGAACGAGCCGGGCGGCGGCTACGTGTTCGAGTCCAAGATCGTCGGTGGTGCGGTTCCGAAGGAATACATCCCGGGCGTCGAAAAGGGCATCGAGAGCGTGCTCGGCGCGGGCGTGGTTGCCGGCTTCCCGGTGGTCGACGTCAAGGTGGCGCTGGTCGACGGCAAGTATCACGACGTCGACTCGTCGGCGCTGGCCTTCGAAATCGCATCGCGCGCTGCCTTCCGCGAGGCGCTGCAGAAGGGCAAGTCGGTTCTGCTCGAGCCGATCATGAAGGTCGAGGTCGTGACCCCGGAAGACTACACCGGCTCGGTGATCGGCGACCTGAACTCGCGTCGTGGCCAGATCCAGGGCCAGGACATGCGCGGCAATGCCAACGTCATCAACGCGATGGTGCCGCTCATGAACATGTTCGGTTACGTGAATAACCTGCGCTCGATGAGCCAGGGTCGCGCGACCTTCACGATGCAGTTCTCGCACTACGCTGAAGCGCCGGCCAACGTGTCGGCTGAAGTCCAGAAGAAGTTTGCCTGATTGTCGTTAGCTCAAGTTAGCGACTGAACGGAGAGTCAAATGGCCAAAGCTAAGTTTGAACGTAACAAGCCCCACTGCAACATCGGCACCATCGGTCACGTCGACCACGGCAAGACCTCGCTGACCGCTGCAATCACCAAGATCCTGGCCGAGACGGGCGGTGCGACGTTCACTGCCTACGACCAGATCGACAAGGCGCCGGAAGAGAAGGCTCGCGGTATCACCATCTCGACCGCTCACGTCGAGTACGAGACCAAGAACCGCCACTACGCGCACGTCGACTGCCCCGGCCACGCCGACTACGTGAAGAACATGATCACCGGCGCCGCCCAGATGGACGGCGCGATCCTGGTCGTGTCGGCCGCTGACGGCCCGATGCCGCAGACCCGTGAGCACATCCTGCTCGCCCGTCAGGTCGGCGTTCCGGCTCTGGTCGTGTTCCTCAACAAGTGCGACATGGTGGACGATCCGGAGCTGCTCGAGCTCGTCGAGCTCGAGGTTCGCGAGCTGCTCTCGAAGTACGAATTCCCGGGCGACAAGATCCCGATCATCAAGGGTTCGGCGCTGGCCGCTCTGGAAGATTCGGACAAGAAGCTCGGCCACGACGCCATCCTCGAGCTGATGCGCAATGTCGACGAGTACATTCCGCAGCCGGAGCGTCCGATCGACCAGCCCTTCCTGATGCCGGTCGAAGATGTGTTCTCGATCTCGGGCCGCGGCACCGTGGTGACCGGTCGTGTCGAGCGCGGCATCATCAAGGTCGGTGAGGAAATCGAGATCGTCGGTATCCGCGCCACCCAGAAGACCACCGTCACCGGCGTCGAAATGTTCCGCAAGCTGCTCGATCAGGGCCAGGCCGGCGACAACATCGGTGCGCTGCTCCGCGGCACCAAGCGTGAGGACGTCGAGCGCGGCCAGGTTCTCTGCAAGCCGGGCTCGGTCAAGCCGCACACCAAGTTCAAGGCTGAGGCTTACATCCTCACCAAGGAAGAGGGCGGCCGTCACACCCCGTTCTTCACCAACTACCGTCCGCAGTTCTACTTCCGCACGACCGACGTGACCGGCGTCGTTCACCTGCCGGAAGGCACGGAGATGGTGATGCCGGGCGACAACATCGCGATGGAAGTGCACCTGATCGTGCCGATCGCGATGGAAGAGAAGCTGCGCTTCGCCATCCGTGAAGGCGGCCGCACCGTCGGCGCCGGCGTCGTCGCCTCGATCATCGAGTAACAACACGAATAGGGAATGGCGGGTGGCGAATGGTGATCCATTCGCCGTTCGCTACTCGCCACTCACTACTCACAGAAAGATACGGCAATGAACGGCCAAAATATCCGCATCCGTCTCAAGGCGTTCGACCATCGCATCCTCGATACGTCGACGCGCGAGATCGTCAACACGGCGAAACGGACCGGCGCGCAGGTTCGCGGACCCATTCCGCTGCCGACCCGCATCGAGAAGTTCACCGTCAACCGTTCGCCGCACGTCGACAAGAAGAGCCGCGAGCAGTTCGAGATGCGCACCCACAAGCGTCTCCTCGACATCGTCGATCCGACCCCGCAGACCGTCGATGCTCTCATGAAGCTCGATCTGGCCGCCGGCGTCGACGTCGAGATCAAGCTCTAAGTTTTTGGATTCACGTTCGCCTTTTCGCGGACATAGAGAAGAACAGGAAGCACGCCGATGCGCTCCGGAGTGATCGCACAAAAGGTCGGGATGACGCGGGTCTTTACGGAGACCGGCGAGCATATCCCCGTGACCGTGCTGAAGCTCGGCAATTGCCAGGTGGTCGGTCACCGCACCACCGAGAAGAACGGCTACGTCGCGCTGCAGCTCGGCAGCGGCAGCCGCAAGACGGTCTACATGCCGAAGGCGGAGCGCGGCCAGTTCGCGGTCGCCAAGGTCGAGCCGAAGCGCAAGCTCGCCGAGTTCCGTGTCAGCGAGGACTCGCTGATCCCGGTCGGCGCCGAGATCCAGGCCGACCATTTCGTCGTCGGCCAGTTCGTCGACGTCACCGGCACCTCGGTCGGTAAGGGCTTCGCCGGCGGCATGAAGCGCTGGAACTTCGGCGGTCTGCGCGCCACGCACGGTGTGTCGATCTCGCACCGTTCGATCGGTTCGACCGGTGGCCGTCAGGACCCCGGCAAGACCTGGAAGAACAAGAAGATGCCCGGTCACATGGGTGTCGACCGCATCACCACGCTGAACCTGCGTGTGGTGCAGACGGACGTCGAGCGCGGCCTGATCCTGGTCGAAGGCGCGGTGCCCGGCTCCAAGGGTGGCTGGATCTCGGTGCGCGACGCCGTGAAGAAGCCGCTGCCGAAGGAAGCGCCGAAGCCCGGCAAGTTCAAGGTCGCGGGTGAGCAGGCTGCCGAAGCGCCGGCCGTGCAGGAGGGCGCATAAATGGAACTGAAAGTCACCACGCTCGAGGGCAAGGAAGCCGGCTCCGTCCAGCTGTCCGACGCCATCTTCGGTCTGGAGCCGCGCGCTGATATTATCCAGCGCTGCGTCCAGTGGCAGCTCAACAAGCGCCAGGCCGGCACCCACAAGGCCAAGGGCCGCGCCGAGATTTGGCGCACCGGCAAGAAGATGTACAAGCAGAAGGGCACCGGCGGTGCTCGTCATGGCTCGGCCCGCGTGCCGCAGTTCCGTGGCGGTGGCCGCGCCTTCGGTCCGGTCGTGCGCTCGCATGCGACCGATCTGCCGAAGAAGGTCCGTGCGCTCGCTCTGAAGCATGCGCTGTCGGCCAAGGCCAAGGACGGTGATCTGGTCGTCTTGGAGAACGCCACCCTCGAGGCGGCGAAGACCAAGGCGCTGATCGGCCACTTCTCGGGTCTCGGCCTGACCAACGCGCTGATCATCGACGGCGCCGAGCTGCACAACGGCTTCGCCGCTGCGGCCCGCAACATCCCGAACCTGGACGTGCTGCCGATCCAGGGCATCAACGTCTACGACATTCTCCGCCGGCAGAAGCTCGTTCTGACCAAGGCGGCGATCGATGCGCTGGAGGCGCGCTTCAAATGAAGACCATCGATCCGCGCCACTACGACATCATCATCGCGCCGGTCGTGACCGAGAAGGCGACCTTTGCCTCGGAGCAGAACAAGGTTCTGTTCAAGGTGGCCGCCAAGGCGACCAAGCCGCAGATCAAGGAAGCGATCGAGAAGCTGTTCAACGTCAAGGTCCGGAGCGTGAATACGCTCGTCCGCAAGGGCAAGACCAAGGTGTTCCGCGGCAATTTCGGTTCGCAATCGGACAGCAAGCGCGCGATCGTGACCCTCGAAGAGGGCCACCGCATCGACGTGACCACCGGACTGTAAGGCTGAGCTGCCATGGCACTGAAGACATTCAACCCCACGACGCCGGGCCAGCGCCAGCTGGTGATGGTCGATCGTTCGGCCCTGTACAAGGGCAAGCCGGTCAAGGCGCTGACCGAGGGCAAGCAGTCGAGCGGCGGTCGCAACAACACCGGCCGCATCACGGTTCGCTTCCTCGGCGGCGGCCACAAGCAGTCGTACCGCACGGTCGACTTCAAGCGCGACAAGGTCGACGTTCCCGCGACCGTCGAGCGCCTGGAGTATGATCCGAACCGCACCGCCTTCATCGCCCTGGTCAAGTATCAGGACGGCGAGCTCGCCTACATCCTGGCGCCGCAGCGCCTGGCGGTCGGCGACACCATCGTCGCCGGCAACTATGTGGACGTGAAGCCGGGCAACGTCATGCCGCTCGGCAACATGCCGGTGGGCACGATCGTGCACAACATCGAGGTCAAGATCGGGAAGGGTGGTCAGCTCGCGCGTTCGGCCGGCACCTACGCCCAGATCGTCGGTCGCGACCAGGACTACGTGATCGTCCGTCTGAACTCGGGTGAGCAGCGCCTGGTGCACGGCCGCTGCCGCGGCACCATCGGCGCGGTGTCGAACCCGGACCACATGAACACCTCGATCGGCAAGGCCGGCCGCAAGCGTTGGATGGGCCGCCGCCCGCACAACCGCGGTGTCGCCATGAACCCGATCGACCATCCGCACGGCGGCGGCGAAGGCCGTACCTCCGGCGGTCGTCACCCGGTCACTCCGTGGGGCAAGCCCACCAAGGGCAAGAAGACCCGCACCAACAAGTCGACCGACAAATTCATTCTCCTGAGCCGCCACAAGCGGAAGAAGTAAGGAACGACGGACATGGTTCGTTCAGTCTGGAAAGGCCCGTTCGTCGAGGCGTCGCTGCTCAAGAAGGCAGATGCGGCGCGCGCGTCCGGCCGTCACGACGTCATCAAGATCTGGAGCCGCCGCTCGACCATCCTGCCGCAGTTCGTCGGCCTGACGTTCGGCGTCTACAACGGCCAGAAGCACGTGCCGGTCGCGGTCAACGAGGAAATGGTTGGCCACAAGTTCGGCGAGTTCTCGCCGACCCGCACCTTCCACGGCCATTCGGGCGATAAGAAAGCCAAGAAGGCTTGAGGATTAAGCGATGAGCAAACCAAAGCGCGAACGGAGCCTCCCCGACAACGAGGCCAAGGCTGTGGCCCGGATGCTTCGGGTGAGCCCGCAGAAGCTGAACCTGGTGGCGCAGATGATTCGCGGCCGCAAGGCGTCGGCAGCCCTCGCCGACCTGCAGTTCTCGCGCAAGCGGATTGCGGTCGACGTCAAGAAGTGCCTGGAATCGGCGATCGCCAATGCCGAGAACAACCACGAGCTCGAGGTCGACGATCTCGTCGTCTCGCAGGCTTTCGTCGGCAAGGGAATCGTGATGAAGCGTTTCTCGCCGCGCGGCCGTGGCCGTTCGGGCCGAGTTTTCAAACCGTTCTCGCAGCTGACGATCATTGTGCGTCAGGTCGAGGCGAGCGCGTAAAGTCGGGCGCTGGGAGAATACGATGGGTCAAAAGATCAATCCGATCGGTCTGCGTCTCGGCATCAACCGGACCTGGGATTCGCGCTGGTTCGCCGGCAAGGCCGAATACGGCAAGCTGCTGCATGAAGACGTCAAGATCCGCGAGATCCTGCACAAGGAGCTCAAGCAGGCGGCCGTCGCCCGCATCGTGATCGAGCGTCCGCACAAGAAGTGTCGCGTGACGATCCACTCGGCGCGTCCGGGCGTCGTGATCGGCAAGAAGGGCGCCGACATCGACAAGCTACGCAAGCGCGTCGCCGACATCACCTCGTCGGACGTCGTCATCAACATCGTCGAGATCCGCAAGCCGGAGCTCGATGCCACGCTGGTCGCCGAGTCGATCGCGCAGCAGCTCGAGCGCCGCGTTGCGTTCCGCCGCGCCATGAAGCGCGCCGTTCAGTCGGCGATGCGTCTCGGCGCCGAGGGCATCCGCATCAACTGCTCGGGTCGTCTGGGCGGCGCGGAAATCGCCCGAATGGAGTGGTATCGCGAGGGCCGGGTGCCGCTGCACACGCTGCGCGCCGACATCGACTACGGTGTGGCCACCGCGTTCACGACCTTCGGCACCTGCGGCGTGAAGGTCTGGATCTTCAAGGGCGAGATCCTCGAGCACGATCCGATGGCACAGGACAAGCGGATGAACGAGGGTGGTGGCGAAAGCCCGTCGCCGCGTTCGCGCCGCGACGCGGCCTGATCGATCAGCCGCGACAAGACAGGTTTGAGGGCTCAAAGCCATGATGCAACCAAAGAAGACCAAGTTCCGAAAGGCGCATAAGGGCCGTATCCACGGCGTTGCGTCCTCGGGCGCGACGCTGGCCTTCGGCCAGTTCGGGCTGAAGGCGATGGAGCCGGATCGCGTGACCGCGCGCCAGATCGAGGCCGCCCGTCGTGCGCTGACCCGTCACATGAAGCGCGCCGGCCGCGTCTGGATCCGCGTGTTCCCGGATCTGCCGGTGTCGAAGAAGCCGGCCGAAGTCCGCATGGGCTCCGGCAAGGGTTCGCCGGAATTGTGGGTGGCCCGCGTCAAGCCGGGCCGGGTGATGTTCGAGATCGACGGCGTCAGCAACCAGATCGCGCGTGAGGCGCTGACGCTGGCCGCTGCCAAGCTGCCGATCAAGACGCGCTTCGTCGAACGCATTGCGGAGTAATGGTCATGGCCGAGATGAAGATTGCCGACATTCGCGCGATGAGCCCCGACCAGATGGACGATGCGATCGTCAATCTGAAGAAGGAGCGCTTCAACCTGCGTTTCCAGCGCGCCACCGGGCAGCTGGAGAACACTGCCCGCCTGCGTGAGGCGCGCCGCGACATCGCCCGTATCAAGACCATCGCCGCGCAGCAGCGCGCCAAGACGAAGTAAGAGGCTCGACATGCCGAAACGGACCCTCCAGGGCGTGGTCGTCAGCGACAAGCAGGCCAAGACCGTGGTCGTGCGCGTCGACCGGCGCTTCACCCACCCGATCTACAAGAAGACCATCCGCCGCTCGAAGAACTACCACGCTCACGACGAGAGCAACGAGTTCAAGCCGGGCGACATGGTCTGGATCGAGGAGAGCAAGCCGATCTCCAAGCTCAAGCGCTGGACGGTGGTCCGCGGCGAGCATAAGAAAACCGCCTGAGTCGTGAGACGCGGCCCTGATCGAAGGGGCCGGTTTCGCTTTCGGGATCAAAAAGGCGCAGCTTTCCTGCGCAGCAGATGAAGAGGACGAGGTGCATCAATGATTCAGATGCAGACCAACCTCGACGTGGCCGATAATTCCGGCGCACGCCGTGTTATGTGTATCAAGGTGCTGGGCGGCTCGAAGCGCCGCTATGCCACCGTCGGCGACATCATCGTGGTGTCGATCAAGGAAGCCATTCCGCGTGGCAAGGTGAAGAAGGGCGACGTCATGAAGGCCGTCGTGGTGCGCGTCCGCAAGGACATCCGCCGCGCCGACGGCTCGGTGATCCGCTTCGACCGCAACGCGGCCGTCCTGATCAACAACCAGTCCGAGCCGGTCGGCACCCGTATCTTCGGGCCGGTGCCGCGCGAGCTGCGCGCCAAGAACCACATGAAGATCATTTCGCTCGCGCCGGAGGTGCTGTGATGGCTGCCAAGATCCGCAAGGGCGACAAGGTGATCGTCCTGACCGGCCGCGACAAGGGTCGCACCGGCGAGGTGTTCGAGGTGCGTCCCGACGCCGGCACGGCGCTGGTGCGTGGCATCAACCTGGTGAAGCGTCACCAGAAGCAGACGCAGAACCAGGAAGGCGGCATCATCACCAAGGAAGCGCCGATCAACCTGTCCAACGTCGCTTACGTCGGCAAGGACGGCAAGCCGACGCGCATCGGATTCAAGATTCAGGCGGACGGCAAGAAGGTCCGCGTTGCCAAGAGCTCGGGAGTTGAGATCGATGGCTGAGACCGCTTACACCCCGCGCCTCCGCACGGAATACGACCGCAAGATCAAGAGCGCGCTGACCGAGAAGTTCGGCTACGCCAACGTCATGCAGGTGCCGCGGCTCGACAAGGTCGTGCTGAACATGGGCATCGGCGAGGCCGTCAACGACCGCAAGAAGGCGGAGACGGCGGCGGCCGACCTGTCGCTGATCGCCGGTCAGAAGGCCGTCGTGACCTATTCGCGGGTTGCGATCGCGACCTTCAAGCTGCGTGAGAACCAGCCGATCGGCTGCAAGGTCACGCTGCGCAAGGCCAAGATGTACGAGTTCATCGACCGCCTGATCAACGTCGCGCTGCCGCGCGTCCGCGACTTCCGCGGCCTGAACCCGAAGAGCTTCGACGGCCGCGGCAACTACTCGCTCGGCATCAAGGAGCACATCATTTTCCCCGAGATCGATTTCGACAAGGCCGGGGAGAGCTGGGGCATGGACATCACGGTGTGCACCACCGCGACGACCGACGACGAGGCCCGTGCCCTTCTGACCGCATTCAATTTCCCGTTCCGGCAGTGAGCAGCTGAGTTTCGAAGCTTCTCAAACGCGGATACCCAGGAGCCAAGCATGGCAAAGAAGAGTTCAGTCGAGAAGAACAACCGGCGCAAGCGGATGGCCAAGAACGCCGCCCCGAAGCGTGCCCGGTTGAAGGCGATCATCGCCGACAAGGAAAAGCCGATGGAGGAGCGCTTCGCCGCGACCC
Source organism: Bradyrhizobium sp. USDA 4353 (assembly GCF_054063215.1). Taxonomy (NCBI): domain Bacteria; kingdom Pseudomonadati; phylum Pseudomonadota; class Alphaproteobacteria; order Hyphomicrobiales; family Nitrobacteraceae; genus Bradyrhizobium; species Bradyrhizobium sp. USDA 4353. Next base: position 4,627,673 of record NZ_JBSSGB010000001.1, read on the forward strand.
TGAAGCTCGCGGAAATGCCGCGCAACTCGTCGACGACCCGCATTCGCAACCGGTGCGAGCTGACGGGCCGTCCGCGGTCGAACTACCGCAAGAACAAGCTGAGCCGCATCGCGCTGCGCGAGCTCGGCTCCAAGGGCCTGGTTCCGGGCCTCGTGAAGTCGAGCTGGTAAGGAGGGTCGAACATGTCAACGCACGATCCCATCAGCGATCTCATCACCCGCATCCGCAACGCGCAGATGCGCTCGAAGTCGAAGGTCACGACCCCCGGCTCGAAGATGCGCGCCAGCGTGCTCGAAGTGCTGAAGTCCGAGGGCTACATCCGTGGCTACGCCACGATGGAGCATCCGTCCGGCCGCAGCGAAATCGAGATCGAGCTGAAGTATTTCGACGGCGAGCCTGTGATCCGCGAGATCGAGCGCGTCTCCAAGCCCGGCCGGCGCGTCTACACCTCGGTGAAGAACCTGCCGCGCGTGAACAACGGGCTCGGAATTTCTGTTTTGTCGACGCCGAAGGGAATCATGGCCGACCATAGCGCGCGTGACGCGAATGTCGGCGGTGAAGTTCTCTTCACGGTGTTCTAAGAAGGATTGAGCCATGTCACGAATTGGCAAGAAGCCTGTGACGGTGCCGTCCGGTGTGACCGCCACCGTCGACGGTCAGACCGTCAAGATGAAGGGCCCGAAGGGCCAGCTTCAGTTCCTCGTCCATGACGACGTCGAGGTGAAGTTCGAGAACGGCCAGGTCAAGGTTGCCCCGCGCGCCGAGACCAAGCGGGCTCGCTCGCTCTACGGCACCGCGCGCGCCCAGATCGCCAACCTGGTCGAGGGCGTCACCAAGGGCTTCGAGAAGAAGCTCGAGATCACCGGCGTCGGCTACCGCGCCGCGATGCAGGGCAAGAACCTGCAGCTCGCGCTCGGCTACAGCCATGACGTCGTCTACCAGATCCCGGAAGGCATCACGATCGCCGTGCCGAAGCCGACCGAGATCACGATCACGGGCATCGACCCGCAGCGCGTCGGCCAGGTGGCCGCCGAAATCCGCGCCTACCGGCCGCCGGAGCCCTACAAGGGCAAGGGCGTGAAGTACGCGGGTGAATTCATCTTCCGCAAGGAAGGCAAGAAGAAGTAACGGAGCCGGACATGTCGAGAGCAAAGGTTACGAATGCCCGGCGCAAGCAGCGCGTGAGGCTGTCGCTGCGCCGCTCCGCCGGCGGCCGTCCGCGTCTGTCGGTGTTCCGTTCGTCGAAGCACATCTACGCTCAGGTCATCGACGACCAGAAGGGCGAGACGCTCGCCTCGGCGTCGTCGATGGAGAAGGAGATGCGTTCGGCCGGCAACACCGGTGCCGACATCGATGCGGCGAAGGCGGTGGGCAAGCTGCTGGCCGAGCGCGCGGTGAAGGCGGGCATCAAGGAAGTCGTGTTCGATCGTGGCGGCTATCTCTATCACGGTCGCGTCAAGGCTTTGGCCGACGCGGCGCGCGAGAGCGGGCTGAGCTTCTAATATCAACGGTTTTGGGCGCGAGAGCCCCACAGAAGATTGGATAGCACCATGGCAGGTGAACGGGAACGAGGCGGTCGCGATCGCAAGGAGCGCGAGGAGCGCGACAGCGAGTTCGTCGACAAGCTCGTCCACATCAACCGAGTCGCGAAGGTCGTGAAGGGCGGTAAGCGCTTCGGCTTTGCGGCGCTCGTCGTGATTGGCGATCAGAAGGGCCGGGTCGGTTTCGGCCACGGCAAGGCGCGCGAAGTGCCGGAGGCGATCCGCAAGGCGACCGACTCCGCCAAGCGCAACCTCACCCGCGTCGCGCTGCGCGAGGGCCGCACCCTGCACCACGACATCTTTGGTCGTCACGGTGCCGGCCGCGTCTACCTGCGTGCGGCTCCGGCCGGTACCGGCATCATCGCCGGCGGCCCGATGCGCGCCGTGTTCGAGACGCTGGGCATCCAGGACGTGGTGGCGAAGTCGATCGGCTCGTCCAACCCGTACAACATGGTGCGCGCGACCTTCAACGCGCTGAAGCACCAGGATAGCCCGCGCTCGGTCGCTGCTCGCCGCAACATCAAGGTGTCGACCCTGCAGGCCCGCCGCGTCGGTGGCGATGCCGAGGCAGCCGCCGACTAACGAACGCGCGCCGCCTTTGGCAGGCGCATCTCGGAGTTAAGGACAATGGCTGACGCCAAGACCATCAAGATCGAGCAGATCGGCAGCCCGATCCGCCGGCATCACTCGCAGCGCGAGACGCTGATCGGGTTGAAGCTCAACAAGATCGGCCGGGTGACCGAGCTGCCGGATACGCCGGCGGTCCGCGGCATGATCACCAAGGTTCATCATCTCGTCCGCGTCGTCGACGAGAAGTAAGGAGAAGGGCGATGAAGCTCAGCGATATCGCCGACAACGCCGGCGCGCGCAAGAAGCGCATGCGCGTCGGCCGCGGCATCGGCTCCGGCAAGGGCAAGACCTCCGGCCGTGGCGGCAAGGGCCAGACCGCGCGCTCCGGCGTGCGCATCAAGGGCTTCGAAGGCGGTCAGATGCCGATGCATCGCCGTCTGCCGAAGCGCGGCTTCAACAACATCTTCGCGCTCGATTTCGTCGAGATCAATCTCGACCGGATCCAGCAGGCGATCGATGCGAAGAAGCTGGACGCCGGCAGCGTGATCAACGCCGAGGCGCTGGTGAAGTCGGGCGCGCTGCGTCGCGCCAAGGACGGTGTGCGTCTGCTCGGCCGCGGCGAGCTCACCGCGAAGATCAACATCGAGGTGTATGGCGCCTCGAAGTCGGCGATTGCGGCGGTCGAGAAGGCCGGCGGCACCGTCAAGATCCTGGCGCCCGCCAAGGATGAAGGCGAGGCGGCGTAACTTCTGCGTCATTGCCCTGCCCTCGGCTTGTGCTGAACAGGGCAGGGCAATGGACAGAACGCGCTCGCGTACCAGATAATATCCGACGTCTGCCCCAAGCCCTGCGAGCCCTCGCGGGGCTGATCTGGTCAAGAAGGGCGGCGGGAGAAAGCTAAGACATGGCCTCAGCAGCGGAACAACTTGCGGCAAACCTCAATTTCGGCGCGCTTGCAAAAGCCGATGAGCTGAAGAAGCGCATCTGGTTCACCCTCGGCGCGCTGCTGGTCTACCGCCTCGGCACCTACATTCCGCTGCCCGGCATCGACCCGAACATCTGGGATTCGGTGTTCCGCACCCAGGCCGGCGGCATCCTCGGCATGTTCAACATGTTCGCCGGCGGCGGCATCCACCGCATGGCGATCTTCGCGCTGAACATCATGCCGTACATCTCGGCATCGATCATCATTCAGCTGCTCACGACGGTCTCGCCCCAGCTCGAAGCCCTCAAGAAAGAGGGTGAGGCGGGCCGCAAGATGCTGAACCAGTACACCCGCTACCTGACGGTGATCCTGGCCGCCGTGCAGTCCTACGGCATTGCCGTGGGCCTCGAGGGCGCCGGCAACGTCGTGGCCGATCCCGGCCTGTTCTTCCGCCTGTCGACTGCGATCACCTTGACCGGCGGCACGATGTTCCTGATGTGGCTCGGCGAGCAGATCACCTCGCGCGGCATCGGCAACGGCATCTCGCTGATCATCCTGTCCGGCATCGTGGCGGAGCTGCCCTCGGCGCTCGCCAACATGCTGGAGCTGGGCCGTCAGGGCGCGCTGTCCACCGGCCTGATCCTGATCGTCATCGTGATGGCGGTCGCCGTGATCGCCTTCATCGTGTTCATGGAGCGCGCCCAGCGCCGGCTGCTGATCCAGTATCCGAAGCGCCAGGTCGGCAACAAGATGTTCGAGGGCCAGTCCTCGCATCTGCCGCTGAAGCTCAACACCTCCGGCGTGATCCCGCCGATCTTCGCCTCGTCGCTGCTGCTGCTGCCGACCACGGTCGCCAATTTCAACGCCGGCAAGGGGCCGGAGTGGTTCCAGTGGATCACCACCCAGCTCGGCCATGGCCGGCCGCTGTTCCTGGTGCTGTATCTGGCGCTGATCCTGTTCTTCGCCTTCTTCTACACCGCCATCGTCTTCAACCCGACGGAGACGGCCGACAACCTGAAGAAGCATGGCGGTTTCATTCCGGGCATCCGCCCCGGCGAGCGCACTGCGGAATATATCGATTACGTGCTGTCGCGGATCACCGTGCTCGGCGCCATCTATCTGGCGATCGTGTGTCTAATTCCGGAAATTCTGATTTCCTACGCTTCCGTCCCGTTCTACTTTGGTGGCACTTCGCTTCTGATCGTGGTCAGCGTTACGATGGATACCGTGGCGCAGGTTCAGGGTTATCTGCTCGCCCATCAATATGAGGGGCTGATCAGGAAGTCGAAGCTGCGGGGTCGCCGCCGCTGACAGCGGCGGATCGCGGCCCGGGAGCCAAAAAGCCAAGAACAAGGTGTGCGGGAGGTCGCCCACCGTGTGCCGGGGGGCGGGACATTCAATGAGACTGATTCTTCTGGGACCGCCCGGTTCGGGCAAGGGAACGCAGGCGCAGCGCCTGGTGCAGCGTCACGGCATCGTCCAGCTGTCGACCGGCGACATGCTGCGCGCCGCCGTTGCCGCGCAGACCCCGATCGGGCTGAAGGCCAAGGACATCATGGCGGCCGGCGGGCTGGTGCCCGACGAGGTCGTGGTCGGCATCATTGCCGATCGGATCGAGCAGCCGGATGCCGCCAATGGCTTCATCCTCGACGGCTTCCCGCGCACCGTGCCGCAGGCCGAGGCGCTGGATGCGCTGCTCAAGCAGAAGCAGATGACGCTCGATGCCGTGATCGAGCTCCGGGTTAACGAGGGCGTGCTGCTGGAGCGCGTCGAGCGCCGCGCCGCCGAGACCCGCGCCCGGGGCGAGGCTGTCCGCGCGGACGATACCCCGGAGGTGCTGACCAAGCGCCTGGCCAGCTATCGCGACCAGACCGAGCCCCTGATCCATTATTATTCCGATCACCGGATGCTGGCGACCATCGACGGCATGCTGCCGATCGAGGAGGTCACCGAGGAGATCGGCCGGATCCTGGCCGCCGTCGGCAAGGGCGGCAGCCGGGCGGCCAAGAAGGCGAGCCCGGCCAAGCGCAGCGCCAAGGCGCCCAGGGCTGCGGCTAAGGCCGCGCCAGCGAAATCGGCCAAGAAGGCTGCCAAGGCGGCTCCGAAGGCGGCTTCCCCCGCGAAAAAGGCCGGAAAGACAGCCAAAAAGGCGGCCAAGACTGCTAAAAAGGCAGCCAAGGCGGCGCCGAAGAAGGCCTCCAAGGCTGCGAAGAAGGCCGGCAAGGCAACCAAGGCCGCCGGCAAGGCAACCAAGGCTGCCGCCAAGGCGACCAAGGGAGCCCGGAAAACCTCTGCAAAGGCAGCAAAAAAGCGCGCCAAGGGGTGACCGAATCTTGTAGGGGCGGTTGACGACCGCCGTGTGAATCCATTAATAAGCCCGCATCCAAGTCGGATAGTTTTCCAAAGATGCCGGGCCCTTAGGGAATCGAGGGGTGGGCGTCTTGTTCGCGTTTGCGGACACCTGCCCGAGATAGCGACAGAGAAGGCCGGTCCCCGGGGATCGGCGACAGGAGAGAAGTCCGTGGCCCGTATTGCCGGTGTCAACATCCCGACCAACAAGCGCGTCCTGATCGCGCTCCAGTATATCCATGGCATCGGCCCGAAGATCGCGGGCGAGATCATCGAGAAGGTGAAGATTGCCGAGGATCGTCGCGTCAATCAGCTGAGCGACCAGGAAGTCCTGCAGATCCGCGAAATCATCGACCGCGACTACGTCGTCGAGGGCGACCTCCGTCGTGAGACCGGCATCAACATCAAGCGGCTGATGGACCTCGGCTGCTATCGCGGCCTGCGTCATCGCCGCGGCCTGCCGGTGCGCGGCCAGCGCACCCACACCAATGCGCGCACGCGCAAGGGTCCGGCTAAGGCGATCGCCGGCAAGAAGAAGTAATTGGCGAATTGCGAATGAGCGGGTAGCGGGTAGGGGACACCCTTCTCGCTATTCGCCATTTACCATTCGCTCGTTTGGTGTAGCCGCTGGCATTACGGCGGCGTTGAGATCTCGAGAAAGGTACTTATATGGCCAAGGAAGCCGCACGTGTCCGCCGTCGTGAGCGCAAGAACATCGCCTCCGGCATTGCGCATGTGAATTCGTCGTTCAACAACACCACGATCACCATCACCGACGCGCAGGGCAACACCATTGCCTGGTCGTCGGCCGGCACGATGGGGTTCAAGGGGTCGCGCAAGTCGACCCCGTATGCCGCGCAGGTCGCGGCGGAGGACGTGTCCAAGAAGGCCCAGGAGCACGGCATGCGCACCCTCGAGGTCGAGGTGGCGGGTCCGGGCTCCGGACGTGAATCGGCTCTGCGCGCGCTGCAGGCCGCGGGTTTCACCGTCACCTCGATCCGCGATGTGACGACGATCCCGCACAATGGTTGCCGTCCGCGCAAGCGTCGTCGCGTCTGATCTGAAGGAGGCGGACAGCATGTCCGCCTCGTCTTGCTTTTGAACCATTTCGATGGCCGCGATCCGATGCGCGGTTCTCCAACGCCAGTCAGTCGACCCCCACGGACTGGCCCATGGGTGAAACAGTGACGATCCAGAAGAATTGGCAAGAATTGATTCGGCCGAACAAGCTCCAGGTCACGCCGGGTTCCGACGCGACCCGTTTCGCCACCGTGGTTGCCGAGCCGCTGGAGCGCGGCTTCGGCCAGACGCTGGGCAACGCACTGCGCCGCATCCTGCTGTCGTCGCTGCAGGGCGCCGCCGTGCAGTCGGTGCACATCGACGGCGTGCTGCACGAGTTCTCCTCGATTGCCGGCGTCCGTGAGGATGTCACCGACATCGTTCTGAACATCAAGGACATCGCGATCAAGATGCAGGGCGAAGGCCCGAAGCGCATGGTCGTGAAGAAGCAGGGTCCGGGCTCCGTCACCGCCGGTGACATCCAGACCGTCGGCGACATCGTCGTGCTCAACCCCGACCTGCCGCTCTGCACCCTGGACGAGGGCGCCGAGATCCGCATGGAGTTCACGGTCGCGACCGGCAAGGGCTATGTCGCCGCCGATCGCAACCGGCCCGAGGACGCGCCGATCGGCCTGATCCCGGTCGACAGCCTGTTCTCGCCGGTCCGCAAGGTCTCCTACAAGGTCGAGAACACCCGCGAGGGCCAGATCCTCGACTACGATAAGCTGACCATGACGATCGAGACCAACGGCGCGATCTCGCCGGAGGACGCGGTGGCCTATGCCGCGCGCATCCTGCAGGATCAGCTCAACGTGTTCGTCAACTTCGAAGAGCCGCGCAAGGAAGTCGCCCAGGAGATCATCCCGGACCTCGCCTTCAACCCGGCCTTCCTCAAGAAGGTGGACGAGCTCGAGCTGTCGGTGCGTTCGGCAAACTGCCTGAAGAACGACAACATCGTCTATATCGGCGACCTCGTGCAGAAGTCGGAGGCGGAGATGCTGCGCACCCCGAACTTCGGCCGCAAGTCGCTGAACGAGATCAAGGAAGTGCTGGCCCAGATGGGTCTGCACCTCGGCATGGAAGTGCCGGGCTGGCCGCCGGAGAACATCGACGAGCTGGCCAAGCGCTTCGAGGATCACTACTGAGCGGCTGGCGGGTAGCGATCCTATCCGCCACTCGTAACGACCGGGCGAACGCAGGCAGCCCACCTGAGCAACATGTCCGACGAACCGTCGCGGCAGATTGAAATGAAGGACTAAGACAATGCGTCACGGCAAGGTTCATCGGAAGCTCAACCGCACCGCCGAGCATCGCAAGGCGATGTTCGCCAACATGTGCGCCGCGCTGATCAAGCACGAGCAGATCGTCACCACGCTGCCGAAGGCCAAGGAGCTCCGGCCGATCGTCGAGAAGCTCGTCACCCTCGGCAAGAAGGGCGGCCTCGCGCTGCGCCGCCAGGCGATCGCCGAGATGCGCGATGTCGACCAGGTCAAGAAGCTGTTCGACGTGCTGGCGCCCCGCTACAAGGACCGCAACGGCGGCTACACCCGCATCATCAAGGCCGGCTTCCGCTACGGCGACAACGCTGCGATGGCCGTGATCGAGTTCGTCGATCGCGACGTCGACGCCAAGGGCCAGGACTCGGGTCCGGTGCAGGAGACGTCGGAAGCCGCATAAGCCGCTCCGATCCCGGTTTGCAGAACGGCGCCCTCGGGCGCCGTTTTTGTTTTGAGGGGCGCTCGTAGGGTGGGCAAAGGCGCTCCCGCGCTTTGTCCTCACGCGCGCTCGTCGGCGCGCCGTGCCCACCGTCCCACCCCGAATTCGCCGATCGACGTTGGGCACGCTGCCGCCTGCGGCGACCGTTTTGCCCGCTCGACGCTGCGGCACGGGGAGCGCCGCACGTGAGCACCGCAGAGCTGGACATCGCCCGCGAGCAGGATGATCCGCTCACCCAGCCCGGATCGTCCTGACAAAAGCATCGAGCTCCTGGCGGAGGCGGGTGTTGCCGTCCGTGAGGAGCTGCGCGGCGCTCAGCACTTGCGAGGAGGCCTCGCCGGTCCGCGAGGCGCCTTGCGTGACCTCGACGATGCTGTGGGCGACCTGGGCGGTGCGCTCGGACGCGCCCTGGATGTTGCGGGCGATGTCGCGGGTGGCGTGGCCCTGACCCTCGATTGCCGTGGCGACGTGCGAGGCGATCTCAGAGATCCGTCCGATGATGTCGACGATCGCGCCGATCGCTCCGACTGAATCCCGGGTCGCCGTCTGGATGCCCGCGATCTGCTCGCGGATCTCCTCGGTGGCGTCGGCGGTCTGCTTGGCCAGCGTCTTGACCTCCTGGGCGACGACCGCGAATCCGGCACCGGCTTCGCCGGCCCGCGCGGCCTCGATGGTTGCGTTCAGCGCCAGCAGGTTGGTCTGCTGCGCGATGGTGGCGATCAGCTGCACGACGTTGCCGATGCGCTCGGCGGCGGTGGCGAGCTGCGCCATCCGGTCGTCGGTCTGGCGGGCCTGCAGCACGGCATCGCGCGCGATCCCGGCGGACTCGTTGACCTGGCGTCCGATCTCGCCGGCCGAGGCCGTCATCTGCTCCGTCGCCGCCGCCACCCGCTGCACGTTGAGCGAGGCCTCCTGCGAGGCGGTCGACACCGCGGCCGACAGCGCCTGGGTATGGCGGGCCGTCTCGGTGAGGCCATGGGCCGACAGGGTGAGCTCCTCCGAGGCCGACGACACCGACGCGATCACGTGGCCCGCAGTGGCCTCGAACGACGCGGCGAGCCGCGCCAGCTCAGCGCGGTGGCGCTCCGCGGCGCGGCGATCCTCCTCGCGCCGGGCCTCGAGCTCGGCCGCGGCGCGCTCGCCGGCCTTGAGCTTGAACGTCTCCACCGCCTGCGCCATCGCGCCGATCTCGTCGCTGCGCCCGAGCCCGGGGAGCACGACGTCGAGCCGTCCCGCCGCGAGCGCGTGCATGGCGGTGCTCATGCTGTGGATCAGCCGCGCCACGCGCCGTCCGAACAGGATCGCGAACAGCGCCAGCGCCAGCGCGGTCGCCGCCGTGATCCAGGTCAGCAGCCTGCGCACCTCGGCCGCGCGCTGCTCCGCCGCCTGGCCGCGCAGCTGCGCCGCAGCGGCGGCCTGGATCAGCGCCGGGCGGACCCGGTCGAAGATCTGCTCGAGGTCCTCGGCCTGATCGTCGAGCGCCTGCCGGGAGACCGCGACGCCGGCAAAGGCCTGCTTGTAGGCTCGCGCCAGCGCCAGCAGCTCGGATCTGGCGGCCGGCGCAAGGGCGGACCGGCCGAGCGCGCTCTCGAACTCGCTCTCGCGCTCGTCGAACTGGTCGCTGAGCCTGTCCTCGGGATGCAGCAGGAACTCCTTCTCCAGCCGGCGCATCGCCAGCATCGCGAGCGTCAGCCGGGGCTCGTCGAGGCCGGCGAGCCGGGCTTCGAACTGCCGCGCCGCCGTCTGCAGCTTGCCGAGCAGGCCCTCGCCGGGGCGGAAGCCGAGGATGCGCTGGGCGCCGACGATGTTCTGGAAGCGCGTGGCGTAGAGATTGATGCCGCTGCGCAGCGAGCCGACCTGGCGGATCGGATCGCCGTCGGCCGCGGTGGCCGCGTAGGCTTCCACCGCATCGAGCGCGCGCAGCTCCTCCGCGACCCGCTCGGCATGCTTCGTGACCAGGCCCTCGTCATGGGTCCGCAGGAAGCGGGCCGCAAGCTGCTGGGTTTCGAGGAAGCCGTCGGATAGCGAGGCGATCTCCAGCCGGAAGCGCATGCCGTCGTCGGAGACGCGCTGGACCCGCGTCGCGTGCTCCAGGCCGCCGAGGCACAAGGCGCCGACGATCACGACACCGAGGGTGCCGAGCGCGGCGATTTGGGTGGTCAGGCTGGGCTGCAGCCTGCGCAGGACTCGGAAGGCGAGACTTTTGCGCGTCGCGTGCGCATGGAAGGGGTGCTGCATTCCTCTCACGTCGAACGTGCCGGGCGGCGGGATGGAAAGTGGGTGAAGGGGAGGGCCACTCAGGGGCGGGGTTTGCGACTACGCGGATACCGTGCAAATATTGTGGATTGATGACGCACTGCACCATGCTCGTCAGAAACAACCTTTGGGACCTGACATCGCTTCAGACCACCTGAAGAGGGAGGATCAGCTCTGCGTGCGGTGCGTTGGGTGTCGGCCCGCGGGTCACCCACATCGTGGGCTGCAGAACAACGGAGAGCTACCCATGAACATCGACCTTTCGGGCAAGACTGCGCTCGTCACCGGGTCCACCGCCGGCATCGGCTTCGCCATCGCTAAAGGGTTGGCAGCCTGCGGCGCGGAGGTGGTGGTGAATGGCCGCAGCCAGGGGCGCGTCGATGAAGCGGTCGCGCGGCTCAAGCAGGCCGTACCCGGAGCAAAGGTCCGCGGCGTCGCCGGCGATGTCGCCCAGGTCGACGGCGGCAACGCCATCGTCACCGCGGTCCCCGAGGTCGACATTCTCGTCAACAATGCCGGCATCTTCGAGCCGAAGGACTTCTTCGAGATTCCCGACGAGGACTGGAGCCGCTTCTTCGAGGTCAACGTGCTCTCGGGCGTGCGCATGGCGCGCGCCTACATGCAGGGCATGCTGAAGCGCAACTGGGGTCGCGTGATCTTCATCTCCTCGGAATCAGCGCTGAATATCCCGACCGAGATGATTCACTACGGCATGACCAAGACGGCGCAGCTTGCGATCTCGCGCGGCCTCGCCAAGTTGACGCGCGGCACCGGGGTCACCGTCAATTCGGTGCTGCCGGGTCCGACCATGTCGGAAGGCGTCGAGACCTTCGTCAAGGATCTTGCGCGCCAGAACGGCCAGTCGGAGGAGGAGGCGGCCTCGTCCTTCGTCAAGCAGCACCGGCCGGCCTCGCTGCTGCAACGCTTCGCCAGCGTCGACGAGATCGCCAACATGGTCGTCTATGCCGCGTCTCCGCAAGCCTCCGCCACCAACGGCGCCGCGCTGCGCGCCGAAGGCGGCATCGTCGACACCATCGCCTGAGGCCTGCGATGACGGCTTACGTCCTCTCCGAGGTCGAGGTCCGGGATGCCGAGGCGATGCAGCGCTACCGCGATCTCGCGGCGCGCTCGATCGCGCGCTATGGCGGCCGCTATCTGGTCCGCGGCGGTGCTGCCGAGACGGTCGAGGGCGGCCCGCCCGCGAAGACGTTGATCATCGTCGAGTTCCCGTCGATGGCGCGGCTGCGCGAATGGTATGCGTCGGTCGAATATGCCGAAGCTCTCGGTGAGCGCTGGAAGGCGCTGGACCGGCGGCTGATTTTCGTCGAGGGTGCCGCACCTGCGTAACGCCCGGACCGACGCCGCCCGATGTTGACGATCACTCCCCGCCGCAAGCGCTGGCTGAAGCTGACCTCGGCGCGCTGGCAGCGGCGGGTGCTGTTCGTCGCCGGCGGCCTCGTCGTCGGCGCCGCCGCAGTAGCCCTGGCGAAGCTCGCCGACGAGGCGCAGCTCGCCTTCAACTGGCTGCTGTCGCAGTCGCGCTACGCTTCGCTGATCGTCACGCCGGCCGGCTTCGCGCTGTCAGTCTATCTGACCCGGCGCTTCTTCCCCAACGCACAAGGCAGCGGCATCCCGCAGGCGATCGCCGCGCGGCACCTCACCGACACGAGCGCGCGCAGCCCGCTGGTGTCGATCCGCATCGCTATCGGCAAGGTGCTGCTGACCTTGCTCGGGCTGCTCTGCGGCGGCTCGGTCGGCCGCGAGGGCCCGACGGTGCAGGTCGGCGCCTCCATCATGTTCGCGCTCGGTCGTCTGTCGCCGCGCCGACAGCCGGGCCTGATCCTGGCGGGTGCTGCGGCCGGCGTTGCCGCCGCCTTCAACACGCCGCTGGCCGGCATCGTGTTCGGCATCGAGGAGATGAGCCGCGCCTTCGAGACGCGCACCTCGAGCCTCGTCATCGCCACCGTCATCGCCGCCGGCCTGACCTCGCTCGCGCTGATGGGCAACTACGCCTATTTCGGCTCGACGCCGATCGCGTTAGCCAAGGGCATCGACTGGCTCGCCGTGCCGATCTGCGGCGTCGTCGGCGGCGCCGCCGGCGGGCTGTTCAGCCGCATCCTGATCACCATGGCGCGCGGGCTGCCCGGGGCCGTCGGCCGCGCCATCAAGAGCCAACCCTTGCCGTTCGCGCTCGCCTGCGGCCTCGCGGTGGCGGTCTGCGGCATCGCCTCGGGCGATCTGGTCTATGGCACCGGCTACACGCAGGTGAAGGCGGCGCTGGAGAGCGGCACGCCGCTGCCGGCCGATTTCGGCGTGCTGAAGTTCCTCGCCACCACCTTCGCCGCGATCAGCGGCATGCCCGGCGGCATCTTCGCGCCCTCGCTCGCGGTCGGCGCCGGCATCGGCGCCAATGTCGCGAGCCTGTTCCACAGCACGCCCCTTGCGCCGATCATGCTGCTCGGCATGGTCGCCTATTTCGCCGGCGTCGTGCAGGCGCCGATCACCGCCTTCGTCATCGTCACCGAGATGACCGACAACCACGCGATGGTGGTGCCGCTGATGATGGCCTCGCTGATCGCCTATGGCACCTCGCGACTGATCTGCGAGGAGGGGCTCTACCACGCGCTCGCCAAGGGTTTTGTGGCCAAGGCCGAGGCGGCGCACGCGCCGAAACCCGGCGCTGCCTAGCGGCTGAAGCTTGGCGGTTCCTGATTCACCGGTGGTGACGCCGTTCGAGCGCTCCCAACTAATACGTCGCGCGGCCGCCGGAGATGTCGAACACGGCGCCGGTCGAGAACGAGCACTCCTCCGAGGCAAGCCAGGACACCAGCGCGGCGAGCTCCTCGACGAGGACGAAGCGGCCCTTCGGGATCTTCGACAGCATGAAGTTGATGTGCGCCTCCGTCATCTGGTCGAAGATCGCGGTCTTCGCCGCGGCCGGCGTCACCGCATTCACCGTGATGTTGTGCTGCGCCAGCTCCTTGCCGAGCGACTTGGTCAGCGCGATCAGGCCCGCTTTGGACGCCGAGTAGTGCGCGGCGTTCGGGTTGCCTTCCTTGCCGGCGATCGAGGCGATGTTGACGATGCGGCCATAGGCCTGCTTCAGCATGACAGGCACGATCGCCTTGGCACAGATGAACGGGCCGTCGAGATTGATGCGCAGCACCTTGCGCCATTCCTCGAGATCGGTCTCCCACACCGTCTTGTTGATGCCGGCGATCCCGGCATTGTTGACCAGGATATGTCGATGGTGCCGAACGCCGCCAAGGTCGCATCGCGCGCGCCTTCGACCGCCGCGCTGTCGGTGACGTCGACCTTGAGCGCCAGCACCTCGGGGCCGATCTCCTGGGCGGTCTTCTCGGCCAGCGCAATATCGTGATCCCAGATCGCCACCTTCGCGCCCGACGCCTTGAAGCGCTCGGTGATCGCGCGGCCAAACCCTTGCGCACCGCCGGTGACGACGGCGCAGCGATTGGCGAGGTCGATGTGGTTCATGGTATTCCCCCGTCATGTGAGCCACGCTTCTTGCGACGTGCCCAGTGCGCTCCCTCTCCCCGTCCTTACGGGGAGAGGGCTGGGGTGAGGGGCAGCCGCACGGGTGGTGTCCGTGGTGAGACCTGTACCCCCGTCACCCGGATTGCATCTTCGATGCAATCCGACCTCTCAGCGCGAGCGAAGCTCGTCGCGCCCCCGCATCCGCCTACGCTCCTAGAGCTCCGGCGGACAAGAGCGGGGACAGGTCAGAGTCACAACGTCCAGCCGCCGTCGATCGTATGCGCCACGCCGGTGGTGAACGCGCTCTCGTCGCTGGCGAGATAGACCGCGAGATGCGCGATCTCCTCGGCCGTGCCGAGCCGGCCCATCGGCTGGCGCGAGACAAACATCTCGAGTCCGTTCGGGCCCGCGGCCGCCGCGCGTCCGAGCAGCGACGGCGTCTCGATCGTGCCGGGGCAGATGCAGTTGCAGCGGATCTTCCGGGCGACGTAGTCCGCCGCCACCGAGCGCGTCAGCGCCGCCACAGCCGCCTTGGTCGCCGCGTAGACGTAGCGGTTCGGCGCCGCCTTGAACACGCCGGCGGCCGAGGCGATGTTGACGATGGCGCCGCCGTTCTCGGCCAGCATCTTCGGCAGGAAGGCGCGGATCGTGCGGTGCATCGACTTGACGTTGAGGTCGAAGGAGAAATCGAAGTCGTCGTCGGAGCAGTCGAGGATGGTGCCGTTGTGCACGAAGCCGGCGGCATTGAGCAGGATCTCGACCTTGCCCACCCGTTCGGCCATCGCGTTCACGGCCGCCGTATTGCGCACGTCGAGCGTCGCGACCTCCGCGATGCCCTCGGCCTTCAAGGTCGAAAGACCCTTCTCGTCGATATCGGTGGCGAACACGGTCGCGCCCTGCCGCGCGAAGGCAATGGCGCAGGCGCGGCCGATGCCGGCGGCGGCGGCGGTGACAAAGGCGCGCTTGCCCTTGAGGCGGTCGGACATGGGGTCTCCCTGAAGTACATTTTGCTCTTCGTCATCGTGAGCGCAGTGACGCGATCCAGGGCTGTGCGTGCGGCCCTGGATTGCTTCGTCGCTTCGCTCCTCGCAATGACGGTGGCTGGCTTTGTGCCGTGTGTCTAGTGATTATGCCTGGCGACGCCGACAGTGCCAGCGATGTTCTGGTACCGCGTCGCGATCTCCATGCAGGCGCCGGTGGCCTGCTGGCCGACGGTGTTGCGATAGAGCTCCTGCCAGGGCGTCTGGTTGGCCGGGTGCGGGAAGCCCCCCCGGGCCTTCAACTCGGCGTGGCGCTTGGCAACCTCCTCGTCGGAGATCAGGATGTTGGCCGAGCCCTTATTGAGGTCGATGCGCACCTTGTCGCCGGTCTTGAGGATCGCCAGGCCACCGTCGGCCGCCGCTTCCGGCGAGGCGTTGAGGATCGACGGCGAGCCGGAGGTGCCGGACTGGCGGCCGTCGCCGATGCAGGGCAGGGACAGGATGCCGCGTTTGATCAGCGCCGCCGGCGGCTGCATGTTGACCACCTCGGCGCCACCGGGATAGCCGATCGGGCCGGCGCCGCGGATGAACAGCACGCAGTGCTCGTCGATCGCGAGCGACTCGTCGTCGATACGATCGTGATAATCCTCCGGCCCCTCGAACACGATGGCGCGGCCCTCGAACGCGTTCGGGTCTTTCGGGTTGCTGAGATAGCGGTCGCGGAATTCCTTGGAGATCACGCTGGTCTTCATGATCGCGGAATCGAACAGATTGCCGCGCAGCACCAGGAAGCCGGCGTCCTTCACCAGCGGCTTGTCGTAGGACCAGATCACGTCGTTGTCGGGCTTCGGCGCTTCGCGGCAATTGTCGCCCATGCTGCGGCCGTTGACGGTGATGACGTCCTCGTGGATGCGCTTGTGCCGCATCAGCTCGCCGATCACGGCCGGCACGCCGCCGGCGCGGTGGAATTCCTCGCCGAGATAGAAGCCCGCCGGCTGCATGTTGACCAGCAGCGGCACGCCGTGTCCGACCTTTTGCCAATCGTCGATATCGAGCTCGACGCCGACATGGCGCGCCAGCGCGTTGATGTGGATCGGCGCATTGGTCGAGCCGCCGATCGCGGAGTTGGCGACGATGCAGTTCTCGAACGCCTTGCGGGTCAGAATGTCGGACGGCTTCAGGTCCTCCCAAACCATGTCGACGATGCGCTTGCCGGTCTCGTAGGCGATCTGGCCGCGCTCGCGGTAGGGCGCCGGGATGGCTGCGCAGCCGGGCAGGGACATGCCGAGCGCCTCGGCCAGCGCGTTCATGGTCGAGGCCGTGCCCATGGTGTTGCAGTGCCCAACCGACGGCGCCGACGACGCCACGATCTGCATGAACTCCTCGTAGTCGATCTCGCCGGCGGCGAGCCGCTCGCGCGACTTCCACACCACGGTGCCGGAGCCGGTCCGCTGGCCCTCGTGCCAGCCGTTCAGCATCGGTCCACCCGAGAGCACGATGGCCGGGATGTTCACGGTCGCCGCCGCCATCAGGCAGGCCGGCGTGGTCTTGTCGCAGCCGGTGGTCAGCACCACGCCGTCGAGCGGGTAGCCGAACAGGATTTCCACGAGGCCGAGATACGCGAGGTTGCGGTCCAATGCAGCGGTCGGGCGCTTGCCGGTCTCCTGGATCGGATGGGTCGGAAATTCCATCGCGATGCCGCCGGCCTCGCGGATGCCTTCGCGGACGCGATGCGCCAGCTCAAGGTGGTGGCGGTTGCACGGTGACAGGTCGTTGCCGGTCTGGGCGATGCCGATGATCGGCTTGCCCGACTGCAACTCGGCGCGGGTGAGGCCGAAATTGAGATAGCGCTCGAGATAGAGCGCCGTCATGCCCGGATTGTGCGGATCGTTGAACCACGCCTGCGAGCGCAGCTTGCGGCCTTTGTCAGCGCCGTTGCCGGCATGTCCGTTGGATTTTGTCATTTGCGTCCTCCCGCAGTGCAAACATGGCGAGGTCGGTCTGCTCATGGCGCACACGAGACAAAGCGCCTGACGGCCATCGGCCGGTGTCGAGATCGCCCACGTTCTTCGTTCGAGTCTTTCGTCTAAGCCGTTGTGTTCAGCATGGTTCTAAAACAGCAATTTTGGTTGCGCTACCATTTTGTTCCTGAGGCGCGGTCAGCCTGCGCCGGCACCGTCTTGGCGCTGCGCTGCAATGTCGAGCTCTGCCGTTCGATCACCTCGAAGCCGAGATCGACGACGCGCTCCGTGACCGGCCGGCCTTCGACCTCGTCCATGATCATCGTCGCGGCGCGCAGGCCCATCTCATAGCGATTGGTGCGGACGCTGGTCAGCGTCGGAACCGCCGACGCCATGAACTCCATGTCGTTGAAGCCGACGATGGCGATCTGCTCGGGCACCGCGATGTGGCGGCGTTGGCATTCAAACAGCACGCCGAGCGCGAGATCGTCATTGGCGCAGAACACGGCATCGATGTCCGGTGCCTTCAGCATCAGGTCGGAGAACAGATTGCCGCCGACGGTCGTCGAGGTCGGCACCGCGGTTGTGACGATCCGTCGCGGGTCGAACAGGCCGGCGCTCTTCATCGCGTTCTGATAGCCCTGCAGGCGCCGCTGCACCCTGGGGTCCATGCGCGCGCCGAGGAAGCCGATGCGCCGGCAGCCCTGCGCGAGAAGGTGCGAAATTGCTGCAGAACAGGCATTGACGTGCGAGAAGCCGATCATCATGTCGATCGGATCGGTGCCGAGCTCCATGATCTGCACGACAGGGCAGTCGGCCGCCCGCACGATGGCACGGCCTTCCGCGGTCTGGTCGACGCCGGTGACGATCATCCCGGCCGGCTTCTGCATCAGGAACAGCCGCAGCAGGCGCTCCTCCTGCAACACGCTGTAGCGTGTATTCGCAAGTTGGATGCTGTAGCGGCTGCCTTCGAAGGCATCATAGATGCCGCGCAGCACGTCGGAGAACACGTTGTTGGTGAGGGATGGTATCAGCACGCCGATCACTTCGGTGCGCTGCGATGCGAGCGCGCGGGCGGCGAGGTTGGGGACGTAGCCGAGATCCTTGGCGGCGCTCTCGATGCGCAGGCGGCGTCCGGCCGAGACCGTGTCGGGATTGCGGAAGAAGCGTGACACCGTGATCGGGCTGACGCCCGCCAGTGCCGCGACCTCCGTCAGCCGGACTTTGCCCGGCGTGATACGTTTCCGTCCCATCCGTCGCTCATAGCATAGGCGGTCTGGTACACAAGCGATATTGACAGCGCTATCACGCGGTTGCTAAGCGAAGCATTGCGAAAGACAACTAAACTGCCGACAATGCGTGCCGAGCTGGCGCCACTTCAGCGCCGCCTGCACGATCAGAAGACTACATAACGACAAGCGGCCAGATCAAACGGTCGCGCACAATGGGTGAGAATGCGCCGATCTGCAGCCAATGCAGTCGGTCTTTGAGGAGGAAGTTGATGTCGTCGGTGCAAATTCGCGACGTGCGCAAATCGTTCGGCGGATTCGAGGTCCTGCACGGCGTGACCATTCCGATCGAGGATGGCGAGTTCGTCGTATTGGTCGGTCCGTCCGGCTGCGGCAAGTCGACGCTGCTGCGCATGCTGGCAGGGCTCGAGAACATCACCTCCGGAACCATCTCGATCGGTGAGCGCGTCGTCAACAACGTGCAGCCGAAAGAGCGCGACATCGCGATGGTGTTCCAGAACTACGCGCTCTACCCGCACATGACCGTCGCCGACAACATGGGCTTCTCGCTGAAGCTGCGCGGCGCGCGGCCCGAGGACATCAAGAAGGGCGTGGCACGCGCGGCCGAGATTCTCGCGCTCACGCCGCTGCTTGACCGCTATCCGCGCCAGCTCTCCGGCGGCCAGCGCCAGCGCGTGGCGATGGGCCGCGCGATCGTGCGCGATCCCCAGGTGTTCCTGTTCGACGAGCCCTTGTCGAACCTCGACGCCAAGCTGCGCGTGGCGATGCGCACCGAGATCAAGGAGCTGCACCAGCGGCTCAAGACGACGACCGTCTACGTCACCCACGACCAGATCGAAGCCATGACCATGGCGGACAAGATCGTCGTGATGCATGACGGCATCGTCGAGCAGATGGGCTCGCCGCTCGATCTCTACGACAAGCCGGACAACCAGTTCGTCGCCGGCTTCATCGGCTCGCCGGCCATGAACTTCCTCAACGGCCATCTGAAGTCGAACGGCTCGGTCTATGTCGAGACCGACAACGGCGCCAAGCTGCCGCTGCTGACGGCGCCGGCCGCCTCCGACGGTCGCCCGGTTGTGTATGGCGTGCGGCCGGAGCATCTCGAGCTCGCCAGCGACGGCATCGAGGCCGAGGTGATCGTCGTCGAGCCCACGGGCTCGGAGACCCAGATCGTCGCCCGCATCGGCACCCAGGACATCATCGCGGTGTTCCGCGATCGCCACGAGGTCAATCCCGGCGAGAAGATCCATCTGCGCCCGCGCGCATCGGCGGCGCATCTGTTCGACAAGGATACCGGCCGGAGACTTTGATCCGGCCGCGCGGCGCAAGCTAACTCAGCAGACTAACTAAAAAGGCCGGAAAACCGGCAACAAACAAAACAAGCAATATTCAACGGGAGAAGACTTCAGATGACGCATTTCCTCACGGATCGACGGTCTCTGCTCAAGGGTGGCGCGACCTTGCTGGCGGCTGCGGCGACGATGTCGGCCGACGAGCTGCTCGGCTACGCCAAGGCCTGGGCGCAGACCTCACCCTGGAAGCCGGAAGCCGGCGCCAAGATCAATCTGCTGCGCTGGAAGCGCTTCGTCGAGGCCGAGGACGTGGCCTTCATGAAGATCGTCGACGCCTTCCAGAAGGCCAACAACGTCACCATCAACGTCTCCAACGAGTCCTACGACGACATCCAGCCCAAGGCTTCCGTCGCCGCCAATACGGGGCAGGGCCTCGACATGGTGTGGGGCCTCTACACGCTGCCGTTCCTGTTCTCCAACAAGGTCGCCGACGTCAGCGACGTCGCCGACTATCTCGGCAAGAAGTGCGGTGGCTGGACCGACTCGGGCAAGGCCTATGGCATGCTCGACGGCAAGTGGATCGGCATTCCGGTCGCTGCGACCGGCGGTCTCGTCAACTACCGCATCTCGGCGATGGAGAAGGCCGGGCACAAGGAATTTCCCAAGGATCTCGCCGGCTTTGCCGATCTGATCAAGGGCCTCAACAAGAACGGGACGCCGGCAGGCATGGCGCTCGGCCACGCGTCGGGTGACGCCAACAACTGGACGCATTGGGCATTGTGGGCTCATGGCGGCGCCCTGATCGACAAGGACAACAAGGTCGTCATCAACTCGCCGGAGACCGCCAAGGCGCTCGAATACGTCAAGGGGCTGTACGACAATTTCGCTCCGGGCACCGCGTCCTGGAACGATTCATCCAATAACAAGGCCTTCCTCGCCGGCCAGCTCTACCTCACCGTCAACGGCATCTCGATCTACGTCACCGCGAAGAAGGAGGCGCCGCAGATCGCCGAGGACATGAACCACGCGCATCTGCCGGCGGGCCTCGACGGCAAGACCCGCGAGCTGCATCTCGGCTTCCCGATCCTGATCTACAACTTCACCAAGTTCCCGCAGACCTGCAAGGCGTTCACCGCCTTCATGCTGGAGCCGGAGCAGTTCAATCCCTGGATCGAGGCGGCGCAGGGCTATCTGTCGCATTTCCTCAAGGGCTACGACGCCAACCCGATCTGGACTGCCGATCCGAAGACGACGCCATATCGCGACGTCGCGGCGACGGCGGTGACGCCGGCCGGCGTCGGCAAGCTCGGCGAGGCCTCGGCTGCCGCGATCGCGGATTTCGTCGTGGTCGACATGTTCGCGAACTACTGCACCGGCCGCGAGGATGTGAAGACCGCGATGGCCACCGCGGAGCGGTCGGCCAAGCGCATCTTCCGCTGAGACGCGGTTGATCTTGTAGGGTGGGCAAAGGCGCGCCGGGATGACGGCGAGAGATCGCGATGTCTCGCGCGCCGTGCCCACCGATGTCGATCGCACCACCGGCGGTGGGCGCGGCTCTCGGCACGATGCGCGCATCGTGCCGAGATCCTTTGCCCACCCTACGGGCCCGTCGCGAAGGGAGCTGCTCGAAGAATGAGTACCATCCAGACCTCGATGCCTCCGGGCGCCGCCATGGGCGAGCCCTCGGCGTGGGCACGCGTGAAGACCAACCGCAACTTCGTCGCGCTGTGGTTCATGCTGCCCGCTGCGGCGTTCCTGATCCTCTTCTTGGCCTATCCGCTCGGCCTCGGCGTCTGGATGAGCTTCACCGATGAGAAGATCGGCCGCGCCGGAATCTTCGTCGGGCTGGAGAACTATGAGTGGCTGTGGGACGACGCGATCTTCTGGCTCGCGGTGTTCAATACGCTGCTCTATACGATCGTGGCGTCCGCCATCAAATTCGCGATCGGCCTTTATCTCGCGCTGCTGTTGAACCGGCGGATGCCGTTCAAGGCGATGATCCGCGCGATCGTCCTCGTGCCCTTCATCGTTCCGACGGTGCTGTCGGCGATCGCCTTCTGGTGGATCTACGATTCCCAGTTCTCGATCATCTCTTGGTCGCTAATTAAGCTCGGCCTCATCTCGCAGAACATCAACTTCCTCGGCGATACCAACTGGGCGCGCGCCTCCGTCATCATCGCCAACATCTGGCGCGGCGTGCCCTTCGTCGCCATCACCTTGCTCGCCGGCCTGCAGACCGTGTCGCCCTCGCTCTACGAGGCCGCGACGCTGGACGGCGCCACCAGTTGGCAGCGCTTCCGCTTCATCACCTATCCGCTGCTGACCCCGATCATCGCGGTCGTCATGACCTTCTCGGTGCTGTTCACCTTCACCGATTTCCAACTGATCTGGGCTCTGACCCGCGGCGGCCCCGTCAATGCCACGCATCTGATGGCGACCTTGAGCTACCAGCGCGGCATCATCTCGGGCCGGCTGGGCGAGGGGGCTGCGATCGCCACCGCCATGATCCCATTCCTGCTCGCCGCGATCGCGATCTCCTGGTTCGGCATGCAGCGGCGCAAATGGCAGCAAGGATCCGACCAATGACCGACACCGTGCTGCAACCCAAAGCGCCCTCGAACGCCACAGCCACCGCCGCGGCGCTGGCCGACGACAACAGCGAGGGCATGAGCTATCTCGAGTCGTTCCCGCGCCGGCTCGTGACGCTCTATTTGCCGCTATTTATCATCCTCGTGGTGCTGCTGTTCCCGTTCTATTGGATGGGCCTGACGTCGATCAAACCCGACGAGCAGCTGATCGACATGGAGAAGTACAACCCGTTCTGGGTGGTGCATCCGACCTTCAAGCACATCTCGAAATTGCTGTTCGAGACGCAGTATCCGCGCTGGCTGTGGAACACGATGTATGTCGCGATCGGCGCCACCACGCTGTCGATCTTCGCCTCCGTGCTCGCGGCCTACGCAATCGTGCGGCTGCGCTTCAAGGGCGCCGACACCGTCGGCGTGCTGATCTTCTTCGCGTACCTGGTGCCGCCGTCGATCCTGTTCATCCCGCTCGCCTCGGTGATCCAGGCCTACGGCCTGTTCGACTCCCCGCTGTCCCTGATCCTGGTCTATCCGACGCTTCTGATCCCATTCTCGACCTGGCTCCTGATGGGCTACTTCAAGACCATTCCGTTCGAGCTGGAGGAATGCGCTTTGATCGACGGCGCCAGCCGCTGGCAGATCCTGGTCAAGATCGTGGTGCCCTTGGCGGTGCCGGGCCTGATCTCGGCCTTCATCTTCTCGTTCACCCTGTGCTGGAACGAGTTCATCTACGCGCTGACCTTCCTGCAATCGACGCCGAACAAGACCGTGCCGGTCGCCATCGTCAACGAGTTCGTCGACGGCGACATCTACAAATGGGGATCGCTGATGGCCGGCGCCCTGGTCGGCTCGCTGCCGCTCGTCGTGCTTTACGCCTTCTTCGTCGAGCATTATGTGTCGGCCATGACCGGCGCGGTGAAGGAGTAGGGCGGGCTCGTCGAGTTCTCGTAGGGTGGGCAAAGCGAAGCGTGCCCACCGTCTTCCGGCATCGCCAAGTGATCGCCAAGCGCTGCGGTGGGCACGGCGCTACGCGCCTTTGCCCACCCTACCTTCTGAAGGAGCATCCCCTTGCATATTCTCGTTCTCGGCGCCGCCGGCATGGTCGGGCGCAAGCTGGTGGAGCGGCTGGTCCGCGACGGCCGCATCGGCGATACCGCCATCACCCGCCTGACCCTGCAGGACATCGTCGCGCCGGCGAAGCCCGACACGTCGATTGCCGTCGAGACCATCGCCGGCGACTTCGCCGTCCCCGGCTTTGCCGAAAAGCTGGTCGCTCCGCGTCCCGACGTCATCTTCCATCTCGCCGCGATCGTCTCCGGGGAGGCCGAGCTCGATTTCGACAAGGGCTACCGCATCAATCTCGACGGCACGCGGATGCTGTTCGACGCCGTCAGGCTGATCGGCGACGGCTACAAGCCGCGCCTGGTCTTCACCTCGTCGATCGCGGTGTTCGGCGCGCCGTTCCCCGACGCGATCGGCGACGAGTTCGTCAACGCGCCGCTGCTCAGCTACGGCACCCAGAAGGCGATCGGCGAGCTGCTGCTGGCCGACTACAGCCGCCGCGGCTTCTTCGACGGCGTCGGCATCCGCCTGCCGACCATCTGCATCCGCCCCGGCGCGCCGAACAAGGCGGCGTCCGGCTTCTTCTCCAACATCCTGCGCGAGCCGCTGGCCGGCAAGGAGGCCGTGCTGCCGGTGTCCGAGGACGTCCAGCATTGGCACGCCACGCCGCGCTCGGCGGTCGGCTTCCTGCTGCATGCCGCGACGATGGACACCGCCAAGATCGGCCCGCGCCGGAACCTGACCATGCCCGGCCTGACGGCCACCGTCGGCGAGCAGATCGCAGCCCTTCGCCGCGTCGCCGGCGACAACGTCGCCAACCGCATCAAGCGCGAGCCGGATCCCTTCATCGTCGGCATCGTCGCCGGCTGGCCGCGGACCTTCGAGGCCAAGCGCGCCCGCGAGCTCGGCTTCACCACCGAGGAAAAGACGTTTGACGACATCATCCGCATTCACATCGAGGATGAACTTGGTGGTAAGTTCGTCCCCTGAGAACGCCACCTAAGCCCTGGACCCGGATGGCTGCTATCGCCATCTGGAAGGGGATATATTCGGGAGAGAGAGCATGACCGCCAGCATCGTCGGATGGGCGCATACGCCGTTCGGAAAGTTCGACGCCGAGACCGTCGAGAGCCTCGTCGTCAAGGTCGCCAATGAGGCCCTGGCTGATGCCGGCATCTCAGCCGGCGATGTCGACGAGATCGTGCTCGGTCATTTCAACGCCGGCTTCTCACCGCAGGACTTCACCGCCTCGCTGGTGCTGCAGGCCGACCCCGCGCTGCGCTTCAAGCCGGCGACCCGCGTCGAGAACGCCTGCGCGACGGGATCAGCCGCCGTCCATCAGGGCATCCGCGCCATCGCCGCGGGTGCCGCGAAGATCGTGCTCGTCGTCGGTGTCGAGCAGATGACGCGGACGCCGGGCCCGGAGATCGGCAAGAACCTGCTCAAGGCGTCCTATCTGCCTGAAGATGGCGACACCGTCGGCGGCTTCGCCGGCGTGTTCGGCAAGATCGCGCAGGGCTATTTCCAGACATATGGCGACCAGTCGGACGCGCTGGCGCTGATCGCCGCCAAGAACCACAAGAACGGCGTCGCCAACCCGTTCGCGCAGATGCGCAAGGATTTCGGCTTCGAGTTCTGCCGCTCCGAGAGCGAGAAGAATCCCTATGTCGCCGGCCCGCTGAAACGCACCGACTGCTCGCTGGTCTCCGACGGCGCCGCCGCTTTGGTGCTGACCGACAGCGAGACCGCCAAGAAATTCGCCAAGGCGGTGAACGTGCGCGCCACCGCGCATGCGCAGGACTTCCTGCCGATGAGCAAGCGTGACATCCTCGCCTTCGAGGGCTGCACGGTGGCCTGGCAGCGCGCGCTGGAGAAGGCCGGCGTCACCCTGTCGGATCTCTCCTTTGTCGAGACCCATGACTGCTTCACTGTCGCCGAACTGATCGAGTACGAAGCGATGGGCCTGACGCCCAGGGGGCAGGGCGCTCGCGCCATCAAGGAAGGTTGGACGCTCAAGGATGGCAAGCTGCCGGTCAACCCGTCCGGCGGCCTCAAGGCCAAGGGCCACCCGATCGGCGCCACCGGCGTCTCCATGCACGTGATGACCGCGATGCAGCTCACGGGCACGGCGCCCGAAGGCATGCAACTCCCCAACGCCAAGCTCGGCGGCATCTTCAACATGGGCGGCGCCGCGGTCGCGAACTACGTGTCGATTTTGGAGCCGGTGAAGTAGGGCGAGACGACGGTCTATCCTCCGTCATTGCGAGCGAAGCGACGCAATCCAGGGTCACACGTGCCGCCCTGGATTGCTTCGTCGCGGAGCTTGTCCTCGGGCGCGGCATAGGCGAGACCCGTGGGCTCCTCGCAATGACGGCGCCCCAAGATGGCCTTCTGCGTAGTTGCGGATTTCAATTCTGCTGAACCAGATACTGCCATCATGTTCATCGAAACTGAACGTCTCACCTTGCGCGAATGGCGCGACGCGGATCGCGCACCGTTCGCGGCGATGTCCGCCGATCCCGACGTCATGCGCTACTTGCGCGCGTTGCCGACGCGGCAGGCGTGCGATCAATGGATCGACTTCCAGATCAAGCATCAGGCCGAGCACGGCTTCTGCATCTGGGCCGTCGAAGACCGCGCCACCGGCGCCTTCCTCGGCGCAACCGGGTTATTCCGGGTCTTCTTCGACGCCCCGTTCACGCCGGCGGTCGAGATCGGCTGGCGGCTTGCGCGCGAGGCCTGGGGGCAGGGCATCGCGACGGAAGCTGCGCGGGTCTCACTTGCTTTCGGCTTCGATCAGCTCGGGCTCGATGAGATCGTCGCCTACGCTGCGCCGGCCAACGAAGCGTCCCAGAACGTCATGCGCAAGCTCGGCATGATCCGGGACGAGGCATCCGATTTCGATCATCCGCGCGTCGAGGCGGACAGCCCGCTGCGCCGGCAGGCGATGTACCGGCTTCCGCGCGACGTGTGGACCACACGCGAGATGCGGTAGGGTGGGCAAAGCGGCCGCCGAAGGCGGCAGCGTGCCCACCGTCGGGCAGCGTGCTTGACCGAAGATGGTGGGCACGGCGCCATTGCGAGTGCCCGTGAGGAAGGAGCACGGCAGCGCCTTTGCCCACCCTACAGCTTCCACACCTTCTCCTCGCTGAAGCCCAGCTCGGCGAAATCCTTTGCGCGCAGGCCGGCATCATCGGCCGGAAAGAACTCATCCAGCTGCGGCGGCTTCACGGAAGTCGCTGACAGCATCGCATGCGCCTGGCCGCGGTGGTGGATGTCGTGCTGGAACAGATGCAGCAGCAGGCGGTCGCAGCGCTCGTTCTGCACCCTGGTCTCGCGGTTGATGCGCACGATGTCGTCGAGCCGTGCCGGCGTCAGCGCCTCGCAGAAGCCGATCAGGCGGCGGTCCATCGCGCTCTGCGCTTTCACGAGATCGGCCAGCCGCGGGAACGGCACGCGGTCCTGCCAGGCCATCGGGCCGAGCC
Organism: Bradyrhizobium sp. USDA 4353; assembly: GCF_054063215.1. NCBI lineage: Bacteria > Pseudomonadati > Pseudomonadota > Alphaproteobacteria > Hyphomicrobiales > Nitrobacteraceae > Bradyrhizobium > Bradyrhizobium sp. USDA 4353. The sequence continues at coordinate 4,654,202 of NZ_JBSSGB010000001.1, forward strand.
AGCCGCCCTCCAGCGCGTCGATGTAGAACAGGTCGATGATGTAGATGTGGTTGAGCGTCTTCTGCAGGCTCGGGAAGAAGCCGGTGCGCTCGGCGGCAAAGTCGTCGGCGCTGAGCTGGCCGCAGGCCGTCAGCAGCCGGTGATTGGCCCAGGCATTGTTATACGCGAAAGCACGGAAAGTCTGGACGAGATCGGCGGGCATTGCGTCTGATCACCCCGTGATGGCTCGTCGCCGATCATACGGAACGAATTGCGCCCTTCACCACCGATTTCCGCGCGGGCCCGCGCATCATCCCCATCGGCGTGACGGAACTCTGCCACAATTGGTCGCGGTGCATCATTTCGCCCCCTGTGCAACAAGTCGAGATGCCGCACGACACACCCCTCATCGCGACCATCGTCGCCGGCCTCGGATTGGCCTTCGTCTTCGGATCTCTCGCGCAGCGCTTCCGGTTCCCGCCGCTGGTCGGCTATCTCCTCGCCGGCGTTGCCGTCGGACCCTTCACGCCGGGCTTCGTCGCCGACCAGGCGCTGGCCACCGAGCTCGCCGAGCTCGGCATAATCCTCCTGATGTTCGGCGTCGGCCTGCATTTCTCGCTCAAGGACCTGATGTCGGTGCGCGCCATCGCCGTGCCCGGCGCGGTGGTCCAGATCACGGTCGCCACCCTGATGGGCATGGCGCTGAGCTGGGCGATGGGCTGGTCGATCGGTGGTGGGCTCGTGTTCGGCCTCGCTTTGTCGGTGGCGAGCACCGTGGTGCTGCTCCGCGCGCTGCAGGAGCGGCGGCTGATGGACACCGAGCGCGGCCGCATCGCGGTCGGCTGGCTGATCGTCGAGGACCTCGCGATGGTGCTGGCGCTGGTGCTGATACCCGCCTTCGCCAGCCTGCAGAGCGGCGATGGCGACGTCGCCGCCGCCGATCCGCTCGCCGCCCGCTTCGGGCTCGGCCTGACCGGCGTGCTGCTGCTGACCTTCGCCAAGATCGGCGTGTTCATGGCGGTGATGCTGCTGGTCGGCCGCCGCCTGATTCCTTGGATCCTGCACTACGTCGCCCACACCGGCTCGCGCGAGTTGTTCCGTCTCGCGGTGCTCGCGATCGCGCTCGGCGTCGCCTTCGGCTCGACGAAGCTGTTCGGCGTGTCGCTGGCGCTCGGCGCCTTCTTCGCCGGCATGATGCTCGGCGAGTCGCCGCTGAGCCAGCGCGCCGCGCAGGAATCGCTGCCGCTGCGGGATGCCTTCGCGGTGCTGTTCTTCGTCTCCGCCGGCATGCTGTTCGATCCCGCCAGCATCATCCGCGAGCCCTGGCCGCTGCTCGCGACGCTCTTCATCATCCTGTTCGGCAAATCGATCGCCGCGTTCCTGATCGTGGTCGCGTTCCGTCATCCGGCCTCGACCGCGCTGACGATCTCGGCAAGCCTGGCGCAGATCGGCGAGTTCTCCTTCATCCTCGCCGAGATCGGCGGCGCCACGAACCTGCTGCCGAAAGAGGGCCGCGATCTGATCCTGGCGGGCGCGATCATCTCGATCATGCTCAATCCGCTGATGTTCGCAGCGCTCGATTGGCTGCTGCCGCGGCTGGAGCGCCGTCGCGCGGACGTCGCTTCAACGCCGGCGCCGAAGCCTGCCGAGATTCCGATGACGGGACTGACCGAGCACACTATCATCGTCGGCTATGGCCGCGTCGGCCGGCTCGTCGGCGAGGCGCTGCAGCAGCGCGGCCACGCCTTCCTTGCGGTGGAAACATCGGAAGACATCCTCAAGCAGTTGAAGAGCGACGGCATCGAGACCATCACCGGCAACGCCGCCCGCAGCAATGTGCTGCGCGCGACCAACCCCTCGGTCGCGCATGCGCTCGTCATCGCCATCCCCGAGGCGTTCGAGGCCGGGCAGATCGTCGAGCAGGCCCGTGCCGCCAACCCGGCGCTGCACATCGTGGCGCGCGCGCATTCCGATGCCGAGGTCGAGCATCTCACATCGCTCGGCGCCGACAGGGTCATCATGGGCGAACGCGAGATCGCGCGCGGCATGATCGAGGAGCTTGATACGCGGCCGCCTGATGTAGCGCCCGAACTGGCACCGCAACGGGCGGCGGAGGGTGTCGAGGCCCAGGCATAGCCCGGATCTGCGCAGCGTAGCCCGGGTGAGCGCAGCGACACCCGGGTTCATCGCAACAGTTCGTGTGAACCCGGATATCGCTAACGCTCATCCGGGCTACGAATTTACTCCGGCATCATCTCGCCGGAGCCGCCGAACTCGGCCGGAAAATCCTTCAGCTTCGGCAGGCCGTCCTTGATCGGCAGCACGCTTTCCGCGTAGTTGACATGCACGCCGGGCGTGAATTTCAAGGTCGGGATGGTCGCGGCATAGACGTCGATCATGCCGAGCGGCGGATGGTCGGTCATCAGGTGGCCGCCGCACTTGGTGCAGTATTTGCGGTGGCTCATGTCGGTCTTGTGATAGGTGCCGATCGCCTCCGCGCCCTTGGTGACGCGCACGTTCGAAGGCTTCCACAAGGTGAAGGCATTCACCGGGCCGGCCGACCAGGAGCGGCAGGACGAGCAATGGCAATAGCCCATCGCATCCGGCTCGCCATCAGCCTCGAGCTCGACCGTGCCGCAAAAGCATTTGCCGTGATAGAGCGTCATGACAGCGTTCTCCCTCAATCATGTTGTTGGTTGGAGCGGCATGCTGACACAGCTGCGCGTCGGAAGGGAATCCCAGAATGCAGGTGTCGGCGCGGAACATCTGGTGCGATGCAGCGGCGCTCCTCCGATCGTGATCCGCGCGGCGGAATGTTGCGACGGCGCAGCCGCGCGCATGGCTCCATACCCGCCGGGCCGCTTGCCCCGGAACCGCCGGTGCCGTTAGCTCTGTCGATAACAACGAACGAGGGAGCCAACGCCGCGATGGGACCGCTTGCGGGCATCAAGGTCATCGATATGACCACCGTGCTGATGGGGCCGTATGCCGCCCAGACGCTCGGCGACTACGGCGCCGATGTCATCAAGGTGGAGTCGCCTGAAGGGGACGTCACCCGCAAGATCGGGCCCTCGCGCCATCCCGGCATGGGGCCGGTGACCCTGAATACCAACCGCAGCAAGCGCGTGATCTGCCTCGACCTCAAGAAGCCGGCCGGTCGCGAGGCCGTGCTGCGCATGGCCAAGGAGGCCGACGTCCTGCTCTACAACATTCGTCCCCAGGCGATGGCGCGGCTGAACCTCGGCTATGACGTCATCTCCGCGCTCAATCCGCGGCTGGTCTATGCCGGCGTGTTCGGCTTCGGCCAGGATGGCCCCTATGCGGCGAAGCCCGCCTATGACGATCTGATCCAGGGCGGGGCGGCGCTGTCGCATCTGATGGCGGTGGCCGGCGACGGCACGCCGCGCTACGTCCCGAACGCGCTGGTCGACCGCATCGTCGGCCTGACCGCCGTCGGCGCGATCTGCGCCAGCCTCGTGCATCGCGACCGCACCGGCCGTGGCCAGCGCCTGGACGTGCCGATGTTCGAGACCATGTCGGCCTTCATCATGGGCGACCACATGGGCGGCCTCACCTATGAGCCGCCGCTGGACAAGGGCGGCTATGCGCGGCACCTGTCGCAGGACCGCCGGCCCTACAAGACCGCCGACGGCCACATCTGCGTCATCGTCTACAACGACAAGCAATGGGACGCGTTCTTCACAGCGTCCGGCCGCACCGATTTGCGCGCCGACGATCGCTTCAACACGTTTGCGCGGCGAGCTGCCAATATCGATATCGTCTATGCCGAGCTCGCGCGCATCTTCCAGACTCGCACGACCGCGGAATGGACCGCGCTGCTGAACGACGCCGACATCCCGGTGATGCCGATGCACGATCTCGAAAGCCTGCTGCACGATCCGCACCTCGTCGCGACCGATTTCTTTCCCATCGTCGAGCATCCGACCGAAGGTCCGATCCGCAGCACGCGCGTATCAGCGACCTGGTCCGAGACCAAGGCTGAGCCGCAGCGTCTGGCCGGCCGGCCCAACGAGCATGGCGAGGAGATCCTGCGCGAGCTCGGCTTCTCGTCCGACGATATCGCCGCGATGATCCGCGACGGCGCGACCATGCCGTCGCCTGCGAAGGAGTGAGCGCATGGATTTCGCACTCTCGGCAAATCAGGAATCGATCCGCGATGCCGTGGCAAAAATCTGTGCCCGCTTCGATGACGCCTATTGGCTGAAGAAGGACAAGGAGGGCGGCTTTCCCGCCGACTTCCACAAGGCGCTGGCGGACGCCGGCTGGCTCGGCATCTGCATCCCCGAAGAGTATGGCGGCTCCGGCCTCGGCATTCTCGATGCCGCGATCATGATGCGCACGATCGCGGAATCCGGCGCCGGCATGTCCGGCGCCTCGGCGATCCACATGAACGTGTTCGGGCTCAACCCTGTCGTCGTGTTCGGTACCAAGGAGCAGTGCGCGCGGATGCTGCCGGGCATCGTCGATGGCAGCGAGAAGGCCTGCTTCGCGGTGACCGAGCCGAACACCGGCCTCAACACCACGCAACTGAAGACCCGCGCGGTGCGCAAGGGCGACCGCTATGTCGTCAACGGCCAGAAGGTATGGATCTCGACCGCGCAGGTGGCTGAGAAAATCCTGCTGCTGGCGCGCACCACGCCGCTGGAGGAGGTGAAGCGCCCGACCCACGGGCTGAGCCTGTTCTACACCGATTTCGATCGCAGCCGCATCAAGGTGCACGAGATCGACAAGATGGGCCGCAAGCCCGTCGACTCCAACGAGCTGTTCTTCGAGGACTTTGAAATCCCCGCTGAGGATCGCCTCGGCGAGGAGGGTCGCGGCTTCGACTACATCCTGCACGGCATGAACCCCGAGCGCATCCTGATCGCCGCGGAAGCGGTCGGGCTCGGCCATCTCGCGCTGTCGCGCGCGAGCGCTTACGCGCGGACGCGCAACGTGTTCAATCGTCCGATCGGCCAAAATCAAGGCATCCAGCATCCCCTCGCCAAGAACTGGATGGAGCTCGAAGCCGCCTGGCTGATGGTGCTGCAGGCCGGCTGGCAATACGACCAGGGCATGGCCTGCGGCCCCGCCGCCAACGCCGCGAAATATCTCGCAGCAGAGGCCGGCTTCCACGCCTGCGAGCAGGCCGTCATGACCCACGGCGGCTTCGGCTACGCCCGCGAGTATCACGTCGAGCGCTATTTGCGGGAATCTCTCATTCCTCGCATCGCGCCGATCAGTCCGCAACTGATTCTGTCGTTCATCGCCGAGAAGGTCCTCGGCATGCCCAAGTCGTATTGAGATGTCGCATTAAGATGGATTGCGCAGAGATGACGAGCCACGCCGTTAGGGACCCACGCTGCCAGCATTCCCTCCCCCCTTGTGGGGGAGGGGCAGGGAGAGGGGTACCCCACGACGACTCGTCGTGTGGTAACGCCCGACCCTTTCCCGCAAATTCAGGGCTGTCGCATCTGACGAAATGCGACAATCGCAGCAGGAAGACCCGCCAATTTGTTGCTCCGTCATGCCCGGGCTTGTCCTGGGCATCCACGTCCTTCCCGGCGCGCTGGCCGACGTGGATGGCCGGCACAAGCCCGGCCATGACGACTTGGAAACAGACGAGCGAAATACGTCATGCTTCAAGTATGATCGCCTTCCCCGCAAGGGGAAGGAGAACGCAGCAAGGGCTGCGGCGATGACCTACATCACCGGCACCGGCCTGACCTCTTTCGGCCGTCATGACGGCCGCTCCTCGCTCGACCTGATGAGCCTGGCGGCGCAGCTCGCGCTCGACGATGCCGAACTCACGCGCCGCGACATCGACGGCATCCTGTGCGGCTATTCCACGGTGTCGCCCCACATCATGCTGGCCACCGTGTTCGCCGAGCATTTCGGCATCACGCCGTCCTACGCTCACGCGGTGCAGGTCGGTGGCGCGACCGGGCTCGCGATGGTGATGCTGGCCCATCACCTCGTCGAGGCCGGCGTCGTCAAAAACATGCTCGTCGTCGCCGGCGAGAATCGCCTGACCGGCCAGAGCCGCGACGCCTCGATCCAGGCGCTGGCGCAAGTGGGTCATCCCGACTATGAGCTGCCGCTGGGCCCGACGATCCCTGCCTATTACGGCCTCGTCGCCTCGCGCTACACGCACGAATATGGCGTGACCGAACAGGATCTCGCCGAGTTTGCCGTGCTGATGCGCAGGCACGCGCTCGATCACCCCGGCGCGCAGTTTCACGAATCGATCACGGTCGCCGACGTCATGGCGTCGAAGCCGGTCGCCAAGCCGCTCAAGCTGCTCGACTGCTGCCCGGTGTCCGACGGCGGCGCCGCCATCATCGTCAGCCGCGAGCCGACCGGGGCGACGGCGGTGCGCGTACGCGGCTGCGCCCAGGCGCACACCCATCAGCACGTCACCGCCGCGCCGGCGCTGAGCGAGCTCGGTGCCGAGATTGCGATCCAGAAGGCCAAGGCGGCCGCGGGCGTTGCGATCGCCGATGTCGATTACGCCGCCGTCTATGACAGCTTCACGATCACGCTATGCATGTTGCTCGAAGATCTCGGCCTTGCCGGCCGTGGCGAGGCCGCGGCGCGCGTGCGGGACGGCCATTTCAGCCGTGACGGTGCCGTGCCGCTCAACACCCATGGCGGCCTCCTGAGCTACGGCCATTGCGGCGTCGGCGGCGCCATGGCGCATCTCAACGAGGCGCATCTGCAGATGACCGGGCGGGCGGGGCCCCGCCAGGTGCGCGATGCGACGCTGACCCTGCTCCATGGCGACGGCGGCGTGCTGTCATCGCATGTCAGCATGTTCTGGGAGCGAGTACGATGAGCGAATCAGCCGACTGGACCAGAGGCGTGGCGGCGATCAGCTATCAGCGCTGCGCGTGCTGCGCCCATGTGCAATATTTCCGCCGCGACTTCTGTGCCGCCTGCGGCTCGCAGGCGCTGACGGATCACGTAGCGAGCGGCGAGGGCACCATCTACGCGGCGTCACTGGTGTGCCGCGCCGCGACGCCGGAGACGCGCGCGCATGTGCCCTACAACATCGTGCTGGTGGATATGCGCGAGGGCTTCCGCATGATGGCCCATGGCGATCATGATCTCGCGATCGGCGACGCCGTCAACGCGCGATTCGTCAGCTTTGCCGGTAGCACCGTGCCCTACTTCGAGAAGGCGCCATGACGGCGGATCACACGAGCGGACTCACAAAAGGCCGACCGCGGGCGGCCGAGGCGGGACGATACGCACAACACATTCGTCCCGACCCGGATCGCCGCGCGATTGACGCAATACTCTACGCTACGCTTACTAACTCAAACGCAACTCAACTCGGTCGTTCGCATGAGCAATCGAGCCCACATTCCCACCTACGGGCGATGAAGCAACTGCGACGCAGAACCTCCAGACAGCCCTTCATCGCCCGTAGAACAGGACGCTGGCGATGACGATCATCGACGTCACGGCCAGCATGTGCGCGAGTGCCTCCGATGTTGCCCTCTTAGTGGCTTCCTTCATGCCGTTTCCTCCCTGGACTGGACACGACTTTCCGTTGCGCAAATACACACGTGACGGCGGCTGGAATTTTACTCGGAACACCCCATTGCGATGTCCGCTTCGCGAGTCCCCACTCGGCGTTCATCGACGGTTCAGAACATCGTCGGGTAATGCGGCGCGAATTGGGCTCGCTTATGGTTGTCCTGCGACCGACTCCCGGTAACGTTTAGGCGAGCCCGTACAATTACGAGTGATGAGACATATCGACTGAAGGCTATGAGCTGCTGTGAATTGCAACCTTAAGTATTTGAGTGCGCCGACGACATGCGACACTCCGATGACAGTCTCAATCGGCCGCAAGCAAATTGAGCCGCGCATTCGCGATCGTCAGACGCTCCACGAGCAGCTGTGCGAGATTGCGCATGATGCGCTCGCCCGCGCGCGGATGCCGCGCACGGAAGCGCTCGAAATCGTCGAGACCGATCTCGAACGCCGTCGCGGAGAAATCGACCGTGACATCGGCGGAGCGTGTCGGTTCGAGCAGCGCCATCTCGCCGAAGCATTGCCCCGCGGTCAGCGTCGCCAGCCGGATGCCGTCGGGCAAGGTGACATGCACGACGCCGGAGCGCAGGAAGAACAGCGACGTCGCCGGTTCTCCGGAGCTGATGATGCGCTCGCTCTGCTGATAGTGCCTGACCGTCGCGAGCGCCGCGATCTCATGGCGCTCGTCGGCGGAGAGGCCGGCGAGCAGCGGCTGCTCGACGAGCTCTGTCGTCTCGAGGAAATCGATCGCGCCGCCGTAGCGGTAGACGATCTGGTCCTCCGCCCATTCGATCGCGGTGTCCAGCAGATAGAAATCGCGCACGTTCCGGATGTCGCCGGTGCGCGCGGTGATCTCCTGCCATTCCGGCGAGGTCCGGCGGATGCCGGAGAGCACGACGGTGACGTGGAAATCCGCCAGCTCGTGAAACAGCTCGGCAAGCAGCCGCAGGCCGGCCGGTGTCATCGCGGTGACGCGGTGCAGATCGAAGATCACGAATTGCGGACGCTCGCTCGCTGCAAGCTGTCGCGAGACGTAGTCGACATTCGAGAACGACAGCGTGCCGACCAGCTCGAGCACGCGCACGGCGTCCGGATGCGCCGACAGGATCTCGCGCTCCTGGGCACGGCGGCTGCGCCGCGACGGATTGGCGCCGATGTCGTAGTCGGCGATGATCGTGGTACGCGCATCGTCGGAGCGGTTCAGCATGTGCAGGCCGTAATGCGCCGACAGCGCCTCGCACACCTTGATGCCGCGCACGCTGTTGCCGTGGCCGTCGAGCCGCGGCGAGTAGCTGCCGAGGCCGAGCCGGGCCGGGAGGCTCGCCAGGATCCCGCCGCCGACGCCGCTCTTCGCCGGGATGCCGACGCGGTAGATCCATTCGCCGGCGAAATCATACATGCCCGAGGACGTCATCACCGAGAGCGTGCGCGACACCGCATAGGGCGTCACGACCTGCTCGCCGGTCACCGGGTTGACGCCGCGATTGGCCAAGGTCGCCGCCATGATCGCACAGTCGCGCGCGGTCACCAGCACGGCGCATTGCCGGAAGTACACCGCGAGCACGTCGTCCACGGGCTCGCTGATGACGTTCGAGGTCCGCAGGAGATAGGCGATGGCGCGGTTGCGGTCGCCCGTCGCGGCCTCCGAGGCGAACACGGCATCGTCCACATCGAGCTTGCGGCCGGCGAAGCGGCCGAGCGCGTCGCGGATGGTCTCGAAGGCATCGGCGTGCCGCGCCTTGCGCACCAGGCCGCTGCAGGCGATCGCGCCAGCATTGACCATGGCATTGAACGGATGGTTCTCGGCATTGAGCCGGATCGAGTTGAAGGGATCGCCGGACGGCTCGACGCCGATGACGCGCTCGACCTCGTCGGAGCCGAGGATGTCGAGCGCGAGCGCGAACACGAACGGCTTCGACATCGACTGGATCGTGAACGGCACACGGCTGTCGCCGACCTCGTAGACATGGCCGTCGAGCGTGGCGAGGCTGATGCCGAAATGCGAAGGATCCGCCTTGCCGAGCTCGGGAATGTAGTTGGCGACCGCGCCGTCATGATCGGGCCAGAAGTCGGCATGACAGGCCGAGAGGAAGCGCTGCAGCGGCGGCATCGCGGCGGACGCCCAATGCTGCGGATTGCGAGGAGGGCGCGGAGTGTCGATGGTCATGATGGGCTCGGCGGGCAGACGGATCGCGCGCCGGTTATGTCGCAGCGGCGTTGGGGCAGCCAGCCCACAGTTGGGGCAGCACTGGTCAAATGTTGCCGCTGCCCAGCGATTGAGCGGTGTCGCGGGACGACGTGGGCGCGACTCGCGGCGATGGTTGCGGTCGGCTGCTGCGGCTGCATGCGGTGCCGCAGCACCGTCCCCGAGCGCGGCGTCTGGGATGCCATTTCGAATTGCGCTGAGAGGTCGAGTCTTGTGCCAACACGCTGAAGAACGGTGGGTTTTAGAAACGCTCTTGTGTTGTGGGGGCAAAACGCCTGGGTTAGCTTGTTCTGTAAGCGGAATTTAATTCCGCATCATGGAATTGAGTGGAACGCGCATGGGACGACGGTCTGAGCGATTGAGCAGGGTGGGCATGCTGCCCGGAGATCTCGCCGGCGAGGGCGAGGTCATTCAGGTGGTGTCGCGAGCGTTCGACGTGCTTCGCTGTTTCGAGGGGCACGATTCGCGGCTCGGCAATCTCGAAATTTCCAACCGCTGCGGCCTGCCGCGGTCGACGGTGTCGCGGCTGACGCACACGCTGACCCGCATGGGCCAGCTGGTCTATCTGCCACGCGATCAGAAATACCGGATCGGCCCGAGCGCGGTGGCGATGAGCACATCGATGACGCGCGGGCTTCAGCTGCGCAACCTGATCCGCCAGCGCCTGCAGGATGTCGCCGAGCAACTGCCGGGCACCGTCGGCTTCGTCATCCCGGATCAGTTTCATCTGGTCTATCTGGAGTTCGGCCGCGCCGCGAATGCGCTGGGGCTGCACGAGACCACCGGCAGCCGGATCTCGATGGCCTCGACGGCCGCGGGGCACGCTTATGTCGCCGCGCTCGAGCCGGAGGTCGGTGACGCGCTGCTCGCCGAGATGGAGCGCGAGATGCCGGATGCAGCGAATCTCTTGCGGCCACGGCTCGAGCACAACAGGCAGTTTTTGAAGGAGCACGGCTACGTCGTGGCCTGCGGCCTGTGGAGCCCGCATATCAACGGCCTCGCGCTGCCGGTGTGGTCGCCGCAGTACCAGACCAATGTCGTGCTCACGATCGGCTTGCTGTCGGCGATGTATGACGAGCAGCGTCTGCACGACGAGGTGGCGCAGCCGATGCGCGAGCTCGGCCGCAACATCGCAGCCCTGCTGCAGGGCGCGGAAGCCGATGTCTTCAACAGCCGGATGGAGAGGAAGCCGCTCCCTGTGACCGCGAAGACCAATCATAAGAACAAGACCATCACCGGGGCAGGGGGAACGAATGAGTTGGCAGCCGGAGCTCGAGGAATTGGCCCGGCGCGAAGCCTTCGCGCGGGAGATGGGCGGGCCTGACAAGGTCAAGCGTCAGCACGACCAGGGCCGCCTCACCGTTCGCGAGCGCATCGACGGCGTCGTCGATCCCGGCAGCTTCCACGAGATCGGCGCCGTCGCCGGTCTCGGTGAGTATGACGAGCAGGGCGAGCTCAAGCATGTGACGCCCGCGAACTGCGTGTTCGGGCGCGCCCGTATCGACGGCCGCACGGTGGTCGTGGTCGGCGACGATTTCACGGTACGCGGCGGCTCGGCCGATGCGTCAATCGCAGCCAAGCCGCTGATGGCGGAGGAGATGGCGCACGACTTCCGTCTGCCGATCATCCGCATCATCGAAGGCTCCGGCGGCGGCGGCTCGGTCAAGACGATCGAGACCAAGGGCGCGGCCAATTTGCCCGGCGGCATCGGCGGCAATCGCTGGTACCGCTATACGACCGAGAACATGTCGCTCGTACCGGTGGTCGCGCTCGGCCTCGGCTCGGTGGCGGGGCTCGGCGCGGCGCGGCTGGCAGCGAGCCACTATTCGGTGATGACCCGGCAGTCGGCGATGTTCGTCGCCGGTCCGCCGGTCGTGAAGCGGCTGGGACAGGACCTCGGCAAGATGGAGCTCGGCGGCGCCGACATCCAGACCAAGGCCGGCGGTGTCGACCATGCTGTGGACACCGAGGCGGAGGCGTTCGCTTGCGCACGGCGCTTCCTCTCCTATTTGCCGTCGTCGGTCTACGAGCTGCCGCCGACCTTGCCCTGCACCGACGATCCGCAGCGCAGCGACGAGCAGCTGATCAGCGCCGTGCCGCGCGATCGCCGCCGCGTCTACAAGATGCGGCCGATCATCGAGTCCGTCGTCGACAGCGGCTCGTTCTTCGAGGTGGCGAAGAACTACGGTCGTCCGGTCATCGTCGGCCTCGCACGGCTCGAAGGCCGCGCGGTGATGGTGCTGGCGAGCGATCCCTATCACTTTGGCGGCTCATGGACGGCGGACGCCTGCCAGAAGGTGATCCGCTGGGTCGACTTCGCCGAGACCTTCCATCTGCCGATCGTGTATCTGATGGACTGCCCGGGCTTCATGGTCGGCCTCGATGCCGAGAAGTCGGCGACCATCCGCCACGGCGTGCGCGCGATGGCGGCGGTCAACCAGTCCACGGTGCCGTGGTGCACGGTGATCGTGCGCAACTCGTTCGGTGTCGCCGGCGTCGTGCACCAGCCGGCCGACCGGTTCTCGATCCGCTACGCCTGGCCGTCCGCCTATTGGGGCTCGCTGCCGCTCGAAGGCGGCATCGAGGCGGCTTATCGCGCCGAGATCGATGCGGCGGCGGATCCGAAGGCCAAGCTGAAGGAGATCGAGGAGCGGCTGACCAAGCTGCGCTCGCCGTTCCGCTCGGCCGAGAAGTTCTGGGTCGAGGAGATCATCGACCCCCGCAAGACGCGCTCACTCCTCTGCGAGTTCGCGCGTCTCGCCGAGCCGTTGCGCACGCCGGGCCCGCCGACCGCGATGACGACGCGGCCGTGATGAGTGTTACGCCGCGGCAGGCTTGGCCTGCCGGGCGATGGCGAGCGCAAGCAGCGCGGCGATGATGCATAGCGCGCCGGCCATGAAGAACGCCGGCAGATAGCTCTGCAGCAACGTGCGCGACAGGCCGGCGCCGAAGGCGGCGGTGCCGGCGCCGAGCTGATGGCCGGCGAACACCCAGCCGAACACGAGGTTGGCGCGCTCCGGCCCGAACCGCTGTGCCGTCAGCCGCACCGTCGGTGGCACGGTCGCAATCCAGTCGAGGCCGTAGAACATCGCGAACAGCGACAAGCCGTAGAACGAGAAGTCGGTGAACGGCAGGAATAGCAGCGAGAGACCACGCAGGCCATAGTACCAGAACAACAGCCAGCGATTGTCGTAGCGGTCCGACAGCCATCCCGACACGATGGTGCCGACGAAGTCGAACATGCCCATTGCGGCGAGCAGGCTCGCGGCCTGGACCTGCGGGATGCCGAAGTCGAGGCACATCGGAATCAGATGCACCTGCACGAGGCCGTTGGTCGAAGCGCCGCAGATGAAGAAGGTCGCAAACAGCATCCAGAACACCGGCACCCGCACCGCATCGCGCAGGGTGCCGAGCGCGGCGGCGAGGATCGGCGTGGTGACCGGGGCGGGCGCCGCGATCGGATCGGTGCCCTTGTCGCCGAACGGGCGCAGACCGACGTCGCTCGGGCGGTCGCGCATCAAAAGCAGGACTGCCGTAGCCGAGACGGCAAGGGCACAGCAGACCAGCGCAAGCGCCGTGCGCCAGCCGAGCCGCTCGGTGAGGCTCGCGAGCAGCGGCAGGAACACGAGCTGTCCGGTGGCGACGCTGGCCGTGAGGATGCCGACCACGAGGCCGCGGCGCGCGACGAACCAGCGCGTGGCGATGGTCGCGCCCAGCACGAGCGCAGTCATGCCGGTGCCCAGGCCGATCACGACGCCCCACAGCAGCACGAGGTGCCAGACCTGGGTCATCGCCAGCGAGGCGAGCAGAGCCGAGACCACGATCAGCTGCGCCAGCAGGGTGATGTTGCGCAGGCCGTAGCGGTTCAAAAGGGCGGCGGCGAACGGCGCCATCAGCCCGAACAGCACGAAGCGGATCGACAGCGCCGAGGAGATCTCCGCGGTGCTCCAGCCGAATTCCTGTTGCAAGGGCACGATGAACACGCCGGGCGCGCCTACCGTGCCGGCGGTGACCAGCGCCGTGAAGAAGGTCACGGCGACCATCACCCAGCCGTAGTGGATGTTGCGCCGTCCGAGGGCTGCTGCGAGTTGATTGGAGATCATGCTGGTCTCGTGATGCTAGGGGCAGCGCCAGTCTGGCAGACGGCGCGCGTGACATAAACGGCGAAGTTCCCTCATTTCAGGACATCAAGGCCGCTCGACCGCAATCGCCGTCGCCTCGCCGCCGCCGATGCACAGCGCCGCGATACCGCGCTTGAGGCCACGGGCCTGCATCGCATGCAGCAAGGTCACGATCAGCCGCGCGCCGGTGGCGCCGATGGGATGGCCGAGCGCGCAAGCCCCGCCATGGACGTTCAGCCTGTCACGGGGGATGCCGAGGTCGCGCTGCGCCGCCATGGCGACGACCGCGAAGGCTTCGTTGATCTCGAAGAGGTCGACATCGTCGACCCGCCAGCCGACCTTGTCCAGCAGCTTCCTGACCGCCGGGATCGGCGCGGTCGTGAACCATTGCGGCTCCTGGCTGTGTGTCGCGTGTCCCTTGATCTCGGCAATCACGGGAAGGCCGTCGCGCTCAGCGCGCGATCGCGGGGCGAGGACGAGAGCTGCTGCGCCATCCGCATTGGCCGAGGACGCCGCCGGCGTGATGGTGCCATCCTTGCGGAACGCCGGCTTCAGCGCCGGGATCTTCGCCGGATCGACCTTGAGCGGATGCTCGTCATTGCGGACCAGCCGCGGACCGGACTTTTCGGTCAGCGTGATCGGCACAATCTCGGCCGCGAACGCGCCGCTTTCGACCGCTTCGCGCGCGCGCGTCAGCGTCTCCACCGCATAGGCATCCTGATCGGCACGGGTGAACTGATAGGCTTCTGCCGTGGCCTCGCCGAAGTCGCCCATCGAGCGGCCGGTGTCGTAGGCGTCTTCCAGCCCGTCCAGCATCATGTGATCGAGAATGCGGTCGTGGCCAGCGCGATAGCCGCCGCGCGCCTTAGCGAGCAGATAGGGCGCATTGCTCATGCTCTCCATGCCGCCGGACACGACGATCTCGGCTGAGCCGGCCCGGATGATGTCGTGCGCCAGCATCGTGGCTTTCATCCCGGAGCCGCAGACCTTGTTGATCGTGGTGGCGCCGGTCGCGTCGGGCAGGCCTGCGCCGCGCGCAGCCTGCCGTGCGGGGGCCTGGCCCTGACCAGCCGGCAGCACGTTGCCCATGAACACTTCGCTCACCGCGTCGGGTGACACGGAAGCGCGGTCGAGTGCCGACTTGATCGCGTGAGCGCCGAGCTCATGCGCACGCAGCGGCGACAATTCGCCCATGAAGCGGCCGAGCGGGGTACGGGCGGCGGACAGGATCACGACGGGATCTGACGAGGCCATGACGGGCTCCCTGAATGAATATGATGGTTATCATATAATGGTGCCCGCAAAATGCAAACCGGCGACCACCCTGACATTGTGGTCAGAAGATGCCGGCGAATCTGCCGGAGTTTGCGGTCGGATACTTGGAAAAACTTGCGGCTCTAGCGCTTGCGCTCGATGAAGTGCTGCATCAGCTGCCTGGGCTCGTCGGTCAGGAACGAGCGGCCGAACGCGCCGATCGAGACCTCGATCGATTCCTTCAGCGGCAGCTCCTCCCATTGCCGCAGCAAGGCTTTCTGCATCCGAAGCGCTTCCGGCCCGCAGGCGAGAAGAGCGTCGACGGCGCGCTCGACCGCCGCATCGAGCTCGCCTTCCGCGGCGACCGAATCGACCAGCCCCCAGGCCAATGCGGTGGGGGCGTCGATCGTCTCGGCTGTCATCAGGAGCCAGCGCGTGCGGCCCCAGCCGATCAGCCGCGGCAGCAGCGCGGCGTGAATGACCGAGGGGATGCCGACGCGCACCTCGGGCATGCCGAACTTGGCGTCATGTCCCGCGATGCGGATATCGCAGGCGGCCGCGACCTCCAGACCGCCGCCGAGACACCAGCCCGGCATTCGCGCGACCACGGGCGCGGGAAAATTCCGCACCGCTTCGCACAGCCCGGCCAGCCGCGAGATGAACGCTTCCGCGGAGGCCTGGTCGAGCGTCGCCATCTCCTTGATGTCGGCGCCGCCGATCATGCTGCGCTCGCTCTCGCCGGCCAACACCACAGCGCGAATGGCTGCGTCGGATGCAAGCGATTGCAGGCCGTTCTGCACGTCCAAAATAGCCGCTGAGCCGAGAATGTTGAGCTTGCCGGCATTGCAGATCGTCAGCCGAACGACGCCGCGACTGTCGCGTTCGATGCCGCAGTGCGGATTGAGCATCTCCATGGTCGTCTCCTCATACGCACGGCCGAGTTCCGGCTTTTGCGAATGGTGTCACGGTCTTGATTTAGATCAACTCGAATTCATCAGATAGCTGCAGCGAGCGGGGCGCAGAGCTGCTATTGTATGACTTCGAACATTCAATGGGACGACAATGCGCTACTCTCCGGAACACAAGGCGGAAACCCACGCGCGAATCGTACGCAAGGCGTCAGTGCGGCTGCGGGAGAAGGGCGCTCACGGCGTCGGTGTTGCTGATCTCATGAAGGAGGCCGGGCTCACCCATGGCGGCTTCTATGCGCATTTCGAATCGCGCGAGGCGCTGGTCGTCGAGGCGTTCGGCTATGCGATCGATCGCTCGGTCGAGCGCTGGCGCAAGCTGTTGGACGAGCTGCCGCCGCAAAAACGGCTGGCCGCGATCGTCGACGGCTATTTGTCGGCCGAGCATCGTGATGATCCCGGCCATGGCTGTGCGGTGCCCGCGCTCGGCGCCGAAATCGCGCGCGAGAGCGCCAAGACGCGTAAGGCTTTCGCAGCCAAGCTCGAGGAGCTGATCGATCTGTTCGCCGACTACATCCTCGACGTGCCGCGCAAGACCGCGCGCAAGCGGGCCTCCGCGATGCTCGCGACCCTGATGGGGACCATCGTGATGGCGCGCATTACCGGTAGCGGCGAATTGTCTGAGGAGATCTTGAGCTCCGGTCGCGAGGTGGCCCTGGCGGTTGCCCATGGTGACGGACCTGGGGGGAAGACAGCGCGAGTGCCCGCGAAAAGGCCCGTGAAGAAGGCTGCTGCCCCGAAGCGTTGAGCCTTCGGACGACGCGCGCGATGGACGGCCTGCCGCGGGAGCGAAGGGGCGGCAATTTCGCAGCGCCGGTCAGCGTTGAGACCCTTCCCAAACGCCGCAAAGACTGCAAGATGCCGGCCAAATCGGCACTGCTTACCCCTGCGGAGGATACCCATGCGTTCGATCGGTCATTTCATTGGCGGCAAAGAGGTCAAGGGCACGTCTGGACGGACGGCCGATGTCTTCGAGCCGATGACCGGTGACGTCCAGGCCAAGGTCGCGCTGGCCTCGCGTTCCGAGCTCCGGGCGGCTGTGGAGAACGCCAAGGCCGCGCAGCCCGCCTGGGCCGCGACCAACCCGCAGCGCCGCGCGCGCGTCATGATGAAGTTTCTGGAACTCGCACAGCGCGACTATGACCAGCTCGCCGAGCTGCTGGCGCGCGAGCACGGCAAGACCATTCCGGACGCCAAGGGGGACATCCAGCGCGGCCTCGAGGTCGTCGAGTTCGCCTGCGGCATTCCGCATTTGATGAAGG
Organism: Bradyrhizobium sp. USDA 4353; assembly: GCF_054063215.1. NCBI lineage: Bacteria > Pseudomonadati > Pseudomonadota > Alphaproteobacteria > Hyphomicrobiales > Nitrobacteraceae > Bradyrhizobium > Bradyrhizobium sp. USDA 4353. The sequence continues at coordinate 4,671,534 of NZ_JBSSGB010000001.1, forward strand.
GCGAGTACACCGAGGGCGCGGGCCCCGGGATCGACATCTATTCGATGCGCCAGCCGCTCGGCGTCGTTGCCGGCATCACGCCGTTCAATTTCCCGGCGATGATCCCGATGTGGAAGTTCGCGCCCGCCATCGCCTGCGGCAACGCGTTCATTCTCAAGCCCAGCGAGCGTGATCCCGGCGTGCCGATGAAGCTCGCCGAGCTGATGATCGAGGCCGGCCTGCCGGCGGGCATCCTCAACGTCGTCAACGGCGACAAGGAAGCGGTCGACGCCATCCTCGAGGATCCCGATATCATGGCGGTGGGCTTCGTCGGCTCGTCGCCGATCGCGCAATACATCTATGAGCGCGCCGCCGCCCACGGCAAGCGCTGCCAGTGTTTTGGCGGCGCCAAGAACCACGCCATCATCATGCCCGATGCCGATCTCGATCAGGCGGTCGATGCGCTGATCGGTGCCGGCTACGGCTCGGCCGGCGAGCGCTGCATGGCGGTCTCGGTCGCGGTGCCCGTCGGCAAGACCACCGCGGACCGGCTGATGGACAAGCTGATCCCGCGCGTCGAAAGCCTCAAGATCGGCACCTCGATCGATCCGTCGGCCGATTACGGCCCGCTGGTGACCCGCGAGGCCGTCGAGCGCGTCAGGAACTACGTCGACATCGGCGTCAAGGAAGGCGCGACGCTCGCCGTGGACGGCCGCGGCTTCAAGATGCAGGGCTATGAGAACGGCTTCTACATGGGCGGCTGTCTGTTCGACAACGTCACCAAGGACATGCGGATCTACAAGGAAGAGATCTTCGGACCCGTGCTGTCGGTGGTGCGCGCCAAGGATTACGCCGAGGCGCTGGCACTGCCATCGGATCATGATTACGGCAATGGCGTTGCGATCTTCACCCGCGACGGCGACGCGGCCCGCGATTTCGCGGCCAAGGTGAATGTCGGCATGGTCGGCATCAACGTGCCGATTCCGGTGCCGATCGCCTACTACACCTTCGGCGGCTGGAAGAAGTCCGGCTTCGGCGATCTCAACCAGCACGGCCCGGATTCGATCCGCTTCTACACCAAGACCAAGACCGTCACCTCGCGCTGGCCGTCCGGGGTCAAGGAAGGCGCGGAGTTCTCGATCCCGCTGATGAAGTAAGTTGAATGGGAGCCCGAGAGGGCTCCCATTGCGTCGTTCTCGTCGTCATTGCGAGGAGCGGAGCGACGAAGCAATCCAGACTGTCTCCACGGAACGATCCTGGATTGCTTCGCTTCGCTCGCAATGACGGAGTAAGAGGCGCCGACCCGACAAAATAACAAACCTTTGGGAAACGCGGAGAACGAATGCAGTTCGCTCTCGATGAGGATCAGATCGCGGTGCGCGACATGGCGCGCACGTTCGCGGCCGAGAAGATCGCCCCGCATGCGCTGCGCTGGGATGAGGAGAAGCATTTCCCGGTCGACGTCATGCGCGAGGCCGCGGCGCTCGGCATGGGCGGCATCTACATCCGCGACGATGTCGGCGGCTCGGGCCTGTCCCGTCTCGATGCCGCGCTGATCTTCGAGGCGCTGGCGACCGGCTGCCCGACGGTGTCCGCCTTCATCTCCATCCACAACATGGCGTCGTGGATGATCGACACTTTCGGCACCGAGGCGCAGCGCCAGGAATATCTGCCGAAGCTCTGCCCGATGGACCTGATTGCGAGCTACTGCCTGACCGAGCCGGGCGCCGGCTCCGACGCCGCCGCGCTGCGCACGCGCGCGGTGCGCGATGGCGATGTCTACGTGCTCAACGGCCAGAAGCAGTTCATCTCCGGTGCCGGCGCGACCGACATTCTCGTCGCGATGGTGCGCACCGGCGCCGATGGTCCCGGCGGCATCTCGACGCTCGTCATCGACGCCAAGACTCCCGGCGTGTCCTTTGGCATCAATGAGCGCAAGATGGGCTGGAATGCGCAGCCGACGCGCGCGGTGATCTTCGAGAATGCGCGCGTGCCGGTCGCGAACCGGCTCGGCGAGGAGGGCATCGGCTTCAAGATTGCGATGGCCGGACTCGACGGCGGCCGCCTCAACATCGCGGCGTGCTCGCTCGGCGGCGCGCAGGCGGCGCTCGACAAGACGCTGGCCTATACGAAAGAGCGCAAGGCGTTCGGCAAGCGGCTCGATGAATTCCAGGCGCTGCAATTCCGCATCGCCGACATGGCGATCGAGCTGGAAGCCGCGCGCACCTTCGTGTGGCGGGCGGCAGCAGCGCTCGATCGCAAGGATCCGGACGCGACCATGCTCTGCGCGATGGCCAAGCGCTTCGGGACCGATGTCGGCTTCGAGGTGGCCAACCAGGCGCTGCAACTGCATGGCGGCTACGGTTACTTGAGCGAATACGGCATCGAGAAGATCGTGCGCGATCTGCGCGTGCACCAGATCCTCGAAGGCACCAACGAGATCATGCGCCTGATCGTGTCGCGCAAGCTGATCGAGGGCGCGCGATGAGCGAGGTGGTCGAGGGCGATCTGATCGTTCGCCGCGAGGGCTCGGCCGGCATCATCCGGCTCAACCGTCCCAAGGCGATCAACGCGATGACCCTGGAGATGTCCATGGGCATCGACGCGGCGCTCGATCAGTTCGAGGCCGATCCTGCCGTTGCCGTGGTCCTGCTCGAAGGCGCGGGCGAGCGCGGGCTGTGCGCCGGCGGCGACATTCGCGGGCTCTATGAGAGCTCGAAGGTGAATGGCGACCTGGGAAAAGTGTTCTGGCGTCAGGAATACATCATGAATGCGCGCATCGCTGCGTTCCCAAAGCCCTATGTCGCCTACATGGACGGGCTGGTGATGGGCGGCGGCGTCGGCCTGTCGGCGCATGGCCGCCATCGCATCGTGACCGAGAAGACCAAGCTCGCGATGCCCGAGGTCGGCCTCGGCTTCTTCCCCGATGTCGGCGGCACCTGGCTGTTGTCGCGCGCGCCGGGCGAGCTCGGCGCCTATTTCGGGCTTACGGGGCAGACCATGAACGGGCCTGATGCGATCCATGCGCGCTTCGCGGATGCGGTTGTGCCGACGTCGAGCTGGCCCGCGTTGCGGGAGGTCCTGACCAAGGTCAGGCCTGGGACATTGTCTGCCGAGATCGATCGGCTGATCGCAGGTTTTGCCAGCGGCGAGACGGCCGGCCCTGTGGCCGAGCAGCTGGCGAAAATCGATGCATGGTTTGCCCATGACAGCATGCACGACATCTTCGCGGCCCTCGAAGCTGATGACTCCGAGCTCGCGCGCGCGACGTTGAAGACGCTCAAGGAGAAGTCGCCGCGCGGCATGGTCGTGACCTTGAAACTGCTGCGGCTGGCGCGCGGAGCGGCTTCGTTGCAAGTGTGCCTGGTCCGCGAATATCGTGCCGCGCTGGAAGTGTTCCGCAGCGACGATTTCCGCGAGGGCGTGCGCGCCGCGATCATCGACAAGGACCGCAATCCAAAATGGTCGCCGCCGGATGTCGATCAGGTGACGCCCGAGATGCTGGCGCCATATCTGGCCGAGATCGGCGCCGACGAGCTGACATTCCCGCAAACGAGATAACAAGCAGGTCGAGGGAGAGAACGAACCATGGCAACGATCGCATTCATCGGCCTCGGCAACATGGGTGGCCCGATGGCCGCCAATCTCGTCAAGGCCGGCCACAAGGTGGTGGCGTTCGATCTGGTCGAAGCCTCGCGCGCGCAGGCCAAGGCGGATGGCGCTGAGATTGCGGACAGCGCCGTGGCAGCAGCGAAGGGCGCTGACGCCGTCGTCACCATGTTGCCGGCCGGAAAGCATGTGCTGGCGGTGTGGAACGAGGTCGTGCCGGCGATGGCCAAGGGCGCGCTGATCATCGATTCCTCGACCATCGACGTCGAGAGCGCGCGATCAGCGCATGGGCTGGCTGCCAAGCATGGCATCGCCGCCATCGATGCGCCGGTGTCCGGCGGCACTGGCGGCGCCAAGGCCGCTACGCTGACCTTCATGTGCGGGGGCGAGGAAGGCGCATTTGCGGCGGCCAAGCCGATCCTGGAGGCAATGGGCAAGAAGATCGTCCATTGCGGCGGCGCCGGCGCGGGGCAGGCGGCCAAGATCTGCAACAACATGATCCTGGGCATCTCGATGATCGCCGTCGGCGAGGCGTTTGCGTTGGCTGAGAAGCTCGGCCTATCGCATCAGGCGCTGTTCGACGTCGCCTCGACCTCGTCGGGCCAGTGCTGGTCACTGACGTCGTATTGCCCGGTACCCGGCCCGGTGCCGGCCTCGCCCGCCAACAACGACTACAGACCGGGCTTCGCGACCGCGCTAATGCTGAAGGATCTCACGCTGTCGCAGGACGCCGCCAAGGCGGCCGGCGCGGCGACGCCGCTCGGCCAGCATGCGCAGGAGATCTACAAGGCGTTCGACGCCGCCGGTCATGGTGGTGTCGATTTCTCGGGGATCATTCAGCACGTCCGCAAGCTCGCCGGGACCACTTGATGACGACATTCAAGGACGCACGCGCGTTTCTGCTGGCGCATCGCACCGACTACGATGCCGCGGTGAAGGGTTTTCGCTGGCCCGATCCGGTCCCGTTCAACTGGGCGCTCGACTGGTTCGATGCCGAGCTTGCGTCGGACCCCGAAAGCCGCGAGCGCACGGCGCTATGGATTGTCGATGCCGCGCAGGATCGCCAAACGAAACTGTCCTTCGCCGCGCTGTCGCGCCGCTCCAACCAGGTCGCCAACTTCCTGCGCGCGCAAGGCTTGAAGCGCGGCGATCATCTGCTGCTCTTGCTCGGCAATGTCGTGCCGCTGTGGGAGACGATGCTGGCGGCGATGAAGCTCGGCGTGGTCGTCATTCCCGCGACGACGCTGCTGACCACCGATGAGTTGCGCGATCGTCTGGAGCGCGGCCGCGCCAGGGCCGTCGTCGCCGCGCAGGATCAGGTGGCGAAGTTCGCCGATCTTGGCGCGGATGATCTGGTTCGGATTGTCGTGGGGACGACGACATCAGCCGGCTGGCTTCCGTTCGAAAAGGCGGCCGAGGCCAGCGAGGCATTCACACCGGATGGGCCGACGCAGCCGGATGATCCGATGCTGCTGTATTTCACGTCCGGTACGACGGCCAAGCCGAAGCTGGTGCGGCACAGCCATCGCAGCTATCCGGTCGGCCATCTCTCGACGATGTATTGGCTCGGCCTGCAACCGGGCGACGTGCATCTCAACATCTCCTCGCCGGGCTGGGCCAAGCACGCCTGGAGCTGTTTCTTCTCGCCGTGGAATGCCGGCGCTACCGTGTTCGTCGTCAATCAGCCGCGCTTCGACGCCAAGGGGCTGCTCGCGATCATCCGTCGTTGCGGCGTCACGACGCTGTGCGCGCCGCCGACGGTGTGGCGGCTATTCATTCAGGAGCATCTCGCCGACTTCAAGGTATCCTTGCGCGAGGCCTGTGGCGCCGGCGAGCCGCTCAATCCGGAAGTGATCGATCAGGTCCGCGCCGCCTGGGGACTGACGATCCGCGACGGCTACGGCCAGACCGAGACCGCCGCGATCTGCGGCAACTCGCCGGGCCAGAAGCTGAAGATCGGCTCGATGGGCCGTCCGCTGCCGGGCTATCGCGTCGAGGTCGCGGATATCGACGGCAATCTCGCGAGTGAGGGCGAAATCACGCTGTCGCTCTCAGGCGAACGCCCAGCCGGCCTCATGCAAGGCTATCAGGGAGACGACGGCAAGCTCAGCGGCGCCGATGGCGTGCGCTATCGCACCGGCGATGTCGTGTTCCAGGACGAGGAGGGCTACCTGACCTTCGTCGGCCGCTCCGACGACGTGTTCAAATCCTCTGACTATCGCATCTCTCCGTTCGAGCTGGAGAGCGTGCTGCTGGAGCACGAGGCGGTCGCCGAGGCCGCGGTGGTGCCGAGCCCGGATCCGATCCGGCTGGCGATTCCGAAGGCCTATGTGCTGCTGACGTCAGGCGCGGAGCGCTCGCGCGCGACCGCGCTGTCGATCTTCGAGCATCTGCAGGCGCGGCTGGCGCCATTCAAGCGCATCCGCCGGCTCGAGCTGGTCAGCGAGCTGCCGAAGACGATCTCCGGAAAGATCCGCCGCGTGCAGCTGCGCCGGCTGGAGCACGAGGACAACCGCACGGACCATCTGCGCGGCACGGAATTCAAGGAAGAGGACTTCCCGGAGCTGAAGACACGACCGTCCGGGCACGAGGTGTAGGGAACGCATGAACAAGATCTGGAAGAAGCCGCCGATTTCGCTTCAAAGCTATCAGGCCATGGTCGGCCAGGAGATCGGCGTGTCGTTATGGCACGTGCTCGATCAGCAGCGCATCGACACCTATGCCGACGTGATTGAGGACCATCAGTTCATTCACGTCGATCCGGAAGCGGCCAAGGCGACGCCGTTCGGCACCACCATCGCGCACGGCTTCCTCACGATGTCGCTGCTGTCGGTGATGTCCTACGAGGTCATGCCGGCGATCGAGGGCACGGCGATGGGCGTCAATTACGGCTTCGACAAGCTGCGCTTCATCTCGCCGGTCAAGTCAGGCAAGCGCGTGCGCGGCCGCTTCGTTCTGTCGGAGGCCACGCTGCGCAAGCCTGGGGAGTTGCAGTCGCGCACCAACGTCACCGTCGAGATCGAGGGCGAGGACAAGCCCGCCCTGGTCGCCGACTGGATCGGTCTGATCTATCTGAGCTAACCATCTCTCGCTACACCACCCCAACCTCGTCATCGCCGGGCTTGACCCGGCGATCCATCTCCCTGATCGAAGGTGGATGGATGCCCGGGTCAAGCCCGGGCATGACGAGCGCAGAACCGAGGACACAGCATCATGGCAATCAGATTCGACGGACGCGTCGCCATCGTCACTGGCGCAGGCAATGGGCTCGGGCGCGCGCATGCGCTGGGGCTGGCGAGCCGCGGCGCCAAGGTCGTGGTCAATGATTTCGGCGGCGCGCGCGACGGCACCGGCGGCTCGATGACCGCAGCGGAGACCGTGGTCGAGGAGATCCGCAAAGCCGGCGGCACCGCGATGGCCGATGGCGCCGACGTCTCGAATTTCGAGCAGGTCACCGCGATGGTCGAGCGCGCCACCAAGGAGTGGGGCAGCGTCGACATCATGTGCGCCAATGCCGGCATCCTCAGAGACAAGTCGTTCGGCAAGATGGAAGTCGCCGATTTCGCCAAGGTGCTCGACGTGCACCTCGTCGGTAGCTTCTACTGCTGCAAGGCGGTGTGGAACGGCATGCGCGAGCGCAACTACGGCCGCATCGTGCTGACGACCTCGTCCTCCGGCCTGTTCGGCAATTTCGGCCAGGCCAATTACGGCGCGGCCAAGACCGGGATGGTCGGCCTGATGAACGTGCTGGCGGAGGAGGGTCGCAAGACCAACATCCGCGTTAATATCATTTCGCCGACGGCAGCCACCCGCATGACCGAGGAACTGCTGCCGCCGCAGGCGCTGCAACTGATGAAGCCGGAATCGATCACGCCGGCGGTGGAGTATCTGCTCAGCGAGGACGCGCCGACCCGCACCATCATGGGCGCCGGTGCGGGTTCGTTCGCCGTCATCAAGATCCTGGAGAGCGAGGGCATCAACCTGCCGCCGGAGGAATGGACGCCGGACGCGGTCGCCGCGCATTTTGCCGAGATCAGCGACATGTCGAAGGCGCGAGCGCTGCAAGGCGCGTTCGAGCAGACGCAGAAGTATGTGTCGCAGGCTGCGGCGCGGCTGGGAATCAAGCTGTAGATCACGTCGCCCGCCCCACACACCGCCGTCATGGCCGGGCTTGACCCGGCCATCCACGTCTTTGACACCACCTGCGTGGAAAGGCGTGGATGCCCGGGCCTATGCCTCGCCGAAGGGCTTCGGCCCCGCAGGCGGGTCAAGCCCGGGCATGACGACCTTTTGCATTGAGATGGGCGCGGCCTAAACTGGCGACATGTCATCTTCGAAGCAAATCGCCATTATCGGAGCCGGTCCGGCCGGGCTTATGGCCGCCGAGCTGCTGGCCGAAGGCGGAGCCCGCGTCACCGTCTACGATGCGATGCCGTCGGTGGCGCGCAAGTTTCTGATGGCGGGGCGAGGGGGCCTCAATCTCACGCATAGCGAAGAGCTGACCGCATTCCTGTCGCGTTATCGCGAAGCCGCGGCGTGGCTTACGCCGGTGATCAAAGCCTTTTCGCCGCAACAACTACGCGACTGGTGCGAGTCGCTCGGCGAGCCGACCTTCGTTGGCTCCTCCGGCCGCGTATTTCCGGTTGCGATGAAAGCCTCGCCGCCGCTTCGCGCGTGGCTGCGCCGGCTCGACGCACAGGGTGTGCGGATCGAGCTGCGGCATCGCTGGACTGGCTGGGACGATCAGGGACATCTCACCTTCGAGACGCCGGCAGGACCGCGCTCCATCGTGGCCGATGCCGTTGTGCTGGCGCTCGGCGGCGCGAGCTGGCCGCGGCTCGGCTCCGATGGCGGCTGGGTGCCCATCCTGGCGGCAAAAGGCATCGTCATCGCGCCGCTGCGGCCAGCCAATTGCGGCTTCACCGTCGGCTGGTCCGACATCTTCCGCGATCGCTTTGAGGGCCAGCCACTGAAGAGCATCGCGCTGTCGTTCGGCGAGCGCAGCATGCGCGGGGAGGCGATTGTCACGCGCCACGGCATCGAGGGGGGCGCGGTGTATGCGCTGTCGGCAGAGCTGCGGGAGGCCATCGCTGTTCGTGGCGAGGCGACACTGCATGTCGCGCTGCGGCCCGAGGTCGAAGCTGCCGATCTGATCAAGAAGCTCTCGGCGCCGCGCGGCAAGCAGACGTTCTCGAACGTGCTGCGCAAGGCGCTGCAATTGTCTCCGGTCGCGATCGGGCTGCTGCAGGAGGCGGCGAAGACACAAGGCCTGTCGCTGTCGTCGCTGTCGCCGGATCGCCTTGCGGCGCTGATCAACGCCGTGCCGATCAGGCTGACAGGCACCGCCGGTCTCGCCCGCGCTATCTCCAGCGCAGGCGGCATCGTGCGCGACGAGCTCGATTCTAATTTCATGCTGCGCCGACTGCCCGGCGTGTTCGCCGCCGGCGAGATGCTGGACTGGGAAGCGCCGACCGGCGGCTATCTGCTGCAGGCCTCGTTCGCGACCGGCGTGGCAGCGGGGAAGGGGGCGCTGAGCTGGCTACGAGGAGATGGGCAGTTATGACCATACCGCTCCCTGAGCCCTGGTTTGTGCTCACCGAAGATCATATGCGGACGACACTGGAGACCGAGCTCGCGCGTGAAATTGCTCCCGACCATGCATTGGCAAATCTGTCCCTCAGCATCATCGCAAAGCGTGACGATTGCGATGATGTCCTCGTCACATTGCGTGACGGCCGGGTAGCCGTGGTTCACCTCACGTGGTCTGGCGGTCGTGAAGTCGACCCTCGGCGGCCGACAACCGTGCTCTACGACTCGCTCGACGATTGGCGTCTCTCTCTCGACTGATCGTCATTTTGTAAGGAGCGAACTTTAGTTTGTAGGGTGGGCAAAGCGCAGCGTGCCCACCGTCAGCATCAACTGAGACCACGGTGGGCACGATGCGCCGCGGCGTTGCCGCGTCGCCTCTTTGCCCACCCTACGTCTTTGCCGTCATTGCGAGCGAAACAACGACGGGCCGAGAGAGTTGCGCGCCTAACGCAGCTTGCCGCGCGCCGCTACCGGCAGCGTGCCCACGATCTCCTCGCCACGGACCATCACCACCTCGTCCATCATGTTGACGACGACGCAGACATGGTTGGGGACGATGCGGACGACGTCGCCGACATTGGGGCGGGTGTTGCTGCGGGACAGGTCGAGGAAGCCGTGCTCCTCGGCGAAGCGCGCGATCTTCGCTTCCGGGTGCTCCAGGATCAGGCCGTGGCCGTCGAGGCCGCCGGTGTCGGTCGTCAGCGTCTTCGAGCCGGCGTCGAGGATGCCGCGCTCGGGTGCGGCGCGGCTGACGACCGTGGAGTAGATGTGCAGCGCGCAGTCGTCGAAAGCTGCGACGCCGGCAGCGACCTGCATGCGGTCGTTGTAGATGTAGGTGCCGGGACGGTGCTCGGTCGCGCCCTTGAGCTTGCCGAGATTCTTCAGGTTCGGCGAGCCGCCGGTCGAGACGATGCTGGCCTCCAGCCCCTCGGCGCGCACGCCGGTCAGGGCCTCGTCGTAGAAGCGCTGCGCGGCGTCCCAGCCGGACTCAGTAGGATACAACATGAAGCCGGCGAAGCGCAGGCCTTCGCTCGCCTTGATCTGCCGCGCGAGCTGGATCGCCTCGGCCGGTGTCTCGACGCCGGCGCGCTTGCGCCCGGTATCGCATTCGACCACGACCGAGAGCGTGCGGCCGGATTGCTTTGCTGCTTGCGGCAGGCTGGCGATCACGGTCGCGTTGTCGGCGGCAACGGTCATGTCGGCTTTCGCCTGCAGCGCGGCGAGGCGCGCCATCTTCTCCTCGCCGACCAGATTGTAGCTGATCAGGATGTTGCTGATGCCGGCGTCCGCCATGATCTCGGCCTCGCCGATCTTCTGGCACGTGATGCCTTGTGCGCCGGCCTCGATCTGCAGCTTGGCCAGGACCGGGCTCTTGTGCGTCTTGATGTGCGGCCGGTTGGCGACGCCGGCGGCGTCGCATTGCGCCTGGATGCGCGCGATGTTGCGCTCGACCTTGTCCATGTCGATGACGGCGCAGGGCGTGCCGTACTCCCGGGCGATCTTGGCAGCGAGCGGGGTGGTCATGTCGTGAGCTCCATCATCGAGGGTGGCAGCGTGTGCCATCAAACGTAGGGTGGGCAAAGCGAAGCGTGCCCACCGTCTTCAGTTGCACGAGGATTCGGTGGGCACGGCGTTGGCGCGCCTTTGCCCACCCTACGGCAGCGTCATCCGCCCTCGATCTCCTCGCGCAGGACTTCGAGCTCCAGCCAGCGGTCTTCGGCGGCGGTGAGCTCGGCCTGCGCGGTGGCGATGGCGAGGGAGGCGGCGTCGAATTTTTTGCGATCTTTCGCATAGAGTGCGGGATCGGCGAGCACGGCCTGCTGCTTGGCGATCTCGGCCTGCAGCTTGGCGATCGTTTTCGGCAGGGTCTCGAGCGCGTGCTTCTCGTTGAAGGAGAGCTTGCGCTTCGGCGTGCTCGTCGGTGCCGTGGCCGCCGGCTTGGCGTCCTTCTTCTCCTCAGCCGCCTTGGCGTGCTCGCGCTTCAAGTCCGCACCGCGCTGCACCAGCATGTCGCTGTAGCCGCCGGCATATTCCTGCCATTTGCCGTTGCCCTCGGGCACGATCACCGATGTGACGACACGATCGAGGAAGTCACGGTCGTGGCTGATCAGGATCACCGTGCCCTCGTAGTCGCCGAGCATGTCCTCGAGCACGTCCAGCGTTTCCAGGTCGAGATCGTTGGTCGGCTCGTCCAGCACCAGGAGGTTCGACGGCTTGGCCAATGCGCGCGCCAGCATCAGCCGGCCGCGCTCGCCGCCCGACAGAACTTCCAGGGGCGTGCGCATCTGCTCGCGCGAGAACAGGAAGTCTTCCATGTAGCCGACCACGTGCTTCGGCTTGCCGGCGACCATGACGTGATCGCCGCGTCCGCCGGTCAGCGCCTCCGCGAGCGTCGTCCTGGGATCCAGGCTCTCGCGCTGCTGGTCCAGCGTCGCCATCTCCAGATTGACGCCGAGCCGGACGCTGCCGCTGTCCGGCTCGCTGCCGCCGGTGAGCAGATTGACCAGCGTGGTCTTGCCCGCGCCGTTCGGGCCGACGATGCCGATGCGGTCGCCACGCTGAATGCGGATGGAGAAATTATCGATGATCTTGCGGTCGCCGTAACTCTTGCTGGCGCCCTTGGCCTCGATCACCAGCTTGCCGGACTTGTCGGCTTCGGCGGCGGCAAGATTGGCGCTGCCCGCCGTGCCGCGATAATCGCGGCGCTGCTGGCGCAGCGCGTGGAGATTGGCGAGGCGCTTGACGTTGCGCTTGCGCCGGCCGGAGACGCCGTGGCGCAGCCAGTGCTCCTCATTGACGATCTTGCGGTCGAGCTTGTGCTGCTCGCGCTCCTCCTCGGCCAGCACCTCGTCGCGCCACGCCTCGAAGCCGGCGAAGCCGCGGTCGATCTGCTTGATCTGGCCGCGATCGAGCCAGGCGGTGGCGCGGGACAGATTGGTGAGGAAGCGGCGGTCGTGGCTGATCAGCACCAGCGCGCAGCGGCGGCCGTCGAGCTCGTTCTCCAGCCATTCGATGGTGGTGAGATCGAGATGGTTGGTCGGCTCGTCCAAGAGCAGGATGTCGGGATTGGGCGCGAGCACGCGCGCCAGCGCCGCGCGGCGCGCCTCGCCGCCGGAGACATGCGCGGGATCCTCCTCGCCTGATAGCCCGAGCTGCTCGACCAGATAGCGCGCCTGGTAGTGATCGTCGCCGGGCCCGAGCCCGGCCTCGACGTAAGAGAGCGTCGTCGCATGGCCGGAAAAATCCGGCTCCTGCGGCAGATAGCGCACGGTGGCGCCGGGCTGCACGAAGCGCGTGCCGCTGTCGCAATCGACCAGGCCGGCGGCGATCTTGAGCAAGGTGGACTTGCCGGAGCCGTTGCGGCCGATCAGGCAGACGCGCTCGCCCGGCGAGACCGACAGCTCGACACCTTGCAGCAGGGCGGTGCCGCCGAAGGTCAGGCGGATGTCTTTCAACTGGATGAGAGGCGGCGCCATGTCGCTTAGCTCTGTTGCTGGACCCGCGCGGCGCGTTGGCGCTGCACGCGGCGGATCGTGGTGTCGAGGGTGGAGAGGAAGGTCGAGCGGTCGCGCGGCGTGAACGAGCGCGGCCCGCCGGTGACCTCACCGGAGGAGCGCAGGTCGGTCATCAAATTGCGCACCGCCAAGGTCATGCCGATCGATTCCTCGGTGAACGGCTTGCCGTTCGGCGCGATGACGGCGGAGCCTGCCTTGACGCAGCGGCTCGCCAGCGGAATGTCCGCGGTGATGACGATGTCGTCAGCGGTGGTGCGCTCCGCGATCCAGTCGTCCGCGGCATCCATGCCGCTGCCGGCCGCGATGCGCGTGATCAGGGGATCATCGGGCACGCGGATGAAGCCGCCGGCGACGACCACCACCGGCAGGCCATGCCGGATCGCGACGCGGTAGATCTCGTCCTTCACCGGGCAGGCGTCGGCGTCGACATAGATGGTGATGGGGGCGGTTTGGAGCGTCATCGGGCCTTCATTCGGGATGGCCGGTTGGTACTCCATCGCGGGGCGAATTGCGAGCCAAAGGCTGAGCTTGCCAGGGGCTTTCCGGCCGTTACCATCGCCGGAAAAGGGTGAAAGGGAGGCAAGCATGTCCGGCGAAATCGCGCCTTACGCGGTCGAGGCGTTCAACACCGCCAAGCAGTCCGAGAACAAGATGCACGACGACAGCGTCGCCCGCCGCTTCGGCTTCGCTGGCGGCCTGGTCCCGGGCGTCGAGGTGCTGGGCTATATGCTGCATCAGCCGGTCGCGCGCTGGGGCCGGGCATTCCTCGAACGGGGCCTGATCGAGGCGCGCTTCATCAAGCCGGTCTATGACGGGGAGATCGCGGAGGTCCGGGCGAGGGAGACTGCGGATGGCCTTGTGCTCGAGGTGACGAGCCAAGGCCAGCTCTGCGCGACCGGTTCCGCATCGCTTCCGGCGGTGGCGCCGGATGTCGTGCTGGCGGATTATCGTGATGTTCCACCCGCAGACGTGCGACCGCCCATCGGCGCAGACTCATTCGAAGTCGGCAGCTGGCTCGGCACGGCGCCGCGGGCCTGGCCAGGGCCGGCGGCTACGATGTATCTCGACGAGATCCGCGAGCGCGATCCGATCTATGCGAGCGAGCGGCTCGGCCATCCCGGCATGCTGCAACGGGTGATGAACCGGCTCCTGGTCGACAACGTCGTGCTCGGCCCGTGGATTCACGTCGGCAGCCGGATGCAATTGCTGTCGGTGATCGCCGAGACCGACGAGATCACGGCGCGAGGCCGCGTGGTCGCCAACTACGAGAAGAAGGGCCACCGCTTCGTCGAGATCGACGCGCTGGCGGTGGCGAATGGCGATCGACCGGTCGCCCATTGCCATCACGTCGCCATCTACCAGCCTCGTCCGCAGGATTGACGGCTGCGTCATGTCGTCGCCCGCATCAAGACGATTTGATCATTAATAGTGAGGCCGTTCACACGCAATCTAAAATTGTGTGTGGTTCCTTCTGCCCGGCTTTTCAGGGGGGCAAGGATCGGTGAGCATATTCGGCGAGGATGGTGTGTCCCTCGGCTGCTTCGTAGCTGAGCATGCCATCACGAGGCGTATTGTTCTCGGGAACGGCATCGACGGCGTTTGCGGCAACGATGCGCTCGCGATGTTTGGTCGATACCCGCTTTTGGTGCCTTCAGCACGATCATGAAGGACCAGAGGGGACCTGAAGCTGGCGATCACGCCTGGCGCGAATTGGCCCGGATGAGCCGGCCATATCTCGAGGTCGTCGATTTTCTCGTGAGCTATGCGCAGCGTCTGGCGGAGTTGTCGCGCGCCGCGACGGTCGAGATTGCGGTGGCCGATCTCGGACGTATCGTGTTGTCGAGGTCGGGGACCGAGACGGTGCAGGACTGGCTCAGCGAGCGGGATGGGGGCGCGGCGGCAGCCTCCGAGCGTGAGCCGCGACGGGCGCCGCAGTGGCGGCTCGAGCCCACTCCCTCCGTCACGGTGCCGCTGGTCTATGCCGATGTGGGGATGGGTCGCCTGACCCTGGCCTGGGACCGACGACGGAACGGCCCGGATCTTTCGGACGCGCTGGTGGATTGCGCGCGTCAGCTCGCCTTCGTGGTCAAGCGCTACGAGGTCTGCGAATGGGCGCGGCAGCGCCTCGGCCGCTCGCTGCTGCTGGTCGGCGCCAGCGAGGCCGTGCGCAATTTGGAAATATTCGTCGAAAAGGCCTCGCATAGCGATCTGCCCTGCCTGCTGCAGGGTGAGTTCGGCACCGAGACGCCATATCTGGCGGCCGCCATCCATTGTTGCGGACCGCGCCGCGATCTGCCGTTCGTGCAGGTCAATTGCGCGCAGCCGCGCGGGGCGCCGCAGGACTGGTTTCGGCAGGCCGAGGGCGGCACGCTGTTCTTCAGCGACATCGACATGCTGGCGCCGGGCCTGCAGAACGAGCTGCCGCAATACATGCATTCCCGCCTCGGACAATGGCTCGACGTGTCGAGCACGACGCGCGTGCGTGTGATCGCGTCCGCGAGCGGCGATCTGCCGCGGCTGGTCGCCGAGCGCGCCTTCGCGCGCCAATTGCTGGCGGAGCTGGATTTCCTGCCCGTCAGCGTGCCTCCGCTGCGCGAGCGCAGCGACGATATCGAGCCGCTGGTGATTGCCGCGCTCGAGGGACATGGTCACCGCGCCGAGGACAAGATCAGCGCCGAGATGCTCGAACTGTGCCGCAGCTATGCCTGGCCGGAAAACGCGTTCGAGGTCGAGCGCGTGGTCGCACGGCTGGCCGTCATGACCGGGCGGGCAAGGATTCGTGCCGACGACGTCAGGCGCTATTTTCCGGCGATCCACGCGCAGGCCGAGCGCGCCACCGAGCCGCCCGCGGCGCCGACGCCGGTCGCGACCGCCGCGCCTTCCGTGGCAGCCGCCGGCGAGCCGCTGCCGATGTCGACGCCGGTGCAGACGCCCGACGGCGTGAGCGCCGACGACTGGGTTCACCATGTGCTCAACAAGGACATGAAGGCGCTGTCACGTCTGCATCCCAACCTGCGCAAGGCGCTGATCCATCTGGTCGACCACTACGCAGAGCCGATCCGGCTGGACACGCTGGCGAAGCAGGCCAATGTCAGCCAGTCGCATCTGAGCTTCCTGTTTCGCCACAGCCTGCAGACCTCGTGCAAGGCAATGCTGGCGCGCATCCGGGTCGAGAAGGCCAAGGAGCTGCTGGCCACCAACGCGCGGCAGCCGATCACCGACGTGGCGCTGCAGGTCGGCTTCGCCGATCTCAGCCATTTCGAAAAATACTTCCGCCGCCAGGTCGGCCGCACCCCGCGCGAGTACCGCCGCATGGCGGCGGAGTGAGATTGCAATGTCATGATATTTGGCAACGTGTTCTTGCTAGCTGATTCAATCAAGACGATAATGTGGACTGTTCTCTCTTTCGTGCGAGGATGCAATGACAGCAGGAATGACTTTGTTCGACGAAGTTGGTTCTGGGCTTGATTGGGGCCGCGCGGGGAAGCCGGATTCGGCGGCGCTTTTTAAGCGCTCTGTCGATCCTCAAGGCAAGCAATCCGTGACGAAATCTCAAGCGGGTTTGACGATGTCATCGGATCTCTTTCCTGCAACTCGCAAAGTAGAGCGATCTGTCCTGTCTCGACCGACATTCAGTGCGGATCGCTTGGTTGACAATGATGGAAGCGAACAGGCTCGGTCCAGATCCGCGGGTCTCTTCGCCAGCAGTCGTTTTGAGTTGTCCGCCTCTCCCGGCGCCGAGGCCGTGACTCGAGCGGCCACCAGAACCGGTTTGTTTGCCGATGTTGGGAAATCCGTTTCGTCGCTTCAGTGGCCGCGCCTGTGTTCTCCATCGATGGACTCTGTAGGACCATCGTTGCCCTCGGTTCGGCGTGTGGCGCCACGGGAATTCAAAGCATCGTTTCATCGCAAGGGAGCTGACTCATCGCAAACGGCGACGTCTCATCTGAAATGGCCGCAAGGAGGGGCCTCAGGCCTGACGGTCGACATGTCGTTTTCACCAGTTTCTCGGTCCGAGGAGGATCGAAACGGTGGGACTGGTAGCTCGGCCACGCTGTTTGTTGATGCGTCGCGGTCCCACACGACGGTGCAGGCGAGACCTGCGATAAAGGGCATGGGCTTGTTCGCCGATGAAGATCGCTCCTCTCGACGGACGGAGCATGATCTCTTTCCGGTCGGTGCAAGGGGCCGCGGTTCGGCAGGGAGTGCCAGAACGTCGAACTTGAAAATGGCGGCACGTCGAGCAACCCGAGCTGATGGCCTGTTCGACGGAATTGCCGATCACCGCAGGCCGGGAGAACCGCAAACTGTCTCTATCCCCAAGCGTACCAAGAGACGCGTTTCGTTGCTGCTTCGCCGGACGGGATCTGGCTTGAAGAGACGGCGGATTCGCTTGGTGTCTCAGGTGTGAGATAGTGGCGCGGGATACTCGCGCAAGCCTGGGCGCTCGGAGATGATGGACCAGTCCGCCGTCATCTCTCGCGACTCCGTTTGCGGTGTCGTCGCGGGGCCGGAACGAGCGCGTGTTCCAGCAATCGCAGAACTACCCATCTACTTTTTCTGAGCTTCCCATTGCCCCTCGGTGCTTGAATATGCCCAATAAATTCCGAGAGGATCAATGTTGACTTGAAGCTTATTGAAAATCCGGGTAGTGCCGTTGTCGGGAGCCCATTGCAGCACGGATTCAGATCCAGGTAGATCGAGGGTTATGACGACCATGTACGCGTCATTTTCTGTGTAGAGACTGTTTCGGTTTTCCGCGAGCTTGTTCAGATCATTCTGAATCTCGGATATGAGCCCGATGGCGAGCTGATTTATTCTCTGCGTTTTCACTTCGACGAGAATCTGGTCCTCAACCCCGCTTGTCGGATTGATCAGGAGATCAACCCTCTCGTTTTGGTTTTGGTAGACGGGCTGCTCTCTCGCCACGCTGCCTGTCAATGCCAAGTTCAAATAGCCGCCGAAATCGGCTTGGAACCACGCCTCATAGCCGCCCGTCAATGCGGACACCAAGGGCAGTCCCACCGCGCCGCGGGCTTGAACCCACGCGGTCAAACCTTCAAGAAGTTCCTTCCCTGACAGGGGCATCGCGTGATCCTTTCTATTGAATTCTTCCTGCTGGCTGGATCGTCTCAGCCGCGAAATGACGGGCGCACTCGCTCGTCAAGTCAGGATTTCCATGACGCCGCGGCGACAGAATTGGCACTGGTATTTGTCCGTGTCGGTCTTGACGCCCCACCGGAAAATGTCAGTGCCGTCGTAGCTGCCGAGGTGATGCTCGCAGGCGACGAAACCACAATTGGCGCACTGGCCACTGCCTGACACGAGTTCGGCCTTGCAGAGGAAGCGGACGCGATCTCCGGCTCTCGTGAGTTTGGAAACCCACGCTCTGCAAGTGGAAAATGGCACCGCGTCCAACTGGTCGATCTGATTCTGGTGGATCCCTGCGATCGAGATCTCGACGAACGGCAGATGTTCGTCCCAGACCTCTGAGCAGGAGAATTTCAGCGGGAGCTCAGGAACGGTCTGGATGAATTGCGTCGCATCCTGCTTGACATAGAGCTTCAAGGCCCAATGATCCGTGTTCCACCAGTCGCTGCTGCGGACGATCACGTTGTATCTGTTGGTCGCGCTGAAGGGGATCGGCGTTAGGCCATTCACTCGCAACATGATTCGGACGAGGCATTCGAGGAACGAGCGCTGCTCGACATTGTCCTGTTTGAACTTGCCTGGCTCCGATTGTGCATCTTCTAGCAGTCCCGGGAGGAGTGCGAAGTCCGCATCGTTTCCTGGGTACTGGTCCTTGGCGTCGGGCTTGACACTGATCGGATAGCCGCCGACCGTCATGTTCAGAACGTTGTTGATGATGCTGATACTGCTCTTGAAGTCGCTCGCGGTCAGCGTGCCGCCGCTGAGTACCCAGTTCCAGCAGGCGTAGTCGTATACGTTGCCGGTGATCGTGTTGGGGACCTGAGTGCCGTCTCTCGTCCGCATGTAGCTCAAGAGCTTTCGCAGCGCTGCGTTGGAGAGGTGGGCCATCGCGCAAACTCCAAGAAGATCGGTCGGGCGGAAGGGGCTTGTAACGGCGGCAAAAAGATTGGCGTATCACGCGCTTGCAGCCGTCTTCGCCGGCTGGCTCGCGGCCATTGCCGCGCCGATGGAGCGTTCGGCGGCGATGACGCTCTGCTCGGCGGCTTGCTGGGCTTCGGCGATGATGGCGCGGCCGGCGGCGGCCATGGCCGACAGCTGGCGGTCGGTGAAGCCGGTGGCCTGGCGCGTGGCGCTGATCGAGGCGGCGACGGCCTGTTCGGCGGTCTCGACCGTGGGTGATCCGTAATCCATCGGCGGCGGCAGCGGCTCGACCTGCGGCCGGTGTGACAGCATGGCCGCCTGGGTCGCTGCCATCTTGCGCTCCATCGCGGCGGCTGTCCGGCCGACCGCTTCGTTGAAGGCATATTGAGCTGCGGCGATCGCGCGCGCGGCCTCGGCGAGGCGGTGCTCGATCTGATGAATGGAATGGGACGACAGCGGAGGCGCGGCCGGCTCCTCAATCTCGTTCACTGTTGCCTCCTCCGTCATCTCCAACTGCTGCTCGAAGGCGACCGCTTCCTCGGTGCCGGTCTCGATCAGCTCGGCTTCGAGCTCGGCATGGCGGGCGAGCTCTGCCGCCGACTTCTCCTCGATCTGCTCGACGAAGGCTTCGGGCAGCATCGGTCCGGCATAGGGATTGTCGAGCAGGATGTCGGGCTCGTTCTCGGACGGCGAGGTCGGGATCTGCTGCTGCTCGCTCATGATGGCCTGCCTCTCGGATGTCAGCTCTTCTCGGCGGGCGGTGCGATCCGCCTGAATTGGCGCAAGGTGATGTCGCCGTCGGCGCCGAGATAAAGCTCGGCATAGAGATTGCCCGACTGTGTCGGCAGGATGCAGGAGCGGCCATCCTGGCTGATCCGGCCGGTCTTGGGATGGTTGGCGGAGAGGAACGACTGGGCGTTGGCGAGATACAGCGTGACGACTTGCTGGGCCGCGGCGCCGGTCTCCTGCGTGAAGGTCGTGCTCTCGATGATGCGGCAGACCCCCTCCGACAGCCGCGCGAAGCCGAGCCGCCGGCCTTGCCGCAGCCAGTTGTTGACCGCGGCCGCGACCTCGTGCGGCGGCACCAGGCCCTTGACCTGCGGGCAGTCGAGCGCGCCGAACAACAGCGGCAGCAGCGTCTGCACAGCGGCATTGGCTTGCGACAGGCGCTGGTCGGCAGGGTTGGCGGCGCTCTTGAGCTTGGCCGTCAGCGCCATGTAGATGCGGTAATAGTCGCAGAACTCCTCGGGCGTGCGGGCCTGCTGCACGGCGAATGTCGCCGCGTCGTTGCGGATGTCGGGATGGCCGTCCTGCGGCTGCGGCAGCGCGATGAGCTCCCACAGCGCAATGGTCTCGTTGAGGCCCAGGCACTGGAAAGCGGGCGACGTCGCGACGCCGAGCTGGGTGAGCAGGGCCGGGACCGCGGCGAGATCCGATTGTCCACGAATGCCGTGGGCATTGAGGATGCTCTCGGTCTGGCTTACCGTCGCGGCATCCTGTGCGCCGCTCTCCGCCTTCGCGAGCGTGCGCAGGTCGCCGAGATTGAAGGTCAGGAGCTTCACCGGGCTGACCTGCAGGCGGAGGCCGGGCAGCAGCGCCAGCGGCGAGCCGTGCAGCCCGTCCTGGATTTCCGCCATCATGCTGGTTTCGTCCGGGAAGCTGTAGCTCGCGGTCGGTGCGCGCACCGCCCAGTCCAGCCATTGCACTCCGCCGTCGATGAACGCCAGGACCACCGCCCCGATCTCGGAGAGGCCGCCGCGGCCTTGGATCAGCCTGTTTGCGACCGTCACCGTCATGACATCACCCCGACGGGAAGTTCTTCAGGATGGTGGAGGCGGCGGCGCCGATCTGCGCGAAGTCCTCCGTCGCCGATTTCATCATGCCCTGTGCCGTCACCAGCGCTTCGGCATATTTCGGCTCGCCGGTCGCCAGCAGCTGCGCCATGGCGACGCCGGAGGCGGTGGTGGCGATGGTCGAGACGTTGCGCAGGGCGTCGGCCGCATCCTGGATCGCGATCGCCGCCGACTGCGCCACCGACTGATAGGCCTTGCCGGCGCCGCTGGTGAGCACGACCTGCGGCGCCATGGTCGCCTTCTGGACCTGGTTGATCACGTCGATGATCTGCGCGTCGACATTGCTCGGCATCTGCGTTTCCTCAACCGAACCGGCAGCCGCAGCAGGATGCGGCCTTCCGGATCATGATGGTCTGGTCGTCAGCTCGTCGGCCTGTCCGGCGCGGGGACCGGCCGGCGCTCGGATCTTTGATCAGGATCAGGTCCTGATCAGGATCATGTCTTGGGTGGAGGGGGCGGCGTTCCGCCCGCTTCGGTGATCAGCTTGTTGAGATCGTCCTGCGCGGCCTGCGCCAGGCTGTTCGCGCTCGCGGCCTGCGCCTTCAGCGTATCGATCGCGGTCTCGGCGTCGGCAAAGGCGGTGGCGATCGAGCTGCCCGGCGTCGGCGGCGTCGCCGGCGTCGTGCCGCCGGCATCGGCGACGATCTGATTGAGATCCGCGGTCGCAGTCTGCGCGAGGTTCGAGGCTGCGCTGGCTTGCATCTTCAGCGCCGTCACCGCGCTTTCGGCCTCGGCGAAGGCCGCGGCGACCGCTGCGCTGGGCGACGGGTTGGGCGGCGGTCCGGGCAGCGGATCGACCGAGGGCGGCGGGGGCTTCGGCACGGGCGGCGGTGCGATCGGAAACGGCACCGCCAGCATCTTGGCGCAGGCGGCGGTCACCGCGGCCGAGCCGATCACGCTCGCGCCTTGCTGGCGCCCGATGGCGTTGTGCATAGCCATGCCGAGCGTCTCGACCATGACGGCATCGAGCAGCCCGAACGCCTGCGAGGGGGACTGACCGGTGAGCAGCGTGACCACGCCGGTCGTCGAGTCGATGATCTGGCTGTTGACCGTACCCGGATCGTTCATGTCACGAGCTCCCTTGTGCGATGATCATCGCCAGGACCTGCGCGAGCGCCGCGCCGGCCAGGACCTGGCCACGTTGCTGATTGGCCGCGGCGTTCGCCATCGCGAGCCCGAGGCTGTCGGCCATGGCCACATAGGTCATGCCCATGGCGACCGATGGCGCGAGGCCGACATTGACGACGTTGCCGTCGACCACGGCTGTCAGGGATGCGGATGCAGCTGGCACGGCGAACCGCTCCGTTGGCCGCGCGCACGCCTGCGGCTAGCCGGCGGCACCGTCGATGGACGGCCGGCTTACACCAGGCCGAGCACCTTCTCGGTGGCGATGCCGGTCGTGCCCGTATCCAGCGTCAGCAGCGTGGAGATGCCCTGCGTGGTCGAGGCCTGCATCGTCACATAGGACTGCTGCTGATTGTTGGTGGCGTTGTGGGCCGCGTTGGACAGCGCCTGGCTGGTGGCGATGAACAGATTGCCCATCGCGACGGCCGGCGCATCACCGAGCACCTTGGTGTTCACCTGGCTGATGGAGTCGGTGATCTGACTGTTGACGGCGGTGGGGAATGCCATGATGTCTCTCCTTTGCGAGTGCTGTTGCAGTAGGGTCGTCTCTCGATCGGCCAGGCGTCACGCGGGACGATGCCTAGCTCTTCAGGATGGTCGACGTCGCCAAACCGGTCGACGCGGTATCGAGCGAATACAGCAGCGCGACGCCTGCCGTCGTCGCTGCCTGGGCAGTGACGTACATCTGCTGCTGCGCCAGGGTGGCGTTATGCGCCGCATTCGCCAGCGCCTGCGCCGTCGCCTGGTACAGGTTGCCCATTGCGATCGCAGGTGCCGTACCGATCACCTGGACGTTGCTCTGGGTCACGGAGTCCGTGATCTGACTGTTGACTGCCGTGGGAAATGCCATCTCACCAGCTCCCTGGGATCGTTAGGCGCGTGCCAAGATCGGACGTGACCGGTCCCGCGCTCGTGCTTCGTCAGGACGACAGGATGTCCTTGGTGGCGATACCGGTGGCGGCGGTGTCGAGCGAGTAGAGCGTGGCGACGCCCATGGTCGTTGCCGCCTGCGCGGTCACGTAGCTCTGCTGCTGCGAGTTGGTGGCGTTGTGCGCGGCGTTCGCGAGCGCCTGCGCGGTCGCCTGGAACAGGTTGCCCATCGCGATCGCCGGCGCGTCGCCGAGCACCTTGGTGTTGGCCTGGGTGACGGAATCGGTGATCTGATTGTTGACTGAGGTCGGGAATGCCATGGTTTGATCCTTTCGGGTGGGAGGCGATCGAAGTTGTCAGCCAGCGAACCGGTGCAGAGCGTGCGTCAGTTGGTCAGGCCCTTGACGCCGGTGTTGAGAATGTCGGCGGTTGCGACGCCGGTGGAGGCGGTGTCGAGCGAGTAGAGCGTGGCGACGCCCATGGTGGTGGCGGCCTGGGTCGTCACGTAGCTCTGCTGCTGCGCATTGGTCGCGTTGTGGGCGGCATTGGCCAGCGCCTGCGCGGTGGCCTGATACAGGTTGCCCATCGCGATCGCGGGCGCGTCGCCGAGGACCTTGGTGTTGGCCTGGGTGACGGAATCGGTGATCTGGTCATTGACTGACGTCGGGAAAGCCATCTCGTCCTTCTCCCTGTTTGAACCGAGATCCACCTCGTGACGCGTTGCGCGTCCTTCGGCGTGGCACCGGCGTCCGGCGTGTCCGATGCCAACCGGCGTTGCAACAACCTTAGGGCGAGCGGAACTCGCGCGATAGGCGAAAGGAATGGAACTCAGGGACAAATCCGGGAGAAAACGGCCGGGTGGTTTCGTCGATTCTGCCGTAATTCAGCGATTTGTACGCATGCAAATCATGTGGCGGCCAGTGGAGGCGAGGGCACCTGCGCCAGATGGCCGCTGATTGCGAGCGCCGCGCGTCAATCCGGCATCCGGTCCAACGCGCTAGATGGCGTCGCCGGGGCCGCCCTCGCATCGACGCCATGTTTCGACAAACCAAATCGCATGCCCGGGATTACCCCGGGGCATCGATGTCGATCGTCGTTGTGGCCCGTAGATGACCGGGGCGAGCCCGGCCATGGCGATTGACGAGAGTTTGTCCTGAAGCGGTGGCTTACGGCGAGGGGGCAGCGGTGGCGGCGTTGAAGCTCACGTCGCCAGATCCCGCGCTGCCCTTTGCCTCACCACACGCGGACTCACGCCGCCGTCTTCGCCTTGCCGTCCTGGATCGCACGCCAGATCTTCTCGGCGGTGAGCGGCATGTCGAGGTGCTTCACGCCGTAATCCGACAGTGCATCGATCACCGCATTGATCACGGATGCCATCGAGCCGGCGCAGCCGGCTTCGCCGCAGCCCTTGGTGCCCAAGGGATTGCTCTTGGCCGGCACCGGGTGATTGTCGACCGTCATCATCGGCACGTCGGAGGCGCGCGGCAGCGCGTAGTCCATCAGCGAGCCCGTGATCGGCTGGCCGCTCTCGTCGTAGCGCAGGTGCTCCATCATCGCCTGACCGATGCCCTGGGCGACGCCGCCATGCAGCTGGCCGGCAACGATCATGGGGTTGATGACCGTGCCGAAGTCGTTGATCGCGGTGTAGCCGACGATGTGGGCCACGCCCGTATCCGGCTCGATCTCGACCTCGCAGACATGGCAGCCGTTCGGGAATGTCGACTCCGTCGCTGTCGAGTTGTGGTCGACGTCGAGCGAGGCCGGCACGCCGTCGGGCATCTTGCCCTCGCGCATCCGCCGCGCCAGCTCCATGATGTCGATGCTGCGGTCGGTTCCGGCGATGGTGAACTGGCCGTTCGCGAACTCGATGTCGGCTTCCGAGGCCTCCAGCAGATGCGCCGCTGCCTGCTTGCCCTTGGCGATCACGAGCTGCGAGGACTCGACGATGGCCTGGCCGGTCGCGGTGATCGAGCGTGAACCGCCGGTGCCGTTGCCATAGCGGACGAGATCGGAGTCGCTCTGCTCCAGCCGGATCTTCTCGAAGGGCACGCCGAGCTGCGCCGACAGCACCTGCGCGAACGGCGTCGCATGGCCTTGGCCGTAATCGAGCGTGCCGGTGGTGAGCGTCACGCCGCCATCGGCGTCGAAGGTGATCTTGCCCAGCTCGCCGTTGGGCGGCGCGGTCACCTCGAGATAAGAGCCGACGGCAATGCCGCGCAGCTTGCCTTGCTTGCGGCTCTCGCGCTTGCGCTTGGCGAAGCCGGCGTAGTCGGAGACCTCGAGTGCCTTCTCGAACACGGCGGCGAAGTCGCCCGAGTCATAAGTGACGCCGGATGCGGCCGGGAACGGCATCTGGCTCGGCTTGATGAAGTTGCGCTTGCGGATGGTGAGGCGGTCGATGCCCATCTCGCGCGCGGCGGTGTCGATCAGCCGCTCCATGAAGTAGTTGGCCTCAGGCCGGCCGGCGCCGCGATAGGCCCCCATCAGGGTGACGTTGGTCAGCACCGTCTTGATGTCGACGCCGAGCAGCGGCGTCTTGTAGACGCTGGCGAGGTTCTTGCCGGTGTTGAGCGACAGCGGCAGCGGCGCGACGCCCATGATGTAGGCGCCGAGATTGCCGTAGCCGGAGAGTCTCACGGCGAGGAACTTGCCGTCGGCATCGAGCGCGAGCTCGCCATGGATGATCTGGTCGCGGCCCTGGCTGTCGGACAGGAACGCGGTGGTGCGCTCGTCGCGCCACTTCACCGGGCGCCCGAGCTGCTTAGCCGCATGCAGGATGCAGACATACTCGGGATAGGAGACGTTCTTCATCCCGAAGGAGCCGCCGACATTGGTGGTGACGATCCGGACCTTCTCCGGCGCGACGTTGAGGATTTTGGCCAAGGTCGCCTTGTTGCCGGACACGCCCTGCGTCGGCACCTGCAAGGTGAACCGCTCGCTCTTGCCGTCGAACGCAGCGAGCGCCACGCGCGGCTCCATCGACACCACCGCGACGCGGGTGTTGACGATGTCGAGCTTGGTCACATGCGCGGCCTTCGCGAAGGCCTCGTCGATCTTGGCGGTGTCGCCATAATGGTAATCGAGCGCGACGTTGTTCGGGATGTGGTCATAGAGCTGCGGCGCGCCGGGCTTGGTGGCTTCCTCGGCATTGGTGACCGCGGGCAGGGGCTCGATGTCGACCTCGACCGCCTCCGCGGCGTCGCGGGCCTGCGCCGCGGTCTCCGCCACCACAAAGGCGATGGGGTCGCCGACGAAGCGCACTTTGTCGGTGACCAGCGCCGGCCGGTTGGTCTGCAGCAGCGGCGAGCCGTCCCGGCTCTTCATCGGCAGGCCGCAGGTGAACGGGCCATAATTGGCGCTCGCGAGGTCCGCGCCGGTCCACACCCCGAGCACGCCAGGCATGGCCTTGGCCGCGGCGGTGTCGATGCCCTTGATGATCCCGTGGGCGTGGCTGGACCGGACGATCCAGGCATGCGCCTGTCCCGGCAGGTTGAAATCGTCGGTATATTTGCCGTGGCCGCGCACCAGCGTGTCGTCCTCCTTGCGCCGGACCGGCTGCCCGACGCCGAATTTCTGCAGCGCAATCGCGTTTTCGAGGGAGGCCGGGGCGGTGTGATCTTGCATGGAAAGTGACCTGCGAAGCTGGATGGAGCGCAAATGCGGGCTGTTCCCAGATAGTGCAGCGCCCGCGGCCGGACAACGGTTGATTAGGAATGGTGCATCACGCCTGGCGGAGGGACTGTTGCGCCAGCGCTATGCACTGATAATGTCTCGGGAAAGAGAACTTCCATCTGGGCCGGTTCGGCCAGCGGAAAGACATTTGAATGATCAATGACACGCGGCTGCGGGAAAGTCCGACGCCGCGCGGGAACTTGGAGCCCGGCTTGCATCCGGGTCTGGACGTCGCGACACCGGCCTGCGCCAGCAATGGCAGCAGCGTGTACGCGGCGCTGGACCTCGGAACCAACAATTGCCGGCTGCTGATCGCCTGTCCCTCGGGCGACAGTTTCCGCGTGGTCGACTCGTTCTCGCGCATTGTCCGGCTGGGCGAGGGCATCTCGACCACCGGATGCATCAGCGACGCGGCGATGGACCGAGCCATCGCGGCGCTCTCCATCTGCCGGGACAAGATCCAGTCGAAGAAGGCGAGGCGCCTGCGCCTGATCGCGACCGAGGCCTGTCGCGCGGCAGCCAACGCCGAGGGGTTCCGGACCCGGGTGGCGGCGGAGACGGGTATCCAGCTCGAGGTGATCGATCGCGAGACGGAGGCGGCGCTCGCGGTGAAGGGCTGCGCGCCGCTGCTCGACTCCGGCGGTCGCGGGGCGATCCTGTTCGACATCGGCGGCGGCTCCAGCGAGCTGGTGCGCATCGAGCGCGATCCGGCGGACCGGAATGCGGAACCGCGGATCAAGGCCTGGATGTCGATCCCGCTCGGGGTCGTGACCCTGGCCGAGCGCTTCGGCGGCCGCGACGTCACGCCGGAGATTTACGCCGCCATGGTCGAGGCCGTGGCCGAGCATGTCGGGCCGTTCGCGGCCGAGAACGGCGGTGATCTCGACGGCATGCATCTGCTGGGCACGTCCGGCACGGTGACGACGCTTGCGGGCATTCACCTCAATCTCGCGCGCTACGATCGCCGTCGCGTCGACGGCATCTGGATCAATGATGCCGACATCACCGCGACGATCGGCAAGCTGCTGGCGATGACCTACCAGGAGCGCGCGGAGAACAACTGCATCAGCATCGACCGCGCCGATCTCGTGCTGGCCGGCTGTGCCATCCTCGACGCCATCCGCCAGTCCTTCCCGCTGCCGCGCCTGCGCGTCGCCGATCGTGGCCTGCGCGAAGGCATGCTGGTCGAGATGATGCGCGAGGACGGCGCGTTGAGGACGGCGTAACGCGCGTTTCCTCAATGGCCGCAATGGTCGCCACGCCCTCGGTTCACCTCTCCCCGTCGGGGAGAGGTCGGCGCGCAGCGCCGGGTGAGGGGCCGCAGGCCTCTTGATGGACCACAACCCCTCACCCGGATTGCATCTGGCGATGCAATCCGACCTCTCCCTTCGGGAGAGGTGAACGCCCGTCGCCGCACGAGTTGACCGAAACGTCGCCAGACAGAGACCGACATGGCAAAAGACACCACCGGCCGCATGCATGTGCAGGTCAAGACCGGGGGCAAGCGCAAGCTGTCCTCAAAGCTCTGGCTGGAGCGCCAGCTCAACGATCCCTATGTGGCGCAGGCCAAGCGCGACGGCTATCGCTCGCGCGCGACCTACAAGCTGATCGAGATCGACGATAAATATCACATGCTCAAGCCCGGCATGACCGTGGTCGATCTTGGCGCTGCGCCCGGCGGCTGGAGCCAGATCGCGGCGCGCCGCGTCGGCGCTGAAGCGGGGAAGGGCAAGGTGGTCGCGATCGATCTCCTGGAGATGGGCGAGATTCCGGGCGTCACCTTCACCCAGCTCGACTTCCATGCCGAGGATGCCCCGGAGAAGCTGCGTGAAATGATCGGCGGCCGCGCCGATGTCGTGATGTCGGACATGGCGGCCAACACCACGGGGCATCGCAAGACCGACCAGCTCCGCATCGTTGGCCTCGTGGAACTCGCCGCGCATTTCGCCGGCGAGGTCTTGAAGCCCGGCGGCAGCTTCCTCGCCAAGACGTTCCAGAGCGGCGCCGATGCCGAGCTGCTGGCGCAGCTCAAGCGTGATTACGCCACCGTCCGTCACGTCAAGCCGGCGGCGAGCCGCCAGGATTCGTCGGAGCGCTACGTGCTGGCGATGGGCTTCCGTGGCGGAGAGCAGGGCGACGTGTTGTAATGGCGTCATTGCGACGGCCCGGCCCCGGCGATACAGAGCAGGGGCAATCAAGGTCTCGGGAATCGGCGTGGGCCGGCGAGATCAGACCGGAGGTCCTGCATGCGTGTTCTGACCTGGAGCGCCCTCGTGCTTGCTGTGACGGCGGGCTGGGCGATGACAAGCCCCGCTCAGGCCCAGGCCTATGATCCGCGCTATCCCGTGTGCATGAAGGTCTATGAAGGCGGCCGGTTTGGCGGTGGCGAGTGGATCGACTGCAGCTATACGTCGCTGCCGCAATGTCGTGCGACCGCATCCGGTCGGTCAGCGACGTGCGACCTCAATCCGTTCTACGCGCCGCCGGAACCGCCGCCGCGCCGGGCGCATCGGCGGCATCACTGAAACATGTCGTGACGGAACGGCGGTTGCCGTGCCACGCGAACCAGCTCAAGATCCGAGACACCATCGCCATCGGACCGCCGCCATGCCGCATCGCTTCATCGTTTCGATCCTGACGCTCCTGCTGCTGGTGCCCGCGATCGCGCTCGCCGCGCCGGCGCACAAGCGCAAGGCGCAGCGGTGGCAGGGCTATGGCTTCCTGCCAGGCTACAAGCAACCGCCGAACAACAGCCTGCCGCTCTATGCGGACAAGGAGGCGATGCGCAACGGGCCGCCGCGCGGCAGCCGCCGCCACTGGTACATCGATGGCACGCCGAAATACATGCTGTACAACGGCGAGTGGCACTATTTCGGCCAGCCCGGCTTCTATCGCGGCCATTACAATGGCGGCAGCTTCGGCCCGTGCTGGACACGGACCCCGGTCGGCATGGTCTGGACCTGCGGCTAGGCCCGCTCGGTAGCTTACTCCAGACCGAACGCCCGCAGATGGGTGCGCTATCCTGTCGCAGCCCGGCGCCTTGAACGGCCCCCCTGCGGCTGTAGGCTTTTGGCGCGTCTTGAGAATCCGGGAACCGCTCCAGCCGTTCGCGGTGACTGCTCGCTTGTTCAAGCGCAAGAAGAAACGAGAGCCGCCGAGGCGGTCGTGGAGGGTGCTTTGACGTGGTTTTGTGCGCGCCTGTTCGGCGCGGTGGTCGCGCTGACGGCGCTGACCGGTGCTCCGGTTTTGGCTCAGCAGATGGAATTGAAGGTGATGGCGCCGGCTGCGCCTGGCGGCGGCTGGGACCAGACCGCGCGGGCGATGCAGCAAGCGTTCGTCGCCTCGGGCGTTGCGCGCAGCGTCCAGGTCACGAACGTGGCGGGCGCGGGCGGTACTGTGGGCATCGCGCAGTTCGTCAACGGCGCCAAGGGCGACGGCAACCAGCTGATGGTCAACGGCTTCGTCATGGTCGGCGCGCTCGCCATGAACAAGTCGCCAGTGACCCTGGAGCAGGTGACGCCGATCGCGCGGCTGACGGAGGAGATTCAGGTCATCGTCGTGCCGGCGAATTCGCCGATCAAGACCGCGCAGGATCTCGCAGCGGCCCTGAAGGCCGACATCGCCAAGGTCACCTTCGCCGGCGGCTCGGCCGGCGGCGTCGACCACGTCATGGCGGCGCTGTTCGCCGGCACCGTCGGGGCCGATGCGAAGAAGGTCAACTACATCCCGTTCTCCGGCGGCGGCGAGTCGCTGGCGGCCATCCTCGGCGGCAAGGTCACCGCCGGCATCTCCGGCCTCTCCGAATATGACGGGCAGATCAAGAGCGGCAAGCTGCGCGCGATCGGCGTGTCCTCGGAGAACCGCATTCCCGGCGTCGACATCCCGACCTTCAAGGAGCAGGGCATCGACCTCGTGCTCGCCAATTGGCGCTCGGTGGTCGCTGCGCCCGGCATCACGCCGGAGCAGAAGAAGACGCTCAGCGAGGCCGTCGAGAAGATGGTCAAGTCGGATGCGTGGAAGGACATCCTGAAGCAGAAGGGCTGGGATGACGCCTATCTCGCCGGCGATGCCTTTGCCGACTTCCTGAGGAAGGAGAACGTCCGCGTCACCGACGTGCTCAAGTCGGTCGGCCTCGTCAAGTCATGACGGACAGCGCCGCAAGGGAAGCTCCCGCTGGAGGCATCGACAAGGCCGGCATCGCCATTGCGGCGCTGCTGGCCGCCGTCGCGCTGGTGCTGGTCTACGACGCCAACCAGATCCCGGCGACGACGATGTACGGCATGGGTCCGCAGGTCATGCCGGTGGTGATCGCGATCGGGCTGGGCATCCTCGCGCTCGCCAATCTGATCGACGCGCTCAGGGGCAACCTGCCGCCGCGCGAGAGCGCGGATCCGGTGGCGGTGCTGCTGATCCTCGTTGGCCTCGCGCTCCTCATCGCGGTCATCGGCTTCGGCGGCGGCTTCATCCTGGCGACGACGGCGCTGTTCGTGACGACATCTGCCGCGTTCGGCCGCCGCGCCTTCGCGACCGACCTCGTCATCGGCGCGGTGCTGACGACCTTGATCTACCTGGCCTTCGACCGTCTCCTCACCCTGAGCCTTCCTGCCGGCCCGCTCGAAAGACTGCTTTGATGGACACCTTCGCCGCGCTCGCGCATGGGATGGCGATCGCCGCCCAGCCTATGAACCTGCTCTATGCGCTGATCGGCGTGTTCCTCGGCACCGCGGTCGGCGTGCTGCCGGGCATCGGTCCCGCGCTCACCGTCGCGCTGCTGTTGCCGGTCACCTACAAGCTCGATCCCGGCGGCTCGCTGATCATGTTCGCCGGCATCTATTACGGCGGCATGTATGGCGGCTCGACCACCGCGATCCTGATCAATACACCGGGCGAGAGCGCCTCGATGGCCACCGCGCTCGAGGGCAACAAGATGGCCAAGGCCGGCCGCGGCGGCCCGGCGCTCGCGACCTCGGCGATCGGCTCGTTCGTGGCCGGCACGATCGCCACCATTGGTCTCGCGTTCCTGTCGCCGTATCTCGTCGACATCGCCGTGCGCTTCGGCCCCGAGGATTACTTCGCATTGATGTGCGTCGCCTTCATCACGGTGTCTGCGACGTTCGGCGACTCGCCGGTCCGGGGCCTCACCAGCCTGTTCATCGGGCTGGTGCTCGGCCTTGTCGGCATCGACAAGCTCACCGGACAGGCGCGTCTCGCTTTCGGCGTGCCGGAGCTGCTCGACGGCGTCGAAGTGACGACACTTGCGGTCGGCCTGTTCGCGGTCGGTGAGGCGCTCTATGTCGCCTCGCGCCGGCATCATACCGAGGAGAAGATCGAGGCCGTCAAAGGCTCGCTGTGGATGACGCGCGAAGACTGGAAGCGCTCGTGGAAGCCGTGGCTGCGCGGCACCGCGTTCGGCTTTCCGATCGGCGCGCTGCCGGCCGGCGGCGCGGAGATTCCAACCTTCCTGTCCTATTCGACCGAGCGGCGGCTGACGAAATATCCCGACGAGTTCGGCAAGGGCGCGATCGAAGGCGTCGCCGGGCCGGAGGCCGCCAACAACGCGTCCGCCGCCGGCACCTTGGTGCCGCTGTTGACGCTCGGACTACCAACCTCCGCAACCGCGGCGATGATGCTCGCGGGCTTTCAGCAATATGGCCTCAATCCGGGGCCGCTGCTGTTCGCCGAACGTCCTGATCTCGTCTGGGGCCTGATTGCGAGCCTGTTCATCGCCAACACGATGCTGCTGGTGCTGAACTTGCCGCTGGTCGGCCTATGGGTGCGGCTCCTGAAGATCCCGACGCCCTGGCTCTATGCCGGCATCCTCGTGTTCGCGACCATGGGGACGATCGCCGCGAAACCATCGGTGGTCGAACTGTCCATGCTCGCCGGCTTCGGCGTGCTCGGCTTCCTGATGCGGCGCTTCGACTTTCCGATTGCGCCCGTCGTCGTCGGCCTGATCCTCGGTCCCATCGCCGAAAGCCAGTTGCGCCGCGCGCTGGCGATCAGTCTCGGCGATCCCATGACTTTGCTGCAATCTCCGATCTCCGCGACATTGTTAGTTGTCGCGCTGATTGCGCTGATCGCGCCGTTCATCTTGAAGGGACTCGGGCGCTTCAAGGCGAATGAGGATTGAGTGTGGCGACGACGGCGGAACCCGCGCCATCGCACTGCAACATAACGTGACCGGCAGCCGGGGCGAACATCGGACCCGGCTTGAAACGATGTCGGCGTGATCTGGTTTGCGCTTCAACCATCGAGACCGAGGCCTGGAACCTCGGATCAACTTGGAGGAAGCGTCTTTCGGGGCGTGTCACCCCAAACCGAAAGAGACCCGATGACCGATCGCTTCGATGACGGTTTCAAGCCAGCCGCCGCACCTCCTCGCTCCGCGCCGAAGACACCGGCCCGGCCGCCGCGCCATCCCGTGATCCTGCGCGCCTCCGCCATCGGCGTCGCCGGCATCCTGTCGGCGCTGATGCTGACGGCCGTGGTGCCGCCGATCATCGCCGACCAGTCGGACCGCGCTGTGGTCGATGCGCCGGTGATGCTGCTGACCTCGCCGATCGCGGGCCAGGTCGAAACGCTCGACGCCACGCCAGCGGCCGAGGTGAAGGCCGGGGATCGCCTGGCTCAGATCACCAATTCGCGGCTCGATCGCACCACGCTGATCTCCTTGGAGGAGAAAGCGGGCGATGCGCGGCAGAAGCTCGACGCCACGCGCGCGAAACATCAATCCGACATCAGCTATGTCGCTTCGCTCGATCAGGAGATCAAGAGTCAGGCCGAGCAGTTGAAGGCGCAGCTGCAGTCGCAGATCGAGGAGCTGCGCGCGCGCGTCGCTCAATCGAATGCGATGAGCAGCGAGAAGAAGGCGATCGTCGACCGCCAGAACCGCATGGTCGCGCGCGATGCCGCGAGCGCCGAGATGCTGAAGCCGACCGAGCAGCAATATGCGGCGGCGCTGCACGACACCGATGCGCAGAATGCGAAACTGAACCAGAAGCAGACGCAGTTGAAGGCGCTCAACGCCGGCATCTATGTCGGCGAGGATCTGGTCGCGCTCAACATGCTCGGCCAGAAGCGCCGCGACATCGATCTCGACGCGAGACGGATGGAGATCGAGGAGAAGCAGCAGGCCGCTGTGCTCGACGATCTCGAAGGCCTGATCAAGTCCGAGCGCGCGCGGCTCGCGCGGCTTGCTGCTGCGGACGTCCTTTCGCCAGGCCCAGGCAAGGTCCTCGCGGTCGGCGCCGATACCGGACGACAGGTCAGCGCCGGCGATACGATCGCTTCGGTGGTCGATTGCGACAAGCGCTTCGTGGTCGCGATCTTCTCCTACCGGCAGGGTGAGGCGATGAAGCCGGGCACCAAGGTCCGCATCGACGGCGGCGGCTTTCACACCGGCGTCGTCAGCGCCGTGTTGCCGAAGACCAGCGACAAGGTCGACGAGCGCTTCGCGGTGCCGTTTCCGCAGACCGAGCGGCGCGAGCTCTATGTGATGATCACGCCGGATGCGGCCGATGAAAAGGCTGCGGCGCAGCCTGCGTCCGCGGCGACGCCGGCCTGCACGGTCGGGCAGTGGGTCA
Organism: Bradyrhizobium sp. USDA 4353; assembly: GCF_054063215.1. Taxonomy (NCBI): domain Bacteria; kingdom Pseudomonadati; phylum Pseudomonadota; class Alphaproteobacteria; order Hyphomicrobiales; family Nitrobacteraceae; genus Bradyrhizobium; species Bradyrhizobium sp. USDA 4353. The sequence goes on from NZ_JBSSGB010000001.1 coordinate 4,705,401, forward strand.
CGGTGACCCGTGACAACGGCATCGTGCCGTCGATGTCGGTGACATGGCGGCGGCTCGGGCATCTGGTGGCGTCTCTCGCCGATCTCGACTCGTCGGGGCCCGATGAGGCGACGCGGCGTGCCGGCGTCGCCAAGCTCGACTCCGCGCTGCGGTCGCAGCCGGCTGCGCAGCAGAGCGAGCTGACGAATCCTTGGCTTCCGGCCACCGACACGGTGGCGGCGCAATGAGGCTCGTCATCATGATGCTGTCGATGGCGCTGCTCGGCGCCGTCATGCCGTCGCACGCCGAGGCCTCGCTCTGCCCAGGTCTGATCAAGGCCATCGAGCCGAAGCTCGCTGGCCACGAGGCGGCGTTCATTCGCAGCTACGAGCCTGGCGCGGACGAGGAGGGGCTGCCGCTCGGCCTCTCCACCACCGCGTTCACCTACGACAATGCGTTGGCCGCGATCGCGCTCGTCGCATGTGGCCGCGTCAAGGAGGCCCGCGTGATCGGCAATGCGCTCGTGCACGCGGCCTCGCACGATCGCACCTTCGATGACGGTCGCCTCCGCAATGCCTATCGCGCCGGTCCGGTCGGTCTGGGCGCCGCGCTGCTGCCCGGCTGGTGGGATCACCAGAAGAACATCTGGGGCGAGGACCCTGCGCAGGACGGCACCGCGACCGGCAACGTCGCCTGGGCGGCGCTCGCGCTGCTGACGCTGCATGAGGCGACGGGTGATGCGACGTATCTGACCAGCGCAAGGAAGCTGATGGACTGGGTCATCGTCAACGCGAGTAGCGGCGATGACGGCTTCAGCGGCGGCTTCCACGGCTACGATCCGCAGCAGGTGCGGCTGACCTGGATGTCCACCGAGCACAATGCCGATGTCTACGCCGTGGCGTCATGGCTGCACCGCCTCACCTCCGAGCCGCGCTATCAGGATGCCACACGGAAGGCGCGACGGCTGCTCGATCGCAGCTTCCGCGGCGATCACTTCCTGCTCGGGACCAAGCCGGACGGCAGCGACGCCGATAGCAAGCTGCTGGCGCTCGACGTGCAGCTATGGCCATGGATGGCGGTGCCGGATGCGCCCGACTGGCGCAAGGCGCTCGGTTTTGCGCAAGCCCATCTCGCCGTCGATAACGGCTTCGATTTCAACGGCGATCGCGACGGCGTGTGGGTCGAAGGCACCGCGCAGGCCGCGTTGGCCTATCGCATGGTCGGCGATATCGCCGCGAGCGAGCGGCTGCTCGCCGGGATGCGTGCCGACGGCACGCCGTCCGGGCTGCTGAACGCAACCCGCAATGCGCGTCTGACCACCGGGCTGTCGATCGATCCGACCGGGGCGACCACCATCCAGGACTTCTTCTACTACAAGCGGCCGCATCTCGGCGCCACCGCCTGGGCCGTGCTGGCCGAGGCCGGCTGGAATCCGTTCACCGGCGCGAGGGTGCCCTGATGTTTCCAACTGCCAGCAATGCTCCCTCGGTGCTGTCCACCGATCTCGGGGTCCTGCTCGGGCTCCTTGTCATGGCCCGGCTGCTCGATCCCATCAGGCTACGCGATCGGCTGCTGTTCGGCGCCACCGCCGCGTCGTTCCTCCTGATCTACACATTGTGGCGCTGGAACGACACGCTGCCTCCACTCGATCTCACCTTGCAGGCGTTGTGGCCGCGGCTGTTCATCACGCTGGAGATCATCGCCATCTCCTACACGCTGATGTCGATCCTGATCCTGTCTCGCAGCGTGGACCGCTCGGGACAGGCCGATGCCGCGCAGCGCGCGCTGGCCGAGCGCGGCGAGCAGCCGGCCGTCGACGTCTTCATCTGCACCTATGACGAGCCCAAGGAGATCGTGGAGCGCTCGATCCTCGCCGCGCTCGCCCTCGACTACGCCAACAAGACGGTCTGGGTGCTCGACGACACCCGTCGCGACTGGCTGCGCACGTTTTGCGACGAGGTCGGCGCGCGCCATCTGATACGGCCTGACAACAAGGGGGCCAAGGCCGGCAATCTCAACAATGCGCTCGCAGCTACGGGGCAACTGTCGAACGCGCCGGTCATCCTGGTGCTCGACGCCGACTTCGCGCCGCGACGGGATTTCCTGCAGCGCACCGTCGGCCTGCTGCTGTCCGAGCCGGATATCGCCGTCGTGCAGACGCCGCAGTTCTACTACAATCCCGATCCGATCCAGCACAATCTGCTGGCGTCAGGCCATTGGGTCGACGACCAGCGCTTCTTCTTCGACGTCTTCCAGCCGGCCAAGGACGCCTGGGGCTGCGCGTTCTGCGTCGGCACCTCCTTCGTGGTCCGCCGCGAGCGGCTGAAGGAGATCGGCGGCTTCCCGCATGCGGCGATCTCCGAGGATCTCAATCTCACCTACACGCTGCTCAAGCGCGGCTTCCGCACCGTCTGGCTCAACGAGTCGCTCAGCTTCGGGCTCTCAGCCGAAGGCGTGCCGGAATACATCACCCAGCGCGCGCGCTGGTGCCTCGGCACGATCCAGGTCGCGCTGCTGCGCGACGGTCCGATGCGCAGCCGCGGCTACAGCTTGACGCAACGCTGGCACTTCCTGCACGGCGTGCTCAACTGGGCCTGCAAGCCGTTCATGGTGCTTCTCTTGATCGCACCGCCGATCTACTGGTTCGCAGGTCTCCCGGCCTTCGAGGCCGATTATCTGTCGTTCCTGCGCTACGGCGTGCCGGCGCTGCTCGGCACCATCATCTACATGGGCTGGATCTCGCGCTCCAAGACCTTGCCGCTGTTCATGGAGGCGACGCATGCGGTGACGTGCTTCGCCGTCACCGCGACGTTGCTCAGTTCTCTCGTGAGGCCGTTCGGCCGCCCGTTCAAGGTGACGGACAAGGGCGGCGACCGCTCGCAGCCGCGGGTCCACGGCAGGCTCGCCGCGATCTTCGGCCTGATCGCCGCGAGTTCGGCCGCGGCGATCGTCTGGGCCTTCATATCGCCGAACGCGGCGAGCGAGATCTCGTCGATCGATTATTTCAACCTGCTATGGGCCGGCATCGCGATGCTGATCGCCTTCATCGCATTCCTCGTCTGCTTCGAGCTGCCGAGGACAGAGGATCTGTTTCCGACGGATGAAGCAGGGTGGTTGGCGCACGGTGGTGAGGTCGTGCCGTGCCGCATCGAGGCGCTCTCGCTGTCGTCGGCGCGCATCGCGGGCTTGCGCAGTGGCGTGTCCAAGCCAGGGAGCGCGATGCCCGTCCATCTCGATGGTCTGGGCTGGATCGACGCCACCGTCGACGTCGTCGCGAAGAAGACCACGCATCTTCGCCTGCACCCAACCGAAGCGCAGCGACGTCAGCTCGTGGTCCGCCTGTTCAGCTCCTCCTGCGGCGTCATCACCAACCGCGCCCGCCTGCGCGGTGCCCTCACAGGCCTCGTCCGCCGCGGCTTCGTCGGACGGTGATGCGCGAGCGCGTAGCTCGGGCGAGCGAAGCGAACCCGGGTTCTCCGACGCAGTCGCGTGACCCCGCACCAACTATCATCTTGGGACGCGCTCGCTATGGGTAACCTGACGCGTTGCCTATGAATGTGCCCTCTCCCCTTGCGGGAGAGGGCATGTACGGCCCGTCCACGTATACGGTTGGGTGAGGGGTATCTCTCCCCAGTCACTGCTCGCGGAAGCATACCCCTCACCCTAGCGCATTTGCGGCGCTGTCTACATGCCCTCTCCCGCAAGGGGAGAGGGCGCTGTATTGCACAGCGGCGATCGCTGCAATCAAAGTGAATCTTCAGCGAGCTCGCGCTTATCACTTCTGCACTTCTTCGATCTTGTCCAGCACGCGCTCCGGCGCGATGTCCTTCGAGGCGTCGCGCAGCTCGGGCTTGGCGTCGGGCTCGATCCCCATCTGCTTCGCCATCTTGCTGAGCAGCGTCACGACCTGCGTCAGCTCGTGCTCGGTCAAGAGGCTGATCTGAAGATCGAGATCGGCGCGCTTGTCGGCTTCGCCGGCCATGCGGTTCTGCGAGATCAGCACGAAAGTCGACAGGAAGATCGCTTCGACCGAGGCGATCATCGCCAGCACGACGAAGCTTTCGTCCCAGGCGGGGACGCCGGGGATGAAGTGCAGATTGGCGATGATCCAGAAGCCGAACACGGCCAGATGCAGATAGACGAAGGTCATCGAGCCGGTGAAGCCAGTGATGGCGTCGGCGACCTTCTGCTGCGTGGTCGCCTCGCGCTGCTCACGCTTGCGGCGGTCGACCAGCGCCTGGATGTTGCGTTCGAGCGCGGGCGTGAGCCCCGGGCTCGGGGTGGGATGCGGTGCCAGCTCTTCGGTCATGCGATCAGAACGAAACCTCGCGGCCAAGCGTTCCATCGTTCGCTCGCAAACCGGCGGCGCGCGCAGCTGTGGCCGCGCGGCCACGCGAGGCCAATCTTGCCTGCTCTCCATCATTTGGCGGAGGCGTCGCGCCGTCGCGATTGGCAAGCAGCAATCTCGCAGTTTCTTCGATTGCAGATGGGAATGACCATGAGCACCGCGCTTTGTCGTAACGTGTCGATCCTCAGCCTCGTGCTTGCATCGGCGAGCGCGTCGGCGTCCGAGGTCGAGGATCTCAATGCCCGGCTGGCAAGGCTGGAACGGGAGAATGCAGCCATCCGGATGGAGAACGCGGCGCTGCGCGAGAACAAGCGGCTGCGCGAGGAAAACGGCAGGCTGCGCTCGGCGCAGGATGCCGAGCCCGTGCGATCGGTCCTGCCGGGCGGCTTTGGCCGACCTGCCGCCGATCGAAGCGCTGCGTCGGCTGCGTCGCGGCTCGGACTGGAGAACAGAGATCCCTATCGCAGCTTTGCATCGGCAGAGGGTCCCGGCCTGTACAAGGCTCCGGCGCGTTTCGCCGGGGGCGTGCTGAAGATCTGGGGCGAGGGCGGCGCCGTCTGGAGCGGTGGCGACCGGTTCTTCCAGGATGCGGGCACGCCGCTCGCTGCATTTCCCAACACGCCCGTGTCGTCGCCGCTCGATCTGACGCCCAAGGTCGGTTGGGAGGCCGCTACCGGCTTCGACTATCTGATCGCCGGCTCACCATGGCATGTCAGCGGCCAGCTCCGCTACGGTCAGAGCGGCCAGGCCAGCGCACAACTCCTGTCATCCGGACGGCTCGATCTCGGACAGGGCCGCGTCATCACTGCGTCCGACACGTTCGGCGCGACCTATCAGGAGTCGCGTTGGCTGGCCGATATCGCCATCGGGCGCGACGTGTTGGGAGCCGGGCCGGCGGCGATTCAGGTCAAGGGCGGACTGCGGCTGCTCGACTTCGAGACCCGCGCGACCAACTCCGATCTGCTGCGGCAGAATGCGAGCATCGTGAATCTCGGCAACGCCGTCTTCACCAACGTCGACGCCGCGCTGCTGAACGACGGCGAGACTCGCAACAGCTTTCTTGGAGCCGGCCCGCGTGTCGGCGTGGAAGGCTCGATTCCCTTCGCCGGCCGCTGGTCAGTGGATTATCTGAGCGACGTCGCCGTGCTGTTCGGCGTTCAGCGCAACGTCGTCAACAGCAGGTCGCAGTCATCCGCCAGCGTGCCCGGGCTGGCCCCACCCGGCACCAGCGTCAGCTTCTCCACGGAGCGCAACACCGCGCTGTTCAATGCCGATCTACAGTTCGGCCTGTCGTATTGGATCACCGAAAACGTCAAGCTCGGCGGCAGCTATCGAGTCGATGCCTTGATCAACACGCAGGACACGGCCTTCACGCCGAACCGCTATACGCATGGTCCGCGATTGACCGTGACGGGACAATTCGATGCGCGCTGATGCGCCGTGGGCCTCTTGCCGGCCGAGAGCTCGGTCCTGAAGCGGCCTCAGGCACGCGAGACGCCTTTCGCTCGCTTGTCGACCTTTCTGAAGCTGAGCTATCCCAGCTTCTGATCCCGCGCGTCGTGCGTGGTCTCGCTCGCGCACTCGGTGGCCGCTTTCTCAATGCCCTTACGGCTCGCAATCCTCGCGACCTCGCGGCCCGAGAGCTCGCTGCCCACATCACCAGCCTCTGGTTGACGCCGGCCAGCGTCGTGGCGCGGAGACGCAGGTCAGGTTGTCGCAGTGCCTTGCCCGATCGCAGCTTCTATTTAGATGCTCGCCACTGTCCACAGGAGAACAGAGACGTGTCTATCGGAGTGAAGTCCACGGTGTCGGCCCTCGTCGTGATGGCGTCCTTGAGTGCAGCCCAGGCCAAGAGCATGGAATGTCCGACGATATCCGAGACGCAGATTGAGGGCCTGTTCACCAGCTTCAACGAGGCCTGGGCAACCAAGGACCCCGGGAAGGTCACCGCGCTCTTCACCAAGAAGCCGGTGCTGCTGGCCACCGTATCGAACCAGCCGCGCACCACACCCGAGGAGGTCAACGACTACTTCGTCAAATTCCTCAAGAGCAGCCCGGTCGGCCGTATCGACACCTCGACCATCGAGCTCGACTGCAACACGGCCACCCGTCTCGGCACCTGGACGGTGACCTTGACCGATCCGGCGAGCGGCACGAAGACCGACGTCAAAGCGCGCTACTCCTTCATCTATCGCTATGAGGACGGCGCCTGGAAGATCGACCATCTGCACTCGTCGATGATGCCGGAGAAGTAGGCGGCCTCGGACCGCTCCGGCCGGAACGGGTCCGCTCTCCACGTCGCCCCGGCGTGGATGACATTGCTCGCGATGTGGAGCCCGGATGAACAGTGCGACATCCGGGTTCTCACAATTGTCCATCACACCGATGGCGCGCGCGTGCGCTCGCCCGGGCGACGCGGCCAACTACCCCAGCTTCTGATCCCGCGCGTCGTGCGTGGTCTCGCTCGCCGACTTGGTCGCCGCTTTTTCTGCGCCTTTCTCGGCACCCTTGCGGCTTGCGATCGCCGCGACCTTCCGGCCCGAGATCTCGCTGCCGGCATCGTCGGGCATCTGCCAGAAGAAGAATGACGACAGCGCCGAGGTGATGGCGACGACGATGAAGGCCGGCGCGAAGGAGGTGGCGGTCAGCTCGCTCGCGCCATGGGCCCACATCGTCGTTTCAACTGAAAATGCGCCGACGGCGACGCCGGCTGATATCGCGAGCTGCTGGTTGACGCTGGTGAGCGTCGTGGCGCGGCTCATCTGGGCGGTCTCGACCTCGGCATAGGCCACGGTGTTGATCGCGGTGAACTGCAGCGAGCGGAAGAAGCCGCCGACGAACAGGATGATCACGATCAGGAGCAGCGGCGTCGCCGGCGTGAACAGCGCGCAGGCGGCGAGGAAGACCGAGCTGACGACGGCGTTGACGGTCATCAAATGGCGGAAGCCGAAGGTCTTGATCAGCCGCGCCGCCAGCGCCTTCATGCCCATCGCGCCGGCCGAGGAGCCGAAGGTGACGAGGCCGGACTGGAACGGCGACAGGCCGAAGCCGAGCTGCATCAAGAGCGGCAGCAGGAAGGGCAGGGCGCCGATGCCGAGCCGGAACATGAAGCCGCCCACGATCGAGGCGCGCAACGTCGGCAGCCGCAGCAGCGAGAAGTCGAGCACCGGCGAATTGGTGCGCCAGGAGTGGCGCACATACAGCGTCATCGAGATCGCGCCGATCGCAATGAGGCTGCCGACCACCGACCATGGCAGCAGATTGAGGCCGGCAACCGAGAGGCCGAAGGCGAGGCCGGCGAGACCGATGCCGGCGAGCACCATCCCATACAGATCGAACGGCTCGGGATTGTCGCTCTTGATCGGATCGATGAAGCGCAACGCCATGATGATGCCGACGATGCCGATCGGAATGTTGATCAGGAAGATCCAGTGCCAGGAGAAATAGGTGGTGATGAAGCCGCCGACCGGCGGCCCGATCACGGGCCCGATCAGCGCGGGGATCGTCACCCAGGCCATCGCGCCGACCAGCGCGCTCTTGTCGACGGAGCGCAACAGCACGAGACGTCCGACCGGCGTCATCATCGCCCCGCCCATGCCCTGCAGGATGCGCGCGAACACGAAGTTCTCGACCGAGTTGGCGAGCGCGCAGCCGATCGAGCCGATCATGAACACGGCGACCGCGCTCGAGAACACCCGCCGCGCGCCAAAGCGGTCGGCGGTCCAGCCGCTCGCCGGGATGAACACCGCGAGCGACAGCAGGTAGGAGGTGATGGCGAGCTTCAAGGTCAGCGGGCTGGTGCCGATATCCCTGGCGATGGCCGGCAGCGAGGTCGCGATGACCGTGGAGTCCATGTTCTCCATGAACAGGGCGGTGGCGACGATCAGCGGAATGATTCGTTGCTTGTTCATCGAATCCTGGGGAAGGGCAAGGAGGAGGGCCGGCGCGGCGGCTTTAACACCCTGCGACGAACAGGGCCATTGCGCTGCCGGCATGGCGCCCCAAATGCAGCGTGACGCTGTCGCGTCCCGCTCTTGGGGAGATGTGCCGATGATCTACCTGCTCGCCGCTTTGGTGCCGCCGCTGGGTCTGCTGCTCAACGGGCAGCCGTTCGCGGCCATCTTCAACCTGCTGCTGTGTGTGGTCTGCCTGGTGCTCGGCCTGTTCTTCCACGTGCTGCTGCTGGTGCCCTCGGCCCACGCTCTGGTCGCCGTCCACATGCGACGGGAGGACCGCCGCCACCGCGAGGTGGTCGACGCCATCCGCCGCTACGGCCCGCCGCCGGGCGCCTGGCGCTAAAAGCCGAACTTCCGCCCCGGAACCGGGGTTTTCGCGACCTTTTGTTGCGCATCAGGGGCCGATCCGGGCCGTCATTCGCATTCGCGAGAGGACGGCGGATCGGCTCTTTGATTCGTCACAGGCCCATGCTATCGACCCGCGTCAACCCCACCGATGGGCTCCGATTCGACGGCGAGGCATGGTCTCGACGGCGGCGCCGCTCATCCGTAATCCCATCGCGGTCGTTGTGGCCGCAGACAAGGAGTTGACGATGGCGACCGTGCAGACACTTCGCGAAGCCTTCACCTTCGACGACGTGCTCTTGAAGCCGGGCCTCTCCGATGTGCTTCCCTCCGAGGTCGACATCCGCTCGCGCGTGACGCGCGAGATCCCGCTCAACATTCCGATCATGGCCTCCGCCATGGATACCGTCACCGAAGCCAAGATGGCGATCGCCATGGCGCAGGCCGGCGGTGTCGGGGTGATCCACCGCAATTTCGATCCCGAGGGCCAGGCCGCCCAGGTGCGCCAGGTCAAGAAGTTCGAATCCGGCATGGTGGTCAACCCGCTGACCATCTCCCCGGACGCGACGCTGGCCGACGCGCTGGCGCTGATGAAGGATTACGGCTTCTCCGGCATTCCCGTGGTCACCGGTGGGTCAAAGGGCATTCCCGGCAAGCTGGTCGGCATCCTCACCAACCGCGACGTGCGTTTCGCGACCGATCCGCGGCAGAAGATCTCCGAGCTGATGACGCATGAGAACCTCGTCACCGTGCGCGAGGGCGTCGGCCAGGACGAGGCCAAGAAGATCCTGCACAAGCACCGCATCGAGAAGCTGCTCGTCGTCGACGATCAGTACCGCTGCGTCGGCCTGATCACCGTCAAGGACATGGAGAAGGCGGTCGCGCATCCGCTCGCCTGCAAGGACGCGCAGGGGCGCCTGCGCGTCGCCGCCGCCACCACGGTGGGCGAGGGCGGCTTCGAGCGCACCGAGAAGCTGATCGAGGCCGGCGTCGACCTCGTCGTGGTCGACACCGCGCACGGCCATTCCTCGCGCGTGCTGGAGGCGGTCAATCGCATCAAGCGCATCTCCAACGCGGTGCAGGTGATCGCCGGCAACATCGCCACCCGCGACGGCGCGCAGGCGCTGATCGATGCCGGCGCTGACGCCGTCAAGGTCGGCATCGGCCCGGGCTCGATCTGCACCACCCGCATCGTCGCCGGCGTCGGCGTGCCGCAGCTCACCGCGATCATGGATGCGGTCGAGGCCGCCAAGAAGGCCGACGTGCCCGTGATCGCCGACGGCGGCATCAAGTTCTCCGGCGACCTCGCCAAGGCGCTCGCCGCCGGCGCCGATGTCGCCATGGTCGGCTCGCTGCTCGCCGGCACCGACGAGACCCCCGGCGAGGTGTTCCTGTGGCAGGGCCGCTCCTACAAGGCCTATCGCGGCATGGGCTCGGTCGGCGCGATGGCCCGCGGCTCGGCCGACCGCTACTTCCAGCAGGACATCAAGGACACCTTGAAGCTCGTGCCTGAGGGCATCGAGGGCCAGGTGCCGTACAAGGGCCCGGTCGGCAACGTCATGCACCAGCTCGCCGGCGGCCTCCGCGCCGCCATGGGCTATGTCGGCGCCAAGACCTTGGAAGACTTCCACAGCAAGGCCGAGTTCGTCCGCATCACCGGCGCGGGCCTGCGCGAAAGCCACGTCCACGACGTCACCATCACGCGCGAAAGCCCGAACTATCCGGGCGGGGCGTAAGCTTTCCCCGCTCTCTCCGTCATTGCGAGGAGCGCAGCGACGAAGCAATCCAGGGGTTGCGCACGCCGCCCTGGATTGCTTCGCTGCGCTCGCAATGACGGCGTCCTTTGGGGCCGGCACCAAGCGTCACATCAACAACAAGAGGAAACACCATGTCCCAAGCCAAGCGCATCGTGCTCGCCGCGCGTCCCGTCGGCGAGCCCAAGCCGTCCGATTTCCGCCTCGAGGATTATGCCGTCCCGACGCCCGGCGCCGGCGAGGTGCTGCTGCGCACGATCTGGCTGTCGCTCGATCCCTATATGCGCGGGCGCATGAGCGACGGGCCGTCCTATGCCCAGCCGGTGCCGGTCGGCGGCGTGATGGAGGCGGGGACCGTGTGCGAGGTGGCGGCCTCCAACAATCCCGGCTTCAAGCCCGGCGACATCGTGCTGGCCCGCGCCGGCTGGCAGACGCATGCGATCTCCGACGGCCGTGGCCTCGCCAAGGTCGACCCGAGCCTCGCCCCGATCTCGACCGCCGTCGGCGTGCTCGGCATGCCCGGCATGACCGCCTATACCGGCCTGCTCGACATCGGCCAGCCCAAGGCCGGCGAGACCGTGGTGGTCGCCGCCGCCTCAGGCGCGGTCGGCTCTGCGGTCGGGCAGATCGCCAAGATCAAGGGCGCCCGCGCCATCGGCATCGCCGGCGGCAAGGACAAATGCGACTACGTGAAAAAGGAATTCGGCTTCGACGACTGCCTCGACCATCGCGATCCCGATCTCGCGGCCAAGCTGAAGGAAGCCTGTCCCAAGGGCATCGACGTCTATTTCGAGAACGTCGGCGGCCCGGTCTTCGAGGCGGTGTTCCCGCTGTTCAACGCGTTCGCCCGCATGCCCGTCTGCGGCCTGATCGCGCATTACAACGACACCCAGTCGACCTCGCCGAAATGGGCCGGCGCGCTGATGCGCAACGTGCTGACCAAGCGGCTCCTGATCCGCGGCTTCATCGTCTCCGACTTCGCCTCCCGCCACGGCGACTTCCTCAAGGACATGTCGGCCTGGGTCCGCGACGGCAAGGTCAAGTACAAGGAGCACGTCACCGAGGGCCTGGAGAACGCGCCGGATGCGTTCATGGGCCTGCTCAAGGGCGCCAATTTCGGCAAGCAACTGGTGCGGGTCGGGCAGGACAAAGCCTGAGGCCTGAGCCACACTTGATGTGAAAGTTCAGCGCGGCCGTAAAATCACGGGAACCACGAGGGCTTATCGGGAGTCCTGAGGGAACCGGTTCATTTGAGGAGGGCCCGGCACCATGCCGGGCCTTCGTCATTCCAAAGGGGGATTTACGATGTCGCTACCCATGGTGCTGCTGCCCGTCTTCGTCGAGGTCGCGCTCACCTTCGCGTTGCTGTTTTGGAATAAGAGGCGCGGCCAAGCCACGGACGCCGCCGACGAATTCGGCCTGCCGACCTTGTTCTATGCCCTGATCGCGCTAGCGCTGCCGCTGCGCCATGCCGATCTGGTGATCGTGCTGTTGTCCTGGGTGTTCGTCGTCACCCGCTTCGTTAATGCCGGCTTTGTACGCGGGGCAGACAAGCGCTCCCTCGCCTGGACCGCCTCGGCGCTGGTGCTGCTGGCGATGTGGCTGTATTTCGCCCTGAAGATGCTTCTCCTGATCTAGAACGGAAGACCTGATGACTCCCGCCGCCCGGCTGTCCGCCGCCATCGACATCATCGAGACCATCGAAGCCGAGCGCGCGCCGGCGGCCAAGGCGCTGAAGGATTGGGGCACCAGCCACCGCTTCGCCGGCTCCGGCGACCGCGCCGCCATCGCCGGCCTGGTCTGGGACGTGCTCCGCCGCCGCGCCTCCAGCGCCTATGTGATGGAGGACGACACGGCGCGGGCGCGGGTGCTCGGCATGCTCAAGCTCGAGCGCGGCCTGGATGTGCCGACCATCGCCGCGATGTGCGACGGCAGCCGCTTCGCCCCGCCGCCGCTGTCGGCGGCCGAGGAAAAGGCGCTGGCCTCGCGCACGACCGAGGGCGCGCCGCCGCCGGTCGCCGGCGACTATCCGGAGTGGCTCGACCCGTATCTCGCAGCCGTCTTCGGCGACGATCGCGTTGCGGAAGCCATGGCGATGGCGAGTCGCGCGCCGCTCGACCTGCGCGTCAACTCGCTGAAGGCCAAGCGCGACAAGGTGCAGGCCTCGCTGAAGCATCTCGGCGCCGTGCCGACGCCGTGGTCGCCGCTCGGCCTGCGCATCACGCTGTCAGCCGACGCCCGCAACCCCGGAATCCATGCCGAGGAGGATTTCATCAAGGGGGCGATCGAGGTCCAGGACGAGGGCTCGCAACTCGCGGCGCTGTTCACCGCCGCCAAGCCCGGCGAGCAGGTCATCGACCTCTGCGCCGGCGCCGGCGGCAAGACCTTGGCGCTCGCGGCGATGATGGGCGGCAAGGGCCGCCTGATCGCCACCGACGCCGACAAGCGCCAGCTCGCCCCGATCCACGAGCGCCTCTCGCGCGCCGGCGTCCACAACGCCGAGATCCGCACGCCGAAAGGCGATGCCGACCCGCTCGCCGACATCAAGGCCTCCGCCGATCTGGTCGTCATCGACGCCCCCTGCACGGGCACCGGCACCTGGCGCCGCAACCCCGACGCCAAATGGCGCATGCGCCCCGGCGCGCTGGAGATCCGCCTGAAGGACCAGGCGGAGGTGCTGGACCGCGCCGCAGCCCTGGTCAAACCCGGCGGCCGCATCGCCTACATCACCTGCTCGGTGCTGCAGCCGGAGAACGGCGACCAGATCAGGGCGTTCGTCGCGCGCCATCCGGAATTCGCCGTCCAGCCCCCCGACCAGACCGCCACCGTCCTCTGGGACAAGGCCGAAGCCTTCGGCGAAGCCGCCCTGCAGACCCCCCAAGGCTGGCTGATGACCCCCCGCCGGACGGGCACGGACGGGTTTTTCGTGTCGGTGCTGAAGAAGCAGGCCTAGCCCCGCCAAGACTGCCGTAGGGTGGGCAAAGGCGCCGCCGTGCCGTCTCCGCGCACGACACGGGTCATGGCGCCGTGCCCACCATCTCACCCCAGCGACCGCCGCCCGACGGTGGGCACGGCGCGCGCCAGCGTGCTCCAAACGATTGTCGTGCCCCGCGCCTTTGCCCACCCTACGATCTCTCGATCCTCAACGGCGTCATTGCGAGCGAAGCGAAGCAATCCAGGGGCTCGGGCGGGACTCTGGATTGCTTCGCTACGCTCGCAATGACGAAAGAGGCGATCGTGCCCCCACGGCTGGACTGATGAATCATCCGAGGCTTAGGCGAAGCTGTCGCCCCCACGCACACTGCGCTCCCTCCCCCCTTGTGGGGGAGGGTTGGGGAGGGGGGTACCCAGCAAAGACTGCCGCCGGAGCCCCCCACCCCCAACCCCTCCCCGCAAGGGGGAGGGGAGCCGACCGCGCCCGGCGCAACAGCGGTGCTACCAAACGGGCAGGGGCGTCCCCAGAGCAGGCGCGTCGCGCTCTCATTCGCTGGGAATCACCACATCACACGATCGTCCCAAGGGTTGCGGGACTCGTGCTCTCGGCGTAATTCCTTGCCATGACAGCCCCATCCAACACCCCGACCGCCGCCGCCACCGACACCTCCGTGGCCGCGCTCCACGACAAGATCCTGATCGTCGATTTCGGCAGCCAGGTCACGCAGCTGATCGCGCGCCGGGTGCGCGAGGACGGCGTGTATTGCGAGATCGTGCCGTTCCAGAAGGCGGAGGCCGCCTTCCGGCAGATGAACCCGAAGGCCGTGATCCTCTCCGGCGGCCCCGAATCCGTCCACGAGGAAGGCTCGCCGCGCGCCCCACAGCTGATCTTCGAGTCAGGCGTCCCGGTGATGGGCATCTGCTACGGCCAGATGACGATGGCCGCCCAGCTCGGCGGCACCGTCGAGGGCGGCCACCACCGCGAGTTCGGCCGCGCCGACGTCGAGGTCAAAACCAACAGCCTGCTGTTCGACGGCGTCTGGCAGCCGGGCGAGCAGCACCAGGTGTGGATGAGCCATGGCGACCGCATCACCCAGATGCCGCCGGGCTTCTCGGTCGCCGGCGTCTCGCCGAACGCGCCCTTTGCCGTGATCCAGGACGAGGCGCGCAAGTACTACGGCCTGATGTTCCACCCTGAAGTGGTGCACACGCCCGACGGCGCCAAACTGATCCGCAACTTCGTCCGCAACATCGCCGGCCTCGGCGGCGACTGGACGATGCACGCCTTCCGCGAGGAGGAGATCAAGAAGATCCGCGCGCAGGTAGGCCCGGGCAAGGTGATCTGCGGCCTCTCCGGCGGCGTCGATTCCGCGGTCGCCGCGGTGCTGATTCATGAAGCGATCGGCGACCAGCTCACCTGCGTGTTCGTCGATCACGGCCTGCTCCGGCTCAACGAGGCCGAGACCGTCGTCGACCTGTTCCGCCACCACTACAACATCCCCCTGGTGCATGTGGACGCCTCAAAGCTCTTCCTCGGCGAGCTCGAAGGGGTCACCGACCCGGAGCAGAAGCGCAAGACCATCGGAAGACTCTTCATCGACGTGTTCGAGGCCGAGGCCAAGAAGATCGGCGGCGCCGATTTCTTAGCTCAAGGCACGCTCTATCCCGACGTGATCGAGAGCGTCTCCTTCACCGGCGGCCCCTCGGTGACGATCAAGTCGCACCACAATGTCGGCGGCCTCCCGGCCCGCATGAACATGAAGCTGGTCGAGCCGCTGCGCGAATTGTTCAAGGACGAGGTCCGCGTGCTCGGCCGCGAGCTCGGCCTCCCCGACGTCTTCGTCGGCCGCCACCCGTTCCCGGGCCCCGGCCTCGCCATCCGCTGCCCCGGCGAGATCACGACCGACAAGCTCGACATCCTGCGCAAGGCCGACGCCATCTACATCGACGAGATCCGCAAGGCCGGCCTCTACGACACCATCTGGCAGGCCTTCGCCGTGCTGCTCCCCGTCAAGACCGTCGGCGTCATGGGCGACGGCCGCACCTACGACTACGTCGTCGGCCTCCGCGCGGTCACCTCGACGGACGGCATGACGGCGGATTTCTATCCGTTCGATATGAAGTTTTTGGGCGCGGTGGCAACGCGCATCATCAACGAGGTGAAGGGCGTGAATAGGGTGGTGTATGACGTGACGAGCAAGCCGCCGGGGACGATTGAGTGGGAATAATTCGCGGCTAGCCAGAGCTAGCCGGATCTACTCAAATCTACGCTCTAACTGCCTGAAACGAAAAATAAAATCCGCCGGCACCTATCGCGGACTATCGGTGGACCAAGGTCGCCGGTGCTGGACTGGTTGACGGCATCGGCTTCCTTATTCCCATCCCGTTTTGATCAATACCGTCAGCTCAAAATGAGCCCTGACGGTATTTTTTTTGGTCCAACCAATTGAAATAGCGTCGCTTTCCTTCAGATCCGCGGCCGAAAACGGCATGACGGTATCGAACCTAGAAGGCGGACAAATGCTGACCGATGCTGCGCTTAAGCACCTGAGACCAAAAGAGAAGTCCTACAAGGTGACGGATCGGGACGGCATGTACGTCCTCGTCAGTACGAAGGGCTCGATCTCCTTCCGGCTCGACTACCGAATGAACGGACGCAGGGAGACCATCACCTTCGGCAAATACGGTCCGGCCGACCTGTCGCTTGCGCGAGCAAGAGAGCTCTGCACCGACGCCAGGCGCGCCATCAAGGAGGGGCGGTCGCCAGCCATCGAGAAGCAGCGCGCCAAACGGCGCCTGATGGAAGCCAAGGCGTTCGGCGAGTTCGGTGAGAAGTGGCTTACGGCGGCCCCCATGGCGGACAGCACGCGGGCGATGCGTCGTTCAATCTTCGAGCGCGAGCTGTTGCCACCTTGGCGCAAGCGGCTTTTATCGGAAATCACGCCAGACGATTTGCGAAAGCACTGTGCGGCCATCGTTGAGCGGGGCGCGCCGGCAACTGCGATTCACGCCCGCGACATCGTCAAGCAGATCTACGGCTTTGCCATTCTGCACGGCGAGAAGGTCGCCAATCCTGCAGACGACGTTGGACCATCTTCGATCGCGCAGTTCGTCCCTCGCGATCGCTCGCTGTCGCCGTCAGAGATCCGCATCATGCTCAAGCAGCTGGAGCACGTTGCTACGCTCCCGACCATCCGGCTGGGCGTCAGGCTCTATCTTCTCTCCATGGTGCGGAAAAGCGAATTGCAGGATGCGACGTGGGACGAGGTCGACTTCGAGAATGCCGTTTGGACCATCCCAAAGGAGCGGATGAAGCGGTCGAAGGCGCACAACGTGTACCTCTCGCGACAAATGCTCGATATCTTCATCGCGCTTAAGACCTGCGCCGGCAATTCGCGATATGTGTTTCCGTCCCGGTATGATGCCGACAGCACGATGTCACGGGCGACCTTCAATCGCGTCACCACCGCGGTCGTCGAGCGCGCTCGGACAGAGGGGCTGCCGCTCGAACATTTCACGGTCCACGACCTCAGGCGGACAGCGTCGACGCTGCTCAACGAGGTCGGCTTCAACAGCGATTGGATCGAGAAGTGCCTGGCGCATGAGGATGGTCGCTCGTCGCGCGGGGTCTACAACAAGGCTGAGTACGAGCTGCAGCGCCGGCACATGATGCAGGAGTGGTCGAACATCATCGACGCGTGGGTCGGAGGCCAGAAATACGCGCCAACCCTCAATCCGCCGTCGATGCCGATCTTCGAGCCCGATCCTGCCCTTTGACGGGCCGGCTTCTTCGCAGTTTCACGTCTGGATGCGGGGCGCGGGTGAGGGGAGCGCTCCGGCGCAGCAAAAGCCAAGCCTCCACTTCGCTGAGGTCCCACACTACGCAGCGAGGAGAGAGGGCGAAGCGTCTCGGGAATTCGCCGCGCTGCTCCATCTCGTAGATGGTGCTGTCGGCGAGAGGGACCATTTCACGGAGCTGATGCCGCCGGATTGTTCGTCTGAGTCCCGCGCCTTCCTGGCGAGCCATGATCGATCCCCTTGTGCGATACGCAGCAAATGAAGCCGATCGAACTGGAATGAAACAGACATACGCCTGTCGGTAGGGCAATTGGAAGGATCCGCGAACGAATGGAAGCAATCGGGTGCCCTGGCGTAGTCAGAGGTCAGACCCTCCAACTACGAATCTGAGGGTCGGACGTTCGAATCGTTCCGGGCGCGCCAACTTTTTCATTTAAAATCAACGTGCTATCTCCGCTGCTGCACGGCTTGGCAATTTTGCACGGTCGCTGTGCAAGCACGGTGCAAGCTGGCGGCCGAATTTCGAGACCTTCGGGGGGTAATTCCCCCTCCCTTGCTCACATCTTTGCCGCACCGCTGGCCGGGGCTGGCGAGCCGAGCGAGCCATGCGGTCGTGGCATGGGTCCCGGATGCTCGCACCTCTCTGTGAAAGCTTTTTCTCTCAAATAGGAATTCGGCCGTCCAAGTCGCCCAAGATGTCCGAAAGGCTGTAGTTCTGCGGGTTTCTCATGCGTACGGTTTGCCGTCCGGTGCCGCCCGAGCCGCCCGGAAAATACGAGATCGTCAGGGGCGCCGGCCTCGATCCTGACGCTGTGGAGCGGGCCAGGTGCGGTACGTCAGGGTTGTCAGGTGAGAATCGCAACTGAGCGGCTGGCGAGTTTTTGGGGCGCGCTTGTGCCGTAGGGGGTAGGTGCCCGGGAAGGACCCGTGAGGGGGCGTCGCCAGGCATCCAAGGACTCCGCAGCGCAGAGTGGATGGCGAAGGCGCAATGACCAATGTACCGCCCAGGACGGCGGGTGATGTCGGTCGTCCACGGGCAACGTGCCGATCGCTAGCAGCAGGGGGAGCGGGGAGGCGTGGTGCATCATACCTCTTGACGCTGGCCGTTGCAGAGTTACGTGCCGCTAAGACTACCCGCGCCGAGCAAGAGCGCATAACCAACATCGGCGTATGGTGTTCGCCGTAGTAGTGTTTGACAACGGTCTTACGTCAGCACGGTCACCTTTTCATTGCTGAGCAGTCGCCGCGCGGCTTCGGGTATGCCGGCAGGCGACCCATAACCCAGCTCCTTTCCAATCGCATCTCGCCAGTTCTCGATCCGGCGTTGCCGCTTGAGAGCCACGAGCGGCCTTGCAGCAATGTAGCTAACTTCGTCGACTACACCGATTCCCGAAATCATGCCCTTGAGCACATTCACGGACGGCGTCCGCGCTTCGTGCAGTACTATCGAAAGTATCTCATAATCATTTGTCTTCTGTTCAAGCAGAAAATACATGTATTCGCGCACAGGATAAAAGTAGCCGTGGTATTCATAGGCTGAGATATTGCCGCTCGAATCTCTGTGCGGATTGATCAGTGTGACATGAAGGCCGTCAGTGGTGAGGCGGTCTATCTCAAGAAGTGATCCGATGACGGTGTCGGCATTGTGCATATAATAAAGCACGTACTGCCCGCGGTACTTCTCGAAGCTTGTCTGCCAACGACCATTGTTTTCTCTCAGGGTACGAAACGTCAATAAGGGTAGGTTCGAAGAAGCAGTGCTTCCCCCGAAACGGGCGCGGAACGCTTCGTGGTCGAGTTCAAGAGTAGCTCCATCGATGCGGAAGAAGGATGCCAAAGTAATCGCTTGCTGAACGTTTGGATCGCGCTCGCCGCTCATGAGTTTCGCGAGGACTGCTCTATTCCAACCCAGCTCCGCCGCCAATTCCTCTTGTTTCAACCGGTGCAATCTCGCAATGTAACGAAGATTTTTGCAGAAATTAGTCAGCTTACGTTCCGTCGATGGCATCGCCAATTCCCTCGGTCCAATCGCGCCACAGTTTGGCACATTTTGCCACAAGCTGGGATGACCGGATCTTCCTAGATTACGGGATGAGCCTCAACGAGGTTTCGGGGTCCCCACCGCGGAGAGGCGGACTATCCCGTGCTTGCGAGAGAGCGCGGGTGTGACCATACGGATAAGAAGGAAGGCGATAATGTCACGTAAAGGTCGTGCAATGGGTGTCGCGTTGCTTGGCGCGTTGTCCACCAATCCTGTCAGTGCTGGAGGGATTTTTGATAAACCTTTCAGCCGAGGTGGCGCTTTCAGCATTGACAAGCCCTTTGACAGGGGCGGGGCTCTTAGCATCGATAAGCCCTTCGACAAGGGCGGCGCGCTTAGCATAGACAAGCCTTTCGATAAGGGCGGCGGCCTTAGTATCGATAAGCCCTTCAGCAAAGGTGGCTCCCTAAGTATCGACAAAATCGATGATAAGACCTGGGAGGCGATAGGAGTTGTAGCAGCTGTTGTTGTTGTCGGTTGGGCTGTGTGCATTGACGGCTGCACCCTCGTGGCAAGCGTTGTCGTCGATGGCTCGACGGTTGGCGCATCCGGTGGCGCGGCGACTGCAGTGTCCATTCCGTTGGTCACACACGAGTTTGGTGGCTCCGGCAGTGCATCTAAAAGCAATCCGGGGGCGCCAATCCAAAGCCGCGCCGATGCTAAGTCAGCTCCATCGGAAAACACGACGACGGGGGCGGACAAAGACCCTCTCTCTCCGACGAAGACGTATCCAAGGTATTATTCTGTAAAGGAGTATCCGAGCCCTGAGGGGATGACGAACGCAATCCCGAAGGTCTCCTTTAGATCGTTGTCGGACAAGTTCACCGACGCTCTGCTACAGTTTGCGTATCCATCGCCTGATGCCAAACCTCGAGTGCCCACTGCAAGTGATCCGGCCGGGGGCGTGTTTACGTCCCCTCGATCCGGCCTGACTAAAGATGCAGACAGCTTGTACGGCAAGGGCAATGCTCGAAGAATGCACGCCGCGACAGACTATTTGGTCAAGCCGGGTACAGAGATTTACGCGACAATGAGCGGCACTGTAACGCGTATCGATGGTCATACCGAGACGAATTTTCCAATGGTGACTATCGCGGCCTTTGACGGCACGCAGTCCCGCATACTCTACGTCGATCTCGACCCTGCGATAAAAAAAGGCGCCAAGGTTGTAGCGGGAGAAACTAAAATCGGACACGCTGCCGATTTGTCAAAGGCGCCTGAATACGCGGGCATTCCCAACCATGTTCATGTCGACTACACGGACAGAGAGGGGCGCCGGTTCGATCCGTTCCTGAACATGTATGTTGATGACAAAACCGAAGCGACCGCAGGTAAAGCGAAATAGCGGTAGCGCTTTTTGTGAAGAGGGCGCTCCTGCCAAGTCTGCGGGTAGTCTAACACGAAGAGGTTGGGGATCTGTCCGGTTCTCGGTAGAGCCCCAACCGAAATCAGTCGACCATGCCTCTCAGTGTTTTTGAACCAATTCGGCCCTTCTGTGGCAAGAACCAATATGGTGCAAGTGCCTTGCGCTTCGTAAGTATACGGCCGCGGTCTTACGGACCAGCGGCCGCCACGATCGCGCCGATCCTCGATAGTACTCGCGAAGCCTCACAATATGGCCGTTGCCATTAGGCGATACAGCAAGCCTTAGTAAAAGATTACGCTCGCTAATGGTTGCCAGCGCGGTTAGTCTCCCGCGGATTGGCTGGCATTTGAGTTGAGGTGGGCACCGGTAGTTTGATCACAGTCAATATTGTCTTTTCTTGATTGAGCGGGCTGAATCCCGCGCACCGGATCGACGACCCATGGCTCGGCGTTTCGTGCGATGACGCCAAAAGCGTCCGCGATCTCCACACGCATGTTGTGAACGATTGCGTTCAATTCGGCCCGCACTTGTGGAATGCCCGCCTTTGTGAAGGCCGCCGCTAGAGTGTCGGCATGCGAGGGAAGGCGCGCGATGACCTTGAGGACAGTCTCGGCCATAGTGCGCGCCCCCGCCTTCGCCTCGGCGACAGGCACCAACTCGCCGAGCCGTTGTTGAAGTTCGAGGTACTTCAGATCGGCGGTGTATTGTTTCTCTCGCGTCTGCGCGTCACGGAAGGCGGAAGATGTTGGCGCATCGACATCGGCCATTGCTTTCGTTGCTGTACCGGCCTCGCGGGCGGCATCTCCGGTCGAGCCAACCGCAAGGTCATATTGCGCGAGATTTACGCGAAGCGACCGCCCCTCGCCACGCGTAAAGATGTCGCCGGCCTCGACGAGCCGCCGGACACGTTCGTGAACGCTTTGGCGAGACAGGTTCTTTAATCGCGCCAGTTCAGCAACGGAAAGCCAAAGGCCGGAAGCCAACTCGCTATCGAATGATGTTTGAGACATTGAAGCTCCTTTAGATTAGCACGACGCCAGTCGTCAGACCGGCGCGATATCGTTGTCGGCTGGATGTGGCGGCGTCGCTGCGCGGCGGCCCGGTGCGACTGGCATGTCGTCGGGTGCGATGATCGAGATCAACCTTGCATCCGACTTCCGCCGGTCGATCACGAAACCTTTCGCGCGCAGAAGAGGGGCTGCTCGATCGAGGCGATTGCCGAGCCCCGATGCTGTCGCCGGCCAGGCGCGCGACTTGCGAACCGTCTCGCTGGCATGCCCGGTCAATCGACTAAGCAATTCGGTTGCCGTGCCCGTCCAAACCCGCTCGGTGCTCGCACACATGAAATCTCGGATCGCGACGGCCACCGCATCAGCTTCGAAGGCGCCGTCCGCAACATCAGCCCGGTTTCGGTTGTATGCGGCGACGAAGTCCCCGGGCTCCCAGCCGAGACCGCCCTCCGACGCGGTAATCCACTTCATGAAGTCGGCCATGCGAGGCAGCCGATCCAGTTTTATGCTCGCAATGTTGCGCAACCCCGCGCTGACGGCATCCAGCAACGCGCCGAGGATCAGCGGCTGCCGATCGTGGTAATCCTGCCACAACGCATCCTCTGGCCGGCGCTCCGACTCGGGAATGACGCGCAGGTGCACATTGAGCGCGCGATCGGCCAAGTCGGCACGATCAGTCAATGACGGGATGCCGTTGAGAATAACAGGCGACTGCACCTCGCAGATCACCTCGTCGCGGTCGGTGTGCAGCATGCGCGTTGCGAAGCCGCCGCCCGTCGCGATCCGGCAGAGCGCGTCACTTAGCCAATTCGGCACCGAGGACAGGTTGTCGAAAGCGAGAACCTTCGAATTCATCGCCGACACGATAAGGTCGCGATCGTCTTTTGGTGCAGCGCGGATTGGCGCAGCGCTCGGATCGATCAGCCCGCGCACCATGCGAGAGAATACCGACTTGCCTGTGCCCTGCTCGCCATTCACTACGAGGACCGGATATGGTCCTCGGTCGCGCAACGCGGCGACCATGAAAGCGACGACAAGCTTGAAGCTGTCGTCATCCTTGACGTTGACAAGATCGCGAAAAATCTCGATGCCTTCACCGGCCTCGGGCTCGGGTAACGCGCGCATCGCTGGTGTCCGGATGAATTTAACCGGAGGGCGCTCGACCACCCGCCATCCGTGCGCAGTGATCTCGACGGCGCGCCACGCGTCATCGCAGAGATCAAGGTAGATATGTTCGCCATGTCGGCCCGTCCGCATGGAAGCGATGTGGCGAGGACGTTCGTTGATCGCGATCGCTTCGAGAGTCCGGATCACGTCGTCGAGCGTCGAGCTACTGAGAACCTGTCCGGTTTTCAGCCGAGAGAGGTTCGCCAGCCATCGCTTGAAGGCTTGCGATTTAAGTGCCCAATTCTCGGCGTGACCGGCAATCTCGATCGTGGCGTAAGCAACAAGATCGGCATCATGCCAGAGATCGAGCCCGTCAAGCGCGGCCATCAATGCGTCGCTGCGGCTTTCGCGGCGCTTGCGCTCCCCCGGTTCGGTGGTTTGGTCCGGCTTGTCAGCTTGGGCGGCGCGCGCAGCGTCGATCAACGCCGCGATGCGATCCGGTCCCCAACCGGTGGCCTCGGCGTCCGCCGCGTCCCATCCCTCAGCGCAGGAGTCGGGCGGCGACACGATGCGCACGGATGCCGCGATTGGCCCGACGATTGATGCGACGGCTTGAGAGTACGCCAGTCCGGCATCGTCCGCGTCGGGCCAGATGATCACACGCCTTCCGGCAAGCGGCGACCAATCGGCTTTCTTCGCGCTCTTTGAGCCGTTGGGACTCGTGATCGCAATGAAGCCCGCCGGCAGCAAGCGGCGAGCAGCGTCGCAGGCCTTCTCACCCTCGGTTACGACAACCGGTGCACTCGGCTTTGCTGCAAGAAGATCGAGTCCATAGAGCGGGCGCGGCGCCGTCCACGATTCCCACCGCCATTCGAGCGTGCCGGCCGCGCCATCGCGCCAAAGGGTTTGAGGCCTAAATTGCTTGTCCTCATACTGATCGAAGCGATGCACATAACCGAGCAAGGCGCCGTTGGCGTCGGTATATCTCCACGTGGCAGTCGGTTGTCCGAGCCGGTGTCCAGGCGGCGAGGGCGCGTCGGCAGGAATTGGAACAATGATGCTGCGACCGGGCTCGGCCGCCGGCGCGGCGGCTGGCTTGCCGCTGAGCGGCGCAAAAGGATCACTGCTCATGTGGATTCAATCCGAGCATGCCAGCCACGCGCAACGCGGCCTCAGCCTGCTTCAAGTGAAACAAATAGGCGGCCAGGGAGACGAGATCGCCCCCACGATCGCCGGTCGCGAAGTCTGCCCACGAACCGGTGCGGAGATTGATCTTGAAGCTCCCCAGCTTTGCGTCTCCCCGTGTCGGGTTAAGTGCGATCCACTCAGCGCCTTCGCGCCGGCCGCTAGGCAGCCAGCGCGAAACGATGGATTCAGCTTGGGCGCGCGCGGCCAATGCCACGCGCGAGAAAGCGATGGGTTTGCGTGTTTTCATCGGTCGGCCATGGCCTCATTCAGAGCCAGGATGTCGGCCGCCGTGCACACCGGCAGTTGCCTCGGTGAGCCGATGGCGCCAAGGATCATCAGGCGGTAACCGTGCCCAAACCAAGGAGATTGCGGCTTGTGGCAGTGAGCTCCACGGCCGGTCACCGCCGCTCGCTCATCTGGCGGTTCGCCGTGGGAGTGCAAAACCCGGCAATACGGACACCGGAACATCAGCGAAACTCCGCCGTCGTCACGCTTGACGCGGTAAGCCGGAATCAAGTCTTCACGATGCGCCTTTGTCATTGTCGGCGCTCCCGCCTGAGCCGGCACTTGATGCAGGGACACGTTTGGACCGTCGCCTTGGGCGGTCGGCGATCGCGCCGTGGCTCCGCATCGCATTGCAGACACGCACAGCCGCGCCCACAACCCCGCTTGATCGGATGCAGGCGCTCGTCACGTGGGCAGACAAAGCCCACGCCGAGGCGCACATTGTGCAAGACTTCGACGACGTCATTACGGATAACGCTGCCGTCATCCGCATCGAAGTAGCGCTGACCAGACATCCGGATCGCCGGCCGGAATGGCAGCAGCGACCGCCGGGCCTCCCGCCCGGTCTGTTTGGTTTCGCTATCAGCGCGTTCTGCGAACCGCTTAGCCATGCGCTGCCCTCCGCACGTCGGCTTCGGTCGTCGAGGTAACGATCCGCGAGTTGATGTAGGCGAGAACGTCGCCGCGCCGATATCGCACCGACGACCCAGCTTCACATAAGGACAGCCCGAACCGCGGAGGCGTTCCATTTGCAGCGTTCGTACGCTCTGGCTGCGCATGCGAGCAGCCTCGATTTCGTTGATAAGATCATCTTGAGAATTCATCATTTGCCCCACAGGTTATCGCCAGGCGTCCCGCCTGGCGTTGCTGCAACGTTTGAGCGCTGATGAATATCCGGCGCTGCATCCGTTACTGGGGAGCAACTTAGTCGACGATGTTCTCTCTGGCTAAAGGACGAAACTGTCTTGTTTTGTCTCCGAGTTTCGTACCGTCCAACGCCTTACCTTCAGGCCGAGGGGCTATATTCGTTTACGCGTGTAGACTCGACCGTCGTCCAAGACGAGGGCTGATGATTTCGCTTCGATTACATCGGGCGCACGTCCAATCTGCAGTGCGGCTTTGATCTGTCGTTCCTGGTTGCCGCGCCGCCCAATAGTTGCGTATGCGCTTTTGACGAACATGAAAAATGCTTCAGATCGTGCGGGCTCGACACCTGTCAGAAGGCGGTAGAGCTCGCCGACTTCTTCGATGAAGGTACGATCCCAGAAGCTTGGCGGACGCCCTTCGTGCGTGGACAGGGTCACTTCTCTCGCCAAGAGTTCGGACAGCGAATGCGAGGCGTTGATCATCGGGGCAGCCGCGATTTTTAGATGCCCTACTGCCCTGTGCAATTCTGCGGCGCGTTCTGCTTCATCCTTCAGATCGATGAATCCAGTCCGGCGATCTACGTCACTAAGAACGAGGTTTCGAGGCCACCCAAGTGACGAATCCGAAGTGTCCGCATCGGAACGCAGCAACGCGTTGACTTGCGCAATGATACTATCCAGCTTTGCCTTGAGTTTTAAATTCCGAGCCCTTGCAAGATCGAGCCTGCGTTCGGCGCTATGTATCTTTTGAGCAAGGTTTGTTGCGCGGAAAAGATACAGGCGAGCGGTGTAGTAAGGGCAGAGCACCGGTCCGAACCTGGATTGGCGACCGTTAAGGTCCTCTTCGGCCAAGAGCCTTACCCCGCGTTGGGCGCGCCGCAACTTGCTAATCCGCTTGTCAATCAGAAGAGGAGACCCCGGTTCTTTCCAAGGAGTCCAATGTTCCGGTCTCGGGATATCCGCTGGCCGCGAAACACCAAACAAGTGGCTGAGCGCCTGCTCAGACGTAATAGGCGGCTCAATTAACTTTCGAACCAAGCGCCGTCACTGCTCCTTGCCAGTCGGTTTGAGGGCCATTGCTCGCGAGATCAGGTGGTCTTTTACGACGATTCGTTGCTGGTGGCATAAGTGCCAAAGGTGCTCGGGTTTTGCGCTGACAAGGGCAACTCAACCGGCCGCCATATCCGGCCATCGAGTTCCGGTCGTCCGAGGATCAAATCAGGTAGGGATCGCCACATTTCGCCATTGACGGGGAGGCAAATATAACAAATATAACAAATATGACAAGTGATCAGACTTATGCCGCGACCCTACGGTCCATACGGGCCAAGCTCAATCTTACGCAAGAACAGCTCGCCGAGAGGTTGGGCGTGTCGTTCGCGACCGTCAATCGCTGGGAGGGAGGTTCCAATGTGCCCCAGAAAGCGGCCCGCGAAGTGATTTCCGCTCTCGCTGTGGAAGCCGGGGTAAGCACCCCTGAGGGTCTCAACGAATCGCCGGAACCGGCAGCCGGTGTGACGCGTCGACGTCGTGGGGCTGCTGCCGCACCATCCACCAAGCCGATGGAGCAGATGCTGTGGGATGCCGCCTGCTCTATTCGGGGCGAGAAGGACGCGGCCAAGTTCAAGGACTACCTGCTGCCGCTCCTGTTCCTGAAGCGACTGTCGGACGTGTTCGACGACGAGATCCTGCGACTTGCCGAGGAATTTGGCGACCAGGAAACCGCGCTCGAAATCGCTGAAAGCGATCATTCCTTGCTACGCTTCTATCTGCCGCCCGAAGCTAGATGGAGGGTAATAAGCGGTCGCGAGAGCTATGGTTGGCCTCTCGACGACAAAGGCGAGAGCACGAAGCCGAAGGACATCGGCGAGCACCTCACCAAGGCGGTGCGCGCCGTCGTGAAACAGAACCCTTCGCTGTCGGGCGTTATCGACGTGGTCGATTTCGCCGCCGAGCGCAACGGCGAGCGCGACGTCAACCCGGCCAAGCTGCGCGGCGTCATCGAGACGTTTTCGGATGGGCGCTACCGACTCGGCCTTGCCGACGTGCAGCCGGATTTCCTCGGCCGCGCCTATGAATACTTGCTGCGGAAATTCGCGGAAGGCTCGGGGCAGAGCGCAGGCGAGTTCTTCACGCCGACCGAGGTCGGTTTCCTGATGGCGCACATCATGCGCCCGCGCCCCGGCGAGGATTGCCACGACTACGCCTGCGGCTCCGCCGGCCTCCTGGTGAAGCTGCAACTGGTCGCGCGTGAGCTCGATCCGACCAGCAAGGTGCCGCTCAAGCTCACCGGCCAGGAGCTTCAGGCCGAGAGCTACGCCGTCGCGCAGATGAACGGCATCATCCACGACATGGAGGTCGAGATCGCCCGCGGCGACACGATGATCAATCCGAAGTTTCGGACGGCTGACGGCAGGGTGAAGACCCACGACATCATCGTCGCCAATCCGATGTGGAATCAGCCGTTCAATCCCGATGTCTTCGCCAACGATCCGTTCGATCGCTTTCGCACGGCGGGCGGCATCACCACCGGCAAGGGCGATTGGGCTTGGCTCCAGCACACACTGGCTTGCCTCAATGATCACGGCCGCGCCGCCGTGGTGCTCGACACCGGCGCGGTGACGCGCGGCTCGGGCTCGAAGAACGAGGACAAGGAGCGCAACATCCGCAAATGGTTCGTCGATCGCGACCTGATCGACGGCGTGATCCTGTTGCCTGACAACCTTTTCTACAACACCAGCGCCGCCGGCGTGATCGTGGTGCTCAGCAAGCGCAAGCCGGCCGCGCGCAAGGACAAGATCGTTCTTCTCAATGCCAGCCGGCGCCTGAGGAAGGGCAAGCCCAAGAACTACATTCCCGAAGACGACATCCGGCCGCTGGCCACGGCGTTCCTCAAAGGCGAGCCGGAGGAAGGCGAGGTTGGGATCATTACGCGCGCGCAGGCTGAGGAAGCCGATTACAACCTCAGCCCGAGTCGGTGGATTCAGCAGAATGGAGATGTCGAGCACGGCTCAATCCACATGCTTCTACGGGAACTTGAGCGCCTCCACGAACTGGACGCAGCACTGACCGGCGATGTGCTTAAAGCCCTGGGGCCGCTCGCCAAGGAGGCGACGAATGGCTGAGTGGAGGACTGAGACTGTCGAAGACTGCCTTGTTCGGCTTCCTCTCGCGGCTGTTCCAAAGCTCCAAACGCGAGACTATCGCCCGTCTGGGCGTCATCCGATCATCGATCAGGGACAATCTCTCATTGCTGGCTGGACGGATGACGAGAGCGGGCTAATAGCGCATAACCTGCCAGTCGTTGTTTTTGGTGACCACACACGGGCCTTCAAGTTCGTGGATTTTCCGTTCGTTCGAGGAGCGGATGGAACTCAGATCCTCAAGCCCAAGCCGGACATTGATCCGCTGTTTTTCTACTATGCCCTCCGGGCTATCGATCTTCCTTCCCGCGGGTACAATCGCCATTTCAAAGCCCTGAAAGAAAAAGAAATCTCCGTGCCGACAAAGCCCGAGCAGAATGATATCGGGCGCGTGCTGAAGGCGGTCGAAGGCTCGCTAAACCTTCAAGACGAAGAACTGGCGGCATGGGATCGGTGCAAGCGCGCGGCGATGCGCACGCTATTCACGCGCGGACTCCGCGACGAGCCGCAGAAGGAAACCGAAATAGGCTTGGTGCCGGAGAGTTGGGATGTCGTCGATTTCGCAAGTATTCGGGATCGGCTGCAATACGGCACCTCAACGCGCTGCACTTATGAACCTGATGGCCTGCCGGTTCTGCGCATTCCGAACATTGAACCTGGACGCGTCAATGCGTCGGACCTGAAATTCGGAAGGCTGCCCGCTGAGGAAGCCAACCGATACAAGCTTCAGGACGGGGACCTCATTTTTATTCGGACCAATGGCGTCCTCGATCGGCTTGGCTCTTGCGCTGTCTATTCAGGCGCGCCAGAAAACGCCTTGTTCGCCTCATACCTTATCCGCGCGCAATTGAACCGCGAGAAGGTCGATCCATACTTCGCTGCGTTCTTCTATGGCTCGGAAGCTGGCACGGGCATTGTGGCCGGACGAGCGACGCCCGCAGCCGATGGCAAATACAATTTGAATACAGGCACAATCGACAGCTTGCCGCTTCCGTTGCCGGCAATACTGGACGAGCAGCGCGAGATCGTCGCCATTCTCGACGCCATCGACCGCAAGATCGACCTTCACAAAAAGAAGCGCGCTGTGCTCGAAGAGCTTTTCAAGTCGCTCCTGCACAAGCTGACGACCGACGAAATCCGGGTCGGCGACCTCGATCTGTCCGCGCTCGATTTGTCCAGGGTCGCGGAGGTTGCCGCATGACCGAGATCAGCAAGGATCACGTTGAATGGGCGATGGTCGGCCGCTTGCGGCTGATGCTTGAGGAGCCGCCGCATCAGAGTTTCAACGTGACGCAGACCTATGCGCTCTTCACGTCAGTCCTGTGCTGGGTAATGCAACGAGTGCGCATCAAGTCGCATGAAATCGTCAGCAAGGACGATAAGACCGCATGCAGTCTGTTCAAGAGGCTGGAAGGTGATTCGATCAGTGCCGATCCCTGGCGCATTCATGTCGCCCCGACCGGGCGGATCGAGCGCGTAGGAGCGGTGAGCGTTCCGGTCCCGGTGCCACAGGGATTTGAGGCCCACACGGCCGCGCGCTTTCTCATCAATCTGCGTGACGCCACCGCTCACGGCGACGCGCGCAACGTCGAGCCGTTCAACAACGGCAGTTTGCTGGTTGGCTTCACTTTCTCATGCGCGGAATTCAAGAGCCGAAAGAAGGTATGGGACGGAAGGATCACTCTTCTCGAAGCCGATATTCGCCGGATCGGTATCCAATTAGCGAAGCTCTATTGCGACGCCATTCGGCACAGTGAGCCGAATCGGCGCGATGGCCACTTTGGTGGCGATGCTGCTTCGATTAAGGAGGCCGCGGCATGAAAAAGCCTCTCAAGATTGGCGAAGCCGGCACCGTTCAATTCCCGATGGTGAAGCACGCGGTCGAGATCGGCTGGACGTCTATCACCCCCGAAGTCGCCAAGCAGAAGCGCGGCGGCGAGGCCGGAATGCTGCTCCGCGACGAACTGGAGGCGAAGCTCGCCGAGTTCAACCCGTGGATGACCAAGGATGCGATCCGTTCGGTCATCGAGACGCTCGACGCCATTCCGCCAACCATCGAGGGCAACCGTGAGATGCTGTCCTGGATGCGTGGCGAGCGGCAATGGTACGACGAGGACGAAAAACGCCACCGCCGGGTGACGCTGATCGATTTCGAGCACCCTGACGCCAACGCCTTTCATGTCTCATGGGAATGGGCGCTCAAACCGCCGGCCCGCAAGGGCAACCGCGCCGATGTGATGTTTCTCGTCAACGGCGTGCCGGTCTGCATTGTGGAGCACAAGAATCCAAAGGACGGCGACGCCATCGAGCGCGCCATCAAGCAGCTGCGGCGATACGAAATGGAGACGCCGGAACTGATCGGCTCGCCGCAGCTTTTCAACGTCACACATCTGCTCGATTACTGGTACGGTGTCACCTGGAACGCCAATCGCCGGTTCCTCGCCCGCTGGAAGCAGGCGCCCGATGAAGCCTATCGCTTCGCTGTGCAGGCCTTTTTCGAGCGCACCGACTTTCTGCGCACGCTCCAGCACTGGATTCTGTTCTACGTAGAGGACAGCGAGACAAAGAAATCTGTGCTGCGCCAGCATCAGCGCCGTGCCATCGACACCGTAATCGAACGTTGCGCCGATCCCACCAAGGATCGCGGTCTTGTCTGGCATACCCAAGGCTCGGGCAAGACCTTCACCCTGCTCACGGCAGCCCGCCTGATTCTGGAGCAAAAGGAGCGGTTCAAGAACGCGACGGTGATCCTAGTAGTCGATCGCACCGAGCTTGAAGGTCAGATGAAGGGCTGGGTCGAGAAACTGCTCGGCGAGATGCAAAAGCAGGACATCGCGACTTGGCGCGCCAACTCCAAGGCCGAATTGCAAGACCTGCTTAAGAGCGACAAGCGTGGCTTGATCCTGTCGATGATCCACAAGTTCGAAGGTGTCGACAAGGACAGCAACACCCGCGACAACATTTACGTCTTCATCGATGAGGCCCACCGTTCGATCGCCAAAGACCTTGGCACCTATCTCATGGCATCGGTGCCGAACGCGACGATCATTGGCTTCACCGGGACACCGATCGCCAAGACCGAACAGGGCGAAGGCACCTTCAAGATCTTCGGCAAGGACGACGAGCGCGGCTATCTGGACAAGTATTCCATCGCCGAGTCCATCGAAGACGAAACGACCCTGCCGATCAAGCACGTCATGGCGCCGAGCGAGATGACCGTGCCGACCGAACGGCTCGACCAGGAATTCTTCGAGCTGGCCGAAGCCGAAGGCGTGACCGACATCGACGAGCTCAACAAGGCGCTGGACCGCGCCGTCGGCCTGCGCACGTTCCTCACGGCTGACGACCGCATCGAGAAAGTTGTCGCCTTCCTGGCCGAGCATTTCAAGGAGAATGTCCTGCCGCTCGGCTACAAGGCATTTCTAGTGGGTGTGAACCGCGAAGCCTGCGCCAAATACAAGAAGGCGCTGGACAAGCTGCTGCCGCCCGAATGGAGCGTGCCGATCTATACGGAGAACGCCGCCGATATCGTCGATCGGCCACTGGTCCATGAACTACAGGTGAGCGACGAACGCGAGGCCGATGTCCGTCTCCTGTTCAAGAAGGCGGATCAGGACCCGAAAATCCTCATCGTCACTGACAAGCTGCTGACCGGCTACGACGCACCGGTGCTCTATTGTCTTTACCTTGACAAGCCGATGCGGGACCATGTGCTGTTGCAGGCAGTGGCGCGTGTTAACAGGCCTTATGTCGACCCGCAGGGTGTCCGGAAGCGCGTCGGGCTCGTGGTAGATTTTGTCGGTGTGCTGCGCGAGCTCAAGAAGGCCTTGAAATTTGATTCCTCCGACGTGAGTGGTGTGATCGAGGACCTCGATCTTCTCCTCAAGGATTTCCAAGAAAAGATCGTCAAAGCCGAAACCGATTACCTCGACGCTGGCGAGGGTGGGGACCCCGACGAGAAGCTTGAGCGGGTAGTCTACGGTCGGTTTTTGGAACCGGAATCGCGCAAGGCATTTTTCGAAGCCTACAAGGACATCGAAGCCCTTTGGGAAATCCTGTCGCCGTCTCCCGAGTTGCGGGATCATATCGAGACATTCAAACGTCTAGCACAGCTCTATGCGGCCGTGCGCAACGCGTATGCCGAGAAGATCGGCTTCGTGGCTGATCTCGCATACAAGACCAAGCGTCTCGTCGAGGTGAGCGCCATCCAGAGCGGGCTCGGCAATCTGACTAAGAGCGTCACGTTCGATCTGAAGACGCTTGAAGCGCTGCGCGGCGAGAAGGGATCAGATGAGGGAAAAGTCTTCAATCTGGTTCGTGGCTTGCAGAAAGAGATCGACGACGATGCCAGTGCGGCACCCGTCTTGCAACCGCTCAAGGACCGTGCCGAGCGCATTTTGAAGGACATGGAGGACCGGAAGACGACTGGCCTAGCGGCAATGGACCTGCTGGCAGCGCTCGCTGCCGAGAAGGAGCGAGCCGCTAAGGCCGCCAAGGATACTGGCTTGTCGCCGAAGGCCTTTGGCACGTTCTGGGCACTTAAGGACGATGAAGAGCTTAAGAAGGCCGGTGTGTCGGTTCTGGACCTCGCCAAGGAAGTTGAGAAGTTGATGGCCCGTTTCCCCAATGCGAGCGTGAATACGGACGAGCAAAGGCAGTTTCGAGCATCACTGTATCGTCCTCTTCTCGGCGTCGAGCGGGCGGCACGATCCAGGATTGTTGATCTCATTGCCGAGATCGTGACGCAATGAAGTGGTCGACGAACGGTTCACTCTCGCCCGCCGCGAGACTTAAGCGGCGAGTGGATGCGTGGGCGGTCAAGCTGCGGGTGATGCCCAAGTTTGTTCGGGTGCAGCATATGAGTCGTAAATGGGGGTCATGTTCCACCGCAGGCACAATCACGCTGGCAATCGACCTCGACGATCAGAGCGAAGGATTTCAGGACTTCGTGATTGCTCACGAGCTCATCCATTTGAAAGTGCCGAATCACGGTCGACTCTTTAAGGCTCTCATGACAACTCATGTGCCGGATTGGCGATCGCAAGATGTTCAGCGCCGTAGACGCCGACATTCGCGCAGCGCAATCTGACGCGCGCGCCGCTGCAAAACGGATGCTGGGAAGGAGGATCTAATGGATTTCTCTAAGCTTGGAAGCACTAAGAAGACTCCGGCACCAACCGATCCTATTAAGATCTTTGAGACGTTACCCAGCCTTCCCGGCACGTTCAACGATCTCTGGCGCGGGCAAGATAAGGCGCTTGTCGAGTGGAATAAGGCGCGATCCAAGCACGATGTGTTGGTTTCGCTGAATACGGGAGCTGGCAAGACCGTCGTCGGACTACTTATCGCGCAGAGCCTCGTCAACGAGGGACTCGAAAACGTCCTCTACGTCTGCTCGACGATCGATCTTGTGAGGCAAACGTCGGAGGAGGCCAGCCGTATTGGTATGGATCATACCACACGCGTAAGACGTGAGTTTTCTAACGATCTCTTCGAAACCGGCAAGTCGTTCTGTATCACCACTTATGCGGCGCTATTCAACGGCCACAGCGCACTCCGCAATAGGTTTTTTCCTGGCGCCATTGTCTTTGATGATGCTCACGTTGCCGAGAGTTTGCTGCGCGATTCCTTCACTCTAAGAATCGACATTCGCGATCACAATGGGCTGTTTGGAGAGATTGCTGAACTATTTAAGTCTCACTTTCAGGAATTGGGTATTTCGGGTCGGTTTCGCGATGCGCTCGATCTATCCCGCCAATCGACGGCGTTTGTAGCTCCTCGTGGGCTTTACGAACGTAGCGAAAGACTTCTCGAAATTCTGCTGCGCCATAGAGTCAAGGATGATGAACACCTTGCATATCCGTTCGCTTGGCTTGAGGACCATATCGATAGTTGTGCGGCCATCTTCACCCGCGGAGTCTTTGAGCTCGCCCCGCCGTTTCTTCCCTCTTTGGCCCTGGACATGTTCCAGCAGGGGGTCCGACGCGTGTACTTGTCGGCAACACTTCAAAGCCAGGCAGATTTTATCCGTGCCTTCGGTCGCCTTCCCGACGAGACAATTACGCCATCAAACGATGCCGGCAATGGCGAGCGTCTGATAATCAACGGTCGGAAGGTAAAGGGTGGCTTTGGCCCAAACTTTGCTGCGGAGCTCGTGAAAGCGCAGAAGGTCGTGATTGCCGTTCCTGACTACGAGAGAGCGAAGGGGTGGTCTAAGCTCGCCTTACCGCCGGACCCGGCGACGTTTTCCGAAAAGCTGAATGAATTTCGTAAAGCAAAAGACGGAGCGTTCACGCTCGTGTCACGAGTCGACGGCATCGACTTGCCTCATGACACCTGCCGAATCATGCTTATGGAGGGGCTTCCTTCCGGCACGTCGCTGGTCGAGCGTTACCAGTGGGAGTTCCTCCGCATGAATAACGTGCATGCAGTGCGGCTTGCAAACAGGCTGGCCCAACTCTTCGGCCGAATTAATCGTGGTCGCAATGATTATGGTGCCTTCCTTGTCGAAGGTGACGATCTGAATAAGTGGCTTTCTAACGACCGAAATCTTGCACTTCTGCCTCCTCTTCTTCAGAAGCAGATCTTGATTGGTCGCGAGGTTCAATCTGAATTCGACATTAAAGAAGGAAGTCAGGTCATCGACTTAATCGAGCGTGTGCTTGGCCGAGATGAGGGCTGGCTTGACTACTATCAAAGAGAAGTAAAACTTGCAGAACTCGATAAAGACCAGCTAGCGCGGCATAGAGCAGCCGAGCCGTTCTTGGTAGCGGCCGCGCTGAGCGAAGCGAAATATGGCGCGGCAATGTGGAATGACGATCCGACAAGCGCGCGCCGAGAGTTGGAAAAGACAGTGGATACAACGGCTCAGCACGATACACCTCTCGGTGGTTGGCACGCCGTTTGGCTTGGCGCTGCCTTCGATCGCGAAGGGGACAAAGACGCAGCCTTCGTTGCTTATGGTCACGCCATGCGCAGGCTCGGCGGTGGGATGACGTTGCCGCGCCCTGCAGGTGGGCGTGTTGAAAAAGCCAGAGCGCCTGAGCTTAACGCATTTGGCCGCTCCTTGCGGGACTTACTGAGTTACAGTCACGGAAACAAGTTCGAAGCCGAACTAGGAAAGGTGACGAAGGCGCTTGCGCTGATCGACCAGGGCGATCCTAAGCAAGCAGAAGCAGGTGTACGAGCGCTGGGAGAGTTGCTGGGCTTTACTTCCAGCCGCCCTGATAATGACGAGGGGACCGGGCCAGACGTCCTCTGGCGAGATGAAGCGCAGCCGCGCCAGTTCGGGTTTGAGTTGAAGACCGACAAGCAGAGTCCGGCAACCTATTTCAAGAAAGACATTTCCCAGGCACACGATCATTTGGAATGGATGGCCCAATCCAATCCTGATCACACTATTGTGGGGTTAGCATTCGTCGGACCGGCAGGCCAAGTTCACAGGCAGGCAAATCCGTCTACTCAAATGACCCTCTGTCTCGTGCAATCGTTAGCTGCACTTCGCGATCAAGTGCTCGCGCTGATCGAGGACTTGCGGAAGCGGACGCCTGTGGAACGCGCCATTGCCATCTCAGAGGAGACAGAGCGTGAGTGCTGGGATCTCGAAGAACTTATGAAAGCTCTGGGCCTTCAGCCGCTGTCGAAATAGCGTTCATCGAATCTGCAGAGTGACGCCTGCCAATGGCGCGAGTGCGATTAGCTAAGCAAGCGTCGCTGACATTCCCCAGCTGTAGACCGCCCATGAGCCATCGGCGGCGTTCTCGACGGTGAAATGAAGATCGCGCAGCCGCTTTGTCTCTAACATCCTTAGCATGTCCGAGAACTGGCTTCGTGTGACCGTAAGTGAGAGGTGCAGCGAGGGAAGGCGCTCGGCTTTGCGGAGGTGGCCGGCATCTGAAAACGCCGTCTTCATCGGAGTCGGCGCCATAATCATGATGACGCCGGGCCAGGTGAAGCGCTCATCCCACATGGTGAAAGCTGCGGGCAAAATCATGTAGGTGAATTCGACGGAGTGCCGCGGTGGGCCGGGCTGGACGACCTGGCCAAAGTTGATCGTGTAACCTCCAAGTATTTCACCGCGCCAGTCACCCGCGCTTACGTCCGGCAGTTTCAGCGTTGGCTTTCTCTTCGCGTCTCGGCGCAACGTGCTTTTCCTCCATCAACCTTCCGAGGAGTAACGCCACAGAACGAACCGTAATCATTCGACTTTGTGGAGCTTGAGCTCGCGGGAGGGATATTTTCTCTGCCACGTCTCGATCAGAAACAGGGCAATGGTGCTGGCAGAATGGATCGCAAGGCTGGCGATTCTTTGATCGATCCTCGCATAACCGCGCTCCCTACCGTGCGCGTCGCCGCCATGCGTGCGCAGGGACCCGATGCCCTCTACGACAGTGGCAAGTCCATTCAGAACTTTGCGCACATCGTCAGCAATGAGCGGATCGAGGTCAGCCCGGTCGGTGCCCAGTCCTAACGGCTTGCGGACGGCTGCGAACAGGCCCTTGATGTCCTTCTTTTCGGGCAGTCCGGCTCCGAGCTCGATCAAGATCGAGCGACAGACGCTTTCAACGGTCGAGCAGGCGGCCGTCACAGCATCCTCGGGATCGGCTTTTGCGCTCGCGAGGGCGCGATCTAAGTCACGGGTAACAGTGTCGAAGTTCAGAATCTGAGCGGCATCCGATAAGGAGCCTAAAACAGGGGGCGCGAAGCCGGCCTCGACCTGCGCGACGACGTCGAAAAACCGGCTTTGCACGGTGTCTGCAAGCGCCTCCGCTGATCCGCGCGCGACGAGTATTGTTGTACGATAATCAAAGAGCTTTCGCAGTGCCTTCCCGACGGTGAAGCCGTCTTCAATTTCAATGAAGCTGCGCAGATGATTGGCCTTTGACGTGCCGCGGCCTTGATATTTTTCCTCGTAGATGTTGATTCCGAATTCATCCTCGAAGAAATCTGAGAAGGTTCTGTTCGAGAAGTCGAGCACGTAACCCGACCCCATGCCGAACACCTCATCGATCAGTCGCATATCGGAACGCTTGATGTTGGGCATCGCAATCACCGCGCATCAGTCCGCGCGGTCAATTCCTACTTTGCTGCCGCGCCACCCCAGCATTGATTCTTCACACGATTTTATATCATGGAAGGGCAAATCTGATCTCGGCGCCACTTTAAAATACTCCCCGGGCCGTGGAATGTCGGCCATTGCGCAAGTATTGCGGAACCCCCATGTCCTGTTAATGGCGCGAGCAATCAGGCCCGGCCAGGCAGGGCAGTGGCCCGTTCGTTTAATGGTTTTGCGGTCATGACTGCAGAC
Source organism: Bradyrhizobium sp. USDA 4353 (assembly GCF_054063215.1). Taxonomy (NCBI): domain Bacteria; kingdom Pseudomonadati; phylum Pseudomonadota; class Alphaproteobacteria; order Hyphomicrobiales; family Nitrobacteraceae; genus Bradyrhizobium; species Bradyrhizobium sp. USDA 4353. Next base: position 4,742,828 of record NZ_JBSSGB010000001.1, read on the forward strand.
GAACTCGCAGCTGCGGGGCGCGCTCTGTATGGGGAGCGATGGCAAACGCCTTTGGCATTGGACCTGAACGTCGCCGAACGCAGTCTAAGGCGCTGGTTAAACAGGGAGAGTTCCGTTCCTAAGGGGGTAGAGCTTGAGGTGCGCGAACGTCTTATAAAGCGATTCAGGCAGATAGGTAACCTGATTGGGTATCTGCTCAACAAGGCGGATAGATCGGTGCTTCACTATCCGACGAATGCACTCTTTCGCTACGAGCAAGATGGAGAGTTGGCGCTCGCCCATTCCGGAGTCACGGATCAGTTCGGCATCTTGGGCGTGACTGAAGGGGCGCGCGAGGTAGTCCGTAAGGAAATCGAGCGCGAAAAGGTATTGGCCGAAGGATTCGTGCGCGCATCAGCTTGGTGGCTCACGCATTCGTCTTATCGACCGGTGCGAGCGCCTCGGCATGCCGAGCGACTTTACATGTCGCATCACGGATGGGCTGTGGACTTCGGCGCCAATTCTTTCTTGGTTGGAAAAGCAATCGAGCGATGCCAGTCGATTTTGGATCAATGCGAGGAAGAGGCAGCCGCAGGTCATGTCGTCTCGCGCGTCGATATAGAGGCAAAATTAAAGAAAGCGATAAGCGGAGCTGTCGCCAATTCCAATGGCGAAGAATACCAGGGATATTACCCAATAAAGGGCGATCTACTCGTATTTGGTGCCCAGGGGATCGGTGTCGACGACGGTGCGAGCTATATGATCAACGAGGCAAATCTTCGTTGGGATGGGGAAGCGCTCGCTGTTCCGGAGCCGCCGGCTGCAGCCGACCGTTCCAAAATTGAAGACCTGCCGTTCAATCCTACACTGTTAAAAATCGTCGATGAGCTAGAACTATCGATGCGTACAGCGTACGGCCTCAAGAACCAAGAGATCGTCTATCTCGGCGATTTGGTGCAAAAAAGTGAAGCGGATATGTTGAGACTGCCCAACTTTGGGCGCAAGTCACTCAACGAGATTAAAGAAGTGCTGGCTCAATTGGGGCTTCAGCTTGGTGTTGACGTGCCGAGCTGGCCGCCTCTGAATATTGAAGAGCTAGCTCAAGCCTATGGGACGCAGCTGGACGAATGAGGGTGGCTAAGGATTAATTTGTGTCGTTTCCGATCGCTGACCTTGGCGAGTGGCAGGTAGAACGTATTCGCGATCCTCGTGCGTTACGGCCGCCAAGCTATTTATGGATAGCCGTCGAAATAGGTACTACATCGGCAGCCTTACGTCCTTCAAGACTCGCGGCGATGCGCTCGCCAACAAGATCACTGAGCGTCCGCACCGGATCGTCAGCCTTGTTTACGTAGCGCCCGGTCATCGCCAGGTTGGCGTGGCGCAACAGGTCGCGCACGAGAAAGGCGTTCGCGCCAGACTGCCCGGCGTAGGTGCCGACTGTGTGACGTAGATCGTGCATTCTCACATCATGGAGGCCCGCGGCGGCACGAATTTTCTGCCATGCTGCCTCCATCGCGTCCTTTGCTAGCGGCTTCCATTGATCCTGTTCGGACTTGCGCTTGCCGGGAAGGACCCAGGGGCAAGCGTCGTCACGCTTAAGGCTGCTCAGCACCTGCCGGGCAGGCGCATTGATTGTCACTGTCTGCGGTTTCCCTGCCTTTGTCCTCTGCAGTAGGATAGTTCCGGCGCTGAAATCGACCTGATCCCATCGGAGCGTCAGTACCTCTGACAGACGGCATCCGGTGTACAATAGGAGTTCAACCACCGCGGTGGTGACACGGGAGTAAATCGTGAAGCGATGTTCCTCGCCGGCCAAGTGCTTCGCATTGGGTTTCGTTTCGTCCACCTTCCACGGCAAGCCCGTCGTTGCCGCCTGACGCAAAACCGCGCCGAGACGAGTCAATTCGTCGCCTGAAAGGAAACGTTCCCGGTGCACCTCGGCGTTGCGCTCAATCCGCTTACACGGATTGGTGCCATCCGGGCGCATGCCCCAAAGCTCGGCGAGGCTGAAAGGCCTTTGAGCAAATAGCCAGCGCAAAGTTGGCTTGTCGCGGTGTGACGGATAGGGCGCGATGAACCTTCGATATATCGTTGCGCGTCACGGCCGCCACCTTGAGCGTGCCGAGGACTGGACGGATGTGAAGGGTCACCAGGCGTTCCACCTCGGCCTGGGTGGTTGCCGCGTTCCTTTTCCTGACGTGCTCGGCAATATAGCGGTCCAACAGGTCATTCATAGTCGGGGCGCTACGGAAAGTTTCCCGCTCAGCCGACGGGTCCTTGCCATCTGCCGCGCTGTGCAACACACGCTTGGCGATTGTGCGCGCCTGATCCACAGTGACCTTGCCGTGGGCGCCGATCGTGTACCAGCGCGAGCGCCCCTCCTTGTTCCGGTACTGGACGAAATAGGATCGGTGGCCGCTCGGCATGACCCGAACCCCGAACCCGGCCAAGCCAGCATCAAACACTACTACCGGCGCCTCAGCTGGTTTGAGGCTTTCGACGTAGCGTTTCGTCAGAGCGCGGTCACTGGCTTTGCGCATAGCTCACCTCAAGCTTGTGGACGTGGGTGGACGGCGAAGGCGGCAGCGCCGTCGTGCCGGAAGTGCTTGCATCTATTGATGTTGGACGGCGCCGGACGGCCCGGACGGCGTTTCGCGCCCACAGGCAACGCTGCCTGAGCGACTAAGCCCGTCGGTGCGATATATAGCTCAATTCGTGCAAGCATTATGCAAGCAAAAGCCATAGAAATAGATGAACGCTGTTTGAACGCTATAGCATACGAAATAGCTAATTGTGCAGCAATTTCAGTAAGCCAGAGAAAGCGATCGAAATCTATGAATATCTATATAAACAGACTACGAATCTGAGGGTCGGACGTTCGAATCGTTCCGGGCGCGCCATTCAAATCAAGCACTTAGCCAAAAACACCGTTTGAGTTTTGAAAACTAAAACGGTTATTCAAACGGTCGAAGTACTGTCCGGCTCTCGCTTCGTCCGCTGTTCGCAGCCAAAACTTGAAATTGCGGTAAGCGGTTTTCACTCCCTAGTCCCTGCCAAAAAATTCCCAGGAGCTTTAGATCCTTTAAGCTCCGGAAGGCTCCGAGCCGCATCCGGCGGCCGCGGTCGGCGCACATTCGAAGCGTCCCAAGATCAAGAGCGTCGCGGTCAGCCAGCGACGTTTTGATCTGGGCGAGGCTGTTGTGGCGAAGCTCATTGTCATTATCATTGCAGTACAAGCCCTACTGCAAAAAATACTTGTTGACTCGCGTCTCCCCTGTATCGACTACGTGATCGTCCACGAACTGGCCCACAGCCGCTATCCGAACCATGGCCGAGCTTTCTTCGATCTGCTCAGCCAGATGATGCCGGACTGGGAGCGACGGAAACTGGCCCTGGAGCGTATGCTGGCTTAGGGACATCCCGCCGGTCACGTCACCTGACGACCTCATTATTGTTCATGTGCTTCGCAGGTACTGAAAAACTCATTGCCGAGCATCGATCTCTGATTGTATTCAGTCTATTATGCGCACTAGATTACTATTGGGAGCAGAGCATGACCCAAAGTCATCGCATCGACATCCGTTTCGATAATTGTCTCGCTTCAGAAGCTTTGATTCTTGCTAATGATCTCGAGCAGGACATTCGAGAAGCCGCGGCGAGCGTCGAAGTATCGAGACTGAAGGATCGTCCAGATTCTCAAGACTTTGGCGCCACTCTTGTGCTTGTCTTCGGAACGCCGGTTGCTGTTATCCTAGCCAGGGCGATAGGAAACTTTCTTCAGCGGCACTCCGGCGCGAGTATAACGATCACTAAAGAAGGAGCTGTAGTCGCCACGAATGTCGATAGCAAAGATGTGGCCCGTATTGCCGAAGCATTTCGACCTCAGGGCCCGCGATAGGAACCGTTTGAACAAGAGCGTTTCATTTCGTGCCTTTCATAAGGGGACTCGCAGCTGAAAAGCTATGTTGGAGCCAGAAAAAACTTTAGCAATTATTCTTGGAGTAAGCGAATGCCCGCGCGCGCCTGCGCTTCAGCCGCTCCCTCATTGTGCGAATTCTGCAAGTGATTTTGAGGATTATCTAAGAAAAGTCGTTGGATTGGCGTCAGGCCACATTCTTAATTTATTCGACTCGAAGTCACCTGCTTCCGAGCAATTAGAGAAAATCGAAGACTGGCTCTCGGCTCTCTTATTGGATCAGGAGTCAGTCCTGTCCGATTTAATAGTGTATTATACAGGTCACGGTGGATTTTCTCGCAACGATCAATCGTACTTTCTGGCCGTGAATCGTACCAGGTCCGGCTCAGAAGGCGCCACTAGTATTCGCTATATTGATCTCTCGGCGAGTATAAAGCGTCATGCCGAGTCTGTGCGCAAGTTCCTAATACTGGACTGTTGCTTCGCGGCGGCGGCGGTTGTTCGAATGCAGTCCAGTGTGGAGGAGATGGTCTCGCAGCGAATCGAAGATGAGCTGCCAGGATCCGGTACCGCTGTCCTTTGTTCTTCGGCCGCAAAGCTCGTGTCAATTGCTCCGCCGGGAATGCGACATACGATGTTCTCCGGTGCCTTTCTAAAATGCTTAAACGAAGGCATTCGAAACGGTCCTGCGGTGCTGTCGCTCGAGGATCTCTGCCAAGGAACCAGACGCTTCATACGTGAACAGTTCCCGACCGACTCGGTAAGACCCGAGCTGCATGTTCCCGAACAGACCAAGGGCAACCCTGCCTCAGTTCCCCTTTTTCCGAATGTCATGTTCAGAGATGAGGCTGAGACGGAGCCGGCGCATATTCTCAAGGGTGACCGTTTAGGTCTCCAGAATGCGGTACCGGATCAGAGACGATTGCGAGATTGGTCTGCAATCAGGTCATTTCTGGCTCGTTACGAGTTTTTATTAGTCGGATTCTTGAGTGGGTCTCTAAGCGCTCTTGCGTTTAACTACCTTCCTTTTCCGATAGGAATAAAAACTACAGGGTATGGCGTCGAGCCGGTCGCTCCCGTGAGTCCGGCGGTCATTCTTCTGCTTGCTCTATTGTACAAGCTTTACCGACTTGGGCGGCTCAACGTTTTGACGTTCAGTGTTCTTTCGGTCGCCTCTTATCCAGGCTGGGCTGCTGCCTATAGCGCGTTGTATTTTAGCGTGATCGCAATGGGAGGCAGGCAGACTACAGCTATGATTGTGCCGGCAGCTGCAGCGGCTGGGTTTGTCGGGGCATTTTTACTTAATCTTTCATTTGAGTTTGTGACTAAAGGGATAAGTAGAAAGGGGTTTCGAGCTTCGGCAATTAAGTCGTGGCCGTTGTCAGTCTTCGCTGCTCTATCTTATTTCCTCTCCCTTCTGGTGAAAGCATATTCTATTGAGCAGTATCTTGGTCTCTTCATCCCGTGGCAGTTATTCTTCGTTGCGAACTTTACCGAACAGCCAATAGGCAAATTAAGAGACTTAAAGCGCGTTGCGCCAATAGTAGCGGTTGCTTTGATTGCGACCCTCAACAATCCCGTGATGCATCGAGTGTTCTTTGAGATCAAGCCGGCTGCTGTTCTTTTTGAGGTCAAGAGTGCAAAAGACAGAGCCGTGGGTAGGGATCTGGAAGAGCTTGAATTGGAAATCGAAATTTCGAAAACCCTTGATGTAGCTTTGAACTGTAGCGCGGAGATCGAAGCGCGAGATAGCGTGCATACTATTTTGCCGCTAGGGGAGCTTGATCAGGGCGTAAAGGCAATAACGAAGACAATTGACGTCAGACATATGCCAGAGAGTGCACGCGCTCGACTGATTTGCTCTGCCGAGGGAGGGGTCGGGTACGTCACAGATTGGGCGTCATTTGATGTCGAAAAGCAAAAGTAGCTTGTAACGGCAGTGATGCCGTAGCGCCTACATCTGAAGCGTGTCAGTATTCTGCGCGGATCGGTACCGAACCAATCTCGTGAGAGATCAGTCCGCGAAATATGACGCGCGATGAGAGGAAGAGTGCAGGCCGGGTTGGCCGTGACGGGTTGGAAGCGGCGAGAGAGGTTCGCCGCGCCCGTCGCGGAGAACCGCGATGCAGGGACGGAGAGTTGGTGGGTGCGCTGGCGAGGGCCGGGCGAGCCTCTATGAGGAGATCACGAGCAAGATCATCGGCGAGCTGGAGGCCGGCCGTGTGCCCTGGGTTCAGCCGTGGGGCACGCAAGCGGCGAAGGCTCAGCTTACCTTGCCCAGGAATGCGACGACGGGTCGGCCATACACCGGGATTAACCTCCTAATTCTATGGGGCGCCGTGATCGAGCACGGATTTGCCGGCCAGAGTTGGCTGACGTTCCGGCAGGCGCTGTCCATCGGCGGCCATGTGCGCAAGGGCGAGCGTGGTGTCACCGTCGTCTATGCCGATCGCTTTGTCCCGTCCGATGAGCGGCAGCGTGCCCGCCAGGTGGGCGAGGAGGCGCAGGCGATTCCGTTTCTCAAGCGGTTTACGGTCTTCAATACCGATCAATGCGACGGCTTGCCCGAGGAGATCGCGACAGCGACGCCACCGCCGCCCGCAGGAGCGATTGAGCCTGTGGTGGAGACGCTGATCGCGAACAGCGGCATCGACTTCCGGATTGGCGGTCACCGGGCGTACTATGCTCCCGTTGAAGATTTCGTGCAGGTGCCGCCGCCTGCGGCCTTCTTCGAGCCGATCAACTGGCACCGCACGGCCCTGCATGAGCTCGCCCATGCGAGTGGGCATTCGTCGCGGCTGGCCCGCGATCTCTCGGGCCGGTTCGGCAGCAGCAAATATGCCTTCGAGGAGTTGATCGCAGAGATCGCGTCCGCCTTCAGCTGCGCCGCGCTCGGCGTCGTGCCGACCGTACGCCATGCCGACTATGTCGGCGCCTGGCTCGATGTCCTGCGCGAGGACAATCGCGCGATCGTTAGGGCGGCGAGCCAGGCGAGCCGTGTGGCCGACTATCTGCTCGGCTTTGCATCGGACGCGGTTGGGCAGGACGAGGCGTTCGGAGCGGACAGCGCTGCTGCCTGAGTGCGGTGCTCCGCGGCTGAGTGGAGGAGAGGAAGAGGCGAGAGGTGCTCTGCGACGGGTTGAAGGCCTGAGAGAGAGTTTCTTGGGCCGCCCGTCGTGGAGAACGACCCATGACCCAGGCTACCCAGAAGATCACGCTGTCGCCGTCGCGCGACATTCCCTTCAACAAGCTCGTCCTGAGCCAATCCAACGTCCGCCGGATCAAGGGGGGCGTTTCGATCGAACAATTGGCGGAGAGCATTGCCGAGCGGACGCTGCTGCAGAGCTTGAACGTTCGCGCCGTGCTGGATGACGATGGCAAGGAGACCGGCATGTTCGAGGTGCCGGCGGGCGGTAGGCGGTACCGGGCGCTGGAGCTCCTGGTCAAACAGAAGCGGATGGCCAAGACGCAAGCCGTGCCTTGCGTGGTGCGGGATCAGGGCTCGGCTCTGGATGACTCGCTGGCCGAAAACGACCAGCGCATCGGTCTGCATCCCCTCGACCAATTCCGCGCGTTCCAGGCGTTGCGCGACAGCGGCATGAGCGAGGAGGAGATCGCGGCGCGGCATTTCGTAACGGTTGCGATCGTAAAGCAGCGCTTGCGGCTGGCCGCTGTCTCGCCAGCACTGCTCGATATCTACGCGACCGACGGCATGACGCTCGAGCAGTTGATGGCCTTCACGGTCACGACCGATCATGCGCGCCAGCAGGAGGTCTGGGACAAGGTCTGCCGCTCCGGCTGTGATGCGCCGTACCAGATCCGGCGCCAGCTCACGGAGCAGACGGTTCGGGCTTTCGATCGCAGGGTCCAATTCGTCGGGCTCGCCGCCTATAAGGCTGCAGGCGGGGTGGTGCTGCGGGATCTGTTCGAGGCTGATGACGGCGGCTGGCTGCAGGATGTTGCCCTGCTCGATCGCCTCGTGGCGGAGAAGCTGCAGACCGAGGCCGAGCGGATCGGCGCCGAGGGCTGGAAGTGGATCGCGGCCGCCGTCGACTTCCCGTTCGGCCATACGCATGGCTTGCGCGAGCTTCAGGGTGAACCGGCCGAACTCACCGCCGGCGAGCAGGCGGCAATCGAAGCGCTGAGGGCGGAACAGGCCAAGCTCGAAGCCGACTATGGTCAGGCGGATGAGCTGCCGGAGGAGGTCGATCGACGCATCGGTCAGATCGAGCAGGCGCTGGAATCCTTCGAGGAACGGCCCATGATCTTTAATGCTGCGGACATGGCGCGCGCCGGCGCGTTCGTCAGCGTCGACTCGGAGGGCCGGCTCCGTGTCGCTCGCGGCTTTGTCCGTCCGGAGGATGATGTCGTCGCGACGAGTGACCAGCTGCGTGCCGAAGCTGGGACGGACGGCGACGGCTGGACCGGCTCCCCAGACGCGGAAGTCAGGGCAACGGTGCCGACGATCGTGATCGGCGGCGGCCAGAGCGAGGTGCCCGATGAAGAAGGGGAGGAGGTCGAAAGGCCCTTGCCAGATCGGCTGATCAGCGAGCTTTCGGCCTATCGCACGCTCGCTTTACGCGATGCGCTGGGGCAGCAGCCGCAGGTCGCCTTCCAGGCGGTGCTGCACAACTTCGTGCTGGCGACGTTCTATCCGTTCGGCTCCGCGCTCAACTGTCTGGAGATCTCGCTGCGCTGTCCGAGCTTTCCCGAGCAACCACCGGGTCTGCAGGACAGCATCCCGGCAAAGGCGATTGCCGCCCGTCACGCGGCCTGGAAGGCGAAGCTGCCGGCGAGCGATAAGGATCTCTGGACGGCACTGACGGCGATGGATGGGACGGCACAGGCCGAGCTCTTCGCCCATTGCGCGGCGCAGGCGGTGAACGCGATCTCTGAGCCGGCCAACCGTGTGCATCAAGGGCGCCTGTCCGCGCAGGGCATCCGTGGTCGCCTCGAACAGGCAGGCCGGCTGTCGCGCGCCGTCGGGCTCGACATGATCAGTGCCGGCTGGAAGCCCACCGTGGACAACTATCTCGGGCGCGTCACCAAGCATCGCATCCTGCAGACCGTGCGCGAGGCCAAGGGCGAGGGCTCAGCCCAGCTCATCGAGCACCTCAAGAAGCCGGACATGGCGCGCGAAGCCGAGCGGCTGCTCGACGGCAGCGGCTGGTTGCCGGAGCCGTTGCGAGGATCAGAGACCGATGTCGCACCGGCAACTGAGGGCGAAAGGGGCGACGGCCTGCCGGCTTTCCTCAGCGAGGACGAGGAGGCGACGGAAGGGGCTGACGAAGTCGAGGAAATTATCGCTGCGGAGTGACCCCCTGTTCGGAGCGGCCCGAGTGTGGAGATAGCGATGATGGAAGCCCGGCCAGGTCGGCCGGGCTTTGTCATGCAGGTCATCAGTGAACTGAGGAGAGGGGAGAGTGAGAGGGGTGGGGCAGCGCGGGTGAGGTCGCCCGACAAGAGAGAGCGTTCGGCGGCCGTTCCGCATCCTCGCTCTCCCTTGAGGTTCTTTGCCATGGTCACCGAGACGAGCTGCCCGACGGCTCCCTTCGCGCTCCTCGCACGAGCCAAGGCCATCCATCGTGCGGCCGAGCTGCTGCTCCAAAACCTTGCCCGCGGCGAGCGCATCGATGCGAGATGCCTGCGCCAGGCTATGCAGACCGCCTTCGGTGCCAGTGACGCCGAGGGCAGCTGGGACTGGAAGACGGCCTACGAGGCTTGTGAGATCGCCGCCGTTCTGTTCCTCGCCAAGTACGGTCCAGCGATCATCAAGGCCAGCAATGGCAGCCCCTCGGCCATGCTGCCGATGGTCAGCAAGATCGCAGCGCTTCTGCCGAGCCATACCAGGCGCTCGTTGGAGAGCCAGACCCTTCAGCAGTTCTCTACGCCATTGCCGCTGGCGCTCGCCGTAGCCACGGCGGCGCAAGTGACCTCGGCCGATCGGGTGCTGGAGCCGTCCGCAGGGACGGGGAGCCTCGCTATCTTCGCGGAGCTCGCCGGCGGCTCGCTTCTGCTCAACGAACTCGCTGCAAGCCGCGCCGCTTTGCTCGATCTGGTGTTCGCAGGGCTGACCGTGACGCGCTTCGACGCTGCGCAGATCGATGACTATCTCGATAGGGCGTGCGTCCCGAGCGTGGTCCTGATGAACCCGCCGTTCTCGGCAACGGTGAATGTGGATCGGCCCCAGGCCGATACGACGTTGCGCCATGTCTCTTCGGCGCTCGCGCGGCTTGGAGAGGGCGGGCGCCTGGTGGCTATCACGGCCGCTGGCTTTGCGCCGGACAACCCGACCTGGACGGAGGCTTTCGTCTGCCTGCAGGAGCGAGGTCGTCTGGTGTTCTCCGCCGCGATGGATGGCTCGATCTACGCGCGACAAGGCACCACCACCGCCACGCGCTTGATCGTGATCGACAAGCAGCCGGCGCCGGATCCTCGCGTGCTTCCGCAGTCGGCGGGAATGGCACCGGATGTCAGGACCTTGCTCGACTGGATCACGGCGCTCGTGCCGCCGCGGCTGCCGATGGCGGGGCGCCTTGTCGCGCAGGCGGCGGAGCCTGTTGGTCACCGTGCGAGACCAGGACGCATCCCGCCGGCTGCCTACGAAGCTTCATCGGCGCCGGCCCGCGAGCCGGCCGGCTGCGAGCTTGCCTATGAACTCGTGGACGATCTGCCCGAAGACGGACCTCGCCTGACTGAGGCGCTTTATGAGGCGTATCGGCTACAGTCGATCCGAATTCCGGACGCGAAACCCCATCCGACCAAGCTGGTGCAATCGGCGGCGATGGCCTCGGTCTTGCCGCCCAAGCCCACCTATCGGCCGCATGTGCTGCCCCAGGTCGTCTCCAACGGCATTCTTTCCGATGCGCAGCTCGAGAGCCTCATCTATGCCGGCGAGGCGCATGGTGGATTCCTTGCGGGCTCCTGGATGGTCGATGAGACCTTCGATCAGGTTCGTGCAGCCGGCGACGATATCGAGGGGGCGGTGCGCTTCCGGCGTGGCTGGTTCCTCGGCGATGGGACCGGCGCGGGCAAGGGGCGCCAGGTCGCAGGCATTCTGCTCGACAATTGGCTGAAGGGCCGGCGCCGCGCGATCTGGGTCAGCAAGTCCGACAAGCTGATCGAGGACGCCCAGCGCGATTGGGCAGCACTCGGCATGGAGCGGCTCCTGGTGACGCCGCTGTCGCGCTTCCGCCAGGGCGTGCCGATCCGGCTCAGCGAAGGCATCCTTTTTACGACCTACGCCACGCTACGGACCGACGAGAAGGGCGAGAAGCTTTCCCGCGTTCGGCAGATCGTCGACTGGGTAGGGCGCGACTTCGATGGCGCAATCATCTTCGACGAGAGCCATGCGATGCAGAATGCCGCAGGTAGCAAGGGCGATCGGGGCGAGCAGGCGGCGTCACAGCAGGGCCGCGCCGGCCTGAGGCTGCAGCACGCGCTGCCCTATGCCCGCGTCGTCTACGTCTCGGCAACAGGTGCGACGACCGTCCATAATCTGGCTTATGCGCAGCGGCTTGGATTGTGGGGCGGTGCCGACTTCCCCTTTGCGACGCGTGCGGATTTCGTATCGGCGATCGAGGAGGGAGGTGTCGCGGCGATGGAGGTGATGGCCAGGGATCTCAAGGCGCTCGGGCTGTATGCAGCGCGATCGCTGTCGTTCGAGGGCGTCGAATATGAGCTGATCGAGCACCGGCTGACGGACGAGCAGGTCAGGATCTACGACGCTTATGCCGAAGCGTTCGCGGTCATTCACAATAATCTAGAAGCCGCGATGCGCGCGTCCAACATCACCGGAGCAAATGGGACGTTGAACGCCCAGGCCAAGTCGGCGGCGCGCTCTGCGTTCGAGTCGGCAAAGCAGCGCTTCTTCGGGCATCTCCTGACCTCGATGAAGACGCCGACCCTGATCAACGCGGTCAAGCGCGATCTCGACGCCGGCCATGCCGCTGTCATCCAGATCGTCTCGACGGGCGAAGCCTTGATGGAGCGCCGTCTCGCCGAAATCCCGACGGAGGAATGGCGAGACGTGCAGGTCGACATCACGCCGCGCGAATACGTCCTCGACTATCTCGCCCATTCCTTCCCGGTCCAGCTCTATGAGCCGTTCACCGACGGCGAGGGCAACCTGTCCTCGCGACCTGTGACTCGCGACGGCCAGCCGGTCGAATGTCGTGAGGCAGTGGCGCGGCGGATGGAGATGATCGAGGGCCTCGCGTCACTTGCGCCGGTGCCCGGCGCGCTCGACCAGATCGTCCAGCGCTTCGGCAACGATGTGGTCGCCGAGGTCACCGGGCGTTCCAGGCGCATCGTTCGTATCCGCGATCGGATGGCGGTTGAGACCAGGGCAGCTTCCGCGAATCTGGCCGAAGCCGCGGCCTTCATGGATGACCAGAAGCGCATCCTGGTGTTCTCCGATGCCGGAGGCACCGGCCGCAGCTATCATGCCGAGCTGTCGGCGAAGAACACGCGGCAGCGCGTGCATTATCTGCTGGAGCCCGGCTGGAAGGCAGATGCGGCGATCCAGGGGCTTGGGCGTACCAACCGCACCAACCAGGCGCAGCCGCCGCTGTTTCGCCCGATCGCGACCGACGTCAAAGCCGAGAAGCGCTTCCTGTCGACGATTGCGCGCCGGCTCGACACGCTCGGGGCCATCACCCGCGGCCAACGTCAGACCGGCGGGCAGGGGCTGTTCCGACCTGAAGACAATCTCGAAAGTCCGCACGCCCGCGATGCCTTGCGCCAGCTCTATGGGCTTCTGGTCCGTGGCCAGGTCGGGAGCTGCTCGCTGGAGCGCTTCGAGCAGGCCACGGGATTGAAGCTGACGGACGAGAACGGCCTGCGCGACGAGCTGCCGCCGGTCACGACGTTCCTGAACCGGCTGCTTGCGCTGACGATCGAGCTGCAGAACATCCTGTTCACGGTGTTTGAGCAATTGCTCGCAGCGCGCATCGAGGGGGCGATCGCCTCCGGGACCTTGGACGTCGGTTTGGAGACGCTGCGCGCCGAGAGCTTCGTCGTCACCGGGCGGAGGACGATCTACAGCCATCCGGCCACGGGTGCAGAGACTCATCTCGTCACCATCACCCAGCGCGACCGCAACCGGCCGATGCCGCTGAACGAGGCCTTGGAGCGGCTCCTTCAGCGGCGCGCCGTTCCGCTGTGCAATGTTCGATCCGGACGTGCAGCGATCCAACTGCCGGCGCCGAGCTGGCTGCTCGACGACGGAGAGATCGAGCCACGCGTCCATCTCGTGGGACCGATGGGACGTCAGACTCTGCCGATCGCAAAGCTCGCTGAGCGCGATTGGGTCGAAGCGGATCGCGAGCAGTTCAAGGCGGCCTGGAGCGCGCAGCTCGCGTCGATCCCAGAGTTCACGACGAGCACGATCTATCTCGTCACGGGCCTGCTGCTGCCGATCTGGAAGCGCCTGCCGCAGGAGTTCACGCGGGTCTACCAACTTCAGACCGACGCGGGCGAGCGCATCATCGGTCGCAAGGTGCCGCTCAGCTGGGTCACTGCCATGTCGGCGGACGCTCCCGTGCTCGCGCCTGAGGACGCGTTCGCCGCGCTGCTGCGCGACGATTATGCGCTCGATCTCGCCGAAGGCCCGCAGCTCCGGCGCGTCCGTGTCATGGGGAAGCACCGTATCGAGCTGTCCGGCTTTGCCGAAGGCCTGAGGGACTGTCTCAGGGCCTACGGGCTGTTCGCTGAGATCATCTCCTGGAAGCTCAGGATGTTCGTTCCAACCGATGCAAGTGGCCCTGCGGTCCTGGCCAAGGTTCTGGAGCGGTTTCCGATTGCGGATGTTCGTGGGCGGGAGCGGACGTGATGGCAGGCGACGCGTCCGAACTGGCAGGCCGGCTCGCGCGTGAGGCCGAGGCGGTCTGCCGTCACTATCTCTCCAACGGCCGGCGTGAGGGCCGCTATTGGCTGGTTGGCGACGTCAACAATACGCCCGGCCGGTCGCTGTTCGTGCGGCTGCAGGCCTCCTCGAAGGGAGCGGCCGGCAAGTGGGTCGATGCCGCGACCGGCGAGCACGGTGATCTGCTCGACATCATCGGGACGACGCGTGGCCTGCGGAGCTTTCGCGAGATTGCTGAGGAGGCGCGGCGGTTCTTGAAGCTGCCGCGGTGGCAGCGCGAGCCGCCGGTCGAGGCCAAGGCCATCCGCCCGCGCGACGCGATCAAAGCTTCCAGGCGTCTGTTTGCGATGGCGCAGCCGCTGCCTGGAACGCTCGGAGAGACCTATCTTGCCAACCGCAGCATCGACGCACCGATCAGCGCCGATGCTCTGCGCTTCCACCCGCGCTGCTTCTATCGTTCGGAAGGCACAGACATTGTGGAGACTTGGCCGGCGCTGATCGCCGCTGTGACCGACCTCAAGGGCCGTATCACGGGCGTCCATCGAACCTGGCTCGATCCCGACGGCTTCGACGATCGCAGGCTTGGCAAAGCCCCGATCGATACGCCGCGACGAGCAATGGGCGACCTGCTCAGACATGCCGTTCGCTTCGGCGTCGCTGACGATGTGCTGGCGGCCGGGGAAGGCATCGAGACCATGCTGTCGTTGCGCACGGTGCTGCCGACCTTGCCGGTTGTCGCCGCACTCTCGGCCAGCCATCTCGCGACGCTGCTGTGGCCGGCCACGCTGCGCCGGCTCTATGTCGCTGTCGACCCTGATGCTGCTGGTCTCAATGCGGCGAAGGCTTTGACCACACGTGCGCTGGACGCCGGCATTGAGGCGGTCGCACTTTGTCCGCGTCTGGAGGACTTCAACGAAGATCTCCGCGCATATGGGAAAGTCCCGCTTCAGGAGATGTTACGGCGTCAGTTGCTGTCGGAGGACGTCGTCAGATTCATGGGCGTCGGCGCGGCCTAGACGTCCGACCTCTGCTTGGGTGCCGTTCGGCGTCCGCGACGCGTGGGTTGGGCAAGAGGATCTCGTCTATCCCCGAGAGGGCCGCGCCGAGGGCCTTCTTCAGAGGCGATCGGACGTCAGCCGGTCCGGTCCGGCAATGGCGGTTCGCAGCTATTTTCCGCCGGCCCGCAAGCGGGCCTTTGCATCGCGAGGCAAAATAGCTGCGCCCCGCCATCCTCCGCTGTCGCTCCGGCCCGCTGCCCGAAGGCCGCGGGTTCTGGTCCGGGCCGCCCGCCGTCTTGGAGATCGCTATGGAAGGCCGCGATGGGCGCGGCTCTGACGATCAAAGACGAGGTCCCCATGTCCGCCCCGCACGACGAGACGCATGAGCCGCGCGACATCCAATCGACGACCGACGATGCCCTGACCGAACTCCAGCTCCATGGCTACCGGCCGTTCGACGACGAACCCGATCCGCGGCCACTGCCCGAGGGTAGGATGATCGCAGGCGCAGTCGCCGATATCTTCGACGCCCTGGTCGCGACGCTCTCTGACACCCGCCTCGAGCCCGAGCTGAAGGATCTCTTGTGGTCGACGGTCAACCTGTTCCACCGCGTGACCATGCGCATCGAACGCGAGCTCGATGACAACGAGCAGGCGCAGCGCGCGAGCCAGCGTGAGCAGAACGGCTCGGAGGTCCGCTCCGTCGAGCTCGAGCGCCTGACGTCGGAAGGGCTGTCACTGGTCGAGCGCCGCAACGCCATGGAGCTGTTCCGCGACTTCGCGACCGAGGCCTTCGAGCTCCACACGCGATCACCTTGGCGCCCGCGGTCGGGATCGCAGGTCAACCATCGCACGCTGACAGCGGCCATGATCGACTCCCGCGATTTCCTCGCAGCCAAGCGTCGCGCCGAGACCGAGGTCATGCTGCCGCAGGGGCCGAAGATCGCACTCACCGGCGGGCCGGACTTCAACGACGTCGCTCTCATCTGGGACCGGCTCGACAAGGTCCACGCCAAGCATCCGGAAATGGTCCTCCTGCACGGCGGCTCGCCGAAAGGCGCCGAACTGATCGCCTCGAAATGGGCCGCGAACCGCAAGGTGCCGCAGATCGCCTTCAAGCCCGATTGGACTAGGCACAACAAGGCTGCCCCCTTCAAGCGCAACGACGCCATGCTAGAGACGCTGCCGATCGGTGTCATGGTCTTCCCAGGCTCGGGCATCCAGGGCAACCTCGCTGACAAGGCCCGTCGTCTCGGCATTCCCGTTTGGACCTTTGGCCAGGGCGGCGCGTGAGCGCCGCCGACTCAACCCCTTGTCGAAACGCAAGCGGAGAGAGACGCCGAGTCAGCGCGCCTCTCCGCAACTTTGTCCAAATCGAGATTTATGCCTTTTGGATCGCGCCGCGGTGGTGGTGGAAGGCGCATCCGTCAAAGACATGTGCGGAGGCCACCACCATGCTTGCCATTGCTCTCCTTCTCGGACTGATCAGCCTTGGTCTGATGTGCCGGGCGCTGTTTGCCCTTGCAGTACACGCGCTGCCGTTCTTCGTCGCGGTCAGCACCGGCATCGCGCTCGTGAATGCCGGAAGCGGCGTCGGATTGGCATGTCTCGCCGGGCTCATCGCAGGCGTGTTCACCCTGGTCTTTGGCCGGCTTCTGTTCGCCGCCTCGGGATCTGTTCTGGTGCGAGGCGGGGTCGCGGCTGCCTTTCTCATTCCCGCTGCGATCGCTGGGCGTCACGCGGCGCTGGGGCTAGCTCTGCTCGTCGGCCCGTTACCTCTCTGGCGCGAGATCATCGGATGGTCAGGAGCGCTGCTGGTGTGTTGTGTCGCCTTGCGCCAGTTGCTTGGTCACGAACTGCCTCGCCCGTCTCGCTCCGAGCGGGATCACGACCAGCCTCTTCGTTCCTTGCGGCTATGAACTCTGTGGGGACGCCAAGCCGCCCGGTTCTCGAGTGGGCGTCGATGATGGCAGGTATGCATGATGAGCGCGTCTTGAGCTGAAGGAGCGCTCGACCGCGCAGCTTGCGGCCATTTTGGCGAGGATCTCGACCCAGCTCGATCGGTTGGACCGCGGAAGCGGCGCGCGTTCGCAAGGCATTGAGTGCGATCCAGACGCTCTTTTCTTTCCGGCGATTTCTGATCGTACGCCTGGTGCTGCCGTCCTCTTGTGCTGCCTCAGTTCACGATGTTTCTCCTATGAGCTGATCAGGACAGCGACGCACCTTGCCTCGTGATGGCTTGATCTGGCCGAAGGCCGGCTACGCCTCGATCGCCTGAGCGCAACGCCGCCGGCCAACTTTCTTCCCCTGGGCTGAAGCCCATTCCTCGCGGGACAAGAAAGTTGGCCGGCGCCGTCCTCCGCTGTCGCTTCAGCCCTTCGGGTGCGCCGTCGCTCGCCATTCGCCCGAGATGCGCCATCGAGGCCGCGGTGGTCGTGGCCCGAACCAACCAAGGAGAGACAACATGGCTTCCATCGGTTCCTTCAAGAAGGTCGGCGACGATTTCCAGGGCGAGATCATCACCCTGAGCCTCAAAGCCAAGGGCGTACGCATCGTCCCTGAAGCCAACCGCTCCAGCGAGAACGCGCCCAGCCACCGGGTCTACGCCGGCCGGGTCGAGATCGGCGCCGCCTGGGCACGCCGCTCCGAGGAGGGACGCGACTATCTCTCGCTCAAGCTCGACGATCCCTCTTTCAACGCCCCGATCTACGCCAACCTGTTCGACGACGAGGGCGGCGAGGGCTACACGCTCCTCTGGTCGCGGCCGCGGAAGTCGGCGGAGTGAAACGATAGCGCCCCGCTCGATTTGCCCGAGCGGGGCGCTATCGACCGTGCTTTAGCGGAGGCCCCAGCTGCAGCGGCACAGCGACGACACGCTCCTTGTCCGCCCGCGACCAATTCCGCCGTCGCCGCTAAGGCGTGATACCGCCACTTCGCTTTGGCCATAGGATTAGCTCCAGGACTAGTTCTATGGCTTAAACAAGCGTCAGCTCCGGCGCAAAGCGGCCGTCACCGGGGCTTACCTTGGGCTGAGTGACCCGCCGAAGCGTCTCCGGCCTGACGAGAAAGACGGCGTGAATTAGGCAGCCTCTCTCAGAAGCTTACCTCAGACGGTTTACTATGCTAGGCCAGCTTTCGGACTGATGCCGAACTCGCGTTTGAAGGCGTGGGCAAAAGCGCTCTGCGACTCGTAGCCAACTTTGCTTGCGATAGTAGCAACAGTCGCGCCACCTCTGGCCAAAGCTGCACGGGCGATGGTGAGACGCCAGGCTCGCAAATAGGCGAGCGGTGCTTGCCCTAAGCGGCGCGTGAACGTTGCGGAAAAGGCCGCGCGCGACATACCCGCGACATTGGCAAGCTCCTCCACGGTCCAACGCCGTGAGACATCTTGATGGATCGCACGAAGAACCCGACCGAGCCGGAGATCTGAAAGCGCGCCAAGCCATCCAACCCCAACTTGGTCGGACCGGCTCGCAAAAGCGCGGATCGCTTCTACCAACAGCAGGTCGGCCAGCCGTGCACTGACGACTTCTCCGCCAATTCCGTCTCTCTGGAGCTCGTCGTTCATCAGGCTGAGGATCGTTGCTATTGCTCTCGACGCAGGTGTGGTGCGGGAAACGAGCAGAAAGTCTGGCAACAAGTCGAGCAAAAAGCCTGCATTGTCAGCGGCAAACGTGACTGTTCCTCCGATCCCGATTGTGTCATCGCCGCCGAAGCGCGTCACATCGCGGCCAGAAGCTCCATAAAAGACCTTTCCATCGATCGGTGTCTGTGTCGGATCGCTGGCCACGACGTAGGGTGTGCGTCCGAGCAGACAGACGTCGCCCGCTTGCAGGAACTGTGGCTCGCGCGACGGCAGCAGCATCCAGCTTGTGCCGCGTAGCACCGCAACGAACTTGAGCCGATCCATCGCGGGAAACGCGAGAGCCCAGTTCCCCGCGGCCTCCATGCGGGTGCGCCGCGTCACCCTCGCTCCAAGGGCATCGAGAACATTCGATAGCGGGTCGGGCATCAATTTGGACGATTGCGACAACTTCATAGCCTACGAAGCATAGGGCATCTTGTTCCGTTTAGCTATCATTCTGGGAAGGACTCGCAATGGAGACGGGCAATGAGCTTGGAAGGCAAAGTCGTTGCGATTACGGGGGCAAGCAGCGGCATTGGATGCGCCACCGCTAAACTGCTGGCCGAACATGGTGCTTTCGTCGTGTTGGGCGCCCGTAACGAGAAGGCGCTCGCAGCGATCACGGACGAGATCACCGCTGCAGGCGGCAAGGCCGCGTTCCAGAGGACGGACGTACGCCATCGTCAAGATCTTGAAGCGCTTGTCGCATTGGCTATCAAATGCGGCGGCAAACTTGATGCCATGATCAACAACGCTGGAATCGGGCCGATCTCACGGTTCGACGCACTGCGTGTCGAGGATTGGGACGCCATGATCGACGTCAATCTTCGTGGCACACTGTATGGGATTGCGGCCGCGCTGCCCGTATTTAAGCGGCAGGGAAGCGGTCACATGATCAACGTCGTCTCGACGGCGGGACTCAAGATACTACCGACAATGGGCGTCTACGCCGCGACCAAGAATGCAGTCCGTACGGCGACGGAAGCGCTGAGGCAGGAGGCAGGACCGAACCTTCGAGTCACAGAGGTATCACCGGGAATGGTCGCCACCAATTTTGGAGAGTCGATTACAGACCGGACAGTCAAGGAGGTCATCGAGAAGCGCCTAGGAAATATTGCAATCCCTCCCGATGCCGTCGCACGAGGCATTCTCTTTGCACTCGAGCAGCCGCCCGAAATCGATGTTGGCAGCATAGTGATACGGCCGACAGCGCAAGACTGACTTAAATCGCTTGCGTTTCATGTCGCTCCAGCCCTTCGGGTGCGCCGTCGCTCGCCATTCGAGGGCAGAGCTGACTTGTCGCAACACGCGATCAGCATATGACGGTTGAAAAGCTGAAGGGGCTGCCAGTATTGTGCGGCATCAGGTCAGCGGAAAACATTAGTGTCGCTCGCTTATGTGGGGGCATGGAAGCTGCCTTGCGCACGATCGTCGCCCGCAAGCTCCTCAGCCGGCCTCAGGAGGCTTCGCGAGCGGGATCTGGAGCGTTGCTCGAAGGCCGTCCTGCTTGAAGTTGAGTTCGGCATTGCCGTGCAAGCTGAACTTGGCCATTTCCGCGATGATCGTCGTTCCCGTCCCCGTCCGGGTTCGTGAGGGGATCGGCTCAGGGCACGCCTCTTGCCATACGAAGCAAAGACAAGGGCGCTTGCAGCTGTCTGAAGTAATTTGCCAGCTCACCTCGACGGTGCCACGGCGTTGAGCTAGTGCCCCATATTTGAGGCTGTTGGTCGCGAGTTCACTCAGGATCATCGCGAATGGAACCACCTGATTGTACGGCAATGAATAGGGCGGTCCACCGGACAAGATGAGCTGCTCGGCTCTCAACGATGATAACACCTGTGGCACCAGATTGGCTAAATCGATCGATGAGCTGCCAGCGGCCATCATCGACTGGGCCTTGGCCAGGGCGTTAAAGCGGGTCAGGAATGTTGCCTTGTAGTCCTCGGCAGACCTGTCTTTCGTCTCGATCTGGTTTGCGATCGCCTGCACAACTCCCAGGAGATTGACGAGCCGGTGGCGGATCTCTGAATATAGCAGAGAGCTCTCATGCTCCTTAGCGCGCCTGTCGGTCACGTCCGTGAAGACAATGACAAGATGCGTACTGTTGTTGTCCGGCTTGGACAGGCGCCTCGCTGTGATCAAGAAGGTGCGCCGGCCAATGGCCGGGAAGTCGTGGGTAACCTCATAGTCGATCACCGCAGCGGATCTGGGGATGACCTCCGCGATCAAGCGCTTGAGTTCGGGAATATTCCACTGGCCGTTGCCGAGGCGGTCGAGAGGCACGCCGATCGTATCGTCTCGCTCGGCGAGAAACGTGGCGAAGAAGGCGCGGTTGGCCTCGATCACGACGCCGCTTTCGTCAAGGACGAGAAGCGAATCGTCGATCGTATCGACAATGCCTTGCGCCTGAACATGGCTGGTTCGGAGAAGCCGATACAGATCTTCGAGGTTCATTGCCGCGACTCGAATACACAAACATCCGTTTGAAGGAGGCGCGTGGGGGCACCTCCCGCCCTAAAGTACAGGGGCAAGTTTCTTTCAAGTTGCAGCTACTGGCAAGAGCGTGCCCGACGTAGAGGGCTGAATTTACGTTTTGATCGACACGTCCTCGAGCACCCTCGTCACTGGGCAGGAGACGCTCCAAACCAGCCCGCCAGCAGCAAAATGAGCCTCCACTTCGCCGCCGATATTGGCCTTCAGCATGCTGCCAGTCATGACGGACCCGAAGCCGTGCGATGTAGGCTTCGACACCGGCGGGCCGCCGGCTTCCGTCCAGACCAGAATGAACTTTGAAGCGCTGCCCTCGGTTGCCAATCTCCAGGAGACATCGACACGACCCGCTTCGCACGATAGGGCGCCATACTTGGCGGCGTTCGTAGCGAGCTCATGGAGCGCCATACCGAGCGCTTGTGCCGCGGTCGCGCTGATCTCGATAGGAGGGCCGGATAAGCGGATGCGATCGCGCATCAGATCGGCGAAGTGGCCAAGGTGAGCGCGCACCAGTTCCTCGATTGGCACCTTCCGCCAGCCGTTCTTGACCAGGACGTCTTGGCTCGCGGAGAGCGCTTGGAGCCGGTCGGTGAGGCGGTCCACTAAGTCCTTCGGGTTATCGGCAGCTGTTCGTCGCGCGATGGCTTGGACCACGCTGAGCAGATTTTTGGCGCGGTGGTTGACTTCGTGCATCAGCAGCCGCTCCCGTTGCTCGGCCGCCTTGCGTTCTGTGATGTCGGCAACGACAGCAAAAGCCCCAACGATGCGCCCGTCTGTGTCGCGGACGGCGACGCAGGCGACATTCGTCCAGGTCTCTCGACCGTCATCGTCCGTGTAGACCATGTCTATACCGGGAACGATACGTTCTCCGCGCAGGGCGCGTTCGCCGGGAAACTCGTGGGGCTGCAACGGCGTGCCGTCTGGATGCTGTGCCCGCCAGCGTATCAGTCGCGCCGGATCTCGGGACGGCATCAAGCTCGTCGGGATGTAGCGGCGCATCTCGGCGTTCGCTAGAATGACCTCGCCGCGTAAACCGAACTGGGCGACTGCCACCGGCAGACTGTTGAACATCGTCGACAGAAGCGCTTCGCGCTCCTTGAGTGCTGCCTCGGCGCGCCTGCGCGCGGTGACCTCCTCGACCGCGACGTTGACCCCGACGATTTCGCCCGATGGGCTACGTAGCGGCAACCACTGCTCGATCCAGTGACGTTCGACGTCGGGTTGCGCTGGTGTTGCGCCCGAAATCTCGAGGTCAATGACAGGCTCCCCGGTCTCGAAGATCCGACTGGCGATGCGCTCGACTTCGTCCGCAAGCGTCGGCACGATCTCGCGAACTGTCTTGCCGATGTGACCCATAGCCGGAATCCCATTCATCTCGGCAAGCCGACCGTTGACGCGACGATAGCGCAGGTCGCGGTCGAGCACGCACAGGCCGACGCGTGCGGACGCATAGATCGTCTCGATTTCTCTGAGCCCCGCAGAAAGCAATTCGTGATCAGGATGATGGCGCGCTGTATCGCTCGGAACATCGCCGGCACTCAAGGGAACTCTCCTGAAGAATTACACGAGTGGGAATACTAGCAATTCTTGGAAATACCGCTATTCTAAAGATGTTGCAGACGAAAGGGGTTACGACCGTAGGCCACTGTGTACGGCCAGGGCTTGATATCTTCATGTCGTCTGAGAATCGTCGATTATCCGCTTAGAGCAACGAAGTGGCGTCCCCTTAACTCATAAGACGCTTGTGTGTTGCTTATCCTTCCGGAGCTCTCTTGCCAGGCCTTCATGTTTGGTCGGCTATTTGTCCGCATGTCTTGAGTGCTTCTAAAAATCCTGCGATCCGGATGACCTTCCCGTCCTCTGAAAGAGGCACGTACAGCGCGGTTCGCCCGTCAGCATCGATGGCCTCGATGACCTGAGGCATTGTGTCCGGATACTCCCCGCCTTGCTCGAGCGTCCTGATCTTGTAGCCGTTGAAACGCATATCCCGGCCGTCAAGGTAAGGGTCTTGCGGACGCTGGGCGGGCGGCATCGGTGCGACGTCAGTAATGGCCTCACCGTCTGTTTCTGGATATTGCGGATGGACGTTTCCGTAGATCGCATAGCGCAGCTCCGGGACGCTCATCGACCCCTTGGGCTTCATCGATCGCCGATAGCTCGCCATCAAAGATCCTCCCGGAGCCCCTTGAAAAACGGGTGTCTGACCTTTCCTTCTGCCGATTTCGTGCGGTACTCGATTTCCGCCAGCAGCTCCGGCTCGACCCACACCCCGCGGTGGGCGATCCGCTTGGAATAGGGCTGTGTCTTGCGGATCAGCGGCGTGAGGCGGGTGCGGAGCTCATCGGCCGAGTTGCGATCGAAGCCGTGATCGACCTTGCCGGCATAGACCAGGTCACCGTTCTTGTAACGGCCGACATAGATGCCGTCCCAGGCGTCCCCGTCGAGCGAGAAGCCGGCTATGGGTAAGGTCTCCCGTTGTGCGCAGGTCTTCTTGACCCAATCATTGTTGCGGCCCGAAACGTAGCGACTGTCCGCCACCTTGGACACGACACCCTCCAGACCAACCTTGCACGCGTGGCTGAACATCTCGCGGCCGTGGATAGCGAAGCTTTCGCTGAACTGGAGCCTGCTGCCGGCGATGAGCTTCTTGAGTCTGGTTTTGCGCTCCGTCAGTGGCAAATGGCGCACATCGTGGCCATCGAGATAGAGCAGGTCGAAGGCGACCAGGACGATCTTCTGGGAGCGGCCTTTGAGTTCATTCTGCAGAACGGAGAAGTCCGTGGCGCCGTTTGCTTGGGGCACGACGACCTCGCCATCGATGATGGCCGAATGCGTTTTGATCTCGGCGGCCTCGCGGGCGATCTTGCGGAAGCGGGGCGTCCAGTCGTAGCCGCGGCGCGTAAAGACCTTGACGTCGTTGCTCCCCAAATGAACCTGGACGCGATACCCGTCAAACTTGATCTCGTGGATCCATCGCGCTCCGCTCGGCACGCGGTCGACGGTACTCGCAAGAGCGGGCTCGATGAAGCCGGGGTCGGGTAATTTTGGGCCGGCCGCACTGCGTCGGCGACGTTGCAACGCCACTGAACAACTCCACGCAAACAAGCGATTCGAGTCTTTTCGGCGACTTTGGTTCCGGCGATGGGCGACGTGAGTTTGGATGTGCTGGCGGCTCCTCGAGTCTCAGTTGACCGGTCCAGATCAACGGCCGGCCAGCCGCCTCCGCCGATCGCGGATGGTCGAACTCGGGGTTACTTTCCTGCCGCGCATGGTTCCACCTCGCACACGCTCTTGCCGATCAGTCTCGTTCTGCTTGATGAGCCCCCGGCATGGAACGGAGCGTGGCCGGGGCGGGGCGCCGTGGGCCGACGTGTCGACGGCTCTCGCTGTCTGGCTCAGGGGATTGGGAAGCGGGGAGGCGCCGGCTGGGCGCCTCCAAAGTTAACATAGAATATCCCAGCAGCGAACTTGCAGAACCACTGGTGTAGGAACGCGGCCCGAAAGCGGCTGTTGGTGGCTCACCCGCGAGCTTCGCGGCGCTCCGAGGAAGTCAACGGAATGGTCGACCACGTCCAAAGACCCGGCTTTCCGATTGCTGCGGGGCTCCTGTTCGGTCTCGGGCTCGGCGGCTTCTTCGATGGCATTGTACTGCATCAGCTGCTGCAATGGCACCACATGGTGAGCAGCTGGTATCCGCCGACGACCATCGAGAACCTGCAGCTGAATACGATCTGGGACGGAATCTTCCATGCGGGAACGTATCTGTTCGTCGTCGCCGGCCTCTACGTGCTCTGGAGGTCGGCCCATCGGCGCCATTTGCGCTGGTCGAACCGGCAACTGGTCGGCACGCTGCTGCTTGGCTGGGGCCTGTTCAATCTGCTCGAAGGTCTCGTCGATCACGAATGGCTCGGACTTCACCACGTCAACGAGGTCGCTCCCGCCGCGCAGCGCGGCGTGTGGGACATGGGCTTCTTGATCTGGGGAGCGGCGATGCTTGCCGCGGGTTGGGTGATCACACGCGTCGGCATCCGGGAGGCGGCACATGCACCGCTCCGCGACCGTGCGGTTTGAAGGCATCCCGCCATGGGCGGCGTATGTCGCTTTTGGCCTGCTGAGTGTCGCCGCAACGGCGCCGGTCTGGCGGCCGCTCCTGTTCGGGCTCAGCGTGGAGGATTGGCTGCAACTGCGATGCTTCTGACGAGGACCAGCGGGACGACCTGCAAGGTCGAAAGGACCTGTGATGGCCGAATTCAGACTACCGAAGAACTCCGCCCTCCGCGAAGGCAAGTCCTGGCCGAAGCCGAAAAGCGTCACGTTGCGCGAGTTTCGCATCTATCGGCTGGCGCGTACCGAGGTCTCGGTCACGTTAATGGAATTCCTCATGTCCCCCCTCCTGCAGTTCGGCTGGCGACCTTTTGGGAGCTGGGAGAGGACCACCAGGCGGGTGGCGCGGGAGTCCGACTGCCAAATTTTGAGCACGCTTTGGCATTATCGGCTTTTGATACGTCGCCCCTTCTTGTTGAGATCCTCTGCCGGCGGCGTCGGCTTCAACAGGTCTGCCGGCTCGACGCCGAGGCCCGCCGCGAGTGCGGCGAGCACGTCGATCGAAGCGGCATTGCGGCGTCTCTCGACCATGCTGATATAGGTCCGATCGATATCGGCGCGGTGGGCAAGTTCTTCCTGCGAAACGCCCTTGGTTCGGCGCAAGCGCTTCAAGTTGGCGGCCAAGACGTCTCGGATGTTCATCTCCAAGACAGCACAGGCTTGTCGAGTATTTCACCACGGAGTATTTTCTACAAATTGGGACCAAGCGATTGATTACGTTGGCTAATGGTGCCTGATCTAGGTCTTCTGTAAGGCTGCTTCCGTCTCTGTCCCCGGCCGATCTCGAGCGTAGTGTTTGCCTTTGTGGGTTTCTGACCGATGTCCTTTCCCCCGCTTGATCCTGACGTTGCCGATACGGCTCCGAGCGATTCCGTTCTGACGCCGTATGACGAGGAGCACCTCGTTACGTATCTGCGTCTTCTTGATGCCGAGGCCGCCGGCGCGGAGTGGGAAGAGGTTGCCCAGATCGTTCTGCACATTGATCCGGTCCGCGAACCCGAACGTGCGCGCCGCGCGTTCGACAGCCATCTCGCGCGGGCAAAGTGGTTGTCTGAGGAAGGCTACGACGGCTTCCTACGTAGTCCTCCTGAGACCTGAAGTTGTGCAACCAGGACGGAACTCGATCGCTTCAAGCAATCGTGTAGTTGGTTGTGGCAGTCATCCGCATCCATGTACCTGCACGAGTCGAGAATCTCTTCAACAATCTTAAATGGCGCCATCATTGGTCTATTGCGTTGCAGTCCTAACCTGATGAGGACAGCACGATGTCGGAATTCGATTGGCGCGCACCCAAGGCCTACGCGAACATTCATCGCGCCGACCGCCCAGGCTTCGCTTGGGAGTGTGTTCGCCGCTCTCCGAACTATCGTGCGCAATTCTCGGCGGTCACTCATCCTGAGCGCAGCGCGCCCGCCAACTTCCGGAAGCACTGGGGGTTGATATTTCGCCGCTGATCCAAGGCTGTCTTTCGATGCCCAGTCGGTGTTCTGGGCGCCTGAGCGGTTGTCCACTGTGCTTGCGCTTGTCGAGATCGGCACGCGCGTGCCGGTCGTCGCGCCGATCGTAAAGCTGCCGTCGTTCGCGCCGGACCAGCTGCGCCGCGCGACAGATGGTTGGCATGTCGTCGTGCAAATCGGCGCGAGCCAACACCGCGTCTGGGTGCGCAGGCGGCCGTTGAGCTCGGTGTCCTACGCGGTAATGCTGCCGTACGATCGCGACTTCAAGATGCGCAACGAGGCTGCCGAGCGTCTCTGGCGTGCCCTGCGGGCGCAGCCGCTTGGGCCCGCCTCGGACGGCTTAACGGAGCAGCGCCGCAGGCGCCTGGTGCTGATCTTGCGCGCGCTCGACGGCTGGCAGCAGGGTCATCGTCATCGAACGATTGCAGAAGTGCTGTTCGGCGCAGCGCGCATTCCTGCCCGGGCTTGGAAGACGAGCGAAGTGCGCAGTCAAACCCGACGTTTGGTCGAGGACGGCCTGTCCTTGATCCGCGGGGGATATCGGCAACTCCTGCGACCGCCGCGTAAGGACGAATAGCTTCTCGCATTCGAAGGGAGGTGGCCGGAAACGGCCACCTCGATCTGCGGCCTCCCCCTTCGCGGGCCTACGCCTCCATGCTGACCGGCAACGCGCTGCACTACGAGGAAGCGCGCAGGTCTGTCCTGGAGGTTGCCAGATGTCCGATTCCTTGGCCGGTCTTCCGCCGCGCTTTCTTCGCACACCCGAGGCTGCGCGTTATCTCGGCCTGTCCGGCCGCACGCTCGAGAAGCACCGAACCTACGGGACTGGCCCGACCTATCGCAAGATCGGCGGCCGCGTCGTCTATGCGATCGATGACCTCAAAGCCTGGGTTGATCGCGGCACGAAAACGTCGACCGCCGATCCCGGGCAGGGGACGGTCCTGCCGGCCAAGCGGCATGCCGGTCTCATCCCCTATGCGGGCAAAGAGCGCCGCGCGCAGCGGACTGTGCGGGCGTGACGATGCGTCATTTGCGCAAGTCCGAGCGCGCCCAGCTCGATCTGTTTCGCGCGCTGCCGGGCGATCTCGCGCCACGCGATGCGCAGGATCTGATGGCCTATCCGTTCTTCTCGCTGGCCAAAACCAAGCGTGTGGTGCCGATCGACTTCCGCGCCGGGACCGTCGCGATCCGGGTCGAGGCCGTCCCCGAGCACGGCATGGCGACCATCTGGGATGCGGATGTTCTGATCTGGGCCGCGTCGCAGATCGTCGAAGCACGTGACGCCGGACTGAAGACGTCGCGCCTGATGGCGGCCACGCCGTATGAGATCCTGACGTTCGTCGGACGCGGTACGGGCGTGCGCGATTACGACCGTCTGAAGGCAGGGCTCGACCGTCTGCAATCGACAACTGTGCTGACCTCGATCCGCCAGCCGACCGAGCGCCGACGGCACCGCTTCTCCTGGATCAACGAGTGGAAGGAGACGGCGGATGCACACGGAAAGCCATCGGGATTGCAGCTGATCCTGCCGGATTGGTTCTATTCGGGCGTCGTCGATGCTGCGCTTGTGCTGACGATCGACCGCGATTATTTCGCACTGACGGGCGGCTTGGAGCGCTGGCTTTATCGTCTCGTGCGCAAGCATGGCGGTCATCAGGACGGCGGCTGGAGCTTCGATCTCGGCTATCTCCACGCCAAGTCCGGTAGCCTCTCGCCGCTCAAACATTTTGCCTACGACCTGCGCGAAATTGTCCGCCGCCAGACATTGCCGGGCTACGAGCTCGTGCTCACGCGCGATCCGAACGGAACGGAGCGGCTGAACTTTACAGCCGCCGTCACGGACCCTGTCGCGCGCCGCTTCGCCAAGCATCCCTCATCGAGCGTTGCGGGGGACAAGCTGTGAATTGTCTCGTGCTATCGGGGACCGGAAGACTCGTGCCATCGGGGACCGGATCCTCGTGCTATCGGGGACCGAAATCGGTCTTAACCCGCTCTGTCGGTTCAGCTTTTCGGCCCCTTAACTTACCTAACTGCAAAATCCTTCGGATTTTGTCTAACGGGCACCGTCAGTGCCGCCCCGTCGGACGCCCGCCACGTTTGCGTGGGCGGTCCTCGGGGATGCTCGAGCAGCCTTCTGTGCGCTCGTGCCGGGCCCCCTAGTGCCTCCCAATCCTGTCCAAACGAGAGATGATCAGATGAGCGAGCTGACGTGCGTCCAGCTGCTGTGGCTGCAGGGTAGAATCGAGAACCGCATCCGTTTCGGCCGAACCGTGCAAGAGTTGCGGCTCGATCACTTCCGCCGCGTCGTCTCATTCACGCCCGGCAGCGTGTTTGCGTTCGTCCGCTGGTCGTCGAATGACTACGGCACGGTGCTGTCGCGGATCGACATTCTGCAGGCTGTTTACCCAGGGGAGGCGTGCGCCACAGTACCCTTCGTCGGCCCTGGAGCAGCCATTCTGCTGCAGGTTTTCGGCTGGCCGAAGGTCGAACGCGTGCTGCAGCACATCGATGCGATCGAGGCGCTCGGCATCGATCCAGCGGATGTCGCACCGGATCATTGGTGGCACGTCCAGAACCGCTTCACGGCGAATGAGCCACCGCGGCCCTACACGCTGCTGCGGCACCGCGCCTGGCTGCATCGCCGGA
Organism: Bradyrhizobium sp. USDA 4353; assembly: GCF_054063215.1. Classification (NCBI taxonomy): domain Bacteria; kingdom Pseudomonadati; phylum Pseudomonadota; class Alphaproteobacteria; order Hyphomicrobiales; family Nitrobacteraceae; genus Bradyrhizobium; species Bradyrhizobium sp. USDA 4353. The sequence goes on from NZ_JBSSGB010000001.1 coordinate 4,771,911, forward strand.
GCATCATGCTATGAGACGGCGCTTGCCCCTCGTCGTCGCGATGTTCTCAGGCGTTGCGCTTTTGCTCGGACCGAGCGCGCTCGATCTGCGGCCGCGCTTGATCTGGAATGCCTCGGAAAGCGTGCCCATCGGGCTCTATGCCGTGCATCCGGTCAGAGACTGGTACGTCACCGAGCTGGTGGTCGTGAGGCCTCAAGCGCAGCTGGCGTCGTTCCTCGCCGCCAGCGGCTACTTGCCGGTCGGCCTGCCGATGCTCAAGCGGATCCTTGCCCTTCCCGGCCAAAACGTCTGTCGCCGCGAACTCCTGATCATCGTGGATGGCGTTGAAGTTGGCGCCGCGCGACCGAACGATCACCGTGGTCGTCCGCTGCCGGATTGGCAGGGATGTCGCGCCGTCGGCGACGGGCAGATTTTCCTGATGAATTGGCAGTCGGACAGCTCGTTGGACGGCCGATATTTTGGTTTAACGGCGATGTCGGATGTCATCGGACGCGCCGCTCCCTTGTGGACCAGGGAGCCGTCATGATGCGCTCGATCTGCAGCCGAACTGCAAAACACGGGTGCGATCTGATACAAAGCGACGGCGCTCGAATGCGAGCCATGCGCGCGTTGAAGACTCGATCTTTCGTCTGCGAAGTTGAGCGGGTTGTTGCATGTGGAGTTGATTTTGCTGCCGTCGAGCGACGCAATCTCGCGATGTCCGTTCTCCGTCTCGTTCAGGACCGCCGAGAGTGCTCTGGAGTAGCCGAACCTGCGAAGGAGACCGCGGTCGTACGAGCAGATTGCCGGGAAGGAAGCGGGGCGGAAGAGGGCGACATTCCAGGGCAAGATAAAAGCGGCTCGCCGGTTGAACGACAAGCCATTGATATGGCTTGTGTTCAACCGTGCCGGTCGGTCGGAGCGCGTGCCGCGCTTTGGACTTTTAGTAACGAGATCAATGTTGTTTTCGGCACTGTAGCTTTTCCGGCTGCCCCCGGGCGCCGCGCATGACCACGAGCGAGCGCGAGTTTCGCATTCGACCGGGGCGCATTCGTCAGGGACGGAGCGCCAAGGCGAAGAGCTTCATCAGTCGCGTGCTGCGGGCGGCAAATGCAGCGGGGCACATGCCGCCGCTTTCAGTGGTGAATGGACGCTACGCGGCGCGGGCTCATTCGACGTTCGGAAGGGGGCGGGTCAGCTTCAGTCGAGAGCGCCTGTTCGCTCCGGCCCGCCGGGTCACGGTCAAGGCGCGCATCGCCAGACACAAGGGGCGCGCGTTTCGGTCAGCGCCTCTGGCAACCCACCTTGCTTACCTGAAGCGGGACGGGGTCACGCGTGATGGCCAGCCGGCGCGGATGTTCGATGCAACTGGCGATCAGGCCGATGAGGCTGGCTTCGAAGCGCGGGGCAGGGGTGACCGGCATCATTTCCGCTTCATCGTCTCGCCGGAGGATGCCGCCGACATGGTGGACCTCAGGGCCTTCACCCGCGATCTGATGCGGCAGATGGAGGCCGATCTCTCGACGCGATTGGAGTGGATCGCTGTCGACCATTGGAACACGGATAATCCACACGTCCATGTCCTCGTCCGCGGCGTCGACGAGACGGGCGCCGATCTCGTGATCTCCCGCGACTACATCAGCCGTGGCCTGCGCGCTAGGGCTGAGGAGCTGGTTGGGCTCGAGCTCGGTCCGAAGCCGGAGCACGAGATCCGCAGCGCGTTGGAGAAGGAGATCACGGCCGATCGGTGGACCCGGCTTGACGGCGAGATCCGGATGGCGGCCGACGAGGTCGGCGCCATCGATCTTCGTCAAGATGCGCCAGGTCTGCCGGATCGGCAGGTCGTCGGACTGATGCGCGGGCGTCTACAATATCTCGAGCGCTTGGGGCTCGCGACTGCGGCCGGCCCGAACGAGTGGATGATTGAGCTCGGGGCCGAGCGGAAGCTCCGGGAGCTCAGCACGCGTGATGACATCATCAAGACCATGCATCGGGCGTTCGCTGACCTCGGCGAAGAGCGGACTGTTGCGGACTACGCTATCGATGGTTTTGAGGCTGCCTCGCCGATCGTCGGCCGGTTGGTCGATCGCGGGCTGCATGACGAACTGACGGGCGAAGCTTATGCCGTGATCGACGGCGTCGATGGTCGGGCGCACCATGTCCGCTTCCGAGGGCTCAAAGCCTTTGCACAAGCGCCGCCGGTCGGCGGCATCGTGGAGGTTCGCTGCTTCGGCGGATCCGACGAGGTCCGGCCAACGCTGGTGTTGGCGAAGCGGTCCGATCTCGGCCTCGCCGACCAAGTCGGGGCCGAGGGCGCGACCTGGCTCGACCACCGGCTGGTCGAGCGCGAGCCCATGCCGCTGGCCCATGGCGGCTTTGGTGCCGAGGCCAGGGACGCACTCCGTGCCAGGGCCGAGCATCTCGTGAGCCAAGGACTGGCCCGGCGTGATGGCCAGCGGATCGTCGTCCAGCGGGATCTCTTGAAGACGCTGCGGCAGCGGGAGCTCGAGGCCGTCGGCGCCAGGATGGCGGCCGAGCTCAAGCTCCCGCATCTGCCGGTGGAGCCTGGCATGGCGGTTGCCGGCACCTACCGTCAGCGGCTCGCGCTCACCTCCGGACGCTTCGCCCTGATCGACAATGGTCTCGGCTTCCACCTCGTGCCGTGGTCACGCGAGATGGACCAGCGGCTCGGCAAGTCCGTCACGGGCCTCGCCAAGGCCGGCGGCATCGAATGGCAGCTCGGTCGCAAGCGTGACCTCGGCCTCTAGTTCAATCGGGAGAGCGTACATGCCGGCAACCAGGATCCTGTGGGGCCAAGTCCTTGTCGTCTCGTTGATCGTCCTGCTCGCGGTCTGGGGCGCGACTGAATGGACGGCGTGGCGGCTTGCATTTCAGGCTCGATTAGGACCGCCGTGGTTCACCCTTGCGGGATGGCCGGTCTATTGGCCGCCGGCGTTCTTCTGGTGGTGGTTCGTCTATGACGCTTACGCGCCGGCGGTGTTCACTGAGGGGGCGGCGATCGCGGCACTGGGGAGCCTGCTGGCCGTTGCAGCCGCCATCGGCATGTCGTTGTGGCGGGCGCGCGAGGCGAGGATCGTCGCGACCTACGGCTCTGCACGTTGGGCTGAGCCGGTGGAGGTCGAGAAGGCGGGGCTGCTCGGTGATGACGGTGTCGTGCTGGGACGGCTTGGGGCGCGCTATCTGCGTCACAACGGACCCGAACACGTGCTCTGCTTTGCGCCGACCCGCTCCGGCAAGGGTGTGGGTCTCGTGGTGCCCTCGCTTCTGACCTGGTCGGGATCAGCCATTGTCCATGACATCAAGGGCGAGAACTGGCAGCTGACGGCCGGCTTCCGCGCGCGGCACGGCCGGGTGCTGCTGTTCGATCCTACCAATCCAAAGGCGTCCGCCTATAATCCGCTGCTCGAGGTCAGGCGCGGGGCGTTCGAAGTCCGTGACGTGCAGAACGTCGCGGACGTGCTGGTCGACCCCGAAGGCTCGCTCGACAAACGCAACCATTGGGAAAAGACCAGCCATTCACTGCTGGTCGGCGCCATCCTGCACGTGCTCTACGCCGAGCCCGACAAGACATTGGCCGGCGTCGCAGCCTTCTTGTCCGATCCGAAGCGTCCGATCGAGACCACGCTGACGGCCATGATGGCGACGCCCCATCTGGGCGAGGAGGGGCCGCATCCTGTTGTCGCGTCGACCGCACGCGAGCTCCTGAACAAATCCGAGAACGAACGATCGGGCGTGCTCTCGACCGCGATGTCGTTCCTAGGTCTTTATCGCGATCCAGTCGTGGCTGAAGTCACCGGCCGCTGCGATTGGCGCATCGCGGACCTGATCGCGGCCGAGGAGCCAGCCACGCTGTACCTGGTCGTGCCGCCGTCCGACATCTCCCGCACCAAGCCGCTCATCCGGCTCGTGCTCAATCAGATCGGCCGACGTCTGACCGAGGATCTCCAGGCGCGCGAGCGGCGGCATCGCCTGCTGATGATGCTGGACGAGTTTCCGGCACTCGGGCGGCTCGACTTCTTCGAGTCGGCGCTCGCCTTCATGGCCGGCTATGGGATCAAGAGCTTTCTGATCGCGCAGTCGCTCAATCAGATCGAAAAAGCCTATGGGCCGAACAACGCGATCCTGGACAATTGCCATGTTCGGGTCAGCTTCGCCACGAACGACGAGCGGACCGCCAAGCGTGTCTCGGATGCGCTCGGCACCGCGACCGAAATGCGCGCCATGAAGAACTATGCCGGTCATCGCTTGGCGCCTTGGCTCGGCCACCTCATGGTCTCCCGCCAGGAAACTCCGCGGGCGCTGCTGACGCCGGGCGAGGTAATGCAGCTGCCGCCGGCGGATGAGGTTGTCATGGTCGCGGGCGCACCGCCGATCCGAGCCAAGAAGGTTCGCTATTTCGAGGACCCGCGGCTTGTCTCGCGGATCATGCCGCCATCGGAGCTGGCGCGATCCGAGACGTTGCGGCGGGAAGACGATTGGTCAGCTCTGTTACCGATCGCGCCGGCGCTGGGCAAGTCGGAGGCGAGATCGCCGACTGACGAGGATCAGGCCAATGGTGGTTTGCGCCGTGAGCCGGAGCTCCCGGAGCACGTCGCGATTGCGAGTGAAGCGATGCCAGCGGACCCAGCCGACGAGTTCTCGCTCGTGCTCGATGATGATGACCAAGCGCCTCTTCCCAGAAGTGGTCGATATCCGACGATGGTGGGTGTTGCGCGCCAAGCTGCGCTCGACCCTGGCGACGATCTCGGTCTCTGAGGATCGTCCGATGCGCGATCGCATGAACGTCTACTTCCCGCCCGAACTCCTGAAACAGATCACAGAGCTCGCCGCTCGCAAGAAGCTGTCGCGCTCGGCGATCGTGGAGGCTGCCGTGCTGTCGTTCCTGTCGCCCGACGGCGCTGACCGCCGCGAGGCGGCCTTCACCCGCAGGCTCGACCGGCTGACCCGGCAGATGCAGCGGCTGGAGCGCGACGTCGGCATTCTCGCCGAGACGCTCGCGCTGTTCGTCCGCTTCTGGCTGACGGTTACCCCGCCACTGCCGAACGAGGCGCAGTCCGCGGCGCAGCTCAAGGGGCGTGAGCGCTTCGAAGGCTTCGTCGAGGCACTCGGCCGGCGGTTGCAAAAGGGACAGAGCTTTCTGCGGGAGATCCCGGAGGATTTCGTCAGGAAGACACCGGAGGAGCCCGGCAATTGAGAGATGGCTTCGGGCGATGTCCAGGCGCGAGCCTACGCTAAAGCTTGTTTTCCTGCGCTTGAGCACGATCGGCCGATCACCTCAGGTGCCATTCAGTCAATAGGGGACTATCGACGGACCAAATGGGGTCCGAACGATGAAGAAAAAGATCACTCTGCAGCTCTCCAGTGAGATTCTCGATTGCCTGAAGGGTGCAACAGACGAGCGATGTGTGAACCGCGCGATCCTGGTGGAGAAAGCGCTAGAGCGATTCCTCCGCGAGCCGGTGGATGGTGCAGCGCCGCCACAGGATCGACTCGCTGGTTTGGAACAGCAGCTCGAGGGCATTCAGCGGGAGCTGAAGGCGCTGAATGACACCGTCGGTCTTCATGCCCGCTATCACTTGGCCTTGACGTCGCTCGGGCGCGACGGGACCACCCAAGCTTCGGCGGATCGTCTTGGCGAGGCACCGGAGACCCGACGCGGTGAAGGGGAGGTTCGAGAGCGTATAACGGAGGATCGTTCTTCCGAGCAGGATGGCGAGCCATTGCCGTTCGGAGCTCCGACCCGTCGCGTGAGTAACAGCCGAACCGCTGTGCCAATCACTGAGGTGTCCTGGGGTGTGCCGGCCGCCGGGGAGGGCGGCGAGGATCCCTTTCGCCTTGCGGAGGGATCGCTACGCTGAGCAGCCTCACTGCAACCGTCCCCGAGAGGCCGAGCCGGACTACATGTTCGGGAGGAAGGATGCTGAGGCCAATGATCACGGCCGCGGCATCGCCGGCTGGGCTGTCGTGGCTCTGGTCTTCATGCCATTCGCGGCAGGCTATTTTCTCTCGTACCTGTTCCGGACGATCAATGGGGTCGTCTCTGCGCGTCTCGCGGCCGAACTAGACCTGAACGCAGCCGATCTCGGCCTGATCACGGCAGTCTACTTTCTGGTGCTCGCGGCGGCACAGATCCCGGTTGGCGTGATGCTCGATCGCTACGGTCCGCGACGGGTTCAGAGCGCGCTGCTGCTTGTCGCTGCGGTGGGCGCAGCCGGGTTCGCGCGCTCGACCGGACCGCTCTCGCTGCTGATGTCGCGCGCGGTCATCGGGCTCGGCGTCGCAGCGGCTCTCACCGCAGGCCTGAAGGCGATCGTTCTCTGGTTCCCGCGGGAGCGTGTTGCGCTCGTGAACGGATACATGGTCATGCTCGGCGCGCTTGGTGCCGTTGCCGCCACGCTGCCGGCGGAAGCGGTGCTGGCCAAGACTGGATGGCGGGATCTATTCGAAATCCTGGCTGTGACCACGGCAGGCACGGCGATCCTGATCTTCTTCCTGGTTCCGGAGCGCGATGTTGAAGCGCCGTTCGTAGCAGCAGGCGGCGGTCTGCGAGAGATTCTGGCCGACAGACGCTTCTGGAAGATCGCGCCGCTGTCGGGCGCCTGCATCGGATCGGCCTGGTCGATGCAAGGTCTCTGGGCACCCGCTTGGCTGACGGACGTGGAGGGAATGACACGGACGGAGGTGGTGACGGCGCTCTGCGCGACGGCCGTCGTACTCAGTCTTGGGGCTTGGCTGCTCGGCCTGCTCGCGAGCTGGACCCGCCGGAAGGGAATCGGGCCCGAGACATTACTCGCATTCGTGGCGATCCTGTTCATCCTGGCGCAGTTGGCGTTGGTGTTACGACTGCCGCTACCGTCGATCGGCCCCTGGTTGATGATCGCCATTGTGGGATCGGCAACCGTGCTGAGCTTTGCGATCATCTCGGACTACTTTCCCAAGGAGATGGCCGGGCGAGCGAATGGCGTTCTGAACGTCGTGCACTTCGGGTGGGGGTTCCTCGCGCAATACGGGACAGGACTTTTGGTGGCGCATTGGGCGCAACAAGACGGACACTATCCGGCCGTCGCTTATCAAGTCGCGTTTGGCGTCAACGTTGCCCTCCAGACTGCCGCCCTCGTTTGGTTCACAATTCCGCGCGGAAGACAGGCGACAAGGAAGTCAGACGATCGATTCAGCTTCGCACTGGATAAGGACACTGACGATTTTGGATCGTACTCCGAACTCCCTGTTCTGATCGAGGAGCCGACGGCCCAAGGCAAGTGGTGAGGCAGTCGCTCCGACGTCCTCAGACCCTCTGAACGTGAGATCCAGTAAGAGCCGTGATGCGTGACGAGCAGCCGTACCCTCGAAGTGCGTCGGACCATCATGCGCACCGTCAATCCTGGTGACTTTCGGGGGCGGGCCCCATGCTCACCGTCCACGCTTTTCTACGCCAGAGCACGCAGACGGCGAGGGTGATCTTGCTCGGTCTGAGGTCCTGCATTCTTTGATCGTCCGGTTCGCGCAGCGTGGGTGCGCTTGACGAGTCGGAGATCAGGGGTGACCGGGATCGCTCAAACGCAGTTGGCCTCGCGTGGCGCGCGCATGCTGCGGACGGCCCTGGGCCCTGCGATCGAGATCCTGCTCGATGATGTATCTGTGGTCGAGGTGATGCTCAATCCGGACGGCCGGCTCTGGGCTGATCGTCTTGCATCTGGTTTGGTTGACACGGGCGAGACGGTTTCGCCTGCTGATGGCGAGCGGATCATTCGTCTCGTCGCACACCATGTCGGACTCGAGGTCCATGCAGGATCGCCGCGCGTCTCGGCAGAATTGCCGGGTACGGGCGAACGCTTCGAAGGTCTGATTCCGCCCGTCGTCGCCGCGCCGACCTTCGCGATCCGCAAGCCGGCAGTCGCGGTCTTCACGATGGATCATTACGTCGCCGACGGGATCATGAGCTTGGTGCAGGCTGATGGCTTGCGGAAGGCCGTGCTCGATCGATGCAACATCCTGGTTGCCGGGGGCACGTCGACGGGCAAGACGACGTTGACGAACGCCCTCCTGGCTGAGGTCGCTCAGACCGCCGATCGAGTCGTGCTGATCGAGGATACCCGTGAGCTGCAGTGCCGTGCGCCCAATCTTGTCGCGCTTCGGACCAAGGACGGCGTGGCCTCGCTTTCCGATCTCGTTCGTTCTTCTTTGCGGCTGCGGCCGGACCGCATTCCGATCGGCGAAGTGCGCGGTCCCGAGGCGCTCGATCTCCTGAAGGCCTGGGGAACCGGCCATCCCGGCGGCATCGGTACGATTCACGCGGGCTCTGCGCTCGGCGCGCTCCGGCGCCTGGAGCAGTTGGTCCAGGAGGCCGTGGTGACCGTGCCGCGAGCCCTGATTGCCGAAACCATCGACGTCATCGCTGTGCTGACCGGCCGCGGTCGCGCGCGCCGCCTGAGCGAGCTCGTGCGCGTGGAGGGGCTTTCTGAATCCGGAGACTACGTCCTCGCACACATGGGAGATCACTGGTGACGATACCGAAAAGAGCATTGCCGGCGAGTTGGGCAGTTGCGACGGCGCTCTTGATGCTGCTCGATACCCCCGCTCGCGCCGCCGGTTCGAACATGCCCTGGGAGCAGCCGCTCAATCAGATCCTGCTGTCGGTCGAGGGGCCGGTCGCCAAGATCGTCGCAGTGATCATCATCATTACGACCGGTCTGTCGCTGGCGTTCGGCGAGACCTCGGGCGGCTTCCGGCGGCTGATCCAGATCGTGTTCGGGCTCTCCATCGCCTTTGCCGCCTCGAGCTTCTTCCTGTCGTTCTTCTCGTTCGGCGGCGGGGTCGTGATCTGATGGATGAAGAGGTCAAAGGTTTTGTCGCGCCGGTCCATCGCTCCCTGACGGAGCCGATCCTGCTGGGTGGTGCGCCGCGCTCTGTCGCGATCGTCAACGGCACGCTGTCGGCCGCGCTGGGCCTCGGTCTGCGGCTCTGGTTCTTCGGCCTGCTGCTCTGGTTCGTTGGCCACATGATGGCGGTGTGGGCAGCAAAGCGTGATCCATCCTTCATCGAAGTGGTGCGCCGCCATCTGCGTATTCCCGGTCATCTCGGTCAGTGAGTAAAGCCATGTTCAATCTCGCCGAATATCGCCGCACCAACATACGTCTGGCCGACTTTCTGCCTTGGGCGGCGCTGGTGGATGAGGGCATCGTCCTCAACAAGGACGGCTCGCTGCAGCGGACGGCGCGTTTCCGAGGTCCTGATCTGGAGAGTTCGGTCGAGTCCGAGCTCGTGGCTGTCGCCGCCCGCCTCAATAGCACGCTGCGGCGGCTGGGATCGGGCTGGGCCATCTTCGTGGAGGCGCAACGTCATTCGGCGGGGGCTTATCCGCCTTGCGTGTTTCCGGATGCTGCGTCCGCCCTGGTCGATGCCGAGCGGAAGGCGCAGTTCGAGGAGGAGGGGGCGCACTATGAGTCGAGCTATTTTCTGACCTTTCTCTATCTGCCGCCGCGCGAGGACGTCGCACGTTCCGAACGCGTGCTCTACGAAGGGCGGCCGCAATCCGATGGCGTCAACGGCCGGGAGATCCTGCGCAGCTTCGTCGACCGCACCGATCGCATCCTGCAGCTGATTGCCGGCTTCATGCCGGAATGCGCCTGGCTAGGTGACGATGCCGTGCTGAGCTATTTGCATTCGACGATCTCGACCCAACGCCAGCGCGTCCGCGTCCCAGAAATTCCAATGCACCTCGATGGCCTGCTGGCGGACCAGCCGCTCACTTGCGGCCTCGAGCCGATGCTGGGATCGGTTCATCTGCGTGTGCTCACCATCATCGGGTTTCCGTCGGCCACCACGCCGGGGATCCTGGATGACCTGAATCGGCTGGCCTTTGCCTATCGCTGGTCGACCCGCGCCATCATGCTGGACAAGCAGGATGCCGTGAAGCTCGTGACGCGGATCCGCCGGCAATGGTTCGCCAAGCGCAAGTCGCTGGCTGCTCTTCTGAAGGAGGTGATGACCAGCGAGGCAGCGAGCCTGGTGGATACCGACGCCCACAACAAGGCGATCGATGCCGATGCGGCGCTGCAGGACCTCGGCTCTGACGACGTCGGCCAGGCCTATGTCACCGCGACCGTGACGGTCTGGGATGCGGACCCGGCACGAGCGGACGAGAAGCGGCGGCTGGTTGAGAAGGTTATCCAGGGCCGCGACTTCACCTGCATGGCCGAGAGCGTGAATGCCGTCGAAGCCTGGCTCGGCGGTCTGCCTGGGCACGTCTACGCCAATGTTCGCCAGCCGCCGCTCTCGACCCTGAATCTGGCGCATATGATTCCGCTGTCCGCCGTCTGGGCCGGCGAGACGCGCGACCATCACCTCAAGGCTCCGCCGCTGCTGTTTGGCCGGACGGAAGGGGCGACGCCGTTCCGCTTCTCGCTTCATGTCGGCGATGTCGGCCATACGCTGGTGGTCGGGCCGACGGGGGCTGGCAAGTCGGTTCTGCTGGCGGCGATGGCCCTGCAGTTCCGCCGCTATCCCGGCTCGCAGATCTTCGCCTTCGACTTTGGCGGCTCGATGCGGGTCGCAGCGCTCGCCATGGGTGGTGATTGGCACGATCTCGGCGGTACGCTGTCGGCCGAGAGCGAGAGCTCGGTTGCGCTGCAGCCCGTGGCCGGGATCGAGGATGTGACCGAGCGCGCCTGGGCGGCAGACTGGATCACGAGCCTGTTGGCTCGTGAGAAGATCGTGGTCACCCCGGAAGCCAAGGAGCACCTGTGGTCCGCTTTGACCTCGCTGGCATCTGCACCGCTCGCCGAGCGGACCTTGACCGGCCTTTCGGTGCTGCTGCAGTCCAACAGCCTGAAGCGGGCGCTCAAGCCGTACTGCCTTGATGGCGCACATGGACGGCTATTGGATGCCGATCACGAGGCGCTCGGAGATGGATCAGTCCAGGCCTTTGAGACCGAGGGACTGATCGGGACGGCCGCCGCTCCCGCCGTGCTGTCCTATCTCTTCCACCGGGTTGCGCAGCGGCTCGACGGCCGGCCGACGCTTCTGATCATCGATGAGGGCTGGCTGGCGCTGGATGATGCCGATTTCGCCGGCCAGCTACGGGAGTGGCTGAAGACGCTGCGGAAGAAGAACGCCTCGGTCATCTTCGCCACCCAGTCACTCTCCGACATCAACGGCTCGGCGATCGCGCCCGCGATCATCGAGAGCTGTCCGACCCGGATCCTGCTGCCGAATGAGCGTGCGATCGAGCCGCAGATTGCGGCGATCTATCGCCGTTTCGGCCTCAATGATCGCCAGATCGAGCTCATCAGCCGCGCCATCCCGAAGCGCGACTACTACTGCCAGTCCCGCCGCGGCAACCGGATGTTCGAGCTGGGGCTGGGCGAGGTGGCGCTCGCATTCACGGCGGTCTCGTCCAAGACAGACCAACTGGCCGTGTCGGAGGTTTTGGCGGCGGCCGGGAAGGAGGAGTTTGCCGCTGCGTGGCTCCGGCAGCGAGGTGCTGGTTGGGCGGCCGATCTCATACCGAATCTTGAGAACCTGGAGAGGGGCTCGTGATGTGGATGCCGAGATGGGTGGCTTCAGTCGCTGTGATCTTCCTCGTTTCGGCACCGCCGTCGCAGGCGCAACTCGTTGTGTTCGATCCCAACAACTACGCCCAGAACGTCCTCACCGCCGCGCGTGAGCTGCAGCAGATCAACAATCAGATCCTGTCACTACAGAACCAGGCGCAGATGCTGATCAACCAGGCGAAGAATCTCGCGAGCCTGCCATACTCTTCGCTGACGCAGCTGCAGCAGTCGATCCAGCGCACGCAGGACCTTCTGAAACAGGCGCAACGCCTCGCCTACGACGTTCAGCAGATCAATAGCGCCTTTGCGACCACCTATGCGCCGGCGAAAGCGAATGCGACCGCGCAGGACCTCGTCAATAACGCGCAGTCCCGCTGGCAGACCTCGGTTGCGGCGCTTCAGGACGCGCTGAAGGTCCAGGCGGGTGTCGTCGGCAATCTGGACGCCGTCAGAAGCCAGTCGGCCGCACTGGTCACAGCGAGCCAGGGCGCCACGGGAGCGCTGCAGGTGACCCAGGCCGGGAACCAGATCCTGGCCTTGCAGGCGCAACAGCTGGCCGATCTCACGGCGGCGGTGGCTGCGCAGGGCAGGGCGCAGAGCCTGGATACGGCGCAGCGTGCGGCCGCCCAGGATCAAGGGCGCGAGCAGCTTCGGCGCTTCCTGGCGCCGGGGCAGGGCTACCAGCCATCGAACGTGCAGATGTTCCACTGAGCATGAGTGGCCGATCTGCGGATCGCTCTACAGCCAATGAGGAGATTGCGCGATGACCGGAACGGGCATCATCGACCAATTCCTGGAGACGTTCACGCGGTCGATCGACAGCGGCTTTGGATTGCTCGGCGGAGAGGTCGGCTATCTGGCGACGACGCTGGTCGCCATCGACGTCACCTTGGCGGCGCTGTTCTGGGCTTGGGGTGGCGAGGACGATGTCATCGCCCGTCTCGTGCGGAAGACCCTGTTCGTCGGGGTGTTCGCCTATCTCATTAGCAATTGGAATAGCCTCGCCCGTGTCGTCTTCGAGAGCTTCGCGGCCCTAGGGTTGAAAGCTTCGGGTTCGGCGCTGTCGACGGCGGATTTCCTCCGGCCGGGAAAGATTGCGCAGGTGGGTCTTGATGCTGGGCGTCCCCTCCTGCAGGCGATCTCGGGCCTGATGGGCTATGTCAGCTTCTTCGAGAACTTCGTGCAGATCACCGTTCTCCTGTTTGCCTGGGTGGTCGTGCTGCTCGCCTTTTTCATTCTGGCGATCCAGCTGTTCGTCACCCTGATCGAGTTCAAGCTGACGACACTCGCCGGCTTTGTGCTGATCCCGTTCGGTCTGTTCGGCAAGACCGCGTTTGCCGCCGAGCGGGTGCTCGGCAACGTGATCTCGTCTGGCATCAAGGTCCTCGTACTGGCGGTGATCTCAGGCATCGGATCGAGCTTGTTCACGCAGCTGACACAAGCCGCCGGGGGGGAACCGCCGACGATCGACAGCGCCATGGCTCTGGTATTGGCGTCGCTGTCCCTGTTGGGTCTTGGGCTGTTCGGACCGGGCATTGCCAATGGGCTGGTGTCGGGCGGGCCGCAGCTGGGCGCCGGTAGCGCTGCCGGCGCATCATTGGCGGCAGGCGGCCTTGTCGTGGCTGGCGCTGGTCTCGCGGCAGGAGCTGCGGGGTTCGGTGGTGCTGCCTTATCCGGCTCAGCAAAGGCGGCTGCTTCCCTTCGCTCTGGTGTGTCTAGCGTTTTGCGCGGCGGCATGACCGGAGCTGATGAGGCGGAGGCAACCGCAAGCCCGCTTCGTCAGAAGGCGGAAGCACGGAGCAGCGGAGTCGATCGCTCTCATGCAGCCGAGGGCGGCGGTTCGGCCGGCGGCTCGCCCCGTTGGGCGCAACGCATCAAGGCGGCGCAAGCCATTCAACAGGGCACATCCACGACCACGCAGGCCGTGCGCAACACCGAGCAAGGCGGGCATGGCGGCTCCGTCGATCTCTCCGAGGGGAAATCCTGACATGTTCAAGCGTCCATCCGTCCACTATGGCCGTACGCCCGAACCCGTAACGCCATATCAGAAGGCGGCTCAGGTTTGGGACGAGCGCATTGGTTCGGCGCGAGTCCAGGCCAAGAATTGGCGGCTGATGGCGTTCGGCAGCCTTGGACTCGCGGCTGGCTTTGCTTCCGCGCTCGTCTGGCAGTCGACGCGCGGCACGGTGACACCTTGGGTGGTCGAGGTCGGCCATCTCGGCGAGGTCCAGCGCGTGGCGCCTGCCATCGCAGACTACAGGCCGACCGATCCGCAAGTCGCCTTCCATCTAGCACGCTTCATCGAGGATGTGAGGGGCCTGCCGGCCGACGGCATCGTGCTGCGCCAGAATTGGCTGCGCGCTTACGACTTTACGACCGATCGCGGAGCGGCGGCGCTCAATGACTATGCGCGCTCCAACGATCCCTTCACGCGGCTCGGTAAGACGCAGGTCTCAGTCGAGGTCTCCAGCGTCATCCGCGCTTCACCCGACAGCTTTCGCATCGCCTGGGTTGAGCGCCGCTATGAGAACGGCGCGCTCGGCGCGACCGAGCGCTGGAGCGCGATCCTCACCATCGTCCTCGTCATGCCAGACAATGCCGACAGGCTCCGTAAGAACCCGCTCGGCGTCTACGTCCATGCCATCAACTGGTCGAAGGAGTTGTCGCAGTGAATAAGCCGATCGACTGGATGTTAGGGGCCAGATGGATCAACGCGGCCGCGATTGCTGGTGCGCTTGGTGGATGCGCGACGACGACACCGCCGAAGATCAGCTACGACAGCGATGTGCCGCCTCTGGCTGCGCCGCCCGCGGTCGTGGATGACAAGCCTCGGCCGTTGCATTTGCCGCCGGCGTGGAAAGTGTCGCTCGGCGGCAAAGCGGGGGTCAAGGAGGAGGCGGAGCCGCTCGATCGAGTCGAGATGGCGAATAGTGCGGCACGCGTGGAGCCACGGAAGAGGGGGTATTACAACGCGGCGCAGATCTACGCCTATAGTCCTGGCGCGCTGTATCAGGTCTATGCCGCGCCCGGCCAGATCACCGATATCATGCTCGAGGAGGGCGAGCAGCTCACGGGATCCGGTCCGGTGTCGGCTGGCGACACGGTTCGCTGGGTCGTCGGTGACACCGAGAGCGGCGCTGGCGAAACCCGCCGCGTGCACATCCTGGTCAAGCCGACCCGTCCAGCGCTCGAGACCAATCTCGTCGTCAACACCGACCGGCGGACCTATCTGATCGAGCTCCGGTCGCGCGAGAAGCCGTATATGCCGGCCGTTGCCTGGTACTATCCGCAGAATGCCAAGGTCCGTGCGCAACAAGCTGCCTTGAAACCCGAATTGCCCGATCCGGCGCGGCGGCATCTTCGCTATCGCATCGAGGGCGATGATCCGCCCTGGAAGCCGGTGAATGCCTATGACGATGGGCGCAAGGTCTATATCGAGTTCGCCCGCGGCATCGTTCAGGGTGAAATGCCGCCGCTGTTCGTGATCGGCCCAGACGGCTCTCCGGAAATCGTCAACTACCGGACCTTCCGCAACATGATCATCGTCGATCGTCTGTTTGCCGCCGCTGAGCTGCGTCTCGGCGGCGAGCAGCAGCAGCAGGTCCGGATCGTCAGAACAGACGGGGCGTCCCAATGACCGGTCCGGAGGATATTGCTTCGGACGCGCCGAAGATGTCTGCAGTTGCAGACCAGCGCGCACAGGAGATGCGACTGAAGGGTGATCCGCCGCCGATCACACGGCTGTCGCGCAAGGTCCTGGCCGGAGGGAGCGCGATGGCTCTACTCTTGATTGGCGGCGCCTTCATCTGGGCATTGCAGGCCAGCAAACCACGCCAGTCAGGCTCGGGTGAGCTCTTCAGTACTGAGCACCACGACGTTGCGGACGGCGTATCGGCCTTGCCGCGCGATTATGCCAGCGTGCCGAAGGACGTTCCAACTCTTGGTCCGCCGCTGCCCGGCGATCTCGGCCGGCCGATCCTGGCCGCGCAGGGACAGGCATCCACCGGGATGCCAGACCAGGACCAGCAGCGGCGCGAGCAGGAGACGGAGGCTGCCCGCGTCAGCCGGCTGTTCGCGACGACCAACGTCCGCGAGACACAACCGCCGGCGACCGCGTCTCAGACCAGTGATCGGGCGGTTGTTTCGTCAGGCGCTGACGATCCGATTGCCCAGAATGGGCAAGAGCGAAAGCTCGCGTTCGTGAATGAGCCTGTCGACCGCCGTACGACAAGCCCAGATCGCGTGACGAGGCCCACATCGCCTTACGTGGTGCAGGCCGGGACCGTCATTCCGGGGGCCCTCATCACAGGAATCCGCTCGGATCTCCCCGGGCAAATCACGGCGCAAGTCACCGAGAACATCTTCGATACACCTTCGGGACGGGTCCTCTTGGTGCCGCAAGGAGCTCGGCTGATCGGAGCCTATGATAGCCAGGTGACCGCCGGTCAATCGCGGGTGCTCCTGGTCTGGACCAGGCTGATCATGCCGAATGGCCGATCCATAGTGCTCGAGCGGCAGCAAGGAGCGGATGCCGGCGGCTATTCGGGACTATCGGACGAGGTGGACAATCACTGGAGGCAACTTGCCGGAGCGGCGCTGCTATCGACATTGCTGTCCGTGGCCAGCGAGGTGAATGCTGGCGCCAATCCGAATACGAACAATGCGACGATCCTTCAGGCGCTGCGCCAAGGGTTCGGCAACGCAATGAGTCAGACGGGGCAGCAGCTCGTACGTCAGCAGATGAACGTTCAGCCGACTTTGACCGTCAGGCCTGGCTTTCCTGTGCGGGTGATCGTCAATCGTGATCTCGTATTGGAGCCCTATCGAGGATAGCCATGTCATCGATCTTGAAGATTACGGCGCTGCCCAATGAGAAACCCGTGAAGCTCACGATAGAGTTGCCAGCTTCAGTGCATCGCGATCTCTTGGCTTATGCGCAGCTGATCGTGCCGCAGACCGGCAAAGCAGAGCAGGAGCTGCCTAACCTGATCGTGGCGATGGTGACGCGGTTTATGGCAACGGATCGTGCGTTCTTGAAAAAGAGACGCACTTCAGATCGCGGTTGACTGCCGGTGTGCCGGCTCTGGCGGGCCGCATAGACGAGTACGTCACCGCAGCGCTGCAGGCTTCGAATGGCAGAGGACAATCACTGAAAGGAGGTCTCCGACAGACGCAGCATGGCGGCTTCCTTGTTCCAGATTGCGGGCTGCCAAGCTCCCTGAACCCACCAATCCTCTGGGCAGCGGTGCAAAGACTCGACTCTATGTTCATGTTGTGTTCTCATGGTGGTCATGACGACCGACCGCCCTGCCAGCTGGCGCATGCCGACCCGGAGACAGATGGACCAGCTTGCCCGCCACGTCGGCAGGAGGGCCCCTCCCGGGCGCGGGCTCGCCCCAAATGACGACCTGCCGCCGGAATATTGGGAGGCGCTCCTGGAGGCCGCCGGCGCCGGCGGCGACCAAGCGGGCCCCGTCGTGTCCCGACGACTGCTTCGACTCAATCAGATGCCGGACCACGTGCTGCGCGTCGGCTGTCGGCGCTGCGGCCGAACCGTCGAGATCCAGAAGGTCGATGCCGTCCGGCTTTATGGTCCAGAGTCCGTCTGGCGGGACGTGGGTCAGCGCTTGCTCGACGACACCTGCACGCAGAGGACGGGACGCCACGAAGAGGACGGCTGCTGGCCGTCGTTTGGGTGAGCCGGCTGGATGGCGCCCAAACGTCACCCGACACCGCTCAGCGGAGGCGACCGCAAGGCGTTGCAGAAGGAGCTCGGCCGGGCTCGCGCCATGACGACCATCCTCGCCGAGCAGGCTGCCGAAGCGCGGGCCGAGGGCGAGGCGCTGATCCGCAAAGCCGATAAGCTTCTCTGCGAAAGCTGGAACGAGCGGATGTGGGCCAACGGCGGCCCGGTCGACCCGTCGCCTGCGATCGACCAGGCGATCAACGGCGGCTATGCGTGGCTCGAGATCGCGTGCTCCCGCTGCAAGGCGCGACGGGACGTTGACTTGGCCACGCTGCGCCATCCGCCGACCACCTTTGTCCACGACTTGGCTGGCCGGCTCCGGTGCAGCCGGTGTGCGGGGGCTAATCGCCGGCCGCCTGCGACGCTGGTACAACTGGCGCAGCGCCCCCGCCAGGCTGCTCCGGAGACCTGACGATGTGCAATCTCTACTCGATGACCAAGAACGCCGACGCCATCCGGCGGCTGTTCGGAGTGCAGCCGGGGAACGACCGCACGGGCAACCTGCCGTCCATGCCGGGCATCTTCCCGGACTACCCGGCGCCGATCGTGCGCACCTCGGCCGCCGGCCTGGAGCTTGCGATGGCGAGGTGGGGCATGCCGTCCTCTGCGAAGGCGTTGATGGACGCGACCAAGAAGCTTGAAGCCAAGGGCAAGACCGTTGATTTCAAGGAGCTATTGCGGCTTGAGCCGGACAGCGGGACGACCAACATCCGCAACGTCAACAGCGCACACTGGAAGCGCTGGCTCGGCCCCGACCACCGGTGCCTGGTCCCGTTCACGTCGTTCTCCGAGTACGACACGATCGACGGCAAGAAGGTGCCCGTGTGGTTCGCCGCCGACGAGAGCCGGCCATTGCTGGCGTTCGCCGGCCTCTGGACGGCCTGGACATCGGTCCGCAAAGCCAAGGAGGGCGAGGTCACGATCGACGTGTACGGTTTCCTCACCTGTGAGCCGAACGCCGAGGTCGGCGCCGTGCACCCGAAGGCGATGCCGGTGATCCTGACTAGATCCGAGGAATTCGACGCCTGGCTGCGCGGCCCGTGGGACGAGGCCAAGGCGCTACAGCGGCCCTTACCAGACGGCGCGCTGCGGATCGTAGCGACCGGTCCGAAAGAGGATCCTTGGCCGTCGGGTTAGGTCTTGAGGCCCGCAACACCTGGACCAACGCGAGCTCTGACGATTGCGAATCCCTGCTGCGTGCTGACCGAGCGGAACGAGCAGGCGGGCGGAAGGATTCGTTCTGGTGGAGTGATTTCGATGCTGACAACGACCGAACGAAGACCTGCAATCCGAAGTCTGCGAGGTTGGGCCATCCACGTCCTGCAAGAGGCTGGAGCCATCCACGAATGCGAGGAGCACGGTTGGGCAAGGGACCGGGCAGATCCGCACGCGCGCCAGCGCGCAGTCGATGTCGCCCGTCAGGACCCTCCGAGCGGCATCTCGGCTGACGAAGCCGTCGCGGAGGTCCGCGAGGTCCTGGATACACTGGGCGACACCTGCCCCGAGTGCCTGCCCGAATAGCGATTGCAGACCTATCCGTGCAAGTACGCGTACCCGAATGCGAGTTGCTGGGCAGCTTGTCACTTGCTGGCCTTTACGGGCCAATCCGCGACCTTGATGCGTCCTACGAAAGCGGCTGGACCGGATCCGTCGACCTTGTAGATGAAAGCCTCGCCTTCCTGGACGTCACCGGCCTCCTTGCCGAAAGCATCGGCAATGTTCGTCTTGTGGGTGATCAGGACAGTGTTAGTGCCTGCCTTCGGCGGCGCATCGATGAGTTGACGTACCGCTTGGCCGGCCTTTGCATTGGCGCCGGCAGGATTGGCCATTCCGGACGCACTCGCGTTGCTGCTATCCGTCAATGCATCGAGAGGCTTGACCTCGTGGCCGGTGATGAGCTTCCCGGTCTCGATCGCGCGGTTCAGCCGGCTGGTGTAGACATCGCCGACCGGGATCGCGATTTCCCTTATCGCTATCCCGATCTGCCGCGCCACGTCCCGGCCTTTCTCGCTCAGCTGGCGCTGGGCGCTCATGTCGTCGAACTTGTAAGGATAAATGTCTTTTTGACTGTCGTCGGTAGCGGTGTGGCGAAAGATCAGTACGTAGCCGCCTTGCTTGAGTGAAGCGATGAGCCCAGCCGTATCGGCGGCGGTAGCGGGTTGAGAGAAGCCGGCGAGAACGGCAAACAATGCGAGGCGCCAAAGAAACTTCATGCGCGAATTCCTCTGTGCAAAGGCCAGAGGATGGTCGCGCGTACCGCAGTCCGTTTCAATCGCAATCTTCGGCCGGACCAAGTTCCCGCTTGCGCAATTGAGCAACTGCGAATAGCCGTGCGGCGACGGAAGGCGCTTGGCAGCGCCGCTGACCCGAATCCGGACATGCTCTTAGGACGAAGCAGTGGAACTGGATTTCTTGCCGCGATCGAATCCTAATAATCCGGATTGAACCTGGTGACCTTGCGCAAGAGACCAACATCTATAATGCAGTTGGCCTAGTCGGAGATCGCTGAGGCCCTGCGTCGGCTACATAGCTTAGCCTATCGATCGCTGTGGTTCGCCAGGATGAGGTGCTCCGCCGATGGCAGGGTGAAACGAGGCTCGATACCGAGCAGCGGGGCAATTCTCGCGATGACGCGACCTCCAGTT
This sequence comes from Bradyrhizobium sp. USDA 4353, assembly GCF_054063215.1. Classification (NCBI taxonomy): domain Bacteria; kingdom Pseudomonadati; phylum Pseudomonadota; class Alphaproteobacteria; order Hyphomicrobiales; family Nitrobacteraceae; genus Bradyrhizobium; species Bradyrhizobium sp. USDA 4353. Next base: position 4,791,854 of record NZ_JBSSGB010000001.1, read on the forward strand.
GGCGCGGCATTCCAAGCCGCCGCAATATTCCCGTGAGTTTCGGTCAGTCCCGAGGGTTCGTCTAGCATAATGAGAACCTGATATCGCGGCTCGTCAGCAGGAAAGACCGCGATGAAGGATGTTAGCACGCGCTTCTTCACATAGCGTCCATTGACAACCTTCTCGGCCGTTCCGGTCTTTCCTCCGATGTAATATCCGGCCACATCGGCCTTTCGTGCAGTTCCTACTTCTGCATTGAGGCGCATGAGGAACCGCATTTTCTCGCTTGTTTCAGCTTTGATAACGCGTTTTGCGATCAAGGCGGCCTCGGATTCATTCCTCTTCAGAAAGGTTGGCGGAATCAGGAGGCCGCCGTTCACAAGGGCATCAACCCCCATCACGGCCTGGAGTGGCGCTACCGCTATGCCGTGGCCAAACGAAATGGTGACGAGGTTTATGTCGCCCCACCGCTTTGGAAGAAGTGGCGTCGCCGCCTCAGGAAGTTCGGTCCGAAGTCGAGATAATTGTCCCATCTTAGCGAGGAAGGCTTTTTGAGCCTGCACCCCTTGTCCGAGCGCAATCCGCGCAGCCCCGATGTTGGACGAATAAGTGAACACCTCTTTCGTCGTGATGAATCGGTGCTGCAGTTCGTCATCGTGGATGGTAAACTTTCCATAATGAAGATTGCTTCGGTCGTCCCATGTGGAGTCCAGGCTGATCTTTCCCGAGTCCAGCGCCATCGCGACAGTGAACGCCTTGAAGGTCGAGCCCATTTCATAGACGCCAGTGGTTAGTCGGTTGATGCGATCGGGGGCGCTGGCTTCCTTGGGATTGTTCGGGTCGAAGTCGGGCAGCGAGGTCATGGCCACGATTTCGCCCGTGCGCACGTTGCTGACAATGCCGGATGCCGCCTTTGCGTGATACTTCTGCTTCGCGCTGACGAGTTCGTCGCGCAACGCGTGCTGAACCCTGAGGTCGACCGAGAGCTCGATCGGCACCTGCTGTCGATCGGTCGCAAACCCGGCCCGATGAAGATCCAAAAGCCCGCTGCTATCGAGCCACTTCTCGATCCCGGCGATGCCCTGATTATCGATATTAACAAGCCCTAGGACATGCGCCATTTCCTGGCCACTCGGATAGGCGCGCTTGTTCTCGTTCAGGAAGCCCACACCTGGAATACCTAACCGATGTATGTCCTGCTGCTGCCGAGACGTCACATCGCGCTTCAACCAGACGAAGCCTTTGTGGGAAACCAGTCGCTGCCTTAACTCGAGACCATCGAGGTCAGGGAGCGCTGCCGTGAGAAGCTCAACTGCTTCGTCCTTGTCGACGATGCGACGCGGTTCAGCGTAGAGCGAGGGAACCTTGACATCGATCGCCAGAATTTGCCCGTTGCGGTCGAGAAGCTCTGGGCGAGCTGTAGCAATAGCATCGACGGCGCCGGCGGTCCGCAAATTGTGCCCCTCTCCGACGATTGCGATCTGCGCGAGCCGTAAACCTATCAAGCCGTAGAGGGCCGCAAATGCAATTGCCGCGAGCGCAATGCGGGCCCGCGTCTTAGCTTCGCGGCCCTTGCTTCCGTACAGGAATAACTGCGTCAGCCGCCGGCTGAATGGTTTTGCGGGGCTGGGCATCGAGACTTGCGAGGGAAAAGTGCCTGGAGCAACGAGGCGCGACCCGCTGACGCGGGGAGGCGACATCCACATCGACCTAGCACGCCCGGCGGGCGGTGTCTACAGAGTGGACATTTTTCTCATATTTTTGCTTTCGATGCCAATCCCGAAGAACGTGAGCCCGACGCCTGGACTTGGGCGGCGAGGGACACAGCGCAGACCTCAGGGTTTCCGGCCAGCCCGAGATTGCGATTTCGGAGTTTTAGAGTGCGTTTCAGCTTCTTGGGTGAGATTGCCGGACTGGAAGCCGAGGAGGCTGGAAATTCTGCGTCCGGCGTCTACGACAAGATGGGCAAACTCTTCCAGGTGATCGTCGGTGACCCTTGCGCTGGGACCGTACAATCCGACGGCACCGCTCACCGCTCCGCGATGATCGAAATAGGGCGCCGCGACTGCAACGGCACCGAGGACGACTTCGCCGCGGCTTGTCGTGTAGCCTTTCCGTCTGGCGATCGCGAGGGCCTGCTCCAGATTGGCGCGATGCGCGTCCTTCGGCATCCGGCTGAGAAACTCGGCCTGGCGATCGCCGTCCATGAAGGCCAGCATGGCCTTGCCCGTCGCACCCTGCGCGATGCCGAGGGATTCGCCGATACCACGACTGATCGACAGAAAATGCCGGCTTTCGCATTCAAATACGCAGATCCTTCGATCTTGCTGCAGTTTGAACAAGGCTGCAGTTTCGCCGGTCGCGTCGCGCAAGCCCTCCACAATTGGCCGCGCAACGTTGACGACCTCCAGGGCCTTGAGCCACACGTGCGCAAGAGCCATGACGCCGTTCGCCAGCCTGAAGCGCTGCGGATCACCTTCGGCCTCGATCAATCCTCGTTGAGAGAGCGTATGAAGCATTCGATAGAGAGTAGGCCGGCTAAGCCCCACGCGCTTCTGAATATCGATCACACTCATCGTGGGGTTTTCGGCGCTGAATGATTGCAGAATCGCTATCGCGCGGTCCACGGCTCTCACACTGCTCGCGCCGGAGTCTTCGAGATCGGATTCGGTTGCTTTTGCCATGACGCCTGCTTCGGTCCTGAGATGGAGCGACAGTACTGGACCCGAAGACCGAGACACAACTTAAGCCCGTCTATGCTGTGGACGGCATGAACTGAGGATCTGTGTCTGCCGGTTAGCCACCGGCGCCCGATCGACCTTACTGTGTCCGTCAGATAGACATGGTTATCATATTTGATAAGCGGGGCGAAGCGGGAAGCCAAGGCAGGCCCGCAGTCCGGAGGTGTTCCATGAAACCTAGTCTCTGGCCCGGCGCAGTGCTTCCTTGAGCTTCTCCCTCTCGCTCTCCCATCGCGCATCTTCGGCTTCGATGCGCTTCTCCAGTTCCCGCCGCTCGCCTTCGAGGGCTTCCGAACGTTCTTCGTGCTGCCGCTGCGCTGCTTCCAGCGCCGCCTGTGCTTTCGAGACAAGCTTCTCGCGCTTGGCCCGCACCTTCTCCCGAGCTGCCTCTTCCCTCCGCCGCTCAGCCTCGCGTCTCTTCTGCTCGCGCTCGAACTCAGCGGCGGCCTTGCGCGCATCTTCGGCGCTGAGCGCGGGCACCGCCTTCTGCTTGGGATCGGGACGATGCCTTTTCTTCGCGCTGGCAGGCTCGTCATCCAGGTCAGGCAAATCGGCATGCTCCGCGAAGCGACCGTTCGATCCGGCCGGACGCTTTAGGACCACGCCCGGCTTCGCCATGGTAGCCGCGACCACGTCCGGATCTTCGGTCTCCTTCGCGGCCCCTTGGTGAAATAGGTTGCTGCCAGCGCCCCATGCCTCCAAGGCCGCCTTCATGGAGGGCGCAGCGATCGCGAGATCGTAGAAGCCGAGCGAGGTCTGATAGGTCTTCAGCTTACGCGGCACGAGAGGTTACCTGTACGACTGTGAGGCTTCAGCGTACCATGCCGCGTAGGGCGTGTTCTTAGCCATATGGCGGTTCAGGTCGGGCGAGCCGTCCGTCCACCAGACCGGCCCCCGCTCGACCAGCGCTCTCTTGGCCTGGTCCACGGCGCGGTGCGCCGCGGCTTCGGCCTCCGGGTCCTCCGCCGCCTTGGCGGCTCGAACGGCGCGCCTGGCAGACATCAGCTGCCGTGTCAGCGCGGAACGCTCGGGCTCTCCGAGCCTCGGATCGGCCATTCGCCAAAGGCGCCCTCGGACCACGAAGTAGCGCCCGTCCGGAGTCACGGGATGCTTCAAGCCGACTTCCGCTGGCGGCCGGCGGCTGGCTTCTTCGCCGGCGCCACCTTGGCGGCAGCCTTCTTACCGGCGATCGGCATCAGCATCTCCTTCTGGCCGGCGGCAGCCTTCTTCGGCTTCTTGGCGGACTTGGCCGCCTCTGGGGGCTGCGCTTGCTGCCCGACGGAGCGGCGCAGCGCTTCCATCAGATCGACGACGTTCTCGCCCTTCGGCCGATCCTTCGGGCGGATCGTCTTGCCCGCGCTCTTCTGGTTGATCAGGTCGACCAGCGCGGTCTCATAATTGTCCTCGAACTTCTCCGGCGCGAACGTCCCAGCCTTCTGGTTCACGATGTGCCGGGCGAGGTCGAGCATGTCCTTCGTGATCTTCACGTCCTGGATCTCTTCAAAATACTCCTGCTCTGACCGCACCTCATAGGGATACCGGAGCAGGGTGCCGACCAGGCCCTTGTCCATCGGCTCGAGCGCGATGATGTGCTCGCGGTTCGTGAGCACGATCCGGCCGATCGCGACCTTGTTCATCTCGCGGATGGTCTCGCGGATCACCGCGAAGGCGTCATGGCCGACCTTGCCGTCCGGACGCAGGTAGTAGGGGCGGATCAGATAGCGCGGGTCGATGTCGGTCTTGTCGACGAACTCGTCGATCTCGATCGTGCGCGTGGACTCCAAGGCGATCTCCTCGAGCTCTTCCTTCGAGACCTCGATGTACTGGCCCTTTTCAAGCTCATAGCCCTTGACGATGTCCTCGCTGGGGACCTCTTCCCCGGTGTCGGCATCGACCTTGATGTACTTGATCCGGTGGCCAGTCGTCCGGTTTAGCTGGTTGAAGCTGATCTTCTCGGACTCCGACGTGGCGGGGTAGAGTGCCACCGGGCAGGTGACGAGCGACAGGCGCAGGAAGCCTTTCCAGTTGGCGCGGGGGGCCATGAACGTGGAACTCCGGTTGAAACGCTCAGGATTCAAGACGAATGACGGCGGCGGGTTCCGACATGGCGGCCGATCAGAATCAAGGGACCCCGTGACGCGCTCCCTCCCGGGCCGATCGTCATGCTCGGCATGGCCTCGCTCGACTGCAGCCGGAATGGCCGCGTCGTCGGCGTCAGGAACGTCTTCTGCGCGTTTACTGTCAGGTCTTCGAGCACAACGCCTTGGGTTGCAGTGCGACCAAGGTACCATGGCTCTCGCATGACCTCGCCGCCGTCTCGCAGCGCTTGGATCGTGCAGAGGCGAATGACGGTGCCTACTGCGGCAGGGCGTACACTGCGATCTGGTCGCCGACCTGGTCCTTGAGGATCGTGTTGCCGCCGGCGACGAAGGCGACGTATTCGCGGCCCTTGTACTTGTAGACGGCGGGATTGGCGACCGCTGGCGCCTGGACGATGTCGGACCACAACTCCTTGCCGTCGGACAAAGCGTAGGCCCGCACCTTGGCGTCCATCGAGGCGCCGATGAAGATGACGCCGCCGGCCGTCACCGCGGGACCGCCGATCGTGACCGAGCCCATCGACTCCGGCATGTAGAAGCCCCATTTCTGGGACGCGCCGATCGGACGGCGCCATTTGATGTCGCCGGTGGACATGTCGATCGCGGCGATTTCGCCGAACGGCGGAGCCCAGCAGGGCATGCCGAGCCAGTTCAGCGCGTTGTCGAGCGACATGCCATAGGGCGCGCCTTCCTGCGGATAGAAGCCCTGCTCGTTGCCGGAGCCGGCTGCGCGCTGCTCATATTCGTTCCGGGGGTAGAGCTTGATGGATTGCACCACGTGCGAGAAGTTGACGATGGCGGTCTTGCCGCGCGGATCGAACGCGACGCCGCCCCACTGCACGCCGCCGGCCGAGTCGGGATAGGCGAGCACGCCGTTGTTGTTGTGCGTCGGCGGCGAGTACATGCCGGCGTAGTTGAGGTTCTTCCACATCCGGGAGCATTGGCCGAGCCCGAGCGCGTCGGCGACCCACCAGACGGGGGGCTTCTTGGATTGATCCAGCAGCGGCGCCGGCCTGGTCGGGAAAGGCTGCGTCGGCGCGTAGACTTCGCCCTGGATCGAGCCGTCGCCGCCGGGCACTTTGCGCTCCTCGATCGGCCAGACGTCCTTGCCGGTGCGGCGGTCGACGACGAACAGGAAGCCCATCTTGGGTGGCCTGCATCAAAGCCGGGATCTGCTGCCCGTTGACGGTGATGTCCATCAAGGTCGGCGCGGAGTTGATGTCGTAGTCCCAGATGTCGTGATGCACCCATTGCCGCGACCAGACGACCTCGCCGGTCTCGAGATTGAGCGCCGTCGTCGAGGTGGCGAGCGGGATCTTCTCGGTGCGGTTGCCGCCCCAGTAGTTCGGGGAGGGGCTGGAGACCGGGAGATAGATCAGTCCGAGCGCCTCATCGACCGACATGCCCGTCCACACATTGGCGGTGCCGGTGCGCGGCGCGATGTCCGGCGGCAGCGCGGCGAACGACCACTGTCGCTGGCCGGTCTGCGGATCGACGGAGAAGACGGTGCCGGGAGGCGCTTCGGCATAGGCCCAGTCCTTGCCGGCCCAGCCGAGAATGACGTGATTGCCGGCGACCGTCGGCGGCTGCAGCAGCGACAGCGGATATTTGTTGTTGACGTCGTTCCACTGGTCGACGTTGAGGACGCCCTTGTTCGCGAAGCCCTGGCAGAGCTTTCCGGTATCGGCGTCCATGGCGAAGAGCTGCGCGTCCATGGTGCCGAGATAGACGATCTTCTGGCACGGCTGGCCGGCGACGGGATTGGGCGACTGCCAATAGGCGACGCCGCGGTTCTTCAGCGCCGGCTGTGTCAGCGCCTTCAGCGTCGACTTGGAATCGAAGGTCCATTTGACCTTGCCGGTCCCGGGGTCCAGCGCGATCACGCGATAGAACGGCGTGCCGATGTACAGCGTGTCGTTTGCAAAGATGGGGGTGGCGGACCAGACGCTGGTCGGCCGCTCGCCGGAGCCGTCGGACACATCACCGGTGTGATACTCCCAGACCTTCACCAGCGATTTGACGTTGTCGGCCGTGATCTGAGTGAGGGGAGAGTACTTCTGCGCGTTGAGCTGGCCGTGGAAGGTATTCCACGTGGCCTGCGCCGGGACGAGCGGGATCGGCTTCGGCGTGGGCAGGTTGCCGGACGGCTGCTGCGCGGCGGCGTTGGTGGTTGCTGATGGGCTGCTGGCCGGTGCCGACGATGGGTTTTCGACATTGCCCGATGGCGGTGACTGTTCGTGCTGGCGCTGGCCGGGGATGCCCCCGGAGGTGGCCGCCGGATCTTTCGTGTCGTTCTGGGCGATGGCCGACGGCAGCGCGGCCGCCAACGCCAGACCGAGCGCTGCAGCTGGTGCGCCACGGATTACCGAGCGGATGCTCATACCACGGCCCTCCTTGGCTGGGAGGGGGACGCGAGCGTCACGATCAAGCCGACGAAGACGAAAACGGTCGCCGCCGCCAGCCACCACGCGTGCAGAAACCAGGCGGCAATGATCGTGCCGAGCCCGCCGAGCAGCCCGAGCGCCCAGAACACACCGAACAGCCATCCGCGTCCGCCGAACCAGAGGATGAAAGCGTCGATGACAAGGGCGAGGCTGGAGCCGATGACGAGCAGCACGCCGGGCGCTCCGGTAATCCCGGTCAAGGGTGTCAGATAATAGTAGAGGCCGAGCAGCGTGCCTGCAGCGGCTGCGACGAGGACGATGATGGGACCGAGCGGATGGCTGCGAGATGAGGTCAAGTGAACGCGTCCAGACTGCATGGCCTGCCGGAGCGGCAGGATGTACCAAATGAGCAGGAAGAGAATGTTCTTTCGAAGCAGCAGTTCCTTCCCCCCGCGTCCGCCCGGCGGGTACCGGGTCTGATCGTGTCCGCAACCGTACACATTCCGTGGGAGCGATCAGCGTTGGAAACGTTGCGCCGCAGACAGCAGTACGCGTCGCTACATCTTCTCCTTCAAGCCCCGCTTGAGAAGCCACCAGTTGGCCGGGTACGACGTGGCGAACCCGAACAGCATGGCGATCTGCATCATGAACCAGAATTCGACGGTGTTGACCTCCAGCCGGGCACCGAGCACGTGCCGGAAGATGTAGAAATTGGCGAATGCCATGAACCCGTACATGCCGATCTGCCAGGACGCGATCGAGATCGTGTCGGCCTTGGCGGCTGCGATGAGCCCCTCTCGGAGCGACAGGCCCCGCATCGGCGCGATCGTGAAGTACTGGAAGAGGATTCCGAAGCCGTAGGCGAGCAGGAAGTCGAGGATCCAGACGGCGAACATCCTTTCCGAGAACAGGCTTTTCCAGCCGAATGCGACGGCCACGGCGGGGACGCCGAAGGCGAGCCATTCGGCAATGATGTCCCCGAGGGTGCATCCGCTGCCGCAGTGAAGCGAGCCGTTGGCGACCATGATCGGGAATGGAGTCTGCCGCGTGTTCGGCGGCTTCTCGCCCTGCGCTTTGGCGAGATGCATCTTCTCCTGGGTCGCAAGCCGCCCATAAGCGAAATATTGCCAGACGACCCAGACACTTCCGAACAATGCGGTCACCGGCCAGACCACATCCATGATCCACATCTGCTGCGGATGGCGAACCACATCGATCGCGATGATCAGGGCGCATACGACGCCCAGGACCAGAAAGACGAGGGAGAGAATGTGCAGCCAATCCGGAATCAAGGGACGCGTCCGCCTGATGTCATTGACCGGCGCTATCTGACGGGTAGGTGCGCGGCAGGTGCTGCACGGTAATCCACTGATCTGTCGTGAAGGCCGCGACGGCCCATTTGCCGCCAAAGCGGCCGATGCCCGAATTCTTGACGCCGCCGAACGGATTGTTCGGCAGATCGAGGACAGGCTGGTCGTTGACGTGAGCCATGCCCGCTTCCATCCGCTGGCCGAAGCGTGCACCACGTGCGAGATCGCGGGTGAACACACATGCGCTCAGGCCCTGGGTGGTCGCATTGGCGGTCCGCAAGGCATCCTCCTCATCGCGCACGCGGATGAGCGGTGCGACGGGTCCGAAGATCTCGTTGGTGGCGATCTCCATGTCGTTGGTGACGTCGGCGAAGACGTGCGGCTGGATCACGAGACCCTCCGGCTCGCCGCCCACGAGCTCGCGGGCGCCGCCGGCGCGGGCCGAGGAGATCAGCTTGTTGATCGCCTCGAATTGACGGCGGTTGACGATCGGACCGATCATCGTGTCGGGCTGCTGTGGATCTCCGACCTTGAGATGGCGGACAGCCGCAGCAAATCGTTCCGCGAATTCATCGTAGACGGCGTCGACGACGATGAAGCGGTTGGTGATCATGCAGATCTGCCCCTGGTGAAGAAACTTGCCGAACACGGCAGCCCGCACGGCCAGATCGAGATCTGCGTCCTCGAGCACCACGAACGGGCCGTTGCCGCCAAGCTCCAGTTCGACGCGCTTGATGATGTCCGCGTCCGCCATCGCCATCCTCGCGATGCCGCGGCCGACGGTCGTGGAGCCGGTGAACGAGATCACGCGTGCGGCGGGGTTCTTGACCAGAGCGGAGCCGATCCGTCCGCCCGAGCCGACCACGACGCTCAGCAGACCTGCCGGCAGGCCGGCCTCCTCGTAGATCTTGGCGAGCAGGGTCCCGCCGCTGACCGGCGTGTCGCTGGCGGGCTTGAGAACCACGGCATTACCGACGGCCAAGGCCGGAGCTACGCTGCGATTGGAAAGCTGCAGCGGCCAATTCCACGGGCTGATCACGCCGACCACCCCGGCCGGCTTGCGGTAGACGCGGCATTCCTTGCCGGGAATGTCGGCGGGCAGGATCGCCCCCTCGACCATGTAAGGCATCGATGCCGCGGCGAGCATCACGGCCTGCGCAGCCTGCCATTCCAGGTTCGCCTTCAGCCGGGTCGAGCCCGCCTCACGGATCAGCCAGCCAACGATCTCTTCGCGGCGTTTGACCATGACATCCGCCGCGCGTTGCATGACTGCAGCGCGCTCGGACGGCAATGCGGCCGCCCATTCGCGTTGAGCGGTGACCGCAGCGGAGTAGGCGGCCTGCACGTCCGAATCATCAGCTTCGACGATCTCCAGCAGTGTGTCGCCCGTGAACGGATCCTTGTCTGCAATCCGGTCCGTCCCGCTTCCGCCGCGCCACACGCCGCCGATCAGCATACGATCGAGTCCATCATGAATGACTGTCAAAGGGGAGCCCTCCGGCACGGATTTGTCGCGCGTGTTGCTGACATCAATGAGCTTTCTCGACAGCGACCTGCAGCACTACCTTGCCGTGCACATGGTCGTGCTCCATGTGCTCGTGGGCCTTGCCGACGTCCTGCAGGGGAAAGGTCGAGTCGATCACGACGGTCACCTTGCCGGTCTCGATCAGGCGCGCGATCTCCGCAAGTTGCGCTCCGCTCGGCTCGGCCATGTAGTTGGTGGCGCGCACGCCGCGGCGTTCGGCTTCGTCCTGATCAGGCTTCTGCAATGTGGAAATCAGGGCGCCACCGTGCTTCAGCACGGTCCAGGACCGGTCCTGGGTGTCGCCACCGATCAGATCGAACACCAGGTCGATGTCCTGAACAGCGTCCTCGAATTGTTCATTCCTGTAGTCGATCGCCTTGTCCGCCCCGAGCTTGCGGACGAACTCGACGTCCACGTCCGAGACGGTGGTCGCAACCCACGCACCGGCATTTTTGGCGAATTGGATCGCGAAATGTCCGACGCCGCCAGATCCGCCATGGATCAATACTCTCTGTCCGGCCTTGAGGTGGCCGTGATCGAACAAGCCCTGCCATGCGGTCAAAGCGGCGAGAGGGACGGCCGCGGCCTTGACGAAGTCGATGCCGTCAGGCGTCCTCGCCGCGTCAGCCTCATGGACGCGCACGAACTCCGCGTAGCCGCCGACCTCGCGATCGAGCATGGCATACACGGCATCGCCGGTGCGAAACCGCGTGACGGTATCGCCAACACGCTCGACCACTCCGGCAACATCGCGTCCGAGGACTTTCGGCAATTGTTCCTGTTTGACTGCCGGATAGCGGCCGGAACGGGTCTTGTAGTCGACCGGGTTGACGCTCGCTGCCCGCACGCGAACGAGCACGTCGCCTTCGCCGGGCTGGGGCATTGGCATATCGTCCAACACCAGTTCGGAAGGGCCGCCGAACGAGTGGATACGGACCGCGTGCATAATTGTGATTCCTTGGACGAGGCGATGAGCTTCCGTCGGGCCTAATGAGCCGGAAAGACGGCCGTTCCAAACGATCGACGATCGGGGACCCTGCTCACAACTCTTCTGAATAACCTCGCGGGCAGACCGCTGCAGGTCGCGAGGTGCGAGAGAGAAGACAATGAGGATGGACGTACGGGAGCGTACCGATTGCGGGACGCGGAGCAGCAGTCATTTCTGCTGACTGGGCTCGATTGAAGAATCCGGACCAGCCAGATACCTGCAACCCACGGCCAACGCGGCGCCTATCGCGGTGGCGATGGTGCGTCGCCAGGCCGCATCCGGTTCGGGTAATCCGGTCAGCGCGATCAGGAAAACGACAGTGGACGTGATCGCGAACGAAAAGGCAGCGTAATTGACACGCTGCACGGCATATGTTGCCCACGCCAGCGCGATGACACAACTAACCAGGATAATGCCGTCCGGCCTGACGATCACTGCGAAGAGCGTCGCGGAGATCGCTCCCAGGAAGGTTCCGGCAATGCGTTGAGCGGTGCGAACCAGAGTGTCGCGCCGCTTGGGTTGCAGAATGATGAGGGCCGTCATCGGCACCCAATACCCGTTGCCCAAACCGAGATGGCGCTCGATCAGGATCGCCGCGCTGACCGTCCCGCCCGCAATGGCGGCATAGCGCAGCCCAGCTTGTCCGCTGATCACGCGTCGGAAGAGCTGGACCAGCCAGCCGAGCCTCGAGCTTGGCGGTGTGGCCTCTGCTCGAGGGACGTCACTGGCTGCGCCGAACGGGTGCCAATGCCAGGCAACGACGATGACAAGGGTCTGCAAAGCTGCACCGGCGAAGACCAACAAGCCTCGCATCAGCGCGGCCGGGAGCTCGGGTGGACCGCGGGCGGCAAGCAGAAATGCGATCGACCACTGCAGGGTCAACCACCACGGCGCTTGGCCATACTGCGTAGCGAAGCCGCAAATCGCTGCGATGCCGCCGCCGACGAGAGCACTTCCAAGCAGGCTGTCGGACAGGAGTGCGCCAAGGAAGCCGCACACGCCCATGCCGAAACCGGCCAGGATCATGGGAGCAGAGCGCAGGTGGGATAGTCGCTGATGAGCGCCAAATCCGGTCGGAAACGCTCCCATCGTCGCGGCCATTCCGGACTGCGGGGATCCTGAGAAAAGTGCGACGAGAAGACAGGCGGCGACGGCGATCGTTGACACGTTGGCAGCTGCGAGCTGGACAGCCGACCATCTGAATTCAAAGGCGCTGCTCAGCAGTGACTTTCGCTGTTCCACTGCGCGGGGTGTCAAAGGGGGGCGCGGCGACCAATGCTGTCGCGGACGTCCATTACGATCAGTCGCATTATTCCAGTCATTGTTGCGGAATCCACCTTCATGCTGGATTGCCAAGCACGGGGGCACTGGATCGCTCGGGTGCGGAGCAATCCGGCCTTGCGGGCAAACCTGTTCGTCGCATCGTCGTTCCTGGGCATGCGCCAATCCTGCGCCGTTGGATAGAAACCCTCACGACGTTTTATCGTTGGTCGTCAAATCTGGACAGGCGGTGCGAGGAGGCGCGGCATGGCTGCTCATGCTGGAGAGACGGCAGAAGAGACCGGCGATTTCCGCTGCGAACGTTGTCACCAAACGACCCACGTGACGAAGGGGCACAAAATCCCGAAGTGCTCCCACTGTTGGTCATGCGACGTTCGACACACGGCGCAATGAGCCTCGATGAGTTCGCGCAAAACAATGCGCAACGGCGATCGTCATTCCACTTCTACGAGGAGCATTCCGTGAGATTGTCGCTGGTCATCAATGGTCATCCTTACGAATTGTCCTGTGATCCGCGCACCACGCTGCTCGACACGCTACGCGAAGCTCTCGGATTGACCGGTACCAAGAAGGGCTGTGACCTCGGTCAGTGCGGCGCCTGCACGGTGCTGGTGGGCGGCCGGCGTGTACTGTCCTGTCTGATGCTGACGGCGACGGTCGACGAGGAGGTCACGACGATCGAAGGTCTTGCAAAGGAAGGCGAGCCGCTGCATCCGATGCAGCAGGCGTTCTGGGACCATGACGCCTTCCAATGCGGCTATTGCACCCCGGGTCAGATTTTGAGCGCGATCGGCTGCATCGCCGAGGGCCACGCAGGGTCGGCCGAGGACATCCGCGACTACATGAGTGGCAATCTCTGTCGTTGCGCCGCCTATCCGAGGATCGTGGAAGCTATCCAGTCCGTCGTGTCGGCTCGCGCCGACGACACGATCTCAAGCTGAGGCCTCTCTGATGCGCCCTTTCGAGCTCCAGACTGCAGGCAATCCTTCGGATGCCATTCGAAAGAGTCAGGACGCGAGCCGCGCGCAGTCGGGCGCGCGCTATTTGGCGGGTGGAACCAACCTGCTTGATCTGATGAAGCTGGAGGTTCTGACACCACGAATGCTCGTCAGCCTCAAGCCGCTGCGAAGCGATCTCGGCGCGATAGAGAGTGATGAAGACGGACTGCGTCTGGGCGCGATGGTGCGCATGGCGGAGGCCGCCGATCACCCGATCATCCGCCGCGATTACCCGGTGATCGCAGACGCGCTGCGGCTGGCCGCGAGCGCTCAGCTGCGCAACATGGCGTCGCTCGGCGGCAACGTCCTGCAGCGGACCCGCTGCCAATATTATCGGGACACGAGCTGGCGGGCCTGCAACAAGCGTGAACCGGGTTCGGGATGCCAGGCGATCACAGGCGTCAATCGCCGGCTCGCGGTGCTCGGGGTCAGCGAGCATTGCATCGCAAACTACCCGGGTGACTTCGCGATTGCATTGGTGATGCTCGGTGCTGAACTGGACATTCTCGATTCGGCCGCCGCGCCGCGGACCATTGCGTTCGAGGATTTGCATCGCAGCCCTGGCGACACGCCGCACTTGGAGATCAACCTGCAACCGGCGGATCTGATCACGTCGATCCGCATTCCTGCCGGCCCCTGGACCCGCCGATCGCGCTACGTGAAGGTGCGAGACCGCGCCTCCTATGATTTCGCCTTGGCGTCTGCAGCGGTGGCACTCGATCTCGCCGCCGATGGTCGCGTCCGCTCGGCCCGGATCGGGCTTGGCGGGCTCGTCGCCAAGCCGTGGCGCGCCGTCGAGGCCGAAACCGTGCTGAATGGACGCGTGCTGGACGAGAGCGCTGCCCAGCAGGCTGCCGAGGCGGCCTTTGCCGGCGCCGTCGTCCACAGCGAGACCGGTTTCAAGCCGGAGCTCGGCCGCCGCACGCTCGTGCGTGCATTGCTGGAAACAGCCGAGCTGGAGGTGAGCGCATGAGCTGTCCGGAACAGATCCCAACTGGACCGCTTGGTACGGCCACGCGCCGGATCGACGGCCGCGCCAAAGTCACGGGGCATGCGCGATACCCGTCGGACGAGCCTCTTCACAATGCGGCCTATGCCCACCTGGTCACGAGCCGCATCGCGCGCGGCCACATCGCTCGCTTTCACCTGGAGGAGGCGCGCAATCTCGCTGGTGTGCTCGACATCCTGACGTTCGAGAATGTCGGCCAGCAGGCCAAGCCGCCGAAGATGATGACGGGCGGCGGCACGACGACGACGCTGCAGGACAACCGGATCTGGCACGACGGGCAGATCATCGCGGTTGTCGTCGCCAACAGCTTCGAGATCGCCCGTGAGGCCGCAGGCAGGATCCGTGTCGATTACGACGAGGAGTCGCCGAGCCCGACCTTCGACAGTCCTGGCGTCGAGGCGCATATTCGAGAGGCCGGGGAGCACAAGGACTATGACGTCGGCGATGTGGACGCCGCGCTCGCCAGGGCTGAGGTCGTCGTCGACGAGTGGTACGAAACGCCGACCCAGCACCACAACGCGATCGAGCTGTTCACGACCACATGCGCGTGGGACAACGGCCAGCTCACGATCTGGGAGCCGAGCCAGTTCGTCTACGGGCTCCGCGGCAACGTGGCCCAGCAGATCGGCGTCGCGCCTGAGCAGATCAGGGTCATCTCGAAGTTCATCGGTGGCGCGTTCGGCTCGAAGGGAGGGGCGACGGCCCGCACGGCATGGATCGCGATCGCCGCGCGACGGATCAACCGCCCCGTGAAGCTGGTCGCGACCCGCGGCCAGGGTTTTACGATCGCAACCTACCGTGCCGAAACCCGCCATCACCTCCAACTCGCCGCCACCAAGGATGGCATCCTTGACGCGGTCAGGCATGAGGGCTGGGAGGTCACCAGCCGGCCGAGCAACTACAACGTTTCCGGCAACGAGACGACCGCGCGGATGTATGCTTCGCCGAGCGTCAAGACAAAGGTCAACGTCGTTCACGCCGACCGCAATACGCCCGGCTTCATGCGCGCTCCACCAGAGACGCCCTACATGTTCCCGTTGGAATGCGCCATGGATGAGCTGGCCCATCGCATCGGCTGCGATCCCATCGAGCTCAGGAGGCGCAACGAGCCGGAGCGGGACCCCGTCACCGGCCTGCCATTCTCAAGCCGGCACTTGATGCGCTGCTTCGACGAGGCGTCCGAGCGCTTTGGCTGGGCGAAGCGCGATGCGAAGCCGCGCTCCATGGCGGACGGCGACTGGCTGGTCGGCTGGGGCTGCGCCAGCGCGGCTTATCCAGCGAACATCGCTGCGACCGCCGCTCGCGTCATGTTGCGGCCAAACGGGCAGGCCAGGGTCGAGATTGCCGCGCATGACATCGGCACCGGCGCCTATACGGTCGCGGCGATCATTGCCGCTGACAAGCTCGGGTTGGACGTCGGGGATGTGCAGGTCGACCTCGGCGACACGAGATTGCCACCGGCTTCGCTTGCGGCTGGCTCCAGCCATACGGCGACGATTTCGCATGCGATCGGCAAGGCGTGTGACGAGCTGAGCGAGCGGATCATCCGGGCTGCGACAACCACCAATAGCGGGATGTTCGCGGGGGCTGATCCGCGCGCCCTCCGCTTGCAGCAGGGTAGGCTGGTCGGACCAGGCGGAGCGAGCGAACAGCTGTCGGACGCCTTGAAGCGGCTAAGCCCCGGCGCGCTCGAGGCTTATGCCGAGAACATCCCCACCGGTCTCAAACCCGAGGCACTCGCTCAGCTCTACAGCGGCCAGCCTCCAATGTCGCGCGGCCATAGCCGCCAGGATGTCACCGCCTATGCGTTCGGCGCGCAATTCGTGGAGGTGCGCGTCCATCGCCGCACCTGTGAGATCCGCGTGCCGCGGATGGTCGGCGCCTTCGCCTGTGGGACCATCGTCAATCCGTTGACGGCCTACAGCCAGTTCATGGGCGGCATGATCTGGGGCCTTGGGGCCGCACTGGAGGAGAAGACGGAGATCGATCCCGTCGCCGCGCGCTACGTCAACAACAACATTGCCGAGTATCTCATCCCGGTGAATGCCGATGTGTGCAAGGTCGATGTGCTGATGCTGCCTGAAATCGATGACGACGTGAATCCGCTCGGAATCAAGGGCATTGGCGAGATCGGGATCGTTGGCATGAATGCGGCGATTGCCAACGCTGTGTTTCACGCCACTGGCCGGCGTGTTCGCCGGCTGCCGATCCGCATCGAAGATCTGCTGTAGCGTGGCGCATAGGAACGGCGCCGTCGAACTCCCGTTGCCCGGGGAATGTCTCGGGCACACGGAGAGCTGGCATGAAGGCGGTAGTCTATCACGACAAGGGCGACATCCGGCTCGAGGAGGTCACCGATCCCACGATCGAGCAGCCGACCGATGCCATCGTCCGGCTCACGGCCTCGGCCATCTGCGGCACCGATCTCCACTTCGTCCGCGGCTCGTTTTCCGGCATGGAGCCCGGTACGATCCTCGGCCACGAGGGTGTCGGGATCGTCGAGCAGGTCGGACCCATGGTCCGCAACTTCCGGCCGGGCGACCGTGTCGTCATCGGCTCGACCATCGCCTGCGGCAGCTGCTCATACTGTCGCGCAGGCTACTTCGCGCAATGCGACAACGCCAATCCCCATGGCAAGCGTGCCGGGACGGCCTTCTTTGGCGGCCCGGGACCGACCGGGCCCTGGAACGGACTACAGGCCGAGAAGGCGCGGATTCCCTACGCTCACATCGGCATGGTCAAGATTCCCGAGAATGTCACCGACGATCAGGCGATCCTCGTGTCCGACATCTTCCCAACCGGCTATTTCGGTGCCGATCTCGCAGACATCCATGAAGGCTCGACGGTCGCCGTATTTGGTTGCGGCCCGGTCGGGCAATTCGTGATCGCCAGCGCGCGGCTGATGGGCGCGGGCCGCATCATTGCCGTCGACCACCATCCCGATCGGCTCGAGATGGCGCAGCAGCAAGGCGCCGAGATCGTGAATTTCGACAACGAAGATCCGGTCCAGACGATCGTCGAGATGACAGGAGGCATCGGGGTGGATCGCGCGATCGATGCCGTCGGCGTCGACGCCGAACATGCTCACCATGATGCGGGGGCGGTCCAGGAAGACCTCGAGACGGCGCTCGACTCCGCCGCGCATGCCGTGGAGCCGAAATCTGCCGAGACGCATGCGCATGCGTACAAGCCGGGCGATGCGCCCGGCCAGGCGTTGGACTGGGCGGTGCAGGCGCTCGCCAAGGCCGGGACGCTCTCGATCATCGGTGTCTATCCGCCGACGCAGCGCGAGTTCCCGATCGGTGAGGCGATGAACAAGAACCTCACGATCAAGATGGGCAACTGCAATCATCGCAAATACATTCCGCATCTGCTCGACCTGATTGCCTCGGGTGCGATCGATCCGCTCAAGATCCTGACCAGGACCGAGCCGATGGGATCGGTGATCTCAGCCTACGAAGCGTTCGATGCGCGTCAGCCTGGATGGCTCAAGGTCGAGCTGAAGCCGGTTGCGGCGTAGCGGCCCGAGTCGCAGGGGGCGCGCCGGTCGGTAGAACGGTCCCGGCTGGTGCAATCAGCGGCTAATGATCCGAACTGCGAGGCAGTGAAGCTTAACATGTGATAGGCCATCGCGCAGACGCTTAGGAAATCTGAGGCGCGTCTCTCGCACGAGTTCCAAAATTGTTGCCCGTTTGCCACGACGCCGTGTGATGCAGGCGCAGCAGACTGTTGAACTAACATGTGTAGTCGTTACTGTTCTACCTGCGACTATCGTGGATCCCGCTCGCAACTTGGGAGGGCTTCATGAAATCGCACATAGGTCTTGTTTTTGCGTCATTAGTCTCGCTTGCCGGAATCAGCCATGCCACAGCTGCCGATCTCGCCGCGCGACCCTATACAAAGGCGCCGCCGGTCGCACCGATCGCGCCTGCGGTCTATGATTGGACCGGCTTCTACATCGGCGGTGAGGGCGGCGCCGAGTGGAATCGGACCGATGGATCGTTCTACAACGCGCCCGGATTCGGCTGGCGTACCGACAACCGCACCAATTGGATTGCCGGAGGGTTCGGCGGATTCCAGAAGCAATGGAATCAGGTCGTGCTCGGCATCGAGGGCGGCTGGGACGCGGTGGGCAGCGACTGGGGATCGACGCTCGGCGGCGGCGCTGGTGGAAGCTGCGGCTTTGCGGTCGGCACGCAATATTGCCGCAGCCGCATTCGCGACATCGGCTATGTCGGCGGCAAGCTGGGCTGGGCTTGGAACCGTTGGATGCTCTACGCCACGGGCGGCTGGGCCGAGGCGAGCCTCCGGACCAATGGCTCATTTGCCGCGACGGGAGCGACCTTCTCGGAGGCGAGCCGTCGTCACGACGGCTGGTATGTCGGCGGCGGCTTCGACTATGCCGTTCTCGACAACCTGGTGCTCGGCGTCGTGTACCGGCACTACGAGTTCGACTCCAACCACCACGACTGCTCAACCTGTCTCGGAGCCGGGAACGTCGACTTCAGAAACGTATCGGCCCGGGCAGACTCGATCATGGGGCGGATCAGTTTCAAATGGAATGCCTGGTCAGGAACGACGACCGCATTAGGCGGGTTTTGATAGCAGCACATTGATGTGGGTCGCCATCGAAGGCTCGATACGGACCTTTGATGACACTCCTTACCATGCATGTCTCCGGGTGGCGGCCGCCAGTCGCCCGGAGATCTGTTGCACTGACCGGACCAGACATGGATCATTTCGACGACGTCCTGCGCCTGCTTGTCGCGGCCGGAACGGGCCTGCTGATCGGGGTCGACCGGGATGTGCGAGGCAAGGCGGTCGGCATGCGGACGCTCGCGCTCGTGTCGCTCGGATCAGCGTTGGTGTCGATCGCGGCGATCGAGTTCAAGGATCTGCGCGATCATCCCGATGCCATTTCGCGGGTGATCCAGGGCGTTCTGACCGGCGTGATCAGCGGAGTGGGGTTCATCGGCGCCGGCGTGATCTTGCGAGATCAACGCGCGAAGACGGTCCGCGGACTGACCACGGCGGCGACCGTCTGGATTGCTGCGGGGCTGGGAATTGCTTGTGCCCTCGGTGCATGGTTTCTAGTGGGAGCGGCCATTGCGATCACGTTGCTGGTCTTGTTTGGTCTCGGCTGGCTCGAGCGTGCCACGGGCATGAAGGATTAGGTGATCGCGAAAGCGCAGTGAGATTGATGGCCGCCGTGTCAGCTCGCGCGATGAAGTCCAAGAGATTGAGAAAGGTCGTAGTGGCGCGATGCGACTAGGAGGACCCGCGCAGGACGCGCCACCGTTGGTCTGCCTTGTGACAGCGGCATGATCGAGTGAACGCTCGGGGCGCGCTTCTTCTCGGGCGGACAGTCGGCAGAGGCTCTATGCCGGGCCGGTGTCGCTGTTGGCGAGTGCGCTTTCGACAAAGCTTGCAAATGCGCGCGCCTTGGCGCTGGCCATGCGGCCCGCGGGGAAGACGGCCCAGAGATCCAGCGGCGGCAACATCCAGTCCGCCAAGACGCGACGCACGGCGCCGCTGGCAAGCTCGGAGCTGAACATCCAGTCTGACGCGATGGTGAGGCCCATGTCGGCGAGCACGGCCGCCCGCAGCCCCTCCGCAGCGCTGACCCTGATACGCCCATGGACGGACACCGACGCTTCGGCGCCGTCACGGGTGAATGACCAGACATTGGGAAGTTGGCTGTAGATCACCGCCTCATGCTCCGCGAGATCCGCGGGACTGTGCGGCTCGCCGGCGCGCGCGAAGTAGGCCGGCGTGGCCAGCACCGAACGTCCGCCAGTCGCCAGCTTGCGTGCGATCGCCGAGGAATCGGCCAGCGCGCCCATGCGCAGCGAGACATCGATCCCTTCGGCCACCAGGTCGATGACGCGATCATCGAGTGTCACATCGATTTCGAGCTCGGGATGACGGTCCAGAAAGCGCGGCAGCAGCGGCACGATGTGCAGGCGTGCGAACGTCGTGGCAGCGGACACGCGCAGGCAGCCGGAAAGTCCCGCGCCCGCCCCGCGTGCCGCAAGCTCGGCCTCGTCGGCTTCCTGGATGGCCGCCTTCGCCCCTTCATAGAAGCGTTGCCCGGCTTCTGTCGGGGTCAGCCCGTGCGTTGAGCGGATCAGCAGGCTCACCTGCAGCCGGTCTTCGAGCTGGGCGATGGTCTTGGACACGGCAGGCTGGCCGACATTGAGGTGACGGGCGGCGGCCGAAAAGGAGCCGGTTTCGACCACGCGCACGAATGTCGACATCGCTTGATACCTGTCCACCGTCATTCCTCCTGGGAATAACCGTTATCGCTCATGGCCCGCTGCCCTGTCGAGCGGAACAGGCGCATCAAGTCTCCAGACCTTCGGACTGGCCGAAGGCGGTCCAGGTAAGAGACCGAACGAATCGGCTGACGCGGACCGCGGCTGAGGTCCTTCGGTCTTGGGCATCGGCCGCAGCCGCACTTGAGGGGACGAGATCATGCTGGACGTCTATGCCTTCGCCACGCCGAACAGTGTCAAGGTGCCGGTCGCGCTGGAAGAGCTGGGGCTCGACTATTCGCTGCACGGCGTGAACATCCGCAAAGGCGAACAGAAGGCGCAGGGTTTCATCGCGCTGAACGCAAGCGCCAAGGTGCCGGTGCTGGTCGACGGGAATTTCGTCCTGACCGAGTCCGCCGCCATTTTGGTGTATCTCGCCGAGAAGACCGGCCGCCTGTTGCCGGCCTCGGGAGAGGGCAGGGCGCGCGTTTTCGAGCAACTGTTCTTCCACGCTTCGGGCTTGAGCCCGGCGTTCGGCCAATCGGGCTTCTTTCAGCGTCTCGCGAGCGAGCCGCAGCCGATCGCGATCGAGCGCTTCTCCAACGAAGCAAGACGTACAGTTTCGATCCTCGACGGCGTTCTGGCCAAGCAGCCCTTCACCGCCGGCCACGAGTTCACGATTGCCGATATCGCTCATTTTGGCTGGCTGTGGCGACGCGAGTTCGCTGGCGTCGATCTCGAGCAGGCCCCCAACGTCGCGCGTTGGTACGGCGAAGTCGAGAGCCGGCCAGCTGTCCAGCGCGCGGTCGCGCGCGTGAACGCGCTCATTCCTGCTGCCTGACGCTTCCTTTCACCCCTGATCCACGGAGACAGATCATGACGCTTCAGTCCAAGCTCGATGCCTTCAAGGCCGATTTCGAAGCGGGCAAACCACCCTATCAAGTGCCGCAGGCCGTCATCGAGACGATGCACCGCGCCACGGCCGAACTGATCGCGAGCGGTGCGGCGACGCACGCCCTCAAGGCGGGCGACCATGCGCCGGCGTTTGCGCTGAAAGACCCGGACGGCCAGGTCGTATCGTCCTCGGACCTGCTCGCCAAGGGCCCGCTGGTCGTGAGCTTCTATCGTGGCGTCTGGTGCCCCTATTGCAACATGGAGCTGCAGGCGCTCCAGGCAGCGCTGCCGGACTTCGAGAAGCTCGGCGCGAGCCTGGTCGCGATCTCGCCGCAAACTGCGGCCAACAGCCGAAAGTCGGTGCGCCAGAATGGGCTCGGCTTTCCGATCCTGTCGGACACCCACAACGATGTGGCCGCCGCCTTCGGACTTCGCTTCGCGCTGCCCGACTATCTCGTTGACCTCTACAAGAGCCTCAAGAACGATCTGCCGGCCTTCAATGGCGACCCGAGCTGGACGCTGCCCATGCCGGCCCGTTACGTCATCGCACCGGACGGCCTGATCCTCTACGCCGAGGTGAACCCGGACTACACCCGTCGTCCCGAGCCCGAGGACATGCTGCCCGCGCTTCGCCGCGCAGCCGCGGCGGCCGTTTGATCTGCATCTCCGCCTCCCTGCCGACGAAGCTAATTTGCGAGGATCTCAATGTCTCGTACCTTCCTGATCACCGGTGCCAGCAAGGGCATCGGCCGTGCACTCGCCAATCGTCTGACTCGGGACGGTCATCGCGTCGTCGGTCTTGCGCGCGGAGCGGCAGAAAACTTTCCAGGCACGCTGGTGTCGGTCGACCTCGCCGACACGGGCGCGACCGACGCAGCGCTCCGTGAGCTCACGGCTCGTTTCCGCTTCGACGGGGTCGTCAACAATGTCGGCCTCGTTCGGCCGCAACGGCTCGGGACCGTCGAGCTGCCGGTCCTGGACGAGGTGATGCGGGTCAACCTGCATCCGGCGCTGCAGACGGTGCAGGCTCTCCTCCCGGGGATGATGGAGCGTGGCTGGGGCAGGGTGGTCAACGTCTCCAGTCTCACCGTGCTCGGCTCGGTCGAACGCACAGCTTACGCCGCGGCCAAGGCCGCCCTGGTGAGCTTCAGCCGCAGCTGGGCGCTCGAGCTTGCGACCACGGGCATCACCGTCAACGCGGTCTCGCCCGGGCCGACCGAGACGGAGCTGTTCCGCACCAACAACCCGCCGGGCAGCGAAGGCGAGCGCCGCTATCTCTCCGGCGTTCCGATGCGTCGCTTCGGGCAGCCGGACGAGATCGCCGCGGCGATCGCGTTCCTGCTGTCCGACGGAGCCGCATTCATCACCGGCCAGACGATCCATGTCGACGGCGGGGCTTCGATTGGGAAAGCCGCGTTCTAGTACTTGGAGGGACGCATCAGCATGGCGGCATCGGTCGTGGGATGAGCGTCGGTGCGGGCGGGCGCGCCGGTCGTGCTCGGCGCCGGACCGAGAGGCAGGTCAGTCCCGCGGCCATCAAAATCGGGCCGGTCCCTATCGGCACGAATGTCACGAGTGCAAGACCGTTGGCCCAAACGAGCGACCAGCCCAGCACGAACAGTGCCTGTCCGACATAGAGCGCATGTTGCTGCGTGAACCCGCAGTTTCGAAGCCGTCGCCTCGCGCGTGCTGCGATCTGGCGTAGCTTGCTCATGGTGCGGTCACCTCGATATCAGACGTTGCACTGCAGCCGCGCGGCGCGCCGACCGGGATGCGCGCGTCTCGGCCTCGTTGAGCCAGCCAAGGAAGACCAGCGCTGCCGCAAGCACGTAGGAACTCCCGGCTGGGATCCACATGATGAGCCCGGCGAGCTGCTGGTCCTGCATCAGGTTGAGACCCCATTTCATCACGCCCTCGGCATGGACGGGATAGAGCGGCCGTGGCGCGAATATCATCAGTGCGCCAGCCAGGCCGCTCAGCACGGCAGTTGCCACGATCAGCAGCAACGCCGGACCATGGGCCAGCCGCCGCGCATGTCCTGGCGCGGGCAACACCACTGACCAGAACATCAGCGCACTGATAAAGAAGCTGAGATGCTCGAGGATGTGGATGGCGTCGTTCTGGAGTGCCCATCGATAAGGGCCGGGGGCGTGCCAGAACACGAAGCCGGCGTTGAACAGGATGAACACCAGCAGTGGATGCATCAAAGCGTCGGAGGCAAGGCCGAGTCGGGCGCCATGCCAGAACCGCACGATGCGCTTGCGGCCCGGTGCCGGGACGCCGCGCAGGAAAATGCCGAGGCAGTCGCTCGCGATCAGGAGCGGAGGTGCAGCCAGCATCAGCAGCAGATGCTGTACCATGTGCGCCGAGAACAGGTCCTCGCTCATTGTGTCGAGCGGCGAGTCCAGGGCGATCAGAAGGACGAGCATCCCAGCCGTGAAGGCCAGCGTTCGCCGGATCGAGATCAGCTCGGTCCGGTTCTCGCGGACGGCCCGGCTCACGCCGAACGCGTACAAGCCGGTCGCCAGCGCCAGTGGGACGATCGTCGGCGCCTCGAGCGGCCAGCCGTGGCCGAACACGGCCTCAGCGGAGCCCGGCGCGGGCCCGATGCCGTGGGCTGCGGCTGCGCCAGGGAGGGCGAGCACGGCATATGGCAGCCGACGGGTTACGCTCAGCTGCATGATCTGAGGATCCAGAGGCTCGCCGAGTCGGAGGCGACGGTGATGAAGAACAGGCCGCTGGTCAGCAGCCCCCAGACCGCGAGGAAGCGCGTGCGCCCTTCGCCGGCCTCGATCATGTGTGAGCGATTCTCCGCCATCTCCTCTCGGCTCGCCCGCCACGCGCTGTAGGCGATGAGGCCGGAGGCAGCCGACAGCGCCAGGCTGACGACATCGATCGCGATCAGCCCGGTCCAAAGCAGGCCGGGGCTGACCGGTGATTTCAGCACGTCGATCGGATAACAATTATGGCTCGCAAGTGCGTAGTTCGAGATGAGGTGCAACGACCAGCCGATAGGCGGCGCAAACAATGCGAACAGGAGCCAGCCGAGGCCGAAGCGATGGCGGTGGGGTGCGGGATGTCCCTGATGGACGGCGGTTTCGACGTCAGCGGTTTCAACGTCAGACATGGCGCAGGCCCAGATATGGCGTGATGTAGAGGCTGAAGAACACGGTCAGCCACACGGCATCGACGAAGTGCCAGTAGATCGCGCCGATCGAGATCGGTGCTTCCCGGCCTTGCCCGAAATAGCCGAGCATCGACCAGATGGTGAGCGGAAGCAGCATCAGCAGGCCGAGCACGACATGGCCCATGTGGAAGCCGGTGATGACGAAGAACAGCGAGCCATAGGGGCCGGAATTGAACGAGAAGGATTTGGCCTTCCATTCCAGCGCCTGGATGGCCACGAAGATGACGCCGAGCACGAATCCGGTTCCGAGGCCCAAAGCCTGCTTCAGGCGCGAGCCCTGCCGACCGCCGCGCTCGCCATACCAGACCGCCACGCTGCTGATCAGCAGGATCGCAGTGTTGGGCCCGGCGAGTTTGAAGCTCGGCATCTCCGCCGGCCACATCTCGCCGCGCGGCTGGATCGTGAAGTAGAAGTAGCAGAACAGCAGGTAGGCGAATAGCGAGGCTTCGGTGACGATGCCGGCGATCATGCCCCACCAGCCTGCGGTGCGAGGCGTGACCCTGCCAATGGGTAGGTTTGTGCGCGGGATGGCGACGATGGTCATCTCACAGCCTCCGCTCGGCAAGCTGCGCGCGCGGCCACAGCCAGATCAGCTGGAACAGGAGACCGATCAGGAAGGAGGCGATCACCAGCCACCAGAGCTTCACGATAAGCCCGGCGAACAATGTCGTAAGGGCCAACGCGAGCAGCAGCGGCATCAGCGAATCCTCGGGCATGCGCAGGATCGCCTCCGGCTGGCCGTCGAGCGTCGAGGTCGCCAGTGCCTCCTTGCCGTGGTCGAGCGGCGGGCCTTTGCCGAGATCAGAGTGGAACGGCGACTCCTGAAGCCTCGTCTCCCACAGCGGCTCGCGGGTCGCGAGCGTCGGCAAGACGACGTAATTGTAGGGCGGCGGCGGGGAGGGCGTGGTCCATTCCAACGTTGCCGCGTCCCACGGATTGGGACCGGCATCCTGGCCGTGGCGCAGGCTGCGCACGATGTTGATGAGGAACAGCAGGAAGCCAAAGGCGAATATGTAGGAGCCGATCGTGGTGATCAGGTTCAGCCAGTCCAGGCCCATGCCCTCGGGGAAGGTGTAGATCCGCCGGGGCATGCCGAGCAGCCCAGAGATGTGCATCGGGAAAAAGCCGACATTGAAGCCGATGAACATCAACCAGAAGTTCCAACGCCCGAGCCGCTCGTCGAGTAGCTTGCCGGAGACCTTGGGAAACCAGAAATAGCTCGCGCCCATCACCGCAAACAGATTCCAGCCGATCAGCACATAGTGGATGTGGGCGACGACGAAATAGGTGTCTGTGAGCTGCCAGTCGACTGGCACCGAGCCTGTCATGAAGCCGGAGACGCCGCCGATCACGAAGACGACGATGAAGCCAGCGAAGAAGTGGAAGGCGGTATTGAGGACCGGCTGTCCGGTCCAGATCGTGGCGAGCCAGGAAAAGGCCGAGACCGCGCTCGGGATGACGATGATAATCGACACCGCGCTGAAGAAGCCGAGCGCGAGCCCCGGCAGGCCGGTCGCGAACATATGGTGCAGCCAGACGCCGAAGCCGAGCACCATGGTAAGCACGGTGGCCAACGCCACCGCGGTGTAGCCGACCAGCGGCCGTCGGCACAGCACCGGCAGCGCGTCCGAGACCATGCTGATGGCCGGCAAGACGATCACGTAGACCCACGGGTGGCCCCACATCCAGAACAGATGCTGCCACAGCAGCGGCTGTCCGGTCGGCTGCTGGTAGAAATGCGTGCCGAATTGGCGGTCCAAGTACAACAGGAAGAACGCCAGCGTGACGCTCGGCATCGCAAAGAGATTGCCGACCGAGATCGTGAGCGTGCCCCAGCTCAGGATCGGCATCCGATTGATCGACATGCCGGGTGCGCGCATGTGCAGGATGGTGACGACGAAGTTCAGCGAGCCCAAGGTGGTGGAGATACCGAGCAGGATGTTGGACAGCGCATAGAAATCGATATTGAGCCCGGGATTGAAGGTCTTGGACGCATAGGGCACGTAGTTGAACCAGCCGTCGTTCGGCGCCGCGCCGAGCGCAAAGCCGACATAGAGGTAGATGCCCGACAGCACGAACAGCCAATAGGTGAAGGCGTTGAGTCTCGGCATCGCCATGTCACGGGTGCCGATGACCAGCGGCTGCAGATAAACGCTGAAGCCGGTCAGGATCGGGAAAGCGTACCACAGGATCATGGTGGCGCCGTGCATCGTGAACAGCTCGTTGTACTGCTCGGGTGTCAGCAGGGTCAGATTTGGCTGGGCGAGCTGAATACGAAAGATGAGCGCCTCGATGCCGCCGACGATCAGGAAGATGAAGGCGGTCACGATGTATCGCAGCCCGATCTCCTTGTGATCGACCGAGGAAAGCCAGCCGATCACGCCGGGCTTGGTCTCCCAGAGGCGGTGCAGCTTTTCGGCCAGAGGGGAGGCATAGTCGCGCACCGCAAGTCGGGGTACGCGATCATATTCCGCGGCGGTCATCGGCTGCTCCCCTATTTCAGCGTCTCGACATATTGCCGGATCAGCGTGAGCTGTTCGCCCGACAGCGCCAGCCGTGGCATCTTGTTGCCGGGCTTGATGTGCTGCGGATCGGCGATCCAGGCGGCGAGATTGCCGGTGTTGTTGGGCAAGGTGTCGGCCGCGATGGCACGGCGGCTCATGACATGGGTGAGGTCGGGGCCGAGAATGCCGCCGGCAGTGGTGCCCCGCACGGTGTGGCAGATACCGCAGCGTGTCGTGAACAGACCTTCGCCGGACTGCGGATCCGGCGCGTTGGTCGCATGCGCCGGCTGCAGCTGCTGCTGCCGCCATTGCGCGTAGGCCTCGGGTG
Source organism: Bradyrhizobium sp. USDA 4353 (assembly GCF_054063215.1). Taxonomy (NCBI): domain Bacteria; kingdom Pseudomonadati; phylum Pseudomonadota; class Alphaproteobacteria; order Hyphomicrobiales; family Nitrobacteraceae; genus Bradyrhizobium; species Bradyrhizobium sp. USDA 4353. Next base: position 4,819,335 of record NZ_JBSSGB010000001.1, read on the forward strand.
GCGAGGCGATCACGTCGAACGCCATATGCGCGTGCTGCTGGCCGCAATATTCGCCGCATTGGCCGCGATAGACGCCTTCGCGATCGGCCTGCAGCCAGGTCTGGTTCTCCTGGCCGGGAATGACATCGGTCTTGCCGGCGAGCTTCGGCACCCAGAACGAATGGATCACGTCAGGCCCGCGCAGCTTGACCTCCACGACCTGGCCAGCGGGGATATGGATCTCGTTCGCTGTGGTGAACTCCTCCGAGGGCGTGTCGGAGAGGTAGCGCACCTCCCACCACCATTGATGCGCCGTGATCTGCAACCGAACCGAGGCGGGGCCCGGCTGCGGACCGGTGTGCGCCAGCGTCGCGAAGGTCCAGACCGTGGTGAACACCAGCACGACAGTGGAGATGCCGACGCCGATGGTGATCCATGACGCGCCGCCATGGGGCCGCTCCACCGCGGCCTGCCCCGGGAGTTGCGGCTGCGGCACGCGGCGATGGCGGAAAATGCCGCCGAGCAGCAGGGCGCTGACGATGACAATGACCAGGATCGAGACGGTGGTCGAGAACCACAGCAAATGGGATATCGATTGCGCGCGCGATCCGTGGGTCCACCAATAGTCCAGCGGCGTTTCGGCGTGCGCCGCCACGGGGGCCAGGGTGGCGCATGCCATTACGACGAGCCGGACGCCGCCCGAGAAGCCGCGGTGCGCGCCTGCGCAGGCCTGACGCGTATGGTGGCCGATGTCCCTCAAGGCTTCTGGCCTTGCTTGAACGCCGTGGTGGTCGCCCAAGGATCGGGCGTCAGCCCCTTTTCGGCCGGGACCTGCTCGATGGCCGGCGACAATGGCGTGGCCGAGAAGGTGCGGCCCCATTGGGTCGTCGGCTCGTTGCTGATCTGGCCGATATAGCTGACCAGGTCCCAGATCATGGAGTCGGGAAGCGTCGCGCCCCAGGCCGGCATCCCATTGGGACGGCCCTGATAGATCGAGAGATAGATGTTCGCGGGGCTGGACCCGTAAATGAAGATCTTGTTGCTCAGCGCTGGGCCCATGCCGCCGCCGCCATTGGGCGCATGGCAGCCGACGCAATTCATACTGATGAAGGCGGTCATGCCGCGGGTGGCGGATTGCGGATCGCCGGCGGCGGGATTCTTCAGCGCGGGAGCGGCCGGGAGGTTGCCCGGAGAGAGATGGCTCACCGGCGTCTGGATCAGTGTCGTCGCCCGGCCCCCGGCGATCTCCGCCCCGACGCCGGGGCCGGGTGCATCCGTCGGGGGTGCCGCCGCGGCTTGGGGCAGCTGCAAGCCGATCGCGGTGATCAGGACGGCGACTGAGAGTCCGGAGGCAAGGCGCATCAATGTCCTCCCGAGACTGTCTGCACTGGGTCCACCAACGGTACGCCATAGCTCGTCAGCAGCGCGGTGATCTCGGCCCTGTTGCCGTCGATGAACGCGTTGAGCCGGTCGCGCAGTGCGTCGTCGCCCTTCCTGACGCCCATGGCGATAGCGAAGCGGAAGCGCAGCGGCGCGAAGCGGCCGTCGTCGTCGATCGGCGTGATCGCGAGCGGCACGGACGATTGCTTCGCGAAGTAGCCCGCAAGCGGTCCCCAGGCTGCGGCGACATCGATGCCGCCACTGGTCACGGCGTCGATCAACCGCGCCGGCGGGTTGGGCTCCCGGTAGTCTCCATAGATCGGATACCCCCTGACGTTGTCGATGATCCCTTCCTGGCCCAGCGCATGTGCCGGGGGCGGGTTGTTGCCGTCGTCGCCGATCAGGTGCACGCCGATCGTGAGCGTACGCAGCCGTGGATCTTCCAACGAGGCGAGTTCGAGATGACGGTCGGCGCGCGAAACGAAGACATAGGTCGAGCGGTAGTAAGGCCTGGTCGTCTCGACCAGATCGTAGTGCGCGGGAACGCCCATGACGATGTCGCACAATCCGGCCTTGAGGGTCTTCCTGACGAAGCCGCGTCGCTGCGCCCACCAGGTGTAGGTCACGCTCCAGCCGAGCGTCTTGGCCACCATCTGCGCGAGTTTGTTCTCAAAACCCTCGCCGGCCTGGTTCGAGAATGGCAGGTTGTTGGGATCGGCGCAGACGCGCAGCGACGGCGCATACACCGGCTCCTCTGCATGAGCGGGGATGGCGATGCCGAGCAGCGCGAGCAGGGCGATATCAGCGAGCCGGCGCATCGGTCTTCTCCTGATCCGTTCCACCGGCAGGCTGCGTGGTCTGTGTCGGTGCTTGCTGATTGGCGTGCTGCGTGGCGTTGCCGAGCTTGAACACCAGGAGCTCGCTGCCGCCGGCCGTATAGAACGGCAGATCTTGCGTCGCGCCAGTGAAGCCGAGTGCGCCGTTGCGCACGCGCGGATCGACCTCGGCATTGGCGACGACGCCGGGCCAGCCGCCGACGCCGGAAAGGATCGCGACATATTGCTGGCCGTCGCTGCCGCGATAGGTCACCGGCTGACCGATGAAGCCGGAGCCGGCGCGGAATTGCCAGAGCACCTCGCCGGTTTTTGCGTTCACGGCTTTGAACATCCGGTCCATGGTGGCGTAGAAGGTGACGTCGCCGGCGGTCACCAACGTGCCCGCCCACACCGGCAGTTTCTCGTGAATCTCCCACACCTTCTTGCGGGCGACGGGATCCCAGGCCATGAACTCGCCGCGATAGCCGCCGGGGCCAGCGAACATGTCGACGTCGGCTCCGACGAACGGCGTGCCGGCGATGTAGCCGACCTCGCTCGCCCTGAAATTCATGCACAGATGCTGGTGCGGCACGTAGAGCAGTTTTGTCCGCGGTGACCATGCGGTGGGCTGCCAGTCCTTGGCGCCAGGCGCGGTCGGGCAGATGTTCTCGATATTTTTGCCGAGGACCGGCGTCTTCTCCTCGTTCGGGATGATGCGGCCGGTCTTGAGGTCGACGCCCTTGTAGGCGTTGATGAACTCATAGGCGTCGGCCGAGATCACCTCGCCGGTGGTGCGGTCCATCACATACATGTAGCCGTTGCGGCCGGGATGGATCAGCGCCTTCCGCGTCTTGCCGTCGATGTCGAGATCGACCAGCACGTTCTCGTTGATCTCGTCATGATCGAACAGATCATGCGGATTGACCTGATAGGCCCATTTGGCGTGACCGGTATCGATGTCGCGGCCGAAGATCGTCGAGCTCCAGAGATTGTCGCCCTTGCGCTGGTTGGCGTTCCACGGCGACGGATTGGCCGTGCCGAAGAAGATCATGTTGAGCGCGGGATCGAACGACACCCAGCCCCACATCGTGCCGCCGCCGGTGCGCCAGCGGTCAGCCGGCCAGCTGGTGACGCCGAGATCCTTGCCTTTGAAGCTGTCGTAGAACGGCTTGAAGTCGTCGCCGATCAGGACATCCTTGTCAGGTCCGGTTGCATAGGCGCGCCAGGCGATCGCGCCGGTGTTCTCGTCCAGCGCGGTGACCCAGCCGCGAACGCCGAGCTCGCCGCCGCTGTTGCCGACGATCACCTTGCCCTTCGCAACAATGGGCGCCATCGTGATGGTCTCGCCCTTGTTGATCTCGCCGAGCTTGGTGTGCCAGGTCTCCTTGCCGGTGTTGGCATCGATTGCAACGGTGTTGTCGTCGAGGGTGTTGAGGAAGACCTTGCCGTTGTCGAAGGCGAGGCCGCGATTGACGACGTCGCAGCAGGCGACGCCCTTCGCGGCGGGTTCAGGCCTTGGCGCGTAGGACCATTTCAACTCGCCCGTCGTCGCATCGATTGCGAACACGCGGTTGGGATAAGGACCGTCATAGGGGCCGACGACATACATCGTGTTGTCGATGACGATCGGCGCAGCCTCCTGGCCGCGGTCGACCCCGACCGAAAACGTCCAGGCGAGCTGCAGCTGTCCGGCATTGCTGGTGTTGATCTGGTCGAGTGGACTGTAGCGGGTGTTGGCGTAGTCCCGTGCCGGCATCGGCCATTGCGCCGGGTCCTGCATGCGGCGTTCGAGGTCGCTCTGCTGGGCGACGACCGCCGGGAGCCATGTCGCGAGGCCGAAGATCACCGCAAGTTTTGCGGTACGACACACGGGAGCTAACATAGGTTACCGATCTCCGTGTACGCCTCATCGGCGCGCCGCGACGTACAAACAATGGGAACGAAGACCGTTCCTAAAATTGCAGGCAGACGTCTCAATTGATGCAGAAGGCGTGCTGGTCTGCCGCGAGGGAATGATATTTACGAACCCTCTTCCTGAGTACCTCAGTCGCTCATTGCGCCAATTTGGTTTGGCGACATACTGCTCCACGATGAGCAAGGCGAGCGAGCTGACGCTACGAATGATCTGAAAGCAGCAGAACGCAATGGTCTCGGCACGAGCGAGAATGCTGCGCTCGAAGAGGGCAGGGCGGAATTTCTCAGCGGGTCGCCCGGGCCGGCAGAGATAACGTCCGCCTGGCAACGAGACCGAGCGTTGACCCCTGCACGATGACGCTGAACACGACGACCGCATAGGTCGCAGCGAGAATCGGCGCCTTGGCCGGGTCTTCCGGTAGAGACAGCGCCAAGGCTACGGAGATGCCACCGCGCACGCCGGCCCAGGTCAGGAACGGGATGTTGTGGGCCGAGACCAGCGCGGTGCGGGCAAGGAACAGGAGCGGAAGGCTGACTGCGATCAGCCGGCCGAGCAGCACGAGGGGAATGGCTGTCGCGGCGCCGAGCAATGCAAGCGCGCCAAAGCGCAGCAGAAGGACCTCGAGGCCGATCAACAGGAAGAGTACGGAATTCAGGATCTCGTCGATCAGCGTCCACAGTCCGAACAAATAGCGCTGGGTCTGCTCGCTCATGGCATATCGCGGGCCACGATCCCCGATCAGCAATCCGGCTGCGACGACGGCAAGCGGCGCGCTGCAATGAAGCCGCAGGGCAGCCGCATAGACAGAGGTGACGAGCGCCAGAGAGACCAGAACCTCGATCGCGTAATCGTCGATCGCATGCATGGCCCGGTAGGCGATGTAGCCGCCGGCAACACCCAGGAGAATGCCGCCACCCGCCTCGAGCAGCAGCATCTCGCCGATATCGACGGGACCGACATCTCCGCTGCCCGTGGCGTAGCGGAGCAGGATCGTGAACAGAACGATGCCGACGCCGTCGTTGAACAGCGATTCTCCCTGCATCTCGATCTCGAGGTCCGGCGGAACGCTGATGTTCTTGAGCGTACTCAGAACCGCCACCGGATCAGTAGGGCTGATCAGGGCGCCAAACACCAGGCACCAGGCGAGCGAGATCGGCAGGCCGATGGCCATGCAAGCCCCGTAGAAGCCGAAACCGACCACCAAGGTCGAGATGCCCGTGCCAAACAGCGCAAGCGTGAGAACCGGGATCGCCCGGCGTTTGAGCTTTTGCAGATCGACATGCAGGGAGCCGGCGAATAGCAGAAAGCCCAGCATCCCGTTCATCACGACCGACGTAAAGTCGATCTGCAGCAGCGCATTCGTCAATGGTGCGAACAGGTGGTGGGATGGCGATGCCAAATCGATTGCCACCAGAATGCCGGAGACCACGACGCTCATCAGGAGGAGGCCGATCGAATGTGGCAACGGGCTGTATTTCTGATTCAGCCAGCCGAACAGTGCCGAGAGCGCCAGCAGGATTGCGCTCAGGTCTAGAAGGGAAAACGCCAACTCACTCTCGCTCCTCTAGGGTGGCGCCGCGATGCGCGGCTGCTCTGACGAACGACGGCAGACCAGGACGGAGCGCAATCTGCCGCGTCTGCTGGCGAACCGACCGCGCTATCTTCTCACGCAAAGCCCGGGCGAGATGGTTCGTTCCACTCTCAGGGACGTCGGACATCGCGAGGGCCGAGCCGCAGGTTCGGACGGCTTACCGGGATCTACTGCAGGCGATAATAGGCTCTACGAGCGGTCCCATGCACGGGCGGCGTGACGCTGGCCCGGACGATCCCCCACGCGGCGCTTGCCGCCGAGGTCCGCGAGGCCGCGTTCAGGACGGCGCTCGGGATGCTGTCGCTCGACGCGGAGATCGCCTGCTGAAGCTTGGAGCAGCGGCACGCGTTGTTAGTGGCCCGTAGAATAGAAATCCTGTGAGACTGTGCTCACTTCGTGGTCAGCGTCGCGACCGGCTGCCAGGCTCGGTCGGCAGCATCGGCCAACATGCGCTTGCTGCGCTCCAGCATCAGGGCTGCCGGTCCGTCGTGAGGGCGCTCGAGCAGCACACGCGCGAAGCCGCCGGCAGCGTCGGGAAAGTTCCTGTGCCGGTAGCAGGCCAAGGCGCGTTCATAGTCGTCGATCCAGGATGGACGAGGTCCGGTTGCGGCACCGGCCACGTGCGTGATCAATTCGTAGACCGCCAATCCCTGTTCGCGGCCATACACGCCAATACGGTCGACCTCGCGAACGATGATCGAGGAGCCGGCGTTTCGCGCCGTCGCTTCTCCGATCAGCACCGTCGTGCCATAAGCCTTGTTGGCGCCCTCCAGCCGGCTGGCGACGTTCACGGCATCTCCGATCACCGTGTAGTTCAGCCGCAGTTCGGAGCCGATATTGCCGACCAGCATGCGACCAGTGTTGATCCCGATCCGGATTCTCAGCTTTTGTCCGAGATCGTCGACGAGATCGGCCTCGTCGATGGCGCGCTGACAGGCGAGCGCGGCGAGGCAGCAGCGCAATGCGTGGTCCGCCTGGGGCTGTGGTGCGCCCCAGAAGGCCATCACGGCGTCACCGATGAATTTGTCGATCGTTCCGCCATGCGCGACGACGACTTCGGAGACCAGGTCGAGATAGCGCGACAGCAGCCCGACGAGGCCGTCGCCCATGCGCTCCGACAAGCCGGTGAAGCCGGCGATGTCGATGAACATCACGGTGAGCTCCTGCAGCGTTCCGCCGGGCTTCGCCTGGACGCCCTGGCGCAGCAGTCCGCGGACCAGATCGGTCGGAATGAACTTGCGGAATGCGGAGAGGCCCGACGCCATCTCGGCGATGGCGCCGGACAGGCTACCGATCTCGCGCAGCCGGGATGGATGGCAACGGACCGATTCCAGTGCGAAGGCCTCGACGTGACGCAACTCGCCGACGACGCGCGCGAGCGGGACGGCGATCATCGAGCGCACCAGGATCGCCGAAGCGAGTGCGGCCAGCGCAGCCCCTGCCACCAGCATGACGATCAGCCGGTGCAGGGTGGCCTGCACGGGACCGAGAAACTCGGCTTCGGGGATTACCGTCACGAGGCGCCAGCCCGGGAACGGCAGCGGCGTCACCGTGGTCTCGTAGGCATCGGCGACATCGGTGAGGCGGCTGCGCCAAGCCTCGTCCATCTTCTGGTCGATCGCCATTGCGACCGCCCGCTGCGCAACGGGCAACAGCGCCGGCTGCTCGCCCCTTGCCGGATTAATTTCGTCGGCGTTGGCGTCGGGCGACGCCACCAGCGCGCCGCTGCCGTCGAAGATGAAGGCAGCACCGGTGCGACCAACCTCGAGTTGGGCCAGGAAGCGCGACAGCCGCGTATACTCGATGATGATCGCGAGCACGCCCTGCCGTTCCTGGTAGACATCGATGGGGCCAGCGAACGCAATCGCCGCGCTCGCTCCCGTCGGATGCTCGGCCATTTTGAACCAGTCCGGCCGGTCGGCTGCGATCGCACCCCTGAACCAGGCCTGATCCGTGACGCGAAAGCCGGTCGGTACGAACCGCCGGCTGGCGAACTCGATGTCACCGGGCACGACGTCATATTCGTCGATGCGGCGCTCGCCCGCATGATCGGTCAGCGAGATCTCCATCATCTCGAGCCGGCGGTCTCCCAATTTGTGGGCGGCGAAGAACGAGCCGTCCGGCCAGCCGAAGGCGGCCCAGGAAATGGTCGGATGCGACTGCAGCTGCGAGAGGAAGACGAACTCGCGTTTATCCGCCTCGCGGGTCTCCAGCACGTTCTGCAGAAACAAGGTGCGGATCGCGGTGTGCGCAGCGTGCGCCTGGTCGACGATGGATGCGACCTCCTTGCGGACGGCAGCAACGATCTGGTCGTTGATGGTCGATGCCAGCTGACGGCTGGAGGCATCGGCCGTCCGCCACCAGACGAGGCTGGATGTGACCGCAGTCAGAAGGATGGCAGCCAGCACCATCGCCGAGACCACCACGCGAATGCTGACGGTAATGCCGTACGAGGCGGAGCTCGCGTTCCGATGTTGCGCGTGTGGGATCACCATCTGCTTCCCTTGGCCGCCTCCCATGCCTGATCGTCTTACGTGCAGGCGGCTGTGATGGTTACGTCCAGTGTCGCAGGCCGCCGACGGAGAGGCCAATGCCGAAGGGCTAATGCCGTCATAGCCGCTGGGCATTGGCATTCGCGCGGCAGGACGAGGCTAATTCCCCTCGGCGCAGCACGATTTGCGCGCTGGACGACTGTCTCACGGATCTGTGATCACGATCGCTGCTAACGGCGATCCTCATCGATCCGAAGGAGACAGTGCGAATTCGCCGGTGTGGGCGAAGCAAACCGAGAGGAGAATTGAATGTCGACCAAGACCACCATCACCTCGCTCGCGCTCGCGGGCGCCGTCTCCACCGCACTCGCCACGCTCGCCGCCGCCGGCCCCCTCACCAAGGCCGAGGTCGACGCCGCCGTCGCCGCCAAGAAGGAGAAATGCTTCGGCGTCGCCCTGAAGGGCCAGAACGACTGCGCCGCCGGCCCCGGCACGACCTGCCAGGGGACGTCCACGACCGACTACCAGGGTAACGCCTGGAAGTTCGTGGCCGGCGGCACCTGCGCCAATATCGAACTGCCGAACGGCAAGAAAGGATCGCTCAAGCCGATCTGAGCCGGTGGACAACGGGAGGCGAGGGGAGGGAAGTGATGAAGGATCTGATCTCGTTGCGGGCTCCAGAGCCCATGCCCCTTCGCTTCCCTCCATTTGTCGGGGGTGTGGCAGGTACCTGCTTCAAGCATGAGCATCTCCCGGCCATTCTCGCGGAGCCGCCGCAGCGCGGCTTCTTCGAGGTGCACGCCGAGAACTATATGGGCGCCGGTGGTCCGCCGCATCGCGCGCTGGAGCGTCTCCGGCGCGACCATGCGCTCTCGCTGCACGGCGTCTGCATGTCGATCGGGGGCTCGGCGCCTGTCGATCGCGACCATCTCGCCCGGTTTCGCGCCCTTGTCGCACGCTACCAGCCGACGCTGGTGTCCGAGCATCTGGCCTGGTCCACGCACGCCACCAGCTTCTTCAACGACCTACTGCCGCTCCCCTATACCTCGGCCACGCTGGCGCGGGTCTGCGAGCATATCGACCAAGTCCAGGAGGCGATCCGGCGGCCGATCCTGCTGGAGAATCCCGCCACCTACGTCACCTTCCGCAACTCGACGATCAGCGAAACCGATTTCCTCCGCAGCGTCACACAGCGGACCGGCTGCGGGCTGCTGCTCGACGTCAACAATGTCTTCGTCTCGGCGACCAATCACGGCTTCGCGGCGCGGGACTATCTGAACGACTTCCCGCTGGAGCGGGTCGGCGAGATCCACCTTGCCGGCCATGCCGCGCAGCGCGGCGAGGACGGCGATGTGCTGCTGATCGACAGCCATGACGGACCGGTGGCGGATGCGGTCTGGAAGCTGTTCGAGATCGTGATCGCCCGTTGCGGACCGCTGCCGACGCTGGTCGAGTGGGACAGCAAGATCCCGGAATGGCACGTGCTGAAAGCCGAGGCGACGGCGGCTCAGCGCATTCTCGATGAAGCGGCCGGGAGCACCCGCCATGCAGCCTGACGAGCCGTTCAACTACACAGCCGCGTTTGCCGCCGGCCTGCTTGCGCCAAGCGCAGCGGCCCCGGCCGAGGTCATGGGAGCGGGCGGCAGGCCGGCGGGCCGCCGCTATGACGTCTACCGCAACAACGTCACGGTGAGCCTCGTCAACGCGCTCGCCGCGATCTATCCGGCGGTGCAGCGGATCACGGGCGAGGAGTTCTTTCGGGAGATGGCGCGCAGTCATCTGCGGCAAACGCCGCCGACGTCCCCGCTGCTGTTTGCGTATGGCCACGGCTTTGCGGAGTTCATTGCGGCTTATCCTCATGCCGCGGAGCTGCCGTGGCTCGCCGACGTCGCGCGCATCGAGCGGGCGTGGCTGGACGCCTACCACGCCGCCGATGCCGCGTCCTTGGCGCCCGCAGCCCTGTCGACGATCCCGCCCGAGCGGCTCGCCGAAGCCGTGTTCGTTCCGCATCCCTCCACCCGTCTCGTCCGATCCCGCTTTGCGGCCGTCACGATCTTTGCTGCGAACCGGACCGACCAGCCGACAGGGCGTATCGATGCGTCGGCTGCCGAGGACGCGCTCGTGGTCCGCCCGGAGTTCGACGTCGAGGTGCGGCGGCTGCCGCCCGGCGGCGCAATTTTCGTCGCCAGCCTCATCGAAGGCCAGCCGCTCGGCGAAGCGGCCGCGAGCGCTCTGGACGCCGAACCGCAGTTCGACATCGCCACCAACATCGCCGGGCTGATCGAGGCCGGCGCCTTGACCTCAGTTACGTCGGGACCCGCCCAATGAGTGCAGAGCAGCGCATCGCAGCCAGTTCGAATCTTCCACCGCTCGGCGCGCTCGCCGACAAAGCGAGCCAGATCGTGCAGATGATCGCGCCGCCATCGCTGGCGCAACTGGCGCTGCGAGTCGCGCTTGCCGTGCCGTTCTGGCGCTCCGGAATCCTGAAGTGGGATGGCTTCCTCAAACTGAGCGACACCGCGGTGACGCTGTTCAGCGACGAGTTCATGCTGCATCTGCCCGGCGGCCCCTACCATTTTCCGGCCCCCGGCGTCATGGCCTTCATGTCCGGCTGCGGCGAGGTCACGTTTCCGGTGCTGCTGGTGCTCGGTCTGGGCACGCGGTTCGCGGCGCTTGGTCTGTTGTTCATGACCGCGATCGTCGAGCTCACCGTGCCCGATGGCTGGCCGCTGCATATCACCTGGGCGGCGATGGCGCTGGCGCTGATCGCGCATGGCGGCGGACGTGTGTCGCTCGATCACCTCATCTGCGCCTGGCGGAGCCGGACCTGATCGCGCGGCGTCTCAAGATGAGAGCTGCGCCTTGAAGCCAAGTCCGAGCGGGCATGGCTTTGCTCGTTGCCTTCTCGAGGGCTCGCGGCGGGGTTTTCACTCCGCCGCGACCGGCATCTCATCCATATGTTCGTGCAGGATCACGCCAGAGAGCGCATCGAACTCGCCGACCCATGGCTTCCGCTGCAGCACGGATCGCGTATGCGCGTAGCCTGCATCCCAACGCTGCATGATGCCGGACGGGCTGAAGTCGATGTCCTTGGTATGGGTCTCATGGTCGAGCTGCGGCGCGAGCAGACGCACCACGTGCATGCGCGTCGAACAGCCATAGCTGACGAGCTCCCGGACGGCCGGATCGTTGCGTTCGTGCTCCGGCAGGCGCGTCGCCAGCTCATTGATGACATGGCGAAGCCGGTGAGCCTGTTGCTGACGCGCGATCTGGCTGACGATCCGGCTGGAGTATTGCACATCCTTGTGGCGGTTCAGCACCTCGGCCATCGTCGTCGGCTCCGCACCCAGCGGATTCCACAGGTGGACGGCGAATATCAGGGAATTCCGACGCGGCTTGTCATCGAAGACCGCTTCCGTCGGTGTGTTCGAGAGAATGCCGCCGTCCCAGTACAGCTCACCGTCGATGCGAACCGCCGGGAAGGCCGGGGGCAGCGCCCCCGAGGCCATGACGTGTTTGACCGTCAGCTTGCCGTCGCGGCTGTCGAAATAGCGCATCTGGCTGGTTCGCACATGCGCAGCGCCGACGGTGAGTCGAGGTGCGCCGCGGTTGAGCAGATCAAAGTCGACCAGCGCGTTCAGCGTCTCTTCCAGCGGCGTCGTCGAGTAGAAGCCGGCATTGTCGGGCCCGAGCGGATAGGAATAGCCGGCATGGGCAAACGGGTTCGGACGAAAGAATCCGGGGATCCCGTTGGTGATCGTCGACCAATAGGCGAGGCGCTCGTTGAACCCGGGAAATGCGATACGCAGGTTCCAGACCGGATTCTGCTCCATCCGCTTCCAGAACTGCCGTAGCCGCGGCAGCCGCTGGTCCGCCGTATTGCCGGCGATGAGGCTGGCGTTGATCGCGCCGATCGACGTGCCGATGATCCAGTCCGGCTCGATCCCGGCTTCATGCAGCGCCTGATAGGCGCCGGCCTGGTAGGACCCAAGCGCGCCGCCGCCCTGCAGCACCAGCACGATCTGTCCCGGTTTGTCATCACTTGCCTTTGCGGCGTCCATGGCCTTCATGTGCAGCTCCCTCGCTTGTTTGTTGGTGGTTCTGGCGCACACTCAGAAACGTCAATGCGCGGTCCAGCCGCCGTCCGCCGGCAGCGCGATCCCGGTGATCGAGGCCGCGGCCGCGCTCGACAGGAACACGGCCAGGGCGCCGATTTCCTCGGAGGTCGCGAAGCGCTTGTTCGGCTGCTGCGCCAGCAGCACGTCGCGGATCACCTGGTCGCGGGAGATGCCGTGGGCCTTGGCCTGGCCTTCGATCTGCGCCTCGACCAGCGGCGTATAGACATAGCCGGGGCAGATCGCATTGCAGGTGATGCCGTCCTCAGCCGCTTCCAGGGCCGTCACTTTGGTCAGGCCGACCATGCCGTGCTTCGCCGCGACATAGGCGGCCTTGAACGGCGAAGCGACCAGCCCGTGAGCCGAGGCGATGTTGATGATCCGGCCGAAGCCGTTCTGGCGCATTGCGGGCAGTGCGAGACGCGTGGTGTGAAACGCCGACGACAGGTTGATCGCGAGGATCTGGTCCCATTTCTGAGGCGGGAATTGTTCGAGCGGCGCGACATGCTGGATGCCGGCGTTGTTGACGAGGATGTCGAGCCGGCCGGATCGAGCGATGGTGGTGGCGATCATCTCTGCGATGGAGTCCGGGCTCGTCATGTCGGCCGCGGAGTAGGTCGCCCTCACGCCGCATGCGGTCGCGATCTGCTCCCGGGTCATTTCGATCTCGTTGGCGTCGCCAAAGCCGTTCAGCACGATGTCGGCGCCGGCCTCGGCCAGCGCGCGTGCGATGCCGAGCCCGATGCCGCTGGTCGAGCCGGTGACCAGCGCCACCTTGCCGGCAAGGGCATGAGTGGTAACCCGTGACGGCGTTTGAACGGTAACGTTCATGGCGGATCCCTCGTAATTGTCTTGTCCTTGGGAGTGTCTTGGCGAGCGGACGCCTTGGGGTGTCCGATGTCGCTCACAGTTCTGAGGGACTGGCAGGTGAGATGGAAATACTGCATGGCTTCCGAAACGATAGGCCGGCGCTATTGCAGCCCGGATGTGCGTCAGCCCGGTTTTTGCTATTCAGTCACGACACACAGGAGCAGGGAGGCGATCGATGGAAATGCACCAGGTCCGCTACTTCCTCGCCGTCGCACGGCTGCTCAATTTCACCAGGGCGGCAGAGGAGTGCAACGTCACGCAGCCTTCGCTGACGCGTGCGATCAAACAGCTCGAGGCGGAGCTCGGCGGTGACCTGTTCCGGCGTGAACGCCCGTCGGCCCAGCTGACCGAGCTCGGCCAGCGCATGCATCCGCTGCTGCAACAGTGCTATGACGCCGCACTCGGCGCCCGGTCGCTGGCGTCCTCGTTCAAGAGCGGCGAGATCGGGGCGCTACGGATCGCGCTCACGCATTCGATCGACCTGGCGTTGCTGATCCCGCACCTCGAACAGATCAAGCGGCAGTTCAACCGGCTGGAGTTTCGTTTCCAGCGTGGCAACAGCGGCGAGGTCGCGGAATATCTGAAGAAGGGCGAGGCTGAACTCGGTATTGCCGCGGAGATCGATGCAAGCTGGGATCGGCTCGATGTGTGGCCGCTGTTCACCGAGGATTTCGAACTGGTCGTGCGCAGGGACCATCATCTCGCCGGCCGCAGCACGGTCGAGATCGACGATCTCAGAACCGAACAGTTGTTGAGCAGAACCTATTGCGAGCATCGCAGCCGGATATCCGCGAGCTTGCGCGAGCGCGGAATCGACTTCGACCGCGGTCACGAGATCTGCTCGGAGCGCGACCTGATCGAGCTGGTCCAGGCCGACATCGGGGTCGCCATGATTCCGCACACCTCGCCGGTACCGGACACGCTGAAGCGCACCGCTATCACAGGGCTCGATGCACGACGCACCGTCAACCTCTATGGCGTCGCTGGTCGTCAGCGCACGGCCGTGGCTTCGGCCGTCATGCGGATGCTTCGCGGCGCCGACTGGCGGAGCATTGCTGGCTAAGGCGAGAGCTCAGGTCGCGCGTCTCAGCGCCTCGACCAGATCCTCCACGTCCATCCGCCTGCGGAAATCCGGATCGACGAAACGCGACGAGACCACGCCGTCGCGGCCGACCACGAACACGGCGGGGATCGGCAGCATCCAGCCGTCATTGCCGTGAAATCTCGCCATGTCCTGATAGGACAGCAATTGCTGAATCTCTTGACCAAGCCAGAAGGCGAGGTTCAGCGAGAGCGCATAGCCGTTGTCGAGATCGGTCAGCACCGGAAAGCTCGCGCCGCAATCGGCCTTGAACTGGCCAGTATACTCCTGAGTTTCCGGCATGATGGCCACCAGCTGCGCGCCTATGTCCGCGATCCGCGGCTGGGCCTGGATCACGGCGCGGACGTTGAGCCGGCAATACGGACACCAATGACCGCGAAAGAACATCACCGCGACGGGACCCCTCGCCAGGAGCGATGAGAGCGCGACGAGACGCCCGCGCTCGTCGGGCAGGATGAAAGCCGGCATCTCCTCGCCGGGACGGGGCGCATTGAGCCCCCCGCCGTTGTCTCCCAACCGCTCGACCAGCCGATCGACCGCCGCCGCATAGGCCGGAAAGATCTCCCGGCCGGCGTCCGCATAGGCGCGCAGCTGCTCGTTCAGCGGGCCATCCATCTCGCGGCAGCGCTGGAAGGCGAGCTTCAGCCGTTCGGCATCGTCAGAGGAGAGAGCGGTCATCATCGGCTCCGAGAAGAGCTGCAGAATAGGGCGGCTGCGCCGTTCCTGAAAGGGCGGCCGAAGCGCAACCTGGGGCAAACGACACCTCACCGTCGCCGGTGGCGAAATGGAAATGCCGATCCCCAATCGGTTCGATAGCCGCTGCCAATCGCACTCGGACCGCGTTGTCGCGCGCGTCGGTCGTAGCTCCGGGCATGGATAGCTCCGCGCTATCGTCTCGAAAGACGTTTGGCATTTCAGAACATCCCAGCTCTTCGAGGACAATGCCGTCACTGCCTCTCATGCCACCATCACCTTAGGAGAGTCCCGATGTTCCAGAAGTCCTGCCAATCTCCCGCATTGCTGCTCGGCCTCGCCGTCTTCGGTGCGGCCGTGCTGACGCAGCCGTCCTTCGCCGGCGAATGTCCAGCCGACAAGATGAAGCCAAATGCGCGCTCCATGGTCGACTACAAGCCGGTCGGCGTCACCGACGTGACGCTGGGCTCGATCGATCTCGAGAAGCAGCCCGCCAACATCAAGGATCGCGAGCTGCGTTTCCGCAAGCTGACCATCGAGCCCGGCGGCATCGTCCCATGGCACAGCCATGACGACCGGCCGGCACTGATCTTCGTGCAGCAGGGCGAGATCGTGGAATACGCCTCCAACTGCGTCGACCCCATCGTGCACAAGGCCGGCGACATCCGCCCCGAAGTTCATGGCACGTCGCATTGGTGGAAGAATCTCGGCAAGGACACCGTGATCCTCTATGTCGGCGATGTCCGCCGCGATCCGCACGATCACAACATGTAGTGACTGGACCGCAACGAGCTCCACTCGTCAAACACCTCGTTGCGCGATGTGACGTCCCTGGCACCTCCCCCTGTGCGGGGGCGTCATATCTTCCCGTTCCCCGGCAGGAGCCGCTCCCATGATGACGGACATGTCCTCCGCACCGATCATGCCGGCTGCGATGGCGACGGTCGGACATGCTCCAAGCGCCATACGCCGCGCGCTGGTCATCGGTACGACCGCGTTTCTCACCGTCGTCGATCTCTTTGCGACCCAGGCGATCCTGCCGGCGCTGACCCGCCATTATGGCGTGACGCCTGCGGCGATGGGTTTTGCCGTCAACGCCGGTACGATCGGCATGGCCATCGCGAGTCTCGTTGTCGGCATCTTCAGCCCGCGGATCAATCGCCGCGTCGGCATTCTGCTCAGTCTCGTCCTGCTGGCCGTGCCGACCAGCCTGCTGGCCGTGGCTCCCGATCTGATGACATTCACGGCGCTCCGCATCATGCAGGGTCTGTGCATGGCCTCGGCGTTCGCGCTGACGCTGGCTCATCTCGGCGAGCAATGCAGTAGTGCCGATACCGGCAGCGCCTTTGCGGCCTACATCACCGGCAATGTCGCGAGCAACCTCGTCGGGCGCCTGATCGCGGCGGCGGCGGTCGATGGCCTCGGTCTCGCCTGGAACTTCCTGCTGTTCGCCGCGCTCAACCTGGTTGGCGCGATGCTGGTGTATGCGACGATCCACAGCGTTGCACCGATCAGTGAGGGCATGCGTGGTGACAGTCCTTGGAAAGCGCTGGCTGCGCATTGGCGCAACCAGCGCCTGCGCGCGGCCTTCGGCATCGGCTTCTGCATTCTGTTTGCGTTCATCGGCACGTTCACTTTCGTCAATTTCGTACTGGTGCAACCGCCGCTCTCGCTCGGAATGATGTCGCTCGGCATCGTCTATTTCGTGTTCGCACCCTCGGTGGTCACGACGCTGCTGGCGGGACCTGTCGCGAGCCGGCTCGGCACTCGCGTCACGCTCTGGGCGGCTCTGGCATTGGCCGCGGCTGGCCTGCCGCTGTTGCTCACGGCGCACCTCGCGTTCGTGCTGGGCGGCATGGTGCTGGTGGCGGTCGGAACCTTCTTCGCGCAGGCTGCCGCCACCGGCTTCGTCGGGCGAGCCGCGAGCGAGAATCGCGGCATTGCCAGCGGCAGCTATCTGGCCTGCTATTTCCTCGGTGGTCTCGCTGGCAGCGCGCTGCTCGGCCAGCTGTTCGACCGGCACGGCTGGACCGCATGTGTTGTTGGAGTAGCGCTAGCGCTCGGCGGGGCCGCAGCGCTAGCGTCCTGGCTCAAGGAGGAGCCGACTTCCGTCAAGCCGCTTGGATCTCGCGAAAGCGAGCACAGGTTGGCGGAATGACTTCAGCTCGCGAAGCTCTTTTTGATTTCGGCAGCGACGGTGGCGGCATTCTCGTCGAGAACGAAATGGCCGGCGTCGAGCCAGACGAGGCGGGCGTCGGGCAGGTCGGCGAGGTAGGCCTCGGCGCCGGCGGGAACGAAGAACGGATCGTGCTTGCCCCACACGATCAACGTCTTCGGGCGGTGCATGCGGAAGGCCTGATGCCAGCTGTCGTAGAGCGCGACGTTGGTCTTGTAATCCTCCAGCAGGTTCAGATGTGCCCGATCGTGGCCGGCGCGATCGAGCAGCGCCTGATCGTGGGTCCAATTGTCGGGACTGACGGCTTCGACATTGCGGGCGCCGACCTGATACTGGTACCTGGTGGTTTCGGCGGACAGCAGCCCGCGGGCGGCGGCCTCGCTGGCCGCATCGCGTTTCTCCCATAGCGGCAGGAAGATCTGCGCCGGCATCTCGCCCACACCTGCCATATAGGCATTGGTGTTCTGGATGACGAAGCCGGCGACGGACTTCGGATTGCGCGTGAACAGCCGGAAGCCGACGGGACCGCCGTAGTCCTGCATGTAGAGAATGTAGGAGCTCAGTCCGAGCTGCTCGATCAGCCCTGCCACATGCGCGCTCAGGTTTTCGAAGCTGTAGTCGAACTCGGCAACCCCTGGCGCATCTGAATGGCCGAAGCCGATGTAGTCGGGCGCGATGACGTGGAAGCGATCCGCCAGCAGCGGAATCAGGTCTCTGAACATGAAGCTGCTCGTCGGAAAGCCGTGCAGCAGGATGAGGGTCGGACGTGTTGGATCGCCGGCTTCGCGATAGAACACCTTGCGATCATGGACGGTGGCGAACTTGTAGAGGGTCAAGGCGAAAGCTCCGATGAAATGGTGAAGTGACGGCCGGGGGCGTGGGGAGAGCAGGGTCAAGTCGTCACGCCCCCGTGCGTCAGGCGGCCTTGCCGGCTTCGACAATCGGGAAGTCGATCTCGGTCTGGAACACTTCGTTGAAGAAGTTGGTCCAGCTGTTCAGTGCGACGTGCTGCACGATCTCGATGATCTCAGCGTCGGTGTAGCCGGCGAGCTTCACGGCGGCGAAATCCTGGTCGGTGACATGACCACGATGGGTGGCGACCACGGCTGCGAAGCGAACGGCTGCGTCGGCCTTCGGATCGTTCGACGCGCCGTTGCGGTTGGCGGTGATCTCCGCGTCATCCAGCCTGGCGAGGTTGCGGCCGAAATAGGTATGCGCCGACAGGCAGTAGCTGCAGCCGTTGATTTCGGCCACCGCGAGCGCGATCCGTTCGCGCGTGGCGGCGGGCAGCGCGCCCTTGCCCAGTGCGCCGGACAGCGCGAGATAGCCTGCCAGCGCCTGCGGGCTGAGCGCGACCGCGCGGAACATGTTGGGCGTCCTGCCGAGCTGCTTGGCGACAGCTTCAAGCTGGGAACGCGAGGCTTCGGGAGCGTCGGCGATGGTGGCGGGGATCTTGAGACGGGTCATTGCAGGGTCCTTTCATGCAGCCGTGCGGCTGAGGCCCCCGATCTACGTTCTTCCATTTTTCGGCAGTAGGCGGTATTTTCGAGAGCCGATATTTCATTTTTTGGAAGAACGATGGATCGCTTCGAAGCCATGCGCACGCTGGTGGCGGCGGTGGATGGTGGCAGCCTCTCGGCGGCATCCCGCGCCCTTGCCGTGCCTTTGCCGACCGTCAGCCGCTGGATCTCGGATCTGGAAGCGCATCTCGGTGCGCGGCTGCTGGTGCGGACCAGCCGCAAGCTGATCCTGACCGAGGCCGGCGAAGCCTTCGCCGCTGTGGCGCGACGTCTGCTCGACGATCTGGCCGAAGCGGAGCGCGCGGCAAGCGGAGAATATCGCGAACCGCGCGGCGAATTGCTGGTGACGGCGCCGATCATGTTCGGCAAGCTTCATGTCGCGCCGCTCGTCCACGCCTTCCTTGCGACCTATCCGCCGGTCAGCGTGCGGCTGATCCTGTCGGACCACGTCATCGATCTCGTCGAGGCGCATGTCGACGTGGCGATCCGCATCGGCCGTATGCCCGACAGCCAGCTGATCAGTCGCCAGGTCGGGCATGTGCGCTGGATCCTCAGCGCCAGTCCGGACTACCTTGCCCGCCGCGGCGAGCCCGCCGATCTCGAGGCTCTGCGCGATCATGATTGCATCGCCTTCGAAGGCTTGCAGACCTATCGGAGCTGGACGTTCGGCAACGGCGCCGGCGAACACACGGTGCCGATCAAGCCGCGATTTTCGGTCAACACGGCCGATGCGGTGGTGGAGGCAGCCGCTGCCGGCCTCGGCGTCGCGCGCCTGATGTCCTACCAGGTCGCGCCGGCGATCGCCGACGGCCGGCTGGTGCAGATCCTGCGCCGGCATGACGATCGCCCAACGCCGGTCAACCTCGTGCACCAGCCGCAGCCGGTCCAGCCGCTCAAGCGCCGAGCCTTCCTGGATTTCGTCGCGCCGAGGCTGAGCCTCGCGCTGGCCAAAATCGAAGAATCCCTTGGCAAGGCATGAGCAGCACGAGGCGTTGGCGCGCCCTTGCCAAGGGTGATGCGCTTTTCGGTACGAACTAACAAACGACTTGTTGCTGTTCCGGCAATAGCAGCCGATAGTTGATGAAGAGAGGCCCGGCATGACCCCGCAAAATATTCCTGTGGAATCAAGACCAAGGAAAATCGTCGGTCTCGCCATCGGCGTCCCGATGTGGCATGCCGGTAAAAGCGTTTCGGATCAATACGTTAGGGCCGCGCAAGATAATCGAGTGGGAGTGACGACGTAAATCAGGTGGCTCAAGAGCAACCGGCCAAGCTTGGTTGGACCCAAGCCTGACGCTCGACAAGATTCCTTGCACCGTCATTAATGTCTATATGGTAGCCTCCCGTCATTGGGAGGGTCTCGTGAGCGGCGCCAAAATTTTCACGGTCAAGGCGAGATCAGATTTCCTTGCTAAACAGGCCAGCGCACCACCGGTCATGGCTCTGGCGGAATGCGTTTGGAATTCGCTTGATGCTGACGCTACGCGCGTTGACGTCGAATTCCAAAGCGGCCCCTTAGGCCTTGAGCGAATTATCGTACGCGATAACGGCACCGGGATGACCTATGATGAAGCCCCTGGTTTGTTCGAAGGTCTTGGCGGCAGTTGGAAAACATTTGCTGCTCGGACGAAGGTCGCTGGCCGCTTCCTTCATGGACGTGAGGGCAGGGGACGCTTTAAGGCTTTCGCTTTGGGACGTGTTGCTGATTGGAGGGTTACTTTTCAGAGCGGGAATGAACTTAAGAGTTTTCAGGTCAGTATCATTGGAGACGATCTCGGCCGGGGTAGTGTCTCCGAGCCAGCTGCAGCCAATGGGCCACTAACTGGTGTCGAGCTAACCATCTCGGAGCCACTGAGAGATTTCCGGAGCCTTTCTGGTGATGACGGCCGTCAAGGACTAACAGAGGTTCTGGCGCCATATCTTCTTCTCTATCCTGACGTGCGAGTTTCGGTTGATGGCGTGCTGCTCGATGCAGCTGCAGGGGTTGCCTTTCGCAAACCGTACGCCCTTTCTCCCGTACAGGACGGCAGCGCAATCTATCCAGTAACGCTGGAGGTGATCGAATGGAAGCGTGCCGGCGAGCGCTGCTTGTACCTCTGTGGTGAGAACGGTCTGCCCTTGCTTACGCTCGCTGATCGTCTTCCAATTGCCGATCGAGGCTACTGCGCGTATTTGAAATCGCCTTTGATACAGGTCCTCCACGATAGGAACGAGCTCGGCTTAGGGGACCTAAGCGGGCCTATGCGCGAGCTAGTGGCCGAGGCACGACAAGCGATTAGAGACCATCTTCGGCAGCGCGCAGCGGCAGAAGCCCAAGACGTCGTGCAGGTCTGGAAAAACGAGGATGTTTATCCGTACCGCGAGCCGCCATCGAACCCGGTCGAAGTGGCGAAGCGCGAAGTGTTCGATATTGTCGCTGTAACCGCCGCGCGGCATATCGAGGATTTTGATAGAACATCTCAAACGGCCCGGCGGCTTCAGCTCAGAACATTGCGCACAGCAGTGGAGCGAGGTGATGAAGAAATTCAGTTTGTCCTCAGTGAGGTTATCAAGCTGCCGAAGCGCGAAGTGACTCAGCTCGCGAGTCTTCTCCGTGAGACGTCGCTATCTGCGATCATTGGGGGCGCGCGCGTTGTTGCGGATCGCCTCAAGGTGATAGAGGGGCTCGAAGCCTTAGTATTCGAGGAAAAGCATAGTCGGGTCTTGAAAGAGCGAACCCAGCTTCATCGCCTTGTAGCGGAAAACACTTGGCTTTTCGGCGATGAATTTCATCTCATGGTAGACGATGAGGGTTTAACTCGGTGCTTGGCCGAGCATGCGAGAGCGCGCAACATTGAAGTGCTTGGAAGTGCTGCAGTTCTGCATCCGAACAAAAAGAGAGGTATCGTAGATCTGATGTTCGGCCGGCAGCGTCGTCCGCACGGTCTGGCCGAACTCGAGCATCTCGTCGTTGAGCTGAAGGCTCCGAAGGTGGTCATAAAGCAAAAGGAAGTCGGGCAGGTCGAGGGATACGCGCAGGCCGTCATACGAGACTCTCGCTTCGATAAGGCCAACACTCGTTGGGTATTCTGTGTCTTGTCGAAAACGATAGATGAAGAGTACTGCACAAAGGTTCGGCAAATAGAGGGCGAGGAGATTGGAACGGTCGCGCGGACCGGAAACCTCAAAATTGTAGTGCGCACGTGGGCCTCGGTGTTCAGTGAGAACCGGGCGCGTCTAAAGTTTTTTCAGGATTCGCTTGCCTTGCGTGTCACTCGCGAAGCTGCATTGGATCACCTGCGCAAAAGTTACAGCCGCTATTTAGAAGGTGTGCTGGAGCCTCCGGTGGAGGCTGAAGAAGCAAGTGTAGACGGGTCGTCCCAAGATGTTGCGACAGCGCAGGAGGAGCCATCGCAATGATGGCTGTATTGCATTCCATCTCATCACCGCTGCGCCGTTCGCGAGAGCTTCGCCCACGTGCCGGAGAGCCGATCGGATGAGCATGCCCATTCTGTTACCTCGGCAAGATCATTAGTTGAGCGCGCCTTAGTCACACACGTTCGCAGAGCTTCGAAGTTGGCGCGTCCATAGGCTGCGGTTACAGCCTTCTGCACTGTGGCGAAGAATGCTTTCCCGGGAAAGTCGCGTTCGTGGGTCTTGAAGCCGAGCGAGCCGCCGTTTGGATACTCTGGCGAGCAGAACATCTCGAAATCGAAGCCGTCTGAAGTCGTCCACCCTGCGGTGATACCCCCCGTCGCATTGGTCAATAGCTTGGTGAACCCGTTTATTCCGGTGGCGGTGGTCAGGCGGTCGAAGCGCTCTCGGCACACTCCCGTCGTCTTCGCCAGTGCCTCGCCGGCGGCTTTCTGGTGTGAGTAGACCGAGGGTTCGAGGCCCATTGCATAGATCGACCCGTCCGGGTTCTTCTCGATTACTACCCCTGCGTTGGCATTGGCTGCGAACAAGGCAGCGATTGCGAATCCAAGAATGTGCGTTTTCAAGATGTCGATGCCTATTCAGAATGGCTGCCAAACTGGCGGCCGTCGATCAAAGTCTGCACTATTACCATACGAGAGTGAACAGTTGCTATCGTTCACGATCCTCCCGCACAGCTGTCCACATTGTCCAGCCGATCAGTGTCGCGGTTGGTAGAGAGACGAATCGGCTGACAAAGGAAGTTGGTTGTCCGAATCGGCCATCCACCCGACGGGCAATCCACACATGCCGCACATGCGCCAATTGCCCGTCGTGCCAGTTTGTCGCGCTCGTCTCCCTTGCCACGTCGAGGGTGGGCAAGAATCTTGAGCATTTCGCGTGGCGGGCTGTACGATTCGGCTCATGACGAATCGCCCTTTCAATAGCGGTGAGAGCCGCGAGCAAGCCAGCCTGTTTCCTCCGCGGATCGAGGATTACGTGGCAGCGGACAATCCGGTTCCGGTTACGGTGACAGTGCACAAAAAGTTCTAGTTCACACGGGCTTTGCCAATTGTGCAGGGTTGCTCGCGGACGTCTCGCAGGTGCCCGGCGGTTGCTGCGGCTGGTCCTTTGCTTTATATGTCTACTGTAGTCATATTCAGCCGAGGCGCCCATGCGAGAAATTCAGCTTCGTGATGCGAAGGCCAACCTCTCCGCCGTGGTCGATCAGGCGGTGGAGGGGAAGCCGTCGGTGATCACGCGCCACGGCAAGCGCGAAGCGGTCGTGGTGAGCTATGAAGAATGGGAGCGGCTGTCTCACGTCCCGAGCTTTGGGCGGCTGCTGATGGCGGCGCCGCTGGCAGCGGAGGATGTGCCCAAGCGCGATCCGTCTCCGGCACGCACCGCCGAACTCTGACATCGTGTATCTCGTCGACACCAACGTGATCTCGGCGGCAGCGCCAGGACGCCCGTTTCCTGCAGCGCTCGTCGATTGGATGGATGCGCAATCGGCGTCGCTGTTCATCTCGGTCGTGACGGTCGCGGAGATCGAGGACGGGATCGCGAAGCTGCGGCGGGAAGGCGCCACGCGCAAGAGTGCCGACATCGCCGCGTGGCTGGAGACGGTCGTACATCTCTACGCTGACCGCATTCTTCCTTTCGACATCGAGGCTGCCCGGATCGCCGGCGCCTTGACGGATCGGGCGCGGGGGCTCGGTCATGCGCCGGGCTTTGCCGACATCATCATCGCCGCGACCGCGCGCCGGCATCAACTGACCATCCTATCCCGCAACCTCCGCCATTTCGAGCCACTGGGTGTCGCCGTGCAGGATCCGTTCGCGGCGTTGCCGTGAGCGTGGCGGGATTGAGGTAGTACGACAACAGTGCACGTAACTTGCTCCTCAACCCGCATGTCCGGACACCGGCAGGTCAGAACTCGCGCGAGGCTATTGCTGCATCTTTGGCGCGAGATGACGGACGCATTTGGTCCTGACCGCCCGGACGACTTTCAACCCTCACCCTGAGGAGCCCGCCGCAGGCGGGCGTCTCGAAGGGCGAGGCCGAGGCTGTGGCCTCATGGTTCGAGACGCGCCATCATTGGTAGTCGTCACGGGCAGGTTGCGGTGTACGGCGCTCCTCACCATGAGGGGCGAGTACCGGCTACGCAGCACGTGGCCCCGAGCAGCGTGTTCATGGCGAGAGCGAACGCCAGGTAGCGCTGCGTTAACGTCGGTTGGTGTCGCCGATCGGCTGACTAATCATCCACGCGACGGGCAATCCTTGCATACCCCGCATGCACCAACTGCCCGTCGTGCCAGTTTGTCGCGCACGTCTCCCTTGTCACGTCGGGCAAATCACCTACACATTTCCGCGCATCCCGGCTCGCTGAAGAGGGACGTTTCGCGATCGTCATGAAGCGTCGAGCCGGGGAGGCGACGGGCGCGTTGCTCCGCAGCCGGGTGTCACAGCCCGTGCCGACGAACGGAGCGAGGCGACGGCGAAATGGTGTGGTCCTGGTCTCTCGACGCTGAGACCAAGCCAGTGGGGATGATGATCCGCTGGTGACGGGGGCAAGACAGCCGATCCCCGGGGAGAGCGCCTATAAGTCGCAAAACCGTCGCGCAGGGAAGGCCGGATATTGGGCTGAACCTGTGGTTCTGCCGCGTGCTTGTTTGCTGCACGCGGACCGCGGGTATCAGCCGATACCCGGTCTTCCCTGCGCCTCTTCTTCGCAAGAGGTTCGATTGAGGACACAACTCGGGCGAGGATCGCCGCGAGATCGCGATGTCATGTGTGCTGTTTGGAATGTGGAGAAGGCGCTGCACCATGCAGCGCTGCAGTCGTACAAGGACATTGTGCCGGCTGCTCGGCGGGTCGCACGAGCGCGCCGCACCGCTCAAGACACCAGCGCCGGCTCGGCATGATGGCAGGCGACGTGATGTCCCGCGGCGGCGGTGCGTAGCGGCGGGTCCTGTGTCCGGCAGATGTCGGTGGCGAGCGGGCAGCGCGGGGCGAAGCGGCAGCCGCCGGCGACGCTGCGCGGGTCGGGCAGGTCGCCGGGCAGCGGCGCGGCGTAGCGGCGGCGGGTCGGATCGGGCACCGCGTCGATCAGCGCCTTGGTGTAGGGATGCAGCGCGGCCGCGCCAACGGACTGAGACGAAGATCCTGCTGGCCGCCGGCGCGCATGCGCCGATCTATCTCGCCGTGCCGAAGGACTCGCCGATCCGCAAGGTCGGAGATCTCAAGGGGCGCAAGGTGTCGATCTTCCGCGGCACCAACAACCACCTTGCGGCGGTGAAGGTGCTGGCGGGCTACGGCCTGCAGGAGAAGGACGTCCACGTCATCAACATGGACACGGCGACCACGAACGCCGCCCTGACCTCGCGTGACATCGACGCTGCGTTCGGCAACTTCCCGCTCGCGAGCCTGGTCGAGAAGAACATCGCCGAGATCATCTACACCACCAAAGGCGACAACCCGGCCTATGAGCGTCAATCGACCCTGATCGGGCAGGAGGCGTTCATCGCCGCCCATCCCGACGTGACGCAGAAGATCGTCTCCGCAATCGTGCGCGCGGCGCGCTGGTCGTCGGACGAAGCCAATCGCGAGGCGTTCTTCGAGATCTCGGCGCGCTCCGGCTTCCCGGCGTCGGGCTATCGGTTCGACTTCAAGGACCAGGAGCTGAAATACCGCAACTCGCCGATCATCGACGCCTCGATCATCGAGAGCTACCGCGTCCAGGCGCGGCAGGCGAAGGAGTTCGGCCTGCTCCGCCGCAACGTCGAGATCGACGGCTGGTTCGACCGCAGCTTCCTCGACAAGGCCCTGAAGGAGCAGGGGCTGGCCGGCTACTGGCAGGAATTCGGCGCCGACGGCAAGCCGGTGGCGGCGGGCCAATGAGCCTCGCGGTTGAACGGGCAGGCCGTGCCGAGACGCCGATCCGAGAGGCCGCGAGCGCGCGGGGCCGTCTGGAGGTACGCGGCGTTTCGAAAACCTTCACAGTCAATGGCGCGCCGATCGCAGCCCTCGACGATGTTTCGCTGACCGTTCAGCCAGGAGAGTTCGTGGCGCTGCTCGGCCCCAGTGGCTGCGGCAAGTCCACCTTGCTGCGCCTGATCGCCGGGCTCGATCGCGACTATCAGGGCAGCATCGTGCAGGACGGCGACGCCATCACCGGCACGAGCCTGGATCGCGGCATCGTGTTCCAGGAGCCGCGGCTGTTTCCCTGGGCGACCGTCCGCCAGAACATCGCGCTTGGTCTGAAGAATGCGCCGATCAGCGAGGCCGACAAGCGGGAGGCGGTCGCGGCGCATATCGCGCTGGTCGGCCTCGACGGCTTTGCCGAGGCCTATCCGCATCAGCTCTCGGGCGGCATGGCGCAGCGCGCGGCGATCGCGCGCGGGCTGGTCAACCGGCCGCGGCTGCTGCTGCTGGACGAGCCGTTCGGCGCGCTCGATGCGCTGACGCGGGCCCGGCTGCAGACTGAGCTGCAGCGCATCTGGGCACACGAGAAGATCACCATGATCCTGGTGACCCACGACGTCGACGAAGCCGTGTTTCTCGGCGACCGTGTCGTCGTGCTCGCGCCGCGTCCCGGCCGCATCTCGCGCATCTTCGATGTCGCCGCTGCTAGGCCCCGCGGGCGCAGCGACGACGACCTGGTCCGCCTCCGCAACGAGGTGCTGCGCACGCTCGAGAATGACGGCGCAACGGATCCCAGCGCAGACAAAGACCGCCGGAGTGATGCATGAGCGATGCGGTCATCGAGACTGATCTGAGCCCGATGCGCGCACTCGCTGCGCGCGGCTGGCGAGAATGGCCGGGCCATGCGCTGGTCTCGGCTTTGTTCACGCGCGCGAAGGCCGCTGCATGGCTGCTGATCTTCCCGGCCGTCGCGCTGCCGGTCTGGATCATCGGCAGCGAGCGCGGCTGGCTGGCCGAGCAGATTCTGCCACGGCCGGCCGATGTGCTGCATACGTTCAACGAGATGATCGTGAGCGGCGAGCTGGCACAGCATGCCGGCATCAGTCTGCTGCGCGTGCTCATTGGCTTTGCTGTCGGCGCCGCGGCGGGCTTGGTCCTCGGCGCGGCGATGGGTCTGTCGCGGCGGGTCGACGATCACGTCCGACCCCTGTTCACCGCGATCGCGCAGGTGCCTGCGCTCGCCTGGATTCCCCTGGCGATGCTGCTGCTCGGCATCGGCGAGACCTTGAAGATCGTCGTCATCGCCAAGGCCGCCTTCGTGCCGGTGGCGATGAACACCAGCGCGGGGATCGCCAACGTGCCGCGCGCGCTGGTCGAGGTCGGTGAGACCTTTCGCTTTTCGCCGCTGCAGATGCTGCGCCATGTCGTGCTCCCCGGCGCGGTGCCGCCGATCTTCACCGGCCTGCGCTATGGACTGACCCATGCCTGGATCGCGCTGGTCAGCGTCGAGCTGCTCGCCTCGTCGGAGGGGCTCGGCTATCTCCTGGTCTGGGGCCGGCAGATGTTCTGGCTCGACACGGTGCTGGTGGCGATGATCGTGATCGGCGTGATCGGCTTCGTCAGCGACAAGCTGCTGGCAAGCGTCGAGTCGAGGCTGCAGCGGTGGCGCACCGATGGCGTCTGAGACCATCGCGAGATCGAGAGCGACCAGCCTGCGGCGCGGGCTCGTTCTGCCGTTGCTGCTGCTCGCGGCCTGGGAGGCCGGCAGCCATTCCGGCCTCGTCAACCCGCAATTCCTGCCGCCATTGGAGAAGGTCGGGCGCGTGTTCTGGCAGGAGCTCGCGAGCGGCGAGCTGCCGCATGCGCTGGCGACCAGCCTGCGGCGCGACCTGCTCGGCTTCGCCCTCGGATCCGGCATCGGCATCGTGGTGGGCCTGCTGCTCGGCCTGTCGAGCATCGCCGACCGCATCTTCACGACCTGGTTCAACGGCCTCAAGCAGATCGCGCTCTTGGCCTGGATCCCGCTGATCTCGCTGTGGTTCGGCTTCGACGAGGCCGCCAAGATCGTGTTCATTGCATTGGCGGCCTCGATCCCCGTCATCCTCAACACGGTGGAAGGCGTCCGCTCCACCTCGGGGAAGCTGAAGGAGGTCGGTGAGGTCTTCCGCTTCAGCCCGCTGCAGCTGGTGTGGTCGCTGTATCTGCCGGCGGCGCTGCCGTCGATGCTGACGGGGCTGCATCTCGGTTTGATCTATGCCTGGCTCGCCACCATCGGCGCCGAGTATTTCATGGCCGCCGGGCCCGGCATTGGCGGCCTGATCATCTCGGGGCGCGAGCGCTTCGAGATGGCGCTGGTGATGCTCGGCATCGTGGTGGTCGGCCTGGTCGGCTTCATCGTGGACCGCAGCGCCACAGCGATCGAGCATCGGCTGGTGCGCTGGCGCAATGCGTGAGCGAGGGCGGGACCGGCCAGCGCCGCGCGAGTGGAGCGCGCTGTTCTAGCGCAGACGTCGCGCGACGATGATCCCTTCTTTCGGAACTGATAAGTTTGAAAGCCAATTCTGCTGGCTCGCGTATAGCCTTCCTCTGCGTGTCGCTGACCTGACTGCGCAGTTTCAGATGCAACGATCAGCGACCTGACACACCAGATATGCATCGGGAGCCCGGCATGGCTAGCGTCCACTCAGTTCCGCAATCCAATCCAGCCGCAGCGCGGTCGATCCAGTCATCCGACGTCTCCAGGCTCTCCGCTCGGCTCGGCGCCGAGATCCGCAATGTGAAATTGTCGGGTGATCTGCCCGATCAGCTCATCACGGAGATCAACGATCTCCTGCTGCAGCATCGTGTCATCTTCTTCCGCGGCCAGGAGCATCTCGACGATGCCGGGCAGGAGCGCTTTGCCAAGCGTCTCGGCGACCTCGTCCCGCATCCGACGGTCGGCGCCATCAAGGGCACGGCGTCGATCCTCGAGCTCGACTCCGCGCGCGGCGGTGGCCGGGCCGATTCCTGGCACACCGATGTCACCTTCGTCGACGCCTATCCCAAGGCCGCCGTGCTGCGCGGCGTCGTGATCCCGGAATTCGGCGGCGACACGATCTGGTCCAACACGGCGGCGGCCTACCAGGATCTTCCGGCGCCGCTGCAGCGCTTGGCTGACGATCTCTGGGCCGTGCACAGCAACGCCTACGATTATGCCGCGACAAGGAGCCGGGCGACCGAGGCCGATCGCAAGCATTTCGAGGAGGTGTTCACCGGCACGATCTACGAGACCGAGCATCCTGTCGTGCGCGTGCATCCGGAGACCGGCGAGCGCACGCTGCTGCTCGGCAATTTCGTCCAGCGCTTCGTCGGCATCCGCAAGGCCGACGGCCAGAAGCTGTTCGACCTGTTCCAGTCCTACATCACGGCGCCGGAGAACACCGTGCGCTGGCGCTGGAAGGCCGGCGACATCGCGATCTGGGACAACCGTGCCACCCAGCACATCGCCGTCAACGATTATGGCGACCAGCACCGCATCGTGCGCCGCGCGACCATCGATGGCGACATCCCGGTCGGTGTCGACGGCCGCACCAGCGTGACCCGGGTCAAGGCGGCGAAGCCGGCCAGTCGGGCTGCGTAGCGTCTGTTGTCGGCAGGCGAGCAGCGGCCCGTGAGGACACGGGCCGCCGCTTCGACCAACCATTCCCTGGACGAGCATTTCCGAAGTCCTGGCACAGTGATCATTTAACCCCGGCTGTCATCGTCCGCGAAGACGGACGATCCAGTACGCTGTGACAGCTCGGTGAATCTCTTCTGCCTCGGAGTACTGGATGCCCCGCTTTCGCGGAGCATGACAGCGATGGGGATGGCGAGAACTCAATTCGGAAACGACCGGTTCCAAGGAAACGCGCGGCTAGTCAGGCTTACGCGCGAAGGCGTAGCGGAGATAGCGGGCGAGCTTCAGGCCCTCGGGAGTGCGGTGCGCTTCCACCAGCTTCGCAAAGACGGCGCGGATCTGCTTGCCTTCGGCAGGGGAGAAGCCGTCTAGAAAATTGCCGAACGCGCTGCTCTCGGACCAGCCGAGCAGCTGATCGGCGCTGGCATGCGTCTCCACCAGGGTTCGCAGCTCGCTGTGATAGTCGACGAAGCCCGTCTGGTCGAACAGCGCGCGCAGCTCGTCGTCGGTCGCGGCATGGACGCCATGGGCGGTGAGCCGGCCGGCATCGAGGCCGACCTCGGCCACCCCGCGCCGCAGCAGCAGGCGGGACTCGTGCGGGGCGGTGGGGTCCTGAATGGTGAGGCCGATGCGGCCGCCCGGCCGCAGCACCCGCGCGGTCTCGGCCAGCACCGTCCGTTTGTCGGCGATCCAGTGCAGCACGCTGTTGAAGTAGACGACGTCGAACTCGCCGGCTGCGAAGCGGGAGAGATTCTCGGCGCGGCCGGTGTCGAAGACGAGGTTGGTCGACTGGCGCAGCCGCGCGATGGCGATGCGGCTGTCCAGCGGATCGACGCCAACGACGTGGCCCTTGGGCCCGACGAGATGAGCCGCGAACTCCGCAAGCCGGCCGGTCCCGGTGCCGACATCGAGCACGCGCTCTCCTGACTTGAGCGCCAGCTGCTCGAGCAGCAGCTTGCCATGGTTGAACTGGATGACGCCGAGCTGCTCATAGGCGCGGGCGAGCTCCGGCGTGTCCTGCTGGAGGCTAATGACGGCGAGGGGATCTGACATGGCGATATCCGTTCGAGTGCCGGACGCCCTTGGAAGGGAGCGAAACGGCTGAGCAAATCGAAACTTTAGCGGGGCCGTGTCGATGCTGTCGATGAAATGGATTTGCGTAGTTGTGGGCGAAGCGAGAATGAACGCCTCGTGCACATGGTTTATTTCTCGATCATCGTCCTCATTAGTCGATCGTTGCAACAGTGCGAAAACAAAGCCTGTTCTGTTTCATTGACCGCGTTGCGATCGCTTCTAGGATCAAACGACTGCGTCGGTTCTTCGGTGATCATACGTCATGAGCGGCGATCGGCTTTTCCTCCTCACACCCGGATTTCGCGATGAGGCGCATCCCGGACGGTTCTTCGTCTGTCCGCATTGCAATGCGATCGAAGGATTGCTCGGCTCATTCCCAGGCCTTGCGACGCAGATCGAGGTTCATCGCCTGCCGTTCGAGAGGCCGCGCGAAGCGGTCGTGGCGCTGATCGGCTGGGAGCATCAGTCCTTGCCGGTCCTGATCTTCGCCGACGACAAGCCGGTGCCGGCCGACGCTGACATCGCCAATGGCCGGCGCTTCATCGACGATCCCGGCCGCATTCTCGCCTATCTCGCGGACCGCTACGGCTTTCCGCACATCCATTGATCCACAGTTCCGGAGACGACAAATGTCCCAACCCCAACTCGACGCGACCGCACGCGAGACGCTGCGGCTGATCGGCCCCGATCCGCAGAACTGGGTGCCTGATCGCGATGGCGTCGACCACAACGTATTCGTGGTCGGCGGCGGACATTCCGGCAGCACCTTCGCTTTCGCGCTGCGCCGTGCCGGAAATCGGCAAGGTGACGGTGATCGACGCGGCGAAGAACGCTGCCAGCAGCGGCATCTGGCTCACGAGCGCACGCATGAACAAGCTGCGCACGCCGAAGACGCTGCCGGGGCCGGAGCTCGGCCTTCCCGGTCTGAGCTTCCAGGCCTGGTACGAGGCGCGCCACGGCGAGGCGGCTTATTCGGAGATTGACCGGATCGCGCGGGTCGACTGGGCGGCCTATCTCGACTGGTACCGCTCGGTCCTCAACATCAATGTCCAGTATGGCACGCGGCTGCTGCGGATCGAGCCGGCCGGCGGCCATCTCAAGCTGCATCTGGAACGTGACGGCAAAGCGCGCATCGAAACGGCGCGCAAGGTCATCCTGGCCAACGGCTTCCTCGGCGCGGGCGGACCGTATGTGCCCGAGGTGATCGCGCATAAGCTGCCGGCGTCGTTCTATGCCCATACCTCGCAGGCCATCGATTTCACTGCGTTGCGCGGCAAGTCGGTCACGGTGGTCGGCAGCGCGGCGTCGGCGTTCGATGCGGCGGCGGTCGCGCTGGAGAGCGGGGCGAGCGAGGTTCATCTGTTTGCCCGTCGCCACGAACTGGCCTCGCTGCCGGTGATCCGCATCCGCGGCTATCCCGGCGCCTACGACAATTACGGCGCGCTGCCGGATGCCATCCGCTGGCACCAGGCGATCCGTTTTCGCCAGGCCGGCTCGACGCCGCCGCCGGATGCGATCTCGCGGGCGGCTCGGCATCGCAACTTCCATCTGCACCTGTCGTCGCCATGGACGGATGTCCGTGTCGAAGGCGCGCAGGGGATCGCTGTGACGCCGCGCGGCGACTTCAAATTCGACTTCGCCATCGTCGGCACCGGCTTCACCGTCGACGCGCATCGCAGGCCGGAGCTCGCCGACTTCGCAGACGACATCCTGCTGTGGCGCGACCGCTTCACGCCGCCGGCCGATGAGCAGGACGATGGCCTCGGCGGCTATCCGTATCTCGGGGCCGGGCATGAGTACCTGGAGAAGCAGCCGGGACGTGCGCCGTTCCTGAAGAACATCCACGTGTTCAATCCGGCCGCCTTCGTCAGCTACGGCCTGCCGGTCGGCGATGTCCCCAGCTTCAAGCGCGACATTCCGGGCGTGGTGTCGCGGATCAGCCGCGATCTCTTTCTGGACGATCTGCCGGCGCATGAGGCGCGCATCAACGGCTCCGTCGATCCCGACTTCAATGGCGAGCTCTACGCATCGGCGATCTGGCGCGGCGCGCTCAACGTCGCGGCCGAGTAGGAGTGACTGCCGGCGCGCTTCGGTGCGCCGGCGTTCCCAATCGTGAGATGACTGGTGTCGATCAGGCGGCCGTGATCATCGCGCGGCGATGCGGTGCCGACGTCGGAGCCGCCGCACCCGAGGGGATCGAAGCCAGCAGCGCACGCGTGTAGCCCTCGCGCGGCGTGTCGAAGATCTCGGCGACGGTACCGTGCTCCACGATGCGGCCGCGGTGCATCACCGAGACGGTGTGGGCGAGCTGGCGTACCAGCGCCAGATCATGCGACACGAACACATAGGTCAGTCCCAGGCTCGCCTGCAGCGACAGCAGCACCTCGACGATACCGGCCTGGACGGTGACGTCGAGCGCGGAGGTCGGCTCGTCCAACACGATCACGTCAGGTCTCAGCACGAGCGCGCGGGCGATCGCCACGCGCTGGCGCTGGCCGCCCGACAGCGCGCCCGGCCTGCGCCCGAGCAGATGCTCGCCGAGCCCGACATCGGCCAGCGACTGCCGGACCTGCGCGTGCCGCGCCTCCGCTGTGCCGATCTTGAACCGGTCCAGCGGCTCGCGGATGAGTCGCTCGACGGTCCAGGTCGGGTCGAGCGAGGTGAACGGATTCTGGTAGATCAGCTGCAGGTGCCGCCATGCCGAGCGCAAGGCCTTGGGCGAGCGGCCATTGAGCGTCTCGCCGGCGACCGCGATCGTGCCGCTGTCGGGCTGCTCGAGCCCGAGCAGCAGCCGGATCGTCGTCGTCTTGCCGGAGCCGGACTCGCCGACGAGCGCATGCGTGGTGCCCGCCGGCACCGTAAACGACACGTCGTCGACGGCCGTCAGCGTCTTGTCGCCGAGCGTGAAGGTCTTGGTGACGGAGTGGACTGCGATCTTCGCGGCTGTGACCTGCGCGAGGTTGCGTGCGCCGGAGGCGCGCAAGCTTGCGTAGCGGTCGGGGTTGAGCGCGGGGACATCGGCATGCAGCTTCCGGGCGTAGGCCGAGCTCGGCGTGGAGAACACGGATGACGTCCTGCCGGCCTCCTGGACGACGCCGTCCTTCAGCACCACCAGCGCATCGGTCCGCTCGGCGGCGATCGCGAGGTCATGGGTGATCAGCAGCAGGCTGATGTCGAGCTCGGCCTGCAATCGCGACAGCAGATCGAGGATGCGCTTCTGGATTGTGACGTCGAGCGCCGAGGTCGGCTCGTCCGCGACCAGCAGCGACGGCCGCGGCAGCACCGCGAGCCCGATCAGCACCCGCTGCAGCATGCCGCCGGACAGCTGATGCGGATAGGAGGCGATGACGCGCTGGGGATTGTCGAGGCCAACCTGGGCGAAGGTCTCCAGGATGCGCTGCTGCCGGACTCTTTGGTCCGGCTCGTCGAGCAGCGCGGCGGCCTCCATCGCTTGGGCGCCGATCGTGCGCACCGGGTTCAGCGCATTGCCGGGATCTTGCGGCACGAAGCCGATGGCGCGGCCGCGCAGCGGCCGGAAGCGGCGCTCGGACAGCGCGAGCACGTCCTGGCCGTCGAAGGCGACACGGCCGGTCGCCTGTCCGCCGCTCGGCAGCAGCCGCAGCACCGCGCGCGCAATCGTCGACTTGCCCGAGCCGGACTCGCCGATCAGGGCAAGACTCCTGCCGCGGCCGAGCTCGAAGCTGACATCGGACACGACCTGCTGCCGGCCGTAGGACACGGACAGGCCATCGACGCGGAGCAGGGGAGCCTGTGGCTGCGAGGCCGGCGCCTCGATGGCGTCGCGGCTGAATGTAGCGCTCAGTCTGTCCGGCGAAGCCATCGGCTGATCCTGTTCAATGAGAGCACGGTCCCGATCGTGACGAAGGCCGGCGCGTAGACGAGCCACGGCCATCTCAAATAATCCTTGCCGATCGAGATCAGGAGGCCCCAGTCGGAGGCGGGCGGCGGGTCGCCATAGCCGAGGAAGGCGAGGCTCGCGATCACCAGGATCGACAGGCCGAACTGCAGCACCGCGAGCGGCAGCACCGAGCGTGAGGCGTTCGGCAGCACATGCCGCAGCAGGATGTGCCGGCGCGAGCCGCCGAGCAGGAACGAGGCCTCGACGAACACCGCCTGCCGCGTCTTGATCACCTCCGAGCGCATCACGCGCGCGAACACCGCCACCGCCGAGATGCCGGTTGCAATCGCCGCATTGGTCGTGTCGAAACCGAGCGCGGTGACGATGATCACGGCGAGCAGGAAATGCGGGATTGCCAGCAACACGTCGGCGAGACGCGCCAGCACGATGTCGACCCAGCCGCCGAAGAACCCGGCGAGCAGCCCGATGAGGCCGCCGGCGACGGCGGCGATGCCGACGGCGATCAGGGCGGAGCTGACCGACGACGCCGTGCCATGCACGACACGCGCATAGAGGTCGCGGCCGAGATGGTCGGTGCCGAACCAATGCGTGGTGCTGGGGCCGAGCAGCTTGTCGGCGGGCACGCCGGTGACGGGGCTGTAGCTGCTGAACAGGCCGGGCGCGATTGACCAGGCGATGACGAGCGCAATGATCGCGAAGGACAGCAGGACGGTTGGCGGCACCTTGAGAGCCGCCAGCCGGCCGGTCGTCGGGATGAATGCTGAGGAGGAGAGCAGGCTCATGGCGTCACCGCCTGAGGTGGCACGGCAGCAACCTCGTCCGCCGAGGTCGGGCGCCGGCTGGCGGCGCCGATCAGCTTCACGCGGGGGTCGAGCAGCGGATAGACGAGATCGGCGAGCAGGTTCACCAGCACGAACACGACGGCGGCCAGCGAGACCACCGCCTGCAGCACCGGCAGATCCTGCGTGCTCACCGAGCGCTGCACCAGGCTGCCGATGCCGGTGCGGCCGAACACCGTCTCGGTGATCAGCGAGCCGCCGAGCAACTCACCCAGCGTCAGCGCGATGATGGTGACGACCGGCAGCGACGACGGCTTGAGCAGATGCTTGAAGAACAGACGAATGGGCCCGAGGCCGCGGCTGCGGGCCACATTGGCGTAGTCCTGCGCCCGCTCGTGGTCGAGATTGGCGATCAGGACTTCCGCGATCTGCGCCGACACGGGGATGCCGAGCGCGATCGCGGCGAACAACGTTGCCCAGAAGCTGTTCGGCGCGATCACCTTGAACAGGCCGAGCTGAAAGCCGAACAGATGGATCAGCACCAGGCCGATCACGAAATTGGGCACCGACAGGAACAGCGACGGAAAGCCGCGCAGCAGGCCCTGGCCATATCGCTTCGGCACGAACTGCGTGCCATAGGCGATGACGCTTGCCAGCAGCAGCGCGACCGCGAACCCTGAGGACGCGAGGATCAAGGTCGACGGCAGAACCTCCGCGATCAGCGTCGTGACCGGCCGGCTCGAGCGCATCGACAGTCCGAAATCGCCGACCAGGAAATGCGTCAGCGACGTCCAGAGCTGCACCAGCACCGGCTTGTCGAGACCTTGGGCTGCGATGATCTGCCGGATCTCGTCCTCGGTGAACCCGTTCTGCGGATCGCGCAGCACGTTGGTGATGGGATCACCGGGCAGGATGCTGACGACGACGAAGGTGAAGACATAGGCCAGCAGGATGACGACGACGGCCTGGGCGAGCCGCCGCGCGGCAAAGCCGAGATAGGCATTGCTCATGCCGCCTGCCTCCTCACCTCTCCTGTCCGCAACGCGGGCTACTCACCCTTGGTCGCCGTGTAGTAGCTGGCATAGGCGATGCCGTTGTAGACCACGCCCTTGAGCCGCGGCGACTGCACGTAGATGCGCTGTACGATCTGCGTGCGGGGAATGAAGTAGCCTTGCGTCAGCACGTAGCGCTGCAGCTCGTCGAGCAAGGGCGCGCGGATCTCGGTGGTGCCGGCGCTCGCAATCCTGTCGCGCAGCTCGTTGAGCTTGCCGTCGCTCTCGCCGAGCGCGAACCAGTTCTCACCATTGTTGGCGTTGGTCAGGATGCTGGCCACCGTGCCAGCATCGATGAAGCTGCGGGTCACCTCATAGGCCGGGACCGCTGGGCCGCCGAACGCGACCTTTTCGCCGAAGGTCACGACGTCATAGGCCCGAATAAAGACCTTCCAGCCGACCTTGCCGAGCTGCTGGGCGATCAGCTCGTCGACCGGCTTGGCCGTGGCGAGGTAGGGATTGGAGTAGAGCGTCAAGATCAGCGGCTTGCCGTCCTTGCTGCGGACGCCATTGGCGCCCTTGATCCAGCCGGCCTCGTCAAGCAGCTTGCCGGCTTTGTCGGGATCATAGGCCAGCAGCGCGCTCTGGTCCGTGGCGCCGGGCACGTTGCTCTGGATGAACGAGGTCGCGAGCTTCCACGCCGGCGTATAGACGGTGTCGATGATCTCCTGCCGGTTGATCGCGGCCTGCAGCGCCTGGCGCACCTTGACGTCGTTGTAGGGCTCCAGCTTGGTGTTGATCGCCCAGCCGTTGACGAAGCCGAGATAGCGCGGCGTTGCCACGGTGAAGCCGGCGTCCTTGAGTGATTTCAGCTCTTGCGGGGACGCATTGTAGGCGACGTCGGCCTGGCCGGACTGGACGGCGGCGACACGCAGCGACTGTTCCGCGACGAGCTTGTAGGTGATCGAATCGAGGAAGGCAGGGCCTGTATGGCCGACAGCCGCAGGGCCCCAATTGTAGTCCTTGCGCTTGACCAGCTTGACGAAGTCGCCTTCCTTCCAGGACTCGACCACATAGGGGCCGCTGCCCGAGGTCTTGCCGAGGTCGGCCTGCTGCCCGGCGGGCTGCGCCAGCGTTTTCGGCGAGATCAGGATCGAGCCGTGATAGCCGAGCGTCGGGATGAAGCCGAGTGTCGGCGCCTTGAACGAGACCTTCACCGTGGCGGCGTCGACGGCCTCGGCACTCTTGTAGGTCTTCGGAAACAGGCCGATCGGGTTGATGCCTTCGTTCTTGCGGCCCGCGTACCAGATGTCGAGATTGGCCACCACGGCGGCGGCGTCCAGTGGCGTGCCGTCGGAGAAGGTCACGCCCTTCTTCAGGTGAAGGATGAACGAGGTGGCGTCCTCGTTCTGCTCCCAGCTCTCGGCGATCCAGGGGCTGACCTTGCCGTCGGCGTCGACATAGACGAGCTTGTCGGTGACGTGGCCCCAGATATGGCCCTGGAAGCTCGAGATCGCGCTGTTGTTCGGGATCCAGGTGCTGCCCAGCGAGTCGATCAGGAAGACGATGTCGCCCCCGTTCTTCGCCGCGCCGGCGCCATGGGCCGCGGGCAGGGCGGTCATCGCGACCAGCGCCGCAAAGCCGCTCATCAGCACGCGTCGTCGGGCGAGGGAGAGCGAAGGAAAGCGCGAGAGCATGATGTGAGCCGTTGGTTTCGAGTGAATCTCTGAACCTCCCTAGCAAAGGGAAAATCCCGAGATCTGGCCATTCCAAATTTGGCGCGAGACCGGCAACAAACATCTCTGGATCGCGGGTGCATCAGTGCTGTCGTCGCGGCCCAGTCGGGCAGCGGCAAGTCTGCATGACCGCGACCGAGGGTAGGTGACCTGCTCGCCGCCGGGATCATCAGCTTTCAGATGGCGGTTGCCGTGCTGACCATGCCGCGGGTGCCCGCACTGACGACCACGCCACAGACTCTTCGAGGCGATCCGACAGGTGTTGCAATTCGACGCGGCCGCAAGGGTCAGAATATTGCTGTGGAATCAGGATGCCGCTGTCGGCCTCGCCAACGGCATCCGAGCTGATCTAAATGCCATCGGCACGTTCCAGACATGAGGCGTTGCCGAGTTGAAAACTAAGAAAGTCGACGAACCGACGCAGCTTCAAAGAGGTATGACGCTTGCTAGGATAGACTGCGTGGATCGCCAAATCTGACGTTCCATGATCCTCCAGAAGCGCAACAAGCGTTCCGCTGGCAATAGACGGCCCGAACACGAAGCTTGGGCCGTACGCAACGCCGGCGCCTGTCAATGCCGCAGAGAGCAGCATCTGCATATTGTTAGACGCCAGTCGGACGGGCCCGTCGATCATGTGGGTTTGCCCGCGGGAATCGGTCAGACTCCAATCTCCGGAAGATACAGCGTCTGTGAAGGCCAATCTCGGTGCTCGACGCAGCTCTTCTGCCGTTCGCGGTGTGCCATGGCGTTTCACGAACGAAGGCGCCGCGCAATAAACCATTCGACATGGAGCGAGGCGCCTGGCGACAAGATCGGAATCTTGCAGAACGCCAATGCGGATCGCTAGATCAACGCCTTCTGCCAACAGGTCGATATAGCGATCGCTCAGCAAGGTTTCGATCGCAACTTGGGGATAAGCTGCCAGGAAGCTCCCGATCACCGGACCAAGATGCATGGCGCCGAATGTCGTTGGAGCGGCGATCCGCAAGATCCCCTTGACGCTCGCCTGTGCTTCCCGCGCTTCCGCATTGGCGTCTTCTACTGCGTCGAGGATCTGCTTGCAGCGCGAGTAATAGGCCTTTCCCACTTCCGTCAGCTTCAGCATTCGCGTGCTTCGCTGGAGCAGTCGCGCCTGCAAGTCGGCCTCGATGGCCGAGACATGTTTCCCCGCCATGGATGGCGAAAACCCGAAGCGCCGGGCGGCGCCGACGAGACTGCCTTCCTCCACTGCCGCCACGAACACCGACATGCTGGTCAACCGGTCCATCCTCTCCTCCATTCGAGAGCAAGATTATCAGGTGGTGATAGATGTTGACCAATTCTATCTCCTTGTGATCGACGCTAATTTCCTAGCGCCGGCCACCAGCGGCCGACTGCAACGAGAGGCGGACGGATGAAAGTCGCAGCAAATGGAGTTTCCCTGCACGTCGACGAGCAGGGCAGCGGAGATTTGTCGTTGGTCTTCCTGCACTATTGGGGCGGCTCATCCCGCACATGGCGGCTCGTGACAGCCGAACT
This sequence comes from Bradyrhizobium sp. USDA 4353, assembly GCF_054063215.1. Lineage (NCBI taxonomy): Bacteria > Pseudomonadati > Pseudomonadota > Alphaproteobacteria > Hyphomicrobiales > Nitrobacteraceae > Bradyrhizobium > Bradyrhizobium sp. USDA 4353. Next base: position 4,858,934 of record NZ_JBSSGB010000001.1, read on the forward strand.
CGCGCCGAGATTTCATACAATCGCCATCGATCACCGCGGTTGGGGGCAATCCGAAGCGCCCGCGACAGGCTATGCACTGGCGGATATGGCCGCAGACGCCGAGGGCGTGATCGCAGCGCTCAATCTGCACCGCTATGTCTTGGTCGGCCATTCCATGGGCGGCAAGGTCGCCCAGTTGATGGCGTCGCGCCGGCCTGCTGGTTTGGCAGGCCTTGTGCTTGTCGCACCTTCTCCGCCCAGTCCCATGGCCCTTCCGGTAGCGGCGCGCGAAATGATGATCGGTGCCTACGACAGTCGCGCAACGATCGAGGCGACGCTCGATCATGTGCTGACGGCGAAGCCGCTTGCCGGCGAGCTTCGCGAGCAGGTCATTGAGGACAGTTTGAAAGGTGCGCCGGCTGCCAAGCTGGCTTGGCCGCGGGCGACAAGTCAGGAGGACATTACCGAACAGGTCGGCAAGATCGAGGTCCCGATGATTGTCGTTGCCGGGGACATGGACAAGGTCGATCCGCCGGATGTTCTCAGGGCCGAGCTCCTGTCACGTGTGCCCGGCGCCACCCTGCAAGTGTTGGCCGGAACCGGGCATCTGTCGATGCTGGAATCTCCCTTGGAAGTCGCCGCGCTTATTCAAAGCTTTTGCGAGCGGCTCGTTTAGACTACTGCGCCGAGCTAGGCTCATGCTGCTCCGGCGAGCGTTCAATCTGCGACCTTCTCGGTCATGTTTGCCGTCCCCGCGGCCTCCATCTTTCGACGCAGGTTCCGGTGACAGTGCTGCGCTGTGACCTCATGCGCAACGCTCCGGATCAGCTTGGAAGGAGCCCGCTGAAGGCAGGCGTCTTGAAGAGCGAGGCCCCGGCTGCGGCCTCGTGGTTGAGGCGCGCCGCCTTAGGCAGTCGACGCGGGGCCAACTGCGGAGCAGGGCGCTCCTCACCATGAGCTTTCAGCACGGACCGTGCTGCACACCGACTACACCCCGAGTGGCCTGTTCATCGAGAAGGGCCAGCAACCCGGCACATCGATCGCGCATCCTGCGCCATGTCAGATCTTGCGAGCGATCTCGGCATAGGCGATGCCGGTGAGGTTCCCCTGGCCGAACAGCAGGCTTTGCAGGTCCGAGCCGTCGAGCTTGGCGACGTACAGGGAGCCTGCGAAATCCGTGACGAACATGCGCTCGTTCGGCAAATCGAGAGCCAGTCCGATTCCTTCATTCAGGTGGCGCACCACGATCTCGGGCTCGTCGGGCTTGTTGTCGATCGAGGCGCGGCTCACGGTATTGCCGCGCGGGGCCTCGCCGCGATCTGTCCAGTACAGCAGGCGGCGCTCGTGATCGATTTCCAGGTCGATCGGCTCCGACAGACCATCGAAGAAGACTTCGATATCAGAGCGTGCCGACGCGCTCTCGCCTTCTGGGATGTCCAGACCCGCGCGGTAGATGACGCCGAGACCACCGTTCTCCGGGCCCTTCTGCGTCCAATACATCCGGTTGGTCTTGTCGTCGATCGCGATGCCGACGCACCACCGCGTCAGATCGGGTTGCTTGAGCTCGGCCGAGCCTCTGTCGACCAGCGTCTCGATCGCAGAACCGTCCATATTGGCGCGCATGACCTTCATCCCCTCGCGGTCACACCAATAGAGCTTGCGGTCGCGCTGATGCAGGATGATCTGCTTCGGCGTGTGCGTATGCCCCTGCGGCACGATCATGATGCGGTTTCCGCCGTCCAGGTCGGCGCGCTCGATCGATCCGTCATCGAGATTCGGAACGCCCATATTGGTCCAGTAGATGTGGCCCGCATCCAGGTCGAGGGTGATGCCGTCCGGGAGACGACAGTCTGTGACGATCGTCTCGCGGCTCGATCCGTCGATGTTCATCGTGTGAATCTTTCCCGCGTTCAGCTCGAGCACAAACAAGCGGGGAACGATCATCGTCGCACGATCATTCAGCGACGTCGTCGCGGCGGCATCAGTCATCTGTCGCTCCTGTTGGGAACAGAACTCTGCCGCGAATTCCGGCCGTCATCTTGAATGGTATTGCAGGCGCTGGTCAGATCTTGCGTTGCCGCGTGCGACTTCGTCGCAATCCGAGCTGGTACCTCGATCAGCGACAATTTGCTGCTGTCTGTCCGGTTCTGAAACAAACGATGCGCCGGCTCACGATCTTTGAAGTTCCATTTCATTGACCGGAGCAAGGCGTACGCCGATATTCGCGTCCGTCATTGCCCAACCATGGATCGCCAGATGAGAACCAGAATCGCAGCCCGCCGCCTGGTGCACAAGCGCCTCGCCGGACGCTGCTTCTCGGCGGCGACCGGGGCCTGTTGCTGATCGCTGCAGCCGAAGTCACCTCAATCATCGATTTGCAGATCCGACAGGAGCGCCGCTGCGCAAGCCGGCGAATGATCACTCATGCCGACAGCCTTTGTCATCGAAGTCTTCAACCGTACCGCGGGCATCGTCACAGCCGACGAGCGCGGCTTCAGCTTCTTCTCGTCCGAACGCGCGTTCGACAGCCTGGAAGGACAGTCCTTTACATCGGCGCGCGATGCCGAGCGCGCCGCCCGTGCGCTCATCACCAGCGGCGGAGGCCGGCGCCGCGGCTCGGCCTGACCTTTGCCAAACGCGAACCCGGCCGATATGGCCGGCAACCCGTCTCCGCTCGGGGCACCACTGCGGTGATGTCATGCCAGCCATGTCCAGGCGCAGCAGGCAGCGCAGAGAAGAACATTTCAATCGGGAGGCTGCGCTGACGAGCAAACCCGTCCTATGCCGCACGGTCCGGAAAGCAGCAGCGTTGCTATTTCGGGTATCGGCTTGTTCTAAGCGCCGGCCCCGACCAAGCTACTACATGCAATCGCATGAAACTGTCCGGAGACATCCATGAGCCTGGTCGAGAGAAAGATCGAAGCGCTGCCCTTCGTGCTCGCCGAGCTGAACTACCTCGCGCCCACCGCGTCCAAGCCGCGGACCTACGCGCTCGATCCGCCGCCGGGCGAGCCGAAGTCCACGGCGCTGCCGGAGCCGCATCAGGTTCCGGTGTTCAACGGCCGCCCGATCGCATCATCGTTCTCGCTCGATCGTGAGGGCTTTGCGCTGGTGCGGCACCCGACCTTCGTGCGTGACTTCACCAATGAAAAGGAAATCCGCTCCGTCTACTACCCGGCGGCGGAGGCGTTCATTCGCGCGACCTTGCGCGCCGATCGTGTCGTGATTTTCGATCACACCGTGCGCAAGCGCGTGCCCGGCGCCGCCGATGTCCGCGACGGCGGGCCGCGGCAGCCCGCGACGCGCGTCCATGTCGACCAGACCGTGACATCCGGCGTCAATCGGGTGCGCGAGCACCTGGGTGACGAGGCTGAGGCGCTGCTGCGCGGGCGAGTTCAGGTCATCAATCTCTGGCGCCCGATCATCGGTCCGCTGCGCGACAGCCCGCTCGCGATGTGCGACGGCACCACCGTCGCGCCGGAGGATCTCGTTGCCTCCGACCTGATCTATCCGAGCCGTAACGGCGAGACCTATTCGGTGACGTACAATCCGGCGCATCGCTGGTTCTATTTTCCGGAGATGACGGTGGACGAGGCGCTGCTGCTGAAGTGCTACGATTCGGCGACCGACGGCCGCACCCGGTTCGCTCCGCATACCGCCTTCGTCGATCCGACCACGCCAGGGGATGCCGCGCCGCGCGAGAGCATCGAGCTGCGGACGCTGGTGTTCCACGACAACTGAGGATGTGCTGGGGAGCATGATGTTTCACGGCGCGGCACCGTACGAGAAGCTTCATCCATGACTTCCGGCATTTCTGAAATTGCGTTGGGACTGATCGCAGGCGATGGTGGGTTGAATGCGTGCATTGCAGCACGTCCAGTCAAGGTCCCCTCATGAATGCCCACTCGTCCCTCGCTGTCGCCGAGCCGATCCGGCCGGTGGAAGCGGTCGTGCCCGAAGCAGCCATAGCCGCGCCGATGGTCCGCTTCGAGGCTCTTTCCAAGACCTATCCCGCCTATCGTGACAAACCGGCCGTCGCGGCGCTCAAGGAGATCGATTTCGCCATCGCGCGCGGCTCGATCACCGGTGTGATCGGGCGCTCAGGCGCCGGCAAGTCGAGCCTGGTACGGCTGATCAACGGGCTGGAGAAGCCGAGCACCGGCCGTGTCATCGTCGACGGGCGCGACATCTCGGCGCTGAGCGGACAGCAGCTTCGGCTTGCGCAGCGCTCGATCGGCATGATCTTCCAGCACTTCAACCTGCTGTCCTCGCGCACGGCCGCTGACAACATCGCGCTGCCGCTCGAGATCGCGGGCTGGTCGAAGGCCGATATCCGGACCCGTGTCGGCGAACTGCTCGAGCTGGTCGACATCGCCGACAAGCACGACCGCTATCCATCGGAGCTGTCCGGCGGACAGAAGCAGCGCATCGGCATTGCGCGCGCGCTGGCCACGCGGCCGGACGTGCTGCTGTCGGACGAGGCGACGTCGGCGCTCGATCCGCAGACCACGCGCGCCATCCTCGACCTGCTCGCCAACATCAACCGCGAGCTCGGCGTGACGATCATCCTCATCACCCACGAAATGTCGGTGGTCCGCCAACTCGCCAAGGAGGTGGTCGTGATCGATGACGGGCGCGTGGTCGAGCGCGGCCATGTCGCCGACATCTTCACCCATCCGAAGCATCCGACGACGCAGACCTTCCTGTCAGAGGTGCTCGGCGATGCCGTGCCGGTGTCGCTGGCGAGCCGGCTCATTCAGGAGCCGACGGCAATCGGGCAGGCGGTCATTCGCGTGCAGGTGCGCGGCACGGACGCCGGCGATACATTGGTCGCGCGGCTCGCCCGCGAGCTGTCGGTCGACGTCGCGCTGCTGTCGGCGCGCATCGATGAAATCGGCGGCCAGCATGTCGGCTCGCTGATCCTCGGCATCCCCGGCGGCGAGGTCGCCGCGCGGCAGACGCTCGCTTATCTCTCTCAGCATCAGTTCGCAGCGGAGCGTCTCGGCTATGTCGCCTGAGCTCATCAACCTGATCGTCCAGGCCACCGGCGAGAGCCTGTTCATGGTGTCGACCGCGGCACTGGTCGCAACCGCCCTCGGCCTGCCGCTCGGCGTCTTCCTGGCGACCAGCCGCAAGGGTGAGCTGTTCGCGGCTCCCGCCGTGAACGCGGCGCTCGGGGTCGTCGTCAATGCGACGCGCTCCACGCCCTTCATCATCCTCGTCGTCGCGATCATTCCGTTCACGCGGCTCGTCGCCGGCACCTCGATCGGCTCGGGGGCCGCGATCGTGCCGCTGACTGTCGCGGCGACGCCGTTCATTGCGCGTCTCGTCGAGGCGGCGATCCGCGAGGTCGATGCCGGCCTGATCGAGACCGCGTCGTCGTTTGGCGCAACGCCGCTGCAGATCGTGTTCAAGGTGCTGATTCCCGAGGCGCTGCCCGGCCTCGTGCTGGCGCTGACGCTCGCGGTGGTCAGCCTGCTCGGCTACTCCGCGATGGTGGGCGCCGTCGGCGGCGGCGGCCTCGGCGATCTCGGCATCCGCTATGGCTACCAGCGCTTCATGCCGGAGATGATGCTGGCCGTGGTGGTCGTGCTGATCGCGCTGGTGCAGACGGTGCAGACCATCGGCGATCATCTTGCGCGACGGCTCAATCGCCGCTTGAGGCAGCGCTGAGCTGATGCAGACACGGATACAATCGACGCGGCCGAGCAGGAGGAAACGACCATGAACGAGATCGTCGAACGACCCAGGAAGTTTGCGCTCGTCGAGCGCGCGCCCGCAGCGACCTTCGAGGAGGAGCGGCTGCATCGCAAGCAGCGCCTAGCGGCGACCTTCCGCCTGTTTGCGCGGTACGGTTTCGATCAGGGGCTGGCCGGCCACGTCACCGTGCGCGATCCGGAATTCCCGGACCGGTTCTGGATCAATCCGCTGTCGACGCATTTCAGCCAGATCAAGGTTTCCGACCTTCAGCTCGTCGATCACGACGGCAACATCCTGATTGGCAACAAGCCGATCAACCAAGCCGGCTTCGTCATTCACTCCGCGATCCACGCCGCTCATCCGCAGGTGATCGCCGCCGCGCATACGCATTCGACTTACGGCAAGGCGTTCTCCGCGCTCGGCAAGCTGCTTGATCCGCTGACGCAGGATTCCTGCGCCTTCTACGACGATCACGTGCTGTTCGATCCGTTCACCGGCGTCGTGCTCGACGCCGAGGAGGGCAAGAAGATCGCGGCTGCGCTCGGCAGCAAGAAGGCCGCCATCCTCCAGAACCACGGCCTGCTGACGGTCGGACCGACCATCGAAGCCACGGCGTGGTGGTACATCGCGATGGACAACGCCGCGCGCACGCAATTGCTGGCCGAGGCGGCCGGGCCGACGAAGCCGATCCCGCATGAGATCGCGAAGCACACGGCGGGGCAGGTCGGCACCCACAAGGGCGGCTATTTCAGCTTCCAGCCGCTGTGGGACTGGATCACCGCGCAAGAGCCGGATCTGTTCAACTGAATTGAGCGCCGGTAGCCCGCATGAGCGCAAGCGACATGCGGGTTCTCCTCCACAGCTCGTGTGACCCGAATGTCCGGGCCAAAGTGAGGAGGATAAATCGTTCGGGAGTCCGGTAAATAAAGAACATTTGTACACGAACATTAATTTAGAGAGCGCGTCCATTGCTTTGTTCGCAGCTGCGATTGATCCTCCGCGGCGCCGGGGCTAGTCACCAGCGGAACTCTTTTGTTTGGTTGGAGACTTGAATGTTACGGTCCGTTGTTGCCCTTGCCGCCTTGCTGTCCGTCGCGCTTCCCGCGCAGGCCGAAACCATCCGCGTCGGTGTTACCGCTGGCCCGCATGCCGAGATCATCGATGTCGTGAAGAAGGTCGCGGCCGAGCGTGGGCTCGACATCAAGGTCGTCGAGTTCACCGACTACGTGATTCCGAACCAGGCGCTGGCGCTCAGGGATCTCGAGGCGAACTCGTTCCAGCACGAGCCTTACCTGAAGAACCAGATCTCCAAGACCGGCTGGAAGATCGTCAAGGTCGCGACCACCATCGCCTCGCCGCAGGGCGTCTATTCGCAGAAGTACAAGACGCTCGCCGAGCTTCCGCAAGGAGCCAAGGTCGCGATCGCCAATGATCCCTCCAACGGCGCGCGCGGACTGATGATCCTGGCGCTGCATGGCGTGATCAAGCTGAAGGACCCGACCAACGTCGCCGCGACGGTCGCCGACATCACCGACAATCCGAAGAAGCTGAGATTCGTCGAGCTCGACGCCGCGCAGCTACCGCGCGCGCTGGCCGATGTCGATCTGGTCTCGATCAACAACAACTACGCCGTCCAGGCCGGGCTCAATCCCGCCAAGGACGCGATCGCGCGCGAGAATGCGGAGGGGCCCTGGGTCAACATCCTCGCAGTGCGCGAGGAGGACAAGGACAAGCCCTGGGTCAAGCAGTTGATCGAGGCCTACCACTCCGAGCCGGTCAAGGCGTTCCTCGACACCCGCTTCAAGGGCACCTACATCGCGACCTGGTGATCCCCAGCTGCCGCCAGCGCCGGCGCATCGACCGGCGGCACGGTGATCGGGCGGGCCTGCAACAGCCGGTCCGCCAGATCGGCGCATTGGCTGCGGATATCGGGGATCGCGATGATCTCCCAGAAGGCGGCGCGCGTCAGCGGGCCGATCGCGAACAGCCGCTGCGAGGGCGTGCCATCGGCACCGACGATGGCGCAATCGGCGGTGACCTCGATGCCGATCCGCAAGGCGTCGCAGCGCGCCAGCCCCTGGTCGAACAGGCTGCGCACGGCCGGATTGGCGGTGGCGCGAGGATCTTTCACGATGCCCGTGCAGTCGATGACGGCGCCGACCTCGAGCGTCTCTATCTCGCTGCGGCCGCGCCGGCGATAATGCGCGCGGGCACCTTGCGTGCCGCCGTCGATCTTGACCAGCTTGGCAGCGGCGATGCGGAGCTGTCCGTCCGCGATCGCCCGCGCGATCCGCTCCTCGACCTCGGGCGCCATGCGGTGGCGATGCACGTCCCACCACGCCCGCGCATGCTCCAGGAAGCTGCGCTTCGACGGCTGTGGCAATTCCTGCCAGAGGCGATGGCTGAACGGCCTCACGGCATCGATGACGGCGCGCCAGTCGCCGCCCTCGGCGATGTGGGCGGCAATCCGTTGCCTGAACCAGCGCAGCAGAACGCTGCCTCGCGTGCCGAACGGAACCTCATCCTCGCTGATCCTGCAGGGAGCGATGCGACGATGTCCCCTGGCCATCAGGCCACGGCGCGAGATTGCGAGGATCGGGCCGCGATGGCCCTCACGCAACAGCGACAGCACGTAGTCCGCCATCGTCAGGCCGGCGCCGAGAATGAGCACCGCCGAGTCGCGGCTGAAGCCGGGAACGGACGGGTTGATCCAGGGATCGGCATGCCAGGCCGAGCGCGGGATCGCCGCGTCATGGCCGGTCGCGAACACCGCGACGTCGCCGAGCTGGCGCGTGCCGTTGGCGAGGCTGACGGTGACGCCGCTGCCACCTTCGCTGACCGCCACGCATTCGCCCTGGATGATGGCGAGCCGCTGCGCACCGTCCTCGGTCGCGAGGTAGGGCGCGATCAGGCTGGCGATGTAGTCGCCATAGAGGCGGCGGGGGACGAAGCAGAACGGATCGGGACAGAGCTGAAGGCTGTGCTCACGGGTCGACAGCCAACGCCAGAAATGGTCGGGATCATCCGGCAGCGCGCTCATATTGGCGGCGCGCACGTTGAGCAAATGATCGGCATTCCCCGTGTGATAGGCGAGCCCGCGGCCGACCTCCGAACGCTTCTCGATCAGGGTGACGCGAATGTCGGACTCCGGGCGTTGCAGCAGCTGATAGGCCAGAAGCACGCCGGACGCGCCGCCGCCGACGATGATGATGTGTCGTTCCGGAAAACGGCTCATGCAGAGATGCCTTTTCTCTCGCGCGCGGACGATGCGTAACGTTCATAATCTAGCACGGAAACCAGCGCCCGGATTCGGAAAGACAAATCTTCCAAGTCTCGGCGTGTTCCCGTCGATATTGTTCCAGGAAAGTGCGGATTGTTGTCGCAACTATGTCGTCTGGAACGACGGCCATGAGAATTGCCCTAAGCGCCGACTGCTAGCGGGGCGGCGACGGCAGCGGGGAACACGCGACTGAATTCTTCTCCGATCAGGGATCGCGGCGAGAACAGAGCGTTCGAAAATCGCGAAACTCTGAAATTGCCAGCAGCAGCACACTGGATGACCATAACAACGCATGTGCGTCGTTTGCGCGCAGGGCTGCGGAGTTCGGACCATGATTGCGCGGGCGATGCCGGCAAAACTAACAGGAGCGCGCGCCTTGCAGATGGCGCGTTGGGTCGCCTCGTGACGACTTCATTGCCTGATCCTTTATCGCTTACCGCTGATGTGCTTGTGATCGGCGGCGGCATGGCCGGTGCCTGGGCCGCGATCTCGGCTGCGCGTGCCGGCGCACGGGTGATCCTGGTCGACAAGGGCTATTGCGGCACCAGCGGCGTCACGGCCGCGGCGGGCCCGGGCCATTGGTGGGTGCCGCCTGAGGCGCGCGAGCAGGCCGTCAACCAGCGCCTCGCCGCCGGGCTCGCGCTCGGCGAGGCGGCTTGGATGCACGCGATCATCGAGGAGACCTGGCGCACGCTGCCGGCGCTCGCGAGCCACTATGCGTTCGGAATCGACGACGAGGGACAGACAAATTATCGCGCCGTTCGCGGTCCCGAATACATGCGGGCGCTGCGCGCTGTTGCGCAAGAGAGTGGCGTCACCATCCTCGACCATTCGCCGGTGCTGGAGCTGCTGGCGCGCGGCGACGGCACGGTCGGCGGTGCGCGAGGTCTTCGCCGGCAGGACGGCGATCGGCCATATGAGATCGCTGCGGGCGCGACCGTGCTGGCGGCGGGCGGCACCAGCTTCCTGTCGCATCTGTTGGGATCGCGTACCAACACCGGCGACGGCTATCTGCTCGCGGCGGAGGCCGGCGCCGAGCTGTCGGGCATGGAGTTCACCGCGGCCTACACGATCGCGCCGGCCCATTCGACGATGACGCGCAGCATGGCCTATGCGTTCGCGACCTATTACGACAATGATGGCCGCGAGCTCGATCTGCCGTTCGGACCGCAGCAGACGATCGGGCTGGCGCGAGCGCTGCTCGCAGGTCCCGTGTTCTGCTCGCTGCATCGGCTGCCGGACGATATCAAGACCCGGCTGCACACGATCTCGCCGAACGTGCCGCTGGTGTTCGATCGCTGGGGCATCGATCCCTGGCGCGATCGCTTCGAGGTCACGCTGCACAATGACGGCACCATCCGCGGGCTCGGCGGCGTCAGGGTCGACGATGTCGATGGCCGCACGTCGGTGCCGGGACTGTTCGTTGCCGGCGACAATGCGTCGCGCGAGAAGGTGGCCGGTGCGATCTCCGGCGGCGGCAACATCAATTCGGCCTGGGCGCTGACCTCCGGCGTCCGTGCAGGACAGGCTGCCGCGCGGCTGGCGCGCAGCATCGGTGCAAAAGCCTTGACCTTGACGCCGCTCGGGCAGGCCGGCCTGCGGCCGCAATTGCGGACCCGTGCGCTCGATCACGACGCGATCAGGGCCGGCGTCCGCGCCGAGATGCATCCCTTCGACAAGACCCTGTTCCGCAAGGAATCGACGCTGGCGGCGTCGCAGCGCGCGCTCGATGGTCTCTGGCGCGAGATCTCCGACCATGCGGGTGGCGATGTCATGCGCTCGCGTGAGACGGCGGCACTGGTCGCCACGGCACGCTGGTCGGTCGCGACCGCGCGCCGCCGGACCGAGAGCAGGGGCCTGCATCGCAGGATCGATCACCCCGGCCTCGATCCCAACCTGGCGGTGCGCCTCGTCAGCCGTGGTCTCGATCGCGTCGAGATCGCAGCCGACACGCGCCACACGCTGGACGCTCCGATCGAGCTGGAAGCCGCGTCATGATCGAGCTCATTCTTGCCGATCGCTGCACGGATTGCGGCGCCTGCGTCGAGGTGTGCCCCACCAACGTGCTCGACCGCGCGGCGTCGGGACCACCCTTGCTGTCGCGGGTGGAGGATTGCCAGACCTGCTTCATGTGCGAGCTGTATTGCCGCGCGGATGCGATCTACGTCGCGCCGGATTGCGATCGCCGCGTCGCGATCACGCCGGACGAGGCGCTGGCCTCGGGGCGCCTCGGTCAATATCGCAAACATTCCGGCTGGGACGAATGGGCCGGCCGGTTTCCCAACGAGCAATGGCTGATGGAAACGGTGTTTCGCCGCGCCGGCGAAGCCGCGCGCGCAGCCGAGACGGACGACAAGAGGACAGCATGACCATCATTACCCACCGGCCGGGCGCGCTGGTCGGCCTCGACGGCTTTCCCGGGCCTACCGAGCGGCCGGACAGCCCGCTGTCGCAAGCGCTGCAACAGCCGTTGCTGCTCGGCCTGTTCCTGCCGATCCAGGCCGGCGGCTGGAGCGCCTCGACCTTGCCGCGCACCACGTCATGGCATTTCGACTACAACCGCGACCTGGTGCTGACTGCTGAGAATCTCGGCTTCGATCTGGTGTTCGCGCTGTCGCAATGGCTGCCGAAGGGCGGCTATGGCGGCGTGTTCACCGGCGAGGCGCTCGACTCCTTCATGACCACGGCCGCGCTGACGAGCCTGACCAGGCGCATCATCCTGATCTCGACAATTCACGTGCTCTACGGTCCCATGCACCCGCTACATCTGGCGAAATACGGCGCCACGCTCGACCACATTTCCAATGGCCGCTGGGGCATCAATGTCGTCACCGGCCATCGAGCCGCCGAGCACGAGGCGTTCGGTTGGAGCCGCATCGATCACGACCGCCGCTATGAGCTCGCCGCTGAGTTTCTCGAAGTGCTGCAGCGGCTGTGGGGTGATCACGAGAACTACTCGTTCTCCGGCCAGTCGTCGTGGAAGCTCAACGGCGCCTTCGTGACGCCGAAGCCGCGTTTCGGCCGGCCGGTGCTGGTCAACGCCACCGGCTCTGACGCCGGCATCGCCTTTGCCGCGCGCTATTCCGACATCGTCTTCATCACCAGCCCCGCCGGCTCGAGCTTCGAGAGCGCGATCCCCGCGCTGCCCGCGCATACGGCACGTGTCAAGCAGGCGGCGCGCGACATCGGCCGCGAGGTGCGCACCCTGCTCAATCCGATGGTGATCTGCCGCGAGACCGAGCGCGAGACCTGGGCCTATCACGACGCGATCGTCGCCCATGCCGACCCGGTCGGTGACTTTCACCGGCTGGACAGCGACGCCCATGCCTGGCGCGGCCGCGTCGGCGTCGACCCGCCCAAGCGGCGGGCGATCGGCGGCAACATCGAGGTGATCGGCACGCCCGAGCAGGTTGTCGAGCAGTTCGTGCAGCTCAAGAAGGCAGGCGTCGACGGCCTGCAGCTGTCGTTCTACGACTTCAAGCCGGATCTCGATGTCTTCGGCCGCCGCGTGCTGCCGCTGATGGAGCAGGCGGGTTTGCGCAAACCGGTGATTGATCCCACCGCGGCGCAGGCGGCGGAGTAGCGGAGCCGTTCGACATCGCACGCATGATTTGTCGGGGGATTGTCGTCGTCCTCCGGGTCGGCTTTGCTAGGCGCCGACGCGCACGCGCTTTTCGAGCATCGGCCGTGACAATGGCGTACGGGCCGGCATGGGGACTGAGGCAATGACGATCATCGAAACGAGGGCACCGATCACTCCGAGCGACGACATCACCGCGGCGCTGCGCAAGCGCTACGGCGCTGATATCCCCGCGATCGCCTCCGGCGCCGAGGAGATCCTCGGCCATCTCCTGGCGCACCGCTCGATCCGTAGCTACCGCCCAGATCCGGTGCCGCCGCACACCGTGGAGACCTTGGTGGCCGCGGCGCAGTCGGCGGCGTCATCGTCGAACCTGCAGACCTGGAGCGTCGTCGCGGTCGAGGACCCCGCGCGCAAGCAGCGCCTGTCGGAGTTCGTCGGCAACCAGAAGCACGTCCGCGAGGCGCCGCTGTTCCTGGTCTGGCTCGCCGATCTGTCGCGGGCCGAGCGGCTTGCGCGGCGGGAAGGGCGCCCCGACGACGGCATCCATTTCCTGGAGACGCTGTTCGTCGCGATCATCGACGCAGCGTTGGCCGCGCAGAATGCAGTGCTGGCGCTCGAGGCGCTGGGCCTCGGCTCGGTCTATATCGGCGCGATCCGCAACCGTCCGCAGGCGGTGGCCGAGGAACTCGGCCTGCCGCCGAACGTGCTCGCCGTGTTCGGCCTCTGCGTCGGCTATGCCGATCTCGCGGCCGGCGAGGACGTCAAGCCGCGGCTGCGCCAGAGCGTGGTTCTGCATCGCGAGCGCTATGCGCCGACCGACGAGATCCACGGTATCGCTGCCTATGACGAGACGTTGCGCGCGTTCCAGACCAGCCAGGGCGTGGCGCCGGTCGGCTGGCGGGACACGGTGCTCAACCGGCTCGGCTCGGCGAAGGCGCTCAACGGTCGCGACAGGCTGACCGAGGCGCTGCGCGCGCTCGGCTTCGGATTGAAGTAGCTGCGGGCGTAGATGTTGACGGCGGTCCGGGACGGGCCGCCGTCATCGATCACTTCATGTAGTCGGGCAAGGTGAAGCCGTCATAGAAGCGATCGGCGAGGATGGCCGCCTTGAAGCCCGGTGACTTGTAGCCGTCGACGATGTCCTTGGCCCAGGCGGTCTCGGCATTGCCGCGCTTGACGGCGACGACGTTGATGTAGGGCGTCGTCATCTTCTCCAGCGCGAAGGCGTTGGTCAGCTTCAGGCCGCTGAAGATCGCGAAATTGCCCTGGATGGCGGCGAAGTCGACGTCGTCGAGCGCGCGCGGCGCCTGCGCCGCCTCGAGCGGGACGATCTTGATGCCGCCGGGATTCTTGATGACGTCGAGCTCGGTGACGTCGATCGGCTTGGAGTCGCGGATCTCGATCAGTCCGAGATCGCGCAGGATCCACAGCGCGCGCTGCAAATTGACCGGATCATTGGGCACCGCGATCTTGGCGCCTTGGCCGATCTTGGTGCCGACCGGGTGCTTCTTGGAATAGATTCCCATCGGCGGTGTCGGCACGTGCACGATGCCGGTGAGGTCGGTGTTCTGCCGCTCGTTGTAGGAATTCAGGAAGATCGTGTGCTGCATGACATTGGCGTCGATCTCGCTCTTGAACACGGCATTGTTGGCCTCGAGGCCGGTCGAGAACTCGACGTAGCGGATCTGGTAGCCCTTCTTCTGCAATTCGGGCGCGACGCCGATCTTGAACTCGTCGATATAGGGGCCCGGGACGAAGCCGACCTTCAAATCCTTCTTCTCGGAGGCTTGCGCCAGTGCGCCGCCGCCGGTGGCGATCGAGAGGACGGAGGCGGCGATCAGGCCGATGAATTGCGATCTGGTGATGTGATGCATGGGACTTCCAAGGCTTGATAAGGCTTGAACCAAACGAAAGGCGGCGCGGGCGCCTGTTGGCGTTCCGCGCCGCCCATGAAACGGCGCTCAGGCGATCGCCTGGACCGGATGGCTGTAGAGGCTGGCAGGTCGATCCAGCCCATAGTGCTCGCGCAAGGTCCGGCCGGTGTACTCGGTGCGAAACAGGCCGCGCTTGCGCAGGAGCGGCACGACATGCTCGGCGAACAGGTCGAAGCCGCCGGGCAGCCAGGGCGGCATCACGTTGAAGCCGTCGGCAGCGCCGTTCTCGAACCAGCTCTGGATGTTGTCGGCGATCTTCTCCGGCGTGCCGGCGATCACCCAATGGCCCCGGGCGCCGGCGAGGCGCTGGATGAGCTGGCGGATCGTCGGCTGCTCGCGGTCGACAATGTCGACGACGAGCTTGAAGCGGCTGGCAACGCCGCGCGCGCCGTCGGTCTCGATCAAATGACGCGGGAACGGCCCGTCGAGATCGAAGCCTGAGAGGTCGAGCCCGAGCATCTGGCGCAGCTGCACCAGCGAGTATTCCGGCTGGATCAGATCGTTGAACTCCTCCTGCAGCCGATCGGCCTCGGCCTGGGTCGAGCCGATGAACGGGCTGATGCCGGGCAGGATCTTGACGTGGTCGGGATTGCGATCGAGCGCGCGCGCCTGACGCTTGATGTCGGCATAGAACTCCTGCGCGCTGGCCAGCGTCTGATGTGCGGTGAAGATGGCTTCGGCAAAACGCGCCGCGAAGGCGCGGCCGTCCTCGGACGAGCCGGCCTGGACGTAGACCGGCCGGCCTTGCGGCGAGCGCGGCACGTTCAGCGGCCCGCGCACGCGAAAATACTTGCCGACATGATTGAGCGGATGGACCTTGTCGGTGTCGGCAAAGATGCCGGACGCGGGATCATTGACCACGGCGTCGTCCTCCCAGCTGTCCCACAGCGCGGTGACGACGTCCAGGAACTCCTTGGCGCGCTCGTAGCGCTCGTGATGTGGGGGATGCTCCGGCAGGCCGAAATTCTGCGCCGCCTGCGGCGCGCTGGTGGTGACAATGTTCCAGCCGGCGCGGCCGCCGCTGAGATGATCGAGCGAGGCGAACAGGCGGGCGAGATTATAGGGCTCGTGATAGGTCGTGGATGCCGTGCCGATCAGGCCGATATGGCTGGTGGCGGCGGCGATCGCCGACAGCCAGGTGATCGGCTCGAAACGGAAACGCTGCGCGTAGCGGACGTTGTCGGCCAACGCCGGACCGTCGGCAAAGAAGATCGCGTCGAATTTGGCGTGCTCCGCCGTGCGCGCAAGCTGCTGGTAATAGCCGATGTCGAGCGCGCGGCTGGCGGACGAACCCTTGTAGCGCCACGCCGCCTCGTGATGGCCGCCGGGATAGATGAAGAGATTGAGGTTCAGTTGACGACGCTGGCTCATGGGGGGCTCGTCTCTGGTGGTTACGAGGAGATGATCGAATTCGAATGGGTGTTCATGGCTTCTGCAGGTTCGGTCCGCCGACCTTGTTGCGGAGCGTGGCTTGCGTCACGACGCTGTTGGGAGGAACATCGTGCGTCAGCCAGACATTGCCGCCAATCGTCGATCCCTGGCCGATCGTGATGCGGCCGAGGATGGTGGCGCCGGCATAGATCACGACGTCGTCTTCGACGATCGGATGGCGGGCGTCGCCCTTGATCAGCGTGCCATCCTCTTCGGTCGGGAAGTGACGCGCGCCCAGCGTGACCGCCTGGTAGATCCGGACGTTGTCGCCGATCACGGCCGTCTCGCCGATCACGACACCGGTGCCGTGGTCGATGAAGAAGCCGGAGCCGATCCGCGCCCCCGGATGGATGTCGATGCCGGTCCTGGTATGGGCGATCTCGGCGATCAGGCGCGACACCAGGCGTGCACCGAGGCCGTAGAGAAGGTGGGCGAGGCGATGATGGATGATCGCCGTCATGCCGGGATAGCCGATCAGGATCTCCGGAAAGCTCTTGGCGGCGGGATCGCCGACGAAGGCGGCACGCAAATCGCTGATCAGGATTCCGCGCAGCCCAGGCAACTCCTTTGCGAAGCTGTGCGTGAGCTCGATGGCCTCGGGCTGACGAAATCCAGGGATCAACTCGTCGCCGACGAACAAGGCGGCGCGGTGGATCTGGTCGGAGAGCAGGTCGAGACCGACGCTCAGCCTGTGGCCGACGAAATAGTCGATGTTTTCGCTATCGAGGTCGTACTGGCCATAGTGGCGCGGAAACAGCGCCTCCGTCAGGGCAGCGACGACCTGCGCCAGCTTCTCGCGCGACGGCGGCCGGTGGATCGTGCCGTCCTTGCGGATGCTGTGCGTTTCCTCCCGCGACACGCGCAGCTCCGCGACCAGCCGATCGAGGCCCCAGCGTTCGCCCGCCGGCGCAGGCGCCTCGGTACCGGAGCCCGCCACAGGACGATGTCTCATGCCGTCTCCCCCATCCTGCGCTGTCACCGCACATGCGCCGGCGGCACGCCGACCTCTGCCAGCAGGTCGAGATCGGCATTGCGGTCGACCTCGACATATTGCTCGTTCCAGTACAGCAGGCTCGACAGCCGCGGCGCCAACTCGATCGTGTCGGGACGGCCGACGATGATCGCATGGTCGTAGCGCTCGATGATCTCGTCCACCTCGCAGGCGATCGCCGCCTGCGCATGCTGCAGCAGCGGGACGCCGGCCGCGTGGCGCGACCACTCGACGCCTTCGAACTTCTGCCGACCGGCCAGATGCGGACTGCTGAAGCGGTCGGCGAGCACGAGCTGATCGGAGCTGAGGACGTTGATCCCGAACCAGCCGTCGCGGACGATCAACGGAAAGGCCGACGATTGCCGGCCGAGATTGATCATCAGCCGCGGCGGCTCGACCGAGAGCGAGAGCAGCGACGCCGTCGTGACGCCGGTGATGTCGTCGCCGCGCCCGGCGGTCACGATGCTGACGCCGGCGGCGACGCGGCGCAGCGCCGAGTAGAAGTGCGGGGGAGTGGACGCCGTCAGGAGATGCAGTCCATGCTTGCTCATCCGTCGCCTCCTTCAGGGGGCTGCGCCTGCCGGTCAGAAGAATCCCTTGGCCGGAAGCGGCGTGCCGTTGATCAGATATTGTCCGATCGCCCGCTCCTTGTAGGTGACCGGATTATGCGACGACAGCGTGCGCGCATTGCGCCAGTGCCGGTCGAAATTGGTGGCCTTCTTGGTCGACGACGCGCCGCCGACGTCGAAGATCAACCCGCCATTGCGGATGGCCGCGTCGTCCGCGACGATCTTCGCCTGTGCCGACAGCAGCGCGGCGCGATGCGCCAGGGCTTCGGCGTCGGAGCGGCCCGCATCGAACGCGTCGGTGGCGGCATCGAGCGCCTCGGCGGCCACGAGCACCACCGTTTCGGCGGCGTGCGCGGACGCTGCGATCTGGCCAATCGTCTGCTGCAGCAGCGGGTCCTCGGTCGGCTTCTCGTTCGGCGCGTAGTAGAAGGTGCGCTTGCGCGAGCGCACCAGCGCGATGGCATCGCGCAACGCCGCGCGGCTGATGCCGGCCACGGCCGCGGTCAGGAACAGCTGCGCGAACGTGTTGGAATAGGGCACGCCATAGCCGATATCAGGCGCGTCGAACACGATCTCCTGCCGCTTCACCCGGACGTTGCGGAAATGCGTGGTGCCGGTCGCGGTCAGCCGCTGCCCCATTCCGTCCCAGTCGTCGATTAGCTCGATGCCGGCGCGATCGAGCGGCAGGATGGTCGCACCCGGACGCCCGCTGGGATCAGCCGCGCGGACCAGGACCAGATCGGAGTAGAGCGTGCCGGTGCTGTAGTACTTGGTGCCGTTGAGCAGATAATCATCGCCATCGGGTGTGAAAGTGGTGTTCGGCGTGATGTTGCCGACCTGCGGACTGTCGAGCTCGGTGGTGGCGAGGCCGATGATCGCACCCGCCGCGACGCGCTGCTGCCACTCCCGCGCTTGGTCGTCGCGGGGAATGCGGACGAGGCGCTCGACCACGCTGAAATGATTGCGCAGGATATGCGCGACGTTGGCGTCGGCCTCGGCGAGCCGGATCACGATCTCGAATAGGCCGCGGATCGTGCTGCCGGCACCGCCGGCGGCCACCGGTAGCCGCAGCGCGCCGAGTCGCGCCTGCTTGATCAGCGCGATTTGCTGGTGCGGCAGGATGCGCTCGCGCTCCCGCTCCGACTCGCCATCGGCAATGGCGGCGAGCAGCTGATCGAGCGTCTCCGCCGCCAGGGGCAGCGAGGTGTCGGCGATGAGAGTCTTGGTCGAGACCGGCTTGTTCATGGGAAGTCCAGGCGATGGAGTGGGAACGATCGTGCTCAGCGCTGCGGCGCCGGGTCTTCGATTGGGGCGAGATGATCGGCGACCTTGACCGGCTCGGGCAGCACCTTGCGCTCGGCCAGCCAGTCCGCGGCCTTCTGCAGGTCGGCGACGAACTGCTTGTCGTTGACCGAGAAATAACGGTACTGGCGGTTCATCGCGATGAACTGATCGCGCACCGTGTCGCTGTACTTGCCGGCCTTTTGCGCGATGTATTCGGCTTCCTTGCTGTTTTCCGAGATCCATTTGCCTTCGGCGCGGAACGCCTCGTTGACGGCACGCACCAAAGCCGGGTTCTCGGTCGCGAATTTGCGGGTCGTCAGATAGGACGTGTAGTCGATCTGGAATTCGAGATCGCGGCCTTCCAGGAAGATGTCGTGCGCCTTGTAGTCGAGACGTGCGATGTCGACGCCCGGGCTCCACATCGACCAGGCATCGACCTTGCCGGAGGCCAGCGCCGGCGCGGCATCCGGCGGATTGAGATAGACGAACTTGACCTTGGAGCGGTCGACCTTGTGCTTCTCGAGCGCGGCGACCAGCAGGAATTCGCCGAGGCCGGAGCGGTTGACCGCGACCGACTTGCCGACGAGGTCCTCGACCTTGTTGATGCCGGAATCGTCACGCGCGATGATCGCGGTGGTGCGCGGCTCGTAGACGACGAACTGGGTGAACACCAGCGGCGAGCCGGCGATGATCGCCGCCAGCGCCGGCGTGGTCGAGCCGCCGAAGGAGAAGTCGGCGGTGCCGCCGGTCACGGCCTGCAGGGTCGGCGCGTGGTTCGGGAAGGGCCCGAGCCATTCGACCTTGATGCCGTCCTTGGCGAGCAGCTTCTCGAACTCACCGCGCTCCTTGGCGATGTTGTTGAGACCGGCGAGGCCCCAGGTCAGGCGCACAGTATCAGTGACGCGGCCAGGGGCCGACCAGGCGTCATCGGTCAGCGTGAGGCCGGCGAGCGCGCCAATGCCGAACGCAGCAGTGCCGAGGAAATGGCGGCGGGAAAGGTCATCCGAAGACATGGTCGATCCTTGAGGCAATCAGGTGTGAAGGGATGGATTGAGCACGCCGAGCTCGGCCAGCAGGTCGCCGCGCGCGACCTCGCCGCCGTCGGCGGCACGATGCTCGTAGGCGATCCGGCCGTCGCGCATCACCAGGATGCGGTCGGCGAGCGCGATCGCCTCGTCGACATCGTGGGTGACCAGCAGCACGCCGGGGCGATGAGTGGCAACGAGCTCGCGCACCAGCGCATGCATGCGGATGCGGGTCAGCGCATCCAGCGCGGCAAATGGTTCGTCGAGCAGCAGCAGCTCGGGCTGCTGCACCAGCGCGCGGGCGAGCGCAACGCGCTGCGCCTGGCCGCCGGAGAGATTGCGCGGCCAGTCGTCGAGGCGGTCGCCGAGCCCGACCTCGGCGAGCGCTGCGGCCGCGCGAGCCCGCGCATCGGGCACGTCGAGCCCGAGCGCCACGTTGCGCCAGAGGCTGTCCCAGGGCAGCAGGCGGTGCTCCTGAAACACCACGGCAGGGCGCTTCGGCGCGATGATCCGGCCGGCCTGGATGGGATCGAGCCCGGCCAGCGCGCGCAGCAAGGTGGTCTTGCCGCAGCCGCTTTCGCCGAGCAGCGCGACGAACTCACCGCGCTCGATGCGCAGATCGAGGCCCTCGATCACGGTGCGCTCGCCATAGGCGCGGCGCAGGCCGTTGACGATCACGGCAGGTGCGGTGGCGCCCTGCAGCGGCGGCGCGAACTGGACGGTCATCGCGCAGCTCCATAGTTCGGGTGCCAGGCGAGCAGACGCCGCTCCAGCCAGCGCGCGATCAGGTCGGCGCCGACGCCGATCAGGGCGTAGATCACGATCGTCAGCACGATCACGTCGGTGCGCAGGAACTCGCGGGCGTCCATCGCGAGAAAGCCGAGGCCCGACTGCGCGCCGATGGTCTCGGCCACGACGAGCGCCAGCCAGGCGGTCGCCAGCGCATAGCGCACACCGGCGAGGATCGAAGGCAGGGCGCCGGGCAGGATGATGCGGCGGATCAGCTGCAAGGTCGACAGCGCCTGTACCCGTCCGAGCTCGAGCAGCTTCGGATCGACCTGGCGGATGCCGAGCGTGGTGTTGATGTAGATCGGGAAGGTCACGCCAAGTGCGACGAGGAACACCTTCTCGGCCTCGCCGACGCCGAGCCACACGATCACCAGCGGCAGCACGGCGAGGAACGGGATCGCGCGGATCATCTGGATGCTGCGGTCGATCAGCGCCTCCGCGACCGCTGAGAATCCGACGAGAATGCCGAGCGCGAAACCGACGGCCCCGCCGATCGCAAAGCCGGCAGCGGCGCGCAGCAGGCTAACGCCGAGATCGTTGAGCAGGGTGCCCTGTGTGGTCAACTTGAAGGCGGTGCGTATGACCTTGCTCGGCGCCGGCAGGACCTGCGGCGACAGATAGCCGCCCTGCGCCGCCGCTTCCCAGATCACGATCAGCAGGACCGGGGCGAGCCACGACAAAGCCTGCAGCGCCATTGGGCTCAGCGCGCGGTGTCGTTCGGTGCCGGGGCGCGCGCCACGGTTGGTCTGCGGCAGCTCGATCGTCCCGGCAGCTTGTTCGAGATTGCTCAAGAGTACGTCGTCCTCGCCATGCTGATCCTCTACCGAGCGCAGTCGCGCGGCAGATGTGTCAAACCGATGCGCACAGGCCACAGCGTGACGCAGCCTCGTTGCGCGCCGGCGAACTGTCCCACGAAACATGGCTGATCGAAATAGAGCCGTTTTCCAATTGTCGTCGCGCTCGGAGGTTTTCGATTTCCCGCGGGCGTCAAAAGCGGCAAGAACTTCTTTTCGGGATTTGTTAGTACGTGCGGCCATGACGACGCGTCGTCGGGACGGCGAGGCGTGACGCTGAGATCGTGAGGCTCGACCATGACACATCCGCTCCGCTTCGGGATCTGGGCCCTGGTGCATGGGCCGCGGGCCGCGCATCAGGATCCGGAAGAGCCCTATGATGCCTCCTGGGAGCGCAATCGTGATCTCGTGCTGCAGGCTGAAGCGCTGGGATTCGATTCGACGCTGGTCGCTCAGCACACCATCAATCCGCATCAGGAGGATCTCGATCAGCTGGAGGCCTGGAGCGCGGCTGCCGCGCTCGCCGCACTGACCAGCCGGATCGAGATCATCACCGCGATCAAGCCCTATCTTTATCATCCCGTCGTGCTCGCCAAGATGGCGCTCGGAATCGAGAACATCAGCCGCGGGCGCTTTGCGATCAATCTCGTCAACGCCTGGAACAGGCCCGAGCTGGAGCGCGCCGGCATCGGCTTCGCCGAGCACGATGAGCGCTACGCCTATGGTCGCGAATGGATTCATGTGGCGTCGCGGCTGCTGCAGGGCGAGCGCCTGACGCATAAGGGCCGCTATTTCGACGTGCAGGACTACGCGCTGCGGCCGAAGGATCTCTATCGTATCAGGCCGCGGATCTATGTCGGTGGCGAATCGGAGCCGGCGCGTGCGCTGGTCGCCGATCACGGCGACGTCTGGTTCATCAACGGCCAGCCGCTGGATGACGTCGCTGGCCTCATCCGCGACGTCGCGGCGCGGCCGAGAGGCTCGGCGCCGCCGCTCCGCTTCGGCCTCTCGGCCTTTGTGATCGCGCGGCAGACCGCCGACGAGGCCGAGGCCGCGCATCAGCGTCTGCTGCGTCTCGCCGAGAAGGATGCGCCGATGAAGGCGATCCAGAAGGCGAACACCGATCCCAAGGTCGTGATGATGCAGACCATGCAGAAGAGCGCGCGCGTCGGCAGCAATGGCGGTACGGCGGCGGGTCTGGTCGGCAGCTATGAGGAGGTCGCCGACCGCATCATCGATTTCCATGCCGCCGGCATCGAGCTGTTTATGCTGCAGTTCCAGCCGTTCGAGACCGAGATGAAGCGGTTCGCAGAGGAGGTGATTCCGCGTGTACGGGAGCGGCAGCGCGATCTCGGCCGTGGGACTGCCGAGTCCGGTCGCCGCGTGGGATGATGCCGCCTGCGAAGCGCGCAGACGAACTGATTGCTTTATGAAGATCGTCGTGCGGGG
Organism: Bradyrhizobium sp. USDA 4353; assembly: GCF_054063215.1. Lineage (NCBI taxonomy): Bacteria > Pseudomonadati > Pseudomonadota > Alphaproteobacteria > Hyphomicrobiales > Nitrobacteraceae > Bradyrhizobium > Bradyrhizobium sp. USDA 4353. The sequence continues at coordinate 4,881,742 of NZ_JBSSGB010000001.1, forward strand.
AGATTATCGCTCGCTACCGCCCCACATTCGAAAATCCATTTCATTGACGATGTGCAGTCGCGAACGCATCATCCGTTCATCATTGGGGCGCTGACGACAGCGCTGGTTCAACGACACATCGATGCATTCCGCGGAGGGAGTGCGGGCGCTGCACGCTCGCGCAACGGCGGAGCTTTGTCGGCAGGAGAGGGCGATGGACAACACGGACAACACAGGCGCAGTCACCCGGCGTCGACTGCTTCAGGCGGGTGCCGGTGCCGCTTTGCTGGCGCCATTCGGCGGCCTCGCTGCGCAGGCCCTGTCCCTGCGGGCCGCACCCGAGATCGATTTCCAGCAGTTTCCGATCTGCCGGACGGCGGCCGAAGTACCGGCCCTCACCGGCGCGCCGCGCAAGCTGAAGCTGTCCTGGAATGCCGGCGCGGTCTGCCTGACGCCGGTGCCGGTGGCGATCGACCAGGGCTTCTTCAAGAAGTACAATCTCGACGTCGAGCTGATCAACTACTCCGGCTCGACCGACCAGCTGCTGGAAGCGATCGCGACCGGCAAGAGCGACGCCGGCCTCGGCATGGCGCTGCGCTGGCTGAAGCCGCTGGAGCAGGGGTTTGACGTCAAGATCGCGGCGGGCACCCATGGCGGCTGCATGCGGGTGCTGGCGCGCACGGATTCCGGGATCAAGACGCTCGCCGATCTCAAGGGCAAGGCGGTTGCGGTCGGCGATCTCGGCGGTCCCGACAAGAACTTCTTCTCGATCCAGCTGGCGCGGCTCGGCATCGATCCGGTGAAGGACGTCGATTGGCGCGTCTATCCCGGCGCGGTCGTCAACGTCGCCGCCGACAAGGGCGAGACGCAGGCGTTCCTGGCGTCCGATCCGCTCGCTTATCTCTGGCTCAAGGATCCCGCCTATCGCGAGGTCGCCTCCAATCTCGACGGCGAGTATCAGAACCGCGTCTGCTGCATCCTCGGCCTGCGCGGCAGCCTGGTGCGCGAGGAGCCGCAGGTCGGCCGCGCCATCACGCAGGCGCTGCTCGATGCCGCGATGTTCACCGCAGAGAACCCGGTGGAGGCGGCGAAGTCGTTCCAGCCCTATGCGCCGAAGCAGGCGACCTTGGCCGATCTCGAAGGCATGGTGCGCTATCACACCCACCATCATCATCCCCACGGCGCTCCGCTCAAGCAGGAGCTGAAGGCCTATGCCGACGACCTCAAGGTCGTCTCCGTCTTCAAGCCGAGCACCGACACCAGCAAATTCGCCGAGCGAATCTATGTCGACATTTTCGCTGTCTGAGGTCGCCCCCGGCGACAGCGCGCGAAGCAGCGCGCTTGCCGACAAGCTCCGCGACGTCGCGCCCGGCATCGCTGCTGCCGTCGCCTGGGCCGCCTTCGGCGCATCCTGCCTCGTTCGCGAGGACGTCGGTGACTGGTCCCGCACCAAGGATCTCGCGATCGCAGCCTTCGTGATCGCCGGGCTCGTGCTCGTCGTGAGTGTCGCCGCCACGCAGCTCGGCCGTGTCGGCTCGGCCGTGCGCGAGCGCAGTCCCTGGCTGCTCGCGCTCGGCGTGTTCCTGACGCTGTGGGAGCTCGCCACCGCCAAATACGCCTTGCTGCCGCTGCCGTTCTTTCCGCCGCCGCAGGCGATCATCGAGGTCTACACCGACGATCTGCCGAAACTGCTCGACAGCGTCATCGCCTCGATCAAGCTGCAGCTCGGCGGCTATCTGATCGGCGCGGCCACCGGCTTCATCACCGGGGTCTCGATCGGCTGGTCGACGCGGATCGGCTATTGGGTGCATCCGGTGCTGCGCTTCATCGGACCGCTGCCGGCCACAGCCTGGCTGCCGATCGCCTTCTTCGCGTTTCCGACCAGCTGGAGCGCGTCCACCTTCCTGATCGCGCTCGCCACCGGCTTCCCGGTGACAGTGCTGACCTGGTCCGGCGTCGCCAGCGTGCCGAGCGCCTACTACGATGTCGCCCGCACGCTCGGCGCCAGGCCGTGGTTCCTGGTGCTGAAGGTCGCGATCCCCGCAGCCTTGCCGCATGTCTTCGTCGGCCTGTTCATGGGCCTCGGCGCCTCCTTCGCGGTGCTGGTTGTCGCCGAGATGATCGGCGTCAAGGCCGGGCTCGGCTGGTACCTGCAATGGGCGCAGGGCTGGGCCGCGTATGCCAACATGTATGCCGCGCTGCTGGTGATGTCGCTGCTGTGCTCCGGCGCGATCACCTTGCTGTTCAAGACCCGGGACCGCGTGCTGGTCTGGCAGAAGGGAGTCGTCAAATGGTAGCCGCAGCCGAAGCCGTCAGGGCGCAATACCCAGGCGCGGCGATCGACATCGCCCATGTCGACCATGCGTTCGACATCGACGGCGCCGAGTTGAAGGTGCTCGACGACGTCAGCCTGATCGTCGAGCCCGGCGAGTTCGTCGCGCTGCTCGGCCCGTCCGGCTGCGGCAAGTCGACCCTGCTGCGGCTGATCGCTGGCCTCGACAAGCCGCGCAGCGGCAGCTTGCGCGAGGACGAGGTCAGCATCAGGGGACCGCATCCCTCGCGCGTCGTCGTGTTCCAGGATCCGACGTTGTTTCCGTGGCGCACGGTCTGGGACAATGTCGCGCTCGGCCTGGAGGCGCAGGGCATCCTCAAGAAGCAGCGCCATCGCGTCGATGCCGCGCTCGACCTCGTCGGCCTCACCGACTTCAAGAACGCTTATCCACATCAGCTCTCCGGCGGCATGGCGCAGCGCGTCGCGCTGGCGCGGGCGCTGGTCAATGATCCCAAGGTGCTGGTGCTCGACGAGCCGCTCGGCAAGCTCGACTCTTTGACGCGCATCGCGATGCAGGCGGAGCTGGTGGCGCTGTGGCAGCGCAAGGGCTTTACGACCTTGCTCGTCACCCACGATGTCGAGGAGGCGCTGGTGCTCGCCAATCGCGTCATCGTGCTCAGCGACCGCCCTGCGCGCATCAAGGCCGACATCGTCGTGGACCGGCCGTATCCGCGACATCGCGGCGATCCGCATCTCGCCGATCTGCGCCGGCAGATTCTTGGTCTCCTCGGGTTGGAAGCGACATGGTAGCCGTCATCGAGAGCCTCGCGCCGCGCCAGGCCGGCGCTGACAATGAGGACGAACTGATCGCACGCGCGCTGCGGCTGGTGCCTGTGTTCGCCGAGCGCGCGCCGGCGCATGATCGCGACCGCAGCTTTCCGTATCAGAATTTCAAGGATCTGTTCGAGGCGGGTCTGCTGTCGCTGACCGTGCCGACGGCGCTCGGCGGCCATGGTGCGGGCGCGGGCCTCACGGCGCGCGTGCTCGGAATCATCGCCGAAGCCGACCCGTCGACGGCGCTGGTCCTGGCGATGCATTACATCCAGCACTTCGTGATGGCGCGGAGCCAAGAATATCCGCCGCGGCTGGCCCGCAAGCTCCAGCGGGACTCGGTCGAGCGCGGCGCGCTGATCAACACGTTCCGCGTCGAGCCCGCGCTCGGCTCGCCGTCGCGCGGCGGGCTGCCGGAGACGATCGCGCGGCGCACCGAGACCGGCTGGCGGCTGAGCGGCCACAAGATCTATTCGACCGGCGCGCCGATCCTGTCCTGGTACTCCGTCTGGGCGAAGACCGATGAGCCGGAGCCGCGGCTCGGCCTGTTCCTGGTGCAGGCGGGATCGCCCGGCATCCGCATCGTCGAGACCTGGGATCATCTCGGCTTGCGCGCCAGCGGCAGCCATGACGTCGTGCTCGACGACGTCGTGATCCCGCTCGACCACGAGATCGAGCTGCGCAAGCCCGCGGACTGGCGCGTGCAGAACCCGACCCAGGCGCTGGTTCATGCCGCCTTCGTCGGCGCCATCTATGACGGCGTCGCGCGCGCGGCGCGCAACTGGATCATCGATTTCCTCAAGACGCGCACGCCGTCGAGCCTCGGCGCACCGCTGTCGACTCTGCCGCGCGCGCAGGAAGTGCTCGGCGCGATCGAGGCGCGGCTGCAGGTCAATTCACGGCTGATCGAGAGCGTTGCGCGCGATTTCGACGAGGGCCGGGTGGTCAGCCCGGTCGAGGGCAACATCATCAAGCTCACCGTCACCAACAATGCGGTGGCGGCGGTCGAGGACGCGCTGTCGCTGTCGAGCAATCACGGCCTCAGCCGCGCCAATCCGCTCGAGCGGCATTATCGCGACGTGCTGTGCGGCCGCGTCCACACCCCGCAGGACGACGCCACGCGCATCGCCGCCGGCCGTCTGGCGCTGGGATTCTAGAAAGACAAGGAGACAGGACACATGTCCGAGATCGAATTCATCGGCTTCATTTCCAACAACAACTCGTCCGAGATCATCGTCCGCCAGGGACCGGTGCTCGATCCCGTTCACATCGAGACGGTGGCGAAGGCGCATGAGAATGCCGGCTTCGACCGCGCGCTGCTGGCGTTCCACTCGACCTCGCCGGACAGCCTGCAAGTTGCCCAGCACGTGCTCGGCGTCACCTCGAAGCTCAACGTGCTGATCGCGCAGCGGCCGGGCTTCACCTCGCCGACCCTGCTGGCGCGCCAGTTCGCGGTGCTCGACCAGTTCTCGAAGGGGCGCGTCGCGCTGCACGTCATCACCGGCGGCAACGCGACCGAGTTGCGCCAGGACGGCAATACGCTCGACGACAAGAGCGAGCGCTACGCCCGGACCAGCGAGTTCCTCGATATCATCCGGGCCGAATGGACCAGCGAGAAGCCGTTCAGCTACGCCGGCAAGTACTACCAGGTCGAGAACGGTTTCGCGCAGGTGAAGCCGTATCGGAAAGAGGGCATCCGGATCTATTTCGGCGGCGCCTCGGATGCGGCGATCGACGTCGCCGGCAAGCATGCCGACACCTATGCGCTGTGGGGCGAATCCTACGCGCAGGTGCGCGAGCAGGTCGCGCGCGTCAGCGCTGCCGCCGCGAAGCACGGCCGTCCGGCGCCGCGCTTCTCGCTGTCGGTGCGGCCGATCCTCGCCGACACCGAGGAGAAGGCCTGGGCGAGGGCGCAGGAGATCCTGGAGCGGGCGACCGCGCTGCAGGACCAGACCGGCTACCGCAAGCCGGCCGATGGCCACGCTACCGACGGCGCCAAGCGCCTGCTCGCGATCGCCGAGCAGGGCAAGCGTGTCGACAAGCGGCTGTGGACCGAGATCGCCAAGCTCACCGGCGCCAACAGCAACACCACGGCACTGGTCGGTACGCCCGAGCAGGTCGCCGAGGTGTTCGGCGACTACTACGATCTCGGCATCAGCCATTTCCTGATCCGCGGCTTCGATCCGCTGATCGATGCCATCGACTACGGCCGCGCGCTGATCCCCGCGACGCGCGAGCTGATCGCGCGGCGGCAGGGTGCAAAGGGAGTCGCGGCGGAATGAAGCGCGTTTTCCTGGCGGCTAGCCTGCTGCTTGCATTGACCGCCTCGGCCTTCGCGCAGGTGACCTTGCGCATCGGCGATCAGAAAGGCAATGCGCGCGCCGTCATGGAGGCGGCGGGCGTGCTCAAGGACGTGCCGTATACCATCGCGTGGAAGGAGTTCGTTGCGGCGGCGCCGCTGCTGGAAGCGCTCAGCGCCGGCGCGATCGACACCGGTCTCGTCGGCGACGCGCCCTTCACCTTCGCTGCCGCCTCAGGCGTGCCGGTCAAGGCGATCGCCGCGATCCGCCAGACCCAGGAGGGGCTGGCGATGCTGGTGCCGGAGACTTCACCGATCAAGAGTTTTGACGATCTCAAGGGCAAGAAGATCGCCACCGGCCGCGGCTCGATCGGCCACCAATTGGTTCTGGCGGCGCTGGAATCGCGCGGCTGGACCACCAGCGACATTCAGCTCGTCTTCCTGCCGCCGTCGGACGCCAAGGTCGCCTACACGCAGGGCTCGGTCGATGCGTGGTCGACATGGGAGCCCTATGTCAGCCAGGAGGAGGTGCTGTTCAAATCGCGCCGCGTCATCACCGGCGAGGGACTGACGCCCGGCCTGAGCTTCCAGGTCGCCACGCCCACTGCGATCAAGGAGCAGCGCGCGGCGCTGGAGGATTTCGTCCAGCGCCTCGCCGCGGCCCGCGCCTGGTCGCTCGGCCATGTCGAGAGCTACGCCGAGACATGGGGAAAGCTGATGAACATCCCGCCCGCCGTGCCGCTCAACTGGCTCCAGCGCGCTAAGGTCCGGATCGCCCCGATCGACGACGACGCCGTCGCCGACGAGCAGAAGACCATCGACCTCTACACCCGCACCGGCCTGATCAAGGAGCGGCTCGATGCCGGGGCGATCCTCGATCGGTCGTTCGCTGAGGCGATCGCGAAGGGCGCGGGGCTTTGAGCTGGCGGCGGGGCAGGTCATTAATCGGAAAGATACGGATCTCGGCGCTGCGGCCGGATTACTCCGACCGCTCCGGCTCCTCACCCTGAGGAGCCCGCCGCAGGCGGGCGTCTCGAAGGGCGAGGCCCCACGGCGGCGGCCTCATGGTTCGAGACGCGCCGCCATGGGTGGTCGTCGCGGGGCGGGAGGCGGAGCACGGCGCTCCTCACCATGAGGTTCTGGCACCCAAGGCGGTCCTGCACACCGACCATGAACACGCCGAAAGGCGTGTTCATGGAGAGGTTCTGGCACCGAGGGCGGTCTTGCACACCGACCATGAACACGCCGAGAGGCGTGTTCATGGAGAGGGTCTGACACCGAAGGCGGTGCTGCACATTAGCTGTGAAGACGTCGCCAGACGTGTTCATGGACAGCGGACAGCGCCGAACTACGCCCCTTGGGCCGCGAGTAGCGTGTTCGAAGAGAGGCGCAAGGACATGCAGCGTGCTCCGTCGGCCTCCTGGTGTCGCCGATCGGCTGACTGATCATCAGCCCGACGAGCAATCCTTGCACACCCCGCATGCACCAACTGCCCGTCGTGCCAGTTTGTCGCGTACTCATCCCTTGCCTCGTCGGGCAAATCACCTCCACATTCTCGCGCATCCCGGCTCGCTGAAGAGGGACGTTTCGCGATCGTCATGAAGCGTCGAGCCGGAGAGGCGACGGGCGCGTTGCTCCGCAGCCGGGTGTCACAGCCCGGCCGACGAACGGAGTGAGGCGACGGCGAAATGGTGTGGTCCTGGTCTCCCGACGCTGAGACCAAGCCGGTGGTGATGATGATCCGCTGGTGACGGGGGCAAGACAGCCGGTCCCCGGGGAGAGCGCCTATAACCCGCAAAACCGTCGCGCAGGGAAGGCCGGATATTGGGCTGAACCTGTGGTTCTGCCGCGTGCTCATTTGCTGCACGCGGACCGCGGGTATCAGTCGATACCCGGTCTTCCCTGCGCCTCTTCTTCCGAAGAGGAGAGGTCGACTGATCGCACAACTCGGGCGGAGATCGCCGCGAGATGGCGGAGCCATGCCTCGTACTGGAAATGTAGAGAACGTGAGGCTCGCGGGTGTCATGCCGAGCACATTGGCTTTGAGCTCTCCGACCGAGCTCATCGAGCACACGATCATTCAGAGCTGCGGCGCCGGCCATGTGTTGGCACTGCGCGGCATACGTCCGACACGAGCGATCAACTGAACACCATCGGAATCTCATCTGACCCGGAACGATCCGCCTGCGTCGCGCATTACGACAGCATATTGTCATAACGACAGGACGTTGCTGATGTCTGCCTCCGGTTCCGATCCGCCCATCGTCCGCGATCTCGTGCTCAAGGTGTTCGAAACCAATGGCAGGCTGGTCGACGCAGGCAATGCGCTGGTGCAGCCGGCGGGGCTGACGACAGCCTGGTGGCAGGTGCTGGGCGCGCTCGGTTACTCGCCGCATCCGCTGCCGGTGGCGCACATCGCGCGCAACATGGGCCTGACCCGCCAGGCGGTGCAGCGTGTCGTCGATCTCCTGATCGCGCGCGGCCTCGTCGCCTTCGAAGCCAATCCGCACCACCAACGCGCCAAGCTCGTCGTGCTCACGCCAGCAGGCCGCAACGCACTCTCGGCGGCCGAGGCCGCTGTGATCCCGCTCGACCGCCGGATTCTCGCGCGGATCGGAGCGAGCCGGATCGCGGTCGCGATCGCGGTCCTGAGCGAGCTGAACGAGGTGCTCGCACACGAACTCCCACAGCCGGGGCCGACTGGTCCAGGCGCGCTATCAGCAAAGGACGAGCCATGACGACGATTGCTAACGACCAATTCGATGCCGACGTCATCATTATCGGCGGCGGACCGATCGGCCTCACCACGGCCTGCGCGCTCGCCCATCATGGCGTCAGCTTCCGCTTGTTCGAGAAGCGGCGCGACCACAAGCCGCATTCGCGCGCCAACAATCTGTGGGCGCGGCCGCAGGAGCTGCTGGCGAGCATCGGTCTGCGCGATGCCCTCGCCGAGAAATCCTACCGGATCACCCAGGTCAACACGATGTTGAATGGACGGCCGGTCGATCCCATCGACATCGCCGATGTGCCTTCTCCCTATGGACCGGTGCTGTACAGTGGTCAGGACGTCATCGAAGCGACGCTGGAGTCGCAAGTCTCGTCGCGCGGCGGCCAGGTCGAGCGCGGCGTTCGCGTCACCGGGTTCGAGCAGGATGCGCACGGCGTCACCGTGACGGTTGCGACGGTGAGCGAACAGGATGACGACAAGACCGAAGGGCCGAGCCGGCGGCTGCGTTGCCGCTATCTGATCGGGGCCGATGGCGGCCAGGGTTTCGTGCGCCGGCAGCTCGGCTTCGACTTCGTGCCGGAGAAGCTGCCCAACTGCATGAACCGCCAGGTCGACGCCAAGCTGAGCTGGCGGCGGTCGACCGACAAGGATCATTTGTGGTTCTTCTACTATCCGCGCGGCTTCTGCGGCGTGCTGCCGGTGTGGGAGGGCTATCACCGGCTGTTCTTCCTCGCCGACGATACCGGCATTCCCGACCGCGATCCCACGCTCGAGGAGATGCAGGCGATCGCGCGCGAGGTGACGCAGGACGAGACCTTGACGCTGACCGATCCGATCTGGTTGACGCATAGCCGCTTCCAGCACGGAGCCGCGGCGTGTCACGCCAAGGGACGCGTCTTCCTCGTCGGTGATTCCGGACATTTGTCGTTGCCGATCGGAGGGCAGGGCATGAATGCCGGCCTGCATGATGCTGTCGGCCTGTCATGGCGGCTCGCGATGGTGCTTGACGGCGCGGCGGAGCCCGTTCTGCTCGACTCCTACGACGCGGAGCGCGGCGGAGAGCATCGCCGTCTCGACGGCCAGCAGAAGCGCGGCTTTGACAACAGCGTCTATCGCGGCCCGTTGAAGGACGCAGCCATGGACCTTGCCGCCCGGGTGCTGCCCAACATCGGCGCGCTGATTCAAGGCAGCGCCGATCTGCAGCAACTGACCGTCGCCTATCCCACGAGCCCGCTGAACGAGGATCACCTCAGCGGATTGGGCGACCTCATCCGGCGCCACATTCCCAAGGCGGGCGAGCGCGCGCCCGATGCGAATGTGATTGCGGCGGACGGCACCTCGACGACGATCTTCGCGCATCTCTACAATCCGGACGGCTGGAGCTGGGGCTGGTCGCTGCTCGCGTTCGACGGACGACAGGCCGATGCCATGCCGGAGCTGCGCAAGGCCTGCGAAGCGGCCAGGCCTTGGGCATGGGTGCGACCGCGGCTGGTTCTCGCCGCTGCCGTTCCCGGGCCCGATGACCCGACGGCGCTGTCCGATCTGGATGGTCTCGCCCACGCCGCCTATGGCATCGGCAGCGAGGCCGCGCTGGTGCTCGTCAGGCCCGACGGTCACATCGCCTTCCGCGGCGCCGCCGACCAGCCGGAGCGTCTGACTGCCTATTGCCGCAAGCTGTTCGGGGATCAGTCAGCGGGACGCAGCTCAGCCGTCGCGCCGGGCGCCGGTGGAGAGTTGTGTCATGAGGCCTGATCTCATCCGGTGCGTTCGAGCCAGAGGCACGAGCGCGCGCGGTCTCTTACCGAGACCGCGCCCGCCGCATTTCGTCTTGCCGCATCGGCATCGCATCGACGCGACCGAACAGCTCCTCGGCGGAGATCGGCGTGTGAGAGGCCAGCGCGGTGTGACCGTCCTTGCCGATCAGAGTGACGGTGAAACGGCGGCCGTCGGTCCCGACCGCTGCGCGAAGCTGGCGGGACAACGCGCTGTCGTCGAGCGCGTCGAGCAGGATGATCTGGCGCTCGGACATGCCGGCCTTGGCGGCTTCGTAGATCTTGCGCTGCTGCTGCGCGGCGGCGTCGTCGGGGCCGGTCACGATCAGGACGCGGTTTTTCGAGCGGTAGGGATCGAGCGCCGAGCCATCACTTGGGTGCGGCATGGCGATGAGGCCTGCGAGGAGGGCAGTCGTGAGCAGATGTCGTCGCATGGTCGGGCCTCATCATGATGGCTCTGGCATGAACGGCTGCGGCGGCGGGCTGGATCTGCGGGCGTGCCGCCCGCAGCCGCTCCAGATGAGGTCGGCAACTCTAGCGGTTGCCCTGGTCCTCGATCGGGACGTCGTCCCAGGGACGATAATACAGCTTGCTGCAGGCCTCGCGCAGGACGCCGCCTTCGATCGTGATGTCGTCGCGATAGGCGTTTTGGACGAATTTGAGCGTGTCGACATGCCGGGCCTCGAAGTACATCTGATGTACGTCCTCGCGACCGGCGCCGAACACGATGCGGCCGACTTTGCTCCAGATCGAGGCCATCGTGCACATGCCGCACGGCTGCAGCGTGGTGTAGAGCGTGGCGCCGCGCAGCTCGCCGTCCTCGAAGCCGCGTCCGGCGGCGCGGATGGCCTCGATCTCGGCATGCGCCGTGGCGTCGTGCTTGGCGGCGACGTGATTGCGCTCGGCTGCGATGATCTCGGAGCCCAGCACAATCACGCAACCGATCGGCGACAGGCTGGGGTCAGCGCCATCCTGCGTGGCGACCTTGATCGCCTCCTGCATGAAATGCTCGTCGGTGTTCAGGTTCGGCACGGTCGGCGCTCAGGCTGCAAGCTGTTTCATCTGGGCGATCTTCGCCTGCAGGCTGTCGCGCTGCCGGGTCAGCGTGGCGGTGGTGGCGGCATCGCCGGCGCACTCCTGCAGCGCGTTGTCATATTGACCGAGGATCTGCTCCTCGCCGCTGACGAAGGACGACAGCGCATGGGTGCCGAGGCCGGTCACCGCGGCGCGGACGCGGACCACGGTCTGGTGCACCGTCGACATGAAGGAGCCGGACTCGTCCGGCGTCTCGCCCATCCGGCGGAGCGCGTCATGCAGCTCCGCGTGATCACGCTCCTTGAGCGCGATCATCTCGGCAAACAACGCCTTGAGCGCCGGCGTCTCGGCATCATCGGCGGCTTCCTGATAGCCGTTGCGCGCATCGACCAGGGACGTGTGCAGTGTCTTCAGGCTGTCTGCAGCCATGATCGCCTCACCATGTTGCTGGGTGGAAATTTCGACGACGACAATCCGGCGTCGCATGCTTTGTTCCGGCCCCGCTGCCTTCGGACGCGGGGGAGGGTGTACGCGCACATCCATGCGGTGTGCACGATGACGCCGCAGTTGCCCGCGGGGGGGCGGCATCGTAGGCTCTCGCTACGCGACAGGCGGCATGCTCGGGACATGCTGGTGGCGCTGAGGGATGGCGCGTGTGATGGACGAGGACGACCCGGGCGGACAGATCGCCCTGATCGAGGCGCGGATCGAGCAGCTTGCCGACACGGCCGAGCGCTGTCGGAAGATCATCCTGGCGTCGAAGATCGTGATTGCTGGCAGCGCCGCCTTGCTGCTCGGCGCGGTGGTGGGACTGCTCGGCTCCAATGCCACCGCGCTGCTCGGCGCGATCGCCGCGGTGCTCGGCGGCATCGTCTCGCTCGGATCGAATGTCAGCACCTTGCGGCAGACCCTGGCGGCGATCGCCGCCGCCGAGACGTTGCGCTCGGAGCTGATCGGCAGGATCGATCTACGGCTGGTCGGCGAGGGGCGAGCCGTATAACGCATGAGCGCCCGAGCGCGCGCTTACGCCGATGGGCCTACGATTAAAAAAACGATAGGGAGACTACATGCTCAAGGGTTTGGATCCACTGCTCAATGCCGACGTGCTCTATGCGCTCCGCGCGATGGGGCATGGCGATCGCCTGGTGATCTGCGACACCAATTTTCCGGCGGATGCGATCGCGCGGCAGACCGTGTTCGGCGAGTTGCTGCGCATCGACAATGTCAGCGCCGCGAGGGCCGTCCAGGCAGTGCTGTCGGTGCTGCCGCTCGACACGTTCGTGTACGATGCCGCCGTGCGCATGGAGGTCGTCGGCCATCCCACCGAGGTCACGCCGGTGCAGCAGGAGGTGCAAGCGGCGATCGATGCGGCCGAGGGCAGGCCGTGGCCGCTGGTCGGCGTCGAGCGCTACGCGTTCTACGAGATGGCCAAATCGGCCTATGGCGTGATCGCCACCGGCGAGCGCCGCTTCTACGGCTGCTTCATCTTCAGCAAGGGCGTGATCCCGCCGGAGGAGGCGTGAGCCCGGTCCGGCTCAATGCTCCACCCGCATGATCTTCTCGAAGCGGAAGAAGTCGCCGTCGTCGGGCATGCCATCGAGCGGCGGCCGGTGCGGCAGCGGGTTGTGGGCGTTGTAGTATTCGACGATCCGGAAGCCGCATTTGTTGACGTAGAAATGGATGTTGCGCTTCTCGAAATAGGGCGTGAACGTCTGCCACACCCGGGTGTCGGGATAGCGCGCCTCGATCGCCCGCCATGCGCGCTGGCCGACGCCGCGGCCGTGCTGCCGGACCGAGATGTAGAACAGGTCGAGCGAGTTGCGCTGCGAGACCGGATCGATGGTCAGGACGACGCCGCCGACGCGCCGTCCGTCCAGCAGCACATGATAGGTCGCAGCGCCCGGCGCCGTGAACGACTGCTCGATATCCTCGCCGGAGGGGATCGCCTGCTCGGGCACTGTGCCGATCTCGTCCCTCAATGCGACGGAGAAGGCCTCCTGCAATTCCTGCTTGAAGGCCGGGAGATCCCGCTTGTCCGCGACCTCGAGGGTGACGCCGTCGTATCCGCTGTCCTGTTGCAAAGCTGTCCTCGCTGCACGGCTGCCCCGGCGATCCATCGCCGCCGGGCGCGGCGATGTGAACGCGGTGAAGCTTACCGCTGTCTGACATGGCGACCGCAGCGCGTCCCAACTCACCCCATCGTGGCCAGCCGCACCGCCACCGCGCAGGCGCGGTCATATTCGTCGAGGTTGATCCATTCGTCGATCGTATGCGGCTCGTTCTGCCCGGTGCCGAAGGTGACGGTGGGGATGCCGTGGCGGACCATCCAGTTGGCGTCGAGGCCGCCATTGCCGGCGCGCAAGGTCGGCGTCGCGCCGATGTCCGAGACGGCGGCGGTGGCGCGCTTCACGATCGACAAGGTCTCCTTCATGCGAAACGGCGGAAACTCGGTCACCGCCTTGAACTTGACGCGACCGGACTTGCCGTCGCTGTTCACGACCTGCTTGGCCGCCTTCTCGAACGCGGCCTTATAGGCGTTGCTGATCTCGCGGACGAACTTTGCATCATGGCTGCGGCATTCTCCGGTGACATGGATGTAGTCGGTGACGACGTTGGTGGCGTCGCCCGCGGGGCGGCCCTCGCCGCCGGTGACCGGGCCGACATTGCTGGTGCCAAGCTTCGCGTCCTTGCCCTTGCCCTTCACCACCTTGCCGAACCAGCCGCCGGCTTTGACCTCGGCGAGCGCGAGCGCCAGCATCATGGTCGCGCTGATGCCGCGCTCCGGCGCGACGCCCGCATGCGAGGCGCGGCCGAAGATCTCGACCTCCCATTTGTCGGCACCCACCGCGGCGATGGTGATGCTGGAGGCGGAGCTGCCGTCGAAATTGAACGCCATCTTCGGCGCGCCGAGCGCATCGAGATCGACATGCCGTGCGCCATGCAGCCCGCTCTCCTCGCGCACGCAGAACAGAAGCGTGATCGGCGGATGGTCGAGCTTTTGCCGGATCAGCTCGGCCGCGAGCGTCACCAGAATGCCGCAGCCGCAGCGATTGTCGCCGCCGAGCGCGGTCTTGGCCTGGTTGACGATTCTGCGGCCGGAGATCTTCGGCTGCGCGCCGGCGCACAGCGGCACCGTGTCCATGTGGGTCATGAACATCAGCCGCGGTCCGTCTCGCATCGTGCCGCGTCCCGGCAGCTCGACGATCAGATTGCCGGTCTCGGTCGGCAGCGCGATGCGGGTATTGGCATCATCGAACCGCATCGCCTTGGCCGGGACGCCCGCCTGCTTCAGCGCCGCCATGATCTCGCGGCCGATCGCCTTCTCCTGTCCGGTCACGCCCGGCACGGCGAGCAAGCGCATCAGACGATCGGTGGCGGCGGCAGTGTCGACGGACATGAAGCGATTCCCGTGGTTGAACGATGGTCGGAGCATCCAGCCCGGCGCCTCCCGACGCAAGGGCATCGTGCGCAGGGGCTGCCAGCTTCATCCGCGACGACGGCTCCGTTCGCGATGTCGTCGCTCACGCCGAATGGGTGCTCCCGCCGACGTAAGCCGCATCGGCAGGCGCATTGTTTCGACAACCTGAAGACCGCATTTGGCTCTGGCGCCATTATCAACGGGCCAGTGAGCCGCCACATCAGCGCCCAGAGCACGAAGCTCACGAGGGTCCCGTCGAGACGGCACCACATGCGATGCCGTCCTGAGGAGCGAGCGGTGGACAGACAGCAAGCGCCGGGCGAAGCCCGGGTCATTCCGCATGAGAAGCGCTCCCCAGGGGACATGCGAGCCGCGCCGCGGGCGTCCACAGGACGTGCGCTGTGGCCGCTCACGGGGCTCGGCTTGGTCGTTGCAGGCCTCATCGCGCTGTCGTGGATGGTCGAGTACGTGACCGTCACCCAGTATCTCGTCCAAACCGACGATGCCTATATCGGGGGGAGCGAAGTCCCTGTCAGATCGGCGGTGCCCGGTCTGGTCAGGGAGCTGCTGGTGACCGATAATCAGGACATCGTCGCCGGACAGCTTCTCGCGCGCATCGAGCACCGCGACGGAGACGCCGCGACTGTCGCGCTGAACGACGTGATAGCTCCCGTCGCCGGCGTGGTGACGGTCGGCGGTCTCCATGTCGGCGATGTCGTCACGGCAGACCAGTCAATGATGGCGGTCGTCGCGCCGGGCGAGCCCCATATCATCGCTGCGCTCGCTGTCTCCGACATCACCTATGTCGCGATCGGGCAGGCGGTCACGATCGAGGTGCCAGGCTTGCCGTCTGTCCGGCTCTATGGACATGTTGCAGATGCCGAATGGATCAGTGCGGCCTCGGGCTCGCTGAGCGCGGAAGACCGGATCGCGCTGAAGATCCGTCTGGCGAATGCGGCCCTTCCCGTCGGATTGAGGACCGGAATGGCCGTTAGCGCGACCATTCTGACCGGCCTGACCGGAACGGAGCGGATGGTCTCGCAGATCTTGCGGGAGAAGGCGCAGAAGAGCTGCCGCTGCGCGCAGGATATCCAGCCCGCCGCGGCGCGGCGGCGCATCTGACCTGCGGCGATGTCTGTCGGCTTGCGCGTGGCTACTTGGATGGCTGTGCGAGCAAGCGGCCCGCCCCATCCCTTCAGCAGTCTTGCAAGCGGCTGCCCTCCGCGCGCAACCAGCGGCGCTGCAGGAAGCCGCTCGCGGCGAGCACTGCGACATGGCCGAGCGGCAGCTCGACGAGATGGTCGCCTATGATGCGGCGCCGGGCGCGATCGAGCAGCGCCTGGCCGCGGGCGCGCGGCACCATCCGGTCGAAGCGGCCGACGACGAGGCGGCTGTCAGGCGCGACGCGGTCGATCCAGTGGATCGGGTTGTATCGGTGAAGCGCTGCGGCGAAATCGTCACGCCGAAGCCCGCGCCGCTCGGCCTCGCGGCGGATGGCGCGCGCGGCTGGGCTCGACCAGATCATCAGCTCGCCGCGATCCGCCGAGGCGAAGCTCCACACGGGGCGGCCGAGCCGGCCGGCCATCAAGGTGGCCGGCACGCTGCCGAGGCTGAACCCGACCAGCCGCGACGGCGGACCGTGGCGCGCGGTGAGCCGGGTCACGTCCTGTTCGATGGCTGCGATGCACCCCGCGCACAGCTCGGGATCGGGGCTGACCATCGCATCCGGCAGTCGGTAGCAGGCCTGCCAGTCGTAGCCCCGAACGAGACCGAGCCAGCGAGCGGTGGCGAAGCCCATGCCCCAGGGCAGGAAGTAGATCGCGCCGCGCGGATCGCGGCCGTCGATGCGTCGGGGCCGGAGTTCGTCGGGTGAAAGGGGAGAGGGCAGCATTCGTTGCAGCTCGAACCGGGGATCAAGCAGGGCGAACCGGCAGCCCGGACGGCCGTTCCTAACCCGCAGCCCGGACCCCGTCCGCCGGCCATGACCCTGATTCCGCGATCAATTCCGAGCTGTGGGAGGCCGCCTCGCCAGACCGAAAGCCGCTTTTCGCCTCCGAAACAGCCGTGTTAGAAGGCCGCCAACAGTCACGATATCGGGAACGGGCGGGAAGCGCATGAAGGACATCCTGGACACCCTCGAGGAGCGGCGCAAAGGCGCCAAGCTCGGCGGCGGCGAGAAGCGTATCGAGGCGCAGCATGCCCGCGGCAAGCTGACGGCCCGCGAGCGCATCGAGCTGCTGCTCGACAAGGGCTCGTTCGAGGAGTTCGACATGTTCGTCGAGCACCGCTCGACCGAGTTCGGGATGGAAAAGAACAAGATCCCCGGCGACGGCGTCGTTACCGGCTGGGGCACCGTCAACGGCCGCAAGACCTTCGTCTTCGCCAAGGATTTCACGGTGTTCGGCGGCTCGCTGTCCGAGACCCACGCGCTCAAGATCACCAAGCTGCAGGACATGGCGATGAAGGCGCGTGCGCCGATCATCGGTCTCTATGACGCCGGCGGCGCCCGCATCCAGGAGGGCGTCGCGGCGCTGGCGGGCTATTCCTACGTGTTCCGCCGCAACGTGCTGGCCTCCGGCGTGATCCCGCAGATCTCCGTCATCATGGGCCCGTGCGCCGGCGGCGACGTTTATTCGCCGGCCATGACCGACTTCATCTTCATGGTGAAGAACACCAGCTACATGTTCGTCACCGGCCCGGATGTCGTAAAGACGGTCACCAACGAGGTCGTCACGGCCGAGGAGCTCGGCGGCGCCTCGGTGCACGCGACGCGCTCCTCGATCGCCGACGGCGCCTTCGACAATGACGTCGAGACGCTGCTGCAGATGCGCCGGCTGATCGACTTCCTGCCCTCGAACAATTCGGACGGCGTGCCGGAATGGCCGAGCTTCGACGACATCGAGCGTGTCGACATGTCGTTGGACACGCTCATTCCCGACAATCCGAACAAGCCCTACGACATGAAGGAGCTGATCCTGAAGGTCGTGGACGAAGGCGACTTCTTCGAGATCGCCGACCTCTTTGCCAAGAACATCGTCACCGGCTTCGGCCGCATCGCCGGCCGCACCGTCGGCTTCGTCGCCAACCAGCCGATGGTGCTGGCGGGCGTGCTCGACAGCGATGCCTCGCGGAAAGCTGCGCGCTTCGTCCGCTTCTGCGACGCCTTCAACATTCCGATCGTCACCTTCGTCGACGTGCCGGGCTTCTTGCCAGGCACCGCACAGGAATATGGCGGCCTGATCAAGCACGGCGCGAAGCTGTTGTTCGCGTACTCGCAGTGCACGGTGCCGCTCGTTACCGTGATCACCCGCAAGGCCTATGGCGGCGCCTTCGACGTCATGGCCTCCAAGGAGATCGGCGCCGACATGAACTACGCCTGGCCGACGGCGCAGATCGCGGTGATGGGCGCCAAGGGCGCCGTCGAGATCATCTTCCGGGCCGACATGGCGGACCCGGAGAAGATCGCCGCCCGCACCAAGGAGTACGAGGACCGCTTCCTGTCGCCGTTCATCGCCGCCGAGCGCGGCTATATCGATGACGTGATCATGCCGCACTCCACCCGCCGCCGCATCGCGCGGGCACTCGCGATGCTCCGCGACAAGAAGATGGAAATGCCGGCGAAGAAGCACGACAACCTGCCGCTCTAAGGCATCCATGAGATGTCGTCAGCGGGGGGCAAGGAAGTCATTGCGAGCCTAAGGCGTGGCCCTGGATTGCTTCCGCCTTCGCTCTGCGAGCTACGGCGGACAAGTCGCTGCGCTCGCAATGACGGAGAATGTGGCGCTTGCTGAGAATACCCTGTCGAATGACGGCGTCAGGAGACGCGAAAGCCCACCGCGCCCTCCGTCATTGCGAGGAGCGCAGCGACGAAGCAATCCAGGGGCATCACGCGCGGCTCTGGATTGCTGCCTGCGGCTCGCGGCCATTGCGGCAATCTGGCGCCTCATGTGGCCCTGGCGTTAAGCCTATGTCTTAACTAACCTTTAACGATGGGTTTGCGGGAACTGGGCCGCTGGCCTAGCTTTGATGGTCAAGGCAGGCGAGTGGGTAGAGTAGAGGTTGCGTATCATGGCTGATAGAACATCGGCGTTTCCTTATCGAGCTTGGGTTGCCTGCGCCGGGGCTGCCGCGCTGATGCTCTCGGCCGGGACGGCATCCGCCGGGTCAGGCGCCGCGGTGGCCGCGCCGGTTGCTGCCGCGCCCGCGGCATCCGGCCCGGTGGTTTCGCCCGCGTCGGGCATGCGGCCCTTCGGTCCTCATCATCACCGTGGCTATCGCTCCTATCTACCGGCGGCCGGCGCTTTTGCGTATGGTGGTACCGGGGAGCCGGTGATTCAGCAGATCCCCGAGCACACATCGGCCGACGTGCGTTACAGCTATACCTACGACGTGCCGTGGGACTGGGCTCATCGTTACCCGCCGAACGTCGTACCATCCGACCGGCCCTACGTGTCGAACTGCCCGATGCAGACCGTGACCGTGCCGGGACGCCGCGGCGGCGATCACAGCGTGACGATCACGCGCTGCTACTAAGGCCGTAATCTTACGGGATAGGATCGAGGATCAGCACGGCTTGCGCCATGTCAACGCGACAGCTGCTGCAATCGATTAGCTGAGGGAGATACCGACCGGCTTCGCTCGCGCGAGGTCGCGAGGGGACGAGGCCCGGACTCCTAGGCACTCCGGGCCTCGTATTAAATTTGCTAGTCTCCTTGCGAGCGGCCATGAGTCGGCAGGGAGGCTTTGATGATCGGAACGGCGACGGATTCGTGCCGCGTGATCCTGCGTATTGCTCTTGCGGCGGTGATATCAGCGGCTTTGGCTGGCGTAGCCTCCGCGGATGAGACCGTCACGGTGGGCGGCTCGCGCGTGGCGCTGATCAAGCCAGCTTCGGTGCGGGCAAGTGTGATCCTGCTCCCCGGTGGCGACGGCGCCATCAATGTCGGCGAGCGCGGCGATATTCACGGCCTGCTCGGCAACCAGCTTGTGCGCACCCGCAACGCCTATGCCGCGCGCGGCCTCGCGGTGATGGTCGCCGACACCGGCACCGACCTGAAGGCCGCGGTCGACTACATGGCCGCCATCAAGCGCCCCGTGACGGTGATCGGCACCAGCCGCGGCACGATCAGGGCCGCAGAGGGCATTGCGCGCGGCGCTCGCCCGGACGCGCTGGTCCTGACCTCCGGCTTTCTCAGCCCGGAGTCCGGCAGCTCATCGAACGTCATGTCGATCCTCGGCTCGCCCGCCGCGCTGCCGCGCACCTTGGTCATCCACCACACCGCTGACGCCTGCAAGTTCACCCTGCCGGCCGGCGTCGATCCTTTCATCAAATGGTCCGGCGGCCGCGCCCGCGTAAAATGGCTGTCCGGCGGCGCGGAGGAGGGCGATCCCTGCCAGGCCCGCGGCCATCATGGCTTCAACGGCCTCGATGGACAGGTGGTGTCGCTCGCGGCGGGATTTCGCTGAACGGCTGATTGCGGCTAGGCTTCGGCGACAAGACCAACAACAACCGGAGGAACCGATGCCATCCGCCATCTTCGTCGTGCGCGCCACCGTGTCCGATCCCGCCAAGCGCGCGGCGTTCGATTGCTGGTACCGCGACGTGCATCTGCCCGATGCGATCAAGAGCTTTGGCGTGCGCAAGGCGTGGCGCGTGTGGAGCCTGATCGATCCCGCCGTGCATCAGGCGATGTATCAGTTCGACGACGTCGTTGCGATGGAGCGCGCAGTGGGCGGCGACGAGATGAAGCGGCTGATCGCCGACTTCAATCGCGACTGGCCCGACGTGACGCGCACGCGGGAGAGCTTCACGCTGGCGCAGATCGTCGAGGAATGAACGAAACCGTGCGCGATCGCGGCGAAAGCTCGACGACCGCGTCATCGCGCTTTGTTATGACGAGCGTAGCAGTTCAGCTCACGTTCAGGTGATCGTTGCGACACTCCATGCTCCGCTCATTGATCATGGAGGCGTCCGATGGAACGACGAGACTTCCTCAAGCTGGCGTTTGGCCTGGGATGTGTGGCCGCCGGCGGCATGGCGCTCCGCACGACAGAGTCGGTTGCCGCGCCGCTTGCGCCGGTGCCGCTGAACGAGGCGATTCCCTCGCGATCAAATGACAGGGCTGAGCGCGCGGTCGGCTCGCAGGATGAGGCGGACCGGCTGACGCCGGAGCAGGTGCATTGGGGGCATCGCGGCCACGGACGTCATTGGGGCTGGCGCCGTCGGCACTGGGGCTGGCGTCATCACCACCGGCAGTGGCGCCGGCGCTGGCATCGTCGCCATTATTGGTGACGTCGGACGGCTGCGCAGCCTCCAGACAAACGTGAAACAGCCGCAGGCCGGCCGCCTCCGTAGAGAAGCACTGCTCAGCAGTTGATGGGCCTAGCAGAACGGCAGGGATACGGCTTCGCCGCGCTCCCTGCCGCCTGGGTCCGCTCGAGCTATTTGCCGAGAAACTCCAGCAGCAGCGCGTCGTACTTCGCGGGCGCTTCCAGAAACACCAGGTGGCCCGCATTGGCGATCACCTCGGCGCGGGCCTCGCGCATCTGACTTGCGAGGGCCTTCGCAAGCTCCGCGTTCTGCCCCATCTTCGCCCGCAGCGCCTCCGGCGCGTTCGGCCGGCCCGGCGCGTTGTGGTCGTCGGCGCCCATGATGAACAGCGTCGGCTGCGCGAGCTGCGGGATCTCGTGCACGACAGGCTCGCGATAGATCATCTGGTAGGAGCTGACGAAGCTCTTCAGCCAGCGCGGATAGTCGGCGCTGTCCTTGAGATTGAACCTGGTGTCGATGAACGGTGTGACCTGCTCGGGCGGCAGCTTCAGCGCGTAGTTGGTTTGCAACTGCTTGCGATAGCCGTCCGCGGTGAGACGATCCTCATTCTCCATGATCGTCTCGGACGGGATCGGCGGCACGTAGAGCCTGTAGTCCTCGAGTCCGATCGGCGCAGTCAGCACGAGGTGCGCGACGCGATCCGGGTAGGCGCGGGCGATGCGCACGGCGAGCATGCCGCCCATCGAATGCGCGACGATATCGGCCTTGGCAATGCCGAGGTGATCGAGCAGCGTCATCGTGTTGCGCGCCAGCGTATCGAAATGCAGCTCGCCCGACGGCTTGGAGGATTTGCCGAAGCCGACCTGGTCGGGCACGATGACGCGGAAGCCGGCCTCGGTCAGCGTCTTGATCACGGGCGCCCAATAGCTCGACGGAAAATTGCGGCCGTGAAGCAGTAGCGCGGTGCGTCCGTTCGGCTGCGCCGGCGCCACGTCCATATAGGCCATGCGGAGCCGCTCGCCGTCGTTGACCAGCGGCAGCAGGTTGACCGGATACGGATACGGAAAACCCTCGAGATTGATCCCGTAGGGCTCACGTGGCGCCTCGGCGGCCGGAACCATGGTGGGAGCGAAAACGGAGAGGGCGGTGCAGAGTGCGATGGCGAAACGGGGCATTGAAACTCCAGGGGCCGACGGCAGGGATCGTCGTCAGCCATCTGGCCGTGACCCGCCTTCGGCCTGAAGACAAGACCTTGACCGCGTGCCGCGATAAACAGCACGTGATTGTCAGCTGCCGGACGTGCCGAACAGTGCAGCAAAATGTCTTTCGCCAGCGCGGCTGAAATTCACCACGCGACTGCCCGGGGTGGGATCGCGCGCGGCCCATTTCAGCTCGGCGAAGCGCTTCATCAGGGCAGCGCCCAAGGTGCCGGCGAGATGATGCCGCCGCGCGCTCCAGTCCAGGCAGGCCTTGCAGACCGGACGGCGCGGATGCGCCAGCATCTCCGGCGAGATCCGCAAATGCTGGGCGAGAAATCGTTCGCCCTCCTCGGTGAGGATGATCTCCTGCTTGCGCTGGCGCACCAGCTTCTGCCTGATCATGCTGTCCAGCATCTGCACGCCGAGATCGCCGGCGAGGTGATCGTAGCAGATGCGCGCGCGCCGCAGCTCCGGCTCCTTCGGTCCGGTGCGCACGCGCATGTGGCCGGCGCGCGCGGCGAGCCCCGCAAGCTTCTCCAGCACGTCCGCGACGTCAGGATCGGCCAGCCTGTAGTAGCGGTGGCGGCCCTGCTTCTCCGGCTCGACCAGGCCGCCGCCTTCGAGCTTGGCAAGATGCGAGCTCGCCGTCTGCGGCGTCACGCCGGCTTCCTGGGCGAGCTCGGTCGCGGTCAGCGCACGGCCCGAGAGCAAGGCAGTCAGCATGTTCGCGCGGGCGGGATCGCCGACCAGCGCTGCAACCATCGCGATATCAGGGCCCGATTTCATACTTCGATGCTAGACGAAGCATTGTCGTCCCGCAAGCGGATAGTGTCCATGGTGCGAAACATACTCGAGGTTGTCATGACCATCACCGTCTTCATCCGCTATCGCATCGATCCGTTCAAGCGTGACGTGTTCGAGCACTACGCACGGCGCTGGCTGTCGATCATCCCGCGGTGCGGCGGCGACCTGATCGGCTATTTTCTTCCGCACGAGGGCACCAACGACATCGCCTACGGCCTGATTTCATTCGACAGCCTCGCGGCTTACGAGCGTTATCGCGCGACCCTCCGAGGCGATGCCGAGGGCCGCGCGAACTTCGCGCTCGCGGAGGAGCACAAGCTCATTCTGGGCGAAGAGCGAACATTTTTGCGCAATGTCGTGGCGGCGCCATGAGTGCGGGACTATCCTGGTGCAACGAAGAGATGCATGGGAGGATGACATGACGGTGACCACCACGGCGGAGAAGCGCGCGGCCTTTCGCAGGCTGCACGAGTCCGGCTGCTTCGTTCTGCCGAATCCGTTCGACGTCGGCACGGCGAAGATGCTTGAGCATCTCGGCTTCAAAGCGGTCGCTTCGACCAGCGCCGGCTTTGCGTAGTCGATCGGCAAGGCCGACACCGGCACGATGCTGGACGAGATGCTCGCGCATCTGGCGGCGTTGTCGGCGGCCGTCGACATTCCGGTCAACGCCGATTTCGAGGGCGGCTTTGCCGACGCGCCGGAGGGCGTCGCTGCCAATGTCGCACGCGCGGTCGCGACCGGCGTGGCGGGCCTGTCGATTGAGGATTCCACCGGCGACAAGGATCACCCGCTCTATGAGCGCGAGCTGGCCGTGGAGCGCATCCGTGCCGCGCGTCAGGCGATTGATGCCAATGGTGGGGACGTGCTACTGACCGGCCGCTGCGAGGCGTTTCTCTGGGGCAAGCCTGATCTTGGGCTCGTGACCGACCGCCTCACCGCCTATGCGGAGGCCGGCGCGGATTGTCTCTATGCGCCGGGCATCAAAACCGTCGAGGAGATCTCCGCCGTGGTGAAGGCGGTCGCGCCGAAGCCGGTGAACCTGCTGATCGGCGCGTCCGGCCTGTCGCTGGAGCAGGCCGGCGCGCTCGGCGTGCGCCGGATCAGCGTCGGCGGCTCACTGGCCCGCATGGCCTGGGCCGGCTTCATGCGTGCGGCGAAGGAGATGGCGGAGCAGGGCACCTTCACCGAGTTGGCGAATGGCTATCCGGGCGGCGAGCTGAACAAGCTGTTCGGCTGAGTTCAGGTGTACGCATGCAGAAAAGCCGCGGAGCTTGCCGCGGCTTTTCCAATGCATTCGTCACAACCGATTAGTAGCGGTCCGTCCCGATGCCGACGCTCACCCCCGGAGCGCGGATGCCGATGCCGCCGCGGTCTTCATAGGTGCGGCGCTCGATGTAACGATCGCGCGGGGCGTAGGCGTAGGAATCGCGGTCGCGATCCTCGATGATGACGCGACGTTCGCGGTGCTCGCGCCAGCAACGGCCGTCCTCGTTGCAGACCATGCGGACGTTCTGGACGTCGCGCTGCGGGACCGCGGACACGTCCGGCGAGAGCGGCGCGGCCGAGGCTGCGGTCGCCAAGAGCGTGCCTGCTGCGGCTGCGAGAGCAAGAATCTTCATCATGTGTCTCCTCCAATCAGTGGGTCAAAGTGCCGCACAGCCAATCGGCCAGCACGTGATTAGTTCCACCAAATGTTGTTGTTGGTCTCGAGTGACGTGGTCGTGCCCAGACTTTCTCAAAAAAACGGCAGCGGATGATTGCTCACCCGCCGCCAGTTGAGACGGCTCGTCGCCGTCTGCGAGATGTCGTTAATGCGCGCGATTACTTCGCGGTGTTGCTCTGACCGCTCGGGGCTGCCGGCGACGGAGTGGTGCGGTCGCCCGCGGCGCCCGTGGTCACGCCAGGCGAGCCGTTCGGCGTGGTGCCATTTTTCGTCGAGGCTGACTGCGTAGCCGGCGTAGTGCTGGCCTGGTTGTTGTTCACCGACATGTTGTTGAGGCCGTAGAACACGGCGCCGAGCAGGATCGCGATGCCGAGCGCGTAGGCGGCCATCCGGCCGGTCGAGGCACGGCCCTCGGTCAGCTCGGGGTCGGGCTGCAGCCGGCTGTCCATGCGGGCCGCGCGCTCATACTCCGTACCCGTCATGCCGGCGCCGGTCATATCCGCGCCCATGCCTGGACGCGTGCTCATGTCCGGGCGGTTCATGCCATCAGGATAACGTTCGTTCGGAAGCCGTTCGTTGGCCATTGCATCCTCCTTGCGATTGTCAACTGACAACCAGCGCAGCCGCCGGTCCGTTCCGCGAAACCTTACGAATTCGCAAGCTCACGCGCGCTTGGGCGCGCTAAGGTTCCTCTTGCGCAACTTGCGATTCTGGAGCCTTCGATGTGGAACCTGCCGCCGACCGACAGCGTGTTGCATGTGTTGTCCTGGCTGGCGCTGGCGGCACAGGCGATGACGGCTGCGCTCGCGGCGGGGCGTCGCAGCATGGACTGGATGGGCGTCTGCCTGCTCGGCGCCATCACCGCGCTCGGCGGCGGCACCTTGCGCGACGTGCTGCTCGGGCATTATCCGCTGGCCTGGGTCGAGCGTCCGTCCTTCCTGGTGCTGACCTTGCTGGCGCCGTTCGTCACCATCGCGATGGCGCGGCTCGTGCACCGACTGACGACGGCCTTCCTCGTGCTCGATGCGATCGGCCTGGTCGTCTTCACCATTGCCGGCTGCGACATCGCCTGGCAGATGAACGTGCCGTTCGGCATCGTCATCGTCGCCGGCATGATCACGGGCTGCGCCGGCGGCGTGCTGCGCGACATCCTCTGCAACGACGTGCCGCTGCTGTTTCGCGCCGAGCTCTACGCCAGCGTGTCGTTGCTGACGGGTCTGCTCTATGCGGCCGGCCTGTCGCTCGGGCTTGGCAGCGGCGTCCTGACGGCGCTGGCCTTCGCGTTCGGACTGTCGTTTCGGCTGCTCGCCATCCGCTACAAATGGAATATGCCGCAGTTTGTCTTCACCGGAGAGGACAAGGGCTGACCGCTTCTCTGTGTCGCAATGCACAATCAGTCAACCGGGGGGCGGCAACGATTCGGTAACTGTGCGGCCGACCGCGGCAAGCCATGGCGCTTATCATCCCATTTCGCGGCGGCGGCTGTTTCCGACATAAACCGTAAAAGCCGCCGCCATCGGCCGCCACGAAATTGCGATTTCGGTTGGCTGCCCTGCGTCCGCGAGATTTGTGATGCGCATTCTCGAAAAGCAGACTTAAATCATTGGCAGAACGCGCGCTTCCGCTCCTAGGCGGTGAGCTGCGCACCCCGATAAAGCACGGCAAGAGGGCGGAATGGGCATCAACGAGAGCGAGATCAATCTCGACCAGAAATACACCGCAAGCTCCGGCCACATCTTCCTGACCGGCATCCAGGCGCTGGTGCGGCTGCCGATGGCCCAGATCCGGCGCGACCGCGCCGCTGGCCTCAACACCGCCGGCTTCATCTCCGGCTATCGCGGCTCGCCGCTCGGCGGCTACGACCAGCAACTGTTCTCCGCGCGCAAACATCTCGAGCAGTACAACATCAAGTTCCAGCCCGGCGTGAACGAGGATCTCGCCGCCACTGCCGTCTGGGGCTCGCAGCAGCTGCATCTGTCGCCCGGCGGCAAGTATGACGGCGTCGTCGGCATCTGGTACGGCAAGGGCCCCGGCGTCGACCGCTGCGGCGACGTCTTCCGCCATGGCAATGCGGCAGGCTCCGCCAAGAACGGCGGCGTGCTGTGCCTCGCCGGCGACGACCATGGCGCCAAATCCTCCACCGTGCCGCACCAGTCCGACCACGCCTTCATGTCGGCGCTGATGCCCTATCTCTACCCGTCCTCGATCCACGAGATGATCGAGATGGGCCTGCTCGGGATCGCGATGTCGCGCTATTCCGGCTGCTGGGTCGGCATGAAGGTCATCACGGAAACCGTGGAGACCACGGCCGAGATCAACCTCAATGACGAGATGACGCCGTTCGTCACGCCTGCCGATTTCGAACTGCCGCCGGGCGGCCTCAATCTGCGCTGGCCGGACGACCGCTTCGAGCAGGACCGCCGGCTGCAGGACTACAAGGGCTTTGCCGCGATCGCCTTTGCCCGCGTCAACAAGGTCAACCGCATCACGATGGATTCCCCGAACGCCCGCTACGGCATCATGGCGTCCGGCAAGAGCTACGAGGATATCCGCCAGGCGTTGCGCGAGCTCGGGATCACCGAGGAGGTCGCGGCCAAGATCGGCTTGCGCCTCTATAAGATCGGCATGCCCTGGCCGCTGGAGCCGGAAGGCGTGCGGCAGTTCGCGGTCGGGCTCGAGGAGATCTTCATCGTCGAGGAGCGCCGCGAGATTGTCGAGAACCAGGTCAAGCAGGAGCTGTTCAACTGGCGCGACGACGTCCGCCCGCGCATCGTCGGGAAGATGGACGATCACGACAAGCGCTTCCTGCCGTTCGCGACCGAGCTCTCGGTCGCCTCGCTCGCGACCTCGCTCACGGAACGACTCCTTCGCCTCGACCTCAACCCCGAGATCAAGGCGATGCTGCGCGCCAAGGCCGACTGGTTCAACGGCCGCGACGCCTCGCAGATGCAGCTGGTGTCGCCGGTGGCGCGCACGCCGTATTTCTGCTCGGGCTGTCCGCACAACACCTCGACCAAGGTGCCCGAGGGCAGCCGCGCGCTGGCCGGCATCGGCTGCCACTTCATGTCGCTGTGGATGAACCGCAACACCGAGACGTTCACGCATATGGGCGGCGAGGGCGTGCCGTGGGTCGGCATCGCGCCGTTCACGGGCGAGGAGCACATCTTCGCCAATCTCGGCGACGGCACCTATTTCCATTCCGGCAGCCTCGCGATCCGCCAGGCGGTCGCCTCCAAGGCGAACATCACCTACAAGATCCTCTACAACGACGCCGTCGCCATGACCGGCGGCCAGCGCCATGACGGCGATCTGTCGCCGCAGCAGATCACCTTCCAGCTCCACGCCGAAGGCATTCGCGAGATCTACCTGGTCTCGGAGAACCCGGACGCGTATCCGAGCGACAGCATCGCACCCGGCGTGAAGCTCGCGCATCGCGACGAGCTCGAGAACGTCATGAAGACCTTGCGCCAGACCAAGGGCGCCTCGGCCATCGTCTTCGTGCAGACCTGTGCCGCCGAGAAGCGCCGCCGCCGCAAGCGCGGCACGATGGAGGACCCGCAGCGTCGCGTGTTCATCAATCCGGCGGTCTGCGAGGGCTGCGGCGACTGCTCGGTGCAGTCGAACTGCATCTCGGTCGAGCCGCTGGAGACCGAGCTCGGTCGCAAGCGTGTCATCAACCAGTCCTCGTGCAACAAGGACTATTCCTGCGTGAAGGGTTTTTGCCCGTCCTTCGTCACCATCGACGGCGGCAAGCCGCGCTCGCGCGCACCCGCCGAGCTCGGCGACATCGGCGAGATGCCGGAGCCGCTGACAAAGCCAACGCTCGACCGGCCCTACAATGTCGCGGTCGGCGGCGTCGGCGGCACCGGCGTGCTGACGATCGGCGCGCTGCTCGGCATGGCCGCGCATATCGAGGGCAAGGCCTCGATGATCCTCGACATGTCCGGCCTGGCGCAGAAGGGCGGCGCCGTGCTCAGCCACGTCCGTCTCTCGCAGAACACGGCGGATGTGACCTGCTCGCGCATCGTCACCGGCACGGCCGATCTCGTCATCGCCGCCGACGAGGTGGTGGCGGGCGCCAAGGAGACGATCACGCTCTGCGACTCCGAGCGCACCCATGGCGTGATCAACAGCCACCTGATCCCGACCGCCGACTTCGTCCTCAACCGCGACTTCAACTTCCAGAACCGCAAGGTCACGAGCCTGCTGGAGACCGCGCTGCGCAAGGACGCGACCTTCTTCGACTTCAGCAAGCCGGCCGAGGCGCTGCTCGGCGACTCCATCGCCACCAACATGATGATGATGGGCTATGCCTATCAGAAGGGCCTGCTGCCGCTGTCGGCCGAGGCGATCGAGAAGGCCATCGCGATCAACGGCGTCGCCGTCAAGATGAACACCGAGGCCTTCCGCCTCGGCCGCCTGATGGTCGTCAATCCCGAGCGTGTCGCGGGCATGATGACCGGCCAGGACGAGACGGTGCCGCCGAAATCGCTTGACGCCATGACGCTCGATGAGATCATCGCCCATCGCATGGCGCACCTCACCGCGTACCAGAACGCCCGGCTCGCCAAGCGCTACCGCAAGCTGGTCGATCAGGTCCGCGACGCGGCAGAGAAGGGCGGCTATGGCGAGGCGCTGCCGCGTGCGGTCGCGATCAACTACGCCAAGCTGCTCGCCTACAAGGACGAGTACGAGGTGGCGCGGCTGTTCTCCGACGGCACGTTCGAGAAGCAGCTTCACGACGCGTTCGAGGGCGACTACAAGGTCTCCTTCAACCTGGCGCCGCCGATCTTCAACTCAGGCCTCGACCCGCAGGGCCGCCCGAAGAAGAAGAGCTACGGCCCCGGCATGATGAAGATGTTCCGGCTGCTGGCGAAGCTCAAGGGCCTGCGCGGCACGCCGCTCGACATCTTCGGCTATTCCGCCGAGCGCAGAACCGAGCGCGACCTGATCGCCGGCTACGAGAAGGACGTCGCCACGGTGCTCGGCCTGCTGTCGCCGGCGAATGCCGAGATCGCGGTGGAATTCCTGTCGCTGCCGGACAAGATCCGCGGCTACGGCCCGGTCAAGGACAAGGCGGTGCAGGACGCGAAGGTGCGCTACGTCCAGTTGGCAGCCGACCTCGCCAACCCGCCGCCCGCGCCACGCCAGATGGCGGCGGAGTAGGGACGCCGTTCGGGGCGCGGCCGCGGGCAAAGAGTACGTATATTGCCCGCGGTCAACCGCGTCCTCGCTGTGGCCGTTGAAGCCGCAGCGAGGAGAAACGAATTTGCGTGTTCGCTTCAGTCCAGTTCGAGTGGCTGGTATTTGCCCGTGTGGTCGAGTTGCGTTCCCCAGACCTTGTGCATCGCCTGATGCTCGCCACGATTGAAGTTGATCGGAGCGCCAAGCCCAAGATCCAGATTGCGCGTGCTTTCGAGAGCCTCGACCAGGCGTTCGGTATCAACTTGGGGACCGCACCGTCTGATGGCATCGATCAGGATATTTGTTGCCAGATAGCCCTCGTAGGACACGTAGCTTGGCGTGGAGCCCGGGAAGTATTTCGCCAGCGCATTCTTATATTCGAGCACTTCGCTCGAATACCCCTCCACCGCAGGCACCGCCTGCGTCATGATGACGTTCTCGGTGAAGCGCGGCCCGAGCATCAGCAGTTCCTGCGAGAGCGCAGTGCCGTCGGCAACCGACATGCTTGCGTAGATCAAGCCAGGGAAATGATCGCGGGTCTTTTCGATGAATTTGGCCGCGGCGCGCGTCGTTGCCGTGATCACGACCGCCCGGATCGGCACCTTATGTTGTTTCAGGACGTTGACCGCTGCGTCGACGTCGACCGTGTTGCGATTATAGCTCAGCCGCAAAATGTTGGTGTCGTCATGCCCCAGTGCGCGGTACGCCTTGGTCATTCCAGCATACCCCTGTTCGCCGATCGCGTCGTTCTCGCCGAACGCCGCGATCTGGTTCGGCTTCAATCGGCGCACCTTCATCAGATAATGCACGACTGCGGATGCTTCTTCGACGAAGCTTGCGCGGTAGTTGAAAACATAGCGATCCGGTGGATCGTGGCGGGGCGCGGTGCCACCCGTGAACGGCGCATAAAGCAGTGCCTTCTGCTCGAGCGCGAACGGCACCGCGATCTCCGCATTTTGCGCGCCGATGTTGCCGAAGAAGCCGAACACCTGCTCCTTTTCGAGCAGCAGCTTCATCGCCGGAATGGTTCGTGACGGCTCGAATCCGTCGTCGGCCGGAATGAGCTTGAGGAGCCGTCCATTGACGCCGCCGGCATCGTTGACCTGAGCAAAAGCGAGGTCGATCCCCTGCCTGTAGCTCTGCCCGGTCTCCTTCGCGCCGCCGGAAAACGGAACCACGATGCCGAAGCGGATTTCCCGGCTGGTGACGCCGCGAACGTTGTCGGCGGGAAGCGTTTGGGTAGGCGCCACGGCGGCTGCGGCCGAGGAGGGCGATATGACATCGGCAAACGACGATGTCGGAGCTGGGGCCGCGACCGACCGCTCGAGATCGGCAAACTGACGGTCGGCGGTTCGACAGTCGAGCCTTCCGTTCGCGACCAATCCGCGCCCGTCTCCAATCGAGCGGTCAAACAGTTGAAGAAGATCAACGCGCGTTGCCTCGCTCGTCGACGAGTCTTTGATGACCGTCTGAAATTTGTCGATGATCGTCTGGACACGTGGACGGGCAGCGAACTGGCACGTCTGTGCGGCCCCGATCACCTGACCGAGCCGGGCCGCGAGTTCTCGCACCACGTTGACGTTGTCCGCCAGGGCCGGCACGGAGCTGCCGGCCAACACCGCGGCGAGGACGAGCGGTGTGCGGCATGATGTCAGACGTCGTCTATTCGAAGGCATCACAAGGAACCACCAACTCCGCATACTCACGCTCCCCTTACTAGGTTCTTCTACTGAACGCGTTCGTGCCCGCGTCCGCGCTGCATCGCGGGTGCGGACGTTGCATCACACCAGAGGTCCTGGATCTGTCTTCGGCATGCCACCGATACGCTATTTGGCATGCCAGCATGTCGCGTCCTTGAGCGGCTGAGCGCCGGCGCCACGCGCTCCGTCCAGTCGAGCAGAGAGCGTCGATCACGATGCGCAAACCCAGCATTGAAGAGGTGAAGAGAGCTCCCTGACTGCCGGCGGCATCACGAGGGTTCTGCACACCGCAATTGAGCTGACTCGCCGCACGATCAAGACCGGAGGTTCCACATACGAAGCATATCGATCAGATGATATATAACATCTCATCGAATCGAAACCGCCGTAACATCGTAAGGTGCGCAGGTATACATCTGCATCTTACTAACAATATCTTCAGTCGAGCACGCGGATCTGGAGCCTGCTTGTATAATTGCGTGAAAGGTGAAGGTGCGTCGCACGTAGAATCACGGATGCAATAATCATACTATTCAGAAAGCCGATGGCTTCGCCAAAGCGTCGCTGTGGTGTGTGACGCGGTTTGGTCATCTTGCACCTGTGGTCGTGCGAGGGCGCTCGGACAATCGGCCGCTTTTGCCGAGCAGAGATGATCGAAGCTCAGGGGCCTGCGCGGCATGCCACGCGACATCTTCGGCTACTCTGCCGCGCAAGATGGAGCGCGACCTGATCGCCGGTTACGAGAAGGATGTCGCCACGATGCTTGGCCTGCTGTCGCCGGCGAATGCCGAGATCGCGGTGGAATTCCTGTCGCTGCCGGACAAGATCCGCGACTACGGCCCGGTGAAGGACAAAGCGGTCCAGGACGCCAAGGTCCGCTACGCCCAGTTGGCTGCCGACTTGGCGAACCCGCCGCCCGCGCCGCGCCAGATGGCGGCGGAGTAGGGCGTGTAGGGTGGGCAAAGCGCCGCCACCGGCGGCGCGTGCCCACCGTCTGGCGACGTGATCGTAGCTCCATGGTGGGCACGTCGCGCCGCTTCGCGTCGCGCCTTTGCCCACCCTACGACATGCTCATGTCTCTGTGATATTCGACGCTAAGGTTCGTAGCAGGCGGGGATCATTGATGCGGCGCATGGGATGTTTGGCTGTGATGATGCTCATGGCGAGACTGCCTGCGAGCGCCCATGAGTTCTCGATGCAGGGCGTTGGCCCGGTCCGGCTCGGCATGACCGTCGCCCAGGCCGAGCGCGCGCTCAAGGCAAAGCTAGGGCCAGTTTTGCCGCCATTCGCGAGGGATTGCTACGTCACCGGTCGGGCGGACGGGAGAGACAAAGCGCTGTCCTACGTCATCGTCAATGGACGGATCGTGATCGTGACCGTGTTTCTCCGCGACTATGCGAAGCCGGATCCGGCCGTCGTCGATGCGAACGGCATTGGCGTGGGCGCGACGGAGGCGGACGTTCGCCGCGGATATCCACAAGTCAGGAAGGAGCTGTCGCCCGACTTCCGTGGCATCAGTCCGGAGCAGGCCCAGGAATTCGCACGCGACCGCGCCCGCCACGGGGTCACCGAGCCGGAGCCGCCGCCGCATTATTGGATGATCGTAGAGGGAGGCGATGGCAAGCGCGCCATCGTCTTCGAGACGCAGGATGGCAAAGTTCTTTCCTTCAGCGTTGGGCTCAAGCCTGAGGTTCTGCTCAACGAGAATTGCATCTGACGGTGCCCGTCGGGCAGATTTAGCTTTACGAATTTCAGAATTTGTGTTTTACTCCCGGCATCCCGTCTCATCGGAAGGGGCGTTGCGCGCGATCGTCACGACACGCGGGGCGGGGAGCGATGGCCGCGAGGAAGCCGCAGCGTAGCTTGCTACGCGGACGAACGGTTTCGCGTGGACGTGAAGTCGCAGCGTGCTGGCACCCCGAAGCTGGTGTCACGTTCGTGACGGCGTTTGCGCGCCGCGCGGGCAATGGTGGCCAACAAGCCGGCGCACCAGGCAGACTGCGTATAAACGTAAACCCGTCGCGAAGGGAAGGCCGGGTGTTCTCGGCTGCACCTGTGGTACCTGCCGCCTGCATTTTTTCTCGCAGGCGGGCCGCAGGCGTCAGCCGACGCCTGGCCTTCCCTGCGCCCTCCGACTTGATGAGGGTGAAAGAGATCCGCATGACTCGGGCAGAGATGTCGCGGGAACGCGCGCTCACGCGTAGTTCGATATCAGCTCGCTCGCGCCACACCATCGGTGTCGTCCCGGGCTTGACCCGGGACCCATAAACACCGGCGGGTGTGAGAATGCGCGCCGGTCGGCCATCGGGTCTAACAAGATCCGCCGGTGGGTATGGGTCCCGGGTCAAGCCCCATAGGCGCTAAAATAGGCTTGCGACGAAGAATCAGTTGTGATTCCAACATGGAATGAGACGTGATGGGCTTGTGAACCAAGATTGGACGAGCCTAGTGGCCCGGCTTGGCGGGCCACAGGCTCTGGACCATACGGCGCGCGAGACGAGAGCTTTCGTGCGGCCGCGAGAGATCCGCAATGCAGTCGATCTGCTGCGATTAATTTTGGCCTATTGCCTCGGGGAGCGAGGACTGCGGTTGACTGCGGCCTGGGCGACGTCGGTGGGCTTGGTCGACGTCTCCAACGTGGCTCTGCTCTATCGCTTGCGCCAGTGCGGGGATTGGTTGGCGCTGCTGGTGGGGCAGGTCCTTGCCTCCGCAGCTCCCCGGAGGAGCCAAGGTCGTCTGATCCGTATCATCGATGCGACCACGGTGCCGAAGAAGGGCCGGCAGGAGAAGACCAAGAACGAGGTCTGGCGCATTCACAGCGCCTTCGATCTTCCGGGTGAGCGTTTTGGCCACTTTGAGCTGACCGATCAGCATGAGGGTGAGACGCTTGATCGGGTGCCAGCGGTACCAGGCGAGATCCGAATTGCCGATCGGGCCTATCTACAGCCCGAGCGTATGGCAAATTTGATCCAGGCTGGTGCTGACTTCGTCATCCGGGCTGGTTGGAAGGGCGCGCGCTGGCGCGATTGTGCAGGCCGTGCGCTCAAGCTCGTGACCGAACTGCGCAAAGCCGCAAAATGCGGTCTGATCGATCGCCCGATTTGGATCAAGCCCAGGCGGGGCGCACCTCTTGCCTTGCGCCTGGTTGCAATCAAGAAGCCCCAGGACGCTGCGGCCGCAGCGCGCCGCAAAGCAAAGTTAGCCGCGAGGAAGGGAGGTCATACGCTCTCCAAACAGACACTCGAAGCTGCCGACTGGGTTATCCTGGTGACCTCACTTGCTCCGGATGACTTCCCGACGGAAGATGTCCTCGCTCTCTACCGCCTGCGTTGGCGCATTGAGTTGGGCTTCAAGCGGCTGAAGAGTGTGATCGGCCTCAAGGGACCACCTGGCGCCGACGAGCGGTCCGCCAGACCTCACATTCTCGCGCATCTCCTCATCATCCTTCTGCTCGAGCCGCTCGTAGACGAACTCGAGGACTCTCCCCGCTCGGCTCAGGCCGCTTAACGCGTCCGGGCGGCTGGCGATTGCTGCGGCAACTCATTGCCTCATTGTTACAAGCCATTATCCCGCAGCCCACAATCACCCGCCTTCGCCGCTCTAGAGCCCCTCTTCGCCGCCACCTCCGCGAGGCACCGAGAAGAAAACGTCGCTATCAAACGATGCTAAAACTATCTTAGCGCCTATGGGGTCAAGCCCGGGACGACGGCTGAGTGCGAGGCGGCACCGGTGGCCATCTCCATCGTGCGGAATATTTTCCGCGCTTGCCAAGCCTCCTGCAACGGTCCAGAAAATCTCCAACCATCGGGCAGGACACGACAGGAAGCGGAGACGGAATTGACCATCAAGGGCAAGGCCTACATTGCCGGGATCTATGAGCATCCGACCCGGCACGCACCGGACAAATCAACCGCGCAACTGCATGCCGAGGTCGCTAAGGGCGCGCTGGAGGATGCCGGGCTCAGCGCGAAGGATGTCGACGGCTACTTCTGCGCCGGCGATGCGCCGGGCGGCGCCTGGCCGATGGTCGATTATCTCGGCCTGAAGGTGCGGCACATCGACTCCACCGAGACCGGCGGCTGCTCCTATCTCATCCATGTCGGCCACGCCGCCGAGGCCATCGCCGCCGGCAAATGCTCGATCGCGCTGATCACGCTCGCCGGCAAGCCGCGCACCGGCCCGATGCCGCCGCGCGCCGCCGGCGCCGAGGCCGATTTCGAAGCCGCCTACGGCGCGACCACGCACAACGCCTACGGCATGTGCGCCATGCGCCACATGCACGACTACGGCACCACGTCCGAGCAGCTCGCCTGGATCAAGGTCGCCGCCTCGCATCACGCGCAGTACAATCCGCATGCGATGCTCAAGGAGGTCGTGACGGTCGAGGATGTCTTGAACTCGCCGATGATCTCCGATCCCTTGCATCGCATGGATTGCTGCGTCGTGACCGACGGCGGCGGCGCGCTGATCGTCACCACGCCGGAGATCGCCAAGAGCCTGAAGAAGCCGCTGGTGCGCCTGATCGGTCATGGCGAGGCCATGAAGGGCCCGCGCGGCGGCAAGGATCTCGACCTGACTTATTCGGCGGGCGTGTGGTCCGGCCCGCGCGCCTTCGAGGAAGCAGGCATCACGCCGAAGGACATCAAATACGCCTCGATCTATGACAGCTTCACCATCACCGTGCTGATGCAGCTCGAGGATCTCGGCTTCTGCAAGAAAGGCGAGGGCGGCAAGTTCGTCGCCGACGGCAACCTCATCTCCGGCGTCGGCAAGCTGCCGTTCAACACCGATGGCGGCGGCCTGTGCAGCAACCATCCCGTCAACCGCGGCGGCATGACCAAGGTGATCGAGGCCGTGCGCCAGCTGCGCGGCGAAGCCCATCCCAAGGTGCAGGTGCAAAACTGCGATCTCGCCATTGCCCATGGCACCGGTGGCCTGCTCGGCGTGCGTCACGCCGCCTCGACCTGCATTCTGGAGCGCGTCTGATGTCTGAAGCGAAGAAGCTGCCAGCCCCCGTCACCAATCCCGAGACCAAGGCGTTCTGGGACGCGGCCTCCGAGGGCAAGTTCCTGATCAAGCGCTGCACCGCCTGCGGCGAGGCGCATTACTTCCCGCGCTCGATCTGCCCGTTCTGCTTCTCCGACCAGACGGTGTGGGAGCAGAGCGCGGGCGAGGGCGAGATCTATACGTTCTCCATCATGCGCAAGTCGCCGACGGGACCGTATGCGATCGGGTATGTGACCTTGAAGGAGGGCCCGTCGTTGCAGACGAACTTCATCGACTGTGATTTCGATCAACTGAAGATCGGCCAGAAGGTGAAGGTGGTGTTCAAGCCCACCGACGGCGCGCCGCTGCCGTTCTTCACGCCGGTGTAGGCGAGGCCTTCGATGTATCCGCGCGTCATTGCGAGCGCAGCGAAGCAATCCAGGGTGATTTCCACGACTCTGGATTGCTTCGTCGCTTCGCTCCTCGCAATGACGAAGGCGTGGCTGTTGCTACGCGAAAGGTGCACCCTCTCCCCTTGCGGGAGAGGGTGGTAGTTCAGGCGATGCGAAGCAACGCCTGGACTACCGGGTGAGGGGTATCTCTCCGCACGGGCAGTGTCTCTGTGGAGGCATACCCCTCACCCGCGCGAAATTGACGCTGATAGCTGTGTAGCCCTCTCCCGCAAGGGGAGAGGGCGCAGCAATGGGCGCCGGAAAAAGTACGTAGGGTGGGCAAAGGCGCGGAGCGCCGTGCCCACCGTTTGACGAAGAGAAAGGCGGTGGGCACGCTTCGCTTTGCCCACCCTACGAAGAACGAATGCGGGGAGGCGAAATGCCGATCAATTACGATGAGCTGATGGCGATGAAGGCGATCGGGCAGCCTTATGCCTACACCGATCGCGAAGTGATGCTGTACGCTTACGGCATCGGCATGGGCGCCGATCCGATGGACGAGCGCGAGCTCGCCT
Source organism: Bradyrhizobium sp. USDA 4353 (assembly GCF_054063215.1). NCBI lineage: Bacteria > Pseudomonadati > Pseudomonadota > Alphaproteobacteria > Hyphomicrobiales > Nitrobacteraceae > Bradyrhizobium > Bradyrhizobium sp. USDA 4353. Next base: position 4,918,850 of record NZ_JBSSGB010000001.1, read on the forward strand.
TCGTCAACGAGGCGACCGCAGAGCCGCGGCCACTTAAAGTGGTGCCGACCTTTGCGTCCGTGGCGGCATGGGGCGCAGGCCCCGGCGACATGAAGCTGAACCGCGTGCTGGTCGTCGACGGCGAGCGCGACATCACCTTCCACAAGCCGCTCGCAGTCGCCGCGAAGATCACGGCCGACTCCTCCGTGCTCGCCGTGTCCGACAAGGGCAAGGACAAGGGGGGGGTCATCCGCCACCAGACGATTTTGCGGGACGAGAGCGGGGCGCCGCTGGCGACGCTCGTCGCCTCCCGCTTCGCCCGCGGCGATGGCGGCTTCGGCGGTCCCTCCGGCGGAATCCCGGAGCCGCATCCGGTGCCCTCGCGGGCCCCGGACCGCAGCGTCGAGATCTCGACCCGTCCCGATCAGGCGCTGATCTATCGCCTGTGCGGCGACCGCAACCCGCTGCACTCCGATCCCGAGTTCGCCCGCCGCGCCGGCTTCCCGCGGCCGATCCTGCACGGCATGTGCACCTACGGCCTGACCTGCCGCGCCGTGCTCCAGACCTATGCGGACTACGATGCGTCAGCCTTCAAGCAACATGCGGCGCGGTTCTCCTCGCCTGTATTTCCGGGTGAGACCGTGACGGTCGATCTGTGGAAGGAGGGCAACGTGATCTCGTTCGAAGCGCGCGTGAAGGACCGCAACGTCACCGTCATCAAGAACGGCAAGACGTTGCTCAGTTAGTAAGGCGGCCACCGGCCGTCGGCTCCCTCTCCCCGTTCTTCACGGGGAGAGGGTGGGGTGAAGGGCAGCCACAACCACCGGACTCGCGGAGAGTCCCCCTCACCCGGATTGCATCTAGCGATGCAATCCGACCTCTCCCCGCCCTAGCGAAGCTTCGCTTCGCCCTGGCGGGGAGAGGTGAAGTTGCAGCAACGCTACTGAAAAAGGCGAAGCGCGGAGGACACACCATGGGACTGCTCGACGGCAAGGTGGCGCTGATCACCGGCGCAGGTGGTGGCCTCGGCGAGGCCTACGCGAAACTGTTCGCGCGCGAGGGCGCGGCGGTCGTGGTCAACGACCTCGGCGGCCCGCGCGATGGCTCCGGCTCGGACTTGTCGATGGCCGAGCAGGTGGTGGCCGCGATCAAGGCCGAGGGTGGCCGCGCGGTCGCCAACGGCGCTGACATCTCCACCATGGCCGGCGGACAGTCGGTGTTCGATGACGCCATCCGCCATTTCGGCCGCGCCGACATCCTGGTCAACAATGCCGGCATCCTGCGCGACCAGACCTTCGCGAAGTCCAGCGAGGCCGACTGGGACAAGGTGATCCAGGTCCACCTCAAGGGCACGTTCTGCTGCACCCTGCCGGTGTTCCGCTGGATGCGCGACAATGGCGGCGGCGTCATCGTCAACACCTCCTCGACCTCGGGCCTGATCGGCAATTTCGGCCAGTCCAACTATGGCGCGGCCAAGGGCGGTATCTGGGGCCTGTCCAACGTGCTGGCGATCGAGGGCCGCAAGTACAACATCCGGGTCTGGACGCTGGCGCCGGGCGCGCTGACCCGCATGACCGCCGACCTGCCGCGCTACAAGGAGAACCCGGGCGCAGCGCTGACGCCCGAGGGCATCGCGCCGGCCGTGCTCTACATGGTTAGCTCCCTCTCGGGCGATCAGACGGGGAAGGTGCTCGGCGTCTCCGGTCCGCGTGGGGTGCGCGAGTTGCGCATGATGGAAATGGACGGCTGGAAGCCGCCATCCTCGGCCTGGAAGGCGGAGGACATCGCTGAACATGCAGGGGAGATATTCTTTTCGGAGGACGAGATTCGAAAGTCCGCGCGGCGGTTTTGATGTATGTCTGGCCTCGTCCCGGGCGCCCGCCGAAGCTCTGAAAGCGAGGCCAGGAAGAGGTTCCGGAATTCAGAACGATGATCGGCCCCATGAAGTCCGCGCCTGCGCCGGGCAGCGCCCTTCCGGAACGACGCCAGAGAGATTGGAGACCAGACGATGAAGCTCACCGCCGCCGCCAAAGGCACCTTCGCGATCGCGCCGACGCCGTTCCACGATGACGGCCGCATCGACGAGGCCTCGATCGACCGCCTGGTCGACTTCTACGCCGAGGCAGGCTGCGACGGCATCACCGTGCTCGGCATCATGGGCGAGGCGCCGAAGCTGGATGCGGCCGAATCCGCCGAGGTGGCGATCCGCTTCGTCAAGCGCGCGAAGACGATGCAGATCATCGTCGGCGTGTCGTCGCCGGGCTTCGCGACCATGCGCGCGCTGGCCCGCGCCACGATGGATGCGGGCGCGGCCGGCGTGATGATCGCGCCGCCGCCGAGCCTGCGTACCGACGACCAGATATCAGGCTATTTCAAGCAGGCCCAGGAAGCGATCGGCGAGGACATTCCCTGGGTGCTGCAGGACTATCCGCTGACCCAGCAGGTCCAGTTCACGCCGGCCGTGATCCGCAAGATCGTCATGGACAGCCCGTCCTGCGTGATGCTCAAGCACGAGGACTGGCCGGGCCTGGAAAAGATCTCCGCGCTGCGCGGCTTCCAGAAGGACGGCTCGCTCAAGCCGCTGTCGATCCTGTGCGGCAATGGCGGCCTGTTCCTCGATTTCGAGATGGAGCGCGGCGCCGACGGCGCGATGACCGGCTACGCCTTCCCGGAAATGCTGGTCGACGTCGTCAAGCTGTCGCAGGCGGGAAAACGCGATGCCGCGCATGATTTGTTCGACGCGCATCTGCCGCTGGTGCGCTACGAGCAGCAGCCCGGCGCAGGCCTCGCCGTGCGCAAATACGTGCTGCAGAAGCGCGGCGCGATCGCCTCCGCCGCGCAGCGCAAGCCGGCGTCCGGCATCAGTGCCGCCGCGAAGGCCGAGGTCGACTATCTCTTGTCGCGCGTCGCCCGCTACGACGCCCGCGCTAACCTGTAACCCAGAGCCACCGCCGCGGAGTAACCATGGCTGACGCTGCCGCCGTTCGTCCCGCTTCCACCGTGCTGCTGCTGCGCGACAGCGCAGCGGCCCGGGAGATCGAACTGTTCATGATGGTGCGCCACCATCAGATCGAGTTCAATTCGGGCGCCCTGGTGTTTCCGGGCGGCAGCGTCGACAAGGGCGATCGCGAGATCGCCGGCAATCCCGAGCTCTACGCCGGCGATCACGGGCTCGATGCGGAGGCGCTCGGCTTCCGCATTGCGGGCGTGCGGGAGACGTTCGAGGAGAGCGGCATCCTGCTGGCGCGCCGCAAGGGCGCGCAGGCCCTGATCGAGGCGGAGGCCGCGCGCGCCATCGAGGCAGAGCATCGTCTCGCTTTGTGCGAGAGCAAGATCAGTTTCCGAGAGGTGATCGAGGCCCATGGCCTGGTGCTGGCGCTCGATGCCCTCGTGCCGTACGCGCATTGGATCACGCCCGAGGGCATGCCGAAGCGCTTCGACACCTGGTTCTTCCTGGCCGCTGCGCCGCCGGACCAGCTCGGCGCCCATGACGGCCGGGAATCGACCGACTCGATCTGGGTGTCGCCGCGCGAGGCGCTCGCGGGCGGCGAGGATGGTCGCTTCAAGCTGCCATTTCCGACCACGCGCAACCTGATCCGGCTCGGCAAGCAGCCGGCGGTGGCGGACGCGCTGGCCGCGGCGCGGGACATGGATATCGTGACGGTGATGCCGGTCATGACCAAGACCGCCGATGGCGGCCGCGAGCTGCGCATTCCGCGCGAGGCCGGCTATGATGGCGAGGTGTTCGCGTTCAGTGCGGCCGGTTAACCGCACAGACTATTTTTCGTCGGGCGGTGCCGCCCGGGTGCAAGTTGTTTCTGATTTGTTCTAGTTGCCGCACGGCGGCTCGTATATACTGCGGTTCCGACCATCGGATCCCATGAGTAAAAACGTCGATTTCGGCCTCGCTTGTGATCGCCTCCGATCCCTCACGATCGGACGGATGATCTTTGGCAGCTTTTTGCTGCTGCTCGCCGTCATCACCGCCACCAGCATGGCGAGCGTGATCGCCATCCGTCACATCGACTCCACCTTTGCCGAGCTGCAGCGGCTTCAAGGCGTCGGCGATCTCGCCGAGGAGATCGATCAGCGCATGAACGAGCTGCGGCTCGCGGCGCGCGATTTCGTCACCGATCCCGCCTCGCGCTCGGATCGCGTGATGGAGGCGGCCACCGAGCTCAGCGCGCTCCTGAAGAAGACGCGGCTCCAACTGGCGCCGGAGCAGCAGGCGACCATCGACGGCGTCTCGCAGCGGCTGACGAATTATCGCGAGGGCATCGACCGGATCAGTGCGCTGATCGCGCAGCGCGCCGAGCTGCTGTCCGGTCTGCCGGCGGCGCGCGAGGGCTTTGAGGCCGCGATCGCCGGCGTCACCGATCGCGGCACCGCGCGAGCCTTGTTCCAGGTGCAGAACCAGGTGGGAGCGGCGCTGCTGGCGCGTGATCCGGCCGGTGCGGAGCAGGCGGCCCGCAGCATGCGCGCGCTGCCGATCGAGGATGCCAATTTGCGGGCGGCCGTGGACCGCTATGCCCAGGCGATCATCGCGATCTCCGGCACCGAGGACGAGATCGGCCGGCTCGACAAGGAGGTGCTCGGCATCGAGGGCCGGCTGATCGGCCGCGTCACCGAGCTGTTGCGCGCGCTGAGCGCCAGCCAGGGCAAGGTGCTGTCGCGCGACTTCGCGCGCACGCTCGCGGAAACCAAGTGGCAGAGCATCATCTTCGGCACGTCGGGCGTGCTGATCGGCATCTTCGCGGCCTGGTTCGTGGTGCGTCGGACGGTGAAGCCGCTGGCCTCGATCGCGCGCTCGATCCGGGCGCTTGCAGCCGGCGAGAAGGCGGCCTCGATCCCGCAGACCGACGTCCAGAACGAGATCGGCGACATCGCGCGCGCCGCCGAAGTGTTCCGGCAGACCTTGCAGGACGCCGATGCCGCGCGCGAGGCGGCGGTGCGTGCGCTGGCCGAGCAGCGGCTTGCGGAAGAGAGCTATCGCAAGCTGTTCGAAGCCTCGATCGACGGCATCTATGTGACCACCCCGAGCGGACTCGTGCTCAACGCCAATCCGGCGCTCGCGCGTATCATGGGCTACGAGTCCCCGAGCGAGCTGATCCAGGGCGTCAACGACATCGCCGATACGATCTATGTTCATCCGCTGGCGCGCGAGCGCTATCAGCGGCTGATGCGGCGCGACGGCATGGTGCGCGAGTTCGAATATCAGGTGCGCCGGCGCAATGGCGAGATCCGCTGGCTGTCGGACAGCGCCACCGTGGTGCGCGACGAGAGCGGCGAGGTGGTGCGCTACGAAGGCGTCGTCCGCGACATCACCGATCAGAAGCGCGCGGAAGATGCGATCGCCGAGGGGCGACGCCTGCTGCAGCAGGTCATCGATACCGTGCCGGCGGTGATCAACGTGAAGGATCGCGAGCTGCGCTATGTGCTGATGAACCGCTACATGGCTGGCATCTTCAACGTCGAGCCCGAGGACGCGCTGGGGCGCACCACGGGCGAGCTGATGTCGCGCTATGGCGCGAGCAAGACCGATTCCAACGACAAGCGTGTGCTCGCGACGAAGGACGGACTGGGCTTCTACGAGGAAGAATATCTGGATTCCAGCAACGTCATGCGGCAATGGCTGGTCAACAAGCTGCCGCTGCTCGATGCCGACGGCGAGGTCGACAAGATCGTCACCGTGGCGCTCGACATCGGCGAGCGCAAGAAGAGCGAGCACGAGATGCGCAAGGCGAAGGAGGCGGCAGAGACCGCGCTCCGGAACCTGCGCGAGACCCAGGCCTCGCTGATCGAGGCGGAAAAGCTCGCCGCGCTCGGCCGCATGGTCGCAGGCGTCGCGCATGAGGTCAACAATCCCGTCGGCATCAGCCTGACGGTGGCCTCCGCGCTCGAGCGCAAGACCGATCTGTTCAGCGAGGCGGTGACGCGCGGTGAGCTCCGGCGCTCGAGCCTCAACGAGTTCATCGAGACCAGCCGCAACGCGGCGGCGCAGCTGGTCGCCAACCTCAATCGCGCGGCCGAGCTGATCCAGTCGTTCAAGCAGGTCGCGGCGGATCGCAACTACTCCGACCAGCGCAGCTTCGATCTGGCCGATCTCACCGAGCAGGTCGTGATGAGCCTGCGCCCGGGCGTGCGCCGACAGAACCTCACGATCAATGTCGATTGCCAGCCCAATCTGGTGATGAACAGCTATCCCGGTCCCTATGGCCAGGTGCTGACCAATCTGTTCCTCAATGCCGTCGCCCACGCGTTTCCGGACGGCCGTGGCGGAACGATCGAGATCCGCGCGCGCGAGTCCGGGCGCGACAATGTCGAGATCATCTTTTCCGACAATGGCTGCGGCATGTCGCTCGACGTCCGCCGCCGCGCCTTCGACCCGTTCTTCACGACGCGGCGCGACCAGGGCGGCACAGGGCTCGGCCTGCACATCGTCTACAACATCGTCACCAACAGGCTCGGCGGCCGGCTCGATCTCGACTCCGAGCCGGGGGCGGGGACGCGCATCCAGATCATCCTGCCGCGCACCGCTCCGCTGGAGCAGGCGGCCGAGTAGTTTGACGGACTGAACACGCTTGTGGCTGAACCACGTCGATCCACGGATTGACTCTCACGAAGCCGCGATCGAATCGAAATCTGGCCCGGTTGATGCATCGCCCTCCGCGCACCCTGGGGTGGTGCAGGAGCCAGATGGAAATGAGCAAATGGATCGTGTCCCGCGGCCATGCGCCGCATCGCGCTGATTGTTCGGCTGTCAGTCCCACCGGTTCGAGGCGGCAGGAATCCGGACGCTGGAAGCCTCCCATCCAGGTCACGGGCGCCGCGCTGCTGATCGCGCTTGCTGCGCCGACCCAGGCGCGCGACCGCGGTCAATGGGCGAACTCATCGCCGGAGATCAAGGCGTGGTTCGACGGCCTGCGCAGCGGCAAGGGCCCGTGCTGCTCGGATGCCGACGGCAGTGCCGTCAGTGACGTCGATTGGGAGAGCAAAGACGGCCACTACCGTGTCCGCATCGAAGGCGAATGGCTCGACGTTCCCGACGATGCCGTGATCACCGAGCCCAATCGCGTCGGCCGCACGATGGTCTGGCCGATGCGCGGCTATCAGGGCCTCTCGATCCGCTGCTTCATGCCGGGCAGCATGACGTAGCTGAATGCGAGGTCGCTCAGGCGTATTTCTTGTCGCGCTCGAGCAGCTCGATTGAGATGCCCTCCGGCCCGCGGATGAAGCAGACGCGCACACCGGGGCGGATCGTGGTCGGCTCGGTCGTGAAGGTGACGCCCTTGGCCTTCAGCTCGGCCGCCGCGGCGTCGATGTCCTTCACGGTGAGGCCGAAATGATCCAGGCCCTGGTGGGGCGTGACGGGCGGCGCATTCACGCCGTCGCCGGGCTCGACCTTGGCGATGAACACGCTGGCGCCGCCGAGCTTGACGTCGATGCGGCCGGGATTGCGGACGATCTCGCCGCCGAGAATCTCGTGAAGCCAGTTGGCGGTGGCTTCCGGATCAGGGCTGCGCAGATGAATGTGATCCCAGGTGACATTCAACATCGTCTTAGAGCTTTCCAAAGAGTGAACCGTGGCCGAAGCGGCGGCGTTACTGACACTGCGGCAATGACGCGCATGTCTACCGGCTCGTTGCCGCGAGCACCAGTCCGGCCATTGAACCGGTATCTGAGCATGCCCTCCAATTGTCGGCTTTGCATGAAACCGTGTCGATGTTTGCCGAAGGAAGCGAGTGGGCAGCCGATGGTGCAGACATGAATGCGGGTCTCTCTCGTTTGCTGAGGCGCAAGCCTGGCGCTCCGCCTGCGCGCGGACGGGGGGACGCGCATATTCCCTTGGCGACGGCTTCGTTGGGGCTCGGGGCGCTCGCGCTCGTCGTGTTCGGCGCGGTCGGCTGGCTGATCATGTCAGGTGACGAGGGCGATCTCGTCGACGGCAGCCTCGCGCGGCTCACATTGGATGGTTCGAGCCGACAATATCAGGACGATGAGGACGGCACGGAGCCGTCGCGCGGGTTCTCCTCGGTGGTGCCCGGGATGTCCAGCGGATCCGGCGCGGATCTCGCCTCGTCATCCGCAGTCAGCGCGGTTCCGAGCCTCATGGACGCCAATGCGAGCCTCGCGCCCGCGATGCCGGGGCCGTCCGTGAGGCTCGATCATGTCGTCCTGTCCGGTCTGCGCATCAGTTCCCAATCCTGGCGGCGCGGCGGACTGGGATCGAAGGCGCTGGTCACCTTCACCTTGCGAAACACCAATAGTTTCGCGATCAAGGACGTCGAGATCAGCTGCGCCTTCAGCCGGCGCGACGGCACCCAGGTCACCGAGCGCCGCCGGGTCGTTTCGGGCGAAATCCGGCCCCAGAGCCGCCGGACCTTCGCCTCGGTGCACGTCGGATTTGTCAACGTTAATGCCAGCTCGGCGAAATGCGCGCTGGTTGCAGCGACGAAAATCTAATTATGTCGCGCTAGTTTCTCGCGGTCCTTGAACCGGATCGGTCGCCTCGGGAACATACTGTCATTGTCATCCGTTAGGTGGATGGTCGGCTCGGGGTGGGCCGACGGAGCGGTAAATTATGCCTATCTTGCGCTACTTTCTGTTTGTCGGCGGTGCCTTGTTTGCGTTGCTGGTCCTCGCGGATGCCATGCTTCCCAGCGTGCCGCTGCCGGCGAGCCTCACATCGGCCTCGGACCTTCCTCCCGTGCGGATCCAGTCGGCGCGCAAATGGCCCGAGCGGATCGTGATGGATACGTCGATTGCACCTCCGGCGCCGGTCGTGGTCGCAAAGACGGAGCAGGCCGCCCCGGTGGCCACAGCGGAGCTGCCGAAGACGGAAGCCTCCAAGACAAGTGCCAGGGATGCCTATGCGCAGATGGGCACGGCGGCGACCAGCCCGTCGTCTGCGACGCCGAAGACGGTCGAACGGCCTCACACGACGAAGCTGTCAGAGGCCAGCGCGAGAGCCTCGGACACGAAGAAGCGGAAGAGCGCCAAGGCGTCTCCTCCCGGGCGACCCATGATTCTGGTCGCGCAGCAGCCGCATTTTGGCCTGTTCGGCTCGACCTGGTAGCATCCTGTGCGCGGCGGCTGCCGCCAGACTGCCTTGATCTTGCGCAAAGTGCGCTCCCTCCGGAGCGCCTAGCGTCACCTCAATGGGACCCGGGGCGTGTTGCCCGGGCACCCACGGAGACGCTGCATGACCACCACCCCGCCCAACCTCTCGATCTCGCCGGAGAAGGTCGCCTTCGTTGTCACGAAGGTGCATCAATATGAAATGGAAGTGGCCGAGCCGGAGCTGCTGGCAGATCTGACCGACGATGATTCTGCTCCCGGGACGGGTGGACGCGGCGCGACGACGGACCGTTCCGAGCTTGTCAGCTTCATCAGGGGCCTGAACGTCGACGAGCAAATCGATCTGGTCGCGTTGATGTGGCTGGGCCGCGGCGACGGCTCGCTCGAGAATTGGGATGAGCTGCGCGCGCAGGCCGCGCAAGCCCACAACAACCGCACGGCCACCTATCTGATCGAGACGCCGATGCTTGGCGACTATCTCGAGGAGGCGCTGTCCGAATTCGGTCTCTCCTTGGAAGATTTTGAAGAAAGCCTCTAGCGCGCGATCGGCGTTGCCTCCGCTGCGATGCCGACGGCCTGGACGATGAGTTGAAGTTTCCCGGCCTTCATTGGCGGGGACTTCCGTTCGACCCTGCGTTGGGGTCACGAAGATGGAGTTGGCTCATGGACAAGATGAAGGTCGGAACCGGTGATTGGATCGTCGTTTGCGATGGCCGCAAAGCGCTGATCCTCGAGAACGTCGGCGATAGCATGTTTCCGAACCTGCACACCAAGGAGGTGCATGAGCATGAGAACGAGCGGACGAGCGCCCAGGGCTCGGACGCGCCCGGCTCGGTGCAGCAGTCGTTCGGTCACGCGCGAAGCTCGGTCGAGCAGACGGATTGGCATGATCAGGCCGAGCGCGCCTTTCTCAAGCAGATCGCCGACCGATTGCACCATGCTGTCCTGTCGGGGGAGACGAAGGCCCTGACGATGGTGGCCTCGCCGCGCGCGCTCGGAATGCTCCGCGCCGACTACTCCGAGGCCGTGCGAAAAGTTCTCCACGGCGAGGTCCACAAGGATCTGGTCAAGCTGCCGGTCTACGAGATCGAGAAGCAGCTGCTGGCCTGAGCCGCGTGCTGATCGAGGTGAATGCCAATGATCTCGCTCGCACCCCAGAGTGTTGCGGGCGGGATCAATGCGCGTTCTCGAGCGAGGACGTGGTTTCCGGCGCCTCCGGCACCAGGCTCGCGTCGCGATGCACAGTGCCTTTTTCGACGATCTCGTAGCCGCAGTCGTCCAGCCAGGCCATGAGGCGGTCGGCCATGGCATAGTCCCAGGTCGGGTAGGAACGGGCGATGGCTTGGCGCGGTGTGAGCTTGCGAGACATTCGTCCTCCTTCGGCTCTCATCTGGTCACGCCGGCCAACGGTCAGGTCGCCAGCGTTGCTCTTGTTGAACCCCGGAGGGGACGGCCCGTTCCTGGGCCTCGCGTGCAAGACAGCCGACGTCGAGCGCGGTCGTCGCGATGGGTGTCAGCAAACGTTGGCGACCTGCGGCTGCAACTCGTCCGCCGGGAGAGCTGCGGAATCCAGCTCCGGCCTCTTTTCGACGATCTCGTACCCGCAATGGTCGAGCCATGCGATGAGACGGTCGGCCATCGCATAGTCCCAGCTGGGATACGATCTGGCGATAACTTCGCGTGCAGTGAGTTTCCGAGCCATGGTGTCGACCTTTTTGAGCGCTCGCCCCAATCCGCCCGAAGCTGTCGCCACTTCGCGGTGGAAATCGGTTGTTTTCGTTACGTTTGATGTCGAGATATGACTTTTACCTTTCGGCGCCGCCCAGCCTCCGCCCTCTCTCTCGAATATGGTGAAAACCTTCTGGCCGCACCGTTCATTTCGGCGGGCCCGTGTGGCATCGTCGTGTAAAGAACGAGGCGGGTTCGTGATCGGGAGCGCGGTGTTTCGTCACAGCCGCGTACGGCTCCTTCGAACGGCGCGCGCGTAGCGGCTCCGCTGGAGACGGCACCGGTCGCCTGCTGCGGGAACGGAGGCGGTCGATCGAGGTTTTCAGCCGGGACTTCCCGCAGCGTCCCCCGTCTAGCGGCTGGGTAGAAAATGGAGCGAAGCAATGAGGATCGTATATGCCGTGTTGCTCATCACCCTTGCGACCTCAGCAGAGCGCGCGCTCGCCAACGAGTCCTGCGGTCCGGGCTGTCACCTCGCCCCCAATGGCGGCTGTGTGGTGAATGGCTGGGAGGTGGGAGCGCCCGTGTGGAACGAGTGTCCGGCTGGGGCGCGGCCGAAGCCGCCATGCGGCGCAGCATTCAAGTGGAGCCGGCAAGCCAAGGCCTGCATCATGAAATGAGATCGCGGCGCCGACAAAATCGTCGCTGAAGCAAGGCCGATCGGAGATTTGCCGCGCAGAGCCGTGGCTCGAATGCGGGCTCGGCCCCAGAGGCTGTTCGCGGCTACAGGGTCTGGATGTCCAGCGTGAACAGTCGCTGCTCGCCGGTATTTTCCGAATGAGCCAGCACCTGCTCCAGCAACTCGATCACGGCCGTCGCCCGGGCGCCGTCATTGGTATCGTCGAAACGCGTGGCGGCGAGGACCGAGCCGTTGACTTCACATACTGCCTTGATCTGAACAATCACCTGTTGGCTCCCATGCTCCGAGGTCGGATGCCGGAGAGACTGGCGGCAATCGTGTTAAATGCGCGCAAAATGTTTCGAATAAATCGGAGGTATCAGTCCACCTGACGGATTGATGCGACGTCGGCGCGAGGGCCATTGTTCGAGCTCAGCTCGCTTTGGCTTGGATCACCTCGCGCGGCGCGCTGGTCCCCAACGCGCGCCGGATCCACGCTCGCGCGGGAGCCTCGATCAGCATGTAGGTGACCAAGGCGACCGCCGTCGCGATGGCAACGAACAGGGGCAGCCGCAGCGCCAGCTCCAAAACGCCGGGTTGGTCGGACTTGCCGATCATCGCCAGCCGGATCAGGAAGGGGTGCAGCAGGTAAATCGAATAGCTGCATTCGCCGCCGATGATCAAAGCGCGGGATGACAGCCAGCGGGCTCGGCCGTAACGGCTGGCAGCGACGCAGAGGATCGAGAACGCAGTGATCTCGATCAGCCGCACGGTGAGCTCGATCGAGAACGACAGGCCGGGCAGGCGCGGTTGCATGAACAGCAGCACGGGAGCGCAGGCCAAGCCCGCGAGCGACAGCCAGAACAGCGCGGCTACGGAGCGAAGCTCTGCAGGACCGGGCTCCGCGAGGGTACGATTCTGGTAGATCATGGCGGCGAAGCACCCGGCCAGAAACTGCGCGATGTGCAGGTAGGGTGCGTAATAGGTGAGCCATTGCATTCCGTCGCGCTGGAGACTCGGCACGACAGCTTGAAGGACAGTCTGGCCGATCGTGAAGAACGCTGCAATCGTCAGCGCGAAGGCGAGGATGTTCGCGATGGTAAGCCATATCATGCTCGACAAGCGTTCGACGCCGGCCAGCAGGAAGCACACGAACGGAAACAGCAGATAGAAGAACAGCTCGACGCTGATCGACCAGAGATGCTGCAACGACGGGACGACGGCGACGAGCATCTTGCCGTTCTGCACCGGAAACCAGGCTTGCGTCATCGTCAGGATGAAGCCGAGAGAGGGGGCCGAGAGCCCTCGGGCGATCATGAGGTAGGCGACGATGGCGAGGACCACCACGGCATACATCGGATAGAGGCGCGCAAAGCGTGCGATCGCGAACTCGCGCAGGGCGCCTGCCACCGGCTGCGTCTGGAAACGCCGGGCGTAATTGAGCCAGAGGACGAAGCCGCTCAGCACGAAAAACATGGTCATCCCGATGCTGCTGACCTGCGCGATCAGCTCCGCCGGCCAGCCGTACCCCAGCGACGGTGCGCCGTGCCCGATAGCCACCGTCGCAGCGGCGACAAACCGCAGGCCTGTCAGAGAGCCGATGAAACGCTGATCATTCACGGGGAGACGTCGTCCGGGCATTCTGGATTCGGGCACAATCTGACTTGAGACAAATCAAAGGATAGATCGTTTTTTCTTGCATTTATCAACAAGCTTCTTGCTCAAGCTGGTGCGCCGAACAAAGCGGGGAGGGCGGGTTTGCTGCTCGTCAATCGATCGGTCGCCACCGATAGCCACATCTTCTGAAAGCGATCAGCCAGCAGGGCGCAGCCCCTCGCTCGTCCGCTGGTATCATGGATCGCACCATTTGGGCCAGCCACAGGCGCATCCGGCACGAAAGCGCCACGACGTTCCCCTGTGATCTTTCGGACCTTTGGCGCCGCTTGCAGCTGGTGCAGACCGGTGAGATCGCGGGCTATCTCAGCCTTCTGCGCAACGACAAGCATGAGGTGCAGCCGCCTGTCATGCCGCAGTTCTGACCCGTGGTCGTCACCTTGCGTGTGCTGATCTTCACGAGGGAACGGGAAGCGTGAAGTTGAATGTCGTCCCTCCGTCGGGATTGGACTCGCACCAGATCTTCCCATTGTGACGGTCGACGATCTTCCGGCATGTCGCGAGGCCGAGGCCGGTGCCCTCGAACTCGTCCCGGCCGTGCAATCGCTTGAACGGCTCGAAGATCTGCTGGTGAAATTCCGGAGCGATGCCGATGCCGTTGTCGCGAACCCCGATCCGCCAAATGTCCGCTTTCTCCGGCGTGGCGGACACGTGCAAGGCCGGGGCGGTGGCCTTGCAATATTTGATGCCGTTTCCGATCAGGTTCTGCAGGAGCTGTGTCAGCAGTGGTGCATGGCCAAAGACGATCGGAAGGTCGCCACGCGTCACCTTCGCCCCTCGGTTGCTGATGATCTGTCCCAGATTGGAGAGCGTGTCCTCCACCACCAGATTCATGTCCACCGGCTCGAAGACCACATGAGCGTCCGACTTTGTGTATTCGTGAAGGGTGTCGAGCAAAGCGACCATGCGCTCGCCGAGGTTGACCATGCGTCCGCAGTAGTCGCTGATCTTGGCCGGGTCGGCATTGCCCGACTTGACGGCATGGCTGATGATCGATGCAAATCCGCGGATCGAGGAAATCGGCGATTTCAGATCATGGACGAGGACGTCGGCGAACCGTTCCAGCTCCTCGCGCTGCTGATCCAGCGCGAGCTGCATGGCTGCCTTTTTGCGCGCATAGCGGAGAATCCGACCGATGGATCGCTCGTTGATGTGCTCCTTCGCGATATAATCCGACGCGCCACGCTTCATCGCCTCGGTCGCGATGGTCGCGTCGCCCTGGCCCGTCGCCATGACGATGAACATCCCCGGAGCCCTCCGGTGCAGGGCTTCCACGCCATCGAGCCCGTCGCGTCCCGGCAGCCGATAGTCGACGACCGCCACATCGAAGGATTGCCGCTCGCAGGTGGCCAGCGCCATGTCGATGCTGTCGGTCTCGACGCATTCGCATGAGATCCCCGCACGCTTCAGCGCGCGCATGACGTTCTTGCGGTCTGCGTCGTCATCGTCCGTGATCAGGATCGTCATGGCATCATTGGCGGCATGTAGCTGGCTCATGGAAACTCCACGATCCGCCAATAGCCCTGCATCAACTCGACGAGCTTCTGAAAATTCTCGCCGACGCGCTCCTTGAGGATGTACCCAGCGACATTGAGGTTATAGGAGGCAAGCTTGTCCTCGTCCCGGCTCGAGGTCGTCAGCATGAACACGATGCTGCGCTTCAAGCCCTCGTCCAGCCGGATTTCTCTGACGAACTCGATGCCGGTCATGCGCGGCATGTTGATGTCGACGAGCAGGATGTAGGGCGAGCTCAGCTTCGTCTTTCCATTCGTGCCGCGCAAGATGTCGAGCGCATCGGCGCCGTCGCTTGCTCTCAGCAGCGGATTGATGATCCTGGCGGATTTGAATGCGCGTTGCACGGATCTGGCGTCGCCTTCGTCGTCGTCGACGAGCAGGATCGTCACATCGCGCGCCCGTTCGGCGTGGGCGGTCATCGCTTCCTGTCCTTCGCCGCGTTAGGAGTGAGGAGAGTGAAATAGAACGTCGTGCCCTCACCGACGGTGGATTCGAGGAGGATCGATCCGCCGGAGAGCTCGATCTGTTTGCGTACGATGGCGAGACCCATGCCACTGCCTTCGACCTGGTCGCGCGGTCTCAGGGTCTGAAACATCTTGAAGATCCTGTCATGGAACTGAGCCGGAATGCCGGGACCGTCATCCTTGACGGCAAAAGCGTGATGCGACCCCCGATCGACCACGGAAATCTCGATGCGACCAGCCGCTTTGTCATGGTGCTTGATGGCATTGCCGATCAGGTTCATCATGATCTGCTGCAAGGGCATGCGAAAGACCTGGATCGAGCCGAACGCGGGGTCCACAATCACCTCGAAGCCATCCGGCGGCATCATCAGGGCAAGCACGTTGTCCATGAGCTCGGCGCCGGAAATGATTTCGCTGCCGGCGGCCTCGCGGCCGATGCGGCAGAATTCCAGGAGATCATCGAGAAGTTTCTCGAGCCGTCGCACGCGGCCGCGCAGGAGCTGCATGCTCACCAGGTTTTCGCCGGTCAGGTGCGGCGCAAGATCCTCCTCGAGCCATTTCGAAGCATTGTCGATGACCCGCAGCGGCGCCTTGAGGTCATGCGACGCCGCATAGGCAAAATCGTCGAGCTCCTTGTTCGCGGCTTCGAGCTCGGCGGTGCGTTGCGCGACCTGTTGCTCGAGCCTCTCGTTGAACTGACGGCGTTCCTCCTCGGCCAGCTTCCGGTGCGTGATATCGACGATTGCGCCGAGGACCATGAGGCCCTCGTCCGTGTTGATCGGCGTGAGGCTGATCTCGATGGGAAACTCGCTGCCATCCTTGCGCCGGCCATAGACTTCGCGCCCTGGGCCCATCGCTCGTTGCAACGACTCTCTGAGGGGCGCACTGGCGAAGTACCGGTCGATGTGGGCCTGATGCTTGTCTCGTTCGGCGGCCGGCATCAGAAGTTCGACGCGCTGCCGGAGCAATTCGTTGCTTCCGTAGCCGAACAGCCGTTCGGTCTGCCGGTTCACCAGCGAAATCAGCCCGGAGCGATCGATCATGATCATCGCGGTCGGGGTCGACTCGACCACGAGACGAAATCGCTCCTCCGCGGCCTTGCGCGCTGATATGTCTCTGAGTGCGCCGACGATCCCGGTCGTCTCTCCCGAAGCCGGATCCCTGATCGATCTCATCACGGCTTCGAGCCAGATCCAGCGGCCGTTGCGATCGTGGGCGCGGATGGAAATCGAGCTCTGCTCGACCTCGTCGGCCAGCAGCGAATTGAGCGCCGTCTGCAATTGCTCGACGTCCTCGGGATGGATCGGGCCATACGGCTGCTGGCCAATCAGCTCGCTTTCGTCCACCCCAAGGATGTCCCGAGATGCCGGAGAGACATAGCGGAGGCGAAGGTCGCGATCGAGCTGGATGATCAGGTCCGAGCTGTTATCGGCCAGGATGCGATACCGCGCTTCGCTCTCCTTGATCATGCGCTGTGCTTCGCGCATCTCCGTAATGTCGGTGATGAGCACGAACAAGCCGAGCACGTCTCCGCTGGCGTCGCAATGCGGAATGTAGTTGGTCCAGGTGTTGCGGATGCTTCCATCCGCCCGGTTGAGCATGCGTTCGTAGTTTTGCCGCTGGCCCGACAGGGCGGCCTGGATATGCGGCTCGGCCTCGGCGAGCAGGGTCTCGTCCAGCAGCGACGTGATGTGGCAACCGACGAGCTCCTCTGGGGAGCGGCCGAACCATTCCTCATAGGCCGAGTTTGCGAAGCGGCATCGAAGGTCGCGGTCCCAATATGCGATGACGCTCGGGACGGCATCGATGATGGTCTTGAGCTCCGCCGTTCTGGCGGCGACCTGTTGCTCGAGGGAGACGTTGCTCTTCCGAAAGTGGTCCTCCACCCGTTTTTGCCGGCTGATGTCGCGCTCGATGATCGATGCGCCGATGATCGTGCCATCGCGCCGCCGGATCGGGATCGCCCTGATCGACACATCGATCGCGGTGCCGTCCTTGCGCAAACGCCGCGTCTCCAGATTGTCGATCTGCCGTCCCTGTCTTACCTGATCAAGGATATAGTCGTCATGGATCAGCTGCTCGGGCGGAATGTGGATGCGGATGCTGCGGCCAATGACCTCGTTCGGTCGGAATTGGAAGAGACGCTCGGCCGCGGCGTTCCAGGACAGGATCGTGCCCGAGATGTCCTTGGCGACGATCGCGTCCTCCGATGAGTCGAGGAGGGCGTCGGCGATCGCGGCCTTCTCTTCGAGCTCGGCCTTCGCCTTTTCCAGCTCGCGGTGGCTGTTGCAGAGAATTCCGTTGATTTGCGAGCAGAGCGAGGTGGGATCGAAGGGCTTCGCGATGACCCCTGCGACACCGACGCGCCGAAGGTCGTCCAGGTCCTTTGTGCTCGTGGCGGCCGTGACATAGATGACGGGAGTGCCGGCGGTCTGCGGTCGCTCCCGTAAGCGCGCCAGCGTCGTGGGGCCGTCCATGCCTGGCATGTTGTGGTCGAGCAGGATGAGGTCAGGTGCCCATTTTGCGGTTGCCGCAAGGGCCTCCTCGCCGGAGGCGCAACTACGCACATTGAAATTCGAGTCGAATGCGATGGCCGTGCCGACGATCTCCCGGGCGTCGGCGTCGTCGTCGACATGCAATACGTCGACTGAGCGCATCTGGAATTGCACATTCATGTCGATGTCGACCAACATCCAGTGATGAAAGTGAATACGCTGTCCATCGGATCAAGTGCCGACGATAACTCACAACTAATAGATGACGGGCATAAAGGGTCAGTTTCGGTGATGTGCGTAATACTACCTAAAGGTTGAAACATAAACGATTGCAGCGCGAATATAAACAGGCAAGTGGAACCTGATGCTGTCCGGGGAGCAGTCGTCGGCGGTGATATCCGGAATTTTGCGGAGTTCGTTGTGCGATCTGTGCGACAACGATCGGTTGAGAGAGGCACGGTGACCTAGGGCCGGATCGTGACGGTATTGGGTGCTTGGCCCTTATCGAGCCTTGGCTCTGAATTCTGCGGGCCAATCGTTGATGTGAGAACCGTCGCGAGGATAGCGACAGGACGAATCAGATGCGCAGGATGTTCATGCCGTTGGTAGCTCGATCGCTGGTATTTGGCGCGTACGCCGGCTGCCTCCTCGATCCGGCGCTTGACGGCCGTCTGAATGGCTTCAATATCGTAGCGACACCAGACCATCCGTTTGGCAGCGCGGCGGCGGAGCAGGCCTTGTCGATGGCGAAGAGGCTTGGCGCCACGTCGGTCGCCGTGATTCCATTCCTCTGGCAGCCGACCCCGTCGGCACCGGACGTCGTCGCGGGAAACGCCATGTCCGACGAGGCGCTGCGCGCGGCCATCCGTCAGGCACGCCGGCTCGATCTGACGGTCATCGTCAAGCCGCACGTCTGGGTGCCGGGCAGCTGGGCCGGCGCCGTCGAGCCGGCATCGGAGCAGGATTGGAAAGCCTGGTTTGCGCGATACCAAGCCGAGCTCGAGCGGATCGCTTGCATAGCGGCTGACGAAGGGGCCGATGTTCTCGCTGTCGGCACCGAGCTTGCCAAGACCACGCGGCGTCCCGAATGGAGCGCCGTGATCGCGGCCGCGCGGTCGGCCTTTCCACGGACTCTGCTTTACGTCGCGCACAATGCGGACGAAGCCGAGGCGATTGCCTTCTGGCCGCTGCTCGATGTCATCGGCGTCTCCTTGTATCCGCCACTCGGCGCCGACGACGACCGCGGCGGCCGTATCGCTGCGATGGACGCGGAGACTAGGCGTCTCGATGCGCTGTCGGACCGTTGGCGCAAGCCCGTGCTGGTGGCCGAGATCGGGCTGCGTTCGGCCAAGGGCGCTGCCGCCAAGCCCTGGGAGAGCGCCGAAGAGAGGGCCGCGCCCGTGGACATGCAGCTTCAGGCCGACGTGATCGCGGACTGGCTCGCAGTGCTGAAGCGCCCGGCGGTTATGGGCGTCCTGGTCTGGCGCTGGTTCACTGATCCTTCCGCCGGCGGAAGGGCCGAGACCGACTTCACCGTGCAGGGCAAGCCGGCGGAAGCTGTGCTGTCCTGCGCATGGGCCGGCGTTTGCCGCAATCCGTGAGTCAGAACCTGTACCAGGCTCCGACCACGAGTCCGTTCTCTTGCAGGGCGTTCCGCCCCCAATAGGTCGAGTAGCCGCCGATCTGCAGCGACAGCGCCGGAGTCAACGCGTAGACGGCGCTGAGCTGGGCTTTGTGATAGGCGTAGCTGCCGAAGCCGGTGGTGCCGGCGCCCTCGGACAACACGCTGAACGACTGCGCGAGCAGCAGCCAGCGCTCGGTTGGGCGAATGCCGAAGGTGATGTCGGTCCGGAATTCGCTCGGCGGACCGTTCAGGCGGTATCGTTGCGCGATCTGGAGATCGACGAAGGCGGGAAGCGTTCCGGCCTTGAAGCTATAGCCGGCGAGGCCGCGAAGCTCGATCTGCTGATCGGTCTGACCAATCGCTGCCAGGTTGGATTTGTCGGAGGTGCCGGGCATGCGAAAGACGGCTTGCACGGACAACACCCAGGAGGCATCCGACCAGACACGGGTCCGGGCTCCGACGTCGGTGTAGCCGAAACCGCTGCGTTGCGCTCCGATGGGCGAGGCGATGTCGATGTGCTGCAACGAGGGCTGGACGATGGCGGTGATCCAATTCGTGAGGCCATACTCGATCAACAACTGGGCTTCATCCTTGCTGTAGCGCGGGATGCGACGCAGTGCGCTGCCGCTGTCGAAAATGCGGATCGACTGCATCGCCGCGCCGGTGAACACCAGGGCGCCTGTCCCGGCATCGAGCGTCCAGGCGCCGGCCCAGGCCTGGCTGGCGCAGCCCGTCGAGATCATGGCGATCAGGCACAGGAGCTTCCAGCGGCCGGCCAGGGCGCTGAGGGACGGCATGGCGTATGCTCGGGCCGCGCAACGAGCTAGGCGCATTGCGGCACGACACGGTTGCCGCCGGTCGCGGCAATGTCCGACACCGCCGCGATGGCGCGGGTGAGCAGATGGATGCGGCCTGCGCCGTTGACGCGTTCGGTCACGACGGCAACGCTTGCGGTCACGTGATGCGCCGCGATCGCTTCCGGATTGGAGATCCTGAGACCCGCGATCGAGGCGCGCAACGTCTCGGCCAGCTTCATGGCGGATGCGCGCGACTGGTCGGGAAGGATGAGGACGATGAGCCCGTCGCGGTAGATGGCTGCGACCACGCCGACAGACGCCGCGGCCGTGCGCACCGCGGCTGCGACCCGCGCCATGATGCCGGATTCCGACGCCTTCCCGGTCTCCAACTGCACGCACAGCCGATCGATGGCGAGCGCGATGATCGAGGTCTCGGTGCCAGGCGGAAAATTCGCATCCGCGAGCAGGTAGGCTTCGGCCATTTCGCCGACGAACAGACCCGTACTCCGATCGATCCAGTTCGATGCGCGACGATCGCCCGATCCCGCTGCCAGTCGCGTCAACTCCGTCTCGCGGGCTTCGCGGCGGTCGAATTCCGCCTTGAGCTTGAGCGCCGACCGAACGCGGGCCAGCAGCTCGACCCTGTTCACCGGCTTGGTGATGTAGTCGGTCGCTCCGGCGATGAACGCATTGCCGAGGCTCGCGGTATCGCCGAGCGCCGTCACCATGATGATCGGCACGCTGGCGCAGCGCGGGTCGTTGCGGATTCGCGCGCAGGCCTCGATGCCGTCGACCTCGGGCATGACGATGTCGAGCAGCACGAGATCGACCGTCACCGGCTCTGCCGACGATGTGCCGATCCCGAGCGCCCGGTAGGCCTCGTGCGCCGACCCTGCCGTGACGACCTGCTCGTAGCCCGCGGCCAGCAGCATCGCCTCGGTGATGTCCCGCCCGTCTTCGGAATCGTCGACAACGAGAATACGCATGGTGAACTCCCTTCGAATGATCCTCACATCAGTGCCGGCTGGCGGTCGGCCCGGGGATGGCGCCCGTACGCTCGAAGAGCCGCCAACCGGCTTTGTCGTAGATGAGCTGATAGCCCGGCGCTCCCCGCCGATAGAGCAAAGGGAAGGCCTTGTTCAGGCGGTCCTGCGCTCCGCTTCCGACGTCCGGATCGGGAACGGCCACGAACGGAGCATCGATCCGCGAGAACAGAATCCCGAGCGTGAAGGCCTCGTCGGATGGCGACAGCAATCCGCGCGCGCTGCCCCGCCCGATGACGATCGCGGGTGCGTTCAGCGTGTCGACAAGAATCCCGTCGCGTCCGACGCTGGCATGGCCGAGATCGATCGCCGCGCTCCGCTCCGCGTCAACGTGATGCCCCTCCAGGGCGATGGCGACATTGACCGCCCCGCTGGGATCCGCGATCGCGAGGCCCGCGACGCCGCCGACCCAGCCGAGCGCCAGCAATGCCGCCACGATCTCCAACCGCTTGCGCACCGGCGGCATGTGAAGGATGACGATCGCGGCCAGGACCGGCGGCATCACCGCGAGCGCTGCGGGATCACCGAACAGGCCGGTCGTGACCGCGAGAACGGCGGCCGCGACGGCCATCGCGACCAACATCAGGAGGGGCGCGAGCAGCGGTCGCTGGCGCCATATCGACACGATCGCGAAGCCCGCGATGGGCGCGCCGATCAGGATCGCCGCGACGATCGCAAGGCCGGCGTCGATCGAGAGCGAGCCGGACACGCCGTGGCCGAACAGGGTGAAAAATCCCGCCGCCCAGGTCGCGAGCCCTTCGGCGGGCGCCACCAGGAAGGTCCAGCCGCTGCCGGGGAATATCCAGGACATGTAGGAGAAGGCAGCGACGCAGAACGCCGTCGGAAACAGCAAGGCGAGCACCAGGTTCAATGTCGCTCTGGACAGTTGCTCGGGCTGGATCGCGAGAACGAAAAACGGGACGGCGGCGCACGTGATCGCCGCGCCCATCGGATGCGAGAAGGTCAATCCGAGCAGCGACAGCGCGACAGCCGTCACCTCGGGCGCGCCGGTGCGGGCGCGCAGTCTGAACAAGGCGCAGCCGAGCAGGAACAGAAAGACCGTGAAGAGCATCTCGGACGGACCGGCAATTGCGGCACGCAGGATCGCGGGATGCATCACGATCAGAACGACGATCAGCGGTGCGATGACGGCGGCGATGCCGATGCGGTGGAGGGAGGTCAGCAAGCTGCCGGCGAGCAGCGCAAGGACGACCGCGGTCAGGAGAACGGGGGAGGGCGTCCCGGCCGGGGTGACGAATTGCAGCAGCGTCGTGGCCAGGAAGGGAATGGTCGGATACGCCGCCAGAATGCGCCCGATCGGCATCTGCCCTTCGCCCGCGGTCATCGCGCTCGCCCACAATGTCACCGCATCGTTGGGGACGAGGCCAGATGTCACGGCGCTGAGCGAGGCGACGAAGACGGCCATACAGACGACGGCCATCAACGCGCTGAGCGACAATGCGCGGCTCATGCGGCGACCTCCTGCGCCCGTGCCAGCTCGCGAGCGACATGCTTGGAGACGCCGTGATGCGTCTTCTCCCAATAGAACGGATTTCGCAGCAACTGCCACAGGCCGCGATAGGTCGCGATCGAGAGCATGACCCAGTAGCCGAACGCCGTGAGACTATAGGGAATGAGATGGAGCCAGCCGCGCCGGATCGGTGCCAGCATGTTGAGGAACATCAACGCGCCATTGCCCGCGAGCAGGTTGAACAGGCTCAGGAACAACAGCGGCTCCGGAAAGACCGCTTCGAGTCCGCTGATCGCGGCGATCATCCAGGCGAGATAGAGCAGCCAGAAAACCGGGTTGAGCAGGCCGGACAGCACGGTGCCGCCGATGAAGAAGACAAAGCCGAGAAAGCCCAGCGGTCCGATCCTGCGCATGAAGCGGAGCGGGCGCCGGGTATGAACCAGCAGGGTCTGCATGTAACCCTTCATCCAGCGCGAGCGCTGCCTGATCCAGTTGCCGGCGTGGCAGCTTGCTTCCTCGAACGTGGTCGAATCCACGATGCCGACGCGATAGCCATGCTGGGTCAGGCGCACGCCGAGATCGGCGTCCTCGGTCACGTTGAACGGATCCCAACCGTGCAGCTCGCGCAGCACGTCGATCTTGAAATGGTTGGACGTGCCTCCCAATGGGATCGGAATGCGGAGGTGGTCCAGCCCGGGCAGCATCTGGTCGAACCACAGGCCGTAGTCCAGCGTGAACATGCGCGTGAGCCAGTTCTCGCTGGCGTTGAAATAGCTCAGGCTGCATTGCAGGCAGGCCGTGTCGGCCGAGGACTTCCGGAACGTCGCGACCACCTTGCGAAGCTGGTCCGGCTCTGGCCGGTCCTCGGCATCGTAGATCACGAGGAATTCGCCGCGCGCAAACTGCAGCGCGAAATTGCAGGCCTTGGGCTTCGTCTGCGGGAGCGATGGCGGGACCCGGATGATCTCGAACATGCCTTCGAGACCGAGCTTGCTGGCGACCTCGATCGTCTCGTGATCGCTGGCCTCCAGCACCAGCTTGATGTCGAGCTTTCCCAGGGGGTAATCGAGATCGCGCAGCGCCTGGGCCAGCATCGGCAGCATGGCCGGCTCCTTGTACATCGGCACCAGCACCGTGAAGACCGGCAGTTCGTCGTCCGTGAGCGCGCGCGCTTCGATCGCGATGGTCTCGTCGGCCATGCGCGTGCCGCCAAACAGCACGAGAAGGCCCTTGAAGGCGAAATTGCCGAGATAGAAGACGCTCATGGCCACGTTGAGGGCGATCAGCGTCGTGACCGGCGAGTGCGCCAGGCCGAGCAGGATCATGCTGAGCAGGGCGTAGCCGAAGACGACCTGTCCCGGGGTGAACACCCGCTGGGCCGAGAGCTCGGGAGTGAGCTCGGCGAGCTCGTAGACGGCGCGCGCCGATAATGCGTCGTCGAACGCGGCCTGCACCGCCCAGACGATGTCGAACTTGGTCGCGACGACGAAGCCGATATTCGCTCCCCAACGCTTTCTCGCAAACAGCAGCGTCTCGGGCCCGGGCTCGGCGGTCGCAATCATCAACCGTCCGTCGCTCTGCTTCCACGGCATGATCAGCATACGGGCGTAGATGTCCGCCTCCCCCTCGCGCAGGAGCGCGAGGTCAGGTGGATCACGGATCAAGTCGACGAAGGGCAATTCATAGTGATAGGCGACGGCCTGGTAGTAGATCGCTGGCTCCGCCCAGTTGCGCGACAGGATGGCGTTCCCGAGGCTGACGTGCCAGGCCTCGGCGAGGGCGATGGCCTCGTCGAGCTGGGCGAGCGTGAGAACGCGGCGGGCGACGAGGATGTCGCCGAGGGCGCGATCGGAGGCTGACAATGGCTGCATGGCAGATCCTCTACGGCCGCTCCTATTCGCCAGCGCGGCGAGCTGCACGGCGGCGGTACATGCGCTGGGCCAGCATCAGCAGCGCGAGGGTTGCGAGCACCCAGGTGGTGCCGACGATCCATGGCCAGCCACGATCGAGGTTGGCTGTCCACGACTGTTGGTCGGCGTAGGTGACGCGCAGAAGGGTGTCGCGATAGCTGGAGAGCGCGAGGGCCACGCCGCTGCGGTCGAGAAATGCGATGTCGCCGCGATCGAGATTGATGGCGGGCGAAGCGGACAATGATCCGTCGCTGCTCAGCGGGCGAATCCATAGTCCGGGAAACCTGTTCGCCGTGACGATCTGCGCGACGGCGCCGGTGGTCATTCCGCCGACATCGAGCAGGACGCGCTCGTTGCGATCGGTGATGGCGACGCGGCCGCGATCGAACCGCACGCGCTGATCGGCTCCGGCGGGAGGCGAGCTGCCGACCGAGATGAAGGGCGCTGACGGCGCTGCGGCGGCCCTGGCGTCGACATAAGTCACCTCGATCGGCGTCGTCTTGCTCGACAGGCCGCTCACCACGTTGGACAACGAAGCCAGCACCGAGAGTGGGCGATCAGCCGTCGATGCCGGCAGATGAATCTGGATGCCGTCCCCCCATAAGCTCACCAAATCGGAGAAGTCGCGTGCTGCCGAGCCGACTGGCGACAGAACCACCTGGCTGGAGCCGAGGAGCTCGGCAGGGTAGCCCTGGGGTTCGAACCGGCAGTCGCCCTGCGAGCTGCGGCGCTGCACGACCGCTCTGACATTCGCGATCGTGCCGACGAGTCCGTCTGGAAGGGCGAAATCGAGCCGCGTCGGTCCGCCGATCGCGGCGACCGTGCTGGCGAGAAGGTGTTCGTTGACGAAAGCGCTGATAACCGCCTTTTCGCCGGCGCCGTCGGGAGCAACCATGACGTCGAGGACGAGGCGTGAGGGACGGGTGCCTGCCGGCAGCAACTGGCTGGCGATCGTCATGGCAAGCTCGGCGCGGCCGAACACATCGACGCGCGGCGCGGTCAGACCAAGGTCGTTGAAGCTGATCCGATCGGTCGGCTTCCTGGCGGCCGAGATTGTTCCGATCGAAGCCGTCGGCGTATCGCGCAGAGCCAGGAGCGAAGGATCGCCGAGCAGCCGTCCGATTTGCGACGATCCGGAATCCGTGGCGAGCAGGACCGGAACGCCGCCGATCCGACCTGCCGCAAGCGCGTTGTTGGCCCGCGCGCCACGCGCGTAGTTGACCAATGTTGCCGCCGGTGCATCGAGCCGATCCGCGATCTCATCGAACGATCCGACGACGATGAGACCACGCGTCCAGCGTCCTTTGTTGTCCTGGTCGACCAGGTCCGGCATGGCGTTCTTGCCGTGATGAAAACTGACGATCCGGCCGCCGGCCTTCAGGGATCGGGCAATCGTTAACGCGGTGGCGACATCGGAAGCCGGCGGCGATGCGCTGGACAAGAGAATGCCAACGTCTCGAGGCATCAGCGCCGCAGTCACCGCAATGTTCGGTGTGCCCGAGAGCCCCAAGGCAAAGTCGACCATGGTTTCGGGGCGTATGGTGACGCTGTCTCCGACATAGCGGACATCGATGCAGCGATCCTGCGTCGCCGCGCCGGAATACACGAATGACAGCTTGAGAAAGCCATCGCGTGCCGACACATTCGCGAGCGAGATGCGGGCGATGCGTCCCGTACCCCTGCCATCCAGGGTCAGCGCTGTGATCGAACGATCGTTCGCCAGGATTTCCAGGCTGCGGCGCGCCTCGTGGGCACTTACGTCGTCATAGGCCAGCACGAGTTCGGCCAGACTGAGCTCGACGCCCTGCGGAACGCGAATATAGAGCTCGCGCCGGCCGCCGAGATTCGACAAACGGAATCCCTCGGGGAATCCAGCATCGGCGATGGGAACACCGACCCGCAGCGATCTGGGTGTCGTATCGACGATCGCGGCCTGCGGGAGCGCTGCCATGAGCGGCGATGGCTGGAAGGAGGCCGGTCGCGCCGGCTCCGGCGGAGCGGCAGTCGACCTGCGTTGCTGGGCATGGACTGACGACGCCTGGATTGCGAGAGCCGCAGCCAGGACAAAACGCACGAAGTACGACACGATATTCCCCCGTCACCACAGTCTTAGGCCTGTCGGCTCGGATCCCCGCCACATCGCGATTCCTGCGCGGCAGCTCGGAGCCGTCCGAAATGTTTGGTCAAGTCATTCAGCTCTTCGCTCTCCAATCCTCGCCGCGAGCGATAAGGTCCGATCAGAACGGTGTCGCATGCTCGCGCCGCCTCACCGACCGCCCCAAATCCGATTGTCGAGGCGATCCCGCAAATCTCGTGGATCCAGCAATAGGTCTTCGCGACGATCTCCGCCGAGGTTGTCTCATCGCCCGTCATTCGCGGCAGGTCGATGGCAGCCTGATCCAACCGTTCGATCAGTCTTGCGAAGAAGCGCCCGCGCACGACGGCGAGCCGCGCCTCGAATTGTCCATCCATCGCGGTGACCTGGGTCGTCTCGTCCAGCATCCGACGTTCCTACAGCTCGACTGCGGCGGTCGCAGCGAGATGAGGCGATGCAACGAACGCGCGCCGCCGGCAGGATGCTGCGAGCGTGGCAGCAACGATCATCCTCCCGGATGGCATGGTGACACGATGGTGCATGGATGACTGCTCCACATCCCCGATGAATCGTCGGCGCGGCGTTTCCGCGCGTCGATAAAGGTTGAGGGACTTTCGTTACTTTCGGACGCACGCTTTCTCGCGTAGAAATACGCTCACTGACGAAAAGGACTCGTCGTGACGTCGAAGCCGCGCTGATCAGCGCGCTCACCAGAATCGCTTACGGCGACGATGCTCCGGTGCGATCGCTGCACGTCGACGGAGCACTTCGGTCGGCAATCGCGTAGTTCTACCTGCGATGGTCTTATCCTGACATTTAGGCTGTCTTGATCGTATCGCGGTGGGCCGAACGTCGGATGCGCTTGGTGAGGGCGTTTCGCTACTCGGCCGAAGTAATGGTGCAATCCCTCGTCAGAACGGGATCTGGGACCAAAGTGGGAGCGCAAGCGATGGATGCACGACAGGTGAGCAGGGCGATCTCGACAATTCTCATTGTCGACGATGATCCCCTGGTCCTCAAGGCGACCGCCGACTGGTGTACATGGATGGGCTTCTTCGTCCTGACGGCCGCTACGGGATTGCAGGCTCTGATCAGGGCGGCCGAACACCGGCCCGAGGTCATTCTCATTGACGTTCACCTGCCTGAGATCGATGGGTTGAGCGTCCTCAGCTATCTGTCGGACGCAGCCAAGAACGCGCCTCATGTCATCATGATGACCGGGCGGGCAGATGAAAGAACCTTCGACCTGTGCGACGGATTAGCCGCGACATGCATACCCAAGGGGCGTCTCTTCTGGAAGGACCTCGCGGCGAGCCTGGCAGAGATCTATCCCGAGAGGAATGCGGAGATAGCACGAGCATCCAGACAATTCTCTGCGGTCGACGTCAGGCGACGTCCACGGGTGCTGTTGGTCGATGACGATGCCAGCGTGAAGAAGATGCTCGAGCACCAGTTCGAAGGGCTGGGGGTCGATCTCCTGTACGCCAACGATGCCACGCGAGGATTCTGGACAGCGCGGCGTGAGCATCCGAGCGTCATCGTCACTGATTTCTGCATGCCGAACGGCGATGCCAACTATCTTCTCACAAAGCTCCGGAATGCGTCAGAGACCCGCGACATTCCGGTCATCGTCCAGTCTGGACGGCATCTCAGCAGGTCGATCAAGCGCAAGCTTCAGGAGGAGATCGGCGGTCGTCCTGGAGCGGCTCGCGTTCTGCATAAATCGTCTGATGGCGCCGAGCTGCTGGACGCGCTGCAGAGGTACTGCGGGTTCGCCGCCATTCCCTGAAGAGGCTCCGTCTCCCTGTTGAGAGCCGCGCCCTCGGAATGACGTGAATAGCTGGCCCTTTGCGACGCAGAGGCGGTTAAGGCAGCGCAGGCGGGCCGGCCTCACTGGCTGACGGCATCCGTTCGCAAATGACAAAGTGAGCCAAGCGCAACAGCGCGCGGAGAGGGGCCCGCGAAATCAGTCGCGTCTCAGCGTGTCGAGGCCGGAGTTGGCCCGCGCGAGGACGTGTCGTGAGGCGCGTTCCTCGCGAGGCTCGGATCTCCTAGCCACCGCGCTGATACATCATGCGCAATTCCGACGCTGCAGCCGACTGCAGATGAGCGAGCGCCTCCTTCAGGTTCGAGATCTCGCGATTGGTCGGCCTGCGCCTCTCAGTCATCGCGCGCAGCAGGGCCGTCTCCGCGGCGCGGGCCGCTTGCCCGGTGGCGGCGAAGCCGACCGTCGGGCCGATGCCGCAGATGCCGTGCAGGTGACGATACGATTCGGAGACGAGTGCGCCACTGGCGTCTTCGCCCCGTGACATGCGGTCTGCAAAGACGAGAGTAGCCGTGATCTTGCTTTCGAGTGCGGTCGCGAAGCGGTGCCTCACCTTGGCGAGGCGGGCCTCGAATTGGTCGCCGGTCATGCAGTCCTCCTGCTGCTACATTCCATTAGCGTCTCCCTGAAGAATTAATTTCAAGTCATCGTACACTGATCAATGTATTCGATCGCGGATATGATCGATCCGGCGGGCCGATCATGGACGGCTCACCGCAGCAATCCGAGGGCGCCGTCGTCCGGCGCTCGGCGCGGCGGATGGTTCAGGTAGTTTTACGTGCAGCGAAATTAACCCACCGTCAGATATGGCTGAATAGCTTACGGAGGCGAGGCACCGCTGTTGGCATCGATCGCGGCGTTGCGAGGCTGTGATCTTGTCGCCGCTGGGGTTATGCCATGTACGCGTCAGGGCAGGTCGCCCGTATCCAGGTCGAACGAGCCGTTCCGGCTCCTCCATCCTTGCGTGTTCTCGTCATCGACGACGACGAGAGCGTTGGCGCGGCGATCAAGGTATTTCTGACGCGTCGCAGATGCCGGACCGAGCTCGCATCGGGCGCCTATGCGGGCATTCAAGCGCTCGCGCAATCGAGCTTCGACGTGGTTCTGGTCGATCTCTTCATGACCGGAATGAGCGGGCTCGACGCGATCACCTACATCCGGCAGCAATCCGCCGTTCCGATTGTCGCCATGTCCGGCTTCAGGTTACGTAGCTCGCTCGAGCCGGTCGACTACCTCGGCGCGGCAATGGAGCGTGGCGCGTCACGCTATCTTCGCAAGCCGTTCTCCTCCCACGAGTTGATCGAGGCGATAGACCTGAGCCTCAGTCCTGACGCTCATTCGGGAGCTTTGCTGCGATGAGCGGGTTCGACGGCGACATGGTGGACGCGGAGCGTTCCGAGGCGAAATCGCCCTGTGACGATCGGGCCATTGCCGCGAACGAGGTTGGCGCGGCGATCGCACACCAGTTGAACGGACCATTGACGGCGCTTCTGCTCTATCTCGAGGACCTTTGTCAGAGCAGTGGCCGCTTTCCTCCGATCGAACGCGACGGCGTGTCGCTGCGGGAGGTCGCGGAGAACGCGCTGCGCGAGGCCGAATCCGTTTGCAGGTTGGTGCAGCGGCTAGGCGATACGTTCGAGGCGCCGCTCAGGCAGCAGACAGCGTTTGCGCAAAGTCGCGACATCATTAGATGGTGGTCGCGGGTCGGCGGCGCCAATGAGGCGACACAAGAGACTCCGCAAACCGCAGTCTGGCTGCGTTCCCTGACCACGCGCGAGCAGGAGGTTCTTGCTCTGGTCCGGGACGGGTATTCGAACAAGGAAGGCGCGGCGCGGCTCGGGATCAGCCCACGAACCTATGAAGGTCACCGGGCCGCCCTGATGCGGAAATCCGGAGCGAAGAACCTCGCAGACCTGCTTCGCTTGGCGGCTCGGGATCACGATACAGCCCACAGTGAGCTGCCGGCGAAGTCCGGACGGCGTCGTTGCGGGAAGCTCTGATGCAGGAGTTGACAGGCGAGATCAACCGTTCCGTCACCGGGCTGCCCGCTCGTCCCATCCACGCCGACCGAAGCAGGGAGTGGCAATCCGGCACGTGCCACCGGTCGATCAACGCGAGGCGTGGACAACATTGATCTCCGCATTCCGCCGTCACGGTGTTTCGCACCCTGGGCGTCAGTCGATCCAGGCAAGGCTGCTCCGTATCATTCTCATGCTGTCGGTCCCTGCCTTCGTCGGTTTGGCGGCGCTCGCATGGGGGCTGTACCAGCACGAACGCGAGCAGGCCTCTCAGGGTGTATTGGCGACAGTCCGCGCTCTCGTGGCCGCGCTCGATCGGGATCTGGCGGGAACGTCGTCCGCGGCGCAGGTTTTGGCGGAGTCGGCAGCGCTCGCGACCGACGATCTGGCGGCCTTCTACAACGAGGCGAGGGCAAGCCTGCCCTATCTGCATGGTTCTGCGGTCGTCGTGGCGGATGCGAGCGGCCAGCAGGTCGTCAACACGGGGTTGCCCTATGGCGCGCCGCTGCCCGAGCGCTCAGATCTGGCGAACCACAGGAAAGTGTTCGACACGGGCAAGCCCTCGGTCTCCGACATCTTCATCGGCGCGGTCTCGAAGAAGCCGGCGCTCTACATCGATGTTCCAGTGTTTCGGGATGGCAAGGTCAAATACACGCTCGGTGTCGCCCTGGGCGTTGGCAGGCTGGACGGCCTGTTCGAGAACCAGAAGCTGCCGGCTGGTTGGATCGCGACCGTCACCGACTCGGCCGGCATCATCGTTGCGCGGACCCACGATCCCGAACTGATCGGCAGGCCGGCCCCGGTGAGGCTGGCTGAGATCAAATCGTCGCAGCCGAGCGTCGTTGACACAACTCGGGCGGACGGGACGCCGATATTGGTGGGCTTCGGCAGGTCCGAGCGGTCGAACTGGACGGTCGCGCTCGGGATTCCGCTTGCCGATCTGTATCGCCGACCGAATTCCATTCTCTTGTACGGCATCAGCGGCGCATTCTGCGTCCTCGTCGTCGGGTTGATCGCGGTGATGTATGAGGCGAGGCGGATCGCGCGCGGTGTGCGAGGCTTGCTGCCCGCAGCGTTGGCCTCGGCACCGGACGAAGCGACCACTGCCGCGCGATCTCACATTATGGAAATCGATGATGTTGCCGTGGCGATCGAGCGGGCGCGCCGTTTATTGCATCAACGCACGCTCGAACGCGACAGCGCTGAAATGGCCATCGCGGCAAGGAATCTCGCGGATGAGATGTTCCGCCTCGCGGTCGAGGCCTGTCCGAATGGGATGTTGATGATCGATGCCGAGGGCCGAATCTCGATGGTCAATAATGAGATCGAGCGGCAGTTCGGCTACACCCGGCAGGAGCTGATCGGCCAGCCGGTGGACATGCTGGTGCCGGAGCGTTCTCGCGAGGGAGGCGCCGCGCTCCAGCACGCTCTCACCTTGCGGCCCGACACCCGCCAGATGGAATCCGGCAGCGAGCTCACCGGACGGAGAAAGAACGGCACTGAGTTTCCCATCGAGGTCGGCCTCAATCCCATCCGGACCGGCCAGGAGGTCATAATCCTGAGCGTCGTCGTCGACGTCAGCGAGCGCAGGCGCGCCGAACGCCTGAAGGATGAGTTCGTTGCGACCGTGAGCCACGAACTGCGGACGCCGCTGACATCGATAACCGGTTCGTTGGGGCTGCTCGTCGGATGCTGGAGCAAGAAGATTCCGGAGCCGGCGGCGCGGTTGCTCAGCATCGCGCATGCCAACAGTGAGCGCTTGGTCCGTCTCGTCAACGACATTCTCGACATCGAAAGGATCGAGGCGGGGCATATCCCATTCAATCTCAAGCGGGTAGAGGTCAGATCGCTGGTGGGGCGCGTCGTTGAGGAGAGTCGCGGCTACGCGGATGATGTTGGCGTTCGCGTCGAGCTCGCTGCCGGCGTTGTGGACATCTATGCCAATGCTGATCCGGAGAGATTGGCGCAAGCGGTCGCGAACCTGCTCTCGAATGCCATCAAGTTCTCTTCCGCCGGCGGCAGCGTGCAGGTCACGGTGGAGGACCACGGGGACAGCCTGCGGATTGGCGTGCGTGATCACGGTCCGGGCATACCTGAGGACTTCGAGCCGCATCTGTTCGAGAGGTTCGCGCAGGCGGATGCGACCGATACCCGTCAGAAAGGCGGCACCGGTCTCGGCCTCAGTATCGTGAAGCAGATCGTCGCGCGACTCGGAGGCAAGGCAGGTTTCGAAAATGCCGATGGCGGCGGCGCGTTGTTTTTCGTCGAGCTGCCGATGTGGGACGATACCGTCGGAGGCGCCATCGAGACCGCGACCACCGGCGTTCGGTCGCGGATCCTGCTGTGCGAGACCGACCCGGTCATCAAGCAGGCGGTGCGGATCAAATTGACGCCGGCCGGCCTCACGGTGGATTTCGCGCATTCGGTACAGGCGGCGCTGCTGCGCTCCAGCGCCAACCGTTACGCAGCGATCGTCATCGGTCTTCCGCTCGACGACGTCGAATGTCGCGACATGGCGGCGCAGATTCGCCGGATTCCCCATCATGTCAACACCACGATCATCATCGCCTGCGACGCCTCCGCGAGCGGCCAGGCCGATGCCCGATTACCGGAGACGAGCGCCCTGCAATGGATCCAGGCGCCCGATCGACGTCGAGCAACTCGCATCGCAGCTGTCTGCAATGGCGACGTCGCCCCGTAAGCGGCCTCGCATTCTTCATGTCGATGACGATCCGCAGACGCTCGCGGCCGTCGCGCATGAGTTGGAGATGATGGCTGACATCGTGTCGGCCAGCAGCCCGGAGGCTGCGCGGCGCGTCTTGGCGACGGAACGCATCGACCTTGCGATCGTGGATGTCCGGCTCGGCGCGGAGCCCGGGCTGGATCTGTTGCCGCATCTGCGCGACCCCTCCGGCAAGATCATTCCGGTGATCATCTTCTCCAACTCGGATCAGAAATGGTCGGAAGACGATCAGCCGCAACCGCCATTGTCCAGGACGACATCACCCCTGACGCGCCTGGGCCCGATCGTGCGCGATCGCCTGGGGCTGTCCCCGCCATTGTCCGTAAGGCAGGTCGCATGACCGCAATTCATGTTCTGCATGTCGACGATGAGCCGGATATTCGCGAAGTCGTCGAGCTGTCACTGGGTCTCGATCCCGATTTCATGGTCCATAGTTGCGGCTCGGGCCGCGAGGCGGTGGCCATGGCAGCCGAGCTGGCGCCGGACATCATCCTGCTCGATGTCATGATGCCGGTGCTGGATGGGCCGGCGACACTGGCTCAATTGCGTCAGAGCGCTGCGACCGCCGATGTCCCCGTGGTCTTCATGACCGCCCGGACCCAGGCGCGCGAAACGGATCGCTTTCGGTCGCTGGGGGCCGTGGGCGTGATCCAGAAACCGTTCGATCCGATGACGCTCGCAGCGCAGCTTCGAACCTATGTCCGGCCCTCATACGATCCGCTGGAGCATTTGCGGGCGGAGTTCGTGCGCAGGGTCCAGCGAGACGCCGAATTCCTGTCTGAGCACCGCAGGATGCTGGGGGCCGTGGGGCGATCATCAGATCTGCTGAACCAGATCAGAGTGAGCGCTCATGCGCTGTCGGGCGCGAGCGGCATCTACGGCTTTGCGGAGCTGAGCGACGCGGCAGCGAATCTGGAGGACGCCGTCTTGGCCGAGATCCGCGGCGATGGGCCCGGTGCGGATACGGATCGTCTGCTCGACGCTCTGCTCCTCGAGATGCAGCAGTGCGGAGGTCAGGCGCCGCTCGCCGCGCGGTCTTTGCAGCGGGCCTAGCGTTGCCGGTCCGATCGATCCGCGTAGTCATACCTGGGCCGCCGCTAAGGGAGCGTTAGGTTCAACATCGTCATCTCGACCCCGCAAGCCGGACGAGCGTCTGACCAGGATCCGGCAACGATGACAGGAGCGAGAACATGCGGCAGGCTGCGCAGCTGATCGAAGCCTTCGGGGGGCGGGGATCGGTCGACGGTTTCGAGACAGCGAGCTCATTCGGCCAGGCGCCCAGTCTGCTCATCGCCGATGACGACGCTGCGGTGGTCGGGCTTCTCTCACATCACTTTGCTCGCCTGGGTTTCGAGGTGGACACGGCGTCTGACGGCCTTCAGGCGTTCTTGAAGGCGACGCGGGGCAAGCCAAGCGTGTTGGTGATCGACGTCAACATGCCGGAGCTGGACGGCCTGTCGGTCTGCGGGCATCTTCTCGATGCTGACCGTGCGCCGGCGAACGTGATCATCATCACGAGCAGCACAAATCAGCATACGCTGCAGAGATGCGAGCACGTAGGAACCCGCCACGTCAGGAAAGGCCCCGATTTCTGGAGAGACCTCGACGCCGCATTGCTTGAGATCGACCCTCGGATGGCCCGTCGACTTCGGCGCACGACCTGCTGACAGCCAGCTCGCAGCATCGCCGAGAACGTCAGAGCGCTCGATGCCGTGACAGTCGAAGGGTTGCGATGCCAATTCGGATAAATGTGGTCGCGACCATCAAGAGCACGGGATCGGAGGGATGTTCGTGAGATCGAGCTGCATGTCCGATGGGACTCGAACATGCTGATTTGTCGAGGAATCGCAACTCAGTTCAGTACCGGTCTTTGCAGTTCGTCCTGCAGTCGGAGGCTTCCCCGCATGCTGGCAGAGCTCGCCGATCGTACGCTGCAGTCACCGAAAGCGCGAAAAACCACGATCTGACAAGGTGTTGTCGTGGGTTTCGGTGATGGTCGGCGATGGCGGGTGAAGGGGAGCCTGGCGCGCTCGGAGAGATTCGAATTGAACGCGTGACGAATTGATTTTTATGCATTATTTTGCAAGATCGTCGTTCGAGGGACAAATCAAGGGACAGGTCGTTCTGTCTAGCAGTTATCAACAAACTTCTTGCTCAAAGGCCGGTGCGCCGAACAATGCACCGGTAGCGTGGGTCGCCACCGATAGCCGAGCTCGTTGAGAACGACGAAGTCCATGCGGGTGAGATGGTCGGCGAGCCGGCCCTGCCGGCCGTTGCGGGCCTCGGATTCCAGCCGGTTGACGAGGTCGACGACGTTGAAGAAGCGACCGCGGGCACCTGCACGGATGCAGCTGCGGGCAATCGCGATGGCCAGATGCGTCTTTTCGGTCTCGGTGCCGCCGATCAGGACGGCGTTGCCCTGCTGAGCAAGGAAGCTGCCACCGGCGAGATTGCGCACCGAGCCGCGTTGATCGGCGTGCCTTCCAACTGGAAGTCGCCGAGATCCTTGGCCAGCGGCAGCTTGGCGATGGTGAGCTGGTACTTGATCGAGCGGGCCTGCTTCTCGCTGATCTCGGCGGTCAGCAGATCGCCGATGATGGATTAGACAGAGAGCTTTTTGAAATCACATAGTCAGGTGAAGGGCGTGTGCAAACCCTGTGCAGGTATGTTCTACTATTCTTTAGCTTTCGTTCTCACGAAGTTGCCGCCGGCGCTGGCGCTGGCTTGTGTATCGGCTGCCTTTTCCATCGACTGCCTGACAGCGATCTTTGCCAGGGCCTTCTGGCCTGTCATCATCATGGGAGTCGTACTGGAGGCCGGAAACCTCGTGGCGGCGGCTGGCTGACTGACCATTGGACGTCTGCGCCGTCCCTCCTGAGGTTCGTCCTCGTCCTGATGATTGGCGTGTTGATGGGCCTGGACGCCGTTGGCGTATTCGGCTTCCTGACCCGCGCTCACATTGACCATATGGCATCCATAGATCTCGCCCTCACCGACAGAACCGCAGAAGTCGCACCCGCCTCGGGATGCAGAGCCGAGTGGTCTCCGACATTGACCGACGTATTGCCCAAATCGACGCGGCCGTCGACGAGGCGACGCGCCTTGGCCGGCCGGTCGGAGCTATGACGATTGCTGACCAGAGGCGCCGCGAACGTGCCGACATCGCGGCGGAACGCGAGCGTGAGTCCCGGGCTCTCGCCAATCTACAGATCGAAAAAGCCAAGATTGACGCGCAACGCAGGCGCGCCGAGGCTGAGGTCGGACCGATACGGTATATCGCCGAGCTGATTGGTATACCCGCCACTGACTTCGAGCGAGCGGTCCGGTTGCTCACGCTTGCGCTCGTCGCCGTCCTTGATCCCATGGCAGTGGCGCTGTTGCTCGCTGCCGGAGTTCACGCCAGGCGCGCGGGTTCATTCTGACCATTGCCGCTTCGTCTCGGACAAGCTCTCCGTGCGATCCGCGTATTTGACCAAATCGGTGAGCAGCAAACCTTCTTCCGCGCAAACGTACAGCCGAAGTCCAGGCGACGGAACAGGGGATTTCTCACACCCTATGCACCGGTGGTGCTGACGCTTCACCCGCCGAAGGCGACTATCCCATTGGGGTGAGACGATCGTTTTCAGCGGAGCACTGTTTACATATCAATTGAAAATGCTGACGGACGGCCGTTATCAAAGCGAAGAACCTTGGGGCTGCTGGTCATCCCGCTCGCGCTCTGACCGTTGGCGGTTCTCAGACACTCCACGAAGATGTCGATCTGGCCAGGTCTGCGTCAAGAGGCCGAAGCCAGCGGCTATACATCTTGAACATTACCAAAGGAGCTCATGACCCATTTGGGTCATGCGGCGCAAGCCTTTCCAGATCATCCTGTTGCGCGACCCATCGAGTGGCGGAAATCTGGACAGGTGCGGTATTGTCCGAAAGCGGACTAATTCGGCGGAAAAGCAGCGACGATGGCAGATGTCGTCAAGCGATCCAATGGAAAGGCAGGAGCTGCGGCAGGCACGCCGCGCTCGCCCCACGATCTACATGCGCTAGAGGCGTATCTGGGTGAGCTGATAGACGCAGCCGCCCTTGATCCAAAGGCTTGGCAGCACGTTGCCGACGAGTTAAGACGCCTTAATCCCGGCTCCAGAGTGGTAATTCAGGCGCACGATCCTTCTTTAGGACGCCCGCTGGTTGCGCTCGCGTCAGGATGGAGCGAAGGCTACACCGAGAGATACGCCAGCCATTTTGCCCGCATGAACAATGTTTCGAAGATCTGGGCAACCAGTGCTCCGATGCTTACGCCCGTTCTTCTGCCGCAGTATGTGCTTCCGGTAGGCGAGTTTCTCAAATCCGAGTTTTACAACGAAGGCCTGAAGCCCGAGGGCGAAGCCGAATGCGGGTCCGGAATAAGAATCTTCAGCGAAGGCGGGCGGCAGGCGACCCTAGTCTTGCAGTATGGACTTCGACACAAGGATGACATGCACCGGCGCTTTGCGCCTCTGCTGCAATGTCTCGGGTCCAGACTGCGAGGCGCGCTGCTCGCAAATCGTCAGACACTCCGGAAACGAACGTCTCCGCTTACAGGCGATATCGTGAACGACTTGGTCGATCCCGCTCTGATCCTCGACCGGAGCCGACGTGTTGTTTCCGCCAACCAAGCTGCCAGGGAGCTAGTCGTCTCGTCCGAAACTGTGCGTATCGGGACCCGCGACGTCTTTTCGTTTTCCGAGCCTCAAACGGATGCACATCTGGCTACGCTTGTCGAAGTCGCCTGCCAGCGCGCGCCAGGCTCCTCCGGATATCTGCAGTTCGATTTCCTGCACCGAGGTTGCCGATTCCACGCCTCGATCCTGCCCATTGCCCGCAGCCTTGGCCTAGCAAATAAGGGCCTTGCTTGCCTGCTTTCGTTCGACCCGGCCGTTTTGCTGGTACTTCGCACCGAGCCTCCTTTGGAGAAAAAAAACGAGCTACAAGTACGCTTTCAGCTCACAAATGCGGAGCTGCGCATTGCACAGGCCCTTACCCGCAAGGGGACATTAATCCAGATTGCCGACGAGCTGGGTATCGCCTACGAGACCGCGCGAAACCAGGTCAAGTCGGCCCTCAGAAAGACCGGCACTCACACCCAGCGGGAGCTAGTTAGCCTGTTCCTGCAGAAAAAATGAGCGAATTCCAACGCACTTGGCCGAGCGGGCCGAGATCGCCTTAGGCTCATGACCGCCCGTCTGGCCGAATTCGATGCTGCCTATCTCCTTCTCAAGGCGCGCCATCCTGATGCGCAGGCGGCAAGCCTATGCGTGTCTCAGCCCTCAATCAACGCGCCCGTTGATTGTGACAAGCTCCTGTCCACGCAAAATTCGGTGTGACAGTTCGTTTCTACTACGGCCAACGTGATCTATCTGGAGGTCTCGACGCATTGGAGCTGAGCTGCGGCACGAATTGTCGCTGCATGACCAGATGGGTCAGGCGCTACGGCGATCCTCGAGGCAAGCTGTTGTTCGCGTCGCGGACCAGGCGCCTCGTCCGCCTCCCGCTGGCCTCAGTGGCAAACGACGGCTGCGGCCGGGACTGTTTCATCCATGTCGAGGAACGAATAATCCGTATTCTGCCGAAGATCTTCATGGCGACGGGCCTTTTTCTGGCAATGTCGGCCGTCGGAGCGCAAGCCACCTGCCTGTCGATCGACTACAGCGGGCCCTTCTGGGTCAATCACTGCAGCACGAGCGCATGAGTCAATTGGAGCGACAACGCCTATTGCGGGAACTGGAGCTGTTCGGATCGCGTCGTAGCGGGCCAGCGCTCGACGCAAGCATCGGCTCGCGTGTGCAGTGCTGCGAATGGACGGGCGGTGCCACCGGCCGGGGTCCGTGCTGAGCGGGCCGTCGCATTCGGTTCAACCCCTTGGGATCGCGCGTTGCTGCACGATCCCAGCGAAGCTCAGGTTTGAATCCGGGCGAGCAACGCGGCCAACTCGCTTTGGCGATGCGTCCCGGTCTTGCCGAAAATTGCCTTGATCTGGTTTCGCACCGTTTCCCGCGACAGCCGCAGCTCGCCTGCTATCTTCTCAGGGGATGCACCGGTCGCGATCAACGCGGCGACCTTGGCCTCGGCGCCGGTCAGCGAGAACGCTTCCGAGATGGTTTCGAGAGACGACGGACGCGCCGCCTCCAGGTCCGTCAGGGTGAGGATAAACTTTGCACCGAGGAAAGGCGCGCTAGCTGCCCCGTGGACCGCCAGAAGCTTCATGAGAACCGGCTTCTTGGTCTCGCGTCGCGCAACGATGACGCTCCCGGACTGCTCCTTTGATCCGCATCGGAATTCGTTGCCGCCCTCATCCGACGTCATGAGTTCGAGCGCCTGACGCGCTTTGCCGTCGCGAATGAACAGACGCGAGTTGCGAACCCGAAACTCGGAATCGAACACGGCCTCGGCGCCCGCATTCATGCCCAGGACGAGGCCAGTTCGATCCAGCGCCACCGCGGGCTTCTGAACGAGATGCAAGCCATCCAGCACCCCGGTGAGCACCGATCGTCCGACGGCAGCCGACAAGTCCGCGATCTCGGCAAGAGCCGGGGCCAGCGGCGCGAGCCGTAGCATGTCATCCCGCTCAAACGGCCCCTGCGCGTCGGTCCGCTGGAAGGCAACCAGCCAGGGCTGCCCCGCGACCGGGAAGCGAATCCAGCCTCCCCATTTCAGCTTTCCCTGCCGGAGGAAGTCGTTGAAATAGGGGTCCTGACGGAATAGCTGGCGCATCTCGTCGTAGCTGAACATATCCGCGTCGCAGAACGCCGGCGCAACGGGATGGGACGAAGCGAATAGACTTTGGACGCGCGGGACCCTGATATCCCGTAGGTGCCACTCGTCCTTGAAATAGACCCTTGTGAGATCCTCCATCGAGGCCGTATAGGGAACGTCCGACGTTCGAACACCGGCCTGCCTCAGGCTGGCTCCCTCTGCGCCGACGACTCGGCACATCTCCTCGAGCAAGTCTCTCCATTTGCCCGGATCAACCGCCGCTTCCCCCAGTCTGGCATGGATCCGCAAAATTTCGGAAAGCTCGATCGATTGACTAGCCATGAATTGCCGCGAATTCTGCCACCAGCTAAGAAGTTACTGTGAATTCTGCGGATGGACGCGCGTCAGAGCATCACCCATTTGTGGTATGCTGAGCGGACGCAGCAAATTTCGATGGGCTAGAATGGTCGCCACCGGCCCCTCTTGAGTGCACAAAATCATGCAAGCTGAGTGGAAAAAGGCGAGATTCGGTGAACTCGTATTGCCGCTCGATCGATGGCCTTCGCCGGCAGGCGCCCCCGGTACTCCGCGGAGGCTACTCGCGTGAGTTTGCTCTCGCCGGCAAGCCGTCTTCTGAATACGGTCGAAGCCATTTATGATGCAGCACCCGATCCGTCGCAGTGGCCGCGAGCACTGGGGATGATCGCGGACTGCTTCGGAGACGTCGGTGCCTTGCTGATGTGGCGGCGCGACGACGGCTCATACGGCACGATTGTTTCTGAAAGTCTGGTCGAAGCCCAAAGGGATTACGAAGAGAACGGTTGGACGAGACGCGACATAGCAGCAATCCGAGCGATGGAAAGCGGCTATTTCTTCAGCGGCGAGCCCTACGCGAGCCATCATTTGGTTTCGAAGGACGAGATCAGCCACCATCCGTTCTTCGTTCAGTTCAGAGCGCAACATGGTCTCGGACCGCTCGGAGGGGTAGCGGTATCGCCCGATCCGCATCTCGGCGTTCTCCTCAGTCTTCAAGGTCATGCGGGGCG
This sequence comes from Bradyrhizobium sp. USDA 4353, assembly GCF_054063215.1. Classification (NCBI taxonomy): domain Bacteria; kingdom Pseudomonadati; phylum Pseudomonadota; class Alphaproteobacteria; order Hyphomicrobiales; family Nitrobacteraceae; genus Bradyrhizobium; species Bradyrhizobium sp. USDA 4353. Next base: position 4,959,700 of record NZ_JBSSGB010000001.1, read on the forward strand.
GCCCGAATATCCCGACGCCGAACTCGAAACGGTTCGCCGCATCGGGCGCCATGTCGAGAAATCGCTACGACTTACGATTCGCTTGCTGGACGCAGAGCTCGCCAAGGTAGGCCTTGGCGAAGCCTTGGCCCGGATCGGGATTGGCGTGTTCGCGCTGGATTCACTCGGACGCGTGGTGTTCTCCAACCCCGCCGGGCAGCGGCTGATCGGGGATCAATTGCAGATCCTCCAGGGCCGACTGCGGATCGGCTCGGGCACCGAACGCGCGGCCATAGACGAGGCTATCGCGCGGACGCTGCGCGGAGATCCGCATGACCTGATCGGCTATCCAAAGCCCGTTCTCGTTCATTCCATCGGACTAAGCCGCCGGCTGGTAGTTTATCTGTTGCCGATCGCGTCGCGAGCCAGCCTCGCCGAAAAATTTCTCACCCACACCCGCGGCATCGTGCTCGCAATCGAGCAGAAGCTTGATGAGCCCGCCGATCCCGCCGTTGTCCGCGACGTGCTCGGCCTCACCTTGGGCGAAGCGCGGATTGCGGCCCTCGTGGGGGCTGGCCTCCCCCCCAGGGAGGCCGCGGAGCGGCTGGGCATTGCCGAGGAAACGGCTCGCACCGTGCTCAAGCGGGTCTTCTCCAAAGTCGGCGTCTCCCGGCAGAGCGAGCTGGTTGCCGTGCTGACGAAGCTGGTGCTTCGCTGAGCCAATGGCCAGATTTCGCAAGCGAGCGAAGGCTGCGATGGCGGCGGGCCATATAACCCATCTGGATTATGCGAAGACCGCGCCACCGTGCCAAGGGTTCTTCCGAGACAAGGGGTTTCGAATGAGCGAGACGTTGGAGACGTGACCTGCCCCTAAGAATTTCCTCCAGAACGATTTAGAGGCCGCCCGGACGAAGGACGGACAGATGAAGTGGAAGCGGTTCACGGAAGGGCAGATCATCGCGGTTTTGAGGAGAGCATGAGGCCGGCGCGAAGACGGCCGATCTGGTTCGCAAGCACGGGATCTCGGAAACGACGTTCTACAATTGGAAGGCCACGTTTGGCGGCACGGACCTCTCCGAAGCGAAGCGGCTCAAGGTGCCTGCCTTTTTATCGAGCGGCTCTAGAGAGGGAGGTTCTGGCCATCGGTGACTTGGTAAATCGGTCACGATCTCTCTGGTGCAGCTGAGCTTTCTGTTGTCCGGGATCGATTGGCGCAATCCCCTGGAAACGCAGCATCCGGCGCGGGTCGGATAGTCGATTTGGGTTTGCATCTGTTGCCTGATCTGATTCAATGGCGTCATGGCATCGAAGCCGGACGACCTGTCGTCGGATCTCGCGGGCGCCTACATGGCGCTGGTGGCCGAGCGTAAGGCGTGCCGGGCAAAATGCGATTTGGTCGTGGCGGATGCAGCCAGTGCGCGGTCGGAGCTGTCCGACAACACGGCGCTGATCTCGGATCGAGAAGCTCAAGCGCGAACTGTACTGACTGCGCTCCGAGCGCACGGCGCGGTTGATCGAGCAGTTGGAGCTAGAAGAGCTCGGCACCGCGGCGAACGAGGATGAGCTTGCTGCCAGGCCGCGGCGGCGAAGGCCGGGAGCATCCGCGCCTTCACGCGCAAGCGGCCGGTTCGCAACCCCTGGCCCCACGACATCGATCACAAGGGCGTCGTCACTCCGAGTAGAGCTGCGCCTGTTGCTGCGGATCGCTGCTGGCGAAGATCGGCGAGGACGTGACCACGACGCTGAAGGAGATCCCGGGTCGCTTCAAGGTCATCGAGACGGTGCGCGAGAGGTCCACCTGCCGCGATTGCGAAAAGATCAGCTAGCCGCCGGCGCCATTCCATGCCACGGTGCTTGATCGGCCCGCTGCTGATGGCGACGATCCTGGTCGACAAGTTCGGCATGCATATGCCGCTCAACCGTCAGAGCGCGCGCTTCAAATACGAGAGGACCGACCTGCCATTATCGACATTGGCCGACCAGGTCGGCCACGGGACCTAGGCGATGATGCCGCTCTTCCACCTGATCGAGCGTCATTTGCTCGCGGCCGGGCGCCTTCATGGCGATGACAATACCATCCGTATCCTGGCGAAGGGCAAGTGGACGACCGGGCGAATCTGGATATATGTGCGGAATGACCGGCCGTTCGCCGGACCTGCGCCGCCGGCGGCGGTCTATTACACCTCCAGCGACCGGCGCGGCGCGGCTTCCGCGGAAGCATCTGGCCGCCATCGCCGGCATCCTGCAGGCGGATTGCTATGGCGACTTCGAGCCGTTGTTCGGGCCGAAAGGAGGGCGACGCCGATCTCGCCGGCATTCTGCATGGCCCACGCGCGGCGGGGCTTCTTCGAACTGGCCGACATCGCGAAAGCCGCCCGGGACGGATAGAGCGGCAAACCGGTCTCCCCGATGGCGCCGGAGACCGTCAGGCGCCTCGACATGCTGCTCGAGATCGATCGCGCCATCAATGGCCGAGCGCGGGCGAGCGGCGCGCCATGCCCAGGAAGAGTAAACCGCTGCTCGACGACATGCACGCCTGGCTGCTGCGCGAGCGCGAAACCCTGTCACGCTCCGCCGAGGTCCTGAAGCCGATCAACTACATGCTTAGACGGCCGGGCCGACTTCGCCCGCTTCCTCGACGAAGGCGGCATCTGCCTGAACAACAATTGCGCTGAGCGCGCCTTGTGAGGCATCGCCCTGGCACGGCCAAATTAGACCTTTGCCGGCAGCCAGCGTGGCGCCGACCGCGCCGCCATCATGCTGACGATGATCACCACCGGCCGCCTCAACGACGTCGATCCAAAGCTTGGCTCGCTGGTGTCCTCGCCCGTAGCGCCGATCATCCCGCATCGCGTCTGCACGAACTGCTGCCCTGGGAATGGAAGCTCCTGCGCCAAGCCGACAAGCCCGACGATCAGCAGGCCGCCTGACCTTCACGCAACGCCACGATAGACCTCTCCGCGCCCGCGCGCACGCGCCAATCGCGCGGCCTTCATCGTATGCGTACAGTTGGAGAGCCGCCGAAGCACGGCGGCTCTCCATGTTGAAAAGTCAACGGAGGTGCATGATCAGAAGGTCCACCTCAGGCCACCAGACGTTCCGTATGCATTGGTACCTCTGATGGTGCTGCCATGAGCCTCGATGAAGGTCGAGAATTTGTCGGTCCACAGAAAATTGAACTTGCCTGATGCTCTGCCGCCGACGTCGCCCGTACCAGTTGCGGCTCCGGCGGCTCCTGCAGCTACCGTTTGGCTGACGATCGAGAATGCAGCGAGCGTAAGGGACGGCTGAACACGTACCGCGTTCCACACCGTGTCGAAGCCGAAGCGAGCGCCACCATGGACCTCGGTGCTATCGCCCGTCTTCGCTCCGAAGTTGGCGGTGTAGGTTTCCGTATAGGTGACGCCGACGGTTGGCTCGACATACCATGAGTTCGGCAGTTCAAATTTGTATTGAATGTTTGGTGCGTAGCTGATGCCGCTGACGTCTGGGCGCGCCGCAACACCCACAGCAGCCAATCTGTTCCTCGTCCAAGTGCCGTCGACAGTGAAATCACCCGAGAATCCACCGTTCACATAGGCAACGGTACCGGCTCCAACCGCCGTTGAGGTGTCGACGCCGATGGAGTGGGACCAGATTCCGCTACCCGTCCCGATCACAGTTACGGCGTCATATGCACTGAACACACCAATCTTGGTGATGTCGATCGCTCCAGTGATGCCATACGACTCGGTCGTGACACCAGCTGACCGGCTGTAGTCAGCCGACCCGCTCAGGTTCACTCCATATATATACGTTGGCACCGGAGCGGGGGCCGGCGCTTTCGTATAGGGCGGCGCCTTTGTGTAGGCGAGTGCACCGAACGGATCGTTGTCGGTTGCAAACGAATTTGCGTCGTCCCCGCTGAATCGCATTGCCCTTCCGGGCGTCGTAGGGGGGGCTAAGCGGCGAGACTGGATCTGATCACGAACATCCTGGAGAATGTTCTGGATGACATTCTGAATGATCCGGTCCGTGATCGAATCGGCTTTGGCCGGGCGTCCGATCAATGTGACTGCTGACAGCGTCACGGCGACGACCTGAAGTGGTCGATAACCCCAGATTGGCTTCAATATCATATGCTCTTTCCCTACCAAGTAGCCCCCGTTTGGCTTCAGGCGGAGCAGCGGAAGCCAAACATTCTTAATCGTCAGAAGACGTAAGAGGCAGGAACTAGCGCGTCTTCACCCATTTGGGTTAAGGACCATGCTTCCTCACTGCATTTGGCGCGGTGTTGCCTATATAGCACGTTTCACCTGACGGTTAGTGCCCTGGGCGGCGGCCGCCTGCCGCCGGAGCCGACGCTTGTTGAATCCGTAGGACTGGTCCGGGAGCATGATCTTGTGCTCAGCATGATTTTCCCCAGATCAGCGTGGCCGAAGGAGGCGCCTATCGCAATAGGGGCCGTCGCGAAAACCGACGCGCTGTTTTTGATCGAGCTAAACGTTGACCGTCTGCCGGCCTATCAAGCCAGCAAGATCGCCGATCTGCTCTCCTAGAGCTGAGAGGTCCCCGAGGCCTCGGCTTCAGACTACTAGAGCCGGTGGTCCAGGGCAGCTGCTCAGTCCGTGGCCTTCGTCGGAAACGTAGACTCGGCGCGATATTTGGCTGGACAATTGGAGGTGCCTTGCGACAATCTGTAATTTCATTAGATCCGCGTGCGGGGACCTTGCCCTGAAGAATTTCGCATTGATCGAAGAAGCATTTGTAGTGGCTGCGACTGATCCTTCGTGCTGGATCGAGGCACTGAACGTCGCCACGTCCGTGACAGAGAGTTACGGTGCAGTCATTCTGCCCTTGACCGGCAAGATGTTCTCGGCCCTTCCGTTTACGGAATCGATGAGCCGATCGTTCGAGACCTTCATCAAGGACAGCTGGTACGCCAAGGACGAACGGAGGCAGGGCTTGAACATCATGAAGGAGCGGGGGGTCGTCGATGACCTCGACATCTTCACGCTCGAGGACATCAAGCGGCACCCGTACTATCAGGAGTTTCTCGCTCCACACGGCCTTCGCTGGTTCGGCGGTGTTCACGTCAATTGTGGGGATGAAACATGGTGCCTCTCTATCCAGCGCACGATCGCTCAGGGGCCCTTCACTGCTGAGGAGAAGCGCCAGTTGGGCAAATTGGGAGATCGCCTCTCCGGGGCGGCCGCAATTGCCAGCGCAATCGGCGATGCGACTGGTTCGGGTGCTCTGGATGCCTTCGACATCAGCACCCAGGGAGCAGCTCTGATCAATCGGAGCGGCAAGATCTACCGGATCAATCAGACAGCAGAACGAATGCTTGGCTCCGATGTCAAAGTGATCAACGGTCGTCTCAAGGCCGATAACGCTGCGGCAACGGTCCGCTTCGAGAAGGCGGCGAACAAGCTCATCAATAGCAGCTCTGCAGCTGCGGAGCCGCCGATTGCCTTTGCGCGGATAGGCCGTCGTCCTCTGCTCGTCTATCTCACGAAATTGTCGAGCATGGCTGGAAATGCTCTCGCTGAATGTCAGGTCGTGGCCGTCTTTGTCGATACGGATCTCGCCCTGACGCCGTCGACGGCGGCTCTACAAGCTGCATTCGATTTCACGGCGGCGGAAGCCCGCCTTGCGGCTCAGATATCTACCGGAATACCGCTCGAAGTTCTCGCTGATAAGCTCGCGATCACGAAGGAGACGTCTCGTACACAGCTCAAAAGCATCTTCGCCAAGACAGGTTGCCGCCGACAGGCCGAACTGGTCGTGTTGTTGTCTACATTTTTGAAGCGTTGAGGCTCCCGGAGCTTAACCCAAATGGGTGAAGACTCGCCTGCTCATGAGGTCTATCAGGTCTATAGAGTAGGCCGGTCGGTATTGTTGGGAGATGATCATGGGCACGTCATCCCGTTTGATTTTTTGTTCGGTGGCCGGCTTGGCGCTATCCCCTTTTTTCGCATCAGTTTGTCATGCGGTCGAAATTCCCAAGCCTGTGGTGAACGTCCCCAAGCCAGCGATTCCCAGGCCCAACATCGTCGTTCCCAAACCGAATATCGTGGCCAATGTCCCCAAGCCCGTCGTCAACGTGCCCAAGCCAACGGTGACGGTGAACGTCCCGAAACCTGCGGTCGTCGTGCCGAAAGTGGACGTCCCCAAGCCTGCCGTGGCGGTGACCGTGGTGCCCAAGGTCGAGACACCCCGTCCAGTCGTCGCCGCACCCAAGGTTGATCTGCCTCGCTCGGCAGGACCTCAAACCGTGGTCAATATCCCGAAGTCGAGCGCTCCACCCGCCGTCATCGACGTACCGAAGCAGACCGTTCCATCAGTTCAGGCGACGACGCTGGTCGTTTCTAATCCAGCGGCAGGGTCGCCGGTGGCTCAGCCGAACGTCAAGTTGGAAACGCCTCCCAAGACCTCCGGGCCAGTCAACCCGCGGGTGCTACCGGTCGGAACGCCCAAGAGCGTGACGGATGGCAATCTGCCGAAGACCGCTGCTCCGGTGCTTTCGCCTGCCAATCCGACGGTCGAAAATCCTAAGGAGCCGGGGATTGCGTCCGGTCCTCCAAAGGCGGCCGAGCCGTTGACCTCCTCGACGGCAGTTTCGGCCGCGCCCAAACATGAAGCAGGCGCTCTTTCCGCTAAAAACGCTGGGACCGTTCCGTCCGCCAGCAGCCCTCCCAAGCAGGCCGATTCTGCCAAGCTTCAGGTCCCTGCGGCGGGATCAAACCCGCGCTCGGGCGACGCCAAAGGTGGGGCGGGAAGCGGTTCTGCCGGGAGCGCTGTTAGTTCCAATGCAAGTGGCGCGGCCTCGGCCGGACCGATATCCAGCAATGCGAGCTCTGGTTCGTTGGCGGCGAGTCCCTCTGCCACAGCTGCATCCCCTGCGAACGCGAAGATCGGTGTTGCCAAAAGCGAAAGTGAGCCAGCACAAGCAAATACGTCCGCCACGCCTAACGCTCTTTCAGTATCGTCGAGTTCTGGAGGCTCAGCCGCAAAGTCGTCATCCGGCTCGGCACCAAACAGCGTCTCTAACACACGGCCAGCTGGAACAGTCACATTAAGTCCGACTGGAAATCCAACCTGCAATCCCAGCCCCTGCCAGTCCGGACAGATTTATACGGCACAAAATGGCCAATATGGGGGGGCGGATGTGGTGGTCTCAGGTAATTCCGTCACGCCTACTTCGACTACCATCCAATATGGCGGCATCAGCGCGACAGTAACCGCTGCAGGTGGTGGCTCTAGCCAGAATATTAATATAAGCGGCGGTGGTACTTCTGCCAACATCGATGGAAATGGAGGAGCATCTGCACCATTTTCCGGCATTGCAGGTGGCCAAACGGTGAGTAGCTCCACTGTCGCGGGGGTAACCAGTGTGACTGTGGGGGGACAGAGCATTGCGAACTGCGGTTATTCCACCTGCAGCGTCACAGTTCCGGTCAGTTCTCCAGTGTCGGCCGCCCAAAGGAACAACGTCTCGCAAGACGGTTTTGCAATAGGCCGAGGAAGGGCCGATTACGATGCAGGTATCAGCTTGCGACCGACTACCACACCTTCGAATGTTCAAAATGTAATGTCGTCGATTTCGAATATCGTTCTGCCCCGAGCAAACGCTGATCCAGAATTGACTGCACCGGCAGAGCGCACGAACACGACTATTGACGGAGTAAACTACGAATGGACGAAAGACACCCCTCAGGGGCGAGTTTTTTATAACTCGGAGGGCTCGGCCTATTGGATCGAACCCAACGGAAAAACCTACCAAAACGGGCCAACGGGAGATCAAGGATCTGTCGTATATGAAGGCTCTCGCGGATCCGGTTTCACTGGAGAACTGAGCGGAAATCAAGGCCGAACTGGCATCCAGGGCGATCAAGGTAGAGATAGCTCTGCACGCTCAATTTTTTCTGATGGGTCAAGTGGAGAACAAAGCCGAAGCGGAATTCGCGGTGACCAAGGAGCAGACACCGCTGGCCGACCAAATGTTGCCGACAGTTCGGCCGGAGAACAAGGCAATGGAGGAATTCGCGGCGGTCAAGATGGAAACAATACTAGTACTGAGTTGAGCAAGTACGGTACACAAGCAGCTGTTGGCAATGGAAATCAACTGCTGGGAGATAATGCAAACAGCTCTAACTCCAATAGCCGTCAGTCAATTCCTGATGCGAGCAATCTTGGCGCGTCTAGCTGTGTTGGATTCCCCTGTGCAGACAATCCAAATGACCGCAAGGTTCTGATGGACGCTGGCATCCTTCCGCAGGAGCCCCAATCAACGTCTAGATCCAGTGCTTCGCCGAGCATAGCCAATCCGATCGGGCCTTCAGATCCAACTTTGCCGACGCCCGAGCAGGTGCAGGAAGGAAATGCCCCTGTTGCTGGAAATTTGCCGCCTGCTACCAGGACTTATACAGTTGAGGGAGGAGGTACAGCGTATCAGACGCCAGAGGGCAAGAGGGGATGGGTAGCGTATCCTCCACAACAAGACCTTTTTGGTGCAATCTCCAATCAATATAACAAGCAAGTCACGCCGGCTAACGGATATAAACAATAGCTGAACTATAAGAAAATCTAGTAGTTCGCTGGCCGCCGTGCTCCAGCGGCTTGGCGAATAGACACACAGGTCTTAACCGTCGGGCCACGCCACACGGATCGGGAGGCTGCAGCTGCGACCGAGGAACACGAACAGATGGTCGAGATACGGCTCGCGCATCAACGTCTCCTGAACCAGCAGCGCCGGTCCGTCGAAGGGCTCGCATGTCGGTACGGCTAGTCGCCAGCCATACCTGCCTGCCGGAGGCGATCGGAAACGTCGTCGCGAGCCTGCCCGGAGTGCCACGGTCACCGCCATCACAGTCGCGGGATCCACCGCGCCGCTGATCCGGATCTTTGTCCCAGTCCCGATCTCGACCTCGATCCGCTCGCCCCGCCAGGATCGTGGCATCCGGCTGCAGCGCCGCAGCGACGACACGTTCCTTATCCGCTCGGTAAAGCCCCCGGTGACGGCCGCCTTGCGTCGTCAGTGAGGCTTCGCGAAGCCATAGGACTAGTCCTGGAGCTAGTCCTATGGCCAAAGCGGAAGTGGAAGTGATCACGTCGGAGCGGCGACGGCGGCATTGGTCGCGGGCCGACAAGGAGCGTATCGTCGCTGCAGCGTTGCAGCCGGGTGCGACGATCCTGGGCGTGGCACGAGCCTTCGGGGTGCATTCCAGCCAGGTGTTCCGCTGGCGTCAGCAGCTGTGTGGCAAGGAGGCGCTGCCGCCCGGCTTTGCCCCCGTGACGATCACCGCGGAGCCGCACGCGGCAACAGCCTGCGTGCAAGGTCTGATCGAGGTCGAGATCGGGACTGAGACCAAGATCCGGATCAGCGGCGCGGCGGATGGAGCGACGGTGACGGCGGTGATCACGGCGCTTCGGGCAGGCTCGCGATGACCATCCCGGTTCCCTCCGGGATCCAGGTCTGGCTGGCGACCGGCCATACCGACATGCGCAAGGGCTTCGACGGCCTGTCGCTGCTGGTCCAGGAGACCTTGAAGCGCGATCCGCATGGCGGCCATCTGTTTGTGTTCCGCGGCCGCAGCGGCGGCCTGATCAAGGTGCTGTGGCACGACGGCCAGGGCATGTGCCTGTTCGCGAAGCGGCTGGAGCGCGGCCGCTTCATCTGGCCACAGGCTGTGGACGGAGCGGTGACGATCACGCCGGCACAGCTCGGCTATCTGCTCGAGGGCATCGACTGGCGGCATCCGCAGCGGACGTGGCGACCGGAAGCTGTTGGTTGAGGGCGTGAACGTAACGGCGCTGATGCGCGCCGGTCGGAGCTGTGATTCCATCTCTGCGATGATCACAGCCGATTCGCTCCCTGATGATGTCGCGACGCTGAAGGCGCTGGTGATCGCCGGCCAGGCGGCGCAGCTTGCAGCGGAATCCAAGGCGCGCAATCTCGAAGCCGAGGTCCGCGCCCGTACGCTTCTGATCGAGCAGATGAAGTTCACGATCGCCAAGCTCAAGCACGAGCAATATGGGCCGTCGTCGGAGCGCGCCTCGGTGCTCGAACAGCTCGAGCTTGAACTCGCCGATCTCGAGGAGGATGCGTCGGAGGCCGAAGCCGAGGCGCATCTGGCAGCCGAGCGCCAAGGCTGCCAAGGTCGACGTACGTCCGTTCGAGCGCCGGCGGCCGGCACGGCGGCCGCTGCCCGAGCACTTGCCGCGCGAGCGCATCGTACATCCTGCGCCGGCCCATTGCATGTGCTGCGGCGGCGATCGGCTGCGCAAGATCGGCGAGGACGTCACCGAGACGCTGGAGCTCGTGCCACGGCAGTGGAAGGTGATCCAGCATGTGCGCGAGAAGTTCTCCTGCCGCGCCTGCGAGGCGATCAGCCAGCCGCCGGCGCCATTCCATCCGATCTCACGCGGGCGCGCCGGACCGCGTCTGCTGGCGCACATCCTGTTCGCCAAATACGGATTGCACCTGCCGCTCACCCGGCAAAGCACGACCTACGCGCATGAGGGCGTGGCGCTCGACGTCTCGACGCTGGCCGACTGGGTCGGCGCGGCGGCTGCGACATTGATGCCGCTGGTCGAGGCGATCAAGGCGCATGTGCTGGCAGGCGAGCGCATCCATGCCGACGACACCACGGTGCCGGTTCTGGCTAAGGGCAAGACGCGCACGGGGCGCGCATGGACCTATGTCCGCGACGATCGTCTCTTTGCCGGACACGCGCCGCCGGCAGCCTTGTTCTTCTACTCGCCCGACCGCACCGGTGCGCATCCCGAGACGCATCTTGCCGGCTATGCCGGACCGATGCAGACGGACGCCTATGCCGGCTTCAACCGCCTCTACGAGGCCGACCGCAAGCCGGGCCCGATCATCGAGGTCGGCTGCTGGGCGCATGCACGGCGCAAGTTCTTCGAGATCGCGCGGCTGAAGAAAGCGCCGATCGCGATCGAGGCGATCGCGAAGATCGACGCGCTGTTTGCGATCAAACGCGAGATCAACGGTCTGCCGGCCCACGAGCGCAAAGCCGTGCGCGACGCACGCAGTCGCCCGCTCGTCCATGAGCTTCACGCCTTCCTGCTCGACCGCCGCGCCAAGCTCTCCGGCAAGAGCGAGACCGCCAAGGCGATCGACTACAGTCTCAAGCGCTGGCAGGTGTTCACACGCTTCATCGACGATGGCCGGCTGTGCATGACCAACAACGCCGCCGAACGCGAACTGCGCGCCGTTGCAATCGGCCGCAAGAACTGGACCTTCGCCGGCTCCGACGAAGGCGGCCGCCGTGCCGCCGCCATTTACACCCTGATCCAAACTGCGAAGCTCAACGACGTCGACCCGCAGGTGTGGCTTGCCGACGTCCTCGCCAGGTTGCCCGATCATCCGGCCAGCAGGATCGCAGACCTGCTGCCCTGGAACTGGAAGCACCCCGCCATCCCTGCCGCTGCCTGATCGCTCCGATCAATCGTCTATCCGCGCGGGCTACTCCGCCTGTGGTCCTCACCGGATGCGTACTCCGCTCGCGACCAATGCCGTCGTCGCTCCGACGTGATCGCTTCCACTTCCGCTTTGGCCATAGGACTAGCTAGCTCCGGGACTGTGGCCTGTGGCTTTACCGTCGCCGCGTTACTCGCCTCGACGAGCCGTGAGCCATAGAGGGTTAACTACACCCAGTCGTCAGTAACCCTCCGCCGTGGGCCGCCTTGGCAATTTGGTGTTGGTGCTGAGAACTGTCCTTATGGACAGAGATAAGGAGAGTGCCCGGATCGGGCGGCTTGAAGTGGTCGAGACGGGTTGACCTTGCCCTGGGGCTTAATCCAGTTTGAAGTTCGTTCTGGGCCCAACGAGGACCAGAGCATTAAGCGCAGCCGCTTTACGGAAGAGCAGATCATCGGGATTTTGAAGGAGCACGAGGCTGGCGTTCCGGTCGCCGATCTGTGCTGCAAGCATGGCGTGAGCGACGCCAGCATTTACAAGTGGAAGGCCAAGTTCGGTGGAATGGACGTCTCGGAGGCCAAGCGGCTGAAGACGCTGGAGGACGAGAACACGCGGCTGAAGCGGCTGCTGGCGGACGCCATGCTGGACAATGTAGCGTTGAAGGATCTCCTGGGAAAGAAGTGGTAACGCCCGCGGCGAAGCGGAAAGCTATCGGACATCTCATGGGCGTCCACGGGATGAGCGAACGGCGGGCGTGTAAAGCCATCGGCTGTTGCCGCATGACGGTCAGATATCAGACGAGCCGGGCCGATGATGCCGGGCTGCGGGAGCGCATGAGGGCGATCGCCCATGAGCGTCGCCGCTTCGGCTATCGTCGCCTGCACGTCCTGCTCAAGCGGGAGGGCTACCTGGTCAATCACAAGAAGCTGTTCCGTCTGTACCGAGAGGAACGGCTCACGGTGCGCCGCAGAGGTGGCCGTAAGCGGGCTCTCGGCATCCGAGCGCCAATGACGGTGCCGCTGCTCCCGAATGATCGCTGGTCGCTCGACTTCGTGTCGGATCAGATGACCGATGGCCGGCGCTTCCGCATCCTGACCGTGGTCGACGACTGCACCCGCGAGTGCTTGGCGCTGGTGGCCGACACCTCAATCTCGGGCGCCCGGGTCGCTCGGGAGCTGGACCGGCTGGTCGCCGAGCGTGGCAAGCCCAGGATGGTGGTGAGCGACAACGGCAGCGAGTTCACGAGCAATGCCATCCTGGCATGGACCGATCAGAGCCGTGTCGCCTGGCACTACATCGCGCCGGGCAAACCCATGCAGAACGCCTTCATCGAGAGCTTCAACGGCCGCTTGCGGGATGAACTGCTGAACGAGACGCTGTTCACCTCGCTCGCCCAGACCCGCGTCGCGCTCCGATGCTGGCGGGCCGACTACAATGATGAACGACCACACTCGCAGCTCGGGTGGAAAACGCCGTCCGAGTTCGCGGCCACCTGCAATCCGCGTCGGGATCTGGCGCTGCGCTATGTCGAAAGCTCCGCGCCAGCCCCCGCCGCTACCACCGCCCGGATGGGCACATCCAACCGCCCAAACGAACTGAGACCTGGATAAAACTTGGGGGCAAGGTCAGGGTCGGCGGCGACGCTGGTCTGAGGACGAGAAGCTCAGGATCGTGATGGAGAGCCTGCAGGGGAGCCGGCAGGTTCGGCAACAGCCCGGCGGTACGGCATCTCACGTTCATTGCTTCTCAAGTGGCGGCGGCTGTTCCGCGCGGCCCAGAATGAAGCTGGGCCGCGACTGGACTTCGTTCCGGCGACTGTGATCGCAGAGCCGGCCGTGCCGACCGGCGGCGGCGCGATTGAGATAGAGCTTGCAGCCGGAGCCAGAATGCGGATCACCGGCGTCGTCGATGAGAGGACGCTGAAGGCTGCTATCGCGGCATTGGCGAACGGGCGAACGCAGTGATCCCGATTCCGTCAGGAGTACGGGTGTGGATCGCGACCGGCCACACCGACATGCGTCGCGGCATGCAGAGCCTGGCGCTCGGAGTCCAGGAGAGCCTGAAGCGCGCCCCGCATGCCGGCGATCTCTACATCTTCCGCCGCCGTCGCGGCGATCTGGTCAAGATTCTCTGGCATGACGGGTTGGGCATGTCGCTGTACGCCAAGCGCCTGGATCGCGGCAGGTTCATCCGGCCCTCGGCGCCGGACGGCACGGTGTCGATCTCGGCGGCGCAAATGGCTTACATGATCGGCATCGCGAGCTGTGCCGGTGTGAGCGTGATCGAGCCATCATAGCCCGCCATCACTGGCCATACGAAGCCGCCCTGGTCGATGTGTTTAGTGAACAGACAAAGCCCGTTTCCGTCCCGGAACAGGACCTTCAGGATCTATGCCTTTTTGCCGCGGAAGGCAAACAGATGACCGGGGGGCGTATCCTTCTTGAGCGTGTCCTGGACCTGCATTGCGAGCCCATCCATGCCTTTGCGCATGTCGGTGTAGCCGAGCGCCAGGTGCACTTTCACGCCCTGCAGGAACGAACATCATTGTGCGGCCTCTTTGCTCTCGATCTGCGCTCGCACGGCGTCCGGATCGCTCCCGGGGGGAGCGAAGACACGCCGTTCATCGACGAGGTCGATGGCCACCATGCCCTCCGGTGGGCGCACGAGATCGCGCAGGGCGCGCGCGGCGGGCAACACGACACGGGCGAGCTTGGAGCGCTTCTTTTGCGGGATGCCGGACTGTGCGCGCCAGCGGAACAGCAGCCCGGTGACGATGCCGTGCTTGCGCGCGACGGCAGAGACCTTGGCGCCCGGCAGCTCGGTTTCCTCGGCGATCGCGAGCCTTTCCTCGTCGCTGAAGAAGCGGCGAACCGGTGCCGGCGGCGCCGCCGGATCGCCGATTTCGGCGGCTGTCAAGCGGCGTTCGGGCCGTGAGTTCCTAGCACTAGTGCTAACGGCGGGGGCGGGCGGAGGGATGAAGATGGGCGCGCCCGTCGATCGTGACCTCCCCAGTCGCCAGTCGGTCGCGCCATTTGCGCAGCGAATGCGGCGACAGCTGCATCGCCGCGTAGGCGCGGAGCTCCATTCCGCTCCAGTTCAGCGCCTCGACATGCATCGCCCAGAACGCCTGGGACGCCCGATTGCGTACATCCGAGGTGATCGTGAACCTGCGCCGCTTCTGCTTTCGGAGCGCCTTTTCCCGCTCTTCCCGGGCGCGCTCGCGGCGCAATTCCGTCTGATATTTCTTGAGCCTAAGCGCAGTCTCGTTGCCGGCCAGCCGCTTCAGCCAACGCCGCAGAGTGTTCTCGGTCAGACGTTGTTGGTGGCAGTATTCGCGGATCCCGAGACCGCTGCGACGCCACGCTTCGATGTGCAGCGACCACTATTCGCGGCGCGCTCTGTTCTCGAAATGTGTGGATCCCACCGGAGATTCTCCACAGCAGCAGAGAACTCGAAATGGAACGACAACACACGAGGGGGGAAGGTGTGCAGGGACCGGACGGTTACAGGGCGGTAGGCGTCCGGCCGCTGCACATGCCTCAGGTCTTGACATGATCAGCCAGCTTCCAATTCCACGGCAGCAATTCGTCGAGGCGGTTGACCGGATGACCGTCGATCATCCGCTGCAGGACGTCCCGCAGATAGCCGTAGGGCTCGACCTTATTCAGCTTGCAGTCCGTGATCAGCGAGCTGATGACGGCCCAGCGATGTCCGCCACCATCGCTGCCGGCAAACAGGTGATTCTTCCGGCCAAGCGTGACAGGACGGATTGCACGCTCGACCGGATTGGTGTCGAGCTCGACGCGGCCATTGTTCAGGAAGCGCGTCAGGCCGTGCCAGCGCGAGAGCGCAGCGGATTGCTTCGGCGAGCGTGCTGCGGCCGGAGACCAGGCGGAGCTGTGCATCGAGCCAGACGTTCAGAGCGTCGACGATCGGCTTGGAGAAGGTCCTGCGTTCGGCAAGACGGTAGTCAGGCGATTGGCCGCGGATGCGCGCCTCAACCGCATAGAGCTCGCCGATCCGGCGCAGGGCTTCTGTCGCCACGGGAGACGCCGTGGCTTCGGCCACATCGTAGAACTTGCGTCGCGAATGGCTCCAACAAGCTGCGAGCGTGATGCCCTCCTTGTCGGCCAATTGCTCGAAGCCGGCATATCCGTCGACATGCAAGATGCCTTTGAAGGCGGCAAGATGTGCGACCGGTCGCTCGGCCTTGCGGTCGGGTGCGAACAGGTAGATGGCCGCGGGAGGTTCGGGTCCGCTACACGGCCGTTGCTCGCGTGCGTACACCCAGAGCCGTCCCGTCTGGGTTCGCCCACGGCCAGGATCGAGTACCGGGATCGGCGTGTCATCGGCAAAGAGATGGTTGGAGGCGAACACGTTCTTGCACAGCCGTTCGTGCAAGGCCTCGAGCCACCAGCATGCGCCGCCAACCCAGCCTGCGAGCGTCGAGCGGCAGAGATCGGCGCCATGACGGTCGAAGATCTGCGACTGCCGATAGAGCGGCAGGTGATCGCAGTACTTGCTGATCAACACGTGCGAGAGCAGCGCGGGTGTCGCCAAGCCACCGGCGATCGATCGTTCCGGCGCGCCGGCTTGCACCACGGTGTTGCAGGCGCGGCAGGCGTATTTAGGACGGGTCGCACGCACGACGCGAAGCTGGGCGGGCACCCAATCCAGCATCTCGCTGACGCTCTCGCCGATCAGATGGAGAGCGGCGCCACAGCAGCTGCAGACCCGCTCCTGGACGTCAAGCAGAACGTCCTCGCGTGGCAGATGATCGGGCAGCGCACGACGTCGCGGCGGAGAGTTGGCTTCCGGCGTGACCTTCGGTTGCGCTTCGTCGACGCGGCCAATGTCGCTGTCGAGATCCTCCAGACCGAGTGCAAGCTGGTCGGGATCGATGCGCTCGGAGCTGCGGCCGAACTGCATCCGCTGCAGCTGCTTGATGATGGACTTGAGACGCTCGATCTCGGTGTCGCGATGATCAATCGCAGCAGCAATGTCGCGCACCAGGCGCTGCAGAAGCTCAGGATCGGAGGGGAGATTGGTGAGATCAAGCTGCATGTCCGATGGTACTGGAACACGCTGATTCGTAGAAGAATCGCAACTCGGTTCATCACCAGTTTTTGCAGATCATCCTGCAATCGCAGGCTTCCATACGCGTTCTGGCGCGCGCCAGTCGATGCCTTCGATCAGCATCGCGAGCTGCGCAGGAGAGAGCGCTACGGTGCCTCCCGCATCGCTTACACGCGGCCATACGAAGCCACCTCGGTCAATTCGTTTCGTGAACAGGCAGAGCCCGTTGCCGTCCCAGAACAGGATCTTCAACATCGATGCCTGCTTGCCGCGGAAGGCAAAGAGATGGCCCGAGAACGGGTACTTCTTCAGCGTGTCCTGGACCAGCATTGCGAGCCCATCCATGCCTTTCCGCATGTCGGTGTAGCCGAGCGCAAGGTGCACTTTCACGCCCGCGGGAACGATCATCATGATGCAGTCTCCTTGTTCTCGACATGCGCCCGGACCGTCGCTGGATCTGTGCCCGACGGTGCAAAAACCCGGCGTCCATCGGACAGCTCAACGGTCACCATGCCGTCCGGCGGTTGCAGGAGATGGTTCAAGACGAGCTGTTCGGATGCCCCTCCGGTGAGCGTCACTGCTGCAAAATTCGCTTTCGATCGCTTACCGAAGCCGAACTGGACGCGCCAGCGGAACAGCATGCTGGTGACGATGCCGTGGCGCCGACAGAGTTCGGCAGCGGACGTACCCGCAACGTCGGACTCACGCACGATCGCGAGCTTCTCCTCGTCCGTGAACCGGCGCCGGTTCGCGCGTCCATCACGTGGCTCATCTGTCAAGCTCGTTTCGCAGTCGGGCGCCTTAGCAGCGCTGCTTACGACGCTGCTAACGATGGGCCGGGCGGAGGGATCAAGATGGGCGCGCCAGTCGATCATGACCTCGCCGGCGTCCAGTCGGTCACGCCATTTGCGCAGCGAGTGCGGCGACAACTGCATTGCGACAGCGTAGGCGCGGAGACCCATTCCGCTCCAGTTCAGCGCCTCGACGTGCATCGCCCAGAACGCTTGGGACGCCCGATTACGTACATCCGAGGTGACCGTGTATCTGCGTTGCTTCTGCTTTCGGAGCGCTTGTTGCCGCTCCTCCCGGGCGCGTTCCCGGCGCAATTCCGTCTGTTGTTTCTCAAGCTTGAGCGCAGCTTCTTCCCCGGCCAGCCGCTTGAGCCAACGCCGGAATGTGTTCTCGGTCAGACGGTGTTGTCGGCAGTATTTGCGGATCCCGAAGCCACTTCGGCGCCACGCTTCAATGTGCAGCGACCACCATTCGCGGCGGGCCTTGTTCTCGAAATGTTTGGGTCCCACCGGAGATTCTCCACAGCAGCAGAGAACCCGAAATGGAGCGACAATGTACTACCGAAAAGACGTGCAAGGTCCGGAAGCTTACACAGGGCGACGGTCTAGGGCAAGATAAAAGGGGCTCGCCGGTTGAACACCAAGCCATTGACATGGCTTATGTTCAACCGTGCCGGTCGGTCGGAGGGCGTGCCGCTGTTGAGAGTTTTGTTAGCAAAATCAAAGAGCATTTCGGCACTGATCGTACTGTAGCGAACGCTGGCGAAAGAACAGGGTCATTCCCATGATGCCCTATAGCGGCCGTCGTGCCTGCGCTGACGCAGACCGCGCGGGGCAGGCGCGAAAGCCGTCTTAGCTCATGCCTCGGAACGCGCATCAGGCGGTGTCGTTGTTGCCACCTTCGGCCTGCTGCGTGGTCGCATCGACCTCCGATCCCTGCCGCTCCAGCCAGAAGCCGGGCGCCTGATACCAGACCCGCTCGGACACGGCGGATGATGGAATGCCACGGTGGAGTGCTTGGATCGGAACATTCATCGTCGGCGAGTTCTTGAGGGCACTCTTCAGCCGGCGGCCGGCGTCGTCATCGCGTCCGTTTGTACAGGGATAGATGCTGACCCCTCCGATCGACGAAGCCGCGAAGGAGGCACCGCGGCGGACCACGCGCAGCAGGAAGCCGGACCAATCCTCGCAGGTCAGCGGGAGCAGCAGCCGGCCGTTGTCGGCGAGGCCATCCAGCCATTGCGGAGCGGGATGCGTGCAGCCTGCGAACACGACCACGACGTCATGGTCGCTCGCGTCGGCGTGGGCATCCCGGCCGTCGCCCGAGATCACCTGGACCTGCGGCCAGGCCTTCAGGTTGGTGTGGGCTCGAGCGGCGAGAGCCGGGTCGACTTCGATCGCCGTCACTTGCCCGGAGGGCCCGACGATTTCGGCGAGCACGGCTGAATAGTAGCCGCTGCCCGCTCCGATCTGCAGCACCCGTTCACCTCGGGTGATATCGAGGTGCTCGAAATTGCGCGCCCAAAAGCTCGGCATCCCATTGTTGAGCTTCCGGCTCGGGTCGATCGAGACCAGGACGTCGTGGTAGAGCCAACGCGGATCGTCGTCCGGGGTGATGAACGACTCCCGGTAGGGGTAGGGTATGATCCACCAAGGACCTGGGCCGACGAACGCCTCTCGCGGGACGGCGCCGAAGGCCTCGACGATGTGTGGGTTGCGCAGGATTGGCGTCTTGCAGCGTAGGTCCTCGGCATACCAGCGGCGTGCTTTTGATATCTGATCCATGGTTCGCTCCTCTCGCATGGAGAGGATGCGGATCGCGGATCGGTCGCGCGGACATGGCGGAAAATTTTTCCCGAGGCTGTCCGCAACGGATCTGCTCGGCCGCATAATAGGGGTGATGGAACGATCGATTGGCACCCCTGGAGTTGGCTCGAACGCCGGTCGCACTGTCGCCGATGCGGCGGCGGCGATCGAGGCCTTGTCCGAGACCGATCTGGTGCGGCTGAAGGCTCTGGCGCAATTGTGGAGCCGCGGGCTGCCCGGAGGGATCGGCTGGACCGACGTGCTGCATGAGGCCATCCTCCGCGTTCTCGACGGATCGCGGGTCTGGCCGCTGGGTGTGCCGATCCTGGCTTTCCTGTCCGGCGTCATGCGCAGTCTCTGCGACGATTATTGGCGGCGCGTTCGCAGCGAGCAGCGGTTGCTGGTCAGCCGCGATGATCCCGGCCAGCACGGCGTCCCGAGCGATCCCGTTGACGAACTGGCCGATCCCGAACGCGTGGCTGTGGCGGTCGCAGGGCTCGCCGAGGTGTTCCGGCTGTTTGCAGGAGATCGGGTCGTGTTGCAGATCATCGACGGGCTGGCCAACGGCCTCACGGCCAGGGACATCTGCCGGGCGTATGGCATCTCGGCTAACGATTACGATACTGCGCGGCGGCGAATGCGGCGCGCGCTGCTCCGCCACCAACGGAATTGGAGCTCGCCATGACACGTTGGCACCCGCGTCTCGAACTCGCGCGCCTGCTCCAGGCGCTCAGCGATGACGTCATCGCGGCGACTGATGAGGAGCTCCGGGAGATCCAGGGACGTGCCCTGGCCGGCACGGCACGGCAGGTCAGGCGTCTCGTCAAGGCGGCGCAAGCTGCCGAGGGCGGCGAGCCCCGAATTGTCAGCTCTAGCGATACAGAACGCGGCCTGGAGCCTGTTTTATCGCATCACAATCGGCACTGATCGAGTGGGAGAAGGCCTGGAAGAGGAGGGGAGCCGGCCTCTTCGAGGGGCGGTCGGTCGAGGAGGGGCGGCCGGTTTGGGGGACTGCATGCGGTGCACGGCGAGCCTCGCACTGGCGAAGCTCATTGCGGTCGACGCCTGTCGCATCTCCGACCCACGCGGACTTGTCCATCGTATAGCGGCGTAGCACAGCGAAGACTCGGCGATATGCGAGCCCGGAGTTGCTGTGGCACAATCGATCTATGTCGCCGTGCGGCCATCGCCAGTTTGAGTTGCGCACACGGACGATTGCGAGACCCGGCAAGCGGCCGAACGAGGCGAATACTCAGGTCGGCCTCGCACGCCGTTCCGTGGGAGCAGGGTGCCGTCGGCCGGCTGAAGTTCGCGCCGATCTGCGTGGTCTTACCTGGACGGTCACCCGCCCGTGACCATCGTCCGTCGCGAGCACAGGGCGCAGTTCACCATCGTTCCGAACGCGGTCTTTGCGGATACCCGCCTCTCTGTCGAGGCCAAGGGCGTCCTCGGCTATCTCTTGTCGCGTCCTCACAAGTGGCACGTCCGCCTCGATCATATCGGGCGAACCCTCCTCGTCGGCCGCAAGAAGCTGCAGCGCATCTTCCGAGAGTTGATCGCCGCCGGCTACGTCACCCGCGAAGCACAACGAATTGTCGACGGACATCGGTTCGGTGAGATTGATTACGTCGTCCGTGACGTGCCGGTGCCTGTGGATAAGTCGGCGCGTCCGCGGGGTCGAAAGGGACCTGCGGCTCCGCGGGTCCAAAAGGGACCTGCGTATAAAGACTCACCGCGGGGCCCTGAGGGACCTGCCTATAAAGAACTATATAAAAACAGACCTGATCTGCTGGGAGCACGCGCTTTCGATGATCGGCCTGACATCGTCGGCACGGCGCGCGATGAGATGGCCGAGCTCCAGGATGACGCCTGCCTCGATCCGAGGATTGTCGAGCTTTTCGACGATGCTGCTGAAGGTTGGGAGTTGATTGTCGCGCTTCCGGACCCAGCACGGGACGAGTTGCGTCAACGCTACCGGCGGGGTGAGCTCGACCGGTTTGCGATCATGGAGCTCCGGATCCGATATCGACATTTGCTGGATGGCGGTCGGCCGAACGGCAGGTAAGCGATGCTGGGTGCAGTGACTTGACGAAGCTCCAAACCGCTGGGGGGAGTTGGCGGGGCGATCCAGGGGCCGCACCGGAAGCTATGCCGCGGATCGTCTTGATCTCTGCCTCTTCGTGAACATGCGCTGCAAGGGCCAGAGCGGGCGCAGGAGATTGAAGCGAATGAACCGGCCTCCATCCGCGCCGATCTCCTCCGAGGCACTCCAAGACGTCCGGAAGGATTTTAAGAGCTGTTGATCCGAGGGCGCAGCAAAGGGGGCAACAGTCGCCACAGGATATTGGCACTACGTGCGGCCGCGCTCTTGGCTGGTCTCGGCATGCGCGCTTCGCTCAGTTCAGTTAAGTCAGAATTCTCAACCATCCCAATTGTACGACATCGTATCCGAAACTCCGTCTAACGGATTTCGGATGTTGCCAAGCATTCGCTTAGCCGTCATCCGTCGGATCTGCGTGCCTTCGATGTCGCCGCGGCCATCAAATGAAGCGAGACCACCTCGAAATGCCAAAGCGCGAACCGATGCTTCGAAACGCTGCGGAAAAGCTCTGCCTCACCATTCCTGAGGCTGCGGTACTGTCTTCGCTGGGCCAGACGTCGCTCTACAAGGCGATCAAAGAAGGACGGCTGCGAATCCGAAAGTATGGCACGCGGACGATCATCACGCGCGCAGATCTGGCGTCCTTCTTGGAGAGCCTGCCCGATGCGACCAGGCAGCCCGAGCGGTGACATCCTCGGCGGGGCAGGGGATGGTCTGACCTTTCAGGCGACCTTCATCGGGGTCACGTTGCTCTTTGGTGGTTGCGTTGCGAAGTCTGCGAATGTCTGCATCACATGCAGTCGCTTCTTCAGGGCCTCGCCGCGCTTATAGGCCTTCTCGGCATCATCGCCCGTGATGTGGTGCAGGCAATGCTCGACGATTTCCTCCTCGAAGTGGGTTTGCTCCTGCGCCCAGGTTCGAAACGTCGTCCGGAAGCCGTGCACAGTCAGGGAGTCGTCTCCGGTGAGCTCCTTGAGATACTTGAGCATCGTCATGTTGCTCATCGGTCGCTTTAGACTGCGACCGGGAAAAACGAATTCGTCATTGACGCGGCTCTCGTAAGCCTCGCGCAGATAGGTCAGCGTCTGCCGGGGCAACGGCGTGCGCTTCAACCGCTCATTCTTGGTGCCGAGAAAGCCAAGATCCCAGATTCCGTTTTCGAGATCGAGTTGCGCCCAGCGCATGTTCTGAACTTCGGCGGTTCGTCCCAAGGTCAGGATGATGACCTCGAGTGCCCGCGCGCTTTGCGTCGAGATGGCGCTGAGCTTGTGCATGAACGCCGGCAGGTCCTGGTAGTCCATCGCCTTGTGGCCGCCCCGGATCGTGCCACGCCGCCGTTGCCTGGGCATGATCGGTTGCAGTCGGCTGGCCCAATCAGCGGGGTTGTCTTTCGGTCGCAGGTTGTGGGCGATCGCCGCGTCGAGAATCTTCTTGATGATCTGGCGAGCGGAGCGGGAGGTCTCAGGCTGCTGCCAGATCGGCATGAGCACGTTGACGACATGGGCGGTTTCGATCTCGTGGACCCAGTGCTTGTGGAGCGGGCGGCAGATGACCTGCACGATGCGCTTCAGCTTTGCTCTTGCGGCCTTGTGCCTCATGCCGGTCTCGTAGGTTCGCCGCCATTCCTCGGCGAATTCACCGAACTGGCGCGATCCCTGGGTGCGGCGTTTCTCTACGTCACGGTGCTCTCGCGGATCGGTCCCCTTTGCCAGCAGCCGCAGAGCGTCAATCGCCTTGTCCCTGGCCTCGGAGAGCTTCAGGCCGGTCTCCTTCGCCGAACCGAAACCCATCTTCTTGACGATGCCGTTGCGCTGGTAGCGGAACGCCCAGCGGCGGCCGCCGCTTGGGGTGACGATCAAATAGAGGTTGTTGCCGCACGGGTATTCGCCGGGCCCGACGGAGAGATAGTTCTTGGCGGTGATCTCGGGCTTTTGAGTTAGAAACTGCATGGGAGATTCGAACTCTTGTCCCTCGCCGAAAAATGCAGCGTTTCAGGTGAGGGGGATTCTAACTCAGATCGAGGGATGGCCAAATGGACGGGTCTGGCGGAGTTCGCCGACGATCGCCGATCCTACGCTGCAGTGACCGAAAGCGCGAAAAACCACGATCTGACAAGCGCTTATCGTGCGCTTCGGTGATGATCGGCGATGGCGGGTGAAGGGGGGCGAAGGCGGGCCTGGCGCGCTCGGAGAGATTCGAACTCCCGACCCTCGGAATCGAAATCCGATGCTCTATCCAGCTGAGCTACGAGCGCGTGCTGACGGACCATGATCCGCACGAATCCGGATACCAGACTTGCGCGGCCAAGGCCAGCCTTCGCGGTGGATCGTCAGGTGGCCAAAAGCCGGCCGGCGGCCGCGTCAGAGGCAGGGGTGCCGGCGGCGGTCCTGGCCGATATAGGCGGCCGAGCTCTGGTAGCAGTGGTTGGTCGACGGACCGTCGTAGAAGCCAAAGGTGCCTGGCAGCGGGCCTGGACCATAATTGTGCAGGAAGCTGATCGCATAAGGCAGCCCGTGATGGTGGCGGTGATGCCGGTGGTGGCCACGCGCCTCCGACGGCACTGGTGCGAGGGCGACGGTGGCCACGATCAAGGCGATGGCAGATGATGCGAGCTTGCTCATGTCTTTTCTCCGAAACCGCCTTTAAGGCGAAGTATTGGGCCGGCAATCTAACTTCGAAGTGTCGAAAAGGGTGCGTCAAAGCGGCTGTTCTGTCAAAATTTTGGCCTTTTCCGCAGGCTTAACGAATCCGTGACAAGGTCGGCCAGGTGCCGTTGGGCTGCCGTGCCTGGCCGCAAACCTCGCCCACGAGACCAGGTTGACCGTCCCGCCGATGAACCGCCTGATCCCATGCGTGGTGCTTTCGTTGGTCGCCGCGACCCCGGCGCGCGCGGATCTGCACATCACGCGCGATCATGGCGGATACATCGAAGAGTACAAGGCCAAATACCAGCACATTCGGGATACGCGTCAGCGCGTGATCATCGACGGCATCTGCAATTCCGCCTGCACGCTGGTCTTCGGGATCGTGCCGCTCAACAGGATCTGCGTCACCCCCAAAGCGAGCCTCGGCTTCCACCAGGCCTATTACGACAAGGCCTTCACCTTCGGTATCAAGGTGACCAGCTTCGAGGGGACGTCCGAGCTGATGTCCTATTATCCCGAGACCGTGAAGGATTGGCTCCGGCGCAACGGTGGGCTGACCACCGAGATGAAGCGGATCAAGAATGGCGTCGACCTCTGGAGGATCGTCGACCCCTGTCCGGACTCCTGGTGAGCTGTCTGGCTCGGTCAGGGATCGCTGCGGGGCCGCGATGGGTTCGTTCCTGCTGACACCACGAGCACCGGCACCTGCGACGCGGCGAGGACCGAGGCGATCATGGCGCCGAAGTCGAGAGCCGCGCCCTGCAACCGGTCGACGCCGAGCACGACCAGGTCAGCCTTGATTTTCGATGCCTCGGCCAGGATGGCGATATCAGGTCCGGCATCGGCGACGGCCGTCGTCACCTCGATGTCGTAGCGGCGGGCGGCCGCTGCATTCTCTGCGAGAACCTGGTCGGCGCGGTCCTTCTCCTCTCCCGCGCGCGGCCCGCTCGAGCTGGCCTGCGTCGTTGAGACATAGAGCAGACGCAGCCGGGCCGGCCCGACATGCGCGAGCGCGACGGCCACGTCGACGCCACCGCGCGAGACCCCGCGCCCGGACACGGGGACGAGGATGCACGCATCACGCTGCGGGACAGCCTCGTTGGACCCTGCCGCAGGCGCAAAAGCCAGCGCGAGCGGTCCGTCGAAGCCGGATGCGATCTCTTCGCAGGCCTTGCTGAACCTGCCATGCGGCGTCAGGCCGTTCGCGAGACCGATCAGCATCAGATCGAAGCCCTTGCGCGCTTCGTCCTCGACCGCCTCGCGCAGGCCCATTGTCGGTATGCGCGTCGTGATGTCGACCTCGGCATTGCTCTCGCTTTTTTCCGCTCCCTGCTGCGCGGCGTCCTTGACGACCGCCTCGGAGTGCGACGGGCCGTCGGCCTCCGACCGGGCTGCGTGCCGGATGCCTTCCACGTCGAGCATCGTGACCGGACGGCCGCCAGGGCCGGCGAGCAGCCCGGCGATGCGGGCGGCGAGCCGACCGCTGCTGCTGTCGTCGGCGGCCAGCAGCAGCCGTTCGAGGCCGCCGACGAAGCCGCTGCGCTCATGCGCCTCGCGCTCGAGCCTCGCTTGCTCCGAGCGGTCCGGCGGCAGCCGGCGCAGCGCGGCGCGGAGCATCGGCGGCATCGCCAGGGTGGTGAGGATCGCCATGGTGACGATCATCGTGAATAGCGGCTGGCTGAGCACGCCGATCGAGAGCCCGATGGAGGCGATGATGACCTCGGTCGAGCCGCGCGCATTCATGCCGCTGGCGAGCGCCAGCGACTCGCCGCGCGTCAGCCCGCCGAGCTTGCCGCCGGCCAGTGCACCCGCGAACTTGCCGAGGCTCGCGATGACGACGAGCCCGGCGGTGAAGAGCAGCAGCTCGGGTGTGTGGAGCTGGGTGAGGTCGGTGCCGAGCCCGGCCAGGCCGAAGAAGACGGGCATAAACAGGCTGGTGATCAGGCCCCGCAGCCGCTCGTCGATCTGCCGCGTCAGGATCGGAGATTCGCCCACCAGCACGCCGGTGACGAAGGCGCCGAGCACGGTGTGCACGCCGATCAGATGGGTGATGAGCGCCATCACGCTCATCAGCAGCAGGATGATCGTGACGACGGGGGAGGCGCTGACCAGGTGATCATTGGCAAGGCGGATCAGGATCGACACCAGGCGGCGCCCGACGGTGAAGCTGAGACCGAGGAACACCAGCGTTCCCAGCACGGACTGCGTGATGCCGCGGAGGTCGAGGCTGCCGCGGGAGGCGAGGCTGAAGATCACGGCGATGATGATCCAGCCGAGCGTGTCGTCGATGATCGCCGAGGCCACGATGATCTGGCCGACGTTGCGGCGCATGAAGTTCATCTCGCGGACAACGACGGCGACGATCTTGACCGATGAGATCGACAGCGCCGTTCCGAGGAACAGCGAGGCCACCAGCCGCGCCTCGGGATGCGGAAGCAGCATCTCCGGCATCCATTGGCCGAGGGCGAAGCCGCAGGCGAAGGGGACGGCGATGCCGAACACTGATATCGTCAGAGCGGGGCGGCCGACCTTGCGCACCAGCTTGAGGTCGATCTCCATGCCCGTGAGCAGGAGCAGCAACAGGATGCCGAACTGCGCCAGGCCCTCGATCATGGCCTGCTGGGCCGGATCGTGGGGGAAGATCGCAGCTTGCGCCGAAGGCCACAGCCAGCCGAGTAGCGAGGGTCCGAGCAGCAATCCCCCTAACAGCTCGCCGAGCACCGAGGGCTGGCCGATGCGCTGCATCAGCTCGCCGAGGCCGCGGCCGACGCCGATCAGAAGCGCGACCTGGATCAGCAGCAGCACTTCGGAGCCGTGCCGGCCTGCGCCAGCCTCGGCATGGGCTGCAGAGACGGGCAGGGCGACAAGCAGGCTTGTCCAGACGAGTGGTCGCCGCCACGCTTTGAGCGGCCAGCGCTCGATCAACCGGCGCCCACTCTGCCCTTGCCGCATCAGCGCCTCGGTCTCGCATCTCCCGCCATTCGGGAGGGGCTAAGGCGCCTATGACGAATATGTTCCAGCCTGCAATGGCCGCCGATCGAGCCGCGGCAGCGAGGCCAGAGAAATGCACGAAACAATCCAGCGCCAGATTGTCCCCACGACCGGGCACTGGATTGTTTCGCCGAACCGGCCAAGCGGGCGATGGCTTGCCCTCGGGCCGCACCAAGCGAGGTTAGCGCTTGGCCTTCTTCGTCTTCTTGGCCGCTTTCTTGGTGGCCTTCTTCGCCGTCTTCTTTGCAGCCTTCTTGGCGGCTTTCTTCACGGTCTTCTTCGCAGTCTTCTTGGCCGACGTCTTGGTCCGCGACCTTCTTGGCCTTCGCGGCGGCTCGCTTCGGTGCAGCCTTCTTGGCTGCCTTCTTCGAAGCCCGCTTCGCCTTCGGCGCAGCGGCAGTCACTGGATCCGTCGCAGGCTCGGGCGGGGTGCTCGGCGCGGCGATGGTCGGGTCGGTGAGTGTGGTGTCGTCCATATCGGGTCCCCCGATCTGTTGGAAACGCTATGACGATAGCTGGATTCTCCGTGCTGTCAAAGTGAGCGCAACTAATCACTTGTGCGCAAGCTCGCATAGGCCGCCAGCGCCCGCTCGCGCCCACGCTTGTGATCGATGGTCGGCGCGGGGTAGGAGCGTCCCAGCGTCACGCCGGCCTCGGCGAGCTCGAGCGGCTTTGCCGCCCAGGGTTGGTGGATCAGCGCAGCCGGCAGGCGCGCGAGCTCGGGAACCCAGCGCCGCACATAGGCGCCGCTGGCATCGAACTTCTCGCCCTGCAGCACGGGATTGAAGACGCGGAAATAGGGGGCGGCATCGGCGCCGGAGCCGGCGACCCACTGCCAGCTCGCCGGGTTGCTGCCGGGATCGGCATCGACCAGCGTGTCCCAGAACCACTGCTCGCCCTGCCGCCAGTCGATCAGCAGGTGCTTGACCAGCAGCGAGGCGGCGACCATGCGGACGCGGTTGTGCATGCTGCCGGTGTGCCAGAGCTCGCGCATGCCGGCATCGACGATCGGATAGCCGGTCCGGCCGCGTTGCCACGCCGCCAGCGCGGCGTCGTCCTGGGTCCATGGAAAAGCGTCGAAGGACGGTTGCAGGTTGCGGGTGGCGAGGTCGGGATTGTTGTAGAGCAGATGTCGGCTGAACTCGCGCCAGCCGACCTCGCTCAGAAACTTGTCGATCCCCTTCGCCAGAGCCGGCCTCTCCTCCGCGGCAAAGCGCGCGGCGTGAAAGATCTGGCGCGGGCTGATTTCGCCAAAGCGTAAATGCGGCGACAGCCGCGAGGTGGCCTCGACGTCCGGCCGGTCGCGATCCGCCGCGTAGGTCCCGACAGAGCTCGTGAGGAAGTCGTTCAGCCGCTGCTGCGCCGCGCGCTCGCCGGCCTGCCATGTTTCGCGCAGGCCACCCGCCCAGTCCGGCTTGGTCGGCTCGAGACCCAGTGCGTCGACTGCAAGGCTTGCGATCCCGGGCACCGGCGGCAGACGGACCGGCGTGGGCAAGGGCTTCGGCGGATCGCCCAGCGCCAGCACGCGCTTCCAGAACGGGGTGAACACGCGCGGGCCGCGCCCGTCCTTGCCGCGCATCTCCGCGGGATCGACCAGCAGGTCGTCAGCAAACACGCGCGAGGTGACGCCGATCTCGCCGAGCGCGGCTTCCACGCGCTCTGCGACGGCGCGCGGGCCGCGCTGCGCGACGTCGTTCCAATACACCGCGCCGGCCTTGGTCTCGCGCGCCAGCTGGCTGAGCACCGTCGCTGCCTGGCCGCGGCGGATCACCAGATCGGTGCCAAGCGACTGCAACTCTATGCGGAGTGCACGCAGTGATTGCGCCAGCCACCATCGCGTTGCGCCTCCAAGTGGACGAAGTCCACAACTCTCCTGATCGTAGATGTAACTACAAACAACCGGCACGCCGGCCTGGGCTGCGGTATACAACGCGGGGTGGTCAGAAAGTCGCAGGCTCTCGCGAAACCATACGATGATAGGGGTGGGAGCCATGCTCAGGTATCTTGTTGCTGCTTTTTGGGGTGATGTCCGTATTCTTCCGGCCGGAAAATAATCGGATGGAAACGAAGTACGGGCACTTTAAGTTTTAGTTGCAGTTCCCTCGGAAGGTTTCTGACGTGTCCGTCAAGTTGAAGCTCGGCACCAAGGCGCTGATCGGCGCCGTTGTCGTCATTGCGCTGAACACGGCCCTCGTGGTCGGCGCAGCCTACTGGTCCCTCACCAACGATTTCGCGGATCGCGCCAAGCGCGACATCGAAGGCAATCTGCGCACCTTCGCCCTGACTTTCGCTGAGACGTTCAAGGACGCCAAGGTCAGCGTGCAGAACGGCGCCGTCACACGCATCGAGATTCCGGCAATCCCCGAAATCAAGGATCACGCGATCGTTGACCGCGCGGTGTCCTATGTCGGCGGCAGCGCGACCTTGTTTGTTGTCGACGACAGCGGCCAGTTCGTGCGCCGCTCGACCAATGTGAAGAAGGAGAATGGTGATCGCGCCGTCGGCACGCAGCTCGCGGCCGACCATCCGGCACAGGCGCTGCTGCGCAAGGGCGAGGCCTATAAGGGCCCGGCGACGCTGTTCGGCAAGCCGTTCATGACCGCCTATTTCCCCGTCACCAACCCCGCGGGCAAGGTGACCGGCATCCTCTATGTCGGCGTGCCCATGGCCGAGCTCGACGCGATGCTGGCGCAGGCGATGCAGACCATGATCATCGCTGCCGTGGTCGCCGCGCTGCTGGTGCTCGCCCTGACCATGCTCGCCGTGAGCCGCGTCACTAAGCCGCTGAGCGCGGTGACGGAAGCGCTGACCGCGATCGCCGAGGGACGCGAGAATGTCGACATCAAGTCGGATGAGCGCGGCGACGAGATCGGCGAGATCGCCCGTAGCCTGGTCGTGTTCCGCAGCGCCGCCAGCGAGCGCCGCCGCATGCGCGAGGAGCAGGCGGCGGCCGCGACGGCCGCGGTCGAGCAGCGCAAGGCCGAGCTGCAGCGCTTCGTGGATTCGTTCCAGGCCAGCATCGGCGGCATCATCGAGAACGTGCTGACCTCGTCGGGCGAGTTCGAGCGCGAGGCGCGCCAGCTCACGCAGACCGCGCGCACGACCGCCGATCTGTCGGGACAGTCCGCCGGCGCCTCGGAGACGGCGTCGGAGCACGTCCGCACGGCGGCGGCGGCCTCTGACGAGCTGTCCGGCTCGATCGCCGAGATCATCCGCCGCGTCCAGGAATCCAACGCCATCGCGGCCGAGGCGGTCAAGCAGGCCACGGCCACCGACCAGCGCATCAAGGAGCTGTCCGATGCCGGCAACCGCATCGGCGACGTCGTCAAGCTGATCACCTCGATCGCCGAGCAGACCAATCTCTTGGCGCTGAACGCGACGATCGAGGCCGCCCGCGCCGGAGACGCCGGCCGCGGCTTCGCGGTGGTCGCCCAGGAGGTCAAGACGCTCGCCGGCCAGACCGCCAAGGCGACCGAGGAGATCTCCAGCCAGATCGCCAATATGCAGACCGTGACGCAGGAATCGGTCGACGCCATCAAGGCGATCGGCTCGACCATCGAGCGCATCAACGAGATCGCCGCCTCGATCTCGGGCGCGGTCGAGCAGCAGCGCGCGGCGACCCAGAACATCACCCAGAGCGTCCGCTCGGCCGCGAGCGGCACCGCCGAGGTCGTCAACAACATCCGCAGCGCGGCGCGCGGGGCCGGCGAGACCGGCGAGAGCTCCAACCGGATGTTCGCCTCCGCGCAAGCCTTGTCCAGCGAGAGCCTGCGGCTGAAGGCCGAGGTGCAGAAGTTCCTCGACGGCATGCGCGCGGCGTGATGTCGCTGCGCGGATGATGCTGACGCTCGTCCGAGCCTCCGCTCTCTCGTCATTCCGGGGCGCGCGAAGCGCGAGCCCGGAATCCATACTCACGAACCGCCATTGGTTCGAAGAACAACGCCAGGCCGCTCTCGCCATGCCACGACCGCTTGTGGCTATGGATTCCGGGCTCATTCGCGCTGCCTCGAAACGGCTTCGCCGTTTTGCGCGCGAATGCCCCGGAATGACGGCCCGGAGAGATCTCATCGCGGTCACATGGTTCATCAGCGGAGCGGCCGTTCACCGCGTCTGCCCATAGACCTTTGCCGCATTCTCGGCAGACACCAGCCCGCTCTCGACGTCGCTCCGCACCAGCTCCGCCGTGCGCTCGCGGGGATCGCCGATGCCGGCGCCGCCCGGTGTCAGCACCACCAGCCGGTCGTCCGGCGGCACGGTCTGAAAGCCTTTTCCGCGCAGCTTCTTTCCCGATGCGAGCCCGACATAGCCGGCCTCACCATTGTGGCCGCCGTCGCGGCCGCGGGGCGGGTGGTCGATGCGGTCGAAGGCGGCGAGGATGTCGAACGGCGCGTCGACGCCGCTGCCGACCTCGATGATCTGGCCGAGGCCTCCGCGGGTGCGGCCGGCGCCGCCGGAGTCCGGCCGCAGCTCCTTGCGCCAGAAGATCAGCGGCGTCTGGGTCTCTGCGATCTCCACCGGCGTGCCGCGCACGCCGGATGGATAGGCCGTCGCCGACAGCCCGTCCTTGTCGAAGCGCGCGCCGGTGCCGCCGTTCGAGGTCACCGCCATCGAGAACCCGTAATTGCCGCCGGCGCCGGAGCGGGTCTGGCCGCGGACGTTGAGATTCCACAGGCACGACGTGCCCTCGGCCGGCACCCGCTCCGGGATGATCTGGCGCAGGCAGCCGAACACGACGTCGGGCAGCATCTGGCCGATGACATGGCGCGAGGCCACCGGCGCAGGCTTTGGCGCATTGAGGATCGCGCTCGATGGGGCCGAGACCGTCAGCGGCGACAGCGAGCCGGCATTGTTGGGGATCGCTGACGCGACCACGCAGCCGAGCCCGAACACCGTGTAGGCGGTGGTGTAGGACAGCGGCACGTTGATGCCGAACTTCGAGGCTGTCGACGTGCCGTCGAAATCGACGTGAATGCCGTCAGCGCTGATCGTCAGCGCAGCCTTCAACGTCACCGGCGCATCGTAGCCGTCGACCACCATCTCGTTGCGCCAAGTGCCCTTCGGCAGCTTGGCGATCTCGGCCAGCACGGCCTCGCGCGAGCGATCGCAGATGGTGTCGCCGAGCTCGTCGAGCGAGGCGATGCCGAACTCGGTCATCATCTCGACCAGGCGCTGGCAGCCGACATCGTTGCAGGCGGCGAGCGAGTAGGTGTCGCCTTCGGTGTCGACCGGAAGCCGCGTATTGGCGCGGATCATCGCCATGAGCGTCTCGTTGACGACGCCCTGGTCGATCAACTTGAGCATCGGGATGTACAGGCCCTCCATGAACACGTCGGTGCCATCGGGGCCGAAGCCGATGCCGCCGATGTCCATCAGATGGCTGGTGCAGGAGAACAAAGCGACCGGCTGGCCGTCCTTGAAGCACGGCGTCGTCACGACGAAGTCGTTGAGATGGCCGGTGCCCATCCAGGGGTCGTTGGTGATGTAGGCATCGCCGGGCTTCATCGTCTCTATCGGGAAATGCGTGATGAAATGCTTCACCGACTCCGCCATCGAGTTGACGTGGCCCGGCGTACCGGTGACGGCCTGGGCCAGCATGCGACCCTTCAGGTCGAACACGCCGGCGGAGAGGTCGCCGCATTCGCGCACGATCGGGCTGAAGGCGGTGCGCAGCAGCACCTGGGCCTGCTCCTCGACCACGGCGATCAGCCGGTGCCACATGATCTGCAGGTCGATCAGGCTGGTTGGGGATGCGCTCATGGTCATGCCGCCTTCCGTTCCATGACGATGCTGCCGGCACCGTCGATATGCGCGTCAAAGCTGTCGGAGATGAAGGTCGAGGTCTCGTCCTCGGCGATCACGGCGGGACCTGCGACGACCGCGCCCGGCGTCATCTGCTCGCGGCGATACAGCGGGATGTCGACGAAACGGCCGGCGCGGCCGTCGAAGAATTTGCGGTGGCCCGCGGCGGCGCCGGCGGGCTTGCGCGTGACCTCGGCGACGGTGGCCGGCTGGCGCGCGTCCGTGGTTGCCAGCACCGACCAGCTCAGCACCTCGATCGCGGCACCCGGGATGGCGCGCTCGAACAGCGCGGCATAGCCGGCCTCGAACGTCTTGCGGAGGGCAGGGAGGTCCTCCGCCGTCAGTGCGCGGTTCGGCAACTCGACGCTGATCTCGTGACCCTGGCCGACATAGCGCATGAAGGCGGAGCGGCGCTCGCGCACGGCAGCGCCGGCTGCGCCGGGCTCGACGAGGGCCCGGGCTTCGTCGGCCATCTCCTGCAGCAGCTCGGAGACGAGCGCGGTGTCAAACGCGTCGAGCCGGGCATGTCGGCTGCGCACCAGCTCATAGGCGATGGGTGCCGCGAGGAAGCCGACCGCCGAGCCGACGCCGGCATTCGACGGGACGATCACCCTGGCGACGCCGATCTTCTCGGCAACGCGGGCGGCATGCAGCGGCGCGGCACCGCCGAACGCGATCAGCGTGTGCTGTCCGATGATCGCGCCGCGCTCGACGGCATGGACGCGAGCCGCGCTCGCCATGTTCTCGCAGACGACCTCGTGCACCGCATAGGCTGCGGTCTCGGCGTCCAGCCCGAGCGGCGCGCCGACGTCACGGAGCAGGGCCTGCTTCGACAATTCGGGATCGAGCTTGATGGTGCCGCCAGCGAATGCGTCGGGATCGATCATGCCGAGCGCGACGTCGGAATCGGTGACCGCCGGACGCTGGCCGCCGCGGCCATAGCAGGCCGGGCCGGGCTCGGAGGAGGCGCTTTCGGGGCCAACGGTGACGCGCTTCATCGCATCGATGCGGGCGATCGAGCCGCCGCCGGCGCCGATCTCGACCATCTCGATGACGGGAATGCGCACCGGCAGGCCGGAGCCTTTGAGGAAGCGCGCGGCGCGATCGACCTCGAACACGCGCGAGCTCTCCGGCTCGAAGTCCTCGATGAGACAGATCTTGGCGGTGGTGCCGCCCATGTCGAACGACAGCACCTTGCGCTCGCCGAGTCGGGCGGCAATCTGGCCGGCGAAGATCGCGCCGCCGGCGGGGCCGGATTCGACGAGGCGCACGGGGAAACGCCGCGCGGTCTCGATCGAGGTGACGCCGCCGCCTGACGTGACGAGATAGATCGCGCCGCGGAACTGCTCGACGCGCAGCGCCTGATCCATGCGGGCGAGATAGGAGTCCATCAGCGGCTGCACATAGGCGTTGGCGACCGCGGTCGAGGTGCGCTCATATTCCCGGATTTCGGGACAGACCGCCGACGAGAGCGTGATCGAGAGTTCAGGCATCGCCTCGGCCAGGATTTCGCCGGCACGGCGCTCATGCGCGGGATTGGCGTAGGCGTGCAGGAAGGCGATGGCGAGGCTGCTGACCTCCAGCGCACGGAGTTGCGGCACCAGCGCGCGCACCGCCGCTTCATCGAGCGGCAGCCTGATGTCGCCGTGAGCATCGACACGCTCGGGCACCGTGAAGCGCAAGCTGCGCGGCACCAGCGGCTTGGGCTTGTCGATCGAGAGATCGTACTGGTCGTAGCGGCTCTCGGTTCCAATATCCAGAACATCGCGGAAGCCTGATGTGGCGATCAGCGCGGTCTTGGCGCCGCGGCGCTCGATGATGGCGTTGGTCGCGAGCGTGGTGCCGTGAATGAAGACGTCGATATCGGAGACACGGGCGTTCGCATCGGCCAGGATCAGGCGTGTGCCATCGAGCACGGCCTGCTCCGGCTGCGTCGGCGTCGTCAGCACCTTGCGTGTGCGGCGCTGATCGCCGATGTCGAGAACGATATCGGTGAATGTGCCCCCGATATCGACGGCCAGCCGGACTTCGGCTCCTTCATGCATTCGGTCATCTCCGCAAGCGACGAATTGATGAGCGAGTTGAGCAAGTCCGATGCCATTGCGCCAGGGGAGATGCGGGGTGCTGCTCTGCGCTTTTTGCGATGCGGATTTGAGGTCGATGTCGTGCGGGCTCAATCTTGCTGATTGTTCGGCAGCAACATCGATGCAGCGTTGCGTGTAGAGCTTCGGTGCCTCCGCTGTCGTCCCGGCCTAGTGCGCAATTGCGCACGCGGCGCCGGGACCCATAACCCCAGGGAGTGGTTTGGGGCAGGCTGGTCGTTTCGCACCGTCCACCTCATACCCGCCGCGGCGTATGGGTCCCGGATCGGCGCCGCGTCGCGCTGGCGCGCGCCGTGGCTTGTCCGGGACGACGGCGGAGGTTGAGGCGGGTGCGGAGCATCTCATGGACATGCGTTGTCGTTCCCGCGGCACAAACAGCCCGAGCTCTGCGATCAGTTCACCCCCTCCGTAGAACGAGAGGGTGCAGGGAATGCCGGGTGAGGGCCTCACCCATGGCCCGCCTGCGAACAAGAATGCAGGCGGCAGGTACCACAGGCAAAGCCGGTCATCCGGCATTCCCTGCGCGGTGTCTTCACGCTTATACGCAGTCTCCCTGGTGCGCCGGGCTTGTTGGCCACCATGCCGCGACAATGCTTGCGCCTTGCGCGGGGGATACCAGCTTCGGGGTATCAGGACGCTGCGACTTCACGTCCGCAATCCTGCCGGTCGTCTGCGCTGAAAGCGCGTCCGACATGGCCTGCGGCACCGCATCCCACCCCGACGTTCGTGACGACGCGTACGTCCCTCTGCATGGGGCAGGACGCGCGGATCATACATGATTTCTGGAAATAAGAAAGTCTTTTTTCGGGAAAGCGGAACGCGGGCGGCCGTGAGACGGCCGGCGGGGAGGGGGATCAAATCCGTCGATTCGGTCGGTGACTGCTCTCGTGTTCCGGCGCGCGTTGGCGTAAAGCAGCCGGAATCGAAGAGAGGTCCTTCCTTGTCATTCCCCGTGACCAACCCGCCGCTGGCCCGCGCCCTGGCCGAGCGCAATTATGTGAATCCCACGCCCGTTCAGCTTGCCGTGCTCGACGCAGACGCCGAGGGCCGCGACCTCTTGGTGTCGGCGCAGACCGGCTCGGGCAAGACCGTGGCCTATGGGCTCGCGATGGCGGCGAACCTGCTCGGCGAGGCCGAGCGCTTCGGCCCGGCCGCGGCGCCGTTGGCGCTGATCGTGGCGCCAACGCGCGAGCTGGCGCTGCAGGTGCAGCGCGAGCTGGCGTGGCTGTATCAGCATGCCGGCGCGCGGGTGATCTCCTGCGTCGGCGGCATGGATCCGCGCCGCGAGCAGCGCGAGCTGGAGACGGGGGCGCATATCGTGGTCGGCACGCCCGGGCGTCTGTGCGATCATCTGCGCCGCAACCGTCTCGACATCACCGAGCTGAAGGTGGTGGTGCTCGACGAGGCCGACGAGATGCTCAATCTCGGCTTTCGCGAGGATCTGGAGTTCATCCTCGAGACCACGCCGGAGACGCGCCGGACGCTGTTGTTCTCGGCGACCTTTCCGCGCGGCATCGTGGCGCTCGCCAAGCAGTACCAGGACGATGCGTTCCGCATCGAGGTCGAGGGCGACGAGGGCGGGCACGCCGACATCGAGTATCGCGCCATCCGCATTGCGCCAGATGATGCCGAGCATGCGGTGGTCAATCTGCTGCGCTTCTACGAATCGCCGAGCGCGATCGTGTTCTGCAATACGCGGGAAGCGGTGCGGCATCTGCAGGCGGCGCTGCTGGAGCGCGGCTTCTCGGTGGTCGCGCTATCAGGCGAATTGACCCAGAACGAGCGCACAATGGCGCTGCAGTCGCTGCGCGACGGCCGCTCGCGGGTCTGCGTGGCGACCGACGTCGCGGCGCGCGGCATCGATCTCGCCAATCTCGATCTCGTCATTCATGCCGAGCTGCCGAACGATCCCGAGGTGATGCAGCATCGCTCGGGCCGCACCGGGCGGGCCGGGCGCAAGGGCGTCAGCGTGCTGCTGGTGCCGCCGGCGCGGCGGCGGCGCGCGGAGGCGCTGCTGAAGCTCGCGGGCATCGAGGCCGAGTGGGGCGCGGCGCCACAGGCCGAGGAGATCCGCAAGCTCGACCAGGAGCGCATGTTGCAGGACTCGGTGCTGACCGAGGAGGCGACGGCGGAGGATCTGGCGCTGGCCCAGGCGCTGCTCGCGGAGCGCTCGCCGGAGGACATCGCCGCCGCGCTGGTGCGGCTCTATCGCACCCGGCTGCCGTCGCCGGAGGACATTCTCGATCCCGGCGAGGACCGTGGCCGCTCGCGGCCTGATCGCGGCGCTCGCGAGAAGCCGGTGCGAGGCGAGGAGCGCGCGCCGGCGCCGCGCACCAAGGGTGGAAAGCCGTCGCGCCATGGCATGGGCGAGCCCAGCGTCTGGTTCCGCGCGGCAATCGGACGCCGCAAGAATGCGGAGGCACGCTGGCTGCTGCCGATGATCTGCCGACGCGGCGGCATCGACAAGCAGGACATCGGCGCGATCAAGATCTCGGACACGACGACCGAGTTCGAAATCGCTGCGCGCGTCGCCGACAGTTTCGCGGCCAACATCCGCCGTCCCGACAAGGAGGACACCATCCGCATCGAGCCGCTCGGAGCAGCGCCTGCGGAGCAGCAGGGCGCCACCGAGAAGCCGCGGCCCGACAAGCCGCCGCGGCGCAAGGCGGACGAGGGCGCCTATCATCCACTGAGCCGTGACGAGCGTGACGAGCCGCGCGAGCGAGCCGACACGAAGCCCCGCGGCAAGCCGCATCGCGACGGTCCGTCCAGACCGTTCCACGAACCGGCGTTCGCGAAGAAAAAGAAGCCGCGCGACAAGTCCGGCCTTGGCGGACAAGCGTTTCCTTTGAAGTCACCGCGCGCCAAGCCGCCCGGTGGCAAGAAGCCGAAGACCAAGCGTCGCGGCTGATGGGGCCGGTCGGCGCGCTGACGTCGGCTGGTGAACGTGAAGGAGGAGCCGTCCTTGAGCCGCTACGCCGTCCTGTATTTTGCAACGCTCGCCGTGCTGCTCGGCTTCGATATCCCGTTCCTGGCGATCGTGGCCAAGGGCTTCTTCCAGTCACAGGTCGGCGACATGCTCGGCGAGGTCCGCCCCGTGCCGGCGGTGCTGTTCTATCTGATCTACATCTTGGGCGTGCTGATCTTCGTCAGCGGCACGGCCGATGCGAATTGGCGCTCGACCTTGCTCTACGGCGCGCTGTTCGGCCTGTTCTGCTATGCGACCTTCGAGCTGACCTCGCTGGCGATGCTCAAGCAGTGGACCTGGACGGTGGTCGCGGTCGACATCAGTTGGGGCGTGTTCGTGACCGCGGTGTCGGCGACCCTCGGCCTGCTGATCGCGGACTGGGCCACGCCGCGGGGCTGACCTCGTGCAGGTCTGCCGAGCTGAGCTCGGCTCGAGGGGCTATGCTGCGCGTTCAGCAAGCAGCTTCCGCATCATCTCTGGGTCACGTTCGATCGCCAGCAGCAGCGCGCGCGCCGGTGCGTCTGGTGTGCTTCGCTGTTGCTCCCAATCGCGCAACGTGGTGATTGGAAGATGAAAAGCATGAGAGAACTCGACTTGAGTCATCCCCAGACGCTGTCGCAGCACCTTGACCCGCGAGACGGGACGCATCCGGGCAAGCTGTTCCGATGAAAGCGGCTGGGCGTCGGGATCGGCGAGAGCAGCGGCGGTGAGCGCTTCCTCGGACATGCCGTCCAATCGCGCCCAGTCGGTTTCGCCCTGAGACAGCGGCTCACCAGCTTTCACGCTGACCCGCGTAGTACCAGTCTTGCTCATGTCGTGTGGCCTTTCGGGCCGAAATGATCCTGCAGATATCCTCATCGCGCAGCGTCGCGACGACGAACAGCACGCCGCCTCGCGACATTCCGATCACCTGTATACGATCCTCGCCGTAGTCGAGCCGATCATCGAGCTCTTCCATTCGATTCGGATCTTCGAGCGCAGGTATGGCGTCGAGGAAGTCGACACCGTGCTTGAGCAGGTTCTCGGCAGCCTTGCCGTCGTCCCATTCATACTGCACGGGTTGATGGTACGGGATATCGGTAGTCGATACAAGCCGCTTCGTCGACCACACGCGCGGGCGAGGGCAGGCCGGCAAACTTGATCCGCTTAAAAAATGTAATCCCGGAGGCAACGTCGAGCGTCGCCCCCGGGAGATAACAACCCCTAAAGTCAGTTCGTCACTTCGGCTGCGGCACGACGCGCAGATAAGGCTTCGGTGCCTTCCAGCCATCCGGATAGATCGTCTTGGCCTCGTCATCGGACACCGAGCCCGCGATGATGACGTCCTCCCCCTGCTTCCAGTCGGCGGGAGTGGCGACGCGGTGCTTGGCGGTGAGCTGCAGCGAGTCGATGACGCGCAGAATCTCCTGGAAGTTGCGGCCCGTGGTCATCGGGTAGACCAGGATCAGCTTGATCTTCTTGTCCGGGCCGATGATGAACACGTTGCGGACGGTCAAATTGTCGGCCGCGGTGCGCTTGGCCGGATCGCCGGAGACGGCCGCCGGCAGCATGTCATAGAGCTTGGAGACGTTGTAGTCGGTGTCGCCGATCATCGGGTAGTTCGGCGCCGCGCCTTGCGTCTCGCGGATGTCCTCCGACCATTGCGCGTGCTTGTCGACCGGGTCGACCGACAGGCCCAGCAGCTTGACGCCGCGCTTGTCGAACTCCGGCTTCAGCCGCGCCAGCGCGCCGAGCTCGGTGGTGCAGACCGGGGTGAAATCCTTCGGGTGCGAGAACAACAGCGCCCAGCTGTCGCCGATCCAGTCGTGGAATTTGATCTTGCCTTCGGTGGTCTCAGCCTCGAAGTCGGGCGCGGTGGAGCCGATTTGAAGAGCCATGATGTCCTCACGTGAAGAATTGAAGGGGCGGCATAAATCGTTCTCTCGACTATAGGAAATACCTCCCGCTCTGGGAACCGTTCCAGAAAAAAGAGAACATTCTTCTCCTGCGCCCCACACGTGCAACAACTTCTTTTGAGTTCAGCCCCTGCGGCGAAACATCCGTGAGACTACCGGCTGCCCAGATTTCGCCACGTCTCGGTCGCAACACGCCGGCCCCGCCGACAGCCGCTTTGAACCGTGATCGAGGTCACTGCGGCAAAAGGGCAACCGATACAAAAACCCACAACGCCGTTTCGAACCGTTAACCACTCGTTCAGACGCGGACCGACAAGGTGGGTCAACACAGCAACTGAGAAGAGAACATGGCTACCTCTGCACCAAAAACCATCGATGGTCTCGAGCCGTCCTCGTGTGAGACCGCTGCGTCCGCGCTCGGCATCGTGCGTGACGGCGTGATCACCGGCGAGGGCCCGACCACCGCAGGGCGTGTGCATTTCTCCCGCATGCTCGATGCCGAGGACGCCGCTTGGTGCGCGCGCATTCTCACCGCAACCGCGCTCAACGACACGCCGGTCAGCCGCGCCGAGGCCGAGGCGCTGTTCGAGATCGACGCCGCCGCGACCGAGCGCAAGGATGACGGCCGGTTCGAGGATCTGCTGGCCAAGGCGATCGCGCACCACACCGCTGCGGCCTCAGGCCTGCCGGTGCCGCCGCGCAGCGTGGCGCTGTCGCGGGAGACGGCGATCGAGAGCTGGGCCCCGATGAATGCGCGCGGCGTGCGCACCGATGCGCTCGAATGGGTCGCCAAGCGCATGCGCGGCAAGCACCACGGCAATCGCGCGCTGCGGGCCATGGTCGCCACGCTGGTCGGCGTGAGCGTGCTGCCGCTGGCGCAACTGCCGTCGATGATCGACATCGGGATGTAAGGCGCAGCGCCTCATCCACATGCAGTGTCGAGAGCGCGATGACCTCATCGCGCTCTTTTCGTTTGGAGCGCCATGGCGTTGCGGCCCTGAGCTCAGCCTCTTGATGATGTGCGCCTGCCGGTCAATAGATCGTGTGGTGATGGGATCGAGCACGGAGAGATCGACATGAGCCGATGGAGCTTTGCCGCGCGCCTGCTTGCGGTCGCGGCGACGGCGCTGCTGCTCATGATCGCCTGGCAGAGCTTTCCGCTGATCCAGGCCGAGCTGCTCGGCCTGCGCGCAAAACCCCGCGACATCACGCCGCGCGGCGATCTCGCCGCCGACGAGAAGAGCACGATCGCGCTGTTCGAGAGCCGCAGCGGCTCCGTGGTGTTCATCACGACGGTTCAACAGTCCGTCAATCCGTGGACCGGCAATGCGCAGCAGGAGCGCTCCGGCACCGGCTCGGGCTTCGTGTGGGACGAGCTCGGCCATGTCGTCACCAACTATCACGTGATCGAGGGCGCCACCGAGGCATTGGTCAGTCTCACCGATGGCCGCTCGTTTCGGGCGGCGCTGGTCGGCGCCAGCCCGGAGAATGATCTCGCGGTGCTGGTGATCGGGGTCGGCGTCGACCGGCCGAAGCCGCTGCCCGTCGGCACCAGCGCCGACCTCAAGGTCGGGCAGAAGGTGTTCGCGATCGGCAATCCCTTTGGTCTCAGCAGCACGCTGACCACCGGCATCGTCTCGGCGCTGAACCGCAATCTGCAGGTCACTCAGGAGCGGACGTTGAACGGCCTGATCCAGACCGATGCGGCGATCAATCCCGGCAATTCCGGCGGGCCGCTGCTCGACAGCGCGGGACGGCTGATCGGGGTGAACACCGCGATCTACAGCCCGTCGGGCGCTTCCGCGGGCATCGGCTTCGCGGTGCCCGTCGACAAGGTCAACCGCATCGTACCGCGCCTGATCGCGAGCGGCCGCTATGTCAGCCCGAGCCTGGGCATCCGCACTGACGCGAAGGCCAACGAGGCGCTGGCTTCGCGGCTCGGCGTCGCCGGCGTGTTCGTGCTCGATGTCGAGCAGGACTCGGCGGCGGAGAAGGCCGGGCTGATCCCGGCACGGCTCACTCGGGACGGCGGCTTCGCGCTCGGCGATGTCGTGCTGGCGATCGACGGGCAGGCGGTGGATTCGCCTGACGATATGACGCGGGCGCTGGAAGCCAAGAACCCGGGCGATCGCGTCGCTTTGCGCGTGCTCCGCAACGGCAAGACGATCGAGATCCGGGTGACGCTCGATGTCGCGCGGTGAGGCGGTCGAAAAAAGAATGCCTCGCGTGAGCGAGGCATTCTGTCGTTCGTGGGGGCGATGATCTGACTACTTCGCCGCCGCCTTCTGCTTCGGCGCTTCGTCATCCAGGCCGACGGTGCGGCCGGGGAAGCCGGCAGCGTCGAAATAGCGCTGGCTGCCGACGCGCTGCAGCTTCAGCACGGTACGCAGGCCGCCGGCGGCGGGGTCCGACTTGATGACGTCGGTCGTGGCCTTCGGCGTCGCGCCGTTCGGCATCGCTTCGGTCATCACACGTCCCACCAGTCTGCCCTTCGGCGCGACCTTGAGGTCGAGCAGTTTGGCTGCGGTGATGCCGACATCGGCATTGCTGACGGGCAGCGGATCGACGAAGCCCGCTTTGAAATCAGGACCGATCGCGGCCATGAAATTGTAAGTGTCGCCGCGATTGAACGAGCCGTGCATGCCCTGGCCCTGGCGCAGCACCGTGTCGGCGACCTCGACCGCGCAATTGGTCGGCTGGTCGCAGCCGGGCGCGACATAGGAGCGGAAGTTGACCACGATCGCCGGGTGCGGCGTCACCGCCTTGCCCTGCAGATTGATCTCCGACAGCGGCAGGGTGCCGGGGATCTCGCCGAGCTTGTCGTCGACGAAGATGCCCGAGACATAGTCCTGCGCCAGCAGTGCCTTGACGGTGCGCTGCGCCAGCTTCTTGTCGCCGTTCGGCAGGTAGATCAGGTCGGAGCCGCCATTGGTGGCGACGACGAGATCAGGCTTGGTCGGATCCTTGCCGAGCACGCCGTTGCCGGCCTTCGGATGCTTGCCCTCGGGCACCGCGGCGTTCTTGTCGTTCGGGTCGAACAGCGGCAGGTCGAGCGCCTTGGCGAGGTCGATCGCCAGGAAGCCCATCGGCAGGAAATCCTTCGGCGTGTCGTCATAGCTGACCTTGGCCGAGGGCGAGGTCTTGCTCTCCTTGGAGATGGTCGAGAAGCCGTGGTCGGCCTGCACCATGATGTTGGTCGAAGCGGCCAGGCCGAGATCGTCGAGCGCCTTGCGCAGCGACGCGAGATTGTCGTCGGCGTTCTTGATGCTCGCCATCGAGGTCGGGCCGTTGATGCCGGGCGTGATGGTGTTGAGGCTGTCGCCCTGATTGTGCTGGCTGCCGTCGGGGTCACGCGACCAGAACACCAGCACGAACGGCTTGTTGCGGGCCTTGAACATCGGCAGCACCACCTTGGTGGCGACGTCGACCATGTAGGCCTGCTGGGCGACGTTGGCCGAGGTGGTGCCCGGCGTCTTGGCATCGCCCGCCTTGCCGTTGTCGCCGCGCGACGGCGTCGCCAGCGGCAGGCCGGCCTTGGTCAGGGCATCCTTGATCTCATCGGTGATCGGTACACCGGCCTTGTTGCCGGTGGAATCGTCGATCACCACCGAGGAGGTCGCGCCGGGCTTGCAGGGGCAGCCGGTGTGGTCGAACAGATAGGTCGGGCCGAGCTTGCCGATCGCAGCCGTCGAATAGCCGGCCTTGCGGGCGAGCTTCAGGATCGTGTCCTCGTTGAGATAGTCGCCGTTGAAATGCTCGTCGATGTCGCCGAGCACGGCGTCGTTCTCGATGAAGGGCACCACCGTGTCGCCGGCCGGGACCGAGGTGTAGCCGGTGAAGATGGTATTCGAGAACGTGCCGGTGTCGCCGAGATAGTGCCCGGTCGCCATGGCCGAGCCGTTGGCCATGGTGAAGGTCGGAAACAGCGAGTGCGAGTTCTTGAAATTGACGCCCTTGTCGCGGACGGCGGCCATGGCCGGCGCCGTCTCCGGCGTCACCTTCGCCGCGCGCAGGCCGTCGGGAATGAAGAGGATGAGGTTACGGGGCGTGGCGTTCTGCGCAAATGCGGCGCTGGACGACAAAAGGGTCAGTCCGGCGCACAGCAGCACGAGCGGGCGGCGCATTGAAAACTCCTGAAAGCAATCGGCGGAATCGCGGCGTCTCGCCGCAGGGAACAGCTTTAGTTTTGCCGGGTGACGGTTTTGTTACAAGGGGGGCGGGGAGGCTGGCCGGTTCGAGACAGGAATTTCAGGCAGCAGTAGCCAAAGGCAGGAACCTGGGTGTGGCTTTCCGGTTGTCGGCTCGCAACAACCCCAGGGAGCACACCATGGCTGCAGACAAAGACCTCAACGAACTCTTCCTCGATACGCTGAAGGACATCTACTACGCCGAGAAGCAGATCCTGAAGAACCTGCCGAAGATGGCCAAGGCGGCGCAGTCGCAGAAGCTGTCGGCGGCGTTCGAGAAGCACCAGGAAGAGACCGAGGGCCAGATCGAGCGTCTGGAGCAGATCTTCGAGCTGCTCGGCAAGCCGGCCCGCGGCAAGCGTTGCGACGCGATCGAGGGCATCCTGGACGAGGGCAAGGAGATCATGACCGAGTACAAGGGCACGTCCGCCCTCGACGCCGGCCTCCTTGCTGCCGCTCAGGCCGTCGAGCACTACGAGATCTCGCGCTACGGCACCTTGAAGTCCTGGGCCAACAAGCTCGAACTCAAGCAGGCCGTCAAGCTGCTGGATCAGACCCTCAATGAGGAGAAGAAGACCGACGATCTCCTGACCAAGGTCGCCGAGAGCGAGGTCAACTACGAAGCCGCGGCCTGATCGCGACTTCGTTCTATCCGAGGATGGCCGCCGCCAGTGCTGCAATCAGCGCTGGCGGCGTTGTCACGAGTCCGATCTTGAGGAACTGCCAGGCCGACACCTCGATCTTCT
The DNA here is from genome assembly GCF_054063215.1 of Bradyrhizobium sp. USDA 4353. Taxonomy (NCBI): domain Bacteria; kingdom Pseudomonadati; phylum Pseudomonadota; class Alphaproteobacteria; order Hyphomicrobiales; family Nitrobacteraceae; genus Bradyrhizobium; species Bradyrhizobium sp. USDA 4353. Next base: position 5,004,211 of record NZ_JBSSGB010000001.1, read on the forward strand.
CGCGTCGCAGCGCCGTCAGCCACAGGATGGTTGCGAGCGAGCCGGTGACGGAGATGTTGGGGCCGAGATCGACCCCGATCAGGATCGCCCGAATGACCTCGTGCGGCAGGTGATCGCTGTCCGCAACCGAGCCGGCGACGAGGCCGACCGGCAGATTGTTGGCGATGTTGTCGGCCACAGCTGTGACGAGACCCGCCGCCCAGGCGGTGCCGGCCGGTGAACTGGCGACGCCCTGATGCAGCCAGGCACTGAGCTGGCCGATCGCACCGAGGCGGCTCAGTCCCTCCACCATGACGAACAGGCCGCCGACCAGGGGCAGCACGCCCCAGGACACGCCCTTGACGATCGGCCAGGGCGACTGCCGGCTGACCAGCAGGATCGCGGCCGCCGTGACCACGCCGCAGACGAAGGTCGGCAGACCCAACTGGACGTCGAGCGCTGAGGCGGTCAGAAGAACTGCGGCGATGGCAATGATGCCCATCGCGGCGAGCCGACCCTCACGGCTCAGCTGCGGCTTGTCGACATCGGTGCGCAACTGCTCGTCGCGCAGGGCGCGGCGCTGGGTCAGCCACAGCGCGACATAGGTCAGGGCAATGGCCGCGATCGAGGGCAAAGTGAACTGGCGCAGCCATTCGGTCAGATGCGGCATGCGCTCGCCGAACACGACGAGATTAGCCGGATTGGAGATCGGTAGCACGAAGCTCGCGGCATTGGCGATGAAGGCACAGACATAGAGATAGGGCAGCGGCGAGGCGCCGGCGGCGCGAGTCGCGGCATACACGGCGGGCGTCAGCACGATCGCGGTGGCGTCGTTGGAGAGCAGCACGGTGACCAGCGTGCCGACCGCGTAGACCAGCAGGAACAGGAGCTGCGGCGAGCCGCGCGCATGCTCCACCGCATAGGCGGCGAGATAGTCGAACAGCCCCTCGCGGCGGGCGAGCTCGGCGATCAGCATCATGCCGATCAGGAACAGGTAGACGTCGACGCCCTTGCGGACGCCAGCGAGCGCGTCGGTCCAAGGCAGCAGCCCCAGCGCGACGAGCAGGATCGCGCCAGCCACCGCCCAGATCGCTTCGGGCAGGCGGAACGGGCGGATGATGACGCCGGCGGTGGCGAGGATGATGATGGCGTAGGCGATGACGGTCGGGTGTGGGAGCATGATCGGGGATGGTTAGAGCAAATCATTCGGCGGGGATAGCGGGCGCGGCGGCCGCGTCCGGATGGGCGGCCTCCGCTCCACCGGTCTCCGGCAGCAGCAGCCAGCACACGACCACGGCGAGGGCCGCCGTCGCGCCGAGCACCAGGAATGCGGCGCTGTAGCCGCCATGGACCACGACGAGGCCGGCCATCGCGGTGGAGAGCGCGGCCCCAATGCTCTGCGCGGTGATGACGGCACCCTGCGCGACGTTGAAGCGGCCGGTGCCGCGCATCAGGTCGGCGACGATGACCGGCATGATCGCACCGAAGATGCCGGCGCCGACGCCGTCGAGCAGTTGCACGCCGACCAGCCAGGCCTTGTCGTCGGACAGGGTGTAGAGCACGGCGCGCAGCGGCAGGATCAAGAGCGCCGCCAGGAAGAAGCGCTTGTGGCCCCAGCGGTCGGCGCGGGCGCCGACCAGCAGCGCCATAGGCACCATCACGAGCTGGGCCGCGGCGATGCAGGCCGACATCAGGCTGGTGCCGAGGTTCTTGTCCCGCAATGCCAGCTTCTGTCCGACCAGCGGCAGCATCGCCGCGTTGGCGAGGTGAAACAACGCGACACAGATGGCGAAGATGAGCAGCGGGCGGCAGGTCAGGAGAATGCTCAGACCGGACGGCTGCTCATCGCGCTTCGCCGCGTCACCTTGGTTCTGGTGCGACAGGCCGCGCGCCGCATCGTGATCGATGGCGCGTTCGGGAATGGCGATCACACTGATCAGGCTGCCGGCGGAGGTGACGGCCATCAGGTAGAACACGGCGGATGGTCCGAGCGCATAGGCCGCGGCGCCAGCGATGACCGCACCGACGGCGTTGCCGGCATGGTTGAAGGTCTCGTTGCGCCCGATCCGCGCCGTAAAGGCGCGAGCGCCGACGATGCCGAGCGACACCGCCGCGATTGCTGGCGCGAAGATCACGCCGGCCGCATTCGCGATGCTCTGCGAGATCGCGACCGGCCAGAAGCTCGACATCAGCGGCAGCGCCAGGGACGCTGCCGTGACGATGATCGCGGCCACGATCATGATCATGCGTTTGGCCCTGGTCGCATCGACCAGGGCGCCCGCCGGAGTCTGCGCGACGATGCCTGCGATCGTCGCGAGTGACATCACCACGCCGATCGAGGCCTCATCCCATTTCTGCTCGGTCAGCAGGTAGATCGCGAGATAGGGGCCGAGGCCGTCGCGCACGTCGGCCAGGAAGAAATTGGCGGCGTCGAGCGCATGGCCGGCGCGGCGCGTGGTGGTTTCATCCTGGGACATGCTCTCGGCCTCGGCTGTTCGTCATGACGTTCGCAGGCGATCACGCGTGGGCGTGATCGTGCTTGGGTCCGTGTTTGGGGCCGTGCTTGTGCTTCGGCCCGTGCTTGGGACCCGGGCCATGCTTCGGCCCCGGCTTGCCATGCTTGAGCGGCACAACGTCCTTGAGGCTCGGACCGGCCTCACGCGCGTGGATGACGCGGCCGAAGCGCGTGTCGATGCCGTCGCCGCGGACCGCCAAGGTGGCTTTCGGCGCGAGCAGGGCGGAGATCTCAGCGGCTTCCTTCGGCCCGACCCTGACGACGGTGCCGTCCGTCAGGAGCGCGCCGCGCAGTTCGCCCTTCGGCCCGAACAGCGACAGCTGTACCGTGCCTTCCGCGTCCATCTTCTGATGATCGTGCTTGGGATGCTCGCGTTCCTCGTCGGGCCCGTGATCGACGATCGCCTTGCCATTCGCGCCGGTCACCGCGACTGCGGCGAGCAAGTCGGCGCCGCGCGGCCTGACCGCGTGCACGCCGACCTTGTCGCCGGCCTTGATGTGACGCGTCAGCTCCGCCTCCATGTGCGGCGGGGTATGAACAAGGAAGTCCTTGTCGGCGGCACGCATGACGAAGCCGTCGACCTCGCCGTGCGGATTGAGCACGAAGCGCTCGAGAACGCCGGTCACGGCCGGCAGGCTGTCAGGGTCGATCCAATGCATGATTGTCTCCTAAGTTCTGTTTGTTGGGTTCTTGCTTAGCCGCGCGGCGGGGGCGGCGGCGGAGGAGGACCAAGCCGGTCAGGCCCGCCCTTCGGACCGCGCGGCGGCCGCGGGCCTTCGATCTCGGTCAACTGATCCGGCGAGGTGCCGATCGCCCTGACGTCGACGAGCTTGCCGAGCGCGGTCTCGAGCAGGTCGCCGCGGACCGCGATCGCCTGTCCCACGCGCAGCGTGTCGGCGAGCCGTTCGGCCTCGGGCGGCGGCAGGCGAAGCTCGGTGCCATCGTCGAGCACCGCGCCGTTGACCTCGCCGCGCTTGCCGTGCAGCACCGTGGCGATGCGGCCGCTGATCGTCTGATCAGCGCCGCGCCGGCCCGGGCCCTCGGGCGGACCGTTGTCGACCACGCTCTTGCCGGTCGCGATGTTGGTGACCTGGCTGGCATCAACCAGCGGCAGCGCGCGGGCGCGCAGGCCACGCACGGACACGCCGTCGCCCGGCTTGATCGTGAACACGATTTGCGCGGTCAGATGCGGCGGCAGCTTCACCTCGGTGCCATCATTGAGGATCAGCCCGTCGACGTCGCCGCGCGGCGTCAGGGTGTACTGCTTGACGATGCCGCGCGTCTCCGGCAGCTGCGATGCATCCCATGTCGCATCGGGTGGGGACAGCGGCGCCTGGGCGTGGGCATAGGTGCCGATGCCGGCTGCGGCGAGCACGAGCGCACCCATGATCGGTGTCATCTTTCGCGTCATCCTGAAACTCCTTGTCGAGGTTGGTGACGCGATCAGCTTCGCAACGGCCGTGCCAGCTGCCGAGCGACGAGAAATCAATGGGTTGCAGGAGGAGGCGTAGGACTAGCCGTCGTCTTTCCCGACGGCGCGCGTCAGATTTCCTGACGCCTCCTCGGCCAGCCCATAGCGCTGCATCTTGGTGTAAAGCAGCTGCCGGTTGATGTTGAGCTGACGCGCCGCTTCGGTGCGGTTGCCGCTGCAGTCCGCGAGGGCACGCCGGATCATGCGTTCCTCGAGGCGCGCGACTGCCGTCGGCAGATCGGTTGCCGAATCGATGTCCTCAGCCGCGGGGGCCGTGGCAATGTCGATGTCATCGACATCGATCAGGCCGCCGCGCGTCAGCACGCAGGCGCGCTCGATCACGTTGCGCAACTCGCGCACATTGCCCGGCCAGGGCGCGTGCACGAGCTTGTCGCCGGCGGCTCCGCTCAGCCGCGGCCGCGCGCGGCCGTCGGAGGTCTGCGCGAGAAAGTGATGAGCCAGCGGCAGGATGTCCTCGCTGCGCTCGCGGAGCGGCGGCAGCTCGATCGGGATCACGTTGAGTCGATAGTAGAGATCCTCACGGAATGCGCCGCCCGCAACCTGCCGGGGGAGATCGCGATGCGTGGCAGCGACGACGCGTGCCGCGACCTTCACGGGCTTGCCGCCGACCGGCGTGATGATGCGCTCCTGCAGCGCCCGCAGGATCTTGGCCTGCATCGCAAGCGGCATGTCGCCGATCTCGTCGAGGAACAGCGTGCCCGCGCCGGCATCGCGGAACGCGCCGGAGCGATCGGAGGTGGCGCCGGTGAAGGATCCCTTCACATGGCCGAACAACTCGCTTTCGAGCAGGTCCTGCGGGATCGCCGCGCAGTTCACCGCGATGAAGGGGCTGGTGTTGCGCCGGCTATGCACGTGCAGCGCGCGCGCGACCAGCTCCTTGCCGGTGCCGGTCTCGCCGCGGATCAGCACCGTCGCGTCAGAATCGGCCGCGAGACCGATCGTCTTCTGCACCCGCCGCATCGCTTCGCTGGTGCCGATCAGGCCGCTGTCACCGGTGCTGCGACTGTCCTGCTGCGGAGAGGCCCGTGGCGGCAGCCGCTCAATCAGCTCGCGCAGCGCCTCGCGGCCGATCGGCTTCACGAGATGGTCGAACGCGCCGAGCCGCATCGCCTCGATGGTGTTTTCCGGGCTTGCATAGGCGGTCAGCACGATCACCGGCGGCGCATCGCCATCGGCGCGGATGCGGCGCAGGGTCTCGATGCCATCGATTCCTGGCATACGCAGGTCGAGCAGGATCGCATCGGTCTCTTCTGACACCATGCCGATCGCCTCGCGTCCTGAGGCGGCGGTGAGCGCGATGTGACCGAGGTCGGTCAGCGTCTCCGCGAGACCGTCGCGCAGTGCGGCGTCGTCGTCGACGATCAGGATGGTGGCCATGGCAGGGAAATCTCGAAGCTGGTGCCGGTGCTGATGGGAGCTAATCTGGCCTCGCCATGATGGGCGCGCGCGATCTCGCGCACGATGGCGAGGCCAAGTCCGGTGCCATCGGTGCGTGTGCTGACGAAGGGTTCGAACAGACGATCCTTGATGCCGGCGTCGACGCCCGCGCCGCTGTCGGTGACGCGAAACAACAAGCGCCCGTTCTGGATCTCGGAGGCCACGACGATCTCGCCGCCCTCGGGCGTATTCTGGATCGCGTTGAGGATCAAATTGTCGAGCGCCCGCTGCATCTGGGTGGGATCGAAGCAGGCGGTTTCAGTCGAGGAGGGCGCGAGCACGCGCAGTTGCAGGCCATGACGCGCGGCCAGCTCGCGATGCGTCTCGATCGTCGCCTGCAGGAAGCCTGCGAGATCGACGGAGCGCTTGGCTGGCTGGCTCGTTTGTGTCATGGCGAGCAGATCGCGCAGCAGCGCGTCGAGCCGCGCGACCTGCTGCAGGATCGCTTCGAGGGCACGACTCTTGCGCGCTGGATCAGGCGAGGCGAGCGCGTTCTCGGCCTTCAGGCGCATCGCCGCGATGGGGTTGCGGATCTCGTGCGCGAGGTTTGCTGAGAGACGGCCGACCGCGGCGAGCCGCTCCGCCGCGGTCGCGCGGTCGCGCTCCGCCGCGAGCCGGCGGCCGGCATCGTTGACGGCATCGACCAGGCGGTCGAGCTCGCGCGCCCCCGTCCGTGGCAACTGCGGCAGGTCGGCCGTGGTGGAGGATGTGCCGAGCGCGGTCTCGATGATCGCGATGCGGCGCGACCACGACGCCAGGATGAAGGCCAGCCAGATGGCCGAGCCGAGCAGAGTGAGCGCCAGCACCGAGAGCCCCGTCAGCAGATGCGCGTAGGCCGGACCTTCGGTGGTGGCAGCGCGCGTCATCGTCCACGCCGTGATGTTTGGCAGCGGACCACGCAACGGACAGGCGTGGACGATCAGGGTCTGCGAGCGGCCGGCGTTCTCCGTCGTCGCGGGACGGCCGTTGCGCTGGGCATCGGCATTGACCTGCTGGATGACGCTGAGCTCCGCGGCGGGAAGATCAGTCTTGGGTCCGGTCCCCTCATAGGTCGGATAGGCATAAGCGAGCGAGCCGTGGTCGGCCTGCCAGATGCCACCCTCGACGCCAGGCGAGCCGGCCAAGGCGGACTGCACCACGGGGATGAGATCCTGCTTGATGCGATCATCGATCGGTGCGCCGCTCCAGCCCGAGACGAAGAACTGATAGCGGTCCGCGATATCACGGCAGCCGCGCACCACCAGATCCTGCGCGCGCGCCACGCGCGCCTGCGATGATTGCTGAAACGACTCGACCAGGAGATAGGCGGTCGCCGCGCCGGAGACTGCCAGCATGAGCCAGAGCGCCGACAGCCGCGAGCGTAGGGAGCGCATCGATTGGTCCGCAATGACAAGGGATGCCCGAGCATGCAGCGCGATGCGCCTGACGCCGATCGCTACATCTCATCTGCGGAACATAACGCTCCCGCAGCTACATTGGTTCCCGTCACTGCGCGTCGTAACGGCTGTTAAGTTTCCCGACGATCGTCACCAGTCAGCCAGGAGGCGTCGACATCGAGCGCAGCCGCAATCGCCTTGAGCGTCTCGTGAGTCCCGACCTTGCGGCGGGTTTCGAGATCGCTGATGTAACCCTGCGCGAGATGGGTCCGGTCCGCCAGCTCAGCCTGCGTCAGCTCTTTCCAGCGCCGCAACGCGCGGAGCAGACTGTCCCCGGACAACATGGCGGCCGTGACTTCGGCTGGGAGCCGTGCATCGCCGCCCTCGCGAAGTGCGGCCATGCGTTCATCGAAGATCGCGGCATCTTCGGCATCCTCAAGGTGATCTGCAGCCGCTGCGATCAGCGCGTCAAACTCGGCGCGGGTCAGCACGATCAGCTCCTCGCCGGATGATGAGCGGATGGTTTGAGGGCGGATCGGAATCATCTCAGTTCCTCCCACAGGTGGTCGTCGAGGGGCGGCCGATGTCGATTGCGAGGATAGGTGAGGCGTCCTCGCTGCGGATGATAAGATAAATGCCCCAGAGTGTCGCGTGTGAGAAATCGAGCCGAGCTTATCGCAGCAGCGGCGCCTTCTCGGCCATGGCCTTGCGCAGGATGCGCGACAGCGATTCCACCGAATAGGGCTTCTTGATCAGCTCGAAGCCGTGATGGGCGTTCTCGGCCAGCACGTGGCTGTAGCCGGAGGTCAGCACCACCGGCAGGCCGGGATAGCGGTCGCGGATGATGCCGGCGAGCTCGAGGCCGTTGATGCCGGGCATGATGACGTCGGAGAACACCAAATCGACCGCGAACTCGTTGTCCGCGAGGATGGCGAGCGCATCCTGGGCGTTCGATACGCGCCGCGTGACGTAGCCGAGGTCCTCGAGCAGCTCGGTCGAGAACTGCCCGACCTCGTCATTGTCCTCGACCACGAGCACGCGATAGCCGCGGCCGATCGTGGCGGGCTCGACGCGCGCCGTCGTGGCGTCCACGCCGGATTGCGGCGCGGCCGCCTGCGGCAGATAGATCGTAAACGTCGCCCCATGGCCGAGCCGGCTCTCCACCGCGATGTCGCCTTCGGACTGCTTGGCGAAGCCGAAGGCCTGGCTGAGGCCGAGGCCGGTGCCCTTGCCGACTTCCTTGGTGGTGAAGAACGGCTCGAAGATGGCGTTGATGTTTTGCGGCGCGATGCCGGCGCCGGTGTCAGTCACCGAGATCGCGATGAAGGCGCCCGGGCGCGCGCTCTGGCCCCGCAATGAGGGGATTTGGTCCGTCCGCTGCACGCCGATCGTCAGCCGTCCTTCGCCGTTCATCGCGTCGCGCGCATTGACGGCCAAATTGATCAGCGCGGTCTGGAATTGGGCGACGTCGGCGAGGGTGAACAGATTGGCGTCCTCGACCGCGGGCTCGATCTGGATGCGGCTGCCGACCAGCGGCCGGATCAGCTGCACCACGCTCTCGACCTGCTCGCCGACATTGAACACCTGCGGCGTCAGCGGTTGCCGCCGTGCGAACGCGAGCAACTGCCCGGTCAGCTTGGAGGCGCGCTCGACAGTCTCGGAGATCGCATCGACATAGCGCCGCCGGCGCTCCTCGGCGAGATCGCGGCGGCGCAGGAAGTCGGTCGCCGAGCGGATGATCGTCAGCAGATTGTTGAAATCGTGCGCGACGCCGCCGGTGAGCTGGCCGACCGCCTCCATCTTCTGCGATTGCCGCAGCAGATCCTCGCCCTCGACGCGCTCGGTGATGTCGATGGCCTCGGCGACTGCGCCCGTGATCGCCTCGTGCTGATCGAGCAGCGGCCGCATCGACAGCTCGAAATGCCGATCGCCATTAGGGAATTCGAGCCGCACCTCGGTGCGGAAGCTGTCGCCGGCGAGCACGCGCGCAAACGCGGTGCGCAGCATCTCGCTCACCCCGGTCGTGTAGGTGAACCACGGGGCGTCCCAGAGCGGCTGGCCGATGACGTCAATGCCGCCGGCGCGCATGCCCATCACGGCGATGCGATTGGCGTGGGTGATGCGGCCTTCGACGTCGAGAATGGCCTGATACTGATTGCTGGTGTCGAAGATCGCGCGCATGCGCGCCTCGTTGGCGGCGAGCTGCGCGGTGCGCTCGCGGATGCGCTCCTCCAGCGTCTCGTTGATGCGGCGCAGCTCGATCTCGCCCTGCTTGGCGGCGGTGACGTCGTGGGCGACGCCGATGAAGCCGATGTGCTGGCCGTTCGCATCCCAGCGCGGCTGGGATTCCGAGCGCAGCCAGCGCCATTCGCCATCGGCGCGGCGATAGCGCGCCTCCAGGACAAACGGCTTCAGCGAGCACTCGCCGGATTGCTGCTGCTCGAGCACGCGCGCGAGGTCCTCCGGATGCAGCGCCTTGCGCCAATCGAAGGCCAGCGCCTCCTCGTGCGACACGCCGAGGAAGTCGACATAGGCGCGATTGACGAAGGAGCGGGTGCGGTCGAGCTTCGTCACCCAGATCGGCACCGGCGCACTGTCCGCGATCAGGCGAAAGCGCTGCTCGCTCTCGCGCAGCTTGGCCTGCGCCTGCATCTGATCGGTGACGTCGATATGCGCGCCGACCAGTCGAATCGCTCGTCCGCTCCAGTCGCGCTCGATGCGAGCGATGACGCGGATCCAGCGGGTCTCGCCGTCGCTCGGCCGGACGATGCGGTATTCCGTGGTATAGTCTTCCTGCTGGCTCTTGACCGCGGCAATGAAGTCCTGCTCGGCCTTGGCGCGATCGTCGGGATGAACGCGCTTGACCCAGTCTTCATGCGTCTCGTTGGCGGCCTCGGAGGGCAGGCCGTGAATGATCAGATATTCGGGCGAGCGGCGGTTGCGAAAGCCTTCGCGGAGATCGACCTCGACGCCCCCGACCCGGGCGATGCGCTGAATGCGCGCGAGCTCGGCTTCGCGCTCCTGCAGCGCGCGATAGGCCTGATCGCGGTCGCGCGCGATCTCCTCGATGTGCTGGCGCAGCTCGGCCGCCACGGCGGCTTCGGGGGCGATTTCGTCTCGGGGCGCATCCGCGCTGCTCATGCTGACCTGCACCGGGAAAGCAAGGGGTCGCCGGACCATTTCACCTGACGTGTTCGGAAGCGTGGCGACATTGGGTTCAACGACAACAAACTGGCCAGCGATTGAGGCGGACGAACGCCCGCGCAATGAAAACGTAGGGGCAGATAAAAAGTTCCGCAGCCCCGGAACGGACTGTTACTGTCATGCGTCGTCAGGCGCTAGACACCGCAACGCGTAGGTCCATACCGTGAAGCTCTTCGTCTGTCAGGCCTGCAAGAACATCCTGTATTTCGAGAATCGCAGCTGTGGCCGCTGCGGTCATCAGCTCGCCTTCATGCCGGAGCGGCAGACGCTGTCGGCGATCGAGCCGCTGGAGCAGGGCTTTCGGACCTTGGCCGACGGCGGCGAGGGGCGGTTCTTCTGCGCCAATGCCGAGCACGATGCCTGCAACTGGCTGCTGGAAGCCGGTGAGACCGCGGGCTTTTGCCGCGCCTGCCGGCACAATGGCACCATTCCCAATCTGTCCGACCCGGCGCAACTCGCCGGCTGGCGCGAGTTGGAGCTGGCCAAGCACCGGCTGTTCTACTCGCTGATTCGCTGGAAGCTGCCGTTGAGGACACGGATCGAGGACCCGCAGCACGGTCTCATCTTCAACTTCCTGGCCGACGACCCTGCTGGCCAGCAGAAGGTGATGACCGGCCACGACAATGGCCTGATCACCATCGCGCTTGCCGAGGCCGACGACATCGAGCGCGAGCGGCGGCGGCTGGAGATGGACGAGCCGTACCGGACCTTGCTCGGCCATTTCCGCCACGAGGTCGGGCATTATTTCTGGGACGTGCTGGTGCGCGATGCCGGCAAGCTCGAGGCCTGCCGTGCGGTGTTCGGCGATGACAGCCAGGATTACGGCGAGGCGCTGAAGCAGCATTACGAGACGGGTGCGCCGGCCAATTGGCAGGACAATTTCGTCTCGGCCTACGCCACCACGCATCCCTGGGAGGATTTCGCCGAGACCTGGGCGCATTACCTGCACATCGTCGATACGCTGGAGATGGCCTCCGAGTTCGGCATGGAAATCGATCCGCCGGCCGACCAGATCGGCGGGCTGACCGCGCGCGTCACCTTCGATCCGTATGTGGCTGATGATTTCGACCTGATCGTCAATGCCTGGCTGCCGTTCACCTTCGCCATGAACAGCGTCGCTCGGGCGATGGGCGCGCGCGATCTCTATCCGTTCATCCTGAGCCCGCCGGTCATCGCGAAGCTCGGCTTCATCCACGAGCTGGTTCGGCAAGGCGCCGACGCCAGGCCGGTCGCCTTGGCGCCGGAGACGCCGGACGTCGAGCCGCAGCACAAGGAGGCCGTCGGGGCGGCGTGATCCGTCTTGACTCCTGAGAACATAAAGTGAACATGTTGACGGGTCGGAGCAAGGGACCGTCAGCACGCCATGTCATCTGAACTGCATGCCAACACGGATGAACCTGAGGATGTCGCGCTGGAGGCGGCTGTTGACCAAGCCATCGCAGCCTGCGGTGGCGACCTCCGGGCGACCATTCGCGCGCTGATTGTTGCAAATGATTATCTCGAGACCGAGGTTGCCGAGCTGATGAAGGCGGTGTCGCACGCCTACACGCGCGGGCGTTTTCAAAGCTATTCCGGCTGACGGGACACGGCAGGGCTGGCATGCCTGCCAATGCGCAAGGGGAGCGCCGAGAGTCGGGTTGCGCGCGGGCGATTTTGCTATAGACGAACCGGTCAAGCCCGCGGTCCGTTGCTTCGCCGCGAGCGGGGAGCCCGCCCAAAGGTATCAAGCAAGAACATGTTCAAAACCATTCTGATCGCGAACCGCGGCGAGATCGCTTGCCGGGTCATCAAGACCGCCCGCCGCATGGGAGTAAGGACCGTTGCGGTCTATTCGGAAGCCGATCGTGATGCGCTGCATGTCGAAATGGCCGACGATGCCGTGCTGATCGGGCCGCCCGCCGCCGCCGAGAGCTATCTCTTGATCGACCGCATCGTCGAGGCCTGCAAGAAGACGGGCGCGGAAGCGGTGCATCCCGGCTACGGCTTCCTGTCCGAGCGCGAGGCGTTTCCGCGCGCGCTCCAGGAGAATGGCATCGTCTTCATCGGCCCCAACCCCGGCGCGATCGCCGCGATGGGCGACAAGATCGAATCGAAGAAGGCCGCCGCCAAGGCCAAGGTCTCGACCGTGCCGGGCTTCCTCGGCGTGATCGAGGACGACAAGCATGCGGTGCGCATCGCCGACGAGATCGGCTACCCCGTGATGATCAAGGCCTCCGCCGGCGGCGGCGGCAAGGGCATGCGCATCGCGCATTCGACCGCGGAGGTCGCCGAGGGCTTCAACCTGGCGAAGGCCGAGGCGAAGGCCTCGTTCGGTGACGACCGCGTCTTCATCGAGAAGTTCATCGTCGATCCGCGCCACATCGAGATCCAGGTGCTCGGCGACAAGCATGGCAACGTGATCTATCTCGGCGAGCGCGAATGCTCGATCCAGCGCCGCAACCAGAAGGTCATCGAGGAGGCGCCGTCGCCGCTGCTCGACGAGGAGACCCGGCGCAAGATGGGCGAGCAGGCGGTCGCGCTCGCCAAGGCCGTGAACTACGACTCCGCCGGCACGGTGGAGTTCGTCGCCGGCCAGGACAAGAGCTTCTACTTCCTCGAGATGAACACCCGCCTGCAGGTCGAGCATCCCGTCACCGAGCTCGTCACCGGCATCGATCTCGTCGAGCAGATGATCCGCGTCGCGGCCGGCGAGAAGCTCGCGCTTCAGCAGAAGGATGTCGCACTGACCGGCTGGGCCGTTGAGTCGCGCGTCTATGCCGAGGATCCGTTCCGCAACTTCCTGCCCTCGATCGGTCGCCTCACCAAGTATCGCCCGCCGGCCGAGAGCAAGGCTCATGGCATCACCGTGCGCAACGACACCGGCGTGCAGGAGGGCGGCGAGATCTCGATCTACTACGATCCGATGATCGCCAAGCTGGTCACCCACGCGCCGTCGCGCGCAGCCGCCATCGAGGCGCAGTCGACTGCGCTCGACGCGTTCTATGTCGACGGCATCCGTCACAACATCCCCTTCCTGTCGGCGCTGATGAATCATCCGCGCTGGCGCGAGGGCCGGCTGTCGACCGGCTTCATCGCCGAGGAGTTTCCCAAGGGCTTTGCCGCGCGCGCGCCGGAAGGCGAGATCGCGCGCCGGCTCGCCGCGGTGGGTGCTGCGATCGATCACGTGCTCGGCGAGCGCAAGCGGCAGATTTCGCAGCAGATGATCGGCCGTCCCGTAACCCGCCAGGGCCGCCGCGCGGTCTGGCTCGGCCGCGACGAGATCCTGCTCGACATCACCAGGAACAATGGCGCGATCACCGTCCGCTTCGTCGGCGCCGACGGCAAGGTGGGTCCGGCGCATGCGCTGGTATCCGAATGGAAGCCGGGCGATGCGGTCTGGCACGGCACCATCGATGGCGCTGAGATCGCGGTGCAGACGCGCCCGATCCCGAACGGCGTTCGCCTCGCCCATCAGGGCGTCGAAGCGCCGGTCTACGTCTACACCGAAGCGGAAGCCGCGGCGGCGCGGCTGATGCCAGTGGTGACCGCCGGTGACAGTGGCAAGAAGCTGCTGTGCCCGATGCCCGGCCTCGTCGTCTCGATCGCCGTGACCGAAGGGCAGGAGGTCAAGGCCGGCGAGACGCTCGCCGTGATCGAGGCCATGAAGATGCAGAACGTGCTGCGCGCCGAGCAGGACGGCACAGTGAAGAAGGTCCACGCCGCGGCGGGCGCGACGCTGGCGGTGGACGCGCTGATCCTGGAGTTCGCGTAAGTCTAACCGCCATCATTGCGAGCGCAGCGACGCATTCCAGGACCCAGCGCGCGACTCTGGATTACTTCGTCGCTTCGCTCCTCGCAATGAGGGAGAGAGAGGGCGTGATGACATTCCGTGCTCGCCGAGAAGCGTTGCGCTCCATCCTTGCCAGCGACCGCTGCGTTCATCCGGGCTCCGTCTACGACGCGATCTCGATCCGCATCGCCGAGGACCTTGGCTTTCCCCTCGGCATGTTCGGCGGCTCGGCTGCATCTCTTGCGATCCTGGGCGATCCCGACATCGCGCTGATCACGCTCACCGAGCTTGCCGAGCAGATGCGGCGGATGTCGCGCGCCGCCGTGCTGCCGGTGCTGGTCGATGCCGATCACGGCTACGGCAATGCGATGAACGTCCGCCGCACCGTGCAGGAGCTGGAAGCGGCTGGTGCTGCCGGTCTCACCATCGAGGATACGCTGCTGCCGCAGGCGTTCGACGCTGCCAAGCCGCAACTGATTTCGCTCGATGAGGGCGTCGGCAAGGTCAAGGCTGCGCTCGACGGCCGCGGTGATCCGTCCTTGGTGATCCTCGGCCGCACCGGCGCCGTGTCTGTCTCGTCGCTCGACGACGCGATCGCGCGGGCCAGGGCCTACGAGGCCTGTGGTGTCGATGGGCTGTTCTTCACCGGCATCACCACGCGCGGTCAGCTCGACGCCATTGCGGCGGCCACCGCACTCCCGATCGTGCTCGGCGGCGCGCCGGAGGAGATGTCCGATCTCGGCTATCTCGCATCGCGCCGCGTCCGGATCGCGCTGCAGGGCCACGCGCCGATCGCCGCCGCGACGCAGGCGGTCTATGAGACGCTGAAGGCGCTGCGCGACGGCGCCTCACCCAAACAGCTCAAGGGCCTGCCCTCGGCCGAGCTGACGTCGCGCGTGATGCGCGAGGCGGATGTAAAGCAGCGCCTGCGCGATTATCTCGGGCTCACATCATGAGCGAGCGCGTCATCGTCCACGTCACCGTGCGCGGCCGCGTTCAGGGCGTCGGCTACCGCGCCTGGGTCGAGGATCAGGCCATCCTGAACGCGCTCGAAGGCTGGGTCCGCAACCGCGCCGATCGCAGCGTGGAGGCGGTCTTCGCAGGTCCGGCCGATGACGTCTCAGCCATGGTTGCGGCCTGCCGCAAGGGGCCGCCGGCTGCGCGCGTCGACGACGTGACGGACACGCCCGCCACTGTCGATCAGCTTGCGCTGCGCCGGCCCGGGGAAGCCTTCTCCGTTCGGCCGACGGTGTAGTTGCGGCGCTCACCGCGCTGAGATCACCAGCGCCTGGACTTGCCCGACGACGGGCCCACTGCCGAACCGTTGCCGAATGGCATCTGCTGCGGCCTGCGTGACGGCAGCCAGATCGGGCGTGCCCCGCGCCTCGATCTCGCCGCGCATCGGTGTGCCCTGGCAGAAGGCGATGGCCGGATCTTGCGCAGATGCGGCGCGGCTGCGGTGGGGCAGGGTCTCGATGATGATGTCGGAGAAGCCGGCTTCACTCAGGTCGGTCCTGATCTTCACGGGATCGAAATAGCCGTGCGGCGTTCGGGTGAAAAATAGCGGTGGGTGGTCCGGAAACACCTGTTGGAGTGTTTCGTGCACGACGTGCGCGAACTCATTGTCCTCAATGCGGTCCCAGACGTTGAAGACGAAGCGTCCGCCAGGCCGCAGCACGCGTCGCGCCTCGGCATAGCCCTTCACGCGATCCGGGAAGAACATGACGCCGAACTGGCAGGCAACTGTATCGAAGCTGGCATCGGCAAAAGGCAGGGCCAGCGCGTCGGCCTGCTGGAATGCGACGCGGCTGGAGTCGGCGAGGTGAGCCTTCGCCTGCGCCAGCATCGGCTCGTTGAGATCGGTCGCCGTAAGCAGCACCTCCGGCGGCAGCTCGGCATCCAGCGCCCGGGTGACGACGCCGGTGCCCGCGGCTGTCTCCAGCACGTCGCGCGGCCGGAGCGTCTTGATGCGCTGCGCAAGATCCTGCGCGTAAGGCGTGAAGATCAGTGGAACCAGCAGAGAATCGTAGATCTGCGGAATCGAACCGGTGAAGGCCTTGTCGGATGCCGTCATGGCTTGCTCCTGTTCCAGCGGGGCAGGGACGATCAGGGCTTTGATCGTCAGCGGGCAAACTCTGCGCCTTCATCTCCGTCTTGCCAATCGGCCCTCCGGTTCAGCGCCACATGCGCTCTTGACATTCATCTCCATCGGTCAGATATTTCTGTCATGACAGAAATTACAGGCAAGAAGAAGCTTCCTCCCGCTGTCGAGCGCTTCATTCTCAATTGGGGCGACATGGGCGACCAGTGGGGCGTGAACCGCTCGGTGAGCCAGATCCACGGCCTGCTGTACCTCGCCGAGAAGCCGATGACGGCGGAGGACATCGCCGAGACCCTCGGCATGGCGCGCTCCAACGTCTCGAACTCGCTGAAGGAGCTGCTCGCCTGGGACCTGATCCGGCGCGTGCCGATCATGGGCGACCGCCGCGATCATTTCGAGGCGGAGACCGACATCTGGGAGGTGGCGCAGCGCATCGCCGCGGGCCGCAAGCAGCGCGAGATCGATCCTGCGATCGCAGCGCTGCGCGCCTGCGTCGCGGAGGCGACCGCCGATCCCGGCATCAGCTCGGTCGCGGCCAAGCGGCTGAAGGACATGCTGGCGTTCACCGAGCTGGTCGACCGCTGGTACGCGCAGATGCTCAGGGTGCCGCGGCCGCGGCTCGTGGCGCTGATCAAGCTCGGCGAGAAGATCGCAAACCTGCTGCCATCAGGACGATCCAGGTCCGGCAGCGATTAGTTCATTGGAGGGCGTCATGGTGAGCCTACGACATCTCGGACTTTCAGCACCTTCAAATGTCCGGCTCCATGACGATCACCGTTTCCGCGCGCTGCTCTCGCCGGAGGATTGGGGACGGCTGCCGGTCTCGATCTGGCGGCGCTTCTCCAAGCGTCTCGCCGACGGCGCCACCGTCGTCTATGTCGGCGAGGTCGAGCACGCGGAGATGAGCCGCGCCGGATTCTGGTTCGCGCAGGCCGCACGGCTGATCGGCGGCCCGCTGCCGATCACGGCGAATACCGGCGTGCCGATGATCGTGGCGGTGACGGAGGATGCCGCCAGCGGCGGCCAGATCTGGACGCGCATCTGCGGCCGCCCGCATGGCTTTCCGCAGGTGATCCATTCCGCCAAGCGCTTCGCCGGACCGACGGGGCTGGAGGAATATCTCGGCTGGGGCCTGAGCATGAGCCTGCGCGTCTGCGTCACGGAGGGGGCGCTCGCCTTTCACAGCGCCGGCTACACCCTCGCAGTCGCGGGCTGGCGCTGGCGGCTGCCGTCCTGGCTGACACCCGGCGATCTCACCGTCACCCATTCCGATCTCGGCGCCGGCGCCTTCCGCTTCGTGCTCGAGATCGTCCATCCGCGCTTCGGCCGGATCATCCGCCAGAGCGCCGTGTTCCGGAGTCCGCACCATGACGACGCTGCTTTGGTCTTTGATCGCCGTTCAGGTCGTGATGGGGGTGTTCGACACCTTCTATCATCACGAGTTCACCGAGCGGCTGGCGTGGCGGCCGTCGCAGCGGAATGAGCTGAAGCTGCACGGCATCCGCAATCTGCTCTATGCGCTGCTGTTCGCCGTTCTCGGCTGGTGCGAGCCGCATGGACTGTTCGCGATAGCGGTGCTCGCGGTGCTCATCGCCGAGATCGCGATCACCCTGACCGACTTCGTCGAGGAGGACCTGACGCGCAAGCTGCCGCCGAGCGAGCGCATCAATCACACGCTGCTCGCCATCAACTACGGTGCCATCCTGATGCTGCTGGTGCCGGTGCTGATCGACTGGGCGATGCAGCCTTCGGCCGTCGTGCTGGCCTATGCCGGCCTTCTGAGCTGGATCGCCGCCGCGGCCGCCATTGGCGCCAGCCTGTGTGGCCTGCGTGACTTCGCGGCCGCCGCGCGGCTCGGGCGGATGTCCCATCCTGACGCGAGCGGGCTGGTGGCAGCGCTGCCGCCGGCACAGACGATCCTCATCACAGGCGCCACCGGCTTCATCGGCGCGCGTCTCGTCGCGAGCCTTGCCGCGTCCGGCCATCACGTGATCGCGCTGGTGCGCGACCCGGCCAAGGTCGCGAACCTGCCGCCGCCGCTGACCTTGATCACCAACCTCGATCAGATCGCTTCGGACACCCGCATCGACGCGATCGTCAATCTCGCCGGCGAGCCGATCGGCAATGCGCCGTGGACCGCCGCCAAGCGCGCGGCGATCGTGCAGTCCCGGCTCGCCACGACCGAGGCCGTCGTCGCCCTGGTCGCGCGGCTCGGGCGCAAGCCGAAGGTGCTGGTGAATGGCTCGGCGATCGGCTGGTACGGCCTGTGGCAGGACCAGCCCCTGACCGAGTCCGCGAAGTCGCACCCCTGCTTCAGCCACGATCTCTGCGACGCCTGGGAGCAGGCGGCACGCGGCGCCGAGGCGCATGGCGTGCGCGTGGCGCTGCTGCGCATCGGGCTCGTCGTTGGCCGCGACGGCGGTGTCCTGTCGCGCATGCTGACGCCGTTCGAGTTTGGCCTCGGTGGTCCGTTCGGCTCGGGCGCGCAATGGATGTCGTGGATCGAGCGCGACGATCTGATCCGGCTGATCGCGCATGTCATCGCGACCGACGCGATCAATGGCCCCATCAACGCGACGGCGCCGCTGCCGGTGCGCAACTTCGCCTTCACCGCCGAGCTCGCGCGCTGCCTGCGGCGGCCGGCCCTCCTGCGCGTGCCGGCGGGGCTGCTGCGCCGGATCGGCGGCGACTTTGCCGAGGAGCTGCTGCTCGGCGGCCAGCGGGTGGTTCCGAACAAGGCGCTGTCGAGCGGCTTCGTGTTTCGGCATCAAAGCCTGCGCAGCGCACTCGAGTCGATCCTGTGATCTCAGCGGATCAGCGCCGTTCGGCGCGGGCCATCGTCGCCGATGGCAGCTCGCCGAACGTGGCGCGGTAGTAGCGCGCGAAATGTCCGGCATTGGCGAAGTTGCAGGCCGCCGCCGCGACGGCCACCGTCACGCCGGGATCGCCGGAGCGCAGCATCTCATGCGCGTGGCGCAGGCGCACCGCCTTGGCGAAGGCCATCGGCGAATAGCCGCGGACGCGCTCGAACACCCGGAAGATCGAGCGCGCGCTGACGCCGGCTTCGCGCGCCAGGCGCTCGATCGTGATCGGCTCGCGCCAATTGGCCTCGATGTAGTCCTCGAGCCGCTTGACCAGTCCGAAATCCGGCATCGGCGCCGGATCGATCAGCATCTCGCGGAAGCGATGGCGGGCGGCGCAGAGAAAGGCGACATGCACGGCGTCTTCCAGCTCGCGGTAAACGGCAACTGGAAAGGCGGCGTCCTGCTCGCTGAGCTGGGTGGTGAGGAATTCAAGCAGCCGCAGCAGGCTGCGGGCCTGCGGATCGGCGGACGGGATGGCCGGGTCGATTGCATAGTCGGCCCGCGGCTGCACGCCGATGAGAGCGGCGAGCCGCTCGTGCAGCACCTTCGGATCGAGCCGCAAGGTGAGCCGCCGGTGGCCGCCTTGGCAGGCCATCTGCCACGGCACCCCCGCCGGCGCGACGGCGAATTGCTGCTCGCTGACATCGGTCGCCTCGCCGCGGGCGCAACTGACGGCGCGTCCCCTCATGGCGATCTGCAGGCGGATGTAATCGGCCGGGCGGTGGTCGCAGACCATGTCGCAGGTCGTGGTGCCGAAGGCGAGGCCGATGGTCTGGAGCTCGATCAGGTTGACGACCGCCTCGAAACGTTCGGCGTGGCGAAAGTCGATGCGCTCGGCGCCGAGCTTGCGGCCCGCGAGATCGCGCAGCACCTCGGCGTTGGAGGTGCGAATCAAAGCATGGCGATGCAAGGGTTCCAGGCCGCTCGAAGCAACGCTGCTCGAAGCAACGCCGGCTACGCCCGTGGCCGCCGGGCTCGGCTGTGGTGAAGCGCTGACAAGGTCAGTTGCGGTCAAGAGACGGTTCAAGCCGCTTCTCCTGAGCTTCGAATGTTAACCTATGCTACATGACGGTGGCTCCGCGTCAAACTACTTCGCCGGCGCAGCGCTCCGGAACGCGGCCGCCAATGTGCGCAACGCTGCGCGCTTTGCAGCGTCACCGACCTTGGCATGAAGGATGACCTTCGACCGGCCGAGCTTGGGCAGGCCAAGAGCTGGGCCGTGATCGACCAGACCTGCCGGCGCGATTCGGCGCGCCAGCGGTGCGACCGCAAGCCCGGCCTGTGCGGCGGCCACGACCGCAGCGACGCCGCCGCCGACGAAATTTTCGACATAAGGCCACTTTGCCTTGTCGAGCGCGCGCACCGCAAGGGCGCGCACGCCGCATGGCGCAGCCAGCGTCGCGAGCGGCAGCGGCGTGCCTGCCGGCGCACGAAATCGCGGGCTTGCGAACCAGCCGAACTCGTCGTCGGCGAGGGTCTCGCCGCCGCGGCGGGAGGCTTCCTGGCGAATGATGATCGCATCCAGCGTGCCCGCATCATAGCGGTCGAGCAGGTCGCGCGAGAAGCCGATGCCGACCGACAACGAGAGCTCGGTGGTGATGGCGTGAAACTGCTGCAGCATGGGGACCAATTCCGGGCCCGCCGCATGATCGCTTATGCCGAGCGCCAAGCGCGGACGGATCCGGGGCGCCGCGGCCAGCGCGGCGTCGTGCGCGGTCACCAGAGCGCGGGCGTTCTCGACGAAGGCGGCGCCGTTGGCCGTGAGTCGCACGGCGCGCGGGGAGCGCTCGAGCAGCCGCTTTCCGAGCACGGCCTCCAGCCGCTGCAGCTTCAGGCTGACCGCGGCCTGGGTCGTGCCCAGCGCTTCGGCCGCCCGCGTGAAGCTTTGCAGGTCGGAGACCAGCAGGAAGGTGCGGACCGCGGCGATGTCGAGCGTCGGCGTCATTTCAATTGCTTATCATTGATATCTCTCATGATAGCATACAGAAATGATGGGCCACGCGCTAGGTTCTGGATCGTAAGGCGGCTTGCCGCCGTTCACGAGAAAGAGCCGACCCATGCCCCTGATCAACATTGTCTATGCGAGCTCGCATCGCTCACCTGCGCTGAAGAAGGACATCGCGGATGCCGTCACGGCGCTGACCGCGGGCATCCTCGGCAAGGATCCCAAGGTCACCGCGGTCATCGTCTCCGAGGCCGATCCGGCCGACTGGTTCGCCGGCGGAGCCTCGCTGGCCGAGCAGGGGCTCGCCAGCTACTGGATCGATATCCACGTCACCGAAGGCACCAACACCAAGGACGAGAAAGCGGCCTATCTCGCCGCGGTGTTCGCCCGCATGGCCGAGCTGATCGGTCCGCTGCATCAGGAGACCTATCTGCATGTCGACGAGGTCAAGGCGGATGCCTATGGCTTCGGCGGCCTGAGCCAGGAGCGCCGCTATGTCGCGGGCCGGCTCGGCGTGCCGCCGCAGCCGGCCGCCTGAGATCACACGGTCTCCGGCAGGGCGGCCACTGTGGCGCCGAACACGCTCTCGAACGCCTGCCGGAGCGCCACGTCGACATCGGCCATGGTCACCGGCAGCCCGAGATCGACCAGGCTGGTGACCCCGTAGCGCGGATCGGTGACGCCGCAGGGCACGATGGCCTGGAAGTGCGACAGGTCGGGCTCGACATTGATGGCGATGCCATGAAACGTGACCCAGCGCTTCAGCCGCACGCCGATCGCGGCGATCTTGTCCTCGAAGCCCTGGCCCTTGTCGGGTCGCCTGACCCAAACGCCGACCCGGTCCTCGCGCCGCTCGCCGCGCACGTTGAAGGCGTCGAGCGTGCGGATGATGGTCTCCTCCAGCGCCGCGACATAGGCGCGCACATCCGGCCGGCGCCGCTTCAGGTCGAGCATGACATAGGCCACGCGCTGGCCGGGGCCGTGATAGGTGACCTGGCCGCCGCGTCCCGTGGCAATAAAGGGAAAGCGCGGGTCGCGCAGATCCTCCGGCTTGCCGGACGTGCCGGAGGTGTAGACCGGCGGATGCTCTAGCAGCCAGACCAGCTCCTCCGCCTCTTGGGCCGCGATCGCCGCCGCCCGGGCCTCCATGAACGCGGTCGCCTCGGCGTAATCGACCAAAGCATCGGAGATGCGCCACGCCGCCGCATTGCCGGGCGGTCCGGCGAAGGTGGAGAGGTCGAGCGTTTCGCGGCTGTTAACCATTGGCTAACCACAACATGGTGATGTCTCGGGTAACGGAATCCAGTGACTTCGGTGCTCTCGCAGTGTCAACCCTCGATAAAGTGACAGTCGACCTGATGGTCGTTCTCGGCACCTGCTCAATGCCCATCCACCAGGTTCTGCGGCTGTCCCGCGGCGCCATCATCGAGCTGGACGCGACCGAGGCCGACGACGTCAAGGTGCTCGCCAACAATCTGCCGATCGCCAACGGCGTGGTGCTGGTCGACCGCAACCGCATTGCGGTCGAGGTCAAGCAGATGCTGCCGCGCTCGCCGACGCCGACCACGCGATAGCCGTCCGGGCGCCTGCGAAAACCATCCACAATCCGGTATTTTAGGGCAGGGCGGGCCTTGTCCCCCCGACATCGATTTGATACACGGGCGCCACTGATCCGGTGCCGCTGTTTCCTCTGGCGCCGGCTTCTTTTAGCGCTCGTGGCGGAATTGGTAGACGCGCTGCCTTGAGGTGGCAGTGGGTAACACCGTGGGGGTTCGAGTCCCTCCGAGCGCACCATCCCTCTCTCCTTTAAAAGCTGAATCTGTTTCCTGTTCGTTCTGAGAACGGCAGTTGTGCTAGGCGTGACGCTATGGTCCCGCGGCGCCAGGGCGTCCGAGCTTTGCCGGTCGTTCCGCCCTCAAGGTGAGAGGGCGCGGGGAATGCCGGGCCCTGGCCGCACCCATGGCCCGCCTGCGACAAGAAAAGCAGGCGGCCGTCACCACAGGTTCAGCCGAGAACACCCGGCATTCCCCGCCTGATGGTTTTCACGCTTATGTCGCGCTCCCCGGTGTCCGGCCTGTGAGCCACGGTCGCCGTCCGGATCATCATCACCAGACCACTTGGCGCCAGCCTCGGGGCGCCAGGACCACGCGTCTTCACGTCCGCAGGCCTGCCGTTCGTCGGCGAGCATGACGCCCGCTGCAGCCGGCTCGCAGCCACCGCATCTCCGGCCCACGTCTCGTGACGATCGCGATGCGCCCCTCTCGGCGGGCCGGGGTGAAGACAGAGAAAAGTAAATTCGAAAAAAACGAAAATAGTATTATTTTTTTCAGAATGTCGGCGAAAGGCGGCCGCAACCTCGTAGGATCAACTGATCATCGTGGGAGGCCGGCAGATGAGTTTGTCCGTAA
Organism: Bradyrhizobium sp. USDA 4353; assembly: GCF_054063215.1. NCBI lineage: Bacteria > Pseudomonadati > Pseudomonadota > Alphaproteobacteria > Hyphomicrobiales > Nitrobacteraceae > Bradyrhizobium > Bradyrhizobium sp. USDA 4353. The sequence continues at coordinate 5,027,301 of NZ_JBSSGB010000001.1, forward strand.
AGGACTCGCGGCGGAGCGGCGACGTTGCGACCCGCAGAAGAGGTATGCTATCGCGCTCGCGCATGTCGCCGTTCTATCATCTACAGTCCGCCGGCTGAGAAATAGCCTTCGACAACACGGTGGCAGCAGGCAGGCTCGGAACTCCGGATGGTTTGTAGACGATGTGTCGTGTTGATGTCGTTCTTGGCTGCACCAATGGAAGGCGATAGGGATCTGAGGATGCAAGACTTCGTGCGCCTGACATCGTTCGAGCTATTTCCGCAGGACATCGCGACCGTCGATCTCAAGCTGCTTCACGCTCTCACGATCAGCGTCGGCTGGCCGCACCGCCCGAACGATCTGGAGCTCATGCGCCGGGCGGGCAGGGGGATCGTGGCGGTCGACGGCATCGGGCGCGTGTTCGGAAGCGCGATGTGGTTTCCTCACGGCGATGATTTCGCCACGATCGGCCTCGTGATTACGGTGCCGCGCACGCAGGCGCAGGGCAACGGACGCTGGCTGATGGACCACGTCTTCTCGCAATGCGGGTCCCGGCGCCTCAGTCTCAACGCGACGAGGGCGGCCTACGGCCTCTATCACTCCCTGGGCTTCATCAAGGAGGCGATCGTTCAGCTCTACGATGGCGAGGTCTCGTGGAGTGGAGGGTCTCTATCCCCCGTGGATGGTCGTCTCGAGGAGCTACCGGCGGAGGCCATCAGCGAGATCATGCCGCTCGACCTGGCTGCATTCGGGGTGGATCGTGAGCGCCTTCTCACCCTTTTGGCCGAGGTGTCGAGCGTGCGTGTGCTCCGGCGTCACGGTCAGATCGTCGGCTACTCGATGTGCCGCGAGTTCGGCAGAGGGCATGTCATCGGACCGATCGTCGCGTCCAATGACGATGATGCCATCCATCTTGCGGCGGTTCACATGGAAGCGCTCAAGGGACGATTTGTTCGAGTGGATACGCGCTCACACGGCGCCTTCGCGGAATTCCTCACCCGCAGCGGGCTCGTCGCCGGCGAAGCTGTCACCAGCATGTGGAAGGGACGCCCGTTCCTGAACGAGGTCGCGGGCAACCCGATCGTCTACGGCCTGGCCGGCCACTCCTTCAACTGATCCCCTGCGCCGAACGTCACGTTCGACAGGTCTCGAGGCGGAGCCTGTGGGACGCGGGCTGATCGCCATCTCCCCGTGTGAGCTCGGGACGATGGCGAATACGTTGGCCTCTCATCAACGCTCATCGGTTCGGCCGAGCCGGAGGACGCCTCAGTCAGGGCACGCTCCGGCGCCAACGCCGGTTACGCGCTCGGCCGGATGCCGGCGATGTGGAACGTCTTCACTTCGAGATATTCTTCGATGCCCAGATAGGATCCCTCGCGCCCGACACCCGACTGCTTGACGCCGCCGAAGGGAGCGACCTCGGTGGAGATGGCTCCGGTGTTGAGACCAACCATGCCGAATTCGAGCGCCTCGCCGACGCGCCAGGCGCGCGAGAGTCCCTCGGTGTAGAAATAGGCGGCGAGGCCGAACGGCGTGCCATTGGCGATCGCGATCGCCTCGTCCTCTGTCTGGAAGCGGAAAAGAGGGGCGACGGGGCCGAACGTCTCCTCGGAGGCGAGCAGCATGTCGGTCGTTGCTTCTCCGATCACGACAGGGCGTGCATATTGCGCGCCGGGCGGGATGTCAGCGCTTTCCGCGAGGATGCGGCCGCCCTTGGCCTTGGCGTCGGCGACATGCCGCTCGATCTTCGCGATGGCTGCGGGATTGATCATCGGGCCGATGGTCACGCCGTCCTCGGTGCCGGGGCCGACCTTCATGGCCTTCACACGGCTCGCGAGCCGTTCGGCGAAGGCGTCGTACACGCCTGCCTGGACCAGGATGCGATTGGCGCACACGCAGGTCTGGCCGCCGTTGCGGAATTTCGAGGCGACGACCCCTTCCACGGCAAGGTCGAGGTCGGCATCGTCGAACACGATGAAGGGCGCGTTGCCGCCGAGCTCGAGGCTCAGCCGCTTGATGCTGTCGGCCGCGCCGCGCATCAGGAGCGCGCCGATCCGTGTCGATCCGGTGAAGGAGATCTTGCGCACCGTCTCGCTCGCCAGGAGCGCCTTGCCGATGTCGGTCGGCATGCCCGTCACGATGTTGATGACGCCGGCCGGAATGCCGGCACGTTCGGCCAACACGCCCAGCGCGAGAGCCGAGTAGGGCGTGAACTCCGACGGCTTGATCACCACGGTGCAGCCTGCCGCGAGCGCAGGCGCGACCTTGCGGGTGATCATCGCGTTCGGAAAATTCCACGGCGTGATGATGCCGCAGACTCCGACAGCCTCCTTCAGAACGATGATGCGGCGGTCAGGCGTGGGCGAGGGGATCGTCGTGCCGCCGATGCGTCGCGCCTCCTCGGCGAACCATTTCACGAAGCTCGCGCCGTAACGGATCTCGGCCCGTGATTCCGCCAGCGGCTTTCCCTGCTCGGCGGTGAGGATGCGCGCGAGGTCGTCCTCGTGCTCAAGCATCAGCGCGTGCCACGCCTCGAGGAGGGCGGCGCGCTCGGCGTGCGTCTTCTGTTTCCAGGGCGCGAAGGCGCGGCGAGCGGCATCGATGGCGGCGCGCGTCTCGGCCTCGCCCATGTCCGGCACGGTCCCGACCGCGGCCTGCGTGGCAGGATCCAGCACCTCCAAGGTCGCCCCCGAGGCCGCGTCCTGCCAGCGGCCGTCGATCAGGCCCTGGAAGCGCAGCAGGCCGGTGTCGTTCAATTGCATGGTCCCATGTCCTTGCTAGCCGAGAGCCGTCAGAACGGCGTTGGCGATGGCATCTGTCTTGTCCTTGCCGGGCTCTGCGCCAATGCCGCGGGCCGTGGTGGCCTCGATCGCCCGCATGACGTCGGCAGCGGCCTCTCGCTCGCCGAGGTGCTCCAGCATCATCGCCCCGGACCAGATGGTGGCGATCGGATTGGCGATGCCAAGATGCGCGATGTCAGGCGCCGAGCCGTGCACCGGCTCGAACATCGAAGGCGCGGTGCGCTCGGGATTGATGTTGGCGGCGGCCGCAAAGCCGAGCCCGCCCTGGATGGCGGCGCCGAGATCGGTGAGGATATCTCCAAAGAGATTGGAGGCCACGACCACGTCGAGCGTATCAGGCGCAATCACCATGCGCGCCGCCATCGCGTCGATGTGGTAGGGCGTGACCTCGACGTCCGGGTACTCCGCTGCGATCGCGCGTGTGACCTCGTCCCAGAACACCATCGAATGCTTCTGGGCGTTGGACTTGGTGACCGAGGCGAGCCGTCCGCCTCTCGCCCTGGCCTGCTCGAAGCCGAAGCGCAGGATGCGCTCGACGCCGCGCCGGGTGAAGATCCCGGTCTCCACCGCCACCTCGTCGGCCGTGCCGACATGCACCCGGCCTCCGGCGCCGGCATATTCGCCTTCCGTGTTCTCGCGGATGCAAAGGATGTCGAAGCTCGTAGCGTGCAGCGGGCCCTTCACGCCCGGCAGCAGCCGGTGCGGGCGGATGTTGGCATATTGGGTGAAGGCCTTGCGGATCGGCAGCAGCAGCCCGTGCAGGGACACGGCGTCGGGCACCTCGGCGGGCCATCCCACCGCGCCAAGCAGGATGGCGTCGAAGCGGCGCAGTGTCTCGATGCCATCAAGAGGCATCATCGCGCCTGTCTCCCGATAGAAGGCGCACGACCAGGGGAAGCGCGTGGCCGTGAGCGCAAAGCCGCGCAGCGACGCCGCGCGCTGAAGCACGCTCCAGGCTGCGTCGATGACGGCCGGGCCGATGCCGTCGCCGGGGACGAGGGCGATGGTGTAGGACTTCATGGGCGTCTCAGGGACCTATAGTTGGAGGCGTGCTCGGGACGACGGAGCGGATGACGCCGCTCGCGGGCGAACCGTCACTCGTAGACGCAGACATAGATCTTGCGGACGGTCTCGATCGTGCGCCAGATGCCGACGAAGCCCGGCTTCATCACGAAGCTGTCGCCGGCCCGGAAGGTGAAGGTGTCGCCGCCGGTCTCCTGGATCTCGATCAGCCCCGACAGGATGTGACAGAACTCGAACGTGGTCCCCTTGATCGAGTGGGTTTCGCCGGGCGTAGCTTCCCAGATCCCGGTCTTGATCATCTCGCCGCGCGAGTCATCCTGGGCCCAGGTCTTGAACTTGGGCGAGCCGGAGATCAGTCGCTCGGGCAGCGGGAGCGCGTCTTTGGGCGTGAACGTCGGATTGGGATCGATCGGGATGAGAAGCGACATGCGTGACTCCGCGTGCGATGGATGAGGGCTTCAGTAGCCGCGCGCGCGATCGACCAGGCCGATCATCGGCTGGCCGGCGCGATGGCGGCGGATGTTGTCGATCACGGCGCGGGCCGCCGTATGAGGCTGGGTGACGCTCGCGACATGCGGCGTGATCGTCACCTTGGGATGGCGCCAGAGCGGGTGATCCGAAGGCAGCGGTTCGGGATCGGTGACGTCGAGCACAGCGGCTGTGAGGTGTCCTGCATCAAGCGCTGCTAGCAGCGCGGACGTGTCGAGCTGCGGACCGCGCCCCACCTGCACCAGGGCCGACCCTCGGGGCAGGCCGGCGAACAGGTCGGCATTGAGAAACCCGCGCGTCTCGTCCGTCAGCGGCAGCAGGCACACGAGGATATCCGTCCGTGCAAGAAAGCCCGGCAATTGTGCCGCGCCGTGAAAGCACTCGACGCCCTCGATCGTCCGTGGCGAGCGGCTCCAGCCGGCCAAGGCAAAGCTGAACGGCTTGAGGCGCTCCATCGCCGCCTGCGCCAGGATGCCGAGGCCCAGGAAGCCGACGCGCCGCTCGCTCGCCTGGCAGGCCGGCAAGGCGCACCAAATCCCTTGGCTCTGCTGCGCGGCATAGGCCGGCCAGTCGCGATGCAGCGCCAGCACCGACAGCGCGACGTATTCCTGCATCATGCTGATGATGCCGTCCTCGACCATGCGCACCACGGAGATGCCGGCCGCAAGACCCGCTCCGTCGAACTGATCGACGCCCGCGCCGATGGAGAACACGACCTCCAATCGCCGGTAGCGGTCGAGATCTGCCGGAATCTTCCACGTGATGATGTAGCGCACGTCGTCGGGATCGACCGTTGCCGCATCGTCCGCGAAGATGATGTCCGGGAGATCGCGTGCGAAGGCTTGGCGGAACACCGCGGCGCGTTCGGCGGTCGAGTTGAACAGGAAGACCGGCCGACCGCTCATGCGCAGAGACTTTCACCGGGCGCGAGGATCATCGTGAGGCACGCGCTGCCGAGCGCACGCGGCACGCCGGCGACGGACGGGCACGTGACCAGTCTCGTCGGGATCTCCTCCATCATCGCGCCTCCGTTTGGGATGGCGCTCAAGGTAGAGAAACGGCCCGGCTATTCGCGCCGTAGACTGAGGACTTTCGGAAGATAATATCGAAAACGGTCCGGTCTGCAGTCGATCCTTCTGCAGGTCCCGGATCACTCTACTCGCCGTGACGCACCGCCAGTTCGATCCTGGATGGGTAGGCCGAACGGATCTCCCATCACCATCAGACCGATGGGACGTCCTCCGAGTTGTTCGAGATCTCATTGAGACGCCTGACAGCAGCATGACAACCGCAGACTTCCGGAAGCGAGCGACCGCGGCAAACGACGTCGCGCTCGTGCCGTTCTCCAACCGCCATCTTCCCGGCGCCCTGAAATTGTCCCAGGACATGCGCTGGCCTTACCGGATCGAGGACTGGGCGTTCGCCCTGCAGCTCGGCGAGGGATTCGTTCTGGAGCGTGACGGCGAGGTCATTGCCACCGCCGCGTGGTTTCCCTATGGCAAGGACTGCGCCACCATGGGCATGATCATCGTCGCAGGCGCAGCCCAGGGGCGCGGTTATGGCGGCATGCTGATGGACAGGATGTTGGCGGCGTCAGGCTCTCGCACCGTCCTCCTGAACTCCACGCCGGAAGGCCAGCTTCTCTATGCCCGGCGCGGCTTCCGGCCGGCGGGCACGGTCCACCAGCATCAGGGCACTCCCGTCGGCCGCTTTGAAACGCGTCCTCCTGATGTCGTGCGCCCGTTGTCGTCGTCCGATCTGGAGGCCGTTGCGCGTCTCGACGCCGAGGCGACAGGCTTCCAGCGGCGTCCGCTGCTCGCGCGGCTCCTGGAGGTCGGTGAGGCACACGTCCTGCTGCGGCAGGGCGACATCGCCGGTTATGCCGTCTCGCGCCTGTTCGGCCGTGGGCACGTGGTCGGCCCCGTCATCGCGCCGACAGACGGTGACGCCCGCCGTCTGATCGAGGCGGCGCTGTCGCGGCTTGAAGGCCGATTTGTGCGGATCGATACGGCGGCTGATAGCGGCCTGTCTTCCTGGCTCGAGTCGATCGGCCTGCCGCAGGTCAGCTATGCGCTCACCATGGTGCGGGGCACGATGCCGCCGAGCGGGCCGTCTCGGGTCTTCGCGCTGTCGAACCAGTCGCTCAATTAGGAGAACCGGCATGCTGCACGCCGCGCCTGCGAGCCTCGAAGGCCTCGCTACTCCGGCCGCCATTCTCGATCGGACCCGGCTGGACCGCAATCTCGCGCGTCTCGCAGCGCGCATGACGGATCTCGGCGTCACGCTGCGTCCGCACATGAAGACCGCCAAGTCGATCGACGTCGCCCGGCGCGCCTTCCCGAACGGGCCGGGACCCGTGACAGTCTCCACCTTGGCGGAGGCGGACTACTTCGCGGGCCACGGCTGCCGCGACATGACTTATGCGGTCGGGATCGCGCCTCACACCGCCAGTCGCGCGATGAGCCTGCGTAAGGCGGGCTTGGATATCAAGGTGCTGCTGGACACGGTGGAGCAGGCGGCCTTCCTGGCTGAGGCGGGACGGGCGGTGGGCGTCACGCCGGCTGCTTTCATCGAGATCGACTGTGATGGCCATCGTGGCGGGCTGCGAGTCGATGACCCCGCGCTGCTCGACGTCGCGGCGGCGCTGGCGGACAGCGGCTCGTCGCTGGCGGGCGTGCTCACTCACGCCGGCGAATCCTACGCGCTCCATGCGCAAGACGCACTCGTCGCCGCAGCCGAGAATGAGCGGACCGTCGCGGTCGAGGCGGCCGAGCGACTGCGCGCAGCCGGACACCGATGCCCGATCGTCAGCGTCGGCTCGACTCCCACGGCGCATTTCGCCGCCGCGCTCCACGGCGTGACCGAAGTGCGGGCGGGCGTCTACATGTTCTTTGATCTGGTGATGCACGGCGTCGGCGTCTGCTCGACCGATGATATAGCCCTCTCCGTTCTGTCCACCGTCATCGGGGCAAAGCCCGAGAAGGGCTGGATCATGATCGACGCCGGCTGGATGGCGCTCTCGCGCGATCGTGGCACGGCAAGCCAGCGCGTGGACCAGGGCTATGGCCTGGTCTGCGATCTCCAGGGCCGGATCTATCCCGACCTGATCGTGGCCCATGCCAGCCAGGAGCATGGGACGCTCGCGATCCGCTCCGGTTCATCCGAGCCGCTGCCGGATCTGCCTGTGGGCAGCAAGGTCCGCATCCTTCCCAACCATGCCTGCGCCACGGCCTCACAGCACGAGCGCTACCATGTCGTCGCCGGCCAGAGCGGCGCGATCGAAGCCCAGTGGCCGCGCATCCGCGGCTGGTAGTTGATTGGCACACAGCAAATCCTCTCTCGTCCTTCTTCGAGCCCGGTGACAGATGAAGCTCACATCCTACTGGCTGGACACCTCCGCACCGTTCGCAGGCGGTGCAAAGGGTCCGATCGAAGGCACATATGATGTGGCGGTGATCGGTGGCGGCCTTACGGGCTCGTCGGCGGCACTGGCGCTCGCGAAAAAGGGCGCCCGCGTCATCATGCTCGAGGTAGAGACGATCGGCCACGCCGCCTCGGGTCGCAACGGTGGCATGTGCAACAACGGCTTCGCCCAGGATTATGGGGTGATGTCCGACAAGCTCGGGCGTGAGACCGCCGACAGGCTCTATCGCGCCTTCGACGCCGGCGTGGACATGGTCGAGCGCCTCGTCGCCGAAGAGGGCATCGACTGCAGCTTCGTCCGTGTCGGCAAGATCAAGCTCGCGGCCAAGCCCGAGCATTACGACAAGCTGGCGCGCGGACAGGAATTGCTCGCCGCTCACGTCGATCCCGACACCCACATGGTGCGCCGCGAGGATCTCGCCTCGGAGATCGAGTCCGATCGCTACTATGGCGGCCTCGTCTATCGCAAAAGCGCGGCGATGCATGTCGGGCGCTTCGTTCGAGGCCTTGCGGAAGCGGCCGCGAAGCGCGGCGTCGCCATTCATGAGCGCACGCCGATGACCGGTCTGACGGCCGCGCCCGGCAGCGGCCACCTCGTTGATACCCCTAAGGGCCGTTTCACGGCCAAGCAGGTTCTCCTTGCCAGTGGGATCTCGCAGGTGGGTCCACTCGGCTGGATCCGTCGCCGCGTCGTGCCGGTCGGCGCCTTCCTGATCGTCACCGAGCCGTTGCCCCCAGATGTTCTCGACAGGTTGCTGCCGCGCCGGCGCAATGCGGTCGACACCAAGAACCTCGTCAACTACTTCCGCACGACGCCCGACAATCGCCTGCTGTTCGGCGGCCGGGCGCGGTTTGCGGTGTCTAATCCTGCCTCTGACGCGAAGAGCGGCGGGATCCTGCGCGCCGCGCTTCACGATGTCTATCCGGAGCTGCATAACGCGCGCATCGACTATTGCTGGGGCGGCATGGTCGACATGACGCGCGACCGCCTGCCGCGCGCCGGCGAACGCAACGGCATCTACTACTCCATCGGCTACAGCGGCCACGGCACGCAGATGTCGACGCTGATGGGGACGATCATGGCCGAGGTCATGGACGGCCGGGCCGCCTTGAATCCCTGGAAAGACTTCGCCTGGCCCGCCATTCCCGGCCATCTCGGCAAGCCATGGTTCTTGCCTCTCGTCGGCGCCTACTACCGCATCAAGGATCGCTTTCAATGAGCAACCCCATCCGGCATCTGACAAGGGCGCGCCATCTTGGCTCGTTCTTCATCGACGGCGACTGGTGCAAGCCGGATGGCATGGAGCATGCTCCCATCGTTAATCCCGCGACGGAAGAGGTGGTGGCCGCCCTGCCGCTGGGCAGCGAGGCGGATGTCGAGGACGCCGTGGGCGCCGCGCGTCGCGCCTTTCCCGGCTGGGCACGCACGCGCCCCGAGGAGCGGGCCGCACTCCTCACGCGTATCCTCGCTTTGATTCTCGAACGACAGGAGCTGTTCGCGCAGGCACTGACGTGCGAGATGGGAGCTGCGATCGGCTATGCGCGTCAAGCGCAGGTCCCGCTGGCCGCCGAGCATGTCCGTGCCGCGCGTGACAATCTCGCGACCTTTCCGTTCATCACCGCACGCGGCAGCACCGCGATCATGCGCGAGGCCATCGGCGTCTGCGCGCTCATCACGCCGTGGAACTGGCCGCTCTATCAGATCACCGCCAAGGTCGCTCCGGCGCTCGCCGCGGGCTGCACGATGGTGTTGAAGCCGAGCGAGTTGTCGCCGCTGAGTGCTGCGTTGTTCGCCGAGGTGATCCAGGATGCCGGCGTGCTGCCCGGCGTCTTCAATCTCGTCCACGGGACAGGTCCGACCGTCGGCGCCGCGCTGGCCGCGCATCCCGAGGTCGACATGATCTCGATCACCGGCTCGACCCGGGCGGGCGTTCTCGTCGCTCAGGCGGCCGCGCCCACCGTGAAGCGCGTGGCTCAGGAGCTTGGCGGCAAATCGCCCAACATCATCTTGCCGGATGCCGATCTGCGCCGGGCCGTTTCGCTCGGCGTCGGCGCGGCCTTCCGCAACCTCGGCCAATCCTGTAGCGCGCCGACGCGCATGCTCGTCTTGCGCTCACAATTGGAGGAGGTCGAGAGGCTGGCAGCGGCCGCCGCGTCCGAGCTGGTGGTCGGCGATCCTCTCGCGGTCAGCACGACCCACGGTCCGATCGCCAACCGGCCGCAGTTCGATCGCGTCCAGACCATGATCGGCGTCGGCCTCGATGAGGGCGCCAAGCTCGTCATCGGCGGGCCGGGGCGGCCGGATGGACTCTCGGTCGGGCTCTTCGCGCGACCGACGGTGTTCTCGAACGTCCGTCGCGACATGCGTATTGCGCAGGAGGAGATCTTCGGCCCGGTGCTGTCGATCATTCCCTACGATACACTGGAGGAGGCGGTGGAGATCGCAAACGACACTGTCTATGGCCTCGGCGCCCATGTCCAAGGCGGGGATCGGCAGACGATGCAGATGGTTGCCGCGCAGATCCGGTCCGGCCAGGTCCATCTCAACTATCCCGATTGGGACCCCAACGCACCATTCGGCGGCTACAAGCGTTCCGGCAATGGCCGGGAATACGGCCCCGAGGGGATCGAAGAATATCTCGAGACCAAAGCCGTGCTCGGCTTCTATCGCTGATGACCGGTGGCAACACATCAGTCGCCATGCAGAAGCAGAGCTGCGGCTGAGATCAGTTGCGGCCCAGCGCATAGCACTCATCGTGCTCTGCGGAGGTCATGGCTGCCGCGACGCCGAAGCGCTGCCGCTCATGGTGTGGGCCCAGCCCCACCGGATCACGCGCAGCCACCCGCGTGGCAACAGCTCGTGCGACCAGGATTGATCCGATGGCGATCGCAGCGCCGGCGATCATGTCGGCCAGAAAGTGCCCGCCGCCGATCGGCGTCGAAAGCAGCATCGTTCCGTTGACCAGGATGTTGAAGGGGCGAAGCCAACGGAAGGACCAGAGTGCCCAACCGTAGAGGATGGCTGCTGCCGCGTGGAAGCTCGGAAAGGTCACGATGCCGACGAGCTGGTTGATATCCAGAAGGCGCAACGTGCCCTCGCGAACCAGAGGCATCTGCCGCGCCGTGTCATAATAGGCTTCCGGAACGAGATTCGCGTAGTCGGACGGCGTCAGTCCCAGCGCGTGATAAACGCCGATCGCCGGAACGACCATGGTCAGGCCGCAAGTCAGGATCGCTGTCAGGCTCATGGCGAGGTTGAATTCGGCGAACCTGCGACAATGGCCCAGCAGCGGAAGGGCGACAACGACCGCCACGGCGGACCATGCAATCGAGCGATAGGCAAGGCTGAGGATGATGATCAGCCACGGGCGCATGTTGACGAAGGCAAGGTAGGCTCGAAAGTCAAAGCCCAGGCCTTGGTCGAAGGCGAGCAGATTTGCGTCCTGAAGCGGCAGGCATGCGGCGGTGACGATATGGGCGAGAGACGCAAGCCCGCTGAGCGCGAGAATGATCTGCGCCAGTCCCGTGAGAAACGAGAACAGCCACGGCTCGGCGCGCGCACCCGAGCGTGCAACCGAGTAGCCAATGTAGCCGTAGAACATCGTGACGGAGAGCACGATGAGATAGCCGAGCGGCCGAGCCCGAAAATCCGTTAGCGCCAGGCACAACGCAAAGCTCGCCCAGAGGCCCGCCAGCACTAGCCAATTCAAGCGAAACACGCTCCAGGCGATCCTGGCTTCGACGCTATCGTACGCATGACTGCGACCGATGCTGGTGAGGATCGACCTGAGACGGTCGGAATGAGGCAATAGCCGGCCGTATGCGGTGTCCGACATTGTCGTCCGCTCTCACATGTCAAAGAGTTTCAAAATATGTCCCGTCGGTGTTCTGTTACGCCGGCTGCGATCGCAAAATCAACCTCAACGAGTAAGATACGCTGATACCGTGGCAGGATGCTTAATCGAATATGACTCGGAGCGATCAGGAGCGTGGTCTCCGTCACGCGCGAAGCTCGAGCCTGCGTTGTTGTCCGATCGCGTCAAGGTTGCATGTTGGAAGGATCGCGTATTCAGCTATCTGAAGGCCTCCGGATCGGCCGAGAGATGCGTTGCCGCGTCGTGCTCTGTCCAATGGCTCACCGGTGCGAAGCAATCCGGAACGTCACAAAAGGGAACCGAAACGTCTGCTTTGGGCCTGTCTCCCGCGCGTATGGAATGGATGCAACTGAAAGTTGTTCTGAACAATGGGCACCGAGCAAGGGGATGCGGAGCTGGACGGCCGGCAGTGCGATCGCAACTGAGGGCGCCTGCCGTCAGTCAAACACGAATGACAAGTCAGGGATTCCTCTGGCGGACACCCCAAGCCGTCGGATGGCTCGCGCGAGGTCCGAAGTCTGACGCGGATGTGGATGATCGATCCATCAATGTTTGATTGAGAGTTTCTGCGTAGGCTGCCGCTCCGGCAACAGGCCGGAGATGGAGATGCACGTCGTATGAATTCCCTCGCGCTGACATCGGCCGCCCTGCGGGCATCCAGCCCGGCGATGCGACTCCGTCTTCTCCACGCGTTGTTCTTCTTGTCGGGAATCCCGGCTCTCATCTATCAGCTCACATGGCAACGCAGCCTGTTTCGCATCTTTGGCGTCAATACGGAGTCGGTGACGATCGTCGTCACGGCCTTCATGCTGGGCTTGGGACTCGGAAGTCTCTTCGGTGGATGGTTGACGCGACGCCGAACGGTCGACGCCTTGCTGGTTCTCGGCCTAATCGAGCTCTCGACAGCCATCTTCGGGGTGGGGTCTCTGTCCCTGTTTGAGGTGGTCGGGCATCTTGTCCTGAACTGGTCTTTGCCTGCCGTTGCAGCCGTCAATCTTCTTCTGGTCCTGATACCAACTCTTCTCATGGGAGCGACCCTCCCGGTCCTGGTTTCGTATCTGGCCAGGACCTCCGGCAATGTCGGCAGCTCAGTCGGCACGCTGTATTACGTCAACACACTCGGCGCGAGCCTCGCGTGCTTGATATGCGCCGCCGTGCTCTTCCCATTTTTTGGGATGCACGCCGCCGTGTGGGTCGCCGCCGCAATCAATGCGGCGGTCGGCGCCGGCGCACTCCTGGCTCGCGGCAATCGTATGTCATCAGTTGTCGAGCCGGTGCCGAGCTCTGCTGACCGGGTCGTCAGCGTCCCCGTGCTGGGGGTGCTCTTGGCCTCGGCGCTGGCGGCGCTTGGCGGCTTTGTCTCGTTATCCTACGAAATCTTCCTGTTCCGGGTCGTTTCCTTTGCGTCGGGTTCGACATCCATTGCGTTCGCCCTCACGCTTTGTGCATTTCTCGCTGGAATCGCGGGAGGTGCCAAGAAAGCTGCTGAGACCTGCGACAAGCGTCCGCCTGTTGAAGTCAGGTCCCGCGCTGTCGTCGACTTGATCTGGGCAAACGTTTTCGGTGCGTTGTTTCTGCCCTTGATCGCTCAAGCCAGCTGGATCGGCGCAGGCGTGACCGGCGTCGCCATCGCGATGGTGTACGTCATCGCCCGGCAATGGGGAGCCTTGCTGCCTTATCTCGCGCATCTCGGTTTTGCGGCCGATGGTGCAGTCGGAATGCGGGCTGCGCTTCTGTATTGCTCAAACATCGTTGGCTGCGCCGCGGGCTCGGTGCTGACCGGTTTCATTCTGACTGATCTTCTGGGACTGACGCAGATCTCCGCACTGCTGTTGTTGCTCGGTTGCCTCTGCACGTTGATATTGGCCGTTGCCGTGAACCTGGCGCCATCAACGCGCCTGAGATACGGGAGTTATGCCATTCTGACGCTGGCGGTCGGCCTTGCTCTTCTTCCGCTTCTTGCGGACCGAGTCCTTGAGAACCTTCAGACCAAGAAGATCTCGGACCACGCGTTTGCCGCGGTCGTTCAAAACCGGAGCGGGATCATTACTGTCGATGCCGACGGAACGGTGTTCGGCACGGGAATGTATGACGGACGCTTCAATACAGATCTCAAGATGGATTGGAATGGAATCGTCAGGCCCTACGCCCTGAGCTTGTTTCATCCGATGCCGCGAGATGTCCTCATGATCGGACTGTCGTCAGGGTCGTGGGCTCAAGTCATCGCCAACAATCCGGCGGTGGAGTCGCTGACCATCGTCGAAATCAACAAGGGCTATGTCGAACTGATTGCTCAGCGGTCCGAGGTCAAGTCACTTCTGAACAATCCGAAGGTCAGGATCATCCAGGACGATGGACGCCGTTGGATGGTCCGCAACCCTGAGCGGCGCTTCGATGCGATCGTCTCAAACACCACGTGGCATTTTCGGGCAAATGCCACAAACCTGCTCTCGACCGAGTTTCTGGGGCTGGCTAAGCAACATCTCAATCCGCAAGGAGTTCTCTTTTTCAATACAACGGATTCGAGGCGCGCGCAGAGGACGGCATGCCTTGTCTTCCCGTACGGCGCGCGCTTTACCAATCATATGGTCGTGTCCCAGGCTCCCATCGCGTTCGATTATGAGCGGTGGCGACATGTCCTGCAGAATTACTCGATCGATGGAGAGCCTCTGTTCAATGTCTCGAAGGCGGAAGAGACATCGAAGCTGGATGATCTGATGGACAATTACGGTCCTGAAAGCTCATCGGTCGAGCATTGTCCGAAATTGCTGCAGCAGACCGCTGGCAAGGCGGCTATGACGGACGACAACATGGGCACCGAATGGCGCTACTATTTTGCCTTGGAGTGACCGTGGCCCAGGACTGCCGAGTGACGCCAGCTTTGTAACGACCGGTCAGCAAAGGCCCTTTCGCGCAGATCGGGACGTCGCGCTTGCTCATTCATACTACGTTAGGCGTTTGTTCGTAGCGTTGCGAGCAGAGTGTGTTTCGGATTGGGATCGGGAGCAGGCCGGTCGATGAGGCTTGGATCGGCCGTTCCGATAAGGGATGGCTTCCTCGTGGTCGGGCGTGAGGGATAGCCGGTTACGAGCACCACAGGCGCTGGCAGGGGATGACTTCAGCTTGCTGGCCATGGGAGTGACGAAGCGAGGTCGCGCGCCCATCCGCCTCAAATGGCCAGCCCGTGTCCGCCGCGCGCACTGCTGCTCGCCGCCTCGGGCCGTCATTGATCGGCGGGAGGGCAGGGCGGTCCTTGCAGGGCTCGAGCGGGGATGGGCAGGTTGAGTGGCGGAGGCGATCGTGGAGCCGTCTTCTTGAAGCAGACACGATCCGGCGGCCGTGTCGTTGATCCTCCGGCTGGGATTGGCCGTGATTCTCGTACGTCTTGATCCTTGAGTGCAGGCCATGTCAGACCTCGTTTCAGCTTCAAGTCTCCTCCCCAGAGAGCGGCGCAAGGAAAGTGCCATCGTGTTGATGGCCGTGCTGGGATTGACGCTGGTGCTGTCGGCCGGGATTCTGTCGATCAAGACCGGCGTGTTCGACGCGATGTCGACCGACGATCTCATGCGGCTGGTCGAAGTTCGCGATTGGATGAACGGCCAGGCCTGGTCTGATCTCCATCAGTACCGGCTGGGCTCGTCCGGCATCCTGATGCATTGGTCGCGGCTCGTCGATCTCCCTGTCGCCGCATGCATATGGCTGCTCAAGCCTCTGATCGGAACGTCCGCCGCCGAGATGGTGACGCTGTATGTCTGGCCGCTGCTGCTGCTCGCCATCGCGGTCGCCGTGGCCGCGGCGATTGCACGGCAGATGACCGATGGCGCTGTCGCGCCGATGATCGCCGCAGCCGTTCTGGCTCTGCTGGCGACCCCGGCCCTGGTTCATTTTCGTCCTGGCGCCATCGACCATCATAACGCGCAGATCGTCCTGGTGCTGGCGATGCTTCTTTTCGCCGTCCAGCTCGAACGCAGCGCGGCCAAAGCGGCTACTGCGGGGATTGCGGCGTCAGTCTCGCTCGCCATCGGCGTCGAGATGTTGCCGGCAATTGCGGCGACGGGAATTGCTGTGGCCGGGCTCTTCATCTGGCGGGGCGCGCCCGTCGCCCGTCAGGTCTCGGCGTTCGCGTTGGCGTTCGCTGCATCGTCGTTGGGTCTTGCCCTCGTTCTGCTTCCTCCGGGAGGGCTGGCCTTGCCGGTGTTGGACGCGCTCGGTGGGCCACTGCTGGTTTTGACCGTCGGCGGGGGTGCCGGCTTGCTGCTGATGGTCGGAATTGATCGCTACTGCTCCGGTCTGTGGCTGCGCATCGCCGTCGCGATCGGAATGGGCGCGGTCCTGGTCGGAGCCTTCGTCTCGTTGTTTCCGGAGGCGTTGGCAGCGCCCTACGCGACGCTCGATCCGCTCGTCACATCATTATGGCTGGAGAGGGTGCAGGAGACGGTCTCGCTCTGGACGATGCTCCGGATCGGGCCGGAGGATGTGCCGGGTTTCTACGCCCTTCCGGCGATTGCGTGGATCGTCGCGGTGGTCGCGCTCGTTCGGTCGAAGCCGAGCGAGCGATTCCGTTGGGTGCTTTCGATCGTGACGCTCGCGTCGTTGATCGCGGTCAGCGCCTGGGAGATGCGTGGCGCGGCGGCGGCGGCGATGGTCGCGGCACCGATCTTTGCTGCGGCCGCGCCCGTCGTCTGGCGGTCGCTCGCCGTCGGAAGCAACCTCGTGCTGCTGTCGTTCGTTGTCTCACCCGCGATGTTCGGCATTCTGGGCAACTCGGCAAAGCCGCTGATCGACCGGCTCGTCGCGCCGTCCCCTGTCGCGTTCACCTCGGAGGCGTCGAGTTGTCGGAGCGTCTCGGACGCTGCTCCCATGAAGCAGCTTCCGAGGGGGCGCGTCATGGCGCTGGTCGATCTCGGTCCGGCCATCCTGGTCGACACCGACCATAGCGTCTTCGCGGGGCCGTATCATCGCAACAACGACGGCAACCTCGCCATGCTCAGGCTGATGCTTGCGTCAGCTCCCACCGCCCGTCAGATGCTTAGGGAGAAACATGTCGACTACGTCGTGATCTGCCGGACAGCGCCAAACCGCGACATCATCGAACGCGCTCCGGAGGGGCTGGAAGCCAAATTGGTTCGGGGGGACGCGCCCGACTTCTTGGAGCCGGTCGCGCTTGGGTCCGGGTCCAAGATCGCGGTGTGGCGCGTGTGCGGGTGACGCTGCATCCGGGCGCATGCGGCCGCTCGCGTCCGGGCCCATCCGCGCTGCGCGTCAGTCCGCCGCCTTCGCGCGCAGCCTCTGTGCGTAGACGTTGATCACCAAAGCGGCGAGCAGGATGAGGCCGCGGATCAGGATCTTCAGGAAGCTGTCGATGTTGACGTGGTCGAGGCCGTTGTTGAGCACGCCGAGCACGAACAGGCCGACGATGGTGTTGCCGATGCCGCCGCGGCCGCCGAACAGGCTGGTGCCGCCGACCACGACGGCGGCGATCGAGTCGAGCAGATAGGTGTCGAACTCGTTCTGCTGCGCGCTGCCGAAATGCGCCACGCCGAGCATGCCGCCGATCCCAGAGCACACGGCCGAGATCACCATCACGCTGCCGAGGATCAGCTTGACGTTCAGGCCGGAATATTCGGCCGCCTCGCGGTTGCCGCCGACCATGTAGACGTAGCGGCCGAACCGCGTGTAGGTCAGCACGAGATGGCCGAGCAGCAGCATCAGCGCGGCAACGATCACGATCCAGGGAATGCCGGCGATCGAGCCGGAGCCGAGCGTCGTGATCACAGGCGGGACCTTGTAGGCGATCTGGCCGCGCACCAGCATCGCCGAGATGCCGGCGGCGATCTGCATCATCGCCAAGGTCATGATGAAGGAGGGGATGCCGATCACGGTCAGGCCGAAGGCGTTGACCACGCCGAGCAGCGCACACAGCGCGAGCGCGAGCAGGATGGCGGCAAAGCCCGGCATCGGGACGTTGGCGATGTTGACGTAGGACTCCTGCAGGGTGAAGTAGGCCACCGCAATGCCCGTGACGTTGGCGATGGCGGCGATCGACAGGTCGATCTCGGCGCAAAGAATGACGAATGTCAGGCCGACAGCGATGATGCCGGTGACCGAGACCTGGGTGAGGATGTTGCCGACATTGTCGATCGTGGCGAAGGACGGCGAGGCGATCGCGAAGAACGCCGTGAGGAAGATCAAGGTCAGGAACGGCGCGATGTTGCGCATCTGCGACCGCAGCAGCGAGGCGATGCCGCCAGCGCGGCGCGCCTGCGCCTCCGGCATCGGAACGGTGTCGCCATGCGCCATGGAAGTCTCCTTACGCCGCCTCGAGCAGACGGTCTTTGCTGATGGTTTCGCCGGCGAATTCGCGCACGACCTCGCCGCGCTTGAGCACGATGACGCGGTCGGCCAGCGACAGCACGGTCTCAGGCTCGGTCGAGAGCACGATCACGGCGATGCCCTGATCACGCAGCTGTCGCACGATCTGGATGACGTCGCTCTTGGCGCCGACATCCATGCCGCGGGTCGGCTCGCACAGCACCAGCAGCCGCGGCGGATGGCTGAGCCATTTCGCCAGTGCCACCTTCTGCTGGTTGCCGCCGGAGAGCAGGCCGAGCTCGATCTCGACATCGGCCGGGCGGATCTGCAATTGCTCGACTTGGCGCTGCGCCAGCGCACGCTCGCGCGCGGGCTTGAGCAGCAGCGCATTGATGCGATCGAGGATGCTGATCGAGACGTTCTTGTAGACCGGCTCCTGCAGGAACAGCATGTCGCGCCGGCTCTCGGGCACGAAAGCGATGCCGGCGCGGCGTGCATCGGCCGTGCTTCTGAAGCGATTGCGCTCTCCGGACACGCGCAGCTCGCCGGCATCCGGCGCGAGCTTGCCGAACAGGATGCGCGCCAGCTCGAGCTGGCCGCAGCCCATGAAGCCGTAGACGCCGAGCACCTCGCCGGCATGGACGGAGAACGAGACCTGCTTGAGATTGCGCGCCAGCGACAGGCCGTCGGCTTCGACCACAATCGGCTTGTCGACGGGAGGCGCGGGCAGGGTGATGTCGTGGGTGTAGCTATCCTCCAGCGCGTCGCGGCCCTTGCCGATCATGGCCTCGATCAGCGCCGCCTTGCTGGTGTCCGCGGCTGATGTCTCCATGATCTTGCGGCCGTTGCGGAACACCGTGACCTCGTCGGAAATCAGCAGGATGTCCTCGATGAAATGCGAGATGAAGATGATCCCGGTGCCTTGCTCACGCAACCTGCGCAATGCGGCGAACAGCCGCTCGACCTCGGGCGGCGACAGCGCCGAGGTTGGCTCGTCCAGGATGATGATGCGCGCGCCGGAGAACAGCACGCGTGCGATCTCGATCAACTGCTGCACGCCGATCGGCAAGTCGCCGAGCCGGCTCATCGGATCGGCGTCGATGCCGAGCCGCTTGAGCTGCTCGGCGGCCTCGCGCGCCATGCGCCGCCATTGTACGAGACCGAGTGCATTGGTCGGCTGGTTGCCGAGAAAGACGTTCTCGGCCACCGTGAGATCAGGGGCGACGCTGAGCTCCTGATGCACCATCGCGATGCCGGCGGCGCGGGCATCCCGCGCGGAGTTGAAATGCACCTCGCTGCCGTCGAGCAGGAAACGGCCGGAGAATCCGGTGTGCACGCCGGCGATGATCTTCATCAGCGTGCTCTTGCCGGCGCCGTTCTCCCCGACGAGACCATGGATCTCGCCGGGGCGAAGCGTGAAATCGACGCCGCGCAAAGCGGTGACGCCGCCGAACGACTTGGTGATGTCCTGCAGTTGCAGAAGAGGTGGGCGGCTGTCCAGCATGGGGACGACTTCAGATCAGGAAGTGATCCTCCATCCATTGCATGCCCGGCGCATTGGCCTTGGTCACGACGGGGCCGTCGGTGATGACCTGCTTCGGGATGCCCTGGCCGCTCTTCTCGCCGGCCGTCACGGCCGCGACGCCAGCCACGATCGCGCCGCCATGGATGCGGCAGGACGGATTGCGCACGGTCGCGAACATGCGGCCATCGGAGACGGCCTGGATCGCCGGCGGCATGGCGTCGACGCCGCCGATCAGGATGTTGGTGCGGTTGCGCGCCTTCATGATGTTGTAGGCCGCGAGCGCCATGTCGTCATTGTGGAAGAACGCTGCGTCGATCTGCGGATACTTCGTGAGATAGGTCTCCCACAGGCGCGCCGCCTTCGAGACGTCCCAGTCGGCCGGCTGCGTGTCGAGCACCTCGATGTTCGGGAACTGCTTGATCACCGAGTTGAAGCCCTTGGCGCGGCCCTGCGCACCGGTGTGGCCGAGCGCGCCCTGGGTCATGATGATCTTGCCCTTGCCGCCCATCGCGGTCGCGAGCGCCTGCGTGACCGAAGCGCCCATGAACTCGTTGTCGGGGGCGAGGAACGAGTGGACGTTGATCTGATCGAGCGGGCGCGATCAGCGTGTCCATGTCGATGACCGGGATGCCGGCGTCGATCATCTTCTGCACCGGCTGCGTCAACGTGCCGATGCCGAACGCCTGGATGGCGACGAAGTCCCACTTCTGCGAGGCCATGTTGTCGATCGCAGCGCGCTGCTTCACCGCATCGAGCTGGCCGTCGAACCAGGTGACCTCGACGTTGAGCAGCTTGCCCCACCATTCGGCGGCCTGCTTGCCCTGGGCGCACCAGGTCGCCTGCAAACCTGCGTTGGAGAAGGCCGCCTTGAGCGGCTTTTCGGAGCGGCCCATCTCGGCGGCGAGCGCCGGATTGATGCCGAAGCCGGCGAGCAGCGCCGCCGCAGAGCCCGCGGCGGTGGCCGCCTGGAGAATATCGCGCCGGTTCTTGATGATCTTGTTGGACGTTTCGTCAGTGCCGGACATGCCGTGCTCCCTGTCCCATTGTTGTCCGGCGGCGTCATTGATCGCGCCGCCAAGAGCTGCACTGTTTCACAACCGAATTGATCTCGCTACAGCCGGATGTTGTGCGCTGCACCGCGCGACTTTTGCGCCGCACGCCCGCTGTCAGAAAACCGTGATGCGCGCATGCTACCGGGCGCGTGACATCTTCTCGCGCCATGCATTTGTCGGAGACACGGTTTTGGCAACGACGCGCATTGCCGTGATCGGCGACATCCATCACGGGCAGGATACGCAGACGAAGCGCGGCTCGATGGCGCTGCCGCTGCTGGAGCGATTTGTCGCAGAGATCAACGGCGGAAGCGTCGATGCGGTGATCGATCTCGGCGACCGGATTTCCGATGAGGATCCCGAGCGCGACCGCCTGCTTCAGAGCGACGTCGCGATGTGTTTCGCAACGCTCACGGCGAAGCACCATCACGTCAGCGGTAATCACGACGTCGCATGTCTCACCCTGGCCGACAATGAAGCGATCTTCGATCTGCCGAGCGGGTCACGCGCGCTGATGACCGGTGATGTCCGATGCGTGTTCTGGCAGCCCGATGTGCGGCTCACTCGGACGCGCGGCCTGCATTTGTCAGACGGCGATCTCGATGGGCTCGAGCAACTGCTCGGACAGGACGAGCGGCCGACCTTGCTCGTCAGCCATGTGCCGCTGTCAGGACATGCGCAGGCCGGCAACTACTATTTCGAAGCCAATCCCGGGCATGCGGCCTATGCCGAGGTCGCCGAGATCAGAAAGGTCATCGCCGAAGCGCCGTGTCCGGTCATCGCGCTGGCGGGTCATGTGCATTGGAATACGCTGACCACCGTCGACGGCACGCCGCACATCACGCTGCAATCGCTGACCGAGACCTTCATCTCCGGCGAGCCGGCCGAGTCGTTCGGGATTTTGGAGATCGAGGACGACGAGCTGCGCTGGGTGGTGCGAGGACGAGAGCCAGTCTCCATCACGCTGCCGTGGCCGCGGGCGAAATCGCGCTGGCGTGCGCCGCTGCCGCCGTTCGCGGCCATGCAGGCCACCTGAAGCGGGCAATTGGCTATGTTCAGTCAGCGTTCATGCAGAGACGGTTACGGTGCTGGGGTGAGGGTGCGCCCGCTCAAAAAAATAGAGCAGGGCAGCGGGCCCTGCTCGGAAATTGTGTCGACCCTTTGATATCCCGCAAGTTCAGATTTGATCTTGTTAAGCGGGGTGACGCTGCTTTTGCGCGCCAGGGCTCCTCCCGAGACTTGGACCACCAGACTTCCGCGAGCGTTAGCCTGAGGCCCAAATTCGTAGACGATCTTTTTGCGTTTGTCATCCTTTTCGGCAACGATTGTTCAAATTTCGCGCAGTTCATGAAATGATCGATAAGTGCTTGCAATTGGCGGGTTTTGTTTTCGCTTTTTCCCGCATAAGGTGCTGAGATACCTCAATTGCGATCCCCTCCGACGTTGTCCTTGATCAACGATCGCCGGCCAAATGTGCTCACTGTGCTCCTGATGACCTCGACTCGGGACGTGGGCTCGGGCACAACAGATCAGTTCATTCGGCGAGCATTCATGCGGCAGCGGCTGCAAGCGTTTCTTCCGGTCATGCTGATCGCACTGATGGTGCAGATCCTGGCGCCGATCGGGCTCGCCTGGGCGGCTGCGGCCGCTGCATCGGATCCGCTGCGCGGGGTCGAGATCTGCCACAGCCTGCCGGGTTCCCAACCCGCGGATGATGAGTCGCGGAGCAAGCCGGGCCGGGAGGCCTGCGCGCTGTGCTGCGCCACGCAGCCGGCTGCCCTTGAGGGTCCGAATCAGACGGCCGTCGACGTTCTGCAACGGGCATCGCTCGACGTGGTCTGGGAGGCGAAAGCGCCGGCTGTCTCGATGGCGCACGCCGGTTCCCACGCGCAGGCCAGGGCTCCGCCTGCGGCGTGAGCGGTCGGCCGCTGCTGCGGCCATTGTCTTCATGACATGCTGAACTCTCCGCCTGGCCTTTGCGGCCAGCGGACCCGCGCCAACGGCTGAAGCCGGCGCATTGTGACGACCATCGAACAAGGATGATAGACATGACGGTCTTCGGACGCTCCCTGCTTGCACTTGCTTTTCTGCTGTCCATGGCCTCCGGCGTTTTCGCCGCTGATATCAAGGCGGGCGACCTCGTGATCGCGCAGCCCTGGAGCCGCGCCACGCCCGGCGGCGCCAAGACCGGCGCGGGCTATCTGACGATCGAGAACAAGGGCGCCGCACCGGATCGCCTCGTGGCCGCGTCCGCGGACGTCGCCGGCAAGGTCGAAGTCCATGAGATGGCCGTGACCAACGGCGTCATGACGATGCGGCCGCTCGACAAGGGCCTGGTCATCGAACCCGGCAAGACCGTCGCGCTCGCGCCCGGCGGCTATCATCTGATGATGATGGACCTGAAGAGCCCGCTGAAGCAGGGCGACAAGCTGCCGCTGACGCTCGAGTTCGAAAAGGCCGGCAAGGTGGCGGTGACGCTCGACGTTCAGGCCGTCGGCGCGAAGGGGCCGGGCGGCGAGGGCGGCAGCATGATGAAGCACGAGCACAAGATGTAGCGCATCGCTCGGAGCAGGTGCATCCGATGGATCTCCGGGTCTTCGCTTCGTGGGTTATCGCAGGCTCGCTTCGCGGCCCGCGATTTTGCCCGCGCGGTCTCGTTCCATGACCGCTCGTCGCGCGATCACAATTGGCGTGCGCAAGGGAGCGGGCCGCGAACGCGGCAGCGCCCGGCGCCGCTGGATTGCGCGCATTCTGCCGCTCGCGCTGCTGGCCCTGATGATACAGGTGCTGGCGCCGGTCGCGGCGTCGGCGATGACGGCTGCGACCATCGCGACCGTCGATCTGCTCGGCGAGGCCGTGATCTGTCACGCCGAAGCGGATGCGCCGCCGTCCGACCACGGCGGCGACCGTAGCGATTGTGGCCTCGACTGCGTCATGTGCTGCGTGCTCCAAGCCGCCAGCGCGCTCGATGCTCCGCCTGTTCCCGCTCACGCGGCACCGCCGCGGGCCTGGGCTCGGATCGCCTGGGCCGGGCGCGAGCTCGGGCTGATCCATCGCGTGGCAGCCTCTCAGGCCCAGCCGCGCGGGCCTCCCTTCCTCTCCTGATGACAGACGTCGTCATCGGCGCGCATCGCTCGCGCCGATGATTTTGTGATCAGCAAGACCGGCCCTGGGAGCCGGCAATGGGGAAGTTCAAACATGTTTCGTCGTCACGCCCTCGGGGGCGCAAGCGTGATCGCCATGCAGCTCATGCTGGTGCAGTCGGTCACGATCGCGCATGCGCAACCCGAGCAGGAATTGCCGTCCGTCACCGTCGATGCGCCGCGCGCGGCGGCCCAGAGACCCACCCGCAAGCCGGCCGCGCCGCAGGCTGCTCGCGCCACGAGCCGTGCGCCGAAGCCTACCGGCGGATCCGTTGCCGCCGCATCCGGCCAGGGCGGCGGCGCGTCCGGCCAGGCCGATGGCGCATCCGTCGCGCGCGATCAGCTCAGCCAGGCGCCGGCCGGCCAGACTGCAACCACCATCGACCGCAGCCGCTACGACGACCGGCCCGCGTTCACGGTGGGCGACATCCTGCGCGAAAGTCCCGGCGTGTCGCTCAAGCAGGGCAACGGCCCGCGCGATCTCGGCATCTCGATCCGCGGCTCCAATGCCCGCAACGGCTTCGGCATCCGCAACATCGCGCTGTTCGAGGACGGCTTTCCGGTGACGCAGCCGGACGGATTGTCGCGCAGCGACCTGATCGATCCGCATGCCTATGGCGCAGTCGACGTGATCCGCGGGCCGTCCTCGGCTCTGTATGGCAACTACGCCACCGGCGGCGCGATCAACTTCCGCACGCGTCCGGGCGGCAGCATCGATGGCGCGGAGATCGGCAGCGAAGGCGGCAGCTTCGGCTATCTCAGCAACTATCTCACCTACGGCAAGAAGGTCGGCAATTTTGAGGGCTCGCTGTTCACCAGCGATGTGCGCGGCGACGGCTATCTCGGCAACAGCTGGTTCAACACCCAGACCGTCAACTTCCTCGGCACGTTGAAGGCGACGCCGGATGATCGCTTCACGGTCAAGATCATCAACAACGACCTGTTCACACGGCTGCCGCTTCGATACACGCTGAGCCAGTACACTCAAAACCCCTATCAGCAGGGCTGCACCACCGGGACGTCGCTGGCGGCCGGCTGCGCGACGGTCGGGCTCAACAAGAACGGCTTCAACACGGCTGGCGGTGTCGACCAGGAGACCGCGCTGCAGGCCGGGCTAGGCCGCAACGACCGCCGCACCATCGTCGGCGGCCGCTGGGAGCATGATTTCGACAACAATACGACCTGGCGCAACCAGTTCGTGTTCGACGATCGCAACATCAGCCAGCCCACGGGATCGACCAGCGCGATCGGCGACTATCCGTCCTACAACTACATGAGCGACATCACCAAGCGCGGCGAGATCTTCGGCCTGGAATCCACGGCGTTCTTTGGCGCCTTCTACAACACGCTGACTGCCTCGGGGGATACGCGCTTCGTCATGCCCGGCGGCAATGCAGCGCTCGGGCGTCTGTCCGGGAACACGTGGAGCGAGACGACCAATTATGGCCTGCGGGCGCGCGAGGAGCTGAAGCTGACGGCCGCACTCACGGCGGTGGCCGGGCTCGGCTGGGAGCGCACGCATCTGCGCGGCGTGAATACGGCCTATAGCTATACGGGACTTGCCGGCACCACGACCACGTCGCTCACCACGGCGGACCGGCAGTTCGACAATCTCGCCCCCGAGCTGGCGCTGCTCTACAAGGTGAACAGCGACTGGCTGCTGCGCGCCCGCGTCGCCACCGGCTATGGCGCGCCGCAGGCCTCCAACCTGTTCGTTCTGCCGACCGGCGCCTTCGGCAACAACACCCAGCTGCAGTCCCAGACCAATCTCGGCTACGACATTGGTGTCGACTGGACGCCGAACCGGGCGGTGACCGTGAGCGCGACCGGCTTCTACGAGTTTTTCCGCAACGAGATCGTCACCCAGGCGGTCACGGGAGGGCCGAACACGTCCTACACCTTCAATGCGCCGCGTTCGGAGCACAAGGGCGTCGAGCTCGCCGCCGACTGGAGGTTCCTGCCGGGCTGGCGGTTCACGGCGGCCTACACCTATCTCGACCAGGTCTACACCGAATACACGGAGAACCTCGTCGGCAGCTCGAAGCTGTTCAGCTTCAACCGCGCCGGCAACAAGATCCCCGGCATCTCGCCGAACGAGCTGACGGCGCGGATCGGCTACGATCACGACAGCGGGAGGTTGGCCGGGCTCGGGGCGTTCGTCGAGGTCCAATGGAAGGATTCCTTCTATATGGACAATGCGAACCTGCAGAAGGCGCCGGGTTACGAGCTGGTCAATCTGAACGTTCACTACAAGACCGAGTTAGCCTCGGAGACGTTCAAGTCGATGAACCTGTTCTTCGAGGTCCGTAACGTCTTCGACCGCACCTACATCGCGTCGGCGAACAATCTGCAGAACACGGTGACGGGGGCCGGCGTGCAGGGCCTGGCGACCACCGGAACGATCTACGCCGGCTCGCCGCGCGCGTTCATGGCGGGCATGAAGGTGGCATTCCGATGAGGATCGACATGACAAGGACGTCGCGGCTTCGAAGAGGACTTGCTGGACTTGCCATCGCGTTGCTCTGTCCACTCGCCGCCCAGGCCCAGATGGCAGCGCATCAGCACGGCTCGGACGCCGCCTGCGAGGGCACCGAGCTCAGATGCGCGACCAAGGTGACGCCGTTCTTCGCGGCCGATGGCAAGCTCTGGCTGGCCTGGATGGCCGGCGGGCGTGTGTCTGTCGCCAGCTCGACGGACAACGGCAAGACGTACTCCGCGCCCGTGCCGGTGACGGAGCAGCCGCTCAATCTGGACTGGGGGCCTGATGCCCGGCCTAAGCTGGTGGTCGACGGCAAGGGCACGGTCGCGGTGGCGTTCTCGATCTTCCGCGATCAGGCCTTCAACGGTCAGGTGCTCACGACGCGCTCCAGCGATGGCGGGCAGAGCTTTGCGGCGGTGCGTCCGATCACCGCCAGCAATGAGAGCCAGCGCTTCGAGGCGATGGCGCTCGACCAGGACGGCACGGTGTTCGTCGCCTGGCTCGACAAGCGCAACCGCGCGCCGGCGAAGGCCGCGGGGCGCAGCTATGAAGGGGCAGGGCTGTTTGTCGCCTCGTCACGCGACGGCGGCGCCACCTACGCCGAGGCGGCTCTCGTCCAGGACAACACCTGCGAATGTTGCCGGCTCGGCCTCGCCTTCGCAGGCCCTGGACGCCCGGTCGTGGTGTTCCGCAACATCTATGAGGGCAGCGTCCGCGACCACGCGGTGGTCACGTTCAGCGATCTCACGACGCCCGGCGAGATCTATCGCGTCAGCACCGACGACTGGCAGATCAAGGCTTGCCCGCATCAGGGGCCGAGCCTCACCGTGGCGCCGACCGGCACCTACCATGTGACCTGGTTCACCGGCGGTAAGGCGCGCAAGGGACTGTTCTATGCGCGGTCGCGCGACAGCGGGCGAACGTTCTCCGAGCCCATGGCGCTCGGCCAGGCCGATCGCAATCCGGCGCGGCCTTTCGTTCTGGCGACGCAGGACGTCACGACCTTGGTTTGGAAGGAGTTCGATGGCGAGCGGACCACCGTCATGGCGATCCAGTCCAAGGATGACGGCGCAACCTGGTCGAAGCCGCGCGCCCTTGCCAGCACCGACAACGCCTCGGACCATCCGTTGCTGGTCGCCAACGGCCGGCAGGTGTTCCTGTCGTGGATGACCAAGTCGGACGGCTATCGGTTGCAGGCGATCGGAGACGAGTCATGAAACGCGAAATCTTGGCTGGCATTGCCCTCTGCGGTCTTCTCGCGCTGACCGCCTCCGGCACGGCGGCGCCTCAGCCCTTGAAGCCGTTCGAGCGCGGCACCTGGCGCGAGCTGCTGCGCGCCCATGCGGGGCGGCCGACCCTGATCCATTTCTGGGGCGTCACCTGCGGTCCCTGCAAGATCGAGCTGCCGCAGCTCGGCAAGTTCATGGCCGATCATCCCGAGATCGATGTGGTCACCGTGAGCGCCGACCTCGTGCCCAACCTGACCAGCGCAACCCAGGCGATGCTGGACAAGGCCGGGCTCGCTGCGGCCGAGAACTTCATCTTCGGCGACGGCTTCGTTGAGCGGCTGCGGTTCGAGATCGATCCGTCCTGGCAGGGCGACATTCCTCGCACGATGCTCGTCACCCCCGACGGCGCGATCGAGACCATCGAGGGCAGCGCCGAGATCAGCGATCTCGATCGTTGGTCGGCCAAGCAGGTGCGTCGGCCATAAGGCCGCGCGCAGGCAGATGGCGCGCCCTGCGCGCTCGGCCTCGAAGACGGCGAGGAGATGGCGGCGGGGCTCAACCTCCGCCTCAGCTCAACCAGTAAAATGGTCGGGAATACGGTGGCTTAGCTGCTTTTTCTCAAACCCAGTCTTGTGTTTTGCCGCCCGATCCGGTTTGACTGCGCCAGCCCGAACCGAATCTTGAAGGCCTAACCCATGCGTCTGTCGCGGTTTTTCCTGCCGATCTTGAAAGAAAACCCGAAGGAAGCCGAGATCGTCTCGCACCGGTTGATGCTGCGCGCCGGCATGCTGCGGCAGGAGGCGGCCGGCATCTATGCCTGGCTGCCCCTGGGCTTCAAGGTCCTGAAGAAGATCGAGCAGATCGTGCGCGAGGAGCAGAACCGCGCCGGCGCGCTCGAATTGCTGATGCCGACCTTGCAGCTCGCGGATCTCTGGCGCGAGAGCGGCCGCTACGACGCCTACGGTCCGGAGATGCTGCGTATCACCGATCGTCACAAGCGCGAGCTGCTTTACGGGCCGACCAACGAGGAAATGATCACGGACATCTTCCGTGCCTATGTGAAGTCCTACCGTAACCTCCCGCTCAATCTCTATCATATCCAATGGAAATTCCGCGACGAGCAGCGTCCGCGCTTCGGCGTGATGCGCGGCCGCGAATTCCTGATGAAGGACGCCTATTCGTTCGATCTCGACGAGGCCGGCGCGCGGCGCGCCTACAACAAGATGTTCGTCGCTTATCTGCGCACGTTCGCGCGGATGGGCCTGAAGGGCATTCCGATGCGCGCCGAGACCGGCCCGATCGGCGGCGATCTCAGTCACGAGTTCATCGTGCTCGCCGAGACCGGCGAATCCGGCGTCTATTGCGATCGCAACGTGCTCGATCTGCCGATCCCGCCGGCGACCGTCGATTATGACGGCGACCTGACGCCGATCATCAAGGAATGGACCTCGCTCTACGCGGCGACCGAAGACGTCCATGACGGCGCCCGCTTCGAGGCCGAGGTGCCGGCGGAGCGGCGCGTCCACACCCGCGGCATCGAGGTCGGCCAGATCTTCTATTTCGGCACCAAGTACTCCGAGCCGATGAAGGCGCTGGTGGCGGGTCCCGACGGCGCCGAGGTGACCATTCACGGCGGCTCCTACGGCGTCGGCGTGTCGCGTCTCGCGGGCGCCATCATCGAGGCCTGCCACGACGATGCCGGCATCAAATGGCCGGAGGAGGTGGCGCCGTTCCGCGCCGTGATCCTGAATCTGAAGCAGGGCGGTTCCGACACCGATGCCGCCTGCGAGCAGCTCTATCGCGATCTCCTGGCCAAGGGCGTCGACGTGCTCTACGACGACACCGAGCAGCGCGCCGGCGGCAAGTTCGCCACCGCCGACCTCATCGGCATTCCCTGGCAGATCATGGTCGGGCCGAAGAGCCTGGCCGAAGGCAAGGTCGAGGTGAAGACGCGCAGCGACGGCGCGCGGCAGATGATGTCGCCGGCCGACGTCGTGGCGCGGCTCGGCGGACCAGTGGCGGGCTGAGCAGGGTTCGTTCGATCATCGGATTATCCACCGGGGCAGCCCGTTCCCTCCAGGCCAATCCGGCCACAATCGGCCCGAATCATGGGATGATCGCGCAATGGATGACGCCATGACCGAACCCGTGCAGACCGCGCCCTTCGCCCCCTTCGAGTGGATGCTCTCGGGGCGTTATCTGCGTGCGCGGCGCCGCGAGGGGTTCATCTCGGTGATCGCGGGCTTTTCGTTCCTCGGCATCATGCTTGGCGTCGCGACCCTGATCATCGTCATGGCGGTCATGAACGGCTTCCGCAAGGAGCTGCTCGACAAGATCCTCGGCCTCAACGGGCACCTGCTGGTGCAGCCCCTGGAATCGCCGCTGACCGACTGGAAGGACGTCTCCGAGCGCATCTCGCAGGTCCAGGGCATCCGCCTGGCGGCCCCTGTGGTCGACGGCCAGGGCCTGGGCTCGTCGCCGTTCAACGCCTCCGGCGTCTTCATCCGCGGCATCCGCTCGCAGGATCTGACCAACCTCACCTCGATCGCCAAGAACATCAAGCAGGGCACGCTCGAGGGGTTTGACGAAGGGCAGGGCGTCGCGATCGGCCGGCGCCTGGCCGATCAGCTCTCCTTGCATGCCGGCGACAGCATCACCCTGGTCGCTCCCAAGGGCGCCGTGACGCCGATGGGGACCACGCCGCGGATCAAGCCCTACAAGGTCGCGGCGGTGTTCGAGATCGGCATGTCCGAATATGATTCCAGCTTCGTGTTCATGCCACTGGCCGAGGCGCAGGCCTATTTCAACCGCAACAACGACGTCACCGCGATCGAGATCTTCACCAGTAACCCGGACAAGGTCGAGCAGTTTCGCAAGACGGTGACCGAGGCGGCCGGCCGTCCGATCTTCCTCGTCGACTGGCGCCAGCGCAACTCGACCTTCTTCAACGCGCTCCAGGTCGAGCGCAACGTGATGTTCCTGATCCTCACGCTGATCGTGCTGGTCGCCGCGCTGAACATCGTCTCGGGCCTGATCATGCTGGTCAAGGACAAGGGCCAGGACATCGCCGTGCTCCGGACGATGGGCGCGTCGCAGGGCGCGATCATGCGGATCTTCCTGATCACCGGCGCTTCCATCGGCGTGGTCGGCACGCTGACCGGGTTCATCGTCGGCCTCTTGATCTGCATGAACATCGAGACCATCCGGCTGTTCCTGTCCTGGCTGACGAACACCGAGCTGTTCGATCCCACGCTCTACTTCCTGTCGAAGCTGCCGGCCGAGATCGACGCCGGCGAGACGACGGCGGTGGTCATCATGGCCCTGACCCTGTCTTTCCTGGCCACGCTCTATCCCTCCTGGCGCGCCGCCCGATTAGACCCGGTCGAAGCGCTTCGCTACGAGTGAGACGCTGATGGAAGAGCAGGGGGCAGAGGATGTACCGGTCGTTTATCTCCACGAGATCAAGCGGCGGTACATGCAGGGCGAGCAGCAGCTGACCATTCTGGACGGCGCCAAGCTCGCGTTGTGGGCGGGCCAATCGGTGGCGCTGGTGGCGCCGTCGGGCTCGGGCAAATCGACATTGCTGCACATTGCGGGTCTGCTGGAGAGCCCCGACGAGGGCGAGGTTTATGTCGGGGGCACGCCGACCTCGCAACTGACCGACATCGAGCGCACCCAGATGCGCCGCACCGATATCGGCTTCGTCTACCAGTCGCACCGCCTGCTGCCGGAGTTCACGGCGCTGGAGAACGTGATGCTGCCGCAGATGATCCGCGGCCTGAAGCGCTCGGAGACGGTGAAGCGGGCGACCGAGATCCTGGCCTATCTCGGCCTTGGCGAGCGTATCAAGCACCGTCCAGCCGAGCTGTCCGGCGGCGAGCAGCAGCGCGTCGCGATCGCGCGCGCGGTCGCCAATGCACCGCGGGCGCTGCTGGCCGACGAGCCGACCGGCAATCTCGATCCCGGCACCGCCGACCACGTGTTCCACGCGTTGATGCAGCTCGTGAAGGCCACGCGGGTCGCGATGCTGATCGCGACCCACAACATGGAGCTGGCCGGCCGCATGGACAGGCGGGTCTCCATCGTCGGCGGCAAGGTGGTCGAGCTGGATTGAGCTCGGCTGCGCTCAGGGCCTGATCACCGTCATCTTGAACGGCTGATTGTTCGCGGCGGCATGGGTGACGGCATCGTTGGCGTGGTCGAGGTCGAAACAGGTCGGCTCGAACTGCGCCAGGTCGAGCAATCCGCCCCTGATCAGTCCGACCATCGTCACCGTCGCGGTCGGCGGACACATCCAGACGCCGTGAATAGTGATGCAGTTGCGCATGATCCAGGGATAGGGCAGCTCGAGCCCTGGGCCGCCGAGCATGCCGACGCCGCCCATCAGCACCACGCGCCCATAGGGACGTACGGTCATCACCGCGGACCTGACGACATCGGTCGTCACGGAAGGCGGCATGATGTCGAGCACGCAGTCGATCGGGCCGGGCGCGGCGCGCTTCATGCGTTCGCTGTCGTCGCTTTCGTTGCCCGAGAGCCTGACCGGATGGACGCGGGGACCGAACCTGCGCTTGAGCTCGGCCAGCATGGCCTCGTTGCGGCCGGGCGCCACGACCGCTGCCGCACCCATCGCGAGCGCCACAGCGACGGCGGCGCTGCCGAACCGGCCGGTGGCGCCGCTGACCAGCACGGTCTCGCCCGGCTGCAGCTGGGCGGCCAGAAAGCCGCCATAGGGCACGAGCAGGGTGCCGAGCGCGCACCAGTGCGCGGCGTCCTCGGGATTGATCTCGCCGATCGGCTTGGCGTTCTCCGTCGGCAGGCGCATCCGCTGCGCGAACGAGCCGTGCCGGAAATATTGCTGCAGCTTCAGCCCACCCGGTCCGCGCGCGCTCAGGCCCTGCAGCGTGATGTCGGGGGCGAGCGCATTGTCCCGTGAGCGCACGGTCGGATCGCAGAACACCCAGTCGCCGACCGCGAGATGCGTCGCATCGGGGCCGACAGCGCTCACCCTGCCGATGCCGCTCGTTCCCGGAATGACCGGAAGCTCCAGCAGGTACTTCCGCTCGCCGCTGAACACCTCATTCGCGTAGGACAGCACGCCGGCCGCGACGATGTCGACGATGACCTCGCCGGTGCCGAGCACGGGATCCTCGACCTGCTCGACCTCCAGGGGCGATCCGAAACGTTTCAGCACGGCAGCCTTCATGGTCGTTCTCCTTCGACGGGTAGCCTTCGTTCAAGTTGCCGGGCTATGCTGCGCGCAGGAAGGCCTGGTATTATCCTGGGATTGGCGAGGCCCAGCCTTAAACCTCGCGCTCGACAGGACTGCATCATGAGCGATCCACGACATGAAGCGCTCGGAAACTTCCTGCGCTCACGGCGCGAGAAGCTGACGCCGCAAGCGGTCGGGCTTGCGCCCGGGCGGCGGCGTCGCACGGCGGGGCTGCGCCGCGAGGAGGTAGCCGAGCTCGCCGGCATCGGCGTCGACTGGTACATCCGGCTCGAGCAGGGCCGCGCGGTGAAGCCGTCCTCATCGACGGTCGACGCGCTGGCGCGCGCGCTGCGCCTCAGCCGAACGGAGCACGCGCATCTCAAGGCGCTGGTGCGCGGCCCCGCGCGCAAGCCGTTCGTGCGCGAGACGGTGCCGGCCGGACTATGCGAGCTCGTCAAGAGCCTGAACCAGCCGGCTTACATCTCAGGACGACGATGGGACGTGCTGGCCTGGAATGATCAGGCTGACGAGATCTTCGGCTTCTCGCAGCTCGCCGAGAAGGATCGCAACACGCTGCTGCTCATGCTGTGCACGCCCGGCGTCCGCCGGCTGTTCGGCGCGCAGTGGAAGGAGCTGGCCCGGCGCATGGTCGCGCAGTTTCGCGCGACCTATGATCTCTGGGCCGGAGATCCCGCTTTCATGGATCTGCTTGCCCGGCTGCGCCGGGGCAGCCGCGAGTTCGACGCGCTGTGGGCCGCTCACGATATCACGCCGCTCTCTGCGGGCGAGAAGCTGCTCGATCACCCGAAGAAGGGCCGCGTGAGACTGCGATACGCGACCTTCCAGGCCAATGATGATCCGGCGCTGAAGCTTGCGATCTACTACGCGTGAGCGCTCGCATCTTCCGTGTGCAGGCGGGTGATCGCGGACATTGTCCACGCATCGCGGGTTGAATTGAACGCGCACCATACATTCGTCGGCTTTGCGTATGATGATGCCAAGCATTCGCAACATCAGTCGCGTTGCCCCGAAGAATTCACGACTGAGACGCGCAGAGGTCCGTTCCGTGACGAGCGTCGTCTCCGTCACGATGTCGGCGTCGCTTTCCTATTGTGGCGAGCGATGGACATCGGTCACGACTCCTCCACACATCCTATTAGTTGTTTGTTCATTTGCCGGCCAAAGCCTTTGAAAACAGGCGTTTGCGGCCAATCCCCAAAAAGTCGAAAAGAACAGTTCTAATCTGGCACATCAGCGAGATCGACGGAGTCGATGCGACATGCATCGGCGCTTCGTCGCGCTGCATGCGTTTTTTAACGAAACCAGAGGGTTTGGGGACCTTGGGACAGAAGCTACGGAGTTCGATGATGAGAACGCTTTTCGGCGCAACGGTGGGGCTCGGCGCAATGGCCGTGGCGACGTCTGCTTTCGCGGCTGATCTTCCGGTGAAGAAGGGTCCCTACACCAAGGCTCCGCCCGCGGTCATGGCGACGGTGTACGATTGGGGCGGGTTCTACGTCGGTTTCAACGCCGGCGGCGGCTCGAGCCGGGACTGCTGGAACCTGGTCTCGAACGCCGGTGTGGCGGTCAACCCCGCTCTGAACCGCGAGGGTTGTTCGGGCGGCGGCGGCGCCGCGGTCGGTGGTCAGATCGGCTATCGCTATCAGATGGCGAACTGGGTGTTCGGTGTCGAAGCGCAGGGCGACTGGGCCAACTTCAAGGGCACAAATCGCAACCTGATCCTGCCCAATGTCAGCGACCGGTCGCGCACCAACGGCTTCGGCCTGTTCACCGGCCAGGTCGGCTACGCCTTCGACAACATCCTGGGCTATGTGAAGGGCGGCGCTGCCGTCGTCGGTGATCGCTACGACACCTTCACCACCGGCACCAATGTGATGCTCGACCGCGCCAACACCACGCGCTGGGGCGCCACGATCGGCGCCGGCATCGAATATGGCTTCGCGCCGAATTGGACGGTCGGCGTCGAATACGACCACATCTTCCTCGGCAACAAGAACCTGAACTTCGTCGCCGCTGCGGGGCAGCCCGCGATGACCCATCGCATCAAACAGGACGTCGACATCGGGCTCGTGCGGCTGAACTACAAGTTCGGCCCGGGCTTCGGCATGATGCACTGAGACATGATGCACTGATAAACGCCGATCGCCGAGACCAAGGGTCTCGGCGATCGTTCAAGGGGCGCATCCGAGATGATGATCGGCCATCAGCCGATCATGCGACCGCTCAGTCTTCCTCGAAGACGAACGGGTTGGGGAATGGCGCGTAGGGATTCGGCGCCGGTGGGCGCGGCTTGATGCGCTGACGGTGCGGATAGGGGTACGGCGTCGCGCGCGGATCGTTGCTGACGCCGGCGAAATAGGGATTGGCGATGCAGGTCAGCAGGCGTCCCGACGCCGTCGCCTGACACTGCGCATAGCTGTCGAAGGTGCAGTTGCTCAATCCGGGGTGCTGATCACCCTGCAGACAGAACGCATGCCTGACGCCGACGGCGTGCGCCGGGGCATGGGCTGCGACCACGAGGCCGGCTGCAGCCAGGGCCGCAAAGAACACGTCACGCATCAACGATCTCTCCCTTCCTTCGATGAGGACAGAATTCGCGCGCAGCATGGCGAAGCGATGCGCGAATGTGTGTGTCGTGTGTAGTCGCTCGGCCCTCGATTGCAAATCGGAAAGTTCCATCAACACACTGTGATTGCAGATTAATTTCCAGACATGTCTCACGCGCGTTCAGACGTCATCTGTGACCTCGAGGCTACAGCAATTGTGGCTGATATCGTTAAGAGGTGCGGCTGGCCTGGGGGCCAAATGAGACGAGACTGGACCTGTGATGAAGAAACTTGTGTTGATGACGACGGCGATCGTGGTGCTGGCCTCGCCGGCGCTTGCCGCGGATCTCGCTGCGCGTCCCTACACGAAGGCGCCAGCGCCGATGATGGCTGCGATCTATGACTGGAGCGGCTTCTACATCGGTGTGAACGGCGGCGGCGGCTGGACCCACAACACCTGGGATCTCGTGGGCGGCGGCCGTGAAGGCTCGCATGATTCGTCGGGCGGCACGGTCGGTGGCCAGGTCGGCTATCGCTGGCAGATGGGTCAGTTCGTGTTCGGCGTGGAAGCGCAGGGCAACTGGGCTGATTTCTCCGGCGACAATGTGAGCGCGCTGTTCGGCACGCGTAACCGCACCAAGACCGACGCGTTCGGTCTGTTCACCGGCCAGGTCGGCTACGCCTGGAACAACGTGCTGCTCTACGCCAAGGGCGGTGCGGCGATCACCAGCAACACCTACTCGATCAGCAACGCGGCCACCGGTGCGTTCCTCGCCTCCAACGACAACACCCGCTGGGGCGGCGTGGTCGGTGCCGGCCTCGAATACGGCTTTGCTCCGAACTGGTCGATGGGCGTCGAGTACAACCATCTGTTCATGGACCGTCAGACCGTCAGCTTCGGTGCGCTCGGCTCCGACAGCATCAAGCAGGACGCCGACATCTTCACTGCCCGCCTGAACTATCGCTTCGGCGGCCCGGTGGCGACTCGCTACTGAGTCTCGCCTGAACGATCGAAAAGCCCCGGCGCGAGCGCGCCGGGGCTTTTTTCATGCGCCAACCCCAGGGATTAACCACGTGCCGCAGCGGCGCGGCCTGATGCTGGGCGGACGGCTTGACCTGAGAACGAAAAAGGAACATTGTTCTCTCTATGTTCTAGCTCAGGGAGGTCCCCATGCTGAAGGTTTTCGTCGAAGAAGCCGCCGCACTGGCGTCGATCACGCTGTTCGTCGGGATGATCGCGCTATGGGCGCAAATCATTCCGCAGCTTTGATTTTTTGGCCGACCTGCGACTGGGGAAAAGCGGGACAGCGGCCGGAGCGACCGGACTCCGCGGCGGCTGATCCGATATCATGAGCGGGCGAGTCGGTCGGGCTTTCGGGGAACGGCGGTAATCATGTCCCCCTGGCGGCCGGGTGACTCTGCTGTCGGATTCCCTTCAGGAAGTTGCAAGGCGAGCATGTCCAGCGCCGGATTCGTCCATCTCCACGTCCATTCCGCCTATTCGCTGCTGAAGGGCTCGATCAAGATCGCCAAGCTCGGCGAGCTCGCCAAGGCCGACCGCCAGCCGGCGCTGGCGCTGACCGACACCGACAACATGTTCGGTGCGCTCGAATTCTCCGACAAGATGGCGGGCTATGGCATCCAGCCGATCGCCGGTTGCGAGCTCGCGATCGATTTCGGCGACATGGACCCCAACGCCCGCAATGCGGGCGCGGTCGCGCAGCCCTCGCGAATCGTCCTGCTGGCGGCGAAGGAGGAGGGCTACCGGCATCTGATGCGGCTGAACTCGCGGGCGTTCCTTGAGACGCCCACGCATCAGGCGCCGCACATCAAGTTCGACTGGCTCACGGAAGGCGTCGATGGCCTGATCGCGCTGACCGGCGGACCTGACGGGCCGATCTCGCTCGCGCTCCAGCACGACATGGCCGCGCTCGCCGCGCAGCGCTGCGAGCGGCTGGCGAGCCAGTTCGGTGACCGCCTCTACATCGAGCTGCAGCGCCACGGCACGGACCGCGAGCGCCGCGTCGAGGGCGGGCTGATCGATCTCGCCTATGACAAGGGGCTGCCGCTGGTCGCGACCAACGAGCCGTATTTCGCGAGCACGGACGACTACGAAGCGCATGATGCGCTGCTGTGCATCGCCGGCGGCCATCTCATCGCCGACACCGAGCGCGTGCAGCTGACGCCCGAGCACCGCTTCAAGACGCGCGCGGAAATGGCGGTGCTGTTCGCCGACATTCCGGAGGCGCTGGCCTCGACGGTGGAGATCGCCGAGCGCTGCTCGTACCGGCCGCGCACGCGCAAGCCGATCCTGCCGTTCTTCACGGTCGGCGCCAACTCCGGCGACGCCGTGGACGCCGCCAGCGCCGAGGCGGCCGAGCTGAAGCGGCAGGCGGAGGAGGGCCTGGAGCGCCGCTTGAAGGTGCACGGCATGGCGCCGGGCATGACTGAGGAGGACTATCAGAAGCGTCTCGCCTTCGAGCTCGACGTCATCATGCGCATGAAGTACGCGGGCTACTTCCTGATCGTGTCGGACTTCATCAAATGGGCCAAGGCGCACGGCATTCCCGTAGGCCCAGGCCGTGGCTCGGGCGCAGGCTCGCTGGTCGCCTGGGTGCTGACCATTACCGACCTCGACCCGATGCGCTTCGCGCTGCTGTTCGAGCGCTTCCTCAATCCCGAGCGCGTGTCGATGCCGGACTTCGACATCGACTTCTGCCAGGACCGCCGTGGCGAGGTGATCTCCTACGTGCAGCAGCGCTACGGCCGCGACCAGGTGGCGCAGATCATCACCTTCGGTACCTTGCAGGCGCGCGGCGTGCTGCGCGACGTCGGCCGCGTGCTGCAGATGCCCTATGGCCAGGTCGACAAGCTGACCAAGCTGGTGCCGCAGAATCCGGCCGCGCCGGTGACGTTGGCCGCGGCCATCGAAGGCGAGCCGAAGCTGCAGGCGTTTCGCGACGAGGATCCGGTGGTGGCGCGCGCCTTCGATATCGCGATGCGCCTCGAAGGCCTGACGCGACACGCCTCGACCCACGCCGCAGGCATCGTCATCGGCGACCGGCCGCTCAGCGAGCTGGTGCCGATGTATCGCGATCCGAAATCGGACATGCCGGTCACCCAGTTCAACATGAAATGGGTCGAGCCGGCCGGACTCGTGAAGTTCGACTTCCTCGGCCTGAAGACGCTGACCGTGCTCGACGTCGCGGTGAAGCTGCTGAAGCAGCGCGACATCCATGTCGACCTCGCGACCTTGCCGATCGACGATGCGCCGAGCTACCAGATGCTGGCGCGCGGCGATGTGGTCGGCGTGTTCCAGGTTGAAAGCCAGGGCATGCGGCGGGCGCTGATCGACATGCGGCCCGACCGCTTCGAGGACATCATCGCGCTTGTGGCGCTGTATCGCCCGGGTCCGATGGCCAATATCCCGACCTACTGCGCCCGCAAGCATGGCGAGGAGGAGCCGGAATATCTGCATCCGATTCTGGAGCCGATCCTGAAAGAGACCTTCGGCGTCATCATCTACCAGGAGCAGGTGATGCAGGTGGCGCAGCAGATGTCGGGCTATTCGCTCGGCGAAGCCGATCTTCTGCGCCGCGCCATGGGCAAGAAGATCCGCGCCGAGATGGACAAGCAGCGCGTCCGCTTCGTCGAGGGCGCAGTCAAGAACGGCGTGCCGAAGGACCAGGCCGATACGATCTTCGATCTGCTCGCGAAGTTCGCCGACTACGGCTTCAACAAGTCGCACGCCGCCGCCTACGCGCTGGTGTCCTACCACACCGCCTATATGAAGGCGCATTATCCGGTGGAGTTCATCGCGGCGTCGATGACGCTCGATCTGAACAATACGGACAAGCTGTCGGAATTCCGCGCCGAGGCGCAGCGCCTGGGGATCAAGGTCGAGCCGCCCTCGATCAACCGTTCGGGGCCGACCTTCGAGGTCAGCGGCAACACCATCTTCTACGCGCTTGCCGCGCTGAAGGGCGTCGGCCCGCAGGCGATCGAGATGATCGTCGAGGCCCGCAACAAAGGCGGCCCGTTCACGTCGCTCGCGGACTTCGCTTCACGCGTCAACCCGCGCGCGATCAACAAGCGCATCATCGAGACCTTGGCTGCAGCCGGCGCCTTCGATTGTCTCGACAAGAACCGCGCCCGCGTGTTCGCCGGCGCCGACGCCATCGTCGCCGCCTGTCAGCGCGCCAACGAGGCCGCCACGTCCGGGCAGAACGACATGTTCGGCAACGCCGCGGACGCGCCGGCGATCATCCTGCCGAACATCGAGAACTGGCTGCCGGCCGAGCGCCTGCGCCGCGAATATGACGCGATTGGCTTCTTCCTGTCGGGCCATCCGCTCGACGACTATGCCGCGGCGCTGAAGCGGCTGCGGGTGCAGAGCTGGGCGGAATTCTCCCGCGCGGTGAAGACCGGCGCGACCGCGGGCAAGGTCGCGGCTACCGTGGTGTCGCGCATGGAGCGGCGCACCAAGACCGGCAACAAGATGGGCATCATGGGCCTGTCCGATCCGACCGGCCATTTCGAAGCTGTGCTGTTCTCGGAGGGGCTTGCGCAATATCGCGACGTGCTCGAGCCGGGCGCCGCCGTGCTGCTGCAGCTCGGCGCCGAGCTGCAGGGCGAGGACGTCCGCGCCCGCGTGCTGCATGCCGAGCCGCTCGATGATGCCGCCGCCAAGACCCAGCGCGGCCTGCGCATCTTCCTGCGCGACACCAAGCCGCTCGATTCCATCGTCAGGCGGCTGCAGGGCGACGCCGCAGCGGCCAACGGCAATGGCAATGGGGCGGTGGCCAAGAGCGCCGCGCCACCGCTGGCGCCCCGCGCCGCGGCGGGCGAGGGCGAGGTGTCCCTGGTGATGATGCTGGACCTGGAGACCGAGGTGGAGATGAAGCTGCCCGGCCGCTTCAAGGTTTCGCCACAAATCGCAGGTGCGATCAAGGCGGTGACCGGCGTGGTCGACGTGCAGCAACTGTAACCGTCGGCGTTCGTGTTGGGTTGGATGGCCTCGGCTTGGCTGTCCTGCGGACCGAACGGCGGCAAAGGAACAAAAAGCTGCGTCGGGCATGGATGGACACGCCTCCGTTCAACCGCGGTTCAGCCTCTCGCGCGCTGTATCCGGGGCAGGGTGCCTCGAAAGGGCTCGAACCATCATGCGCCATACTAAGATCATCTGCTCCATCTCGCTCTGCCTGCTCGTGCTGGCAGCATTGCTGTCCCCCGCTGCAGCGCAACAGCCGGCCGCCGAAAAGCGCATCGCGCTGGTGATCGGCAACAGCGCCTATGCCAAGGGCGCCCTGGCGACGACGGCTAACGACGCCGGCCTGATCGCTCAGACCCTGCAGGCGGCGGGCTTCGACGTGGTCGGCGCCCGCGATCTCGATGCCGACACGCTGCGCAAGAGCTTTCGCGATTTCATTCACAAGGCCCAATCGTCCGAGGGCAACACGGTCGCGATGGTCTATCTCGCCGGCTACGGCGTGCAGCTCGCCGGCGAGAACTATTTCCTTCCGGTCGACGCCAACATCGCCAGCGATGTCGACATTCCGACCGAAGGTCTGCGGCTCAGCGACTACATCCGTCAGCTCGCCGCGTCACAGCTCAAGGCCGGGATCGTCGTGCTCGACGCCGCGCGCCAGCAGCCGTTCATCACGGGCGGTTCGACGATCGCAGGCGGTCTGGCGCTGGTCGAGCCCGACAACAACATGCTGATCGCCTTCAACGCCGCGCCGGGCACGATTGCTCCGAGCGAGACCGGCAATTATGGCGTCTATGCCCGCTCGCTGGCGGAGATGATCCGCTCCGGCGGGCTGTCGCTGCCGGAGGTGTTCGACCGGCTGCGGCTGCGCGTCAATGAGGAGACCAAGGGCGCCCAGGTGCCTTGGAATACGCAAAAGGTTCAGGCGGCCTTCACCTTCTTCGAACGCGCGCCGGATGCGCCGGCGCCGCAGGCCTCGCCGGAGCAGACCGCGGCGCTGCGCGCGCGGCCGATCCGCGAGCTGCCGGTGCAGGAGGCCTATACGGCTGCGCTCGAGCGCGACACCTTGCAGGGCTATGAGGATTTCATCGCCGCTTATCCGGGCGATCCGCTCGCCCGGCGCGTCCGGGCGATCGTCGCGGCCCGCCGCGAGGCGCTGACGTGGCGGCGCACCTATCGCACCGACAGCCCGGATGCCTATTGGTCCTATCTGAAGCGCTACCCGTACGGCGCCCATGCCGCGGATGCGCGGCGGCGGCTGGCGATTCTGTCGGCGCCACCAGAGCCGCCGCCGACCTTCGCCATGATCGAGTATGACGTGCCGCCGCCGCCGCCGGACGAGGTCGTCTATGTCGAGCGTCCGGTGCTGATGTTCTCCGATCCCGAGTTCGGCTTCGTCCCGCCGCCCCCGCCGCCGGTCTATGTGCTGCCGCCGCCGCCGCCGGAGTTCGTCGAGCTGCCGCCGCCCTATGCGCCGGTCGGCCTGTTCATCCTGCCGCGGCCGGTGTTCGTGCCGATCCCGGTCTATGTCCAGCCGCCGGCCTTCGTGGCGCCGCCGCCCAACAACATCATCTTCCAGAACATCCACAACACGACCGTGATCAACACGGTCATCAACCGGCCGGTGGTGGCCACGCCGGCCCCGGCAGGGCCTGGTCCTGGTCCCGGACCCGTCGCCGGTGGGCCCACGCCGCCCGCCGGACCGGCGGTGACACCTGCGCTGCCGCCTGCGGTCGTTCAGCGCGCGACCCTGATTCAGCAGGGCAAGGCGCCGATGCCGGGCGCGCAAGGCTTGCTCGGCGGGCGTGGGCCTGCCGCGGGCGTGACCCCGGCGACGCTTCCCGCGCAGCCGGGTCGGCCGGGGCAGGGTGGGCCGATGCCGGCAGGACCGATGCCGGGAGGACCTGGCAACGCGCTTCCCGTCCCGGGTCAGGGCGCTCCGCCAGTCCCGTCATCCACGAATGCTCCCAATTCGCGCCTGCCGGCGCAAGCCTTGACGAAGCCCGGGCCTGGTCGGCCGGGAACGAGCCCGGCGACCACACCCCCGTCATCAGATCCAGCCACGGGTGTTCACGCCAGCCGGACGCCTCCAGGCCTGCCGGCAGCCCCGACGACGAGGCCGGCAGAGAGAGCGGAACGCCCGACGGCTGCGCTTCCTCGCGGCCCGGAGGTCCGGCCCAGGATCGAGCCGGCTGCGCCACCCACGGCGCGGCCTGGTCCGCCGCCGCAGATGGCGCGGCCGAGCCCGCCACCGCAGATGGCGCGGCCGAGCCCGCCGCCGCAGATGGCGCGGCCGAGCCCGCCACCCCAGATGGCGCGGCCGAGCCCGCCACCCCAGATGGCGCGGCCAGCCCCGCCACCGCAGATGGCGCGGCCAAGCCCGCCACCGCAGATGGCACGGCCCGCTCCGCCACCGCAGATGGCAAGGCCGAGCCCGCCTCCGATGGCCATGGCACGGCCGCCGGGGCCGCCGCCGATGGCGAGGCCGGCTGGCCCTCCGCCGCAGGCGCCGGGCAAGAAGTGTCCCCCGAACGTGCCGCATTGTTGAGCGACCCCGCGCCGCTGCGGCGGTGCGGGCGTTGCAACGCAGGCCCGTTTTCGATATTGGCCGGTCCGCCGGACTGATCGATCGTAAGCGCAGGACGTCGGCAGCCGACGACCTGTTGCGGGGGCATCATTGATTTCAGCGTTTGTGAGGATGGTGCGCGCGCTGCTGTGGCAAAGCGCAATCCTGGTCGCCCTTTGCAGTTCGGGACTGGCGGTCTTGCCGTCACCGGCCCTTGCCCAGGCGCTGCCCGGCGCCGAAGCGGTCTATGCCTCGGCGCCGCCGCGCCTCTTGCAGATCCGCACCTTGCTGGCCGATGCCGGCCGCCAGA
Organism: Bradyrhizobium sp. USDA 4353; assembly: GCF_054063215.1. Lineage (NCBI taxonomy): Bacteria > Pseudomonadati > Pseudomonadota > Alphaproteobacteria > Hyphomicrobiales > Nitrobacteraceae > Bradyrhizobium > Bradyrhizobium sp. USDA 4353. The sequence continues at coordinate 5,070,273 of NZ_JBSSGB010000001.1, forward strand.
CCTCGACCGGCTCCGGCTTCCTGGTCTCCGACGACGGGCTTGCGATCACCAACTATCACGTCGTCTCGGATGCGGCGCTCGAGCCGAAGACCTATCGGCTCGAATACACCGGCGCCGACGGCAGCCAGGGCGCGGTGACGCTGCTTGCGGTCGACCTGCCGAATGACCTCGCGCTGGTGCGCGTCGACAAGGAGAACGCGCCGTTCTTCACCTTCGACAAGGCTGCGCTCGACGGCAGCCTGCCCAAGGGCGAGCGGCTCTATTCGCTCGGCAATCCGCTCGACCTCGGCTTCACCATCATCGAGGGCACCTATAACGGGCTGGTCGAGCACAGCTACAATGATCACATCCACTTCACCGGCGCGCTCAATCCCGGCATGAGCGGCGGTCCCGCGGTCAACGCGCAGGGGCAGGTGGTCGGGATCAACGTCGCCACGCGGCGCGGTGGTCAGCTGATCAGCTTCCTGGTGCCGGCGCGTTTCGCCGCAGCCCTGCTGGCGCGCGGCAAGGATGCCAAGCCCGCCGCCAGCGACCTGCGCAAGGACGTGATCGCACAGCTCGCGAGCTGGCGCGGCGCGCTCTACAAATCTCTCGGCGACGAGGGTTTTCGCGACCGCGTGTTCGGCTCCTATCAGGCGCCGGAAACGCGGGCAGGGTGGTTCGAATGCTGGGCCAGCACCAATGCCGGCGCCTCGCCGAAGCCGCGCGCCAGCATCAATTCGACGAGCTGCAAGGCCGAGGCGAGCGTCTACGTCGCCTCCGATCTCAACACCGGCACGGTCGAGGTCAATCACTCCTACGCCAAGTCGACCGACCTCAATCAATTCCAGTTCGCGACCGTGCTGACCCAGCTGGCGCAGCCGCGCCTCACCTTGGGCGGCTCGTTCCGCAAATGGTACACGCCGCAGCACTGCCATGAGGATTTCGTTGGCCTCGCGCCGGCGGCGGATCATCCGCCGTTGCGGGTGATGTGGTGCGCGCAAGGCTATCGCGAGTTCGACGGACTCTATGACGTCGTGCTGGTTGCGGTGACGCAGGACCGCGCCGACGAAGCGCTGGTGTCGCGGCTCAATCTCCAGGCGATCGCCTATGACGATGCGTTGCGGCTCGGCAAGAGCTTCCTCGAACGGCTGCAGGTGGCGCGATGATCTGGATCGAGATCCTGTCCAAGCATCGCGACGTCGCCGGCCGCTTCCGGGTCGATGCCGCCGAGATCCATGTCGGCCGCGGCTACGACAATCACGTCATCCTCGACGATCCCTTCGTCGCGGCGCGTCACGTCCGCATTTTCCGTGACGGCGAGGGCCGACTCGTTGCCGAGGATCTCGGCAGCGCCAACGGCCTCTATCTCGACCGCAGCAAGAGCCGCATGCCGCAGCTCGTCCTTGACGGCAGCAAGCCGATCCGGATCGGCCAGACGCTGCTGCGGGTTCGCGACGCCGCCCATGCGGTCGAGCCGGAGCGGCTTGTCGGCTCGGAGCGCAGCGTGCTGCCGATCGTCGCCGCGATGGCGCTCGGGGCCGTTCTGCTGGCGCTCAACGGGCTCCTGGTCTGGTTCGCCCAGACCTCCGAGCCGCATCTGTCCGACTATCTCGTGCCCATGCTGACGCTGATCGGCGTCGTCCTTGCCTGGGTCGGCGTATGGGCGCTGCTCGCGCGGCTGTTCTCAGGGCGGTCGCACTTCCTGCGTCACCTCCTGATCGCCGAAGCCGGCCTGGTCGCATTCTGGCTGTACAGCGAGTTTGCGCAGGTGGCGTCCTTCGCCCTGACATGGACCACCATCTTCACCTACGGCTACGTCGTCTCGTGGATCGTGCTTGCAACCGTCTGCTTCCTGCACCTGCGCGAGGTCGGGCGCACCCATCTGGTCGCAAAGGGCATCGTGGTCGCCGTCCTGCTCGTCGTCGCTGTCGCGGTCCAGTCCCTGCAGCGCTCGGAGGCATTCGCCAATTCGGGCCGCCCGAATGTCAGCCACGTGCTGATGCCGCCCTCCTTGCGGCTGGTCCCGCTGCGGGAGCAGCAGGCCTTCTTCGACGATCTCGGGCGCATGAAGGCGAAGCTCGACGCCGACCGGGCGGAGCTGAAGCCTGCCAGTGTGGACCGCTGAGCACAGTTCCACTGTCTTTGTTCCCGGCCTTGAAAGTTCCCGAGTTCCCGTCATAGCCTTGGCCCGGGGATTTACGGGGACTTCAAAATGAAACGACGCGCATTTGTGGGGTTGGGCTTCGCACTGCTGGTAGCAGGGTGTGTCACCGGCAGGGAAGGAACGGAATACGCTGTGGTCTCGCAGAAGATCGGTGCGCCGCGGCCCGGCCATTCCCGGATCATCATCATGAGCCTGAAGGATTCCTGGCTCGAACGGACCAATTGTGACGCCAAGGTCGACGGCATTGCCTTGAACCGGCTGCTGCCCGGCACCTACGCCTATGTCGATCGTCCGGCAGGCCCGCACCACCTCACCGCGACCCAGATCCTGTTTCCCGGCGAGACGGTGCTCGATTTCAATACCGATGCTGGGAAGACCTATTTCTTCTCGATCAAGCCCAGCGAGCGTTCCCGGGCGATGCAGGGCGGCGCGATCATGTTCGGGCTGGTCGGAGCGGGCGTGATGGCCGCGGCCTCGGCCGGGGCCGACAATAAGGGACCCGTCGACCTCGTCCCCCTCCCGGAAGGCCAGGCCCGGACCGCCATGGCGGAGCTTCTGCAGGCGGAATAGGTCCATTTTCCTTGCGTTGCGCCAAAATCCGGCTATATAGCGCGCCATCTCACACGGAAACTTGGCTCTCCTAGAGGGCGTCCGGTGGCAAGCCGGGCCGAACGGCCCGTTTTTGCTCACGCGTTTCCGGAGGAATCAACCGGAGAATATCCAAATGGCGCTGCCTGAATTCACCATGCGCCAGCTGCTCGAAGCTGGCGTGCACTTTGGTCACCAGTCTCACCGCTGGAATCCGAAAATGGCCGATTTCATTTTCGGAAGCCGCAACAACATCCACATCATCGACCTCGCCCAGACCGTGCCGCTGCTGCACACGGCGCTGCAGGCTGTCAGCGACACCGTCGCCAAGGGCGGCCGCATTCTGTTCGTCGGTACCAAGCGCCAGGCGCAGGACAACGTCGCCGACGCGGCCAAGCGCTGCGCGCAGTACTTCGTCAATTCGCGCTGGCTCGGCGGCACGCTGACCAACTGGAAGACGATCTCGGCCTCGATCAAGCGCCTGCGTCACCTCGACGAGGTGCTGTCCTCGGGCGAGGCCAACTCCTACACCAAGAAGGAGCGCCTGACCCTGCAGCGCGAGCGCGACAAGCTCGATCGCTCGCTCGGCGGCATCAAGGACATGGGCGGCCTGCCCGACATGATCTTCGTGATCGACACCAACAAGGAAGACATCGCGATCCAGGAGGCCCAGCGCCTCAACATCCCGGTCGCCGCGATCGTCGACACCAATTGCGATCCGAAGGGCATCACCTATGTGGTCCCCGGCAATGACGACGCCGGCCGCGCCATCTCGCTGTATTGCGACCTGATCGCGCGCGCAGCCATCGACGGCATCTCGCGCGCCCAGGGCGAGCTCGGCATCGATGTCGGCGCCTCCGCCGCGCCGCTGGAGGAGGATCTCCCGGCTGCTTCGGCCTCGACCTTCCAGGGTCTGCCGGGCCCGCGCGGCACGGCCGACGATCTCAAGAAGCTCACCGGCGTGTCCGGCGCCATCGAGAAGAAGCTCAACGACCTCGGCATCTTCCACTTCTGGCAGCTCGCCGAGCTCAACCACGATACGGCGCACCAGATCGGCGAAGAAGTCGGTCTGCCGAGCCGGGCCGATGCCTGGGTCGCACAGGCCAAGTCGCTGGCCGACGCCTAAGACGACACGACACGAATCTGGCCGGCGTCGCACGCCGGCCATCGCGACTGAGATAGGGTTTTCCTGGCAGCGGACGGCGATGAGCCATCCGCTGCGTCGCGCTTTGGATAGGCAAGAGGACGTTCAACAATGGCGAATATCACCGCAGCGATGGTGAAGGACCTGCGCGAGTCGACCGGCGCGGGCATGATGGATTGCAAGGCCGCGCTCACCGAGACCGGCGGCGACATGCAGGCGGCGCAGGATTGGCTGCGCAAGAAGGGCCTGTCGAAGGCCGCCAAGAAGGCCGGCCGCGTCGCCGCCGAGGGCCTGATCGGTGCGCTCACCTCCGGCAAGAAGGGCGTGGTCGTCGAGGTCAATTCCGAGACCGATTTCGTTGCGCGCAACGAGCACTTCCAGGGCCTGGTCAAGATGATCGCCCAGGTCGCGCTCGACGTCGGCGCCGACCTCGAGAAGATCAAGGCGGCCAAGGTCGGCAGCATCACGGTCGAGGCCGCGATCGCCGATTCGATCGCGACCATCGGTGAGAACCAGACGCTCCGTCGCGCCGCCGCGCTCGAGGTGAGCGAAGGCGTCGTGTCGAGCTACGTCCATGGCGCCGTGATCGAAGGCGCCGGCAAGCTCGGCGTCATCGTCGCGCTGGAGTCGCCGGGCAAGACCGACGAGCTCGCAGCTCTCGGCCGTCAGCTCGCGATGCATGTCGCCGCCGCCAATCCGCAGGCGATCGACGCCGCCGGTCTCGATCCGGAGATCGTCAAGCGCGAGAAGGACGTGCTCGCCGACAAGTATCGTCAGCAGGGCAAGCCGGAGAACGTGATCGAGAAGATCGTCGAGTCCGGCCTGAAGACCTACTACAAGGAAGTGACGCTGCTCGAGCAGGCCTTCATCCACGACAGCGGAAAGTCCGTTGCTCAGGCGCTGAAGGAAGCCGAGGGCAAGGTCGGCGGTCCGATCAAGGTCGCCGGTTTCGTCCGCTATGCCCTTGGTGAGGGCATCGAGAAGGAAGAGACCGACTTCGCCGCCGAAGTCGCCGCCGCCAGCGGTCAGAACAAGCCTCCGGCTGCGGGTGAGACCGTCGCCTGAACAAAAGAGCGATGGGTACATGGCTGATCCGCTCTATCGTCGCGTCATGATCAAGCTGTCCGGCGAGTATCTCGCCGGCAGCCATTCCTTCGGCATCGATCAAGCGACGGTCGACCGCATCGCCGATGATTTGATTGCAGCTCAAAAGCTTGGCGTCGAGGTTGCCGTCGTTGTCGGCGGCGGCAACATGGTGCGCGGCGTCGAGGTGTCGTCGCAGGGCGTGTCGCGTTCGACCGGCGACACCATGGGGATGCTGGCCACGGTCATGAACAGCCTGGCGCTGGAGGCGGCCTTGCAGCGCAAGGGAGCGCCGGCGGTGGCGCTGTCGGCCTTCGTCATGCCCCAGGTCTGCGAATTGTTCACCCGCGCTGCAGCGCACAAGGCGCTCGCGGAAGGGCGCATCGTCGTGCTCGGCGGCGGCACCGGCAATCCCTATTTCACGACCGACACCACCGCAGTGTTGCGCGCCGCCGAGATCGGCGCCCAGGCGGTGCTGAAGGCCACCAATGTCGACGGCGTCTACAGCGCCGATCCGAAGAAGGATCCGGCCGCGAAGCGATTCGACCGGTTGACCCACTCCCAGGCGATCGAGGGCGGCTACAAGGTCATGGACGCGACGGCGTTCGCGCTTGCCCGGGAAACATCGCTGCCTATCATTGTATTCTCCATTGCCGAGCCCGGCGCCATCGGCGCGATGTTGCGGGGCGAAGGGCGCGGCACCGTCGTCGCCGGGTAAGCGCGACACCGTCCGCTGCCCGGTGTTGGACCGATCCGGCGGCTGCGGTAGAAGCGTAACCGAAACAGGAATTCGTCCGGGAGTCGGATAAGCCGGCCGCAGGCCCTCCAATGGCCGGCAGGAACGGCCAGAGAGCCCCGGGTTGCAGGAAAGGAAAGCGTGATGAGCACGGGCAATTTCGACCTCAACGAGCTGAAGCGCCGCATGCAGGGCGCGACCCAGGCGCTGAAGCACGAGCTCGGCGGCCTGCGCACCGGCCGCGCCTCGGCGTCGATGGTTGAGCCGGTCCAGGTCGAGGCCTATGGCTCGCACATGCCGCTCAACCAGCTCGCGACCGTGTCGGTGCCCGAGCCGCGTCTGCTGTCGGTGCAGGTGTGGGACCGCTCCATGGTGAAGGCGGTGGAGAAGGCGATCGTCGATTCCAATCTCGGCCTGTCGCCGGCGACCGAAGGCCAGGTGATCCGGCTGCGCATTCCCGAGCTCAACCAGGAGCGCCGCAAGGAGCTGGTCAAGGTCGCGCACAAATATGCCGAGCAGGCCCGTGTGGCCGTCCGCCACGTGCGCCGCGACGGCCTCGATACGTTGAAGAAGCTCGAGAAGAATCACGAGATGTCCGAGGACGATCAGGAGCGCTTGGCCGGTGACGTGCAGAAGGCGACCGACAGCGTGATCTCGGAGATCGATCAGCTGCTGGCGGCGAAGGAAAAGGAAATCCTCACCGTCTGAAGGATGCGCTTGATGTCCAAAGCCGCGGCCCCGGTGACGGAGGCGCCGGACCGGTCCGACGGACCGGCGCATGTTGCCATCATCATGGATGGCAACGGCCGCTGGGCTGCGGCGCGTGGTCTGCCGCGCGCGGAGGGGCATCGCCGTGGCGTCGATGCGCTGCGCCGCGTGGTGCGCGCCTGTGACGAGCTCGGCATCCGCTATCTCACGATCTTCTCGTTCTCATCGGAGAACTGGTCGCGGCCGGCGAGCGAGATCGGTGATCTCTTCGGCCTGTTGCGCCGCTTCATCCGCAACGACCTCGCCACCCTGCATCGCGACGGCGTGCGCGTCCGGGTCATCGGCGAGCGGGACGGGCTCGAGCCCGACATCTGCGCGCTGCTCAGCGAAGCCGAGGAGCTGACGCGGGCGAATACCAAGCTGACGCTCGTGGTCGCCTTCAACTACGGCTCGCGCCAGGAGATCGCGCGCGCGGCGCAGCGCCTGGCGCGCGAGGTCGCCGAGGGACGGCGCGACCCCGCCTCGATCGATGCCGACGCGATCGGGGCTTATCTCGATGCGCCCGACATTCCCGATCCCGATCTGATCATCCGCACCAGCGGTGAGCAGCGGCTGTCCAACTTCCTGATGTGGCAGGCGGCCTATAGCGAGCTGGTGTTCGTGCCGCAGCATTGGCCCGACTTCGACAAGGCGGCGCTCGAAGGCGCGATCGCCGAGTTCGGCCGGCGTGAACGCCGCTTCGGCGGCCTCGTGGCGAAAACCGCCTCGTGACCCATCCCGAGACCGCAGCCGCCGGAGACGCCGCCAAAGCCGCGCAGCGCAACGAGGCCGCGCAGCCCATTGACGCCGTGTCGCCGAAGAAGGGCGCGAGCAATCTCCTGCTGCGGATCGCGGCCGCGCTGGTGCTGGTGCCGCTGGCGCTCGGCGCCGCCTATGCCGGCGGGGCGTTCTGGACCGCTTTGGTGACGCTCGTCGCCGTCGGGCTCTATCTGGAATGGCTGATGGTGGTGGGCGAGGTCCGCGCCATCGGCGTCAGCGTCATCGGCGCGATGGCTATTGCGGCAGCCGGCGTCTGCCTCGCCTTCGGCCTCGTCGATGTCGCGGTGGTGGTGCTCGGCCTCGGGCTTGCGCTCGTCGCCGCGCTGGCCGCGGGACACCGCAGCTGGGCGGCGTCCGGCTTCATCTACGCCGCGGCGGCGGAGCTCGCCTCGGTGCTCGTACGCCTCGATGCGGCGCTCGGCTGGTACGCGCTGGTGCTGGTCTTCCTGGTGGTGTGGTCGAGCGATATCGGCGGCTATGTCGCCGGGCGCAGCATCGGTGGCGTGAGGCTGGCGCCGCGGATCAGCCCCAACAAGACCTGGGCCGGCGCGATCGGCGGCTTCGTCGCGAGCCTCGTCGCGGCCGGTCTGTGGTCGCTGACCGGCGCCAGCGGGCTGCTGGCGATGGTCGTGCTCGCGGCGGTGCTGTCGGTGGTGTCGCAGCTCGGCGATCTCGCGGAGTCCGCGGTCAAGCGGCACTTCGGCGTCAAGGATTCAAGTCACATCATTCCGGGTCATGGCGGCCTACTGGACCGCCTGGACGGCTATGTGGCCGCGATCGTGTTCGCGGCTGTGGTGGGTTTGTTGCGCGGCGGCCTGGACGGCGTCGGTCGCGGTCTTCTGGTTTGGTGACCGGCGCGGCGCGTCGGTCGAGATGTTTGGTGAGAACATGAGCGCAGTGCCATTGCGGAACAACAAGGCCGAAACGACTGACATGCGCAGCATCACCGTGCTCGGCGCCACCGGCTCGATCGGCGATTCGACCATGGACCTGCTGCGCGGCGCGCCGGAGCGCTACCGGGTCGAGGCGCTGACCGGCAACAGCAACATCCAGGGCCTGGTGAAGCTCGCCCGGGAGTTCAACCCGCGCTTCGTCGCGGTCGCCGATCCCGCGGGACTCGCCGAGCTGCGCGATGCGCTTGCCGGGACGGGAATCGAATGCGGAGCAGGGGAGAGCGCCATCATCGAGGCCGCTGCGCGTCCCGCCGACTGGGTGATGGCCGCGGTCTCCGGCGCCGCTGGCCTGAAGCCGGCGCTGGCCGCCGTCGATCGCGGCGCCACCGTGGCGCTCGCCAACAAGGAATGCCTGGTCTGTGCCGGTGATTTCTTCATGGAGCGCGCCGCACAGGCCGGCGCCTGCATCCTGCCGGCCGATTCGGAGCACAATGCGCTGTTCCAGGCGCTGTCGTCCGGGAATCGCGAGGAGCTGGTGCGGGTGATCATCACCGCCTCCGGCGGTCCGTTCCGCACCTGGGCGCCTGCCGACATCGAGCAGGCGACCCTGGCGCAGGCGCTCAAGCATCCGAACTGGAGCATGGGGCAGAAGATCACAATCGATTCGGCCTCGATGATGAACAAGGGCCTCGAGGTGATCGAGGCTTCCTACCTGTTCGCGCTGTCGCCGGACGAGATCGACGTGCTGGTCCACCCGCAGTCGATCGTTCACGGCATGGTTGAATTCTCCGACCGCTCGGTGGTCGCCCAGCTCGGCGCGCCGGACATGCGGATCCCGATCGCGCATTGCCTCGGCTGGCCCGAGCGCATCAAGGGACCGTCGGCGCGGCTCGATCTGGCCAAGATCGGCACGCTGACGTTCGAGGCGCCCGATTTCGAGCGGTTCCCGGGGTTGCGGCTGGCCTATGATTCGCTGCGCACGGGGCGGGGAGCGACGACGGTTTACAACGCGGCGAACGAGATCGCGGTCGCCGCCTTCATCGCCGGGCAGATTCGATTCGGCGCGATCGCCCGGCTGGTCGAGGCGACCCTCGAGCATTGGACCCGGTCGGGTAATTTGGCACCGCTCAGCTCGGCGGATGATGCGATCGCCATTGACCATGACGCGCGAAAAAGAGCTGCGGCCCTCTTGCCTGAAATCGCCGCAAAAGCATCTTAGAGGGTTGGACGGGCCGACGGCCCGCGGGAAGGTAGTCGGATGACCGAATTTTTCCACCACGTTTTCAATATGTTGAGCAGCGGCCTGCTCGGCACCATCATCCCCTTCCTGTTCGTGCTGACGATCGTGGTGTTCTTCCACGAGCTCGGCCACTTCCTGGTCGCACGCTGGTGCGGCGTGAAGGTCTTAACGTTTTCGCTCGGATTTGGTCCGGAACTGATCGGTTTCAACGACCGGCACAACACGCGCTGGAAGATCTCGGCGATTCCGCTCGGCGGCTACGTGAAGTTCTTCGGCGACGAATCCGAGGCGTCGACGCCGTCGACCGAGGCGCTCGCCAAGATGACGGCCGAGGAGCGCGCCGACAGCTTCCACCATAAGACGGTCGGCCAGCGCGCGGCCATCGTGGCGGCCGGTCCGATCGCCAATTTCATCCTCGCCGTGATCATCTTCGCCGGCATGGCGCTTTATTTCGGCAAGCCGAACACCACGCCGCGGGTCGATGCGGTGCAGCCGGACAGCGTTGCGGCCGCCGCCGGGTTCAAGACCGGTGACGTGATCGCTGCCATCGACGGCCGGTCGATCGAGACGTTCGGCGACATGCAGCGCATCGTGTCGGTCAACGCCGGCACCGAGCTGACCTTCCTGATCAAGCGCGACGGCTCCGAGATCACCCTGAAAGCCACGCCGGCGCTCCAGGAGCGCAAGGACACGTTCGGCAACACTCACCGAATCGGCGTCCTCGGCATCCAGTACAACGCCAAGCCGGACGAATCGCGGGCCATCCCGGTTGGGTTCCTCGAATCGATCAAGTTCGGCTTCGAGCAGGTCTGGTTCATCATCACCACGACCTTCAAGTTCATCGGGTCGCTGTTCGCCGGGAGCGGCAATGCCGGCGATCTCGGCGGTCCGATCCGGATTGCCCAGCTTTCGGGCCAGGCGGCGAGCCTCGGGTTCCAGGTGCTGGTCAACTGGTGCGCGATGATCTCGGTCTCGATCGGGCTGCTCAACCTGTTCCCGGTGCCGCTGCTCGATGGCGGACACCTGCTGTTTTACGGGTTCGAGGCCGTCCGCGGCCGTCCGTTGTCCGAGCGCGCCCAGGAGATGGGGTTCCGAATCGGGCTGGGGCTGGTCCTGATGCTCATGGTCTTCGCGACCTATAACGACATCCTGCACCTCGCCGGGTCCTGAGCGCGGCTTTATTGCGACGTGGCGGATAGGCAACGTTTTGAAACGAATTTGAAAATCCGGAGAAATCCAACGTTTGCCCCCACGGGCAAATTGGCTACAAGCGAACGACAAATGGGAATCTGTCGGTTCGGTAGGGGTACCGGACCGGCCTCGGAATAAGGGCGCGTAGCGCATGAAGTTCGGATTGCGGGTGCGGGGGGGCTTGGCGGCCGCCTTTATCATGTTCGCCGGAACGGCAGCTTTGCCGGTGGCGAGCGTGGTTATGTCGTCGCCGGCCGCGGCTCAGACGGTCAACTCGATCGAGGTGGTCGGCAACCGCCGTGTCGAGCTGGAGACGATCCGCTCATACTTCAAGCCGGGTCCCGGCGGCACGCTCGACGCGGGTCGCGTCGATGACGGCCTCAAGGCCCTGATCGAGACCGGCCTGTTCTCGGACGTGAAGATCAACCGCCAGGGTGGCCGGCTGATCGTGACCGTCGTTGAGAACCCGGTGATCGGCCGCGTCGCCTTCGAGGGCAACAAGAAGGTCAAGGACGAGCAGCTGCAGGGCGAGGTGCAGTCGAAGCCGCGCGGCACCCTGTCGCGGCCGATGGTGCAGTCGGACGCGCAGCGCATCGCCGAGATCTATCGCCGCTCGGGCCGCTATGACGTGCGCGTCACGCCCGAGATGATCGAGCAGCCGAACAACCGCGTCGACCTGATCTTCACGATCGAGGAAGGCGCCAAGACCGGCGTGAAGTCGATCGAGTTCGTCGGCAACAATGCCTTCTCGTCCTATCGCCTGAAGGACGTGATCAAGACCCGCGAGACCAACCTGCTGAGCTTCCTGGGCTCCGGCGACGTCTACGATCCGGACCGGGTCGAGGCCGACCGCGATCTCATTCGCCGCTTCTACCTGAAGAACGGCTATGCCGACGTCCAGGTCGTGGCCGCGCTCAGCGAGTACGATCCCGAGCGCAAGGGCTTCATGGTGACCTTCAAGATCGAAGAGGGTCAGCAGTACCGGGTCGGTTCGGTCGACTTCCAGTCCACGATTTCGACGCTCGACGCCAACTCGCTGCGCGGCTACTCGCGCGTGTCGGTCGGCTCGCTCTACAACGTCGAGAACATCGAGAAGTCGGTCGAGGAGATGCAGATCGAAGCATCCCGGCGCGGCTATGCCTTCGCCGTGGTCCGTCCGCGTGGCGACCGCAATTTCGAGGCTCACACCGTCTCGGTCGTGTTCGCGGTCGACGAAGGTCCTCGCACCTACATCGAGCGCATCAACATCCGCGGCAACACCCGCACCCGCGACTACGTCATTCGCCGCGAGTTCGACATCTCCGAGGGCGACGCCTACAACCGCGCTCTGGTCGACCGTGCCGAGCGCCGGCTGAAGAACCTCGACTTCTTCAAGGACGTGAAGATCACGACCGAGCCGGGCTCGTCGAGCGACCGCGTGATCCTCGTGGTCTCCCTCGAGGAAAAGTCGACCGGCGACTTCTCGATCTCGGGCGGCTATTCGACGACCGACGGTGCGCTGGCTGAAGTCTCGATCTCCGAGCGTAACTTCCTCGGCCGCGGCCTGTTCGCCAAGGCGTCGGTGACCTACGGCCAGTTCGCCCGCGGCTACTCGCTGTCCTTCGTCGAGCCGTATCTGCTCGACTACCGGGTCGCGCTGGGTCTCGACCTCTATCAGCGGCAGCAGCTCGCCAATAACTTCATCTCCTACGGCACCAAGACGCTCGGCTTCAGCCCGCGCCTCGGCTTCCAGCTGCGTGAAGACCTGTCGCTGCAGCTGCGCTACTCGATCTACCGCCAGGAGATCACCCTGCCGCAGACGCTGTCGAACTGTAACAATGGCGGTGGCGGCAGCCCTCTGCCCTTCAACCCGACCCCGGCGTTCATCAATGCCAATCCCGGCAACCCGCAGGCAGCGGCAATCGGTGCCGCGACCGGTGGCCTCGGGTGCTTCTCTGACGGTGAGGCCTCGCTGCCGGTCCGTCAGGAGCTGGCGAAGGGCGCGACGCTGACTTCGGCGCTCGGCTACACGCTGAACTACAACACGCTCGACAACAACAAGAACCCGACTGACGGCCTGCTGGTCGACTTCAAGCAGGACTTCGCGGGTGTCGGCGGCGACGTGTCGTACCTGAAGACCGCGTTCGATGCGAAGTACTTCACCCCGCTGGTGTCGGACATCGTCAGCATCGTCCACCTCCAGGGCGGCATCCTGAACAAGATCGGCAACACGCAGCTGCGCATGCTCGATCACTTCCAGATGGGTCCGAACCTGGTTCGTGGTTTCGCTCCGAACGGCATTGGTCCGCGTGACATCAATCCGTTCGGCACGCAGGATGCGCTGGGCGGCACCAAGTACTGGGGCGCTTCGCTCGAGCTGCAGATGCCGTTCTGGTTCCTGCCCAAGGAAACTGGCCTGAAGGGCGCGGTCTACGCCGATGCTGGTGGCCTGTCGGGCTATCAGGGGCCGACGAACTGGGCTCTGACGGGCGAGGTCAACCAGCCCGGCTGTATCAGGGCGACGCGTGCCACGGCGACGACCCCGGCCAATGCCGGTACCTGCCTCGGCCTGCAGTTCGACGACAGCTCCAAGGTCCGCAGCTCGGTCGGTGTGGGTCTGGTGTGGGCGTCGCCGTTCGGTCCGCTGCGCTTCGACTACGCGATCCCGCTCACCAAGGGTCAGTTCGACCGGACCCAGGAATTCCGGTTCGGCGGCGGTACCTCGTTCTGAGCCTGAGCCCCGAAAATCCGGGTTGGCATCGACCAACCCGGCCGGTGTAAGAGATGAGAGCTCGGTTCCGGGAGACTGGAGCCGGGCTCTGATGTTTTGAGAGTGTAACGGGATGGCCCAGCCGACCTTCTTCCAATCTCCACCGCCGACGACCCTGGCCGCGATCGCAGCGAAGGCAAATGCGGTGCTCGTCGACGCCGGCCAGGGTGACAAGGTGATCAGGGGGCTGGCCTCGCTGGATGAGGCAGGGCCGATGCATCTGGCGTTCTTCGACAACCTCAAATACGCCGACCAACTCGCACGAACCAAGGCCGGCGCCTGCCTCGTCAGCCCGCGTTTCGAGGCGCGGGTGCCCGCGCATGTCGCGGTTGTCAGGGCCAACCAGCCGTTCCGTGCCTTCGTGCAGCTCGCGCGTGAGTTTCATGCCGATGCGCTGCGCCCGCAGCCCTGGTTCGGCGACGACGGCATCTCGCCGCAGGCGATCATCGATCCCAGCGCGCGGCTCGAGGATGGCGTGATCGTCGAGCCACTGGCGGTGATCGGCGCCCATGTCGAGATCGGCGCAGGCACTATCGTCGGCGCCGGCGCCGTGATCGGCGCCCACGTCAAGATCGGCCGCGACTGCAATGTCGGCGCCCGGACCGTCATCCAATGCGCGCTGATCGGCAATGACGTGCTGATCCATCCGGGCTGCAGCATCGGCCAGGACGGCTATGGCTTCATCTTCTTCGGGGCGAACGGGCACACCAAGGTGCCGCAGACCGGGCGGGTGATCATCCAGAATCACGTCGAGGTCGGCGCCGGCACCACCATCGATCGCGGCAGCCTGCGCGACACGGTGATCGGGGAGGGCACCAAAATCGACAACCAGGTGCAGATCGGCCACAATGTCACAATCGGGCGACATTGCTTGCTGGCGGCCCAGATCGGGCTGGCAGGCAGCCTGACGATCGGCGACAACGTCGCCCTTGGGGCGAAGGTCGGCATCAACAATCACCTGACGATCGGCGATGGTGCCCAGGTGACCGCGATGAGCGGCGTCAAGGACGACATCCCGCCGAACGGCCGGTGGGGCGGCTTCTTCGCCAAGCCGACCAAGCAGTGGTTCCGCGAGATCGTCGCCGTGGAACGGCTGGTGCGTGATCAGACCGCGACGAAAAAGGACGAAGGACAGGAGTGATGGAGGAGTCACCCATCAGGTTTGCGGACATCGATATCAACGAGATTCTGAAGACGCTGCCGCACCGTAACCCGTTTCTCCTGATCGACCGCGTGAAGAACATCCGCGCCGACTACAGCGGCATCGGCGTCAAGAACGTCTCGTTCAACGAGCCGTGCTTCCAGGGCCATTTCCCGGAGCGGCCGGTCTATCCGGGCGTGCTGATGATCGAAGGCATGGCGCAGACCGCCGGCGTCATCGGCATCAAGTCGGTCGAGGGCACGGAAAAGCCGCGTGCGGTGTATTTCCTCACCATCGACAAGTGCAAGTTCCGTAAGCCGGTGCTGCCGGGCCAGACCATCGAGTACCACATGCGCTCGATCGGACGGCGCAAGACGATGTGGTGGTTTCACGGCGACGCCAAGGTCGGCGGCGTTGTGGTCGCAGAGGCCGATGTCGGCGCGATGCTGACCGACTGACGGTGCGGGTTGCAGGTAGAGAGTTGATTGCGTCGAGATGAGCAAGATTGATCCCACCGCGCGCGTCGAGGACGGCGCCGTCATCGGCGAGGGCACGGTCATCGGACCGTACTGCATCGTCGGCCCGAACGTCGTGATCGGGGCGAACTGCAAGCTGATCAGCCACGTCCAGATCATGGGCCACACCACGATCGGCGACGACAACGTCATCTCGCCATTCGTGGTGCTCGGCAACGCGCCGCAGGATCTCAGCTATCGCGGCGAGCCGCACAGACTCGAGATCGGCTCCGGCAACACCTTCCGCGAAGGCGTGACGATGAATATCGGCACCACCAAGGGCGGTGGCCTGACGAGAATCGGCAATGCCGGATTCTTCATGAACAACGCGCATGTCGCCCATGACTGCGTGGTTGGCAACAACGTCATCTTCGCGACGTCGGCGACGCTCGGCGGCCATGTCGAGGTCGGTGATGCCGTCTATATCGGCGGCCTCTCCGCCGTGCATCAGTTCACCCGCATCGGCCACGGCGTGATGGTCGGCGGCGTCTGCGGCGTGCGCGGCGACATCATCCCCTATGGTCTCGTCAACGGCCAGTATGCCGCGCTCGAAGGCCTCAACGTCATCGGCATGAAGCGCCGCAAGTTCACGCGCGAGCGGCTCGCCATTGTGCGCGCCTTCTATCAGAAGCTGTTCCACGGCCCCGGCGTGTTCGCCGACCGCCTCGCGGCGGTGCAGCCGATGGCCGGCGACGATCCGGCGATTGCCGAGATCCTCGCCTTCATCGGCGGAGGCCGCCACCGCGCGCTGTGTCTGCCTGACGTCGGCAGATCCGCGCCTGCTGCCGAGCTCTGACGGTCATGTGCGGGCAGGCCAGCGACACCCCACCGCCGGTCGGCTTGATCGCAGCCGGTGGCGTGCTGCCCTTCGCGGTCGCCGACGCCATCGTCGCGCGCGGCCAGACGCCGGTGCTGTTCGCCCTCAAAGGCATCTGCGATCCAAAGCCGCTGGCGCGCTTCCGCCATCACTGGATCGGCCTCGGCCAGCTCGGCAATGCCTTGAAGCTGCTGAAGGCCGAGGGCGTCCGCGACCTGATGTTCATCGGCAATCTCGTGCGCCCCGCGGTGTCCGAGATCCGCTTCGACTGGGGCACCTTGCGCGAGCTGCCCTACATCTGGTCGGCCTTCCGCGGCGGCGACGATCATCTGCTATCAGGCGTCGGCCGCATCTTCGAGCGGCATGGCTTCCACATGATCGGCGTGAAGGACGTCGCGCCCAATCTGCTCGTGCCCGAGGGGCACCTGACGCGCAGCCGGCCGAATGATTTGGTCACCGGCGACATCTCCAAGGGACTGGCGGTGCTGCGCGCGATGGCGCCTTTCGATGTGGGGCAGGCTGTGGTCGTGATCGACGGCCACGTCGTGGCGCTGGAGGATATCGAGGGCACCGACGGGCTGCTGGCCCGCGTGGCGCGGCTGCGCACTGATCGCCGCATCCGCTCTGCCGTAGGCCGCGGCGTGCTGGTGAAGGCGCCGAAAGCCGGCCAGGACCTCCGCTACGATCTGCCGACCATCGGGCCTCGCACGGTCGAAGGTCTCGCCACAGCCGGGCTCGCCGGCGTCGCCGTCGCATCGGCCCACACCCTGCTGGCCGATCCGCAAGCGACGGTCACGGCCGCCGATCGCGCCGGCGTGTTCATCACGGGCGTCACTGCGTGACGGCGCAGCCGCCGGCAGGCCGGGGCCTCCGCAGGATCTGCCTGGTGGCCACCGAGGAGTCCGGCGATCGCCTCGGCGCGCGGCTGATGAAGGTGCTTCGCCAGCGGCTCGGCGACACCGTCGAATTCACCGGCGTCGGCGGCCGCGACATGACCGGGGAGGGGCTGGCCTCGCTGTTCCCGATCGAGGAGCTCTCGATCATGGGCTTCACCGGCGTGCTGAAGCAGTTGCCGAAGATCCTGCGCCTGCTGCGGCAGACCGTGGACGCCGTGATTGCGGCGCAGCCCGACGTGCTCGTCATCATCGACAGTCCCGACTTCACCCAGCGCGTCGCCAAGCGCGTTCACGCTCGTGACGCCGCGATCCCGATCGTGAACTACGTTGCGCCCACGGTGTGGGCGTGGCGGCCGGGCCGTGCGCGCGCGATGCATTCCTACATCGATCATGTGCTGGGCCTGCTGCCGTTCGAGCCGGAAGCGTTTCGCAAGCTCGGCGGTCCGCCCTGCACCTATGTCGGTCATCCCCTGATCGAGCAGTTGTCGTCGCTGCGCCCCAATGCGGCGGAGCAGGCGCGCCGTGACGCCAAGCCGCCGCGGCTGCTGGTGCTGCCCGGCAGCCGGCGCAGCGAGGTCGCCCGTCATATCGCGGTTTTCGGTGAGACGCTGGCGCGCTTGCAGGCGCAAGGCATCGCGTTCGAAGCGGTGGTGCCGACCACGCCGCATCTCGAAGCTGCCGTCCGGGCAGGGGTGGCGAGCTGGCCCGTGGCACCTCAGATCATCACCGGCGAGGCCGAGAAGCGCGCGGCGTTCAGGAGCGCCCATGCAGCGTTGGCGAAGTCGGGCACGGTCACGCTGGAGCTCGCGCTGTCAGGCGTGCCGATGGTGACGGCCTATCGCGTCGGCGACGTCGAGGCCTTCATCCTGCGCCGGATCATCAACGTGCAATCCGTGATCCTCGCCAACCTCGTGATCGGCGAGAACGTGATCCCGGAATTCCTCCAAGAAGCCTGCACCGCCGACAATCTTGCGCCGGTGCTGGTCGATCTTCTCAGCGACGGCCCGATCCGCACGCGCCAGGTCGCAGCGTTCAATCGCCTCGACGACATCATGGCCACCGGCACCGCCTCGCCAAGCGAGCGCGCTGCTGACGTCGTGCTTGAGACCATGCGCGGTGACTTCCGGCCAAGCTGAGGCGTCCGGCGGGCGTCAGCCGTCCGCCCGAGGCGATCCGCTCCATCCATCTCCCGGAGGCGCCGGCTTGGGACGCCATGCGATCGTGCCCTCGGTGCGGGCGCGCACGTCGGGCGAGGCCAGGCAGCTGACGAGCGCTTCATATCCCCGAGAGCCCGGATAGGGCGCGACCTGGATCGGCGGCGCGTGATTGGCCGGGCAGAGGATCATCGTTTCCTCCGCCACGGTCGATGAGAGGTCGAGCATCGTCGATGAGCGCGTCAGCAGGATCAGCATGCGTTGATCTCCGCTGCTTGCCAATCGGCGCAGCCACGCGCCGAGCGCGTGCTGGGTCGGCGCGTCCAGGCCTTGTTCGATCAAGTCGATCACCAAAGGCGAAGCGGGCGGCTCCTGTACAGCGGTGATCAGCGCGAGCAGCGCATCCGACGACGATGCGCCGTCGGCGAGCAGCGCGCTCGTGGTTTCGTCGACGCGCGACTTCAGCGCGGCGTCCGCACGGAGGCGGGCGCGCTCTGCGGCTGCGCCATCGGCGGATCGATGAAGTCCGAGCCATGACGCATCGGGCAGGATTTCGGCGAGACGCTGGGCCAGCCTGGTCTTGCCGCTCCCGAGCGGCCCTGTGATCCAGGTCAACGGACGCAGCTCGAGCGTCACGGTCTCACCGCCCCAAGGCCATGGCAGGATCAGATCGACCTTGGTGTTCGTCGTCGGTCGGCGCTCATCTGGCCCGTGCGGACGCGCAAGCTCGCGACGAAACTGGCGTAGCCTAGCGAGCGTCTCCACAAGGCCAGCGATCCTCGCCTCGAGCGCGACCTGATGCGCGGCGAGCAGAGAGGTCGATGTTTCGGATCGTCCGCTGAGCAGCGACTGGATCTGCGAGAGACTGAGGCCGAGCGCACGCAGTGCGATGATGTCCGTCACGCGTTCGACTTGGCTCTGATCATAGGCGCGCCATCCCGCCGGCGTTCGGCTTGGAGCGATCAGGCCGCGCTGCTCGTACAGCCGAAGCGCCTTGACGGAAGTGCCGAGCCGACGGGCCAGCTCGGAAGGACTGACATAGCGGATTGGGCAACTCACGATTCGTCTCCGTGGCTCCACGTTTCCGACGCTTATCAGGGCGGTCCCTGGGCACGGATCAAGAGAATTGTGGCCGCGCATGCGCTCAGTGCAGGTGCTTCAGGAAAAAGGCGACCGTCCGCGCGAGCGCGTCGGCACTCTCGGGGCGTTTTGCGTCGAAGTCGAAACCATGGTCCATGCCGGGATAGACGACCAGATCGGCCTCTCCACCATGGGCCTTAGCCTCTTCGACCAGCACCTTGCCCGATGACAGCCGTACGGTGCGATCAGCATCGCCGTGCAGAGCGAGCAGGGGCGGCAGATGAAACGCGCCTGGCTCCGGAACGTCGAGACGCCCGGCGTAGAACACGGCCAGCGCCGAGATGCGTGGATCCGACGCGGCGGTGGCAACGGCGACGAAGCCACCATTGGAGAAGCCGAGAAGCCCGATCCTGCCAGAGAAGCCTTCGCGGCGCGTGAGCAGGGACACCGCGGCGCGGACGCGCTCCGACCATGTCGCAACATGAGCAGAGAAATAGGCCTGCCGGATTGTCCGATCAGCGGAGCTCATCTGGCCGAGGTCGGTGGCGTCGTAGTAGGAGACGAGAGCTGCATCGATGCCGTTTGCGGCCAGCGCCTGGGCATAGCGGGAATACGCGGCGGCATACCGCTCGAGACCCTGTGCGCCATGGAGGATGATCACGGCCGGCCGCGGACCTTCACGCTGACCGGCAAACAGCTTGATCGTGATGGACGCGTCGGCCGCGGTTACGGTCAGCTCTTGCGGGACTATATCCACCGCAGGGGTCGGCGTGGTGTGAACGAAAACCAGCACGATTGCAGCGATCCACCACGTTCCGAAAGTCGCGAGCCGCTTCGCCATCGCTTTTGCCTTATGAGTTGAACGACGAGAGCCGTAGGGTGGGCAAAGGCGCAGCCGTGCTCTCTCCACCCATGAGATCGCAGAGGCGCCGTGCCCACCATCTAGCCGCTGAGTTGCCGAACGACGGTGGGCACGCTGCCGCCTGGCGGCGGCTGCTTTGCCCACCCTACGGCTGCTCACCAGCTTCAGCGGACGCGCATCCGACTGCAACAAAAAAGGCCCGTCCAGCGTGGACGGGCCTTTGATCATTGATCCCTGCTGTTTGATCAGCCGCGCTTGTCGAGGTCGACGTAGCTGCGCGTGGTGACGCCGGTGTAGAGCTGGCGCGGACGGCCGATCTTCTGCTGCGGGTCCTCGATCATCTCGCTCCACTGGCTGATCCAGCCGACGGTGCGGGCGACCGCGAACAGCACGGTGAACATCGAGACCGGGAAGCCCATCGCCTTCAAGGTGATGCCCGAGTAGAAGTCGACGTTCGGATAGAGCTTGCGGTCGATGAAGTACTGATCGCTGAGCGCGATCTTCTCGAGCTCCATCGCGACCTTGAGCATCTGGTCGTCGGCGTGGCCCGTCTCCTTGAGCACCGCGTGACACATCTTCTGCATGATCTTGGCGCGCGGGTCGTAGTTCTTGTAGACGCGATGGCCGAAGCCCATCAGACGCACGTCGCTGTTCTTGTCCTTCACCTTGGCGATGAACTCGGGGATCTTGTCGACGGTGCCGATCTCGGCCAGCATGTTCAGAGCGGCCTCGTTGGCGCCGCCATGCGCCGGGCCCCACAGGCAGGCGATGCCGGCGGCGATGCAGGCGAACGGGTTGGCGCCCGACGAGCCGGCGATGCGCACCGTCGAGGTCGAGGCGTTCTGCTCGTGGTCGGCGTGCAGGATGAAGATCTTGTCGAGCGCGTCGGCGAGCACCGGGTTCGGCTTGTACTCCTCGCACGGCACGGCGAAGCACATGTTGAGGAAGTTCTCGGTGAAGGACAGCGCGTTCTTCGGATAAACGAAAGGCTGGCCGATCGAATATTTGTAGGCCATCGCCGCCAAGGTCGGGATCTTCGCGATCATCCGGATCGAGGCGATCATCCGCTGCTTGGGATCGTTGATGTCCGTGGAGTCGTGATAGAACGCGGCGAGCGCGCCGACCGACGCCACCATGACCGCCATCGGATGGGCGTCGCGGCGGAAGCCCTGGAAGAAGCGGGCCATCTGCTCGTGCACCATCGTGTGATGGGTCACGCGATAGTCGAAATCCTTCTTCTGCGCGACGGTCGGAAGCTCGCCGTACAGCAGCAGATAGCAGGTCTCCAGGAAGTCGCCCTTCTCGGCGAGCTGCTCGATCGGGTAGCCGCGGTATTCCAGGACGCCGGCATCGCCGTCGATATAGGTGATCTTCGACTGGCAGCTGCCGGTCGAGGTGAAGCCGGGGTCATAGGTGAACATCCCGGCCTGGGCGTAGAGCTTGCCGATGTCGATGACGTCGGGACCCACGGTGCCGCTCAGGATCGGAAGATCGAAGTTCTTGTTGCCGACGGTGAGCGTCGCGGTCTTGCTTGCGGAGTTTGCGTCCATCGTTTGTCCCCGATGAGATCGTTAGGCGTGATCGTTAGGCTTTGGCCCTTGTTCTTTGTGAGAGATCGCAGGCGGGTGGACCTTATCTAGTGCGGTAGCTCTGATTTTGCCGTCAGCGTCGTCCGCGGCACTGTTGCCGTGAACATCTTAAGCGAAGGTCAAATCCGAAACCGCACTGGAATCTTATACTTACTAGTGTCCTTCGGCTTTCACATTGGCAAACGCGCCGGCCGCAACGTGTTACTGATGTCAAAGCCCGGGACCCAAGTTTGTGCCGCACAACTGGGTATCGTATTGCCCTGTGCGCTGCAAGATGGGGGTTAATGAGACCTTATGCGATGGTCTGGTCCTTCAGACGACCCAGGGATTCATCACGCCCCAGAATGGCCAGAACGTCGAAAATGCCGGGCGATGTGGTCCGTCCGGTGAGCGCGGCGCGCAGCGGCTGCGCCACCGCGCCCAGCTTGAGATTGTTGCTTTCCGCAAACGCACGCAGCGCGGCTTCCGTGGCCGGTCCGCTCCAGGGCTCGACGGCCGAGAGTGCCTCGTGCAGCCGGCCGATCAAGGCGCGGCTGTCCGGTGTCAGCAGCGCCGCTGCCTTGGCGTCGATCGGCAGCGGCCGGTCGGCGAAGATGAAAGCAGCGCCGTCGATCAGCTCCAGCAGCGTCTTGGCGCGCTCCTTCAGGCTCGGCATGGCCTGGGTGAGCTGCGCGCGCGTGGCATCGTTGAGCTTGGCCTTCAAGGCCGCGCCGTTCGGCACGTAGTTGAGGACGTCCTCGAACTGCCGCACCAGCGCAGCGTCGTCGCTGTGGCGGATATAGTGGCCGTTGAGGTTTTCGAGCTTGGCGAAGTCGAAGCGCGCAGCCGAGCGGCCGATGGCGGGCAAGTCGAACGCCTTGATCATCTCCTCGGTGGAGAAGATCTCCTGGTCGCCATGGCTCCAGCCGAGCCGCACCAGGTAATTGCGCAGCGCGGACGGCAGATATCCCATCGCACGGTAAGCATCGACGCCGAGCGCGCCGTGCCGCTTCGAGAGCTTCGAGCCGTCGGGCCCGTGAATCAACGGGATGTGCGACATCGACGGCACCGTCCATCCCAGCGCATCGTAGATCTGCTTCTGGCGCGCGGCATTGATCAAATGATCGTCACCGCGGATGACGTGGGTGACGCCCATGTCGTGGTCGTCGACGACCACCGCCAGCATGTAGGTCGGATTGCCATCGCCTCGCAGCAGCACGAGATCGTCGAGGTTCTCGTTTTGCCAGACGACGCGGCCCTGCACCTGGTCCTCGATCACGGTCTCGCCGGTCAGCGGCGCGCGCAGCCGGATGGTCGGCTTGACGCCCTCGGGCGCCTCCTTGGGATCGCGGTCGCGCCACATGCCGTCGTATAGGCGCGTGCGCCCTTCGGCGCGCGCCTTCTCGCGCATGGCTGCCAGCTCCTCCGCCGTGGCATAGCAGCGATACGCCATGCCGCTTTCGAGCAACTGCTCGGCGACCTCGCGATGCCGCGCCGCGCGGCTATATTGGTAGATGACCTCGCCGTCCCAATCGAGCTCGAGCCATTTCAGCCCATCCAGGATGGCCGTGATGGCCGCGTCGGTCGAGCGCTCGCGGTCAGTGTCCTCGATCCGAAGCAGCATCTTGCCGCCGCGGCCGCGCGCATACAGCCAGTTGAACAGGGCCGTCCGGGCGCCTCCGATGTGGAGAAAGCCGGTCGGGGAAGGGGCAAAGCGCGTGACGATCGGGGTGGTCATGGGCGGCAGCACGAAATCCAGGCAGGGGGGCGAGAGGGCGGGGGGTGTATAGCAGGCCTATCGCATAACTAAAGCCTTCCTTGGGGCAGGCGGATTTGGCAGATAGGCTGCCAAATTCCGGAGCAGGACATTCTTGATGACCACGACGACAGACAATGCGGCGACGGCAGAGGCAGGGCGCGACTTCATCCGCGACATCGTCCAGGCCGATCTCGAGGGCGGCAAGCACAAGACGGTCGTCACCCGGTTCCCGCCGGAGCCGAACGGCTACCTGCATATCGGCCATGCCAAGTCGATCGGTCTCAACTTCGGCATCGCCCGGGAGTTCGGCGGCCGCTGCAATCTTCGTTTCGACGACACCAACCCGACCAAGGAAGAGCAGGAATATATCGATTCCATCCAGGCCGACGTGCGCTGGCTCGGCTACGATTGGGGCGACAACCTGTTCTATGCCTCGGATTATTTCGAGCGGCTTTACGAGTGGGCCGAAGGCCTGATCAAGGCTGGCCTTGCCTATGTCGACGACCAGACCCAGGAGGAGATCCGGCTGTCGCGCGGCACGCTCACCGAGCCCGGCAAGAACAGCCCGTTCCGCGACCGCACCGTCGAGGAAAATCTCGACCTCTTCCGGCGCATGAAGGCCGGCGAATTCCCGAACGGCGCGCGCGTGCTGCGCGCCAAGATCGACATGGCCGCCGGAAACATCAATCTGCGCGATCCCGTGCTGTACCGGATCCTGCACGCCCATCACCCGCGCACCGGCGACACCTGGAAGATCTATCCGAGCTACGACTACGCCCACGGCCAGTCGGACGCGATCGAGGGCGTGACGCATTCCATCTGCACGCTCGAATTCGAGGATCACCGGCCGCTCTACGAATGGCTCCTCGACAAGCTGCCGGTGCCGTCGCATCCGCGGCAGTACGAGTTCGCGCGCCTCAACCTCACCTACACGCTGCTGTCGAAGCGCGTGCTGACGCGGCTGGTTCAGGACGGTCACGTCTCCGGCTGGAACGATCCGCGCATGCCGACCATCGCCGGCCTGAAGCGCCGCGGCGTGCCGCCGGCCGCGGTGCGCGAGTTCACCAAGCGCATCGGCATCGCCAAGGCCAACAGCATCGTCGATGTCGGCATGCTCGAATTCTGCATCCGCGAGGAGCTGAACCGCACGGCGCAGCGCCGCATGGCGGTGCTGCGTCCCTTGAAGGTCGTGATCGAGAACTATCCGGAAGGCCAGGTCGAGGAGCTCGAGGCGATCAACCATCCGGATGATCCGTCGGCGGGCACGCGCAAGATCGCCTTCGGCCGCGAGCTCTATATCGAGCAGGACGACTTCATGGAGAACCCGCCAAAGAAGTTCTTCCGCCTGTCGCCCGGCAGCGAGGTGCGGCTGCGCTACGCCTATTTCATCAAGTGCCACGAGGTGATCAAGAACGAGGCCGGCGAGATCGTCGAGCTGCGCTGTACCTATGATCCCCAGACCAAGGGCGGCAACGCGCCTGACGGACGCAAGGTCAAGGCAACGATGCATTGGCTCCCCGCGGCGCAGTCGCTGACCGCCGAGATCCGGCTCTACAACCAGCTGTTCGCCAATCCGAGCCCGAACGCCGCCGACTTCACCGCCGACCTCAATCCGAACTCGCTGGAGGTGCTGACCGATGCGCGCATCGAGCCCGCGATAGCGATGAGCAACTCCGCCGAGCCGATGCAGTTCGAGCGCCAGGGCTACTTCGTGCGCGATCCCGACTCGACGCCGGACAAGCTGGTCTTCAACCGCACCATCGGCCTGCGCGACACCTTCGCCAAGGAAGTCGCAAAGGGCTGAGGCAACGCGACACTGCGGGGCGCGTGCGGCTCAGCCGATCGCGTCCTGCCCGGCCTCCGTCAGCGTCGGCACGCCGTCGCTGATGTCGACGAGGCCGCGCTCGGCGAGCAGCGAGAGATCGTCCTCGGCGACCGGAGACAGCGTGAGCCGATGCGCCTTGATGTCCCGCAGCGTCCAGCGCAGGTGAATCGCCTTCTCGAGGGCGAGATCGGCGAACGGGTCGTCCATGTCGTGGGCATCCATACCCCGATAAGCGCGTGCGGTGCGAAAAGTTCCAACGCCCAACCCGTGCAGAAAGTCAGGATTCCCGTTCCGTTCTGCTAGGCGGCCTCGCGCAGCCTCCGGTAGCCTACTCCTCCGGTCGGGTTGCAGGTGGTGTGGGTCATGGCGGAGCCGGTACGGCCGCCAGGGTGGCGTCGCGGGATCGCGGGCGTGATGGCCGATGTCTGGCCGCCGCGCGGCGCGCTGGCCGGCGGCTGGCCCACGGTCGGCGCCGGCGCGTGGCCGCCCTTTGCCGCCAAGCTCCGGAGTTGGGCAAGTGAGGAGGCCGGGGCGGGGCGGCTGCTGCCCTGGGTGCCCGTCGCCTTCGGCGCCGGCATCGCGCTGTACTTCTCCGCCGATCACGAGCCGGTGCTCTGGATCACCGCCGTTACCGCCGGGCTGCTCTGCCTGGTGGCCGTGCTGATGCGGCGCCATCGGCTGTTTCCCGTCGCTGTGATGATGGCGGCCGCGGCATCCGGCTTCGCGGTCGCGACGGTGAGGACAGCGCGCGTGGCGCATCCGGTGCTGGCCCGGCCGCTCTATTCGGTGTCGCTGTCCGGCTTCGTCGAAGCGCGTGACATCCGCGAGCGCAGCGACCGCATCGTGCTGCGCGTGACGGCGATGGAGAGCCAGCGCCACGCGATCACGCTGGCGCGTGTGCGGCTGGCGGTGCGCAAGGGCACGGCGCCCGACGTCGGCAGCTTCGTGCAGCTCAAGGCGCGGCTGCTGCCGCCGCTCGCGCCGGTGCGTCCCGGCTCCTACGACTTCGCCCGCGACATGTTCTTCCAGGGCATCGGCGCGTCCGGCTTCGTGATGGGCGCGATATCAGCGCAGCCGCCGCCGCAGGAGGGCGGGTTCGCCCTGCGCTATGCCGCGACCATGCAGGGCCTGCGCGATGCGATCGATGCCCGCATCCGTGCAAGGCTGAGTGGCGACGAGCGCGCCATCGCCACCGCGCTGCTGACCGGGCGGCGCGACGCCATCACGCCCGATGTCAACGACGCGATGTTCATCTCCGGCCTTGGCCACGTGCTGTCGATCTCCGGCTATCACATGGCGGTCGTCGCCGGCGTCGTGTTCTTCGCGGTGCGCGCGCTGCTCGCGCTGATCCCCGGCCTCACCGTCAGTCATCCGATCAAGAAATGGGCAGCCGCTGCGGCGCTGGTCGCGGCGGCGTTCTATCTCCTACTGTCCGGCGCTGAGGTCGCGACGCAGAGATCGTTTTTCATGACAGCGGTCGTGCTGATCGCCGTGATGGTCGACCGCCGCGCCGTCACCTTCCGCACGCTCGCGGTGGCCGCGATGATCGTGCTGATCGCCGCTCCCGAAGCGCTGGTGCATCCGAGCTTCCAGATGTCGTTCGCCGCAACGCTCGGCCTCGTCGCGCTGGTGCAGTTCGGCCTGCCAAAGCTGTTCGCGACGCCGGACTCATCGACCGCGCAGCGCATCGCGCTGTGGGGCGGCCGTGAGTTGGCCATGCTGCTGCTGGCCTCGCTGATCGCGGGGCTCGCAACCACGCCCTATGCCGCTTTCCATTTCCATCGCATCACGCCCTATGGCGTGCTGGCCAACCTCGCCGCGATGCCGGTGGTCTCGGCGCTGGTGATGCCCGCGGGACTGCTGGGGCTATTGGCGGCGCCGTTCGGGCTCGATGGCGTCTGCTGGACGCTGATGGGCTGGGGCATCGACTGGATGATCGCGGTGACGCGCTGGGTCGCCGCGCTGCCCGGCGCCGTCGGGCGCATGGCCGCGTTCGGCATCGGCCCGCTGATCCTGGCCAGCCTGGGCCTGATCCTGATCGGCCTGCTGAGGACGCCGTTGCGCTGGTCGGGCGCGCTGATGCTGACGGCGGCAACGCTGTGGGCGTTCGTCGCGCCGCTGCCCGACATCCTGATCTCCGGCGACGGACGCGCGGTGGCCGTGCGCGGCGGCGACGGGCGGCTGCATGTGATGCGCAGCGGCAAGGACGTGTTCGCGACCCGCGAGTGGCTCGCGGCCGATGCCGATGCGCGCCTGCCGACCGACTCGTCGCTGGGTGACGGCGTGTCCTGCGACCAGGCGGGCTGCGTCGTGGCGCTGGCCGATGGCCGCCTGGTCGCGATGGCCTTGCGCGCCGATGCGCTGGCCGACGATTGCGCCCGCGCTGCGCTGATCGTGACCATTCGCGCCGCGCCGTCGTCCTGCGCGGCCGGAGTGATCGACCGCCAGCGATTGCAGCAGCAGGGCGCATTGATGCTGACGCGCCAGGGCCGCGGCTTCGCCGTCACGCCTGTCCGCGCCGCCGGCTCCGACCGCCCATGGGCGCCGGCACCACCTGATGCGACCGAGTTCGAGCCGACATTGGCGCCGCGCGCGCCGACGCCGCGCATTCAGGATGCGACGCCGCCCGAGACAGAGCAGGGCGCCGACGATTAGTTCGGTGGATCGGAGATCGCCGAGCGGCGGCCCTCGAGTCCGGCAGAAGCCGGCCGAGGGCCGCCGCAGCGTTGGCGCGCGATCCGAGGAATGCGATCCGTTGGCGATCAGATCGTCAGGTGATGCTGATGCGCCGGATCGATGGGGTCTGCACGGTCGGCCGATCCTCCGCCTGGTCGGGACGGGGCTCGCCGGGCTGCTTGGTGACGGGCAGTTGCAGCACGGTGACGCGCTGGCCCTCGCAGAGCTGTGTGACCAGCACGTGGCGCCCATCGGCGAACTCGATCGCGTCGTGGTGGCGATCGGGAATGTGCTTCTCGATGGTGTTGAACTTGGCGACGCGCTCGCGGATGGTCCGCGTCCACAGCCAGCGGCTGTCGTAGCGGACGTCCTCGGCGAAGGCGAGCTCGGTGCCGGGCAGCATGCACACCGCAACGGTCGGCTCGCTTTCCAGCGCGAAGCCGCGGGTTGCAGTGCCGCGGAACGTCGTCGAGATCAGCGTCTCGCCGACTTTGGCGGGACGGGAGGCAACGGCATGGAGGCTGTAGTCACACATCGGATCGCTCCTCGTTCAGAGATAGCTGACCCACGCTCCCCCCGGACAGGCGCAGGCCTCTATCAGAGTGGACATCAGGAGCGATGTTAGCGCGCGCTTCGCGGCATTTCTGCGCTGATCTGCAGCACGTGCGGCCGCCGACGATCACAAGCGTTTGAGCGTGCCGCGCTGCACATCATAGCGTGCGCTTGCGCGTGACTTGTTCTTGAGCGGCGCGACGAAGCGCGTCCATGCGCCGCCGATCGATTGTGCATCTCGCCCCGCGAGTCGCGATGCATGATCGCGACGGCGCAGCCTGCGTGATCAGTACTTGCGATACAGCCCGACCAGCTTGCCCTGGATCTTCACCCGGTTGGGCGGCAGGATGCGCACCTCATAGGCGGTATTGGCCGGCTCCAGCGCGATCGATGCGCCGCGGCGGCGGAAGCGCTTCAGGGTCGCTTCCTCGTCGTCGATCAGCGCCACCACGATGTCGCCGGTATCGGCCGACTCGTTACGCTGGATCAGCGCCATGTCGCCGTCGAGGATGCCCGCATCAACCATCGAATCACCGCGCACCTCGAGCGCGTAGTGCTCGCCATTGCCGAGCATGTCGGCCGGCACGCTGATGGTGTGGCTGCGCGTCTGCAGCGCCTCGATCGGCGTACCCGCAGCGATCCGGCCCATCACCGGCACGGCCACGGGACGCTCGCCATCGTCCAGCGCCGGTGTCGAGGTGCGGACCTTGCCGAGATTGCCCTCGATCACCGACGGCGTGAAGCCGCGGCGGTTGCCGGCGGCCTGCGACAGCTCGGGCAGCTTGATCACCTCGATGGCGCGGGCACGGTTGGGCAGCCGGCGGATGAAGCCGCGCTCCTCCAAGGCGGTGATCAGGCGGTGAATGCCGGACTTCGAGCGCAGGTCGAGCGCGTCCTTCATCTCGTCGAAGGACGGCGGGACGCCGGCCTCCTTCAGCCGTTCGTTGATGAACCGCAGAAGTTCGTACTGTTTGCGCGTCAGCATCTCGACCTGGTCCCCGGTTTGATGTCGTCCGACTCGCGAGCTCCTCGATCCGAGCGCCTCAATCGGAGCTTCTCGATCTCTCGGCGGGCCGGACGAGCGTCTTCGCGTCGTTCCGCAACATACTAAAAACAAATCATGAACGGACACTATCTGTTCGATGTGTGTTCCGCAATCCTAAAAATATGGTGAACGGACCGGGCTTTGCCGGGGGAGGTTGCTTAGTTCGGCAGGCGCAGGATCTCGCAGGGGCTTCCCGCGGGGGCCTTCGGCGCAAAGGCTGGACGAATGACGAGCGCCTGCGAGAGCGCGAGATTCCCGAGCAGCGATGAATCCTGCTGCGTCACAGGAGTTGCGACCAGCGTGCCGTCGGCGCGCTCCTCGAGCTGCGCGCGCAGATAGTCCTCGCGCGAATCATTTGCGCTAAGCTCGCGGCCGAGCAGGGCGGTCTCGCGCGGCAACCGTGCCTCGCGGCCGAGCAGGCTGCGAATCAGCGGGACCAGAAACAGGATCGCGCAGACATAGGACGACACCGGATTGCCCGGCAGGCCGATCACGCGCATGCCGCCGAGCCGCCCGTGCATCATCGGCTTGCCCGGCCGCATCGCGATCTTCCAGAACGCCATCTCGACGCCTTCGGCCTCGAGCGCCTGCTTGACCAGGTCGTGGTCGCCGACCGAGGCGCCGCCGGTCGTGACCAGAATGTCGGCCTCGGCCTCGCGCGCCCGGCGGATGCCGGCGACCGTCGCCTCGAGCGTGTCGGCGGCGATGCCGAGATCGATCGGCGTCGCGCCCTCGCTGCGCATCAGCGCCCGCAGGCCATAGCCGTTGGAATAGACGATCTGGCCGGGGCCGGGCGCCGAGCCTGGCATCACCAGCTCGTCGCCAGTGGCGAGCAGCGCCACCTTGGGCCTGCGCCGCACCGGCAGCGCCGGATGATTCATGCTGGCCGCGAGCGACAGGTCGCGGTCGCTGAGCCGGCGGCCGGCCTTGAGCAGCACCATGCCTTGATGGAAGTCGACGCCGGCAGGGCGGATGTGCCGGCCCTTGATCGCGGGCTCGTTGATGACGACGTCGCCGGCTTCGGCGCACGTGTCCTCCTGGATCACGACCGCGTCGGCGCCCGCGGGCACGACGCCGCCGGTGAAGATGCGCGCCGCCTCGCCGGGACCGATCACGCGATCGAACGGCCGCCCGGCCGCGACCTCGCCGATCACCCTCAGCCGTGTCCCGCTCGTGGTCGCGTCCGCCGCGCGCAGCGCGTAGCCGTCCATCGCCGACATCGCCTCCGGCGGCTGCGTCCGCAGCGCCGCGAGGTCATACGCCAGCACCCGGTGGAACGCCTCGTCCAGCCCGACCTGCTCCGCGGCCAGCGGCTCGGCGCCGGCGAGCACCGCGGACAACGCATCGGACACCGGCATCAGGGCCATCAGAGTTCCTTTGGACGGAGACGGGCAAATCGACTGAATCGCCTTCTAACCGAACGCGCACAGCGCGGCCAAGGGCCTAAGCCGCTCTCGCGCTTCCG
Organism: Bradyrhizobium sp. USDA 4353; assembly: GCF_054063215.1. Taxonomy (NCBI): domain Bacteria; kingdom Pseudomonadati; phylum Pseudomonadota; class Alphaproteobacteria; order Hyphomicrobiales; family Nitrobacteraceae; genus Bradyrhizobium; species Bradyrhizobium sp. USDA 4353. The sequence continues at coordinate 5,100,925 of NZ_JBSSGB010000001.1, forward strand.
GATCGTCTGAGGCGCCTTGCTCCGGACGCCGCCTCACGATCCCGCGAGACGCTCCCATCAGTCCGATCCATTTCCAAGCCGTTCTATCCCACAGCCAGGCGACAGGCGGCGCGCTCGGTCGTGTGCAGGATGTCGGCCACCATGTTCCGCAGCCAGGCCGATGCAGCATCACGGTCCAGTTGCAGCGGCCATACCATCGAGACGGCAGGCAGCCGCAGCGTCAACGGTGCGGGGCAGAGCGCGAGCCCGAAGCGCGGACCGTAGAGTCGTGCCATCCGGGTCGGTATCGTCGTGATCACCGGCGCTGCGGCCACCGTCGCCAGCACGCTAAGGAAGTCCGAGGAGGCCGAGACCACGTTGAGCTCGGTACCGATCTCATCCAGCGCCGCTTCCAGGCAGCCCTGCAGGCTGTTGGTCAGCGTCACCAGCGCGTGCGGAAGCGACAGGTAGTCGGCGAGGCTGATCGGCGTCTTCATCGCGATACGCGCGGGGTTGTAGACGCAGCTCAGCGCCTACTCGAACAGGAGCTGGGATCTGTGCCGCTGCGCGACGGCCTCGAAGCAGCCGACGGCGACATCCAGGGCGCCCTCGTCGAGCAGACGATGCACCTCGTTGCGTTCCGTCGGCCGGCTCAAAAGCCTTACGCCCGGTGCCGAACGACGCAGCATCGCCGTAAGCTCGGGGATCAGCAGCAGCTCGACCTCGCTCGAGAATCCCAAGCGGATGGTGCGCTGCTCCGTCGCCGGATCGAACTCCGGCGCCGCGTGCAGCGCAGCCTGCATCTGCGCGAGCGCCGCCCGGACAGGTCCGGCGAGCACCGCGGCCTTCGGAGTCGGCTGCATGACGGTGCCGACGCGGACGAACAGCTCGTCCTGCAGCAGCACGCGAAGCGTCGACAGCGTGTGGCTCATCGCGGGCTGCCCGACCTTGAGGTGGGCAGCCGCCCGCGTCACGCTGCGCTCCTGCATCAGTGCGTCGAAGGCGACCAGCAGATTGAGATCGAAGGACCGGAGATCGAAGTGATCGATGGACTGCATGAGTTGGATCGATTTGAGCAATGTCTGACCTAATCGTAGATCTCGGTCCAGACAAGACCCATTGCTCCGATCGAGGCCGCAAGCATGCAGGACATCACGACCTATCGCGTCGGCGACGCGACCATCACCAAGATCTTCGAAATCGGTCTCGACGCCGTCGAAGGCGATTTCCTGTTTCCAGGCGTGGACCCCGCCAGCATCGCTGCAGAGCGCGGCCGGTTTGGGCCGGGATCGATCGATCCGCGCACGGGATCGTTGCGCCTCAGCATCCATAGCTGGCTCGTGCGCACGCCCGAGCGGGTGGTCCTGATCGACACGGCCACGGGCAACGACAAGGAACGGCCAGGTGCGGCAGTTCTACACCGCTTGAACGAACCGTTTCTCGACCGCTTGCGCGCCGCTGGCGTTGCCCCGGCGGATGTCGAGTTCGTCCTGATCACGCATTTGCATGCCGATCACGTGGGTTGGAACACTCAGCTGTCCGATGGCCGTTGGACGCCGGTGTTTCCGAACGCGCGCCACGTGTTCTCGAGCCGTGAGCGCGCCTATGTCGCGGCGCTCTCGGCCGGTGACGGCTCGGACGCCGCGATCAGGGACGCGGCGGGGCTCGGCCCCATGCGGCATCCGCCGCTGCCGGGGGTCTACGAAGACAGCGTGCGGCCAATCATCGAGGCCGGCCTCGCGCGCGAGATCGTGGTCGATGGCAGCGAAGTCGTGGATGGCTTCCGTTTTCTGCCAAGCCCCGGCCACAGCATCGATCACGCCTGCATCAGCTTCAGCTCGCGTGGCGAGCGCGCGCTGTTCTGGGGCGACGTGATGCATCATCCGCTGCAGGTCGCGCGTCCGGATTGGAATTCGGTCTATTGCGAGTTTCCCGAGGCGGCGCGGACCGCGCGCCGGTGGGCGATGAACCATGCTGCGGAGACCGACTCGCTGGTGTTCACCACTCACTTCGCCGAATCCTCGGCCGGGCGCGTCAGCCGCGACGGCGACGGGTTTGCCTGGTCCTTCGCCTGATCGGAGATGGCCATGACCGAGACCGCTCCGTCCTCCTCGCCCGTCATGTCCGAGCGCCGCCTGATCGAAGGACCGGCGCCCGATGTGAAGCTTCAGCTCATCAATAAGCGTCGGCGCGATCTGCAGCGTTTCTCTGCGGAGCGAACCCTCGTGATGATGCACGGCGCCACCTTTTCGTCGGCAAGCCTGTTCGACGTCGCGGTCGGAGGCGCCTCGTTCATGGATGTCCTGGCGCAGGCCGGCTACGACGTCTGGGCCGTCGACGCGCGCGGCTATGGCGGCTCCAGCCGGCCGCCGGAGATGTCGCGCGCCCCGGAGCAAGGACCTCCATTGGTCAACGCGCGGACCGCCTTGGACGATTTCTCCGCCGCGGTGGACTTCATCCGCGGGCACCGCGACATCCCGCGCGTCAACGTGCTCGGAATGTCCTGGGGCGCTACGATCGCGGGCGCGTTCGCGAGCGCGGCGGGCGCCAAGCTCGAGAAGCTCGTCCTGGTGACGCCGCTCTGGCTCTCCTCCGAGCCGTTGCGCATCGACGCCGGCGGCCCGCTCGCCGCTTACCGCATCGTCAGCCCGCGCGCATTCGAGGCGGCCTGGCGGGGCGCTGCTCCGCCGGAGGCGCGCGCCGGGCTCATTCCAGACGGCTGGTTCGACACCTGGGCAGAGGCGACGCTCGCGACCGATCCGGACTCGCCGCACCCCGGCGCGATCCGCGCGCCTTCGGGCGCCGTGCAGGATGTGCGCGAGCACTGGACCGCCGGACGGCCGATCTACGATCCCGGAACGATCGATTGCCCGGTTCTCGTGCTCGCGGCGGAATGGGATGCGGATGTCAGAATCGAGATGGCGCAGGATTTGTTCGTTCGTCTCGTCAGCGCGCCGTACAAGCGCCTGGTCGAGATCGGGCAGGGCACGCACATGATCCTGATGGAGCGGAATCGACGGCAGGCATTCGACGCGGTGATCGAATTTCTGAACGAGCGCGTTGTGCCGGCGAGTTGATCGACGCGCGGACCATCTGCAACCGTCAGACGGCTCGCGTGCCGTTCGTCCGTGCCGACGCGCCAGGCAAACTCACGATCCCCCGAGAAATGCCGTCAGCAGATCTGTGACCTCCGCTGGCCGCTCCAGGCTGGGCAGATGCGCGACGCCGCTCATCGCGTGGCCCGACGCGTTCGGCATGGTCGCCGCCAGCGCGCGGCTCCGCTCCTGGATGTGAGGAAAATCGAGATCGCCCCATATCACCAGGGACGGCACACCGATTTCCGAACGCCGAGGGAAGGCCGCTGCCGTATCGAGGTTGGCGCCGACCGGCGGAGCGCGCAACGCGGCTGCGTTCTTCTGCAGAAACATCGTCCGAAGCGGGCCCGAGATGCGTCCTGCGCGCTGCAACGGACCGTCGAGCCATAGCTGCGCCTTGAGAGCGCTCACGCTGTCCCAATCGCATGCCTGCTCGGCGGCCGCGACCTCGCGCAGCAGCGCTGCGATCGGGGGCGGGTAGATAGGCTCCGGCGCGCCGCTGATCGAGGGTGCGATCAGCACCAGTGCCCGCACCCGTGACGGATGCGCCAATGCGAAATCCAGCGCGATGCGGCCGCCTTGCGAGCAGGCGACCAGCGTTGCCGGCCGGCCGGGCGCGAGCGCCTCGAGCACCGCCAGCAGATCGGCGATCGGCGAGTGATCCTCCGGCTCCGCCTGCGTCTCACCGAAGCCACGCCGGTCGTAGGCAATCGCCATGTGCGTCGCCGCGGCGCCATCGATCTGCGCCCGCCACATCGTGCGGTCGAACACTGCGGCGTGCAGGAAGATCACAGGCTCACCCCGGCCCTTGACCTCGGTCGCGAGATCAGCGCGGCCTGAGATGATCCGATGCATGGCGTCAGTCATGCTGTTTCCCTAGTCGATTCCTTGGTCGCTTTCTTGTCCGAGCCACCGGTGAAATTCTGTTTCTCTTCGTCGCCACGCGCTGGGCTGCGGCCAGCGCCAGGCGTGCCCAACCGACGAATTCCTCGGGATCGTCGAACAGCCGGTCCGGCGCGCGCCAGAACGCCAGGTCGATCGATACGCCTTGTTTGACGTAGCTCAGCGGAGGATGGGACTGCGCCTCGGCGAACGTCGACCGATTGTCGTCATCGACCCGAAAGTAGAGCGTGTTGTCGGCGACCATGCCCAGCATCGCGCCATCGATGAAGACGCCCGTCTTGCCGAACATCCGCCGCGTGGCAATCGGGCCCAGCGGAGCGAGCTGCTCGCGCAGGAAATCGATGTAGTCGGGCGTGGCGACCATGGTGAAGGCCTGAGAGCCATGAGAGGCGGACCGCCGAGGTCGCCGGCACGAGCCTAGTACAATCGCCGGAACGTGCCAATCGGAGCGATCGGATGATCGTTCGCAGCAGCAGAAAATTCGCGGTCCGCGGCGCGCGAGGAAGGACGAGGTCGACCGGAAGCCAGCGCTGCTCACGGCTCGTAGCGCCGATCGGCGCGGGCCTGGCAACGCCTCAGACCGGATGGCGAATCCAGACGTTGGGCTCGACATACGCTGCATGGTCATGCTCGGTCGACACGAGCACGGGCACCAGCGCGCCGGGAATCTCGATCTCGCCCGACCGATCGAACGGCACGCTTGTCCATTGCGACCACTCCGCGAGCGTGCCGACAATGGTCATCGAGCACGGCGCAATCTTGACGATCTCGCCGCCGATGCCGAGATGGGTGCGCAGCCAGGAATCCGCGAGCTGGCCGTCGGCGCGCCGCTGTTCGAGATAGGCGCGCATCGGCATGCGCGGCACCAGATGCTTCTGGTTCGGCCGCACCGGCGCGTACAGCTCGGCAAAACCCTTTGCACGCGCGCAGCCCTTCAGCGCATCGAGCATCGCGCGCGAGGAGCCGGACACACGCGCCTTCGGCAGCAGCGCGATCTCCAGCGCGCTCATCGTCGTTGGCCGTCGGCCCAGCATGCGGTCCTCATGACCCCAGCGGATCACCTCGTCCCAGCCCGCATCCGGCAGCGTCGTGCGGTCGTCGACGCCGAATGCAAAGGGAACGGCGAAGGCGCGCCCTACCACCTCGTCGCCATCGAGCGCTGCGAAGGCGCAGTCCGCGAAGTGCCCGAATGCAGCTTCGCCGTAGTACAACATCGCCGTACGGTCCTGCCGCATGAACTCCGGCCAGAGGCCTTCGAGCTCGGGCGCGAATACGCGCGGGATCAGGTCCGGCCGGTCGCGCAGGGAGATAATATCGATTTTCATTTGGTCTCCGTCGAGCGCGCCCGGCCAGACCCGTGCCGGTGGTCGATGGGCGCTAGACTAACGTTCAGCATCCGGGCAAACGTCAGCCGTTCGGTGCTGAACTCTGCCACGGATCGATAATGCGGATGCGGCATCCATCGAAATCAGCAACGTTTCGCGTGGCCAGGGCAGCACCTGCGACCTGTGCGATCGCCGCAATCTGGCAATCAGCCTCCATGATGGGTCGACCGACGACGCGACGGCTTGCAGCAATCGCCGCGTAGGCCTTTGCCGCGGAACTGTCGAACGGCAAGATTCGGCCGGCGAAGTCCTCATCAACCATGGCATCGATCGTTGCCATCAGAGCCTCGCGACGCTTGCCGCTCGGCATAATGGCCACTCCGACCCGCAGCTCGGCCTCGCTTACCGCGGTCAAATAAAGGTCGCTCGCATGTTCAGCGGCGAACCAATCCAGCACCGCCGAGGCCGGCACAGGCCTCATCAGCTCGGAGATGACGTTGGTGTCGATGATGATCAAGGCTTTCTCACGCAAGGCGAGGCGGCTCGCGCATCGGTTTGCGCTCTGGAAGGTCGAGCTCAACACCGCCCAGCGCAGCAAAACGAGCGTGAATCCGCTGGCCGAGGTTTTTTGCCGGGGCGGTGTCACCGACCGCCTGCCGCAGTATCTCGCGGGCCTCGTCCTCGAGCGATCGGCCGTGCCGAGCTGCACGAAGCTCGAGGTTGCTCCTCAGCCTGTCGTTCACATTGCCGATTGTAATGCTCGCCATGACTGCCTCTGATGCTCAAATCGAAGACTAAGCGCTGATTGCAGGGCAATCAAGCCGCTGGCGCTCGGCTTCGGTGCTCTCGGAGGTCGGCTCGGCATCGCGTTTGGGATGGTCAGAGTGCCAATTCTGAGCAAAGAAAGTGCTTCTAAATTTCCGAATAGTCTGCTATGCTGATTTGATCCCGTGCTCGACAGGAGGGGCGCTTCGCGATCGTCACGGACGTGGAGTGCGGGATGCGGTGGCCGCAGGCTTGTCGCAGCATGCCTTGATGGTGTGCGGACGAACGGCAGCTTGCGGACGCGAAGTCGCGTGGTCCTGGCATCCCGACGCCGATGCCAAGCCGGCGGGTGATGATTCCGACGGCGACGGTGGCCAACAAGCCGGGCACCGGGGAGATCGCGTATAAGCGTGAAGACCATCGCGCAGGGAATGCCGGATGTCGGCTGGACCTGTGGTGACTGCCGCCTGCTTTTCTTGTTGCAGGCGGGCCATGGGTTGCGGCCAGCAGCCCGGCATTCCCTGCGCCCTCCGTTCGGAGGAGGGCGAAAGAGACAGCATCACTCGGGCATGTCATGCCGCGAGAACGAGTTTGCATGATTGAAGGTCAGGGAGCGTGGGCCTTCGCGATCAGTTCACACGCGTGTCATGCGTACTCCGCCGTCGCGCCGCCCTCCGCTGTCGTCCCTGCGAACGCAGGGACCCATACCCCCAGGGAGCAGTTGTTTTGCGCGATGCCCCACCAGTCCTGCTTCATCGCCATCTATGGTGGTTATGGGTGCCTGCGTTCGCAGGGACGACAGTGGTGTCTTTGGTGACGTCACGGGCAGCTCCGACAACTATAGCAGTTGTTCGACTTGTCCCGGCGAACGCATCAGAGCCCCAGCGCGGCCATCGCCTCCGCCACATCGTCCGTCGAGCTCACCAGCACCGCTTTCAATCCGCTGGCCCGCGCGCCCTCGACGTTCTCCGCGAGGTCGTCGAAGAACACGATCCGCTCCGCCGGCACGCCGATCGCCTGCACCACGTGCTCATACGCCTCGACATCCGGTTTGCGCAGGCCGATCGACGAGGACAGGAAGATCTCGCGGAAGTGACCGAGCAGGTCGGCATAGACAGGCGAGAAGTGATCGATATGCGGCTGGTTGGTGTTGGAGAACGCATAGAGCGGCAGCCGCGACGCCGCGCGCGCGAGCAGGGGGGCGATGCCGGGCATCGGGCCGACGAAGATCGCGTTCCAGCCGTCGAGAAACTGCGCGTCGCTGATGTCGATGCCGAGCTGGCTGCGCAGATTCGCGAAGAACGCGGCGTCGGAGACGGTGCCGCGCTCATGACCTTGGTAGACCTCGTCGCGCACGAAGCGGGCCGCGAGATCCTGCGGCGCGCACCCCGCATGCCCCGCCCAGCGCGAGACCACCTGGCCGAAATCGATGTCGATGACGACGCGGCCGAGATCGAACAGCAGCGCATCGGCCGCGCCGGGGCGGAGATCGGAGGGAAGCATCGCGACGCGCGTCTTTGCCAAAGTGGAAGCCGAACCAATGTTCCCTCAATAGCGGTATGGCTCGATATCGACCAGCGGAAACGCGCTCATCACGCTCGGCAGGTTGGTCGCGGATGCCGGGTGCAGATAGGAGCCGTTCAACTCGCCGAACGAGGTGACGCCGAGCAGGCCGAGGGCGCGGATGACCTCGTCCTCCAGCAGCTCCAGCATGCGCAGGATGCCGTCCTCGCCGGCGGCGGCGAGCGCCCAGCATTGCAGCCGGCCGAAGCCGACGAGGTCGGCGCCGGAGGCGATCGCCTTGACGATGTCGGTGCCGCGCGAGATGCTGCCGTCGACCATGATCTTGGCGCGGCCCCTCACGGCCGCGACGACCTCCGGCAGCACATGCATCGCGCCCCGGCCATGATCGAGCTGGCGGCCGCCATGGTTGGAGACGTAGATCCAGTCGACGCCGTGATCGACAGCGATCTCGGCGTCCTCGGCGGTCGCGATGCCCTTGATGATCAGCGGCAGCTTGAACGTGCTCTTGATCAACTTCACCGTGTGCCAGCTCAGCGCCTTCTGGTAGTCGCCGCCGGTGGCGCGCAGCCGACTTTCGCGCACGTAACGCTTGGCGATGTCGCGCTCGCGCCGGCTGTAATGGGCGGTGTCGACGGTGAGGCAGAACGCGGAGTAGCTGTTTGCGACGGCGCGGCTCACATAGTCCTCGACGAAGGCGTCGTCGCCGCGGACATAGAGCTGGAAGATGCGCAACGCGTCGGGAGCCGCCTCCGCCGTCTTTTCCAGGCCCGGCTCCGACACCGAGCTCAGCATATGCGCGGCTCCGAATCGACCGGCGCCGCGCGCGACGCTTGCCGCCCCCGCCGGATCGAAGACTTCGAGCGCGCCGACCGGGGCCAGCACCACCGGCAGGCGCAGCCTGCGCCCGAAGTTCTCGACCGAGGCGTCGACCTTGGAGACATCGCGCAGCACGCGGGGACGGAACGCGATCTCGTCGAGCGCCATTCGGTTCCGGCGCAAAGTGGTCTCGGTCTCGGCGCCGCCGATGATGTAGTCCCAGGCATTCTGGTTGAGCTGGGCGCGCGCCTTGCGGATGAATTCGTGCAGATTCTGGAACTTCTCATCGCTGGCGCCGAGCTCGACGTTCCGCCACGCGGGCTCGATCGGGGTCTGTTGATTCATGCCTGCCTCCCAGCATCGATCATTATCATTTGTTATCCAACATCGCCCATCCGGGCACCCCTGTGCAAGCCGTCCGAACTGCCGTCGCCCACACAGCATCCATGCGCGGCGAACATTGATTCGAGGCATGGGCGCCGTTCATTCAGTTGTGATCACCGGGTGACCGTGAAACCCCGGATAATGCAATCAGGCGGCGATGATCTTGAATTCGGCTCGCCAGCGGCCATTTCCGGTGCAGGCCCATGGACGTGGCATGGTAGACTGCCACGGCGCGGCGGAGCTTCGGCCTTTTCTTCGGCCTTGAAGAAACCGGAAATGTGGTGTGAGTTCATGGTCCAATCACGCCGCTGACGCGTTCGAAAACGTGTGATCGGACGGCCATCAAACCAAGCTCGGGAAGCAAAACAATGCGGAAAAACTGGCTGTTCTTGGCGGGCACGATGACCGGCGTCTGTCTGACCCTGATGGTTTCGGGGCCGGAGGGCGCGCAGCTCATCGCCAGGGCCAAGGCAGCGGCCGGCATGGCCGACACCTACACGCAGCTCAATCTGTTCGGCGCGGTGTTCGAGCGCGTTCGCGCCGACTACGTCGAGAAGCCGAACGATCCCGCGCTGATCGAAGGCGCGATCAACGGCATGGTGTCCTCGCTCGATCCGCACTCGCGCTACATGAACGACAAGTCCTGGCGCGACATGCAGGAGACGACCTCCGGCGAGTTCGGCGGCCTCGGCATCGAGGTCACGATGGAGGACGGTCTGGTCAAGGTCGTCGCCCCGATCGACGATACGCCGGCCTCGAAGGCCGGCATCCTCTCCGGCGATCTCATCGCCAAGATCGATGGCGACGCGGTGCAGGGCCTGACGCTCGAGCAGGCGGTGGCCAAGATGAAGGGCGGGGTCAACACCAAGACCAAGCTGACGATCATCCGCAAGGGCAAGGATGCTCCGCTCGACGTGACGCTCAATCGCGAGATCATCCGCGTGCGTCCGGTGCGCTATCACACCGAGGGCGGCGACATCGGCTACATCCGCATCACCTCCTTCAACGAGCAGACCACCGAGAGCCTGCGCAAGGCGATCGCCAGCATCTCCAAGGACATTCCGCAGGAGAAGCTCGCGGGCTACGTCGTCGATCTGCGCAACAATCCGGGCGGCCTGCTCGATCAGGCGGTGTCGGTCTCCAGCACCTTCTTGTCGCGGGGCGAGGTGGTGTCGACCCGTGGCCGCAATCCCGAGGAGACGCAGCGCTTCACGGCGCGTGGCGGCGATCTCATCAAGGGCAAGCCGCTCGTCGTGCTGATCAATGGTGGCTCGGCCTCGGCGTCCGAGATCGTGGCGGGCGCGCTGCATGACCACAAGCGCGCGACCTTGATCGGCACGCGCTCGTTCGGCAAGGGCTCAGTGCAGACCATCATTCCGCTCGGCGCCGGCAATGGCGCGCTGGCCCTGACCACCGCGCGCTACTACACGCCGTCGGGCCGCTCGATCCAGGCGCAAGGCATCGCGCCTGACATCGAGGTCAAGCAGGACGTGCCTGACGATCTGAAGGACCGCACCGACATCAAGGGCGAGGCCTCGATGCGCGGCCATCTCTCGGCGGCCGACGGCACCGAGCAGACCGGCTCGCAGTCCTACGTGCCGCCGGACGAGAAGGACGACAAGGCGCTGCACGCCGCGTTCAACGTGCTGCGCGGCGTCACCGTCAATGCCGATGTCCGCGCCAAGGCGGCGGTGCCGAACTGAGTTGTTAGGGGCGAGGAGCTGGTTGCGCCTTGCCGACGCTCACACCCGACGGGGCGGCTTTGCAGCCGTCCCGTCGTGGTTTTCGACCAGCGTGTACAGGCGGACACGGAGTATGTCCGTCTGTGTCCGGTAGATCATGCTGACAGACGCGGGTTCAAGCGGGCGAATGGTAGCATCGGACGACAGAGTTTGAATTTGGCTGACGGAAACGGCTCAAATTGTAGCGGTATTTATCGATCAGCCCTCAGGCCGCGTCGGAACGCGTGCGTCGCTTGGACGAGCCGCCGGCGCGGTGGCTGGCGAACAGGCTTCGCACCTCGGCCGCGGGCTTCGGAGGGCTGAACAGATAGCCCTGCATCTCCGAGCAGCCGAGCCGCTTCAGCACCTGGCGCTGCGCCTCGGTCTCGACGCCCTCGGCTGTAGTCGACATGTTGCGGATCGCGGCGATGTTGACCACCGCCTGCACGATGCTCGCGGATCCCTCGGATTCCGAGATGTCCTTGACGAAGCAGCGGTCGATCTTGATCTTGTCGAACGGAATCCGCTGCAGATAGCTGAGGCTGGAATAGCCGGTGCCGAAATCATCGAGCGCGATGCGCACGCCGAGCGCGCGCAGCTCGTGCAAGGTGTCCAGCGCGTCATCGTCGCGGATCAGTACGGCCTCGGTGATCTCGAGCTCCAGCCGGCGCGGCGACAGGCCGGAGGCGGCGAGCGCGTTGGCGACCTTGAGCGCCAAGGTGCCGCTCTTGAACTGCACCGGCGACACGTTGACCGCGAGCCGGATGTCGTCCGGCCAGGTCGCAGCCTCCGTGCAGGCGACGTGGAGGACGCGCTCGCCGAGCTGGTTGATGAGACCGGTCTCCTCGGCGATCGGGATGAATTCCGCCGGCGAGACATTGCCGCGCGTCGGATGCCTCCAGCGCACCAAGGCCTCGCAGCCGACGATGCGATCGTCCTGCAGGCTCAGGCAGGGCTGGTAGTAGACCTCGAGCTGATCGTCGGCGATCGCCTGGCGCAGGTCGACCTCGAGCTGATGGCGGGCCTTGACCTGGGCGTCCATCTCCGGCTCGAAGAAGCGCCAGGTGCGGCGTCCCGCCGCCTTCGCGGCGTACATCGCGAGGTCGGCATTCTTCATGATCTGATCGAGATCGGTGCCGTGCTGCGGAATCAGCGCCACGCCGATCGAGGCGTCCGCGGTCAGCTGGTGGCCGAGGCAATCGCGGGGCGCGCGGATCGCGGCGAGCATGTCGTCGACCAGGCAGCTGACGTCTTCGCGGCTCTTGATCGTGGTCTGCACGACGGCGAACTCATCGCCGCCCAGCCGCGCCACGAAGCCGGCGGTTCCGACGCACGTCTGCAGGCTGGTGGCGACGGACTTCAACAGCTCGTCGCCGATCAGATGGCCGAGCGAGTCGTTGACGCCCTTGAACTCGTCGATGTCGATATAGTGCAGCGCCATCTGCCGGCCATCGGCGACAGCAGCCATTTCCGTCTTCAGGCGCTCGTGGAACAGGGTGCGGTTCGGCAGCTCGGTGAGCGCATCGTAATGCGCCAGATGAGTGATCTGCTGCTCCGCGCGCCTGCGCTCGGTGATGTCCTCATGGGTGGCGAGCCAGCCGCCGCCGACGATCGGCTCGTTGACGATCTGGATCGAGCGACCGTCGGGCGTCTCGATGATCTGCGACTTCTTGCGGCCGATGTCGCGCAGCACGGCATTGGCGTATTCACTGTCATCGCCTGCGAGCGACCCGCTGGCCTTGCGGTGGGCGATCAGCTCGCGGAACGTGCAGCCCGGCTTCACGACATCGGCGGAGAGGCCGTACATGTCGATATAGCGCTGATTGCTGATGACGAGGTGCTCGGATGCGTCGAACAGCAACAGCCCCTGGGTCATGTTGTTGACGGCCTTGTCGAGCCGTTCCTTCTCCAGGGTCAGGCGCTTGCTGGACGCCTCGTGATCGCGGATCAGCCGGCGTACGACCACCGTCAGCATGCCCGCGATCAGCAGCACGGAGGTCACGCCGACGGCGATCAGAAAGCGCATCTGCTCGCGCCAATCGGTCAGCGCGGCCGCGACGGTCGTCGTCGCGGTGACGATCAACGGGTAGCTCGTGAGCCGGTGCGAGGCGCCCACGCGCTGCTCGCCGTCGACCGGGCTGCTGAAGATGCCGGTGGTGTTGCCGTCACCGGCCAGGATCTGGCGGAAGATTGGCGCGTCCCGGTAGTTCCGGTGCAGCATGCCATCGTGGTGAGGATGGCGGGCCAGCAACGTCCCGTCGCGATGCATCATGGAGATCGCAGCCTCGGGGCCGAGCGCAACCGAAGCGAAGAAACGTTCGATGTTGATGGGTTCGAGACTGCGGCTGATGACGCCGAGGAACTGGCCGTTGGGACTTGTGACCTTCAGGGCGAACACCGCGACAAAGGTGCCGCTGACCCGGCCGAACACCGGTTCGATCAGCAATTGAGGCGCGGTAGGATCGGACTTCAACCGCTGGAAGAAGGAACGGTCGGCGATGTTGATCGGCGGCACCGGCCAGGATGCGGCGGAGTTGATCAGGTTGCCGTCGGAGTCGAAGATGTTCAGGCCGCCGAGATAAGAGGTCGCGCTCAGCTTACCGTTCAGCATGGCGTTGATGGCGGCGGTCCCCATCTGCTCCTTGAAGCGGGCGCTGGTGTCGATGCGGTTCTGCCGGACGTAGTTGGCGAGATCACGCTGGATGGCGCCGAGGTCCTCCATCTGCTGGTCAAAATGGCGCGCGAGGAGCAGCACCGTGTTCTCCAGCTCGCGGGTCGCGCTGTCGAGCGCGCGCTGCCGGAAACTGTCGGCCATGATGGTGGCGCCGATCGCGATCGCGGCAATCAGCACGAGGCCTCCGCCGACCAGCCAGCCGATCGGGCCACTGCGGTCGGTCGGGGCTTTGAGGACATCCGGGGGACTGGTGTTGGTCGTCATCGGTCCTGAATACGCTTGCGATAGGCGCTTCGGGATGGCCGTTACGACGTCCCTCCCACAACCATGGCTACATGTCGGCGATGGAAGTGAGGTTAGGAAGTTGAGTTAGCGAACGATTAATTTGAAGTTGTATTTAGCTTGATAATACCCTCAGGCGCGATAATGGCCGGACTTGCCGCCGATCTTCTCGGTCAGATGGATGCCTTCGATCCGCACGCCGCGCTCGGCCGCCTTGATCATGTCGTAGATGGTCAGGCAGGCGACGGAGACGGCCGTGAGCGCCTCCATCTCGACGCCAGTCGGTCCCGTGACCTTGACGGTGGCGCTGACGATGCAGCCGGGCAGGGCGGCATCCGGCGTGATGTCGACGGTCACCTTGGACAGCGCCAGCGGATGGCACAGCGGAATGAGCTCCGAGGTCCGCTTCGCGGCCATGATGCCGGCGATCCGCGCTGTGCCCAGCACGTCGCCTTTCTTGGCGTTGCCGGAGACGATCAGCTCCAGCGTGGCCGGGCTCATCACGACCCGCCCCTCTGCCGTCGCGGTCCGTTCCGTCGCTGCCTTGTCGGAGACGTCGACCATGCGGGCTTCGCCGCGCGCGTCGATGTGGGTGAGGGACGGCTTGTCGCTCATGACTGGCTACTCGGCCGCGCTGGCAGAGGCAGAATCGTGGGCGAGCAGGGCGCGTGTCGCCGCGGTCACGTCGGCCTGCCGCATCAGGCTTTCGCCGACCAGGAACGTCTGGATGTCGACGCGCGCCAGACGCGCCAGATCCGCGGATGTGAAGATGCCGCTTTCGCCGACCAGCAGGCGGTCCTTCGGCACCAGCGGCGCCAGAGTTTCGGACGTGGCGAGAGTGGTCTCGAAGGTGCGCAGGTTGCGGTTGTTGATGCCGATCATCGGCGAGCGCAGCTTCAGCGCGCGATCGAGCTCGGTGCGATCGTGGATCTCGATCAGCACGTCCATGCCCTGGGCGAGCGCGGCCGCCTCGATATCGGCAGCGGCGGCATCATCGAGCGCCGCCATGATGATCAGGATGCAGTCGGCGCCATGCGCGCGCGCCTCGACCACCTGATAGGTGTCGAACATGAAGTCCTTGCGCAGCACGGGCAGGGCGGTCGCCGCGCGCGCCGCGACCATGAAGTCGAGATGGCCCTGGAACGACGGCGTGTCGGTCAGCACCGACAGGCAGGCCGCGCCGCCGGCCTCGTAGGCCTTGGCGAGAACCGGCGGATCGAAATCGGCGCGGATCAGGCCCTTGGACGGCGAGGCCTTCTTGATCTCGGCGATCAGCGCATAGTCGCCGTTCGCATGCTTGGCCCGGATGGCGTTGACGAAGCCGCGCGGCGGCGAGGCCGCGCGCGCACGCGCCTCGAGCTCCGGCAGCGGGCACGTCCGCTTGGCGGCCGCGATCTCCTCGCGCTTATAGGCTTCGATCTTGGCCAGGATGTCGGACATGGCGCCCTCCACGGATCAGCTGTTCGAGATGGCGACCAGCTGCTTGAGCCGTGCGGCAGCCGCGCCGCTGTCGAGCGAGTCCTTGCCGATCGCGACGCCCTCTTGAAGCGTCTTGGCGCGGCCCGCAACAACCAATGCCGCAGCCGCATTCAACACCGCGACATCGCGATAGGGGCTCGGCAGACCGTCCAGCACGCTCTGCAGCGCCACCGCATTGGCCGCGGCGTCTCCGCCCTTCAGCCCGTCGCTGCCGCACAGGCCCAGCCCGGCTTGCTCCGGCGAGATCTCGAAGGTGCGGATGTGGCCATTCTCCAATGCGGCGACGAAGGTCGGGCCGGTCAAGGTGATTTCGTCCAGCCCGTCGGAGCCATGGACGACCCAGGCCGCTTCCGAGCCGAGATTCTTCAGCACCTGGGCCAATGGCTCGACCCATTGCCTAGAGAACACGCCGACCATCTGGCGCTTGACGCCGGCGGGGTTCGACAGCGGTCCAAGCAGGTTGAAGATCGTGCGGGTCGCGAGTTCGACGCGGGTCGGACCGACGTTCTTCATCGCCGGATGATGCGCGGGGGCGAACATGAAGCCGATGCCGGCCTCGCGCACGCAACGTCCGACCTGGTCGGGCTTGAGATCGATCTTGACGCCGAGTGCGGCGAGCACGTCGGCGGCGCCGGAGCGCGACGACAGCGCGCGGTTGCCGTGCTTGGCGACCGGCACGCCGGCGCCGGCCACGATGAACGAGGCGCAGGTCGAGACATTGACCGAGCCGGAGCCGTCACCACCGGTGCCGACGATATCGACCGCGCTGGCCGGCGCGTCGACACGCAGCATCTTGGCACGCATCACGCTGACGGCGCCGGTGATCTCCTCCACCGTCTCGCCGCGCACGCGAAGCGCCATCAGCAGCGCGCCCATCTGCGACGGCGTCGCCTCACCGGACATCATTCGGTCGAAGGCGGACGCAGCCTCCTCGCGGGACAGAGGCGCACCTGTGGCCACCTTGCCAATGATCGACTTGAGATCGTCCAGCACGCGCTTACCCCCGGCGAGCGATTATTGGTTGCTGCCGCCGCCGACCACCTGGGCCACGGCTGCCTCGTTGATCGTGGTCCCGATGTCCTTTTCGAGCTTCAGGACATACGACGTGCCCTGCTCGTCGGCCAGAGCGCGTTGCAGCTGATCCTTCAGCTTCTTGACGTCCTCGGAGGCGAGGTCGACCTTGGGATCGACGATGTCGGTGACACGGAAGACGATCCACTGCTTTCCGCCGTCAGCCTCGGTCTGGCCGACGCCATCCTTCGCCGTGCGGAAGGCTGCTGCGATGGCTCCGGTCGGGACGCCCGGCAGGCTCGCATCACGCTTGAACGCGGTCGCATTCTCCAGCTTCACGCCGAGCGTAGTCGCCTCGTCCGCGAGCTTGCCGCCGTCGTTGAGCTTCTTGACCAGCTCGGTGGCCTTGGCGCGCAGCTTGGCTGCGACCTCGTCGTCGCGCCATTTGGCTGCGACCTGGTCCTTGACCTCGTCCAGGGCGCGATCGCGCGGCGGAGTGATGCCGAGCACTTCGAACCAGACATAGCCGCCGCGGAACGAGATCGGCTCGTTGTCGACGCCGACATCGCTGTTGAAGGCCTGGGAGACGACGTCGAGGCCGAGCGGAATGTTCGGAACGGGCTGACCGTTGGGCTGCTTGCCGGAGCGGTCCACGGCTTCGACCGTCACGGCATTCAGGCCGAGCTTCTTGGCGGCTTCGGCGACGCTCGCGCCACCACCGCGCTCGTCTTCCATCTTGTCGCGGAGATTGGCGACCTGCGACTTGGCGCGGTCGGCGGCGATCTCCTTCTTGATGTCGGCAGCGACGCTCTCATAGGCCGGCTCCTGGCCGGGCTGGATCGCGCTCACCTTCACCAGCGCCACGTTGAACGCGCCCTTGACCGGCTGGCTGACCTCGCCGGTCGGCAGCGAGAAGGCGGTATCGGCGACCGCGGGATCGAGGATCGCCGACTTCGTCACCAGTCCGAGATCGAGGTCGGACGGGTTCAGGTTGCGCTCCTTGGCAAGCTCGTCGAACGTGACCTCACCCGCGGCAATCCGCGCCCGTGCCGCCTGCGCCTCTTCCATGTTGGGGAAGGTCATCTGCTGGACCTGACGCTTCTCCGGCGTGCCCATCAAGCCCTTGCGCTGGTCGAACAGCTTCCGGGCATCCTCGTCCGACACCTCGGTCGACTTGCCGATCTCCTCGGGGGTCACCACGACGAACGAGATCTTGCGATATTCCGGCGCCTTGAACTGAGCCTTGTGCTCGTCGAAGTACGATGCGAGGACCTCCGGAGAGGGCGCCTCGATGGTGCCGGCCTGCGCTGCATCGAGCTTGATGTAGTCGATCGAGCGCTGCTCGTTCTGAAAGCGGCTGAGCGCGTCGAGCATGAGGGTGGACGGCTCGAGCCCGGCCGCGATCGTGCCGGTGATCTGCCGCCGCAGCGACTGCCGGCGCTGGTCAGCCAGATAGCGCTGCTCGGTGAAGCCGAAATTGCGGATGATGGCCTGGAAGCGCTGCGGGTCGAAGGCCCCGTTCGGACCCTTGAAGTTGGGATCGCTGAGGATCACCCGCATCGTCTCCGCATCGGATTGGCCGAGACCGAGTCGGCGGGCCTGCTCGTCGAGCGCAGCTTCCGCAACGGTCTGCTGCAGCACCGAGCGATCGAGCCCGAACATGCGGGCCTGCTCCTGGGTCAGCGGCCGGCCGATCTGGCGGCCGATCTGCTGCAGGCGGTCGGTATAGATCTGCCGGAACTCGTTGATCGAGATCTCGGTGCGTCCCACGGTTGCAGCCGTCGATTGCCCGAAGCCGCGGAAGATGTCGGCGATGCCCCAGATGCCGAAGCTGACGATCAAAACGCCCATGACCACCGCCATGATGGTCTTGCCGAGCCAGTTTGATGAGGCCTTGCGTAATCCTCGAAGCATGGGTCCAATCTGTCTGCAGGAAAAAGGATGAGACGGACGCGCCTTGAAGCAGATTCTGCAAAAGGCCGTCACCGCGTTGAAACGGCTTATAAAGAGGCAGCCCGCCGGTCGCAACCTCGGCCCTGAGGCGGATTGAAGCGGTGGGAAGGCTGCGCCCGCTCTGGTACTCCCGGCCGGGCTCTGCTAGCCGATCCCGGTCACAATGTTTGCTGGAATCCTGTCATGACCGACCACATCCGTCCGCTGATCGCCGGCAATTGGAAAATGAACGGCCTGAAGGCCTCGACCGCCGAATTCGACGCGATGCTGGCGGGCGCTGCCGAGGTGTCGGCGAAGGCCGACCTGCTGGTCTGTCCGCCCGCCACCCTTGTGGCCGCTTTTGCCGACAAGGCGCGCGGCAACAAGGCGATCGCCGTCGGTGCGCAGGATTGCCACGCCAAGGCCTCGGGTGCCCATACCGGCGATCTCTCGGCGGAGATGCTGGCTGATGCCGGGGCGAGCGCCATCATCGTTGGCCATTCCGAGCGTCGGGCAGACCATGGTGAAAGCGATGTCGTGGTGCACCAGAAGACCGAGGCGGTGTGGCGCGCCGGGCTGGTGGCGATCGTCTGTGTCGGGGAGACCCAGCAGCAGCGCGATGCCGGGCAGACGCTCGACATTCTGCGCGGCCAGCTCAACCTCAGCCTTCCCGAGGGCTCGCGGGCCGACAATCTGGTCGTGGCCTATGAGCCGGTCTGGGCGATCGGCACCGGGCTGACGCCAACGGCTGGGGATGTCGAGCAGATTCATGGCTTTATCCGGCAACTGCTGATCGATCGCTTCAAGGGGGAGGGCGCGAAGATGCGCATTCTCTACGGCGGTTCGGTGAAGCCCTCCAATGCCGCCGAGCTGATGGCGGTCGCGAACGTGAATGGCGCGCTGGTGGGCGGTGCCAGCCTGAAGGCTGCGGATTTTCTCGCGATTGCGAAGGGATGTTGAAGCAGCGCTCGAACATCGCGCGAGGACCCGCGGTTCACGCTGCTTCTCCGACCCGCTTCCAGTAGATCATTGTCCCCGTGAGGCCGCCATGCGGCTTCACCGCGTAGTCCGGAATGATTCCGGACAACTGGAAGCCGAGACCCTCATAGAGCCCCGCGGCGCCGCCGTCTTCGGCGGTGTCCAGCACCAGCATCGTCCGTCCATGCTGGCGAGCCAGGACTTCGGCCGCGCGCAGCAGGGCGGTGGCGATCCCGCGCTTGCGATGGCTGACGCGCGTCATCATCTTCGCGATCTCCGCCCGATGCGGCTGGTTCGGCGGCAGCTTGAGCTGCAAGGTCACGGTGCCCACCACCGCATCACCGTCGAGCGCGCCGAGCACGATCCGCTCGCCGCGCGCCGCGCTCGTCAGCGACTCGCGCCAGAACGCGTCGGCATCGTGCTGGCTGAGCGGATGCATGAAGCTGACCGAGCCGCCATTCGCGACCGTCTCGATCAACATCTCATTGAGCCCCGCGCGAAGGGCCGGGGTGTCGGACAGCGCTGCAATTCGAATCGCGGACATTCTCAACTCCGGGCAAGCGCCACCACATAGGTGCAGGGCGCGTCGGTCTCATTGGCGAAGGTGGTATCGATCGGCGGGCCGAAGCCGAGGCAGTCGCCGGGGCCAAGCTCATGGCGCTCGGCACCTTCGATGATCGTCAGGCGTCCGCTCTGCACCCAGAGCAGTTGGCGGATGTGGATGTAGGACGAGGCCGGTAGCGTCACACTGCGGCGAGCGGGCATCTCCACCGACACGAGCTCGACCGGATGGTCCGGGCGCAGGAATACCTGGCGCCTGAGATAGCCGGTGTCGGGGTCGCGCCAGACCGGCTGCTCGCTGGCCCTGGACACGCGCTCCGGCTGGGCTTCCGCGCGCAGCATCAGGCCCGCCAGCGTCAGCTCGAAGGCGCTGGCGAGCTTGACGAGCACCACGGCCGTCGGGCTCACTTCCGCGCGCTCGATCTTGCTGATCGTGGCCTTCGAGACGCCCGAGCGCTCGGCGAGGTCGGCCAGCGACCAGCCGCGGCCGTCGCGCTCCAGTTGGAGACGCCGGGCGAGCCGTTGGCTGAAATCGTCTATTATTTGATCCATTCGTCTCCAATAATGGATGGTGCCTTGGAATTCAAGAGGGACGATTGCCGCCCGCGTCTGCGCTTGTGAGAAGCGCCGTTGCGATTATCTGCGGGGTGGCGTTGCCCGATTTGATCGTGTAACACCGCGCAAATTTCCGAATAGCCCGCGAAGCTTTCGCGATCCCGGCCTCCGGTCGGGGCCAGCGAGGGCTTGTGACGGAAGGTCACCATGCAGACTGTCTTGATCGTCATCCACCTCATGATCGTCGCCGTCCTGATCGGCGCGGTGCTCCTGCAGAAGTCCGAAGGCGGCGGCCTCGGCATGGGCGGCGGCGCCGGCTTCATGTCGAGCCGCGGCACGGCGAACCTGCTGACGCGCACCACGGCGATCCTGGCGGTCGGTTTCTTCGTGACCAGCCTGCTGCTGACCTGGCTCGCGGGCCTGGAGCGCAAGCCGACCTCGATTCTCGGCACCGTGCCCGGCCAGACGCAGTCCGGCGGCGCGACGCCGGTGGCGCCAGGCAGCGGTGGCGTGCTCGACCAGCTCAAGAAGGCGGACGAGCAGCAGGCACCGGCGGCGCCGAGCGCTCCGTCCGCCCCGCAATCGCAGTAACGCGGGGAAGCCATGCAGGAACGCAATTGGCGTCCTGCATCAGAAGGCGGTCTCAAGCTTCTGAGACCATTCATATTTTGACGTAACCCACAGGCCCGCGACCGCGTTGCGGGCCGACCACGATTCGTTTTGGCGAATCGCATCAGCGGCATTAAAGGTAGGGTCCCATGGCGCGGTACATCTTCATCACCGGCGGCGTGGTTTCCTCGCTCGGAAAGGGTCTGGCTTCAGCCGCGTTAGGCGCGCTGCTGCAGGCCCGCGGCTACAAGGTCCGGCTTCGCAAGCTCGACCCCTATCTCAACCTCGATCCAGGCACGATGTCGCCGTATCAGCACGGCGAAGTCTTCGTTACGGATGACGGCGCCGAGACCGATCTCGATCTCGGCCATTACGAACGTTTCACCGGGCGGCCCGCGACCAAGGCCGACAACATCACCACCGGGCGCATCTACCAGGACATCCTGACCAAGGAGCGCCGCGGCGATTATCTCGGCGCGACCATCCAGGTGGTCCCGCACGTCACCAACGCGATCAAGGATTTCGTGCTGTCGGGCAATGACGAGTACGATTTCGTGCTGGTCGAGATCGGCGGCACCGTCGGCGACATCGAGGGGCTACCGTTCTTCGAGGCGATCCGGCAGCTGAAGAACGATCTGCCCCGCGACCACGCGATCTACATCCATCTCACTTTGCTGCCCTACATCCCGAGCGCCGGCGAGCTGAAGACCAAGCCGACGCAGCACTCGGTGAAGGAGCTGCGCTCGATCGGCATCCAGCCGGACATCCTGCTGTGCCGCACCGACCGCGAGATCCCGAAGGAGGAGCGGCGCAAGCTCGGCCTGTTCTGCAACGTGCGTGAAAGCGCCGTGATCGAGGCGCGCGACGTCGACAACATCTACGCGGTGCCGGAGGCCTATCACGCCGCCGGGCTCGACGACGAGGTGCTGGCCGCGTTCGGCATCGAGCCGCGAATCCCGCCGGCGCTCGCCAGCTGGCACACGATCAACGAGCGCGTCCGCAATCCTGAAGGCGACGTGACGATCGCGATCGTTGGCAAGTACACGGGCATGAAGGATGCCTACAAGTCGCTGATCGAGGCGCTGTCGCATGGCGGCATTGCCAACAAAGTCCGCGTCAAGCTCGACTGGATCGAGAGCGAGGTGTTCGAGAACGAGGACCCCGCGCCGTTCCTCGAGCACGTCAACGGCATCCTGGTGCCCGGCGGCTTCGGCCAGCGTGGCGCGGAAGGAAAGATTCGCGCGGCGCAGTTCGCCAGGGAGCGCGACGTGCCGTATTTCGGCATCTGCTTCGGCATGCAGATGGCGGTCATCGAGGCTGCGCGCAATCTGGTCGGGATCACCGAGGCCAACTCGACCGAGTTCGGCCCGACCAGGGAGCCGCTGGTCGGCCTGATGACCGAGTGGCTGCGCGGCAACGAGCTGGAGAAGCGCTCGCAGAGCGGCGATCTCGGCGGCACGATGCGGCTCGGCGCGTACCCCGCGGCGCTCAAGCGCGGCAGCCGCGTGTCCGAGGTGTATGGCGGCGCGACCGAGATTTCCGAGCGGCATCGGCATCGCTACGAGGTCAACACCGCCTACAAGGACCGGCTCGAGCAGCACGGCTTGAAGTTCTCTGGTCTCTCGCCGGACGGCGTGCTGCCGGAGATCGTTGAGTACGAGGACCACCCCTGGTTCATCGGCGTTCAATTCCACCCCGAGCTGAAGTCTCGCCCGTTCGAGCCGCACCCGCTGTTCGCGTCGTTCATCCAGGCCGCGGTGGTGCAGTCGCGGCTGGTCTAGGCCGTTCAGGGCAGGGGCTTTGCCGCGGGCGCCGCGGCGGCGCCTGCGCTCTCCTTGGCGAGCCGCTGCAATTCGAAGCCGGCGGCGATGTGCTCGGTGTAGAGAAGCACGCCCTGCTCGCGTGACTTCTCGAAGCTGAGCTTCGCCGCTTGTTTGTCGCCGCGCATCATGGCGTGCTGGCCGATGTAGAAATAGGCCTCTGAGAGCAGCATCTTGCGCTCGTCGCCCTTCTTGTCGTCGAACGTCTTGAGCAGCTCGTCCGGCGACAGCGCGCCGGTCATCATCGCCAAGGCCGGCAGCGGCCACGGTCCGTTGGCGGTCGCGCGTGCGCGTTGCGCGATGGCGTCCGGCACCGGCTTGCCGGCGCGGCCGAGGACGGCCAGCAGCCACAGCTCGCAATAGATCTTGTTTTCGCCCTCAGCCAGCTCGACCGCGCGTGCGAAATCGGCGCCGGCCTGTTCGATCTGTCCGGCATAGAGCCGGGCCGCGCCGCGGGAGCGGTAGTTCGCTGCGGTGATCGCGCCGAGCGAGATCGACTTCGAAAGATCGGCGATGCTGCTCTCGAACTGACCGGACTCGTACAGGGCGCCGCCACGGCAGCCGTACGCGTCGCTGGTATTGGGGATCAGGCGGAATGCCTCGTTGACGTCGCGCATCGCCTCGTCGACGCGCCCGAGCTCGACCAGCGAGCTGGCACGCTGGCACAGCGCATCGGCGAGGTCAGCCCCCGCGAGCTTGCCGCTCGAAATGGTGTCGGTCGTCTTCTGGACGCCATCCAGCAACATCCGGCGGAAGCGGTCGGTGGCCGGATCCGCTCCGGCCTCGCTGGATTTGATGTCGGACTTGCCGAACGCAAAATAGCCGACGATGGCGCGGTTCGCCGCGCGCAGGTCATCGGCATATTTGGGATAGGCGTTGCCTTCCACGAACGGCCTGAGCGTCGTGAGCTCGACCTGACTGCGGGCGACATTGCCGCGGAAATAGCGCGAGCTGGTCAGGTTGAAATGATCGTTGGCCACCGTCTCGGTGTAGGGATCGGCCACGACGCTGACCTCGTCGGGCAGCGTGATCTCGATCTGATAGCGCGCGTGATAGGGATGGGCGATGATGCCCAGCGGCATGGCTCGGGTGGCCGAGGGGGGCAGCGGCAGCGTGCCCGACTGGTTGTCCGGCTTGTAGCGGATCAGCCAGGTCCCGTTGCGCTCGGTCGCGATCTTGGGAACGCGAAAGGTGGCCTCGAGCGAGAGGATGTTCTGCTCCTGGTCGTCATGCACAGCGGGATCGGCGATCAGCACCGCGCCCGGATATCTGTCCTCGAGCATGTCGCCGACCCGCTTGGCGGTCATCTCGCGCGTCATCTGCTCGAAGGCCAGACGCAGCCGCTCGGCGCTCAGTCCGGACCACACGCGCTTCAGCGACAATTGCGCGTCGTCGCCGAGCTTCGCCACCGTCACGCGCTCCGTGAGGTCGTCGTCGAGCTGATCGGCCACGCGCAACGGAATCATGGAGGGGCGCTCGGTGTCAGGCGCGACCGTGAGGATCTGAGCCCCTTCATGCGCCTGTCCCATGCGGTCGAGGCGACCAACCTGCCCGAGCCGCGTCGGATCGAGAAAGTAGGATTTGCCGTCGACGACGGCTTCGACGATGACGTGATCGAAGAATTCGGGAGTCGGCAGCACCTCTTCCAGGCCGCGGCGGCGACCGATCTGCAGCAGGACCGGGCGGCTCTGGATGCCGAGCCGCTGCAGCAGCGTGACGAGCAGATACGACTTGTCCTTGCAATCACCGTAGCGCCGGCGCAGCACCGTCTCCGGCGAGGCGGGCCGGTGCGAGCTCTCGCCGAGCGAGACCGAGAAGTAGCGGATCTGCGACTGCACGATGTGCAGCGCCGCCCTGACGCGGTCGCCGTTCGACTCCAGCGTGCCGATCGTCTTGGCGAGACCATCGATCTCCTCGCTCGGGGCGCTGTTGACCTCGAACAAGGTGGTGGCCCATTGCGCGACTTCGTTCCAGCTTCCGAACTCCGAAAATTGCAGGAAGCGGAACGCGAAATAGTCCTGCGGCGTCTGCGGGTCGACGACGGCCTCGCGCAGCCCGCGCTCGTCGAAGTCGAGCGTGCGCAATCCGTCGCGCAATGTTTCGGTCGGCACGAGAGGCGAGCCGGTGCGGTCACCGATCATCCGCCATGCGATGGGCCGGCTGGCCGGATGGCTGAAGATCACATGGCGACGGAGCGTCGGATGGGATTGATCCCAGCTGGTCAGGCCGATGAACTTGCCGGCGAACACCGGGTTCTGGCCGTGATGCGTGTAGGCCATGTCGATCGTGTCGCCGACGCGCAGATCGTCGATCAGGATCGAGGCCGTCACGTCGCCGCTATAGACGCCCTGTTCGAGCCCTTGCTCGCGTTGCAGAAAGCGGAGCTTGGACGTCTTGGTGCGGTCGATCTGCTCCTGTCCGCGTTGAATCCGGATCCAGTGCAGCTGAACCCGCTCGTAGTCCTGAGCGAAGGAGATCGCGATATGGCCGGCCGCGGCCAGCGAGGCCGCATCGTTGATGGCGGTGACGCGGCGGACGAACACCTCCGGCTCGCGATCGACCAGATATTGCGTCTCGGCCAGGCGAATGACGATCGGCGCTGGCGCGCTGACCTCCGGGGCGGTGGTCTCGACGACCCAGGAGGGAACGGGATCGGCCAGGGTGAAGGCGTTGGCCTGCGGCTTGATCTCGGCGAGATTGGGAGCGGCCGCTTGCTGCGCCGCTGACGGGTACGCCGCCAGAATGCACGCGATGACAATGACGACCCGGACGAACCCTGAAAGAAACATGCCCCACCTCGATGCCGCTGAGATTGTGCAAGCGCGTTGCGCTTTGCGCAAGATGCGGAACCGCCGCGACGCGTGCCGGCCCTGCCGGAGCGGCTTTGACGGCGCCGGCAATTGTTGCCAAAAGACGGCATCGTCCGCGCAACAATCAGGAAGGGGAGGCCCATTGCCATGATCTATGAGAGCCGCATCTATCGCTGCATTCCCGGCCGGCTGCCGGCGCTGCTGAAGCGCTTCGAAAACACGACGCTGAAGCTGTGGGAGACGCACGGCATCCGCCCGGTGGGCTTCTTCACCACCCTGATCGGCGAATCCAACCAGGACCTGACCTATTTCCTCGCCTGGGAGTCGCTCGCCGAGCGCGAGACCAAATGGACCGCGTTCATGACCAATCCGGAGTGGATCGCGGCGCGCGCCAAGAGCGAGGAGGACGGCCAGATCGTCGCCAACATCACCAGCCAGTTCCTGGTGCCGACGGCGTTCTCGGCGCTGAAATAGGCCCGGGCGAGGGGCGGGGATGACCGGTCCCCGCAACCCTGCCATTCCCGGGGGCGAATGCGCCTTGATCCCACGGGCCATGCTGGGCATGGTCCGGCGCAACCCGAGGGGATCGTGACCATGACCACAGCCACCACTGCCGCCCCGATCGTGACCGCCGGCTCGGTTCGCTTCGGCAATGACCTGCCGCTCGCCGTGATCGCGGGCCCCTGTCAGCTCGAGAGCCGGGGCCACGCGCTCGAGGTTGCCTCGGCGCTGAAGGAGATCGCGGAGCGACTCGGCATCGGCCTCGTCTATAAGACCTCGTTCGACAAGGCCAACCGCACCAGCGGCTCGGCGGCCCGCGGGCTTGGGCTCGCCCAGTCGCTGCCGATCTTCGCCGAGATCCGATCGTCGCTTGGGCTCCCCGTGCTGACGGACGTTCACGACGCCAGCCAGTGCGCCGAGGTTGCGCAAGCCGTCGACATCCTGCAGACGCCAGCCTTCATGTGTCGCCAGACCGACCTGCTGCTCGCGGCGGCTGCGACCGGCAAGGTCGTCAACGTCAAGAAGGGCCAGTTCCTGGCGCCCTGGGACATGGCGAACGTCGTCGCCAAGATCACCGGCGCCGGCAATCCCAATGTGCTGGCGACCGAGCGCGGCGTCTCGTTCGGCTACAACACGCTCATCTCGGACATGCGGTCGCTGCCGATCATGGCGAAGACGACCGGCGCGCCGGTCATCTTCGATGCGACGCATTCGGTGCAGCAGCCGGGCGGGCAGGGCACCTCGTCGGGCGGCCAGCGCGAATTCGTCCCCGTGCTCGCACGCGCGGCCGTGGCGGTCGGCGTGGCCGGCGTGTTCATCGAGACCCATCCCGATCCCGATCATGCGCCCTCCGACGGGCCGAACATGGTGCCGCTGGCGCAGTTCGAAGGATTGCTGCGGACGTTGATGTCGTTCGACGCGCTGGCCAAGGGGCAGGCGGCGGACGCCGCGTCCTGATGCACCAGCCCGTCGCCAAGGCGTCTGACCACAAGCCGTCCGACAACAAGTTTCCGCCGGCCGTCAACATCATCGCGCTGGCGGGTTTCTCGGCGGCGCTGTCGACGCGCGCGCTCGATCCGGTGCTGCCGCACGTCGCCGAGGATTTTGCGATCAGCATCGCCACCGCGGCGGGCATCGCCGCCGGCTACGCGCTGATCTACGCGCTGATCCAGCCGGCGATCGGCGCCGCCGCCGACCTGTTCGGCAAGGCGCGGCTGATGACCCTGTGTCTCGCGCTGCTCGGCGTCGCCAGCGTGCTCGGCGCGCTCGCGACCTCGTTTCCGCTGCTGTTCGCCACCCGCATCCTCGCCGGCATCGCCTCCGGCGGCGTGTTTCCGGTGGCGCTGGGGCTGACCGCCGATCTCGTCGCGCCCGACAAGCGCCAGGTCGCGATCGGCCGTACCTTGGCGGGCTCGATGGCCGGCAATCTGCTCGGCGCCACCGCGTCCGGCATCATCGGCGATTTCATTGGCTGGCGCGGCGTGCTCGCGATCCTCGGCGCGCTCGGGCTGATCGCCTCCTTCGCAGTCGCCGCCGGCTTCCGCGGCGCCAAGGTCACGCACGCGGCGACCACCGATCTCGCCACCTTGAAGAAGGGCTACGGCATCATCTTCAGGAACCCGAACACGCGATTCTGCTACTCGGCGGTGTTCGTCGAAGGCTGCTGCGTGTTCGGCCTGTTTCCGTTCATCGCCTCGTTCCTGTTCGATCTCGGCGAGACCTCGCTGTCGATCGCCGGCATCGTCATCGCGGGCTTCGCGGTCGGCGGCCTGTTCTACACGGCCACCGTCTCGAACTTCCTGCCGCGGCTCGGCGTCAAGGGCATGATGATCGTCGGCGCCGCGCTGGTCGGCGTGCAGCTCGCCGCATTGTCGTTCGGCCCGTCCTGGAAGCTGCAATTCGCCTGCATGCTGATGATGGGCTGGGGCTTCTACATGATCCATGGCTGCCTGCAGGTGTTCGCCAGCGAGCTGTCGATCGGCGCCCGCGCCACCGCGATGTCGCTGCACTCGTTCTTCTTCTTCCTCGGCCAGACCGTCGGCCCGATCGCCTACGGCTTCGGCGTCGTGCATGGCGGCAAGCAGCCGACCCTGTTCATCGCCGGCGCCCTGATGGTCGCCCTCGGCTTCGCCTGCGCCGCGCTGCTGCGGCAGCGCCCGCCGGCGGATGCGGCGTAGAACGTCCGATCGAGCCCGGATCTGAGCGGCGCAGTTGGTCGTCGTCCGCGGTGCTGGGCCGGCGGGGCTGAAACAAGATCCGGGGGCACTTTCGTTGCTGGCCGACCCGATGCCGTCTCGCGGCGCATGTGCATTCGAAGTTTGCTCCGGCGTCATTGCGAGCGAAGCCATCCAGAGTCCCACCCGAGCCCCTGGATTGCTTCCGCCGTCGCCCTTCGGGCTATGGCGGACACGTCGCTTCGCTCGCAATGACGGCTGTGAGACATGAACTCACCTTCTCGCGGCGCATCGGCGTCCGAGCTTTGCCTTTGGACATGCCCTCTTCCTAAGAAGAGGGCACGGGGAATGCCGGGAGCTGGCCGCCCCCATGGCCCGCCTGCGGAAAAAAATGCAGGCGGCGAGAACCACAGGTTCAGCCGAGACATCCCGGCATTCCCCGCGCGATGGTTGGGCGGCTTATACGTACTCTCCCCGGGGACCGGGCTGTCTTGCCCCCGTGACCGGCGGATCATCACCGCCAGCGTAGCCTCAGCGTCGGGAGGCCAGGACCATACGACTTCGCCGGCGCATTAGGCCCGTTCGTCCGCATGACAGATCACGCTGCGAACCCGACACACCCACCGCATCCCGCCTCAACGTCCGTGACGACCGCGAAGCGCCCCTCTGATCGAGACGGGATGAGAGCAGTCAATCACATATTCTGATAAAACGAAAGAGAAATTTTTCTCCGGGAGGTCTGACCGGGGTCATGGGCCTGAATGCGCGGTACAAATTAGTTTCCTAGAGCAGCGGTTTGCCAGTCGCATGAAACAAGAACGTCGAGCGGGAGCGCGCCCGTCGGGCAACTCAGGGCAACCGGGGCAGGCCCGAATGAGGTGTTCCGTGGTGCGGTGCAGGGCTGGGACCAAGCAAGAACTGCTCAGCTGAAATCACTGAGCCTACGGCGTGAAAGCCAGAACGAGGAGAGATATTCCTGCCCAATTCGCAATGCCGCAAATTAGGACCACCGTGCTCCAGAGTCGAGCGCGGTTTATGCGCTTGATCCCCGCAAGCAAGACCAGCAGCACGAAGGTCAGCGGCGAGAAGCAGAGAAAGATAAAAGGGACGCTGGCATTTTGCGACGTTGGATAGGTGAGCGTCCCAATCGTGACGGTTAGAAATGTCAGGCAGCCGCCGATGATTCCGGCCGACAATGACAGCCTGTAGGTCAGGGGGCGAACAGCGACGAAATAGGTGGGCACGACGAACGCAACAGCAACAATCGTGGACAGATTGTTGATGGTGGGTACGGCGCTGTAAATCTGAGAAGCGTCCACGTAACTATCTCCGTCACGTTGTCCGGCAATGTCCAGGACGATTACGTTGACAGTGCCGGGCTATACGCCCAAGGGAGGTGCAACAATCTCAGCGACATGGTGTGAAGGTGACGGTGCACCCATCAGCGGGGCCGGTCGCGATTTAAGTACGTTCATGGTCATCCTGTCGAGCAGCTACCACAACCTTAGGTTATATCGACTTGCGTTTCTAATTTGTTCTCGCTAGAGTCGCTTCGCAGCAGGGGGAGCAGCAGTGAAGCAGTCCTGGCGTTGGTTGTTGGTTGTCGCGATCTTGGCGGGGAGTTTCCATCAGGCGCTGGCGCAGCCGACGGCCGGATCCGAAGGCAGGTCCGAAGGTCCGCGTAGCGCCGCCGGCGCGCCGGCCAAGATCCTGCTCAGCTCGCACCGGGGGGATGCGACCATTCTGACCCTCTCCGATCCGTACAGCGACAAAGCGGAGGTCACGTTCCGGATCGAGCTCGACGACGCGATCGAGAGGTGCCTGCGCGAGCCGCCGCCTGACGACATCAAGCCGGCGGAAGTGGCGCGCTGCGCCAAGCAGGTCATGGACCGCAATGACGGCAAGCCGTCCAAGCGGCGGGCGCTGTGCTCGAAGAACACGGTCTACACCGAGTTCGGCAACTACTCGCTGGTCGGCACCGGCGAGCCCGAGCCGAACGGCGAAGGCAACAAGAAGTCGATCCGGACCGACTGGAAGGACCATCGCAACGAAAAGATCGTCGGCAATTGCAGCGCCTGCCGGACGCCCGAGATCATCAACACGTTCGAGGTGCTGTGCCCGGCGCTCTACAAGGCGAAGTTCGACGGCTTTGTCGCTTATTGAGACTTGGCGGAGCGACCGCTCGCTCACCCCCGCCCGCGATACGGCGCCACGCCCTGGTCCGGCACCCACAGGCCCTTCGGCAGCTTTCCCGTCTGCCAGAACACGTCGATCGGGATGCCGCCGCGGGGGTACCAGTAGCCGCCGATGCGCAGCCATTTCGGCTTGATCTCTGACGCCAGGCGCTTGCCGATGGCCACGGTGCAGTCCTCGTGGAAGGCGCCGTGGTTGCG
The DNA here is from genome assembly GCF_054063215.1 of Bradyrhizobium sp. USDA 4353. Lineage (NCBI taxonomy): Bacteria > Pseudomonadati > Pseudomonadota > Alphaproteobacteria > Hyphomicrobiales > Nitrobacteraceae > Bradyrhizobium > Bradyrhizobium sp. USDA 4353. The sequence goes on from NZ_JBSSGB010000001.1 coordinate 5,131,216, forward strand.
GAAGCTCGCGAGGTAGAGCTTGAGTGACTTGGATTCCACCAGCCAGGGGCCGGGGGCGTAATCGATCACGAGATGGGCGAAGTCCGGTTGTCCCGTCACCGGGCACAGCGAGGTGAACTCCGGCACGGTGAAGCGCGCCAGATAATCGGTGTCCTTCTGTGGGTTGGGGACGCGGTCGAGCCTGGCCGCCTCCGGACTGTCGGGAGCCGCCACCTCGCGGCCGAGCTGAAGGCCGGTCGACGTCAGGGATGGGGTGGATTTTTTCGCCATGTGTTTTTGGCCTTGTCGTGTCATCCGTCGCAATTGGCGCCCCTTTAGCCAATCGCCGGCCGGGCGTCATCCGGTTCGTGATTTCGGCGCGAGTTCTGACCGACTTCTGGCCCACTTGCCCTTTTCGCCCCCGTGACCTTGCGGTAGAAGCGGCGCAGCAAAGCCCACCCAGAAACGTCTCACGAGGACCCCATGACCGCCATCGTCGACATCATCGGCCGCGAAATCCTGGACAGCCGCGGCAATCCCACGGTCGAGGTCGACGTCGTACTGGAGGACGGCTCGGTCGGCCGCGCCGCGGTTCCCTCCGGCGCCTCGACCGGCGCGCATGAGGCGGTCGAGCTGCGCGACGGTGACAAGCACCGCTATCTCGGCAAGGGCGTCCAGAAGGCGGTCGAAGCGGTCAACGACGAGATCTATGAGGCGCTGGCCGACATGTCGGTGCAGGACCAGGTCCAGATCGACCAGATCCTGATCGAGCTCGACGGCACGGAGAACAAGAGCCGGATCGGCGCCAACGCCATCCTCGGCGTCTCGCTCGCCTGCGCCAAGGCGGCGGCGATCTCCTACGACATGCCGCTGTATCGTTACGTCGGCGGCACCTCGGCGCGCACGCTGCCGGTGCCGATGATGAACATCGTCAATGGCGGCGTCCACGCCGACAACCCGATCGACTTCCAGGAATTCATGATCATGCCGGTGGGCGCGCCGACCTTTGCGGAGGCGCTGCGCTGCGGCTCGGAGATCTTCCACACGTTGAAGGGCGAGCTGAAGAAGGCCGGCCACAACACCAATGTCGGTGACGAAGGCGGCTTCGCGCCGAACCTGCCGTCGGCGGACGCGGCGCTCGACTTCGTCATGGCCGCGATCGGCAAGGCCGGCTACACTGCCGGCGAGGACGTGATGCTGGCGCTGGACTGCGCCGCGACCGAGTTCTTCAAGGACGGCAAGTATGTCTATGAGGGCGAGAACAAGTCCCGCTCGCGCTCGGAGCAGGCCAAGTATCTCGCCGACCTCGTCGCGCGCTACCCGATCTGCTCGATCGAGGACGGTATGTCCGAGGACGACATGGACGGCTGGAAGGAGCTGACCGACCTGATCGGATCCAAGTGCCAGCTGGTCGGCGACGATTTGTTCGTCACCAATGTGAACCGTCTCGAAGACGGCATCCGCAACGGCCGCGCCAACTCGATCCTGATCAAGGTCAACCAGATCGGCACGCTGACCGAGACGCTCGCCGCGGTCGAGATGGCCTACAAGGCCGGCTACACCGCCGTGATGTCGCACCGCTCCGGCGAGACCGAGGACTCCACCATCGCCGATCTCGCGGTCGCCACCAATTGCGGGCAGATCAAGACCGGCTCGCTGGCGCGCGCCGATCGCACCGCCAAGTACAACCAGCTGCTGCGCATCGAGCAGGAGCTGGATTCGCAGGCGAAGTATGCCGGCCGCGCGGCGCTGAAGGCGCTGGCCTGAGCCTGAGCTAGAGCGCCATGTGTTCTTGTTGAATCGAAACGCCTGCCGTGATGTCAGCTCACCTCTCCCCGCCGGGGAGAGGTCGGCGCGAAGCGCCGGGTGAGGGGCTGCCAGATCAATTGTCACCCCTCACCCGGATTGCATCTGGCGATGCAATCCGACCTCTCCCTTCGGGAGAGGTGAACGGAGACCGCGGTTGGCTCTTCGACCAACAAAACGGATCGTTCTGTAACAGAGAAAGAAAGGGAGGCACAGATGAGTGGCGAGACCGGCCTGCAACTGCGGACATTGATCAAGCGCAGCGGTGAGCTCGAATTGTCGCTGGTCGACGTGCCGACCCCTGAGCCGGGGCCGGACGAGGTCGTGGTGCGCATCGAGGCGGCGCCGATCAATCCGTCCGATCTCGGCCTGCTCGTCGGTGCGGCCGACCTCTCGACCGTCAGGGCGTCAGGGACCAAGGAGCGCCCCGTCATCACGGCGAAGGTGCCGGAGGCCGGCATGCGAGCGATGGCCGGGCGGCTCGACGAGTCCTTGCCGATCGGCAATGAGGGCGCCGGCGTCGTCGTGAGGACCGGCTCGTCGGACGCCGCCAAGGCGCTGATGGGCCGCACGGTGGCTGCGATCGGCGGCGCGATGTACAGCCAGTATCGCTGCCTCAGGGTTTCCGAGTGCCTGCCGCTGCCGGACGGCACGACGCCGGAGGAGGGCGCGTCCTGCTTCGTCAATCCGCTGACCTCGCTCGGCATGACCGAGACGATGAAGCGCGAGGGCCATACCGCCCTGGTGCACACCGCGGCCGCCTCCAATCTCGGGCAGATGCTGAACAAGATCTGCCTCAAGGACGGCATCCCGCTGGTCAACATCGTGCGCAGCCAGGCGCAGGCCGAGCTGCTGCGCGGCATCGGCGCGAAATATGTCGTCGACTCCACGTCGCCCACCTTCATGGACGAGCTGACCACCGCGTTGGTCGAGACCGGCGCGACCATCGCGTTCGATGCGATCGGCGGCGGCAAGCTCGCGGGCCAGATCCTCAATGCGATGGAAGCGGCGATCAACAAATCGGGGAAGTATCCTTACAGCCGCTACGGCTCGGCCGTGCACAAGCAGGTCTACATCTACGGCAGCCTCGATACACGCCCGACCGAGATCACGCGCGGCTTCGGCATGACCTGGAGCGTCGGTGGCTGGCTGCTGTTTCCGTTCCTGATGAAGATCGGCAAGACGGATTCCGAGCGGTTGCGCCAGCGCGTCGTCGACGAGCTCAAGACCACCTTCGCCAGCCACTACACCAAGACGGTCTCGCTGACCGAGGCGCTCGATCCGGCCAACCTCGCCGTGTACGCCAAACGGGCCACCGGCGAAAAATTCCTCATCGACCCCAACAAAGATAAGTGACCTAACGCCGCGCCTCGGACGTTGCGGACGGGCTTGCCTTTGGCCTGCGGCCGAAGACAATCCGCGCCGTCTTGGTCTGGGGCGGTGTGGGCCGCTGACACCTCTGAGGAGAGACTTCTCATGACACAATTGGATCGCCGTCGATTCCTGGCCGGTGCCGCGCTCGCGGGTGCCGCCGGCACGTTGCCGTCGCTCGCCGTTAACGACGCCCGCGCGGCTGCGGCCCCGGCCGCCGCCCAGGCGCCAGGCTTCTATCGCTACAAGGTCGGCGACTACGAGTGCACCTCGATCAATGACGGCGCGCGCACCTTCCCGATGCCCGACAAGTTCGTCGTCAACACGCCGAAGGACGAGGCGCTCGCGGCGGCCGAGAGCGCCTACATGCCGAAGGGCATGATCACCATCCCCTTCAATCCGCAGCTGATCAACACCGGCTCCAAGCTGATCCTGATCGACACCGGCAATGGCGCTGCTGCCTTCGAGGCCAGCAAGGGCGCCGTCGGCCGCCTGCAGCAGAACCTCGCCGCCGCCGGCATCGATCCGAAGGCTATCGATGTCGTCGTGCTCTCGCACATGCATGGCGACCACATCAACGGCCTGAAGCTCGCCGACGGCTCGCTGGCGTTCCCGAACGCCGAGCTCAAGGTGCCCTCAGTGGAGTGGGCGTTCTGGAACAGCGACGAGAACGCCGCCAAGGCGCAGTCCGAGCTGATGAAGGGCAACTTCGCCAACTTCAAGAAGGTGTTCGGCGGGCTGGAGAACAAGGTGACCCAGTACGAGTGGGACAAGGAGGTCGCGCCCGGGATCACCGCGCTGGCGACGCCTGGTCACACGCCGGGCCACACCTCGTTCGCGGTCGCCTCGGGCAACGCCAAGGTGTTCATCCAGTCCGACGTCACCAACGTGCCGGAGCTGTTCCTGCGCAACCCGGACTGGCACGTGATGTTCGACACCGACGCGGCGCAGGCCCAGGAGACGCGGCACAAGTTCTACGACATGGTCGCCGCCGAAAAGGCGAGGGTGATCGGCTTCCACTTCTCGTTCCCGTCGGTCGGCTATGTCGAGAAGGACGGCGCGAAGTACCGGCTGATCCCGGCGCCGTGGAATCCGGTGCTCTGATCAGCGAGAGCGTTCGTGCAACAGGCCGCCTCCGGGCGGCCTGTTCGTTTTTGCATATGCGGTATTTCGGGCTTTCCCCCGTCGCCATGACCGCCTATGTCGGACGCTTCGCAGTCCGCAGGGCCTCGCATGCCGACCGATCCGTCTCCCGCCACCCCAGACCTCTCCAACTGGCGCACCGCGCCGTACAGCCGCTGGGCGTTTCACAACGTCCGTTCCATCCTCCCGGTCGCGGATATCGCGAGCGCGCCGGGCAGTGCCTGGCCGCTGCCGGCGAGCCCTGTTTCCTTCGAGGATTTCCGCCTCAAGCTGCCGAAGGGCGGCACGCTCGATCTCGATGGTTTCATGAAGGCGACGGCGACCGACGGGCTGCTGATCCTGCATGACGGCCGTATCGTCTTCGAGCACTATGAAGGCGGCAACGATCGCGACACGCCGCACATCCTGATGTCGGCGACCAAGTCGATCACCGGCCTGATGCTCGGCATCCTCGCCGACCGCGGCGAGATCGACATCGATGCCGAGGTGACGCGCTACGTGCCGGAGGTCGCAGGCACGGCCTATCGCGGCGCGACGATCCGTCAGCTCACCGACATGCGCGCCGGCATCGTGTTCGATGCCGCGGGTCTCCAGGCCTATGCCGACGCCGCCGGCTGGGAGCCGGTGGCCTCGGGCACGACGCCGAACCTGCACGACTTCTTCGCGACGATGCGGGCGCAGGCCCAGCCTCATGGCGGCGCCTTCAGCTATGTCTCGTCGAACACCGATCTCCTGGGCTGGGCGATCGAGCGGGCCACCGGCCGCAGCTTCGCGAGCCTGGTCAGCACCCTGCTGTGGCAACCGATGGGAGCGAGCGGCGAGGCGTTCATTACGGTGGATCGCAAGGGCGCGCCGCGATGCACCGGCGGCTTCTGTGCCACCTTGCGCGATGTCGCCCGGCTGGGCCAGCTCGTGCTGTCGGGCGGCCGCCGCGGCTCGCATGCGATCATCCCGCAAGCCTGGCTCGATGACATCAGGCAGAATGGGGATGTCCAGGCTTGGCGGGACGGGCAGTGGCGCGACAGCTTTGCCGCGATCAGCCGCAACATGCATTATCGCAGCGGCTGGTACGTCATCAACGATCAGCCGCAGCTGATGTTCGCGATGGGCATCCACGGCCAGAACCTGTTCGTCGATGCCGCCAACGCAATCGTGATCGCAAAGGTCTCGAGCTGGGCGCAGCCGGTCGACGGCCAGGCGATCTGGCTGACGCATCAGGCGGTGGCCGAATTCACCCGCTGCATCAAGGCGGCGCGTTGATCTCACTGCACGGGACGAGGCGCGGGAACGTTCGGGCGTGTCCCGCGCTGAAACGCTGAGTTTCGCATCGCGCCATTTTCATGCACTTGCATGTTCATGGCGGAGCGGTCTAACTGCCAGCCATCTGTTCCCTTGCAAAGGATCTATCCCATGCCCGCCCCGTATTCCATCGTCGCGCTCGTCGGCAGCCTCCGCAAGGAGAGCTTCACGCTCAAGATCGCCAAGGCGATGGCCAAGCTCGCGCCCTCAAGCCTCAAGATCGAGGTGGTCACGCCCGAAGGCCTGTCGTTCTTCAACCAGGATGTCGAAGCCAATCCGCCGGCCGAGTGGCTCGCGTTCCGCGACAAGCTCAAGGCCTCGAACGGCGTGCTGATCCTGACGCCGGAGTACAACCGCTCGATTCCCGGCGTGCTGAAGAACGCGATCGACATCGCCTCGCGCCCCTATGGCCAGAGCTCGTTCCTCGGCAAGCCGGTCGGCCTGATCTCCAACTCGCCAGGCCCGCTCGGCGGCATCGCAGCCGCGAAGCATCTGCAGAATATCATGCCGGGCATCTCGGGTCCGGTGATGGGCCAGCCGGAGATCTATCTGAACGGCGTCGGCGATGCGTTCGACGACAAGGGTGAGCTGGTCAAGGACTCGCTGAAGACCGTGCTGCAGCAATATCTCGAGGCGTTCGTGGCGTTCGTGGCCAAGCAGAACGGCTGACGTCACGCTCATCTGTCGGCGACTGAATGGTGCGGTCGCCCAGGGCATAAAAGGGTATGCCCAGGGCATAACGGGTATAACGGGCAGGGCGTTGACGCGCCTTGCCCGATCCGTTTTCAAGGCGTGGTCGGTGACCTGCGCAACGATGCGCGACCTCGAGGACATGCCATGGCCCATTCCTTCACGCCCGCCAGCTCCTCGAAGCCGGGACCGAACCAGCCGACATTCGACAGCGAGGCGGTCTGGCAGGCGCGGGTGGATCTCGCCGCCTGCTTCCGGATGGCTGCACGGCACGGGCTGGAGGAGGGCATCTGCAACCACTTCTCGGCGCTCGTGCCCGGCTATGACGACCTCTTCATCGTCAATCCCTATGGCTATGCTTTCCGCGAACTGACCGCCTCGAAGCTGCTGGTATGCGACCTCGACGGCCATGTCGTCTCCGGCGACGGCCAGCCCGAAGCGACCGCCTTCTACATCCACGCCCGCATCCACAAGGCCTTGCCGCGGGCCAAGGTCGCGTTCCACACCCACATGCCCTACGCCACGGCGCTGTCGATGACCGAGGGGCCGCCGCTGATCTTCGCCGGCCAGACCGCGCTGAAGTTCTACGGCCGCACCGCGGTCGACGAGAACTACAACGGGCTGGCGCTCGACAACCGCGAGGGCGACCGCATCGCGGCGGCGATCGGTGACGCCGACATCGTCTTCATGAAGCATCACGGCGTGATGGTGCTGGCCCCGACCATCGCCGAGGCCTGGGACGATCTCTATTACCTCGAGCGCGCCTGCGAGGTGCAGTGCCTGGCGCTGTCGACCGGCCGCAAGGTGATGCCGGTCGCCCCCGAGATCGCCGCGGCGGCCGCTCGCCAGATGCGTGAGGGCGACGGGGAATCAGCCCGGCTGCATCTGGAGGCGATCAAGCGGATGCTGGATGCAGAGGAGCCGGCCTACCGGACGTGAGCGTGGCGTGGGACGCGCAGGGTTAGCGTTTCCTTAACCGGCGCGCAGCATTCTCCCGGCCATGGTCTCCCGCGCACGCCTGAAATCCTTTCTCACCGGGCTCGCCCTCTACACGATGGCGGCGGCCATCATCGGCTATTTCGGCATCAACGCCTATACCGGCCGCTATGGCCTCAATGCCCGGCAGGAGCTCGACCAGGAGATCATCTCGCTGACCTCCGAGCTGATGCGGCTGAAGCAGGAGCGGGCCGAGGGCGAGAAGCGGGTGTCGCTGCTGCGCTCCGACCGGGTCGATCCCGACATGCTCGACGAGCGCGCGCGATTTCAGCTCGGCTATGCCAATCCGCACGACCTGATCCGGATCAATCGTCCGTAGCGACCAGCCGTTCCAAGCGGCCTCGCCGAACAGCCGGCCCGCTGCCGGGCCGGCTTTCGGAGATCCCTCCGCTAAGCGGCGCGCACCGACGCCAGGAAACGGCTGACCTCGAGCTTGAGACGCTGGCTGTCCTGCGACAGGCACTGCACGGAATTGAGCACCTGCGATGAGGCCGATCCGGTCTCGCTCGCCTCGCGCTGCACCTGGGCGATGTTGGCCGAGACTTGGCGCGTGCCCTGCGCGGCCTGCTGGATGTTGCGCGAGATCTCCTGCGTCGCCGCGCCTTGTTCCTCGACGGCCGCCGCGATGGTCGAGGCGATCTCGGACATGCGCCCGATGGTGTCACCGATGTCCCTGATGGCCGTGACCGAATGCTGCGTGGCCGACTGGATCGCGCCGATCTGCTGGCTGATCTCGTCGGTCGCCTTGGCGGTCTGCTCGGCCAGCGCCTTGACCTCGGAGGCGACCACCGCAAAGCCGCGGCCGGCATCGCCGGCGCGCGCCGCCTCGATCGTCGCATTCAGCGCCAGCAGGTTGGTCTGGCCGGCGATGGTGTTGATCAGCTCCACGACGTCGCCGATGCGGGCTGCGGCCTGCGACAATTCGCCGACGCGCTCGTTGGTGCGCCGTGCCTGTGCAACCGCTTCGTTCGCGATCGCCGCCGATTGCTGCACCTGCCGGCTGATCTCGTTGACGGAGGACGACATCTCCTCGGTCGAGGCCGCCACCGACTGCACGTTGTTCGATGCGTCGCCGGAGGCGTTGGCGACCACGGTCGCCAGCCCCTGAGACCTGTCCGCGGTCGAGGTGAGGGACTTGGCCGAGGTCTCGAGCGCGGATGCCGCCGAGGAGACGGTGTCGATGATGCTGCCGACCGAGCTTTCGAACTCGTTGGCGAGGCGTTCGGTGTCGGCCTTGCGCTGCGCGGCGAGCCGGCCTTCCTGCTCCTTCTGCTCGGCTTCGAGCCGCTGGCGCGCTTCGGCATTGACCTTGAACACCTCGACCGCCCGCGCCATCTCGCCGAGCTCGTCGCGCCGCTCCGCGCCGGGGACCTGCACGGCGAGATTGCCGGTGGCGAGCTCGGTCATTACTCGGGTGATGGCCTGTAGCGGACGGACGAGGCCGCGCGCGATGGTCAGGGCGATCACGCAGAGCAGCGCGATCAATCCGGCGGCCCAGACGAGTGCGGTCTTCACGGACGCATAGAACATCTCGTCGAGGTCATCGACATAGACGCCGGTGCCGACGATCCAATTCCACGGGTCTGCCTTCAGCGTATAGCCGAGCTTGGCGACTGGAATGCTGCTGCCGGCGCGGGCAAACATGTAGTCCGTGAAGCCACCGCCGTCGCGCAGGCCCGAGGCGACCAGTTCGCGGACGAACAAGAGTCCATTGGCGTCCTTCTCGTTGCTGAGGTTCTTTCCTTCCCAATCCGGGCGGGGACCGAGAACGATATTCTCTCCATCCGGCTTGTAGACGAAGATGTAGTCGTTCTTGCCGTAGCGGATGTTGCGCAGCGTCGCCTTGGCGCGGCTCTGCGCCTCCGCCTCGGTCAACGTGCCCTTCTGAGCCTCGGCAGCCAGCGCCTTGACGATCGACACGGCCGACTGAACCTGACCGATGATCGCCGTCTTGCGCTCGTCCAGAAGCGCAGAGCGGGCGCTCAACAACTGACTGGCGATGGCCGCGATGCAGATCGCGATTGAAACGGTGACAAGGACGCCGAACCGGCGGGGGATCGTCAGGACCATGGTTGCATTCCAAGCGGCGCGCAGCGCCATTGCTGCGCAGCAGAAGAGTGCGGACCGATGGTTGAAGCCGGATAAACTTATCTCCGTAGGACTACGCAGCCGGCCGGCCAAAATGGTCGCCCGTCCAAGCAGCCCGTCAGCGCCAGTGTCGCGGTGTTGCTTCCGCCTCCGTTCAGCCGGATCGCCTCGGCGAGCCCCGGTCAAACGCATATCGGCTCGTAGCGCCGGGCTTGTCCTGGCCGAGGGGGGACGCCTCTGCGCTTTTCGTGGGCAGACCCTACACCGGCTCCACCGAGGAATGGCTCGCTCGCCATCTTCGTTTCAAAAATCCCGCCATTCGATGTCTAAAATTTCGCGTGCGTTGCACTGCGGCAAGAGCAAAGTGAACCGCGGTTCACGCGGTCCTTTTACGTCTCCGGGACTTGAGCTAGAGAGGGCTACTTTTTCTCGCAATCCGGAATTGCCATGGCCGCACCGAAGAAAACCGCCGCAAAGGAACAAGGGCAGGACAGAGACAACGGCCCGCCGCCGGAATTCACCAGGGAGCAGGAGCTGGCTGCGTTGCGCGACATGCTGCTGATCCGCCGCTTTGAGGAGAAGGCGGGTCAACTTTATGGCATGGGTGCGATCGGCGGCTTCTGCCATCTCTATATCGGCCAGGAGGCCGTGGTGGTCGGCATGCAGATGGCGCTGAAGGACGGCGACCAGGTCATCACCGGCTATCGCGACCACGGCCACATGCTGGCCTGCGGCATGGAAGCCAAGGGCGTCATGGCCGAGCTCACGGGGCGCCGCGGCGGCTACTCCAAGGGCAAGGGCGGCTCCATGCACATGTTCAGCATGGAGAAGAACTTCTTCGGCGGCCACGGCATCGTCGGCGCGCAGGTCTCGCTCGGCACCGGTCTGGCGCTCGCCAACCGCTACCGCGGCAATGATTCGGTCAGCGTCGCCTATTTCGGCGACGGCGCGGCCAACCAAGGCCAGGTCTATGAGAGCTTCAACATGGCGGAGCTCTGGAAGCTGCCGGTGATCTACGTCATCGAGAACAACCGCTACGCCATGGGCACGGCGGTGTCGCGCGCTTCGGCGCAGACCGACTTCTCCAAGCGCGGCCTCTCCTTCAACATTCCGGGCGAGCAGGTCGACGGCATGGATGTCCGCGCCGTGAAGGCCGCGGCCGAGAAGGCGGTCGCCTGGTGCCGCGAGGGCAAGGGCCCGTACATTCTGGAAATGCAGACCTACCGCTATCGCGGCCACTCGATGTCCGACCCGGCGAAGTATCGCACGCGTGAGGAGGTCGAGAAGGTCCGTCACGACCAGGATCCGATCGAGCAGGTGCGCAACCGCCTGCTGGCGGCCAAGGTCAGCGAGCAGGACCTCAAGGCGATCGATGCCGACGTGCGCAAGATCGTCAACGAGGCCGCCGATTTCGCGCAGGCCGATCCCGAGCCGGATCCCGCCGAGCTCTACACCGACGTCTATCGCTAATCGCGCGCGCAAGCTGATTTCTCTGGAGCTGATATGCCTATTCAAGTTTTGATGCCTGCGCTGTCGCCCACGATGGAGAAGGGCAACCTCGCCAAATGGCTGAAAAAGGAAGGCGAGGCGATCAAGTCGGGTGACGTGATCGCCGAGATCGAGACCGACAAGGCGACGATGGAGGTCGAGGCCACCGACGAGGGCACGCTCGGCAAGATCCTCATTCCCGAAGGCACCGCCGACGTCGCGGTGAATACGCCGATCGCGACCATCCTCGCCGATGGCGAGACGGCTGCCGATCTCGGCAAGGCCTCGGCGCCCGCCGCCGAGATGAAGGCCGCGCAATCGGCGCCGCCGGCGGAGGCCGGCGTCTCCGTGCAGGCCTCGCCCGCGCCGACCGGCGTGGCCACGCCGCAGAGCGTCGCCGAGCCCGATCCGGAAGTCCCCGCCGGCACCGAGATGGTGACGCAGACCATCCGCGAGGCGCTGCGCGACGCGATGGCCGAGGAGATGCGCCGCGACGGCGACGTCTTCATCATGGGCGAAGAGGTCGCCGAATATCAGGGCGCCTACAAGGTGACCCAGGGCCTGCTGCAGGAGTTCGGCGCCCGCCGCGTGATGGACACGCCGATCACCGAGCACGGCTTTGCCGGCATCGGCGTCGGCGCGGCGATGGCCGGCCTGAAGCCGATCGTCGAGTTCATGACCTTCAACTTCGCCATGCAGGCGATCGACCAGATCATCAACTCCGCCGCCAAGACGCTGTACATGTCCGGCGGCCAGATGGGCTGCTCGATCGTGTTCCGCGGTCCGAACGGCGCTGCGGCCCGCGTCGCCGCGCAGCACAGCCAGGACTACTCGTCCTGGTATTCGCACATCCCGGGCCTCAAGGTCGTCGCGCCGTATTCCGCCGCCGATGCCAAGGGCCTGTTGAAGGCCGCGATCCGCGATCCGAACCCGGTGATCTTCCTCGAGAACGAGGTGCTCTACGGTCACTCCGGCGATGTGCCGAAGCTCGACGACTACATCATCCCGATCGGAAAGGCGCGCATCGCCCGCACCGGCAAGGACGTCACGATCATCTCCTGGTCGAACGGCATGACCTACGCGTTGAAGGCCGCCGATGAGCTCGCCAAGGAGGGCATCGAGGCCGAGGTGATCGACCTGCGCACCTTGCGTCCGATGGACACCGACACCATCATCGCCTCGGTCAAGAAGACCGGCCGCGCGGTCACGGTGGAGGAGGGCTGGGCGCAGAGCGGCGTCGGCGCCGAGATCGCCGCGCGCATCATGGAGCACGCCTTCGACTATCTCGATGCGCCTGTCACCCGCGTGTCGGGCAAGGACGTGCCGATGCCGTATGCCGCGAACCTCGAGAAGCTCGCGCTGCCGTCGGCGGCGGAGGTCGTGCAGGCCGCCAAGTCCGTCTGCTACCGCTAAAAGGAAATCCCAGATGGCCGGACCAAAGGAGCAGCCGCTGCCGCCCGACGTCGTCGGCCGCGAGGACGCCACCGAAGTGTTGCGCGCCTTCGTGCTCGACGGCGGGCTCTCGATCGCGTTTCAGCGCGCCTTCGAGGAGCCCGACGTGTGGGGGCTGCTCCTGGTCGACGTCGCCCGTCATGCTGCGCGCGCCTATGCGCGCGAGAGCGATTATTCCGAAGACGAGGCGCTGCAGCGCATCGTCGAGATGTTCGAAGCCGAGCTGGCTCGGCCGACTGATATGGGCACCACCAGCCCCAGGTCGAAACAAGGTCACTGATCATGCCGATCAACATTCTGATGCCCGCGCTGTCGCCGACGATGGAGAAGGGCAACCTCGCTCGTTGGCTCAAGAAGGAAGGCGACCAGGTCAAGTCGGGCGAGGTCATCGCCGAGATCGAGACCGACAAGGCCACGATGGAAGTCGAGGCGGTCGACGAAGGCACGCTCGCCAAGATCCTGGTGCCCGAGGGCACGCAGGACGTGCCGGTCAACGACGTGATCGCGGTGCTTGCCGGTGAGGGCGAGGACGTCAAGGCGGCCGGCAGCGCGCCGGCGGCGGCTGCGCCGAAGGCTGAGGCCAAGCCAACTGCGTCGGCAGCGCCTGCTCCCGCGCCGACGCCTGCTGCCGCGCCCGCGGCAAAGCCGGCGGCGGCTCCCGCTCCGGCCGCAGCTCCTGCAGCGGCACCCCAGGTCAACGGCCACGCCCGCATCTTCTCGTCACCGCTGGCGCGGCGCCTTGCCAAGGATGCCGGCATCGATCTCGGCCGCATCACGGGCACCGGCCCGCACGGCCGCGTCGTCGCGCGCGACGTCGAGGAGGCCAAGTCCGGCAAGGGCCTGAAGGCTGCGCCGTCGGCTGCTCCCGCTGCCGCAGGCGCGCCGGCCGTGGCGCCGTCGATGTCCGACAAGCAGATCCTGGCGCTGTTCGAGCCGGGCTCTTACGAGGTCATCCCGCATGACGGCATGCGCCGCACGATCGCGCAGCGCCTCACGGCGGCGACGCAGACGGTCCCGCATTTCTACCTGACGATCGACTGCGACATCGGCAAGCTGCTCGCCGCGCGCGAGGAGATCAATGCGGCCGCTCCGAAGGACAAGGAGAAGAAGCCGCTCTACAAGCTCTCGGTGAACGACTTTGTCATCAAGGCGATGGCGGTGGCGCTGCAGAAGATCCCGAACTGCAACGTCAGCTGGACCGAAGGCGGCATGGTCAAGCACAAGCATTCCGACGTCGGCGTTGCCGTCGCGATGCCGGGCGGCCTGATCACGCCGATCATCCGCAAGGCCGAGACCAAGACGCTGTCGGCGATCTCGAACGAGATGAAGGACTTTGCCGCACGCGCCCGCTCGCGCAAGCTGAAGCCGGAGGAATATCAGGGCGGCACCACCGCGGTGTCCAACCTCGGCATGTACGGCATCACGCACTTCACCGCCGTGATCAACCCGCCGCATGCGACGATCCTCGCGGTCGGCACCTCGGAGGAGCGGCCGGTCGTGCGCAACGGCAAGATCGAGATCGCCAGCATGATGAGCGTGACCCTGTCGTGCGACCACCGCGCCATCGACGGCGCGCTCGGCGCCGAGCTGATCGGCGCCTTCAAGCAGCTGATCGAGAACCCCGTGATGATGATGGTGTGAGCCGAAGGGCTCATGCCCGTCATCCCAATCGAACACTTGTAGGGTGGGCAAAGCGCAGCGTGCCCACCGACCACATCGCAAGCTCGTGAGACGGTGGGCACGGCGCTCCGCGCCTTTGCCCACCCTACGAGATGACAACTAAGTTGAGATCGGAGCCGTCATGGCCGACACATCCTTCGACGTCATCATCATCGGCTCCGGCCCGGGCGGCTACGTCACCGCGATCCGCGCCGCGCAGCTCGGCTTCAAGACCGCGATCATCGAGAAGACGCATCTCGGCGGCATCTGCCTGAACTGGGGCTGCATCCCGACCAAGGCGCTGTTACGCTCGGCCGAGATCTATCACTACATGCAGCATGCTGGGGATTACGGCCTGTCGGCGGAGAAGATCTCCTACGATCCGAAGGCGGTGGTGCAGCGCTCGCGCGGCGTCTCCAAGCGGTTGGCCGACGGCGTCGGCTTCCTGATGAAGAAGAACAAGGTTCAGGTGATCTGGGGCCGCGCCAATATCGACGCGCCCGGCAAGATCTCCGTGACCAAGGCCGACGTCGAAGCGCCGAAGGGCGCGCTGGGCGAGGGCACCTACCAGGCCAAGCACATCATCATCGCCACCGGCGCCCGGCCGCGCGTGCTGCCGGGGCTGGAGCCGGACAAGAAGCTGGTCTGGACCTATTTCGAGGCGATGGTGCCGGACAAGATGCCGAAGTCGCTGCTCGTCGTCGGCTCCGGCGCGATCGGCATCGAGTTCGCGTCGTTCTTCCGCACCATGGGCTCCGAGGTGACGGTGGTCGAGGTGCTGCCGCAGATCCTGCCCGTGGAGGACGCCGAGATCGCCGGCATCGCCCGCAAGCAGCTGGAGAAGCAGGGCATCAAGATCATGACCGGCGCCAAGGTCACCAAGCTCGACAAGAAGAGCGACAGCGTGGTGGCGACGATCGACGACGGCAAGGGCAAGATCGAGACGACCGAGTTCGACCGCGTGATCTCGGCGGTCGGCGTCGTCGGCAACATCGAAAATCTCGGGCTCGAGAAGCTCGGCGTGAAGACCGACCGCGGCTGCATCGTGATCGACGGCTACGGCAAGACCAACGTGCCCGGCCTCTATGCGATCGGCGACGTCGCCGGCCCGCCGATGCTCGCGCACAAGGCTGAGCATGAGGGCGTGGTCTGTATCGAGGCGATCAAGGGCCTGCACCCGCATCCGATGGACAAGAGCCTGATCCCGGGCTGCACCTACTGCCATCCGCAGGTCGCCTCCGTCGGCCTCACCGAGGCCAAGGCGAAGGAGCAGGGCCGCGACATCCGCGTCGGCCGTTTCCCCTTCGTCGGCAACGGCAAGGCGATCGCGCTCGGCGAGGACCAGGGCTTGGTAAAGGTGATCTTCGACAAGAAGACCGGTCAGCTGATCGGCGCCCACATGGTCGGCGCCGAGGTGACCGAGCTGATCCAGGGCTATGTCGTCGCGATGAACTTGGAGACCACCGAGGAAGAGCTGATGCACACCATCTTCCCGCATCCGACCCTGTCGGAGATGATGAAGGAAGCGGTGCTCGACGCCTATGGGCGTGTGTTGAACATGTAGTTGCTCCGCCGTCATTGCGAGCGAAGCGAATCAATCCAGGGCCGCGCAAGGACTCTGGATTGCTTCGTCGCTTCGCTCCTCGCAATGACGCCCACCGAATTGCGTTCGCTGCAGGAAAGAAAAATACAATGAAATCCAGCGACAATCTCACCACCGAGCGCCCGACCTTCGTCACGCATCTCGAATGCGCGATGGTCGGTGATCATTATCCGGCGGACCAGGTACACAACCTCTCCAAGGCCGGCAAGCCGCTCTTGGTGCGCTACGATCTCGCAGGCGTAAAGCAGGCGCTGACCAAGGACGCGCTGGCGCAGCGCCCGGCCGACATGTGGCGCTATCGCGAGCTGCTGCCGGTGCGCAAATGCCAGGACATCGTCAGCCTCGGCGAGGTCATGACGCCGCTGATCACACTACCGAAGCTGTCGAAGAAGCTCGGCGGCGGCGAGATCATCGTCAAGGACGAGGGCCGGCTGCCGACCGGCTCGTTCAAGGCGCGTGGCCTCGTGATGGCGGTGTCGATGGGCAAGGCGCTCGGCATCACCCACATGGCGATGCCGACCAACGGCAATGCCGGCGCGGCGCTCGCCGCCTACGCGACGTCCTGCGGCATCAAGACCACGATCTTCTGTCCGGCGGATACGCCGGAGGTGAACGTCAGCGAGATCGAGCTGCAGGGCGCGACCGTCTACCGCGTCAACGGGCTGATCGATGATTGCGGCAAGATCGTCGGCGAGGGCAAGGCCAAGGTCGGCTGGTTCGACACATCGACCCTGAAGGAGCCGTACCGGATCGAGGGCAAGAAGACGATGGGCCTGGAGCTGGCCGAGCAGCTCGGCTGGGACGTGCCCGACGTGATCTTCTATCCGACCGGCGGCGGCACCGGCCTGATCGGCATGTGGAAGGCGTTCGACGAGCTGGAGAAGATCGGCTTCATCGGCGCCAAGCGCCCGCGCATGGTGGCGGTGCAGGCGTCCGGCTGCGCGCCGATGGTCCGGGCGTATGAGCAGGGCGTCGAGCATGCGACGCGCTGGGAGGATGCGCATACGATCGCCTCGGGCATTCGCGTGCCGCAGGCCGTGGGGGATTTTCTCATCCTGCGCGCCGTCCGCGAGAGCAAGGGTTTCGCGATCGCGGTCGATGACGAGGCAATTTCTTCTGCGCTTACCGAGGTCGCGCGCGAGGAGGGCTTCCTGCTGTGTCCCGAGGGTGCCGCGACCTACGCCGCCTACAAGCAGAGCCTCGCTGACGGCCGCGTCACCAAGACCGACCGCGTGATGTTGTTCAACTGCGCGACGGGACTCAAATATCCGTTGCCGAAGGTTGAGCGCACGCTCGATCGCCATCAGCCGATCGACTACACTCAGTTCTGATCGGACGGTCGGCATCGCGGCCTGGCGCCTGATCGTCTGAGAAAGAAGGATCGGGCCGCCCTGGGAGGATCGCGATGCGACGCCTGTTCGGCGCTGTGGTAATGGCGCTTGCCTTGCTTGGTAGCCCCGCTGAGGCGGAGACCTATCCCTCGCGCGCCATCACCGTCATCGTGCCATTCGCGGCCGGCGGACCGTCGGACGCGATGATGCGCATCCTCGCCGAGCACATGAAGCAGACGCTCGGACAGCCGGTGCTGGTGGAGAACGTGACCGGCGCCGGCGGCTCGATCGCGGTCGGGCGCGCGGTGCGTGCGAGGCCCGACGGTTACACCATCAGCTTCGGCCATCTCGGCACGCACGTCGCCAACGGGGCAGTGTATCGGCTCGGCTACGATCTCGTCGCCGATCTCGAGCCGGTCGTGCTGCTGCCGAGCAATCCGATGATCATCGTCAGCAAGAGCAATGTGCCGGCGAAATCATTGTCCGAATTGCTCGCCTGGCTGAAGGCGCAGCCGAATCCGGCATCCGCGGGCACAGCCGGCAACGGCTCGGGCAGTCACATCGCCGGGCTCTATTTCGAGCAGGTCACCGGCATTAAGCTGCAATACGTGCCCTATCGCGGCACGGGGCCGGCGATGAACGACCTCGTCGGCGGGCAGATCGATCTGATCGTCGACCAGACGTCGAACGCGATCAACCAGGTGCGCGCCGGCACGATCCGCGCTTATGCCGTCACCGACGCCAAGCGTCTCGACAGCGCGCCGGAGATTCCGACAACCGATGAGGCCGGCCTTGCAGGCTTCCACATGACGCTGTGGTCTGGCCTCTGGCTACCGAAGGGCACGCCGAAGGAGATCGTCGACACGCTCAATGCAGCGGCGGTCGACGCGCTCGAGGACCCGGATGTGCAGAATCAGATGAAAAACCTGGGGTTGCAGATGACTCCCCGGGATCAGCGGACGCCTGCGGCGCTTGGAACCGTGCAACGGGCTGAGATCGCCAAATGGTGGCCGATGATCCGGGCCGCTGGGATTGTGCCGGAGTAGCAAGGCGGTATCCCAGGCTGCTGAATGGTGGCGCATCGGCCACGAATGTTGCGACGTCGCCACAGTTTACGAAGTTTTGGTAACAATCTCCGGCGCTCCGCAAACGCGCCGCTTTTTGGCCACACCTGATCGTGAAATACTTTGATCAGAATAGTACCTGTGCGTGTGAGGTAGCCGAAAATCCACTTCTGGGATTTTAGCGTTCTCCACAGCGCCGGGAGGCCAGAACAGCGATGGACGCGAAGACCGACATCAAGCGCAGGCTGCCCAGCCGTCACGTGACGGAGGGGCCCGAGCGTGCGCCGCATCGGTCGTATCTCTACGCAATGGGCCTGACCACGGCCCAGATCCACCAGCCCTTCGTCGGCGTCGCCTCGTGCTGGAACGAGGCCGCGCCCTGCAACATCGCGCTGATGCGGCAGGCCCAGGCCGTCAAGAAGGGCGTCGCGCATGCCGGCGGCACGCCGCGCGAGTTCTGCACGATCACCGTCACCGACGGCATCGCCATGGGCCATGACGGCATGCGCTCCTCGCTGCCGTCGCGCGAGGCCATCGCCGACACGGTCGAGCTGACGATTCGCGGCCATTCCTACGATGCGCTGGTGGGCCTTGCCGGCTGCGACAAATCGCTGCCGGGCATGATGATGGCGATGGTGCGGCTCAACGTGCCCTCGATCTTCATCTATGGCGGCTCGATCCTGCCGGGCAATTTCCGCGGCCAGCAGGTCACCGTACAGGACATGTTCGAGGCCGTCGGCAAGCACTCGGTTGGCGCGATGTCGGATGAGGACCTGGACGAGCTCGAGCGCGTCGCCTGTCCGTCGGCGGGCGCTTGTGGTGCCCAGTTCACCGCCAACACGATGGCGACGGTCTCCGAGGCCATCGGGCTGGCGCTGCCGTACTCGGCCGGCGCTCCTGCGCCTTATGAGATCCGCGACTCGTTCTGCATGACCGCCGGCGAGAAGGTCATGGAGCTGATCGCAGCCAACATCCGGCCGCGCGACATCGTGACGCGAGCCGCGCTTGAGAATGCCGCGGCGGTTGTGGCGGCCTCCGGTGGCTCGACCAATGCTGCCTTGCACCTGCCTGCGATCGCCCATGAGGCCGGCATCAAGTTCGACTTATTCGACGTCGCCGAAATCTTCAAAAAGACACCTTATATCGCGGATTTGAAGCCGGGTGGCCGCTATGTCGCCAAAGACATGTTTGAAGCTGGCGGCATTCCGCTCTTGATGAAGACGTTGCTCGACCATGGCTATTTGAACGGCGACTGCCTCACAGTCACCGGCCGGACGATCGCCGAAAACCTCAAAGGCGTGAAGTGGAATCCGCACCAGGACGTGGTGAGGCCGGCTGACCAGCCGATCACTGCAACCGGAGGTGTCGTCGGTCTGAAAGGCAATCTCGCGCCAGAGGGCGCGATCGTGAAAGTCGCGGGCATGTCGAACTTGAAATTCACTGGGCCGGCCCGCTGCTTTGATCGGGAAGAGGATGCCTTTGAGGCCGTGCAAAAGCGGACCTATCGCGAGGGCGAGGTGATCGTCATTCGCTATGAGGGTCCGCGCGGCGGCCCGGGCATGCGGGAAATGCTGCAGACCACGGCGGCGCTGACCGGGCAGGGCATGGGCGGCAAGATCGCGCTGATCACCGATGGCCGGTTCTCGGGCGCGACCCGCGGCTTTTGCATCGGCCATATCGGACCGGAGGCGGCCATCGGCGGGCCGATCGCCCTGGTCGAGGATGGCGACATCATCGAGATCGACGCCGAGGCAGGTATCCTTAACGTCAAGTTGAGCGATGCTGAGCTCGCGTCACGGAGAACCAAGTGGACGCCGCGTGAGACGCATCACACGTCGGGCGCACTTTGGAAATATGCCCAGCAGGTCGGGCCGGCCGTGGCGGGTGCCGTCACCCACCCAGGTGGTGCGCAAGAGAAGTATTGCTATGCGGACATCTGATCGGATCATTTTTGCATTGCTGCTGGGGGTTGCCCCGCTCGCGTTGCCGTCGCCGTCGTTCGCGTTCGATGGCGCGCCGGTCAACCAGGAGCCGGCCATCCCCGTGGCCGGGCCGCAGGCGGGCGCCGGTGCGCTGCGCAAGGCCGTGCCCGCGACCACCGCGACCACCAACCCCACGCAGTCCCTGACCGCGCTGCAATATGCGGCGGAGGAAGGCCACCCCGTTGCGCAGTTCAAGCTCGGCCGGATGTATGCCGCCGGCGACGGCGTGGCGCGCGACGACATGCGCGCCTTCGACTATTTCAGCCGCATCGCCAATGCGCATGCGGAGGATAGCCCGTCTGCGCCGCAGGCGCAGATCGTCGCCAACGCCTTCGTCGCGCTCGGCCGCTACTACCTCTCGGGCATCCCGAACACGAAGGTGAAGCCGGATCCGGACCGCGCGCGCGAGATGTTCTCCTATGCCGCGTCCTATTTCGGCAATGCCGACGCCCAATACGATCTGGCGCGGATGTACCTGAAGACGGCGGACGCCTCGCGCGACGATTTCCGCTATGGTGCGCGCTGGCTCGGCCTCGCCGCGCAGAAGGGCCAGCATCAGGCCCAGGCCTTGCTTGGCCAGATGCTGTTCAACGGCGACCGTCTGCCGCGGCAGGCGGCGCGCGGCCTGATGTGGCTCACTCTGGCGCGTGACAGCGCCGGTCCGGACGAGGCCTGGATCAAGGAGAGCTACAACCGCGCCTTTGCCAAGGCCTCGGACGACGACCGCGCCACGGCGCTGCAGATGCTCGAGAGCTGGGTGCAGGGCAAGCGCGAGTAGCAGGGGGCAGCATCGCGCTCCCTCTGCGAGAGGGAGATTGCGATGATCATCCGCGATGCGACTGCTGACGACGCCGCGGCCGCCTGCGCCGTGGTGCGCGCCTCCATCATCGAATTGTGCGAGGCGGATCACCGCGGCAATCCGGACATCCTCGGCCGCTGGCTTGCCAACAAGACGCCGGAGATCGTTGCAGGCTGGGCCGACGGGCAGGGAAGGTCGCTGCTGGTCGCGGTCGAGGAGGGCGTGATTCTCGCCGTCGGCGGCCTCGCTCATCCCAACGAGATCACCGTGAACTACGTCTCACCGCAGGCGCGCTTCCGCGGGGTGAGCTCGGCCATGGTGGCCGTGCTGGAGCAGCGG
This sequence comes from Bradyrhizobium sp. USDA 4353, assembly GCF_054063215.1. Taxonomy (NCBI): domain Bacteria; kingdom Pseudomonadati; phylum Pseudomonadota; class Alphaproteobacteria; order Hyphomicrobiales; family Nitrobacteraceae; genus Bradyrhizobium; species Bradyrhizobium sp. USDA 4353. The sequence continues at coordinate 5,152,305 of NZ_JBSSGB010000001.1, forward strand.
GCCGCGGCCCTCGGCGCCCGTGAGATCGAGCTGTTGAGCACCGAGACGGCGCACCGATTCTATCTCGCCCGCGGCTATGTCGATGTCGGCACGCCCGCCGGCAAGTTCGGCACCGCCGCGTCCTATCCGATGCGCAAGACCCTGCTCGCGCGTTGAGTCGCGGATCCCGCGGACCGCTCTCCGCGCCGCCGCCGCGGCTGCCTAATGATTGAGCGAGCGTGAGCTGATGTTTTGATCAGCATCGGGCGCGCTGCTCGAAATTGGCGACATCTCGTCCGCAAACGACGGCCCTAAGCCCGAATCGCGCTTGGCACGATTCGTGAGTGCGAATGCCCTGCAGCAGCAGAGGCGGCCCATTTGCGCAGCGTTCGGATCGGCCTGATCATTCCCCAGAGCGGCTCGGCAGGGTTGTGGGCACCCTCCGCCGAAGCCTGCGGTCGGCTGGCCGTGACCGAGCTTAACCAGGCTGCGGGAATCCGCCGCAAGCCGGTGGAGCTGGTCGTCATCGACGGCGGCGCCACCGGCGCCAGCGCCGGACAGGCGGCCGCGGAGGCGGTCGATGAGCTCGCGGTCGACGGGCTCATCGGCATGTTGCCGAGCTATGCGCGCGATCCGGTGGCACGCGCCGCCCGCGGCCGCGTGCCGTTCCTCTACACGCCGCAATTCGAGGGCCTGTCGCCGGACAGCGATGTCATGACCACGGGCGAGACGGCCGACGAGTTGCTGGCGCCTGCGATCCAGTGGCTGTCGGAGTGCAAGCGCGCCCGCCGATTCTTCCTGTGCGGCAACGACTACATCTGGCCGCGCTCCTCGCTCGCCATCGCCAGGCGGCTGATCGCGCGCTTCGGCGGCACGGTGACCGGCGAGCACTACGTTCCGGTCGGCGCCCACGATCTCGACGAGATGATCGAGCGCATCAAGGCGACACGCAGCGACGTGGTGCTGCCGGTGTTCCTCGGCTTCGACTGCATCGCCTTCAACCGCGCGTTCTGCGAAGCCGGTCTCAGCCGCCACGTGCTGCGCTTCTCTTCGGCCTTCGACGAGACCATCATCTACGGCCTCGACAGCAGCGAGACCGAGAACGTCTTCGTCGCCTCGAGCTATTTCGCCTCGCTGCGCTCGCACAACAACGGTGCGTTCCTCGAGCGTTACTACACCGCCTATGGCGATAATCCGCCGCCGCCGAACGGCTATGGCGAGTCCTGCTACGAGGGCATCCACGCGCTGGCCGCGCTGATCGAGCGCGCTGAAAGCTTCGACACGCGCGATATCCGGCGCGTCTTCGGCCGCACGCTGCAGGGCCGCACCGCACGCGGCAATGATGCGCAGCCGGTGGTTGGTGGCCGCCATCCGATCCATCTCGCCGAACTCGACGGCTACGATTTTGCCGTCGTCGCCTCACGGTAGCGATCGCGCCCACGCGTAAGGCCACGGCAGGGGGCGGCAAAAAATAACTTGCCATTTCAAATATTGTAATTTTAAACTTTGACCAACTCGTGAACCCGCATCACCAACCCATGGGGACCCCTGATGACTCTTTCCCGCCGTCGTTTCCTGCAACGCTCGGCCATCGCGACCTCGACCCTGATCGCGGCACCCGCGGTGTTCCGCTCGGGTGCGCTCGCGGCCGAGAACCCGATCACCGTCGGCAGCCTGCACGACCAGTCCGGTCCGATCGGCACCTCCGGCACGCCGATGGTCTATGCGCTGCAGCTCGCCGTTGAGGAGATCAACGCGGCCGGCGGCCTGCTCGGGCGGCCGCTGAAGGTGATGCACTACGACACCCAGTCCAACATCCAGCTGTACTCGCAATATGCCCAGCAGCTGGCGGTGAAGGACAAGGTCGACGTCGTGCATGGCGGCATCACCTCGGCCTCGCGCGAGGCGATCCGCCCGACCTTCGACCGCTTCAAGGTGCTGTACTTCTACAACACGCTGTATGAAGGCGGCGTCTGCGACCGCAACACCTTCTGCACCGGCACCACGCCGGCGCAGACGGTCGAGAAGCTGGTGCCGAGCGCGATGAAGAAGGCGGGCAAGAAGGCCTACATCATCGCCGCCGACTACAATTACGGTCAGATCACCGCGAAGTGGATGACCAAATACTGCAAGGACAATGGCGGCGAGATCCTCTCGACCGACTTCTTCCCGCTCGACGTCACCAATTTCGGCTCGACCATCTCGAAGATCCAGGCGGCCAAGCCCGACCTCATCCTGTCGGCGCTGGTCGGCGGCAACCATACCGCGTTCTACCGGCAGTGGACCGCTGCCGGCATGAAGGGCAAGATTCCGATCGCCTCGACCACCTTCGGCCTGGTCAACGAGCCGTCGACGCTCGATGCCGCCGAAAGCGACGCGATCATCGGCGCATACGGCTATTTCGAGGAGCTGACCACGCCGGCCTCGAAGAGCTTCGTCGAGAAGATCAAGAAGGCGCATCCGGACTCGCCCTATATCAGCGAGCTCGCCTCATGCACCTATGAGGGCGTCATGCTCTGGGCCGAGGGTGTCAAGAAGGCCGGCAGCATCGACCGCATGAAGGTCATCGAGGCGCTCGAAAGCGGCCTCGTGTTCGACGGTCCGAGCGGCAAGGTCTCGCTGGACAAGCCGACCCACCACACCGTCCGCAACGCGTTCCTCGCCGAGGTCAAGGATCGCAAATGGTCGGTGCTCGAGACCTACACCGACGCCAAGCCTGCGGACACCGCGAGCGTCTGCGACCTCGTCAAGAACCCGAACGACGTCAAGCAGTACATCATCAATCTCTGATGCACGGCAGTCCCCGGTTTGCAGGCCGGGGTAGACAGCGTGCCTGCCGCCGTCCTTCGAGACGCCCGCCTCCGGCGGGCTCCTCAGGACGAGGGCATGCTGCAAGGCGAGAGATGAGACCCTCATGGTGAGGAGCGCCGCGCGCGGCGCGTCTCGAACCATGAGGCCCCCATACGATGCTAAGTCATCTGCGGTGTCCAATGTTGTTATGGGCCTCGCAGCTACTTGAAGCCCGGAAAGACCCCGCATGGCGATCTACGTCATCCTCGCGCTCGACGTTCTCAACGGAATCTCATCGCTGTTCCTGCTGTGCCTGGGACTGGCGATCATCTTCGGCATGATGAAGATCATCAACCTCGCCCATGGCGAATTCATCATGTTAGGGGCCTATGCGACGGTGATCTCGGCCAATGCCGGGGTGAACATCTGGATCGCGATGCTGATCATCGCGCCGCTGTTCGTCGGCATCGTCGGTCTCGTCATCGAGCGCTGCCTGATCCGGTTCCTCTACGGCCGGCTGGTCGATTCGATGCTCGCGACCTGGGGCCTCAGCCTGCTCATCATCGGCATCATCACCACGATCTACGGCAACACCCAGCAGGGCGTGCCGACGCCGCTCGGCGGCTTCTCGATCGGCTCCTACCAGTCGAGCTACTACACGCTGTTCCTGGCGCTGATGGCCGCGGTGATGATGGCGATCATCTACGGCGTGATGCGCTACACCCGCTTCGGCCTGGTCGCCCGCGCCACGATGCAGAACCCGGCAATGGCCGCCACCCTCGGCGTCAACCCGGCCCGCGTCTACATGAGCACCTTCGCGCTCGGTGCGGCGGTCACCGGCCTCGCCGGCGGACTTCTTGCGCCGGTCTCCGGCATCACGCCGGTGATGGGCGGCGCCTATGTCGCCAAGGCCTTCATGACCGTGGTCGGCGGCGGCGCCGCCATCCTCTCCGGAACGCTGTCGGCGGCGAGCCTGTTCGGCTCGGTCAACCAGGTCGGCGCCTACTTCACCACGCCTGTCTATGGCGAGGTCATCGTCTTCACCACCGCGATCGTGCTGATCCGCTTGCTGCCGCAGGGCATCTCCGGGCGCTTCTTCAAGGGGAACCTGTGATGGACAAGCGCCTTCGTCTCGCTTTGCAGGCCGCGGGAACCGTCATTGCCATCGGCGTGATCGCGATCGTGCCGAGCGTGATCGAATTGTTCGGCCTGATGCAGTTGACCTTGTTTGCCGCGATGTCGGTGCTGGCGCTGAGCCTCGCCTTCATCTGGGGCTATGGCGGCATCCTGTCGTTTGGCCAGACCGCCTTCTTCGGCCTCGGCGGCTACGCCTACGCGATCGCGGCCGTGAACTTCCAGGACTCGACTCCGGCGATCCTGCTGGCGATCGTGGTGCCCGCGCTGTTCGCGGCCATCCTCGGCTACTTCATCTTCTTCGGCCGCATCTCCGACGTCTATCTCGGCGTCATCACGCTGACCGTCACCCTGATCCTGTTCAACTCGGTCAACTCGACATCGGGTGACGCCTACAAGATCGGCAAAGCCTTGCTCGGCGGTTTCAACGGCATGCCGGCGGTGCCGACCTTCAACATGCCGTTCGATCCGTCGACGGTGCTCTCGCCCGAGCAGTCGTGGTGGACGACCGCCAATGTGCTGCTCGGCGTGTTCCTGCTGCTCAGGCTGCTGCTGGCGTTGCCCGCCGGGCGCATCATCGTTGCCGTCCGCGAGAACGAGGTGCGCGCCTCGCTCCTCGGCTATGATCCGCGGCTGGTGAAGTGCCTCACCTTCATCCTCGGCGGCGCCATCGCCGGTCTCGCCGGCGCGCTCTATGTCAACTGGGGCGCCTTCGTCAGCCCGACCATCTTCAGCCTGTCGCTGTCGGCGGAGATCATCATCTGGATCACCGTGGGCGGCCTCGGCACCTTGTTGGGGCCGATCATCGGCTGTGTCGTGATCGAGTACATCGTCGCCTATATCGGCTCACAGCAGCTTCTGAACTCGAACCTCGTGCTCGGCGGTGTGCTGGTGGTGTTCGTGCTGCTGCTGCCGAAGGGCATCGTGCCGACCGCGCATGATCTCGTGATGCGGCTGATCCCGGACAGGAAGCCGAAGACTAAGGGCTCGCCGGTCTCATCAGCGGCGGCGCCGCATCCCGCAGGAGCCGAATGACATGGCGGATCTCGTCCCTCTGCTCAAGGCCGAGCACCTGACGATGCGCTTCGGCGGCGTGGTCGCCAATGACGACATCACCTTCACGCTCCAGGAGATGGAGCTACGCTGCCTGATCGGCCCGAACGGCGCCGGCAAGAGCACGTTCTTCAAGACGCTCACGGGCCAGCTAGTGCCGACCTCCGGCACCATCGCGTTCCGCGGTATGCCGATCGCGGGCAAGGCCTCGCACGAGATTGCGCGCATGGGCATCGGCATCAAGACCCAGGTGCCGAACGTGTTCAACGGCCTCTCAGTCCGCGAGAACATCTGGATGGCGGTGCGCCGCAAGGCGACGCCGCGGCAGCAGGGGCCTGCAGTCGACGCGGTGCTGGAGATGATCCGGCTGACGGACTACGCCGACAGCATCGTCGCGACGCTCTCCCACGGCCAGCGCCAATGGGTCGAGATCGGCATGGTGCTCGCGGCCGAGCCGGAGCTGATCCTGCTCGATGAGCCCGCCGCCGGGATGACCGACGAGGAGACGTTTCACACCGCCGCGATCATCCGCGAGATCAACCAGACCCGCGCCATCGTCGTCGTCGAGCACGACATGGAGTTCATCAAGCAGATCGCCAAGCGCGTCACCGTGTTCCACCAGGGGCGCGTGCTGGTCGAGGACACCGTCGACAAGGTGCTCGCCGATCAGCGCGTGCGCGACGTCTATCTCGGCAAGAAGGTGGCGGCATGAGCGCGCTTCTCGAGGTCAAGGGCCTCAAGTCCGGCTATGGCCGGATCCCGATCCTGTTCGGCGTGGACCTCACGGTCGCCGACGGCGAGTATCTCGGCATTCTCGGCCACAACGGCATGGGCAAGACCACGGCGCTGCGCACCTTGATGGGGCATCTGCCGACCACCGACGGCTCGGTCGTATTCGCCGGCAAGACCATCACGCATCTCAAGCCGCACGAGCGCTCGCGGCTCGGCATCGGCCTGGTGCCGCAGGGCCGCGAGATCTTCCCGGATCTCTCGGTCATGGAAAACCTGCGCATGGGCCTTGCCGCGGCTCCGAAGGAGGATCGCAGCGTCATCGACGCCGTGCTGCAGGATTTTCCGCGCCTGGTGCGGCTGCTCGACCGCCGCGGCGGCGCGCTCTCCGGCGGCGAGCAGCAATTGCTCGCGCTGGCGCGCTGCCTCTGCACCAAGCCCAAGCTCATCCTGCTCGACGAACCGACCGAGGGCATCCAGCCCTCGATCATCGAGGAGATCATCGAGACCCTGCTGGCGTTGAAAACGCGCTGGAAGATGTCGCTGATCGTCGTCGAGCAGAACCTGGAATTCATCACGTCGTTGTCGGACCGCATCCTGCACATCCAGAAGGGACGCATCACCGAGGAGCTCGATCGTGAGACGCTGCTGGCCCGGGAAGGTCAGATGGTCCCGAGCTAGACGAATTCCGGCGCGGCTGCGCCGGCGTAATTGAACTGCACACTCCCTGTCTTTGCCAAGCTTGTCCTCACAAGAAAGGATGACTCATGTCCATCAAACGCCCGAATGCCGAGGAAGTCGCCGATCTCGCCGCCAGCCTGCACATGAACATGACGGTCGAGGAGGCCGCCGAATATCTGTCGCTGATGGGCGGCATGTTCGACCAGTACGACATCGTCGACGAGCTGCCGAACCCGTTGCCGCCGGTGAAGTATCCGCGCACGCCGGGCGCCAAGCCGCCGGCGAAGGAGAACAAGTACAACGCCTGGGCGATCAAGACCGAGGTGAAGGGCGCACCCTCCGGCAAGCTCGCGGGCCGCACCGTCGTGCTGAAGGACAACGTCGCGCTCGCCGGCGTCCCCATGATGAACGGTTCGACCACGCTCGAAGGCTTCATTCCCGCAGCCGACGCCACCATCGTCACCCGCATCCTCGATGCCGGCGGCACCATCGTCGGCAAGGCCGTCTGCGAGCATTTCTGCCTGTCCGGCGGCAGCCACACCTCCGATCCCGCGCCGGTGCACAATCCCTTGAAGATGGGCTATTCGGCCGGCGGCTCGTCCTCGGGCAGCGCCGCGCTGGTGGCGGCTGGCGAGGTCGATATGTCGATCGGCGGCGACCAGGGCGGCTCGATCCGCATCCCCGCGTCCTATTGCGGCATCTACGGCATGAAGGCGACCCACGGTCTCGTGCCCTATACCGGCGTGATGCCGATCGAGTCGACCATCGACCACACCGGCCCGATGACGGCCAACGTCAAGGACAACGCGCTGCTGCTCGAAGTGCTGGCCGGCGCCGACGGCCTCGATCCGCGGCAGTATGCACCGAAGGTCGCCGCCTATACGGAGTCGCTTGGCAAGGGCGTCAAGGGCCTGAAGATCGGCGTGCTCAAGGAAGGTTTCAGCGCGCCGAACATGCAGGAGGGCGTTGTCAGCAAGGTCAAGGCCGGCGCCGAGCGGTTCGCCAAGATGGGCGCGTCAGTGTCGGAGGTCTCGATCCCCGAGCACATGCATGCGCTGGCGGCGTGGAATCCGATCACGCTGGAAGGCTTCCTGGTGCAGATGATGCTCGGCAACGGCATGGGCTTCAACTGGAAGGGTCTGTACGACGTCGGTCTGCTCGACGCGCATTCCGGCTGGCGCACCCGTGCCGACGATCTCTCAGTGACCCTGAAGCTCACCATGCTGGTCGGCCAGTGGGGCCTCGAGCACTATCGCGGCCGCTACTACGCCAAGTCGCGCAACATCGCGATCCAGGCCAAGGCGGCCTATGACGCGATGTTCGGCTCCTACGACCTCTTGCTGATGCCGACCTTGCCGTGCGTCGCCACGCCGATCCCGGCCAAGGACGCGCCGCTCGCCGAAGTCGTGCAGCGCGCCTTCGAGATGACGGCGACCACGAGCCCGTTCGATGTCACCGGCCACCCGGCGATGACCGTGCCGTGCGGCCTCTCCGACGGCCTGCCGGTCGGCCTGATGCTGATCGGCAAGGACTACGCCGAGGCCACGATCTACCAGGCGGCGGCGGCGTTCGAGGCCGACGGCGACTGGAAGAAGTTCTGATGATCACCATTACCGCGGTCATCAGGGCCAAGGCGGGACACGAGGCCACGATGCGCGACGCCCTCGTCGCGGTCGCGGCCCATGTCGCCGCGAACGAGCCGGAGACGATTGGGTTCTTCATCTCGCAGAGCGAGACCGAGCCCGGTCTGTTCACCACCTATGAGCGCTTCGCCGACAAGGCCGCGATGGAGCGCCACAACGGCTCTGCCGCTGTGGCGACCTTCTTCGGCATCGCCAAGCCGATCCTCGACGGCGAGGTCATTCTCGTGACCTCGCAGGAGGTGTCGGCGACGATGCGGTAGGGGGAGGGGAGAGATGAGAAATCCAACCGTCCTTCGAGACGCCCGCCAAGTGGCGGGCTCCTCAGGACGAGGGCGGTGGGTGTGGTGCGGTGGAATGTCTTCAGTTATCGAGACTCAACCAATGAGGACAGACTTCGGCCGGGCAAGCTCCGCCGGCTCAACGATCTCGATGAGCACGTTGTTCATGGTCATTTGTTCGGACAGTCCAGCACGAGGCTCGCTGCTCGCCTCTCCCCGCGTGCGGGGAGAGGCCGGATTGCATCGAAGATGCAAGCCGGGTGAGGGGGGCTCTCCGCTGGGTCCGGTGCCCGTGGCTGCCCCTCACCCCAACCCTCTCCCCGTGAAGGACGGGGAGAGGGAGCACACCGACATGGCGCGACGCTCTCGGCTCCCAACCCTCTCCATGAACACGCCTCTTGGCGTGTTCATACTCCGGTGTGCAGTGCCCCTTGGCTTTTGACCCTCATGGTGAGGAGCCCGCCCCTTGGCGCGCGTCTCGAAGCATGAGGCCTCAACGCGTGAACTGATAACAAAGAGGACCACGCCGATGCTCCGTCTGCACGGCATCATGGGACGCGCCGACGACAAGATCTACGCGCGGCAACTGCACACGCTGGAGCATCGCGGCGGCATCGAGCTGCTGTTCGTGCCGCCGGAAGATTCCGGCCGCAAGCGTTTTCGCCTGACCACCGACCGCGGCACCGACTGCGCGGTCAGTCTCGATCGCGACGAGGAGCTCATCGACGGCGCGCTGCTGCATCTCGACACCGACCGCGCGATCATCGCGCGTTTCGGCGAGCAGCAGGTGCTGCGCCTGAAGGCCCGCGACGAGGCGAGCGCGCTCAAGCTCGGGTGGCACGCCGGCAATCTGCACTGGCGCGTGCGCTTTGAGGGGGATTGTCTCGTGGTCCTGCTCGATGCGCCGCTCGCCACCTATCGCGCCCGCATCCAGCCGCTGCTCGACTCCGGCGAGGTGGTGGAGCACGCGCATGTTTGACCGCGGCGAGGCGCTCGCGCTGCTGCAACTCGGCGACAGCGCCTTTCCTGCCGGCGGTTTTGCGTTCTCCTGGGGCATCGAGGGGCTCGCGGCCGATGGCCTGCTGTCCGATCGCAGCGATCTCGACGGCGTCATCGCCGACCACCTCGCCCAACGCTGGGCCAGCATGGATCGCATTCTGCTGCGCCGTGCATGGTACGCGAGCGACAGCGACGCGATCGCTTCTGTCGACCGCCTCGCGGAGGCCACCACACCGTCGGCAGAGATGCGCGAGGGATCGCGGCGCGCGGGCAGGGCGCTGCTCGGCGTCTGGGTCAAGCTCGCAGGTCCACTCTCCGTGTCCTACCGCGCGCGTGTCTCGGCGGATGCGAGGCTTGGCCATCTCGCCGTGGTGCAGGCGATCACCGGCCGTGACGCCGGCTTGACCTTGGATGCCGCCGAGCTCGTGTCAGGCTGGACGCTCATCACCGGCCTCGTCAGCGCCGCGGTGCGGCTCGGCCTGATCGGCCACATCGACGCGCAGCAGAGCTTGGCGCGTGCCCGCGCGCTGCTTGCAGATCTGCTTACTGATACGCCCGACGACGACGCGATGCCGTCGAGCTTCACGCCTTTCATCGATATCGCCGTGTCGCGCGGGCCGTTGCGGCACGTGCGCATGTTCACGACCTGAGGTGCCCTGGCCATGATGAACCTGTCGCCCACGGAGCTCGATCGTCTCGTCATCTTCAACGCCGCGCAGATGGCGCGGCGCAATCGCTCGCTGGGCATCAAGCTGAGCCATCCCGAGGCGGTCGCGTACATCACCGATGAGGTGATGACCGCCGCCCGGCGTAATCTACCCTATGCCGAAATCCGCGACATGGCCGGCCGGTTGCTCACGACTGATGACGTCGAGCCCGGCGTCGCCCAGATGATCCCGATGCTCTATGTCGAGCTGATGTTCGCCGAGGGCACCAAGGTGATGGCGCTGTTCGAGCCGATCCAGCCGGCGGAGGGCGCTGCGACTGATGACGTCGTGCCCGGCGAGATCATCGCCGGCGGCGACGACATCGCGATGTTCACCGAGCTGCCGGCCGTGACCATCGACGTCGTCAACACCGGGGATCGCGACATCCAGGTGCGCAGCCACACCCATTTCTTCGAGGTCAACCGCGCGCTGCGCTTCGACCGCGCCGCCGCCTGGGGCATGAAGATCGACCGGCCCGCGGGACTCGGCATGCGCTTCGAACCTGGGATCTTCAAGTCGGTGCGGCTGGTGCCGATCACGGGCGACCGCATCGTGCGCGGCCAGGCCGGGCTGGTCAACGGCCCGCTCGACGCGCCCGGCGCGCGCGACGCCGCGCTGAAGCTCGCGCAGTCGCGCGGCTATCTCGGAGCCTGAGCCATGGCAACACTGTCACGGCAAGCCTATGCCGAGCTTTACGGTCCCACGAAAGGGGACCTCGTTCGGCTCGCCGATACCAGCCTGCTCGCCGAAATCGAGCACGACTACACCACCTACGGCCATGAGCTCCTGGTCGGCGCCGGCAAGAACATCCGCGACGGCGAGGCTGTCGCCGCGCACCGCACGTCCACTCACAAAGCGCTCGACGTCGTCGTCAAGAACGCGACCATCGTCGATGCCGTCATCGGCATCGTGAAGGCCGATATCGGCATTCGCGACGGCCGCATCGTCGGCATCGGCAAGGCCGGCAATCCCGACATCATGCCGGACGTGCATCCGGACATGGTGGTCGGCCATACCACCGCGCCGATCGCGGGCGGTCCGTTCATCGTCACGGCCGGCGCGATCGAGAGCCACGCGCATCTGATCTCGCCGGAGCAGTCCGATCATGCGCTCGCCGGCGGCACCACCACGATGGTCGGCAATGGCTCGGGGCCGGTGTTCGACGTCGGGTCCGGCTCGGGGCCGAACTTCGGCCACTTCCTCAAGTCGATCGAGTTCTCGCCGCTGAACTACGCGCTGTTCGGCCGCGGCGGCTCCGATCCGGCAGCCGTCGAGGAGGCGGTCGCGGCCGGCGGCATGTCGGTCAAGATCCACGAGGACTTTGGCGCATCGCCTGACGTGATCGACAAGACGCTGATCGCGGCGGATCGCAACGATTTCGCGGTCCATCTGCATACCGACTCGATCAACGAATACGGCTTCTGCGAGGACACGATGGCAGCGGTCGATGGCCGCACCATCCACATGTATCACGTCGAGGGCGCCGGCGGCGGCCATGCGCCCGACCTGCTCAAGGTGGTGTCATGGCCGAACGTCATTCCGTCCTCCACCAACCCGACCAATCCCTACACCTCCTATGGCATGGAGGAGGGCGTGCCGATGACGATGATCTGTCATCAGCTCAACTACAATGCGCCCGAGGATGTCATGTTCGGCGAGTCCAGGGTGCGCGCGCAGTCGATGGCGGCCGAGGATTTCCTGCACGACATGGGCGCGATCTCGATCTTCGGCACGGACACCCAGGGCATGGGCCGGCTCGCTGAGAACGTGGCCAAATGCTGGCAGCTCGCCAGCGTGATGAAGGACCGCATCGGCCGCCTGCCCGAGGAGACGACTGTTCGCGCCGACAATGAGCGCATCAAGCGCTACGTCGCCAAGCTCACGATCAATCCGGCTGTCGCCGTCGGCATCGATCATGTCGTCGGCTCGATCGAGGTCGGCAAGATGGCCGATCTCGTGCTGTGGCCGCGCGCCTCGTTCGGGCTCAAGCCTTACATGGTGATCAAGAACGGCTTCCCGGTGTGGGCGGCGATGGGCGACGGCAATGGCAGCCTCGGGCTTTCGGAGCCGATGATCCAGAAGCGGATGTGGGGCGCGCTCGGCGCGGCTCCACAAAGGCTCGGCGTCAACTTCATGTCGAAGCTCGCGGTCGATGCCGGCGTCCGCGACAGGCTGGGCCTCGGCCGCGAGACCGTGCAGATCAAGAACGTCCGCCGCCTGCGCAAGACCGACATGATCCGTAATGCCGCGATGCCGCATGTCGAGGTCGATCCGCAGACCTTCGAGGTCCGCGCCGACGGCAAGCTCCTGATGTGTCCGCCGGCCACATCCGTGCCGCTCGCCCGGAGGTTCATGCTGCGATGAGCCGTCTCGCTCTCACTTGCGCCGACGCACCGATGACCGCCGCGCGCGTCGGCATCGGCGGCCCCGTCGGCTCCGGCAAGACCGCTTTGGTCGAGCAATTGATCCCGGCGCTGCAGGCACGCGGCATCGACATCGCCGTCATCACCAACGATCTCGTCACGGCTGAAGACGCCGAGCGCGTCCGCCGCTCCGGCCTGATCGATCCCGAGCGCGTGTCAGCAGTAGAGGCGGGCGCCTGTCCGCATACCGTGATCCGCGAGGACCCGACGCTCAACATCGAGGCCGCCGACGAATTGGAGCGGCGGTTTCCCGGCGTCGAGCTGATCCTGCTGGAAAGTGGCGGCGACAATCTCGCCTCGACCTTCTCGCGCGACCTCACCGATTTCTGGATGTTCGTCATCGATGTCGCCGGTGGCGACGACATCCCGCGCAAGCGCGGCCCCGGCGTGATCCGCGCTGATCTCCTGATCATCAACAAGGTCGATCTCGCACCGCATGTCGGCGTCGATCTCGCGCGCATGCAGCGCGAGGCGACGGAGGTGCGCGGCGGCCGGCCGGTGCTGCTGACGAATTGCCGGCGCGGCGAGGGGATCGACGCGATCGTCGATCTGCTCGAACGCGAGGTGCTGTTCCGCGCGTGAGTGTATCAGCCCCAGACAAGCCGCGGCTCGATCTGTCCTTCGTCCACCGCGGCGGCCGCACCGTGATCGACCGGCGCCTGTTCGCCTGGCCGTTCGTGCTGACGCGCAGCTTCCACACCGATGCCGCGCGGCCGGATGTTCTCAGCGTCATCCTGCAGACCGGCAGCGGCGCCGTGCACGGCGAGGACCGGTTGACGCAGCGGTTCATGCTCGCCGAAGGGGCGGCTGTCTGCGTCACGACGCAGGGCGCGACCTCGGTGCACCGCGCCGAACCGGGTACGCGCGCCGTCGAGCATGTGGTGCTGCATGTCGCCGGTGGCGCGGCGCTCGACTACCGGCCCGAGCCGCGCATCCTGTTTCCCGATGCCGCCTTGTGTCAGGTGCTGGAGCTGGACTGCGATGCTGACGCCGTCGTGCTCGTCACGGACGCGTTCACGATGCATGACCCGGACGGGCAGGGGCGCCTGTTCCGCGAGCTCGATTCCACGCTCATCGTCCGCCGGCAAGGCCAAGAGCCGCTTCTGATCGACCGCATGCATCTGGTGGAGCCCGTGACATCGCTGTTCAAGGGCCGCCGCGCCTTCGGATCGGCCGTGCTGATGCTGCCGCAGACGCACGATTGTCTCGCGCTCCGTCTGCGCCTTGCCGACGCGCTCAAGCGCTTCGATGATCTCTATGCCGCCGCGAGCCTCCTGCCGGAGAGCGCCGGCATCGGCGTTCGGCTCGTAGCGCGCGAGGTGCGCCAACTGCGCGCCGGCTTCGACGCGATCGCAGCGCTGGTTCGCGACCTTGATCTTGCCGCGCGCGCCGCTCAGGCGCCGAGCGCAGCGGTGACCGCGCGGCCCACGGCCGCGTGAGCCGCGTTGCGCTTGTCGTCGCTGGCCTTGGTCTCCGTGAGATAGCTCGTCACGATCACCGGCGCGCGACCGGCAGGCCAGATGACCGCGACATCGTTGCTGCTGCCGTTCTCGCCGGAGCCGGTCTTGTCGCCGACACGCCATGAGCCGGGCAAGCCGGCCCGCAGCTTGGCCGCGCCGGTTTTGCAGCCGACCAGCCAGCCATTCAAAATGTCGCGCGAGCCAGCTGACAGCGTGTTGCCGGTCGTGAGCTTCGCCAGCGTCGTCGCCAGCGCGGCCGGGGTCGTCGTGTCCCTGGGATCATCAGGCACGCTCTCGTTCAGCGCGGGCTCGATGCGGTCGAGCCGGGTGATCGCGTCGCCAAAGCCGCGGATGGTTCGTGTAAGGCCGGCAGGGCCGTCGAGCGTCGCCAGGAGCAGGTTCGCGGCAGTGTTGTCGCTCAGCGTCACCGTCGCTTCGCACAACTCGCCAATTGTCAGACCGGCAGGGCCGACATGCAGCTTGGCGACCGGCGCGTAGGACAGGATGTCTGTTTGCGCGATCGGGATCGGTCGCGACAGCTGCTCGGCCCCGGCATCGACCTTGGTCAGAATCGCGGCGGCGAGCAGCGCCTTGAAGGTGCTGCACATCGGGAACCGCTCATCGAGCCGATGGCCGCTGAGCGCGCCGCTTGCGGTGTCCAGCAGCGCCACACCGAGACGGCCGCCGCTATCGGCCTCGATGCCGGCAATCGTCTGTTGGAAGTCGGCCGCCAGCGCCGGCTTCACGAACAGAGGCACCAGCGCGAGCGGAAACATTTGCCGCCGTGTGACCATCGGCATCGGACCTGCCTTGGATGCTACGCCGTCTCCAGATCGAAATCGGCCCACACCGGCACATGATCGGACGGCTTCTCCCAGGCCCTGACATAGCTGTCGATGCCGACCTCGACCAGCCGGTCGCTGGCCTGCGGCGACAACAACAGGTGATCGATGCGGATCCCCATGTTCTTCTGCCAGGCGCCGGCCTGATAGTCCCAGAACGTATACTGCCCCGGCGCATCGTTGACCGCGCGCAGCGCGTCGGTCAGCCCGAGGCCGAGCAGCGACTGAAAGCTCTCGCGCGTCTCGGGCCGGAACAGCGCGTCGTCGAGCCAGGCCTCGGGATTGGAGACGTCGGCGGCCGCCGGGATGACGTTGAAGTCGCCGGCGAGGATCAGCGGCTCCTCGGTCTTCAGCCGTTCACGCGCATAGTCACGAAGCCGCGACATCCATTTGAGCTTGTAGGGATATTTCTCGGTGTTCGCCGGATTGCCGTTGGGCAGATAGAGGCATGCGATGCGGACGACGCCGCTCTTCAAGCTGACCACGCCTTCGAGGAACCGCGCATGCACGTCCTCGGCATCGCCGTCGAGACCCGATTTGGTCTCGTCGAACGGCAGCTTCGACAGCAGCGCGACGCCATTGAACGTCTTCTGGCCGTGGGTGACGACGTTGTAGCCGAGCGCCTCGATCTCCAGCCGCGGGAAGGCGTCGTCCGTGCACTTGATCTCCTGCAGGCAGACGATGTCCGGCGAGCACTCCTTGAGCCAGGTCAGGAGGTGCTCGATCCGTTGCCGGACCGAATTGACGTTCCAGGTGGCGATGCGCATGGCGGGTTCCAGGAGCCTTTAGGAAACAGGAGCCTTCAGGAGAGACGGCCCGTTAGACCAAGCCGTGAGGCCCCGGGTCAAGGCGATTGGCCGCCGGACTCACAGGCCGGCGCAACGAGGCCATGCATGGTCACCCCATGGCGGCGGACGGCGCGTCCGCGTATTCATACGGCCAACACTCAGGGAGTTCATCATGGACCAGCGACGTCTCGGCCATTCCGGCCTGCGCGTGCCGGCGCTCAGCTTCGGCACCGCGACCTTCGGCGGCAGCAACGACTTCTTCAAGGCCTGGGGCGGCACCGATGCCGAGGGCGCGGCGCGGCTGATCGACGTCTGCCTCGATCATGGCCTCTCCATGTTCGACAGCGCCGACGTCTATTCGGACGGTCTTGCCGAGAGCATTCTCGGCCAGGCGATCAAGGGTAAGCGCAACCGATTGCTGATCTCGACCAAGGCCACGTTCCCGAAGGGGGCCGGACCGAACGATTACGGCTCGTCGCGGCAGCATCTGATCGAGGCGATCGACGGCTCGCTGAAACGGCTTGGCGTCGATCATATCGACCTGTTCCAGCTGCACGGCCAGGACTACAACACGCCGGTCGAGGAGACGCTCTCCACGCTCGACCAGTTCGTGCGCGCCGGCAAGATCCGCTACATCGGCTGCTCGAATTTCTCCGGCTGGCACCTGATGAAGTCGCTGTCTGCCTCTGACCGCTACGGCTATCCGCGCTACGTCGCGCACCAGG
Source organism: Bradyrhizobium sp. USDA 4353 (assembly GCF_054063215.1). NCBI lineage: Bacteria > Pseudomonadati > Pseudomonadota > Alphaproteobacteria > Hyphomicrobiales > Nitrobacteraceae > Bradyrhizobium > Bradyrhizobium sp. USDA 4353. The sequence continues at coordinate 5,168,536 of NZ_JBSSGB010000001.1, forward strand.
CCTATTACTCGCTGCTCAACCGCGACTATGAGTGGGAGCTGATGCCGCTCGGCATCGACCAGGGCGTCGGCGCCGTGATCTGGAGCCCGCTCGGCTGGGGCAAGCTGACCGGCAAGATCCGCCGGGGACAGCCGGCCAAGCCCGGCACCCGCGCCCACGACATCGCCGGCACGGGTCCGCATTACGAGGAGGAGCGGCTGTATCGCGTCGTCGATGCGCTCGACGGCGTCGCCAGGGAGACCGGCAAGACCATCCCGCAGGTCGCGCTGAACTGGCTGCTGCAGCGCCCGACGGTGTCGACCATCATCGTCGGCGCCCGCGACGAGCGCCAGCTGGTCGAGAACATCGGCGCGGTCGGCTGGAATCTCACGGCAGAGCAGGTGGCGACGCTCGATGCCGCCAGCGACATCCCCGCGGCCTATCCGGTCTGGCACCAGCGCGGCTTCCCGATGCTGAACGAGCCGCGCTGATCTCAGGCCTGCGGAACGGCTGTGGATCATCAGCCGCAGGCCGCGCACCTGCGGCGCCGCTGCATTTGACGCCGCTGCCCGGCCGGCAGTAAAATCAAGGTTCGATCGTCACGTGGCCGCGCTCCGGTCATCCTGGAGCCGCCACAACGGGGGGCATCGACCCCGGACCGATCGGCGGTTGAGCCTCACGACTGTGCCGGACCCGCAGTCTTCAATGTGACGATGTTTGGCTCACTAAGTCGTCCCGGCGAACCGCATCGGGTTTCGTTGTTATATTGATCGCGATGTCAGTGAATGCGCCCTCTCCCCCCAAGGCGAAGCGAAGCTTCGCTAGGGTGGGAGAGGGCATGTAGGACAGCGCGACGAACTCGGTTGGGTGAGGGGTTTCTTTCCACGAGCATTGCTCGCGGAGAGAAACCCCTCACCCAACCGCGTTCGCGGATAGGCCGCACATGCCCTCTCCCGCAAGGGGCGAGGGCGCTGTATCGGGCAGTACGCGTTGCGGCTCGAGTGAGGGCGAAGCGTTCGGCGGCCCATACTGCTACTCCATCAAATACTCCACCCCTCCGCCGGATAGGCCAGCGCATCGCCCGGCGATATCTCCGCGCCCACCCCATTGCGGAAGCGGCTCGCATAGAATGCCAGCGGCAGGCCGTCGCGATGCCGGCACCAGCGGACCTCGCCGATGAAGAGGGTGTGGTCGGCAATTTCCACCGCGTCGACCACCTCGCAGCCGAACTGCGCGATGGCCTGCGGCAGCAGGAAGAAGCCGTCGCGCGCTTGCAAGGCGGGCGCACCTTGCGCCAGCGCCGCGCCGGCGAAGTGCCGGCCGATCGCGACGTCATCGGCCGCGAGCACGTTGACCGCATAGCGGCCGGACGCGCTGACCGCCTGCCAAGTGCGGCCGCGCTTCAGCGAGACCAGCACCGTCGGCGGCTGCATCGAGACCGTCGTGAAGCTGTTGGCCGTCATGCCGATTGCCGCGCCGTCGGCATCGCTGCTCGTCACCACCGTCACGCCGGTGGAGAACCGCGAGGCGGCTGCGCGAAAGCTCGCGGGGTCAGGATGATGGCTCATCAGCTGCTCCGCCTCACGCCGCAAGCTGCGTGTGCTCGTCGATCCAAGCGTGAATCCGCCGAACGCTCGCCAGGCGATCCCATTGCCGCTCCGGATAGTTGAAATTGTCGGTGAACTCGTCGCAGAGCGCGCGGTTCTGCGCCATGGTGAAGATCAGCCGGCCCATCGCCTCCGACGGCGGCTGCAGCATCAGGTTGGTCCAGCGCGACGCCGCGATGACCCGGTTCTCGCGCGCGCGATCGACCGTCTCCACGAAGCGGTCGTCGAACGCCACGGCGTCCACGATCGCCTTGCCGAGCTCGAACGCGGCGTAGGAGGCCATGTTGGCGCCTTGGCCCATCATCGGATCGACCACCGAATGCACGTCGCCCAGCGCGATCGCGAGTCTGCCGTCGTCGAAGCTGACCGAGGAGCGCCGCACCGTCGGCACGACAGCGCCTTGCAGCAGGTCCAGCGGCTGCAGATCGAAGCGGTGCGTGTCGATCTTGTTGTAGGTGTGCGGATGGTGCTTCTCGAGCTTGTCGAGCATCGTCTGCCGGAAGCCTGCGGGATCGGCATCGTAGTTGAGCGACACCAGCTCGGCCATGTCGCCGCCGGGGATGTTCTCCATCAGCAGCGCCGTCTTCATGCCGCCGAAGGTCAAGGTCGGGATCACGATCATCTCGCCATGCCCCGGCGAGACCGAGAGCGTCACGCCGCGCGGATCGTCACCGTCGGGGCTGCCATGATCGACGCCGTCATACAGGCCGACGCAGAGCAGGCGCTGCGGCTGGTTGTAAGGCGAGAGCTCCGGCCGGTGGCTGAACATCCGCCCGAGCGCGCCCTTGCCGGTCGACACGACCAGCAGGTCGAAGCGTGACACCAGCGCCGGAATGTCGTCGTCCTGGATGCTGGCATATTCGATGCTGCCGCCGCGATCCTCAAAGTCCTTCATCAGCGCCGGCAAATAGATCCGGTAGTCGACGGCGCGGCTCGGCTGCTTGAACGCGCCGCGGAAGAGCAGGGGACTGACCGGGAAATTGAAGAAGTGGTCATGGTGATGATAGACGACATCCGGGTCGTCCCAGTGGTTCACGCCGAGCTCGTTCTCGCGCGCCACCGTGATGCCGTGATGCGCCACGGTATTCATCAGCCGCGTGGCAGCATATTGCTCGGGCTCACGGTCGGTCAGCACGGTGGCCTGGATTCCGTGCTTTTGCAGATAGAGCGCCAGATGCAGCCCGCCGATGCCGGCGCCGACGATGCCAATCGACTTCTCCATGGGTCTCCCTCCCTCGTGATTTTTTTGAGAGGCTAGACCAGTCCTCCCGATGCCGTATACGGAATGGCAAGAATAAAACTCATTCCGGGGAGGAATGGATGGACCGGATCGACGCGTTGCAGACCTTCATCCGGGTCATGGAGGCCGGCAGCTTCACCCAGGCCGCGGCTGATCTCGGCCTCGGCCAGCCCGCGATCACCAAGCGCATCGCGCTGCTGGAAGAGCAGTTCGGCTGCCGCCTGTTCGTGCGGACCACGCGCAAGCTGCGCCCGACCGCAGAGGCGGACCGGGTGCTCAAGCTCGCCAAGGACATCGTTGCCTTGTTCGAGAGCGCTGGCGTGCCGTCGCCGCGCCGTGTCGGCGCGCCCTCGGGCACCCTGCGCATGACGGTGCCGACCTCGTTCGGCCGTTATTTCTTTGCCGACATCTTTGCGGAATACGGCCGGCGCTATCCCGAGGTGCGGCTCGACATCCGCTTCACCGAGCAGTTCGTCGATCTCGTCGAGACCGGCACCGAGCTCGCCATCCGCATCGGCGTACTTTCTTCGAGCTCGCTGGTCGCGCGCCGCGTCGGGACGGTGAAGCGGCTGCTGGTCGCGTCGCCGGCGCTGCTGACAAGACACCATCCGCCGCGCCTGCCCAACGACCTGCGCCAGCTGCCCTGCGTGACCTATTCGCGCCTGTCACCGAAGAACGAATGGAGCTTCGAATCCGAAACCGGCCGCCACGTCGTCGGCATCACGCCCTCGCTGACCTGTGACGACGCGGACATCATGACCCTGGCCGCACTCGAAGGCCTCGGAGCCGCCGTGCTGCCGGACTGGTGCGCGGTCCAACACATCGCCGCCGGCAAGCTGATCCACCTGCTGCCCGACTACGACGTGCCGTCGCTGCCGCTCCACGTCGTCTATCCCGATCCACAATGGATGTCCCACCGCGCGCGATTGTTTCGCGACCTGATCATCGAGCGCGCGGACGTGTTCGCGATCGGCACGGCGCAATGAGAACCGTAGGGTGGGCAAAGGCGCGCAGCGGCGCGACAGCGTCGTGAGCACCGTGCCCACCGTCTTGCCACGCAACGCGTCGATCGATGGTGGGCACGGCGCGCGCGATCCCGGCACACATCGATAGCGTGCCACGCGCCTTTGCCCACCCTACGGCTCCGTTGTCATTGCGAGCGAAGCGAAGCAATCCAGGGCTGCGCGCGGATTCTGGATTGCTTCGCTCGCAATGACGAGGATGCTACACTCTGCCAACAACGACCAGCGTGAGACGGGACTGTGAGGGGACGACGATGCGGCTGGCTGTGATCTCCGACGTACATGGCAATCTGCCGGCACTCGAAGCCGTTCTCGCCGACATCAAGACCCGCGGCGTCGATGCCACCGTTAATCTCGGCGATTGCGTGACCAGTCCATTGTGGCCGCGCGAAACCTTCGAGCTGCTGCAGACGCTCGCGCTGCCGACCGTGCGCGGCAATCACGACCGTTGGATCGAGGAGTTCGCGGAAGAGAAGCTGTCTCCCGCCGGGCGCTTTGCGCGCGCCGCGCTGACAGCCGAGCAGCGCCGCGTCTTGCATGCTCTGCCGCCGCGGCTCGCGCTGGAGCAGGGCATCCTGGCGGTGCACGGCACGCCCGACGACGACTGCGCGCTGCTGCTGGAGGAGATGCTCGACGACGGCCGCTACGTCCCGGCGGGCCGCAACGTGCTCGCCGCGCGTCTCGTCAATCTCGGCGGCGCCACGCTGGTGCTGTGCGGCCACAGCCATCGCCAGGCGATGGTGCAGGTGCCGCGCGGTCCGCTGGTGGTCAATCCCGGCAGCGTCGGCTGCCCGGTGTTCGCGGACATTCCAATCGCGGCGCAGCTCGACTATCGCTCACCGCACGCGCGCTACGCCGTGCTGACCGAGCGCCGCGGACATTGGCAGGCGGAGCTGCTCGCGCTCGCGTATGATTGGGATCGCGCAGCGGCGCGTGCTGCTGAGAATGGCTTTCCGCATTGGTCAGGCGGGTATGCCTCCGGCGCCGTGATCTGAATGCGCATGAGCCGCTCGTAAGAAGCCCGACGAACCGGGGAACCTGCAGGTGTATTGCTTACGCCGAGGCGAACTATTCACGCGACCCGTTTCCACATCGTCATGGCCGGGCTTGTCCCGGCCATCCACGTCGTGCTGCAGGCCGAGAAGACGTGGATGCCCGGCCTACGCCGCGCCGAAGGGGCTTCGGCCCCGCAGGCGGGACAGGCCCGGCCATGACGGAGCAATTAGCTCACAGACTCGTTCGTCGCGATCGTCCCGTATTCGGATAGCCCGTCGGGCAAATCGGTCTGCTTGTTTGCGCGCAGTCGCCTGCATCCAACGGCGCTGCCCGGCTTTGGATCCGCCTGCGCGCGTAAACCAATTTATTCAGCCGCATCAAGCTGATTTGGCCTGTCCAGTCCTGGCGCGAAAAAGATTGGTGTTTCGTAATTTCAGAATTCGTGCTTTCCTGCCTCTTGTCCCACCCCGGCACGAGGGGCGTATCGCGATCGTCACGACACGCGGGGTGGGATGCGATGGGCGCTTGGAGCCGCAGCATGGTGTGATGCCGTGCGGACGAACGGCTCCGGCGCACGCCGAAATCGCATGGTCCTGGTCTCCCGATGCTGAGGCCACGCCGGTGGTGACGATGATCGCCGGTAACGGGGGCAAGACAGCCGGTCCCCGGGGAGAGTGCGTATAACGCGTAGAGCCGTCGTGCAGGGGATGCCGGTTGACCGGCTGGACCTGTGGTGACTGCCGCCTGCTTTGTTTTCTGCAGGCGGGCCATGGGTTGCGGCCAGCGCCCGGCATTCCCTGCGCCCTCGTTTTCAAGGAGGGTGAGATCGAGAGGCAAAACTCGGGCAGATCATGCTGCGAGATCGACGAGCCGTGCTCGCGCGTCCCGGCGTCCGGTGAAGCGCCCGACCCATTCCGGGTTTGCCGGTGCAGCGCAGGGGCGGGGCGGGACCTGGTTCCGTACTTCTACGGGCGAGACAATTAACGCCGCTGAAGCAGCCGATCAGGCATGGCAGGGGATCACAAGGAAAGCACTGCGTCCGCATGAATTGGCCTGGGGATCCCACGAGCTCGAAGCGAACCGCAAGCGCCAGTCCGGTGGGCGCTTTCTTCCTTTGGATCGGCGGCTTCGCTGCCATCGAAGGTCTCGACGACGAAGCTCTGACCGAGCGCGATCGCCGGCGCATCCGTGCACGGCAGATCGATGCCGTCGCGCGCCTCGTCCCGGTGACGATCGGCATCAACTTCGCCAACGCCGCCATCATTCTCGGCGTGTTCTGGAACACCGTCTCCAATCTCTTCCTCACCGCGTGGGGCGTGGCGATCGCCGTCGCCGGCGGCATGGCGCTGCGCGGCTGGTGGCGCGCGCGCAAGTCGCGGCCGCAGGAGGCCTCCGAGCGCGCCATCAACCGGATGACGCTGCAGGCGTTCTTCCTCTCGGCCGTGTGGGGCTCGCTGCCGCTGATTGTGATGCCGCAGGTCGATCCGCATCTGCAGATCATCGTGGGATCGCTGATGACCGGGATGATCTCCGGTGGCGCATTCGCGATGTCCAGCGTGCCTCGCGCCGGTCTGACCTACACTTGGACCATGATGCTGTGCTCGGTCGGCTCGCTGTTTCTGTGCGGCGGCGCGACCTATCTGGTGCTCGTCGTCTTCCTCGGGCTCTACTCGTCCTTCATGGTGCGCCACCTGGTGTCGCACGGCAACGTGTTCCTGGAGAACCTGAAGGCGCAGATCCGCCATGAGCGCCAGAACGAGACCATCTCGCTGCTGCTCAAGGAATTCCAGGAGAACGCCGCGAGCTGGCTGTGGCAGACCGATGCCGAGGGCCGCCTGATCGACGCGCCGCAGCGTTTCGCAGACGTCGCGCAGCTGCCGCTCGATCAGCTCAAGGGCGAGCGGCTGATCGATACGCTGAAATATCTCTGTCCGACCGATACGGCGACGCTCAAGACACTTGCGGATCGCATGACGCAGCGGCTGTCGATCCCGGAAAGCCTGATCCATGTCGTGGTCGCCGGCGGCGAGCGCCGCCGCTGGGCGCTGACCGCGCGGCCGGCGCGCGACTATGAGGGCAGGTTTGCCGGCTATCGCGGTTTCGGCCGCGACGTCACCGAGCGCTGGCGCGCCGAGCAGGCGGAAGCCGAGAGCAGGGCCAAGTCCGACTTCCTGGCGATGATGAGCCACGAGATCCGCACGCCGATGAACGGCGTGCTCGGCCTTGCCTCGACCCTGCTGGAGACCAAGCTCGACGACGATCAGCGCCACGCGGTGATGACCATCCGCGAGTCCGGCGACAATCTGCAGCGCATCCTCAACGACATTCTCGATCTGTCGAAGCTCAACGCCGGCAAGCTGGAATTCGAGACCGTCGATTTCTCGCCGGCGGCGCTGGTCGAGGCCGTCACCGCGATCATCGGCGTCAACGCCAAGACGAAGAGCCTCTTGGTCAACGCCGACATCGATCCGAAGCTGCCGCCGTCGCTGAAGGGCGACGTCGCGCGCATCCGCCAGGTGCTGATCAATCTCGCCTCCAACGCGGTGAAGTTCACCGAGCAGGGCGGCGTCACCATTGCCGTTGCCTGCCGCACGCGCGACGATCACAAGGCGACGATCGAGTGGCGCGTGTCCGACACCGGCATGGGCATTCCTGCCGATCGCGTCGGCAAGCTGTTCACCGATTTTGCGCAGGCCGATGCCTCGATCAACCGCCGCTTCGGCGGCACGGGACTCGGACTTGCGATTTCCCGGCGCATCATCGAGCAGATGGGCGGCACGATCGCGGTGTCCTCCGTGCAGGGCGAGGGCTCGACCTTCCGCTTCAGCCTGACCTTGCCGTGGAGCGACAAGCAGATCTCCGATCAGCGCGGCGACCGCGTCGGCGCCGGCGACCTGAAGGCGCGCATCGAGGCGCTCGGCCGCCCCTTGCGCGTGCTGATCGCCGAGGACGACGCGACCAACCGGATGGTCGTGTCGAAGATGCTGCAGGAGTTCGGCGTAGACAAATGCATTGTGCCGGACGGCCTGCAGGCGGTGAAGGCGGCTTCCGAGCAGGAGTTCGATCTGGTGCTGATGGATGTGCGCATGCCCGAGATGGACGGCATCACGGCGACGCGCACCATCCGCGGCAAAGGCGGACGGCTCGCCGAGCTGCCGATCATCGCGCTGACCGCGAACGCCTTCCCCGACGACATCAAGCAGTGCCGCGAGGCCGGCATGACCGACTTCCTCGCCAAGCCGCTGCGCAAGCCGGCGATGGTGGCCGCGATGCTGAAGGCGATCGGCACGCCCGCGCCCAGCGTCGAGGCGCCGGCACTGGCGCCGTCGGATAGTCCGGCGGCAACTGCCGAGGTCTGAGACGGAGGAGGATCAGACGGAGGAGGGGGCGTTAGATCGAGAAGCTGGTGCCGCAGCCGCAGGAGGCGGTGGCGTTGGGATTGTTGATCCGGAACGAGGCGCCCATCAGGTCGTCGACGAAATCCACCTCCGAGCCCGCCAGGAACGGCACCGAGGCCGGATCGACCAGCACCACGGCGCGGTCGCGGGCGATGACCAGATCGTCGTCCGCCTTGGTGCGATCGACGTCGAACTTGTACTGGAAGCCCGAGCAGCCGCCGCCCTCGACCGAGATGCGCAGCATCGCGCCGGCCGCTTCCTTGCCGAGGATCTCTCCGATGCGGCGGGCGGCGCGTTCGCTGATGGTGACGGGGCCGGTCGCGGCGTCAGTCATCGAGGCATCGGTCGTCGAGGCGTCGGTCATGGCAGGAGGTCTCCGAATAGCGCGTCATGCCCTATTCATTTGGTCTCGGGCATTCCCCATAGTTAAGTGGGCTCGCCAGAGGAATCAAACCGCAAAAGGAACAATCGCCCGTGTCGGTCGGAATGGCTGCCCCCCGCGCTCCCTATTCCTGCGATCCCGATCGCAGCCGGGGCCGCCTGTTCGCCGAGCCGCCGTCGCGCACCCGCAGCCCGTTTCGCCGGGATTGCGACCGGGTCATCCATTCCACCGCCTTCCGGCGCCTGAAGCACAAGACCCAGGTGTTCGTCTTCCACGAAGGCGACCACTACCGCACCCGCCTGACCCATTCTTTGGAGGTCGCCCAGATCGCCCGCGCGCTGGCGCGCCAGCTCGGCCTCGACGAGGACCTGACGGAGACCTTGGCCTTGGCGCATGATCTCGGCCATCCGCCATTCGGCCATGCCGGCGAGCGGGCGCTGAACCGCTGCATGGCCGACCATGGCGGCTTCGACCACAATGCCCAGACATTGCGCATCGTCACCTCGTTCGAGCAGCGCTACCCGGATTTCGATGGGCTCAACCTGACCTGGGAATCGCTCGAGGGGATCGTCAAGCACAACGGCCCGTTGCAGGGGACGATCCCCGCGGGCATCGCCGAGTTCAACGCCGGCTTCGACCTGGAGCTGTGGAGCTACGCCTCGCTCGAGGCCCAGGTGGCCGCGCTGGCCGACGATATCGCCTATGACGCCCACGACATCGACGATGGGTTGCGCGCGGGCCTGTTCGTGGTCGACGACCTCAAGGAGGTTCCGCTGCTTGCGGCGATGATCGAGGAGATCGACCGGCACTATCCGGCGCTCGACGCTATCAGGCGCGGGGCCGAGCTGGTGCGCGAGCTGATCTCCTACCTGATTGCAGCCGTCGCAGCCGAGGCCGAGCGCCGGATCGCCCAGGCGAAGCCGGTCTCGCCGCATGACGTCAGGCGCCACCCAAATGCGCTGGTGGCGTTTCCCACTGACGTTGCCGAGCACGAGGCCACCATCAAGGCGTTTCTCTGGCAGCGGATGTATCGCCACGAGCGGGTGATGCGGGTGATGCGCGACGCCGAGCGCATCGTCGAGGACCTGTTTGGCCGCTATCAGCAGGACGGCGCGACCTTGCCGGCCGGCTGGCTCGACGGCTGCGCCGGAGAGGGCGATCGGGCGCGCCGGATCGGCCACTTTATCGCCGGAATGACCGACCGTTTGGCGTTAACCGAGCACCACCGGCTTTTTGACTCGACTCCGGATTTGCGTTAGGCGCGGGCATGGTTGAACAAGCGTCCACCCCCTATCTTTTTGCCGACATGCTGGCCCGCGTGCACGCCATCTGCGCCGCGCTCGCCAAGGATGGCGGCTGGCCCGAGGGCATCGATTTCTCGCGCGTGGTGGTCGAGCCGCCGCGCGATCCGAGCCATGGCGACATGGCGACCAACGCCGCAATGGTGCTGGCCAAGGAGGCGAAGGCCAAGCCGCGTGATCTCGCCGAGCAGATCGCCGAGCGCCTGCGCGCCGACGAGCTCGTGGCCAAGGTCGACGTCGCCGGTCCCGGCTTCATCAACCTCACTCTGCAGCCGGTGGTCTGGGCAAAGGCGCTGGCGACGATCCTGCGCGAAGGCGCCGGCTACGGTCGCGTTGCGCCGGTGCCGGGCGCGCCGAAGGTCAATGTCGAATACGTCTCGGCCAATCCGACCGGGCCGATGCATGTCGGCCATTGCCGTGGCGCCGTGTTCGGCGACGCGCTGTGCAGCCTGCTGCAGTTCGCCGGCCGCGACGTCACCCGCGAGTACTACATCAACGATGCCGGCGCGCAGGTCGACGTGCTCGCGCGCTCGGCGTTCCTCCGCTATCGCGAGGCCCTCGGCGAGGATATCGGCGCGATTCCGGACGGGCTTTATCCCGGCGACTATCTCAAGCCGGTCGGGCAGGCCCTCAAGGCGGAGCATGGCGACAAGCTCAAGGCCATGCCGGAAGCTCAGTGGCTCCCGATCGTGCGCGACAAGGCGATCGCGATGATGATGGACGAGATCAAGGACGATCTCGCTGCGCTCAACATCCGGCACGACGTGTTCTTCTCGGAGCGGTCGCTGATCACCGGCGGCAACAACAAGGTTGCCGAGACGATCGACTTCCTGCGCGAGCGTGGCGACGTCTATGAGGGTCGCCTGCCGCCGCCGAAGGGCGCGCCGGTCGAGGACTGGGAGGATCGCGAGCAGCTCCTGTTCCGCGCCACCGCCTTTGGCGACGACGTTGATCGCCCGCTGATCAAGTCGGACGGCAGCTACACCTACTTCGCCTCAGACATCGCCAACCACCGGCACAAGTTCGAGCGCGGCTTCGCCGACCTCATCGACGTGTTCGGCGCCGATCATGGCGGCTACATCAAGCGCATGCAGGCCGCGGTGAAGGCGGTGACCGCGGCGCAGGCGACGCTCGACGTCAAGGTCGTGCAATTGGTCAAGCTGCTGCGCAATGGCGAGCCGGTGAAGATGTCGAAGCGCTCCGGCGACTTCGTCACCTTGCGGGAAGTTGTTGATGAAGTGGGGCGCGATGCGGTCCGTTTCATGATGCTCTATCGCAAGAACGACGCCGTGCTCGATTTCGACCTCGCCAAGGTCATCGAGCAGTCGAAGGACAACCCGGTCTTCTACGTCCAATACGGCCATGCCCGCGGTTATTCGGTTTTCCGCAATGCCCGCGAGATCTTCCCGGACCTGCCGGAGGATGAGGCGGCCCGAATCGCGTTCCTGAGCAGCGCGAAGCTGGAAAAACTGTCCCACCCGACCGAACACGGCCTCTTGAAACAGCTGGCGCTTTACCCACGTACGGTGGAGAGCGCGGCGCTGGCGCATGAGCCGCACCGGGTCGCCTTCTACCTCTATGAACTTGCAAGCGAATTTCACGCCCACTGGACGCGGGGGCGGGATTTGCCCTATTTACGCTTCATTATCGATGATGATGCAGAATTGACCAAGGCACGTTTGGCCATGGTTCAGGGCGTCGTCTCGGTACTGGCGTCGGGACTTGCGATCTTGGGCGTTAATGCTCCTGATGCAATGCGCTGATTGGGGGAAACACGCGACTTCAGTTGGGGGCCTCAATCTGGCAGGGTCCGCCTTAGGACGCATATGCGGCTCACCCGCAGGGACGCTTCATCACGATGGCTGATCGTTACCAGGACAGACCCTTTCCCGCTGACGGTTTTGGCCGCGGTGGAAACCAGTCGGGCGATGCCGATCCGCTCGCTGAGCTCGCCCGTCTGATCGGACAGAACGACCCCTTCGCCCAGTCCGGCCGAGGCACCCCGCAGGCTCAGCCGCGGCCGATGGCCCGACCCGCCGCGCCCGTTCCGGAGCAGCCGGCACCCGGCATGCCGCCGGCCGGTGCTCCTGCCTGGATGCAGCGTGCCCAGCCGGCCGCCGCCAACCCGTTTGCCGATATGGGGCGCGAGTCTCCGCAGCCCGCGCCGGCGCCGCCAGCGTTTCCGGCCGGCTATCAGGATCCGCGCGCGCAGCCGGCCTTCCCGGACCAGGATTTTGCGCCCGCCGCTGCACCCCGGCCGCAGCCCGGCTTTCCCAATGCCGAGTTCGCCGATCAGCTCTCCAAGCTCGACTACAGCGTCGGCGACTCGCGGCACGGCTTTGCCGAGAACGATCGCGACTACGACCGCGGCAACGGCTTCGACGACAACGAGCCCGATCCGTCGCGCTATGACGATGCGCTGTTCGGCCAGATGGGCGGCGGCCAGCAGGGCTTCCAGGGCGACGACGGTTTCCAGGACGGCCAATACGGCTATCAGGACGGCTACGACGAGGGTGAGGAAGAGGAGCGGCCGCGCCGGCGCAGCGGCATGAGCACGGTGCTCGCGGTGCTGACGCTTGCGGTGGTCGGCACCGGCGGCGCCTATGGCTACAAGACCTACATCTCGTCGGCGCGGACCGGCGAGCCGCCGATCATTCGCGCCGACAACAGCCCGACCAAGATCATGGCGCAGCAGGATCCGACGCCGAAGGTGCCGGACCGTCTGCTCGGTAATGACGGCGGCGAGAAGCTGGTGTCCCGCGAGGAGACGCCGATGGACCTCAACACCCGCGGCGGCAGCAATCCGCGCGTGGTGTTTCCGCAGATGAGCCAGAACGGATCCCCGCCGCCGGCGAGCATGCCGAGCATCACGCCGGCGCAGATCGCCAACGCCAACGGCACGCTACCCAACAGTGATCCGCGTCCGATCAAAACGCTGTCCGTCACCGGTGGCAATCAGCCGCCCGCGACGGCTGATGCGCCGACGCCGGCCGCGCCCGCGACCAAGGCGGCCGCCAAGGGCCGCAAGTCGCCGGCCAATGCCAATGCGTCGGCGGCGACCGACAGCCCGATGCCGCTGACCCCGCAGCCGGCCGCGGCGCCGACGCCCGCACGCATCGCGACCGCCGTTCCGGTCACCGAGCAGACCCAGACCGAGCGCACCGGCGGCTATCTGGTGTCGATCTCGTCGCAGGCCAGCGAGGCCGAGGCGATGTCGTCATACAAGGCCGTCCAGGACAAGTACGGCGCCGTGCTCGGCAAGTATGAGCCGATCATCAAGCGGATGGATCTGGGCGACAAGGGCGGTGTCAAGTACCGCGCGGCCGTCGGCCCCTTCGCGACGAAGGAAGAGGCCAACAAGATGTGCGGAACGTTGAAAACTGCCGGCGGACAGTGTTTCCCGTTTAGCAACAATTAAGGCTCGCTTGACCGACCCTGAGGCGGGGTCTATGCGGCCCGCATGACCCTGCGGGCTTTCATTACCGGCATCTCCGGCCTTGACCTCACCGAGGCCGAGCGCGCCTTCATCCGCGATGCGAAGCCCTGGGGCTTCATCCTGTTCAAACGCAACGTCCATTCACCGGACCAAGTGGCTGAATTGGTTCGGGAATTGCGGAGTTGCGCGGGCCACGCCGACACCCCAATCCTGATCGACCAGGAAGGCGGACGGGTCCAGCGCCTGGGGCCGCCGCACTGGCCGGCCTATCCGCCGGGTGTCGTGTTCGACCGCCTCTACGACCTTGATTCGGCCGCAGGCCTCCGTGCCGCCTGGCTCAGCGCCCGCCTGATCGCCGACGATCTGCACAGGCTGGGGATTACCGTCGACTGCCTGCCGCTGGCCGACGTCCCCATCGCCGGCGCCGATGCCGTGATCGGGGACCGGGCCTATGGCACGAATCCAGCCAAGGTGGCGGCGATTGCCCGGGCGGTCACCGACGGGCTGGAGCAGGGCGGCGTGCTGCCGGTGCTCAAGCACATCCCGGGGCACGGCCGGGCCAATGCCGACAGCCACCACCGGCTGCCGACCGTCGACACACCCGAAACGGAGCTCGACGCGACCGATTTCGCCGCCTTCCGGCCGCTCGCCGACCTGCCGATGGCGATGACTGCACATGTTGTGTTTAGCGCAATCGATGCCGCCCATCCGGCCACGACTTCTGCGACAATGATCCAGTGGGTGATTCGCGAACGGATCGGGTTCCAGGGTTTGTTGATGAGTGATGACGTTTCCATGAATGCTCTGGCCGGATCGATCGCCGAGCGCACGCGCGCGATCGTCGCGGCGGGTTGCGACATGGTTCTGCATTGCAACGGCAAGCTCGACGAGATGCAGGCCGTCGCGGCCGAGACGCCGGAGCTGGCCGGCGAGGCTCTGATCCGCGCCGATCGCGCGCTGGCGGCGCGCAAGGCACCCACGGGCTTCGATCGCAACGCCGCGCGCGCCGAGCTCGACGCGCTGATCAACCGGCTGGGACCCGCGAGCGCATGACCGCTGAAATTCTGTCGTTTGAAACCGGCCGTCCCACGACGGAGCTGGCCGAAGCCGAACCGGCGTTGGTCGTCGACGTCGAGGGCTATGAAGGCCCGCTCGACCTGCTGCTCGCGCTGGCGCGGCAGCAGAAGGTCGATCTCGCCAAGATCTCGATCCTGGCGCTCGCCGACCAGTACCTCCAGTTCATCGAGGCTGCGCGAAAAATCCGGCTCGAGCTGGCCGCCGACTATCTCGTGATGGCGGCGTGGCTCGCCTTCTTGAAATCGCGCCTGCTGCTGCCGGAGCCGCCGGCGCAGGAAGGCCCGAGCGCCGAGGAGATGGCGACCGCGCTCGCCAACCGGCTGCGCCGGCTGGAGGCGATCCGCGAGGCGGCCAACCGCCTGATGAACCGACCGCAGTTCCAGCGGGACGTGTTCCCGCGCGGCAATCCCGAGGCGATCGCCGAGGTCCGCACACCGAAGTTCACGGCAACCCTGTTCGACTTGCTCTCGGCCTATGCCACCCAGCGCCAGGCGCGTGTGGTGACGTCAGTCCATATGGCCAAGCGTAACGTCTGGTCGCTCGCCGAGGCACGCGCGACGCTGGAGCGGCTGGTCGGCATGACCGAGGTGTCTGACGACTGGGGCTGTCTCGACGATTACCTGCTGAGCTACGTGCCTGAGCCCACGCAGAAGGCCACCGTCTTCGCCTCGAGCTTCGCGGCCGTGCTGGAGCTGGTCCGCGAAGGCAAGCTCGAACTGAACCAGAAGCAGGCGTTCGCGCCGCTGTATTTTCGTAAGCGTCCACCGAACCAGCCCGGCGCCATGGCTGCGCCGGACTTGACGGTTGAGTAACGAAGAAGGAGACCCTGCCATGGCAAGCTTGGCGGAACTGCGCATGGAAGAGCCCGACGAGATCGCGACCAGCGAGCCCGAGGTGCGCCCCGAAGAGTTGCGCATCCTGGAAGCTCTTCTGTTTGCCTCGGCCGAGCCGCTTGAGCAGGCGACGCTTGCCAAGCGTATGCCCGAAGGTGTCGACATCAAGGCCGCGCTGGCGCAGCTGCAGGCGGAATACGCCAATCGCGGCGTCAACCTTGTGCGCGTGGCCAGCAAATGGACCTTCCGCACCGCCGGCGATCTCGCCTGGCTGATGACCCGCGAGAGCACCGAGACGCGCAAGCTGTCGCGCGCCGCGATCGAGGTGCTGGCGATCGTCGCTTATCACCAGCCGGTGACGCGTGCCGAGATCGAGGAGATCCGCGGCGTCGTGACCTCCAAGGGCACGCTCGACGTGCTGCTGGAGACCGGCTGGATCAAGCCGCGCGGCCGCCGCAAGACGCCGGGCCGGCCGCTCACCTTCGGCACGACCGACGCGTTCCTGGCCCAGTTCAGCCTGGAAACCCTGGGCGATCTGCCGGGCCTCGAGGAGCTCAAGGGCACCGGCCTGTTGGATTCGCGGCTGCCCACCGGCTTCACCGTGCCGACGCCGTCGGACGACCCCACCCTGCGGGAGGACGAGGAGCCGCTGGATCCGGGCGATCTCGACCTGGCGCTTGCGCCTGCCGTCGAGGCCGAGCCGGGCCAAGGTCAGGCGGCGGCCGAGGCCGAGACGTCCGAGGCGGAAACGGCTGTCGGCGAGACGGGCTTCGTGGAGACCGGCGTTGCCGAGACGCTGGCCGACACCGCAGAAGCGGGAGTGGCTGAGAGCGAGGCTGACGCTCTGGACGGCGAGACCTCGGCGGAGCTGACCGTCGGAGATCTCGAGATCTCGCCGTGGGAGCCGACGACGGAGATCGGCGAGGCTGACCTCGAGGCCGAGGAGCTTGCTGTCGAGGAGCTTGATGTCGAGGAGCTCGAGCGCGAGGAGCTTGAAACCGACGAGCCCGCCACCGAGCAGGACGACGAGGCCGTCGCTGAGCTGTCCGACGGTTCGGCGGAGGACGAGACCGAGTCCGATATCGATGATGACGCCGAGGCCGAGCTCGAGGTCGACGAGGGTGACCACGATACCGACCAGGACGGCTCGCCGGACCGTGAGGCGTAACGGCCGGTGCGCCGTTAACACTCGCGTTATTACGTAGCTCCGGCCGTGATTTGCCGGAGCTTAAGTGCTTGTTTTTGGGGGCGGCGACGCCTACCTTCCGCCCCAGATCGGGCTATCCGCGCGCCGTTTTCGGCCCCAGCCGCATGGTGTTCGTTGCTGTTTCGCAATCGAATGCTAGAAGCGAAGTGTCGCGGCCAAGCCCATGGATATGGCGCGGTTTCGGCGGTAGCGTCGACGGGCAGCTTAAGGGAAGGCTGCGCCGGTGTTTGGAGGGTTGCAGGATGGGTTCGCTTAGCATTTGGCACTGGATCGTGGTGATCGCGGTCGTCCTGCTGTTGTTCGGGCGCGGCAAGATCTCCGATCTGATGGGCGACGTCGCGCAGGGCATCAAGGCCTTCAAGAAGGGCATGCAGGACGACGACAAGGCGCCGGAGAAGACCGAGCCGGTCAAGTCGATCGATCACGGCGCCACGCCTTCGGCCACCCGCACGGATGTCGGCAGCAAGGCCGTTTGATCTGCGCGTGAAGGGCGCGGGCGGCGCGCGCTCCCGCTTGGGGTGGACCTGCTCGGACGGGGCAGGGCGGGACCAGAGACGTCGTCGCGTAGGCGGATTGTTAGATGTTCGATATCGGGTGGAGTGAGCTGCTCGTCATTGGGGTCGTCGCACTGATTGCGATCGGCCCCAAGGAGCTTCCCGGCGTCCTGCGCATGGTCGGCCAGTGGATGGGCAAGGCCCGCCGCATGGCCTCGGAATTCCAGGGTCAGTTCCAGGAAGCGATGCGCGAGGCCGAGATGGCCGACCTCAAGAAGAGCTTCGACGAGGTCAAGGAGGCTGCGAGCGGCTTCTCCCCCAGCGGCATGATGTCGTCGCTGCAGCGCGACGTCGACAAGGCGCTGGACATCGAGGGCGTGGACAAGCCCGCAGAGCCGATCATTCCGACCTCGCCGGAGCCGGTTGCTTCCGTCGAGACGCCCGTGACGCCGACCACCCCCGAGCCGCCGCGCCCCGAGACGTTCGTCGAGGCCGAAGTCCATCAAGCCGTGGGCGAGCCGCTGGCCATCGTCCGCGAAATCAAGCCCGAGCCGCAGCCGCAGCCCGTTGATGGCGCTGCGCCGGTCGAGGCCGAACGTCTGAAGGACGCCAAAGCGTCATGACCGTCGAAGATATCGAGGCCAGCAAGGCCCCGTTGATGGATCACCTGATCGAGCTGCGCTCGCGGCTCATCAAGGCGCTGCTCGGCTTCGGCGTGGCCTTCATCTTCTGCTTCTTCTTCGCCAAGCAGATCTACAACATCCTGGTGCTGCCGTTCGTCTGGGTCGCAGGCGCGGAGAACAGCAAGTTCATCTACACGCAGCTGCTCGAATATTTCATCACGCAGCTCAAGCTCGCGATGTTCGGCGCCGGCTTCATCTCGTTCCCGATCGTGGCGACGCAGATCTACAAGTTCGTGGCGCCGGGACTCTATCGCCACGAGCGCAATGCCTTCCTGCCCTATCTGATCGCGACCCCCGTCTTCTTCGTCCTCGGCGCCATGCTGGTCTATTTCGCAGTGTGGCCAATGATCGTGCGCTTCTCGCTCGGCATGCAGCAGCTTGGCGGCCCCGAGACGGCGCAGATCGCGCTGATGCCCAAGGTCGGCGAATATCTGTCGCTGATGATGTCGCTGATCTTCGCCTTCGGCATCGCGTTCCAGCTGCCGGTGATCCTGACGCTTCTCGGGCGCATCGGCATCGTCACCTCGCAGATGCTGAAGGAGAAGCGGCGCTACTTCATCGTCATCGCCTTCATCATCGCCGCGGTGCTCACGCCGCCGGATGTGCTGAGCCAGGCGTCGCTGGCGCTGCCGCTGATGGCACTCTATGAGGGCGCGATCATCGCGGTCGGCATCGTCGAGAAGCAGGCGGCGGCGGCCAAATCCGGTTCCGGCTCGTCGTCGGGCTCGGGCAACCTGCCGGCCAATCCGTCCGAATAGTGGGATCAGGCCGCCCGGGTCCGTCCGGGCGCCTGTTCCCATCGGCGGCCTTTCGGGGTAGTGCAAGCGCGCCGTCGAAAGCCGCGGCGACTCAGCCCCTGTCTCTTCGTTCCCAGGACCGAACGACCATGCACGACATCAAATCGATCCGCGACAATCCGCAAGGTTTCGATGCGGCGCTGACGCGCCGGGGTCTGTCGCCGCTGTCGTCGCATCTGCTCGCGATCGACGAGCGGCGGCGCGCGGCGATCCTGGCATCCGAGCAGGCGCAGGCGCGGCGCAATGCGGCGTCGAAGGAAATCGGCGAGGCCAAGAAGGCCAAGGACGACGCCCGCGCCTCGGCGCTGATGGACGAGGTCGCCAAGCTCAAGACGACGATGCCGGAGCTCGAGGCGGCTGCAAAGCAAGCCGACGAGGAGCTGGCGCGCGAGCTTTCGGCGATTCCCAACCTGCCGCTCGACGAGGTGCCGGACGGCAAGGACGAGCACGACAATGTCGAGCGTCACGTGTTCGGCGCCAAGCGCAACTACGCCTTCGCCCCGAAGCCGCACGACGAGATCGGCACCGCCCTCGGCATGGACTTCGAATCGGCGGCGAAGCTGTCCGGCGCGCGCTTCGTCGTGCTGAAGAAGGGACTGGCGCGGCTGGAGCGCGCGATCGGTCAGTTCATGCTCGACCTGCACACCACCGAGCACGGCTATACCGAAGTCAATCCGCCGCTGCTCGTGCGCAACGACGTCATGTTCGGCACCGGGCAGCTGCCGAAATTCGAGGACGATCAGTTCTGGGCGGTGAGGGGCGAGCTGCTGATCGCGCCCGACGAGCGGCTCAAGACCGACCGGCTCGGCCTCATTCCCACGGCGGAAGTTGCGCTCACTAATCTGGTGCGCGAATCGATCGTCGACGAGAAGGAGCTGCCGATGCGGCTCACGGCGCTGACGCCGTGCTTCCGCGCCGAAGCCGGCGCGGCCGGACGCGACACCCGCGGCATGATCCGTCAGCATCAGTTCACGAAGGTCGAGCTGGTGTCGATCACGACGCCGGAGACCAGCAAGGACGAGCATGAGCGCATGCTGGCCTGCGCCGAGGAGGTGCTGCGCCGGCTCGATCTGCATTATCGTGTCATCACGCTGTGCACCGGTGACATGGGTTTCTCGTCGCAGAAGACCTATGACATCGAGGTCTGGATGCCCGGGCAGGGCGATGGCGGCGCCTTCCGCGAGATCTCGAGCTGTTCGGTCTGCGGCGACTTCCAGGCGCGCCGCATGGATGCGCGTTCCCGCGGCAGCGACGGCAAGCCGCGCTTCGTGCACACATTGAACGGCTCCGGCACCGCCGTTGGCCGCGCGCTGATCGCGGTGATGGAGACCTATCAGCAGGCCGACGGCTCGATCGCCGTGCCCGACGTGCTGCAGCCCTATATGGGCGGTCTCAAGGTGGTGGCTGCTCAGTAGGCGGCGAGCTCCTTCGGCGCGCGGTCGCCGCTTGCGCGGCGTCCGCCGATCCGTATTCTCGATGCTGTTCAGCGGCTGCTTTTCAGAGTGGGCGCCATGGCCCTGCATCGGGATATTTTCTGGATTGGACGGCAATGGGCCGTCACCGGCTCCGGCATCCAGGCGGTCGACCAGCGCCTCAAGGGTGCCTTCGACGTCGATCGTGCCGCGGTGTGGGACGACGGCCTGGCCGAGGCGCTGAGCGCTCAGCCCTGGTTCAACGGGGCTGACTTCGAGAAGGCGCTGAACATGGCGCGGGCTCGGTTTCCCGCCGAGCCGCGGCCCGAGGCTGCTGCGCCGCCGCCGGTTGCGCCGAAAGCAACTGAAGCATCTTCCCCCTCCGCTGGTCCGCTCCGGCTGGGCGCGGGCGGCAAGCTCGCCAGGTTCTTGCCGCAGTGGCGGGTCCGCTCCTGAACCGCCCAAACGAGCCCCGCGCCGGTTTGCCTCGATACCGCGCAGCAGCTAAGACACCCCCGACACTGTCTTGAGCTGGAAAGGGTGGCCATGCGGATTCTCTGCACCAATGACGACGGGATCCACGCGCCTGGCCTGAAGGTGATGGAGGAGATCGCGCGCGCTTTGTCCGACGACGTCTGGATCGTCGCGCCCGAGCTCGACCAGTCCGGCGTGTCGCATTCGCTGTCGCTCAACGATCCCTTGCGGCTGCGCGAGGTGGGCCCGCGGCATTTCGCGGTGCGCGGTACGCCGACCGACTGCGTCATCATGGGCGCGCGGCATATCCTGGGAGAGAAGCGTCCGGATCTGGTGCTGTCCGGGGTCAACAAGGGCCGCAACGTCGCCGAGGACGTGGTCTATTCCGGCACCATCGCCGGCGCCCTCGAAGGGACGATCCTCGGCCTGCCGTCCTTCGCCCTGTCGCAGGAGTTCAGCGTGGCGACGCGCGACAAGCCGTCGTGGGACACCGCGCTCAAATTCGGGCCGCAGATCGTGCGCAAGGTGCTGGATGCTGGCGTGCCGAAGAACACCGTCATCAACGTCAACTTCCCGTCCTGCTCGCCCGACGAGGTCCGGGGCATCGTCGTCACCCGCCAAGGCAAGCGCAATCTCGGCTTCCTGAAGGTCGACGAGCGTCGCGACGGACGCGGCAATCCGTATTTCTGGATCGGCTTCGATCGCGCCGCCGCCCTCGATGTCCCCGACGAGGGGACCGATCTCGCGGCGCTGGCGGCGCACTATGTGTCGGTGACGCCGCTTCGCCTCGATCGCACCGATGAGGCGTTCTCCGGCAAGCTTACGGATATCCTCGGCTGACGGCCGCGGGCCAACCTCTGGCAGAGCCGCTTTCTAGCCCTGCGGCTCGGTGCTGCGCAGAGCGTGCTCGATGGCCTTGCTCAGCGTCTCCAGCTGAAACGGCTTCTGCAGGGCAGGCCGGTCGCGATAGTCCTCCGGCAGGCCGGACGAGCCATAGCCGGTCGCGAAGATGAAGGGACGATTGCGAGCCTTGATCAGGTCGGCCACCGGCGAGATCACCTTGCCGTTGACGTTGACGTCGAGGATAGCGACGTCGAAATAGGTGCTCTCGGCGAGCTTCATCGCCTCGCCGATCTCGCCGGCCTCGGCCGCGACGGTGTAGCCGAGCTCCTCGAGCATGTCGGCCACCATCATCCTGATCATGACTTCGTCTTCAACCAGAAACACAGAGCCGCGTGGCGGCCGCGGTGCAGTCATGATGTCAGTCCTTGCCCATACCCAATGTCACGCTCGCAAATAACCGCTCGCAACGCAACGTCAACAACGTCGTCCTTGGCACGTTGTGTCCGCGCGGCGTGGGCAAAATCGTCCCGGAAGGTGAACGACGTCGGTCGCCGCTGGTTCCCTGCGCGGAACGGTTTTGTGGCGGCGATCGGAAGCGGTCCTCCGTAGTCGCCGCGGTGGTGAGGAATTCGCTGCGCAACACGCAGGCGATGCTCTAAATTGTCTAGAGGCGAACAACCCGAAACGGCGCGATGCCCCCGACCCCTCCGCCCGAGAAGATGATGTTTCAGCTGACCCTGCGCCGCCGCGGGATCAGCGATCAGGCCGTGTTGCGGACGATGGAGGAGGTGCCGCGGGAGGAGTTCGTGATGCCGGCCGACCGGCCGGACGCCTATCGCGACAGCGCCATGGCGATCGCCTGTGGGCAGACCATCAGCCAGCCCTTCGTCGTGGCCTATATGACGGAGCAGCTGAAGCTACAGAAGACCCATCGCGTGCTCGAGATCGGCACCGGCTCGGGATACCAGGCCGCGGTGCTGTC
Organism: Bradyrhizobium sp. USDA 4353; assembly: GCF_054063215.1. Lineage (NCBI taxonomy): Bacteria > Pseudomonadati > Pseudomonadota > Alphaproteobacteria > Hyphomicrobiales > Nitrobacteraceae > Bradyrhizobium > Bradyrhizobium sp. USDA 4353. Next base: position 5,190,699 of record NZ_JBSSGB010000001.1, read on the forward strand.
CCGGCTCACCGCCCACGTCTTGACGGTGGAGCGATTCCGGACCTTGGCCGACAAGGCGCGGGAGCGGTTGGAGAAGCTGAGCTGCTTCAATGTCGAGGTCCTGCTCGGCGACGGCTATGCGCTGCCATCAGGCGGCGGCCAGTTCGACCGCATCATCGTCACGGCCGCGATGGACGAGATTCCCCAGAGCCTGCTCGACCGGCTGGAGCCCGACGGTATCCTGATCGCACCTGTTGGGCCCGCTCACGGGGTGCAGACGCTCGTGAAGGTCACCCGGAGCGGCGATCATTTCGAGCGAAAAGAGCTCGTCGACGTGCGATTTGTGCCGGCAATTCCGGGGATTGCGCGCGAACTTTAAACGAGCGGATCAGCAAGTCCGCCAACGCTTTATTCGCGGCTTAAGCGCTTATTTACCGCGGCTGTGTTTACTCGAATTCGTTGTTTGTTGCGTACGAGTGAGTAACCATGCCCGCTACCGTCGAGTTGCTTCGCTCGCGCCGCCTGCCGCAGGTTGCGGCGCTGGCGCTGATGTCGTTCGGCGTCGCCGGCTGCAGCGCCGATATGTCGACGCGGCTGTCCCAGACGCAAAATCCCTTTTCCAACCCGTTTGCCTCCGACTCCACCGGATCGGTGCCGGCGCAGCCGGCGCGGCAGCATCAGCAATATAGCCAGCAGCAATACACTCCGGCCCCTGCGCCGGCGCCGGCCTATTCGTCCTCGGCCTTGCCGCCGCCCGCGGTCGGTGCGCCCCAGTCTTATCCGTCCGGCGGTGGCGCCGGAGGCGTGTCCGGAGGCGGGCGCGGCGTGGCATCCTATGCGCCGCCCGCGACCATCCCGGCAGCACCGGCACCGCAGGCTTATGCGCAGCCGGCGCATTCCTACGCGCCGCCGGCACAGCCGCAGCTCGAGACCACCGGCGCCGTGCCGCCGCGCTCGGTCGCGGCCGCGCGTCCGGCGGGCGGCACCAAGATCATCGTCGGCACCAGCGACACGCTCGACATCCTCGCCAAGCGCTACCGCGTGACGCCGGCTGAGATCCTCGCCGCCAATGGCTACAAGGGGCCGCGCGCGCTGTCGCCTGGCCAGCAGCTGATCATCCCGCATCCGGGAGCAGGGGCGGTTGCCGCCGCTCCGGCGGCGCAGCCGGTTGCCGCCACAGCGCCGATGGTCGCGCCGAAGCCGGTCGCCGCCGTTGCGCCCGCGACGCCGTCCACGGTGCATTTCGTCAATCGCGGCGAAACGCTCGCCAGCATCGCGCGCCAGAATCACGTGACGGCGGCCGAGCTCGCCCGCGCCAACAATCTCGACCAGGCGTCGCCCCTGAAACTCGGTGCCAGGCTGACCGTCCCTGGCAAGCCCGCAGCGGTCGCTGCTGCTGCGCCCGTGGCTCCGGTCGCAACCGTTCCCCAGGCGGTTGCGACCGTGCCGGCGCCGCTGCCGACCACGCGAGTGGCCGCCGCCGGTCCGGTGCAGAGCGCCCGGCTGGCGCAGGCCAATCCGGCGCCCGAGAAGGAAGAGGAGCCGGCGCGTCCGGCCGAGACCACGAGCTCGCTGCCGACCTTCCGCTGGCCGGCGCGCGGCAAGGTGATCACGAGCTACGGCGCCAAGACCAACGGCAAGTCCAATGACGGCATCAACATCGCCGTGCCCGAGGGCACCCCGGTGAAGGCCGCCGAGGACGGCGTCGTGGCCTACGCCGGCAATGAGCTGAAGGGTTATGGCAACCTGGTCCTGGTGCGGCATTCCAACGGCTATGTCACCGCATATGCCCATGCGAGTGAGCTGATGGTGAAGCGCGGTGATCCGATCAAGCGCGGCCAGGTCATTGCCAAGTCGGGTCAATCGGGAGAGGTCGGATCGCCGCAGCTCCACTTCGAGATCCGCAAGGGATCGTCGCCGGTTGACCCGCTGCAATTCCTCAACGGGGCGTAACGACCGAGTGTCGTCTGCCCATCATCGTTGAAGCGGAAGGCCGCGCAGATTACTGCGCGGCCTTTTGCGTTGTCAGCCGCACCCCGAGCCGGCCGGCGAGGTCCTGCGTGAACTGCCAGGCGACGCGGCCGGAGCGGGAGCCGCGCGTGGTGGCCCATTCGAGCGCCTCGCGCTGCAGCTCGTCATCGGCCACTGCAATATTGAAATGGCTGCAATAACCCCGGACCATCGCGAGATACTCGTCCTGGCTGCAGCGGTGGAAGCCGAGCCACAGGCCGAAGCGGTCGGAGAGCGAGACCTTCTCCTCGACGGCCTCGCCCGGATTGATCGCGGTCGAGCGCTCGTTCTCGATCATGTCGCGCGCGAGCAGATGGCGGCGGTTGGAGGTCGCGTAGAGAATGACGTTCTCGGGCCGGCCCTCGATGCCGCCTTCGAGCACGGCCTTGAGCGACTTGTAGGACGCATCATTGCCGTCGAATGACAGGTCATCGCAGAACACGATGAAGTGGAAGGGCGCGGCGCGCAGGATATCCATCAGCGCCGGCAGGCTCTCGATGTCCTCGCGGTGAATCTCGATCAGCTTGAGCCGGTCGGCCGGCTTGCGCGCGAGATTGATGGTGGCGTGGGCGGCCTTCACCAGTGACGACTTGCCCATGCCACGCGCGCCCCACAGCAGGGCATTGTTGGCGGGCAGGCCATTGGCGAAGCGCTCGGTGTTCTCGATCAGGATGTCGCGCATCCGGTCGATGCCCTTGAGCAGGTCGATCTCGACGCGGCTGACGCGCGGCACGGTCGAGAGCCGGCCGTCCGGATGCCAGACGAAAGCGTCGGCCGCATCCCAGTCCAGCGCCGGCTTCGCACTCGTTTGAGTTGCCGCCAGATGCGCTGCAATCGCTTCCAGCGCGCGGGCGATCCGCTCGGGCGTGTCGTCGGGCGCAGGGCCGGCGGGACGTTTTGCCGCGACCTTCGACGGCTTTTGCACCGCGGGTGCGGAGCCTTTGGCGGCGGGTTTGGGAGCAGCTTTCGGGGCGGGGCGGGGCGGGGCTTTGGCTGGTTTTTTCGACATCTGCAAGTTCCTGATGGGGCAGCCATATCGGGCCGCGTCGGCCGCCGCAAGCGGGGCGAAATCAAGGGGCGGTGCGCCTTGCTATTGGGACCGCGGCCGCTATATTCCGCGCGAAATTCGCAAGAGGCCGGCCCGCGCCAACAGAATGCGTGGTTCGCCGGCTATTTCCGTCTCACCGGGCAACGGCCCACGAGGATCGACCGCATGCTGATTACCCCTGCCTATGCCCAGGCCGCCGGCGCTGGCGACACCAACAGCATGCTGATGTCGCTGCTGCCGTTCGCGCTGATCTTCGTGATCATGTACTTCCTGATCCTGCGGCCGCAGCAGAAGAAGGTCAAAGAGCACGCCGATCTCGTCAAGAACGTCCGCCGCGGCGACACCATCGTCACGCAGGGCGGTCTGGTCGGCAAGGTCACCAAGGTCGTCGACGACGACCAGGTCGAGTTCGAGATCGCCGACGGCGTCCGCGTCCGGCAGATGCGCCAGATGATCACCGGCGTCCGCACCAAGGGCGAGCCGGCCAAGGCGGATTCGAAGACTGACGCGAAGGACGAGAAGGCGGCGAGCTGATCTCGGCTTGGCTGGAGTCACGCCGGCCTCTGTCGGATTCTGATTTCCCCGGGCCGGCTTTCGGCCCTTACGGACACCTCTCATGTTGTATTTCACGCGGTGGAAGGCGCTGGGCATCATTCTCACGGCGCTCGTGGTGTGCCTGTGCGCGGTGCCCAACTTCTTCCCCGAAGCGACCGTCAAGACCTGGCCCGCCTGGGCGCAGCGCCACATCGTTCTCGGTCTCGACCTGCAGGGCGGCTCGTATCTGCTGCTCGAGGTCGACTCCAACTACGTCAAGAAGGAGCGGCTCGATGCGGTGCGCGACGATGTGCGCCGCACCTTGCGCGATGCCAAGATCGGCTACACCGGATTGGCGAGCAAGGGCGATGGCGTCGAGGTGCGCATCACCAAGGACACCGACGTTCCGACCGCGCTGTCCAAGCTGCGCGATCTCTCGCAGCCGCTCGGCGGCCTCCTGGGCTCCAGCGGCCAGCGCAGCCTTGAGGTCAGCGACGCCGGCAACGGCCTGATCCGGCTGACGATCCCGCAGGCCGCGATCACCGAGCGCGTGCGCCAGACCATCGAGCAGTCGATCCAGATCGTCGAGCGCCGCATCAACGAACTCGGTACTGTCGAGCCCGTCATTCAGCGCCAAGGCACCGACCGCATCCTGGTGCAGGTGCCGGGATTGCAGGATCCGACCGAGCTAAAGAACCTGCTCGGCCGGACCGCCAAGATGGAATTCCGCATGGTCGACACCACGGTGTCGCCCGAGCAGGCGCTGCAGGGGCGGGTGCCGCCGGACTCCGAGGTGCTGCAGAGCGCCTCGCCGCCAAACCAGCCCTATGTCGTGAAGAAGCAGGTGCTCGTCTCCGGCGGAGATCTCTCCGACGCGCAGACCGGCTTCGACCAGCGCACCAACGAGCCGATCGTCTCGTTCCGCTTCAACTCGGCCGGCGCGCGCAAGTTCGCGCAGGCGACGACCGAGAATGTCGGCCAGCCGTTTGCGATCGTGCTCGACAACAAGGTGATCTCGGCGCCCGTCATCCGCGAGCCGATCACCCGGCGGCTCGGGCCAGATCTCCGGCAATTTCACCGTGCAGTCGGCCAACGAGCTGGCCATCCTGCTGCGCGCCGGCGCGTTGCCGGCGCCGCTCACGGTCATCGAGGAGCGCACCGTCGGCCCAGGTCTCGGCGCGGATTCGATCGCCAAGGGCGAGCTCGCCTCCTATGTCGGCTCGATCCTCGTCATCGTGTTCATGCTGGTGACCTACCGGCTGTTCGGCGTGTTCGCCAACATCGCCGTGGTCGTCAACGTCGCGATGATCTTCGGCGTGCTGTCGCTCTTGAATGCGACGCTGACCTTGCCGGGCATCGCCGGCATCGTTCTCACCGTCGGCATCGCGGTCGACTCGAACGTGCTGATCTATGAGCGCATCCGCGAGGAGCTGCGCGGCGGCCGCAATGCGATCTCGGCGATCGATGCCGGCTTCAAGCGCGCGCTGGCGACCATTCTCGACTCCAACATCACCACCTTCATCGCCGCCGCCGTGCTGTTCTACATCGGCACCGGCCCGGTGCGCGGCTTTGCCGTGACGCTCGGCATCGGCATCCTCACCACGGTCTTCACCGCCTTCACGCTGACCCGTCTGATCGTCGCGTGGTGGGTGCGGTGGAAGCGGCCGCAAAGCGTGCCAATCTAGGAGCTAAAGTGACACACTGGGTTCTCATCGGGCTTGGCATCCTGATCGCGGTGCTGACGGTGGTCAGCGCGCTCGGCCTGCTGCCGTCGCTGCGCATCGTTCCCGACGACACGCATTTCGACTTCACGCAGTTCCGGCGCATCAGCTTCCCGATCTCGGCGGCGCTGTCGATCCTGGCCATCGTGCTGTTCTTCACGCACGGCCTCAATCTCGGCATCGACTTCCGCGGCGGCAGCCTGCTCGAGGTGCGGGCGAAGTCGGGCACTGCCGATATCGCGGGAATGCGCGCGAAACTGTCGACGCTTGGTCTGGGCGAAGTGCAGTTGCAGCAGTTCGGCGGTCCTGAAGGGGTGCTGATCCGCGTGGCGGAGCAGCCCGGCGGCGACATCGCGCAGCAGGAAGCCGCCAACAAGGTCAAGGAAGCGATCGGCGATTCCGTCGAGTATCGCCGCGTCGAGGTTGTGGGTCCCCGCGTGTCCGGCGAATTCCTCGCCGTCGGCATGCTCGGCCTGATGCTCGCGATCGTCTCGATCCTGATCTATCTGTGGTTCCGGTTCGAGTGGCAGTTCGCGCTCGGCGCCATGATCGCCAACGTCCACGACATCGTGCTGACGATCGGCTTCATGTCGATCAGCCAGGTCGATTTCGACCTCACCAGCATCGCGGCGCTGCTGACCATTCTCGGCTATTCGCTGAACGATACCGTCGTCATCTACGACCGTATCCGCGAGATGCTCAGGCGCTACAAGAAGATGCCGATGCCGCAGCTCCTCAACGAGTCGATCAACTCGACCTTGTCGCGCTCGATCATCACCCACGTCACGGTGACGCTCGCCTTGCTGGCACTGCTGCTGTTCGGCGGTCCGGCGATCCACAGCTTCACGGCGGTCATGATGTTCGGCGTCGTGCTGGTCGGCACCTACACCTCGATCTTCATCGCGTCTCCGATCCTGATCTATCTCGGCGTGCACGCGATGCGCGCCGAGGCGCAGGACGACAAGCCGGCGGCGAAAAAGAAAACCCCGTGATTCGAAGGAGGCTGCCTTTGGATCATATCCAGAGGCAGCAAGTTGATCTCGGACATGGCCACTGCGAACGACACACCCCACTTTCCGCGGTCCGCGCCGATCGACGGCTATGGCAAGGGCGGCTTCGCATTTGCCGACATGTCGCATCGCGGCTCGCTGCTGTGCCTGCCGGATTCGATCTGGGCCTGGGACGTCACCCAGCCAAGCCACATCGACCGCTATTCTCTTCAGCGCGTGTTCGATGCGGCGAACAAGATCGATACCTTGATCGTCGGCACCGGAAATGAAGTCTGGATTCCGCCGGCCGCGTTGCGGACCGCATTGCGCAATGTCGGCGTCGTGCTCGACGCGATGCAGACGGGACCTGCGATCCGCACCTACAACGTCATGATCGGCGAGCGACGGCGGGTTGCGGCCGCGCTCATTGCCGTGCCATGAGCGAGCCGAACGCCTCGAACGACGCCGCGTTCTGCGCGGGCCTCGTCCGCGAGCATGATTTCGACCTTTATGCTTCGACGCTGTTCGTCACGGCGGAGGTCCGGCGTGCGCTGCTGTCGCTCTATGCTTTCAACGTTGAGATCAGCCGGATCCGCGATGTCGTCTCGCAGCCGCTGCCGGGCGAGGTGCGCCTGCAATGGTGGCACGACACTTTGACGGGGGACGAGCATGGCGGCGTCGAAGGCAATCCTGTTGCTGCCGAGCTGCTGCTGACGGTGCAGCGCTTTGCGCTTCCGGTCGATCGGCTGACGCGCCTGGTGGATGAGCATCAGTTCGACCTCTACAACGATCCGATGCCGACCATGGCCGCGCTTGATGGCTATCTCGGCGACACGCGCGGAACGCTGTTTGCGTGTGCCGCCCAGATCATGGCGCCGCCGTTCGAGGGCGCGGATCATCTGGCGCACCACGCCGGCATTGCGCTCGGGATTCTGCAGGTGATCGCGTCGTTACCGCGGGATGCCGCGCACCGGCAGCTCTATATCCCGCTCGATCTGCTCACTCGGCATCGGGTGAGCCAGGAGGAGATGTTCGCGGCCACGGCCACGCCGGGCATCATGGCGATGCTCGCTGATCTGCGCGAGCAGGCGCGGCAGCATCTCGATCACACCCTGCAACTGGCGAGCGACGCACCATCCGCGGTGAGGCCCGCGCTGTTGCCGCTTGCGCTCGTCCGGCGCGATCTGGCGCGCGCCGAACGCGAGTCGAATGATCCGTTCCAGCCGCAGCCGCGCTCGCGTCTTGCGACGCTCTGGACGCTGTGGCGCGCGGCCAGAACGGCCAGCTTTCGCGCGCGTTGATGCGTCGCCGCCTCAGGCGATCGGCATCGCGCTCCAGAGCGGCGGGCTGTGCAGCAGCCGCGGCATGTCCGGCGCCTCGTGGCGGTGGATCGTGCAACGCGTGTCCCACACGATGAGATCGCCGCCGCGGCAGGTGTGTGTCCAGCTGAACTCGGGACGTTCGGCGAGCTGCCAGAGGTCATCGAGCAGCGCGTCGGATTCGTCCTGCTCCAGGCCGACGACATAGGAATGTCTGCGCTGGCCGAGCGCCAGCATCGATCGGCCGGTGTCGGCATGCAGGCCGACCAGCGGGTGCACCGGGCCTGCAACGATGGTGCGGCGGCCGTCGTCGGCCATATCGATCGTGCGATGCCGAACCTTGAGATGCGCGACGCGGCTGCGCAGCGCCGGCGACAGCGCGTCATAGGCCGCGTAAAGGCTGCAGAAGGACAGGCTGTCGCCGAACATCGCGCCAGGGGACGTATAGTGTAGATCGGCATGGCCGAAGCGCCGGCTGAACGCGGCGATATCGCGCTCGGTGAGACGCTGGCCGCGCACGAGCAGCACCTGATGCTTGAGCAGCGCGCGCATGAAGGAGGCGAACGCCCAGTCGTCGAAGGATCGGAGGTCGACATGGCAGACCTCGGCACCGAGCGCCTTTCCGGTCGGGAGCACCTGGACGAGGCTGCTTTCGGCGCTTCGAGCAACGTTGCTTCTGTGACTCACGTGCGTCGTCTCCCAAGTTTCACCAGCGCTGCCAATCAACCACGGTAATTTGTCGGGGTTGTTTCGGCTCGGAGGCAATTCGCGGAAGGATCGCGGCACGATCTGCCGATTGTCGGCACACTCTGCCGCAGTGAGTCGGAAGTTGGACTCTTCAAGGCATCGCGCGGAGAAATATCGAGCAACTTGCGACTCAGTCGCAGGCATTATGCTGCTCAGACAGGCGCATCCGCCTTGCGAACGAATCAGTGCGGCCGTTGAGTTCCCTTGATCTGAGTCCGGTGCATGATTCGCCTCGCATGATCATCGAACGGATCGCGCCGATGCATCGTGCAGCGATTGTCCCAGATGACGAGATCGCCGACCTTCCACACATGCTCCCAGGCGAATGCGGGCCGCGCGACATAGCTCCAGAGCTCGTCGAGCAGCGCTTCAGAGTCGGCGAGCTCGAGTCCGACCAGATACGCGTTGCGCCGGCGGCCGAGATAGAGCATCTGCCGACCGGACTCGGGATGTGTGCAGACCAGCGGATGAACAGCGCCGGGGGAGGTGCGCGGATCATCCGTCGGCGTCACGCCCTGGCGCACGAAGCCGCCGCTGTTGTAGGTGCCGTCGTGCTTGATCTTGAGATCGGCAATCCGGCGCTTCAGATCAGCAGGAAGCGCGTCGTACACCGCGTACATGCTGCAGAACGAGGTGTTGCCGCCGACGGGCGGGATCTCCAGGGCATATAGCGCGCTCGCGATCGGGGGCGTGTCGAGATAGGACATGTCCGTGTGCCAGACGGCTTCGCCCGCTCCTAGGCTGCCGATCGCCTGGCCGTTCACCTTCACATTCGAGACGATGTAGATCTCGGGCAAGCCGTCGACGAAGCGGCGGCCGTTTTCCTGGATCGGCGCAAAGTCCAGTTCGCCGAAGCGGCGGCTGAAGGCGATCAGGTCCTGATCGCTCAGGCTCTGGCCGCGCACCAGCAGCACGGAATGGTCGTGGAAGGCGCGGAGCAGAGACGCGAACGCCTGATCGTCGAGATGCCGGAGATCGACGTTGCGGATCTCGGCGCCGAGCTGCGCGCCCATCGGAACGATCTCGATGGACGTTGGCCGGGAGGCTTCAGAGACGTGGGTTTCAACGTTCATGGCGAGTCCTCCCGATCGATCCTGCGGCCCACGCAGACTAGCGCGGGCGGTCTTCGAAGTCTCGTGCGCTCACGTCGACGGCAGCTTCAAGTCCGCCTCGAAATTGAATCGGTCGCGCAGGTTCTTGCGCGAGTCCAGGATGTCCTTGAGGAAGGCGCGGTCGCTGTCGCTCGTGATCATCGGCTCGATCAGGTCGATCTGGTTCATCGCGACCAGCTGCAGCAGCTCGGTGCGCGGCCGTCCGCTGGCGTCGCGCGGCAGGGCGTGCACCACCTGAATATGCTCCGGCGGCTTCGGGCCTTTGGCGGAGGCCAGCTCGGTTTGCAATTGAGTCTCGAGGGCAGCCTGTTCCGCCTCGACGAAGGCATAGAGACCGACGCCGGTGCGGCGGTCGGCAAAGGCAACGATGGCGGCGTCCCGTACGTCGGGGTTCTTGCGGATCATCTCCATCAGCACCGGGGCATCGTTGACGAGCCGTCGCCCACCGCCTTCGCGGTCGGTGAAGTTGAAGATGCCGCGGGTGATCGCGCGATAGACCTTCTTGCCGGTCATCAGCCAGATGCGCGCGAACAGTGATTTGCGCGCCAGGATCTTGCGCTCCTTCGGCGTTAGCGCCTCCGGCGCATAGGTGCGCTTGTGCTTGAGGAGATGGCGCAGGTCCTCATAGGCCGCGATCCGAAACAGCCGGCTGCGCTTGTCGAAGCAGGCCGCGAGCTGGAAGTCGGTGACGTAGCAATGGCCGTCATGGCCGACGAGCCAGTTCTGCTCCTTGGCGAGGTCGTTGTGCGTGATCCCTGCGCGGTGCAGCCGGCGCATCATCTGCTTAGCCGAGCGGAAGTAGGCCACGTTGCCGTGCGGCTTGGCCAGATGCAGCGCCACGCCATTGATGAAGCCTCGCACCAGCGCGCGATCTCCGGCCCACAGCAGGTCCGGGCCGGCGTTGAGGCCCTTGGCGCGGGCGAGCGCCTTGCGCTCCCGTGCGAACAGATGGCGGGCCAGCACGAAGGACCACCACGGCACCTCGTCGAGACGGCGCAGCACGGCGTCGACCTCGCCGGTGTCGCTCTTGAAGCGGCCGCGCTCGACGGTGGAGAACACGTCGCGCTTGAGCAGCACGCCCTCGCTCCAGCGCGAAGCCAGCAGGGCGGAGTCGGTCTTCGGCAGGCTCATCGCGATCTCACGCAGCGGCCGCGACGCGCAGATGCTCGGCGATCCAGCGGTCGAGATCCGCCAGCGCCCGGGCGCTCATCGCCTGCTTCTTGGCGACCGTCTTCTCATTGCCTTTGAGCCGCGTGCCGTCGGGCTTCCTGGTCGGAGCCACCGTCAACGGCGGGAACAGGCCGAAGTTGATGTTCATCGGCTGGAAAGACCGCGTCGCGCCGTCGATCGTCTCGATATGGCCGCCCGTGATGTGGCCCAGCAGGGCGCCGAGCGCTGTTGTCGGCGGCGGCGCGGCGAGGCTTGCGCCACGTGCCTCGGCCGCGGCGTACAGGCCGGCGATGAGGCCGATGCTTGCGGACTCCACGTATCCCTCGCAGCCCGTCATCTGTCCCGCGAAGCGCAGCCGCGGCTGCGCGCGCAGGCGCAGCTGCTGGTCGAGCAATTTTGGCGAGTTGAGGAAGGTGTTGCGGTGCAGGCCGCCGAGCCGCGCGAACTCCGCATTCTCAAGGCCCGGAATGGTGCGGAAGATCTGCTGCTGCGGGCCATATTTCAGCTTCGTCTGGAAGCCGACCATGTTGTAGAGCGTGCCGAGCTTGTTGTCTTGGCGCAGCTGCACGATGGCGTAGGGCTTCACGGTCGGATTGTGCGGATTGGTCAGGCCGACCGGCTTCATCGGGCCATGCCGCAGCGTCTCGTGGCCGCGCTCGGCCATCACCTCGATCGGCAGGCAGCCGTCGAAGTAGGGCGTGTTGGTCTCCCATTCCTTGAAGTCGGTCTTCTCGCCGGCGAGCAGCGCGCCGACGAACGCGTCGTACTGCTCCCTTGTCATCGGGCAGTTGATGTAGTCGGCGCCCGTGCCACCGGGACCGACCTTGTCGTAGCGCGACTGGAACCAAGCCTGGGACATGTCGATCGTGTCCTTGTGCACGATCGGCGCGATGGCGTCGAAGAAGGCGAGCGCGCTCTCATCGGTCAGCCCGCGGATCGCCTCGGCCAGGGACTGCGAGGTGAGCGGGCCGGTGGCGATGATGACGTTGGTCCATTCGTCGGGCGGCAGGCCGGTGACCTCGCCACGGCGCAGGTCGATCCGTGGATGGGCTTCCAGGGCGCTTGCAACGGCCGCCGAGAAGCCGTCGCGATCGACAGCCAGCGCACCACCGGCGGGGACCTGATTGGCGTCAGCCGCCCGCATGATCAGCGAGCCGAGCCGGCGCATCTCGGCGTGCAGTAGCCCGACGGCGTTGTTGGCGGCATCGTCGGAGCGGAAGGAGTTCGAGCACACGAGCTCGGCAGGCGTCGCGGTGCGGTGCGCCTCGGTCATGCGCTCCGGCCGCATCTCGTGCAGGACGACGTCGATGCCGGCCTCGGCGAGCTGCCACGCGGCTTCAGAGCCAGCGAGGCCCGCGCCGATCACGTGAACGATATTCAAAGGTGATTTGGTCCCTGTCATCGCGGGACAGGTAACGCTTTTCCCGACCGGTGCAAATGCGCGAGTGAGAGGCGGCGCGAGAAACCGGCCGCGTGTGGCAGGGACAGGCGGGCCCAAAAACGGCAACGCCCGCAGCGAGGCGGGCGATGTCCGGTCGAGATCGGAAGATGGCTGATCAGCCGTTGTAGTGACCAGCGGCAACGCGCGGAATGTCCGAACGGTCGAGACCGATGTCGGCGAGCTCGCGATCGCTGAGCTGCGACAGCTCGGCAACGTTGCGCTGATACTCACGGAACGCCTGAACCATGCGGATGAGCGAGAGCAACATGAGAAATCTCCTTTAGTTCGCGATTCAGTTCTTCGTTGGAACCTCATCGTTGAAATGAACATAGAAGAGATTGTTGCGATGCGGAAGCGCTGATGTTGCGATGCAGCTAAACCGTTGGCGCATAGCTTCAGTAACGCTCGGGTAAGAATCGGGCAGGGCTGCCAAGCGCCACGCTATTCTCCCGTAAAACTCCTGTATTCATAGGATAATTCGATCGGTCGTTCGATCGAGCTGATCAAAAAATCCGGCCGTGAGCCATGTTGTGCGGTGCGAAGGCTTTGTGGCGAGCGTCGCTCTGCGTGCCTGACTTTCGCTGATGAACTATAATTCAGTGTTTGTGGAGCGACCCTGAAAACAAGTTCTCGTTCACGGCGCGCTCTCAGGGATTTCATTTCGCGCGCAGGTCGGCTGAGTGCGACAAAGTGTCGCGGTTGTCGGCGATGATGCCGACGTCGTCGCACCAGCGAGGAAGAACAATGAACAGCAAACTGTTGGGGGCCGCGCTCGTCACTGCGGCAGTTGTTGCGATTGGACCGGTTCAGGCGGCGAGGATGAACGGCGCCGGCTGCAGCGGGGCCAATCTGGAAAAGACCGAGACGGCGATCGAGGCCATGGCGGATGGCGACGCCCGGTTTACGGCGCAGCGGGAGATCGCGGCGGCCCAGGATGCGCTGCTCAGCGGCAAGATGGGCGCGTGCAGCATGCATCTGACCAAGGCGATGCAGGCCGGAATGATCAAGTAAGCGCGGTAGTCTCTCCATCATTCACCAGCGGCCGGTCGCATCCCGCGATCGGCCGTTACTCTCTCCGGCCTATGGCGCGCGCGCCAGCTGGGTCGCGAAGGTCGCGATCGTCCGCGCATAGACCTCGCTCTTGTTCCACTGCTGGATCACCGCAAAATTGGGACTGCCGGGCTCCCAATCCTTGCCCTTCTGCCAGCCATAGCCCTTCAGATAGTTGGCGGTGGAAGCGAGCACGTCCGGCGCGCTGCGGATCAGGTCGCGCTTGCCGTTGCCGTCGAAATCGACCGCATATTTGATCCAGGATGACGGCATGAACTGCGTCTGCCCGATCTCGCCGGCCCAGGCGCCGCGCATCTCGGCCGGCTGCAGGTCGCCGCGGTCGACGATCCGTAGTGCGTCCAGCAGTTCGCCCCGGAACTGCTCGGCGCGGCGGCAGTCATAGGCCAGTGTCGCGAGCGCTCGAATCGTGGGGAATTTTCCGACATTGACGCCGAAATCGGTCTCCAGCCCCCAGATGGCGACCAGCACCTCGCCGGGCACGCCATAGGCCTGCTCGATCCGGGACAGCACCGAGCCGTATTGCTTGAGCATGTTCGAGCCGCGGGTCAGGCGCGGCGGCACCATCCGGCCGGAGAATTCCTCGAACGTCTGGCTGAACACCTTCTGGCTCTTGTCGCGGTTGAGCACGCTCTGGTCGGGCGTGAGCCCCGAGAGAGCCGCGTTGATCGCGTTCTGCGAGATGCCCTTGGCCGCGGCCTCGGTCTTGAACTCACCGAGCCAGCCGTCGAAGTTGCCTGTGCCGCAGGGAACGGCTGCGTTTGCTGGAGAGGAGACGGTGAGCAGGGCGGCGAGGCAGGCGGAAGCAGATAGAATGCGGACGGTCATCGAAACACCTGGACGGCAATGACATCAAATAGGAGCGGGGACTTGCTCCATGTCGGGCGCAACCGCGGCAGCAACAAGGCCGCCCGATCACGTTGACGTCGGATTTCGTGAGCTGCCACCGAGCCTCCGGCCGTCGTCGTTTCATTTCGTAACATCGCCGCCGGTCCGAAGGCCGGCGGCATCAGTCCTTCCATCGAATCATCCTCACATCTGGTCACGCGAGCGCCACGGGAAGAGATTGGCCGGGAAATCGGCAGCCGGCTTCGACGGGCGTGGCGCCGGGGGAGCGATCCTGGCGGCATCCGGATGGATCGCAATCGCCTCGCGGTAGAGATGCCAGGTGGCATGGCCGAGCACGGGGATGACAACGGCCAAGCCGAGGAAGAATGGGAGCGTACCCGCGACCAGCAGCACGGCGACGATGAGGCCCCAGGTGGCGACGGCGACCGGGTTCTTCGCAACCACGCGCAGCGAGGTCACCACGGCTTCGAGCGCGCCGGCGTGACGGTCGAGCATCAGCGGGAAGGAGACGATGCTCAGGCACAGCGCCAGCAGCGCGAACAGGAAGCCGGCGCCGCAGCCGACCGCCATCAGCCACCATCCTTGCGGCGTGGTGAAGACGCGCTGAACGAAATCGCTCACACCCGCGGCGCCGCCATAGCCGAACACCGCGACATAGATCGCCTGCGCCGTCGCCACCCAGGTCACGAACAGCGCCAGCAGCAATGTCCCCAGCCCGAGCATCGAGCCGAACGAGGGCGAGCGCAGCACCTCGAACGCATCCCAGGCGCTCGCGTCCTCGCCGCGATCGCGGCGGCTCGAGAGCTCATACAAACCGAGTGCGGCGAACGGGCCGAGCAGCGCAAAGCCGGCCGCGAGCGGGAATAGCAGCGGCAGCACCGCATAGCCGAACACGGCACGCGCCAGCACCAGGCCGAGCACGGGATAGATCGCGCACAGCATCACGGCGTGGCTTGGAACAGCCTTGAAATCATCCCAGCCGAGCCGCAGCGCGCGCATGAGACTCGAAAAGTCGATCGTCCGAATCGTGATCTCGGCCGCGACCTCGTCGGCAGGCCGAACATGTGCGGCGACATTGCTGTGATAGGTGGCCATCGTCGTTCGCTCCCTCATGCCTTGTGAGGCGCTTCCCAACCACGCAGGCCGGGCTGCGCTTGTCGTTGGACGGATCGCGAATGGCCAGACGCGAGGAACCTGTGGACGGCCAGTCGCGAACGGAAGTGAGAAGCATAATGTGGAACGTGACGGCGCCTACTCACGCCTCGGTGAGGAATGTGAATGTCGCAGTGCATTAGGGAACCGGGACAGCGCGATGAAGCTGAGCATTCCCCGGACAAAGTCATTCCGCCGTCATTCTGCCTTCGGTAAGCTCCACAACGGTCGCCGTGTTCGGGCTGGCAGGTGACCGCCGCGCGAAGGGGCTGTGACGGGCAGCTCCGCAACGGAACACCGCCGACCGAGTTCTTCATTCGATCTCTATCCATTGGGAGCCACTGATGAGCGTTTTCGGAAAGATCATGGGCGCGATTTTCGGCCATCATGCCGAGGCTGCGCCGGCCGGCGGCGGCACGCCGGCTGCAGGCGGAACCGCGCCCGCCGGTGGCACGGCCGCGGCTCCGGCGGCTGCACCTGCTGCAGCGCCGCAGAGCGTCGATGTGGCTGAGATCGTCGATAAGGCCGCTGCGGCCAAGCACGAGAAGCTGGAGTGGCGCACCTCGATCGTCGATCTGATGAAGGCGCTCGACATCGATTCCAGCCTGGCGGCGCGCAAGGAGCTCGCCAAGGAGCTCGGCTATAGCGGCGACACCAACGACTCCGCCAGCATGAACGTCTGGCTCCACAAGCAGGTCATGAGCAAGCTCGCGGCCAATGGCGGCAAGCTGCCGCCGGAGATCAAGCACTAAAGATCTGCTCTGAGCTGTCCAAAAGCGAAAGGCCCGCCATCGCGCGGGCCTTTGTCGTATTTGCTGACGTGCTGAGCGGCACCGCGTGTGCGCCTCAGGCGTGTACGAAGGCGGCGCGCTCCCACGCCTCGGCGTGCAGCTGGTCGCGGGTGAAGCCGATGTCGCGCAGCGTGCGCTCGTCGAGCTGATCGACATAAGCGAGCTGGGTGCGATAGTGGACGTAGCGCTTGAGTGCGTCGAAAATGGCCGTGATGAACATGAGCCTCTCCCCATTGGTCTGGTTGTTTGTACGGCGGAGAATTGCTGATCCATTCGGGTAGCCATGGGGTTAAAGAAGCGGCTTCAATCGTCGCGCTCGGTAGTTCTACGGGCCGTCAGGCCATGATGTCCCGGTTCTCCGGGTGGTCGCGGAGGTAATCGGCGACGAAGCTGCAGCCCGCGGCGACCTTGCGTCCCTCGGCGCGGATCAGCTCCAGCGCGCCCTTGACCAGCTCGGAGCCGATGCCGCGCCCGCGCAGCGGACGCGGCGTCTCGGTGTGGGTGATGATGACCGCCTGCGGCGTCGCGCGGTAATTGGCAAAGGCGATGTTGCCGTCGATGTCGAGCTCGAAGCGGCTCTCGGCCTTGTTGTCGCGAACGGCGGTCATGGTCACTCCTCTTGGGCGCTACCTTCGTTTCGGTTGATCGGTCTGCTTGATGAACTCGGCCAGCATGTCGCGGATCGACCACGGCTTGCCGTCCACGGCGCCGCGGATGTCGTCGATCCTCCATTGGCCGGCCTCGCGCACGAGGTCGTAACGAATGACGTTGTCGGCCTGTTCCTTGCGCTCCAGGCGATGGCCGGTGATGGTGACCGCGATGGTCGCCTTGTCGGCCTCCTGCTTCTCCGAAACCACCTTGAACGAGGCGACGTCCGGATCCTGCGAGTTGGTGATCGGATCGAAATCGACCGCGCCGACCTCGCCCTTGGGTGTGCGCGCATCCATCTTGGCCCATTGAGCCGCCAGCGCCTTCGACAGGTACTTCGCGCGTGCGGCTTTATCCGCGATGACGAAGTTGCCGCCGTCCTCGCCCTTGCCCTTGGCCACGCGGGTATAGATCGCAGTCATCATAGCGGCGGGATCGCTGGCTGAGGTCTGCGCGTGCAGCGATGGGGCGGCGAGCACGCCGAAAAGGCCGAGAAGCAGGAAGCGACGATCGATCATGGGTGTCCTCAAATCCAGATTCGGCGCGCGTTGAAATGGGAGGAATCCGCGGCCGGCACGGGTTTGTCGCACGGCCTCCGCATTCGTTCGAACGGCCGGACTGCATGGGAGCGATGGGCAGGGCGGCCTTGCGAGGCTGCGGCGGAGCACGATAAAGAGGCCGGATGGTAACGGGCGGCTGAGATCGCCCGACGGATCGATCGAGGGGACGCTGCCATATGAATCTGGTCACGGGGCTATTCATCCGCGTTATCAGCACGAGGGCGCGTCGATGACACACTTGCGCATGTCCCGCCGGGTGATGAACCTCGCGCATATCGTGACCCAGAACGGCCGCAGGCTCGGTGAGCGCATCGGCTTCGTGTGGGGCGAACGGGCCTGGACCTGGCGCGAGATCGACGCGATGGTCTCGGCGCTCGCGGCGGCCTTGGCCGAGCAGGGCATCGTCAAGGGCGATCGCATCCTGGTGCATTCCAAGAACTGCGAGGAGATGTTCGTCTCGATGTTCGCCGCGTTCCGGCTCGGCGCGGTCTGGGTGCCCACCAACTTCCGCCTGATGCCGGATGAGGTCGCCTATCTCGCCACCGCGTCGGGCGCCAAGGCGTTTCTCTGCCACGGCGATTTTCCCGAGCATGCAGCGGCGGTGACGACAGCAGCGTTCACCTGGCGCATCGGTGAGGGCGGCACTTTCGGCACGCGATCCGTCGCCGAGGCGATGAAAGCCCACGCCGGCGCTGACGTTCCGAACGCGGCGGTCGAGCACGACGATCCCTGCTGGTTCTTCTTCACCTCGGGCACCACGGGTCGTTCGAAAGCAGCGGTGTTGACCCATGGCCAGATGGCGTTCGTCATCACCAATCATCTTGCCGATCTGACTCCGGGCACCACCGAGAACGACGCCTCGCTGGTGGTCGCACCGCTGTCGCATGGCGCCGGCGTGCATCAGCTGATGCAGAGCGCGCGCGGCGCCAAGACGGTGCTGCTGCCGAGCGAGAAGTTCGACATCGCCGAGGCCTTCCGCCTGATCGAGACGCATCGCGTCAGCAACCTCTTCACCGTGCCGACCATCCTGAAGATGATGGTCGAGCATCCCGCTGTCGATCAGTTCGATCATTCCTCGCTGCGCCACGTGATCTATGCCGGCGCGCCGATGTATCGCGAGGACCAGAAGCGCGCGCTGGCGCGGCTCGGCAAGGTCATCGTGCAGTATTTCGGCCTCGGCGAGGTCACCGGCAACATCACGGTGTTGCCGGCTGCGGCCCATGAGGAAGAGGATGGTCCGCAGGCGCGGATCGGTACTTGCGGCTATGAGCGCACGGGCATGCAGGTCTCGATCCAGGACGATGGGGGACGCGAGCTGAAGCCGGGCGAGACCGGCGAGATCTGCGTCATCGGCCCGGCGGTGTTCGCCGGCTACTACGACAATCCCGAGGCCAATGCGAAGGCGTTTCGCGACGGCTGGTTCCGAACCGGCGATCTCGGCCACATGGACGCGCAGGGGTTTGTCTACATCACGGGACGTGCGTCCGACATGTACATCTCCGGCGGCTCCAACATCTATCCGCGTGAGGTCGAGGAAAAGATCCTGACACACCCCGATATCGGCGAGGTCGCGGTGCTCGGCGTGCCCGATCCCGTGTGGGGCGAGGTCGGTGTCGCCGTCTGCGTCGCGCGCGAAGGCGCAAAAGCGCCGAGCGAGAGCGACATCGCCGGCTATCTCGCGACCAAGCTGCCGCGCTACAAGATGCCGAAGCGGTTCTTCTTCTGGGACAGCTTGCCGAAGTCCGGCTACGGCAAGATCCCGAAGCGCCTGGTGCGCGACGAGCTCGAGGCGCGCGGGCTGCTCGATCTCACCAGGCAGGGCTGACGCGCAATGCGATCCATCACCCAGCCCGGCACGCCCATTGCGGACCGCATCCAATGGGTCGAGGCGCGCGGCCGCGCGTTCACCTTCACGATGGAGCCGGGCGTGCCGCTGCTGGAAGCGGCGCGCCGCGGCTTCGCGGCGCACGGCTTCGCCGGTGGGGTGCTCGACATCAAGCGCGGCGCGCTCGGGCCGTTCGCCTATGTCATGCCGGCGCTGTCGAAGACGCCTGACTATGCCGCGTTCTACAGCGAGACCTATCGGCCCGCGGGTGTCACGCAGCTGACGACCGCGACGATGACGCTGGGGGTCCGCGACGGCGCGCCGTTCTTTCATTGCCA
Source organism: Bradyrhizobium sp. USDA 4353 (assembly GCF_054063215.1). Taxonomy (NCBI): domain Bacteria; kingdom Pseudomonadati; phylum Pseudomonadota; class Alphaproteobacteria; order Hyphomicrobiales; family Nitrobacteraceae; genus Bradyrhizobium; species Bradyrhizobium sp. USDA 4353. The sequence goes on from NZ_JBSSGB010000001.1 coordinate 5,210,000, forward strand.
CGCGCTGTGGACGGAAGAGGGTGGTCGCGCCGGGGGTGGACACATCCTGCCTGAGGAGACGATCGTCGCCGAGCCGTTCGAGGTCGCGGCGTTCGGTCTCGATGGCGCGATCTTTGCGGCGGAGCCTGATCCCGAGACGGGGTTCAAGCTGTTCGGCCCGGTGGCGGCAGCGCCGAGCGGCGCCTCCACGGATCGCCGCGCCTTCGCGTTGCGGCTGCGCCCGAACCAGGATTTTGCCGGCTGCCTCGAAGCGTTCTGCCGGGATCATGGCATCCGCGAAGCCCTGGTCCGCGGCGGTGTCGGCTCGACCATCGGCGCGCGGTTCGAGAACGGCGGGGTCGTCGAGCCGTTCGCGACCGAGCTGACCATCACCGCCGGCGCGATTGCGCCCGGCGCGGATGGGCTGGAGGCCACGCTGGACGTCGCGCTCGTCGACTACACCGGTGCATTGGCCCGGGGACGGCTGGTGCGCGGCGACAATCCGGTGCTGATGACGATGGAGCTGGTGCTGGAGGTGGTGGCGTAGCGCGCTGCGGGCGGTGGTCGATTGCGTCGCGATGTGCGACATTGCTGCTCGTATCATTCAGGTTGTGAAAGCATCATGGCGAGGAAGCAGCGTGAGATCCGGCTGCCCGCACCCTATCTGAAGCGGCTGTGGCTCGATCCGGCCAAGATCGCCGATCGCGCCGCGTACCCGTTCTGCCTGCCGTTCCTGCAGGACGATTTCGAGATCAGCTTCTCGCATGCGATCACCATCATCGTCGGCGAGAACGGCACGGGAAAGTCGACCTTGCTCGAAGGCATCGCGGCGCTCGCCGGCTACGATGAGGCCGGTGGCGGCAAGGGCTATATGCCGGTGGACCATAGCCGTGCCATCGAGCGCATGGGCGGGGCGCTGGCCGATGCGCTGCGTGCGAGCTGGCTGCCGAAGATCACGCAAGGATGGTTCTTCCGCGCCGAAAGCTTCTTCTCGGTCGCGCGCTATCTCGACGAAGTCGCGATGTCCAGCGGCGGCGCGCCGCCCGACTTCCTGTCGCATTCCCACGGCGAAGGCTTTCTCCGCTTCTTCGAGGAGCGCTGCCGGCGCCAGGGCATCTACATCTTCGACGAGCCGGAATCGGCGCTGTCGCCGGCGCGGCAGATCGAGTTCTTGAAGCTGATGCGGCGGATGGACGAAACGGGACACTGCCAGGTGCTGATGGCGACGCATTCGCCGGTGCTGATGGCCTATCCCGGCGCGACGCTGCTGCGCTTGACGAAGTACGGCCTGGAGAAGGTCGCGGTGCAGGACACCGATCATTTCAAGGCGCTGCGCGAGTTCTGCAACGATCCGGACGGGTTCGTGCAGGGCGTGTTCGCGGAATAACTTGCGTGACGAAGAGACATGAATCCTCGTTCTCGCGATGCATCCGCATCCGAGCTTTGATTGTCGTTCCGCCCTCACCAATGAGAGGGCGCAGGGAAGGCCGGGTGCAGGCCGCACCCATGGCCCGCCTGCAGAAAACAAAGCAGGCGGCAGTCACCACAGGATTGGCCGAGCAACCGGCCTTCCCTGCGCGACGGTTTTAACGGCTTATACGCGCTCTCCTCGGTGCACCGGGCTTTCTGGCCACCGTCATCGCAAGCGCCGCGTCAGCAACGCCCGCGATTTGACCTCAGCGTCGGGAGGTCAGGACCACACGATTTCGCCGTCCGCCACGCGACCCGTCGTCTTGCGCAAAAGCGCCGGGCCCGTGACGTCCATCGCATCCCGCCCTCCACGCCCGTGACGACCGCGAAGCGCCCCTCTCGTGAGAGCAGGACGGCGACAGGAAAACCGAAATTCGATAAAGACGAAAGCGGAATATTTTTCACGGCGGGACTGGACAGCGGTGATCCGATTGATTGTGCGCCGAAATTTAGGTTTTGCGCGCAGCATCGGTTTGGTGTCAAAACGGCCCTCTCACGGCTGCGTCGCGTGGCCGCCGGGCAAATCAGGCCGGGATGTCGGCGCGGCAAGAGCAGGGTTGCAGATGGCGGATCAGACCAACTCTCACGTGGCGCTGGAGCAGGCGCTGCTCGCGCTCGACGACCGGGCCATGGTGCTGGAGGAGCTCGACGGCTTCATCGCCGGTCTGCTGATCCTGCCCGAACAGGTGCCGCCCGGCGAGTGGTTCGCGGTCGCTTTCGGTCTCGGCAAGGGACAGCGCACGGTGTTTGCCAGCATCGATCATGCCAATGCGGTGCTGGACCTCGTGAGGGCCTATCATGACGCCATTGCGCGCACATTGGCGCGCACGCCGGAGCTGTACCAGCCGCGTTTTCCGGTCGATCCAGACACTGGCGATGTGGTGTGGGAGCTGTGGATCGACGGCTTTGCCAGAGCCACGGATCTGCGTCGCCAACGATTCGATGCCTATGAGCTGGTTGGGGGCGAAGTCGCCATCGCCGCGCTGGGCCTGATCACGATGATCGGTGCGACTCTCGACGACGATCCGGATCCCGTCGAATATCGAAATCTCAGTCGCAACGCGCCGAGAAACATCCGCGATGCGGTCCTGACCCTGTATCAATACCGGAACAGCGGGGGGCCATTGCCCGGTACGCCCTCTTTCGAGGACATTCCGAATCCGTTCGCCTCGCTTGCCAAGACCGGCCGCAACGATCCCTGTCCGTGCGGTTCCGGCCGGAAATTCAAGCGCTGTTGCGGCGCGAATTGAGGCGGCCACGACACGGTCTTTTTTGTTGCAACAATCCGCTGCGGTGCAAAGATGCGTTGCCCGTGCCGGATGTGCGGGCCGATGAAAGTGACCGAGGAAACGAGATGAGGATGGTGTTCGGCAAGGCGCTGACCGCGACGGCGGCGCTCGCGATCGCAACGACGGCTCTGACAATTTCGGCCCTGACCACTGCGGATGCGCACGGGCCCACCCGGCGCAAGGTGCAGGAGCATGTCGAGATCAACGCCGCGCCCGCCAAGGTGTGGGCCGTCATGGGCAACTTCCAAGACATGAGCTGGCTCGTCCCGGTCGAAAAGACCGAGGGCGACAAGGGCAACGAGATCGGCGCGACCCGCAAGCTGACCCTGAAGGGCGGCGCCACCGTCGATGAGGAGCTCTACAAATACGACGCCGAGAAGATGAGCTACTCGTATCGCATCACCGCCGTCGATGTGAAGGTGCTGCCGGTGACGAACTACTCGTCGACGATCGCGGTGACGCCGAGCGCCGACGGCAAGGGCAGCGTGGTCGAATGGACCGGCGCCTTCTACCGCGGCTTCCCCAACAACGACCCGCCGCCGGAGCTGAACGACGAGGCCGCCGTGAATGCGGTGAGCGGATTATACAAGGGCGGGCTGGAAGGGCTGAAGAAGAAGGTGGAGAGCGGGAGCTGACCTGACAGAGTGACCGTGATGAATCACTCGTGTCTCCCAGCAAACGCTGCGCTCCCTCTCCCCGTTCTTCACGGGGAGAGGGAGTGCACCGCCGATGACGTGCCATCTCGGCTTCATCGGAGAGCACGACGTCTGATCTCTGGCGTTCTCGGAGCTTTTCTGTTCGGCACCATCCCCCTTCACGCCGAGGAAGCCTTCGTCACCAACCAGCTCAGCGATGATCTCACCATCGTCGATCTTTCGACCTTCAAGCCCGTGGCGACCATTCCGATCGGCGGCAAGCCGGCCGGTGTCGCCGTCGCCGCGGACGGCCGCTTTGCCTATGTCGCAAGCCCCGATGACAAGGCGGTCAGCGTCATCGATGCGGTCGCGCGAAAAGTCGTTGGCCGCGTCGAGGTCGGCGGTGGGCCGCTCGGGATCGCGGTGGCTCCGGACGCAGCGACCGTTTATGTCGCCGATTGGTACAACGCGACCATCCGGGTGATCGATGCGAAGACGCTAAAGGTCACCGGCAGCATCGCGGTCGGCGCATCGCCCTCGGGGCTCGCACTGACGCCGGACGGCAAGCTGCTGCTGTCAGCGGATCGCGACGATGACATGGTCTCGGTGATCGACGCCGCCACGCGGCAGCGGCTCAAGACCATCAAGGTCGGCACCCGGCCGTTCGGCGTCACCATCGATGCCGAGGGCAAGCGCGCTTACACGGCTAATGTCGGCTCCAACGACGTCTCGGTGATTGATCTTGCCGACGGCCGTGAGATCGGTCGCATCAAGACGGGCCTGCGGCCCTATGCGGTGGCGCTGGCACAGGGCAGGGGCTTCGTCACCGATCAGTATGACGGCACGGTGAGCGTGTTCGATGCTGCCAGCCTGCAGCCGGTCAAGCGCATCACCGTCGGCGACTATCCCGAGGGCATCGAGGCCACGGCTGATGGCCAGCGCATCATCGTCGCCAATTGGGAGAGCAACATCCTCAGCATCATCGACGTCGCAGCGCTGAAGGTGACGGCCGAGATCAAGGTCGGTGACGGCCCACGCGCGTTCGGCGCGTTTCTGCGCAGGTGAGCTACGAGCTGGCCTTCGCCACCAGCTTCTCCACGATCTCCTCCATCCGCGTGAACACCAGCTCCGGCTGGCGGTCGCGCAGCGCCTTCTCGGCGGCATAGCCCCAGGTCACCGTGCCAAAGGCAATGCCGGCCGCGCGCGCCGCCTCGATGTCGCGGGTTTCGTCGCCGATGGCGATCGCCTCGGCGGGCGCGACGCCGGTGCGCTTCACCACGCGCCTGAACTTGCGCGCCTTGCCATACAGCGCGGCCGAGCAGTCGAAGGCGGTGAACAGCGCCGCCGACGCGCCGAGCTTCTGGCGCGCATTGGCCTCGGTGTCGGATGAGACCAGCGCCAGTCGCAGGCCCGTATCGGCCAGCGTGGCCAGCATCGTCTCGACGCCGGCAAACAGCGGAATGCTGGCGGCCTGCTCGGTCTTGAGCCGGCGAATGTGCCGCGCAATCAGCGGCAGCTTCCATCTGGCAACGCCGAGATGGTCCAGCACCTCTGCCGTGGAGGAATGGCGCAGGCGCTCGACATCCTCATCGACCACGGGCCGAAAGCGATAGCGCGCCGCGACCGTATTCACGTTGCGGCGAAACCACGGGAAGCTGTCGGCCAGGGTGCCGTCGAGATCGAAGATGACGAGAGAGTAGGGCATCGGACCTGAGGGCAGAGGAGGGAGGACGCTTCACCGGCAGCGTGAGAGGCCGGGGACGGCTTCGCACTTAGCAACAAGGACCTGCTGCGGCAATGGATCAGGCCGACGACGTCCGGCGGGTGCTCCGGGCGCAGGATTGATCAGGATTTCCGTGACGCTGGCGATGTGCAGAGGCGCGGTGCGGACGGCATGTCGCGCCTTTTTCCATGCGTGTAGATCGATGTGCGCAAGGGCCCGAGGCGATCTCTCTGATCACGATTGCCTCACGGCTTTTGTGAGGGTGCGTTGCGGAACGGTGCCGCAATGCGTCCGTTGACCCCGCACGCAAGCAAGGAGAACAACATGCAACGCACGATCAAGATGGCGGCGCTCGCCGCGGCAACCCTCGTCATCGGCACCGCCGCCGCGTCCGCGCAGGGCTATGCCCGCTACAACGATTCGATGGCCTTCGTGCCGCCGGCGCAGAGCTATGATTCCGAGCCGGTTTATGGCGCCGTGCAGGCTCCGGCCTACGCACCGGGCCCGGCGGCCTGGGGCCGCGGCTTCAACGGCACCAACCATCCGACTCCGGGCTCGACCCAGGGCGATGTCGGCCCGCAGGGCAACAACAACGGCACGCAGACCGGCATCTATCGCCAGTGGTAACATCATCGACGCGATAACGCCGTCGGTGTGAGTTCAGCAGACCCGTCGCTCGCGAGCGGCGGGTTTGTTGATACGTTTGCCAGATGAGTTCGCGGATCACCGCATCGCACGAATGTGAGCGCTGCGTTGTGTCGCACAATTGTTGGAGCGACCGCCGGAACCTCCGCCGGAGTGCCGTCGTTTGTTCCTCGATTCAATTAGGAACAACGGAGCAAGTTGATGCGCATGATCACGATGGCCGCGCTGGCGGCGGCGACGGTGGTGACGGGCACGGTCGGCGCCACGGCCGGCGAATACGGCCCCGGCGGCTACGGCTATGGCGGCCAGGTCACCAGCACCTACGCCTACCGCGACTCCTACGCCTGGGCGCCGGCCCCGGTCTACGAGGAAGGCTACGTCGCCGTCGCGCCTGGCCCGTATGACGGCCCTGGCTGGGGCGCCGGCTATAACGGCACCAACCACCCGACTCCGAGCTCGACCCAAGGCGACGTCGGCCCGGGCGGAAACAACAACGGGACGCGATCAGGGTATTATCGGTGGTGAGTTGAGGTATAGAGCAATGATCGAGCCCGTCGCTCTTGGCTGAGCGACGGGCTTTCGTTGAGGCGACGGCTGCTGCCGCGATCGTCATTGCGATCGTAGCGAAGCAATCCAGACCCTAGCGCTCTGCCCTGGATTGCTTCGCTACGCTCGCAATGACGGCGTAACAAATATCCATTGTCCCCGTAGCTCGGATGAGCGCAGCGATATCCCTGGTCATCGCCGGCGTCCGAGGAGAACCCGGATGTCGCTATCGCTCATCCGGGCTACGGCTGCGCTACTCCGCCGCCTCGCTCGCAGCCCCACGGCCGCGCTTCTTCGGCTTGGCGGACTTTTCCAGCACCGGCTTCAGGAATTGCCCCGTGTAGCTGCGCGGCGCCTTGACGATGTCTTCCGGCGGGCCCCAGGCGACGATCTCGCCGCCGCCATCGCCGCCTTCGGGGCCGAGGTCGATGACCCAGTCGGCGGTCTTGATGACCTCGAGATTGTGCTCGATGACGACCACCGTGTTGCCCTGGGCGACCAGCTCGTGCAGCACCTCCAGGAGCTTCTTGACATCGTGGAAGTGCAGGCCGGTGGTGGGCTCATCGAGGATGTAGAGCGTGCGGCCGGTGGCGCGCTTGGACAGCTCCTTGGCGAGCTTAACGCGCTGCGCCTCGCCGCCTGAGAGCGTGGTGGCCTGCTGTCCGACATGGATGTAGTCGAGGCCGACGCGGCGCAAGGTCTCGAAGGTGTCGCGCACGCGCGGCACCGCCTTGAAGAACTCGGCCGCCTCCTCGACGGTCATGTCGAGCACGTCGGCGATCGACTTGCCCTTGAACAGCACGTCGAGCGTTTCGCGGTTGTAGCGCTTGCCCTTGCAGACATCGCAGGTGACGTAGACGTCGGGCAGGAAGTGCATCTCGATCTTGATGACGCCGTCGCCCTGGCAGGCCTCGCAGCGGCCGCCCTTGACGTTGAAGGAGAACCGGCCGGGCTCGTAGCCGCGCGCCTTCGCCTCGGGCAGGCCGGCGAACCATTCGCGGATCGGCGTGAACGCGCCGGTATAGGTCGCGGGGTTGGAGCGCGGGGTGCGGCCGATCGGCGACTGGTCGATGTCGATGATCTTGTCGATATGCTCCAGGCCCTCGATGCGGTCATGCGGCGCGGCCGCCTCGTTGGCGCCGTTGAGCTTGCGCGCGATCGCCTTGTAGAGCGTGTCGATCAGCAAGGTCGACTTGCCGCCCCCGGAGACGCCGGTGATGGCGGTGAACAGGCCGAGCGGGATCTCGGCCGAGACGTTCTTGAGATTGTTGCCACGGGCGTTGACGACCTTGATGGTGCGGCGATGGTTCGGCGGCCGCCGCTCCGGCACCTCGACCTCGAGCTCGCCGGTGAGATATTTGCCGGTCAGCGACTTCGGATTGCGCATGATCTCGGCGGGCGTGCCCTCGGCGACGATATGGCCGCCATGGGTGCCGGCGCCCGGACCGATGTCGAGCACGTAGTCGGCCAGGCGAATGGCGTCCTCGTCATGCTCGACGACGATCACGGTGTTACCGAGGTCGCGCAGCCGCTTCAACGTGTCGAGCAGGCGGGAGTTGTCGCGCTGGTGCAGGCCGATCGAGGGCTCGTCGAGCACGTAGAGCACGCCGGTCAGGCCCGAGCCGATTTGCGAGGCCAAACGGATGCGCTGGCTCTCGCCGCCGGACAGGGTGCCGGAGGAGCGCGCCAGGGTCAGGTAGTTCAGGCCGACATCGAGCAGGAAGGTGAGACGGTCGCGGATCTCCTTCAGGATGCGCGTCGCGATCTCGGTCTGCTGCGCGTTGAGCTGCTTCGGCACCTCGGCGAACCACTCGCCGGCGGCCTTCACGCTGAGATCGGAGATCTCGCCGATATGCTTGCCGCCGACCTTGACGCACAGCGCCTCAGGCTTGAGCCGAAAACCCTTGCAGCCGGCGCAGGGGACGTCGTTGAAGTATTTGCCGAGCTCCTCGCGGGCCCATTCGCTTTCGGTCTCGCGGAAGCGGCGCTCGATGTTGGTGATGACGCCCTCGAACGGCTTCTTGGTGTCGTAGGCGCGGACGCCGTCCTCATAGGTGAACTTGATCTCGTCGTCGCCGGAGCCGTGGAGGATCGCGTTCTGCGTCTTCTTCGGCAGGTCCTTCCACTTGGTGTCCAAGGTGAACTTGTAGAATTTGCCGAGCGCGGTCAGCGTCTGCAAATAATAGGGCGAGGACGACTTGGCCCACGGCGCGATCGCGCCCTTGCGCAGGGTGACGTCCTTGTCGGGAATCACGAGGTCGGCGTCGACATGCTGCTCGACACCGAGGCCGCCGCATTCCGGGCAGGCGCCGTAGGGATTGTTGAACGAGAACAGCCGTGGCTCGATCTCGGGGATGGTGAAGCCGGAGACCGGGCAGGCGAACTTCTCCGAGAACAGGATGCGCTCCGGCCCGCTCTTGTCGTGGATCTTGGCAGTCTTCTTCTTTTCCTTCTCCTCGGCCGGCGCGGCGGAGGCGGGGGCATCGGCGAACTCGACGACGGCCAAGCCCTCGGCGAGCTTCAGCGCGGTCTCGAAGCTCTCGGCGAGACGCTGGCCGATGTCCGGGCGCACGACGATGCGGTCGACGACGACATCGATGTCGTGGGGAAACTTCTTGTCGAGAGTGGGCGCCTCGGCGAGCTCATGGAAGGTGCCGTCGATCTTGACGCGCTGAAAGCCCTTCTTGAGATATTCGGCGAGCTCCTTCTTGTACTCGCCCTTGCGGCCGCGCACGACCGGCGCCAGCAGATAGAGGCGGGTGCCCTCGGGCAGCGCCAGCACGCGGTCGACCATCTGCGACACCGTCTGGCTCTCGATGGGCAGGCCGGTGGCGGGCGAGTAGGGCACGCCGACGCGCGCCCACAGCAGGCGCATGTAGTCATAGATCTCGGTGACGGTGCCCACAGTCGAGCGCGGATTCTTCGACGTCGTCTTCTGCTCGATCGAGATCGCCGGGGACAGGCCGTCGATCTGGTCGACATCCGGCTTCTGCATCATCTCCAGGAACTGGCGCGCATAGGCCGAGAGCGATTCGACGTAGCGGCGCTGGCCTTCGGCATAGATGGTGTCGAAGGCGAGCGAGGATTTGCCGGAACCTGAGAGCCCGGTGAACACCACGAGCTTGTCGCGCGGGATCTCGACGTCGATGTTCTTCAGATTGTGCTCGCGGGCGCCGCGGATGGTGATCGCCCGCAGGCTCGACGAGTTGGCTTGCGCGCGCTGCTTGGCCTTGAGCACTTCATCCATGACGATTCGTCCCACGGCGCGAGGCTGCGCCATCGTTGCAGGCGCGTTCTGCCGGAAACCGGCCCTCGGACGCCAGGGGGAAAAGGTATCGTCGGAACGTAGGAAGAACGAGGCTGGATTTCCAGTGCCCCGAGCGAATCATCAACAATGCGCTCGCAGCATGGCAGCGAGTGGCAGGAGCGGAACCGGTCCGCCATTCGCGGGGCAGGTGCGGCCGGTCCGGCGATCAATCAAGACATGGAGGCGGCAAAGAAAAAGCCTCCGCTCTTGTGGAGCGGAGGCCTGTGCGTTGGCCCGGAGGCCGAAGTTCTTAGAAGTGGTAGTTCACGCCGACCTGAACGGAGTGGATGTCGTACGAGCCCGAAGCCTGGGTCGCCGTCACGCCGAGCAGGTTGAAGGTGTAGTTCTGGCTGGCGAAGCTCTTGTAGAGGTACTCGCCCTTCAGCGACCACTTCGGAGCGAACATGTATTCGACGCCAGCGCCGACGGTCCAGCCGTTGTGAACGTGGCTGTCGGAGGCGGTTGCAACGCCAACGATGCCAGCGCTCAGCTTCGTGTCAGCCCAGGCGTAACCACCGGTCGCGTACAGCAGGGTCGGGCCGAAGGCGTAGCCGATACGGCCACGAACGGTGCCCCAGTCCTGGATCTTGGCAGCGGCGTTCACGCCGAGGTTGCCGACGCCCGGGACGAACACGACGCCGGCGGCCGAACGATTGATATCAGCCCAGGCAGCGTCAGCCTCGAGACCGAACACGACAGCGCCCTGCTGCCAGTTGTAGCCGACGGTGCCGCCGGCGAAGCCGCCCTTGATGCCATCATCGGTCTGGCTGGCGTAGCCGCCCATCGCACCGATGTAGAAACCGGTCCAGGTCTGCACCGGCGCGAGAACCGGGGCCTTGGTGTAGGTCGGACGCGCAGCAAGATCGGCAGCGGCAGCGGGAGCAGCCAGGGCGGCCAGGGCCACGGTCGCAAGCAGGATCTTCTTCATTCTTGTCTCCAGTTTATTCCTCGAAGTCCGCGTCGCACCGAAGCTTTCACGCACGAAACAGACTCACCCGTTCAAGTTGACGATCACCCTATAGCCGGGTTCCGTGCGGATTACCGTCACCCTGAAGCCACACTCGCGGCCAAACCGCGTTTTTGCGGGCAGGGACCCGAAAGCCATTGTGACTCAAATGCTTGGTTCCGGGTGTGGCCGGGAGATCGAGGTGTCATCCAGGCAACAAAAAAGGCCGGCTTTCGCCGGCCTTTGGAACTCGTGGTTGGTTGGATCGGTCGATCAGTATTTCGCCACGACGGGGCCGCCGAAGCGGTAGTTCACGCGCGCCGTGAACAGGTCGACGTCCTGCTTGATGTTGTCGGTCTGGGTGAACACCGCGCCGCGGAACGGAACGTTGGTGTTGCCCATGAACAGGTGGTCGTACTCGAGGCCGACCGACCATCCCGGCGCGAAGGCGTATTCGACGCCGGCGCCGACGGTGGCGCCCCATTTGTGCAGGGTCGTGGCGGCCAGCACGCTGTTGATCACGCCGGAGAAGATCTCGTACCTGGTGTCGGTGAACGCCGCGCCGCCCTTGGCGTAGATCAGGGTGTCGCCGAAGGAATAGCCGATCTGGCCGGTGAACAGGCCGAAGGCGTTGAGCTTGGTGCGGTTGCGATCGGGCGCGAACACCGGGGTGACGTTGTTGCCGGTGAGATCAGCCCAGTTGCCCTGCGCCTCCAGGCCGAACACGACCGAGCTCATCTGCCAGCGATAGCCGAACTGACCGCCGACCGTGCCGCCGGTGGCGTTGTGGCAGCCCTCGGCCGGGCCGTTCACGATCGTCCAGCAATTGCGGCTGGTGCCGTAGCCGCCGTTGATGCCGAGGTAGAAGCCGCTCCAGTCGTTGATGGCGACCATCATCGGCGGCGCCTTGGTGTACGGGCGGGCCGCCAGGTCGGCCGCCGAAGCGGACGTGGCGGTTGCGATGCCGACGAGAGCCGTCGTGATCACAAACAACTTCTTCATCAAATTCTCCCCCAAGGAGTTGGAATGACAAGCGATGGAAAAATTCATACACGCGGCATCCCGGAGATGCTGTAACGCGCCTGCCACAGGGGGTAAAAAGCGTTATAAATCAAATATTTAACACAAAACCGCCGCGCCGATGCCGAGCTGCGGACATGAAAAAGGCCGGCGTCATCGCCGGCCTTTGGAAGGGCTCCGAGAAGCCGCTTTTTCGCTCAGTAGCGGGTGCCGGCGGGGCCGCCGAATCGGTAGTTCACCCGCACCGTGGCCATGTCGACGTCCTGCTTGATGGTGTCGACGCGCGAGTTCACCAGGGCCGTGGCCGGGAAGGTGATGTCGCGCGAGCCCATGAAGAGATGATCGTACTCGACGGCGACCGACCAGTTCGGCGCGAAGCCGTATTCGACGCCGGTGCCGACGACGCCGCCCCAGCGGGTCTCGCTGGCGGAGTCCAGCGGGGTCCCGACGGCGAACGGTGCGGCGGCATTGGCGGTGCCGGTGTATTTGTTGTGCGTGACCGCGGCGCCGCCCTTCACGTACCAGAGCACGTTGTCCCAGGCGTAGCCGACCTGGCCGGTGAACAGGCCGATCGCGTCGGTCTTGGTGTTGTTGGTGATGCCGGCCGCAAAGGCTGCCGTGCTGGCGTTCGACGATTTCAGGTCGGTCCAGTTGCCCTGAGCCTCCACGCCGAACACCCAGTTGGCGGCCTGCCAGCGATAGCCGACCTGGCCGCCGATCAGGCCGCTGCTCGCCGTGCGGCAGCCCTCGGACTGCGTCGGCGCGACGGGGAGGCCGCCGACATTGTTCAGCGTCCAGCAATTGCGGCTCCAGTCGGCGCCGCCATTGAGGCCGAGATAGAAGCCGGCCCAGCTCGGCAGCGGCGTGACATAGGCCGGCGGCGGCGCCTTGCCATACGGACGCGTGGCGAAGTCGGCGGCGGATGCCGGAGCCAGTCCGAGCAATGCGGCGCCGGCAGTCACGATCAAGGTGGTCTTCTGCATAGGTTCTCTCCCCAGTCCCAGAACGAGCCCGCCGGATCCCTCCGATCCGGCCGTTTGTCGTTTGCTGCTGGTTGTAGGAGAGAGTGATTTCTAAAGCGGTGACCGGCTGCGCAGGCCCGGCCAGATGTGTCGATCGTGCTTAAGCGGACGTAAATGGGGCCGCGGGGTCGCGGGATGCCGCAGGGCAGGGCGTGCGAGGCCGGTGCTCGGGCTCACGCCAAGCCGTGGCAGAAAGCCGGCGGCAGCCGGGCGAGATTGCCGCGCGCGGCGCGACTCAGTGCTTGGAGACGACCGGGCCGCCCCAGCGGTAGTTGACGCGCACCGTCGCCATGTCGACGTCCTGGCCCACCGTGTCGGTCCGGGTCGCCGCGCCGCCGGGGATGCCGGTGAAGTTCAGGGCCTTATTGCCCATGAAGATGTGCTCGTACTCGGCGCCGACCGACCAGTTCTTGCCGAAGCCGACCTCGACGCCGGTGCCGACGGTGGCGCCCCAGCGCGTGCTGCTGAACTGATCGAAGGCCGTCCCCGTTCCGGTGGCGAGACCGGTGTATTTCTCGCCGGCGACAGCAGCGCCGCCCTTTACGTACCAGAGCACGTTGTTCCAGGTGTAGCCGATCTGGCCGGTGAGCAGGCCGACGCCGTTGATCTTTGTCTGGTTGGTGACCCCCGGCGCAAGCTGGCTGGCGTTGCTGCCCTTCAGATTGGCCCAGTTGCCCTGGCCCTCGACGCCGAACACCCAGCTGCCCGCCTGCCAGCGATAGCCGATCTGGCCGCCGGCCAGCGCGCCAGTTGCATCATGGCAGCCCTCGGCATTGGTCGCCGCGACGCCGCCGAACGTGACGTTGTTGGTCCAGCAGGTGCGGGCCGAGCCGCCACCGGCGTTCAGGCCGATGTAAAACCCGCTCCAATCATAGATCGTCGCGATCATCGCGGGCGCCTTGGTGAAGGTGCGCGCGGGCAAATCGGCTGCGATCGCCGGCGCAAGCCCCAGCGCCAGCGAGGTTGTCGCCCCCAGCAACAGCCTTCTCATCGCAGTCCCCAAACCAAGTCCGACGCCCGCACGCACGCTCTCACCAACGCCCACCCGCGGAGCCTTGATAGACCCTTCTGTCGCAAAAAGCCGTCACCCAAAGGACACAGCGGCTCAGCAAGTGTCGGTTCTGACACGCAAAAAAAGGCCGGCGCGAGGCCGGCCTTTCGTCATATTCGCGTCCAGCGAGTAATCAGTAGCGCGACACGCTCGGGCCACCGAAGTGGTAGACGATGCCGGCCTTGACGGTGTGGACGGTGTCCTTCCACTCAGACCGATTGCCCGCAGCCGGGGTGTACTGGAGCGAGCTCGTGCCGAAATCGAGGTAGTTGTACTCGACCTTGGCCGACCAGTTCTGCGCGAACATGTATTCGGCGCCGGCACCGATCGTCCAACCCCAGCGCCAATCGTTCTGCGACGCGCCGGCCGCAGCCCCGAACAGGCCGGGATCGTAGCGGTGCTGCAGATCGCCCACTGTCGCACCGCCGCTGATGAAGAACAGCGCCGGACCGGCCGCCCAGCCGAGGCGGCCCTTGATGTCGCCGAAGCCGCGCAGCCTGGTGAAGTAGCTGTCGCCGAAGCCGGCGTTGATCACGCTCGAGCGGCCGTTGATGTCCGCCCAGTGATAGTCGCCTTCGAGACCGAACACGACGTTGTCGACCTGCCAGTTGTAGCCGATCACGCCACCGGCGAAGCCGCCGTTGAAGTCGTAGCGCTGCGTGCCGGCGAAGCCGACCGCGTTCGGCGCGCCGAAGAAGGTCTCATCGCTGCGGCCCCAGCCGCCGCCGCCCTGCAGACCGAGATAGAAGCCGGCCCAGGTCGGAAGCGGAGCGGGCGCGGCCACCGGCGCCTTGGTGTAGGGGCGAGCGGCCAGATCGGCGGCCCCTGCGGGGGCCAGCGACCCCAAGACCATCAAGCTGGCAGCTGCAAGAAAGAATTTCTTCATCCCAAGATTCATCCCAAGTCTCATCCCAAGTCTCCCGCGTTGGGCGCCCCGATGTCGTCCCCGGAGGCGCTCGTCTTTGAGGTGGCGCGACCGCCTTGGCGGCCTCAATCCATCCGCAAATATACGCGATTCAACCCTGGATACCGTCTCCCAAAAGCCACAGGCGAGGAGGATGTAAGGCGATCTAAGTTAATGAAAGTTAATCGCTTTTTCGTGATCTGGGGAACTTTTTCCGGGTTCCAGGCAGGGAACTTTGGGTTCCCTGTGGTTCCCTTGGGTTCCCGTGAACTCGCTGTCTGGTTGTAATTCCAGGCGCGCGAACAAAACTGGAACAATCGTCTGCGGGCTGCTATATGTGGATAAGCAGCGAGAAAGCAGGTGGCTGGCGCGGCAACCGTATAGGGTCCGGCCGAAGAGGAAGAGGTCAGCCACCTTGCGCCGAGAGGCCGGTCGGCAGGACCGGTCCGGTGATCTGAAAACCGCGGGAGAGTGTGATGGCGGGTAGCGTGAACAAGGTGATTTTGGTCGGCAATCTGGGCAAAGACCCGGAGATCCGCCGCACCCAGGACGGTCGGCCGATCGCCAATCTGAGCATCGCGACGTCGGAAACGTGGCGCGACAAGGCGACCGGCGAGCGTAAGGAAAAGACCGAGTGGCACCGCGTGGTGATCTTCAATGAAGGTCTCTGCAAGGTCGCCGAGCAGTATCTCAAGAAGGGCTCCACGGTTTATATCGAGGGCGCGCTGCAGACCCGCAAATGGACCGACCAGAGCGGCGTGGAGAAGTACTCGACCGAGGTGGTGCTGCAGGGCTTCAACTCGACCTTGACGATGCTGGGTGGCCGTGGCGGCGGAAGCGGCGGCGGCAATTTCGCCGATGACATGGGCGGCGGCGATTTCGGCATGAGCAGCCCGTCCTCCGCGCCGGCGCCGCGCCGTCCGATGGCCGCCGCCAGCCGCAACAGCGACATGGACGACGACATTCCGTTCTGAGGTTCAAGACCGGCGCTGCACCTTCGCTACGGCGCGATGTGCAGCGTTGTTCGAGGTCGGCGATGAAGCGCGCATCAAGCGCGGGCGTCGTGCTCGGAGTTTGAGAGGCGCTGTCTCACCATCGCGCGAATACGATCGGTCAACGCGACGTCCACCGGATTGTAGACGATCATGCTGAGATCCGGGCGGCCATCGACCAGGAAGGCCGAGTATTCCAGTTCGATCGCACCGAAGCTGGGGTGGGTGAGGCGCTTCACGCCCTCGCCGTGAACGACAACGACATTCTCGTTCCACAGCGCCGCGAAGTCCGGGCTTGCGCGGCAGAGCTCGTCAACGAGGTGCTTCACCTCGGACGTCGCGCCGGCGCGGGCGACGTCGGCCCGGAAGGCGCCCACGACGAAGCGGGCGAGCGCATCCCAATCGTGTTGCGCGTCGCGGATGTGCGGCTTGGAGAACAACAGGCGAAGAACGTTGCGCTCCGCCGGCGGCAGCTTGCCGTAATCCGTCAGCACCACGGCGGCAGCCTGATTCCAGGCAACGACATCCCAGGTCGCGGTCTTGATCAGGGCCGGGCTGGCTTCGAAACTGTCGAGCAGGCGCTGCAGCCGCGGCGTCACGCCCTCGAACGGCTTGTAGCGGACCTCCGGAGGGCGCCCAAGTCCGAGGATGAACAGGTGCTCGCGCTCGGGCTCCGTCAGCATCAGGCTGCTTGCGATCCGGTCCAGCACCTCGGCCGATGGAGCGCCGCCGCGACCTTGCTCGAGCCACGTGTACCAGGTGGCGCTGATGTTGGCGCGTTGCGCCACCTCCTCACGGCGCAGCCCGGGCGTTCGCCGCCGTCCGGAAAAACCGAAGGCGGCCGGGTCGAGCCGCGTGCGGCGATCCCTGAGATAGCTGCCGAGGGGATTGTCGGCGCCGCCGCCGGTGCTTGGCCCGATGCTTGGCCGTATGCTTGGCTGGGTGCTTGGCCTGTTAGTCATTATACCCGGATAACCTCACGTCTTTAATGCGATGAAGAACTATCCCAATCATGCGGCGGCGAACAGCTTCGCCGCCATCGATTGGAGACACTCATGCGTGTATTTGTCACCGGAGCCACGGGCTTCATCGGATCGCGGATCGTGCCGGAACTGCTTCAGGCCGGTCACGAGGTCATCGGAATGACCCGCTCGGACGAGGGCGCGCGGCGCCTGGCAGCGGCCGGCGCGGAGGTCCATCATGGCACGCTCGAGGATCTGGACAGTCTGCGCAGCGGTGCCGCCAAGGCCGACGGCGTGATCCACGTCGCGTTCGATCATGATTTCTCGAACTTCCTCGCCAATTGCGAGAAGGATCGGCGCGCGATCGCGGCCTTGGGCTCGGTGCTGCGCGGCTCCGACCGTCCGCTGCTGATCACCTCCGGCACCGGCATGGGCAGCGCCGGTCCCGGCAAGCCCGCCGACGAGGACATTTTCGACCTGACTCAGGCCAATCCGCGCTCGGCCTCGGAGGTCGCCGCCAACGCGCTGCTTGACGACGGCGTTGACGTGCGGATCGTGCGCCTGCCGCAGGTGCATGATCAGGTCAAGCAGGGCCTGATCACGTACATGGTGGAGATCGCGCGCGCGAAAGGTGCGTCCGCGTATGTCGGAGACGGCAGCAATCGCTATCCCGCAGCCCATGTGACCGACGTGGCGCGGCTCTATCGGCTCGCGCTGGAGAAGGGCGCGCCCGGCGCGCGCTACCATGCCGTGGCCGAGGAGGGCATCGCGCTGCGACGGATTGCCGAATTGCTCGGCAAGGGTCTCGGCGTGCCCGTCATCTCGCTGTCGGCCGCAGAGGCGCAGCAGCACTTCGGGTGGTTGGCGATGTTTGCGGCGATGGATCTGTGGGCGTCGGGTGCGAGGACCCAGGATCGGCTCGGCTGGCGGCCGACCGGGCCAGGGCTGATCGCCGACCTCGAGCAGATGCGCTACTGAGGTATCCGGGCTGTCCTCGGAGCTCGAGGCTTCGTGTCTCGGACGCGTCTCGGAAGCAGGGCGAGCGAGGGCACTTTGGCGAGGTCTCCGGCGGGCTCGCGCGGCAGCTTCGGCTCACTCCTTAAGTAACTGGAAATGCGGCCAAAAAATCCTTCCGCCGGGAGCGGCGGGGGGTGGCCTGTCGCGACGCGATGCGCTATATGATTCCAAGCGATTTTCGCGTGTCAAAACCGACCGGTATCCCCTTTGTCCGACCAAGAAGATGAGAAGCCCGGCGAGCCGGGCGGACCTTCCGACATTCGTCCCGTCTCCATCCTCGATGAGATGAAGCGCTCCTACCTCGATTACGCGATGAGCGTGATCGTGGCGCGGGCGCTGCCCGATGCGCGCGACGGCCTCAAGCCCGTGCACCGGCGCATTCTCTACGGCATGTATGAGAACGGCTTCGAGTGGAACAAGCCGTACCGCAAGTCGGCGCGCACCGTCGGCGACGTCATCGGTAAATATCATCCGCACGGCGACCAGTCGGTGTACGACGCGCTGGTGCGCATGGCGCAGGACTTCTCGATGCGCGTGCCGCTGATCGACGGTCAGGGCAATTTCGGCTCGGTCGACGGCGACATGCCGGCGGCGATGCGCTACACGGAATCACGCCTGACCAAGATCGCGCAGTCGCTGCTCGACGATCTTGACAAGGACACCGTCGACTTCCAGCCGAACTACGACAGCTCCGAGAAGGAGCCGTCGGTGCTGCCGGCGAAGTTTCCGAACCTGCTGGTCAACGGCGCCGGCGGCATCGCCGTGGGCATGGCGACCAACATCCCGCCGCACAATCTCGGCGAGGTCATCGACGCCTGCATCGCGCTGACCGACAATCCGGCGCTGTCGATCGACGAGCTCAACCAGATCATTCCCGGGCCGGATTTCCCGACCGGCGGCATCATTCTCGGCCGCGCCGGCATCCGCTCCGCCTATCACACCGGCCGCGGCTCGATCGTGATGCGCGGCAAGGTCACGATCGACACCATCCGTCGGGATCGCGAGGCGATCCTGATCACGGAGATCCCGTACCAGGTCAACAAGGCCTCGATGGTCGAGCGCATCGCCGAGCTGGTGCGCGAGAAGAAGATCGAGGGCATCTCCGACCTGCGCGACGAATCCGACCGCGACGGCTTCCGCGTCGTCGTCGAGCTCAAGCGCGACGCCGTGCCGGATGTGGTGCTGAACCAGCTCTACAAGTTCACGCCGCTGCAAACCAATTTCGGCGCCAACATGGTGGCGCTCGATGGCGGCCGGCCGCAGACCATGAACCTGAAGGATCTGCTTCAGGTGTTCGTGGCGTTCCGCGAGCAGGTGGTGACGCGGCGGACCAAGTTCCTGCTCAACAAGGCGCGCGACCGCGCCCACATCCTGGTCGGTCTCGCCATCGCTGTCGCCAATATCGACGAGATCATCCGCGTGATCCGGACCTCGCCCGATCCGAACACCGCGCGCGAAACCCTGATGTCGCGCGACTGGCCGGCGCAGGACGTCGCGGCGATGATCACGCTGATCGACGACCCGCGTCACCGCATCAATCCCGACGGCACCGCGCGGCTGTCGCTGGAGCAGGCCAAGGCGATTCTCGACCTGCGCCTGCAGCGCCTCACCGCGCTCGGCCGCGAGGAGATCTCCGAGGAGCTCGACAAGCTGGCGGTGGAGATCGCCGACTATCTCGACATCCTGCGCTCCCGTGCCCGCGTCCAGGACATCGTCAAGACCGAGCTGTCGGCGATCAAGGCCGAGTTCGCCACGCCGCGCCGCACCGTCATCGCCGAGCAGGAAGGCGAGATGGAGGACGAGGACCTGATCCAGCGCGAGGACATGGTCGTGACCGTGTCCCATGCCGGCTACACCAAGCGCGTGCCGCTGTCGGCCTATCGGGCGCAGCGCCGCGGCGGCAAGGGCCGCACGGGCATGCAGACCCGCGAGGAGGATTTCGTCAGCCGGCTATTCGTCGCCTCGACGCATACGCCGGTGCTGTTCTTCTCGTCGCGCGGCCAGGTCTACAAGGAGAAGGTCTGGCGGCTGCCGATCGCAGCGCCCAACGGCCGCGGCAAGGCGCTGATCAACATCCTCCCGCTGGAGCAGGGCGAGCGCATCACCACGATCATGCCGCTGCCGGAGGATGAATCATCCTGGGCTAATCTCGACGTGATGTTCGCGACAACAGGCGGCAATGTCCGCCGCAACAAGCTGTCGGATTTCGTCGATGTCCGGCGCTCCGGCATCATCGCGATGAAGCTCGACGAGGGCGAGGAGATCGTCAACGTCCAGATCTGCACCGAGCGCGACGACGTGCTGCTGACTGCGGCCGGCGGCCAGTGCATCCGCTTCCCCGTCACCGATGTGCGCGTGTTCACCGGGCGTACCTCGATGGGCGTGCGCGGCATTGCGCTCGCCGAGGGCGACAAGGTGATCTCGCTGTGCATCCTGCGCCATGTCGAGACCACCTCGGACGAGCGCACGGCTTATCTGAAGATGCGCCGCGCGATGGCGGGCGAGACGACGGCGGAGGAGCCGGTCGAGAGCGAAGGCGATGAGGCTGCGGCCGGCGCGATCCAGCTCTCGCAGGAGCGCTATGTCGAGATGTCGGCGCAGGAGCAGGTGGTGCTGACCGTCTCGGTCAACGGCTACGGCAAGCGCACCTCGTCCTACGAGTACCGCACCACCGGTCGCGGCGGCAAAGGCATCGTCGCGATGTCCGTCAACAACCGCAACGGCAAGCTGGTCGCCTCATTCCCGGTCGAGGACAGCGACCAGATCATGCTGGTGACCGACAAGGGCCAGTTGATCCGCTGCCCGGTCGACGGCATCCGCATCGCCGGCCGCTCCACCCAGGGCGTGATCGTGTTCAACACGGCTGACGATGAGCATGTCGTCTCGGTCGAGCATATCGGCGAGGAGGCCGAGAACGGCACTAGCGGCAATGGGACCGAGGGCGCGAACGGCGAATGACATGGGGAATAGCGAATAGGGAGTAGCGAATAGGGCAGAATCAGATCCCACCTACTCGCTACTCGCTACTCGCTACTCGCTACTCGCTACTCTCACTGCGTCCGCTCGACACCGACGATCCGCGCCTCGCGGATCGTCGATTTCGTTCCGGCGCCGCGCAGGCACGAGGCTTCGAAATTCGGCCAGGCCTGCTGCGAGCAGTCGCGGCCGATCGGGCGGAAGTCCAGGCGGTCACCCTTGGCCAGCGGCTGCGGCACGCTGGCATTCACCTCGGGAGCGAGGCCGGGCAAGACGGTGAGGGCGGCAGCCACGAAGCCGGCTGCTGCGACGGCAGAAAGCGCTTTGATCATGACGGTCCCCTGTGGTTGGGCCGTTCGGCCCGTCGTTCGTTAAGGATTTATTAACCGGAGCCGGTTTCGAGACGCTTTCGCGCGGGCAGCGATTTGGTTTCGCGCCTGCGGGCTTGTGTTTCGTGGCCGAGGTTCCGAGGAAATAATCGCGGTAAGGGGCGGCAGTTCCGGCCGACTTCGTCGCAGCGCACACAGGCAGGGGCGCCATCACAGCCGCGACAGCACGGGTGAGGGCGGCTTGCCCGCCTGTTCCCGCCGGTATAGGACGGGCGCATGCAACGCATTGCGCTCTATCCGGGCTCGTTCGATCCCGTCACCAACGGCCATCTCGACGTGGTCCGGCAGGCCGTTCATCTCTGCGACAAGCTCATCGTCGCGGTCGGCGTGCATCACGGCAAGAAGCCGCTGTTCTCGACCGAGGAGCGGCTGGCGATGGTCCACGAGGTGTTGAGCCCGATCGCCGCGGCGGCCGGCTGTGCCTTCGAAGCGTCCACCTACGACGATCTGACCGTCACCGCCGCGCAACGGGCCGGTGCGATCATGATGATCCGGGGCCTGCGCGACGGCACGGATTTCGACTACGAGATGCAATTGGCCGGCATGAACCAGACCATGATACCGGAGGTTCAAACCGTGTTCGTTCCGGCCTCGGTTGCTGTCCGGCCAATCGCGGCCACGCTGGTGCGCCAGATCGCCGCCATGGGCGGCGACGTCTCTCACTTCGTTCCCGCCGCTGTCGCCGCGGGCCTCAAGGCGAAATTCAACTGATCAGTCCGGCGTTGGCCGTCCGGCACTGTGTCGATCTCTTCACACCGTCAAATCTCATCGGAGTTGCCATGATCCGAGCTCTCGCATTCGTCGTCGCCCTCGTGTTCGCCGTGCCTGCGCTGGCGCAATCGCTGCCCGCCGGGCTCGACAAGCAGAATGCGCTGGTCATCGACACCACCAAGGGCCGCATCATCATCAAGCTGCGCACCGATCTCGCGCCCCAGCACGCCGAGCGCCTGAAGACCTTGGCGCGCGAGGGCTTCTACAACAATGTGCCGTTCCACCGCGTCATGGACGGCTTCATGGCGCAGACCGGCGACGGCCAGAACTTCAACGGCACCGGCGGCTCGAAATATCCGAACCTGAAGCAGGAGTTTTCGCAGACGCCGTTCAAGCGCGGTACCGTCGGCATGGCGCGCCGCGGCGACAGCGTCGATTCCGCCAACTCGCAGTTCTTCATCTGCTTCGGCGATGCGTCCTTCCTCAACGGCCAGTACACGGTGATCGGCGAGGTCGTGCAGGGGATGGACGTCGTCGACAAGCTGAAGAAGGCGCCTCCGGGCTCGGCGGGTGGCGCCGTGACCGATCCGGACAAGATGGTCAAGGTCCAGGTCGCTTCCGACATCAAGTAGCCCGGATCAATCGCTGGAGCGAGCAGAGCACCCGGGCTTCGGGCCCGGGGTTCCCGCACAATTTAAGGAACCCTTTGCCACGCGCCGCCCCCTGCATCGACAGGCCGGGCGGCTTCAGCTTTAAGCGCGTTGGGTCTATTCTGGACCCGCATCGCCCCGGGCCTCGTTGTGCCCGGAGTGCCGTCAGGAGGGGTGGCGGCCGCACATGAGAAGGCGCCGCGACATGTCAGACCCCGGACTGTCCGTTGTCCTGCCCCTCATCAATTCAACCAGAACCTGAGAGACCAGAATGGCTGCGACCGAAAATACCTTGATCCTCGAAACCACCCAGGGCCCCGTCACCATCGAGATGCGTCCCGATCTCGCGCCTGGCCATGTCGCGCGCATCAAGGAGCTCGTCCGTGAGGGCTTCTATGATGGCATCGTCTTTCACCGCGTGATCGACGGCTTCATGGCGCAGACCGGCTGTCCGCAGGGCACCGGCATGGGCGGCTCCGGCAAGAAGCTGAAGGCCGAGTTCAACGCCGAGCCGCATGTCCGCGGCACCGCCTCGATGGCCCGCGCCGCCAGCCCGGATTCCGGCGACAGCCAGTTCTTCATCTGCTTCGACGACGCCCGCTTCCTCGACAAGCAATACACCGTCTGGGGCAAGGTCACCGAGGGCATGGAGAACGTCGACAAGATCAAGCGCGGCGAGCCGGTGCAGAACCCAGACAAGATCGTGAAGGCCTACATGGCCGCCGACGCGGCGTAACGAACGGCCTCTCCATGAACACGCCGATTGGCGTGTTCATGGTCGACCCCGTTGGGAGCCAACCCCTCATGGTGAGGAGCGTGCGCAGCACGCATCTCGAACCATGAGGCCACAGTCGGGCCTCATCCTTCGAGACGCGCTCCTCAGGATGAGGTTTCCGGCAGTCGTCCAGATCGACGATGCGCACTGACCTCTTCGATTTCCATCTTCCCCCCGAGAACATCGCGCTGCGGCCGGCGAGCCCGCGGGAGTCCGCGCGCATGCTGGTGGTGCAGGGCGACGGCGTGCTGCGCGATCGCACCGTCGGCGATCTGCCGGACTGGCTGGAGCCCGGCGATCAGCTCGTCGTCAACGACACCAAGGTGATCGCCGCGCAGCTCTCCGGACGCCGCATCAGCCGCGAGACCGAGGCCAAGATCGAGGTGACCTTGATCAAGCGGCTCGACGGCTCGCGCTGGCAGGCGCTGGTGCGGCCGGCCAAGAAGCTCGCGCCGGGCGACACGATCCGTTTCGGCAATGAGGGCAAGGTGTGCCTGCTCGGCCATCTCGATGCCACCGTCGAGGCCAAGGGCGAGGAGGGCGAGGTGACGCTGTCCTTCGTCTTCCACGGCCCCGCGCTCGACCAGGCGATCGCCGATCTCGGCCGGCCGCCGCTGCCGCCCTATATCGCCGGTAAGCGCCCCGCCGACGAGCAGGATGCCGCCGACTATCAGACGATGTTCGCGGCCAAGGAGGGCGCGGTCGCCGCGCCCACGGCTGGCCTCCATTTCACGCCGGCGCTGGAGCAGCGCCTGCGCGAGCGCGGCGTCGGGCTGCAACGCGTCACCCTGCATGTCGGCGCCGGTACCTTCCTGCCGGTGAAGGTCGATGACACCGAAGGCCACCGCATGCATGCGGAGTGGGGGAGTCTCACGGCCGAGACCGCGGCCGCGCTGAACGAGGCGCGCGCTAAGGGCGGGCGCATCGTCGCGGTCGGCACCACCTCGATGCGGCTGTTAGAGAGCGCCGCGCTGCCGGACGGCACCATCGCGCCGTTCGAGGCGGAGACCTCGATCTTCATCACGCCCGGCTATCGCTTCCGTGCCGTCGACATCCTGATGACCAATTTCCATCTGCCGCGCTCGACCCTGTTCATGCTGGTCTCGGCCTTTGCGGGACTCGAGACGATGCAGGCGGCCTATGCGCATGCGATCGAGAGCGGCTACCGCTTCTATTCGTATGGCGATGCGTGCCTGTTGTTTCGCGCCGAGTAGCGCATCCACCAACCAACGACTCTTTACCGCAGCGCCGTCTGCCGCAGTGACCTGCGGCAGAGTGTCGGCGCATGCCTGCGAGCGAGTACTTGCCTGATCGGCAATTTGCGCTAGTATCAAACCATTGCAGCAATGATTGATTGTGGGGTGCGTCACACATCGCGGCCGCCCCATCTCGTTAGTTCGTTGAGACGACCAGACAGCTTTTCGACAGGAAAGGATTTTGTCATGGGTGCGGTTCGGCAGGACGTTGCGAAGCTGGGCGCCGGTTGGAATAAGACTTTGCTGAACTACGCGCTCGCCATGCGAGCGCTCGATGCATTACCGATCAGCAACCGCAACAGCTGGAAATTTCTCGGCGCCATGCATGGCTTCGACGAGGACCTGTGGCGCAGCGAGGAGCTGATCGGCGCAGGACCGGTGCCGGCCGACCTGACCAATGGCACCTATGGTGATCAATGCCAGCACGGCAGCTGGTATTTCCTGCCCTGGCACCGCGGCTATCTCGCGACCTTCGAAGCGATCGTCGCGGCCAAGGTGAAGGAGCTCACCGGCGACGACTGGGCGCTGCCGTACTGGAACTATCTCGATGCGAGCAACCCGGATGCCCGCAAGGTGCCCGCGGCGTTCATCGCCGACAAGCTGCCGAACGGCGATCCCAATCCGCTGAAGACCTATCCGCGCCGCCCGGGCCTGAGCGCCTTGCAGCCGGGCCGGCGCGACGCCTTCAGCCTCGCTGCGGCGCACGAAACCGACTTCACCGTCGCCGGCGGCATCGGCTATGGCGGCGGCATCACCGGGGACTTCATCCAGTTCGGCAACTGGACCGGCGATCTCGAGAACAATCCGCACAACACGGTCCACCGGCTGGTCGGCGGCTACATGACCGATCCGCGGCTCGCCGGGCTCGATCCGTTGTTCTGGCTGCATCATTGCAACATCGACCGGATGTGGGAGGCCTGGATGCGCGCGCCGGGCAAGAAGATGACCCGGGACTCGCGCTGGCGCGAGGGACCGGCCGACCGGCCCTTCCTGATGCCACAGCTGGGCGGCGCCGATCCCGGCATCACCTTCGGCGGTTCCGACACGTTGACCGGCGGTCGTTTCCATCCCACCTATGATGATCTGACGAAGGGGACGGGCGTCGTTCCGGGAGCTGTCGCCATGGCACGTGTGGGCATGGGTCCTTCGCATCAGCAGACGGTGGAGCCGATCGGCGCAAATGCCGGCGCGGTGAGCGTCGGCAGCAAGCCGGAAAGCAGCCTCGTGACGCTGGAGCCGCAGGCGACGACGGCCGGAGTGGCCGCGATGGGCGCCACGACGCCGGGAGCGAAAGTGAGCCGGCTGTATCTCGCGCTCGAGGCCGTCCGCGGCCAAGCTCCGGCGCCGCAGATCGACGTCTACGTCAATCTGCCCGAGGGCGCCGACCCGGATGCGCACCCGGAATTGCACGCCGGCAATCTCACGATGTTCGGCCTCAACGTCGCCTCGCGGCCGCATGGCCGTCACGCCGGAAACGGCCTCGGCTACACGCTCGACATCACCGAGCTGGCGCAACGCCTGGAGCAGGCCGGCGGCTTCGATCCCAACAAGCTCCGCGTCACCCTGGTGCCCGGCGAGCATGTCAGTGATCAGCAGCCGATCACCGTCGACAAGATCAGCGTGCTGAAGCGCACCGGCATCGTCGGCTGAGCGTGCTCCGATGCCGCGCGCGGCGATCTTGCGGAGCTTCGCTCATCCGCCCTGGCGGATGTTGTTTGCCGCGGCCGGATGCGGTCTCGTCCTGTCGGCCTATGGCATGGCAACCGCGACCGTGCCGCTGCTCTGTCGCGCCAGCGCGATCAGCGAGCTGACCGCGGCGAACGTCGCCGACGCAGTCGCCGTCGCGATCGCGCTCAATCCGCCGGGGCCGCTCATGGCCGGCTGGGCGCTGATGTTGCTGGCGATGATGCCGCCGCTGCTCGCCGCGCCCTTGATGCACGTCTGGCGGTCGAGCTTGCCGCAACGCCGCGTAGGATCGCTGGCGCTGTTCCTGATCGGCTATGGCGCGGTCTGGATGGCCGCCGGGCCGCCGCTGATCGTGCTCGCCGTGACGCTGCGTATGCTGGGCGGCGGCAGCCCGTGGGTGACCTTTTTGCTCGTCATCATGGCGCTGGTCTGGAGCGCCTGTCCCTGGCAGCGCGCCATGCTCAACCGCGGCCACTGTCAGATGCGGATCAGCCTGTTCGGCTGGGCGGCAGCGAGCGACTGCGTGCGCTATGGCGTCGTGCATGCGATCTGGTGTGTCGGCTCGTGCTGGCCGTGGATGCTGGCGGCGGTGGCCGTGCAGGACTGGCATCTGGCAGCCATGCTGGCCGTCGGCGCGATCATGCTCGGCGAGCGGCTGGCGCCGCCGGAGCCGCCGCGCTGGCGCTGGCCGGCGCTGCTCAGGGCGATCGACCCGCGCTCGGCGCGGGCGCCGCTGCACGGCCTGCTTCGCCATGGGTAGGCGCGCCTGTCTCGCCATCGGCGTGGCCAATGTGCTGCCGGTCAAGGCCAATGCACCGGCGTCGTTCGCCAATCTCGACGGCGCCGTGATCGCCGCACGCGCGCTCGGCGACTGGGCGCGGCGCTCGGACTTCGGGCCTGATAACGTCGCGGTGGTCGACGACGGCAGGGTCGACGGCAAGGCCAACCCGGTGACCACTGCGCGGGTGCAGCAGGCCGTGGATGCGTTGCTGTCGGCCGACAAGGGCGGCATCGATCATCTCGTCCTGGCGTTCTGCGGCCATGGCCTGACCGATGCGAATGTCGGCTCGATCTCCTGGCTGTTCAGCGACTCGCTGCTTGAGCGCTATCGCGTCGTCGCCGATAATTTCATCGAGGAGCTGCTGCATCACGACGTCCAGCGCATCACCCTGATCTCCGACGCCTGCCGCGAGGCTCCGAAGGATTTCGATCTGATCCGGCTCGCCCCCGTGCGCGGCATCACCGTGCAGGGCGAGCGCGTGGAGAGCCCGAAATTCGATCGGTTCTCCGCCTGCCAGGATGGTCAGCAGGGCTTCATGGTGGTCGAGGAGAACTCGAACAGTCCGGGCAAGTGCATCTTCTCCGGCGTCATCGTCGACGTGCTGTGGGGCAAGGAGCCGTCGGCGATCAGCAACGACGTGATCACCACCAACACCTTCGGCGTCTGCGTGCGCAACCGCACTGCCCAGCGCGCGAGGGATTATCGGCTGAAGCTCAATCCGCAGTGCCAGGTCGATCCGGAAGCGGCCGTGCTGTACGACAAGAACAAGCCGCCGTCGGAGAGCGGCATCGCGTTGCAGCCATGGCCGGCGATCGGCGAGGCATCGACCAGGGGGCAGGCGCCGCCCGCGCCCGATGCGGCCGAGGCGGCGCGCAATCTCGAGCTGGTCCGCACCGATGCGGCGTTCCGCGACCGTGTTCTCGGACCAGGGTTCGGCTTGAACAAGCTCGGCTTCGGTGTCTCCAAGGAGACGCTGCCGATCCCGCGCGCGAGCGAGGACATGCTGCACGATCTGATCCGGCTGCGGGCCACGCCGTCGAACCGGAGCCGTCGCGGCACACAGGAGTCGCGCCGTGCGGCGGAGGCGCTCGCGCTGCAGCTCGAGGCGGATGCCGTGGCCGAGGCGCGCGCCAAGGCCGCCGGCGAGTTTCGCCGCAGCGTCACGCAGATCAAGCCGTCGCCGGGGCCGGACGGGTCGAACCTGATCATCGCTGGAGACGCCACGCTCTGGTCGCGGCAGCCGCCGCAGTCGGGCCGTCACACCGCGGCGCGCATGGGCTTCCGGGTCGGCGCGGACCCGGAGGGCCTGCCGGTGCTGGTCGAGCTCGCCGATGGCAGCTTCGTGCCGGTCGTGCCCTACGACGAGCTGTATGTCGTCGTGAAGCAAAGCGCGACGGGCGACGTGATGCTCGCCTATGGCGAGCACGACGCGCGGGAGGCGTTCCGCAATGCGCTCGCGGCGATTGCCGATTTCGCGGCGGGTCGGATCGGCCCCGATCAGCTTGCCGGGCTGGCGGCGCAGCTCCTGCTCGCCAAGCATGTGAATCCTGCGCTGGGCGCGATCTGCGCCCATCTGTATCGTGCGATGGCCGACTTCGACAGCATCCGCCGGCTGGCTTACGTCTATGTCGCGCACAAGCAGGCGGTGCCGTTCGACATCGCGCTGCTCGGGGCCATGAATGTCGTGCGCGGCCCGGACGGCGCGCTGACGCTGGAGATTCCCGATGTCAAGGCGCGCAGGACGCCGGACGGCGGCCCCGACCTGCCGGACTTCGTCACCCGCAGGACGCCCGCGGCGCGCGGGACAATCGCGGGGCGTTGCCCATGGCTGGCCGCCGGCTGGGACTACGTGACCGATCCCAGGCCCGCGGCAGCCGCTCTGGTCGAGGGTCTGGGTGCGCATGCCGCCGAGATCCGTCGCAGCGGCTTCACCGTGCTGCCTGACGGAGCCGGCCGCCAGCTCGCCAAGCAATGGGGCCTCACGCCGCAGTGAGTGGGGGCATGCGCCGGCAAAGCCGCTTCGCACGGCGTTGCGGCAGCCGGACTGGGCACCAGGCCGGCTGCCGTCGCATCGCGCCGTGCGGCCTCAGGCCATCACCCGCTCGGGCAGCAGCTCGGCGATCTGCACCGCGTTCAGCGCGGCGCCCTTCAGCAACTGGTCGGCGGCGACGAACATCGCGATGGAATGGCCCGACGGATCCGACAGATCCTTCCTGATGCGACCCACCAGCACGTCGTCCTGGCCGGAGGCGTCGACCGGCATCGGGAAGTAGTTCTTGGCGCGGTCGTCGACGATGCGCACGCCCGGGGCGGTCGCGAGGATGCGGCGGACGTCATCCTCCGTGATCGGCTTCTCGCACTCGAAGGTGATCGACTCGCAATGCGCGCGCAGCACCGGCACGCGGACGCAGGTGACGCCGATCGCGATGCCTTCATCCTCGAAGATCTTGCGGGTCTCGTTGATGACCTTGGTCTCCTCGTCGTTGTAGCCGGTGTCGGGGTCGATGGCCGTGTTGTGGCTGAACAGGTTGAAAGCGAACGGATGCGGCATCACCTTGGGCGCATAGACCTGGCCGTTGAGGTTGGCGCGGGTCGACTGCACCAGCTCGTCCATCGCCGCCGCACCGGCGCCGCTGGCGGCCTGGTAGGTCGAGATGATCACGCGCTTGATGCGGTTCTGCTGGTGGATCGGCCACAGCGGCACCAGCGCGGTGATCGCGGCGCAATTCGGATTGGCGATGATGCCCTTGTGGTCGCGGATGCGGCGGGCGTTGATCTCGGGGATCACCAGCGGCACGTTCGGATCCATGCGGAAGGCCGAGGAATTGTCGACCACGACAGCGCCGGAGCGCACCGCGATCGGCGCGAACTTCTTGGAGATGCCGCTGCCGGCCGAGAACAGCGCAATGTCGACGCCCTCGAACGAGCGCTCGTTGAGCTCCTCGATCACGATCGTCTGGCCGCGGAAGGTGAGGGTCTGGCCGGCCGAGCGGGCGCTCGCCAGCGCCTTCAGTCTGCCGACGCGGACGTTGCGGCGGTCCAGGGTGGCGATGAACTCGGCGCCGACGGCGCCGGTGACGCCGACGATGGCAATGGTGGGATCTTGCGGCACTTCTCAGGTCTCCGGTTGAAATTTGGGCATAAAAAAAGCCCCGGACCTTCATCAGGCGGGGCTTCGGTTCGAAGATGGTCGCGATATCGTTCGATTACGCGCGCACGCCTCCCGAGTCCCCCTGGGGCTTGGTGGTTTTCGTCGTGCGTTTGGTCGCGTTGAACATGGTGCGGGACCATAGGGATGTGAGGTTCCGGCGTCAACGGCCCTGATCAGGCAAACATCGCCGATCGCGGTTGAATCGGGGGCCGTCCTGACGCAATAAGCCGCCATGAGCTCCCCAGCTAACGACCTTCCCAACCATTTCGAATTGCTCGCGACCTCCGGCGCGGCCCGCACCGGTCGGCTGACGACGCCGCATGGCGTGGTCCGCACCCCAGCCTTCATGCCGGTCGGCACCGCCGGGGCGATGAAGGGCATCCACTGGCGCGACGTGCGCGAGGCCGGCGCCGATATCGTGCTCGGCAACACCTATCATCTGATGCTGCGGCCCACCGCGGAGCGGATCGCGGCGCTCGGCGGGCTGCAGCGCTTCACCGGCTGGGGCGGGCCGATGCTGACCGATTCCGGCGGCTTCCAGGTGATGTCGCTGTCGGGCCTGCGCAAGGTCACCGAGCAGGCCGTGACGTTCCGCTCGCATATCGACGGCGCCAAGATCGAGCTGTCGCCGGAGCGCGCGATCGAGGTGCAGCGGCTGCTCAATTCCGACATTGCGATGCAGCTCGACGAATGCGTGCGGCTGCCGGCGGAGCCCGCCGACATCGAGCGCGCGATGCGGCTGTCGCTGCGCTGGGCCGAGCGCTGCCGCCGCGCCTTCGAGAGCGCGCCCGCCGGCTACATGCTGTTCGGCATCGTGCAGGGCGGCGACGTGCCGGACTTGCGGGTGGCGAGCGCGCAGGCGCTGGTCGACATCGGCTTCCATGGCTATGCGATCGGCGGCCTCGCCGTCGGCGAGCCGCAGGCCGTGATGCTGGAGATGATCGAGGCCACGGTGCCGGCGCTGCCGCCCGACCGGCCGCGCTATTTGATGGGCGTCGGCACGCCGGACGATCTCCTGGAGTCGGTGCAGCGCGGCGTCGACATGTTCGACTGCGTGCTGCCGACCCGCAACGGCCGCCACGGCGTCGCCTATACCCGCTTCGGGCCGGTCAACCTGCGCAACGCGCGCCATGCCGATGATGCCCGGCCGCTCGACGAGGAGAGCCCGTGGCCGCCGGCGCGCAGCTACGCGCGCGCCTATCTGCATCACCTGATCAAGGCCGGGGAGGCGCTCGGCGCGACGCTGCTGTCGGAGATCAACATCGCCTATTTCCAGCAGCTGATGGCCGGGATGCGCGAGGCGATCGCGCAAGGGTGCTTCACCGAGTTCTACGAGCGCACCAAGTCGGATTGGGCCCGCGGCGATATCGCCCCGCTGTGAAATTGCCAGCACAATTCAAAGCTGCGTGATCCAGATTTGTCGTGCCAGTCACACGCCTGCAAGGTATCACTATTATGATACCGTGAGCGCGGAGGTGGACGTTGGGCCGGCTGATCATTGTTTCCAATCGGGTCAATCCTCCGTCGAGCGCGGGCGACGAGAGCGTCGGGGGTTTGGCCATGGCGCTGGCGGCCGCCTTGCGCGGCAGCTCGGGACTGTGGTTCGGCTGGACCGGGAAAACGGCCAGTGCCTATTCCGGTCAACTGAAGGTTGAGCGCATCGGCGGCGTCATGACCGCCACGATCGACCTCGACGAGGCGGGGTTCTGCAACTACTACAACGGCTATTCCAACAAGACGCTGTGGCCGCTGCTGCACTACCGGCCCGACCTCGCGGTCTATGACCGCGACTTTCAACACGGTTACCGGCTGGTGAACGAGCGCTTTGCAGACGCTCTTGCACCGCTGGTCGAGCCTGACGACCTGATCTGGATCCACGACTATCACTTGATCCCGCTGGGGCGCGAGCTGCGCCGCCGGGGATTCGCGAACCGGATCGGCTTCTTTCTCCACGTGCCCTGGCCGGCCGCGCAGGTCTTCGTCAATCTGCCCGAGCACCGCGACCTGGTGCAGGCGCTGTTTGCGTATGATCTGCTCGGCTTCCAGATCCAGGACTATCTCCAGGCCTTCGAGGACTACGTCGTCTCGCAGGCGGCCGGCCGGCGAACGGAGGAGGGGCTGCTCTCGGCCTTCGACCGTTCGGTCGAGACCGGCGTCTTTCCGATCGGCATCGATGCTCCGGAATTCGCGCGCCTGGCCCGCACGCAGACGGCGCGATCCAGCCGCGAGCGGCTGATCGGGGCGACCGCCGGCCGGAGGCTCATCGTCGGCGTCGATCGCCTGGATTATTCCAAGGGGATGGAGGAGCGCTTTCTCGGTTTCGAGCGGTTTCTTGCTGAAAACGCCGAGCTGCGCAGCAAGGTGCTGATGCTGCAGATCGCGCCGGTCAGCCGCGAGCAGGTGCTTGCCTATCAGGAGATCCGCAGCCGGCTGGACGCATTGTCGGGGCGCATCAATGGCGAGTACTCCGATGTGGACTGGACGCCGCTTCGCTATGTCAACAAGAGCTACCGGCGGGATGAGCTCGCCGGCATCTATGCCGCCTCATGCGTCGGGCTGGTGACGCCGCTGCGCGACGGCATGAACCTGGTCGCCAAGGAATATGTCGCAGCCCAGGACCCCGAAGATCCCGGCGTGCTGATCCTGTCGCGGTTCACGGGCGCGGCCCGCGAGTTCGACGCCGCGTTGCTGGTCAACCCGAACAGCCGGGAAGAGGTCGCGGACGCCTTGCGCCGGGCGCTGGCCATGGACCGCGCCGAGCGCATGGCGCGCTGGCGGGCGCTCTACGACGTGGTCAGCCGGAACGATGTGCAGGCCTGGCGCGACAGCTTCGTTGCGCGCCTGAGGGCGACGCGTGGTCTGCCGATCGCCGCTTGACCGTTGTCTGCCGTCCGCGCGCGACTTGCCGCCCGAGAGAGCCGTGATTGCTCGAAATCATGGGACAGGCGACACGCCTGCAACCGTCAATCATGCCGGGTGAGGGGCAAAAATCTTCGTTGCGGGACGAGATGCCGCCCGCATCACCGTTTCGAGCCGCTCAGTTGCAGACGAAACGGGTTCGGAGCGCGTGCTTCGTCACGAAGCCGTAGCCGCAGGTATCGCAGGTCCAGAGATAGCTGATCACATTGTCGGCGAGATAGGCCGAGGCCTCTGCCGCAATCATCGAGTCGGAGCAGACCGGGCAGGTCGGCAAGTCGCAGCCGCGAGGATCGGGCTTCGGTGATGCGGTCGAAATGAGATCAGCGAGTGCTGACATAGGGACCTCCTGGGACAATCTCTTTGTCGTCGTCTTCTGTTTGAATGGCGTCAATTTGAGCGCGTCGCGTTTCGAACGAATCTGAGTCCTAATCGTCCGATTTCCGACACTTCCAAGTTTCAACTCGTCCAACTTCCAACGGGTCTGAAGTGCGTCACACGAATTCAGTCACACAAAGAGTTTGTCTGGTGGTCTCTTCTTATAAAATCCGATTTTAGAAGATCTGTTCTACAAGGGCGGCTTGGTGTGGCATCAACATCCGCTTATACCATTCCCAAGATGACATCTTGCTGATGCCCGCTCGGCTGCGTTCGATCCACACCGTGAATCTTCGGCCGAAGATACACCGAGTGTATTGACCTTGTCGCAACACAAATGCGTAGGTTTTGCGCAATTTAACGACGACTTGTTGTGCGTCGCGGCGATCATACCATCGCGCAAACGTGCTTGCGCAGCGCAGCAGGCTCGCTGAAGATAGTCAGAACCTCTGTCGATACCGCGCCGATGTGCGCAAGGAGTGATGTCATGGATTCGTCTGCTGCGACACAGCGCCCCGGACGCGGCCGCGTATTTGACTCAATTGTCGACGCATTCGGCAATACACCGATTGTGCGCTTGCGAAATCTGCCGGAGCAGCACGGCGTCAAGGCGACCATCCTGGCCAAGCTGGAATACTTCAATCCGGCCGCCAGCGTGAAGGACCGCATCGGCGTCGGCATGATCCTGGCGATGGAGCAGGCCGGTGTGCTCAAGCCGGACTCCGTGCTGATCGAGCCGACCTCCGGCAATACGGGCATTGCGCTCGCCTTCGTCGCGGCGGCGCGCGGCTACAAGCTGAAGCTGGTGATGCCGGAATCGATGTCGGTCGAGCGGCGCAAGATGCTCGCCTTCCTCGGCGCCGAGATCGTGCTGACGCCGGCTTCGCAGGGCATGAAGGGCGCGATCGCTACCGCTGAGGAGCTGTTGCGGACCACGCCGAACTCGGTGATGCCGCAGCAGTTCAAGAACCTCGCCAACCCGGAGATCCATCGCCGCACCACGGCCGAGGAGATCTGGAACGATACCGACGGCAACATCGATGTGTTCGTGGCCGGCGTCGGCACGGGCGGCACCATCACCGGGGTCGGCCAGGTGCTGAAATCCCGTAAGCCGGGTCTCAAGGTGGTGGCCGTCGAGCCGGAGGAGAGCCCGGTGCTGTCCGGCGGCCAGCACTCGCCGCACAAGATCCAGGGCATCGGCGCCGGCTTCGTGCCTGATATTCTCGACCGCGCCGTGATCGACGAGATCGTCAAGATCAACAGCGCGACCGCGATCGAGACCTCGCGCGCGCTGGCGCGCAATGAGGGCATTCCCGGCGGCATCTCCTCAGGCGCTGCGATCGCGGCCGCGATCGAGCTCGGCAAGCGGCCGGAGAATGCGGGCAAGACGATCCTGGCGATCGTGCCGTCGTTCTCGGAACGTTATCTGTCCACGGCGCTGTTCGAGGGAATCTGATCATGGCCGATCAGCCGCGGCGTCCCCGCACGCTCGCCGACGCCCGCACGGAGGCGGAGGCGGCGTTCAAGAAGGTGACGACCAAGCCGGTCGAGGCGCCGCCGAAAAGGGCGGCCGTCCCCGG
Organism: Bradyrhizobium sp. USDA 4353; assembly: GCF_054063215.1. Taxonomy (NCBI): domain Bacteria; kingdom Pseudomonadati; phylum Pseudomonadota; class Alphaproteobacteria; order Hyphomicrobiales; family Nitrobacteraceae; genus Bradyrhizobium; species Bradyrhizobium sp. USDA 4353. The sequence continues at coordinate 5,244,757 of NZ_JBSSGB010000001.1, forward strand.
CGTGCGTGAGCAGATCACCTTGCGGATCGATCAGGACGTGCTCGAGCACTTCCAGTCCGAGGGCCCGGGCTGGCAGGACCGCATCAATGCGGCGCTGCGCAAGGCGGCGGGTCTATAGCTCGACACCAAGTCCCGAGCCTGGAGGCGGAGCGATCCGATGCCCTCCAGGCTCGTCCGTTATGGACGGGGCAACTCTCCAGTGAGGCTGGCTCCCATCCGCACCGCTGTACCCGGTGGGGAGCAGGATCGTCCCCATGGTACCATCGGCGTCGCGTCAGCGCAGATCGCCCAGTGGTAAACTGGCGCAGGTGCTCGTGCTGATGGAACTTTTCCTTCTCATCGCGTCGATCCTGATCTATCGTCTTCATACTTCCTTTGTAGTTCTCTCGCGTTTCCCGTCCGGCGAAACGGCGATGTCGTGACGAGCAAGTGTCTGCCGCGCATCGTCTGCCCTGCCGGAGTTGTCCCGACTGAGCGATTTCGACGCCTCTCCGGGAGCGATTCATGAGCGCCGAAGCTGAGCCGCCGGTTCGTGTGCTGCTCATCGAGAGGAGTCCGGCGAGCGGACAGGTGGTGCGGGATGCGATCACCGGCCACGCAATGATGGATGGCGGCGAGTTGTTGTCCGTTGCAACAATGGCCGACGCGCAGGTCATCATGGCGCAGCAGCCGATCGACGTGGTGGTGCTGGACGTCAGCGGCTCGGACGCCAAGAGCGTCGCGAGAGTGAGTGATCTCAGAGCTGTCGGGAAGGACATTCCGATCGTCGTCATCAACGGACCGGCAAGCGCCGAAATCTCCGCGGCCTATGCGCAGGCGGGAGCGCGTGACTACCTTCCTGAGGGCGATGTCAAACCTTCGACGTTGCCGCGCGCGCTGATCTCCGCGACCGGTCGGCGACGCAAGGATCGCATCCAGGACAACAGGCGATCGCTGGCCAACGACCGCGACCTGTCCTCCGCCGGCCGGGTCACCAGCGTCTCGGCGCATCTGGCCGGACATGGCTCTGTCAGGGAGCGCAGGCCCGAGGCCTTCAACGGCCTCGTGGAGCAATATCTGAGCCTGTTCCTCGACTATCAGGACCCGCGCGGCGAGCCGCACGCCCGGCCGCTCGCCATGATGGAGAAGATTGCGACGGCGATCGGCGATGAGGGCGGCGGGCCGCGCGACCTGCTCGATCTCCACGTTCTCGCGCTCGAAAGAGCGATCGGCGGGACGACGGTCGAGCGGACGAGCACGCTGGTGTTCGAAGGCCGGCTGCTCGCGCTCGAGATGATGGGGCTTCTGGTCGACTATTACCGGCTCGGGCATCGACGTCGCATTGCACCGGGAGACAGGGCATGACCCTGCAACTCGGATTGTTCATTACAGGCCAGACATCGAATTCGCTGCGCGCGATGGAGAACCTGCGCAGGATCTGTCAGCAGGAGCTGAACATGCCCTGCGAGATCGACATCATCGATGTCTTGGAACATCCCGAGATCGCCGAGCAGGAGAAGATCGTTGCGACACCCACGCTGGTGAAGCGGCATCCCGGCCCGGTGCGAAAGATCATCGGCGATCTCAGTGACACCAGGAAGGTTCTGCTGGGACTCGGGTTTCCGCAGAGTGCGTCCATGGTGCGCGCCGGAAAGGAGGAGGGGTCCGGGAATGAGTGAGACGAGAGCTCTCGAACTCGACAAGCTGCGCACGGGGATTGCCGGCTTCGATCAGATTTCGAACGGTGGCCTGCCACTCAATCGAAGCACGCTGGTCTCCGGCACGGCCGGCAGCGGAAAGACCGTGCTGGCGCTGCAGTTTCTCGTCATGGGCGTGCAGGCCTCCGCCGAGCACGGTGTCTGCGTCACGTTCGAGGAGGCACCGAACGATCTGATGCGCAACGTCGCTTCGTTCGGCTGGGATTTCGAAGCCATGAACCGCAACGGCCAGATCGCGATCATCGATGCCACGCCGGAGCAGGGCGAGGAGATGGTCGAGGCGGGCAGCTACGATCTCTCGGCGCTGATGGCCCGCATCGAGAACGCGATCCGGAAGGTCAATGCCAAGCGGGTGGTGCTGGATTCGGTCGGCGCGCTGTTTCCGCAGTTCTCCGATGCCAATGTGGTGCGCCGAGAACTGCACCGGATCGCCAGCGCGCTGCGGCTGCTCGGCGTGACCACGATCATCACGATGGAACGCCTCGAGGAGGACGGCGGACTGGCGCGCTTCGGCGTCGAGGAGTTCGTGGCCGACAATGTCCTGGTGCTGCGCAACCGGCTCGAGCACGAGAAGCGCCGGCGGACCATCGAGATCCTGAAATTCCGCGGCGCCACGCACCAGAAGGGCGAGTATCCCTTCACGGTCGATCACGCCGAGGGCATCACGATCATTCCGCTCTCGGCGATCGAGCTGAAGCAGCGCTCGAGCGATCTGCGGGTCTCCTCCGGCGTGCCCGAGCTCGACCAGATGTGCGGCGGCGGCTTCTACCGCGATTCCATCATTCTGGTGAGCGGAGCCACCGGCACCGGCAAGACGCTGATGGTGACGCACTATCTCAAGGCCGCCATCGAGCGCGGGGAGCGCGCGCTGCTGATCGCGGCGGAGGAGAGCCGGGAGCAGTTGACCCGCAATGCATCGAATTGGAACGTCGATTTCGATTCCGCGGAGAAGGAAGGTCTTCTCCGCATCATCGCAAGATACCCCGAGACCATGGGTCTCGAGGATCACCTGCTCTACATCCAGCGGGAGATCAACCAATTCCAGCCGAGCCGGATTGCCGTCGACAGTCTGTCGGCGTTCGAGCGCGCCGGCTCGCCGAAGTCCTATCGGGAGTTCGTCATCGCGCTGACGAGCCATATCAAGAAGGTCGGAATCACCGGGCTGTTCACCAACACGACATCGATGCTGATGGGCGGCGAGTCGATCACCGAGACTCATATCTCCACCATCACCGACATGATCGTGCTGCTGCGCTACGTCGAGCTCTACGGCATGATGCGGCGCGGCCTGGCGATCCTGAAGATGCGCGGAACGCAGCACGACAAGGACATCCGCGAATACGTCATCGACGGCCACGGCATGCATCTGGTCTCGACCTTCCGCGACGTGCACGGGATTCTGACGGGGGCTCCCACCTACATGTTTGCACGCGAGCGTGAGCATCTGGCCGAGATGTTCGGCGGATCGAAAAGCGAGCTCTAGGCGAGGAACATCCGAGATGGACGCATCACCCTATCGCGTGCTGGTGATCGGTGGCGGGTCCGCAGATCCCTCGCTGGCGTCGGGACGAGGTGCGGGCGAGGAGAGCGCCGATATCGACCTCAGCCGGGTGGCGACGATCGCGGAGGCGCGCCGCAGGCTCGAGACGGCCTCCTATGACACCATCCTGATGAACCTGGCGTCCTCGCAGATCGCCGGCGCCATTCCGGAGGATCTATGCGCTCTGGCTTCCGCAAGCCCGGTCGTGCTGCTCAACCAGGCCGCGGCGGATGCGCGCGACGGAGCCGGGCTCGGTCTGCTGCTCGGCGCGTCCGCGGCGCGCGCATTGTCGGCTGAAAGTCATCGTCACTTCGGCCAATTGCTCGAAGCGGTGCCGGACGCATTGATCGTCACCAATCAGGACAATGAGGTCGCATTCGTCAATCGGGCGGCCCATGAGCTGTTCGGAAAGGCGCGCGACGACTTTATCGGCGAGCGGGTGAGCTTCGCCGTCGGCGAAGGCGAGATCTCGGAGATCGAGGTCTATCGCGGCAAGGACGTCCGGCGCTGCGAGCTGCGCGTGTCGCGCTGCGAATGGGAGGGCGCGCCGGCCCAGCTTCTCCTCATTCAGGACGTGACCGAGCAGAAGCGGCTGAACGAGGAGCTCCGTCAGTCCCAGAAGATGGAGGCGGTCGGGGTGCTTGCCGGCGGGATCGCGCACGACTTCAACAACCTTCTCGTCGTGATGATGGTCTATGCCGAGATGCTGCGTGAGGAATGCCAAGGCGACGATCCGCGCCTGCCGGATGTCATGGAGCTGATCAAGGCGGTCGATCGTGGGCGGGACCTGACGCGGCAATTGCTGGCCTTCTCACGCAAGCAGCCGGCGACGCTCGCCTCGCTCGATCTCGGCTCCACCTTGAGGGACCTGCAGAAGATGTTTCGCCGGCTGCTGCCGAGCAACATCGAGATCAACACCGACGTCGAGGAGCAGATCTGGCCGGTGATCGCGGACCGGGTGCAGATCGAGCAATTGATCATGAACCTCGCGCTCAATGCCCGCGATGCGATGCCATCAGGCGGGCAGCTCTCCATCATGGTGGCCAACAGCACGATCGAGCGCAGTGACGAGGGCATCGAGCCGGGCGACTACGTCACGATGACCGTGAGCGATACCGGGACCGGCATTCCTCCCGACGATCTGCAGCGCATCTTCGATCCGTTCTTCACGACCAAGGTGCGCGGCGGCGGCACCGGCCTTGGGCTTGCGACGTGCTATGGCATCGTGAAGCAGGCCGGAGGCAGCATCGCCGTCAAGAGCGCGATCGGCGAGGGAACGAGCTTCGTCGTGCTGCTGCCACGCGCGGACAAGGCGCTCCCAACGGAGGCCGTGGCGGCTCCTCGCGCTCACGAAGCCAGTGGCGGCGAGCGCATCCTGCTGGTCGAGGACAATTCGCTTGCCCAACGCGCAACCGCCGCGATGCTGCAGCGCGCCGGCTACGCGGTCGAGCCCGTGGGCAATGGCGAGGAGGCGCTTCGCTTCCTGCGCGATCAGACGGCCGTGGTGGATCTGGTTCTCAGCGACGTCGTGATGCCGCAGCTCAGCGGGCCGGAGCTCGCGCGGCAGTTGGCCGTCTCGCATCCCGAGCTGCCGGTGCTGTTCATGACCGGCTATTCGAACGATCCCATCATCGGCGATTCCGGCGAGCACCGGATCGGCGGCCGGCGGACGATCATGAAGCCGTTCAAGCGCGAGGAGCTGCTGGCCTTCGTCGGCGACGCCATCGAACGCAAACGGGGGGCCGAGGCCGACTGATACGCGCCGCCGGGCGACGCGTCTCCCGATGTCCACGCCTTGCAGAGGCTGCGATCAGCGGCGGAAGGCGCCGCCCAGCATTCCGCCCATCACGCCGCCGATGAAGGCTGCGCCGGCGTCCGGGCCGGTGCGGTGATAGCCGCCGCCACCGCCGCCGCTGCTGCGTTGCGCACGGCGGGCGGGGCGGGCCTCGTCGCTGGCGCTGGCGGTTGCCGCGGCCGGGATGATCTCCGCGAGCAGGGCCTTGTGCTGCAGCTTGGTCAGATAGCCGCTCGACGGATAGCCGCGGGCGGCCTGCCAGCGCTTGAGCACGGCGCGGGTCGGCTCGTCGAACTTGCCGGTCGCCTTGGTGTCGAAGCCGAGCCCGGTGAGGCGGCGCTGCACGTCGCGGCGCAGGCCCTTGTCGAGACCGATCTGGTCTTCGGTGATCTGCGTGCCCTGTTCGGTGAAGGTCGCGGGATCGACCCCCGTGGTGAGGTTGCGCGTCGTGGTGGACGGGCCATTCTCCAGAGAGGCGACTCGCGCCAGCGCCAGCGACCTGAACTGGCCGTTGGGATAGTTGGTGAGATAGGCCTTGAGCTCCTCGGCCTTGTTGGAGTCCTTCACCGAGCGCCAGAACTCCAACTCGACGTCGCTCGCGGGCTGCACGGCTGCAACGACCGTCGGACCGGCGCCTGTTGCCGCCATGCCCGCCGCCGGGTTGAGATAGACGGCCCCGATCAAATTGGTATGGCCCCAGGGCAGCTGGCCCTTGCCGGTCTCCTCGTTGACCTGGGCGCGGACAGAGGTCATCGCCTGCTGGATCTCGACGCCCGGCTTGGTGATGTGCGCGATCAAAGCGCGCGTGAACGGGCTGTTGGTGCCGGCCTCGCCGTCGAGCGCCGTCTGGCCGGGGCCGGTGGCAAACGCGATCAGGGTGCCTTCGCCTGATTTCATCTCGGCAAGCCCGGTCTGCACCGCGACGCTGCGGGTCGAGGCCGTCGACCTGATCTTGGCGGCGAACGGATTGTCGCGGCAGGCATCGAGGAACACCAGCTTCACCTTGGCATCCGCCAGCGTCTGCTCGAGCGTGACGTCGACATTGATGGCGGCGCCGAGCTTGGCGTCCATCTCCGACTTGATGTCGGCGTCGATCGGCAGCAGGTAATTGGTCCCGGAGATCGCGATGCCGTGGCCGGCATAATAGAACACGGCGACGTCGGCCCCCTGGCTGCGCCGGCCGAACTCCAGCAGCTTCTCGGTCATCTGCTCGCGATTGAGGTTGGTGCCCTCGACGACGTCGAAGCCGACATTGCGCAAGGTGACCGCCATCGCGCCGGCATCGACCGGCGGGTTGGGGAGCTGGGCCACGTTCTTGTAAGCGCCGTTCCCGACCACGAAGGCGACGCGCCGGTCGGCCAGGGCGGTATCGGTCGCCAGCGCGGACATGACGAACGCCACCACGAGCGCCGGAATAAGGCTGATCCCCCGCATCTGAAATCCCCTGGCCAAAGCAGCATGAGCGACTGAAATTCGCCGCCATGTCTACACCAAAAAGCCGTGATTGGCCCAAGTCAAATCAGCGGTTGCGCAACCCGTGCAGCAAACAAAAGCCCGCGCCTTGCGGCGCGGGCTGAGCCTCTTCGAATGAATCCGTGGTCAGCGGCGCAGCGCGCTGCCGAGCACGCCGCCCATCATGCCGCCGATGAAGGCGGCGCCGGCGGCATTGCCGGCGTTGTCCTGCGGCGGCGGGTTGCGATAGACCGGCGCGCCCTGCGGCGGCGGGTTGCCCGCGGCAACGTTGCCCGCCGGCTTGGGCCGGCGCGGCTTGGCCTCGTCGCCCACCGCGGCGGTGGCCGGCGCCGGCTGCGGCTCTGCCAGCAGCGCCTTGTGCTGCAGCTTGGTGAGGAAGCCGGTCGACGGATAGCCGCGCGCGGCCTGCCAGCGCTTCATCACGCCGCGGGTCTCGTCGTCGAACACGCCGGTCATCTTGGTGTCGAAGCCGAGACCGGTCAGGCGGCGCTGCACGTCGCGGCGCTTGGTCTTGTCGAGGCCGATCTGGTCCTCGCTGACCTGGGTGCCTTCCTCGGTGTAGGTCAAGGGATCGACGCCCTTGGCGACGTTGCGGGTCGCGGTGTTGACGGCGCCGGTCTCGATCGAGGCGATGCGCGCCATTGCCAGCGACTTGAACTGACCGTTCGGGTAGGTCGAGAGATAAGCGTTGAGCTCCTCGGGCTTGTTTGAGTCCTTCACCGAGCGCCAGAACTCGAGCTCCGCCTCCGCGGCCGTCGGGCTCGTCGCGGCAGCGGCCGGCGTCGTGCCGGCGATTGCAGCGGTCGTCGCGGGCGCGGCCGCGGGATTGAGATAGACGGCGCCGATCAGGTTGGTGTGACCCCAGGGCAGCTGGCCCTTGTTGGTCTCCTCATTGACCTGGGCGCGCACCGAGGTCATCGCCTGCTGGATCTCCACGCCGGGCTGGGCGATGTGCGAGATCAGCGCGCGGGTGAACGGGCTGTTGGCGCCGGCGTCACCATCGAGCGCGGTCTGACCGGGACCGGTCGCGAACGCGATCAGGGTGCCTTCGCCGGACTTCATCTCGGCCAGACCCCTTTGCACCGACACGCTGCGAGTCGGCGAGTTCGACTTGATCTTGGCGGCGAACGGGTTGTCGCGGCAGGCGTCGAGGAACACCAGCTTGACCTTGGCATCGCCCATGGTCTGGTCGAGCGTGACGTCGATGTTGATCGCCGAGCCCAGCTTGACGTCCATCTCGGATTTCAGATCGGCGTCGACCGGCAGCAGATAGTTGGTGCCGGCGATCGCGATGCCGTGGCCGGCATAGTAGAACACGGCGATATCGGCGCCCTGCGCCTTGCGACCGAAGTCGAGCAGCTTCTCGGTCATCTTGTCGCGCGTGAGATTGGTGCCCTCGACGACGTCGAAGCCGACATTGCGCAAGGTCGCCGCCATCGCCTTCGCGTCGACCGGCGGGTTCGGCAACTGGGCCACGCTCTTATAGGCGCCGTTGCCGACGACGAAGGCGACGCGCCGGTCGGCCTTGGCGGCTCCAGCCGTCAGCACCATGCAGAGCAGCGACAGGGTGATGGTGAAAAAGCGCATCAGGAGATCCCCCAACGATCAAGCGAAGCGGTCACTGCAGCATTTGTCGTCGTTCGGGCCGAAAAGTCTTGTTCCGGAAGAAAAAATCTCGCTTTTGCCACAAATCAAACCGCGAGTGTTGCGCGCATCCAACGTCGATCGCGTGTATGCCAGGGGTTTCCGTGAGAGATGTCACAGACCAGCAGGACGGCGCGGCCCCCGAACAAGGTCCAGGTTAGCCCTGAGCCGAGGTGCTGACGGCGACCCGCTGCGGCTGGGGCGGGCGCAGGTTCAACAGATTACCGGCGAGAATCAGTACGGCGCCCAGCACGGTGAAGCCGTCGAGCCGCTCCGAATACACCAGCCAGCCGACCGTGGCGGTCAGCGGCACGCGTAGGAAGTCCATCGGGATCACGATGGTGGCGTCGGCATAGAGCAACGCGCGCGCCATGCAGAAATGCGAGAAGGTGCCGCAGAGGGCCACCAGCACGATCCAGCCCCAGGCCGTGGCCGAGGGCCACGACCACAGCAGCAGCGTCGGAGCCAGCCCGGCGACCGCCTGCACCGTCAGCATCCAGAAAATGATCGAGACGGTCGGCTCGGTGCGCGTCAGGAGCTTGACCAGCGCGACCGAGATGCCGAAGCCGACGGCGGCGGCGAGCGCGATCAGCTGGCCCGGATCGATCGCGCCGGTGTCCGGCCGCACGATCACCACGACGCCGACGAGGCCGAGAACGATCGCCGCGAGCTTGAACAGGGTGATGCGCTCGCCGAGGAAGGTGGCCGCCAGCAGGGCGGTCCAGATCGGCATCGTGAACTCGATCGCAACGACCTGGCTGATCGGGATCAGCGTCAGCGCCAAGAACCAGCCGAGCTGCGCGCCATAGTGGATCAGGTTGCGAGCGGCGTGCAGCTTGAGCCGTGTCGTGCGCAAGGTGGCAAAGCCGCCGCTCAGCGCAATGACCGGCGACAGCATCACGAGGCCGAGCAGGCAGCGCAGCTCCATCAGCTCGAACACATTGAGCTCGCGCATGGCCTCGCGACCGGCAACCGCCATGACCAGCATCAGGCTGAGCCAGCCCGTCATCCACAGCGCGGCCATCAATTTCGAAGCAGGGCGGGTCATGCAGCAGGAGAGGCGAGGCGGCGGGAGCGGCTGTATCACCTCGCGTGCACAGCTTTGCAAATGAAATCAACGGTGCAGTGCATCAGCGGGGGGCCTGGCCGACGGACGACGCTGTTGAGAAAAGCGTGGAGTGTGACGGCGTTTCGTCCTAAAGCGACCGCCGCGAAACAGCCAACGCGAAACAGCCAACGCGAAACAGCCAAGGGCAGCTTTGACACATGACTGAACGTGCCGCCTCAGCCGACTTCCTGACCGCCTTCGCCACCGGCTGGCCGGAGCGCGAGCCTCACCTGATGGTGCTGTCGCTGACTACGCATAAGGGCGTGCAGGATTTCGCCATGACCCGCGAGCAGGCGCTGCTGGTTGCCAAGACCATCAAGCGCACCGCGGCGCAGCTGGCGCCGGCCCCGGCAGGAGCTCCGGCGCCGGGAATCAAGCGCGCCTGAGCGCCTATCACCGCGATAGCGAGATGTTCGCTGCGCGGAACTGGCTGTCGGCGCGGATCGACACCGTTTGCTTGTTGCCGCGGGTGGCCAGCGCGATGTTGGCGTTGAAGCCGGCGGTCGACGCGGCCAGTTGGAAATTGCCGCCGCCGCCACGCCCCTGCAGCACGCCGCTGACGCCGCGGCTGGTCTCGGTCCAAGTGCCCGAGATGGCGGAGCCTTCGGCGATCACCTCGGCCTGGAGGCCGAACTTGTAGGCGTCGCTCGCGCAGGTGAGCACAAGGGTCTTGCGCGGTCCGGAGACGCCGTAATTCGCCCGGCAGCGGATTCGTTCGGTCGAGCCGTCCTCGAGGGCGACAGTGCCGCCGCCGCCCCAGTTTCCGGCCATGCCGGTGAACGGGCCGGGATCGGCGCGTCCCGGCGATGCCGCGATACCGGCGGCCAAAACGACGACGGCGGCCATGAGCCGCCGCGTGACGTGTTGTAGAGTGCCGACGCCGTTACAGGCGCGAGGCCTGCCAGCGACCGCTGCACGGAATGCCTGCCGAGGCTCCGTTCCACTTGCCCGAGCCAGAATTTCCGCTGAGCTGCCCATTTGCGTATGCGCCATTGATCGAGACCTTCACGAGGCCTTCGCGCCCGATCGACCCCGATACGTTGGCGCCAGCCGCGGAAATCCTACCGTCTGCAACCGTCAGGGTCGAGCTGGCCGTGGGCTCGCAGCTCCCGCTGCTGGTGACGATGGTGACCTGCCACTGGCCGTCATAAGGCGACTGGGCGAATGCGGGGGCGGCCGAGCTGCCCACCAGGATCGACGCGGCGAAAGCCATTCCAATGCGGTCGAGACGCATGAATCTTGTCCCTCAATATCGTTGATGAGGTCAGCTTATTTGGACGAATTGTGACGAAAATTTGCCGCAGTGCCGCAACCAAATTTTATTGAGCAGTTTCAGTTCGTTAAGGATTAACGCGAAACCCGCTTTGGAGGCATTCGGGCGGCATTGTGGGCAAACTGCGCCTTCGCGCACAACATGAGCAGATGGCAGCCACAGCCTTGCGTTGACTGCACCGATGTTCGCCGTGAACCGCTTCGGCGGACCTGCGGTGTTGGCGATGTCTTCCTGGTCCCGCGAACGACGACGGCGCTCAATGCGGCGTGATGCTGGGCGCCTTGGTCGCGAACTGCTCGTCCTGGGGCTTGGCTGGAATGCTGCCGGTCGCCTTGGCTGATTCGACGACGTCGCCGAGCAGCTTGAGGCCGAGCGGCGCCAGCGCGCGCTCCCACAATTCGCGGGCGGTCTCGCCCTTCCGGACGAAGCACCAGTCCTGCGCGGCGATGGCGCCGGCGTCCATCCGCTCGGCGAGGTGATAGATCGTGCCGCCGGCGACCGGATCCCCCTCCTTGATGGTCCATTCCACCGCAGCGATGCCGCGGTGACGCGGCAGCAGCGAGGGATGGTAGCCGATGCCGCCGAGCTTGGCGGCGGCAACGGCCTCCTGGGTGACGCGGGCGTGGCTATGCGCGGTCACGATCAGGTCGGTGCCAGGGGCGATCTCGCTGGCCGGCACGACCTTGGGATCGGCCTGCACCACGACCTCGATCCCGGCCGCGCGCGCCGCCGCGGCAAGCCGGTCCTCGCCGTCATGCACGACCACGCGTGCGATCTCGATGCCTCTCTCGCGCAGCATGTTCAGTGTGGCGACACCGAAATGGCGGGAGCCGACGAGGGTGATGCGCATGGTTCGGGATCTTCCATGGTTGGGGCGGGGACGTGCACCGGTACGGCTTTCCGCGCCGGTCCTCTGGGGTCAAACCAAGCCTTCGCGTTCAGGTCAAGCGCCTGCTGCAGCTTCACCACAATCCGGCTCCGCCCGCCCCACCGCCCGTGTCGCTCTTCCAGGGGACTGGACTGGCCGAGACCTCTTGCGTGGCAGCCGCCCCGGAGGCTTCGCTGCGGGCGCGGCTGGGAATCTCCTTTGGGTTCCCTGACCATTGATGGGCAGGCTGCCGGCTTGCTCAAATCAGATGCCGCGGAGCCGCTCCTGCTGGAGGCCGCAGCCGTCTGCCCCTCGAACGCCCGCAACTAACGAGTTGAACTATCAGTAGCTCATGAGCAGCGAGCATCCTAGCGTTCAGCTTCGATGGTCGCTGTACGAACGTCTTTCCCGCAGGAAAATCGTGTGCAACCGCGAATCAACCTTTGATTGTGTAATTAGTTACGCCCGTGCGTCGGAAAATCGACGCGCCGGCATATGACGATGATAATTTCTTAAAGCCCGGCGCGCACACTATGCATGCCGCTCCGCCGCGCGGCCGGATAGCCGGGTGCCGCGCCTGTCACCGATCCCTGGGCAACAGCACCCGGTTATTTGCCGGCGGTCAGTTCGGTTCTGCCGGCGGAGGCGGGTAGGCGATGCCGAGCGCCTCGCACAGCGGTCCGAGATGCGTCTCGTAGCGGCGCCAGCTTCCGATCGCGCGACGGTAGATCGGCTCGCGCACCTGCATCAGGCTCGCGGTGCGCACCATGCGCTCGGTGCGGTGGAAGTCGAGGCAGGCATCCTCCCAGTCCAGTCCGCAATGGTCGAGCACGCCGCGTGCGACGCCTTCGAGGTCGTCGACCATGTCCTCGTATTGCACGTCGATCAGGACGCCCGGCGGCAGCACCTTGTGCCAATGCTCCATCACGCCCTCATAGCCCCGGTAGTAGTGGCCGAGCTCGGTGAGGTCGTAGGCGAAGGGCTGGGCTCCGGTGAACAGCAGCTGATAGCAGGAGATGCAATTGTCCAGCGGGTCACGCCTGGTGTTGATGATCCTGGCGCGCGGAAACGCCGCATGGATCAGGCCGACGAACAGGAAATTGAGCGGCATCTTGTCGACGATGCGCTCGGCCTCCGGAGCCAGCACGCGGACGCGCGCGGTGTACTCCTGGCCGAGCCTGGTCATTTCCTCCGGCGGCAGCAGCATGATGAGATCCGGGTAGTTCGGGACCACCTTCTGCCGGTTGGCGCATTCGCCGACCAGCTCCTTGAAGGTCTCGAGCTCGCCCGCTCCGAACACCTTGGAGTGGCTCGCCAGCACCTGCTCCATCAGGGTCGTCCCGGAGCGCGGCATGCCGACGATGAAGATGGGAGCCCAGGACTCGTCACCATGTCCCGCCACCGAGCGGAAGAACTCGGGCGTGAAGCGGGCGGCGACGTTCTGCATCATGGCGAGCCGCTGCTCGGAATCGTAGTCGAAGGTCTGGCGCTTGAGGGTGTTGGCCTTGTGCAGATGCGAGAAGGCGGTGTCGTAGTCCTTCAGGTCCGACAGCGCCTTGCCATAAGCGAAATGGGCCGCGATCTGCTTCTCCTGGTCGAGCTGATCGACGCGTTCGATCAGATTTCGCAGGCCGGGCAGGCGGCTGTCATCCGGCTTGAACTTCGACATGTTCGCCAGATTGAGATGGATCGGCGCGTCGTCCGGCGCGAGCTCCAGCGCCTTCTGGAACGCGGCGGTCGCCTCGTCGAAGCGCCCGAGCGCCTGATAGGCGACGCCGAGATTATTGTAGGAGCCGAAGCGCTCCGGCTTGAGCTTGATGGCCAGCAGGTTCTGCTCGATCGACTCCTCGAGCCGGTTGAGCTCGAGAAACGCGTTGCCGAGATTGCCGTAGGCGTCGGCATAGTCTGGCCGGCTCGCGATCGCGCGCTTGTAGTGCTCGATCGCACGCTCGCGATGCCCCTGGCGCAGCAGCACGTTGGCGATGTTGTTGTGGGTCTCGGCGTGCTCCGGGCTGAAGTCGAGGACCTTGAGGTAGTGTTTCGCCGCCTCGATATCCTTGCCCGCCGTATACAGCATATTGCCGAGCGCAAAATGCGCATCGAGATGCTGCGGCTTGTTGTCGATGGCGCGGCGCAGCAGCACCATCGCCTCGTCGATCAGGCCCTGGTTCTGCCGGACCATCGCAAAGCCGTAGAGGATGCCGGGATGGCTCGGCGACAGCGACAAGGCGGTCTCGTAGTGCTGCACCGCCGCATCGTAGCGGCCCCAGGAGGCTTCGACTGCGCCGATGCTGCCATGGGCCTCGGCAGACTTGTCGTTCACCGCGACCGCGCGCTGGAAGTAGTCCTTGGCCTCGTCGAGGCGGTTGGCGGTGGTCGAGATCATGCCGAGGCCGACGAGAGCATCGAAATTGGTCGGCTGGCCGGCCAGGATCAGCTTGAAGATCTGCTCGGCATCATCGATCTCGCCACGGCCCTGCAGCTTCTTTGCGACGGCGACGACGCCGTCCGCCAGCGTCTGCAACGAGGCCAGCCGCGTGGCGTCGAACGGCCGCGAGTCGGTCGTCGGCGTGACCACCGGCGGCGCGACATTGACGGGCTGAGGCTGGGCCACGCCGGCGATCGCCTCGGCAATCGTCGGCCGGATGGCCTCGCTGCCGAGTGCGTCGAGCAGGGGCTTCAGCCGGTCGCCATACATCCGCCAGCGGCCGACCGATCCGCTGAACAGCGGCTTGCGCACCTGGACCAGGCTCGCCGTGTTCACCGGGCGCTGGTTCTCGTGGAAGGAGAGGCAGGCATCGTTCCAGTCGAGCCCGCAATGGGCGACGATCCTGCGGGCGTGCGGCTCGAAATCGCGCACCACGTCCTCGTAGGACACTTCCAGCATGACGCCCTGCGGCAGGACTGCGCGCCAGTGGCTCATCAGCCCCTCATAGGCCCTGAAATAGCGACCCAGCTCCGCGAGGTCGTAGGCGAACGGTTGCGGCTCGGCAAATAGCTGCGTGTAGCAGGACAGGCAGGTGTCGATCGGATTGCGCCGGACATGAATGATGCGGGCATTCGGCAGCGCGAGATGGATGAGCCCCGCGAACAGGAAGTTCGATGGCATCTTGTCGACGATGCACTTGGCATCCGGCGGCTGGTCGGCGAAGCGCTCCAGATACGCCTTGGCCAGGGTGGCGAAGTCGGCATCGGCCAGCTTGGCGAGCATCTCCGGAAACTCGCCGCGGGCGCGATCGGTGAACAGCGCGGCGGCGGCAGCGAAATAGTTCACCTCACCGGCGCCATGAACGGCGGGATGGCTGGCCAGGATCTGCTCGACCAGGCTGGTGCCGGATCGCGGCATGCCGATGATGAAAACCGGCGCCTCTGACGGATCGCCGTGCCCGGCGCGCGCCTGCAGCGTCTCCTTCGAGAACACCGCGCGGATGCGCTCGATCTGACGCAGCGTCTGGTTCTCGTCGTAGTTGATGCGGCGCCGCTCGAGACCGTTGCCGGCGTTGAGATGAAGCAGCGAGCGCTCGCCGTCCTTGATGTCGGCATAGGCGCGGCCAAGCGTGAAGTGCAGCGCAATGCGCGCGTCCTCGCTCAGCGTCTCGGAGTTCGCCGCCAGCTCCAGGAGCGGAGCCCAGCGCTGGTCGTCGACCGTGAACGGCTTGACGACGCTGTAATTCAGGTGAACGCCGACATTGCGCGGATTGATCGCAAGCGCCGACTCGTAGGCGCGCGCGGCCTCGTCGAGGCGGCCCAGGATCATCAGCACGCCCGCCAGATGGTTGATCGTGACCGCATCGCGCGGATCATGGGTGAGGGCGGTGCGGTAGCTCGCGATCGCCTCCTCGAAGCGCTTGATGTTGCGCAGCGTGTCGGCGCGGTTGCGATGGGCCGCAGCGTAGTCAGGACGGCGGCGCAGCGCCTCGCTGTAGCATGCGAGCGCCTCGTCCGATCTGCCACGCGATTGCAGAGCGTTGGCGAGATTGTTGTAGGCCTCGGGGAAATCAGGCCGCTCGGCGATGGCGCGCTCATAATGGAAGATGGCGACCGGCCAGCCGTTCATTTCGAGATGAAGATTTCCGAGATTGTAGTGCGCCTCGGCGAGATGCGGGCTCACGGCAAGCGCCTGCTGGTAGGTGCGAATGGCTGCATCGCGCTGGCCGAGCGCCTGCTGGCAGCCGCCGATGTTCAGCAGCACAACCGGCGCATTCGGCTGGATCGCGAGCGCCCGCTGATAATGGGCGATGGCCTCGGCCAGCCGACCGAGCATGCGGCAGGCGTCACCGAGACTGCCGGCCGCTGCTGCGAACTCCGGCCGCGCCGCCAGCGCGGCTTCGTGATGCGAAAGCGCGCGCTCATATTGCCCGAGTCGCTGCAAGGCGAAGCCCAGGGCCTGATGCGCATCGGCATCGTTGGGACGCTCCTCCAGCGCCAGCTCGAGATGACTTACAGCGCCGGTGGGATCGCCGAGACTCGTCAGGACGCTGCCGAGCAGAAGCCGCGCTTCGATCGACCGGGAGTCGAGCGCCACGGCGCGCTGCAGATGCGTGCTCGCCTTGGCGAGATCGCCCAGGCCTGCATAGGTCTTGCCGAGCGAGAGATGAAGATCCGCGGATTCGCCGGCTTGCTCTGCAGCCTGATCCAGCAGCGTCCGCGCCTCATGCGCATCCCCGAGCTGCAGGCGCACCATCGCGAGGCTGCAGAGGGTGCGGAAATGCCGTGGCTGAAGGGCCAGCACTTTGCGATAGGCCTCTTCGGCAACGCGCAGGGCTCGTTCGTCGAGCGCTTGCGTTGGTTGTCGGCCGTTGGCCGGCGCGGAGACGAGGCGAGGGCGGACGGCGACGGCGAGCTCGTTCATGGATCACAACTGACTGACTGTTCAACCGAAACTGTTGTCCGGGCGGAATGAAGCGAAACGGAGGCTAATGCAGGGCCGAACGGAAACCACGGTCTCGAACCGGTCGAGCGGGCGCTCGGTGCTATGTCGAGCCGATGGCTTTCCGGTCCGCGCGTGCTGGAGGAACGCTCTCTCCGGAAACGTAACAAGCCGGCACAGACGGTGTCTGTGCCGGCAAGCATTTGGGATCTCTGCGATGACGAGATCAGGCCCACATGTGGTGCATCGCGTGGTGGTGGGACATGTCCGGCGCGGCGGTGGTCGCCGCCGCAGTACCGGCTGCTGCCGCTGCCGCGGTGTGGTGGCTGTGATGATGGCCGTGGCAGTGATGCGTCGTGTTGGTCTGGTTGTTGCCGGTGTTGTTGCCGCCGCCGGCCGCGCCGCCGTTGTTGCCACCAGCCGCACCGCCGCCATTGCCCGTTCCAGCTCCGCCTCCGGTCGCGCCACCGCCTGCAGCGCCGCCACCCGCGGCGCCGCCGCCCGCAGCTCCTCCACCAGCCGCACCGCCGCCGGCCATCCCACCGCCACCCGGCGTGGTGGTGCTGGCCGGCGTGCCGCCGGTGCCGTTGGCAATATTCGGGGTGGCGCCGGCCGGCGCACCCGTGCCCATGGCGATGCCGTTGACCGCGGTGGCCTTCACGAAGGAGGTTGCCGACGCAACGTAGTCCGAACCGCCGATCGCGATGTTGTTGCCGGCGATGTCGCCGGCGTTGCCGATGTAGTTGGCTGCGGCCGCCTTCAGCATCGCCTGGTCTGTCGCGAGTGCCGCGCCGGTGTCGCCGTTCATGATGCCCATGAGCGCCTTGGTGGCCAGGGCCGAGTCGGACTGCAGCGCGCCTGCGGCGAGCTCGTTGTCGAAGCGGCCCTGGAAGACGGCGCCCTGGGCGTTGTTGAACTGCACGCCGAAGTTCTGATAGTTCGCGATCTGGGTGATGATGTCCTGGGTTGCCGCCGCGGTGCCGTTGGCAACCGCGATCAGCTTGTTGCCGAGCGTGTTGGCTTCAGCGAGGAACGATGCCCAGAAGTTGGTCTGCGCCTGGTTGTCCTGGAAACGCGTCACCGTGCCGGTCAGGCCGCCCGGCATCTCCGACCAGCCTCCTGAGTGGCCGGGCATGCCGGTGCCGCCCGCGGCCTTGTTGAGGGTCGCGTCGTTCTGGAAGACATCGATCATGTCGAGGATGTTGTCGGCGGTGCCGCGCAGGGCGGTCGGATTGGCCTGGGTTTCCGGGCTGTCGTACTTGTTGAGCTGCAGTCCGATCTGACCCGCCAGCGTCATCAGATGCAGCGTCGTGGTCTGCGCATCCACCGCGGTCAGGCCGGCTTCGAGCGCGGCGAGCTTGGCGGGGTCGTTGAGGATCGCATTCAGGCCCTGTTGGGCGGCCGTGAAGTCCGCCGTGGCCTGTCCGAGATTGTTGGCGCTGATGCCACCGAGCACGAGATCGCCCACCGCGTTCATCACCTGGCCGATCGCCGCCAGGTCGCCGCCGGCCGCCGCCGCGAGATTCGCGGCGCTGTCATTGCCGGCCGGCAGCGACTGGAAGGCGACGTCCATCGCGCCGGTGTTGGCGAGGAACTGAACGTTGTTCAGCGCCGACGACAGATGCGCGTCGCCCTGGATCTGCTGCAGGATCATCTGCTGCACGTTGTGGATGGTCTGGTCGGCCTCGGCCAGCGTGTTGGGATTGGTGGTGTTCGGCGCCGCATTGATCAGCGTGGTCAGCTCGTTGGAGACCTGCGTCAGCACCGCAGTGTCTGTCGCGTTGAGCGTGAACGCCTTGCCGCCGAGCGTGACCTGGCCGGGATTGGCCAGCATCGCGTTGATGTCGTTCTGCACGGCATGCAGGTCGGTGGTGTAGCTGCTGAGGAACGGGTTGGAGTTGCCGCTGTTCTGCGGCGTCGAGAACAGGCCGGTGGAAATACGAACCGCATCGTTGAACACGACGCCGGCCTGCACGAGGTCGGTCGACAGGTTGAGCGCCGAGGCGCGAACCAAGAGGTTGGACGTGCCATTCGCCAGCGCCGTCGGGTTGAAGGTATTGGCTGCCATCAGATTATCTCCCCAAGTTTCAACCCGGCGTCAGCTGCTTGGCGGTTCGGCAGCACGCGGGCGTTGATCGGGCTGCGACGTCTCGTTCACCCCTCGCAGAGCGGGCGAAATGTCGCAGCCTCAGAGCACTTGGGAATTATTTGCTCCAATGGGGCCAAAAGAAGCGCCGCCGAGTCCCCAAATATGATGTTGTTCGGGCATGCGCCTGGTGTCGCAGCCGGGGCACGGCAACGTGTAGAAACATTCTAACTCGTTGATTTCTGTCGTGGCATCCTTGCAACATTCGTTAGTGAGCGACGTCTCGACGCACGGTCTCGACAAGAAGTTGCCCTGATGTTGGAGCGCGGACCGATCCTCACCTTAGAAGACTTCCAGCGCTCCGGAGGCGTGTCGTGAGGAACGGAACATGCATCCCGAGAGAATCTCGAAGGTCCTTCTGCTTCACCTCACTCGACCGTCTGTGCTGACGGTCGCTTCGCTTGGCCCGGGAGGGAGGTGACACTCGAACGTCATCTCGGCCCCCGGGATATCTGATGGCAGTGTTTGCTACGGCTGCGTCATGCCGCCGTCTCAAGCCCACATGTGATACATCGCGTGGTGATGCGACATGTCGGGCGCGGCTGCTGCCGCCTGGCTCGTGTGCGTGGCCTGGCTCGTATGCGGGCCTTGGCTGTGGTCATGATGATGGTCGCTGTGGTGCATGTTGTTGCTGCCATTGTTGGCCGTGCTGGTGCCGGTCGACGTGCCGCCATTGGCCTGCCCGGCGGCTCCGCCCGCAGCCGCGCCTCCATTCGCAGCCGTTCCGCCGGCCGCAGCGCCGCCCGCCGCAGCACCGCCTGCCGCTGTCGTTCCCGCGGCCGCAGTACCGCCGGTGCCATTGGCGAGGTTCGGCGTGGCAGTGACCGGAATGGTGCCGTGCGCCGTGCCCTTGATCGAGGTCGCTGCCGACACCGTCGTAGCGGTGCCGACATAGGTGCCGCCATTGACCGGGATGTTGTTGCCGGACACGTCCATCGCGTCGGCCGCGAAGCCCTGGCCGGCCGCGGCGATCATCGCCTTGTCGGCGGCGAGCGCTGCGCCGGTGTCGCCGTTGAGGATGCCCTGCAGGCCCTTCACGGCCGCAGCCGTGTCGGCCTCGAGCGTGCCGCTGAGCAGCTCGTTGTCGAAGCGGCCCTGGAACACGGCACCCTGCGCGGCGTCGAAATTGGCGCCGAACTGCTGGTAGTTCTGGATCTGCGTGATCAGCGCGGCGCTGGCCTGTGCACCCCCGGTCGAGATCTTCTGCAGCGTCGCGTTGATCGTATTCGCCTCGGCGAGGAACGCCGCCCAGAAGTTCGTCTGCGCCTGGTTGTCCTGGAACTTGGTGACCGTGCCGGTCAACCCACCCGGATCCTCGGCGAAGCCGCCGGCATGGCCGGCAGCGCCGTTGCCGCCTGCCGCCTTGTTCAGGTTGGCGTCGTTCTGAATGATGTCGATGCTGTCGAGCAGGTTGTCGGCCGTGCCGCGCAGCGCGGCCTGATTTCCGGTGGTGGAGGCCTGATTATATTTGGTCAACTGCAGGTTGATCTGTCCGAGGACGGTCTGCAGGTGGATCGTGGTCAGCGCGGCTGCGTTCGCGGTCTCGCCAGCCTCGATCTGCGCGAGCTGAGTCTTGTTGTTGAGGATCGCCGTCAGCCCTTGCGACACCGCGGTGAAGTCTGCCTGGACCTCGGCCAGATTGCCGGTGTTGATGCCGCCCGAGGCGACCTCGACCGCCTTGTTGAAGACGAGACCGACATCCTTGAGGCTGGCGCCTGCGGTGGCCGCAGCAAGGCTCGCCGGATCGTCCGCGCCGGCAGGAGACGTCTGGAACGCGACGTCCTGACCGCCGGTGTTGGCGAGGAAGGGAACGTTGTTCAGCGCGTTCGCCAGATGCGCGTCGTTGTGGATCTCGCCGAGGATCTCCTGCTGCAGCGCATGGATCGTCTGGCTGGCCGCTGCCGACGTGCTCGCATTGGCGAACTGGCCTGCGGCCTGCAGCAGCGTGCCGAGCTGTCCCTCGACATTGGTCAGCACGGCTGTGTCGGTGGCGTTCAGCGCGAACGTCTTGCCGCCGAGCGTGACCTGGCCGGGATTGGCCAGCATCGCCGCGATATCGGTCTGCACGGCGGTGATGTCGGCTTGGTAGCTCGTCAGGAAGGCCGGCGAGTTGCCGCTGTTGGCAAGGCTGAACAGGCCGAGCGAGGCGCGCACCGCATCGTTGAACACGACGCCGGCCTGAACCAGATCGGTCGAATGCTGGATGGCGGTCGCGCGGGTCAACAGGTTCGACGTGCCGTTGGCGAGCGCGGTCGGGCTGAAATTCACCGGCGTCGTGTGCATTCCGCCGGTCCCCATGCCGGTGCCCGCGCCCGTTCCGCCGCCGCCGGTGGAGGGCGGTGTGGTGGTCGTGCCGCCGGTGCCGTTCGCGATGTTGGGCGTTGCGGTCACAGGGATGGTGCCTTGCGCGAGGCCGTGCACCGAGGTGGCCGTCGAAACCGTCGTCGCCGTGCCGACATAGGTCGCGCCGCCGATCGCGATGTTGTTGCCGGACACGTCCATGGCATCGGCTGCGAAGCCCTGGCCGGCCGCTGCGACCATCGCCTTGTCGGCGGCGAGCGCCGCGCCGGTGTCGCCGTTGAGAATGCCCTGCAGGCCCTTCACGGCAGCCGCGGTGTCGGCCTCCAGCGTGCCGCTCAGCAACTCATTGTCGAAGCGGCCGCGGAAGACGTTGCCTTGGGCAGCGTCGAAATTGGCGCCGAACTGCTGATAGTTCTGGATCTGCGTGACCAGGGCTGCGCTGGCCTGCGCGCCACCGGTCGAGATCTTCTGCAGCGTCGCGTTGATGGTGTTGCCCTCGGCCAGGAAGGCGGCCCAGAAATTGGTCTGCGCCTGGTTGTCCTGGAACTTGGTGACCGTGCCGGTCAAGCCGCCCGGGTCCTCGGCGAAGCCGCCGGCGTGACCGGGCATGCCGTTGCCGCCGGCTGCCGTGTTGAGGTTGGCGTCGTTCTGGATGATGTCGATGCTGTCGAGCAGATTGTCGGCTGTGCCACGCAGTGCCGCCTGATTGCCGGTCGTTTCCGCCTTGGCATACTGATTCAACTCGAGGTTGATCTGGCCGAGCACGGTTTGCAGATGGATCGTGGTCAGCGCCGCTGCATTCGCCGTCTCGCCGGCTTCGATCTTTGCGAGTTGGGTCTTGTTGTTCAGGATGTTGGTGAGGCCTTGCGAGATGGCCGTGAGGTCGGTCGTGACCTCCTGCAGATTGCCGGTGTGGATGCCGCCGGAGGCGAGGTCGACCACCTTGTTGAAGACCATGCCGACATCTTTGAGGGAATTGCCCGCAGTGGCTGCCGCCAGCGTGGCCGCATCGTCAGCGCCGGCCGGCGTATTCTGGAAGGCGACGTCCTGACCGCCGGTGTTGGCGAGGAAGTTCACCTTGTTGAGCGCGCCGGAGAGATGTGCATCGCCGTTGATCTCCTGCAGGATCTCCTGCTGGACGGCGTGGATCGTCTGGTCCGCGGCCGTGATCGTTGCCGCGTTGGCGGTCTGCGGCGCGGCCGTCAGCAGGGTCGAGATCTGCGCCTGCACGTTGGTGAGGACCGCAGTATCAGTGGCATTCAGCGTGAACGTCTGCCCGCCGAGCGTCACCTGTCCGGGATTGGCGAGCATCGCGGCGATGTCGTTCTGCACGGCGTGGAGGTCGGTCGTGTAGCTGCCCAGGAACGGGTTCGAATTGCCGCTACCAGCCTGCGTGAACAGGCCGAGCGACGCGCGGACCGCGTCGTTGAACACCACGCCTGCCTGGACGAGGTCCGTCGACATGTTGAGCGCAGAGGCGCGCACCAGCAGGTTCGACGTGCCGTTGGCGAGGGCCGTCGGGTTGAAGGTGTTGTTCGCCATGAATCATCTCTCCCCAAGTTCATCCGACGCCCGGCAGGGCCCCGTACCGAAACTGGCCAGACGATGCGGACTGCATCGACCCTGCCGCAGGAGGCGACGCGTTCGAGCTGCGCCTCCGGATGTGCGATGGTTGGTCGCGCGCTAAACCGCCGCGCGCTACTTTGTCGCACCGGGCTATATGGTCGAAGCAATCGGGCCAAAACAGGCGTGGGGGAGTCCGCAAATATGTTGTTGTTCGGGCATCGCGGAGCTGTGATCGATTTGCCGAACACGCCGCCAAGTCCTTGATTTCAGGAGGCCGGTGTCGAAGGCGGTGAGCATCGATGCGATGCGGTGGGCACGTTCTCGTCAAGATCCTGCCCGCATCGTGCCGGTGACGGTATGGCCATGGCGGCTGTCGCAGGGAGGTGTCGCAGCGTCAGCCTGTTCTTAAAAACGCCCGACTGGCGCGAATCCCGGAATGCCGACGCGCGTGACGCGACGACCGTTCACCGCTGCCGGTGTCGCGCGATGCCTTGCGTGGAATTGAATGTCAGGCGCGGCTGAGTTCGTCGAGCGGCCGCTCAGGATTGCGGCACGACCTGGCGCTGCGCCAGCAGTGCGGCGCGAATCTTCTGGAGCAAGGTGGTGTAGATCTGATTCCAGGTCGGATCCTGCCCGTTCGCATCAAGCCCACGCTTGGTCAGGCCAAGGCCTATTCGGTAGACGGTCAGCGCGCCGTCGATATTGCCGAGAGGAACGAAGGCGTCGCCCAGGCTCTGGTAGGATGTCGCCAGCGATTGCTGGAGCGCCGAATCGTTAGGCGCAGCGTTGGCGAGGCGCGTGATCAACGCGGCATTGGAGCGTCGCTGCTCGAACGATTCGGCATGGCGGCCCTGGGCCGCGAGCACGTCGGCCAACAGCGCATGGCACCAGGCGAGGTCGCGCTGAAAGCTGGTATTGGCGAGATTGGCTGCCGCCAGCTTCTGCACGATGGCGAGACTGGCGGAGTAGGCGGCATGTGCCCCCTGAAGATTTCGCTGAACGAACAGCACGGCGCCGATGCGGTTCAACGCGACCGAGAGGTTGCGCTGGAAGCCGGCATTGTCCGGCTCGGCCTGAGTGAGATACCTGATGATGTCGATCGTCTGCTTGTAGCGCTGCAATGCGCTGACCAGATCGCTGGCGTTCGCGGCGGTGTCGCCTTCGGCAAGCTGAGCTGCGGCTTGGTCCAGCAGCCGTCCCGCAGCGACCGTGACGCCGACAGCGAGACCGCCGTGGGGGACGTCGCCATGGGGCCGAGCCAGCAGGGCAGCCAGCGCGATCGGCTCCTCACCGCCCGACGGGGGCAGGGGCGGAGGTGCCGCGACAGCCTGGCCGTCCTGCGCGGGCCGAACGGTGCTTGCCTGTATGCCCGGCTGGGGACGCAATCCCTGTCCGAAGCCGGGAATCCGGCGTAGCGCGCCCTCGACCTGCTCGGCGGTGATCAAGCGGGTGCATTCGAACTGGCGGGGCGTGCCCTTCCAGCGCGGGCACCAGAGCGCATCCTCGTGATCGAAGCGATGATGGACGTCATGCCAACAGCCGTTGCAGGCGTGGTGGTTGATGACGCGATAGGGGGTCGCGAACTCGTTGCTCGGGTGGGTAAAGCCACTGATCAGCACGACAGGCGTCCCGACCGCCCAAGCGAGCCAGGACAGGCCTGAGGACAGCCCGACGAAGAACGCGGCGTGCTTCAGCCAGCGGGCCCGCTCGGTCAGCGGCCGGTCACCGGTCTGATCCTCGGCGTCGTGGGGGATCTGCGTCCGGAATGGACCGTGGCCCCGCTCCGGCTTCTGGTCGATGCAGATGACGCGGTAGCCGGTCGCCTTGAGGAAGCTGACGATCCGATCCCAGCCACCCGGATTGTTCCAATGCTTGCATTGCGTGGTGGCCTGCACGGCGATGCAGACATAGGGCTCGGCGATGGGGCGGCTGCCCTCGCTGAGCGCGACACGCGGCGGCTGTTCGGCGGGATCGACACCGAGAATGTGGGCTGCGGTCTTGTGCAAGCCCACCTGCCGGAAGTCGCAGGGCTGATGGACCAGCCCGGCGTCATCGAAGAACAGCGCGACGGAGTAGGTCGCGTAGTATCGTTCGGCCTCGATCCTCTCGTGAGTAACGAGCTCGATGTCGGGATAGGCGCTGCGAAACAGCGGGATCAACGCCTCTCCCATCGCGCAGGTCAGGCGGCACTGATGCAGCTCCTTGAACTTGATCGCATAGCTCATCCACCCGATGATGTCGCCGAGCGTGCCGACCGGAAACTGGATCAGGACGTCGCGCCCGGCGGCGTCGTAGTCGTGGCGGAGCAGGAGATCGTCTCCTGACCAGACCTCGATCCTGAACGGCACGAAGTAACGCTTGCTGCTGTTGACGTGCCCCGAGCGCAGCTCAATGTCGAACAGGATATTGGCGGTGTCGAGATCGCTCAGCCGCACGCGCCAAGGCTGCCCGTTGTCGGGCAGCATGACACGGCAGCCGTCGTTAAAGTCGAACCGAAGGCCCTGCGGTCCTTCCTGGGTGGGGACGCTCGACGGTGGCGGCAGGCGCCGCATGTTCGGACGATCGCCGACGCCGTCAGATCCCATGTTGGGCTGGGTGTCCGAGGACGGTCCGGCAATTGTCTGCACCATCGTCGAATCCGAGGTGCGGGGAAAGCTTGCAATGTTCATGCGGGGGCGCTGATGCGGTCCGCACTCCCGCGCGAGGCGAAAGCGGACCGCATCCTGTCAGGTCACTCCACGAAGGCGCGGCGCCACTGATCGAGAACCGGCTTCATCAAATAGCTGAGCATGGTGCGGCTGCCAGTCTGGACATAGACCTCGGCCTGCATGCCCGGCTTCAGATTGACGTCGCCGAGCCGCTTCCGCTCCTCGTCGGGCAGCGTGATCCTGACCGTGTAGAACGTGGAGCCCGTGCGCTGGTCGTTGGTGATGTCGGGCGAGACGAACGAGACTTGGCCGCTCAACTTCGGGGTCGTGTGCGAATTGAAGGCATTGAAGTGGACCATTGCGTCCTGTCCGGTATGGACATGGTCGATGTCCTTGGGCTGAACGTGGCCTTCGACCTGCAGCTCGTCCGAATCGGGCACCAGCTCCATGATGGTCTCGCCCGGCTTGATGACGCCGCCGATGGTGTGAACCGCGAGCTGGTGGATGGTGCCCGAATTCGGCGCGCGCATCTCGATGCGGTCCAGCTGGTCGCGAGCGGCCACGCTCTTCTCGACCAGATCGCCTTCCTTGGCCTGTGCCTCGCTGAGATCCTTGACCACCTCACTGCGGAAATCCTGGTCGATCTTGACCGTCTGCAGCTCGGCTTCGCTGATCTTGGACTTGGTCTCCGCCACGCTCGACACCAGCTGACCGCGCTCGCCGTCGATCCGCGCGGCCTCCCGCTGCAGCGTCGTCAGCCGCGTCAGCGGAACGAGGCGCTTGTCATAGAGATCCTGCACGCCGGCAAGCTCGCCCTTGATGAGATCGATCTGCTTGGTCTTGGAGTCGAGCTGGGACTCCATGCCGCTGATCTCGTTATTGAGCTGGACGATGCGGCCCTGCAGCAGCTCCTTCTGGCTCTTGCGGGTGATCGCGCGGGCCTTGAACAACGCATTTTCGGAGGCGATGACAGCGCGAACGTTCGGGTCGTCGGAGCGTGAGGTCAGCGTCGCCGGATAATCCGGCTGCTCCAGACCATCACGCTCCGCCGACAGGCGGGCGATTTTGGCGCGCTGCTCGTTCAACTGCTTGGTGATCGATTGCAGCTGGGCCTGGCTCTGCGTGGCGTCGAGGCGTACGAGCAGGTCGCCGGCGGCAACGCGCTTGCCGTTGTCCACCTTGATCTCGGCGATGATGCCGCCCGTCGGATGCTGAATCGCCTTCACGTTGGACTGCACGACGAGATTGCCGGGCACGACGACCGCGCCGGCCAGCGGCACCAGCGTCAGCCAGCCGCCACCGAACACGGCGGCCACGAGCAGCACACGCAAGCCCAGTCGCAGCTCGTTCTCGAACATGCGGCCGACGCGCGGCACGAGCGATTCGTCGGAGCCGTCGTCGAGATCCGCCGCCGTGCCCTGCGCGGCGATGAACGTCATGCCGGTCGTCAGGGCCGTTCCTGCCGTGCCGACCAGACGGCGGACGCCGGTCTGCGGAACAGCCGGCGCGTGCCCCAGGGTTGCAGGCAGGTTCTGCTGTCCCATCGGCCGCCGTACACCGTCGCCGAAATTGGCGTCGCGTCGGTTGTCCCTGAGATCCAGCACGTGTGCCTGGTTGGCCGGCAAGCGCGACGCCGCCTGGCGTGGCGGAGGAGAGAACTCCGGCTCGTAGCCGCGCATCTGCGCGGGCTGTTGCCAATCCATCTCGCGGATGCCCTCGGCGCGGCGGGCCTTTGGCGCCTGGCTGCCGAGGCCGAACAGCGAAAGCGCACGGCCCATCGTGCTGCCTTTCTTCTTGCGAGGCTTGGGCCGCACTTGCGATGGCGGCGGGCGCCGGCGCTTCTTGCCGTCGCGTTGGCCGCGGCGTGCGCGCGGATCATCCTCATCTGAGCCGTCGTCGAACGCGCCCTGCAATCTCTGCAGCTCCAGAATCAGGGCATCGCCCTGCGGGCCGACGGCGCGGGTCTTCGGGCGCACATAGTCCTGATCGTCGAACGGCCTGAAGTCATTGATGTGTTTCATGGCTCAAGCGCTTTCTGCTGGGGCGGCGCGACGAAGCGATCTCGCGTTCGGATTGGGTGCGGCGGCTGGCGCGGCGACCCGCGGCGCCGCGGCGGCGTGCGTGACCGCCGGCCCCGCCGGCGCCTTGGCGCCGGCGACGCGAGCGAAGATCTCCTGGCAGGGACCGAAGGCGATCGCCTTGCCCTCATAGAGCACCAGCGCCATGTTGAGCGCGTTCAGCGCGCTCGGACGGTGCGAGATGACGATGACGATGCTCTGATTCTGCTGCCGCATGATCTGAATGGCGCGGCTGAGCGCATTCTCACCGTCGGTATCGAGATTGGCATTCGGCTCGTCGAGGACGATCAGGAACGGATCGCCATACAGCGCGCGCGCAAGACCGACGCGTTGCCGCTGACCGGCCGACAGCGACATGCCGCCCTGACCGATCCGTGTCGAATAGCCTTCGGGCAGCCGCAGGATGATGTCGTGCACGCCGGCGATCTGCGCCGCCTTGAGGATCGAATCCGACGTCGCATTCTCGTCGAAGCGGCAGATGTTGTCGGCGATGCTGCCGTCGAACAGCGCGACGTCCTGCGGCAGGTAGCCGATGTGGCGGCCGAGATCCTCGTTGCTCCACTGATCGAGAGCCGCACCGTCGAGTCGGACGGTGCCGGTCAATGTCGGCCAGATGCCGACGAGCGCCTTCGACAGCGAGGTCTTGCCGGACGCGCTTGCACCGAGCAGCGCCAGACCCGTGCCGGCCTTGATCGAGAACGACACGTTCTGAACGATCGGACGATCGGTGCCCGGTGCGGCAACGCTGAGCTCCTGGACGGTAAGCTCGCGGAACGGGCGCGGCAACGCCACCGGAGGCGCTTCCGGCTTTGCGGTGGCCTTGCAGACGTCGCGCAGTCTGGCGATGCCTTGGCGCGCGGCAACCAGCTGCTTCCAGCTGCCGAGCGCGATCTCGATCGGCGCGAGCGCGCGGCCCATCAGGATCGACGACGCCATCATGACGCCGCCCGACGCCTGCTCGGACACGACCAGCGCCGCGCCGATGCCGAGCATGCCCGACTGCAGCACGTAGCGCAGCACTTTGGCGGCGGCACCGAGATTGGCGTAGACGTCGCTCGCGCGAATATTGTCCTTCAGATACTTCTCGTTGACGGCGTTCCAGCGCGCCGAGAACCGATCGAGCATGCCGAGCGCGCGAATCACCTCGGCGTTGCGCTGGGTGGCATCGGCAAGGACCTGGCGTGCGGCGCTGGTGTCGCTGGCGGATCTGCTGGCCTGCTTCGACAGCCGGTCGGTGACCAGCGTCATCGAGACGATGGCCGCCGTGCCGATGATCGCGGTGATCCCGATCAGCGGATGAAACAGGAACATGCCGATCAGGAAGATCGGAATCCAGGGCATGTCGAGAAACGCGGTCGGCCCCATGCTGGACATGAAGGCGCGCAGCTGATCGAGATCGCGCAACGGCTGCTGCATCATCATCGGCTTGGTGCCGCGCAGCGGCAGGGTGGCTAAAGCATGATGGATGGCATCCTGCAGACTCGCATCGAATACCGTGGCCACGCGGCACAGCATGCGCGAGCGCAGCGCGTCGAAATAGCCCTGGATCAGATAGGCCGCCAGGATCATCACCGACAGGCCGATCAGCGTCGCCAGATTCTTGCTCGGCACGACGCGGTCGTTGACCTGCATCATGTAGACGGAGCCGGAGAGCATCAGGATGTTGATCACGCCGCTGAACACGCCGATGCCGGCCATGCGCTTGACGGCCTGACGCAGGCCGCGCGTCACCGGATCATCGCTACCCGAGATCAGGTCGTTGAGGGCAGCCGCGGCTTTTGTTCGCGGGCGGTCTTGAGCCAGACTCATCCAGGCGCGTCTCCCAAATTCCAATGCGTCACTCAGCGCTCTTGCCAGTCGATGCCGACGAATTTCCGGCAACAATTGGACAGTTGGCCAATTCTGTCGCAGGCAGCGCGCCGTAGGACACGCGGAGAGGTAGAGGAGGGCATGGGTCACGGGCCGCTTCGCCAAGCCCCGTCGAGGCCGTCCGTCCGAATCGGATTCAGCCGCGATCTTCGATAGTTGCGTGTCGGTGATGAGGCGCGACGTGGATCTGGCGTCACACATTCGTCCGTCTATCACCTTGCTTCCGCACTCATTGGCCGCGGTCCGGGCCGATTGACGCCATGAACGCGAATAAATCTTCCTGCGGTGCAACGGACTCGCTTTGTCATCTCGATCAAGCGGCATCGGCGGATGTGGGGAACGACAGTGACACCAGCGAATACACGCGCAAACGTGATTCCCCGTGCGACTACGGTGGCGATGACACATGGCCACTTCGGTTGCTGGCTGTGCGTTCTCTCAGCGAACGCGTGAGCGCATCGCTCCAGCATCCGGCCTGGCAATCGGCAACAACAACATCAAGAGCAACATCAAGGAGGACAGTGGGGCGGACCAGTTCAATGGCAATCCGAGCAACCCGTCACCGGCTCTGGGTGCTTCAAACTGGTCTTCGGTGCGTGATCTTCGGGGGCGCGCCGAGCGTAGTGGGGCAACGCAATGAAGGGCGGCGCCGGCGGCGTCGGTGTCGGACAGGTGGTTGCCGAGTCATGAGTATCCTGGGGGACGAGAGTTGTTGAACTACATCACCACCGAAGCGCGTGATGCGGGAGTGCATTTGGGGCGAGGGCGGACCGTGAGTGGCATGGGGGCGATGAGCCATGTCGCAGTCCACGTCACGGTCGACGTGCTCAATCACAAGTCGGTCGCCGGAACGGCGTTGAATCGCGCCGATCGCGTGCGCGCATGTCGGGAGGCGCACGCATGAAGATTCGAAAGACCGATTACGGCACCATCATCCTGCACTGGACCCTTGTCGGGGCCACGGTGATTGCGTTCCTCACCGGCCTTCGCATGGCGACCGAGGCACCGAACCATGCGTGGATCGCCAACAATCTCGACTGGCTGCTTCCCCGACACCGGACCTGGACCTGGCACATGCCGGCGGGAGTCGTGCTCGCAAGCGTTGCGGTTGCCTACATGATCTATGTATCGAAGGCGGGCCTCGGCCGTCGCGTCAGCATCGACAAGATGCGCTTCAAGGGCCTGCTTGGCCGTCGGCCTGCGCGCCTCGGCTCGATCAGCGTGATGCTGCACTGGGTGCTGTTCATCTCGATGTTCACGTTGATCGTCACCGGCGGCCTGCTGTTCTTCGGCGTGGCCTCCGGCTACGTGACCATGATGATCCACTGGTACGCGACCTGGGTCATTCCGGTCTTCGTGGTGCTGCATATCCTGGTTCACTTCAGCATCGGTGGAAAGATGCAGCTCTATCGCGTGTTCCGTCCGGCCCCTCTGCCGCCCCCGCCGCCGAAGCTCGATCCGGTCGAGTTGCTCACGATGCTGGTCGAACAGTCCGAGAAGCTCGAGGAGGCCGAGGCGCCGCCGAAGAAGCCTGCGCCTGCTCAGCGGCCGCCGATGCGCGAGCCGATGCCGGCGCCGCGACGCATGGAGGAGCCGATGCGGGGACGACCCGAGTCGCGCATGCCGTCGGGGCGGATGCGTCCCCCGCCTTCGAAAGGCAACTCGCGCCGCCGTAACCCCACCTTCCAGTCCAACCCCTTCGTGGTTGCGACGGCAGCCGCCATCGTCATCGGCTCGGCGATGTTTGCCGCGGACTACTACGCCGAGGACACTGTGACGGTGTACCGGATCGCAAGCTCCGATGCCCCGACGCTCGACGGCGATTCATCGGACCGCGTCTGGCGCAATATCCAGCCGCACATGGTCACCACCAACCAGGGCGACAATTTCGACGGCACCGGAGAATCGCGGGTCTGGATCAAGGCGGCGCATGACGGCACCTGGGTCTACTTTCTCGTCATCTGGGAAGATCCGACGCGCTCGTTGAAGCAGCTGCCGCTGATCAAGAAGGCCGATGGCTGGCATCTGCTGACCAACGGCTTCGATAAGGGCGACGAGAACGACTACAACGAGGACAAGTTCTCGATGTTGTTCACGACGCTGCCGATCACGCTGGCGGCTGACCGGACCTTTCACATGAGCTCGCAGCCGATGCCGGACAAGCCGGCGACGCTGTCGGGCCCGCGGCATTCACTACACGCCAGCGCCGAACCTCTACGCCGACGCCTGGTTGTGGAAGGCCACGAGCGGCGGTCCGACCGGCTGGATGGACGACGATCATTTCGGCCCGCCGGCCGAGCCGACGCCGGACCAGGTCAAGGGCCTGACTCCCTACAAGGGCGGGTTCGCGCCCGATCCGGGGACGGCGAACTACACCGACAATTTCATCATCGACAGGGAGGCCGCCAGACTGGGCAATCGGGGCGTCAGACCGAAGCGCCTGCCGAAGGACGTCGCTGCGATGACGGCGGCGATGGGCGAGATCAATCTCGATCCGAACATCGGCGAGAGCGAGGGGGCGCGCTGGTTCATGACGGAGGCGGAGTCGGTGCCTTACTCGGCGGAGGCCGATGCGCAGACGCCGATCGGGACGGTGGTGCCGGGGGTTCTCATCAGCGGCGAATTCACCGGCGACCGCGCCGACATTCGTTGCGCCGCACGTTGGGCAGCCGGCCACTGGACGCTCGAAATTGCCCGCAAAATGGACACGAAAAGCAAGTACGACGTTCCGATCAAGAACGGTGTCTTCATGCGAGTCGCTGCGTTCGACCACACCCAGATCCGACATACGAGGCAGATCCGGCCGATGCGACTTGAGGTGCAGTGATGGGTAAGATTTGCAAAATCCAGTACAACAGGGAAACGTTCTACGCGAATGTGGGCGATATCCTGCTCGACGGTGCCATCAATAGTGGCGTGGATCTGCCCCATGACTGCCGCAGCGGAATCTGTGGCTCCTGCAAGGTCACTGTCGTCGACGGCAAGCTGTTCGGCGGCATGGAAGGCGACATGGCGCATGCCTGCCAGGCGCGCGTCGTGTCCGATCTGAAAATCATCACCGAGCCCGTCCCCGACACCGTGACGATGAACTGCGAGGTCGGTGATCTCGTGCGGCTGGCGCCCGATGTGGTCGGTGTCACCATCGAGATGCCCAAGCCGCTGCGGTTCTTCCCCGGACAATATGCCAAGGTCCAGTATCGCGGCTTCCCGACGCGCTGCTACAGCCCGACCTATCCGATGGTCGGCGCGCCCGACAGCCATCTGTTGTATCTGCACATCCGCATCCTGAAGGATGGATTGGTGTCGTCGGCGCTCGGCCGCGACATACAGGTCGGCCATCGCGTCAAGCTGACGGCGCCGCTCGGCACCGCGTTCTTCCGGCAGAAGCATCGTGGACGAATCATCCTCGTCGCCAGCGGCACCGGCTTTGCGCCGATGTGGGCGATCGCGGTTGCGGCGATCACCGAGAATCCGAAGCGCGAGATCGTGTTCATCGTGGTGTCGCGCACGCTGCAGTCGTTCTACATGCACCAGGCGCTGTGCCGTCTGGCGCGCTTCCCGAACGTCAAGATCATCCCGATCGTCTCAGAACCGCAGAACGTGTCGCCGGCGATTCGCAGCGGCCGTCCGACCGAGCACATGCCGGAGCTGACGCCGAACGACGTGGTCTACACCTGCGGCGCGCCGGCAATGACGGAAGCCGTCGCCAAGATGTCGCGCGCGGCTGGCGCCAAGTGCCATTGCGATCCGTTCGTTTCGTCGGCGCAGCCGTCGGAATCGAGTGGTGGATTGATGGATCGCTTGGTCGGCTGGCTGGATAGCCAGCGCGGCCGTCCGGCGATGTTCCAGCCGGCCGAATGATATTGAAGCGGCCACGATGCCGTGGCCGCCTCGCGCGGGATTTAGCCGGCCACGAAGGCGAGCAGGGCGCCAGTCGCGGCTGCAGGCGGCACCACGAGGCTCGCGCCGCTGCGCACCGCCGCCGCACCCAGCGTCTTTTCCGTCGCCGCCAGATCATGCGAGGCCAGCACGAGGCCGGCGCCGCCGCGCTCCGGCAGGCCGGCGAGTGAGACGCCGGGATAACGCGCGGCGAGCTGATCCCGCGTCAGGAACACGAAGTCGGCGCGATCGCCGCCTGAGGTGACGGTCACGGCGCCATCGGCCTCGCTGCGCCCCTCGCGGTCGATCAGTCGCGACAGATGCGCGGCGTCCTTTGCCGGATCCGGCGTGACGATCAGCGCCTGCTTCAGCTGCTTGGCGGCGTTGGCGTGCGTCATCAGTTCCGGAATCCACACCGTCTCGCGCGTCTTGTGCTGACAGGCGAAGATGCGCAGGCCGCCGGGCGCCTCCGCGACGGGCCATTGGAAGACGCGGAATTTGGCCGCCGAGATCGTGCCGTCGGGCAGCGGCACCGGGCGCTCGAAATCGATCGGGCCGATCGGCTCAAAACCATGGCTGCGAATTTCCTCCGCGCCGGCGGCGGAGTCGATGGCCGTGAAGGCGATGCGCTCGATGCCTTCGCCGCGCTGCGCGAGGAAATTGCGCGTCGGCACATTGTGGTCGGTCTCGGCGAGAATGCCGAGCAGCTCGATGTAATCGGGATCGAGCATGATGGTGTAATTGCCGGAGCCCATCTTGGCGCTGTGGGTGCCGCGCGGCGACAGCGTGAAGCCGAGCCGCTTCCAGGTCTCGGCGGCCGCGTCGAGCTCCTTCACCACGACGACAGCGTGATCGATACCGATGACATTCTTGAGGGCCACGCGTTTGTCTCCTTGCAGCGAAATTGGCATATTGGCGGCCGAACTATGCCCAATCGACCCATGCGCCGCAACCGGCGGCGCCGGGCGCCGGGTGCAAGGCAAGATCGATCTCCCCGAGGTCGGTCGATCAGCAGGGGTGAGCTGTCCACGATGAGCATGACGACACAAGACGTTCCATGGCCGCCATCGCTGTGGGCTGCGCAGACTCCGCCCGGTCCCGATCTCCCCGAGCTCGAGGGCAGCGCACAGGCCGATGTCGTCATCATCGGCGGCGGCTTTACCGGCCTGTCGACCGCGCTGCATCTGCGCGAGGCGGGCACGGACGTTGCGATCGTCGAGGCGATGGAGCCGGGCTGGGGCGCGTCGGGCCGCAACAACGGCCAGGTGATTCCGACGCTGTCGCGTCCTGATCCCGAGGATCTCATCAAGCGCCACGGCGCCGCGGGCGAGCGCTTCGTCACCATGCTCCGTGACAGCGCGTCCGCGCTATTCGATACGGTCAGGCGCTATGGCATCGACGCCGAGCACGAGCAGGCCGGCTGGGTGCAGCCGGTGCATTCGCCCGGCCGCATCAAGATCGCCGAGCGCAGGTTCAAGCAATGGTCGAAGTTCGGCGCCGACGTCGAGCTGCTGTCGCGTGATCAAGCGCGCGACATGCTCGGCTCCGATGCGTGGCATGGCGGCTTCTGGAACAAGACCGGCGGCCACATCAATCCGCTGGCGCTGGCGCGTGGCCTGGCGCGGACCGTGCTGAGCCTGGGAGGCCGCATCTATGCGCGCTCGACTGTGATCGACTTCGAGCGGCGCGGCGAGCGCTGGGTGGTGCGGACGGCGCGCGGCGAGCTCTCGGCTCGCGCTCTGGTGCTGGCGAGCAACGCCTATAGCGGCGAGTTCTCCAAGGCGCTCGCCCCCGATATCGCGCATGAGGTGATGCCGGTGCTGTCCTGGCAGATGGCGACGCAGCCGCTGTCGGACAACGTTCGCAAGACAATCATCCCTGCGCGGCAGGCGATGTCCGACACCCATGGCGAGCTGTATTTCGCGCGCTACGATGCGCGCAATCGTCTGGTGACGGGCGGCGCCGTGATCGGCCCCGGCAACAAGGCCGAGCGGTTGAAGGCGCGGGTCTCGGAACGTCTGCAGCGGCTGTGGCCACAGATCGGCGATGTCCGATTCGATTATGTGTGGAACGGCTATGTCGGCATGACCACCGACTACATGCCGCGTATTCATCGCATCGGTCCCGACGCCTATGGTTGGACCGGCTGCAATGGCCGCGCGGTTGCGCTGACCATTCCGCTCGGAGCGGAGCTGGCGAAAGCCGTCAGGGACGTGCCGGCCGGCGAGCTGGCGCTGCCGTTCACGGAGCCGGTCACGATCCCGGCGCACGCACTGCTGCGGCCATTCGCGCCGCTGATGCTGCTGCTGTATCGCTACCGCGACGCGCGCGAGATCGCCTAGCGCTCAGCCTTGTGCCGTCCGGGCGAAGTCGCCGCCCGGAATCGCGGCGAGCAGCGCCTTCGTGTAGGGATGCTGCGGGTGGCCGAATACGGTGCCCGTCAGCCCATGCTCGACGACCTCGCCGTCCTTCATGACGGCAACGAGGTCGCAGATCTGCGCCGCGACGCGCAGGTCGTGGGTGATGAAGATGATCGAGAGGCCCAGTCGCTCGCGCAGGCCGGTGAGCAGCTTCAAGACCTGCGCCTGCACGGAGACGTCGAGCGCCGAAACGGGCTCGTCCGCCACCAGCACGTCGGGCTTCAGCGCGAGTGCGCGGGCGAGGCCGATGCGCTGGCGCTGGCCGCCGGAGAATTCGTGCGGGAAGCGATCGGCTGCGGAAGGATCGAGACCTACCAGCGCGAACAGCTCGCGCGCCTCTGCGAGCGCCTGCGCGCGCGGTGTGCCGTGCACGATCGGTCCCTGCGCCACCAGCTCGGCCGCCTTGCGCCGCGGGTTGAGCGAGGCGAACGGATCCTGGAACACCATCTGCATCTGTTGGGTGCGCTGCCTGATGTCACGACGTGGCAGCCGGGCCCAATCCTCCCCGTTGAGCAGGATCGATCCCGCATCCGGATCGATCAGGCGAATGATGCAGCGGGCGAGGGTGGATTTGCCGGAGCCGGATTCACCGACAATGCCGAGCGTCGCGCCCTTCGGCAACGCGAGCGAGACGTCCTTGACTGCGTGAGTGACGCGCACGCCGCGACCGAGAAAGCCGCCGGTCCGATAGGTCTTGGCGACGCCGGTGAGGGTGAGAATGGTCTCGTCCGACAGCTTGCGTGCCGGCGGCGCCGCGACCGGCGGCACGGCAGCGATGAGCTGTTGCGTGTAGGCGTGCTGCGGCTTGCGGAGCACCTCCGCTGCGGGACCGTGCTCGACCACCACGCCGTGCTGCATCACCACGACGCGATCGGCAATTTCTGCGACGACGCCGAAATCGTGGGTGATGAATAGCACCGCGGTCTTGCGGCGCTGCTGCAGCTCGCGGATCAGCTTGAGGATCTGCGCCTGGGTGGTCACGTCGAGCGCGGTCGTCGGCTCGTCGGCGATCAAGAGCTTCGGGTCGAGCGCTAGCGCCATCGCGATCATCGCACGCTGGCGCTGCCCGCCGGAGAGCTCGTGAGGATAGGCCTTGGCGGCGCGCGGCGGATCGGGGATGTTGACGTCGGCGAGCAGCGCCAGCACGCGCGATCGGACCTCGGCTTTCGACAGATCGGTATGGATCTCCAGCACCTCGCCGATCTGGTCGCCGATCGTGCGCAGCGGATTGAGCGCCGTCATCGGCTCCTGGAACACCATCGCGATCTCGGCGCCGCGGATGCGGCGCATCTCGGGCGCAGAGGTCGTGCAGAGATCGCGCTCGCCGAACAGGATGCGACCGTTATCGGTGGACACGCCCTGCGGCAGCAGCCGCATGATCGCATTGGCCATCATCGACTTGCCGGAGCCGGACTCGCCGACGATGCAGACGATCTCGTTCTCGGCAATGGTGAGCGACACCTCGGAGATCGCGTGCGTCCGATCGGCGCCCTTGGGCAGGCGGACGCTGAGGCGGTCGACGGAGAGAACGGGGGCTGTCGAGCTCATCGCTGCTTCAGCCGCGGGTTCAGTGCATCGTTGAGGCCTTGGCCGACCAGCGAGACGGCGAGCACGGTGATGAGGATGGCGACACCGGGAATGGCCGAGACGTACCACTGCACGCGCAGCACGTCGCGGCCGAGCCCGATCAGATTGCCCCAGGAGGCGACGTTGGCATCCGATAGCCGCAGGAACGCAAGCGCGCTCTCCAGGAGAATGGCGACGGCCATCACGACGCCGGCATAGACGATCACCGGCGGCAGCGCGTTGGGCAGGATCTCGCGCAGGATCAGCTGCGTATCGCGGATGCCGAGCGTGCGGCCGGCCTGGACGAATTCGCGGCTCCGCAGCGACAGGAACTCGGCGCGCGTCAACCGTGCGGGCGCGGGCCACGAGACGATGCCGACGGCGATCGTCACTGTCGTCAAGGTCGAGCCGAACACGGCCACCAGCACCAGCAGCAGCACGAAGTTCGGCAGCGTCTGGAACGCCTCGGTGATGCGCATCAGAATGTTGTCGATCCAGCCGCCATAGTAGCCGGCGAGCGCGCCGACCAGGATGCCGATCGTCACCGCAATCAGCGTGGCGACGCCGCCGATCAGGAGCGAGATCCGCGCGCCATAGAAGATCTGGGCGGCGATGTCGCGGCCGGAATTGTCGGTGCCGAGCAGGAAACGCGGATTTGCGAACGGCCAGATCAAGGGCCGGCCGGCGAGGGCAAGGGGATCGCGCGGATAGAAATAGCCGGCGCTGATCGCCATGCCCAAGACGATGAGCAGCAGGACGAGGCCCAGCACCGCGGGGGGACTGCGAAAGTATCGTTTCACGGCGTCCATGCGCTAGCTCTCCGCCGCAATGCGCGGGTCGAGCCGCGCGTAGAGCAGGTCGGTGATGAAGTTGACCAGGATCACCAGCAGCGCAGACACGAACACGATGCCGAGCAGCGTATTGAGATCGCGCTGGACCACGGACTCATAGGCAAGGCGTCCGAGGCCGGGCAGCGAGAACACCGTCTCCACGACGACGGAGCCGCCGAGCATCGTGCCGGCCTGAAGCCCGATCAGCGTGACCATCGGCAGCAGCGCGTTGCGCAGCACGTGCCGGGTAATGATGCGGGTCTCATCGAGACCCTTGGCGCGCGCGGTGCGGACGAAGTCGAGATTGAGGACCTCCAGCATCGAGGCCCGCATGATGCGCAAGTAGATCGCCAGGAAGATCAGGCCGAGCGTCAGCGACGGCAGCACGAGATGGCTCGCGATGTCGAGCACGCGCCAGAGACCGGTGCTGACCGCGCCGATATCCTCGAAGCCGCCGGCCGGCAGCCATTGCAGATAGATCGAGAACACCACGATGGCCATCAGGCCGAACCAGAACGACGGCGTGGCGTAGAAGATCAGGCCGACGGTCGAGATCAGCGTATCCGGCCAGCGGTTGACGCCGCGCGCCGCGATCACGCCGAACACAAGACCGAAGAAGAACGCAAAGGAGAGCGCCGAGGTCATCAGCAGCAAAGTCGGCGGCAGCCGCTCCAGGATGACGGTCGCAACCGGCTTGCCGTAGATCGCGGAGAAGCCGAGATCGAGCCGGACCAGCCGCCACAGATAGTTGGCGAGCTGCATCGGGACCGAAAGATCGAGCCCATAGAAGCGGCGCAGCTCGCGCGCCGTCGCGGCATCGCCGCCGCCCATCTGCGCCATCATCGCGTCGACCGTGTCGCCCGGCGCGAGCTGCAGCAGAAGAAAGACGCCGATCAGGATCAGCAACAGGGTCGGGATCGAGGCGGCGAGCCGCCGCCCCGCAAGGCTCAGGATGCGCATGGCCTATTCTGACGTATCGGGGCTCAGGGCGGAAAGCCAGAGATCGTGCCAGCTCGTCGATCCCCAGCGCGGGGTGTTCGAGTGGTTGCGCGCCTTCGCCGTGATCACCGTGACGAAGATCTGCTCAATCGGCATCCACACCGGCAGCTCGGTATTGGCCTCGCGCACGAAATCGGCATAGAGCGCCTTGCGCTTGACCGGGTCGACCTCGGTGGCGGCGTCGTCGATGATCTTGTCGATCTTGGCGTCGTCCCAGCCCCACTGGTTGGTCCACGGCGCGCCCTTGGGCTGGCCGGACCGGTACCACACCGTGGTCGAGACTGCGGGGTCGTTGCGGTACTGATGCCAGCCCGTCGCCAGGTCGAAGGCGTGCTCGTCATA
This sequence comes from Bradyrhizobium sp. USDA 4353, assembly GCF_054063215.1. Lineage (NCBI taxonomy): Bacteria > Pseudomonadati > Pseudomonadota > Alphaproteobacteria > Hyphomicrobiales > Nitrobacteraceae > Bradyrhizobium > Bradyrhizobium sp. USDA 4353. Next base: position 5,283,669 of record NZ_JBSSGB010000001.1, read on the forward strand.
GACCTGCTTGAGGAAACCGCCGCCGTCATTGCGGACGATTTCGACCTGAATGCCGACCTCGCCCAGGGATTGCTGAATGAAGGTCGACCAGAGTGAGATGTCCTCGCCCCACGGCGCGGGCAGCAGCCTCAGCGAGAAGCGGTTGCCGCCGGCGGCCGGCTTGTAGCCGGCTTCGTCGAGCAGCGCGGCTGCCTTGGCCTTGTCGTACGGATATTGCGGCGTGTTCGCGCCGGGATAGAAGTCGGTCGAGGTCGAGGGGATCGGTCCGGTGCCGAGCTTGGCGAAGTCGCCGAGGAAGTTCTCGATGAAGAACGGCACGTTGATCGCATGCGCAATCGCGCGGCGGACTTTGATGTCGGACAGCTCCTTGCGGCGGACGTTGAACTCGAGCGTGTTGGTGCGCGCGTTGCCTTCGTTGCCCTTGGTCGACACGATGAAGCGCTTGTCCTTGCCGAGCCGGGCCATGTCCGAGATCGTCAGGCCCGAGAACGGACTGTAGTGCAGCTCGCCCGCTTCGAGCTGCGCAGCCGCGGCGGCGCGGTCGGTGATGACCTTCCAGACGATACGGTCGAGATAGGGCGCGTTCGGACGCCAGTAATCCGCGTTGCGGTCGGCGATGATGTATTGGCCGCGCTCGTATTTGACGAACTTGAAGGGGCCGGTGCCGACAGGCGCGAGATTGGCCGGGTTCTGACGGATGTCGCCGTTCTCATAGATGTGCTTGGCCGAGACATAGCCGAGATCGGGCAGCGCGCGCAGCAGCAAGTTGAGCGGCATCGGGCGCTCGTAGCGGAAGATCGCGGTTTGCGGATCAGGCGTATCGACCGCGGTCAGGAACAGCTGCAAGGTCGATCCGTAGTTGAGGATCTTCTTCCACATGTTCATCGCGGTGAAGGCGACGTCCTCCGACGTGAACGGCTTGCCGTCATGCCAGGTAACGCCCTTACGCAGCTTGAAGGTGACCGTCTTGCCATCGGGCGCGGCCTCCCAGCTTTCGGCGAGCACGCCGACCGGCTGTCCCTGCGCGTCGAGGTCGACGAGGTTCTCCTGGATCTTGCCGCCGATGATGTAGACGCCAGTCGAGGCTTGCAGGCTCGGATTGAGCTGGCGCTGCTCGGCGCCGTAATGCACGTTGAACACGCCGCCCTTGCGTGGGGTCTCCTGGGCAAAGGCCCGGAGTGGATTCACCACGTTGGCTGCAATCGCAGCCGAGGTCAGCAGTGCGGTACGGCGGGTGATGTCGAAACGGCTCGAATTCATCAAGGTCTCCCGAAGGCCATGTCGAGGCTGGCCGATGGTGCAATGCGCCGAAGCTTACGCGGATCGCAAGGCCAAGTCATTCCCAATCACGCGGGCCGACCGTCGCAGCCGAGCCGCCTCCGCGAATCCCTGGTGAAACAGATTGCTCGTATACGAACGATCGACGGAATGGCCGGGCTACTGCGGTAGCGGGTGGCGGAATAGCTTGCCATCGCGCCCGGCTCGGTGGATCGGTCGCTGGGGCCGGCGGCTTGCGACCCTCCACAGGAGATCTCGATCAGATCCGCAACTTCAAAGAAGAGGACATGTTCTCTTGCTATTTGAGGTGTGCCTGAGACGGCTCTTCGCCGGCAGGAAGACGCAGCTCGAAGCGCACCTCATGATCGGACGGCAGCAGATCGACCTGGCCGCCGTGGCTCATTAGGACGGCGCGCACGATAGCCAGGCCCATGCCGGTTCCGCCGCTGTCGCGCCGCGTGGTGAAGAACGCGTCGAAGATTCGCTCGCGGTTGGCGTGCGAGATCGGATTGCCGTCATTGCTCACGCTGAGGACCACTTGATCGGCTCGCTCGTCAAGCTCCAGGCGGATCGCCCGGGCGCCGTGACGGACGGCATTGTCGGCCAGATGGGTGAGGACGATCAGCAGCGTCTCGCCCGACAGCCTGATCGGACTCTGGAGCGCGCCGCCTGTTTCGATTTGCGCGGTGGGAAACCGCTCGCGCAATGGGCCGATCACCTCGGCCAGGCTGCTCGCCTCGCTCTGCTGGAGGGCTTCGGCGCGCGCAAGCTCGCGCAGCCGCTGCGCCATCCGGTCGAGCCGCTCGGCATCGCCAAGGATGTTGGTGAGAAATGTCTCCTGCTGGGTGTGCGTCAGCCGGCCTGAGGTAGCATGCAGGGAGTCCAGCATCAGCTCCGCCGCGCCCTTGATCGAGGTCAGCGGCGATTTGAGCTCGTGCGTGAGGTGCGCGGAGAAGTTTCGGATGTAGCTGGAGCGCCGCGCCAGCTGCTCGGCCATGGCGAAGAAATGCTCCGCGAGTTCAGCAAAGTCGCGCGTGCCGTAATGGGCGAGCGGGCGGAATCCAGCGGGATCATTGCGGCCGATCCGGCCGGCGCGGTCGACCAGCTCGCGCATCGGGCGGGTGATCGTCCGCGCCACGATGAAGCCGACCAGCAGCGTCGTGAGGATGATGGCGGAGCCCGCTGCAATGAACTTGCCACGCTCCACATAGAGGTGCTCGAAGATGTTGCGCGGCGTTCGCGAGGTGTAGATCACTCCGACGACATGATCATTGACGATGACGGGCATGGCCGAGAACACGTGAACGCCTACGCCGCGGCTGAACGAATAGATCGGCGGGGGCGCCTTGTCGGGAATGCGGATGCGGAGTGCCGCGCTGTATTTCCCCGTCAACGCGGCCGCGATCTCGTCGATATGAGCGAGCGATTTGCCCATCTCGTCGCGGCCAGCGATCACGACGCCCTGGGGATCCAGCACGCGAAAGCCGGCCAAGGTGACCTTCTGCGTCTCGCGGATGATCGGCCACAGCCGCGCGCCGATGGCGACATAAGCGGGGTCGGCAGGCTGCGGCGCCTCGCGCGCATCCGGGCGGCGGACGAAGAGATCATTGGCGAGCAGATCGAGCAAAGGCCGGATCGGCGTCACCTCGTCGGTGGCATCGGGCCGTGCCTCGGGCGGGATCTCCGCACCGAGCGGAATGCCGGCGGCGAGGCGCGCCGAGACCTCCTCGGCAAATACGGCCGCGAGCACGCGGCTCTGCGCGATCAGCTCGGCCTGGGTCTGGCGGATCAGTTGATTGTCGTAGATGCGGAAGAAGAACAGCCCGACGAGCGGCAGGGTGGCGACGAGCGCGAGCACGCCGAACACGATTTGTCCAAGCGACGGCCGCCATTTCTTCTTCGGCTTCGGTGCGATCATGGCGCGCCGCAGCGGCCGAGCCGGAAGCCGACGCCGTGCACCGTCTCGATGGCGTCATCGCAACCGGCGGCCGCGAGCTTCGCACGGATGTTGCGGATATGGCTGTCGATCGTCCGGTCGGAGACCTGGATGTTGAGGTGATAGGCCGCGCTCATGATCTGCTCGCGGCTGAACACGACCGCCGGCCGCGTCATCAAGGTGCGCAAGATGCTGAACTCGAGCGCGGTCAGCGTGAGCGGCGTCTCGCCGAAGCGAGCGAGATGCTGCTGCGGGTCGAGGCGAAGCCGGCCATGGACGAGCTCCTCCGGCTCCGCAGCACGATCGCTGCCGCCGGCGGCGGCACGCCGGAGGATGACGTTGACGCGCGCAACCAGCTCGCGCGGGCTGAACGGCTTGGTCACGTAGTCGTCGCCGCCGATCTCCAGCCCGAGGATGCGATCGATCTCCTCGTCGCGCGCCGACAGGAACAGGATCGGCACCTGCGAGGTCCGCCGGATGCGACGGCACACTTCGAGGCCGTCGAACTCGGGCATGCCGACGTCGAGCACGATCAGGTCCGGGCGGTCCTCGCCGAACCTGACCAGCGCCGCACGGCCGTCGGCGGCCTCCGTCACCGTCATGTCGGCCTTTCCCAAGGCGACCCGCAGGACTTCGCGGATGTGCGGATCGTCGTCGACGATCAGGATTCGGGGGGACACAATCGAGGCTCCGCGGCGGGACATCAGCTGGGGTTCTGGATCAGGGGATGTGTATCGAGATAGCGCTGCAAGCGCCAGCCGCGGAACGTCCAGGTGCGCAAGTTCGCCATGTCGTTTGCCTGCTGGTCCAACAGACGCTGGTTCATGGGGGAGAGTGCGGATTCCCCGGGCAGCAGCAGCATGGCTCGCCGGACTGCCGGCAGGGCCTGCGGACCTAGGCTCAGAAGATAGGGCATGTCGATGGCGGTCCCGCTTCGTCCGGCTTCGCGGCTATGAGCGACGTTGTAGTCGGCGATCACTGCGGAGAAATTGACGAGGGCGCAGCCATAGAGAGTCGCCGCAAGCGCGATCAGGTTCATGCGGACGAGCCACGCCGTGGGGCGGTCCAGGACGATCCGGACGACGATCAGGATCAGACCGATGGCAACCAACGCCATCCAGATCAGCGCCGCGATGCGCCAGTGAGTCAGCAGGTAGCTCTGGATGTAGATGTGGACCCGCTGGATCGAGGACAGCACCAGCAGCAGGTTTTGTCCGACCCAGAGGTAGACCAGCGGGCGGATCAGCCGCGGCTCGTCGTCGCGTTTGGAGCGGACGGCGATGATGACGAAGGCTGCGGCCAGCAGTGCCGTGACGATCAGCGGATAGGCGCCCCGATGGGCATAGGTGGCGTAGGTCATGCCGTCGGGAAGTGCCGCATGGCCCCACAGGTATACGCCATCGAGCGCGGTCTGAATCGCAAACAGCAGGTTGAACAGCAGCAACGAGCGAACGACGGTTTGCGGATTGAGCAGGGGGGCTGCGAGCGACGGTGCTTGCTCGGCCTCGGCGTCGATCGGCAGGCGCGGCGTCTTGGTCCGCTGCCGCCAACGCAGATGGATGAACGGCCAGATCAGAGACAGCATCAACAGCCAGAAGATCGGCCGGCCGACGCTCAGATTGGAGACGACGCGCTGAGGCCGGAGCTGATCGAGCCACTGCTCGATCACGGGGTTCGCTGCGGCGAATAGCAGGCTGAAGACGAGGCCGAGGGCGAGCGGGATGCTCCATGTCAGCAGCAGCCGCGTCAAGTCATGGGCGCGAAGCGTTGCGATGGCGTCGGGGATCAGCCTGAACGGTCCAACCAGGAGCAGCTGTCGTGCGGCCGTAACCGGCAAGCGAAGCCCTTCGGCTGCGGGATTGGTCGTCAGGGCGACCGCCGAGACCGTTGCGAGGATCAGAGTGGAGACCGACAGCACGGTCAGGTCCTCGATCGCAGGCAGCAGGCCCAGGATGAGCAGCACGGCCGCAAGCTTCATCCGCGATCGATCGATGCCGGCGTGATTGGCGAGCAGGCTGGCCGCGACCAGCGCGACGGTGAAGATCGGAAGCGAGAGCCCTGGCGCTTGATCGTAGAACAGGACATCGGCGAGCCCGAGAAGCGCGAAGGCGAGGGCGAATTTGTGCCACATGGAGAGCGGGGCGGCTGGAGCAGCCGTCAGCTCGGCGGAGCTGGTCATTTGCGGGAGTCCTCGATTGAGCAACGATACGGCCAGCAGTCGCCGGCCGATGATCGCAGCATGACCCCGCGGCGTGCAGCCGCTCACGAGCGGGCCTGCAGCATTTCAGGATTTGTTTGCAGATTTCGTGCAGACGCGATTCAGCTCCTGGCGCAGGCGGTTGAGCGTTGTTAGGCAGAGTCCGTCTTTCTCAAGGGAATGATCGGCTGCTCACATGCTCGGACGTATCAGGACCATCGTCCTCTGGATCCTTGCGCTGGCTTTCATTGTCATCACGCTCAACAGCAACGAGCCTTATCTGGTCCGGCTGCGCGGGACAGGGCACGCCGCGTTGCTCATCATCGGGCTGGCAGCTCCGCTGCTGCTTCTGCTAGGAGGGCGTTGGCGCGACGGCATGGCCGGACGCCTGCTGGTGGTGGCGTGGTGCATTCCGCTGCTCGCGCTCACCGCCACGCAGTTTACGTTCGCATGGCGCAAATACGAGACGTTTCAGACAGCGCCTGAGGTGGCGCGTCTGCTCGGACGGCATTTCATCGTGGGCTACACGTCTGTCGATGAGGCCGCGGCCTTGGCGGGGCAGGGCCTGATCGCTGGCGTGTATGTCACTCATCACAATGTGCGCGGACGGAGCGAGGCGCAGCTGAGCGCCGACATGGCACGGCTGCAGGCCGAACGCAGGGCAGCCGGGCTGCCGCCGTTGCTCGTGTCGGCCGACCAGGAAGGAGGCCGGGTCGCGCACCTCTCGCCGACGCTGCCGAACATGCCGGGGCTGGCGACCTTGGCCAATCTCCCGGCCTCGCGGCGCGCGCATGAGGCATACGAGATGGGGCGTGCCCAGGGTCAGGCGCTGGCGTCAGCGGGCATCACGTTCAACCTGGCGCCGGTGGTCGATCTGCGGCCGCGCTGGAGGCGCAACCGGCTCGATTTTCACACCTTGATCGGGCAGCGCGCCATCTCCGACGACCCGGCCGCGGTGGGCGACATCGCGCTCGGCTATGTCCGCGGCCTGGAGGCGAGCGGCGTCCGGGCGGCGGTCAAGCACTTCCCTGGTCTCGGGCGCGTGGAGGCTGATACGCATCACTTCTCCGCGCAGCTCGATACGTCAGCCGATGTGCTGGAGCAGTCGGATTGGCGGCCGTTCCGCCAGGTGCTGGACAACTCGCATGCAGCCATGATGGTCGGTCATGTCATGGTCGACGCGATCGATCGGGAGCGGCCGGCGTCGCACTCCAAGGCCGTGCTCGAAGGCCTCATCCGTGGCCGGTGGAACTATCAGGGCGTGATCATCACCGACGATCTCGTGATGGGCGCGATCTACGGCCGCGATCTCTGCAAGGCCGTGGTCGAAGCCCTCAATGGCGGCGCAGATCTGTTGCTCGTCGCTTACGACGGCACGCAGTTCCATCGGGTCTTCGCCTGCGCCAAAAAGGCTCTTGCGGAAGGGCGGCTCGATCTGGCTGCGCTACGCAGGAGCGACGAGCGGCTGACGCGCTGGCTGCAGCGGGACGACCGCCCGCAGGCGGCGAATGTCGTGACGAGTTCCGGACCTTCCGCGCGGATACGCTCGAATGCGGTCGATTAGGAGCGGGGAGGCGCGTGTCAGCGCGGGCCGTTGCCGGTCCAGTTGCGCCAGGACACGTTGGAGAGGCTGCGCAAGTCCGTCGCCAGCGGTCGCCGGGCCTGCTTGTCGTGCTGGCCGACGACCTGTTCGGATTCGCGGATCTTCAATTGAAGCTCCGCGACCTGCCGCTTGGTCCGCTCGATCGCCTTGGGATCGGCACTCTCGCCGACGGTGAAGCGCGCCGTCTCGATCTGCTTCAGCGCTGCGCGGTTCTTCTTGAGCTGTGCGCGATGCCAGGCAACCTTGCTGTCACTATCCGCAACCATGGTCCACTCCTGAGACAGGAAGCGAACACTAAACAACCGGGTGTTGATTCGCGACTGCCTCAGGCGTGGTGTGCAAGCATCGGAGTACCGATCTATCAAAGCCCAGGCGGCTCACTCCAACCCCGCGGCGTGCCGCATCTCGTCGATCAGCTCAGACGCTTCCGCCTTGGTTCGCACATTCTCAGTCGGATCCGGGCGCCCCGCCTGCTCGCTCAGCGTCCTCAAGTAGGACGCTTGAGCATCCGTCATCGGATCTTCGCCCGAAACCCAATCCTTCGGATCTTTTTCGATCTTCTCCGTCATCGCGGATCTCCCAGGGGCCACAATGGCCGAACTGTTGTCCAACCCAGCGGCTCGCAGAATGTTCCTGTTTTGTTCCAGGTGCCTGACCGCCTTATCCTCTCGCACCTGGAGGCCTCACCTCGGCGCTGCCTTCCGCGACGATCGCCGCGATTGCGGCGCTGATTTGGGTTCGGTCGCATCGGCGTCGTGAGGCTTGGGAAGCACGATGTCGTCGCGCGGACTTACGAGCTCATCCGCGGTCGCCTCGCACGGCTTGATCTCGAAATTGTTGTCGAGCACCTTTTCCCCGTGCGTATCCAAGGTCACGAGATCGGCCTGCTCGGCTGCCTCCCAGACCTCGCGCTCGGTCCGAAACGGGCGGGTCAATCTCTCGTCATTCTCAAACAGTGCGTAGGGCACGAGGAGCTCCAGATCGCGGTCCGTGGGAGCGTCCAGCTCGTCCGCGGCGCGCGGTCCGTCCGGGGCTGCTCTCCCACACAAACCTGCCCGAGGCTTGGCTGTTCCACAGCCTCGGCCCATCGATCGACCAGTTGTGACGATCGGTCCCGCATCGCCGCGGAACGATGATCCCTGGCGCAAGGTTGCCGGACATGTCGATCTGAACAGGAGAGAATGATGGACAACATCGATGGAAAGAAGATCGCGATTCTTGCGACCAACGGGTTCGAACAATCCGAGCTCGAAGTGCCGCGTGATCGCCTGAAGCAGGCAGGTGCGACAGTAGAGATCATCTCGCTCGCGCCGGGCGAGATCAAAGGCTGGGACCAGAAGGATTGGGGACGACCCGTCAAGGTCGACAAGACGCTCGACCAGGCATCGGCCTCCGACTACGACGCCATCGTGCTGCCGGGTGGCCAGATCAACCCGGACCTGCTGCGCCTGGAGCCGAAGGCGCTGGCCTTCATCAAGGACATCTTCGAGGCCAAGAAGATCGTCGCCGCGGTGTGCCACGCGCCTTGGCTCTTGATCGAGACGGGCATTGCGAAGGGACGCAAGATGACGTCCTACAAGTCGATCAAGACCGACGTCGCCAATGCCGGGGCGCAGTGGCAGGACGCGGAGGTCGTGGTGGACCAGGGCGTCATCACGTCCCGTAATCCCGGTGATCTCGAAGCCTTCAGCGCCAAGATCATCGAGGAGGTCCGGGAAGGCCGGCATCTCCAGCGCAGCGCCGCCTGAGCTTGGCCGTGAGGGCCGGGTCGATGAGGCCCGGCCTTCGCCGCACGAACAGGCCCAGCGCCCGAGGGGTCGAACGCTGGGCCGCAGTCCACACGGAGTGTCTCCGACGAGATGGGGGAACGCCGCCGGAGACAAATGGAATACGCGTGGCGCGGCGCGTCGTTCCTATTCGTCTTGGCCATCAGTCTTGCTGATCATCGTCTGCTCGGTCGCGGTCGGACCTGGCCCACGCAACCTGCCGTGAGTGCGCGGAACTTACCTCTTGATCACGGGTTGGCCGCTTTTCAGGCCGCGGAGATGTGCCGTGAGTGAGAAGGTGAAGATCCAGGACTATACGGCTCCGGCCGGCGGGTGGGGCTCGGTGCAGGCCGTGGCCAGCATCCTCACCCAGGAGGAGGTCACGCTGCTCGGCAGCGAGATCCTTCTGAAGCAGAACAAGCCTGATGGATTCATGTGCGTCAGCTGCTCCTGGGCCAAGCCGGCGCAGCCGCACCCGTTCGAATTCTGCGAGAACGGCGCCAAGGCGACCGCCTGGGAAATCACCAGCAAGACGGTCGGGCCGGAGTTCTTCGCTCAGCATACGCTGTCCGAATTGCGGACGTGGTCGGATCATCAGCTGGAGGAGCAGGGCCGGCTGACGCATCCGATGCGCTACGATGCGGCGAGCGACCGCTACGTTCCCGTGAGTTGGGACGAGGCGTTTCGCGCCGTGGGAGCCGAGCTGAAACGGCTCGATCCGCGTGAGGTCGTGATGTACACGTCGGGCCGCGCCTCGCTCGAGACCAGCTACATGTATCAGCTGTTCGGGCGCATGTACGGCACCAACAATTTTCCCGACAGCTCGAACATGTGCCACGAATCCACGTCGGTGGCGCTGCCCGAGGTGATCGGCGTACCTGTCGGCACCGTGCTGCTCGATGATTTCGACAAGTCCGATTGCATCCTGTTCTTCGGCCAGAACACCACGACCAACTCGCCGCGCATGCTGCATCCCCTGCAGAAGGCGGCGCAGCGCGGCGTTCCCATCATCACCTTCAATCCGCTGCGCGAGCGCGGGCTGGAGCGCTTCACCAATCCGCAGAACCCGATCCAGATGCTGCTCACCGGCGGCACCCGCATCAGCACCCAATATCATCAGCTCAGGGTCGGCGGCGATGGCGCGGCGCTGCTCGGGATGTGCAAGGCCGTGATCGAGGCCGATGACGCGGCGCTTGCGATGAAGCGGCCGCGCGTGCTCGATGTGGCCTTCATCGAGCAGCACACCTCGGGCTTCGAGGAATTCGCCGACTACTGCCGTCGGGCGTCGTGGAGCGATATCGAGCGGGCGTCCGGCCTACGCCGTGCCGACCTTCTGGATGCCGCGAAGGTCTATGCATCGGCGCATGCCGTGATCGCCAATTACGGGATGGGCATCACGCAGCATCGCCATGGTGTCGAGACCGCCAAGATGATCGTCAATTTGCTGCTGCTGCGCGGGAACATCGGCAAGCCCGGCGCCGGCATTTCCCCGGTCCGGGGTCATTCCAACGTCCAGGGACAACGCACGGTCGGCATCTCCGAGAAGACGAAGCTGGTGCCGCTCGACAAGCTGGCCGAGCTCTACGCGTTCGAGCCGCCGCGCTGGGACGGGCTCAGCACGGTCGATGCCTGCGAGGCCATCATCAAGGGCGAGGTGAAGGGCTTCGTCAGCCTCGGCGGCAACTTCCTGCGCGCAGTGCCGGAGCGGTCGCTGATGGAGCCGGCCTGGGCGAAGCTGCGGCTGTCGGTCCAGATCGCGACCAAGCTCAATCGCAGCCATCTCGTGCCCGGCGAAATCACCTACCTCCTGCCGTGCCTCGGTCGGATCGAGATCGACCGGCAGGCAACCGGCGAGCAGGCGGTCGCGATGGAGGACTCGACGACGTGCATCCACGGCTCGAAAGGCCAGCGTCAGCCGGTCGCCGAAGGTCTGCTGTCGGAGCCCGCGATTGTCGCAGGCCTCGCCAGGGCGACGCTTGGGCCCAATCCGCTGGTCGATTGGGACGCGTGGGTCGGCAATTACGCGCTCGTCCGCGAGGCGATCGAGCGCACCTATCCCGATCAGTTCAAGGACTTCAACAAGCGGCTGTTCGAGCCCGGCGGCTTTCCACGGCCGCTCGGAGCCCGCGAGCGCAAATGGAAGACGGCGACCGGCAAGGCCAATTTCACCGTGCCGAAAGCTGCGCTCAATCCGCCGGAAGAAGGCAACGGCATTTTCCAGCTGATGACCTTGCGGGCCGACGGCCAGTTCAACACCACGATCTACAATGAGGACGATCGGTTCCGCGGCGTGTCCGGCGGACGTCGGGTCGTGTTCATGAATGCGAGCGACATGGCGGAGCTGGGCATCGGGCAGGGCGACATCGTCAAGCTTTCGACCGTCGCCGATGACGGCGTCGAGCGCTCGCTCGGTGGACTCCAAGCGGTGACATTCGACATTCCAAGGTTCAGTGTCGGGGCTTATTACCCCGAGTGCAATGGATTGATCCCGCTGTGGCACTACGCTGAAGGGAGCAAAGTGCCGGCTGCCAAGTCGGTGCCGGTGCGGATCACCAGAGAGGCAGCCGGCTGAGCCGGCCGTTACCCCACCGCGCGCTGACGCACTTCGTTCGGCGGGGGAACGGTGAAGGACGTCGTCGTCTCCGGCGGTGTCGCGCCCGGCCGCAGGGGCACGAGCAGGCGGCAGACGAGACCTTCGGGACGCCAGTCGAACAAGGCGCGGCCGCCGAGCTGGCTCTCGACGCTCGCCATCAGGCTGCGCGTGCCGAAGCCGCGCGAGGTCGGCACATGGACCAGCGGCCCGCCGGTTTCGATCCAGGTGAGATCGAGCCGCTGATCGGGCTCGATCGTCCATTGCACCGAGAGATGGCCGGAGCGAACCGACAGCGCGCCATATTTGGCCGAGTTCGTCACCAGCTCGTGCAGCGCCAGCGCAAGGGTTTGCGCCGTCGCTGGCTCGAGCTGCAGCTCGGGCCCGCCGAAGGTGACCTGGCCGCCGGTCGCATAGGGCGCGAGCTCCTCGGCGACGAGCCGGCTGATCTCCGCGCCCTGCCAGCTCGACAGCGAGAGGATGGTGTGAACGCGGGCGAGCGCGCTGATGCGGCCCTCGACGGCGCTGACATAGGTCCTCACATTCTCGGCCTTGGTCAGGCGCACGATCGACTGCGCCAGCGTCAGTGCATTCTTGGCGCGGTGATCGACCTCGCGCGTCAGCAGGTTTTGTCGCTCCTCGGCGCGCTTGCGCTCGGTGATGTCGATCGTGACGCCGCTGACGCGGACGACGCGGCCGGACCTATCCGTGGTGGCGGCCGCGGTTCCGACGCACCAGCGCTCCTCGCCGTCCGGCCGCTGAATTCGGAATTCGGCCTCGTAGGACGTCACGCCGCGGCCGAACTCGGCCAGCACATGCCGCGCACGCTCGGCATCATCGGGATGCAGCAGGCCCATGATGTTGACGCTGTTGAGCTCGAAACCCTGCGGGGTCACGCCGAAGATGCGGTATTGGCCTTCGTCCCACATCCAGTCGCCGTTGATGCCGTCCCAATCCCACGAGCCCATCCTGCCGGCCGCGATGGCCATGCTGCGGCGTTCCTCGCTCTCGCGCAGGCGCGCGGTGGATTTCTCCAGCTCGGCGGTGCGGGCGCGAACGCGATTTTCCAGCTCGAGGTTCAGATGCTCGAGCTCGCGCGTCTTGCGATAGAGCTCGGTGAAGACCTTGATCTTCGCGCGCAGCACCTCCGGCACCACGGGAACCGGCACGTAGTCGACGGCGCCCATCTCATAGCCGCGCAGCCGGTCGAAATCGCTGACCTGGACGGCGGAGATGAAGATGATCGCGATCTTCTGGAACCGCGGATGCTCGCGGATCATCTGCGCGAGCTCGAAACCGTCGAGCTCGGGCATGCAGACGTCGACCAGGATGACAGAAATCTCGTTCTTCAACAGGATCTCGAGCGCCTCGCGGCCGGAGGTCGCGACCACGAGATTTTCATTGAGGTCCTTCAGGATGACTTCATAGGCCAGCAGCTTCGCGGGCTGGTCGTCAACCAGGAGGATGTTGACCTTCTCATGTTCCATGATGTTCAGCCGTTCAGCGGTGCAGCCACATGCGGATGGCAAGGAGCAGCTGCTCGGTGTTGACGGGTTTGGCGAGATAATCCGAGGCGCCGGCCTCGAGGCATTTTTCGCGGTCTCCCTTCATGGCTTTCGCGGTCAACGCGATGATGGGGAGGCGGGCGAAGGCGGGGGTCTGTCTGATCACCCCGATGGTCTGGTAGCCGTCCATCTGGGGCATCATGATGTCCATCAGCACGATCGCGATCTCCGGGTTGTGCTGCACCAATTCGATGGCTTCACTGCCGGTGGTCGCCGTCAGAACCTTCATGCCGCGCCGTTCCAGCACGCTCGAGAGAGCGAAGATGTTCCGCGCGTCATCGTCCACCAGCAGCACCGTCTTGCCGATCAGGTCCTCGTCGGAACTGTTCAGCTTCTCCAGCATGCGCTGCTTCTCGGTCGGCAGCTGCGTGATCACGCGATGCAGGAACAGCGAGGTCTCGTCGAGCAGCCGCTCCGGAGACTCCACCCCCTTGACGACGATGCTGCGTGCGATGGTGTGAAGCTCGGCATCCTCCTCCGCCGACAGTTCGCGGCCGGTGAAGACGACGACCGGCACCCCGGAGAGGGTCTCGTCGGAACGCAGCTGATCGAGCACGTCGAATCCGCTCATATCAGGCAGACGAAGATCCAGCACGACGCAGTCGAACGGCGCACTGCGCATGATGTCCAGCGCGCCAGCACCCGTTTCAGCCGCAATGATCTCGATATCGTCATGGCCGAGCAGCTCGCGGATGCTCATCTGTTCCGCGGCGTTGTCCTCCACGATCAATAGGCGCTTGCGGCGCGGCTTGGCGTACTCCTTGATCTGCGACAGCGCCGCGCTGACGCCTTCCGTCGTGGTCGGCTTGCTGACGAACGAGAAGGCCCCGCGCGCCAACGCGTGCTGCTTGTCTTCGTCGAGCGTGATGATCTGAACGGGAATATGCCGCGTCAGCGGATTGTGCTTGAGCTGGCTCAGCACGGTCCAGCCGAGCATGTCCGGCAGGAACACGTCGAGCGAGATCGCGGCGGGCTGATATTGCTTGGCGAGATCCAGCGCTTCGGCGCCGCGGCTGGCGACCAGGACCTTGAAGCCCTTGTCGCGGGCGAGATCGATGAGCACGCGCGCGTAATGCGGATCATCCTCGACGATGAGGAGGATCGTGTCACCGGCTGCCAGATTGAGGCGATCGTCCGCAAGCTGCTCGATGACGCGCTCCGGCGCGGCCGCCGACTGCAGCGCAGGGGTTTGGATATAGGGAATAGGCGTCGCCGGGCTGATACGCGGGGCAGTTGCCGGGCCGGAATATTTCAGCGGCAGATAGAGCGTGAAGGTGCTGCCCTTGCCGGGCGCGCTGCGGAGATGAATCTCGCCGCCGAGCAGGTTCGCCAGCTCACGGCTGATCGCGAGCCCAAGGCCCGTGCCGCCATATTTGCGGCTGGTGCCCGCATCGGCCTGCTGGAAGGCCTCGAAGATCAGCTTCTGTTTGTCCTGTGGAATGCCGATGCCGGTATCCGAGACTTCGAAGGCGATCACCGCCGGCGCATTGTTGAGGACGGGGTGCTCGGCGCTCCAGCCGCCGAGGGCGCCCGAGACTTTCAGCCGGACGCCGCCTTCGGCAGTGAACTTGAAGGCGTTCGACAACAGGTTCTTCAAGACCTGCTGCAGGCGCTTGGAGTCCGTGACGATGCTGCGCGCGAGCGTCGGATCGACATCGATGTTGAAGGAGAGCAGGCGGTTTTCCGCCTCGTGCCGGAACGGGCGTCCGACGGTGTCCAGCAGGTTGGCGGTGAGGATTTCCTCCGCATCGACCGTGACGGTGCCGGACTCGATCTTGGAAAGATCGAGGATATCGCTGATCAGGTTCAGAAGGTCGGTGCCTGCGCCGTGGATGGTGCGGGCGAATTCGACCTGCTTGAGCGTGAGATTGCCGTCAGGGTTCTCGGTGAGCTGCTGGCCGAGGATCAGGATGCTGTTGAGCGGCGTACGCAGCTCATGCGACATGTTCGCCAGGAACTCGGACTTGTATTTGGAGGTCAGGGCGAGCTCGGTCGCCTTCTCCTCGAGCGCGCGGCGGGCCTGCTCGATCTCCTGGTTCTTGCGCTCGACTTCGACGTTGCGCTCGGCGAGCTGCTGGGCCTTCTGCTCGAGCTGCTCGTTGGTCTGCTGCAGCTCGCGCTGCTGGGCCTGCAGCTCGGCGGCGAGCTGCTGGGATTGCTTGAGCAGGCCCTCGGTCTGCATCGTCGCCTCGATCGAGTTGAGCACGATGCCGATGGAGTCGGTGAGCTGCTCGAGGAATGTCATCTGCGAGGTCGTGAACGGGCTGAGGGATGCCAGCTCGATCACGGCCTTGACCTGGTTCTCGAACAGCACGGGAAGCACGACGAGGTTCTTCGGGACGGCGCGGAGCAGGGCGGATCCGACCGGGATGACGTCGGAGGGGATTTCGGCGATCAGCCGCTGGCGCTTGTCGATGGCGCATTGCCCGATCAGGCCCTCACCGAACTGGACCAGCTGGCGATGCGGGTAGACGCCGTCATTGGCGTAGGAGGCCAGCAGGCGGAGCTGCGGCGTATACTCGTTCTCGACCTGGTAGATCACGCCGCGATGCGCATTCACGAGAGGGGTCAGCTCAGTCAGCAGCAGACGCCCGACGGTGGTCAGGTCGCGCTGCCCCTGCAGCATGTTGGTGAACTTCGCGAGGTTCGTCTTCAGCCAGTCCTGCTCGGTATTGAGATCGGTCGTGAGCCGGAGGTTGGTGATCATCGTGTTGATGTTGTCTTTGAGCTCGGCGACCTCGCCCCGCGCATCGACCTGAATCGAGCGGGTGAGGTCGCCCTTTGTCACGGCGGTCGCGACCTCCGCGATCGCGCGCACCTGCGAAGTCAGATTGGCCGCGAGCAGGTTGACGTTGCCGGTGAGGTCCTTCCAGGTGCCGGCCGCGCCGGGCACGTTGGCCTGGCCGCCGAGCCGGCCCTCGACGCCGACCTCGCGCGCGACGCTGGTGACCTGGTCGGCGAAGGTCGCGAGCGTCTCGGTCATGTTGTTGATGGTCTCGGCGAGAGCCGCGACCTCGCCCTTCGACTTCACGGTCAGGTTCTGCTTGAGATCGCCGTTGGCGACCGCGGTCACGACCTTGACGATGCCGCGGACCTGCTCGGTCAGATTGGCCGCCATGAAGTTGACGGTGTCGGTGAGGTCCTTCCAGGTGCCGGCGACGCCGGGCACCTGCGCCTGGCCGCCGAGCTTGCCTTCCGTACCCACTTCACGGGCGACGCGCGTGACCTCGCCGGCAAAGGCGTTGAGCTGATCGACCATCGTGTTGATGGTGTTCTTCAGCTCGAGAATCTCGCCCTTCACGTCGACGGTGATCTTGCGCGAGAGATCGCCGCGCGCCACGGCAGTGGTCACCTCGGCGATGTTGCGGACCTGCGTGGTCAGGTTCGCCGCAAGCAGGTTGACGTTGTCTGTCAGATCCTTCCAGGTGCCGCCGACGCCGGGCACGACCGCCTGACCGCCAAGCCGGCCTTCTGTGCCGACCTCGCGCGCGACGCGCGTCACTTCGGCCGCGAACGAGCGGAGCTGCTCGACCATCGTGTTCAAGGTATCCTTGAGCAGCAGGATCTCGCCGCGGACGTCGACGGTGATCTTTTTCGACAGATCGCCGCCCGCGATGGCGGTCGCGACCTCGGCGATGTTGCGGACCTGCGCCGTCAGGTTCGACGCCATGAAGTTCACGCTGTCGGTGAGGTCCTTCCAGGTGCCGGCGACCTCCGGCACCTCGGCCTGGCCGCCGAGCTTGCCCTCGGTGCCGACCTCGCGGGCCACGCGCGTCACTTCGGAGGCAAAGGCATTGAGCTGATCGACCATCGTGTTGATGGTGTTCTTCAGCTCCAGGATCTCGCCCTTCACGTCGACCGTGATCTTGCGCGACAGGTCGCCGCGCGCCACGGCCGTCGTCACCTCGGCGATGTTGCGGACCTGGGCGGTCAGGTTGCCGGCCATCGAGTTGACGCTGTCGGTCAGATCCTTCCAGGTGCCTGCGACGCCGGGCACGTTGGCCTGGCCGCCGAGCCGTCCTTCGGTGCCGACCTCGCGCGCGACACGCGTCACCTCGCCCGCGAAGCGGTTGAGCTGATCGACCATCGTGTTCAGCGTTTCCTTCAGGCTCAGGATCTCGCCGCGCACGTCGACGGTGATCTTGCGCGAGAGATCGCCGCCGGCAATGGCGGTGGCCACCTCCGCGATATTGCGGACCTGCGCCGTCAGGTTGCCGGCCATGGAGTTGACGCTGTCGGTGAGGTCCTTCCAGGTGCCGGCGACGCCGGGAACCTCCGCCTGGCCGCCGAGCTTGCCGTCGGTGCCGACCTCGCGCGCCACGCGGGTGACCTCGCCGGCGAAGGCGTTGAGCTGGTCGACCATCGTGTTCAGCGTTTCCTTCAGCTGAAGGATCTCGCCTGACACGTTCACCGTGATCTTCTTGGACAGATCGCCCTTGGCCACGGCGGTCGCGACCTCCGCGATGTTGCGCACCTGACCGGTCAGGTTGGAGGCCATCGAGTTGACGCTGTCGGTGAGGTCCTTCCAGGTGCCGGCGACGCCGCGTACCATGGCCTGGCCGCCGAGCTTGCCTTCGGTGCCGACCTCGCGCGCCACGCGCGTCACCTCGCCCGCGAAGGCGTTGAGCTGATCGACCATCGTGTTGATGGTGTCCTTCAGCTCGAGGATCTCGCCGCGCACATCGACGGTGATCTTCTTCGACAAGTCACCGTTCGCCACCGCGGTCGTCACCTCGGCGATGTTGCGTACCTGGGCCGTCAGGTTCGACGCCATCGAGTTGACGCTCTCGGTCAGGTCCTTCCAGGTGCCGGCGACGCCGAGCACGTTGGCCTGTCCGCCCAGCCGCCCCTCGGTGCCGACCTCGCGGGCGACGCGCGTCACCTCGCCGGCGAAGGCGTTGAGCTGGTCGACCATCGTGTTCAGCGTTTCCTTCAGCTGAAGAATCTCGCCGGACACGTTGACCGTAATCTTCTTCGACAGGTCGCCGCTCGCGATCGCGGTTGCCACGTCGGCGATGTTGCGGACCTGTGCCGTCAGGTTGGACGCCATGAAGTTGACGTTGTCGGTGAGATCCTTCCAGGTGCCGGCGACGCCGGGCACCTGTGCCTGGCCACCCAGCTTGCCCTCGGTGCCGACCTCGCGCGCCACGCGCGTCACCTCGGAGGCGAAGGCATTGAGCTGATCGACCATCGTATTGATGGTGTCCTTCAGCTCGAGGATCTCGCCGCGGACGTCGACCGTGATCTTGCGCGAGAGGTCGCCGCGCGCCACGGCCGTGGTAACGTTGGCGATGTTGCGGACCTGCGCGGTGAGATTGCCGCACATCGCGTTGACGGAGTCCGTCAGATCCTTCCATGTGCCGGCGACCCCGGGAACGATGGCTTGACCACCGAGCTTGCCGTCGGTGCCGACCTCGCGAGCAACGCGCGTCACTTCAGATGCAAACGAGCGCAGTTGATCGACCATCGTGTTGATGGCCTCCTTCAGCTGCAGGATCTCGCCGCGGACGTCGACGGTGATCTTCTTCGACAGGTCGCCATTGGCCACCGCGATCGTCACCTCGGCGATATTGCGGACCTGGCCCGTCAGGTTGTTGGCCATCGAGTTGACGCTCTCGGTGAGGTCCTTCCAGACGCCGGTGACCTCGGGAACCTGCGCCTGACCGCCGAGCTTACCCTCGGTGCCGACCTCGCGTGCCACGCGGGTAACCTCGGAGGTGAAGACGCTGAGCTGCTTGATCATCGTATTGACGATGGTCGCCGACTGCAGGAACTCGCCGCCGAGCGGCCGGCCGTCCACGTCGAGCTTCACGGTCTGCAGCAGATCGCCTTGGGCCACCGCGGCGACTGCGCGTGTCACCTCGCGGGTCGGCCAGAGCAGATCGTCGATCAGCGTATTGATCGAGCTCTCCATGTCGGCCCACGAGCCGCTGGCAATGCCGAACCTCACACGCTGGCGCGTCTTGCCCTCGCGGCCGACGACCTGACCGACGCGTTCGAGCTGCTGCGCCATCCTTTCATTGGCGGCGATGATCTCGTTGAACGTGTCGGCGATCTTGCCGTCGATACCGAGATAGTCGCCGCTCATGCGGACGGAGAAATCGCCGGAGCGCATGGCCTGCAGGGCGCGGAGCAGATCCTGGCTGGCATCCGCCGGCCCAGCGCCGTTGCCGTGATGGCCGAACCCTTGACGCACGGACATCGGACCAGCAGCAGCTTCAATATCACTCATAAGTTCCCCCGTCGCAGGCGGTCCGGCAGCAATCGTCTGAGTCTCATAGGCAGCAGCATAGAAGCCGCCGCAACTACTCAAATCAAGATCGACGCCGTTTTCATCGGCAAATGGAACCCGCATCTGCTGGCACAAGCGGCTCAACTCCGATCCCGGCGTAACGTTCCAAAGATTCTGGAGGGGGAATGTCGAGCGTCGATCCGTTGGAACAGGGAAGGCCGGGGCCGCTTGTCAGCGGAGGAGGAATTCATGAAGAACATCTCGTGCGCCAGCTTTGCAGCCATGACCGTGCTGCTGACCGCGACGGCAATGTTTGCTCAATCGGGCCAGCCGAGCGGTCCTGGTTCCGTGACAGGCGATCCCGCGGCAAGTTCCGCCAACCCACGGTCCGCACCGGCCACCAGCACCGCGACGGGAAACCCGAGCGGTAGCGGTACCTCGTCATCGGGAGGGCGGGATGACAATGGTGACCAGGGCCGGGACAAAATGCCGGAGAGCAACAGCGGGGTGCGGCCTCGCGACCAGCAGAGGCAGGGTGGTCGCTGAAGAGCATATTAGTTGCCGTATAGTCGCGGCTGAGTGCCCGCCGGAACTCACCGCGACATTAAACTCACGTAAGGCCGTTGCAGCCGCGTGCCGCGATGACCACCTCATCTGGATGAAGCAATCAGATCTTTTCCGCGAGAACGCTGATAATTGTCTCCAGCTCGCCGAGCGCGCGCAGGGAGAGCCAGCTTTTCGTCGTTTCCAGCGCATGGCCCAGGGCTGGCGCGCACTCGCGCTTCAGCAGGACTGGCTCGACGGCGAGATCGCGCCGGTCGAGCGCAGTGGGATTGTGCGCCGCGATCAATGATCCCCGAGCAATGAACCCGAATGGAGGAGCGTCCAATGACCCCCCGTACCGTTCTCATTGCGCTGCTGACCGCCTTTAGCGTCGCCTCCGCGGTCGCGGCGTTCACGACCATCCGCCAGGTGCATACGGAAGCTTATTCGCTTCCGCAGCCTGTCACCCGCATCTGAGCAAGCGGGCAGCCTCAGGGCTGCCCGGACCCTCCCGAGGAGCCATAGACCTGGCCATTGGCGTAGCTCGCGTCGGCGGCAGCGAGCTGCACGTAGATCGAGCCCAGCTCCGCCGGCTGGCCCGGGCGTCCAAGCGGGGTCTGCCCGCCGAACTTCTCCAGCTTCTCCATCGTCGCTCCGCCGGAAACCTGCAGCGGCGTCCAGATCGGGCCGGGAGCCACCGCGTTGACGCGGATGCCCTTCGGCCCGAGCTGCTTGGCCAGCGACTTCACGTAGTTCATCGTGGCGGCTTTGGTCTGCGCGTAGTCATACAGGTCAGCCGATGGATCATAGGCCTGCTCCGACGAGGTGCCGATGATGGCCGAGCCGGGCTTGAGGTGGGGCAGGGCGGCCTTGATGATCCAGAACGGGGCGTAGATGTTCGTCTTCATCGTGGCGTCGAAATCCTCCGAGGAGACGTCGAGGATCGATGGACGCGCCTGTTGTCGTGCGGCGTTGTTGACGACGATGTCGAGACCGCCGAGGGCGTCGACCGCCTGCTGGACCAATTGCTGACAGAAGCGCTCGTCGCGCAGGTCGCCCGGAATCGCCACCGCCTTGCGTCCCTCGGCCTGGATCAGCGCGATGACCTCCTGGGCGTCCGGCTCCTCGGTCGGATAATAGTTGATGGCGACATCGGCGCCCTCGCGGGCATAGGCGATGGCGGCCGCCCGGCCCATGCCCGAGTCGCCGCCGGTGATCAGCGCCTTGCGCCCCGCCAGCCGTCCTGATCCCTTGTAGCTGGTCTCGCCGTGATCGGGACGCGGAGACATCTTGCTCGCAAGACCCGGCCAGGGCTGCGACTGTCGCTCGAACGGCGGCTTCGGGTATTTGTCGGTCGGGTCGACCAGCCGTTCGGCGGTCCTGGAATCTTCGGCCATCGTCTCACGTCCTTTCGCTGCGGCTGTCGTCAATGAAGCGGCCGCGAGGGTCGCAGTGCCGCCGACCATCTGGCGGCGGGATATCGAAGAACTGCGATCGTCTGCCATGCGTTTGCTCCTCTTGGGGTTGTCGACAACGAGCGTCGGCGGTGAACGTTCGTCCCGATTTGCAAAAGGGAGGCGGCTCTCGGCTGGCGGGGTTGTGACGGATTGGCTCAGGCGCTGCGGTCGGGGAACGAAAGCCGTCTGCCCGCGTCGTCTGCGAATGCGCAACGTCGGCGGTTGGCGCTGAAGCTTGCTTTTGGCCGCCGCGGAAGGAGCATGGGCAGGACGATGCCGTTCTATCACTTTGATTTGACGAACAGCGAGCCGATCGCCAACGAGCGCTATGTCGAGCTCCCCGGCGACGTCGAGGCGATGGACTCGGCCGACGTGATCGCGCGGCAGCTGGTCGCCGATCATCCGGAGCTGCGCAATCAGAACTACGCGGTGCTGGTGACCAATGAGGAGGGGGACGAGATCTGCCGCGTTCCGCTCGATGTCCTTCACTAGCTAAAATCGAACAGGAGACTCCGATGGCACAGCACGACCAGGGTATCGTCAGGACCGGACGCGGCGAGGAGCAGCCGGCGGACAAGGACCGGGCTCAACGCGCCCACCAGACCACATCGCCCCAATCGCCGACGCATGAGGCGACGCGTGATCCGGAAGAGCAGGGAAGCTCTTCGTCGGGATCGGAGTGATGCGACAACAACAGCGCGGAACGCCGCTTTGTGGAAACACGTTCTTCGTTTCAACCAAAGGAGGCTGACATGACGTCCATGCTCGACACATCCATGCTCGACCGTCGTGAATATGGCAATCTGATCGGCAGCGACAAGGTCGAGGGGACGGCGGTCTTTGGCGCCGACGACAACAAGATCGGCACGATCGAGCGGGTGATGATCGACAAGCTCAGCGGCCGGGTGTCTTATGCGGTGCTCGCCTTCGGCGGCTTTCTCGGGCTCGGCAACGAGCACTATCCGCTGCCATGGCAGTCGCTGAAATACGACACGCGGCTCGGCGGCTATGTCACCGGGGTCACCGAGGAGCAGCTGCGCGGCGCGCCGAAATATTCCGACGAGCGCGAGTGGGACTGGGGCGACCTCGCGACCGGCCGCAAGATCGACGACTATTACGGCGTGAGGCTGGCCTAGCGGTCCGCGCTGCCTCAGGCCGCCGGCGTCTGCACGGCGCTGTCGGACGCCGATGCCATCATGCTGCGCCGGCTCGACAGCCAGATCGGAATCTCGCGGTAGCAGGTGCCCTTCTCGTTCATCTCGGCAATGGTCCAGCGGCTCGGATGCCGCTCCTTGCCGACGAAGATCCAGTCATCAGCCGCGGGCGGCGGCTCGTTGGGCCGCGTCCGCAGCCACGCCGAGCGGGCGCCCTTCGGCAAGCGATCCTGCTTCATCTGGTAGAGATCATAGACTGGCGAACGCATCACGCTACTCGTCCTCAACCAAGCGAACTCTTTACACTGTCGAGCGTCGCGCGTGGTCGCGGCGAAATTGTGGGAGCGGCGCGGCCAGGCTGTGCAAAAACGCGATCAGGTCGGTGGTGGCGACACTCACTGTGATCTTCGCGCGACACTCGGGGAAGACGACGCGCGGGGCGGATCCATGACCCCGCGAGCCGGAAAGGACGATCATCGCGTCCTGCAATGAAGAGCCAGTGCCGGCAACACCGGCCCGCTGATCTAATCAGAAGAAGGCGTAGCTGAGATCGAGACCGTAGGTCGAGTGAAGGAAGAAGCCGAACGCCGTGGCGGCGCACAGCATCAGGATCGTCCGCAGCTTCTCGGAGTCGATGCGGGTCTCTTCGATGTGGGTCGGGAGAGCCTTTGTCAGGGTTGTCATTGTTGGACCTCTGTACGCGAAACGAAGACGGAGTGAGGGATGAAAGTATATCGGAGGCTATTAGACCCCGTTCTGGGACCGCCATTTTGTAGGGCCCGAGAAGAGTTCTAATTATGAAAGTGGAACCCAGCATCGTGCAAAATTTGGGGCGAAGTTGAGGAAAGTAAAAGATGAGTAAAATAAATCGGAGGTTGATGAAGTTGCGGTCAGTATTGTTGCACGTCATGGCTGTCGAATGAAATGGGCAGGTTGCTGCAACGGCGCGGCGCTCGTTTTATGCTTAATTCCAGGGTGGGACTGTGTTTCTGAGGGCGCGCACCGCGCGCTGATCTCGGGGACGGGGGCGCCAGCGGTCCGGTTGCAAAAGCAACTCGAAGTATTCGGCGCGGTCACCTCGTGCCCGTCCGATATGTGGCGAAAGCTTAACGCCTGTGGCAGATCCGCCGCTCGCGCGCCGGCATCGATGACATGACCGGTATCATATGGTCGACAGCCCCGGAAGCTCGCCGGCGCCATCGCGCTGTGGATGCCCCTGTCAAACAACGGCCGCACAATCATCGACGTCAAAGCCCGGCGCTGCCGCGACCACAGCCGATATCGGGCATCGGATATGACGGATATGTCACAGGCAACCATGATCGCTCCCGCGGCGCTCAAGGCCCGGGTCTTTGAAAGGAGAGACCCTCATCGAAGAGAGAGGGCGCAGGGAATGCCGGGCGCTGGCCGCAACCCATGGCCCGCCTGCAGAAAACAAAGCAGGCGGCAGTCACCACAGGTCGAGCCGGGCAATCCCGGAATTCCCTGCACGATGGTTTTCACGCTTATCTCGCGCTCTCCTCGGTGTCCGGCTGTTTAGCCACCGTCGCCTTGCGGGATCATCATCACCCAAAGGCTTAGCGCCAGCGTCGGGGCGCCAGGACCACGCGTCTTCACGTCCGCCACCTGCCGTTCGTCCGCGCGCATCGAAGCACGCTGCAACAGATGGCGGCCACCGCATCCCGCCCTCCACGTTCGTGACGATCGCGAAGCGCCCCTCTCATGAGGACGGGACGGCTGCATCATTTCCGAAATTCGGAAAAATAGCAAGCGAAATCTCTCAGCGATCCGCGTGAGGGCGGCGAGATGGCTGATCCTGCTGGCAAAACGGCGTTGACGGCGCATCCGTGTGGGGCGCGCCCGAGGCCGTCGACGACCGCGCGTCCGCTTGGACGCCCACCGCGCGGCCGAGTGAGTCGGGTGCGGTCGGCGGGAGGAATGTCGCCGATCATGAACCTCCCGGCGGTGCTGCGCGTTCTCCGCGCGAGACTGGCGGCTTGCCTTCGCAGGGCCGCGAAGACGGGCTAGCCTCGAGTCTTTCCATGCCGTTCGGGACGATGACCATGACCTCGATGATCAGGGCTTTCGCGCTTCTGACCCTTGCCGCCAGTTGGAGCGCCGCCGCGCAGGCCGAGCCGGTGCGCTGGACCACCTATCGCATTCCGGAGACCGGCACCTCGGTCGACATTCCCGCCTCGATCTTTAGCGACACCGCCGGCCGGCCCGACGGCTACGGCCAGCGCTTCCAGACCTCCGACGGCCGCGCCAATCTGACGGTGCAGTCGGCCGCCAACGACGCCGGCGATTCGCCGGCCCGGTTCCTCGCCAGGAAGAACCCGCCGCCGAACATCCAGTACAAGCGGGTGACCTCGCGCTTCTTCGCGGTGTCGAGCTACAAGGGCGACTATGTGTGGTACAATCGCTGCAACTTCGCCGGCGGCTACGTGCACTGCGTGCTGATCAACTATCCCCGCGCCTGGGAGCGCGACTGGGACGGCATCGTGACCCGCATCAGCCTGTCGCTGAATCGGGGCTGAGCCAGGAGCTGCGGCACGAGGTGGTGTCCGGCCGGCGGGGCGCAGGCCGTTTGATCCAGCTCAATGAGACCGTCCGAGCCCGCTGCATAAGCTTCGGCTTCACCCTGCCGATCGAAGCACACGGGCTCTTCATGGCTGCCGCGTCGTTCACCGTCCGTGCCGAGAACATCAACGCGATCGCCACCATCCGGTGCCGCAGCGCGCAGGACGCGCTGCTCACGGCCAACACCTATCTGCGGCTCGGCGCCGCCTGCGTCAGCATCCAGACGCCCGGCGGCCAGAGCATCAGCCCCGACCGGCTCGACGCGCTGATCAATGACGGGCACGGCCGCAGCCTGTGACGGCCGACGCGCGGCGATGCCTTGGCTGAGGCCGCGAGGGATCTCGTGCAGGCGCGGCCCTTCGCGGATGCGTGCCGTGGGATCAAGACGAGGAGGCTTCGATCCCCTCGTCGCGCAGCGCCGGGCTGCTGGCGATGTCCTCGATGTAGGGGCCGTACAGGACGTCCTGGCGACGCTGATAGAAGGTCACGACGGCAACGGCGGCAATGCAACAGGTGGCGGTCAAAACAACCAATTCAAACATGTCAAAGCTCCATCGCCACGACGTGGCGGATGAAGGGGGCCGGCGTCAAATGGAAGCCGACGTTAAGCTGAAGAGGAAAGCTTAATGGGGGGCCGGGGGCCCTTGCCGTTCTCGCGGCCGCGGGCGGCCGAAAGCGTTGATCATTCCGCCTGAGGCAAACGGCCGGCGTCGAGCTCGGGAAACATCGCGCGGCAGCTCAGGCAGTAGGATTCGAAGATGAAGCTCAGCAGCGCGGACATCGGCGATCCCCCAGTGGTCAATGCGATGAGGGAAGGATGCCGGCGCCGTGTTTCAGGACGTTTTCATGCCGAGAGGGAAATGGTTTCGACCGGCTGTTCCGGGCGTTTTGTGATGCAGATGGCTCGGTGATCCTCGCGGGGGCCTCATGGTTCGAGACGCGCCGAAGTCGGCGCCCCTCACCGTGAGGGTCTGACGCCGAGGGGCGACGCTGCACATCGGCCATGAGCATGTTGTTATTGGAGACCGGGACGAAGGTCGGCGCGGCGATGTCGGTGCGCTCCCTCTCCCCGTTCTCACGGGGAGAGGGCTGGGGTGAGGCGCAGCCACGGGCACCAGACCCGATAAGAGCCACCTCACGCGGACTGGCAGTGAGCGTTCGGGTTGGACTATTCGGACAATTGGCCATGACGGCGGCCGCGGCCTTTACTCACAGGCAACAGCCGTCGCTCACGAGGCGTGCGCGTCGACGCTCCTGAACACGAAGTTGTTGCAATAGTCCTTGCGCTTCCAGAACCACTCGCCGTCGGCGCGCTGGTGGATGTCGGGATTGAAGGCCGACAGCGGCAGCAGCCGGCCGCGATCCAGGAACTCGCCGCGATAGCCGAGGCCGAGCAGCAGCGCGAAGGTCTGCCTCACGCGGTCGA
Source organism: Bradyrhizobium sp. USDA 4353 (assembly GCF_054063215.1). Lineage (NCBI taxonomy): Bacteria > Pseudomonadati > Pseudomonadota > Alphaproteobacteria > Hyphomicrobiales > Nitrobacteraceae > Bradyrhizobium > Bradyrhizobium sp. USDA 4353. Next base: position 5,309,996 of record NZ_JBSSGB010000001.1, read on the forward strand.
GCGTCGCGAGGCGGCGGTCGCATTCGACCACGAGCAGCGGCCGGCAGCGGCGCAAGGTGCGCTCGGCGCCGCGCAGCACGTCGAGCTCGGCGCCTTCGACGTCGATCTTGATCGCGGAGACATGTCCGGTCGCAGGCAAATAATCGTCGAGCGCGACGGTCTGCACGGCGATCGGCTTCGACCGCTCGGCGGGTTGCAGCAGCGATGCCCCGGGCTGATGGCCCTCGGGCACGAACAGCGTCTTGCGGCTGGTGCAGGAATAGGCGGCGCGCGGCTCGATCACGACGTTGTCGAGCGCGAACTGGCTGCACAGCCGCGTCAGGCCTTGCGCGAGATCCGGCTGCGGCTCGAAGGCGATCACCCGCCCAGGCGCCGACCACCGCGCCAGCCAATACAGAAAGCTGCCCTTGTTGGCGCCGACGTCGCAGACGATGTCGCCCGGCCGGATGTGGCGACGCAGTTCGGCCAGCTCGGTCCGATGGTCGCGCAAGCGCGAGCGCAGCAGCCTGACCAGAAACCGAGATGCTTCGTGCTTCGCCAAGGCTGCCCTCCGAGATTGGTTCTCAAGCCACGTTGGTCCAGGACGGCGAGAGGTGTTTGCACGTCCATCCCGCCGGAGCTGGACATAGTCAGACATGAACGCGGGGCGGGGCGGTACCGTGGCGTCACAATGGCAAGGCGTGGCGGGGACGAGGCGACGGCGAGGGCGAGCGGCAACCACCGCGTTCGCAGGGACAGCTCGTAGTGAGAGTGCCCGCTCAACAATCCTGCCCGTTAGTGACTCCGTCATGCCCGGGCTTGTCCCGGGCATCCACATCGTTCTCAGCATGCCGGACGACGTGGATGGCCGGGACGAGCCCGGCCACGACGACGTTGAGAGAGAGGCGCACAAAGCAGCGAACGTCACATGCGATCGCCTTGCGGCCGGTGCCATGGGGGCATGCAGCACCAACTCGTGATTGCGGGCGGCGAGCGACTTCGGACCCCCAGGCCCGAATGAACCGACCAGGGCGTTTCTGAAATCGCGAACTCGCCCTTGCGCCGTCGGGCAAATCAGGTGTCTTATGGCACCCTGCCTTTGATCGTCGCCCGTCCGTGACGGCGCGCATCAGGCTTCTTTCTCACATCCATCATCCGGGTTCGACGACGCTGGTGTCCGCGGTTGCGGCACGGCGTCGTCGGCGTTGCCGCGTCGGCCGGGAGCCGCGCCGTGGCCACGCGTCTGTGCCGGCTCCCATCTCGACTTGAGGACTTCATGGAAAAGATCGTCTATGACAACACCGTCTCGACCTTTGCGGATGACACCCTGATCGTCGCCGTCAACGCGGCGGGCACGTCGGCCGCGACCGCTGCCGGCGCGTACGTTCCCGACAACTTCCGGCGTGTGATCTTCGTGGTCCACCGGACCGATGACGACAACAACGCCGTCGCGTTCGCGGCGGTTGCCAAGCCCGGGCAGGAGATCGAGGTTCATCCGATCGGCGGCAGCATCGAGATCTTTCCGGCGAAGATCCCGACTTACAATCAGTTCTTCCTCGACGGCTCCACATCCTTCGTGACGGCCCAGGCCACCTCGCTGCGCGGGGTGCCGAACCCGACCGGGCTGAACGCCTGGTCGCGATTGGCGTGATGCGACGGCAGAGCGCCAGGGCGGCCCTGTCAATCTGAAAGCACTGGCTCGGCCTGCGGACACGCCCGTGCGCCGGGCTCTATCATGCATCTGACAAGGAGCCGAACCTACGGAGAGGACATCCTCACGCTGCGCGCGAAGAAAGTGCCTACGAATTGCGGTGACTGGAATTGTGGTGACAGTGCTGGACTGCACCCCTCAAGTGAGACACGATAATTTCAGTGACAGGCATTCCGAGGATGACCTGTGGCGATACGAGGAAAGACCCGTCAGTTCCCGACGGCTTACAAACTGAAGGCGATCAAGCGCGTCGAGCGGGGCGAAGGTGTTCTGCCGGTCGCCCGCGATCTGGGCATAGCGCGGAAGCTTCTGCATGACTGGATCAAGGCCTGGAAGGCGCATGGGCCGGAGGGGCTGAACCGCAAGCGCGGTCCCAAGCCCGGCTCGCGCAAGCTGAAGCCTGTGGCGACCTATGACGAGAAGCGCTCGGCGCTAACGCAGGCGAAGGCGCGGATCGCCGAGCTCGAACGGCTGGTCGGCCGGCAGCAGATGGACCTCGATTTTTTTCGGCAAGCCTTGCGCGCTCTGGAGCGGCCGGCCGCGCAAGGCAAACCCGTACCCGCATCATCGAAGTCATCCAAGGCATGACAGCGCAGGCATCCGACTCCCACGCCCACGTGCAGCACCTCTGCGCGCTCGCCGGCCTTCCTCGCGCGACCTACTATCGACATCTCAACAGACGCAGTCGCGAAGAGGCCGAGTGTGAGCTGCGTGACCAGCTCCAGCGCATTTGCCTCAAGCATCCATTCTACGGCTATCGACGGGTGACGGCCATGCTTCGCCGTCAGGGGATGGCCGTCAATGCCAAGAAGGTCCTGCGACTCATGCGTCAGGACAATCTCCTCGCCCAGCGCAAGACGCCGTTCCTGAAGCCGCCGACGGAACGGCCGACGAGCGTGATCGTCGTGCCGAATCTGATCCGCGGCCTGGCGCCGTCCGCACCCGATCAGATCTGGGTCGCGGACATCACCTATGTCCACCTCGCCAAGACATTCGCTTATCTCGCCGTCATTCTCGACGGCTTCTCCCGCAAGGCGGTCGGCTGGGCGTTTGAGAACACGCTCGACGCCTCGCTTGCCGTCGCCGCGCTCGACAACGCGCTCAAAGCCCGCAATCCGAAGCCCGGCAGCCTGATCCACCACTCCGACCGCGGCGTGCAATACGCCTCGATCGCCTACCGCCAACGCCTTGCCGATCGCGAGATCAAGATCAGCATGAGCAGCCCCGGCAATCCCTACGACAACGCCAAAGCCGAGAGCTTCATGAAGACGCTGAAGGCCGAGGAGATCAACGGCAAGACATTTGCCGACCTCAACGACGCGCGACGGCGGATCAAGCGCTTCATCGCCGAGATCTACAACAAGGAGCGGCTGCACTCGGCTATCGATCTCCCCTTGAATTCGAAGCCGCCTTCGCGCAAAACAACACACGATGAACTTCACCCTCTGTCACTGAAATTATCGTGTCTCACTTGAGGGGTGCAGTCCAGCACTGTCACCGTAATACCAGAAGCGGGCGGAGCGATTCGACGTGCGCCACCTGGAACGGCTCAAGCTCGGGATGTCCTATCCGCGGCAAATTCAGCACGTCGCCGATTTGCTCGCGCGACCGCCGCTGAACTTGCTCAATCCGCGACTGGTCATTGATGAGACAGGAGTCGGTCGACCGGTCGGCGACATGTTCGACGCCGCCGGTCTCTATCCCTCGCGGATCACGATCACGGCCGGGCTTGAGGCGACGCAGCACGGCGCCCGCACCTGGCACGTTCCGAAAGGAATGTTGATCTCGAATCTCGAGGCGCACTCACACAGCGGAGAATTGCGCATTGCAGCCGCCGCCAACGACGCCGCGGCGCTCAAAGACGAGCTGAAGGATTTCAAGCGGAAGATCTCGGAAGCCGGCCGCACGACCTATGCCGCACGGGTCGGCGCGCATGACGACTTGGTTTTGTCGGTCGCGATCGCGCTTTGGATGGCTACGAATTGGCCGACGTGGACCCGCGAAGAATTGCGAGTTTAATAGTTGATGTCATCTTCCATGGAAAAAGGATCCGCTAGACCTTGAGACTCGATCGGGCCGCTCCCAGCAACGGTCAGGGCTCGCCAGACCGCGTCGTCAAATCGCCGATCCAGAAAGGCAAGTCGACAAACCGTTATCAGTTCCCAACGGTCCAAGCCCGCGTTGTCTTCTCCCGGGAGGCCCTCAAGATCATAGAAACTAACTAGCTGGCCTGCGCGCCATCCAGCATCAATCCTTCGCCAGACATTTTCGCGTTCCTGCTCACCGATCTTGAAGTCAGCGGCGAATGTTTCCTCTAGCTCTGTGGAACGAGCCGGATGGATTCGATGAGTCCACGCAAAACCTCGGGCAGGATCGATTTCTCCCGCTTTGGCCGCCCGCACCATCGCCAATCGAGCGAGTTCAAATTCTTTCGACACGGCCTGAATCCTATGTTTCGCAGACGTGGGTGAGATTAGCGTTCAGATAATTGGAAATTCCCTGGGCATCTTCAAAGGATGTGCCCTCAGGCAGGTCGAATGCAATTGTCCATTTGAAGATATCTAGGGTATCGCCCGTCAGAGGCTCTAATACCAAAAAGGGTTTTCCGCTTGCGTATTCCTGGACCCTGAATCGCGTTCTGGCACGCTTTGTCATCTCTGCTAGCTCCGAGTTGAGTGCATGGTCTCATTCGATCCACCTTTTTTTGAAAGGACCTGTGCAATTCGATTGGTCGAATACATCACCACCGAGACGATGGCGCTCGTAAAGTAGATGATGCCTGCTAGCACCTGATCAATGACCGTACGGCTATTGATCAGCAGAGCAAAGCAAAGGACCAGTGCGACGACGCTCACCACGATGGTGAATATATCGCCCGATCTTGCTGCAAAGACGAACGGAGCCACGGCCGCCAAAACCGCGCAAACAGCAATTACCAGGACGAGAGCAACGGAAACACCGACCGCGAGTGAGGGTGCGATCTTTCTCCCGATAGCTTCGAGGTCCGGAGCCGGAATGTCTCCGTTCAGCACGAGATATGCGTAGAGGCTCGCGAGCGCGACCAACACGGCAATCGAAGCAAATTTGACCGCGAAACGGATGTATTCCATGCGGTGATGCTACCGCAGGTTTTGATCTTGTTGAAAGCGCTAGGCCGCGTTGGCTGTGGAGAAATGTCGCGCCTCATGTCGCGTCGAGTCGCCGGGAGTGCTTGGGAGTTGTTGGGATTACATGAGAATTTTGCGCAGCATGCGCGACACGAAGTCAATTAGCAGAATGCGCCTAAGTTATTGAAATATCTGGCGATCCCAGCAGGACTCGAACCTGCAACCCGCGGAGTAGAAATCCGCTACTCTATCCAGTTGAGCTATGGGACCGTCGTCGCGACGTGAACGGCCGTATGTGAATGGCCCTGGCGGCCGGTTCACGGGAATCGGCGCCGGCGGGCGAGCCCGTCCGGCGCGGATGTCCATAGCACGGGTCATATGAAAAATCTTTGGTTTCGCCAAGAGTGAGCGAACCGGGAACGGGGCGGCGGCGACCAAGCGGAGGCGGAGGAGGGCCATTAAGTCCCGTTCGCCCGCCGGACGCGTCCTGACCGGGGCGTCGCGGCCCCTTGCCGGTATGCCATGTGCTGTGAATTGCCGTTGATGAACAGAATTTTGAAGCCTGTGCCCCCCGCCGATGACCACGGCGGCGGCCGGCGGCCGTGGCGGCTGCAACCGCCGCCATCAGTCCGTCACCATTTCGCGTCCATTCTCGCCACGAATCGGCCAAACACGGACGGCGTCCCGGCGGGACGATCCGCCCCCAAAAGAGCCGTTCGACAACCTCTCGAGAACCGTCCAAGGAGCTGTCCCATGATCGGTCTGGTTCGCGCCGCCGTCGTCTGCGCCGTCATGGCGTTCGGTCTGGTCTCCGCAGGCTCGGCGGCGCTGGCCGCCGACAAGGCGTTCAAGCGCGATGATCTCGCGGACGCCGCGATCAAGCTGGAGGCGCAGATCAAGAGCGAGGCGGGGGCGGTGAACAAGCCGCTGGCGACCTTGCGCACCGATGCCGACGCGGCGCTGCGGCGCAACGATCTGCGCACCGGATTGCAGATCCTCGGCCAGATCGCGACCGCGGCGCCGGAGGATTCCGGCAACTGGCTGCGGCTGGCGCGCACCGTGCTCAACCAGATCAAGCCGATCAATACGTCCGAGCAGACCTTCCTGCTGGAGCGCGCCTCGACCGCGGCCTACATCGCCTATCAGCGCGCCGGCAATGCCGGCGAGGAGGCGGATGCGCTTGCCGTGCTCGGCAAGACCATGGCCGAGCGCAAGCTGTGGCGGCCGGCGCTGGACACGCTGCGCATGTCGCTCGAGCTGCGCGAGGTTGCGGATGTCCGCGGACAATATGAGCGGATGCGCGACGAGCACGGCTTCAAGCTGCTCGACTACACCGTTGATTCGGACTCGGCGAGTCCGCGCGCCTGCTTCCAGTTCTCCGAGGACCTCGCCAAGCGCACCGACTTCTCGCCGTTCGTGGCGCAGGCCGGCAATGACAAGCCGGCGCTGACTTCGGAGGACAAGCAGCTCTGCGTCGAGGGCCTCAAGCACGGCGAGCGCTACAACATCAATCTGCGCGCCGGCCTGCCGTCGGGCGTCAAGGAGAGCCTGCCGAAATCGGCCGAGTTCAACATCTATGTCCGCGACCGCAAGCCGTTCGTGCGCTTCACGGGGAAGGCCTATGTGCTGCCGCGCACCGGGCAGAAGGGCATTCCGCTGGTCAGCGTCAACACGCCCGCCGTCAACATCCAGGTGTTCCGGATCGGCGACCGCAACCTGATCAACACCGTCATCGACAGCGACTTCCAGCGGCCGCTGTCGAGCTACCAGCTCACCGATCTCGGCAATGAGCGCGGCATGAGGGTGTGGAGCGGCGAGCTTTCGACCGCGATGACCCTGAACCAGGATGTCACCACCGCCTTCCCGGTCGACCAGGCGATCAGCGACATGCAGCCGGGCGTCTATGTGATGACCGCCGCGCCCAAGGGCCCGGCCAGCGGCAACAGCAGCGACGAGGACGGCGGCGGCCAGCTCGCGACGCAATGGTTCATCGTCTCCGATCTCGGCCTCGCGGCGTTCTCCGGCAATGACGGCATCCACGTGTTCGTCAACTCGCTCGCCTCGACCGATCCGGTGGCCCGCGCCGAGGTGCGGCTGGTGGCGCGCAACAACGAGATCCTGGCGACGCGCAAGACCGACGAGGCCGGCCACGTGCTGTTCGAGACGGGGCTCGCGAAGGGCGAGGGCGGGCTGTCGCCGGCGATGCTGACGGTGTCGGGCGAGAAGGCCGACTACGCGTTCCTCAGCCTGAAGACGTCCGCGTTCGATTTGTCGGATCGCGGCGTCGCGGGCCGCGAGGCGCCGGCTGGGCCGGATGCGTTCGTCTATTCCGAGCGCGGCGTCTACCGCTCCAGCGAGACCGTCTATCTCACCGCGCTGCTGCGCGATGCGCGGGGCAACGCCATGACCGGCGTGCCGCTGACGCTCGTCGTCGAGCGTCCGGATGGCGTCGAGTTCCGCCGGGCCGTGCTGCCCGACCAGGGCGCCGGCGGGCGCTCGTTGAGCGTGGCGCTGAACTCGGCGGTGCCGACCGGCACCTATCGCGTGCGCGCCTTCACCGATCCGAAGGGCGCGGCGATCGGCGAGACCACCTTCATGGTCGAGGATTACGTCCCCGAGCGGCTGGAATTCGATCTGTCGTCCAAGGACAAGCAGATCAAGGCTGATGCTCCGGTGGAGGTGAAGGTCGACGGCCATTTCCTCTATGGCGCGCCGGCCTCCGGCCTGCAGCTCGAGGGCGACCTGCTGGTGACGACGGCCGCGGAGCGCGCTGGTTTTCCGGGCTATCAGTTCGGCGTCGCCGACGAGCCAAGCGCCTCCAACGAGCGCACGCCGATCGAGGGGCTGCCCGAGACTGACGACAAGGGCGCGGCGACCTTCCCGGTCAGCCTGCCGAAGCCGCCATCGTCCAGCCGGCCGCAGGAGGCGCAGATCTTCGTGCGCATGGCCGAGACCGGCGGCCGCGCGGTCGAGCGCAAGCTGACCTTGCCGGTGGCGCCGAATGGGGCGCAGATCGGCATCAAGCCGTCCTTCTCGGGCAAGAGCGTGGGCGAGGGCGAGAAGGCGGAGTTCGACATCGTGTTCGTCTCGCCGGAGGGCAAGACGCTGGCGCGCAATGGCCTGCGGTATGAGCTGTTGAAGATCGAGTCGCGCTATCAGTGGTATCGGCAGAACGCGTACTGGGAGTACGAGCCGGTGAAGTCGACGAAGCGCGTCGGCGACGGCGACGTCACGATCGCGGCGAACAGACCGGCGCGGCTGAGCTTCCAGCCGGAGCCCGGACGCTACCGGCTCGACGTCAAGTCGGCGGATGCGGATGGTCCGGTGACCTCGGTGCAGTTCGATGTCGGCTGGTACACCGAGGGCAGCGCCGATACGCCGGATCTCTTGGAGTCCTCGCTCGACAAGCCGCAATACCAGTCGGGCGATACCATGGTCGTCACGGTGAATGCGCGCACCGCCGGCAAGCTCACGGTCAACGTGCTCGGCGACCGGCTGCTGACGACGCAGACCACCGAGGTCAAGGAAGGCACCAATCAGGTCAGGCTTGCGGTCGGCAAGGACTGGGGCACCGGCGCCTATGTCGTGACGACCTTGCGCCGTCCGCTCGATGCGGCCGCGCAACGCATGCCGGGGCGGGCACTCGGCGTCGCCTGGTTCGGCATCGACAAATCGGCGCGCACGTTGAATGTCGCGCTGACGCCGCCGGCGCTGGTGCGGCCAGGCTCGACGCTGAAGATTCCGGTCAAGATCGGCGGGCTCGATCCGGGTGAGGACACCAAGATCGCCATCGCGGCGGTCGATGTCGGCATCCTCAATCTCACCAACTACAAGCCGCCGGCGCCGGACGATTATTATCTCGGCCAGCGCCAGCTCTCGGCCGAGATCCGCGATCTCTATGGCCAGCTGATCGACGGCATGCAGGGCACGCGCGGCCAGATCCGCTCCGGCGGTGACGGCGGTGGCGCCGAGCTGCAGGGCTCGCCGCCGACGCAGAAGCCGCTGGCGCTGTATTCGGGCATCGTGACCGTCGGGCCGGATGGCACGGCCGAGGTGAGCTTCGACATTCCGGAGTTCGCGGGCACCGCGCGCGTCATGGCGGTGGCGTGGAGCGCGACCAAGGTCGGCCGCGCGACTGTGGACGTGACCGTGCGCGATCCCGTGGTGCTGACCGCGACCCTGCCGCGCTTCCTGCTGTCGGGTGACCGCGGTACGCTGTCGTTCGATGTCGACAACGTCGAGGGCGCGCCCGGCGACTATGTCGTGGCCGTCAAGGCGAGCGGGCCGGTGAAAGTCTCGGGCAATGCCAATGTGACGCTTAAGCTCGCGGCCAAGCAGCGGGGGTCCTCGACCTTGCCGCTGGATGCGAGCGGCACCGGCACGGCGCAGCTCGATGTCGACATCAAGGGACCGAACGGGCTGTCGCTGGCGCGGCACTATCAGCTCGACGTCAAGCCGGCGACGCAGGTGCTGGCGCGGCGCTCGATCCGCACCTTGGCCAAGGGCGAGAGCCTGACGCTGACGTCGGACATGTTCAGCGATCTCGTCGCGGGCACCGGCACGGTGTCGCTGTCGGCGGGGCTGTCGACCGCGCTCGACGCGGCGACGATCCTGAAGGCGCTCGACCGCTATCCGCATGGCTGCTCCGAGCAGATCACCAGCCGCGCGATGCCGCTGCTCTATGTCAACGAGCTCGCCGCCGGCGCGCATCTCGCGATGGATACCGAGGTCGACCAGCGCATCCGCGACTCCATCGATCGACTCCTTGCTCGCCAGGGCTCGAACGGCTCGTTCGGGCTGTGGTCGGCCGGCGGCGACGATCCCTGGCTCGATGCCTACGTCACGGACTTCCTGACCCGCGCCCGCGAAAAGGGCTTTGCGGTGCCGGACGTGCTGTTCAAGAGCGCGCTCGACCGCGTCAGGAACTCGGTGGTCAATGCCGAGGAGCCGGAGAAGACCGGCGGCCGCGATCTCGCCTACGGCCTCTACGTGCTGGCGCGCAATGGCGCGGCGCCGATCGGCGACCTGCGCTATCTCGCCGACACCAAGCTCAATAATCTGGCAACTCCAATTGCCAAGGCCCAGCTCGCAGCTGCCTTGGCGCTGGTCGGCGACCGCGCCCGCGCCGAGCGGGTCTATGGCGCCGCCGCCGACAGCTTGGCGCCCAAGCCGGTGCTGGTGTTCGGCCGCACCGACTACGGCTCCGACCTACGCGATGCCGCCGCGCTGGTGTCGCTGGCGGGCGAGGGCAACGCGCCGCGCGCGACGTTGACGCAAGCCGTGGCCCGCGTCGAAGCGGCGCGTGGCCTGACGCCGTACACCTCGACGCAGGAGAATGCGTGGATGGTGCTGGCGGCGCGCGCGCTCGCCAAGGAGACCCTGGTGCTCGACGTCAATGGCCAGGCGGTGAAGCAGGCGCTGTACCGCAGCTACAAGGCGGCGGAGCTGTCCGGCCAGCCGCTGAAGATCACCAACACCGGCGAGGCACCGGTGCAGGCGGTGGTCTCGGTGTCCGGCTCGCCGCTGACGCCGGAGCCTGCGGCCTCGAACGGCTTCAAGATCGAGCGCAGCTACTACACGCTCGACGGCAAGCCGGCGGACATCAAGATCGCCAAGCAGAACGATCGCTTTGCGGTCGTGCTGAAGGTCACCGAGGCCAAGCCGGAATACGGGCACATCATGGTGTCGGACTATCTGCCGGCCGGGCTCGAGATCGACAATCCGCGCCTGGTGTCGTCAGGTGACAGCGGCACCTTGGACTGGATCGAGGACGGCCAGGAACCCGTCAACACCGAGTTCCGCGACGACCGCTTCACCGCCGCGCTCGACCGCGCCGCGGATTCCAAGGCGGTGTTCACGGTGGCCTATGTCGTCCGCGCGGTGTCGCCCGGCAAATACGTGCTGCCGCAAGCCTATGTCGAGGACATGTACAATCCCTCGCGCTATGGTCGCACCGGGACGGGCTCCGTGGAGGTCCGCGCGGCGAAATGAGCGAGGGTGGGACGAGCGATCGTGAGTTGGGTGGCACGGCCGAGCCACACACTCCGTCATGCCCGGGCTTGACCCGCCTGTGCGGCCGAAGCCGCTTCGGCGCGGCGGAGGCCCGGGCATCCACGCTGCCTCCGCACGCGCCGAACGACGTGGATGGCCGGGACAAGCCCGGCCATGACGGGAGGAGAGGGCAGGGCGTCAAACGGCTGCTTGCGGTCGCAGTCGCAATGGTCGTTGCTGTCGCCATCGCGCTCACCGCCTACGCCGTCTTCCTTGGCCCGCTGCCGCTGCAGGAAGCCAAGGCCGTCTCCACCACCGTGGTCGATCGCCACGGCAAGCTGCTGCGGGCCTATGCGATGGCCGACGGGCGGTGGCGGTTGCCGGTGAGCGCGAAGAAGGATGTCGATCCGACCTATCTGAAGCTGCTGTTCGCCTATGAGGACCAGCGCTTCTTCGAGCATCACGGCGTCGATCCGCGCGCACTGGCGCGGGCCGCGATCCAGTTCAGTTCGCACGGCCACATCGTCTCCGGTGGCTCGACGATCACGATGCAGCTGGCGCGGCTGCTTGAGCCCAGGCGGCAGCGCTCGCTGCATGCCAAGCTCAGACAGATCGTGCGCGCGCTCGAGCTCGAGCGGAAGCTGAGCAAGGACGAGGTCCTCGATCTCTATCTCACGCTCGCGCCTTACGGCGGCAATCTCGAGGGCATTCGCGCAGCCTCGATCGCCTATTTCGGCAAGGAGCCGAAGCGGCTGTCGCTGGCGGAAGCCGCGCTGCTGGTGGCGCTGCCGCAATCGCCGGAGACACGCCGGCTCGACCGTCATCCCGAAGCCGCGCGCCGCGGCCGTGACCGCGTGCTCGACCGCATGGTGTCGGAGAACGTGATCTCCGCCGACGAGGCCGCGCAGGCGAAGGCGCAACCGGTGCCGGTGTTCCGCAAGCCGATGCCGATCCTGGCGCCGCATGCGGCCGACCAAGCCACGGCCGTTGTCAAGGACCAGCCGATCATCCGTTTGACGCTCGATTCCTCTTTGCAGAAGGTGCTGGAGCCGCTGGCGCGCGATCGCGCCGTTGCGTTGGGGCCGAACATCTCCGTCGGCATCATCGTGATCGACAATGACAGCGGCGATGTGCTCGCCCATGTCGGCTCGGCCGACTACTTCGACGAGAGGCGGGCAGGTCAGGTCGACATGACCCGGGCGGTGCGCTCGCCGGGATCGACGCTCAAGCCTTTCATCTATGGCCTCGCCTTCGAGGACGGCTTTGTGCACCCGGAGAGCCTGATCGAGGATCGGCCGGTGCGCTTCGGCTCCTACGCGCCGGAGAATTTCGACATGACCTTCCAGGGCACGGTGCCCGTGCGCAAGGCGCTGCAACTGTCCTTGAACGTGCCGGCCATCGTGCTGCTCGACCGCGTCGGCGCCAGCCGGCTGTCGTCGCGGCTGAAGCAGGCCGGCGGCAATCTCGTGCTGCCGAAGGACGAAGCGCCGGGGCTGGCCATGGGCCTCGGCGGCGTCGGCGTGACCTTGCAGGACCTCGCGCAGCTCTATGCGGGCTTCCCGCGGCTCGGCACCACCAGGCCGCTGCGCGAGATCATGACGGCCGATGAGAAGGATGATGCCCGCGAGCCGATGCGGCTGATGGACTCCGCCGCCGCCTGGCAGGTCGGAAACGTGCTGCTCGGCACGCCGCCGCCGGACAACGCCGCGCGCAACCGCATCGCCTTCAAGACCGGCACCAGCTACGGCTATCGCGACGCCTGGTCGGTCGGCTTCGACGGCCGCGTGACCATCGGCGTCTGGGTCGGCCGTCCCGATGGCGCGCCGGTGCCCGGCCTGATCGGCCGTGTCTCTGCGGCGCCGATCCTGTTCGATGCGTTCGCACGCTCCGGCAAGCTGCCGGCCGCGCTGCCCAAGCCGCCGAAAGGTGCGCTGGTAGCCAGCAATTCAAAGTTGCCGCTGCCGTTGCGCCGGTTCCGGCCGATCGGCGAGCTGGTGCGCACCGGCGCGGAGCAGGCGCCGCACATCCAGTTCCCGCTGAATGGCTCGCGCATCGATGTCGACCGCTCGGCCGGTCCCGAGGCCTCGGTGATGCCCGTCAAAGTCTCCGGCGGCGTGCTGCCGCTGACGATGATGGTGAACGGCCTGCCGGTCGGCGAGATCGACAGCCGGCGCCAGCGGCTGATCGATCCGCCCGGACCGGGCTTTGCCCGCCTGACGGTGATCGACGCCACGGGCGCGGCGGACACAGTTGTGGTCAGAATCCAGTGACCGTTCGCTAAGCGGTTGTCGGCATGGTGGTTTCAGCGTATTCGGAACCCCATGGTCGAGACCTATGCCCGCCCCCGTTTTGGAGAGCCGCGCGAGCCGAAGAACCTGGTGAACCCAGGCAATCGGCTGGTGCGGATGATCGATGCCGTCACCGTGAGTCATGCCAGGGCGGTCGCGTTCCTGGCCGTCTGCGGCCTGCTGCTGTTCCTGCCCGGCTTCTTCACCATCCCGCCGATCGATCGCGACGAGGCGCGCTTCGCGCAGGCGACCAAGCAGATGGTCGAGAGCGGCGATTATGTCGACATCCGCTTCCAGGACGACGTGCGCTACAAGAAGCCGGTCGGCATCTACTGGTTGCAATCTGCCGCCGTAGAGACCGCCTCCGCCATCGGCCTGCCGCGCGCGCAGCTCCGCATCTGGGTCTATCGCATTCCCTCGCTGATCGGCGCCATCGGTGCGGTGCTGCTGACCTATTGGACCGCGCTCGCTTTTGTGACCCGACGCGGCGCGGTGTTTGCCGCGTTGTTGATGTGCTGCTCGGTGCTGCTCGGCGTCGAGGCGCGCCTCGCCAAGACCGATGCGATGTTGCTGTTCACAGTGGTCGCCGCGATGGGCGCGCTGGCGCGGATCTATCTGTCCTGGCAGCGCGGCGAGGATCCGGAGCATCCGCCGTGGGGGCCGCCGGCGATCTTCTGGACCGCTTTGGCGGTGGGCATCCTGGTCAAGGGACCGTTGATCCTGATGTTCGCTGGCCTCACCATCATCGCGCTCGCGATCATGGATCGCGGCGCCGGTTGGCTGTGGCGCCTGCGGCCCGTCTGGGGCCTGATGTGGATGCTGGTGCTGGTGCTGCCCTGGTTCGTGCTGATCTTCCTGCGCGCGGGTGACACCTTCTTTGCCGACTCCGTCGGGGGCGACATGCTGAGCAAGATCGGCGCCCAGGAATCCCATGGCGCGCCGCCCGGCCTCTATCTGCTGCTGCTGTTCATCACCTTCTGGCCCGGCGCGCCGCTGGCCGCGATGGCCGCGCCGGCCGTGTGGCGGGCGCGGCGCGAGCCTGGCGCGCAGTTCCTGCTGGCGTGGCTGCTGCCGTCCTGGATCGTGTTCGAGGCGGTGCTGACCAAGCTGCCGCATTACGTGCTGCCGCTGTATCCGGCGATCGCGATCCTCACCGTCGGCGCGCTGGAGCGCCGGGTGCTGTCGCGCTCCTGGCTACGCCGCGGTGCGGCCTGGTGGTTCGCGATTCCCGCAATCACGTCAGTGGTGGCCGTCATCGGCGCGATCATCGTGACCCACCAGCCGGTGTTCCTGGCCTGGCCGTTCGTCGCGGCGTCGCTGATCTTCGGCCTGTTCGCCTGGTGGCTGTATGACGACGGCCGCGCCGAGCGTTCGCTGCTGAATGCCGCCGTGGCTGCGATGTTCCTGGCGTTCGTCGTGTACGGCGCGGTGCTGCCGGCTCTGACACCGCTGTTCCCGAGCGCCGAAATTGCGCGGGCGTTACGCAACGTCGTCTGCGTCGGACCGAAGGCGGCTGCGGCCGGCTTCCACGAGCCGAGCCTCGTCTTCATGACGGGGACGTCGACGCAGCTCACCGATGGCTCGGGCGCGGCCGACTTCCTCAGCCAGGGCACCTGCCGCTTCGCCCTGGTCGAGCAGCGCACCGAGCGTGCCTTCGTGCAGCGGGCCGAAGCGATCGGGCTGCGCTACAATGTGGCCAAGCGGATCGACGGCTACAACATTTCCCAGGGCCGCCCGGTCTCGATCGCGATCTATCGCTCGGAGGGAACCGAATAGATGCTGGCTCCCGACAGTCCAGGATCGTCAGGCTATCTCTCGCAGCTCGCGCTGGTTGCGAAGTTCTCGCTCGGCCGGCTGGTGCGCCGGCCGCAGACGTCGCCTGATGCCGCGAGCCGGCAACGCCTGTGGCGCGCGCTTCTCCTGGTCGGCGCGATCGGCCTCGGCACGATCCTGGTGCTGATGGTCGGCTTCGACGCCTACGAGATCGGGCTGATGCCCGCGCGCGGCACCCCGAGCCTTTGGCCGGTGCGCATCGTCACTGAGTTCGGCCAGGATGAATATGTGCTCGGTGTTCTTGCGGTCGGGGTCGTCGTGACGATCCTGATCGCGCCGCTCTGGCCCGAAGCCACGCGCAGCCGCCTGCTGAACTTCGCGACGCATGTTCAGTATTTCTTCTTCGCGGTGCTGACCTCGGTGCTCGCGGCCCAGGTGCTGAAATACATCATCGGCCGTGGCCGGCCCTTCGTCGGCGGCAAGGCGAACGCCTTCAACTTCGACCCGTTCAACGGCACGCCGGCCTATTTCAGCATGCCCTCGGCCCATGCCGTGACCGCCTTCGCGCTGGCGTTCGCCGTCGCCGCGGTCTGGCCGCGGCTGCGCATCCCCATGTTCATCTACGCCATCATCATCGCGCTGAGCCGGCTGGTGCTGCTCGCCCATCATCCGAGCGATGTGGTCGGTGGCGCCGTGGTCGGCCTCGTGGGCGCCATGCTGGTCCGCTACTGGTTCGCCGCACGGCGGCTCGGTTTCCGCCTGTCGAAGGACGGTCGGATCGTACCGCGCTAGGGGGTTGCGAGCGGGGCCCAAGCCCCATAATAAGCCCCCGCCGCCGCAGTGCCGGTCAGGAACCGGCCGATCACGCCATCACGAGTCCCGATCTTGTCGACCGAAACCTCCGTTGCCGTCTCCATCGTCGTTCCCGTGCGCAACGAGTCCGGCAACATCACGCCGCTGATCACCGAGATCGCGGCCGCGCTCGACGGCTTGTGGCCGTATGAGATCATCTACGTCAATGACGGCTCGACCGACGACACCGCGCAGCGGCTCGCCGAGGAGATGGCGCGGCGGCCGAATCTGCGCGTCCTGCGCCATGAGAGGTCGTCGGGGCAATCCGCGGCCGTTCGAAGCGGAATCCGCGCCGCGCGCGGCGGCATGGTCGCTACCCTCGACGGCGACGGCCAGAACAATCCTGCGTTCCTGCCCGATTTGATCGCCGCGCTGGAGAAGGGCGGCGCCGGCGTCGGTCTCGTTGCGGGCCAGCGCGTCGGCCGCAAGGACACCGGCTTCAAGAAGCTGCAATCGCGCATCGCCAACAAGATCCGCAACGCGGTGCTCAAGGACGGCACGCGCGACACCGGCTGCGGCCTCAAGGCCGTGCGACGCGACGTGTTCCTGATGATGCCGTATTTCGATGGTCTGCACCGCTTCCTGCCGGCGCTGGTGCGGCGCGAGGGCTACGACATCGCCTATCTCGACGTGATCGATCGTCCGCGCCATTCGGGCGTATCAAACTATGGCTTCTTCGACCGGCTGTGGATCGGGATCATGGATCTCGCCGGCGTCTGGTGGCTGATCCGCCGCAAGAAGCCGACGCCGGTCGCGATCGAGGTGACATGATGCTGATTCAATTCGGGCAGGCGTTCAGCAACTATCTCTACGACATCTTCATCGCGAAGTTCGATTTCTGGCTGGTGTTCGGCCTCGCCGCCCAGCTCGCTTTCGCCGCGCGATTCCTGGTGCAGTGGATCGCCAGCGAGCGCGCCGGCAAGAGCGTCGTGCCGCTCGCGTTCTGGTTCTTCTCGATCGGCGGCGGCTTGATGACGCTGATCTATGGTCTCGTGAAGCGCGAGCCGGTGATCATCTTCGGCCAGTTGCTGTCGAACGTCATCTACGTCCGCAACGTCATGCTGATCTTCAAGAACCGCCAGAAGGAATCGCAGACGCTCAGCAATTGAGCGGGGGTCCTGACTTGCCGGATCTGAGCTGGTGCAGTGGGACTCAGCATCCGCCCCTGACATCGATTCGGCGCAACTCGTTCCACGCCGTCATGCCCGGGCTTGTCCTGGGCATCCACGTCCTTCCTCGTTGCTAGACGTGGATGGCCGGGGCAAGCCCGGCCATGACGGAGCAAAACAATGTGTAGCGCGCCAGGGCATTCAGCGCGGCAGCGGCTGGACTGAGGACGAGGGCATGGCGACCGGCGCCACGCTATCAGCTGCCTCTTGCCGTCGAGTCGCCACCTCTCCCGCCGCATCCAGCACCGGATAGGCGACCGAGCAGATGTGCGAGTGGATGCGGCGGAGATCGCGCAGCACGTCGAGATGCAGCGACGTCGTCTCCAGCGTCTCGGAACGCCCCTCGCGCAAGCGCTCCAGATGCCGCTCCGTCGCGGCGAGCTCGGCGTTGCGCAGCTCGGTCTTCTGATCGAGCAAACGATGCGCCTGCTGCGCGTCGCCCGACATGAAGATGCCGAAGGCGATCCGCAGCGATTCCATGATCTGGCGGTGGAAGGACTGCAACTCCTCGGCGCCCTCGACCGAGAACTGGAACCGGCGCTTGATCTTCTTGGTCGCGAGCTCGCTCAGGTTTTTGTCGATGATGTCGCCGATATGCTCGAGGTTGATCGCGAGCGAGATGATCTCCATCGCGCGCTTGCCCTCGCGCTCGTCCAGGCTGCCGCGCGTGAGCTTGGTAATGTAGAGCTTGATCGCCTCGTCGAGGCGGTCGACGACGTTGTCGGTGCGTGAGACCTGATCGACGAGGCCGCGATTATTGGTCATCATCGCCGTCATGACGTTGCGCAGCATGGTCTCGACCAGATCGCCCATGCGCAACGCCTCGCGCGCCGCGTCCGCAAGCGCCAGCGACGGCGTCTCCAGCGCGGTCTCATCAAGATAGCGCGGCTTTGCCGGATCGACCTCGGCCGGGCGATCCGGGAACAAGCTGACGAGCAGCTTCTCCATGCCGCCGAGCAGGCCGATGAAGACCACGGCGGTGCAGAGATTGAAGGCCATGTGGAACTGGGCCGTCAGCTTCGACAGATCGGGCTGCCAGAGCTGCAGTTGCGCTGCGAGCGGATGCAGGAACGGCGCGATCAATGCGACGCCGATGATGCGGTTGAGGAGATTGCCGACGGGCAGGCGATAGCTCGCGGGATTGTCGCGGCGCGCGCCTTCGAACACCGGATTCACGGCGCTGCCGAGATTGGCTCCCAGCACCAGCGCGAGCGCGGCATCGGCCGTGATGAAATGCGCATAAGCGAGCGACATCACCAGCAGCACGCTGGCGACGCTGGAATGCACGACCCAGGTGACGACGGCGCCGAAGATCACGCACAGCGTCACGTCGGCCGTGATCGCCTGCATGAACACGCGCATGGCCGGCGCGTCTTCCGCCGGCGCCAAGGTGTCGATGAGGATGTGCAGCGACAGCAGCATCAGTCCAAGGCCGATGCACACGCGCCCGAGGTCCTTGATTCGCGATCGCGGTCCGCTGCGGAACGCAACGAGCCCAAGCACGAACAGCACCGGCGCGACGGCCGCGACATTGAACGACAGCACCTGGACGATCAGCGTGGTGCCGATATTGGCGCCGAGCATGATCGCGAGCGCCGGGATCAGGCCGACAAGACCTTCCGCCGCAAACGATGTGGTGATCAGCGCCGTCGCCGTGCTGCTTTGGAGCAGGGCGGTGAGGCCCAATCCGGCGAGCAGGGCGCTGAAGCGATTGCGCAGCGCACGCGACAGCAGCAGACGGAGGTCCGGTCCAAACGCGCGCAGGATGCCGCTGTGGACCATGTGAAGGCCCCACAGCAGCAACGCCACGCCGCCCATCAGATCGAGCAGAACCATGATTCGCGTTCGTTCCCGCTTCCGTTCAGGCGAAGGCTACGCCCAATCAATCGGGGATCAACGCCAATTTGTCGCCTCTGGTTGCTCCTTTGAGAGGCGTTCTGCGGCCGCCCTGATGGGGCTCAAGCGGCGTTGAAGGCCGCGAAGCCGCGGTCGAGGTCGGCCTTGAGGTCCTCGGTGTTCTCTAGGCCGATGTGCAGCCGCAGCGTCGGACCGCCCGGCGCCCAATTGGTCGCGGTGCGGTAGCTCGCGCAGTCGAACGGGATCGCCAAACTCTCGAAGCCACCCCAGGAATAGCCCATGCCGAACAGAGTGAGCGTGTCGAGCATCGCATCGACGGCGGCCTGCGGCTTCGGCTTCAGCACGATGCTGAACAGGCCTGAGGCGCCGGTGAAGTCGCGCTTCCAGATCGCGTGGCCCGGATGGCTCTCCAGCGCCGGATGCAGCACCTCGAGCACCTCGGGCCGCGCGGCGAGCCAGCGCGCCATCTCGAGCCCCGAGCGATGATGCTGGGCCAGGCGTACGCCGAGCGTCCGCACGCCGCGCAAGGCCAGGAACACATCGTCCGGGCCGGCGCAGACGCCGAGCAGGCGGATGCCCTCGGAGATCAGCGGCCAAGCCTTCGCATTGGCCGAAATCGTGCCGAACATGATGTCGGAATGGCCGCCGATATATTTGGTGGCCGCCTGCATGCTGATGTCGACGCCCTGGTCGAGCGAGCGGTGATAGAGCGGCGTCGCCCAGGTATTGTCGTCGATGACCAGCGCGCCATGGGCGTGCGCGACCGCTGCGATCGCCGGAATGTCCGGCATTTCGAATGACTGCGAGCCGGGCGCCTCGACAACCACGGCGCGTGTATTCGGTTTGAGCAGTTGCTCAATTCCTGTGCCGATCAATGGATCAAAATAGGTCGTTTCGACCCCATAGCGCGCCAGCATCCCGTTGCAGAAATTTCGGGTTGGACGATAAATGCTGTCGCACACCAGAACGTGGTCGCCGGCCTTGAGGACCGAGAGCAGGGTCGTGGAGATCGCGCCGAGCCCGGACGGCGCGATGCCGACGCCGGCGCATTGCGGCCCTTCGAGCGCCATCAGCACTTGCTGCAGCGCTTTCGTCGTCGGTGTTCCGTGGCGGCCATACTGGAATTCGCCGCGATGCGCATGCAGATCGTCAGCCGTGGGATACAGCACGGTCGAGCCATGAACGACCGGCGGATTCACGAATCCGTGCTGCGCCTTGGTGTCCCGTCCCGCCGTCACCAGCCGCGTCTCGACGTTTTGTCGCACCGCCGCAGCGGGATCGTTCGATGATGCCATCAGTGTGTCTTTTCTCTTGAAACCGTGCTGGGATAGCTCAAATCAGGCAGGACTTAGGTCGTTAATAACAGAATGCAGAACAGGGCCGTCAACCCCTTGACCCGGGCCGCCAGTCGTTCTGTGATGCCGACGCAATTCGATCGCTGCACGTTGAGGGGCCTGCCGCGATTTCCGCTTCATCTCGCATGCACGGGCCACCTGTGCATGCCGTCCGCCATATTGTTGGTATGGCGTTTGCAGAAGTGGATCCAGGTCGGGCCCCGATACGCGCTGAGATTTCAACGCTCCCGTAGGACGACCGCGAAAGGCTGTTTTTATGAAACGCGTCACTCTTGCTCTTTCTCTTGCTCTCGCCCCGGTGCTGGCGAGCGCCGGCGCTCATGCCGATACGCTCAAGACCGTCAAGGATCGCGGCATGGTTGCCTGCGGCGTCAGCCAGGGCCTGCCCGGTTTCTCGAACCCGGACGACAAGGGCAACTGGACCGGGCTCGACGTCGACGTCTGCCGCGCCATTGCCGCCGCGATCTTCAACGATCCGACCAAGGTGAAGTTCGTTCCGCTGTCGGCCAAGGACCGCTTCACCGCGCTGCAATCGGGCGAGGTCGACGTGCTCTCCCGCAACACGACCTGGACCCTGTCGCGCGACACCTCGCTGGGCGCCAACTTCGCCGGCATCACCTATTATGACGGCCAGGGCTTCATGGTGAAGAAGGCCCTCAAGGTCAATTCGGCGCTCGAGCTGAACAGCGCCTCGGTCTGCGTGCAGACCGGCACCACCACCGAGCAGAACCTCGCCGACTACTTCAAGGCCAACAAGATGAAGTACGAGGTCATCGCGTTCGCCGGCGCCGACGAGACCGTGAAGGCCTATGAGTCCGGACGTTGCGACGTGTTCACCACCGACGTCTCGGGCCTCTATGCCGAGCGCCTGAAGCTCTCCAATCCGGCCGACCACGTCGTGCTGCCGGAGGTGATCTCGAAGGAGCCGCTCGGTCCGATGGTGCGTCACGGTGACGACCAGTGGTTCGACATCGTGAAGTGGACGCTGTTCGGGCTGATCACGGCCGAGGAAATGGGCGTCACCCAGGCGAATGTCGACGAGATGGCGAAGTCCGACAAGCCTGACTTCAAGCGCGCCTTCGGCACCGACGGCAATCTCGGCGAGCAGCTCGGCCTGACCAAGGACTGGTTCTCGCGCATCGTGAAGGCCGTCGGAAACTACGGCGAGATGTATGACCGCAACGTCGGCGCCAACTCCAAGCTGCAGATCGCGCGTGGTCTGAACCAGCTCTGGAACAAGGGCGGCCTGCAATACGCGCCGCCGATCCGCTAACAGCTGCACGATATCGGGGCTGCGGCGAATGAGCATCGAAGCGAGGCTACCGCCTCCGCAATATGGGCTTCGTCTGAAGCGCATGCTCGGAGGCAAGGCAGGATGGAACGGCATCATCCTGCAGATCCTGTTCGTCGCAGTCCTGGTGTGGGTTGGCTATGAGATCATAGCCAACGCACGCACCAACCTGGCCGCCCAGCGCATCACGTCGGGCTTCGGGTTCCTCGACAACACGGCCGGGTTCGACGTGAACCAGGCTCTGATCAGCTACTCCGGCTCGGACAGCTACAGCCGGGTGCTGATGGTCGGCATCCTCAACACGCTGCTGGTCTCGGTGATCGGCATCGTGCTGGCGACCATCCTCGGTTTTCTCGTCGCGCTCGGCCGGCTGTCTCCCAATGCGCTGCTGTCGCGGGTCTCCGGCGCCTATGTCGAGCTGATCCGCAATCTGCCTTTGCTGTTCCAGATCCTGTTTTGGTATCTCGCGGTGCTCGCGGCGTTGCCGGGACCGCGCCAGAGCATCTCGCTGTTCTCGACCTTCTTCCTCAACAACCGCGGCTTCATCGTTCCGCGTCCGATCGAGGAACCCGGCCTCATACCGTTCCTGATCGCGCTCGGTGTCGCGATCGTCGCTTCGATCGGCCTGCGCGTCTATGCGCGGCGCGAGTTGTTCCTGCGCGGCCATGCGATGCGGATCTGGCCCTATGTGCTGGGGATGCTGATCGGCCTGCCGGTCCTTGCGATGCTCGTGTACGGCGTCCCCGTCGCCTTCGAGGTGCCCGTGCTGAAGGGCTTCAACTTCGCCGGCGGCTCGCGCATCATCCCCGAGCTGGTCGCGCTGACCTTGGCGCTCACGATGTATACGGCCTCCTTCATTGCCGAGGTGGTGCGCGCCGGCATCCTGTCGGTCCACAAGGGGCAGATGGAGGCGGGACTCTCGCTTGGCCTCAGCCGCGGCACCGTGCTGCGCCTGATCGTCGTGCCGCAGGCGCTGCGCGTGATCCTGCCGCCGCTGACCAATCAATATCTCAATTTGACCAAGAACTCGTCGCTCGCGGTCGCCATCGGCTATCCCGATCTCGTCTCGGTGTTCGCCGGCACCACGATGAGCCAGACCGGACAGGCCATCGAGATCATCGGCATCACCATGGGCGTCTATCTGGCGCTGTCGCTGATCACGAGCGCGCTGATGAGCTTCTACAGCTGGCGGCTTGGCAAGAGACTCGGTGCATGAGGCAGGCTTGGTGCAGGAAGCAGGCTTGGCGCAGGAAGAAGAGTTCGCGCATGACGAGATTGGGCGCATGACCGATATCACCGCTTCGACCTTCATTCGCCAGGACATGGCCGGCGAGCGACCGGCACCGGTCAAGACCACGGGCTTCATAGGCTTCGTCCGCACCCGGCTCTTGAACTCGCCGACCAACATCCTGCTCACCCTGGTGAGCGCGCTGTTGATCTGGTTCACCGTGATCCCGGCGTTGAAGTTCATGCTGGTCGACGCCGTCTGGGTCGGCAAGGATCGCGATGCCTGTCTGGCGGAGAACGCCGGCCGTGTGGTCGGCGCGTGCTGGCCCTACGTCACGGCCAAATTCAGCCAGTTCATGTACGGCTTCTATCCTGAGGCCGAACGCTGGCGCGTAAACCTCACCTACGTGCTGTTCGTTGCATTGCTGGCGCCGCTCATGATCTGGCGGGTTCCAGGCAAGACGCTCAATGCCGCGCTGTTTCTGTTTGCGCTGCCCGTCGTGGCGTTCTTCCTGCTCTATGGCGGCGGGCTGTCGGGCTTCGGCGTGAGCTGGATGACCAGCGCGCTGCAGCTGTTCGTGGAGAGCATCGACACGGCGGGTAACGCGCTGGTTCGCGCCAGCGAAGGGCTGCCTGTGGTCGGAATGCTGTTGTGGCTGCTCGGCAAGCTCATCGTCCTGATCGGAACGCTATTCTCGCTTGTGATCTGGCCGCTGGTCTGGATTCGCCATGAGCTGCAGCAATCGCATCAGCCGGTCTGGAACGACCTCGTGCTGACGGGGATCGCGGTCACCGCGCTCGTGTTCTTCGTCGGAGGCGGGAGCAGGGCACTCAGGTCGGTCATTGCGACAGCAACGACCTTTGTCGGAATCGGCATCGTCATCGCCATCATGGGGCTCGATCGCGGCGGGCTTTCGATCGTCGATACCAGGCTGTGGGGCGGCATGCTTGTGACGCTCGTGGTCACGGTGATCGGCATCGTCGCGTCGATGCCGATCGGGATTGCATTGGCGCTCGGGCGCCGCTCGACGATCCCTCTGATCCGCTTCTCTTCGATCGCGTTCATCGAGCTGGTCCGGGGCGTGCCCCTGATCACCGTGTTGTTCTTTGCGACTTACATGTTGCCGCTGTTCCTGCCCGGCAATCTCAGGATCGACGGCCTGGTCCGGGCGCTGATCGGCGTCGCGCTGTTCTCCGGCGCCTACATGGCCGAGGTGATCCGCGGCGGCCTGCAGGCCATTCCGCGCGGGCAGGCGGAGGCGGCGAGCGCGCTCGGCCTGTCCTGGTGGAAGACGACGAGCTTCATCGTGTTGCCGCAGGCGCTGCGCCACGTCATCCCCGGTATCGTGGGCAGCTTCATCTCGCTGTTCAAGGACACCTCGCTGGTGTCGATCGTGGCGCTGTTCGACCTGCTCGGAAGCTTGAAAGCCTCCTTCGCCGATCCGGTGTGGGCGACGCCGACGACGGCCTTTACCGGCTTTGCCTTCACCGGGCTGATCTACTTCGCCTTCTGCTTCGGCATGTCACGCTACTCCCTGCTGGTCGAGCGCCGTCTCAACGCGCACCGGCGTCACTGAACCGAGATCGTCGAGTAACCGAACCATGTCTGCAAACTCCATCGTCAGCATCTCCGCGCTCAACAAATGGTACGGCGAATTCCACGTGCTGCGCGACGTCAACCTCGCCGTCGGTAAGGGCGAGCGCATCGTGATCTGCGGGCCATCGGGCTCGGGCAAGTCGACCCTGATCCGCTGCATCAACGCGCTGGAGGAATTCCAGGAAGGCGAGATCAATGTCGACGGCATCGATCTCGGTCCGAACCTCAAGCGCGTCGACGAGGTGCGCCGCGAGGTCGGCATGGTGTTCCAGAGCTTCAACCTGTTCCCGCATCTGACCGTGCTGGAGAACTGCACTTTGGCGCCGATCTGGGTGCGCAACATCCCGCAGAAGGAGGCCGAGGCGACCGCGATGAAGTTCCTGGAGCGGGTCAAAATCCCGCATCAGGCGCACAAATATCCGGGCCAGATGTCGGGCGGTCAGCAGCAGCGCGTCGCGATCGCCCGCGCGCTGACGATGAACCCGAAGGTCATGCTGTTCGACGAGCCGACCTCGGCGCTCGATCCGGAGATGGTCAAGGAGGTGCTCGACACCATGGTCGACCTCGCCAAGGAGGGCATGACCATGCTGGTCGTCACCCACGAGATGGGCTTCGCCCGCGAGGTCGCCAACCGCGTCGTGTTCATGGACGCCGGCCAGATCATCGAATCGAATACGCCGCAGGAATTCTTCGCCAACCCGCAGCATGCGCGCAGCAAGCTGTTCCTCAGCCAGATCCTGCGGCATTGATGACGGCGCGAATAGCGAGTTGCGAATAGCGAGTGGACGGTTTTCGGTCGCTACTCGCTACTCGCTACTCGCTACTCGCTACTCGCTACTCGGTACTCGCTACTCGCCCTCACACGAACGGCGGCGTGATGCCGCTGCGGCGCTCGAGCCAGGCCGGCACCGGCAGGTTCTTCGAGCGCATGAACTCCGGATTGTACAGCTTCGACTGATAGCGCGTCCCGGAGTCGCACAGGATGGTCACGATGGTGTGGCCGGGGCCGAGCTTGCGCGCGAGCTCCACGGCGCCGGCGACATTGACGCCGCTCGAGCCGCCCAGGCACAGGCCTTCGTGCTGCACGAGGTCGTAGATGGTGTTGACGGCGACCTCGTCGGAAATCAGGAACGCGTCGTCAACCTGCGCCGTCTCGATCACCGGCGTCACCCGGCCGATGCCGATGCCCTCAGTGATGGAGTCGCCAGGCGTTGACTTGACCTCGTGGTTCTTGAACCAGTTGTACATCGCAAAGCCGTGCGGATCGGCGCAGGCGGTCACGATGTTCGTGTTCTTCTCCTTCAGGAAGCGGCTGGTGCCGGACAGCGTGCCGCCGGTGCCGACAGCGCAGATGAAGCCGTCGACCTTGCCGTCGGTCTGCTCCCAAATCTCCGGGCCCGTCGACTCGTAATGCGCTTTGGCATTGTCGAGGTTGTTCCACTGGTCGGCGAACAGCACGCCGTTGGGCTCGGTCTTGCGCAGCTCGTCGGCGAGCCGGCGGCCGACATGCTGATAGTTGTTGGGATTGTTGAACGGCAGGGCGGGGACCTCGACCAGGTCGGCGCCGCACAGCCGCAGCATGTCCTTCTTTTCCTGGCTCTGCGTCTCCGGGATCACGATCAGGGTGCGATAGCCGCGCGCGGCGGCGACCACCGCGAGCCCGATGCCGGTGTTGCCGGCGGTGGCTTCCACCACGAGCCCGCCGGGCTTCAGATCGCCGCGCTTCTCAGCCTCCAGGATCATCCATTTGCCGGCGCGGTCCTTCACCGACTGGCCCGGATTCATGAACTCGGCCTTGCCGAGAATAGTGCAGCCCGTCGCCTCCGAGGCGCGCTGAAGCTTGATCAGGGGCGTGTTGCCGATCGCCTGGACGACGTCATTTTTAATGGTCATATTGCAAATACCTTGGGCAGCTTCCTGAGACCAGATCTAGGAAGACCCTAGCTTAGTCTCCAGTGCTGCGTAAGCCGCTGGCATCATGCTCCGGATTTGGCAAACACGACTTGGCGGACGTCGATGTTCCCCGACAGGAAACCTGCTTCGCAGTAGGAGAGATAATATTCCCAGAGCCGGCGGAAGCGCTCGTCGAAGCCTGAGGGCGTGAGGTTCGGCCAGGCGCTGCGGAAATTGCTTCGCCAGATCGCAAGCGTCTTGGCATAATCTTGCCCGAAGATGCGCTCGCGAATGACGGGCATGCCAAACCGGTCGCCGAACGATTTCAGGATCTGCGGCGTTGGCAGCATGCCGCCGGGGAAGACGTAGCGCTGGATGAAGTCGACCTCGCGCCTGTAATTCGGAAACAGGCTGTCCTGGATGGTAATCGCCTGGACACCGGCGAGTCCGCCGGGCAGCAGGCGGTCTCGCAACTGCGAGAAATATTTCGGCCAGAACTGCTCGCCGACCGCCTCGATCATCTCGATCGACGCGATGCGGTCATAGCGGTCGCGCTCGTCGCGATAGTCCTGCAGCCGGATCTCGACCTTCTCGGCCAAGCCCGCCTCTTGGATGCGGCGCTGCGCGAACTCGCGCTGCTGCTCGCTGATGGTCAGCCCCACGACCTTGGTGCCGAACGTCTTGGCGGCATATTCCGCGAAGCCGCCCCAGCCGCAGCCGATCTCAAGCAGCGTCTGCCCGGGCTTGAGATCGATCGCCTCGGCGAGCCGCTTGTACTTGTTGGTCTGCGCCGCCGTGAGGTCGGTGGTGTGCTCCTCGAACAGCGCCGAGGAATAGGTCATGCTCGGGTCGAGCCAGGACGAATAGAACGCATTGCCGATGTCGTAATGGGCGTAGATGTTGCGCTTGGCCTGGCGCTTGGTGTTGCGGTTGAACCAGTGCCGCACCAGCTGCGCGAACCGGATCAGCGGCTTGTCCTCCAACATCGATTGCAGCAGATGCTGGTTGACGCAGAACAGATAGAGGAATTGGGTCAGGTCCGGCGTGTCCCAGTCGCCATTGAGATAGGCCTCGGCAATGCCGATGTCGCCGCCATTGATGATGCCGGCGGCGAAGCCGTAATTGGCCAGGATCATCGCCGCCGCAGGACCCGGCTCGACCCCGCCGAGCCGGACGATGCGGCCGTCGGGCAGGGTCACGTCGAGCGTTCCCTTCCTCAGCCGCGAGCCGAAGCCGAGCGCGAGCCGCGGCAGGCGGGGCAGATCGGCAAGCACCTTGTCGATGTTGGCGGGGGTAACTGGGATGACGTCCGGCATGGCAGGTCCATTCACGCAAACGGCTCTGTCTCCGCGCCTCCCATGCGGCTGCCGCTGAGGCGCCGTTCGGGTCCAGGAGGCTGGAGCAGAGCGCGCTGTCCGTTTCCGGTCAGCGCTGCGATATATAAGCGGGGCTGTCGTTTCTCGCCAAGCCGGTATCGGTTCCCGTCCCTGTCGTGCCGTCACGCGGAACGAGCCGGACGCCCTTGATCCAGAGCCGCAGCGCCTCCCAATGGATGGCGCCGAAGATCTTCAGGGTGACCAGGGGCAGGGAGCCGAAGACGGCGAGCAGGGCACGCGACGTGAGGCTGCGGCGGCGGCCGAAGAAGGTCGCGGCGAGCAGCGGTCCGTCGGCTCCAGTCTCCAGGATCCGCAACTTCACGATGTCGCCGGGCGGGGTGACGCGGAAATGGTAGCGCATCGCCATGTCGATGAAGGGCGAGACGTAGAACGTCTTGTCCTGCTCCTGGCGCAGCCCCGCCTCGGTGAGCTCGCCGGTGCCCACCGGCAGCACATAGGGCTTGATCTCGCCAAAGGTGTTGCGGACCTCGTAGATCATCAGCGCCAGGCTGCCATCGCTGCGATAGCAGAAATACACCGAGAGCGGATTGAAGACGTAGCCGAGCAGCCGCGGATAGCACAGCAAGAGAACCTGTCCGCCGCTGAGATCGACGCCGTGCTCGGACGCGCAGCTCTGCGCGTAGGCGAGCAGCGATGAGCCGTCGCGCCGGCCATGGTCTCGCTCGTGAAAGCTGTAGAGCGCGCGCCGGTTGACGCCGAAAAGCGCGGACTGCCGGTCCGCCGCGTCGAGCCGGCCGAGGTCGATCAGCAGGCTCATCACGCGATACTGGAAGCGATGGACGGCCGGCCGCATGCGAGCGTGCATGACCTCGCCGACATAGAGCGCCGCGGCCTGCGCCTGCTCGTGTTGTTCTTGTTGGTCCGGAGTCATGTCGTGTTCATTCCGCAGCTTCGGCGAGCTCGGCGGGAAGCCCACGCCACGGCACGGCCGCGCCGAGTGCCTCCGCCACAGCGAGACCCGAGCGCAGCCCGTCCTCGTGGAAACCATAGCCGGTCCAGGCGCCGCAGAACCAGGTGTGGCGCTGCCCCTGAATCGCTGCCAGACGCTTCTGCGCCGCAAAGGCGGCAGCGGTGTATTGCGGATGCTCACAGACATATTTGCCGAAAGTCAGCTCCGGGGCCGGAGCGAAGGGGGGATTGAGGCTGACGAACAGCGGCTTGTCATGGTCGATGCCCTGCAGATTGTTCATCCAATAGGTCACCGCCACATCGTTCATCGGAACGCCCTCGCGCTGCCAGCGCAGGAAATTCCACGACGCCCAGGCGCGGCGCCGCTTCGGCATCAGCCTGGGATCACGGTGCAGATAGATCGTGTTCGGCGAATATTTGATCGCGCCGAGCACGCTGCGCTCCTGCTCGTCGGCGTCGGAAAGCATCGCGAGCGCCTGGTCGCTATGTGCGGCGATGACGACGTGATCATAGGTCTCGCGATGGCCGCTGCTGTCCTGAACGACCACGCCATGAGCCGTGCGCTCGATATTGGTGACTGCGCTGCCGAGCCTGACATGGTTGCGGAAGCTCGCGGTCAGTTTCTCGACATAGCGTCGGCTGCCGCCCTTCACCGTGCGCCAGACCGGGCGGTCATACTGCAGCAACCGATGGTTGCTGAAGAAAGCGATGAAGTTCTCGGCCGGAAAGTCCAGCATCTCGGAGGCCGGCGCCGACCAGATCGCCGCGCCCATCGGCGCCAGATAATCCGTCAGCAGACGCGGGGCGAAATGGTTTTGGCGGAAATAGTCGCCGAGCGTCAGTCCCTCCAGGCGGCCAGCCTTGAAATCGGCCGTGCTCTGCTCGTTGAAGGTGAGGATGTCCCTGAGCATCCACAGATAGGATGTCGACAGCAGGTTGCTCGGCTGGGCGAACAGCCCCTTGGCGGTGTCGAGCCAGGTGTTGCCGCCGCCCTTCCATTCGAACCGACCGGCATCCGCCGTGACGGCGAAGCTCATGCTGCTGTCGACCGTCTCGACCCCGAGATGGTCGAACAGCGCCGTCAACTCCGGATAATTCAGCTCATTATAGACGATGAAGCCGATGTCGACCGACACCGGCGTTCCGGCATAATCGATCGTCACGGTGTGGCTGTGGCCGCCGGGACGGAGATCTCGCTCATAGACGGTGATCGGATAACGCTTCGCCAAGGACCAGGCCGCGGCATTGCCCGCGATACCCGTTCCAACCACCGCAACTCGCATCGACGTCCCCCCTCGAATTCACGTGCAAGTTACGGGGCCGCCGCCAAAGGGTTTCAGAGCGCGTTCCGAACGTCACACCACACCCCAAAATCGCACGCGACAGATGAAATCTTGGTAAGGCTGTGGGCGCAGACAGGCGGAGCTTTTGCAAGAAAACCCGCTGAATTACGGGGGAATCAGTGATTCCCGCGCAATTGTCAGCGCGCCCACGGCCCGGGGACAGGGCAACTGCAGGGCTGTCCGGCGCTATGGGCTGCGGCTAGAATGATTCCCAAAGACTACAGGGAAGCATCACGCCAGTGTCCATCGTGCCGATTGCCGTCGACGAGCCTTGCCGCGCGTCCGTTCACACGCGGACCGTCGCCGGAAAGCCGGACAACCGTGCTCCGGTTGGCCTGCGGCATTTCGTCCGCCTGATCGCCGCGCTCGGATTGGCGGCGAGCTCCGCCGGCTGTCTGCTGACGCAGGATATCCCTGATCCCGCCCTCGATCTGCCCAAGCGCTACAAGTCCGCATCCGGCGCGGACATCGCAGCGCCGCCGGCGCTGGATTGGTGGCGCGGCTTCGGCTCCCGCGAGCTGACCCAACTGATGGAGGAGGCGCAGAGCGTCAACCTCGACATCGCCGCTGCCGTGGCGCGGTTCAGGCAGGCGGACGCGCTGGCGCGGCAGGCCGGCGCGGCGCTGCTGCCGAGCCTGTCCGCCAACGGGCAGGAGACCTATTCGCGCACCTCGGGCTCGAGCTCGAGCGGGCTCACCAATGGCGGCCGCGAGGTCGTCAACTATCAGGCGTCGCTGTCGGCGAGCTATCAGCTCGACTTCTCCGGCCAGAACCGCGACGCGTTGCAGGCGGCCGAGGAGACGGCGGTCGCCAACCGGTTCGATCGCGACGTCACCCAGCTGACCACGCTGGCCACCGTTGCCAACGCCTATTTCCAGGTGCTCGCGGCGCAGGACCGCATCCGCACCGCCGAGCGCAACATCGCCAGCGCCACGCGTGTGCTCGATGCGATTCGCGAGCGGCAGAAGGCGGGCACCGGCAACGATCTCGACGTCGCCCAGCAGGAGAGCGTGCTCGCCAACCAGAAGGCCGCGGTGCCGCCGTTGCGCCAGACGCTCGACCAGAACGTCAATGCGCTCGCCGTGCTGGTGTCGCGCTCGCCGGAGGGCATCCGCATCTCCGGCGGGTCGCTCGACCAGATCAGGACGCCGCGGGTCACACCCGGGCTACCGTCAGAGCTGTTGACGCAGCGGCCTGACATCCGCCGGCAGGAGGCCCAGCTCGCATCGGCCACGGCGAATGTCGGCAGCGCGCGGGCGCAGTTCTTCCCCAGCATCCAGCTCACCGGCAATGGCGGCTACCAGAGCGCAGCGCTGGTCTCGTTGTTCCAGCCGCATGCGGCGTTCTTCAGCCTGGCCGGCAGCCTGACCCAGCCGATCTTCGACGGCGGCCGGATCCTCGGCAATTTCGAGAATGCCCAAGCGCGCCAGGACGAGCTGCTCCAGACCTATCGCAAGACCGTCATCCAGGCCTTCACCGACGTCAACAACGCGCTGTTCTCGATCAAGCAGACCACGCTGCGGCTGCAATTGCAGCGGCAGGTCGTTGCCGCCTCCCGCCGCGCCTTCGAGCTGTCCGAGCAGCAGCTCCGCGCAGGAACCGCCGACATCGTGACCGTCTTGAACACGCAATTGACGCTGTTTCAGGCCGAAGACGTGCTGTGGCAGGCGCAGCTCGCGCGCCTGCAGGCGTATGTGAGCCTGTACCAGGCGCTCGGCGGCGGCTGGGAGCCGCGCATGGAGAAGTCGGCCGATGCTCTTTAAACCGGACGAGAAGGGAGCCGGGGTTGTGAAGCGCGCGCGTTCGAGCGTGGCGCGGCGGCTGGTCTCGATCACCATCACGCTGCTGATCCTGGGCGGCCTCGGCTATATCGGCTGGATTGCGATGCAGCAGAAGCAGCAGGCCAACAACCGCTTCGCGCGGCCCGATCTTCCGGTGCCGGTCCTTGCGGCATCGCCCGTCATCAAGGACGTGCCGGTCTATCTCGACGGTGTCGGCTCGGTGCGTGCGTTGAACACGGTGACGGTGCGCTCGCAGGTCGACGGCAAGCTGATCGCGGTCAATTTCGTCGAAGGCCAGGACGTCAAGCAGGGCGACGTGCTCGCCGAGATCGACCCAGCGATCTACCAGGCGCAATACGACCAGGCCGTCGCCAAGAAGGCGCAGGACGAGGCGCAGCTCGCCAACCAGAAGCTCGATCTGGCCCGCTACGAGCAGCTCGCCGCCAGCAGCGCCGGCTCCAAGCAGCAGGCCGATACGCAGCGTGCCGTCGTCGCGCAGCAACAGGCGCTGATCAAGGCCGACCAGGCCGCGATCGACAATGCCGCGGCGACCTTGAGCTACACCAAGATCGTGGCCCCGCTGTCGGGGCGGGCGGGCCTGCGCCAAGTCGACAAGGGCAACATCATCCACGCTTCCGATACGACCGGCCTCGTGGTCATCACCCAGTTGCAGCCGATCGCGGTTCAGTTCAGCCTGCCGCAGCAGCAGATCATGCGCGTCAATGCCGCCGCCGCCAAGGGTGCGCTCGCCGTCGACGTGTTCGGGAATGATGGTGTGACGGTCATCGACACCGGCACGTTGCGCGGCATCGACAACCAGGTCGATCAGACCACCGGCACGCTGAAGCTCAAGGCGGAGTTTCCCAACGCCAAGTTCCAGCTCTGGCCCGGCCAGTTCGTCAACGTCCGCCTCAAGGTCGAGACCTTGTCCCAGGCGATCACGGTGCCGACCTCGGCCGTGCAGCGCGGCCCCGCCGGCACCTTCAGCTACGTGATCGGCGAGGGCGACATCGCCGCGGCCCATCCGGTGACGGTGGTGCAGCAGAACGAGAGCGAGGCGGTGATCGCGAGCGGCTTGAGCCCGTCTGACCGCGTGATCACGACCGGTTTCGCCAATCTCGCTGACGGCGCCAAGGTCGTGGTCGGTCGCGCCGATCAGGCGCCGCAGGTCGATCTCGCGCCACGTAAGCGCGGCCGCAATCCGCAAGGAAAGGATCAAGCCAAGGAGCAGGCGAAGGAGGGCGGTGCGCCGCCCGAGGGCGCGCCGAAAGACGGCGAGCGCCGCCGGCGGCCGTCGCCCGATGGCCAGAGCGACGCGGGAGGGCCGCCGCAGGGAGCGGGCGAGCAGGGACGTGGTGCGAGGCCGCAACCATGACGCGACAGGCAGAGTGACGGGGCCAGCCGCGATGAGCGTCTCCGAACCCTTCATCCGCCGGCCGATCGCGACCTCGCTGCTCGGCGTCGCGCTGCTGATCGGCGGCCTGCTCGGCTATCTCGCGCTGCCGGTGTCGGCACTGCCGCAGGTCGATTTCCCGACGGTGCAGGTGACGACGCAACTGCCTGGCGCCAGCCCCGACGTGATCGCCTCGCTGATCACGGCGCCGCTGGAGCGGCAGCTCGGGCAGATCCCGTCGCTGTCGCTGATGAACTCGACCAGCTCGTTCGGCGTCAGCCAGATCTCGCTGCAGTTCGATCTCGGACGCGACATCGATGGCGCCACGCAGGACGTGCAGGCCGCGATCAACGCCGCCGCCGGCGTGCTGCCGAAGTCGCTGCCGTATCCGCCGACCTACGCCAAGGTCAATCCGGCCGACGCGCCGGTGATGACGCTCGCGCTGACCTCCGACACGATCTCACTGCGCGCGATGAGCGACATGGCCGACACCATCTTGGCACAGCGGCTAAGCCAGGTCTCCGGCGTCGGCCGCGTGTCCGTGCTCGGCGGATTGAAGCCGGCGGTGCGCGTGCAGGCGGACCTGGCGCGGCTCGCCGCCTATGGCATCTCGATGGAAGACCTCCGCGCGGCCATTGCCGGCGCCAATGTCTCCGGACCGAAGGGGTCGCTCGACGGCGCGCAGCAGGCCTATCTGATCACGGCCAACGACCAGATCGTCGCCGCCGACGCCTATAAGCCGATCATCATTGCTTATCGCAACGGCTCCCCGGTCACGATCGGCGATGTCGCCACCATCGTGGATGGACTCGAGAACGACCGCACCGGCGGCTGGTACCAGGGCGTCCCCGCGGTCATCCTCGACATTCAGCGCCAGCCCGGCGCCAACGTCATCGAGGTCGTCCGGCAGATCCGCGAGGAAATCCCCAAGCTGCAGCGGACGATCCCGGCCGGCGTGAAGCTCGCCATCGTCAGCGACCGCACCGTCACGATCCGCGCCTCCGTCCACGACGTGCAGTTCACGCTGGTGCTGAGCGTGGTGCTGGTGACGCTGGTCGTGCTGCTGTTCCTGCGCTCGATGCGCGCCACGATCATCGCCGGCGTGGCGCTGCCGCTGTCGCTGATCACGAGCTTCGGCGTGATGTATTTCGCCGGCTTCAGCCTCGACAATCTCTCGCTGATGGCGCTGACGATCGGCACCGGCTTCGTCGTCGACGACGCCATCGTGATGATCGAGAACATCGTGCGCCACATGGAGGATGGCGAGAGCGCGATGAACGCTTCGCTTCGTGGCGCGCGCGAGATCGGCTTCACGGTGATCTCGCTGACGGTGTCGCTGATCGCGGTGTTCATTCCGCTGCTGTTCATGTCGGGCCTCGTCGGCCGCATGTTCCGCGAGTTCGCGTTGACGCTGACGATTGCCGTGGTGACGTCGGCGGTGGTGTCGTTGACCCTGACGCCGATGATGTGCTCGCGGCTGTTGAAGCATGCCAGCGACGAGTGGGTGCTGCCGGGACTGAACGCGATCAGCCGCTTCATCGACCGCACGGTGGCGGTCTATCACCGCAGCCTGCTCTGGGTGCTGGACCGCCAGACCGAGACGCTGGTCGTGACCTTCGCGACCTTGGCAGCGACGCTCGCGCTCTACATCGTCGCGCCCAAGGGCTTCCTGCCGCTGCAGGACACCGGCTCGATCACGGCGGTGACCGAGGCGGGGCCGGACGTCTCGTTCGCGGAGATGAGCCGGCGCCAGGCGCAGATCTCCGCGGCGATCCAGGCCGATCCCGATGTCATGGGCGTCGTCTCGGTGATCGGCGCCGGCTCGGTCAATCCGACCACCAATGTCGGCCGCCTGGTCCTGACCTTGAAGCCGCTCGGCGAGCGCAAGGATGGCGTCGCCACTGTCATCGACCGGCTGAAGCAGAAGATCTCCGGGGTCCCCGGCATGACCGTCTACTTCCAGCCGGTGCAGGACGTGCAGATCTCGACGCAGGCGAGCCGGTCGCAATATCAGTACACGCTGACCGGTGCCGATGCCGCCGAAGTCTCGAAATGGGCGCGGCAGCTCGTCGGCGAGATGCGGCGCGATCCGCTCTTCCGTGATGTCTCGTCCGAGGCGCAGGAGGGCGGCCTGCGCGCCGAGCTGACGATCGATCGCCAGCGCGCCGGCCAGCTCGGCGTCAGCCTGCAGGCCGTGACCGACACGCTGAACGACGCCTTCGCGCAGCGGCAGATCTCGACGATCTACGGCCAGGCCAACCAGTACCGCGTGGTGCTCGAGGCGCTGCCGATGTATCAGCGCGATCCCTCGATCCTCTCTAAGCTGTATCTGCCGGGCGCGGGCGGGCAGGTGCCGCTGTCGGCCGTGGCGACGCTCAAGCGCACGACGACACCGCTGGCGATCTCGCACCAGGCGCAATTCCCCGCGGTCTCGCTCAGCTTCAACCTCGCGCCCGGCGTCGCGCTCAGCGAGGCGGTGGACGCGCTTCACGCCACCGAAAACCGCATCGGCATGCCCGGGAGCATCATCGGCGTCTATTCGGGCGATGCCGCCGAATTCGCGAAGTCGCTCGCCGGCCAGCCCTGGCTGCTGCTCGCGGCCGTCATCACCATCTACATCGTGCTCGGTGTGCTCTATGAGAGCTACATCCACCCGATCACCATCCTGTCGACCTTGCCGTCCGCCGGCGTCGGCGCCATCCTGGCGCTGATGCTGTTTGGCCAGGATCTCTCGGTGATCGGCCTGATCGGCATCATCCTCTTGATGGGCATCGTCAAGAAGAACGCGATCATGATGATCGACTTCGCGCTGGAGGCGGAGCGGCACGAGAGCCGCACGCCGACCGACGCAATCGTGCAGGCGTGCCTGTTGCGATTCCGCCCGATCATGATGACGACCTTGGCCGCGCTGTTCGGCGCGCTGCCGCTGGCGATCGAGAGCGGCACCGGCTCGGAGCTGCGCTTCCCGCTCGGCATCTCCATCATCGGCGGCCTGCTGCTCAGCCAGTTGCTGACGCTCTACACCACGCCAGTGATCTATCTCGCGCTCGACCGCATCAACCGCCGCTTCGAGCGCGCGCTGCCGCCCGCACCTGACCTGCCGTCGCCGCCGATTGCCGGTGCCACCGAAGGCATCCAGTGATGGCCTCGATCTCCGAGCCGTTCATTCGCCGGCCGGTCGGCACCACGCTTCTCTCGATCGGCCTGTTCCTGATCGGGATCGTCGCCTACATCTTCCTGCCGGTGGCGCCGGTGCCGAATGTCGACTTCCCGTCGATCTTCGTCAGCGCCTCACGGCCCGGCGCCGATCCCTCGGTGATGGCGGCGACGGTGGCCGCCCCGTTGGAGCGGCGGCTCGGCGAGATCGCGGGCGTCGACCAGATCACCTCGACGAGCTCGCTCGGCACCACCAACATTCAGATCCAGTTCTCGATCGGTCGCGACATCGACAAGGCGGCGCGTGATGTGCAGGCCGCCATCAATGCCGCGCTCTCGGACCTGCCGAGCGACCTGCCGGCGCTGCCGCGCTACCGCAAGGCCAATACCGCCGCAGCTCCCGTGTTCGTGTTGGCGCTCACCTCGAAAACGATGACGCCGAGCGCGATCTATGACGTCGCCGACACCGTGCTGGCGCAGCGGCTGTTTCAAGTGCCGGGCGTCGGCAACGTCACGGTCAGCGGCGCCGATCAGCCGGCGGTGCGCATCGCGCTCAATCCGGTGTCGCTCGCCAATGCCGGCATTGCGACCGACGACGTGCGCCTCGCGATCGTCAACGCCAATCCGATCGGGCCGGTCGGCATCTTCGAAGGCGGGCGGCAGAGCGAGACCATCGCGGTCAACAGGCAGATGCGGACGGCGGCCGAGTTCCGCGACATCCTGATCAAGAGCAGCAATGGCAGCTTCGTGCGGCTCGCCGATGTCGCCGATGTCGAGGACTCCGTCCGCAACGTGCGCTCGATTGCCTGGTTCAACAAGCAGCCGGCGGTGCTGATCCAGATCGCCAAGCAGGGCGATGCCAATGTCATCGAGACCGTCGATCGCGTCAAGGCGCTGATCCCCGAGCTCAAGCAGTGGATCCCCGCAGGGATCGAGATCTCGACCCTGATCGACCGGACCGGCACGATCCGTGCCTCGGTCGAGGACATGCAGTGGACCCTGCTTGCGACCGCCGTGCTGGTGATGGTGGTCGTGTTCGTGTTCCTGCGGCGCCTGGTGCCGACGGTGGCGGCCGGCGTCTCGGTGCCGCTGGCGCTGGCCGGTACCTGTGCGGCGATGTGGCTCGCCGGCTTCTCGATCGACAATCTGTCGCTGATGGCGCTGGCGATCTCCGTCGGCTTCGTCGTCGACGACGCGATCGTGATGATCGAGAACATGTATCGCAATCTCGAGCATGGCCTGTCGCCGATGCGCGCCGCGCTCGATGGCGCCCGGCAGATCGGCTTCACGGTGCTGTCGATCAGCCTCTCGCTGATCGCGGCCTTCGTACCCCTGATCTTCATGGACGGTGTCGTCGGCCGCCTGCTGCGCGAATTCTCGCTGACGCTGACCTTTGCGATCGTGGTCTCGACCCTGGTGTCGCTGACGGTCACGCCGATGATCTGCGCGCACTACATCAAGGAGACGCTGTCCGATCGCGCCACCTGGTTCGACCGTGTTGTCGAGGGCACGCTGTCCGGCATGGTGCGCTTCTATGCCTGGACCCTGCGCGGCGTGCTGCTCTATCCGTTCCTGACCTTGCTGGTGTTCTTTGCCACCATCGCGCTCACGGTGACGCTCTACATCAAGGTGCCCAAGGGCTATTTCCCGACCGACGATTCCGGCTTCATCATCGGCGCGACCAGAGCCTCGGCCGACATCTCGTTCCAGTCGATGCTGGCCTTGCAGCAGCGGCTTGCCGACATCGTGATGGCCGATCCGGCCGTCGCCGGCCTCGGCTCGACCATCGGAGGCGGCGGCGGGCCGGGCGGCGCGACGTCGAACCGCGGCACGATGTTCATCAATCTCAAGCCGCCGGCGGAGCGCGAGGGCGTCTCGACCGAGCTCGTGATCAATCGGCTCAGGCGCAGCCTCGCGATGGTGCCGGGCATTCGTCTCTTCATGTTCGCCGCCCAGGATGTCCGCGCCGGCGGCCGGCAGAGCGATTCCGACTATCAGTACACGCTGAGCAGCCCGGATCTCGACCTGCTGCAGACATGGGCGCCGATCGTCGCCAAGCGGCTGGAGACCGTGGACGGCATCACCGACATCTCCAGCGACCGCGATCCCGGCGGCTTGCAGCTCGCGCTCCGGATCGACCGGCAGAAGGCGGCGAGCCTCGGCGTGCGCGTGCAGGACATCGACAACGCGCTGAACAACGCGTTCGCGCAGCGCCAGATCTCGATCGTCTACAGCCAACGCAACCAGTACATGGTCGTGCTGGAGATCGATCCGAAATTCCAGACCGACCCATCCAATCTCGACCGCATCTATGTCGCGGGGGCAGGGGACGCGCAGATTCCGCTGTCAGCGCTGGTCAAGGCGGAGCGCGGCCTGTCGCCGCTCGCCGTGTTTCATTCGCAGGCGTTCCCGTCGACCACCGTGTCGTTCAACCTGCTGCCCGACGTGCCGTTGCAGGTGGCGACGGCCAACATCCAGCGCGCGGTCGACGAGCTGCACATGCCCGAGGGCATCCGCGGCGGCTTCGACGGCAATGCCGGCGACTTCAACAAGGGCAGCGGCCGGCAGCCGCTGCTGATCCTGTCGGCGCTGGTCGCGATGTATATCGTGCTCGGCGTGCTCTATGAGAGCCTGGCGCATCCGCTGACGATCATCTCGACCCTGCCGTCGGCCGGCCTCGGCGCGCTGCTGGCGCTGCAGGTGA
The DNA here is from genome assembly GCF_054063215.1 of Bradyrhizobium sp. USDA 4353. Lineage (NCBI taxonomy): Bacteria > Pseudomonadati > Pseudomonadota > Alphaproteobacteria > Hyphomicrobiales > Nitrobacteraceae > Bradyrhizobium > Bradyrhizobium sp. USDA 4353. The sequence goes on from NZ_JBSSGB010000001.1 coordinate 5,348,769, forward strand.
CCAACACGCCGCTCACCGTGATCGCCTTCGTCGGCATCATTCTCCTGATCGGCATCGTCAAGAAGAACGGCATCATGCTGGTCGACTTCGCGCTGGAGGCCGAGCGCCAGCGCGGCATGTCCTCGGCGGATGCGATCTTCGAGGCCTGCCGGGTGCGCTTTCGGCCGATCCTGATGACCACGCTCGCGGCGCTGTTCGCCGGCCTGCCGCTGGTGGTCGCGACCGGGCCCGGGACCGAGCTGCGCCGCCCGCTCGGCATCACGATCATCGGCGGCTTGCTGGTGTCGCAGATCCTCACGCTCTACACGACGCCGGTCATTTATCTCTTGATCGACCGGCTGCGCCGCCGGTCCGCGCCGGAGCCGTTGGCGGCGCCGGCCGAATGAGCCGTTGTGGCAGTCGTCGCGGGCGCGTATAGGCGCGCCATGTCCGAACATCCTCACGATCACCCGCCGCTCGCCGCCGAGCCGCCGCCCGACTGCCCGCGCTGCCAGAAGCCCGAGCCGCTGTGCATCTGCGACAGCGTCACGCCGATCGACAGCCGGCTGGGGCTCTTGATCCTGCAGCATCCGCAGGAGCAGGACCGCGCGCTCGGCACGGCACGGCTCGCCGCGCAGCATTTCAAGAACGCCGTCGTGAAGGTGGGGCTGTCCTGGCCGAGCCTCGCCAAGGCGCTGGGACGCCCGGTCGATGATCCCTCGCGTTGGGCGATCCTCTATCTCGGGTCCGCCAAGGCGGCCGAGCTCGATCCCGAGAGCGAGGTCGTCGCGCTGACCCGCAAGGGCGAGGTCGCCGAGAACCAGCGCGGCATCCTCAAATCGATCGAGGGCGTGATCCTGCTCGACGGCACCTGGAGCCAGGCCAAGGCGCTGTGGTGGCGCAATCCGTGGATGCTGAAATGCCAACGCGTGGTCCTCGGCCCGCGCCGACCCTCGCGCTACGGCCACCTGCGCCGAGAGCCACGCAGCGACGGACTGTCGACGATCGAGGCGGCAGGCCTGCTGATGGCGGCCCTCGAGCGACGCCCGGAGATCGCCGCGACCCTCGATGCCAGCTTCGAGCGCATGCTCGAGCGGTATCGAGAGGTGGAAAAGGCCCATCCGGAGCTGACGCCGCGGCCCAAGCCCCGGGCCAAGCCGGATTGGCGCCGCCGTAAACGGCGGGTTTAGGAACCGGGGGTACGCTTCTTGCATTGCAGCATAGCGGGAGAATGCGAGGAGCTATGCAGGACGCAGAGAAGTCGAACGTGGTGCAGTTCCGGGATTATGCCAGCCGTCGCGTGAGCCGCGGCAGCGGCGAGCCGTCGGCAAGCTGCGCGGTGACCGCGCCACGCGGCGCCATCCTGCCATGGCCGCGCGGGCAGGCGCCATATCCCGGCGGGATCGACGATCTTCCGATCTAGACGGCTTGTGTGCAGCGCCGACGAGAGTGGTTGCCTCGGCGGCGGATTGCCTATAATGCTCCGCCTGTTGGGGCCACGTGGCGGAGTGGTTACGCAGCGGTCTGCAAAACCGTTTACACCAGTTCAATTCTGGTCGTGGCCTCCACTCCAATTCAATCAATGCTTTAGAGCGGACTATTGCGGAGCGGCTTCAACGGCCGCGCGCGCCGGCCGCGGCTTCGATGTGGGCCGGGGCTTGGTGGCGAAAGCCACGGCCGGACCCGTCAGCACGAAGATCTCCACACGGCGGTTCTTCTCGAACTCGTCACCGCCATTGTCGCGCACCGGGACCTCGTCGCAATAGCCGCGGGTCTCGACATTGCTGATCCCGAGGCTGGCCAGTCCCTGCTTGACCGATTCGGCGCGCTGCAGCGACAGCCGGCAATTGGCCTGATAGCTGCCGCGACGGTCGGCGAAGCCGGCCAGCAGCAGCCGCGCCTGCGGGGTCTCCCGCAACGCCTGCATCACGCGGTACAGATTCGGCGCCGCGAGATTGTCGAGCTCGAACGAATCGCTCTGGAAGCGGAAGCTGACGTCGAGCGCGCGCGCCTGCGCCCGCAGCTGGCAGAACTCCTGCGGGTTTCCGGTCCATTTGGCGCTGAGCGCGCAGGGCCGGCTGTCGACCTCCGCGGCCGGCTTCGCGTTCGGCGACAGGCCGACGACCGTCTTCTGCGCGACGTCCTGGCCCTCCTTGCTGAGCGCGAACTTGATGAACCGGCTGACCTCCGGCCGGGGCTGATCGGCGGAATAGAGAAACAGGCGTCGCGACAGCGGATAGTTCTCGGTTCGCACCGTGAATTCGGTCGGCGCCAGCGCGATCGCATTGCCGTCGCTGATGGAGAGCGCCTTGGCCGCGCCGACATAGGCCATGCCGACGAAACCGATGCCGTTCGGGTCTGACGCGACGTCATCGGACAATTGCTCGCTGTCCTCGTAGCCGTTCGGCTGCCGTGGGGTGAGCGGGGCCATGCGCGTATTCGGCCCGAGCACCAGCTCCTCGAAGGTCTTGCGCGTGCCGGATTGACCGTCGCGGGCATAGAGGTTGATCGGACCGGCGGGAAGGCCGAGCGCGCTCCAATCCGTGAGCCGTCCCGTGAAGATGTCCTTGACCTGCGCCTTGGTCAGCGTCCTCAAGCGGGAGGAGGGGCTCACGATCACGGCGATCCCGTCGAGGCCGACGACATGTTCGGAGCGCGCGCTGCGCATGTCGCCGACGGACGCCAGCATCGAGGCCTGCTCGTCGCTGACCGGCACCGAGGCCATCCAGATGTCGGCATCGAGGTTGCGCAGCGCCTTGGCGCCGGTCCCGGTGCCGTGAGCCTTGACCTCGACGCCGACCATCCGTCCGCCGAGATCGCCACTGATGACGAATTCGGGCAGCCTCACGCCTTGCGGATCCGTCCGCTGCAGGCGCCTGACCTCGGATGCCCCCATGCTGCGCAACCAGGCTTCGGCCAGATCGGGCGCCAGCTTGGCGCCGATGGTATTGGATCCGTTCAGCCTCACGAGATAATCGTTCACGGGCTCGCGCTTCGGCGGGACGCGATCCTCCGGCGCCAAGGTGCTCGGCGACGCAGACGGCAACGCAGCCGCCGCAGGCTGAATGATAACGTCCGGAGCCTGTGAGGCCTGGGCGGCGCCCACGTCGCTGCGCGTGGCCAGATCGAAAAGTTGGCGTGCCGGACCGGTTGGCAATTCGGTCGCGTTGTTGGCGACGAACAAATAGACGGCGCCGGCGAGAAGCAAGAGCGCAAAGATCCCAGCTCCGATCATCGCGCGCGACGAGAAACGACCCTTGCCCTTTGTCATGATCAACAATGGACCGCTGCATTCGCTGCAGGTCGAATCGGAGAAGGCCATATATTGCAGAGTGCCAGCCGCTGCGAGCGCACAATGCGCATTCGTGCAGCAACCCCGCCTGATCGCGCCGCTCATGGTTTCAGCATCACCCGTCCAATGCCCGCGATGGGGCAACCAAAGCGACCAGACCGGTCCGTCGAAGCTCGCGACCTCGACTCATCCGCTCGTCGCGGCGCGGCTCTCGTTCATCGTTCGGCCAGGCTCGTGGCATCCAGACGTCCCCATCTGGTCACTCGATCCCGCCTAGTGGGCTGACTTTTTGTCGGAAATTTGAGGCCTTTGCGGCGGCGGCAGATGGCACGCGCTGCAAACGATCTTACAGCTGCGACCTGCAGGTGCAGCACGAGCTCGGCCCACGTTCAGGTCAGCGGCAGTCTCTCCAGGCCAGAAATGCAGCATGCCAGCGACTGCTTAGCTCCACTTCAAAGGCATGTATCGACAGAGTGGCAATTCCATTTGCGCGCCGGAGCAATTCGCTGCAGCACGCGCGGCAAATTTGTCCGCGCCGCATTCCGACACCAACGAACTAACGAAAATATCGCGGCAGGCCTGCGGCGCGCGCCTTGATTTGGTCCGGTTGTGTTGATCTAATAACTCTAACTAAAGGTGCAATGCAACAGTTCCTGGTTGCAGAGCGAAAGTGCAGTCGCATCATCGCAATTCTTGTCGTCGCAAAGTCTTGTCGTCGCAAAGTCTTGTCGTCGCAAAGTCTTGTCACCGCAAGCCTTGTTGCTGCAAGTCGCGCGAAGAGCCGTCGCGAAAGGTCAATCATGATCGATCTTCCGTCTCGCCGCTCCGTCGTGCTGGGCACGCTCGTGTGCTGCGCAACATCCGTCTCAGCGACAGCCGATGACGATGATCCGCGCAAGGAGAAGCGTCCACAGACCGGCGACGTGCTCGTATTCTCCGAGGGAGACCGCGAAGGCAAGACGATTACCCCGGGCGATTTGAAGGTCGGCGAGCCGCCGGTTCATGCTTGGCCCAAGGACGCGGCCAACGCCATCGTGCGCGACGGCTCGCGCCTGAACGAGGTGCTGCTCGTACGCCTCGATCCGAACGAGCTCGATGACGACACGCGCCCACGCGCGGCCGAGGGCATCGTGGCCTATTCGGCGATCTGCTCGCACGCGGGATGCCCGGTGACAGCCTGGATCAAGGCCAGCGAGGGCAATGACGACGTCTTCAAATGCATGTGCCACAATTCCGAATACGACCCGCGGCGCGGCGCGCAGGTGGTGTTCGGTCCCGCGCCGCGCCGGCTCGCCGCGCTGCCTCTGGTCATCAAGGACGGTACGCTCGTGGTCGCAGCACCGTTCATCGGAAAGGTAGGTGGCCAGCAGGGCTGATGAGATCTCGTGTGCCTATCGGAACTCGCATCGTCACAGACAACGTCGTGAGCGTCGCCACGACGAGCAAAGAAGCGAACAACGAAGCAGGGGAGGTTTGTCCATGTCCATCACGTCCACGACGATCAAGCAATGGCTCCTGTCGAGCGCCGTCGCATTCACCTGTCTCGCCGCGCCCGCAGCCGTGGCCGGTCCCATCGACAACTACAGTCCGGTCACACCTGCGCGGCTCGAGAATCCCGAGCCAGGCAACTGGATGCTTTATCGCCGCACCTATGACGGCCAGGGCTACAGCCCGCTCGATCAGATCAACACCACCAATGTAAAGAGCATGGTCCCGGTGTGGACCTTCGCCACCGGCGTGATCGAGGGCCACGAGGCGCCGCCGCTGGTCAACAATGGCGTCATGTTCATCACCACGCCGATGGGGCAGGTGATCGCGCTGAATGCCAAGACCGGCGATCAGTACTGGCGCTACAAGCGCGAGCTGCCCGACGATCTGTTCCAGCTGCATCCGACCAATCGCGGCGTCGGGTTATGGCAGGACAAGCTCTATCTCGCGACGACCGACGACCATCTCGTCGCGCTCGACGCCAAGACCGGCAAGGTGCTGTGGGACAAGAAGGTCCAGGACTACAAGAAGGGCCAGTATCTCACGCTGATGCCGCTCATCGTCGACGGCAAGGTGATGGTCGGCGGCTCCGGCGGCGAGTTCGGCGTGCGCGGCTATGTCGTCGCCTACGATGCCGAGGACGGCAAGGAGCTGTGGCGCACCTTCACCATTCCCGGCGAGGGCGAGCCCGGCCACGAGACGTGGAGCGGCGATGACTGGAAGTCGGGCGGCGGCTCCGCCTGGATGACCGGCACCTACGACAAGGACACCAAGACGGTGTATTGGGGCGTCGGCAACGCGGCGCCGTGGCCGGGCGGCCTGCATCCCGGTGACAATCTCTACACCAGCTCGGTGATCGCGCTCGATCCCGCGACGGGCAAGATCAAGACGCACTTCCAGTATCACCAGAACGATTCATGGGATTGGGACGAGGTCGATGCGCCGATGCTGGTCGACCTGCAGCGAGACGGACGCAGCTTCAAGAGCCTGATCCATCCCGGTCGCGACGCCATCTTCTGGGTGCTCGAGCGCACGCCCGAGCGCATCAACTACGTCCATGGCTGGAACTTCGTTCATACCGACGTGTGGAAGGGCATCGAGCCCGAAACCGGGCGGCCGATCGTCGATCCCGCGCACAAGCCGACGCTCGGCAAGCGGGTCGATTTCTGTCCCTCGCTGTGGGGCGGCAAGGATTGGCCGTCGGCGGCTTACAGTCAGAAGACGCGGTTCGTCTATGTGCCGGCCAATGAGAACTTCTGCGGCGGCTTCACCGGCGAGAAGCTGCCGCTCGTTCCCGGACAGCTCTGGCTCGGCACCAAGGCCGAGGACATCGGTCTGACGGTGCGGCCCGGCGCGGACCATTTCGGCGAGCTGCAAGCCTGGGATCCCGCCTCCGGCAAGAAGGTCTGGTCGCACAACTTCCCGAAGTCGCAGCTGTTCGGCTCGGTCACCGCGACGGCCGGCGATCTCGTTCTGGTCGGCGGCACCAACGACCGGATGTTCCGCGCCTTCCATGCCAAGACCGGCGAGCTCCTGTGGGAGCAGAAGACCAACTCGGGCATCATGGGCATGCCGGTCGCCTATGAGGTCGACGGCACGCAATATATCGCGGTGCAGTCCGGCTGGGGCGTCGATGCGCAACGTATCCAGGATGCGCTCGCCAAGGGGAATACCGGCTTGGAGGACAACGTGCCGCAAGGCGGCGTCGTCTGGGTGTTCGCGGTCAAGAAATAGCTGGCGCGATCTGCATGGCGGCGGCCTGTGCCGTCGCCATGCGGTCAGCTCAAACGCGGGCGACGTGATTTGCGGATGCCATGCGCGGACAAATCGCACGCAGGAGGGAGGAGCGGATGCGCGTCAGGAGGCCGCGAACCAGCCATCCGGAAACGGGATCAGCGGCCAAGCGCCCTGATTGTCGTTGGCTGCTTTGGGGAGGGGGCGAACTGAAAACAAGCGGGCCATGGAATCGGTCTCAATCTCTGGCGCAATAGCCGTTCTTACAACGTCCATCAACAGTTCGTATTCAGCTTCGCTCATCGTGACCTCGCGTGACCGCGAGCAGAATGGCAAAACTCCACTTTGTTCAAATTGAGCGGATCATTCAAAGTTTAACGATCGCGCAAGCCGGGACCTAATTGGTTACCGGTGCCTTTCGTTCCTGTCATAGGTATCGCAGTCTGCGCGGGCGCGGTGTGAACGAGGTCACATCGCCTGGAACTTAATTGATCCCAGATGGCTCAGCGCACCGGGCCTCACGCGGCCGGTGCCACGATACGCGGGAGGTCGCAGATGAAGATGCGAATCGCACGGCGGCATGTCGTCGGTTGCCGCTCCTTACAGCGGGCGACGCTAAAGCGTTTGATCGATCGCTATGTCCGCAACGCCGTCAAGCGGCAGACGAGGCCGGTTGGCGAGCCGCAGCGATAGCAGTCCATCGACGCGGTGGCGAGGAGCAGGCGAATCGCCGCTGGCGGCTCCGTGTCCCACGCGGCGTCGACCATGGGACCTACTGGCGCGTCATGGCCGCGACGGCGAGCGGCTCACTTTCGTGCGTGAGAATGTCGCGCATCAATTGCGAGAGATCCCGCGGCTTGAACGGTTTTGCCAGCCGATGCAGGCCGACCACTCTTGCCGACAGACCAAGGAAGTCGGGAGTCCCGCGTCCGGATTCCAGCACCAGGCCCGACATCATCACGATCGGCATATGCGGCCGTGCCGCGCGCGCGGCCCGGATGACGTCATTGCCGTCCATGTCGGCGAGATTGAGATCGATCAGGGCTGCGGCAAAATCGTCGCGCGCGACGGCGTCCATCGCCAGCCGGCCGTCGGTGACAGCCGTGACCGCGTAGCCTTCGCGGACCAGAAGATGCTGAATGACACAGCATACGCCGACCTCGTCATCGACGACCAGGATGTTCGTCATGACGCCCTCCTGACAGACGTGGACGCGGAGCCAGGTTGCTGGGCTTCGATCAGCAACCGCTGACGGACCTCGATCGCGCGATCGACCGCTTCGAGCAGATCGAGAATGTCGAACGGCTTCTGCAACGCAGCCGTTGCGCCGAGCTTGATCGCCATGCCCAGGAAGTCGGGAGCTCCTTGCCTCTTATCGGTGAAGGCGTAGCCGGAAATTGCGATGAACGGTACGGTGGGATCGATCTTGATCAGCTCGCGGATGGTTGCGATCCCATCCATGCCCGGCATGAACATGTCGATCACGACGGCGTCGAACGACACGCTGCCGATCAATCGGATGCCGGTTGGACCGTCTGGCGCGAGAAAAACGCCGAACCGCTTCTTCTTCAATAATGTTTCCAACGCGGCGCGCGTGGCGGAATCATCGTCAATAATGAGGACAGTAGGCATGGGCTACCTCAGTATGGGATGGACTGAAGGACGCTCACGCTACAAAGACAACTGACTCGTAAAGGACAAAGTAATTAACACTGAATTAGTTGTTTCAATTTTGCAACCAGGAGTTTTACGGAACTTGCTTTCAGCTTTCTCGGCGGTGTGCACTATGCGATGAACATGGAACTATGAGAGCAGCAGCGCGGTCATGAGTGATCCGCAGGCTCAGGCGACCTTGAGCGCGGCGATGATGACGAGGCCGACGGCGATGAGGGCGGCGCAGCACAGCCGCTGCGGTGTGGCGCGCTCCTTCAGGACAAGCACGCCGATGAGGGTTGCAAACAGCACGCTGCATTCGCGGAAGGCCACGACGTTGGCGATCGGATTGCGGCTCAGCGCCCAGAGGAACACGGCGAACGAGGTGAGGCCCAACAGGCCCGCGATCAGCACCGCCATTGCGGACTCGCGGATCTCGCAAAGGATGGCCGGGCCGCGCTGCGCCGCAGCCACCATGAAGAACACGATGCTGTCGAGCACGATCACCCACACGGTGAACGAGGCCCACCCCTCCGGCTGCCGCGTGCCGGCGGCATCCACGACGGAGTAGGCGGCGACCATTGCGGCGGCAACAATCGCGGCCGCGAACGCCCGGCGATCGATCGCACCGTGGATGCGGTCGCGCGCCAGCCCGAGAATGCCGAAGACGATCACGGCAATGCCGGTCAGTTGTCCCGCGTGAGGCCATTGTTGCAGCCCGAGATAGGCGAACAGCGTCGCGAACAAAGGCACGGTGCCGCGGGCGATCGGATAGGCGCGTCCGAAGTCGGCCGAGCGGTAGGCCATCGCGAGGCTGGTCTTGTAGCCGGCGTGCAAGACGAGAGAGGCGAGAAGGATGGGCCAGGTTGATGCAGACGGTGCCGGGACGAAGAAGAGAAAGGGCATCGTCAGCACGCTGCTCACGAGGCCCATGCCGGCGAGGATGGAGACGCCGCTGCCGGTCTTGACGATCGCATGCCAGGTCGCGTGAAGCAGACCTGCGAGCAGCATCAGGATCGTAGCAAGCGGGTCCAAACGGCGCGGGCCTTGATGAGCGACGACCGGCGATCAGCTCTCGGGCCGCCAGCCCGCTGCGGTGAAATAGGGGACGGGATCGCGGTCGAACGCCTGGCGCGAGATGATTCGGCTCGATGGCGACACCGGGAGCTGTTCCCATTCCTGACGATCGACGAATCTCAAGGAGGCGATCTCGTCGCCATCGGGTGTGAGCTCGCCGCCGATGACAACGGCCTCGAAGGCGATCACGGTATAGTAGGTCAGGTCACCATTGGGATAGCGGATCAGGAATTCGGGGCCGCCGAACACGCCGAGCAGGCGCTGCGGCTGGACCATCAGCCCGGTTTCCTCGAAACATTCGCGGCTGGCTGCGTCGGCTGGATGCTCATTCGGGTCGATGGCCCCGCCGGGCAGAGTCCAGAGATTCGTCTCGGCATCGCGCCCCAGCAGGATGCGGCCGGCGTCGTCGAACACGGAGATCGACACTGCCGTGGTGGCCAGGAGGTCATGCCCGATCTTGCTGCGCACGGCCTTGAGATGATCGGAAATCGGCATCGCTGATGGGTCACCTGAGAGGTGTGCCCCGCTTGCCCGAGCGCTCCTGCCCCGTCAAGGCAGGCCTCTCGCGTCGTCCTCGCCTTTGCGACGGCGTCCGTCGACGCCAGACTTCGGCCGAAGACAGCGGGAAGGGGATCGGACGTATGTTGGGGAAGACGTGTCTTGGGGAAGAAGAACCATTCGGCGCTGCCAGAATGGCTCCCCGGGCTGGATTCGAACCAGCGACCATTCGATTAACAGTCGAATGCTCTACCGCTGAGCTACCGAGGAACAAGCGAAGCAGTGTTCGCGAGTGCGGCTGCGTATAACAAAGCCTTTTCGCCTTGCATAGAACGAAATCGCATCCTGGTGACAATTGCGCGTCTTTTAGAAGTCTCCTTTAAGATCAATGATTTGTCTGAATTTTGAGCGCGGAATGGGCAGGCGCCGCCCACGGTTGGATGACAGGAATTTCACTTGGACGGGAGCAAATCGGCATCGATAGTCGGAAGGAACTTGCCTGTGCCGGGGTCACGGAGTGTTGTCAGATGTCGAACACGATCGTCCAGTTCACCCAAACCGTCGCCGCACCGTCGCTGATTCCCGATCCCGTCGCGCGTCTCACCGATGACGAGTGCCTGACGCGGCTGGCCGATGCGGTCACGCGTGGCGATTCGGAGCATCTGGACGAAATCGTGCAGTTGATCGGCCGGCTGGCCGTGGTGATCGAGTAGTCTCTTCCGTCGATCACAGCATCTGCATCTGCCGTGGGACAGTCCCGCGGCAATGCGCGCGTCTCCGTTCGAACCGCGTGTTGCCTTTTCGGGAGCCTTGTACCAAAAGATTGCGCAGATCGTTCGCGGTCCATCCGCTTTGCTTGCAGGTCTGCTCATGTCTTCATTCGCAACGGCGCGCCAGAAAATGGTCGATGGTCAGGTTCGGACCAACGACGTCACCGATCACCGCGTGCTCGATGCGTTACTGACCGTGCCGCGCGAGGCTTATGTGCCCGCCGACCGGCAGGCGCTTGCCTATCTCGACCTCGATCTCGACGTGTCCGAAACAGCCGGCACGAAGCGCTTCCTGCTCAAGCCGATGCTGATCGGAAAGATGCTGCAGGCGGCCGAGATCAAGCCGACCGACAGCGTGCTCGTGGTCGGCTGTGCGACCGGCTACCTCGCGGCCCTTGCCGCGAAGCTGGCTGGTAGCGTGACGGCGACCGAGGTCGATCCTGCTCTGGAAGGGCGCGCCAAGCAGGTGCTGGCGGCTGCGGAAGGATGCCCGGTCACGATTCGCGTCGCACCCGCCGTGCAGGGCGATCCGGCCGACGGCCGCTTCGACGTGATTCTGTTGAATGGCGCCACGGAGGTCCCGGTCGATGGCCTCTGTCGCCAGCTCAAGGAATCCGGCCGTCTGGTCGGCGTGTTTGCCAAGACGACGCCCGCCCGTGCCATGATCTTTACGCGATCGCATGGTGACATCGGCAGCAGGGTCCTGTTCGATGCCGCGGCACCGGTTGTTCCCGGTCTCGAACGCGTCCCCGAGTTCGTGTTCTAAGTCGTTCTCGATCGAATCGTCCTGCCGAGCAGGCTTCGGCGCGCGGTGATCCCGCTGCGCCTTCGGATTTCGGCGAGTCGTCTTCACGGCTGCAGACGGGCAAAATTCTGTTTCAAATCAGAAGTGTGACCCGGATGCTGCACGTGCGGAGATTTCGTCAGCAGTTCCAGGGGAGGGTGGTTCCGTTGCGCTTGCTTGGGGAATAAGGTGCCAAGTGCGCGGGAGTCTCTTCAACAGGTTACGGCCCGGCTCTGGCGTTCGAGCCGGTAACAAAAGAATGGAACAGGGATGTTTGGGGTGAAGCTCGTCACCGCGGCGGCGGCTGCGGTTCTCGTGATGGCTTGTGCGGGCCCGGCGCCTGCGCTTGCCGACACGATCGAGGCTGCGCTGGTGCGGGCCTATCAGAACAACCCGCAATTGAACGCGTCGCGGGCCCAGGCTCGTGCGGTCGACGAAGGCGTTCCGCAGGCGCTCTCCGGCTATCGGCCGAAAGTCAATCTGACTGCGACAGCGGGTGTTCAGTACACGGACTTGCAAGCAGCACCGGCGACGCCGGCGGTGCACAGCCTGCAAAGGCCGCGAAGCGTCGGCCTGACCGTCAACCAGAACCTCTATAACGGCAACCAGACGGCTAACGGCGTCCGCAAGGCCGAGGCGAACGTTTCCGCACAACGTGAGGCCCTTCGTGTCCTCGAGCAGCAGGTGCTGCTGGCGGCGGCCACGATCTACATGGATTACCTGCGCGACGCGGCCATCGTCGAGGTCCAGCGCAGCAATACGCGCGTGCTCGAACAGACCCTCAAGCAGACGCGGGATCGCTTCAACGTCGGCGAAGTCACCCGCACCGACGTCGCGCAATCCGAGGCTCAGCTGGCCGCAGGCCGGACGCAGCAGCTCACGGCAGAGGCCCAACTAACGGCGACCCGCTCGAACTTCCGCCGAATCATCGGCAACGATCCCCAGAACTTGGCCCCGGGCGCTCCTGTCGACCGTTTCTTGCCGCCGACCCTCCAGCAGTCGGTCGAAACGGCCCTGACGGAAAACCCGAGCGTGACCTCGGCGATGTACGGCATCGACGTCCAGTATCTTGATACGAAGATCAAGGAAGGTGCGCTTCTCCCGAGCGTAAACGTCCAGGCTCAGGCTCAGCAGGGTTATGAGTCGAGCCTGCAATCCTATCGTGGGTTCAGCGCGTCGGCTGTCGCCTCGCTGAACGTCCCGATCTACAACGGAGGGGCGGAATATTCGCTGATCCGGCAGTCCAAGGAGTCGCTGGCGCAGCAACGTCTGGTCCTGGAGCAGACGCGTGATCAGACTCGCTCCGACGTGGTATCTGCGTGGGGCAAGCTGCTCGCGGGCAAGGCCCAGGTGCAGTCGGCGCAGGCCCAGGTGGCGGCCTCCGAGATCGCCTTGAACGGCGTGCGCGAGGAAGCCAAGGCGGGTCAGCGGACCACGCTGGATGTCCTCAACGCTCAGCAGGCGCTGGTCAATGCGCGCAACTCGCTGGTGAACGCACAGCACGATCGTGTGGTCGCCTCCTACTCTGTGCTTCAGACCGTCGGGCGGCTGTCGCCGCAGGTGCTGAACCTGCCGACGACCACCTACGATCCCAGCGTTCACTACCAGCAGGTCCGGGACAACTGGGCCGGCGTGCGGACGCCCGATGGCCGTTAGTGAAATCTTAATATCGGTGCAGATCCCCCGGTCCTTGGCCGGGGGATTTTTTTATGGCACATGCTGTAGTTGTGATGAATGTGCGACGCTTGGCCGGCGAAGTCCGTGCTCCACCGGTTCGCGGCGGGCGTTGCTTGCATTCATTTGTTGCCATGACATAGCCTCAAAATGGCCGCCGAACGATTCGGACTACGTCGGATGTTCTTCCAAGAATAGACGCCGACATGGACAGTATCGTTCTGTTGTTTTGCATCGATCTGGCCTCGTCTGGAGACAAGTCGGCATGTCCGTTGAGAAGTTCACGCCACTTGAATCCGGCGCCCGAGACTTTTGCGCTGAGCCGGTTCGTGCTGCGGCGTCGCTGATTTGGAGTCGGAAATGACGCAGCCTGCAAAGGTCCAAGAACCCTCGATGGAGGAGATTCTGGCGTCGATCCGGCGGATCATTGCCGACGATGAAGCCAAGCCGCCGGCTGCGGAGAAGGCCGCTGCGCCGGAGCCCGTCAAGGCCGAGAAGCCGGCTGCGCCCGCGCCGGCCCCGAAGCCGGTCATGAACGACATCCCGCCGTCCAAGATTGCTCCCGCCGCCGCGAAGCCCGCGCCGGCACCGCCGCCGCCTGCGGCAGCGCCGAGCAACAGCCAGGACGACATTGACGCATTGCTGGCGGGTTTGGATGAGACGCCTGCGGTCGCAGAGGCTCGGCCACCGGAACCCGAGCCTGAGCCCGAACCAGAAGTACTCGAGTTGACGGACGACATGGCCGTGGCACCACCACCCGCTCCAGCACCCGCCCCAGCCGCCGCTTCCTTCAAGAAAGTGGAGCCGCAGGACGACATCGAATTCATCGAGGCAGGCCGGTTGAACAAGAAGGCTGCCAGCTTCGAGACTCCCTTCGAGCCCGTGGCGCCGAAGCAGCCGATCCTGGCCCCGCAGACGGTCAACGCCGTCGAGTCGGCCTTCAACGCGCTGGCCAATACGGTGCTGAGCAACAACGCCCGCACGCTCGAGGATCTCGTCAAGGAGATGCTGCGGCCGATGCTCAAATCCTGGCTGGACGACAATCTGCCGGCCCTGGTCGAGCGCATCGTCAAGGCGGAGATCGAGCGCGTCTCGCGCGGCGGCCGCTGAGGCTCCGGCCGTTGCCGAAGGCCCGCTGCCGAGCTCGGATCGAGCAGCTCGCCGCAGACGAGGAGGAGCGGTCCTCCCGCCATCAATGTTGGCGGTCGCTGTTGACTTGGCAGCCCGCGGCGGCTTTCTAGCCTCCTCAAGCTGATGCCGGCCGGCCGATCGGAGATCGCTCTTCGAGGGTCCGTGAGGTTGCCGGACGTCGGTCCGAAAAGAGCACAAGCACCAACAGCTTGCGCGAGCTTTTTCAGGTCGCGACCAAAGACCGGGACAAGTTCCGCGACATCCCGAATTGGACAGCAGGCCGTCAGCCAGCTGGGAAATGTCATGATCGAGAAGAATTATCAGCCCGCCGACCTCGAAGGCCGCATGTCCCTGGTCTGGGAGGACGCCCGCGCGTTCTCCGCCGGCCGCCCCGACCGCCGCGGCGCCGATCCCTTCACCATCGTGATCCCGCCGCCGAACGTGACCGGCTCGCTGCACATGGGGCACGCGCTCAACAACACGCTGCAGGACATCCTGTGCCGGTTCGAGCGCATGCGCGGCCGCGACGTGCTGTGGCAGCCCGGCACCGACCATGCCGGCATCGCCACCCAGATGGTGGTCGAGCGCCAGCTGATGGAGCGCCAGCAGCCGGGCCGCCGCGAGATGGGACGCGAGAAGTTTCTCGAACGCGTCTGGCAGTGGAAGGACGAGAGCGGCGGCACCATCATCAACCAGCTCAAGCGCCTCGGCGCGTCCTGCGACTGGGGCCGCGAGCGCTTCACCATGGACGAGGGCCTGTCCAAGGCCGTCGTGAAGGTGTTCGTCGAGCTGCACCGCGCCGGCCTGATCTACAAGGACAAGCGCCTGGTCAACTGGGACCCGAAGCTCTTGACCGCGATCTCCGACCTCGAGGTCCAGCAGATCGAGGTCAAGGGCAACCTCTGGTACCTGCGCTATCCGATCGAGGGCAAGACGTTCAGCCCGGAGGATCCGACGAGCTTCATCGTCGTCGCCACCACCCGTCCCGAGACCATGCTCGGCGACAGCGCGGTCGCCGTGCATCCCGATGACGAGCGCTACCAGCACCTCGTCGGAAAGCGCGTGATCCTGCCGCTGGTCGGGCGCGAGATCCCGATCGTCGCCGACACGTACTCCGACCCGGAGAAGGGCACCGGCGCGGTCAAGATCACCCCGGCGCACGACTTCAACGATTTCGAGGTCGGCCGCCGCCACGGTCTGCCGCAGATCAGCATTCTCGATCGCGAGGGCTGCATCGCACTGGTCGACAACGAGGACTATCTGCGCGGGCTGCCCGAGGGCTCCGAGGAATTCGCGAGGGAATTCCACGGCGTCGAGCGCTTCGCTGCGCGCAAGAAGATCCTGGAGCGGCTGGAGACATTCGGCTTCCTCGAGCGTGTCGAGCCCAATACGCACATGGTGCCGCATGGCGATCGTTCGGGCGTCGTGATCGAGCCGTATCTGACCGACCAGTGGTATGTCGACGCCAAGACCCTGGCGCAGCCGGCGATCGCCGCCGTGCGCTCGGGCGCGACGACGTTCGTGCCGCGCAACTGGGAGAAGACCTATTTCGAGTGGATGGAGAACATCCAGCCCTGGTGCATCTCGCGCCAGCTGTGGTGGGGCCATCAGATCCCGGCCTGGTACGGCCCCGACGGCAAGGTGTTCGTCGCCGAGACCGAGGAGGAGGCCGTCTCCCACGCGATCGCCTATTACGTCGAGCAGGAGGTCATCACGGCCGAGCAGGGCCGCGAGATGGCGCTCGACCGCAACAAGCGCGCGGGCTTCATCACCCGTGATGAAGATGTCCTCGACACCTGGTTCTCCTCGGCGCTGTGGCCGTTCTCGACGCTCGGCTGGCCCGACGACACGCCCGAGGTGAAGCGCTACTACCCGACCAACGTGCTGGTCACCGGCTTCGACATCATCTTCTTCTGGGTCGCCCGCATGATGATGATGGGCCTCCACTTCATGAAGGAGGTGCCGTTCTCGACCGTCTATATCCATGCGCTCGTCCGCGACGAGAAGGGCGCCAAGATGTCGAAGTCGAAGGGCAACGTCATCGATCCCCTGGCGCTGATCGACGAGCACGGCGCCGACGCGCTGCGCTTCACGCTGGCTGCGATGGCAGCCCAAGGCCGCGACATCAAGCTGTCGACCCAGCGCGTCGAGGGCTACCGCAAGTTTGCCAACAAGCTCTGGAACGCCAGCCGCTTCGCCGAGATGAACGGCTGCACGGTGCCCGAAGGTTTCGATCCGGCTTCGGCCAAGGAGACGCTCAACCGCTGGATCGCTCACGAGGCGGCCGCCGCGACGCGCGAGGTCACCGAGGCGCTGGAGGCCTACCGCTTCAACGATGCGGCCAACGCGATCTACCGCTTCGTCTGGGACGTCTATTGCGACTGGTATGTCGAGCTCTCCAAGCCTACCTTGCTGGGCGAAGAGGGGCCCGCCAAGGACGAGACCAAGGCGATGGTGGCCTGGGCGCGGGACGAGATCCTCAAGCTCTTGCATCCCTTTATGCCCTTCATCACCGAGGCGCTGTGGGAGTCGACGGCCAAGCGCGACAGCCTGTTGACCTTGTCGCCGTGGCCGCATCGTGTGGACACGCCGACCGTCGCCGAGATCGCCGCGCTGTCGGCGGCGAGCTTCGGTGATCCCTTGGTGCCGCCGGTGCTGGTGTCGTTCGACGCCGCCAGCTTCAAGGACGAGGCGGCCGAGGCCGAGATCGGCTGGGTGGTCGATCTCGTCACCGCGATCCGCTCGGTTCGCGCCGAGATGAACATCCCGCCGGCGACCCTGATGCCGCTCGCGCTCGTCGGTGCGTCCGCGGAGACCCGCGACCGCGCGCCGCGCTGGAGCGAGGTGATCAAGCGGCTCGCTCGGCTCTCCGAGATCTCGTTCGCCGACACCGCGCCGGAAGGCTCCGCCCAGCTCGTCGTCCGCGGCGAGGTGGCCGCGCTGCCGCTCAAGGGCGTCGTCGATCTCGCTGCCGAGCGCACTCGTCTTGGCAAAGAGATCGCCAAGGCCGAGGCGGACATCGAGCGCGTCGACAAGAAGCTCGGCAACGAGAAGTTCGTCGCCAACGCGCCCGAGGAGCTCGTCGAGGAGGAGAAGGAGAAGCGCGAGGCGGCGCTGGCCCGCAAGGCCAAGTTCCAGGAGGCGCTGTCGCGGCTGCAGGGCGTCTGACGCGACGCTCTCTCTCCTTCGTCATTGCGAGCGCAGCGAAGCAATCCAGAGTCCCGGTGAAGCCCCTGGATCGCTTCGGAGCTCACGCTCCTCGCGATGACGGCGGGAATGGCTTGCTCAGGAAACGCGAGCCTTTCAGGCCGAAGCGCCAGGGCTTCTCGACCGCCTTGGTGATGCCGATGCGGACGCCCGTGACGACCTCGACATCGTCAGGTCGCGCGAACAGCTCGATCGGCGGAGCATCGAGCGGCAGCGCGTTGTGCGCGATCGTCACGCCCATGGCCTCCGTCAGCTTGCCCGGTCCCGAGCACAGCATCCGCACATCCTCGAGCCCCCGCCGCCGCTGCATCTCGTCGATCCCGAGCGTCGGCTCGACTGCCCGGATCAGCACGGCGCTCGCCGAGCCCTCGGCCTCGCAGACGAAGTTCACGCACCAATGGATGCCGTAGGAGCGGTAGACATAGGCGAAGCCGGGCGGGCCGAACATCACTTGGTTGCGCGGCGTAGGTCCCCGGAACGAATGCGCGGCCGGGTCGGTGTGGTGGTACGCCTCGACCTCCACGATCACGCCGCCGACGCCGTCGACCAGGAACGTCGCCCCGATCAGCTCCGGCGCCAACTGGAGCACGTCGCGGGCGAAGAACGAGCGCGTCAGCCGCTTGCCCGGCGCGACGCGCGAGGGCCGGGAAACTCCGGTGGTTCTTGCCGGTTTTTGCGCCATTCTTGAAGAATTCCGCCGGGATCAGCGCGGTTCCGCGCTGCCCATATCTGCCATGCCCTGGTATCCTCGGCCAGCCGGTTGCGGCGCGCCTTGCGACGGAATAGCTAGGGCGCAACAGAGATTTGCTTTAGGCCCCCATGGTCACCATCGTCGACATCAACGCGAACACGCCGCTGCGCCCCCGTCACCCCGAGAAGGTGAACCGGCCGGACTCGGTCTCGCCGGCCAAGCCCAGCTGGATCCGCGTCAAGGCGCCGACCACCCGCGGCTATGCCGACACCCGCAACATCGTCCGCGAGAACGGCCTCGTCACGGTGTGCGAGGAGGCCGGCTGCCCGAACATCGGCGAGTGCTGGGACAAGAAGCACGCCACCTTCATGATCATGGGCGACACCTGCACGCGCGCCTGCGCCTTCTGCAACGTCAAGACAGGCATGCCCGCCGCGCTCGACGCCGGTGAGCCGGAGCACGTGGCGGAAGCGACGTTCAAGCTCGGCCTGGCCCATGTCGTCGTGACCTCGGTCGACCGCGACGATCTCGCCGACGGCGGCGCCGGCCATATCGCCGCGACCATCCGCGCCATCCGCGCGAAGTGTCCGACCACCACGATCGAGGTGCTGACGCCCGACTTCCTGCGCAAGGACGGCGCACTGGAGCAGGTCGTCGCCGCCAAGCCGGATGTCTTCAACCACAACCTCGAGACCGTGCCGTCGCGCTATCTGTCGGTCCGCCCCGGCGCGCGCTACTTCCACTCGATCCGGCTGTTGCAGCGGGTCAAGGAGATCGATCCGACCATCTTCACCAAGTCCGGCATCATGGTCGGGCTCGGCGAGCAGCGCCATGAGGTGCTGCAGGTGATGGACGATCTGCGCTCCGCCGAGGTCGATTTCCTCACCATCGGCCAGTACCTGCAGCCGACCAAGAAGCACCACGCCGTGATGTCCTTCGTCACGCCGGAGGAGTTCTCCAACTACGAGACCGTCGCCTACACCAAGGGTTTTCTGATGGTGTCGGCGAGCCCGCTCACGCGCTCCTCGCACCACGCCGGCGAGGATTTCGCCAAGCTGAAGGCCGCGCGCGACGCGTTCGCGCGCTGATCGAGACGAGATGCCGAGATTTTCCAACAAGCGCCGCGTCGCCCACACGGCCGACCAGATGTTCGACCTCGTGGCCGATGTCGAGCGCTATCCCGAATTCGTGCCGCTGTGCGAGCGGCTGGTGGTGCGCCAGCGTAATCCGAAGCCTGACGGCACCGAGGTCGTGATCGCCGACATGACGGTGTCGTTCAAGCTGGTGAAGGAGACCTTCACCAGCCGCGTCACGCTCGATCGCGCCAAGCGCAACATCCTGGTCGAATATGTCAGCGGCCCGTTCTCCAGCCTGGAAAACCGCTGGAGCTTCGAGCCAACAGGCGAGGGCGCCTGCGAGGTGACGTTCTTCATCGCCTATGAGTTCAAGAGCCGCATGCTGGCGATGCTGATGGGCTCGATGTTCGACACGATCTTCGCGCGGATGTCGGCGGCGTTCGAGAAGCGGGCCGATGCGATCTACGGCCGTAAGCCGGCGGTGTCGTCGACGTAAGGTCTCGCTGCTGCCTGTCGTCGACCGCAGTCGGCGCCTCAATCTCCGCTGTCGTCCCGGCGAACGCCGGGACCCATAACCACAGGGTGCCGTGTGGCGGCACGGCCATCGCTCCGATCTCGTCTCACAACATCCGCCGCGGCGTATGGGTCCCAGGTCAAGCCCGGGACGACGGCGGAGGGTGGGGCTCGCGGTGTACCAACTCACAGCGAACGCTGTATCAACTCACAGCGAAACGAGCGCCGCTCGAACCGCGTCGCTCTAAGATTCCTATCCACGTCTTCAAACAGCTGCTCCACGAGCGTCACCCGCGGAGCCGTCCTGATCGCCGACGTCAACCGTGGACGATCGAATCCCTACGCCGCCTGCACGGCGGTCAAGAAGTCCCGAACCTTGCCGCGCAGGTCATCCGCATGCTTGGAGAGCTGACCCGCCGCGCCGAGCATCTGCCGGGCGGCGCCGCCGGCGGACTCCACCGTCTGGCTGACCGAGCCGATGTTGGTGGCGACCTCGCGGGTGCCGCTGGCGGCCTGGCTGACGGAGCGGGCGATCTCCTGCGTGGCGTGGCCCTGCTGATCGACGGCGGTGGCGATCGTCTTGGCGATCTCGCTGATCTGGCCGATGGTGCCGCCGATGCCCTGGATGGCGGCCACCGTGTCGCTGGTGGCGCGCTGCATCGCGCTGATGTGGGCGGAGATCTCGTCGGTCGCCTTCGCGGTCTGGCTCGACAGGCTCTTCACCTCGGAGGCGACCACCGCGAAGCCACGGCCGGCATCGCCGGCGCGCGCCGCCTCGATCGTGGCATTCAAAGCGAGCAGATTGGTCTGGCTGGCGATCGCGTTGATCATGTCGGTGACGGCGCCGATCTTGGCGGCGGCATCCGCGAGGCTGTTGACGAGGTCGTTGGTGCGCGACGAGGCCTCGACTGCCTCGGCGGCGATGGTCGAGGAGGTCGCGACCTGACGGTTGATCTCGCTGACCGAGCTCGACAGCTCCTCGGTCGCGCCGGCCACAGATTGGACGTTGGACGAGGCCGAGCTCGAGGCGGAGGCGACCAGCGCCACGCGCTGGGTCGCCTGGTCGGCGGTCGCGGTCAGCGACGCCGCGGTGGTCTCGACCTCGCGCGAGGCGCCGGAGATGGCATTGGCGATGGCGCCGACGCTGGCCTCGAAATCCTTGGCGATCCGGTCGAGCGCGCGCTTCTTCTCGTCCCGTGCGGCGACGAGATCCGAGAGATCGCGGCGGAAGCTCATGACGTAGGTCTGGCCTTCGATCGTGGTCGGCACCAGCGTGATCTGCACCAGAGCAGGACTGCCGTCGGCGCGCTTGGTGGTCCACTCGAAGCTGGCGTGGCCCTCGCGCCTGGCCTTGGCGTCCATCTCCTTGACCATGTCCGCCGAGCGCTTGCCGTTGGGCTGGAACTCCGGCGCCATCGTCGCCGGCGAGCGCGACAGCAGGTCCTGCTTGCTGCGGAAGCCGCCGAAGCGCACCGCGGTCTCGTTGCAGGCGATGATCTTGCCCTCGGACATCACCAGGATGGCGTCGCGATTGCGCTCGAACACCTCCGCCATCAACAGGTTATGCGTGCGATCAGCCGACTTGCCGGAGAAGAAAGCCATGGGGGTCCCGAATCCACTGTCAGAGAAGAATGAGCGAGACGTAGCAGGGCAAAATTAACCAAACCCTTTCCGAGCCGGTCTGACGCCCGTAATCTCTCGATCTGGCGGGCCGGAGAATTACGGAGAGGGCGGCGCAGCCGCCGATGGTCCCGCAGCGCTGACGCGCCCGAGTGATGGACCGACGGACCCTCGGACAAGCACGAGGGCGCAGGGAATGCCGGGTGAAGGCCTCACCCATGGCCCGCCTGCAAACAAAAAGCAGGCGGCAGTCACCACAGGCAAAGCCGTTTCAACCGGCATTCCCTGCGCGATGGGCTTAACGCTTATACGCGATCTCCCCGGTGTCCGGCTTGATAGCCACCGTGACCTCCCGGATCATCATGACCAGGAGACTTGGCGCCAGCGTCGGGGCGCCAGGACCACGCGATTTCACGTCCGCCAATTGCCGTTCGTCCGCGCACATCGAGCACGCTGCGGCACATCGGCGGCCACCGCACCCCATCCTCCACGTTCGTGACGATCGCGAAGCGCCCCTCGCACGAGGACAGGACGCGCCGAGTATTTCCGATTTTCGGAATGAAAGCAAGCGAAAAATTTGGGGCCGTGCCGCCGGCTTCGGTCATCCGATTGACATCGCAGTGGCAGATGAGGTCAACGCTGCCGGCGAGCAAGGCTGCCACCATGCGACGCGGGGCCGTAAGCGGAGCTTCATCTTCGATCTTGCGGGGCTCGGCCAGGTTCGCGACTGGATCGGCCAATCGGAATGAGGGTCTGTGATGCGACGTCCGTATGCCATGATCATGGGTCTGCTGCTGTGGTCATCCTGGTCCCATGCCGAGCCGGGGGCGCACTGGCAGACGGCAAATCCCAGCGACAAGCCTTGGACCGCCGCGATTGCACGGGAGGTGCAGCAGTTCGCCAGCGAGCAGAAGCCGACCTCGATCATGGTGGTCAGAGACGACGAGATCATCGCGTCGTCGGGCGACATCGGCGCCAAGGTGAATATCCGGTCCGAGCGCAAGAGCCTCATCAGCGCGCTGTACGGCATCGCCGTGGAGGAGGGCCGGATCAATCTCGACAGCACCCTTGCCGAACGCGCGATCGACGATCGGCCCGACGCCTTGTCGCCAACCGAGAAGACCGCGACGGTTCGCCAATTGTTGATGGCGCGGTCGGGCGTCTATCATCTCGCGGCCTACGAGACGCCGCAGATGAAAGAGCTCCGGCCGGCGCGCGGCAGCCATACGCCCGGGAGCTTCTGGTACTACAACAATTGGGATTTCAACGCGCTCGGCACGATCTACCGGCAGTCGGTCGGCAACGTGTTCAAGAATTTCGAGACGCGGATTGCGCGGCCGCTGGGCATGGAGGATTACTCGGCGAAGGATGGTCATGACCAGATGGAGGGTTCGTCCTCCCATCCGGCCTATGTGTTTCACATGAGTGCCCGCGACCTCGCGCGGTTCGGCGTGCTCTATCTGAACGGTGGACGTTGGAACGGCGCCCAGATCGTCCCGGCGCATTGGGTGACGGAATCGACCACGCGGATGTCGGACACCGAGCAGCCTGAACGCGGCTATGGATATCTCTGGTGGACGTACACAAAGGCAGATGGAAGTCTCAACGCGTTCTTCGCCAATGGCTATGGCGGCCAGTTGGTGGTCGTCGTCCCATCGAAGCGCCTGGTGCTCGTCGAGCTGGTGGATCTGGACGTCAACCCGCATGTTGTCCGAACCCAGCGCGTCCTCGATCTCGTGAGCAGGATCAGCGCGTCGGTGCCGTGAGGACCATGCAATGGCCATCGCCCTCAATCTGCGATCCGATCGTGTCTGCGTAGGGCGGAAAATGGATTGCTGCGGGACCAGGTCGCGGCGTTCTCGGGACGGACCGCCGAGGCGGAAGTTCGCCCTGCGCTCGCAAACCCCGAAGGCTTACACGCGTCGTGCGGTTGCACGCCGAACCAGCGCTCGGCAATGTGAACGCCGCGGTGAGGGGCGTGTCAGATGAATCGGATTTCGTTCAAGGGCGTGGTGACCGGCAACATCGTGGACATCTTGTCGACGAACCTCGCGATCTTTCCGGTGACGATCATCGTGTTGATGTCGTCGGGAACGGCGGCGCAACTGGCCGTCTCCGACCCTCGCGTGCTGATGGCCAGCTCGCTGTTCAAATCGCTCATGCTCCTGTTCGGGGTGCTCAGTTCGGTCTTGGGCGGATACGTTGCGGGACGGCTCGCGCGGCATGATGTCATCCTCAACGGGGCTCTGTCGTCGATCCTCTGTCTCGGCTTCGGGGTTTATGCGCTGATCGGCGGGCACGGCAGCCTGATCACGCAGTTGCTCCTGCTGCCGACAAGCCCGGCGCTGGCCGCTCTGGGCGGCTATCTGAGTGCGCGCCGGACCCAACCAGTGTAACGATCGAGGCCAGCACCGTCTGGTCGCGCTTGGCAGATCGTCGAGGCTTCCCGATCTCAGCGCCAGAACGGCTTCGGCAACTGCTCGGGATTGAACTTCGGCGTCGGGCGTGGGGTTGGCGGAGGCGCATTGTCGGGAGAGGAGTACAGCAGGAAGGCCTCGAAGGGGACGTCAGGCGCTTCGGCGGCCCGGCCGGAGCAGGTGACGGGACTCGTCCGGCAGCAGCCTTCCAGGCTGAGCGTGAGCTCGTCCGGGCCGAACAGCGAGGGCTGTCCCGGGGCATGCCGTTTCGTCCGGATGACCGCCGTGAAGCGATCGCCGCGGGCCTCGTAGCTGCCGCTATAGCTCAGCACGCCGTCGCCGCCGCAGACCTTGCCCGCGGCCAATTGCACGATCCCGGTCCCCTGGCCCCTCGGAGTCTTGAACCAGGCGGAGTAGGTGCCTTCCTTCATCATGGGCGAGAACCCCATCGATCCATCACGCCATAGTTGTGCGCTGCACATTAAAGGAAGGTGAAAGCGGCCGCCCCAAACCCGTGGGAGCCCGGGATTTTATTCGTATACGAATGGTGAGCGGCGCGGCTCGCCGGTCTCGACGCGGGGCGAGACGGCGGAGGGTGATCGTATCAGCGAAACTGCGGCCAGTTCTCGAGCCAGCCGACGGCCTCGCGCGTCCACCGCATCACCGACGCGTCGTCGATACCGACATCGAACAGGTTCCAGCGGAAGGCGTCGATGGCGTCCTCGACCGTGCAACCCCAGTGGTGCGGGCGCGTCGCGATGATCGCCTGCTGGATCGGATCGCTCAAAGACCGACAGGGTGGAATGGGCATGCCGCGCAGATGGTCGGACGTGAGATCCTGCTCGTAGAAGCCTGCAAGGGATTCGAGCAAGTCCGCGCAGGCCGTTGCGTGATCATAGTCGCCCAGCACGTGCCCGAGCCAATGCGGCTTCAGGGTCGAGAGTGCAGGCGGTGTGTCAAGGACCCGAACGAGCGGTGATCGAACTTGCCCGCTGGCGAAAGTCGCAAGGCCGTGACAGGCGGCGGCGATCGCGACCATGAGGTGCGTCTGCAGACGGCTCACGAACAGGAATTCGCGACAGTCACGCGCTTCCCTGTCGGAGCCCCTCTCGTCGCGGAACGTCGTGAGTGTCGGCAGCGCGAGGTTGGTCCAGTCCGCGGCCGGAGGGCCGTAGCGCCGGAGCGGCAAGGTGGAGGGATCGTCGACCAGGACGGGCGAGCTTCCAGCGACCCGGCTGTAACGATGGTCATACGCAGCGAGCAGATCGGCACGAGCCGCGCCGGCCTTCATTCCCTCCGTGATCAAACATTCCTGAATGAGGCTGTCACCGCCGTAGAAGAACGCGATCGTGGTGTCGACCATGAAGGCCGCGGTCGCAGCATCCGGCTGGCACCAGGTCTGGCCGATGATGGCGAACGGCGTGAGCGCATAGTGCGTGTGATAACTCCAGGCGGGGTGACGCTTGGCCGGCGGCCGGCCCAGGCTCGCAATGATCTCGGCCAATCGCTCCTTGGCGCCATTCCAATGTCCGACGTGCCGGATCCAGAGATCGGCGCGGTCTCGGCGCGGCGGCGGTCCGAAACCCAGGCCGCTGTAGCGATGCGGCAGTTGCAGCGCGCAACTGACCTGCCAGTCGAAATCGCCGTCGCGCATGCCGGCCATGACGGCGCGCTCTTCGCTAGTCTGGCCGGGCATGACCCCGAGCGGCCAGCGGGCGGCCTCGTAGATCGGAGGCGATGGAGCAAAGCGAACATATTCTGAGGGATCGATGAATTCCGATGACAGCCAGACGCGCACGTCGCGATCGAAGCGCGGCGCCGACGCGCGCGGGTGAGCCTCGCGTGCGACCGGAGCATGGGCGACGATATGGGAGAACGCCTGATCGGAGGGCAACGACATCGACTCATGTCCCATGCTCGAAAGCAGTGCCGATCAAGCTACCAGAGATCGCGGGCGACCTCAGTCGGATCTCCACGACGTTCGGTGCCGTGGTAAACGATCTTCCTCGCACCAGTCCTGAGAAACTTTGTCTGACGTCAGGCGCACGCGCGTGATACGACGGATCAGGTCGTTTTCCAGAGATCAAGCCATGCCATCCGAATCCCGCTCGCCGCGCCTTGCCGTGCTCATCGACGCCGATAATGCCTCGGCCAAGATCGTGGACGGGCTGTTCGAGGAGATCGCCAAGATCGGCGAGGCGAGCGTGCGCCGGATCTATGGCGATTTCTCCAGTCCGCGCTCAAAGCCGTGGGCGGATACGCTGGCGCGCTACGCCATCGTGCCGCAGCAGCAGTTCGCCTACACCACGGGAAAGAACGCCTCCGACATCACGCTGGTGATCGATGCGATGGACCTGCTGCACAGCGGCCGCTTCGACGGGTTCTGCCTGGTGTCGTCGGACAGTGACTTCACCCGGCTGGCGGCGCGCATCCGCGAGCAGGGCATCGACGTGTTCGGCTTCGGCGAGCAGAAGACGCCCGAGAGCTTTCGGCAGGCCTGCCGCCGGTTTGTCTACACGGAAAATCTGCGCAGCGACGCGCTGAGCAGCAAGGATGTCGACAGCGCCACGGCGCCGAAGCCGCTGCAGCCGATCAGCGCGGCGACGCCGATGATCAAGAAGGTCATCACGCAGATGGAGAGCGAGGACGGTTGGGTCGCGCTCGGCGAGGTAGGCAAGCAGCTCTCCAACCTGGTCTCCGACTTCGATCCGCGCACCTATGGCTGCCGCAAGCTCAGCGACCTCGTGCGCAAGACCGGCGCCTTCGACATCGAGGAGCAGTCGAAAGGCGGCGGCTCGGTGAGGATTCGGGTGAAGGCGCCCAGCGGCGCGCAGGGGCGGTCTAGAGGAGGAAAACAGCGAGCCGCTTGATCGGAGAGCAACTTGCTAGTGCGGAGAGGTCCTAGCGTAGAAATGGTGCAAGACGTGATTGCATTGCACCGCTTTACGTTTCGCTTGCGTGAGGATTCGTGTCACCAAGGAAATCCGATGATGCGAATCTTGCTGACGTCGATTGCCGTGGCCAGAGTAATTGTAAGATATAGCGTGCAGGTCGCAGTATAGATAGTGAGAAAGTTTCGTGTAGTGAAGGAAATAGCCAAGAAAACACGTATGTTCGAGAGCTGTGCGCGGTCATAATGCGCTCCGTTTAGAGTGTAGCGTTCGGCATTTAGGAAGATGACCCACGTGAGAGCGGCATTCGTAGCGGCAGCGATATGCCATCCTGGGATGGCCTCTGGTACTAGGTAGTGGGCTATTGTGTCCCACCCTGGGATGCGTTGTGCTGTCTCCTTCAGAGAGGACCACGCTACAAATAGATAGAGTTTGGCTGCAAAGAGAGACAATACTCCAGCCGAGTAAAGTCGCGATATTCGGTAGATGGACAGGACCTGAATTTGCTGTGCAAGCTGCAGAGGATCTTCTTTTGCCTGTATAGGTCGGAACGCCCACAGAAGCGGACTCCAGATCAACGAAGTGCTTTTGATTGACCAGCGATAGGCACTAGCCGGCGCATAAACAAAAAACAGCAAATAGAATAGTCCCGCTGCGTACTTTGCTCGACCTAATGAAGGCTCAAGGGGGACGTCGGAAAACCGTACGATAAAAATCTCTGAAAACGTCGCAAGGTCCTCTAATCCCGGTGCCAGCTCAGGTAGGGTCGTCACGTCAGTGCAGAGAACGATCTTCCGCCAATTGTCAGGTATAGCGGCTATCGACTCCATCGGCCTCAAAGTTAGCTCAAGAAGAGTGGCGAAAGCTCTTGCAGATATTAGAAGCACGACAAGGCAGGTGCAGAAAAAGAAGTAGAGCGCGAATATATAGATCTCGAGAAGGAGGAACACTATGCCGAGAAGCAATAATCGCATGAAGCTTGTAGATTTGTCGACGGATGCGCTACTCGGAAACTCCTTAGGTAGTGCAGCGTGGAACACTATAGTCAGTCAACGATTAAGGCCGATCGCGTACTGCAGTGCGCGCTGATTTGAGCGGGCGGTCTGGAGTAGCGCCGCTGGCGACAAGGCAGCTAGTGCAATCAAGTGCGCAGCATGACCGCCATCAGAATAGAGGTAGATGCTCAGGCAAATAGCGGCCGCAGTCTCTGCAAGAGCTAAGATCGAAATATGATTCTCAGCAATCGTGCTCGGGGAAGAGTGCCACACGATCATCTTTAAGGTTATCCACCCTGCCGCAGCTTCGCCAGCACCTTCAACCCGCCATAGCCGTCGGCGGGGGTAATGCCGGCCTTCGCCTGGAAGTCGCGGATCGCCTTCATGGTGTCATTGCCGACGCGGCCGTCGGTGCCGCCGGTGTCGAAGCCGGCGGCGGTCAGGCGCTTCTGCATCTCCTGGACTTCGGCGAGCGTCAGCGCGCGCTCGGAGCCGGGGAAGGGCTGCAGAAAGGGCGGTGCTCCTAAGATGCGGTCGCCGAGATGGCAGATCGCGAGCGCGTAGCTCATCGCCGGATTGTAGGACTTGACCGAATAGAAGTTCGGACCCAGCAGGAAGGCGGGGCCGCCCTCGACGGGAATCCAGAGTTGCGCCGACGCGTTCGGCTGCGGGAAGGGCTCGCCGTCGGGGCGGGTGACGCCGGCGGCCTGCCAGGCCGCGTAGGTCCTGCTGCCTGAGATGTTGCCGGGGGCACGGACCTCGTAGCCCCAATGCTCGCCGCGATGATATTTGCCGCGGTTGACGAGATAGCGCGCGGTCGAGCCGAGCGCATCATCGGGCCGGCCGAATGGCGAGATCTTGCCGTCGCCATCATAGTCGAAGCCGACATTGAGCCAGACCTCGGGCATCCATTGCGTGTGGCCCATCGCGCCGGCCCAGGAGCCGCGCATCTCCTCCGGCGTGCTCCAGCCGCGGTCGACGATTTTCAGCGCGTTGGTGAGCTCGGTCTCCCAATAGGCCTTGCGGCGCGGCTCGTTCCAGGCGAGCGCGGCGAGCGCGGGAAACACCGGGCGCATGTGGTTCTGCTGCACCAACGGATCGCCGTAAGCCGACTCCACGCCCCACAGCGCGAGCAGCGTGCCGCGCTCGACGCCAAAGTCCTTTTCGATGCGCGCGAACAGCGCCTCGTTCTTCGACAGTGCCGCCTTGCCGTTGATGACGCGCCAGTCGGAGACGCGGCGGTTGATGTACTGCCAGAGCTGCTCCTTGAACTCCGGCTGGTTGCGCATCTCCTTGAACACGGACATGTCGGGCTCGAGCCGGGACATGACGCGCGTCCAGGTCGCCTGCGAGATGCCCTTGGCGAGCGCGCGGCTGCGGAAGCCGTCGCGCCAGGCGTCGAACTCGGCCGGCGCGGCCGCGGCGGGCCGCGCAGGCATGAGCAGCGCGGCGGCACCGAGGCCGGAGCGGAGCAGGGTGCGGCGGGTCGGGGAATCGGGCTGGGTCATGGCCGCCAGTGTAGCCGCTGGTGCGGGCCGGCGGCAGACCCCCTTTCAGCGTCAATCCGGATGGAACTCGGTCGCGATCCGCGCCAGCCAGCGGCGGATGGTCGCGAGCTCGCGCTGGCTGACACCGCGCGCGAGCCGGCGTTCCAGGGCCGACGCCTGTTGCCGCGCCTTGGCGAGCAAGGCGAGGCCGCGGCGGGTGAGCGTCCACTGCAGCACCCGGCCATGCACCGGATGCGGCGAGCGCGTGATGGCGCCGTCACGTTCCAGGTTGCCGATGATGACGTTGACGGTTTGCGGCGTCAGCAGCGCGACGCGGGCGCAGTCGGCGCCGGACAGGCCGGGATAGGCCTTGAGCATCGTCAGCACCACGAATTGCGGATGCGTGAGGCCGGTCGAGACCAGCGCGCGCTCGAGCGACAGCCTGGCCGCGGCCTGCGCCTGGCGTAGCAGATAGGCGAGATGTCCGTCCTCGCCGCGCTTGCCCTCGCCGGCGGCCGGGGGACGCACGGCGGTCGTCTTTGCCGGCTGCGGCTGTCGCCGCGCGCGCGATGGTGATGATGGCTGTGCCTTGCGCATAATATCAGAGCTCTGATAAATTATCAGACCACTGATAACATGAGAGACGATCCATGTCACATGCACGCAGCGAGTATGCGGATTTCAGGCGGCAGGCTCCCGAGCTGTACGACGCCATCCTCGCGGTCAGCCAGCAGGCGGCCAAGGCCGGGCTCGACAAGCAGCTGCTCGAGCTCGTCAAGATCCGGGCGTCGCAGATCAACGGCTGTGCGTTCTGCGTGCAGCATCATGTGCTGCTGGCGGAGAAGCTCGGCGTCGCCGCCGACAAGCTCAACCTCGTCGTGGTCTGGCGCGAAGCGCCGCATTTCTCGGCGCGCGAGCGCGCGGCGCTGGCCTTCACCGAAGCGCTGACGACGCTGGATAACGGCGTCAGCGACGAGGTCTATGCGCAGGCGCGCGCCGAATTCTCCGAGACGGAGGTGGTGTTGCTGACCTCGGCCATCGGCGTCATCAATCTCTGGAACCGCTTCGGCGTCGCCTTCCGCTGGACCCCGGGGGAGCGGCCGGCGCGCTCCGGCGGCTGAGCGGTCAGGAACCGCCGGGAAGCCGCGCGTGTTGTGCCTGCAAACCAGGAGGCGCACATGACCGAGCCGAACGAGCCGCTCAAGCCCGAGGATTTCCCGCTAGAGGCCGACAAGGACCGCGTGCGGTGTCAGGACGGCAAGCCGATCGCACGCACCGATAACGAAGCCATGGCCCATGAGATCGCCGAGCGGCTGAATGCGGAGGAGCACCGGCGGGAGGAGGAGAAGTGGTCGGCGTGAGGGTGGGCGCGTGGACGAACACCGCGTCGCCTAGCTTGTGATGCGAGCTATGGCGTCAGCCTTGGCGCGAAGGATGAAAGGGGGCTGGTCTCCCTGCTTGTCCTGCCCGTGTGGCTGCCCCTCACCCCGACCCTCTCCCCGTAAGAACGGGGAGAGGGAGGGCCGCGGCGAGGTTGCGGGAGCTTTGTCGACGACTAGCAGTATTGAAGGCAGGTCGCACCTGCCATCAGCTTGGACTGATCAGCACGCCCTTGTTCAAAACGGATTTGCCGGCTGCGCGCGCTTGGGGCCTCCGGGCTTTGGCTCCACGGCGAGGCTCGGATCGGTCGGCATCACGCGGGCGCCTGCGGCGCGGGCGACCTCGCCGGTCATCGAGTGACGGGCGGCGTCGGCGGATTTGATCTCCGGCGGATGCCAGCGATCGCGCACGAGCATGATGAGTGCGCCGATGCAGGCGAGCGCGATCGCTGCCGACACCAGCGCAGGTCCCGTCCTGTGATGCGATGTGACTGTCGCCATCCGACATCCTCCTTCACCCATCAACCCGCAGCCGGGGAGGTCGGTTCCGGCAGGGGCTGCGGCGCGGTCAGTTCCGGTCGCGCCCCACGGCGGCGTCGGCGGAGGGCCCGAGCGGCGAGACGGCTTGCGCCGGCGCTCTTATTGATCCGGTGGTGAGGGGAGACGGCGAGGCGGCCATCTCCGGGTCGGTGCCGATCTCGCGACCGCGGCGGCCGATCAGCCGCTCATAGGCGGTGATCAGCGTCATGTAGGGATTGACCCAGATCCAGCCGTCGCGCGTGAACAATTGGATGTCGAAATGCAGATGGCGCGTGGTGCCGTTGGGGTGGTCGAGATAGTTCGAGACCAAGCCGATCGGCTCGCCTTCGCGCAAGGAGCGGCCGTTGAGCAGGCCGTCATTGTCCATCGCGGTCGGGTTCATGTGCATGTAGCGGAAGCGGATGTGCTCGGTGCCGCTGTTGACCTGGATCGTGACGGCCTGCTGCTTGACCGAGCGGATGACGACGCCGTCGCGCACCGCCAGCACGCGCTGCCGCGAGGGATCGCAGCCATCGGGCCCGTCGCGGCGCACCGGACAGATGCCCGGACGGATGTCCTGGCCCTGATGGCCGAAGCCGCTGGCGCATTGGCCGACATTGAAGTCGCGCGCCTCGCAGAAATTGTCCCGCCAAGGATATTGGCTCCAGGGCTGTTGGCTTCGAGGCTGGTCGAGCTTGTCGCTGGCGCGCCTGCGGCCGAACGACTGCGAATGGACATAGGCCGGAGCGTCCACGGGAAAGCGGATCTGCGAATAGGCAATGCGGTCGGCGCGTCCGCTCTGGCCGCGAGCGCCTGAATTGGCGACGATGTCGCCCGGCGGCCGATAGCTGAAATCGGCGTCCAGCGTGGACGGCCGCTCGACGCCAAGCTGTGCGATCTCCGTCGCACGGCGCGCCGGCTGGCCGCCGGCGACGCGCAACGCCCGCAGGAAACGTTCGGCGACCGGGTAGGCCTCACGACAGGCGAGGCGCTTCGGCCGCGGCGCGCTGTCGAGGCATTGGATCGAGACGACATAGGGCACGCCAAAGCGCGTGAAGGCGTAGCGGACATAGCCTTCGCGAATGAAGCGGCGCAGATCGGGATATTGCGCCGAGAGCGCCTTGACCGGATCGCCCTTGCCGCCGGCGGGATCGGCGACGTCGTAGGTGATCGCCGAGCCCGTGATCTGGATCTCGATCGGCCTCGCGAAGATGCGCGGGGGCAGGCCGGAGGTCACCTCGACCGGCAGCGAGAACACGGCGTCATAGCCGGACGGGCCGGCATCGAACAGATCGGTGCGGAAATCCGCCTGGTAGCGCGGCAGGCTTTGCGGATCGATCGCGCCCTTGGCGCGCGCACCGAGATAGGCCGTGGTGTCGAACGGCAGCAAAACGGGGACCGGACTGCGTCCGATCCCCGTGAAGATATTGGAGGTCACGCTGTTGAGCTGGACCAGTGCCGGACGGCGGCGCGGATCATCCGCGGTCACGCTGCGCCGTCGCGCATCGACCGCGACGTCAGCCGCGGCCTCCGGCGCCGGGCTGAGCTCGGCGCGGAGTCGATCGAGCGCCGCGCGCCAGTCGGCGCGGTGGAGCGTGACGGCGGGGGTGGCGAGCGCCTCGGCCGCGCGCCCCGCAGGCGCTGCACCCAGCGTGATGATCGCCGCCAGGGCGGCGACGATGATGGTGACCCTTGCCCCCAATCCCCCGCGCCCCCCGGCGTCAGATTCATCCCATGTCGCCGGTCAGTCGGTCCGTCAGTCGGTCGGTCAGTCCTTGGCGCGCTCGCAGTATGAGCCATCCTCGGTCATGACGACAATCCGGGTGCCGACGGTGATGTGCGGCGGCACGCCGGTGCGGACGCCATTGGAGAGCACGGCGGGCTTGTAGGAGGACGACGCGGTCTGGCCCTTGGTCACCGGCTCGGTCTCGACGACCTCGAGCGTGACACGCTGCGGCAGCGCGATCGAGACCGGGTTGGTGTCGTGCATCGACAGCTTGACGGTCATATTCTCCTGGAGATACGCCGCCTGAGTGCCGACGACGTCCTTCGGCACCTGGACCTGGTCGTAGGTCTCCGGGTTCATGAAGTGGAAGCCGTCCTGGTCTTCGTACAGATAGGTGTAGTTGCGCTCTTCGATCGTGGCCTTCTCGACCTGGTCGGTGGTCTTGTAGCGCTCGGAGATCTTCACGCCGTCGCTGATTCGGCGCATTTCGATCTGGCTGACCGGGGTGCCCTTGCCGGGATGGATGTTCTCGGCGCTGACGACAACGTAGAGCTTGCCGTCTTGCTCAATGACGTTACCCTTGCGAATAGAGCTGGCGATGACTTTCAAAGCTGTTTTTCCTGAGTCTGGGGCCCGGCAACGGGCGGAGCCGGGCGGCGCATGGGCGCCGGATGCGGTTTCGGGGCGCAACATACTGATTTTGTCTGGCGTTGCCAGTCTTTTGGCCAGCCTTTTGGCGATCGCATGACAGGCCAGGGACCGTCCCCGTCGCCCTGGTGGTCGCCGGCGCGGCACGCCGATGTCCGGCCGTTCCTGCAGGCGAGGGCCGCGATCACGCGCGCCTTGCGGGCCTGGTTCGAGGAGCAGGGTTTTACCGAGGTCGAGACGGGGGTCCTGCAGGTCTCCCCGGGCAACGAGACCCATCTGCATGCGCCGGCCACCGAGCTGATGGCGGCGGATGGAACTCGTCAGCGAAGGTATCTCAGAACCTCGCCGGAATTCGCCTGCAAGAAGCTGCTGGCGGCCGGGGAACGCCGCATCTTCGAGTTCGCCCGCGTCTTTCGCGATCGCGAGCGCGGCGACCTGCATCTGCCCGAATTCACCATGCTGGAATGGTATCGGGCCGAGGCGCCGTACGACGCCATCATGGCCGATACGGTGGTGGTGATCGCCCATGCCGCTCAGGCGACCGGTATCAAGCAATTTGCCTTCCGCGGCCGGACCGCCGATCCCCATGCCGAGCCGGAGCTGCTGACCGTCGCGGGCGCCTTCGAGCGTTACGCCGGCATCGATCTTCTGGCGACGATCCGGGACCGAGTGGGCGACCGCGCCGCGCTGGCCGCGGCGGCGCAGGGCAAGATCCGCATCAGCGACGACGACACCTGGTCGGACCTGTTCAGCAAGCTGCTGGTCGAGCATGTCGAGCCGCAGCTCGGCAATGGGCGCGGGTGACCGTGTTGTACGAATATCCCTCGCCCGAGGCGGCGCTGGCGCGGGTGGCGCCGGACCCGCGCGTCGCCGAGCGCTTCGAGGTCTATGCCTGCGGCGTCGAGCTCGCCAACGGCTTTGGCGAGCTGACCGATGCCGCGGAGCAGCGCCGGCGCTTTGAGGCGGAGATGAACGAGAAGCAGCGCCGCTACGGCGAGCGCTATCCGCTTGACGAGGATTTTCTCGCCGCTGTCGCCGCCATGCCGCAGGCGAGCGGGGTCGCGCTCGGCTTCGACCGGCTGGTGATGCTGGCGGCGGGTGCAATGAGGATCGACCAGGTGGTGTGGACGCCGCCGGCAGGTGAGCAGCGATGAACAGGATCGAACGGCCCACGACATTGCGCAGCGCCGACGATCTCGTCGCGCAAGGCCTGGCTGATCCAAGCCAGCAGCCTGCGCTCGACCGCGTGGCGCAGCGCTACGCCGTCGCCGTGACGACGCATCTGGCGGACCTGATCGATAGCGACGATCCCAACGATCCGATCGCGCGCCAGTTCGTGCCGTCACCTGACGAGCTGATCGCGACGCCTGGGGAGCGCGGCGATCCGATCGGCGACGATGCGCATGCGCCGGTGCCCGGCATCGTGCACCGCTATCCAGACCGCGTGCTGCTCAAGCTCGTGCATGTCTGCGCGGTGTATTGCCGGTTCTGCTTCCGCCGCGAGATGGTCGGGCCGGGCAAGGACAATGCGCTGTCCGAGGACGCCTATCGGGGCGCGCTCGACTACATCCGCTCGCATGGCGAGATCTGGGAGGTGATCCTCACTGGCGGCGATCCCCTGATGCTGTCGCCGCGGCGGCTCAAGGAGATCATGGCCGATCTCGCTGATATCGATCACGTTAAGATCATCCGCATCCACACGCGGCTGCCGGTCGCCGATCCACAGCGCATCACGCCCGCGCTGGTCGATGCGCTGAAGGTTGCGGGTGCGACGACCTGGGTGGCGCTGCACGCCAATCATCCGCGCGAGTTGAGCCCATCCGTGCGCGCCGCCTGCGCGCGCCTGATCGACTCAGGCATTCCGATGGTCAGCCAGTCGGTGCTGCTGCGCGGCGTCAACGACGACGCGGCAACATTGGAGGCCTTGATGCGCGCCTTCGTCGAGACCGGCATCAAGCCCTACTACCTGCACCATGGCGACCTCGCGCCGGGCACCGCGCATCTGCGCACCACGTTGGACGAGGGACAGGCGCTGATTCGAGCGCTGCGCGGCCGTGTGTCGGGCCTGTGCCAGCCGGATTACGTGCTCGACATCCCCGGCGGCTACGGCAAGGCGCCGGTCGGACCGCAATACATCACTGCCGAGGATTCTGTTGCGCAGGATCATGCCACCGCTCCGCAAACGCGCTATCGTGTGGTTGACTATTGCGGCGAGGCGCATCTCTATCCGCCCGCTGGGGAATGAAGTGATCGGCCGATTCCGCCGACACGGAGGAGCAACATGAAGACACCTGCGATGAGGACAATCGCGATCGCGATGGGGCTCCTGATCCTGGCCGATGGCGCCGTACTGGCGCAGGGCAGCAACATGAGCAGCGATTCGACCGCGCAGGGCGGCAAGAAGCGGCGTCAGCCGCGGCCGAGCGACCTGCCGAAGGCCGAGCAGGCTGACGAGAGCTCCTCGATGGGCAATATGAGCAAGGAAGATCGCGAGCTCGATCGCAAGATCAAGAGCATCTGCCGCGGCTGCTGAGCGCAACCGCGGCGCGCGTAACCCGCGCGCCGCTTGGCTCGATCGCGTGATTACGCCGAGCGCTCACGCACGATGTCGCGACGCTTGGCGCGACGCGCCGTGACGGCGTCGGCCAACTGCTCCAGCACCTCGACCGTCGTCTCCCAGCCGATGCAGCCGTCGGTGATGCTCTGGCCGTAGGTCAAAGGCACGCCCGGCTTGACGTCCTGACGACCCGCCACGAGGTGGCTTTCGATCATCACGCCGATGATGCGCTGCTCGCCGTTCGCGAGCTGGCCGGCGATGTCGGCCGCGACCAGCGGCTGGTTCTCCGGCTTCTTGCTCGAATTGGCGTGGCTGGTGTCGATCATCAGCCGCGCCGGCAGGCCGGCCTTGATCAGCTCGGCGGAGGCCTGCTCGACATGGGCGGCATCGTAGTTCGGGCCAGCGCCGCCGCGCAGGATGATGTGGCAGTCCTCATTGCCCGTGGTTGCCGCGATGCCCGAGCGGCCGCCCTTGGTCACCGCCATGAAATGGTGCGGATGCGCGGCCGACTTCACCGCATCGGAGGCGATGCGGATGTTGCCGTCGGTGCCGTTCTTGAAGCCGACCGGGCAGGACAGTCCGGACGCCAACTCGCGATGGATCTGGCTCTCGGTCGTGCGCGCGCCGATCGCGGCCCAGGCGACGAGGTCGGCGATATATTGCGGGGTCGTCATGTCCAAGAATTCGCATCCCGCGGGCAGGCCGAGATTGTTGACGGCTGAGAGCACGTTGCGGGCCAGCCGCAGGCCCTTGTTGATGTCGAAGGAGTTGTCGAGATCGGGATCGTTGATCAGGCCCTTCCAGCCGACCGTGGTGCGCGGCTTCTCGAAATAGACCCGCATCACGATCTCCAGCCGGTCACCGAGGCGCTCGCGCAAAGCAGCGAGGCGGCTGGCGTAGTCCAGCGCGGCCTTGGGATCATGAATCGAGCAGGGGCCGACGATGACGAGCAGGCGGTCATCGGTGCCGGTGAGGATGGCGTGGATGGCGTTGCGCGCGGCCATCACCACGCGGGTGGCGGTGAGGGTGCGCGGAATCTCGCCCATCACCTCCACGGGCAGGCTCAATTCCTTGATTTCCTTGATACGAAGATCGTCTGTGGTGCTCAGCACGGCGGGCTCCTGGGTCACTTGAAGGGCACCTGCCGGCAATAAAAAAGCCGCCAGGTCTGGCGGCTTGGTCGGATATCTTGCTGCAATTTCTTAGATTGAGCGCGATCCTCCCGCCGCCAGCGAGCTGTCGAAGCTAAAGTACCAATAATAGCTGGTGGCGGCGTTGATCATGATCGTCCTATAGCGGCAGCGCGGCCGCTTGTCATCCCAAAAATCGAAACTCGGGTCGTCAGGCGTTTCTCGCCGCGAGCGCCATGCCGATCATCGACAGGCCGCCGAACAACAGGTTGATGCCGACGAGGAGGCCGATCGCCCAAGTCGCCGTCCCCGGCAGGCCGGAAATGATGATGCCGGCAATGGCGATATCGACGAGTCCCGAGATGGCGAGCCACGACCAGCGGCCGGACAGCTCGCGCCGGTGCTCCAGCGCATACATGATGGTGGCAACGCCCTCGGCGAGGAAATAGACGCCGATCACGATCGTCAATGTCACCGTGCCCTGGATCGGCTGCGCCACCAGGATGAAGCCGGCGACGATGGCGAGCACGGCCGAGAGCAGCGACCACCAGAAGCCAGGCATGCCGCGCGCCCAGAAGGTCAGCGCCAGCCCTGCGATGCCGGAGATCAGGAACATCCAGCCGAGGAAGATCGTCACCGCGAGGCTCGCCAGCGGCGTCAGGACCATGGCGAGCAGACCGAGCACCGCGAGCAGGATGCCTTCGATCAGGAAGGCCTTCCAATGCGCGCGCACGGCGGCGCTCATCCGCGACCGCATGCGCTCGAGCTCGGGCGGGATCGTATCCTGGGGAAGGGTCATGCTCATCACTCCGACAAGGCCACGAACGGGACGCCGTGCCCGCCCGCCCACAACATGGCGAGGAACGGCGGCCGGAACAAGCGCGCGAGGCGCGTTTCGTTGCAATCGAGCCCTGCGGCGGGCGGCTACGCCGTCGTCCGCATCCGGTTGCGGCCGAAGATATAGATCGTCGTTGTGACAACCAGCAGGGCGACCCCGAGCAGGATCGCGGTGAGGCCCAGGGGAACCAGGACGCCGGCGATGTTGCGGTCGGGATTGAGCAGCCAGTGCCGGATCGACGTCAGCACGAAGCCGAGGCCGATGAAGCCGGCGGCGCCGCCGAGCAGCAGCAGCGCCCACATCCGGCGCAACTGGCTCAGCCGGGCCTTCGCCACCTCGGTGCGGGGCGTGTGGTGATGCGCCACGCGGCGCACCAGCCGTGCGGCGAGCCCGATCGAGGAGAAGCCGATCAAGACGCTGACCGCGCCGAGACAGAGCCGCGAGGTCGGGTCGAGATTGGAGGCGCGTTGCAGCAGCAGCAGCGGATAGTCGAATGCTGCATGCAGCATCACCGGCGCGGCCAGCACCAGCGCCCAGCTCGACATCCGCGCGCCCTCGCGATTGTGCCGGTTGGCGCCGAGCGCGGTCGAGGTGCGCGCGATCGCAAGATAGGCCCCGGCGATGATGCCGAGCGCGCCATGGAAGGGCACCGTGAGGACGCTGCGCAGGATCGCAAGCGAGCGCCACATCTCGGCATGCTGAACCAGGTAGGCGAGGTTCTCGTAAGCCGCGAAGCCGAGGCCGACGGCCGCGCCATAGAACACCGTGTCCATGGCATTGCCGACCTGCCGTCGTCGCGACCACAGCGCGGCGATCACCGCCACCTTGGCGATTTCCTCCGGCAGGGCGACGTTGAATAGCGCCCGGACGGCTTGCGCGACCCAGGGGTTTTCGATCGCCAATCCGACATTCTGGAACGGGATCCGGATGATGCCGAGCAGCAGCACGCTCGCGGCGCCGAGCAGGAACGCGGTCCAGATCTTGAGCGGAGGTCCGGAATTATCGCCTGCCGCAACCACCAGCCACAGGATCAGCAGCGCAGGCGCGATCGCCGCGGTTCCGACCACGGTGGCGAGCGCTTCGAGCAGGTTCATTTGCGATGGCAGGTAGGCCATGGTCTCCAATCGTCTCAAACCGCTGGCGGACCCAGCCCGTCTCCTCCCGCGCGCGGCGTCACGGCGACATCGGCAGCCGCGGGGCATGACCACAATGTCGGTAAAAATCGCCGATCATCAAGGCATGGATCATCGATATGCCCCGCTGCCGCTTTCGGCCGCAGGGCTCCCGCCCGGACCGCGGCGTCAACGAATCCGGGAGCCGCCCGTAGCTGGCGTGCCGTCTCGCGCCGGCGTCTCCCGGCGAGGCTCCGGGGGCCAGGCATCGGTCCGCGACGGAGCCGGCGCCTGGGCCGTGGTCGGCGTCTCGACGCAGCTCAGCCGCGGGGTGGGATCGGCGACGCGCCGGCACTCCAGACCTTCGGCAAAGGCGGTCTGACTGATGGCGCAGGCAACGACGACAAGCGGAAAGACTTTCATGGTGCCCCTCGTATGCGGGTCCGTTGGCCCGTCATGCAACCCTCGACGAGATCCAGTCTACGGCAATGCAGCGCCTTAGTTCGCCCTGAAAGTGTGCAATTGTTTGGCCAATCTCGCCGAGATTCAAATTTCCTCGCCTCACCGGAGGTGCGAATGCGGCGCAATGCCCGCATCTGGGGCAACGGACACGCGGCGCGCGGCAGCTACCGCCCGTTCAGCATGCCCCAGGCCAGGGTGATCGCGGGCTTGATGCGGCCAGGGGATCATGATCGGTATGCCCCCATGAATCCGCCGAGTCCGTTTCGCCCCGCCGAACCCTGCCTGCCACGCTATCGCCGCGGCTGGGTCGACGATGCCGTCGCCGCCATCGAGGCGGACCAGTGCCGGACGGCCGACACGCACCTCATCCGCCTCATCGTCCCGGCGCTCGCCGGCATCGATATCTATCTCAAGGACGAGTCGACGCATCCGACCGGCAGCCTGAAGCATCGCCTGGCGCGCTCGCTGTTTCTCTATGCCCTCTGCAACGGCCATATCTGCGAGGGGACGCCGGTGGTCGAGGCTTCCTCGGGCTCGACCGCGGTGTCGGAGGCTTATTTCGCGCAGATGATCGGCGTGCCGTTCTATGCGGTCATGCCGCGCACGACCTCGGCGGAGAAGATCGCGGCGATCACGCATTACGGCGGCAATTGCCATTTGATCGACGATGGCCGCTTCCTGTACGCGGAGGCGGCGGCGCTCGCCGCGCGGCTCGGCGGCCACTACATGGACCAGTTCACCTTCGCCGAGCGCGCCACCGACTGGCGCGGCAACAACAACATCGCCGAATCGATCTTCAATCAGCTCAACGGCGAGCGCTGCCCGTTGCCGGAATGGATCGTGATGGGGGCCGGCACCGGCGGCACGTCGGCGACGATGGGACGCTATCTGCGCTACCGCCGCTATCCGACGCGGCTCTGCGTCGCCGATGTCGAGCACTCCGCGTTCTTCGATGCGTTCTGTAGCGGGGACTGCGCAAAGACCTGCGAGAAGCCGTCGTTGATCGAGGGCGTCGGCCGCCCGCGCTGCGAGCCGTCCTTCGTGCCGGGCGTGGTCGACCGGATGATGAAGGTGCCGGATGCTGCCTCCATCGCGGCGATGAACGTGCTGACGCGCAAGCTGCGCCGGCCGGTCGGCGGCTCGACCGGCACGAACTTCCTGGCGCTGTGCCGGCTCGCGGCGGAGATGCGGCAGCAGGGACAGACCGGCTCGCTGGTCACGCTGATCTGCGATTCCGGCGAGCGCTACCGCCAGACCTATTACGAGCCGCAATGGCTGGCCGCGCGCGGGCTCGATCCCGCGCCGACCGAGGCGGCGCTGTCGGCCTTCCTCGACACCGGCGCGCCGCTCGCGCTCGACATTCCCGACGCCGGCAATCCTCTCCATCCCTGATCTGGATCAACGATCGCCCGGCCGAACTGGGCTTTTGTCCCAGCCGAGACAGACCTTTAACCGCGCGCTGGAACGCTGGCGCCGGGCCGCAGGGCAGGGGAAGGACGGATCAGGTGATGAACTACGACAGCTATTTCGACCGCGCCCTCGACCAGCTGCACAGGGAAAGCCGCTACCGCGTCTTCGCCGATCTCGAACGTCTCGCCGGCCGTTTTCCGCGCGCCATCTGGCATTCGCCGGAGGGACCGAAGGATGTCGTGATCTGGTGCTCCAACGACTATCTCGGCATGGGCCAGCACCCGAAGGTGATCGGCGCCATGGTCGACGTCGCCGCGCGCATGGGCACCGGCGCCGGCGGCACCCGCAACATCGCCGGCACCAATCATCCGCTGATCGAGCTGGAGCGCGAGCTCGCCGATCTGCACGGAAAGCAGGCGGCGCTGGTGTTCACCTCCGGCTACGTCTCCAACGAGACGGGCATCTCGACGATCGCAAAGCTGCTGCCGAACTGCCTCTTGCTGTCGGATGCGCTGAACCACAATTCGATGATCGAAGGCGTCCGCAAGTCGGGCGCTGAACGGCAGATCTGGCGGCACAACGATCTCGCCCATCTGGAGGAGCTGCTGCGCGCCGCCGATGCGGATCGGCCGAAGCTGATCGTCTGCGAGAGCCTGTATTCGATGGACGGCGACGTCGCGCCGCTGCATCGGATCTGCGATCTCGCCGAGCGCTACGGGGCGTTGACTTATGTCGATGAGGTCCATGCCGTCGGCATGTACGGCCCGCGCGG
This sequence comes from Bradyrhizobium sp. USDA 4353, assembly GCF_054063215.1. Classification (NCBI taxonomy): domain Bacteria; kingdom Pseudomonadati; phylum Pseudomonadota; class Alphaproteobacteria; order Hyphomicrobiales; family Nitrobacteraceae; genus Bradyrhizobium; species Bradyrhizobium sp. USDA 4353. The sequence goes on from NZ_JBSSGB010000001.1 coordinate 5,390,299, forward strand.
CGGCGGCATCGCCGAGCGCGACGGCGCGATGGCCCGGATCGACATCCTCGAGGGCACGCTCGCCAAGGCCTATGGCTGCCTCGGCGGCTACATCGCCGCCAATGCCAATCTGATCGACGCCGTCCGCTCCTATGCGCCCGGCTTCATCTTCACGACCGCGCTGCCGCCTCCGGTCTGCGCGGCCGCGACCGCCGCGATCCGGCATCTGAAGACCTCGCAATGGGAGCGCAACCGTCACCAGGACCGGGCTGCCCGGCTCAAGGCGGTGCTGAACGCCTCCGGCCTGCCGGTGATGCCGTCCGACACCCACATCGTCCCGGTACATGTCGGCGATCCCGAGAAGTGCAAGACGGCGTCGGACCTGCTGCTGGCCGAGCACGGCATCTACATCCAGCCGATCAACTACCCGACCGTGCCGCGCGGCCTGGAGCGGCTGCGCATCACCCCGTCGCCCTACCACGATGACGGCCTGATCGATGCGCTCGCCGAGGCGCTGGTCGACGTCTGGGACCGGCTGGGCCTCTCCCGCGCACAGCAGGCGCTGGCGGCCGAGTAGGCCGGCTGCTCGCTGTCCGCCTGAGCTGTCAGGTCACCCTGTCAGTTTGATCTGCCGCAATGCTGCCTGCGCCCGCGCGGGCGTAGTCTGCTGCGATCAGGGGAGCATGCCGGTCCGGCAGAGCCCGGCCCGGCGCAAAGAGGCAGCCATGGCAAAGATCATCGAAGCGCTGCTGCAGGAGCACCAGAACCTCGAGAAGCTTCTTTCGGTGCTCGAGCACGAGCTGGAGCTGTTCGATCACAATCGGCGGCCGGACTACGACATCCTTCAGAGCATCATCGCCTATTTCGAGGACTATCCGCAGCGCTGCCATCATCCCAAGGAGGAGATGATCTTCGGCAAGCTGCGGGCGCGCGATCCGGCGGCGGCCGCGACCTATGGCGATGTCGACGACGAGCACGAGACCGAGGCGCAGCGGCTGCGCGGCTTCGCCGATGCCGTCAACGCCGTCCTGTCCGACCAGGAGATCCTGCGCGAGAGCTTCCACGCCGCCGTGCATCAGTTCATCGACAGCCAGCGCGAGCACCTGCGCAAGGAGGAGACGTTGCTGTTTCCGGCCGCGCTGCGCGCCTTGCAGCCGGAGGATTGGGCCGACATCGACGCGCGCATGACCGACCGCAAGGACCCGCTGTTCGACGGCGACGTCGCGGAGAAATTCCACAATCTCGAGCGGACCATCCTGCGCTGGGAGCAGGAAGCGGAGCAGGCCCGCGCCGCGGCGGGCTGAGGGACACTGAGCTGAGGGACACTTGGCCTCACGGACGCTTTGTCCCAATTGCGCAGGATATCCAGAGCGCTATAGTTCCCGATCGTTGGGGGCAGGCACTCTTTCACGGAGTTGGCTATGACCGCGTTGACTACAGGGATTGAGCCGGTCCGGACTTCGTTGGCCCGCGTCGAGGCTGATCCGCCCGATCCGGCGCAGACGCCGATGTCGCAGCAGAGCGCCTTCGGCTGCCACGGCTACGACATCCATCCTCAAGAGTTCGTCCGTCTGTCGGGCTGCCAGGAGCGTGCGCTGCGCCGCGAGAAGAAGCGCGCCTTGATCCTGAGCTGAGCGCTGTCCTTTCCTCGGTCTTAAGCGTCGACCAGCCGGTGAGGGGCCGGGTAACCCTGATTTTGCGCGGTGCCCGCTGGACGTGCAGTTTCGGCTGTCGCGTCGCTTCGCTCACCACGCATTAATCCATCATTAACCAGGCCGCGCGACCCTGTTCGCATGCTCCCCCAGGAGTGCGACGGAACCGGACGGCCGGAGCCGGCAGTCGCGACAAGAGGCCGGCGGCGTAACGCCCGCCGGCCTTTTTGCGTGAGCTGCTCAGCGCAGGATGCTCTCACGTCGCTCGTCTAAAGCGCGATGAGATCAAAATGAATCGTCATCGCGCTTTAGGTTATTGTTTGCGCATGATCTTTTCGGAAAACCGCTGCGCACTTTTCCGGATCATGCTTTTAGTTGCGGCGCGCCAGCGAGCGCAGGAAGCCCTGGTATTCCTCGTTCAGCTCCATGTCGACCGCCGGCGCGAGCTTCAGTAGCGTGTTGGCAATGAACGCCTGGTCGTTGCGCGGCTCCTCCAGCACCTCGCGCAGCACCGGGACGTTGTCCTCGATATGATGCAGGAAGGCGACGCCCTTGTCGGCGGTCTCGGTCCAGCGTGCGCGCGTCCATTTGGCCAGCGGGTACATGATCTCGTGGACGAAGTTCGATTTGCGCGCCTTCTCGAAGAAGCGCAGGCCAGCGCTCCAATATTCCTTGGCCCGCAGCGGCGGAGGCGGCAGGTCGCCCGCCAGCATCTTCTTGCCGGCCTGGCCGACGAAATCATCCAGCGTGGTCGGCGCGTCGATCGTGGTGCGGAAGTGCCACAGCGCAAATGAGCCGGGAAAATCCGGGCCGATCTGATCGAGCAGGGCGGTCTCGACCTTGTCGACCGCGGCCTTGTCGCCCTTCAGCGCCGCCGTCATCGCGAACGCAAACAGCGCGTCATTGCCGACCTCGTGCACGCCGCCATTCTTGAGCTGCGCCGGCGATAAAGCCGGTGTCTTGCCGTCCGCGGGCACCGTGGCCTCGCCCGCGCGCTGCGCCTTGATGAAAGCGGTGATCTCGAGCCAGCCCATCAGATGGGCGATGAAGGCATCGGGATCGACATGGACGATGGCGAGGTTGAGCGGCTCCTTGCGTGTCCTCAACTCCGTCATGTCGGTCATGTCACACTCCGTCGCCGCTGCTCGCCGGCGCGGTGGCCGCTCTGTCGTGTTTGCGACAGAGGCGGCGCGGTCAACGAGCTCTCGATGGTGAGGCAGCAAGAAGGGTGCCATCGTCCTGCTGCGCTCGGCAGACGAGGCGTCGTCGGAACAAGTCTTGCTCCGGCCGTCGCTTGCGATCATCGCAGACAAACGACGGAGAGGGCCCGCGCATGTTCACCCGCGTCTGCAAGGCGGACACGATCGACGAAGGCGGCATGCGCCTGGTCATCGCCGACGCCCAGCTCATCATTCTCGCCTGGCCCGACAATGGCGAGCTGAAGGCGTTCCAGGGCGTCTGCCCGCACACGGCGGCGCCGATGGAGGAGGCCGGCTTCGACGGCCGGGTGCTGCGCTGCCCCGTGCACAATTGGACGTGGGATGCGCTGACGGGCGAGCCGCTGCACCCGCCGGAGAGCGCGCTGGCCGAATATCCGGTCAAGGTCGAGGACGGCGTGGTCTATATCGACACCGACGGGATCTCGCCATTGTTTGCGGCGCGTTGAGCATGGCGTGACCGGGCCGGTAAAGACGTTCACGGGCGGCTTGCCCGGGCGGGCAAACGCCTCTATACGTTCGCCGCGCGCGGCACGGAATCACCTTTTGGCGGTTCAGCCGACCTCGCAAATTGCAGCCACAAGCTGTTGTTTTGCAGACGGTTTTTCCTTGAGCGCGCAAACGGCGATGGCGCCGGAGCCCAGTGTCTCCGCGACATCGTACGTCGTGCTCCCTTCGTCTATCGGTTAGGACGCCACCCTTTCACGGTGGAGAGAGCGGTTCGATTCCGCTAGGGAGCGCCATTCGCGGCGTCGTTTCTCACCCATCCGAATACCATGCTCGCCATCGACGTTTGTCGTCGACGGTCTGTTCTCCCGTGCATCGGCGCCGCTGTTCGAACAGGTCAACCGTCCATTAGGGTCCTTGCCGTACTGCAGCGGGCGAGCAGGAGCAGGATGATGGCCGCACCCAAGAAGCGGGAAGCCCGCAAGTCGATGAGGCAGCCGGCGTGGATCACGCTGGAGGGCGGATTCGCCGTGCGCCATTGTCTCGTGCAGGACATCTCCAGCGCGGGCGCCAAGCTGACCCTGGAGGATGCGGCGGCGCTGCCGGCCACAATCCGGCTCGCCTTCGCCCGGGATGCGCGCACCGGCCGGCTGTGCCAGGTGGTGTGGCGCCGCGGCGCCTCCGTCGGCGTCAAGTTCATCGGCAAGTAGCGCAATCGGCCGTCGCGTCCGCGCCGCCGACGCGCTATCAAGCCGGCATGTGCAGGTCCTTCAGTCTTGGCATCCTTGCCATCCTTGGCATCATCGCGTGGCTCGCGGTCGCGCTGCCCGCATCCGCGGGTTCGTCGGGGGCGTCGCTGCTGACCTCGAACGCTGCTGGTGGCAGCAAGCCGCCAACCCGCCCCACCGTCGTCAATCGAAATCCCTGCGCATCCTATGGCGCCAATTTCGTGCGGGTCGAAGGCACGGACACCTGCGTGAAGGTCGGCGGCGCGCTGCGCCTCGAGACGGGCACCTCCCTCGGCCGCTGACGGCTCAGGACAGCGGCGGCGCGATGTGGCGGGTGAACGCCGCGCGCTGCGCGATGCGGTCGTACCAGCGCCTCAGGCTCGGCAGCTCCGGCTTGGTGACGCCTTCGACTCCGAACCAGCGGCGCGCATAGGCGCCGAGCGCGATGTCGGCGAGCGTGAACGTCTCGGCTTCGACATGGCTGCGTGTGGCGAGGTGGGCATCGAGGATGCGCCACATCGCCGCGGCCTCGTCGGCGGCTTTTTGCAGCGCGATCATGTCGCGCTGCTCGGGCGGGGTGCGCACTAGGCCCCAGAACAGCGGGCGCTCGGTCGGCTGCACTGTCGAGAGCGTCCAGTCGAGCCAGCGCTCGATCGCGGCGCGGTGACGCGGTTGCGCCGGATAAAGCCGGGTGTCGCCGCCATAGGCGAGGCAGAGATAGCGCATGATCGCGTTGCTCTCCCACAGCACGAAATCGCCGTCGACCAGCGTCGGAATGCGGCCGTTCGGATTCATCGCAAGATAGTCCGCCTCATTGTTGCGGCCGAACTGCATGCCCGCATCGATGCGCTCGTAGTCGAGATCGAGCTCGGCCAGACACCACAGCACCTTCTGCACGTTGACCGAATTGGGCCGGCCCCAGACTGTCAGTTGCGTTGCAGTAGGCACATTTGGCTCCTGTGTTGATTGCTTCTGCTGCTCGCTGTAATAGCGCATCCCCACGCAAAAAGCCCCGCTCTTCAGCGGGGCTTTTCGGTTGAACGCGTCGCGCGATCAGTCGTGCTCTCGATCGTTCCCGGCGCTCAGCGGCCGAAGAACAGCCACAGCAGAATGATCACCGGGATCGGCACGCCCAACAACCACAGCAAGATTCCTCGACCCATCTCGGCCTCCTCATGTCCTCTCCGTCAATCGGGGCGACAACGCGAGGGGGGCTTCGATGTTCCGGACTTGTGTGGACGATTGCGACGCCTACCAATGTCCGGTGTTCGGCATCGACAGCCACGGCTCGGCCGGCGCCTTCGGCTCGCCCTTCTGCAATAGCTCGATCGAGTGCAGGTCGGGCGAGCGGACGAACGCCATGTTGCCGTCGCGCGGCGGCCGGTTGATGGTAACGCCGAGCTTCATCAGGCGATCGCAGGTGGCGTAGATGTCGTCGACCTCATAGGCGAGGTGGCCGAAGAAGCGATCCTCGCCGTATTTTTCCTCGTCCCAATTGTAGGTCAGCTCGACCAGCGGTGCGCCGCGCGTCGGAGGCAGGCTCTTCAGCAGGTGTTCATCTTCGGGTGCGCAGAGAAACACCAGGGTGAAGCGGCCCTTGTCGTTGTCGATCCGGCGCACCTCCTTGAGGCCGAGCGCATCGGAATAGAACTTCAGCGCGACGTCGAGATTGCGCACGCGCAGCATGGTGTGGAGATAACGCATCTGTCCTGGTCTCCCTGAGCTTCAAGCGGATGTTCAACGGCCGCCTGCGGATGCCGATCCATAGCAGCTATCGGCGCGCTTGCGCAGCACACCTCGGCTCGCGAAAAGGCCGGCTCGCGCGGAATTGTGGAGCGCGCAAGAGGGCGTCGGTGGTCGCTGCGACGATGCGGCTGTCGGCCCTGATGCCCCGGCGAATCGCTGTTTTCAGCCGTGATTCGCCGCGCGAACCAACCGGGGCGATGCGGGCGGATACGGGTTTTTCAGCGTATTTTGCCGGTGATGTGCGACCAAAATCACGCAGGAGCGTCGAAAATGCCTGGAAATATAGGGGAAAATGAATCGCATGCTCCATTCGATCGGCATCGCAGCTTGACTTCTCCGCGCTCCGTTGGAATTTTGGCGCCGCTGTGGGTGCTTCGGGGCCCCTTGAAATGCAGGAGAATCCCGAAAATCGCGGGGTGCTACACCACCAGACGGCTGAAGTCCCGGCTGTGCAATGCAGCCAGAAAACCCCGACCAGTCTGCGCAGCAATGCGCTGATAGCCGCGCAGTCGTCACGTCATTCATCCGTACCAATCACATCGGTACCAATCACAAGGAGATACGATGGCTACCCAACTGTCCAAGTCGCAACTGATCGAGAAGATTGCGACCTCCACCGAGTTGTCCAAGCGTGACGTCAAGAACGTCATGGAGACGCTCACGGACGTCGGCCACAAGGAGCTGAAGAAGAACGGCGTGTTCCTGGTGCCGGGCTTCGCCAAGTTCGTCGTCGTCAAGAAGCCGGCCGTCAAGGCGCGCAAGGGCACCAATCCCTTCACCGGCGAAGAGATGATGTTCAAGGCCAAGCCGGCCCGCAAGATCGTGCGCGCGCGCCCGGTCAAGGCCGCCAAGGACGCTGTCGCCTGATCAGACTTTTTTAGTCGTGATCGCGATCAGAGGCCCCCTGCAAAGGGGGCCTTTTTCGTTGCTGCATGTTTTCGTTGCTGCATGCTGGTGGGTTGCTGTCCCTGCATGCCGCTGCGGCCATCAGACCGCGGAAACGACAGCAGCGCCAGCGCGACGGAATATCTTCGTCGCGTGGCGCCACCCTCGAACACTGGGCCCTGAAATCCCCAGTGCTGATGTGTCTTGGCTCTCCGGGAAAAGGTTCAAGGCCCGATGCGAGAACCCCGCGGGAAGCCGCCGGGATGCGTAGCAGGTCGGGCAGGGGCGGAGACGCAACCAAGCCGCAGCAGCGAAGCTGAGGACAATGACGGTCATATTGCGCAGCAAGCCTTTGATCGGTCGGCTCGATGCTCTCGGGGCCCGCCTGTGGATATGCTGCGGATCGGCTGTGGACGACCGCCGAAAGACCAGCCTTCACATGCGGTCGATATGCACCTGAGCCCCGTCGTGCACGTCCGGTCCAGCGACGGACGGCTCCCCCTGGTGGCGCGAGGCAATCAGGACGAAGCCGCCATAGCCGATGATGTTGAACAGAAGTTCCAGCCAGGATGCCATGACCGATCCATGTTGAACGCAATTGAACGCCCAAGACGGCCAAGGGGTTCCGGAGCGAGGATCGAGCGTCGGCCTGCAACCAATCCGCCGGCGTCTGCGTTGTTTGGACGCATCGGAATTGGAGGATTGATCATGAGAAAGACATTGGCTGTTCTGGCCACCGCAGGCGCCGTTGCCGCCACCGCGCTGGCCGCACCTGCGCCGGCTCAGGCGCGCGGCATCGGACCGGGCCTGGCGTTCGGTCTCGCTGCTGGCGCGCTGACGGCCGGCGCGATCGCCGCGTCGCATCCCTACTACTATGGTCCGGGCTACGGCTATTATGACGATGGTCCGCGCTACGTGTACGGCCCGGGCTCGTATGCCTATTACGGCGGACCGTACTATCATCGCCACCATTACTGGCGCCACCACTGGTAAGGGCGCGCCAGGCGAGAAGAGTCCCCTAGAAGAAGAGCCCGGATGGCCCACGCCTCCGGGCTTTCTTCATCGTGCGGAATGTCGCTCTATTCGGCAGCCTCGCCGCGCTGTGCCTTTCGCCAGGCTTCCCGTGCGAACTCCTCGCGCTCGCGCGCGAACCTGTCCTGGGTCGACTTGAATCGTGCAATCCTGGCTGTGATCTCGGCACGCTCCTGAGTGCGCCGATCGTCCTGCGTCTGGTTCTGTCCCACGGATCCTCTCTGCTCCGGTCGATGTCCGGCGAGTCCAGCCATGAGACGCGTGACAAACTTCCTGGCGAATCGCTGACGGGATGTGGATGCCCGATTGCGGCGTGATTGCGGAGGGACGCGCTCCGCCGCATATGATGCACGGGGATTGCCGGCTTCTGATCTGTCGGGCGGTAGCGACGCCGTCTGTGGACTCGTCTCGCTTGCAGCCATCCGCATGGTTCCGACTGATGCAGGATGGACTCGAGTGCCGCCGGCGGCGGGTCATGACATGCTATGAGGGAGAAGGCGCACATGCTGCGCCGTGTGATGTGCCGGAGCCGCCGCTGATGATTGCATCCGATCTGCAAGACGGCGTGAACCGCCTGGGCGACATGATTGCCGCGGCACGCGTGATCGTGCCGTTCACCGGGGCCGGCATCTCGACGGAAGCCGGCATTCCCGACTTCCGCTCCCCGGGCGGGCTATGGACGCGCAACAGGCCGATCCATTTCGAAGACTTCGTCGCCAGTCAGGACGCGCGCGACGAAGCCTGGCGCCGGCGCTTCGCGATGCAGGACACGTTCGCGGCGGCGCGGCCCGGCCGCGGTCACCGCGCGCTTGCCGCGCTTTACCGCGCGGGGAAAAATTCCCGCCGTCATCACCCAGAACATCGACAACCTGCACCAGGACTCCGGCTTCGCAGGCGACCACGTCATCGAGCTGCACGGCAACACCACCTATGCGCGCTGCATCGGATGCGGGCAGCGCTATGAGCTGGATTGGGTGCAGCAGCGATTCATCGCCGACGGCGCCGCGCCGGATTGTCCTGAATGTGCAGAGCCGGTGAAGACGGCGACGGTCTCGTTCGGTCAGGCGATGCCTGAGGACGAGATGCAGCGCGCGACCGAGCTTGCGCAGCATTGCGACCTGTTTCTCGCCATCGGCTCATCGCTGGTTGTATGGCCGGCGGCCGGCTTTCCATTGATGGCAAAGCAGGCGGGTGCACGACTCGTGATCATCAACCGGGAACCGACCGATCAGGACGACGTTGCCGACCTCGTCATCCGCCATGACATCGGCGAAGTGCTCGGTCCGTTCGTCCGTAATTGAACGGAAATTGATGCATTTTTGTCGGCAAGTCTGTTCATATGCCTCACTGAATCCGATTTTTGTCTATGCGCGGCACGAGGGAATGTTATCTTTGATTCGAGAGATTCGCGTGAATCGTCTTGGGTATAAGTGATGAGCACGCGCAGACGCCGTTGCAGGGGTGGCGGCTCACAATTCATCTGTGAGGTCCGGGGTTATGGGGTCGGACGGATTTGAGTCCAAGAAGCTTGGAGTACCGGTTGCTGGTGGTGCTACACCAAACCGGCTCGGAGCTGACTATCAGAGCGGTATAGCACGCGATCAGGCGATCGATGCGTTGGCTGGTCTCGGCGAGAACCTCGTCGAAATCAGTGGCGTGATCAAATGGTTCGACGCCTCGAAGGGATACGGCTTCATCGTTCCCGACAATGGCTGGCCGGATGTGCTGCTGCACGTCACGGTGCTCAGGCGAGACGGCTATCAGACGGCCTATGAAGGCGCCCGTCTGGTCGTCGAATGCGTCCAGCGTGCCAAGGGTTATCAGGCCTTCCGCATCGTTTCGATGGACGAGTCGACGGCGATCCATCCGGCCCAGATGCTGCCGCCGCGCACACACGTGACGGTGACGCCGACCAGCGGGCTGGAGCGGGCCCAGGTCAAGTGGTTCAACCGCCTGCGCGGCTTCGGCTTCGTCACCTGCGGCGAGGGCACGCCGGACATCTTCGTCCACATGGAGACGCTGCGTCGCTTCGGCATGACCGAGCTGCGCCCGGGCCAGTGGGTCCTTGTCCGCTATGGGCCGGGCTCCAAGGGCATGATGGCGGCCGAGATCCATCCCGAGGCGGGATCGCCGGCGCTATCCTCGCACTGAGGATTGAGGATCGCATCGTCGTCGCAGAGCCCCGGGATCCGGGGCTTTGTCGTTCCTGGGATTGGTCTTTTCAGGCCGTGGCCCATCGGACGCGCCTGTGGCTTGCTGCGGGCGCCGCGACCGTGTAGTGACGTGGTCATTCCACGACAGTGGTCCTTCGAGGACATCGGGGTATAGCGCAGCCTGGTAGCGCGGCAGTTTTGGGTACTGCAGGTCGTTGGTTCGAATCCAGCTGCCCCGACCATCTAAGCATCTGAGAAATCTCCGTTTTCCTAGCACCTGTTCTGACGGGGTTCTGCCCTCGCGGGGCCGTCGTAGCCGGCGCGGTATCAGGACTGGAGATCATTGCGGGGCACCGGCCGCGGCCGTCGGTCCAAGGGAGGACGGCGCGTCCTCATCGACCCGGAAGAAGTCGTCGAGCTGGGGTTTGAGGCTCTCGAGGACGTAGTGCGACCCTTCGGGCGTGAGGTGGAGCGTGTCCCATACGATCGGCGTCTCGGCGTTGGCGGTCAGCGGGCAGATCCGGTTGGGGCACGCGGCCTGCAGCACCGAGATGAACCTGACATTCTCATAGCCGCGCGATAGCTGCCTCAGATGGGCGTCGACCGCGAAGCTCTCGTCCAGCGCAAGGAATGACTTGTCGGGCGGGAAGTGAGTCAGCTCTCGGCTGACCAGGCTGCTCGCCAGCGGCACGGGAAACTCGATCGACGGACCGAACACGAGAACGGGCAGCCCAGCATCCCGCGCGGCCGACAAGGTCGCGTCGAGATAGGCATCCAGGGCCGGGGCGGGACGATCGGATCGTTCGCTCCCGCTGGCTTCCGACGGGGCCAGTTGCCGATGAAGGTAGGCGCGCCAATGCGCCGAGATGATGATCGCTGAAAGCCTGCCGCCGCGGATGAGCTCGCCGATCCGTGCGGTCATCTCGTTGCAATTGTTCGAGCCGTCCTGGTGCAGTCCAATGAGCGGCGCGCAGCCTGCGGAGTTCAACTGAAGCAGTTGATACGGACTTGCGGCGAAATAGTCCTGGAGGGCGGGGACGTAGTGAGCGGCGGTGCTGTCACCGACGATGAGCACGTTCTTCCTGTCGCCGGCGAATGCCAGGCATTCCGAGCTCCGATAGACCGACATCGATTCTTGTCGATCGAGGAAGCAGACGTGCTGGCGGTAGTAGGGGACGAGCGACGCCGCGTCGTATCTCAGCATTCGCTGCTGCGCCTGCGGATAGCGATCGGGGTAGCCGTTGCCGAGGATGCCGGCCGAAGCGATCGCGATCATGAGCGACGAGGCCACCGCGATCAGGCTGGTGACGCGCATCTGCTTCCACATGACCGTCGCGCGCGCGGGCGCTTCGACCAGGCGATAGGTCGCATAAGCGAGGGTGATCGAGCACAGCAAGAACACGCCGCTCGATGCAGGCCCTGTCGCCCAGTCGCGGGGCAGCGCTGCTGTCCCGAGCACGAACACCGGCCAGTGCCAGAGGTAGAGCGAGTAGGAGATCTTGCCGAAGAACAGACCGGCGGCCTCCGCCGGCAAAGGCGGCCGCCAGCCCTCGCGGTTGAACGCGAAGATGAAGAGCGCGGCGCCCACGCATGGGACGAGGGCATGGAGACCCGGGAAGCGAGTCTCCGGGCTGAACAGCGCGACCGGCAGCAGCATCGCCGCCAGCCCGGCCAGCGCCAGGGCATAGCGGGTCCGGACGTCCGACGGTGACCAGCGGTCGGCCAGATAGACGAGGCCGCCGATGAGAAACTCCCAGGCGCGCAGCGGCGACAAATAAAACGCGGCCTGCGCCTGCTGCTTGATCATGAGCTCGTCGAGGACGCACAGAGCCACGGCGCCGCTGCCCACCAGCAGCAACGACCAGCGCGAGGACGGATCGCGAAAGCACTTGCTCCACAGCCACGTCACCAGCGGGAAGACGAAATAGAACTGCTCTTCGACCGATAGCGACCAGGTGTGGAGGAGGACCTTGCTCACTCCCGGCAGGTCGAAATAGCCGGATTGCGTCCAGAAGTAGATGTTCGAGCTGAACAGCAGCGTGGCGACCGCGCTCTCGAAGAAGGCCCTGTAATCGTGGGGTGGCGCGAGGTACCACGCGCAGATCCCGGTCGCGAGCAGAACCACGTAGAGAGCGGGCAAGAGTCGTCGGGCGCGACGCTCGTAGAAGCGCGCGAACGAGAACGCGTCGATGCGGATGTCGGTCCAGATCAGTCGCGAGATCAGGAAGCCTGAGATCACGAAGAAGATGTCGACGCCGACGAAGCCACCTGAAAAGCCGGGGATGTCGTAGTGGAAGCCGATGACCGAGAAGACTGCGATGGCTCTGAGATAGTCGACGTCGGCGCGGAATGACAAACGCATCTGACTCTGCCGCACCTTCCATACCAGGACACCGAACGCTGCGGCGACACAAGTTGAAATGAATGGCAATATTTGGAAACGCGCGCGATCACGCCGAGCACGGCTTGAGGATTCGACGAAAGGCCGCAGGCGCGCCGCGATGCTGCCGGCGTCCCACCTTTGATGTGGCGCGTTCAGGACGAGAGCATGACGATTTTCAGAATCGCGACGAGCGATTCGAGGGGCTCAAGGCTGGTTCGCGATCAGCCGCTGCTGGGACGCGCGATCGCTCGGTCGCGAGCATGTGCGGCGCGCTCGGCCGGTATCGGGAACGGCGAAGCTGCCGTGGCTCAATGAGCATGATCGCGTCGACAAACAAGCCTGGACCGGAGCCCCGGCCGGCGATGTTCGGGCTGGCTCGACCGACAAAAAAGTTCGGATGCTCCCGCAGCGGCAAGACCCGGGAGCATCCGAAGTGGTGCGGGTGAATCCGGGGAAGGAACATCCGCCAGCCCTCACCTCATCGCAATCGAGATTTCGCGTCTTTGCGCTAAATCAAATCAGTCGGCTGGAGCGCGCGGCGCATGGTCCTGAGCATGGTGACAGCCACGCTCAGCGCTTGCGGTTATGCGCCGGTCACGAGGCGCGCAGGACGCTGATCAAAACAGCACCGGCCGCGATCGGCGGCCGGTGCGAAACGAGGGACGTGATTGCAGTTGGACGCCTGCGTCCGTGATGCTTTAGCCCGCGGTGCCCGTCATCACCCGCGGCGGCGCCATCTTGAAGTGCTGCTTGGCATAGGCGACGATCTGCCGATCGGTCGGATGATCGGCGGCCTCGACGGCCACGATGCGCTTGCCGACGGCGGGATGTTTCTCGTGCAGGTACTTGGCGAGCTCGGTCTTGGCGCTGGCCGGGCCGATGATCAGGATCTCGCCGGCGTCGTTGAGCGCATGCGCGATCTCCTCGAGGAAATGCTTGTCGGGCGCCGCATGGCCGCTGCCGATCGAGTTGGCCTTGTGATGCAGATGCTTGGTCTGCAACTGCGGATGCAGCGTCAGCTCGTCGGCGCCGGTCAGGCCGATGTGAAACAGCTTGGCCTCGCTGTGATCGAGCCACACGACGGCATGGAAATGGGTCGGCATGATCTGGTCCTCGTCAGCAAATGATCAGCAAGCAGCCATCGTGGCTGGCGCGCTCGCGGAGGAGCGCGCGCCGCAGCAAGCGGCTTCTCTTGTGCTTGGGACCTTAGCGAGCCCCGATGGGGGCCCCTTGATGCAGGTCAACGGACGAGCCGCCGGAGAGGGCGCCTCGTCCAGGCCCGCTCATTTCGGAGCAGGCGGCTTGGGCAACGGCTTGTCCTGCCGTTTCGACCAGGAGATGTAGTAGGCCACCGTGGTCATGATCGCGATGCCGGCGGCGCTGACCAGGATCTGGGCGAGCAGCGAGCCCGAGCTCAGCATCAGCGTGAAGTGACCGATGAACGACAGGAAGACGCCGACGCAGAACACCGCCAGCGATTGCTGGCCGCAGACCACCAGCGGATCGAAGCCTTTCCACTCCAGGCCTTTCCACTCCTTCGGGACAAAGCGGATGACCATGATCACGATCACCACGAAATGCAGGAAGCGATAGGGGGCGAGATTGGTCTTGTCGTTCGGGTTGAACGCCGAATAAAGCCAGTGCGGAAACATCGCGCCGAGATCGGGGAAGCGGCCGGCCATGGTCATGACCAAGCCGAGCAGCAGATAGGCCAGACAGAAATAGAGCGTGGCCGGGGCCATGATGATGCCCATCGAGCGGCGGGCGCCGCCGAGCGCGCACCATGAGCCGAACACGAACAGCACCTGCCAGCAATACGGATTGAAGTACCAGGTGCCGGCCGGATAGGCGGCGAAATTCCAGCCCATCTGCCGCGCCAGGAGCCAGAGCACGATCGAGGCGATCATGGTGAGATCGGGTTGACGCAGCATCAGCCACAGCACTGGCGGGAAGAACCCCATCAGCACGATGTAGAGCGGCAGCACGTCGAGATTGACCGGCTTGAACTTCAGGATGAGGCCCTGCGCCAGGGTGTCGCTGGCGTGGTCGACGAGGCCAGCCACGTTGAACTCGTCGATGATCTCGGAAACGCCGAAGCGCGTCGCCAGATAGCTGATGGCCACGATGTAAATGACGAACAGCACGATGTGGGCGACGTAGAGCTGCCACACCCGCTTGAACAGCCGGGTGGCGCCGACGATGAAGCCGCGGTCGATCATCATGCGGGCATAGACGAACGAGGCGGTATAGCCGGAGATGAAGACGAACAGGTCGGCGGCGTCGCTGAAGCCGTAGTTTCGCGTGGTGATCCAGTTCACCACATTGTCGGGAATGTGGTCGAGGAAGATCGCCCAGTTGGCGATCCCGCGAAACAGGTCGAGCCGCAGGTCGCGCCCTCTCTCGGGCAGCGTGGCATTGATTTTCATGGCCGCTTCAACGCACTGTCTTGAATGGAAAACGATCGGGGCAGGAGGCGCGGTGGCAGTCGAGCGAGATTGTCACGAGACGGCAGAATGACTATACGGAGCACGATAGACGGTCACGTCCTGGATGGGAATCACCGTTCCATGCTGAATGTTGCGTGTACCCCATCCCAGCCGTTTCCGCCAAACGCATGCCGACCGCCGCTCGAGGGGCTCTGCCAGCCATGACCGCACGTATTTTCAAGCCCGCCAAGAACGCGATGCAATCGGGCAAGGCCAAGACCCGGGACTGGCAGCTGGATTACGAGCCGGAGCAGCCGCGCGCGGTCGAGCCGCTGATGGGCTGGACGTCGTCGTCGGACATGAAGCAGCAGGTCACCCTGCGCTTCGACACCAAGGACGAGGCGATCGCCTATTGCGAGCGCAAGGGCATTCCATACCAGGTGATCGAGCCGAAGGAGCCGGTGAAGCGCCAGGTCGCCTATGCCGACAATTTCTCGTTCCGCCGCGGCGAGCCCTGGACGCACTGATCAGGTTGCACTGACCCAGCCCGCGCGGTGGGTTTCGTAAACCGCAGGGGCGCCCGCGACGCCTAGCTTGGCGCGCCGTCCCCGGGGATCGGCAGGGGTGCGTCCTTCGACTGGCCGAGCGACGGCAAGCTTCTGATCGTGCGAACGCCGGGCAGCGCCGCAAATTGTCGCAGTTGCCGGCTCATGCCCTCGACGCCGGTCGAGACGCATTTCAGCAGGAAGTCGGCGTCTCCGGAGAGACGCCAGCATTGCTGGACCCAGGGCAGCGGCATGATCGCCGCCTCGAAGGCCGCCAGCGCAGCCTGGTTCTGGCTGTCGAGCTGGATCGTGACGAACGAGACCACCTCGTAGCCGAGCGCCCGTTCGTCGATCGTGGCGCGGATCGCCTTGATCACGCCGGTGCTGCGCAGGGCGCGCACCCGGCGCAGGCAGTTCGGATGCGAGATGCCGACCCGGTCCGCCAGCTCGTTGATGCGCATGCGACCGTCCGCCTGCAGCTCCGCGAGGATCCTGCGGTCGATCGCGTCGAGGTCGGGGCGCTCTGCCATCGCCGCTAGGCCTGTTCTCCCGTTGTGCCGTCGCCGCCGGCTTGGGCCGCAGCGGTGCGCGGCATGACCCCGGACAGGACGAGCTTCTCATGCGCGGCGATGATCGCATCCTTGGTCAGCCGGCCGCCGGGACGATACCAGCTGCACAGCCCCGTCAGCAGCGCAATGATCGCGAAGGTTGCGACCTGAACGTCGTCCACGTCGAACACGCCTTCTTTGACGCCGTCCGTGAGGATATCGGCCAGTCTGCGCTCATAGGCGCCGCGCAGCGCCACCACGGCCTCATAGTTGCGCGGCTCGAGGCTGCGCAGCTCTGAGTTGGCGATGAAGACCTCGCGCTTCCGCGTCATGTGATAGCTGACATGGAAGGCGACGAACGCCCGGAGACGTTCGACCGCACCCTGCTTGTCCCCGAGCGCCTGCTCGAGCTCGCCCAGGAGATCCCTGATGTGGTCCTGGATCAGCACTGCCAGCAGCTCCTGCTTGGTGCTGATGTGATTATAGAGAGAGCCGGGCTGGAGGCCGACCTCGGCGGCGAGCTGGCGCAGGCTCATGGCCTCGTAGCCGTGCTCGAAGATCAGCCGCAGGCCGGCCTTGCGGATCGCCTCCATCGTCGTCGGACCATGTGACCCGATCGTGCGCGCCATCTCATCCTCGCGAGACCCAAAATACGTATCGTCTCAAAGAGCTGCTGCCCGGACCAAACCATACAACAATCCTCTTGAGAACTCGATATAAAAACGTATGATCGTTTAATTCGAGAACGACGGACGGCCTGAAACGGTCGCGAGAGGTCCGGGGAGGACAGCATGCCGGCAGTGGTGATAAACCCTTGGTTGCGGCCGATCTTCCGGTCGCGCGCAATCTGACGCGTGCTCCCCGCGGCTTTCCCTCCAAGCTGAGACACGAAGACGGCGATCATGACGCTTCATTCCACGATCGATCCCTCGTCAGCGGATTTTGCGCGCAATGCCGAGGCCATGCGCGCGCTCGTTGCGGACCTCCGCGGCAAGCTGGCACAGGTCGCCGAAGGCGGCGGCGAGGCCTCGCGCAAACGCCACCTCGCGCGCGGCAAGATGCTGGCGCGCCAGCGCGTCGACCTGCTGCTCGATCCCGGCACCGCCTTCCTGGAGTTGTCGCCGCTTGCGGCGCACGGGCTCTATGGCGGCGACGTGCACTCGGCCAGCATCGTGACCGGCATCGGCCGCATCGCCGGCCGCGAATGCGTCGTCGTCGCCAATGACGCCACCATCAAGGGCGGCACCTATTATCCGATGACGGTGAAGAAGCACCTGCGCGCGCAGGACATCGCGCGGCAGAACAATCTGCCCTGCGTCTACATGGTCGATTCCGGCGGCGCCTTCCTGCCGCTGCAGGACGAGATCTTTCCGGACGAGCGGCATTTCGGACGCATCTTCTTCAACCAGGCGCAGATGTCGGCCGCGGGCATTCCGCAGCTCGCGATCGTGATGGGCTCATGCACGGCCGGCGGCGCCTATGTGCCGGCGATGTCCGACGAGAGCATCATCGTGCGCAACCAGGGCACGATCTTCCTCGGTGGCCCGCCGCTGGTGAAGGCCGCGACCGGCGAGGTTGTCAGTGCCGAGGAGCTCGGCGGCGCCGATGTGCATTCGCGGCAGTCAGGTGTGACCGATCACTACGCGCAGAATGATGCGCATGCGATCGGCATCGCGCGGCGCATCGTCGGCACGTTGAAGCCGCCGGGCGCGCGCACCGTGCTCAACATGCGCGAGGTCCGCGAGCCGCGCTATCAGGCGGAGGAGATCTACGGCGTGGTGCCGGCCGACGGCCGCAAGCCGTTCGACGTGCGCGACATCATTGCCCGCGTGGTCGACGGCTCCGAGTTCGACGAGTTCAAGAAGCTCTACGGCCAGACGCTGGTGTGCGGCTTCGCTCACATCTTCGGCTATCCCGTCGGCATCATCGCCAACAACGGCATCCTGTTCAGCGAGAGCTCGCTGAAGGGCGCTCACTTCATCGAGCTGTGCTGCCAGCGCAACATCCCGCTGGTGTTCCTGCAGAACATCACCGGCTTCATGGTCGGCAAGAAATACGAGGCCGGCGGCATCGCGCGCGACGGCGCCAAGCTGGTGACCGCGGTCGCGACCGCCTCGGTGCCGAAATTCACCGTCGTGATCGGCGGCTCCTACGGCGCTGGCAATTACGGCATGTGCGGCCGGGCGTACTCGCCGCGTTTCCTCTGGATGTGGCCGAACGCGCGCATCTCGGTGATGGGCGGCGAGCAGGCGGCGATGGTGCTGAGCCAGGTCCGCCGCGACGGCATCGAGGCCAAGGGCGAGAGCTGGCCGGCGGAAGAGGAAGAGACATTCCGGGCGCCCATCCGCGCGCAATACGAGGCGCAGGGCAATCCGTACTACGCGACCGCGCGGCTGTGGGACGACGGCGTGATCGATCCCGCCGACACCCGGCTCGTGCTCGGGCTCGGATTATCAGCTGCCGCCAATGCTCCGGTCGAGCCGACCAAGTTCGGCCTGTTCAGGATGTGATCATGGCTCGTCCCGGATTGTATCGCCGTTTCCGCAAGCTCCTGATCGCCAACCGCGGCGAGATCGCCGTGCGCGTCATCCGCACCGCGCGCGCGATGGGATTGAAGACCGTCGCGGTCTACTCCGAAGCCGACCGCAATGCGCTGCATGTCGCGCTTGCAGACGAGGCCGTGCTGCTGGGCCCCGCACGTGCTCGCGACTCCTACCTGAACATCGAGCGGCTGATCGAGGCTGCCAAGCAGACCGGAGCCGAGGCGGTTCATCCCGGCTACGGCTTCCTGTCGGAGAGCGCCGAGTTCGCGCAGGCCTGTCTCGACGCCGGCCTCGTATTCGTCGGCCCCACGGCGGCGATGATCACCGCGATGGGCTCGAAGTCCGGCTCGAAATTCCTGATGGAGCAGGCCGGCGTGCCGCTGGTGCCCGGCTATCATGGCGAGGCGCAGGACGAGGCCACGCTTGCCAATGAAGCCGCGCGGATCGGCTTCCCCGTGCTGATCAAGGCCTCCGCCGGCGGCGGCGGCCGCGGCATGCGCGTGGTGAATGCGGCCGGCGATCTCGCCGATGCCGTCACCAGCGCCAAACGTGAGGCCAAGGCGGCGTTCGGCGACGACCGTGTGCTGATCGAGAAGTTCGTCCAGAACCCGCGCCACATCGAGGTGCAGATTATCGGCGACAGTCACGGCAATCTGGTGTCGCTGTACGAGCGCGAATGCACCTTGCAGCGCCGGCACCAGAAGGTGATCGAGGAGGCGCCGTCGCCGACGTTGTCGCCTGAGCAGCGCGACACGGTCTGTGCCGCGGCCCGCCGCGCGGCGGGCGCCGTAAACTATGTCGGGGCGGGCACCATCGAGTTCGTCTCCGACGGCCGCGACGTGTTCTTCATCGAGATGAACACGCGCCTCCAGGTCGAGCATCCTGTCACTGAGCTGATCACCGGCGTCGATCTCGTCGAATGGCAGCTGCGTGTCGCCTTCGGCGAGGCGCTGCCGCTGACGCAGGACCAGATCAAGCTCAATGGCCACGCCATCGAGGCGCGCGTTTATGCGGAGAATCCGGCGAAGAACTTCATGCCCTCGGTCGGCGCCATCAAGACTTGGCGGACGCCGGCGGAGACCGGTGGCCTGCGCATCGATGCCGGCTATCGCGAGGGCGATGCCGTCTCGCCGTACTACGACGCGATGCTGGCGAAGATGATCGCCTGGGCGCCGACGCGCGAGGTTGCGATCGAGCGGCTCAACCGCGGGCTGGAGGACACCGACGTCCGCGGCATCGTCAGCAACATCCCGTTCCTGTCGGCGCTGCTGACGCATCCTGACGTCCAGGCGAATGCGATCGACACCGGCTTCATCGAGCGTCACCTGTCGCAACTGACCCAAGACGGCGCGGCCGCAGGAGATGTCGAGCTGTGCGCCGCTGTCGCGGCCATTCTGGTCGACGAGCAGAAGGCCGCGGCCAGCGAGCCAGCATCGCCATGGCGCTGCTCCGGCTGGATGCCGGTGGGTCTGCGGCAGCGCGTATTCTCGTTCCGCCATGCCGGCGGCGATCCGCGGACGGTGACGCTGGCCTATGGCCCGGGCGTGCAGACATTGTCGATCGATGGAAGGCAGACTTCGTTCTCGGCTATCCCCACATATGATGGCGGCTTCGACCTTGTGCGCGACGGCATCAAGTCCCATGTGGTGGCCGTCATCGAGGGGCACGAGCTCTATCTGCGCACCCGCAACGGCCGCTTCGATCTGCACTGGATCGATCCGTTCGGCGGCGACGACGAGGAGCAGGGCGGCGAGGACAAGATCGTCGCGCCGCTGCCGGGCACCGTGGTAGCGTTGCTGGCGCAGGAAGGCGCAGTTCTGGAGAAGGGCGCCGCGATCCTGACGCTCGAAGTGATGAAGATGGAGCAGACCCTGCGCGCGCCGTTCGCGGGCGTGCTCAAGGCCATCAGGTGCAAGGTCGGCGACATCGTGCAGGAAGGCGTCGAATTGGCGGAAATCGAACCCTCCGCCTGATCCTCCAACTGAATGAGGTCAGCATGAGCGAGAGCGTGCGCATCATCGAAATGGGCCCGCGCGACGGCCTGCAGAACGAAAAGACATCGGTCAGCGTCGCCGACCGCATCGCCTTCGTCCGTGCGCTGGTCGCGGCCGGGCTGACCACGGTCGAGGTCGGCGCCTTCGTCTCGCCCAAGGCGATCCCGCAGATGGTGGGCTCGGACGAGGTCATGCGCAGCGTCGCCGCGCTGCCCGGCGAGTTCCACGTGCTCGTGCCCAACGTGAAGGGATACGAGGCGGCGCATGCGGCGGGCGCCAAGGTGATCTCGGTGTTCACCGCGGCGTCCGAAAGCTTCTCGCGCGCCAACATCAATTGCTCCATCGAGGAATCGCTCGAGCGCTTCAAGCCTGTCGTGGCGCATGCCAAGACCGACGGCATCAAGGTGCGTGGCTATGTGTCGTGCGTGCTCGGCTGTCCCTATGAGGGCGAGATCAAGCCGCAGGCCGTCGCCGACGTCGCCAAGGCGCTGTGGGATCTCGGCTGCTACGAGGTTTCGCTCGGCGACACCATCGGTGTCGGCACGCCGCTCAAGGCCAAGCAGATGCTGCGCGCCGTCTGCGACGACGTGCCGGTCACGCATCTGGCGATGCATTTCCACGACACCTACGGCCAGGCGCTGGCCAATCTCTATGCCGGGATGGAAGAGGGCGTGCGCGTGATCGATGCCGCCGCGGGCGGCCTCGGTGGTTGCCCGTTCGCGCCGGGCGCGACGGGCAATGTCGCGACCGAGGATGTCGTCTATATGCTCGAGGGCATGGGCATCCGGACCGGCGTCGACATGGCCAAGCTGCTGGCGGCGACCAACGAGATGAGCCGCCTGCTCGGCCGTCCGCCGGTCAGCCGCGTGGCGTCGGCGCTGAATGCGAAAGCGAGGCGGGCGAGTAACGATCAGGGGTAAGCCCTAGTCGCTACTCCTATTCGCCATTCGCCTCCGCGTCAGCGGCTGAGATCCGGGCCCATCACCAGGTCCGGCAGCGCGGTCGAGATCTGCGGCACGAAGCAGAGCAGCAGCACCGCGGCCATCATCAGCAGCACGAAGGGCAGGGTGCCCCAGATCACCTCGCGCAGCGGAATGTCCGGCGCGACGTTCCTGATGACGAAGATGTTCAGTCCGACAGGCGGGTGGATCAGGCCCATTTCCATCACGATCGTCATGACGACACCGAACCAGATGATGTCGAAGTTCGCCGCGCGCAGCGGCGGCAGGATGATCGGCGCGGTCATCAGGATGATCGACACCGGCGGCAGGAAGAAGCCGAGCACGACGACCATCAGCAGGATCGCGAACAGCAGCTCCCAGCGCGGCAGGTGCATGGCCACGATGGACTCCGCCACCGACTGCGAGATGTGCAGATAGCTCATCACGTAGGAGTACAAGAGCGACATGCCGATGATCAGCATCAGCATGGTCGATTCTCGCAACGTCGCCTTCATGATCGGCGCGAGATCGCTGGGGCTCCAGACCCGGTAGATGATCGCGATCAGCACCAGCGCGAGGATGCCGCCGAGGCCGGCCGTCTCCGACGGGGTCGCCAGGCCGCCATAGAGCGCGACCATGACGCCGGTGAGCAGCAGCACGAACGGGATCACGCGCGGCAGCACCGAAAAGCGCTGCGCCATGGTGTACTCGTCCTTGACCAGGATGTCCGACCAGGCGCCCGACTTCTCATAGACAGTTTTCGCGCGCGCATATTCCTGGCGGAAGCGGACGACGGCATAGAGGCCGAACAGCGTGACCAGCAGCAGTCCCGGGCCGATGCCGGCGAGGAACAGACGTCCTAGCGACTTCTCCGCGGCGATCGCGAACAGGATCATCGTGATGGAGGGCGGCAAGAGGATGCCGAGCGTGCCGCCGGCTGCGATGATGCCGGCCGCGAAGCCGCCGGAATAGCCCCGCTTGCGCATCTCGGGAATGCCGGCCGAGCCGATCGCCGAGCAGGTCGCGGGTGACGATCCGGCCATCGCCGCGAACAGTGCGCAGGCGAACACGTTGGCAACGCCGAGACCGCCGGGCACACGATGCAGCCAAGCGTGCAGCGCCGAGTAGAGATCCTGGCCGGCGCGGGAGCGGCCGATCGCGGCGCCCTTGAGGATGAATAGCGGGATCGACAGCAGGGTGATCGACGCCATTTCCTCATAGACGTTCTGCGTCACCGTATCGAGCGACGCAGCCGGCATGTAGATCGCCATGAACACCACGGCGACGGCGCCGAGCGCGAACGCGATCGGCATGCCCGCGAACATCGCAAACAGGGTGGAGAGCCCGTAAGCGACACCAATTCCAAACACGCTCATCGACGGGCTCCGGTCAGCGGGGCCACGATCTGCAGCAGCATCTGCACGCAGAGCAGCGTCATTCCCGCAGCCATCAGGCCGTAGGGAATGGCCAGCGGCGGCGACCACATTGAATTCGACACCTGGCCGTCGACCCAGGCTTCATGCGTCAGGGTCCAGGACTTCCAGGTGAAAAAGGCACAAAACAGAAAGCTCGCGACATCGACGAGCCAGAGCCGGATCTTGTTGGCGAGCGGCGACATCAGGCCGACGAAGGCCTCGATGCTGACATGGCCGCGATGCTCCTGCACATAAGCGGCGGTCATGAAGGTGGCGCCCACCAGCAGGAACACGGCGGCCTCGTCCTGCCAGTAATTGGCGGCCTTGAACAGCGCGCGGCCGGCGACGCTGTAGCTGAGGATGACACAGGCCGCGACGAGGGCAATCGCGGCGAGAACGACGATGATGCTGTTGAGGGTGGAGATCACACGCTGAAGCGGCGCCAGCGGTCCGCTGGCGCCGGTGACAGGCGAGGTCTCATCCGAGACGGGCGCGTGCATCGATCAGGCCGCGACGTCGGAGGCGAGCTTGAGGAGCTTGGCGCAGTTGGCGGACTTGTTGCCATAGTCCTTCCAGGCGGTGTCGCGCGCAATGTCGCGCCACTTGTTGACGATCTCGACATCGAGATCGACCACCTTGGCGCCGGCCTTCTCGTAGACCTTGGCGACCTCGATGTCGTCCTCCTGCGCGCCCTTGCGGCCGAACGCCTCCATCTCTGCGCCGACCGAGAGCAGGATGTCCTGCTGGTTCTTCGGCAGCTTGTCGAACGAGGCCTTCGACATCATCAGCGGCTCGAGCATGAACCAGTACGACGCCTTGGCGCCGGAGGTCAGGGCCTTCGCCACCTCTTCGAGACGGAACGAGATCAGGCTGGTCGACGAGGTGAGGCCGGCATCGCAGGCGCCGGTCTGCATCGCCGTATAGATTTCGTTGGAGGGAACCGAGAGCACGGACGCGCCGGCGGTCTGCAGCACCATGTCCATCTCGCGCGAGCCGCCGCGCACCTTCATGCCCTTGGCGTCGTCAGGCGTCAGCAGCGGACGCGAGCGGCTGGCGACGCCGCCGGCCTGCCAGACCCAGGTGAGCAGGATGATGCCCTTGTCGGCGAGGAAGTCGCTGAGCGCCTTGCCGACCGGCTCGTTCTTCCAGCGCATGCCTTGATCATAGGTGGTGACGAGGCCGGGCATCAGCCCGATGTTGGTCTCCGGAAGCTCACCACCCGCATAGGGCATCGGATACAGGCTGATGTCGAGCGCGCCTTTCCGCATCGCCGAGAACTGCGCGACGGTCTTGATCAGCGAGGAGTTCGGATAGATCTCGGCGGCAATCTCGCCGCCCGAGCGCTTGGCGACTTGCTCCGCGAACACCCGGCACAGCCGGTCGCGGAAGTCGCCTTTGTCGATGGTTCCACCGGGGAACTGGTGGGAAATCTTCAGCGTGGTGGCGGCATGGGCGGTGCCGGTCCCGAAGCGAAGGATAGCCGGCGCGGCGAGCGCGGACGCGATGACATGACGGCGTGAGAGCATGAGACTTCCCCTGGACAACTTCTGGTTGGGTTCCCGACCCCGGTTCGCTGGCATTACCGATACGAGCCAAACTGCCGGATTTACCTCTAGCCGAACTATACAGCCCGTTCGAGGTCAAATGCAGGGGAGGCGACATATTGCTGCGGCGCAACTGCCCGCCTCTGAGTCCCTTGCAGCGGTTGTACTAACATCGGCTTGCCGGGGCGAAATTGTGTCGAGCTTTGAAACACCGCCAAATGCGACTCGAAGTTGATCCATGAGATTTTTTTCGAGCGCCCGTAACAATCGCCCGGCCGGCGACGTCGAGATCGATGAGCGGCGCAATCGATCGCCGTCCAACCCCGCACCTCGAAGGAGCGCTCAACATGACGTCTCGCAGCCGCCTCATCCTCGCTATCTCCGCCGCCGCTCTCGCCTTCAGCGTCGCCGCCGCGCCGGCGGCCTTTGCCGAGGACAAGATGGGCAAGGACGATGGGATGAAGAAGGATTCGATGTCCCACGACGGCATGAAGAAGGACACGATGGCCAAGGACAACATGAAGAAGGACAGCATGTCCAAGGACGGGATGAAGAAGGACGACGGCATGATGAAGAAGAACTGAGCCGCGTCTCGACAGAAGCGGAGGCGCCATGGCGAATGCTTCGCCCGGCGCCTCTGCTGTTACTTCTTCTTGCCGCGCGCCTTGCGCGCCGCATAGCGCGCATCGCGCTTGGCCTTCTGCTCGGCCTCGAGCTCGGCGGCACGCGCGGCAGCTTCTTCCGCCTCGCGGGCCAGGCGGGCAGCCTCGGCGGCCTTGGCCTCCTCCTCGAGTCGCTTCTGCTCGGCCTTTGCAGCCTCGCGCTCCAGGCGCTGCTGCTCGCGGCGCGCCGCGGCGGCCTCGCGCTCCTGCCGGCGCTTCACGACTTCGGGATCGTCCGGCCCGGGCTGCGACTTGAACTTCTGCAAGATGCTCTGGCGGGCCTGCTGCGCGGCCTTCTGCCGATCGGCAAATCCGGGTTCCTTGAATCCTCTCATGGAGACGTCGTCACTTCGCTACTGGTGTGGTTTGATTGGGTGGGTTCGGTCAGGGGCCGCTTGCGCCGCCATGCCATTCTTCCACAGTGTCGTGAACACGTGCGAAGGCTGACGCGAGGCCGTGTGTATAGGATGGCATGCGTCGATGACAAATGCTTTATCGCCGCTCCTCCACATGGAGCCTGTTCGGCGCTTGCATGCTCTGTAGCGATCGCTATGTAAGCCTCCCGTCAAGCTGACGAAGGTCGGCCGGCTGTGAGCTGCCTCACACCTCACGGGCACTGGCGCACCGTTCGGGTGCGACATCGAACGGAGACGACCGGCATGACCTCCATTTTTCGAGGGCGCGGGCGCACGGCGCTCGCTCTTGCGCTCACCTGTCTCGTGGTGAGCGCCTGCGTCGCGACGGCGGTATTTGCTCGCCCGACCCCTGTTCCGACCGGTGTCCTCGGCGCGGAATGGGAGTGCGGACAGCTGTTCTGGGTGACGAGCTGCACCCGGGTCGAGCCGGTCACCCCGGCCTCGCGCCATCACGAGACGCCGCACGGCGCCGCCGCCGACCTGCGCGCCGCCTAGGCAGGTCAAGGGATGAGCGGGCAAGACGAGGGCGGCGGACGGGGCGGTGCCATGGCGGCGCTGGTGTTTGCAGCGATCATGGTTGGGTTCGGCCTTTGGCTCGCCCACAGCCTGACCTCGGCCAGCAAGATGCAGGATTGCCTGATGTCCGGCCGCACCAATTGTAACGTCATCCAGCCGGAACGCTGAAGGTCGATCGGGACGCGGCTGCGCAGGGCGACACATTCGCAGCGGCGAATCAGCTCCATTTTCGCCTATCCTCATGGCTGCGAAGGGATTCGGTCGCAGGCTCGGCCGCAAATTTGTCGCGATTTTACCGGTTTGTCGCGAGGATTGTCGGATGGCCGACCGTCTACGCGCCGTGGTCGGATTCGGCCCGAGGTCGGCGGGCCACCATTCCCGCCGGCGCAGCGCCATCGCGGATCGCGGGAGAGCGAGAGGTAGGCAAGCATGACGTTGATCGACAAAACCAGATCGTGGCTGCCGGCCTTGGCCATGCTTGCGGCCGTCGCTCTGCCGTCCGCGGCAGACGCGCAGGGACCCGCGCCGGATCAGGCCGGTCCTGGCCATCCGCTGCCGGGCCGTCCGCCCGGCGTCATTCGTCAGGGGCAGGGCGGGCAACCGCCGGCCGGCCAGCCGCAGGCCCAACAAGGGCCGCGCCAAGGGATGCCGCCCGGCGGTCTCCAAGGGCACATCCCAACACCCGGCCAGGGTCCTGTCGCAGGACAGCCCGGTGGCCCCGCGCCGCGCGCCGGGATGCCGCCGCAGGGGCGGCTGCCCGCCCCGGTGGCGCAGCAGGGACGTCCGCCCGGTCCCGCAGCCATGGGCCGTGGCCCGGACGCGCGCTATGCCCGCGGCGCCATCGGCGTCCGCGACTATGGCGGACAGGCCTATCGGGGCCGCGTCGGCTGGGAAGGCGGCCGATGGCATCACACCGTCCACAATGGACGGGAGGGCTGGTGGTGGGACGTTGGTGGCGTCTGGTATTATTATCCTGAGCCGATGGAAGGCCCGCCGACCTACGTCTCCGACGAATATGCCGACGACATCGTCTATGCCCCGGCGACCGTGTACGAAGCCGCGCCTCCGCCGGTCGCCTATGAGCCGGCGCCGCCGCCTGCGGATCCCGATCCCGGCGCCAGCGCGCTCGGCGGCGCCATCATCGGCGGCGTCCTGGGTGGCATCCTGACCGGCAAGGCCGGCGGCGCCGCGGCGGGCGCGGTGATCGGCGGCGCAACGGGAGCGATCGCCGGCGCCACCGCCGCCTCGCGGCCCGGCTACTACCTGTCGCAGGGCAATTGCTACTATCGCTATCCCTCCGGCGAGTATGTCGCGGTCGATCCGCGCTCCTGCTACTGATCTGGCTGATGCGGCTGACGTGGCGTTGATCGGCGCCATGTTCGGCCGCGCGGCTGAACCCGGATGCGCCGCCCGCGACTGATGGAGGAAGCGGATCCGATCTCGCGCACCGCTCCGGCCTCCGCAAACGTCCGGAGCGGGAGTTGGAACGAATCCTGATACGCTCCGCTTCAGGGCGAGGTGAGAGTTTCCGAAGCAATGACCAAGGCGTCCAAGCTGGTTGCCGCGAAGGGCGGCAAGGTTCTCCTGGTCCGGCGCCGCATCGACGGCCGCTGGATGTTTCCGGGCGGCCGCAAGCGGGCGCGCGAGACCGCGAAGGACTGCATCAAGCGCGAGATCAAGGAAGAGCTGCCGAAGCTCAAGCTCGGCCGCCTGCGGCTGTGGAAGGAAGTCACGGCCAAGAACAAGCGCTCCGGGCGCAAGATGAGCGATGCGATCTTCATCGCCAAGAATGCCAAAGGGCGGCTCGATATCGGCGACAAGAAAGAGATCGACCGCGCGGTGTGGCAGAAACCTTATGGGATCAGCCTGACGCCGACGTCGCGCTATATTCGGGACCAGTTGTTTCCGCGTAAGGCCGACTAAACGGAAAGCCGGGCGGGAACGCCTGGCGCACCGCGGCGTTATATCGCCATGACTTACGAAAGCACCGCCAGACCGCCACGCGTCCTGACGCCTGAAGAGCGCCGGGCACGCGACGCCATGCGCAGGGCCGATGCCGAGCAGGCTATGCGCGAGCATGAGGAGGCCCAGCGGGCCTTCTACAAGAACCGTGAACGTCTGCGCGCCGAACGTCTGGCGCGAGAAGCCGCCGAAAAGCGCGGCTGAGTTCGAAGAGCTCAGTTGGCTGGACGCGTCCGGAACGCGTTGGCCATTCGCAGAAAAGCCCGATCCAGCAGGTCGTACATGTCGCCCGTGATGTCGCAATCGAACATCGCGCGGCGCATGCACGTCATCCACTCGTCGCGCTCGGCATCGCCGATCGGGTAGGGCCGGTGCGCCGACATGATGCAGCGGTGCTCGGCGCGCTGGAAGTAGATCGGCGGTCCGCCGAGCCAGCCGCTGAGAAACTCGAACAGCAATTGCCTGATCGGACCGAGGTCGGCATCGTGCATGGCGCGAATGCGGCGCGCGTCCGGCTCCTCGTCCATGATGGCATAGAATCGATCGGTCAGACGGCGAACGCCCGCTTCCCCACCGATCAGCTCGTAGGGCGTCGCCTCGACCACCACCGCTTCGCTGGCTTGCTCCGCTGCCGTCATTGCATCCCGTTTCCGTTCGTCCCGTTGCAGCCAACAGGCGACGGGCCGCTGCCGCCTTGATCTGCATCAAAGGCGACATGGCGATGGCCGCCGCACGGCAGCGCCGCGGGCGCGGGTCACAAAAGCGCGTTGGCGCTAGCGCATATTGGCTTTGACGAGGCGCTGCCGATCGGTGTCGGCGGCGATCTGGCGCAGCGTCTGGCGCAGCAGCGCGAGATCGACCGGCTTGGGGAACGGCGGATAGACGTTGAGGCCGAGGATCTTGCCGGCCCGCACCGTGATGTCGCGGGTCTGGTCGTCCGAGCCGCTGATGATGAGGATCGGCGTTCGCGACTTCATGTCGGCGAGGAGCTGCAGCACCTCGGTGCCCGAGCGTTCGCCGAGGTTGAGGTCGAGGGTGATGCACTCGAAGTTGCGCCGGCGCAGCACGCTCATGGCGCCGTCGACCGAGTTTACGCCGGTCGTGGCAAAGCCCGCCTGCACAGCGATCTTGCGGAGGATCGACAGATGAACATCGGCATCTTCGATCACGAGAAGTTCGTTCAGCATGGTCCCCGCGCGGCTGTGTGTCGACCTCTGATGGACGTTCGGAGCTTAAGAGTCGGTTTCTGAGTTCCGCGTAAATTTTCGGTCCCGTAGAATTACGTGTGGTTCTGCACGTCATCGTATATTGTGTATGAATGCGCGAGCGGATTCATTGTGCTCGCGCGCTACGCATCTTCGCGGAGGCGAGCTGTTGTCGGCGGACATAGGCCATCGTCAACGCGACGCCTTTCGGCGCCCGAGCTTTGCGAATGGGCTCGCCCTCGGCCCAGAGGGCGCAGGGAATGCCGGGCTGCTGGCCGCAACCCATGGCCCGCCTGCAGACAAAAAAGCAGGCGGCAGTCACCACAGGTTCAGCCGGATCAACCCGGCATTCCCCGCGCGATGGTCTTCACGCTTATACGCGGTCTCCCCGGTGTCCGGCTGTTTAGCCACCGTCGCCTCCGGGCTCATCATCACCCAAAGACTTGGCGCCAGCGTCGGGGCGCCAGGACCACGCGATTTCACGTCCGCCAACTGCCGTTCGTCCACACAGTCTCCTGTGCTGCGACATGCCAGCGGCCACCGCATCCCGCGCCCAACGTTCGTGACGATCGCGAAGCGCCCCCCTCGAGGAGCACGGGACTGGGACAGAGAACATCATTTTTCGAAAAAACGGAAGCGCATTTTTTCGAGCGACAGCACAGCACGGGGCGATGTCCCTGATGCGCCGTGCCAAATCCGTTTTCCGGCGCATCGTGAGTTGTTAGTTCGCTGCCGCGCCCGGCCGTTGAATGGGTGCCTCGGCGCACCCGACGGGCAAATCAATCCAACGGCAAGCGGCCGCCGGTGAGCGGGCACGCGGTCGGCTGAGCCCGTGCGGACGCATCGAGCGGGTCAATACATGAGATCACAACGATCAATTTTACCAATGTTCCGAAATCGCTCATCAATGAGGTGATCCATCGGGCGCCGGTGCGCCGCGCCGGCGGTCGATGGGGGCAAGCTCGTTCAAGAAGCGCGCCACTGAGGGGGGAATATGAGACGAGGACTGAAGCAGTCCGCTCTGGCGACATTGATGCTGGCCGTCATTCTGCCGGGCGCAAGAGCGGCGGAGAATGGCACCACCAACTATCCCGCGGGGTCGCCCGGCATCTTCATCGGAACGATGCCGCCGATTCCAGGCCTGTTTGCGATCAGCCAGACCAGCTACACCAGCGCCAACGGCCTGTATGACGGCCAGGGCAACAAGCTGCCGATCAATTTCAAGCTGTCCTCGGTGTCGGAGACCATGCGGTTTCTCGCCAGCTATCCCGGCGATTTCTTCGGCGCCCATGTCTATTCGCAATTGGTCGTCCCGTACGTGCATCTCGACAACACCACGCCGGGCGGCTCCTTCCAGGCCAACGGGCTTGCGAACATCACGTTCTCGCCGGTGATCCTGCGCTGGGCATTGTCGCCCACCCAGAGCGTGACGGCGGGGCTCGACATCATGCCGAATACCGGCACCTACTCGGCGCGGCAGCCGCTGAACGTCGGCACCAACTACACGACGATCTCGCCGGTGATCGCCTATCGCTATGCCGACCCGAAGGGGTTCGAGCTCGCCATCTCGCCGCGTCTCCTGCTCAACACGACCAATGCCGACTCGGTCAACGCGTTCACCCAACTCGGCCAGCAATATCGCAGCGGTGATGCGCTCGTGGTCGACTTCAACGTCGGCTACAACATCGGCGCCTGGAAGATCGGCGCGGTCGGTGGCTACACGCATCAGTATCAGGACGACAAGGTCAACGGCGTCAAGGCGTTCAATCTGGCGGGTGTCCAGGACGGCAACCGCCTCAAGTCGCTGAATCTCGGGCCGTCGCTGAGCTATGATGGCGGATCCTTCCAGGTCAATGTGAACTACCAGCACACCTTCCTTGTCGAGAACGGCAGCCGCAGCGACACGGTGTGGGCGAACGTGGCGTTCCCGATCTGGGTGCCGGCGCCCCCGCCGGGCACTGGACCGGCCAGGCACTGAGCCGCGCTGCCCCGCCGGCATTTTCGAGCTACGAACGGCCGGCGCTCCTGCGCCGGCCGTTTTCATGAGAGACCGCAGACGTCGATCACGGCAGCTCCGCGACCACCTCGCGCATCAGATTGCGCAGCCACAGCAGGCCGGCATCATTGGAGCGATAGCGGTGCCACTGCACGCGCTGGCGCAGAGCCGGAAGCTTCACCGGCAGATCGATGATGCGGATCGGCAGGCTGCGCTGGGCAGCGACAGCCAATTTGCGATGCACGGTGGCGATGCGGTCCGTCCCGGTGATGAGATGCGGGATGGCGGTGAACGCGTACACCGAGATGTCCTCGCGGCGGCTGGTGTCGCGCTGCTCCAGGTAATGGGTTTCGAGCGATTGCGCGGCGATCGCGGGCCGCATCACGACATGGGACGCGCTCGCGAAATCCTGCCGTGACAGCTTGCCCTTGCCATATTTGCCCTTGCTCCAGGCGATGACGCAGAAATCGTCCTCGAAGATGACCTCCGACGGATGCAGCTTCGAGCTGAACTCCTCGGGAATGATCAGGAGGTCGACATCGCCGCGCTCGAGCGCGCGCTCCGGCCGCTGCACCTGTTGCAGGAAATCGAAGCGGATGCCGGGGGCGAGGGCTTCGCTGCGCGCCAGCAGCCGCGGGATCAAGGTCACCAGCGTGTAGTCCGAGGCCAGGATCTTGAAGCAGCGGTCGGACTGCGCGGGGTCGAACTCCGTGGATGAGGCGATCGCCCAGTCGACCCGCACCAGAAGGTCCCTGATCGAGTCCTTGAGCACCTCCGCGCGCGGCGTGAGCTCCATCTTGCGCCCGATCTTCACCAGCAGCTCGTCGTCGAAATAGGTGCGCAGGCGGAGCAGGGCGTTGCTCATCGCCGACTGCGTCATGTTCATGCGCGCGGCCGCCCCGCTGACGCTGCGCAAATGCAGCAGATGATCGAGCGCGACCAGCAGATTGAGATCGAACTTGTTGTTGAACCGCATCGGCCGCCTCGCGGGATGTATTCAGAGGATCAATGCCATCGATCTTGATAATCAATTTTTCGAAATGGTCAAACCGCGCTACTCCAGATCCCGGGAAGAAACGTCAAGGGGACGCGCGGCCGGTCCGCGCGTCGCGAGTGCAGCATGTTCAAGTATTTTCCGACCAACTACGTCTGGAATCTGTCGGTCGATCTGGCGATCGAGATGGGCGCCCGGATCGGCGAGATCGAGGAGATGTGCGCGCCGCTGCAGGATGCGGCGCGGCAGCCCGACGCCAGCGGCACCCAGGCGTTTCGCGAGACCTGGGCGCGGATGGCCGACAAGCTCTGCGAGCTCGCCGCCGAGGACGAGGCGAAGGGCCGGTTACTCTCCGCGGGCGAGAAGTATGGCCGTGCAGCGAGCTATCTGATTACCTGCGAGCGTCTGCAGGCGCATGAGGCGCCCGGCCGGCTGGCGTTGTACCGCAAGTGCCTCGACACCTTTACCAAGGGAATTGCGCTGGCGCGGGAAAACTGCGAGCGCTTCGAGATCCCCTATGAAGGCAGCCACATTGCAGGCCTGCTGGTGCGCGCGGAAGGCTGCGATGGACCAGCGCCCTTGCTGGTGCAGGTCAACGGCTTGGACTCGACCAAGGAGATGAAATACCGCGTGGGGCTGCCGGCGTGGTTGGCCAAGCGCGGCGTGTCGTCATTGATCATCGATCAGCCGGGCTCCGGCGAGGCGCTGCGCCTGCAGGGGCTCACGGCGCGCTATGACAGCGAGCACTGGGCCTCGCGCGTCGTCGACTGGCTGGAGACGCGCAGCGACGTCGATCCCAGCCGCATCGGCCTCGAGGGCGTCTCGCTCGGCGGCTATTACTGCCCGCGTGCGGTAGCGTTCGAGCCGCGCTTCGCCTGCGGTGTCGCCTGGGGCGCCAATCATGATTGGCGCGACGTGCAGAAGAAGCGGCTGCAGAAGGAAGGCAACTTTCCGGTCCCGCATTACTGGGCGCATGTGCGCTGGGTGTGGGGAGCGAAAGACCAGGACGAGTTCATGCAGATCGCCGAGCGGGTTCACCTCGACGGCATCCTCGACCGCATCAAGGTGCCGTTCCTGGTGACGCATGGCGCGAAGGACTCGCAGATCCCGCTGCATTGGGCGGAGCGGACCTATGAGCAGCTGGTCAACTCGCCGAAGCGCGAGCTGAAGATCTTCACCGATCGCGAAGGCGGCGCGCAGCATGCGAGCTTCGACAACAGCATCAATGCCGGCCACTACATCGCGGATTGGGTGGCCGAGACCTTGAACGCGAGACCTTGAACGGAAAAGTCGCCTGAGCGCAGGCGGAGAGGAAAGCCATGAAAATTGTCGGTCTGGAAAGCCTGGTCTTCGCTGTCGACGACGTCAGGGGCGCGGCGCGCTTCCTGGTGGATTACGGCCTGACGGCGGTCGACGTCTCGGATCGCGGCGGCCGCTTCGAGGCGATGGACGGGACGGCTGTCGTGATCGCGCGGCAGGACGACCCGTCGCTGCCGCCCGGGCCCGTGCCGGGATGCCGCCTGCGCAAGACGGTGATGGGCGTCGCCGATGAGGCGACCTTGGGTGCGATCGCCGCCGAGCTGCGGCGCGATCGCGAGGTCCGGCGGCTGCCGGACGGCTCGATCGAGTCGATCGATGATTGCGGCTTCGTGATCGGCTTCCAGCTCACGGCGCGGCGGCCCTTCGTGCTCCCGAGCGAGATCTCAAATGCGCCGGGAGGCGTGGTGTTCAGGCCCGTCAACAGTCTCGGCGTGCCGCCGCCGGGCAGCGTGATCCGCCCGCGCTCGCTGTCGCATGTCGTGTACTTCGTGCCAGACGTGATGAAGGCGGAGGCCTTCTACGTCAACCGCCTGGGCTTCCGCTGCACCGATCGCTTCACCGGCACCGGGCCGTTCCTGCAGCCCGCCGGGTCGCTCGATCATCACACCCATTTCCTGATCGGCGCGCCGCCGCACATGCACGGGGTCGAGCACTTCACCTTCCATTTCGGCGGCCCGTCGGAAATGATCACCAACGGCTATCGCTTCGTCGAGAAGGGCTATCAGGCGTTCTGGGGCCCCGGCCGTCACATCCTCGGCTCGAACTGGTTCTGGTATTTCAACAGCCCGTTCGGCTGCCACATCGAGATGGATGCCGACATGGACCAGCATGATGCGAGTTGGCAGCCGCGCGAGGCCACGGCGTCCGCAGACAACTCGCAGACCTTCCTGCTGAAGATGCGCAAGAAGTGGTACCCCGGGCCAGGAATTCCCGAGAATGGCGACTACGCGTGAGGGCGCTAGCCCAGGCTGGGTCCGTCTGTGCCACGCGGGTGAGATCGGCGAGGGGCAATCGCGCGGCTTCGACCCTGACGACGAGGGGCAGGACAGCCTGTTCGTCGTGCGATGGCAGGGACAGCTCTATGCCTGGCGCAATGCCTGTCCGCATGTCGACGGCGCGCCGATGGCCTGGCGCAGGGATGCCTATCTCAACGCAGCGGGCACGCGCATCGTCTGTCACGCCCATGGCGCCGAGTTCATGCCCGATAGCGGGCTGTGCGTGCAGGGACCGTGTCGCGGTGAGCGGCTAGCTCAGCTCGAGCTCGTCGTCGATGCCGACGGCGAGCTGTTCGTGAAGTCATAACAAGCCCGCAAGGGTGGACTGTAGAGGGAGGAGGGCACCATGGCAGTGGTGAGCAGGGTGCTGACGATCGGCGGCGGATTTTCCGGCATGGCCGCGGCGATCCAGATGCGCAAGGCCGGCATCGCGGTCGATCTGGTCGAGCTCGATGCGAGCTGGCGGCCGGAAGGCGCCGGCATCACCGTCAGCGGCCCGACCTTGCGGGCGCTCGACCAGATCGGCGTGCTGGGCGAATTCAAACGGCGCGGCTATCTGTCTGATGGCGTCGAGCTGTTTACGCCGGCAGGTCATCGCATCGGCGAGATTCCGACGCCGAAGCCGGTCGGATCGGACGTCCCCGGCGGCGGCGGCATCATGCGCCCCGAGCTCGGCCGTATCCTCGCCGATGCGACACGCGAAGCCGGCGTCAGCGTCCGGGTTGGCTGCAGCTACACCGACATCACCCAGCACGACGATGACGTCGAGGTCGCCTTCACCGACGGCACGACCGGGCGCTACGATCTCGTCGTCGTCGCCGACGGCGTGCATTCGAAGACGCGGGCGCTGCTGTTGCCGGAGGTGAAGCCGCCGCAATATATCGGGCAGGTGGTGTGGCGCGCGGTGCTGCCGCGGCCGGACGAGATCGTGCGGCCGCGGATGTGGCTGGGCGGAGCGGTCAAGGCCGGAGTCAATCCGGTGTCGCCGAGCCAGATGTACATGTTCGTCACCGAGGCGCGGCCGGACAAGCAGCAGATCGAGCGCGCGGCCTGGCCGCAGATGGTCGCGGCCTTGCTGGCACCGTTCAGCGATCCCGTGCTGACCGGCTTGCGGCCGCATCTGTTCAGCGCGGAGGCTGCGATCGACTATCGCCCGCTCGCAAACCTCCTGGTACCGGCGCCATGGAATCGCGGGCGCGTGATCCTGATCGGCGACACCGTGGCCGCAACCACGCCGCATCTCGCCTCCGGCGCCGGCATCGGCATCGAAAGCGGCATCGTGCTGGCCGAGGAGCTCGCGCGTGCCGCGACGTTGCAGGAGGCGTTCGAACGCTTCCATGCGCGGCGCTGGGAGCGCTGCCGCATGGTGATCGAGAACTCCGCGCAGCTCTGCCGCATCGAGATGGAGAACGGCGACAAGGCCGAGCACGCACGCATCATGCGGGAGTCGACCATCGGGCTGACGCAGCCGATCTGAGACGGCAAGTAACAAGAACAGATATCAAGGGGAGGAAACAATGACGGTGACGACGGAAACCTGGCGCGGGCGCATCGCCCTGATGGTCGCGCATTGCGCCGGAATGGTTGACCTCGTGGCGCTGCCGGTCTGGGTGGGCACGCTGATCGCGCGCTACAAGTTCAGCCCGCAGCAGGCCGGATTGCTGGCCACTCTGTTCCTGCTCGGCGCCGTGCTCAGCAGCCTGTTCTTTGCGCCGCGCTTCAACCGCCTGAACGCCCGGCTGGCAGCCGCTGCGGGATACGCCGCGGCCGCGCTGGTGTTCATGGCCGCGAGCCGAACGTCGGAGTTTCCGCTGCTCGCGCTGCTGCATGCGCTGGCGGGGGCGACGGCGGCCTGCGGCTTGAGCTTCACCCATGGCACCATCGCGCGCAGCGCCAATCCGCACCGGCTGTTCGCGATCGTCGGGATGGCGCTCGGGGTGTTCGCAATTCTCTTCCTCGGCCTGACACCCAATCTCGTCGCGAGCTTCGGCGGGCCGGCGCTGTTCATCGTGTTCGCAGGCGTCATGGCGATCGCGGCGCTGGCGTCCGCGATATCGTTTCCCAAGGGCGTCATGCGCAGCGAGGAGGATCTCATCGCCGAGGTCAGCCATCTGCCGCGCGCGGTGTGGTTCGGGATCGCCGGCATCAGCGCGATGGCCCTGACGCAGGCGATGCTGTTCAGCTTCATCGAGCGCATCGGCATCGATCACGGCTTCGGCGCGGAGACGGTCACCGGCGTGCTGATCGCGCTCGGCTTCGTCAACCTGCTGCCGGCGCCGTTGGCCGCGCTTCTGGAGCGACGGCTGCCGGCGCGCCACGTGCTGCTGGCGGGGCCGGTCTGCCAGGCGCTGATCGCAGTGACGATCACCTTCGGCTCGGGCTTGCTCGCCTATGCCGTCCCGACCGCGGTGTTTGCGGCGGTGATGATCTTCACCCACACCTTCGCCTTCGGCCTGTTGTCGCGCCTCGACCCGACGGCGCGCGCGCTCGCCGGCACGCCGGCGATGCTGATGATCGGCGCCGCGATCGGTCCCATTCTCGGCGGCACCTTGGTGCAACTGTTCGGCTATCCCGCGCTCGGGCTCGGC
The DNA here is from genome assembly GCF_054063215.1 of Bradyrhizobium sp. USDA 4353. Taxonomy (NCBI): domain Bacteria; kingdom Pseudomonadati; phylum Pseudomonadota; class Alphaproteobacteria; order Hyphomicrobiales; family Nitrobacteraceae; genus Bradyrhizobium; species Bradyrhizobium sp. USDA 4353. Next base: position 5,427,131 of record NZ_JBSSGB010000001.1, read on the forward strand.
GCCGTCGTCATCTCGTCGGTCGCCGTCGTGATGTTCTCGCGCGTGTTCGCCGCGCGTGAGACCGCCTCCGCTCCCTCTCTCGAAATCGCCTGACCAGGAGACCAGTTGCATGACCCTTCCGCAGATCCGCCGCGTCGTCACCGGACATGACGCCGAAGGCGCCGCCGTGATCTCGTCCGACGGCGCGCTGCCGACCGTGACCGAGCTCGCGGCGATCCCCGGCACCTTCTTCCACGAGGTGTGGAGCACGCAGGCGACGCCCGCGCCGATCGACAACGGCCCCGATCCGACCGTCGGGCCTCTACGGCTGCCGCCGCCGGCACATGGCAGCCGCATCCGCTTCGTCGACATCCCGCCGGACACCGAGGACTTCCTGCGCAACGGCGCCGAGCGCATGCAGGCTGCGTTCGGCCAGATTGGTGATCCCCACGCCTCGACGGTGACGAAGGAATCGCCGCACCCACTGATGCATCGCACCGAGACGATCGACTACGGCATCGTCATCTCCGGCGAGATCACGCTGGTGCTCGACAAGGGCACCGCGGATCTGAAGGCCGGTGACGTCGTGATCCAGCGCGGCACCAACCATGCGTGGGCCAATCGCAGCGACAAGCCGTGCCGGATGCTGTTCATCCTGGTCGACGGCAAGTTCGGTCCCGACGCCAATCCCGGCAAGGCCGACCGATGAAGCTCGCGACCTATCAGAACGGCAGCCTGGACGGCCGCCTCGTCATCGTCTCCAGCGATCAGGCGCGCGCCGTCAGCGCTGGAGCCATCGTGCCGGATCTCGCGAGCGCGCTGCGGCGCTGGCGCGAGGTCGAGGCGCCGCTGCGCGATCTCGCCGGCCGGCTGGAGACGGGCGCGGCGTCGGACGTCTTCGCGTTCGATCCCGCGCGCTGCGCCGCGCCGCTGCCGCGCGCACCGCAATGGCTGGACGGCTCGGCGTTTCTGAATCATGGGCGGCTGATGGACATCGCCTTCAACAAGCCGCCGATCCCGGACTTCGAGACCATTCCGGTCATGTACCAGGGCGCGAGCGACGACTTTCTCGGCCCGCAGGCCGATGTCCCGTTCGTGTCCGAAGCCGACGGCATCGATTGCGAGGGCGAGTTCGGCGTGATCGTCGACGAGGTCCCGATGGCGGTCACGGCCGAGCAGGCGGCACAGTGCATCCGGCTGCTGGTACAGATCAACGATTGGAGCCTGCGCGCGGTCGGCGCGCGCGAGGTGCGCACCGGCTTCGGCTTCCTGCAGGCGAAGCCCTCCACGAGCTTCGCGCCGATCGCGGTGACGCCCGACGAGATCGGCGCCGCCTGGCGCGGCGGCCGCGTGGACATGGCCCTGCATGTCGAGCGCAATGGCGCGCGGATCGGCGCGGCATCGGGCGGCGAGATGGCCTTCTCGTTTCCGCAACTGATCGCCCATGCCGCGCGGACGCGCCGCTTGAGCGCGGGCACGATCATCGGCTCGGGCACGGTCTCGAACGCTGATCGCAAGGCCGGATCGAGCTGCCTCGCGGAGGTCCGGGCGATCGAGATGATCGAGCGGGGCGAGGCGCGAACGGCGTTCCTGCGCTTCGGTGAGCATGTCTCCATGGAGGCCCGCTTCGCCGACGGCCGCGCCGGACCGTTCGGCCGTATCCATCAGCATGTGGTGCGCGCCGCCGGCGCGACGACGGCCTGAGGCGATGCGCATCCTGGTCACCGGCGCCGCCGGCTTCATTGGCTCAGCCTTGCTGCGCCGGCTGCTGATGGACGCGACCATCGCCGAGATCACCGCGATCGATCTCGCGGAACAGCCAATCGGACTGTCCGATCCTCGTCTGCGCTGGATCAGCGGCGCGCTGGATGCGGCGATGCTGGCCCGACTCGGGGAGCCCGCCTTCGACCGGGTGTTTCATCTCGCCAGCGTCCCGGGCGCGCGCGCCGAGGCAGATCCGGCGCTCGGGCGTCGCGTCAATCTCGATGCCTCGCTTGACCTCCTGCAATGGCTTGCGCAAGCACGGCACCGCCCGCGCGTGGTCTATGCCAGCAGCATCGCCGTCTATGGCAATTTCGAGGACGCGGTGGTGAGCGCGCGCACCGAGCCGCGGCCGACCACGACCTACGGCGCCCACAAGCGGATGGTGGAAATCGCGCTCGCCGATCACACCAGGCGCGACGAGATCTCGGGCGTCTCGCTGCGGCTGCCAGGGATCGTGGCGCGGCCGCGCCCGGTGAGCGGCTTCGGCTCGGCCTTCATGAGCGAGCTGCTGCACGCGCTCGCCGCCGGCGAGCCCTATGTCTGTCCGGTCTCTGCAGCAGCCACCTGCTGGTGGCTGTCGCAGACGGCGGTGGTCGACGATCTCGTTCGGGCGGGCGCGGCCGAGATCTGCGGAGCGCTGCAGCTACCCGCGCTGCATCTCTCCATCGGAGAGGTGGTGGAGGGCCTTGCGCAGCTGTTCGGCGCCGAGCGGGCGCGGCTGGTCAGCTACGCGCCCGATGAGCGCATCGAGGCGGTGTTCGCCCGCTATCCAGCGCTGGATGCGCGGGCCGAGATGGCGCAGGGCTTCGCCCATGACGGCTCGGTCGCGGCGCTGATCTCGCATGCGCTGGCGGCTGGGTGATCCGGATCGTCTCGGTGCCGCTCACCGCTCGATCGTGCCGAGCCGCCGGATCTTCTGTTGCAGCAGCATCACGCCGTAGAGCAGGGCCTCCGCCGTCGGCGGGCAGCCGGGCACGTAGATGTCGACCGGCACGATGCGGTCGCAGCCGCGGACGACGGAATAGGCGTAGTGATAATAGCCGCCGCCGTTGGCGCAGGAGCCCATCGAGATGACGTAGCGCGGCTCCGGCATCTGGTCGTAGATCTTTCGGAAGGCCGGGGCCATCTTGTTGGTGAGCGTGCCGGCGACGATGATCACGTCGGACTGCCGCGGCGAGGCGCGCGGCGCGAAGCCGAAGCGCTCGGCGTCCCAGCGCGGCATCGACATCTGCATCATCTCGACCGCGCAGCAGGCGAGCCCGAAGGTCATCCACATCAGCGAGCCGGCGCGCGCCCAGGTGATCAGCTCCTCGGCGCTTGCCGTGAAGAAGCCCTTGTCGGCGAGATCGTTGCGGACGCGGATGAAATAGGGATCGGTCGCATTGTCGGGCTTGCCCTGACCGGGCCGCAGCGCCTGCCTGCCCGGCGCGCTGTCATCGAAAGGGATCACCATGCTGCTCTCATCGGCGGAATCGTCGTCGCGCGATCCTGCAAGCACCGCTGGATCGCGCCGGCGGACAATGATGCTGGCGACCTGCCGTTCCTATCGGTGGTGGAGAGCGCCGAGGGCCAGCGCCGATCACGCGGGCGCAGCGGCGGCTTGCGGCTTCCCGGGGCAGGCGACGCGCGAGAACGGTTTGGGAGGTGTCGCGTCCGCGGCCGATCAGAGCGGCCGGCGAGTCGCGATCGAGCCGGGCGAGTTGGGGAGGGTCTTGATCGAGGCCGGGCCGACCGGCCGGACGCGCCGGTCGGACTGCCGCCACTGCCGGACATTGACGAGGATTCCCGCCAGCAGCAGCGGCGCGACGGCGAAGACGGCCAAGAACGGCGACAGCGGCTTCGGCGAGATCATCTCGAGCACCATCTCGGAGACCATCCAGAGCGTGCCGAAGACGACCGCGAAATCGACCGGGGGAATGCGCAGCCAGTACAGGAAGCCGGCCACCAGAACGGCGGGTGCGATCGCCGGGCCGATCATGTAAAAGGTCAGCTCCGGCGGCGTCAGGGCGTCGAGAAGCATGGACGCCAGCAGCCACAGGCTGAAGAACATCACCGCGCCGTCGAGATATCGCATGGCCCAAACCTCCGCCGCGACATTTTGGCGCAATCTTTGTCCGGTTTGTGGCTCTCTCGTCAAGCGGGGAACTTTAGATTTGACCTCCGATTTGCGGCCAAGGTGGGTGAATTGGCCCGGTTGTGCGCCTGCGGAGGGCCCGGGCCCCTCCACAGGCGTCCTCGGTCAGGGCGCGTGGTGGCCCGCAACCGCCGCTTCGAGCCTGGACTTCATCAGCCGGAACCGCTCGTCGATCTGCTCGGGGTGGTCGCGGTTGAGCGCGATCATCGCGCGCCGCGTCTCGTTGGTGCGGATGACCTCGCGGGCACCGGAAACGAGGCCCTCGACCAGCGCGTCGGCGACCATCTCGGGCGTCTCGCGCGCGAAACCGAGATCGGGGCCGGCCTTGTTGCTCGCCATCATCGGCGTCTCCGTGGCGCCGGGATAGACCGTGAGCACCCGCACGCCCTCGTCGAGCAGCTCGCGATGCAGTGCTTCGCCGAACCGTGCGAGGCCGGCTTTCGCCGCGGCATAGGTCGCGTAGAACGGGGCGCCCACCAGGGCGATTCCGGACGCGACATTGATGATCGCGCCATCACCGCTGGCGCGGAGCAGCGGCAGCGCCGCGCGGGTCCACAGGTCGGGGCGAGCAGGTCGACCTCGATCATGGCGCGGATGTCGGCTGTGTCGGTCGCCTCCAGCCGACCGGCGCGGACGTTGCCGGCATTGTTGACGAGGATGTCGAGCCGGCCGAAGCGGTCGCGGGCCAGCGCCAGCGTCTGGCTGCAGGCGGTCTCATCGGCGACATTGCCGGCGAGCGTCTCGACCTTTGCGCCGTGGCCGGCGGCAAGGTCCGCGGTCGCAGCGAGCTTCGATGGCGTGCGGCCGAACAGCACGAGGTGGGCGCCGCGCTTGGCGAGCGCGAGCGCGGTGGCGCGGCCAATGCCGCTGCCGGCGCCGGTGATCAGGGCGACCTTGCCGTCGAGTGTCATGGGGCTGTCTCCTCTCCGGGGCTGATCAGGCCGCGGCCGTCGCCAGCGCGGCCAGCCCCGCCTCGGGCTCGAGCCGCGTCCGGTAGTCCGGGCTGACATGCGCGAGCAGGATGCGGCCGCCCTTGGCGACGACATAGGTCGCGGGGATCGGCAGCGACCAGCGGCCGTCGCCATTGTGCACCGGCAGGTCGTGACCGAATTTCTGGTACAGCGCCTTGATTGGCGCCGACAGCTCATAGCGGATGCCGAGCGCATCGGCGAGGCGACCTTCGGTGTCGGACAGCACGTCGAAGGCGAGCGCGTTCTTCTCCGCTGTCGTCAGCGTGTTGTCCGGCGTTTCCGGCGACACCGCGACCAGGCGCGCGCGGCGCGCGGCGATCTCTGGCAATAGCGCCTGATAGGCGCGGAGCTCGAGATTGCAGTAGGGGCACCAGCCGCCGCGATAGAACGTCACGATGATGGCGCTCTCGGCGATGAGGGGCGCGAGATCGGTGATGCCGCCTTTGTGGTTGGGCAGCGCGAGGGCGGGGAAGGTCGCGCCTTGCTGTATTGCGCGGTCCGCGAGAGCTTGGAGCGCTGCGTTGTCGGTGTCGACCAGCGTGGCGATGTCATCGCCGACGCGCGAGGTCCAAGCCGTCTTGAAGGCATCGAGTTCGGTTTGCAGTGACATGATGATGATCCCTTTGAAATGGAAACAGCGAACGGCTTGCTCGGTCTGCGCCTCTCCCCGCCTGCGGGGAGAGGTCGGATCGCATCGTCAGATGCGATCCGGGTGAGGGGGTGCAGGTCTCGCAGCGAAGACTTCCCGTGCGGCTGCCCCTCACCCCAGCCCTCTCCCCGTGAAGGACGGGGAGAGGGAGCGCAGCGCCGCTGCGGTGAAGAGCTGAGTTCAAAACGGGAAGCGGGCTGATGAAGTTTTGGTCGGAGGATGCGCCGCGCTCAGCGTTGCCCCGCCGTCATCTGCTGCACCAGCGCATTGGCGCTGGCGCCTTCGAGGGCGAGGCCGTAGCCGACTTCGCGGACGATACGCTCCTTCAGCGGCTGGATGAAATGGATGCGGCTGTTGCGGCGGGTGACTTCGGGTTGGCGCAGATAGAGCGCGGCGAGCTCGCGGGCGACGGCGACGGTCTTGCCGTCGTCGGTGATGTGGTTGACGACCCCCCAGCTCGCCGCCTCCTGCGCCGACAGCGGCTGCGGGTTGAGCAGGAAGGCCTGCGCGCGGCCGGCGCCGGCGCGATACGACCAGGTGGTGAAGATGCCGTCGCCGGGCACGATGCCGCCGGCGAAATGCGGCAGGTCGTTGAAGGTGGCGCCGCGGCCGGCAACGATGACATCGGCGAGCAGCGCATATTCGGTGTGGATGTGGGCGCGGCCCTCGATCGCGGCGATCATCGGCACGCGGATGTTGGCGATGTTCTCGAGGATCTGCGTGCCCTCGTCATGGACGCGCGACCACACATGGGCGTCGCCGACATTGCCGAAGCTCGCGAAGTCGATCTCCGCCATGTAGTCGCCGACGCCGGTAAGGATGACGATCTTGTTGTCGCGATCGCGGCCGATCTCGTAGAAGGCATCGGTGAACTCGGTGTGATCGCGCGCATCGAAGCGGATCGGTCCGCCATCGCTGTGCATCTCGACCAGCAGCACGCCCTGGGCGTCGCGGCTGAGGCGCAGATGGGCGAAGCGGGTGAAGTAGGACGGGGTCATGGCTCTCTCCGATGCGATGGCCGGCGACGTGCCGGCCGTTTGCTGATGGGAGGACCTTCGCGCATTCGAGATGCTTGGATAATTGGCGGTGACCAGATATCATTCATACGTTTTTCGTATGGATTGATGAGATGGATCTTCTCGCACCGATGCGGACCTTCGTGCGGGTGGTGGAGGCCGGCAGCTTCACCGCCGTCGCCACGGAGCTGAACACGACGCAGCCGACGATCAGCCGCCAGATCGGCGCGCTGGAGGATCATCTGCGCACGCGGCTGTTCACCCGCACCACACGCGCGCTGACGCTGACCGATGACGGCCGGGTGTTCTACGAGCACGCGCTGCGCGCGCTGGAGGCGGTGTCGGAAGCGGAAGGCGCGGTCGGACGCCGCCGGCAGAAGCCGTCAGGGCTGCTGCGGCTGGCGGCACCGGTCGTGTTCGGCCGGCTGCATGTGGTGCCGCGGCTGCCGGCGTTCCTGAAGCGCTATCCGGACGTCTCGATCGATCTGATCATGAGCGACAGCTTTGCCGACCTAGTCGAGCAGGGCATCGATGTCGCCATCCGTGTTGGCGACATCACCGATCCCGGGCTGATCGCGCGGCGCATCGGCACGGTGCAGCGCGTGACCGTGGCATCACCCGCCTATCTCAAGGCGCATCGCGCGCCGAAGGCGCCGGCCGATCTCGCCGAGCATCAGTGCATCGTCTACACCCGGCTCGCGACCGGAAACCGCTGGCTGTTCGAGGGCACGGACGGACCCGTCGCGGTCGAGGTGAGCGGGCGCTACCGCGCCGACAATTCGGAAGCCGTGCGCGACGGCGTGCTCGGCGGGCTCGGCATCGCCGTGATCCCGACGTTTGCATTTTCCCAGGAGATCGAGAGCGGCGCGGTCAAGGTGCTGCTTCAGGACTTCGCGCCACGGCCGCTGCCGATGCATGCGGTCTATGCCTCGCGGCGCTTTGTGCCGCTCAAGGTGCGCGCGATCATCGATCATCTCGCCCACGAGTTCTCGCTCGACTCGCGGCTGTCGTCCTACACGGCGTGATGCCGCGCGTGCGGGGCTGGAACGGCATCCGCCGCCCATGCGTTCGATTTCGGCAAAGGGCCGACCGGGGTCGGCGACACGCCAGGAGATTGTCATGGAACGCACGATCATCGACCATTTCGCCACCCGCCGCGCCGCCGAGCTCGCCGTCGAGCATCTGGTGCAGGACCACGGCATTGCCCGCACCGACGTCTCCGTGCGCGCCGCAGGTGAAGCCAACAGTGCCGGCTCGAAGGCCGCCGGCGCCGACGTCGAGAGCGGCCATCCCGGCGTCGACAAGCAGGGGGCGCCCGAGCTCGAAGGTGAGATCGAGGTGTCGGTCGGTGGCCGCGCCGCCGGCTCGGCAGACGTGGAGAGCATCATGCGGGAGGCGGGAGCGCGGCAGGTGAGGAGTCGGTAGTCTGCCGCGCACGTCTTGCGGCGGGTTCGACCGTATGGTCAGTGCCGCGCCGTCAGGGCAGGGACACGTCCTTCTCACCGTCGGACTCGATCAGCGTGAGCCTCCCCGGCGCGCCTTCGCCGTCGGCGAGGTAGCGAAAGCTGTCGAGGACGGGTCCGCTTGGAATGCCGAGCAACTCGGCCAGGGCGGTCAACCTGTCTTCTTCGAGAAGGAAGGGTCTTGCCGCGGATGGCTCGGTTGCCTGAGTGACCGGCTGCGCTGCGAAGCGCCTCTCGATTTGGGCCAGGAGCTGCTCAGCGGCGGCGTATTTGGATCCTGGGCAGCCATTTTTGGATAGGACTGTATCACTTTCTTGCGCACCGCTTCGAGAACATCGTTCTGCGTGGGTTGCGCGTCATTCCGGGACAATGTCTCGGGATGCAGCAGGCGCGACAGGCGATCATGTGCATCATCCGCCTCGCAATAGGCCGCAACGACCTCGGCCTGTCCTCCGGTCGGCGCCAAACTCTCTCCCGTGAAAAAGCCCGGCGCCGAATTGTAGCTGTCGAGCAGCTTTCCGTGATCGACCAGGACGTACAGCAGAATATCGCTGTCATGAACGATGAAGCCGATCACCGGCCGCTGCAAAGCAGTCGAGAGCGCATGGGCGATCTCCGAAAGCGCGACGTCGTCTTGAAACGCGGCTTCAGGGTAGAGGCTGGTCCATCGATCGCCCGGCGCCCGGCGGATATAGGCAGGGACGACTGCAAGCGATCTGAGCGCGTCAATGACGGCCGCAGGCTCAGCATCTCGAACATGTAGGTTGGTGATGAACGATCCCATGGTCCCCGTCACATTCGGATGCCGATGGCGGAGTGCCTGTTTCTCCATGACCGGCGATGCATTCGTCCCGCGGAACGAAATCTGGCACATGGGACTCTCGACTGCAACGAGATGGTCTGCTCATACGACGAGCTACGCGTGACGTGCGGATGCCGAACGCAAAAAGGCCCGGGCGCGTCGAGACGCGTCCGGGCCGGTTAATGCTAGTGCAGTGTCGCTCCGCGAGAGCTCTCCTCCTGCGCCGTGATCCAGGCGATCACGGCCTCGGAGAAGCCGTCGACCCGCGTCCAGGGCCCGTATCCGACCCCGTGCTGGTACGACGCCACGTTGACCATGGTCCCGCGCGCCTTCGGCTGTGGCACCGGATCGTGGCTCTGCTCGTCGGTGAAGACGATCAGGCGGTCGCCCTTGCGGTCGACCTCGCTGACCGCACGCCCGAGATAGGTCCCGGAATGCGGCTGCGATCCGAGGATCGCATCGCGCAGTGCGAAGCCACGCCGCGGCGGCACCTTCACGACCTTGTCGCTGAACGTGAAGATCTCCACCTCGTCGCAGACCTCGCGGGCCAGGATCGCAAGCCCGCACGCCGCCTCCGCGCGCGTCATCTCCGACTGCGCGGACAGCTTGGCGAACATCGAGCCTGACACGTCGATCAGGAGCCGCGTGCGACCTGGAAGCCGCGCGTAGCCCTTGATCGCGCGCAGCATCGCCTGCTCGAGCTCGGGCTCGAAATCAGGCGCGTGCCGGGCCGCCGTGATGAACCGATACGGCAGGACACGGTCCGTCCGCATCGTCTTCAGCGCGGCCGCGATGGCGTCGCGCGACACCCCCGCCTGACGCATCAGGCGCAGGTTGCGCAGCAGCGCCAGGGCTCCGAGCCTGTTATCAGCAAGCAGCCGCTCGAAGCTCTCCCGCTTGTCCGCCCCAGTCGAGAGCGCGACCTCCCAGGTGTCGGGCGAGGGGAGTGCGCCATCGACGAGCTGCTTCCACACCGCCTCCTGGGCGTCGTCCTTGGGCCTGGCGTGGACCAGGAACAGGACGTCGCGCAGCCGCACCGGGCCTTCGCGGTCATACTTCGCGAGCTGATAGGCGTCGAACTTCGCGAACGCCTTCGCCAGCCCCTTCTTGATCTGCGCCGAAACCGGCTGCCGCTTGCGCTGCTGCTGCGGACCCAGAGAATCCGCCCAGTAGATCGCAAGCAGCTCGGTCATCTCGTCCGGCCGCTGGATGATGCGCGCAAGCGTCTCGGCGACCAGCGCGCGGTGCTGGGGCAGCCTGGCCATCTCGCGGGCGACGAGCAGCGGCGCGTGCCGCAGCTTCATCTCCTCGCGCGCGCGCACCGCGAGCTGCGCGACCTCGCGCGGCTCGACCTGAGCCACGAGAGCCTTGATCCGATCGGCGATCGCGATCCCGTCCTCGTAGAACTGGTCCTCCCACAGCAGGCAGCTCATCAGCGTGCGCTGAAGTGCCTGCACCGGCGCGAGCTGGCGGGACGGCGCACCCTCATGGGTGAAGGCGCGCAGGTACTTGTTGAGCCTGACCATGGTTGGCCTCCTCTCGTTGGGTTGGTGATGTCGGATAGAGCGGCGTGAGCCGGCCGGCACGCGTGATCCCCTCGGGGGATCACGCGCGTTGGGGACCGCGCGCCGGGAACGGGCGAATGCTGAGCTCCGCTCCACCTGCGTGGAGCGGATAGCGCTCTGCCGCTGAGCTACCGGCGCAAGGTACGCCGGGTGGGAGTCGAACCCACGACCTCTCGATCCACAATCGAAGTATCAGCATTCTTCACCACGGCACGTGGAAGACGGGACGCAGATATCTCTGCGCTCTCTCTGGATATGACCGTCTGTTCGACGACGATCCGTGACATGGATCACGAGCCGGGAACGGGCGACGACTGTACCCGGCCCACTTGCGCGGGCCGGACAGTGCTCTACCCCTGAGCTACCGGCATTTGCGCCGGGCGGGACTCGAACCCGCGACACCTGGCGTGGCAAGCGAAGTAACAGTCGTCTTCACCACGGCTCGTGAAACTGGTCGGCGGGGAACGGGTGATGCTGTTGCTCCCCTTGGAAGTCCATTGGGGAGCGCTCGGGTTTCAATCGAAGTAACAGACATCCTCACCACCGCCTGGCCGTCCGGCGGGTCGCCGGACGGCGTTGTTGGCCTGCTGGGGAACGGGCGACCACGGCGATACGACGATCGAAACGCAGGTTTGGCATCAGCCTCACCGCAACCCGCGACTCACCCATCTCGCTTGACGGATTCCACGGTACGATCGATCGAAGGCGGCTCATCGCCGCATTGGCGCGAAGGATCCGCGATCTTCACCACCAGCAGCTCCCGGCCGCGGACGGCCGGGAAATCAAATAGCTTGTCTGCGGCGCATCAGTGCGCCGCGTGTTGCGAGCTCCTGGGAGCTCGCTCTGTCATCGGTGTCCGGCCTCACGCCTCGTTCCCTCCGACAGGCCCCGCGCTCTTGGGCACGCGCATCATTTGCGCGAGCCCCGGGATCCGGGTCTCCCGTTCCGGCCGATGGCCGGGGCATTTCGTGTAGTTCGCCGTGCCGCCGGCTCGCGAGGGCAACAAAAAACCCTCCGGAGCGGCTGGCTCGGGAGGGTCCGTGTGAACAGACGGTTGATCTTGCCTCAAGCAAGACCGCTCCCCCGAGCAAGGCATGCGCCATCCATCGGCACGAAGCCGCTGGAGGTGCAGATCAGATGTTCGAAGCGAAATGACATGGTCTTGCTCATCAGTGTCGCGTGCGCAGTTGCCCGCGAGGCCGGCGTAACTACGCGCCTTTGCTGGTGCTGTCAACAGCGGCGTGCGAATTTATTGTTAGCGTGTTACGGCTTGATCTGAAGCAACGCGAGGCTCCGATGCGCCTCTATCGTGATCTCACGAGGATGGTGGCGGGCGTGTTGTGATGAACAGACGGCAGATCCTTTTGGGAGCGGGTGGCGTGCTGCTCACGGGCGCGCTCGGCTCGGCTGCCTGGCGGGCCGCCACCGGGACGATGTCCGAGTATGACGAGTACAGCGCGCGGTTGCGCGCGCCATTATCGCCGGAGATCTCCGACGTCATCCGCTATGCGACGCTCGCAGCCAACAGCCACAACACCCAGCCGTGGCGCTTTCGCCTGTCGCGCGATGTCATCGAGGTGCGATCTGATCTGTCGCGCCGGACGCCGGCGGTCGATCCCGACGATCATCACCTGTTCGTGAGCCTTGGCTGCGCCGCGACCAATCTCGCGATTGCCGCCGCGTGCAGCGGCCGTCCCGGCGAGATCAGCATCGACGGACAGACGGTGCGATACGCCTTCACGACGGCCGATCGGAACGACGATCCGTTGTTGGGTGCGATCGTCCGCAGGCAGTCGACGCGGAGCGAATATGATGGACGTCCGGTGCCGACCGGCGAGCTCGTCGCGCTGCAGTCGGCTGCCGCCATGCCCGGGGTCGATCTCGTCCTCATCACGGCGCCCGCGCGCGTTGCTGATATCCGCGATCTCGTCATCGCCGGCAATGACGCGCAGATGCATGATGCGGCTTTCATGCGCGAGTTGAAGAGCTGGATCCGGTTCAATCCGCGCAGTGCGATGGAGAGCGGTGACGGATTGTTCGCAGCCGCGAGCGGCAATCCGTCGCTGCCTTCGGCGCTCGGCGGCGTCGCTTTCGATCGGGTGTTCGATGCGGCGGCCGAGAACGACAAATATGCGCGCCAGATCACGTCATCGGCGGGGATTGCCGTGTTCGTGGCCGAGCAGGCCGATCCAGCCGGCTGGATCAGGGCAGGGCAGGCCTGCCAGCACTTCGCGCTCGAAGCGACGCAGCTCGGACTGAAGCTCGCCTTCATCAACCAGCCGGTCGAAGTGGCCGCGCTGCGTCCCGAACTGGCGCGATTGATCGGCACCGACCGGCGGCCGGATCTCGTGCTGCGCTTCGGCTACGGACCCGCGCTGCCATTCGCGCCGCGGCGCCGCGTGGCGGACGTGCTGAGTTCCTGAGTCGTTCCTGTCAATCTTGACGGATTCGCGACTCGATGCATTGCTCACGCACATGTTCGAGAACACCCGATTGGCACGCATGAGCGACGGGCATTATTGCCTGGTGCGCGACCTTGGCCTGGTCAAGGGCGGCAAGGGCATGCGTTATCATGAGGTGGTGGTCGATTTCAGCTATCGCGGGATCAAGGTATTTGCCAAGCAGGGCGCGTCGATGCTGCTGCGCCGCGTCGCGGCGAAGCTGGCGCAGCATGAGGCGACGTCGAAGCTGCCGGCGCTGCTGCGCGTGCGTCTGCGCGAGCCGCAGTAGACGTCACCGTTCGGGCCTGCGCTTCGGATCGTACGGACTGTCCGGGTTCACATCGAGATCGACATCAGCGACGCAATATTGCGGCTGGCTGTGGCTGCGTCCGGAATGCCAGCGTCCCTCGCGCAGCTCGACCTCGCTCATCCCGGCGATGTCGAAGCACTTCCATTGACCGCCCCGGGGCAGGCCGCTGCTCGCGCCGCCCGCGAACTGGAAGGCGAGCACGCGCTCGCGGCCCGCCGTATGGCCAAGGATGATCGGACAGACCGCGCGGGCGTGGCCGCGATACAGGCACAGCACCTGCCGGCGCGTGATCATCGCCTGCATGATCATGTCGTAAGTCGGACTCGGCATGCGCCATCTCTGCACATCGGCTGCACGATAAGACCATCCTGCAGCACCAGTTCCCAGGCCAGCCTTGCAGCGCGAGCGCATGGGCTTAGATTGAGACTTCAACGCAACAGGCGAGCCAAGCCATCATGTCCGATCTCTCCAGCTTCCCGATCACCACGCGCTGGCCGGCGCAGCATCCCGACCGCATCCAGCTCTATTCGCTGCCGACGCCCAACGGCGTGAAGGTCGCGATCATGCTGGAGGAGACCGGGCTGGCCTACGAGCCGCACGCGATCGATTTCGGCAAGGACGACCAGAAGACGCCGGAGTTTCTGTCGCTCAATCCGAACGGCAAGATCCCGGCGATCATCGATCCCGATGGCCCCGGCGGCCAGCCGCTCGGCCTGTTCGAGTCCGGCGCGATCCTGCAGTACTTGGCCGAGAAGACCGGCAAGTTTCTCCCCGCCGATCCGGCGCGGCGCTGGCAGACGATCCAGTGGCTGCATTTCCAGATGGGCGGCATCGGGCCGATGTTCGGCCAGCTCGGCTTCTTCCACAAATTCGCCGGCCGCGAATACGAGGACAAGCGGCCGTTGCAGCGCTATGTCGCCGAGAGCAAGCGGCTGCTCGGCGTGCTCGACGCGCGGCTCGACGGACGCGAGTGGATCATGGACGGCGACTACACCATCGCCGACATCGCCACGCTCGGCTGGGTGCGCAACCTGATCGGCTTCTACGGCGCGCGGGAGATCACGGCCTTCGACGAGCTGAAGCACGTGCCGGCATGGCTGGAGCGCGGCCTGGCGCGGCCGGCGGTGCAGCGCGGGCTGGAGATCCCGAAGCGGCCGTGATCGTCAGCGAAGCCGATTTCGAGCGTTGCCTGGATGAGGTGCTGTCGGCACCTGCGGTGCCGGGCGACGGCGTGCTCGGCCCCGACAGCGTGATGTGGCGGGTGCATCGCGAGGCGGCGCTGTTTCTCGGCGCCGGCCGTGCGCTGCTGCTGCAACTCGCCCATCCCTGGGTGTCGGCCGGGATTGCCGAGCAGTCGAAGGTGTTCGCCGATCCGCTCGGCCGCTTCCACCGCACCTTCGGCATCGTCTACACGATGGTGTTCGGCACGCGCGATCAAGCGGTGGCTGTGGCGCGGCGGCTGTACCGGCGGCACGCGGCTGTCGATGGCGTGATGACGCAGACGGCCGGACCGTTCGCGGCCGGCTCGCGCTATCGCGCCAACGACGTCGAGGCGTTGCGGTGGGTGCATGCGACGCTGGTCGAGACCGCGATGGTGTCCTACGGCCTGTTGCGCCCGCCGCTCAGCGAGGACGAGCGCGAGCAGTATTGGCGCGAGGCGATGCGCTTCGCCGGGCTGTTCGGCATTCCTCATGAAATGCTGCCACCGGATTGGAATTCGTTCAAAGCTTACACGGCCGGGATGATGGACTCGGAGACGCTCACGGTCAGCACCGCTGCGCGCGACATTGCGCAGCGTATCTTTTCCGGAGAGGCGACCCTGATCGGACCGCCGCACTGGTTTACTGCGCTGACCGCCGAGATGCTGCCGGACCGGCTGCGGCTTGCTTTCGATCTGCCATATGGCGCGCGGCAACGCCGCAGCGCCGCGCGTGCTCGCATCTGGCTGAGGCGCGTCTACGGCGCATTGCCGGAAAGAGTGCGGACTGTCGGTCCCTATCAGGAAGCGATGGCGCGCATCCGCGGCGAGCCGTGTCCGCCCATCACCCGCCTGCTCAACCGCGCCTGGATCGGCCAGCCCTTGATGCCGGCAGCGAGCGGAGCCGTGCAGCGTAGTGCCCACGGCTGAACGCCATCCGGCTGAGTGTGTGACCGAGTTCATATCGATGCGTGCGTGCCCGCGCTACGATCCATGACGCCCGGACCGTGAACCGGGCTCAAGCCAGCATGCTGGAGACTCCGATGGATGCGCTGACGCTGCTGATCATCCGCCACGCCGAGAAGCCCGACGGCGACGTCACAGGTCCTGGGCTGACCCACAAGGGCAAGACGGATTCGAAATCGCTGGTGATCTTCGGCTGGGAGCGGGCAGGGGCCTGGACGGCGTTATTTGGCAGCGGCATCGGTGGGACCGACTATCCGACGCCGCAGGCGGTCTATGCCGCCAACCCCGACAGCGCCGAGGACGGTTCAGATCCCAGCCGGCGGCCTTATGAGACGGTGCTGGAACTGGCCGCGCGTGTCGGCCTCGCCAAGCCGAACACGTCGTTCGCAAAAGGACAGGAAGCCGCGCTTGTAGCAGCCCTGCTGCCGCTGTCGGGCACCGTCCTGGTCGCATGGGAGCACAAGGCTATTATCACTGACATCCTGCCGCGACTGCCGGTGAGCAACGCGGACAAGCTGCCGACCCATTGGTCGGGCAAGCGTTTCGATGTGGTGCTGCGCTTTGATCGTGCCGCCGGCGGAACCGATTTCAAGTTCAGCGAGCTCCATCCCTGCCTGATGCCGGGCGATTCCGACAAGCCGCTGAAGAGCGATCCCAAGGACGAATGAACCTCTCGGCCGAAGCGGCAAGTCTGGCCTTAAGTCTGATCCACCGGGGCTCCTGATCAGGCGATCGCAATGTCCTCGCGGTCCCTGGTCTCCTCGACCCAGGCGTGGGCGGCGAACCATTCATGATACGTGCGGCAGTGCGGGCAATAAGCGCGCGAGAAGAACACGGGCATGCGCTGGAAGCGCGCGGCATCCATTTCCATTCCTGTCTCGATGCTGCGGCCGGTCTGCGGACAACGCACCATGATCTTGCCCATTCGCGGTCTCCTGTTCGCGCGCCAGATACGCCGGGGATGCGAAGAAAATGTAATGCTCAGCCGACACTTTCATGGCAAAGGTCCGTGTGAATTCCGACTGCGGAACGAACGGCGTCTGCGCATCAAAAGCAGGTGAATCGCACTGCAAAATGCGGGGCCGATTGTCGCAACATGAGACATTCGCTGCAGTCGCACACGAAGGGTTGAGGACAACCGGCATGAGCATCACGATCTACGGAATCAAGAACTGCGACACGATGAAGAAGGCGCGCGCCTGGCTCGATGAGCACCGCATTGCCTACGACTTCCACGACTACAAGATCGCGGGAATCGACAACGCGACGTTGAAGGCGTGGAGCGACGAGGTGGGCTGGGAGGTTCTGCTCAATCGCGCCGGCACGACCTTCAAGAAGCTGCCCGATGCTGAGAAGGAGGGGCTGACCGAGAGCAAGGCGATCGCGTTGATGCTGGCGCAGCCGTCGATGATCAAGCGGCCGGTGCTCGATCTCGGAGCCAAGCGCGTGGTCGGCTTCAAGCCGGACGTCTACGCGACTGAGGTGAAGGCCGCGAAATAGGAGCTGAGCCGCCACCATCTTCGCGCTCGCGAGATCCGCGGCGCGAGCCCAGATCATAGAAATGGCGGTGGTCCGGTATTCTAGGTCTACGAGTAGACCACAACAGAAACAACGCGAGGTTCATCAGCAGCCCCGCGACCCGTTTGCTCAGCTTTCCGCCTTGCTTAACTCCCTCGTTTGACGGCATATTCCGGCCCGAAGCGGTCGCGGAGGGCGACGCGGAATCGTTCAAGCCCTCCAGGAGAGCCGCCGTCCAGGAAGAAGCGAGGGCCAGGCGAGACACGCGCCGGCTGGGGGGAATCTGTTTGGCTGACGAGTTCATTCTCGAGACCCACGGATTGACGAAGGAATTCGCGGGGTTTTTTGCCGTACGCGATGTTTCGCTCAAGATCCGCCGGGGCACCATTCACGCGCTGATCGGCCCCAACGGGGCCGGCAAGACCACGTGCTTCAATCTCTTGACCAAGTTCCTGCGGCCGTCGGCGGGCAAGATTCTCTATAAGGGGCAGGACATTACGGCTGTGGCGCCGGCTGACGTGGCGCGGCTCGGCCTGGTGCGTTCTTTCCAGATCTCAGCGGTGTTCCCGCATCTGACCGCGCTGGAGAACGTCCGCGTCGCGCTGCAGCGCCAGCATGGCTGGTCATTCGACTTCTGGCGCTCCAAGAGCGTGCTGAACCGCTTCAACGGCCGCGCGCTGGAGCTGCTCAATGACGTGGGCTTGAGCGAGTTCGCCAATATTCCGGCTGTCGAAATGCCCTATGGACGCAAGCGCGCGCTGGAGATCGCGACCACACTCGCGCTCGATCCGGAGATGATGCTGCTGGACGAGCCGATGGCCGGCATGGGCCATGAGGACATCGACAAGATCGCAGCCCTGATCAAGCGCATCTCGGCCAAGTACACGATCCTGATGGTCGAGCATAATCTCAGCGTCGTCGCCAACCTCTCCGACACCATCACCGTGCTGACGCGCGGGCAGGTGCTGACCGAGGGACCATATTCCGAGCTCTCCAAGGATGAGCGCGTCAAGGAAGCCTATCTGGGAGCCGGACATGCCTGAGGTGATGACGGCCAACAAGCCGGGACAAGCGCAAGGGCAGGCGGCCGCGACGAACACCATTCTCGACGTCAAGAATCTCGAGAGCTGGTACGGCGAGTCCCACATCCTCCACGGCATGAACTTCAACGTGAATGCCGGTGAGGTCGTGACCTTGCTCGGGCGCAACGGCGCCGGCAAGACCACGACGCTGAAGTCGATCATGGGGATCATCGGCAAGCGCACCGGCTCCGTCCAGTTCAACGGCCAGCAGTTGATCCGGATGACCTCGGACAAGATCGCGCGGCTCGGCATCGCGCTGTGCCCGGAGGAGCGCGGCATCTTCGCGAGCCTCGATGTGCGCGAGAACCTGCTGCTGCCGCCGGTGGTGCGCCCGGGCGGGCTTTCGCTCGATCAGATCTTCGAGCTGTTTCCGAATCTGAAGGAGCGGCTGAAGAGCCAGGGCACCAAGCTCTCCGGCGGCGAGCAGCAGATGCTGGCGATCGCCCGCATCCTGCGGACCGGTGCGAGCTTCCTGATGCTGGACGAGCCGACCGAAGGTCTCGCGCCCGTCATCATCCAGCAGATCGGCCACACCATCGCACGGCTGAAGAAGGAGGGTTTCACGATCCTCCTCGTCGAGCAGAACTTCCGCTTCGCCTCGACGGTGGCCGATCGCTACTACGTCGTCGAGCACGGCAAGGTCATCGACGGTTTCGCCAATGCGGACCTCGCCGCCAACATGGACAAGCTGCATACTTATCTCGGCGTCTGACCGGCGCCGGGACTGTTTTCTTGGAATTTGGAAAGTTGGACATGAAGAGCAAATTCATCACGTCATGGTTGCTGGGAACGGCGCTCACCTTGGCCGCGGGCAGCATCGCGCTGGCCGGCGACAAGACCGTCAAGATCGGCGCGCTGTCCGATCAGTCGGGTTTGTATTCCGACCTCGGCGGCCCCGGCTCGACCTTGGCGACGCAGATGGCGATCGAGGATTCCGGCCTCGCGGGGAAAGGCTGGAAGATCGACGTGGTCACCGGCGACCATCAGAACAAGCCTGACATCGGCACCTCGATCGCCCGGCAGTGGTTCGATGTCGACAAGGTCGACATCATCGTCGACGTGCCGAACTCCGGCGTGGCGCTGGCGGTGAACAACGTCGTCAAGGAGAAGAACGGCGTCTACATCAATTCGGGCGCGGCGACCTCCGACCTCACCAACGCGCAGTGCTCGCCAAATACCGTGCACTGGACCTACGACACCTACATGCTGGCCCACACCACCGGCCAGGCGCTGGTCAAGGCGGGCGGCACGAGCTGGTTCTTCCTGACCGCGGACTACGCCTTCGGCGCCGCGCTGGAGCGCGACACGACGGCAGTGGTCACCGCCAATGGCGGCAAGGTGATCGGCGGCGTCAAGCATCCGCTCAACACCTCGGACTTCTCGTCCTTCCTGCTCCAGGCGCAGTCGTCGGGCGCCAAGGTCATCGGCCTCGCCAATGCCGGCGGCGACACCACCAACTCGATCAAGCAGGCGGCCGAGTTCGGCATCACCAAGGGGGGCCAGAAGCTCGCCGCGCTGCTCTTGTTCCTGACCGACGTCAAGTCGATCGGGCTCGACATCGCGCAGGGCCTCAACTTCACCGAGACGTTCTACTGGGACATGAACGACCAGACCCGCGCCTTCTCGGCGCGCTTCTCCAAGCGCATGAAGAACGGCGCGCCGCCGACCATGGTGCAGGCCGGCGTCTATGCTGGCCTGATGCATTACTTCAAGGCGCTGGAGGCGCTCGGCGAGAACCCGCATGACGGCGTCAAGGTCGTGGACAAGATGAAGTCGATGCCGACCGAGGATGCGCTGTTCGGCAAGGGCGAGATCCAGCCCAACGGCCGCACCATCCACACCGCCTATCTGTTCGAGGTCAAGAAGCCGTCGGAATCGAAGGGCCCGTGGGATCTGTACAAGCTGGTCGGCTCGGTGCCGGGCGATCAGGCCTTCACGCCGCTCGACAAGAGCGCATGCGCGCTGTTGAAGAAGTAAGCCGCTGCCGCCCCGGTGGCCGAGGCCGCCGGGGCGCTGCTGTCCTCAAGGAAACGCCGAGAGAAACAGAACAAGACGATGCAGGCTCTCTACGCACAGCTCCTGGTCGGACTGATCAACGGCTCGTTCTACGCGCTGCTCAGTCTCGGGCTTGCCGTCATCTTCGGCATGCTCAACATCATCAATTTCGCGCATGGCGCGCTCTACATGATGGGCGCGTTCTGCGCCTATTTCCTGCTGAATATCGGCGGCATCAACTACTGGCTGGCGCTCTTGCTCGCGCCGATCATCGTCGGCGCCTTCGGCATGGTGCTCGAACGCACCATGCTGCAATGGCTCGCCGGGCTCGATCACCTCTACGGGCTGCTGCTGACCTTCGGACTGGCCCTGATCATCCAGGGCGTGTTCCAGAACTTCTTCGGCTCGTCGGGCCTGCCTTATGCCATTCCCGAACAGTTGCGCGGCGGCATCAATCTCGGCTTCATGTTCTTACCCGTCTACCGCGGCTGGGTGGTGATCTTCTCGCTCGTGATCTGCCTCGCCACTTGGTTCCTGATCGAGCGGACGCGGCTCGGCGCCTATCTGCGCGCCGCGACCGAGAACCCGACCTTGGTGCGGGCGTTCGGCATCAACGTGCCGCGCATGATCACATTGACCTATGGCCTCGGCGTCGGGCTTGCCGCGCTGGCCGGGGTGTTGTCGGCGCCGATCAACCAGGTCCGTCCCTTGATGGGCGAGAACATCATCATCGTCGTGTTCGCGGTCGTCGTGATCGGCGGCATGGGCTCGATCATGGGCTCGATCATCACCGGCTTTGCGCTCGGGGTGATCGAGGGACTGACCAAATATTTCTATCCCGAGGCTTCCAACACCGTGGTCTTCGTTCTGATGGTCCTGGTGCTGCTGGTGAAGCCGACGGGTCTGACCGGACGGGCGGCCTGACATGACATCGATCACCGACGACACCCAGCCGATCACCCCGCGCGCGATGCGCGACGAGATGATCGTGTTCGTCATCATGGCGGCGCTGCTCGCCATCGTGCCGTTCACCGGGCTGTACCCGTTCTTCGTCATGCAGGCGCTGTGCTTTGCGCTTCTCGCCTGCGCCTTCAACCTTCTGATCGGCTATGGTGGCCTGCTGTCTTTCGGCCACGCGATGTTCCTCGGCACGGCCGGCTATTGCAGCGCCCATGCGCTGAAGGTCTGGGGGCTGCCGCCGGAGCTCGGCATCCTCACCGGCGTCGCCGGATCGTTCGTGCTGTCGGTGATCACCGGCTACATCTCGATCCGCCGCCAGGGCATCTATTTCGCCATGATCACGCTGGCGCTCTCGCAGTTGCTCTATTTCATCTATCTGCAGGCGCCTTTCACGCATGGCGAGGACGGAATCCAGGGCATTCCTCAGGGCCGCATGTTCGGCGTCCTCGACCTGTCCAAGCCGACGGTGCTCTATTATGTCGTGCTCGCCGGTTTCCTTGCCGGCTTCCTCATGATCTTCCGCACCATCAACTCGCCATTCGGCGAGGTGCTGAAATCGATCCGAGAGAATGAGCAGCGGGCGATCTCGCTCGGCTACAAGACTGATCACTACAAGCTGCTGGCGTTCATCCTGTCCGGGACCTTGGCGGGTCTTGCCGGAGCGCTGAAGGTCTTTGTCGCCCAGAATGCGTCGCTGACCGATGTCGAGGTGGCGATGTCGGGACAGATCGTGCTGATGACGCTGGTCGGCGGGCTCGGCACGGTGTTTGGACCGGTGGTCGGGGCCTTCGTCATCGTGGGCATGCAGCAATATCTGGCCGGGTTCGGGCAGTGGGTGACCGTCATCCAGGGCGTGATCTTCGTCGCCTGCGTGCTCACCTTCCGCCGCGGGGTGATCGGCGAAATCGCCCATCTGTTGAAGCGGTCACTCTAAGCCGTTGATCTAACGAAGGTTATCAAAAGGGCAGAATGCGGTGGATCAGCCGTCCTCCGCTTCTTCTGCGGCGTGATCCGGAGTATGACACTTCTGTGACGGGCCAGCCCTGGCCTGTTTCGGAATGGATGGATCTCGTCCCATGCTCAACTGGTTCCGCGCCGTCCTCCCCAAGGAGGAGCGGTTTTTCGATTTGTTCGCCCGCCACAACAAGGTGGTGATCCAGGGCGCGCATGCGCTTGTGGATATGCTGAAGGGCGGCGACGACGTGTTGACCCATTGCCAGCGCGTCAGCCAGTTCGAGAACGACGCTGACAACATCACGCGCGAGGTGCTGACCGCCGTCCGCCGCACCTTCATCACCCCGTTCGACCGCGGTGACATCAAGAACCTGATCACCTCGATGGACGATGCCATCGATCAGATGCAGCAGACCGCCAAGGCGGTGGTGCTGTTCGAGGTCAAGGAGTTCGAGCCGACGATGCGCGAGATGGGCACTCTCTTGGTCGACTGCGCCAACCTGATCGGGAAGGCGCTGCCGCTGCTGCAGGCGATCGGCCAGAACGTGCCGATGATCACCGCGATTACCGAGGAGATGACCAAGCTCGAGGGCCGCGTCGACGACCTCCACGACATCGGGCTCAAGGAGCTGTTCCTCAAGCACCGCAACGCCAACACGATGGACTTCATCGTCGGCGCCGAGATCTACGATCACCTCGAGAAGGTCGCAGACCGCTTCGACGACGTCGCCAACGAGATCAATTCGATCATGATCGAACAGGTCTAGGGTAGGGCCGCGCCGTGGACGCTCAACTCGGCCTGCCCATCCTGGTCTGCCTCATCGCCGTCGCGCTCGCCTTCGACTTCCTGAACGGCCTGCACGATGCCGCCAATTCGATCGCGACCATCGTCTCGACCCGCGTGCTGCGGCCGCAATACGCCGTGTTCTGGGCCGCGTTCTTCAATTTCGTTGCCTTCGGCGTGTTCGGCCTGCATGTCGCGCAGACCATCGGCACCGGGATCATCGACCCGGCGATCGTCGACGCGCAGGTGATCTTCGCAGCCCTTGTCGGCGCCATTGTCTGGAACCTCGTGACCTGGGCGGCTGGCATTCCCTCCTCGAGCTCGCACGCGCTGATCGGTGGTCTGGTCGGGGCAGGGGTCGCCAAGGCCGGCATCTCTGCCGCGGTGTGGAGCGGCCTGTCGAAGACCGTGCTGGCCATCGTGCTGTCGCCGCTGGTTGGCCTGATCCTCGCGATGATCCTGGTTGCGATCGTGTCCTGGGCCTCGGTGCGCTCGACGCCCTTTGCCGTGGATCGCGCCTTCCGCATCCTGCAATTCGCTTCCGCCTCACTGTATTCGCTCGGCCATGGCGGCAATGACGCGCAGAAGACGATGGGCATCATCGCGGTGCTGCTGTACTCGCAGGGCCATCTCGGCGAGCATTTCACGGTGCCGTTCTGGGTCGTGCTGTCGTGCCAGGCGGCGATGGCGATGGGCACCCTGATGGGCGGCTGGCGCATCGTCCGCACCATGGGCCTGCGCATCACCAAGCTGAACCCGATGCAGGGCTTCTGCGCCGAGACCGGCGGCGCCATCACCCTGTTCCTGGCGACCTTCCTTGGCGTCCCCGTCTCGACCACCCATACCATCACCGGCGCCATCGTCGGCGTCGGCGCCGCCCGCCGCGCCTCGGCGGTGCGCTGGAACGTCGCCGGATCGATCGTCTACGCCTGGATCTTCACGATTCCGGCCTCCGCCATCGTCTCGGCCCTGAGCTTCTGGCTGGTCTCGGTGCTCCGGCACTGACCCGGGTTGGACGGAAAATGAAAGTCGATCGCCACGGGAGGTCCACCTCTCCCGTCGGGAGAGGTCGGATTGCATCGCCAGATGCAATCCGGGTGAGGGGATCAGGTCGTTCTGAGGCACCCCCTCACCCGGCGCTGCGCGCCGACCTCTCCCCGGTGGGGAGAGGTGGATCCGGTCGCCTGGGCCAAGAGGTTAACTCCCCGGTTGGAGTTGCGGTGCAAAACGCCTATATGGAGGGCGCGCGGCGGCCGTGAGCCCGCGCTTTTCCCATGACATCGCCGCTCTCTGGCCCTGAAACGACGTCCGCCGCCCCATGTCCGATATCGCCGTCACCACCGACCAGCCGTCCCGCTCGCCTCTCTCCGACGAGGTGGCGCGCCGGCGCACCTTTGCCATCATCTCGCATCCGGACGCCGGCAAGACGACCTTGACCGAAAAGCTGCTGCTGTTCGGCGGCGCCATCAATCTCGCCGGCCAGGTCAAGGCCAAGGGCGAGCGCCGCAACACCCGCTCGGACTGGATGAAGATCGAGCGCGAGCGCGGCATCTCGGTCGTGACCTCGGTGATGACCTTCGAGTTCGAGGGTCTGGTGTTCAACCTGCTGGACACGCCGGGCCACGAGGACTTTTCGGAAGACACCTACCGCACGCTGACAGCGGTCGACTCGGCCGTCATGGTGATCGACGCCGCCAAGGGCATCGAGGCGCGCACGCGAAAGCTGTTCGAGGTCTGCCGCCTGCGCGACATCCCGATCATCACCTTCATCAACAAGATGGACCGCGAGAGCCGCGACACCTTTGATCTCCTGGACGAGATCGAGAAGACGTTGGCACTCGACACCACGCCGATGACCTGGCCGGTCGGCCGCGGCCGCGACTTCATCGGCACCTATGACATCCGCGATGGCGGCGTGCGCCTGCTCGAGGGTGGCGGCGCCAAGACCGGCGCCGCGCAGCAGATCGAAATCTCCGAGCTCGGCAAGCTCAACGCCAATCTCGACATGGGCCAGATCACCGACGAGCTCGAGCTGGTCAAGGAAGCCTGCAAGCCGTTCGAGCTCGACGCATTCCGCGAGGGCCATCTCACGCCGGTGTATTTCGGCAGCGCGTTGCGCAATTTCGGGGTCGGCGATCTCTTGGAAGGCCTCGGCCGCTACGCGCCGTCGCCGCGCGCGCAGGACTCCAATTTGCGCAAGGTCGATGCCGCCGAGCCGCGCATGAGCGCCTTCGTGTTCAAGATCCAGGCGAACATGGACCCGAACCACCGCGACCGCATCGCGTTCGCGCGGCTGTGCTCGGGCAAGCTCAATCGCGGCATGAAGGCCAAGCTGGTGCGCACCGGCAAGACGATGCCGCTGTCGAGCCCGCAGTTCTTCTTCGCCCAGGACCGCTCGGTCGCTGACGAAGCCTTTGCCGGCGACGTCGTCGGCATTCCCAACCATGGATCTTTGCGCATCGGCGATACCCTGACCGAGGGCGAGGACCTGACCTTCGTCGGCGTGCCGAGCTTCGCCCCGGAAATCGTCCGCCGCGTCCGCCTCACGGACGCGATGAAGGCTAAGAAGCTCAAGGAAGCCTTGCAGCAGATGTCGGAGGAGGGCGTCGTGCAGGTGTTCCGCCCGCGTGACGGCGCGCCCGCGCTGGTCGGCGTCGTCGGTCCGCTGCAGCTCGACGTGCTGAAGGCGCGGCTCGATGCCGAGTACTCGTTGCCGGTCGAGTTCGAAATCTCCGAGTTCTCGCTGGCGCGCTGGATCTCCTGCGACGACAAGAAGAAGCTGGAGGCATTCATCGCCTCCAACAATTCCGGCGTCGCGGACGACGTCGACGGCGATCCGGTGTTCCTGGCCAAGAACGAGTTCTATCTCGGCTACACCAAGGAGCGCGCCGAAGGCATCGTGTTCTCCAACGTCAAGGACGTGAAGAAGAAGGCGTGAGGTCTTGCTCCGCCTTCGGCCGTCAGTCCGGGACATCGCGCAGCGATGAGCCCGGCATCCATCTCGCCCGCTCGTGATGCCACCGATGGAATCCAGAGGCGCCGAGCGGGTGCCCCGCTTGGCGCCTCCTGAAATTCCTCGTAGCGCTCACCCGCACCCGCCCTGCGAGTGGGGCGACTGGACGCGACCGGCGCGGGACGTTCTTGATGTCTATCGCTCTCTGAACTATGATACTCCGTATCAGAGGAGCGCGGGCGTGCGGATCTTCAAGGTCAGAGTATTCGCTCGACTTGCCCGCCGCGAAGGCATTCCCGACGTGCTCCTCGTTCGGGCGGTCGATGACGCAGAGCGGGGACTGGTTGAAGCCGACCTTGGCGGAGGCGTGATCAAGCAGAGAGTGGCGCGGCCGGGTGCTGGCAAGTCCGGAGGGTATCGTGCGATCTTGGCCTACCGTTCGAAAACGATCTCGGTGTTCCTGCATGTCTTCGCCAAAAGCGATCTCGGAAACATCGAAGCCGACGAGCTAAAGACCCTGAAGGACATCGCGCGGGCTTGGCTGACCGCGCCTGCGGCCACAATCGACAAGGCCGTAATGGAAGGCAAGTTGCTGGAGATGAAGCGCGATGACGAGGAAAAAGGCAGATAGGCCCGTGAGAGAATCACGAAACCCGCGTGGCGCCGCGCCTGCTCGGAAATCCGGGAGGTCGAAGAGCGCACCTGGTTCATCAAAGGCTGCGGGCAGTTCGTCTTCGAAGACGGCGCATCGGAAGGTCAGCCCACTAACGGCGTCTCTGCTCGAGACGGCGCGGGATATGTACGACGTGGGCGTCATCGACACGGCCGGGTATGAGAAGATCACGTTGCGCCATCTCGGGTCCACAGCCCACGCCTCGGTCACCCGGCGGCTCACCGGCAGCGAAATCCGCAAAATGCGCGAACGGGCGAATATGAGCCAGGGTGTGTTCGCGAAGGTTCTGAATATTACGCCCGGCTACGTGTCCCAGCTTGAAAGGGGTAACAAGAAGCCGACCGGCTCGACGCTTGTGCTTCTCAACGTGATCAAACGCAAAGGGATTGACGCGATTTTGTGAGGGCAAGACCGGTCGCTGGAGGTCACAGCTCGATGATGCCCCGCCGCGCCGCATGCGCCACCGCATCCGTTCTCCCTGTCGCGTCGAGCTTGTCGAGCAGCGAGCCGACGTGGAATTTAGCGGTGTGCACGGAGATGCCGAGGCTGCGCGCGATCTCCTTGTTGGAGCAGCCCTCCGCCATCAGCGCCAGCACGTCGCGCTCGCGTGCGGTGAGCTGAAACGCGTCGCTCGTTTGACTGCTGTGGTTATCGTTCTCGCTCGCATCGGTGCTGCCCGGCGCGACAAGCGCGACGTCGGCGCTCTCGCCGGGCGCGACCAGCCGCAGGCCGGCGACGCCGCCGAGCAGCGCCGCCAGCCGGTCGGCCAGCTCGGAATCCTCGACCGCGATAGCGATCGAGATCGGTGCAAGGTCGTCCGCGCTCACGCAGGGCGCTCGCCGATAGTCAGGGCCAGTTGCAACGGCTCGCCGCCGCGCAGCGCGGCGATCTCGACCACGGCGCCGACACTCTCGGGACCGAGCTCTCGCATCAGCGCACGCATGCCCCGGAACGGCTCCTTGTTGAGCGCGGTGATGACATCGCCCTGGCGGAGGCCGGCGGTCGCGGCGGGCCCATTCTTGTCGACGCTCATCACCATCGCGCCGAGGCCGTCATCGAGACGGACCGGTTGCAATCCGGCACCGAGATAGCCGCGGGCGATCCGACCGTGCGTCTCGAGCTTGCCGGCGACGCGCGTGATGGTCGCGGCGGGAATGACCAGCGTGCGGCGCGGGCCGCGCACGGCCATGCCGATCGCACGCCCTTGCGCATCGAGCACCAGGCCGCCCTCGGAGCTGTGCCGAAGCCGCGTGTCGAGCTCGATCCGCGCCTCGATGTCGCCACCGCGCAGGCTGCGCCAGGGACCGGCGGATTTCGACACCAACGCGAGCGCTGCGACCGGCGTGCCCTGGTCGGCCGCCGTGATGACGGCCAGCGACCCGAGCGGCGGGACATCGCTCGCGAGCGGCGCAGCCGTCGCGTTCTTGCCGTCAAAGCGGAGCAGGGCGATGTCGGTGGTGTGATCGCGTCCGACGATCGTGGCCGGCCGCGTGCTGCCGTCGGCGAAGACGAGCGATACCTCACCCTCGTCGGCCAGCGCCTCGTCGGCCGTCACGACGAGGCCGGGCTTCCAGTGGAAGCCGGAGGCCCGCGAGCGATGCGAATGGACGGAGACCAGAGACGGCGCGGCAGCGGCGACCATGGCGGAGAGCGCTGACGACAGCGCAGAGAGGGCGGAGAGATCGGACATCGTGAGCTCCATCGGTTGAGACCAATGTGGAGCGTCGATGGTCGTTTCGGAACTCCCCAGGTGGGCAGGCGCCGTGGTCCGCAGCTCCCTCAAATCGTCGTGCGCGCCTTCGGCAGCGGAAATGCGAGATCGCCGTGCTTCGAGGTCTTCAGACCCAATCCGACTAGCGCCTCGGCGAAGCGCACCGCGGCAGCAACGCCGTCGATCACGGGAATGCCGAGCTCGCTGGAGAGATCATGCGCGAGATCGGCCATGCCGGCGCAGCCGAGCACGATGGCGCCGATGCCGTCCTCGCGCAGTGCCGCCCGGCATTCGCCGAGCAGCGTGCCACGGACATTGGCCTCCGGCTTGTCGAGATCGAGCACGGCGACGTCGACCGCGCGCACCTTGCGGCAATGATGCTCCATACCGTAGTTGCGCACGAGATGCTCGGCGATCACCTTGGTGCGCGACAGGGTGGTGACGACGCTAAAATGCGTCGCGACGAGGCTCGCCGCATGCATCGCGGCCTCGGCTATTCCGAGCACGGGCACGGCCGACAATTCGCGCGCTGCGAGCAAACCGGGATCGCCGAAGCAGGCGATCACATGAGCGTGGCAGCCTTCCGCATCGCCGGCCTCTATCTCCTTGAGCATGCCGACCGCCGCGATCGCCTCGTCATAATGCCCCTCGATCGAGGCGGCGCCGAACCGCGCGGTGCGGCCGATGATCCGCGTCGTCGGGCTTGCGCTGACTTGCGCGGCCTTCGCGATCAGCTCGGTCATCGTCGCCGTCATGTTCGGGTTGATGACGTTGATCACGGTCTCGCTGGGGCGGCTCATCGGGGCATCCGTCGTTGCTGTCCTGCCGTGTTCTAGCCGAGTTCCGCTGTAACGGTCGAGAGCCGTTCACGTCAGCGGGAACGCGAGGAATGTGAACGGGATTGAGCTTGCGAATTCCCTGGCCACGACCAGCTCTGAATCGTCCCATCCCGAGTGTGCCATGCTGCGTGTGATCGTGCTTCTCCTGTTGATGCTGGCCGCCTCGGGCACCGCCGACGCACGCCGGCGTCAGATCAATCCGGTGCCGTTCGCGCACACGCCATGCAGCGTGCTCGACGAGCAGCCATGCACGCCGTCGTTCTGCAGCGTGTATGGGCCGTGGCCGTGCATACCGGAGATGAACTATCCTTATGGCCAGAACCTGCAGCTGACCATCGAAAGCAAGCCGGCCAAGGATCAGGCCGCCAAGTACGAGAGGCCCGATCACGATCTCGACACGATCGGCGATCTCTTCGCCGCGCTCCGCTCCTGCTGGACGCCGCCGGCGGAGGACAGCGCCCGCTCCGGCATGCAGATGACCGTTCGCTTCAGCTTCAAGCGGACCGGCGACATGGTGGCGCCCCCGCGCGTCACCTTCGCCACCTCGGGTGCGTCGTCCGATACCCGCGCGACCTATCTCAAGGCGATCAATGCCTCGCTCGACGCCTGCCTGCCGCTGAAGTTCACCTCGGGCCTCGGCGGCGCGCTGGCCGGCCGGCCGATCGCGATCCGCTATGTCGACAATCGCGACCTGAGCAAGACCTCGCAGCAATAGTGCTGTCCGCTGCGGCTGACCGCGAAGCGCCGGCCCACGTTGCGGGGCCGCCCCCGAAGATGATACCCAGTTCCTCAGGGTGTGCGTGCACGAGAGGGGGACGCCGTGGGACTTCTGGTGATGGTGGTGGGCTTGGTGCTGTTTCTCGGCGCCCATGTGTTCACGACCCGGCGCGAGGCGCGGGCCCAGGTGATCGCGAAGCTGGGCGAGGCGCCCTATAAGCTCGTCTACACCGTCGTTGCGCTCGCAGGTCTCGCGCTGATCGTCTGGGGCTTTGCCGAGTATCGCCATGGCGGCGGCTGGATCCAGGTCTGGACGCCGCCGAAGGCGTTCAAGCACATCAATCTCGCCTTGATGCTGCCGGCGGTCATCATGATCGTCGCCGCTTACATTCGCGGCCGCATCTACACCACGCTGAAGCATCCAATGCTGGCGGGCGTGAAGCTGTGGGCGTTCGGCCATCTGCTCGCCAATGGCGATCTCGGCGGCATCATCCTGTTCGGCTCGATTCTCGCCTGGGCCGTGTTCGACCGCATCTCGCTGAAGCGCCGTGCCGATGCCGGCGGTCCGCCGATCCCGGTGGGCGGGGTCGGCAACGATGTCATCGCGGTCGTCGTCGGCATCGTCGTCTATGCGGCGCTGGCTTTCGCGTTCCATCCCGTCGTGCTCGGCATTCCCGTCATCGGCAATTAGCGGTTCTCGGCAGGCGCGTTCTGCCGCACAATGACGCGTCGCCCGGACCGGGCGGCGCTCATGACCGGTGCCAACCGGCAACAACAAGAACAGTTCAGGGGAGGCGATCCAATGGAGTGGTCGCAGCATGCCGCCATCATGCCGATGCGGCGTGAGCAGCGTTTCGGCGATCGCGTGGTGCCGCTGTTTGCGGAGCGCCAGGCCAGCATTTGGGACATGGTCGAACAGGCGGCCGCACGGAACGGCCAGGGCGAGGCGCTGATCTGTGGTGAGCAACGCCTGTCGTGGCGTCAAGTTGCCGACGCCGCGAGGCGCATTGCCGGCGGGCTGCAGGCGCGGGGCCTGCGCAAGGGCGACCGGCTGGCGCTGCTGCTCGGCAACCGCATCGAGTTCGTGCTGACGCTGTTCGCCGCCGCCAGGCTCGGCTTGATCACCGTGCTGCTGTCGACGCGGCAACAGACCCCGGAGATCGCCTATGTGCTGAACGATTGCGGCGCCCGGCTGCTGCTGCACGAAGCGACCCTGGCTGAGCGGCTGCCGGCTGCTGCCGAAACGCCTGATTTGCTGGAGCGCATCACGGTTCACGACAATCCGGCACGCTCCGGCTTCGCTGCGCTTGCCGGCCACGCGCCGCATGTTGATGAGATCGCCGTGGGCGAAGAGGACACCGCGATGATCCTCTACACCTCCGGCACCACCGGCCGTCCGAAGGGCGCGATGCTCGCTCATTGCAACATCGTGCACTCCTCGATGATCTACGAGGCCTGCCTCGGCCTGACGCCATCCGATCGCTCGATCGCGGCGGTGCCGCTCGGCCATGTCACCGGCGTGGTCGCCAACGTCACCAGCATGGCGCGCTGCGCCGGCACCCTGATCATCATGCCGGAGTTCAAGGCCGGCGAATATCTCAAGCTCGCCGCGCGCGAACGCGTGACCTACACCGTGATGGTGCCCGCGATGTACAATCTCTGCCTGTTGCAGCCCGACTTCGACAGCCACGATCTGTCGAGCTGGCGCATCGGCGGCTTCGGCGGCGCGCCGATGCCGGTGGCGACCATCGAGCGGCTGGCGGCGAAGATCCCGGGCCTGCGGCTCGTCAATGCCTACGGCTCGACCGAGACGACCTCGCCCTCAACCCTGATGCCGCCTGAGCTGACCGCCCGCCACATCGACAGCGTCGGGCTGCCCTGTCCGGGCGCCAGCATCCTGGTGATGGATGCGGAAGGCCGAGAGCTGCCGCGCGGCGAGATCGGCGAGATCTGGATCGGCGGCGGCCAGGTCATCAAGGGCTATTGGAAGCGGCCGGAGGCGACCGCCGAAAGCTTCACCGCGGGCTATTGGCATTCCGGCGACCTCGGCTCGATCGACGCCGACGATTTCGTCCGGGTGTTCGACCGCCAGAAGGACATGATCAACCGCGGCGGGCTGAAGATCTATTCGGCCGAGGTCGAATCGGTGCTGGCGGGTCATCCGGCAGTGATCGAGAGCGCGATCGTCGCCAAGCCGTGCCCGGTGCTCGGCGAACGGGTCCATGCCGTGGTGGTGACGCGCGAGCCGGTGAGTGGCGAAGCCCTTCGCCGCTGGTGCGCCGAACGGCTGTCGGACTATAAGGTCCCGGAGACCCTGACCGTGACCGCGGACCCCTTGCCACGCAACGCCAACGGCAAGGTGATGAAACGGCAGTTGCGCGAAGGCTTGACGGCATGATAGCCGCCGTCGACCGCTGTGGCAGGCCGGGACGGCAGTAACGCTTTGATTCGGCTGGACTCGCCTTGCCAGCGCCATACCGATACGGTATCGGCGCCGGCGTGCGGGCAATGGGCGGCTCGCGCGGCACTTCAACATCATTCGCGCGAGCTCGCAGCGACTCTGACGGGATGTCACTAAGTGTCTGAATTCATTGATGAGGTCGACGAGGAGGTCCGCCGGGAACAGCTCAAGAAGCTGTGGGACCGCTACTCGCTCTTGATCATCGCCGTGGCGGTTCTGATCATCGCGGGCGTCGGCGGCTGGCGCGGGTACCAGTACCTCGAATCCCAGAAGGCAGCCGAAGCGGGCGCAGCCTTCAACAAGGCCATCGAGCTGTCGGAGCAGAACAAGCACGCCGAGGCTGAAAAGGCCTTTGCCGATGTCGCCGCCACCGCCCCATCGGGGTACCGCATGCTGGCCCGCTTCCATCAGGCAGCCGAGGCCGCGGTGCGCGACAAGGCGGCGGCGGTGAAGCTCTTTGACGAGCTGGCGGCCGATCGGAGCATCGGCGCCGAGCAGCAGTCGATGGCCCGCCTGCGCGCCGCGGGGCTGCTGGTCGATACCGCGCCCTATGCCGACCTCAAGCAGCGCTTGGAAGGCGAAGCTGCGGCCGGTGCGCCGTTCCGCCATGCCTCTCGCGAGCTGCTGGCGCTGTCGGCCTGGAAGGCCAATGATGCCGCCGCGGCCCGTCAATGGCTCGACATGATTGCGCTGGACGGTGAGACCCCGCCGGGCCTGCGCTCGCGCGCAGAGGCGTTGCAGGCGCTGCTGCCTGCCGTCGCCAAGAGCTGATCCAGGAGCTGATGCTGCGCCGATCGCAACCGTTGCGCCGGCGAGACTGAGTTTGATCGGAAAATGACCACCATGCGTCGCCCCCAACGTCTCATCGCCCTGACCGTCCTTACCGCGCTGACCGGCGTTCTCGGCGGCTGCGCCAGCGGCGGCAGCTTCGACCCGTCGGATATGCTCGACTTCCTGGATACGAAGAAGAAGCTGCCGGGCGACCGCAAGCCGGTGTTCCCGGAGGGCGTACCCGGTCTCGAGCAGGGCGTGCCGAAGGAGCTCTACAAGGGCGCCCAGCAGCAGCCGATGGAGGATCCGGCGGCCCAAGCCGCGGCGCCGACGCCTCCGGTGGA
Organism: Bradyrhizobium sp. USDA 4353; assembly: GCF_054063215.1. Classification (NCBI taxonomy): domain Bacteria; kingdom Pseudomonadati; phylum Pseudomonadota; class Alphaproteobacteria; order Hyphomicrobiales; family Nitrobacteraceae; genus Bradyrhizobium; species Bradyrhizobium sp. USDA 4353. The sequence goes on from NZ_JBSSGB010000001.1 coordinate 5,460,151, forward strand.
GCAGCCCAAGGCCAAGAAGGGCGCCAAGGGCCGCCAGCAGGCGGCGGTGAGCAACCCAGCGCCGGCCGACCCGCAGGACGGCGAGGCGGCTGCGGTCGAGGAGGGGGCCTCCGCCGTGCCGGCGGCGCCGAAGCCGAAGAAGATCGTCCGCCGCCGCACCACCGCCCCGCCGGCGGATGACGCCGCGCCCGCGCAGCCATCGGGCGGCCAGTTCCAGGCGCCGGTGCCGAGCGGCTCGTTCAGCCGTTAATCTCGCTCGCGAAACGGCGGATCGCCCGTTCGGTTTTGCGGCCGGATGGGCTAAAGCTGCGCGCCAACGCGCGGGATCATCATGTCTTTCACCATCGCCATCATCGGCCGGCCCAATGTCGGCAAGTCGACCCTGTTCAACCGTCTGGTCGGGCAGAAGCTGGCGCTCGTCGACGACATGCCCGGCGTCACCCGCGATCGCCGCGAGGGTGAGGCGAAGCTGCATGATCTCAGCTTCACGATCATCGACACCGCCGGCCTCGACGAGGGCCCGAAGGGCTCGCTGACCGCGCGCATGCAGGAGCAGACGGAGACCGCAATCGCGCTCGCGGACGCGCTGTTCTTCGTGATCGACGCCCGCATCGGCCTGACGCCCGCCGACCGCGCCTTCGCGGATTTCGCCCGCCGCGCCGACAAGCCGGTGCTGCTGCTCGCCAACAAGAGCGAGGGCAAGCATGGCGAGCTCGGCGCGATGGAGTCCTACGCGCTCGGTCTCGGCGATCCCATCCAGATCTCGGCCGAGCACGGCGAGGGCATGGGCGAGCTCTACGACGCCGTCAGCAAGCTCGTGCCGCCGACCGAGGACGAGGACGACGAGCACGAGGAGACGGACGAGGAGCGGGCCGCAAGGCCAATCCGCGTCGCCATCGTCGGCCGCCCCAATGCCGGCAAGTCGACCTTGATCAACCACCTGCTCGGCGAGGAACGGCTGCTGACCAGCCCGGAGGCGGGAACGACGCGCGACTCGATCGCGGTCGAGATCGAGCACAAGGGCCGCAGCTTCCGCGTGTTCGACACCGCGGGCCTGCGCCGGCGCTCGCGGATCGAGGAGAAGCTTGAGAAGCTGTCGGTGGCGGATGCGCTGCGCGCGGTGCGCTTCGCCGAGGTCGTGGTGCTGATGATGGATTCGCAGAACCGCTTCGAGGAGCAGGATCTGCGCATTGCCGACCTGATCGAGCGCGAGGGGCGGGCGCTGGTCATCGCGGTCAACAAATGGGACCTGATGGACGCTCAGCCCGGCCAGATTTCCGCGCTGCGCAGGGATGCCGACCATTGGCTGCCGCAGGTCGCGGGTGCGCCGATCGTCGCCGTTTCCGGCCTGATGGGCGAGGGCATCGACCGGCTGATGCAGGCGATCGTCGAGGCCTATGCGGTCTGGAATCGGCGCGTGCCGACCGCGGCGCTGAACCGCTGGTTCGAGGGCGCGATCGCCGACAATCCGCCGCCGGCCGTGTCGGGCCGCCGCCTCAAGCTCAACTACATCACCCAGACGAAGGCGCGGCCGCCGAGCTTCGTGCTGTTCTGCTCGCGTGCGGATGCGATCCCGCAATCGTACCTTCGCTATCTCACCAACTCGATGCGCGAGACTTTTGAGCTGCCGGGCACGCCGGTGCGCATCACCCTGCGCGAGAAGGCTAACCCGTTCGCCCACAAGCGCAAGCGGCCGAACTGATCGGCTCGTTGGAGAGCTCGCTTCGAGACCCCTGATCTGATCGCGGCGGACCTCCATCAGTCTCCTCAATCCGACGAAAACCCGAACGGCACCGACGACGTCCTGAAATCGTCCGGCAGGATCTCGCGGCCGATCGGCGGCGCCGAGCGCGCCGCGCATTTCGGCCGATGGCAGACGCGGCAGGCGGTGCCGATCGGTGTCGGGGCGTTGGCATCGGGGCCACGGCCGTCGCGGGTGTAGATCAGTTGCCCGGCATGCTCGGCGGCGCAGCCCACCGCAATGGCGCGTTCGACCCGCACCGCGCCATAGGAGCCGCCGCCGGCGGTCACCGTGCGCGCGATCGAGAAGAAGCGGCGGCCGTCCGGCAGCTCCAGCCATTGCGTCACGATCTGGCGCGGCGTCTTGAAGATGCCGTGCACCGACCACAGCGGACAGGCGCCGCCATGACGCGCGAACGGGAAGCCCGCGCCGTCGAGCAGCTTTGAGATATTGCCGGCGGGATCGACGCGGATCAGGAAGAAGGGGATTTTTTCCGCGCCCGGCTTCTGCAGGGTCGTGACGCGATGCGCCGTCTGCTCGAAGCTGGTGCCGAACTGCCGGGCCAGCGCCTCGAGATCGTAGGCCCTCGCGTCTACGGCTTTAGCGAAGATCGAATAGGGCATGATGATCGCCGCGGCCGCATAGGCCGCGAGCGCGCGCCGGGCCAGCAGCTCCGCCGTCTTGCTGGCGAACTTGCCGTCCTCCAGCGCCGCGCTGATCTCGTTGTCGAGCTCGAGATAAGCGAGCTGCCGCGCCAGCTCGAATTTGAGACTCGCGCTGTCGAGCGAGTCCTCGATCAGCAATTGTCGGCGGTGCAGGTCGAGCCGCCTGAGCGAGCCGAGCATCACGTTCGGCGGCATGTAGCGGACTTGCAGTTTGTGCTTCTCGCGGAAGCGCTCGATGAAGCCGGCGGGGCTGGCCGAGACCTGCGGCGAACCGGTCGCCGAGCCCTGGAAGACCGCCTGCGCCAGTCGCTCGGCGGCGTCGTCGAGCCCCGCGAAATAGTTGCGGCGGGCGGCGAGGAAGCGCCGGACGTCGGCGACGGGATCGTTGGCGTCGAAGCCCTCGGGCAGCGGCCCGCCTCCGGAGATCGCGGGCGCACGCTCGGCAAGCGCGAGCTGCTCCTCGCGATACGCCGTGTAGAGCCGCAGGAACGCCTCGGCCATGCCGGGATAGCTGACGGCAAGGTCGGAGATCTCCAGCGCGGGAATGTCGATGTCCGAGAACATCGGGTCCTTCAGCACCGACTGCATCCGCGCGGTGTGGTCGGCGCCGCCGTCGCCGGCGAGGTCGGCGAGGTCGATCTTGTAGGTCCGGGCCAGCCGCAGCAGCATGTCGGCCGTCACCGGCCTCTGGTTGCGCTCCAGGAGCGCGACGTAAGGTGCTGATATTTCGAGGTCCGCGGCCATGTCGGCCTGGGTCAGGCCGAGCTCGCGCCGGAGCCGGCGCAGGCGCGGGCCCATGAAGATCGAGCGTGCCGTGGCGGTACTCATGGCCAAATCCCCGGGCTGTAAGCTCCTTACAGCTATACACGAGAGATTTGTAAAGTGTGACAAGTTTTCCGCGCAATGTCTGGTCCGGGCGCACACGCTGCTTACAACAGGTCCCAGGTTGTCCTTAACCAAGGGATCACGGACATGAACTTCCAACCGCGTGGACTGAACGACCAGGCTCTCCAAGGCTCCTCGTCCTACCAGGCCGAGGTCGAGGCGGCGCGTGCGCTGCTCGAGGCTAACCCGACCTGGAACGGCGTCACCGCCGAGGCCGTGGCGCGCATGCGCCTGCAGAACCGCTTTCGGACCGGTCTCGACGTCGCCCGCTATACTGCCGCCGTGATGCGCGCGGACATGGCCGCCTATGATGAGGACAGCACCAAGTACACGCAGTCGCTGGGCTGCTGGCACGGCTTCATCGCGCAGCAGAAGCTGATCTCGATCAAGAAGCATTTTGGCCGCACCGACCGCCGCTATCTCTATCTCTCCGGCTGGATGATCGCGGCGCTGCGCTCCGAGTTCGGCCCGCTGCCGGACCAGTCGATGCACGAGAAGACCTCGGTGCCCGCGCTGATCGAGGAGCTCTACACCTTCCTGCGCCAGGCCGACTCGCGTGAGCTCAACGATCTCTTCCGCACGCTCGATGCCGCCCGGAAGGCCGGCGACAAGGCGAAGGAGACCGAGATCATTGCCAAGATCGACGGCTTCCAGACCCACGTCGTGCCCGTCATCGCCGACATCGATGCCGGCTTCGGCAACGCCGAGGCGACCTATCTGCTCGCCAAGAAGATGATCGAGGCGGGCGCCTGCGCGCTGCAGATCGAGAACCAGGTCTCGGACGAAAAGCAGTGCGGCCATCAGGACGGCAAGGTCACCGTGCCGCATGACGTCTTCCTGGCCAAGATCCGCGCCTGCCGCCACGCCTTCCTGGAGCTCGGCGTCGAGGACGGCATCGTCGTCACCCGCACCGACTCGCTCGGCGCTGGTCTCACGCAGCAGATCGCCTTCTCGAGCCAGCCGGGCGATCTCGGCGACCAGTACAACAGCTTCCTCGACTGCGAGGAGGTGACGCCGGAGACCGCGCGCAGCGGTGACGTCATCATCAACCAGAACGGCAAGATGATGCGCCCGAAGCGGCTGCCCTCGAACCTCTACCAGTTCCGCCCCGGCACCGGCGAGGACCGTTGCGTGCTCGACTGCATCACCTCGCTGCAGAACGGCGCCGACCTCTTGTGGATCGAGACCGAGAAGCCGCATATCGAGCAGATCGCCAAGATGGTCGACCGCATCCGCAAGGTGATCCCGAACGCCAAGCTCGCCTACAACAACTCGCCGTCGTTCAACTGGACCCTCAACTTCCGTTGGCAGGTCTATGACGCGATGAAGGAGGCGGGCCAGGACGTCAGCAGGTACAACCGCGCCGAGCTGATGAAGGCGGAGTATGACGACACCCCGCTGGCGAAGGAAGCCGACGAGCGCATCCGCACCTTCCAGGCGGACTCGGCCAAGCGCGCCGGCATCTTCCACCACCTGATCACCTTGCCGACCTACCACACGGCGGCGCTGTCGACCGACAATCTCGCCCGCGAGTACTTTGGCGAGCAGGGCATGCTGGGCTACGTCAAGAACGTCCAGCGCGCCGAGATCCGCCAGGGCATCGCCTGCGTCAAGCACCAGAACATGGCCGGCTCCGACATCGGCGACGACCACAAGGAATATTTTGCGGGCGAGAAGGCCCTGAAGGCCGGCGGCGCGCACAACACGATGAATCAGTTCGGCTGAGCTCCGCCGGGTGACCAGTTGAACTGAGACGACCCGTCTGGGGCGGCAACGCCCCAGGCGGGTTGTTCGTTGGCTCATGCACGCCTCGAGCGCCTGACGATGTGGATGCCGTCGACGGGGGCCGTTGGTTGCGCTGCATGGTGCATGTCGAGCAGGCCGGCGCGCCAGCGCTGCGCCATCGCGATGCGGGAGAAATCGAAGGATTTTTCCGGACCGGCCTCCTCGTCGCCCGGCCGGTAGCTGAGGAGATGCACCTCGTCGGTGTCGTCGAGGCCGTCACGCTGGCGCCGCAAGCGGCGGGCGGCGAGCGCGTGGCGGAGCCGCTGATAGGTCTGGTTGCCGAACATCAAATCGTTCTTGCGCTCCGCGGCCGACTCGATGCCGTCGGGCACTGCGCCGTCGCGCGCGAACAGATCGATGACAAAGAGACGTAGCGGCCGCTCGGCATCGAGCACCGGCTCGAACGGCGCGTTCAGCGACAGGCCGCCATCGGCGAGCCAGCGTCCGCCGATCTCGACAGGCGGGAATTCCGGAATGAAGCCGCAGCTTGCGAGGATGTGGTCGATCTCGATGCGCTCGCGGCCGGAATCAAACACCACGGCATCGCCGCTCGCAATATCCGTGGCGACGATCGCAAGACGCGGCTCGCCGCTATTGAGCCGTCCGAAATCTATCAGCTCGCGCAGCCGCGCGCGGGTCGGCGCAAGATCGTACAAGCCGCTGAAGCGCGTCACCGGCGACGGCAGGCGCGGATGGAAGAAGCCGGAGGAGCCGAACAGCCGCGTCGTGAGCGAGCTCATCCAGGCCGACAGATGCCGGTTGGGATCGCCGACGAAGGGCTGCGCTGATGCATCCGCCTGCCAATAACGGCGCAGATGATCGATCCGCGCCTTAGGCGCGCTGCCGGCGATCAGCGCGGCCGAGATCGCGCCGGCGGAGGCGCCGGTGACGCAATCGAGGGGCAGGCTGCGCGCCACGAAGCCGTCGAGCACGCCGCCATGATAGGCGCCGAGCCCAAGCCCTCCTGACAACACCAGGCATGTCTGTTTGTGATCTGCCGTCATGCACGATTGAAATGGTTGGGAAAGCGCGGCGCTCCGCGCGGGCCCGGCCAACGGCCCCGCCCGCGCGATGGTTCCTCGGGCACTCCGCCAGGAACGATGCAGCCGGCGCGCGGTTGCCCGCCGATGACGTTTCAGCTTTCCGAAATCCTCAAGGCCCTCGGTCCCACCGCCTCGATCATCTTCGCGGCCTGGATCTTCATGGGCTTCCTGCAACAGCGCTACGATGCGGCGATCGATCGCTATCGCGCGGCGATCAGCGACTTCCGCAGCGCCGAGCACGCGCCGGAGCGCCGCGACAATGTCAGGGAGCAGGTGCTGCTGTTCAAGCGGCGCTGCGCGCTGATGGGCTATGCCTGTCTCGGCGGCCTTGCCGCCGCGGTGCTGTTTCTGCTGACGATGATCGCGGGCGGAGTGGACGTGATCGTGCCCGATACGCCCGTCGTGACCGTGTTCGGCACGCTCTGCGCCCTCGGCGGCTTCGCGCTGGTGATCGCAGCGACGGTGCTGGTGATCATCGAGGCGTCCTACACGCATCGCCAGCTCGACGCCGAGCTGCTCGACGTGCCCGATCTGGCGCACCGCACCGGCCTGGAGCCCGGCCGGCTGTCGCGCGCGCCGCGCGACCGGGCGCTGTGACGGCGAGCCGGCGATCGATCCGATCCGAACCATCACCCGGCGCGCCGCGGTCAAGACAGTCTCCTCAGCGTTCGCTCAGCGCCAGCCGCGCGCCGAGCAAAGCAAATCCGCCGGCAAAGGCACGGCGCAGCCAGGTCATCACGCGCGGGCGGCTGACGACGCGATCGCGCACGGCTGATGCGAACAGCCCGTAGACCACGAACACCGCAAACGTCATCGCCATGAACACAGCCGATAGCTCCAGCATCGCGGCAAGCGGATGCGGCTCGTCGGCCGCGATGAACTGCGGCAGGAAGGCGAGGAAGAAGATCGACAGCTTTGGATTGAGGATGTTGATCAGGAAGCCGGTCAGCACCACGCGCACGGGCGAGCGCGCCTTCTCATCATCCTTGGCCTCCACCGACAGCGCGCCGCGCTCGCCGAGCGTCTGCCAGGCCATGTACAGGAGGTACGCGACGCCGCAATATTTCAGCGCGGCAAAGGCGAGCGCGCTGGTGTGCATGATGGCGGCGAGGCCTATGATCGCAGCCAGCATCGCCGGAACGATGCCGAGCGTGCAGCCGAACGCCGCGGCGACGCTCATGCGTGAGCCCCGCGTCAGAGCAACCGCGAGCGTATAGAGCACGCCGGTGCCGGGCGAGGCGACCACGATCAGCGAGGTCAGCAGGAAGGCAGTGGACATCGGCGGTCTCCGGGTTTGCGGCTGCGAAAGCGGCCGGCGTTATTCTAAATCAGACCCCAACATTCCACGCCGCGCCGTCGGACGATAGCTGCACGCGCTTCACGTGGCAGCGAGCCGCCGGGCACGGCGCAGGCCGACACCGCGGCGCGTGAGGACATCAGGGCAGGGGACGCGTTCGACCGTCATCGCGGCGCGTGCGCGCCCGAGCTTTTCAGGTCGTCTCGCCCCCTGACAACAGAGGGCGCGGGGAATGCCGGGCTGCTGGCCGCAACCCATGGCCCGCCTGCAACACAAAAAGCAGGCGGCAGTCACCACAGGTTCAGCCGACATCCGGCATTCCCCGCGCGGTGGTCTTCACGCTTATACGCGATCTCCCCGGTGTCCGGCTTATTAGCCACCGTCGCCCAAGGGGTCATCATCCCCATCGGACTTGGCGCCAGCATCGGGGCGCCAGGACCACGCGATTTCACGTCCGCAAGCAGTCGTTCGTCCGCGCACCTCGAGCACGCTGCGATCCACCTGCGGCCACCGCTCCCCGCACCCAACGTCCGTGACGATCGCGATCCGCCCCTCTCGAGGAGCACGGGATGGGGTGTGTGTAGCATGGAATTCGGAAAAAGGGAAGCGAAACATTCTCGTGGGGGAGACTGACAGGCGCGATGGTCTTGAAAGGCCGTTTGAAAATTATTGACGACAGGGCAGGCGTGGTCCGCGCCCCGAAAAATTATTCGATGGTTGGCTGCAACTCTGCGCAGAGCGACTCATTCAATGCCCATCTCAATTTTCAGCGTACTAAGATCTTGAACGAATTGCTTTGAACTGGCCAGGGTGTAGATGCGCGTGATGTCGCTATTGTTTTGATAGGCGATGATTTTCCGGAGGTCACTTTGCCTCTGGCGCCATGACAATCCGTCAGTAACAAACAAAAATGCTGTGTCGGACTTTTTTGCGGAAATGATCTTCTCAATATCTCCGATGACGTCAGTCATTTTCGAGCCGGTGGCTCCATACGCTTTGGACTCGATAACAATTCGAGGATCATTCATTGATGGAATGGCAATGTCGCATTTGGCTATCCTGCCGTGAGCTCCTATGAAGTTCGAACGAGACGCGAACTTTGACCCAAATACTTGGCGCACCATTTCCTCAGCGAAGTCCTCAAGACCGCGTCCGCGGCGCTGACCGCTGATAGCGCTGCCTCGACCGCTCCGAAGTCGCTCGACCAGAGTGTCACTCCAATGAACTTTTCTGCCGACCTCAGCCACCATGGCATCCGCTATGCCAAGCGCGGCAAGGCCAGCAAGAAATCCTGCGCGATCGTTTTTGAAGCGTGTCTTTCCAGATCCGCCTGGGGCTAACGCCTCACCAAGGCTAGCCATAAACTGGTCTTTCGATAACCCGAGGAACAATCGACAAATTAAGAGGCCGTCTTCGAAATCTTCGTCTAGGAGTATTCCGACGTCTTCTATATCGTAGCTATTCACGACGGGGATCTCCTTCAGCTTTCCGATTACTCGGGTGGCGACGTCGTCCTGCCATTCCACTGTAAGTGGCTTAAGGGCGGACAGAATATCTTCAATGGATTGAACAACGCGCTGCATTACTTTCCTACGATGAGGTATTCTGTGGCTTGCGCCCGTTCGACGTTCTCGTGGGTACCAAAATGGTAACGGTGCGGTTTCTCAAAAACAGTCACGGACTTCTTGTATCGGAGAAGTAGGCTTTCGAGTTGATCAAGATCCGGAAACCCATTTGAGCTATAAGAGAGAACGATGATGCTCTTAGCGAAGCGAGCAAACATCTTATCAAACGCCTGTATGGCGGTCTTCCGGTAGCTGAAGGGCGTGAATTTCTTAGCTATTTTTCGGACTTTAGTGGACATATCGATAGGCAAATCCTCCCAATACAAGGATAGGCCTTCCAAGAAGTGATATCGTTTGACGTAACAGTTGTCGTCGGATCTTGGAACGTACGGGGGGTCGAGATAGACCAGATCAACCTCTTTTAGAGGCAATTCGAATACGTCGCCAAAGGCCGCCATGTTCTGACGACCGTTGTCGAAAACCGCCGCATTGAAGACATCGATCTGCTCGATGAAGTGTTCTTCAAGAGACAGCCGGAGGTCACGACGACCATCATCGTAGCGTGATAGATCTCCAGAAACCGTAAACACTCCTCTTGGCTGCCGTTTCACGCAAGACCTGAAGAGTGCCGCGTAAGCAAGTGCTTGCAGTTGAGGATCGTCGAGCTGGCGGATGTTTGATGACGCACGGTCCAAAAAGCGCAGATCATCCTTCGTGTAAAAAATTCCTTCGAACGTCCGTTCTATGAAGGACTGTGACGGGCGTCTTGGGCTAAGTAGCTTTTTGATATGAAGCTGATCAAGATGACGCGAGCTATTCTCTATTGTAGCGCGGGCAATCGTCGCTGAAAAATTCAAGAAGTCTGATGCAACGACAGTTCTTCCCATCGTCTTCATCAGATACCCCACCGATCCTGTCCCTGAGAACGGATCGAGAGCACTTTCGAAATCGAGCGTACCTAGGACTTGACTAATCCAAGGCAGTAATCGCTTTTTCGAACCCATGTAACGAAGTTCGGGATAACTGACGGCACGTGAAATATCGACGTTTGACGCCGGAGGATTGGCCGCGAGCTGGGCAATCTTCTTTAGCGCTACCGCATTCCCCATGACGGGTCCCCGATTCGATGCCGCTATTGAGCGTTAAGAGATACCTTACTCCCGTCGAAAGCACTTGCGCACCCAAAAGAACTCAGGAGGCCATTTCCTGCATAGGTTCTTTAGTGCAGGGTGGGTTGGGGCACCGTTTGCAATTTTCGTCGCCAGACGAGGGATTTGTGTCCGCGTGACCAGCGAATCCCTTTCTCGACCGCCGAGACTGATGAGCTGCACAGTTGATCAAAACGGATGGTGAGCGCGCCGGGACTCGAACCCGGGACCCCATGATTAAAAGTCACGTGCTCTACCGGCTGAGCTACGCGCTCGCTTCCTTGGAAGCAATGTGACGGCTGGCCGTCACTGTCCGGATCGTCGGCAGGTCACCATCAGAACGCTTGCGGCGTGGCTGTGGTTCACTGCGGGCTGCGGCAACGGGGGGAAGCCCCTGGCCCGTGGGCCGCATCCTGTCGTGGGCGCTGTGTAGGGGTTGGGTCCGTTCCGGTCAATAGGGCGGGCGGGGGAAACCACGGGATCGATTGGTCATGTGGGTGCGGCGATGACGGTCTCGTAGCCCGCATGAGCCGCCGTCGGCGCTCGGCAGAGCGTCGGCGGGGGCGACATGCGCGATCTCACGGGTGATTGCGATGAACCCGGATATCGCGGATGCCTGCGCCTGCGGGCTCTGGCCTCCGCTCATCCGGCTACGTGGCCGGGCTCGCGGCGTGAATGGCCGGGGCGAGCCCGGCCGTGACGGTGGGGGGAGAGCGGGGCGCAAAGGGCGCGGTTTGCCGCCGCTCGCCCCCGGCCGTCACGCCTTCTCTGTCACCTTCGTCGCTGCCGCGCTTAGCGGCGCCGGCTGGATCGGCTGCAGCATTCCCGGGCCCGCCAGCTCCGGCACCCAGACCGGGCGCAGGCCGATCAGCTCGGCGGTGCGCACGGTGGCGTGGCGCCAGAAGTCGAAGGAGTTGATGCGGGACATCTCCAGGACGGCGATGGCCACGGCCGAAAGGAACGGCAGGCTCTCCAGGATCAGCACGGCGGAGAAGATGTAGAGCTCGGTGATCGCCAGATAGTTGGTCGTGATCAGGATGGCGGCGCCGATCAGGAGCAGGGCGCCGATGACGGCCTCCCAAAACGCCTGGAACTCGATCGACATCCTGGAGAGGCCGCCCTTGGACGTGCGGGCAAACGCCAGGTGCTCGGTGATCAGGCCCTGAGCTACGGCGCGGCTGACCGTCCATTGCACCGACATCGCCGCGATCATCGCGCCCAGCATCTGCCAGGGGCGGACCGCGACGCGCAGGCGGTAGAGAATCAGGAAGTGCGCGAGCGAGACCACGAAGGCGGCGATGATCGGAATGGTCAGGATCTTGTCGGGGATGGCGATGCCGGCAAACGCGACGATCGGCACCCAGATCAGGTTGAGGATCGCGACGACCACGCCGAGGCTCTCGGCGCCGAGCCAGTTGAGCCAGCCGAGCGAGAACTCGCGCTTCTGGTCGGCCGTCAGCCGGCTCCGGCCGGGCAGGAAGCGGCGCCAGTGCTTCTTGACGATCTGGAAGCCGCCATAGGCCCAGCGATGGCGCTGCTTCTTGAACGCCTCGTAGGTGTCGGGCAGCAGGCCCGAGCCGTAGCGGGTGGCGGTGTAATGGGTCTTCCAGCCGAGCTCCTGGATGGCGAGGCCGAGATCGGTGTCCTCGCAGATCGTGTCGCTCGACCAGCCGCCGGCCATGTCCATCGCGGCGCGGCGAATGAGACACATCGTGCCGTGCACGATGATCGCGTTCTCCTCGTTGCGCTGGACCATGCCGATGTCGAAGAACCCGGCATATTCGCCGTTCATGATGTAGTGCATCAGCGACAGGTCCTCGTCGCGATGCTCCTGCGGCGCCTGCACCAGGCCCACGGCGGGATCGGCGAAGGCCGGCACGAGGTCGGACAGCCAGTCCGGCGTCACCACATAGTCGGCGTCGATGATGCCGATGATCTCGGCGTCGGCGGCCGTGCGCTCCATCGCGATGCGCAGCGCGCCAGCCTTGAAGCCCTTGACCTTCTCGGCGTTGATGAACTTGAAGCGCTCGCCGAGCATGCGGCAGTGATCCTGGATCGGCTGCCAGAACGCAGGATCGGGCGTGTTGTTGATGATGCAGACGACCTCGTAGTTCGGGTAGTCGAGGCGGGCCAGCGCATCCAGCGTCTGCTTCATCATCTCGACCGGCTCGAAATAGGCCGGCACGTGGATCGAGACCTTTGGGCAATAGCCTTGCGGCATCACGGCGCGGTCGCGCGCGACCTTGTCGCGGGTGAGCAGCCGGCGCGGCGCGCGGCCGAACGCGATCGCAGCGATCTCCTCGATGCGGGCCATCGCGATCAGGATCAACGGCACCAGCAGGATGAGACCGAGGGTGAGCGCGAAGGCCGAGCCCCAGACGAAATAATGCACGTTCCAATAGGCGAAGACGTTGGACACCCAGGCGCCGACGCCCTGCGCCGTGATCGCCAGCACCATCGCCTGCATCATGGTCGGTTGGCGCAGCCGCAAGATGGGCAAGGACAGGAGCACGCCGACGAGCAGCGCGATGGTCGCGAGCTTCCAGTAATCGGGGTTCACGATCGGGCCGGTCCAGGCGAACTTGGCCTCGCGCGAGGCGTTGAGCACGCCCCAATACGGGCCGACACCGCCTTCGAAGAACTTCCAGGGCTGATCGATGCCCTCGACGATGTTGTACTCCATGCCGATGGCTTCGGCGCGGGTGACGAAGTTGCGCAGCACCCAGGCCTGCTGGAACGGGCCGGGATCGGCGATGCCGCGATTATAGCCCTCGCTCGGCCAGCCGAACTCGGCGATCACGATGCGCTTGCCGGGAAACTTCTCGCGCAGCACCTGGTAGCGGTCGACGGCCTGGTCGACGGCCTGGGTGTGGTTGAAGAACTCCCAATAGGGCAGCACGTGCGCGGCGATGAAGTCGACGTTGGAGGCGAGCTGCGGATAGTCGCGCCACAGGTTCCAGATCTCGCCGGTCGTGACGGGCACGCTGACCGACTTCTTGACCTGCTTGATGTAGCCGATCAGCTCGTCCGGCTTGAGCTCGCCGCGGTACAGCGTCTCGTTGCCGACGACGATGCCGATGACGTTGCTGTTGCGGCGGGCGAGCTGCACGGCCGCCGCGATCTCGCGCTTGTTGCGGTCCTCGTTCTTGTCGATCCAGACGCCGAGCATGACCTTGAGCCCGACCTCGGCCGCGATCGGCGGCACCAGCTCGACGCCGCCGGTCGACGAATACAGCCGGATCGCGCGGGTGATGGTCGCGAGCTTCTTCAGGTCGGAGCGGATGCGCTCGGCATTGGGGACGTTGTCGACATCCGGATGGTCGGTGCCCTCGAACGGCGCGTAGGAGACGCTCGGCAGCATGCCGGTGAAATCGGGCGCGCTCTGCTTGGTCTGCAGGAGCCCCCACAGCGCGGCGTGCGCGGCGGCGACGAACAGGATGACGGCTGCGGTCAAGCGCATCGGTCGGGACACCATGGCGGGCTGAAGACAGACAGGAGCGGCGGATCAACAGAGGACGAGGCGCGGCGCTCCAGCGAGACGCTTCGCTTGCGTGCTGCCCAGGCACGTCAGGCGAAGCGCGGCTTCGATCGGGCACCGGCATGCCGTCATTGGCCTTGCCGGTGGTCGCATTAAGGCCGGTTCATCACTGAACGAGGGCTGAACCGCCGGACCGATCGGAGCCGAACCACCTGCGACACGATAGCGCTGCGGCGCGATTAAACAACTGCAGCGGTGCTGCAATCGCTGTGAGGCTGCCCTGCCGGCGCGGTGGCCGGGCAGGGCGCTGGTGTCACTGCTTGGCCGGCTGCGGCGAGGGCGAGGCCTGCGGCGCGGCCGGCTGGGCCGCCGGCGCCGATCCGGCCGGGGCCGGCGTGGCAGCAGGTGCCGGGGCGGCTGCGACCTGCGGCTTGGCGTCCGGATTGATCCAGCAGGTATGAACGTGGTTGTTCAGCGAGTTCGGCACCTTGTCGTCGATCTGGCCGACGAAGCGGGTGAGGCAGCGGAACGAGGCCTGGATGTGGCCGCCCGGGCAGCCGAACCGGTCATAGAGGTCGAGGTGGCGGAAGGCGGTATCGAGGTCGTCGCGGTACATCAGCTGCACGACGCGCCGGCCAAGCCAGACGCATTCCGGATTGCCGGCCGGTCCACCGCTCAACGCCTGCGCGGCCTCGTTGAATTCATCCGCCTTGCGCTGATTTTCCTTGAGGTCCGCCGGGCTGGAGGCCTGCGGCTTTTGGTCCTGGGGGTGGTCGTTGCCGCTCTGGGCGAAGGCGCCGGGAACGGCGAGGACCGCAAGGCCCAAAGAGAGGCCTACGGACGCGACAAGGCGGGAAACCGAAAACTTGGACTGGAGCACGCGTCGACCCATAAATTCCCCGAATGTTGCCTTCATGCCGTCCCCTGGCGGACGCAGTATTGATGCCGATCAAATCGGCCCCGATTGCGGCGGGAGATCGATTCCGACCGTCGCAGGCCGTTCCAAGATGCCGTTCCTAAAATGGCGTTCCTAACGGGCGCATGAACGGCACTGAAGCCTCGGGTGCGACGGGCAGGTCAACCCTGGGGATTCCCAATGACTGGAATCTCGGATTTTGTCCAGCAACGGCCGAACTTTCTCGCGTCATCGTAAAGGCCGGATGTGACGCGCGGCGCGCGCCCCGCCGCCTGCCTAGCAGATCGCCTACTTGGCAGATCGCCGCCGACCGGGTAATCGACACCACCTGCCTGGAGACACGGAACTGAAATCCCTTCCTACGCCGCTGGCGCTTCTGCTCATATCCTTGGGTGTCATCGCCGCGTCATGGTGGTGGCTGGCCAAGCCCATCACGCTCGCGCGCGCGCCGATCGAGCTGGATTCGAAGGTGCAGTGCGTGTCCTACGCGCCGTTCCGCGGACAGCAGAGCCCGCTCGATCCGACCACGCATATCGATGCCGAGCAGATCGAGCAGGATCTGGTGCAGCTCGCCAAGATCAGCGAATGCGTGCGCACCTATTCGATCGAGAACGGTCTCGACCAGGTGCCGGCGATCGCGGCGCGCGTCGGCATCAAGGTCATCCAGGGCATCTGGCTCGGCTCCAACAAGCTGAAGAACCAGCAGCAGATCGGCATCGCCGTCGACCTGATCAAGCGCTATCCGCAGGTGATCACCGGCGTCGTCGTGGGCAACGAGGTGCTGCTGCGCGGCGAGATGACCACCGCCGATCTCGCCGCGACGATCCGCAGCGTCAAGGCGCAGGTCCAGGTTCCGGTGACCTATGCCGACGTCTGGGAGTTCTGGCTGCGCAACCGCGAGCTCTACGACATCGTCGATTTCGTCACCGTGCACATCCTGCCTTATTGGGAGGACATGCCGGTGCGGGCGAAATTCGCCGCCGCCCATGTCGACACCATCCGCCAGCAGGTCGGCGTGGCGTTTCCGGGCAAGGAGATCCTGATCGGCGAGACGGGCTGGCCGAGCGAGGGCCGCATGCGCGAGGGCGCGCTGCCGTCGCGCGCCAACCAGGCCCGCGTGGTGTCGGAGATTCTCAGCCTCGCCAAGCGCGAGAATTTCCGCGTCAATCTGATCGAGGCCTATGACCAGCCGTGGAAGCGCAAGCTGGAAGGCACCGTCGGCGGCTATTGGGGCCTGATCAGCGACGACACCCGTGCGCTGAAATATCCGCCCGGCGAGCCCGTCAGCAACTATCCGCAGTGGAAGCTGCAGATGGCCGCCGGCATGATCCTGTCCTTCGTCGTCTTCCTGACCGGCTGGCTGACCGTCCGCCGCCGGCCCTGGCCGCCGCACATCTCGGCCTGGATCGGGGTCGGAATCTCCGCGACCACCGCCGGCGTGCTGCTCGGCATGGCCGCCGACAAGATGTATTACGAGAGCCTCGGCTTCGGCGGCTGGCTGCAATGGGGCGCGCTGCTCGCCGCCGGCGTGCTGTCGCCGATCCTGGCTGCCAATGCCGCCATGGCCGGCCGTCCGTTGCCGACCTTCCTCGATCTGCTCGGGCCGAATGACGGCCGCAAGCAGCTGAAGATCACCTACGCGCTGGGCCTCGTGCTCGTCGTCACGGTGCTGATCGCGGCCGAGACGGCGCTGGGCTTCGTGTTCGACCCGCGCTACCGCGACTTCCCGTTCGCCAGCCTGACCATGGCCGTGGTGCCGTTTGCGATGCTGCTCGGCAACCGTCCGGCGCAAGGGCCACGGCCGATTGCGGAGGCCAGCTTTGCCGGCCTGCTCGCGATCTCCTCGGTCTACGTGATCTACAATGAAGGCCGCGACAATTGGCAGGCGTTGTGGACCTGCGCGATGTACCTGACGCTCGCCTTTACGCTGTGGCGGGCGCGGGCCGCGCAAAGCCGAGGATGAGCAGGCCGATCGCAAGGCCCGACAGCACGATGTTGTAGAGCACGATGCCGAGGCCGGCGGCGATCAGTCCGCCGGTCAGGAGCACGATCGACGGCCGCATCACATGCAGCACCGCGATCACCAGCGCGGTGGCGCCGAACACCGAATTCTTGAACAGCGTGGTCGCGACCGCCCGGCTCTTGCAGGCGAGAGTCTGCAGACCGGCGTCGCAGGCGAGCGCAACGCTCGACAGCTCGATCGCGAGATAGCGCAGATAGAGGGCGTAACCGACGGTGACGAAGCCGACGATCAGGAGCCATTGCACCTGATAGGGCGAGAGGCGGAACGGGGTCTTTTTCATGCGCGGGACTATGCTGCGGAACGGATCGCCGGACAAGCCGCAAAGCCGCCTCACGGACTGCTTTCACAGTCCGCGGCAAGCGGCTTACGCGATGAGATGATTCGGGATCAGGAACGGCGGAAGAACGACGACAGCGCCGACGGCTGCTGCTCCGGCTTCGGCGCCTCCGCGGGGGGCGGCGGCGGGGCCACGGCGGCCGGCGGCTCCTCGCGCTTGCCGTGACGCTGCTGCTGTTGCGCCTGCGGTGGCAAATAGCGGCGGCGCTGCACGGGCTTCTGGACGGCCGCGGCGGGCGCGGCCGGCTTGGCCTCGGTGGTCTCAGGCTCTTCGCCGACCGCTAGCCGCTGGCCGTCATAGACGGTCGTCTCGCAAGGACGCTGGGTCTCGGCCAGGGCCGCGCAGATCCGCGCCGCGGCCGCCGCATCGGTCAGCGGGCCGGCGCCGAGCCGTAGCTGCATGCCGGGGCCGCCGCGGCCCTCCTTCAGCATGATGATCGGCCGGAGAGCGGCGAGGTCGGCATTGCTCTTGGCGAGGCCGCGCCACAGCGCCCGCAACCCGGCGATGGAATTGGCGCCGCCGAGATCGACGGCGAATTCGGTCTTCTGAACGGCCGTGGCCGCAGCCTCCGCATCAGCGCCCTTGGCCGTCATGTCTCCGGTATCCGCCTTGGCGAGCTTGTCGGTGTCGGCCGGCTTCGTGGCCGGTTCCACCGGCTTTGCGCCCGGAGCGGCGCTCGATGGGCCAGGGGCGGTCGGTGAGGTGGAGGAGATCGAGACCGAGACGCCCTTCGCCGGCTCCTGCTTCGGCCTGTCAGTGCTCGCCGCGGCAGCAGGGGGCGTGGGCGCGGGCTGGCCGGCACTCGTCGCCGCCGCTCCGCCGGGGACGGGCATGAACGGCGACAGGTTGGCGAAGGCGGGCATCGCGCTCGGCGCGGCGGTTCCCGCCGGGGCCGACGGGGCGGCCGCTGCGGGCGACTGCGAATCAACCGCCGCGATCTGCGGCAGCGGCGCGGATTTGGCGGCGGTGGTCTGATTCGATCCGGCCTGGGCGCTCTGCTTGGCCAAGGCGCCGGTGACCGATTCGAGGCCCTGCTCGAGCACGGTCACGCGGGCATAGAGCCGGTCACGGTCGGCGTTGAGCGTCTCGATGGCCGCGCCGAGCTGCCGCGCCTCGCCCTGGGTGTCCCGCGCGAGCGACTGCAGCAGCTGCGCCTGGCGCGAGAAATCGGCCGCGGAAATGCGGTCTTTCCGCCATCCTTGCGCCGCCTGGCTGACGAAGATGGCGAGGCCCACGGCACCGACGGCGCCGGCTCCCCACCAGCCCAGCCGCCACAACGCGCGGCGATCGAGCTCGTTCTCGTCGGCAAACAGTCCGGGCAGCGTTCCGCCGGTCTTCTCAACTCCATGCGCGCCGGCTGATTTGTGGGAGTCCTTAGCCATGAACCTGCCTTAATCGAATCACGAAGCGAACATTAACAGGAAAACCCGTATGGGTTTCAGTCGCTGCAGGTTTGCCGCGTGCCGAAAACGATTTATGACAGCGCCACCTGTGCCGCTCAGCTTTTCCAGGATGTTTGATGACCGCTCGATCAAGTCTGACCATTGTTCTCGCGGCCGGCGAGGGCACGCGGATGCGCACGAGCGTGCCGAAGGTGCTTCATCCGGTCGCAGGCGAGTCATTGCTGGCCCATGTGCTGGCCGCCGCCCCGAAAGGAGAGGGCGCGCGCATCGCCGTTGTGGTGGGGCCCGACCATGCCGCGGTCGAAAAGGAGGCGCGGCGGCTGCGTGCCGATGCCGACATCTTCGTCCAGCGCGAGCGGCTCGGCACCGCGCATGCGGTGCTGGCGGCGCGCGAGGCGATTGCACGCGGCGCCGACGATCTGCTCGTGGCCTTTGGTGACACCCCGCTGATCACCGCGGAGACTTTCGCGCGGCTGCGCGCGCCCCTGGCCGAGGGCGCCGCGCTCGCCGTGCTCGGCTTCCGCGCGGCCGATCCGACCGGCTATGGGCGGCTGCTGATGGATGGATCGAAGCTGCTCGCAATTCGCGAGCAGGCCGATGCCTCGGAGGCGGAGCGCGCGATCACGCTGTGCAATGCCGGCGTGATGGCGCTGAGCGGCCGGCACGCCCTGGCGATCCTCGACAGGATCGGCAACGCCAACAACAAGGGCGAGTATTATCTCGTCGATGCCGTGGCGATCGCGCGCGAGCAGGGGCTCGACGCCGTCGTCATCGAAACCTCTGAGGACGAGGTGCGCGGCATCAACACCAAGGCGCAGCTCGCGCAGGCCGAGGCCGTGATGCAGGCGCGGTTGCGACAGGCGGCCATGGACGCCGGCGTGACCTTGATCGCGCCGGAGACTGTCTATCTCTCAGCCGACACGACGTTCGGCAAGGACGTGACGATCGAGCCATTCGTCGTCATCGGCCCCGGCGTGTCGATCGGTGACGGCGCCGTCGTGCATTCGTTCTCGCACATCGTGCAGTCGAAGCTCGGCCGCAACAGCCTGCTCGGACCGTTCGCGCGGCTGCGGCCGGGCACGTCGCTCGGCGACGGCGCCAAGATCGGCAATTTCGTCGAGGCGAAGGCCGCGGTGCTGGAGCCGGGCGTCAAGGTCAACCATCTGTCCTACATCGGCGACGCGCATGTCGGCGCCAACTCCAACATCGGCGCGGGGACCATCACCTGCAATTATGACGGGTTCAACAAGTACAAGACGACGATCGGCGAGGGCGCTTTCATCGGCACCAACACCTCGCTGGTGGCGCCGATCAATATCGGCGCACGCGCTTATATCGGGTCAGGCTCGGTGATCACCCGCGACGTGCCGGATGACGCGCTGGCGCTCGAGCGCAGCCCGCAGACGACGCGCGAGGGCGCGGCGGCGCGCTTCCGGAGCGCGAAGCAGCGCCAGAAGCAGTGAGGTCTTATCTGCTGGACGTGCGCTCAGTCCTTCTCGTCGAGGAACTCGGCGAACATCTCGCGGGTCAGCCGCCAGCCGCGGCGGGTGGCGTGCTTGATCGGCTCATTGGTGCGATGCTTCACCGGCATCGGCTTGAGCTCATGACCCATCGTCGGCGGTGGCCAGTGCGCCAGATGGCTGCCTGACGTGGGATGCGACAGGCTCAGCGAGCTCGTGCCTTTGGGGTCAGTTGGGCGGCGGGTATAGGTCATGGCGTCCTCTCCGACGCGAGAGTTTCGTTGCGAAAGCGTTGACCGGGCGTTAAGGCCGCTCTGAACTGGCCCTCCGCAGCGAACCGGAGTTGCCTTGCTGGCTGCGCGGCTAACGCTGCCACTTAACCCTGTCGCAATCCGCAATAATTATTGAATCCTGAAAGCGCGCGGTTTTCGTTAAGACAAAGCCACGCATTTGAATCTCTCTCGACGATTTGGGGACTAGCGCTGATGTGCGGAATCATCGGGATCCTGGGACGCGGGCCGGTCGCCGAGCATCTCGTCGATTCCCTGAAGCGTCTCGAATATCGCGGCTATGACTCCGCCGGTGTCGCCACGCTCGAAGGCGATCATCTCGAGCGACGGCGCGCCGAGGGCAAGCTCAAGAACCTGGAGAAACGGCTCGAGCGCGAGCCGCTGAAAGGACACGCCGGCATCGGTCACACCCGCTGGGCCACGCACGGCAAGCCGACCGAGAGCAACGCGCATCCGCATGCGACGGCCAGCGTTGCAGTCGTGCATAACGGCATCATCGAGAACTTCCGCGAGCTGCGCGCCGAGCTGGAGAAGCAGGGAGCCGAGTTCGAGTCCGAGACCGACACCGAGACAGTCGTCCATCTCGTCAACTCATATCTCTTGAAGGGCCACACGCCGCAGCAAGCGGTCGCTGCGTCGTTGCCGCAGCTAAAGGGCGCCTTCGCGCTGGCTTTCCTGTTCAAGGGCCACGGCAATCTGCTGATCGGCGCGCGCAAGGGCTCGCCGCTCGCGCTGGGTTATGGCGACGGCGAAATGTTCCTCGGCTCGGATGCGATTGCGCTGGCGCCGTTCACCGACACGATCAGCTATCTCGATGATGGCGACTGGGTCGAGATCACCCGTGACTCCGGCATCATCCATGATGCTTCGGGCGCGGTGGTGAAGCGCGACGTGCTGAAGTCGGGCGCATCGTCGTTCCTGGTCGACAAGGCCAACTACCGCCATTTCATGGCGAAGGAGATCCACGAGCAGCCCGAGGTCGTCGGCCACACGCTGGCGCGTTATGTCGACATGGGCACCGAGCGCGTCGCGTTGCCGGCGCGGCTGCCGTTCGACTTCAAGGATATCCAGCGCATCTCGATCACCGCCTGCGGCACGGCGAGCTATGCCGGTTTCGTCGCCAAATACTGGTTCGAGCGCTTTGCGCGCGTGCCGGTCGAGCTCGATGTCGCCTCGGAGTTCCGCTACCGCGAGGCGCCGCTGCGCAAGGGCGATCTCGCCATCTTCATCTCGCAGTCCGGCGAGACGGCCGACACCCTGGCGGCGCTGCGCTATGCGAAGTCGCAGGGCGTGCACACGCTGTCGGTCGTCAACGTGCCGACCTCGACCATCGCGCGCGAGAGCGAGATCGTGATGCCGACGCTCGCCGGTCCGGAGATCGGCGTCGCTTCCACCAAGGCCTTCACCTGTCAGCTGATGGTGCTGGCGGCGCTGGCGATCGCGGCCGGCCGCGGTCGCGGCGAATTGTCGGAGGCTGACGAGACCAAGTTGGTGCATGGCCTCGTCGAGGTGCCGCGCCTGATCGCAGCAGCGCTGACGACGGAGCTGCAGATCGAGAAGCTCGCCCGCGAGATCGCCAAGTCGAAGGACGTGCTGTATCTCGGCCGCGGCACCTCCTATCCGCTCGCGCTCGAAGGCGCGCTGAAGCTGAAGGAGATCTCCTACATCCACGCCGAGGGCTATGCCGCGGGCGAGCTCAAGCATGGCCCGATCGCGCTGATCGACGAAACCATGCCGGTCGTCGTCATCGCGCCCTACGATAAGGTGTTCGAGAAGACGGTGTCGAACATGCAGGAGGTCGCCGCGCGCGGCGGCAACATCATCCTGATGACCGATGCCAAGGGGGCTGAGGAGGCGACCGTGGAGTCGCTGGTGACGATCACCATGCCCGACATGGCCGCGACCTTCACGCCGATCGTCTATGCCATTCCGGTGCAGCTCTTGGCGTATCACACCGCGGTGGTGATGGGCACGGACGTCGACCAGCCGCGCAATCTCGCGAAGTCGGTGACGGTGGAGTAGAGGCGCCGCTTGCCCCCGTCCAAGGCGATGCTCTCGCATCGCCTTGAAAACAGTTCGCGTGAGTTGCGATGTGGCGTCCACAAATGAGCGTCATCCCGGCGAACGCCGGGATCCATAACCACTGTGCTTATGGCTGGAAGCGCTGGCAGCTCCAGCCTGCCTCAAACCGCCTCCTCGGAGTATGGGTCCCGGATCGGCGGCCGCCAACGCTGTCGCGTTGTCGGGCTTGTCCGGGACGACACCGGTTTTTGTTCGCGCTCATCCTTCACCTGGGCACGAGCGTGCGATCCCTGAATGATCCGGCAGCGGGGGCAAACGCGGCAGCACTTGTCATCTGATCCGTAATCCGACATCAGCGTCTGACGACGCCGCTGCAATGGTCGGCGTCCACTGCATCACGGGACCTCTCGATGGCGCTCGACACCTGGCTCTTGTTCCTGCTCACCAGCATCGGCATCTCGCTCACGCCGGGGCCGAACGGGCTTCTGGCGCTGACGCACGGGGCGCTGCATGGCGGGCGCAAGACGCTGTTCACGATCGCGGGCGGCTTGATCGGCTTCGTCCTGATCATGGCGCTGTGCATGTTCGGCATCGGCGCGCTGGTGCAATCCTCGATCACCTGGCTCGTGGTCCTGAAATGGGTCGGCGGGCTCTATCTTGCCTGGCTCGGCATCAAGCTGTGGCGATCGCCGCCGGTCGCGGTCGAGGTCGGCAGCGAGCCCGTCACCGCGAGCGGGCTGGTGCTGTTTCGCCAGGGATTCCTGACCGCGGCGACCAATCCCAAATGCCTGCTGTTCTTCAGCGCGCTGCTGCCGCAATTCATCGACCCCGCGCGCAGCCTGGCCGTGCAGTTCGCGATCGTCGCCACGACTTATACGGTCACGGAGTTCGTGACCGAGCTCGCCATTGCCAGCGCCGCCGCCCGGGTGCGCCCCTGGCTCGCGCGGACCGGACGGCGCTTCAACCAGGTCTGCGGCGGCATCTTCGTGGCCGTGGGCCTGGCGCTGCCGCTGCGGAGCGCCTGAGAGGCGACTTTGGCGCGTTCTTGAGCGGGCACCGCGGCAGGGGCCAGCCCGCCACAGCCCCGCGGCAAAGTGCGGATGTGTCGGAAAGAGGGCCTTGCCCTTCCAAAAATCTGCTAAGACCCTAGCTGAGAATTGATCCGATCCGGAAGTCCGCATGAGTTCCCGCGACGACCTGCCGCCTGAGACCGATCCCTTGGCCGATGCTCAGGCCGAGACGCCCCACCATGGGCTGATGTTCCGCTTCCGCAACTATTTCCTGACCGGCCTCGTGGTGGCCGGGCCCGTTGCCATCACGCTCTACATCACCTGGTGGTTCGTGACCTGGGTCGACGGGCTGGTGCGGCCGTTCGTGCCGCTGGTCTATCGGCCGGAAACCTATCTGCCGTTCGGCGTTCCCGGCTCCGGCCTGATCGTCGCCGTGATCGGCTTGACGCTGCTCGGCTTCCTCACCGCCAACCTGATCGGCCGCACTTTGGTCGATCTCGGCGAGCGCCTGCTGGGGCGCATTCCGGCCGTGCGCGCGATCTATCGCGGCCTCAAGCAGGTGTTCGAGACGCTGTTCTCCGGCAAGGGATCGAGCCTGCGCCGCGTCGGCCTGGTCGAGTTTCCGTCGCCCGGCATGTGGTCGATCGTGTTGATCTCGCAGCCGCCGAGCGCGGAGGTCGCGAGCCGGCTGCCGGGCGATGACGAGCAGATCTCGGTGTTCCTGCCTTGCGCTCCGAACCCGACCACCGGCTTCTTCTTCTATGTGCCGAAGAGCAAGATCATCGAGGTCGACATGAGCGCCGAGGATGCGGCGACCCTGATCATGTCCTGTGGCGTGGTGCAGCCCGGGGCGGACGCGCAGAAGAAGGCCGCCGCGCTGGCCGGCATGGCCAATGCCGCGCGCATCGCCAACACCCCGGCGCAGCCGGCCCCGCGCCTCGAGCCGGAGCCGGCCAAGGCCGACTAAACAGAACTGACCAGGCGAGGCCCGGCTGCGCCCCGGTCAGCCGGCGTCCTGCGGCACGAACACGCGCAGCCGATGCCCGTCGGGATCGAGCGCGACGAAGGTGGTGCCGAAATCCATCCGCGTCGGCTCTTGAAGGATGCGGAGGCCGCGGGCCTTCCAATCCCCGTGCAGGCCCTCGACCTCGGCGACATCGCCGACCGCGAACGCGACCTCGCCCGAACCTGGTCCGCCAGCGGCCGCTGGCTCGACCGTGTGCCGCGACCACAAGCCCAGCATAACGCCCTCGCGCAGCGGCAGCATCGCAAAGGTCGGCGATTGCTCGATGACGGGAATGCCCAGCAGGTCTGAGTAGAACGCCGCGCTGTTGGGCGGGTTGTCGACATACAGGATCAGGAAATTGAACTCGGGCATCGGCGTGTCTCCGGTGGCGGCGCCGGCATCGGCGCGTCGGCTGATCCAGTAGCGGAGCGTGCTGCCAGATTCTGTCAGCAGTGTTCGGCTGCGTGCGAGGAGCGGGCGTTCGTGCGCAGAGCGTCATTTTGCGCCGCATGATGATGCGGCCAGGGCACAGTCATTCGTCGTCCGCGGCCCTACAACCTCTAGGCGGTGGTGTCCCAATCCGCCGCCATGGAAACATTGAGCCAACAAAAGTAAGGCGTAGGGGAGGCGTGGAATGAGACGTATGAGTCAGGCGTCACTGTTGTGCGCAATGGCGCTGTCCGGAGCGTGGCTGACGCTGAGCCAACCAGTATCCGCCCAAACAACCTATACGCGCATTCAGGCCTTCGGCGACAGCTACGCCGACACGGGCAATCTCTGGACCTTCACCGGCGGCCTCGGCAAGCTGCCGCTCTACCCGACCGGGCGCTTCAGCGGCGGCACCAATTTCGTCGACACCACCTCGGCGCTGCTCGGCATTCCCCAGCTCAACTACGCGATCGGCGGCGCGACCAGCGGCACCACCAACGTCGCGGGACCCGGCATTCCCGGCTTCGTCCAGGAATGGAGCGGGTTGACGGGATTCTCCGGCAAGATCGCCTCGACCGACCTCGTGGAGATATCGATCGGCGGCAATGACGCGCGCGCCTACTACCGTGCGGGCGGCACGTTCGCGGGCGCGCCTACCGCGGCGGCCGTCACGGCGCAGCAGGCGATGGCCGGCGTCAATGCTCTGGTCGGCGCCGGCGCGCGCAGCATCGTGTTCACGGCCGGCGATGTCAGCACCTTGCCGGAGGCGGTCGGCAACGCCAATGCGGCGACCGGCAAGCTCTACAGCACGACCTATAACAACCTGATGCAGGCCTCGCTCGCGAATGTCGCGCGCAACGGCGTGCGCGTCGAATATGTCGATACGAGCCTGATCGGCTCGCTGATCCAGGCCAATCCGCAGCGCTACGGCTTTAGCAATGTCGGCGCCTGTCCAGTCGCCTGCATCGGCAATCCGGCGCTGCAGAACCAGTATCTGTTCTATGTCGACGGCGTGCACCTGACCTCGCATGGCTTCGAGGTGCTCGGCCAATACATCGTCAACCGCCTCAATGCGCCGCTGACCTTCGCGCCGCAGGGCGACGTCGCCTCGATCACCGCGATGGGCTTTGCCTCGACCTTGTTCGGCAAGCTCGATCAGTTCCGCGAGACCGCGGGCTTCGCGCCGTCCGCGATGAACGCCTATGGGGCCGTCACCAAGGCGCCTTACATGAAGGCGCCGCCCTTGGCCGCGGTCAATCCGTGGTCGTTCTACATGCAGGGCAATGGCGGGATCAGCGACCGCCAGGGCACTGTCGCGGCGAACGGATTCAATCTCGACAGCGTCGGCGGCACCATCGGGGTCGAGTACCGGCTGTCGGCGAACGCCATGATCGGCACGGCGTTCGACTATTCCAATCCGAAGGCGCGGCTGTTCAACAATGCCGGCACCACGGACGCGAACTCGTATCAGTTCGGCCTCTACGGCGCCTGGGCGAGCAGCAATCTGTTTGCGCAAGCGCTCGCCACGATCGGCCATCAGGACTATCGCAACACGCGGCCGGGCGTGGTCGACACCATCACCTCGAACCCGGGCGGCACGACCTTCGTCGTCGCCGGCAAGGCCGGCTATCTGTTCGATGCCGGCACCGCCAAGCTCGGTCCGATCGGCGGTCTGACCTATGCCCGTGCGCGCGTCGACGGCTTCACCGAGGCCGGCGATCCCGCGCTGACGCTGACGGTCGGCTCGCAGACCGCGGAGACCCTGGTCGGCAGCGTCGGCGTGCAGCTGCGCACGCCGTTCCAGGTGCAGGGCGCGACGATCAATCCGTATCTGAACCTGACGCTCGATGACGACATCATCGGCAATGGCCGCCTGATCCAGTACAGCGCCACGTCTGCGCCGGTCATCGTCAACAATTGGAACGTCCCGAACGCGACCTCGCACAATGTCTACGGCCGTATCACCGCTGGCGTGGTGGCGCCGTTCTGGAGCAACGTGGCGTTGACGGCCAACGTGTCGCGGACGATCGGGCGCACCGGTGGCGACGACTTCTATGGCAGCGGCGGGTTGAAGATCTCGTTCTGAGTTCGGTCGGAGCAGCAGGCGCTGGGGGGCGCGGCTGCCGCTACGGCCAGGAGAGGGGCAGTCCGGAAGGGCTGCCCCTCCGTTTTCGCGTGTTCCGTTTCGTCATCGAACCCGGTTAGTCTTTCGGGAGTTACGTCGGAAGCGGAGTTGTTCTCATGCCCCCCAGCATTGCCGTCATCGCGCCCGGCGCCATGGGCAGCGCCATTGCTGCTCGCCTGTCTGAGCATGGCTGCAAGGTGCTGACCTCGCTGGAAGGCCGCAGCGCCGCGACGCAGGCGAGGGCGGCAGCGGCCGGGATGACGCACGCCAGCGAGGCCGAGATCGCGGCGGCGGACATCATCCTGTCGATCGTGCCGCCGGGCGAGGCAGTGGCACTGGCCGAGCAGCTCGCCACGATCATCAATCGGAGTGCGAAGAAGCCGGTCATCGTCGACTGCAACGCCGTCAACGTCGAGACCATCCGGCGGATCGAGGACATCGTGCTGTCCTCGGGCGCCCGCCTGGTCGATGCGGCCATCATCGGCCTGCCGCCGAAGCCGGGCACGAAGGGGCCGGCGGTCTATGTCAGCGGTGAGGCTGCGGCGGATGTGGCCGTGCTGGGCGAGCTCGGGCTCGACCTGCGCGTGATCCAGGGGCCGATCGGCGCGGCGTCGGCGCTGAAGATGTCCTATGCCGGCATCAACAAGGGCCTGACCGGGCTCGGCGCCGCGATGGTGCTGGCCGCCACCCGCGCGGGCGCTGCGGACGCGCTGCGCGACGAGCTCGCGCTCAGCCTGCCGCACGTCCAGGCGCGGCTCGCCAACGCGCTGCCGGACATGCTGCCCAAGGCCTATCGCTGGGTCGCCGAAATGCGCGAGATCGGGGGCTTCCTCGGCGAGGATCATCCGGCCACGCTGATCTACGAGGGCTTTGCGCGGCTGTTCGAGCACATCGCGGCCGATGTGCAGGGCGAGGGCGCCGAGGCCGCGCAGCTGGTGGCATTTGCCGAGAGCTGCAAGGCGAAGTAGGCGTCATAGAAGCGTAGGGTGGGCAAAGGCGCGCCCATCTCGTTGTTGGAGTCCGGCTATTTCACGCGCCGTGCCCACCGCCCACGATCGCTGGCGCCGATGGTGGGCACGCGTCGCCTTCGGCGCCGCTTTGCCCACCCTACGAATGTTATCCCGCCGTCAGCAGCGGGATCGCCTCGTCGCGCTCGTACAAATACAACAAACAACGTAGGGCCTCGCTGCGCGGGCCCTTCAGCTTGGGATCCTCCTTCAAGATCCGCAGCGCCTCGTCGCGGGCCTGCGTGATCAGCTGCGCATGCACCTCGGGCCGCGCGATGCGATAGCCGGGCAGGCCGCTCTGGCGGATGCCGAGCACGTCGCCTTCGCCGCGCAGCTTGAGATCCTCCTCGGCGATGCGGAAGCCATCGGTGGTCTCTCTGATGACCGCGAGCCGGGCCTTCGACATTTGCCCGAGCGGCTCGTGATACAGCAGGATGCAGGTCGAGGCCTCCGAGCCGCGGCCGATGCGGCCGCGCAGCTGGTGCAATTGGGCCAGCCCAAAGCGCTCGGCATTCTCGATCACCATGATGGTCGCGGCGGGCACGTCGACGCCGACCTCCACCACCGTCGTGGCCACCAGCAGCCGCAGCTCATGCGCCGCGAAGCGGCCCATGACGTCGTCCTTCTCGCTGCCCTTCATCTTGCCGTGGACCAGGCCGACGCGCTCGCCGAAGCGCTCGCGCAGGCTGTCATAGCGATCGGTCGCGTTGGTGAGATGATCGATGCCCTCGGCCTCGGATTCCTCGACCAGCGGGCAGATCCAGTACACCAGCTTGCCGGCGTCGAGCGCGCGGCCGACGGCGTCGATGACCTCGATGCGTCGGGTGTCGGCCACGGCGCGGGTGTCGATCGGCTGGCGGCCGGCCGGTTTTTCGCGCAGCTCGGAAATGTCCATGTCGCCGAAATAGGTCAGCACCAAGGTGCGCGGGATCGGCGTCGCCGACAGCACGAGCACGTCGACGGCCGCGCCCTTCGAGGTCAGCGCCAGCCGCTCGCGGACGCCGAAGCGATGCTGCTCGTCGACGATCGCGAGCGCCAGTGACTTGAAGATGACGTCGTCCTGAATCAGCGCGTGGGTGCCGACGAGGAGGTCGATCTCGCCGGCCTCGAGCCGGGCGAGGATGTCGCGGCGCTCCTTGCCCTTCTCGCGGCCGGTGAGAATGGCAACGTTCATGCCCGCGCGCTCGGCCAACGGCGTAATGGTCTTGGCGTGCTGCCGCGCCAGGATTTCGGTCGGCGCCATTAGGGCGGCCTGCTTGCCGGCCTCCGCCACGGCCGCCGCGGCGAGCAGCGCCACCACCGTCTTGCCGGAGCCGACGTCGCCTTGCAGCAGCCGGAGCATGCGCACCGGCTTTTCGAGATCGGCCGCGATCGCCTCGATCGCCTGTGCTTGCGAGTTGGTCAGCGCATAGGGCAGGGCGTCGATGATCTTGCGGCGGAGACGGCCGTCGCCGGCATGACGGTTGCCCGCGGGACGGCGCAGCTGCGCCCGCACCAGCGCCAGCGCCAATTGGCCGGCGAGCAGCTCGTCGAAGGCAAGGCGCGACCAGAACGGATGTTCGGGAAGGATATCCGTCAGCTCCTGCGGTATATGCACCCGCGTCAGCGCTTCCCTCAGCGACGGGAAGTTGCAGCGGCTGAGCACCTCCGGGCTGATCCATTCCGGCAGGTCCGGCAGCCTGGTTAGCGCCGCCGCGATCGCCCGCCGCAGCGAGCCGAGTGCCAGCCCCTCGGTCAGCGGATAGACCGGGTCGATTCCTGACAATTTGGCAAAACCGGCCTCGTCCAATATGCGGTCGGGGTGCACGATCTGCGGGATGCCGTCGTACATCTGCACGGTGCCGGAGACGTAGCGCTTGGCGCCGACGGGAAGGATCTTCTCGATATAGTCGCCCTTCGGCCGGAAGAAGGTCAGCACGACATCGCCGGTCTCGTCGCTAGCGTAAACCAGATACGGCGCGCGGGCGTTACGCGACGGACGATGGCGATCGACCGTCACCTCCAGGGTCACCACCGTGCCGACCTCGACGTCGCGCACCTTCGGACGGTTCCGGCGATCGATCACGCTGGCCGGCAGATGCAGCAGCAGGTCGACCAGCCGCGGCGTCTCGCTAGAGCTCAGCAGGTAGCGCAGCAGCTTGTCCTGCTTCGGCCCGACACCCGACAGGGTCGTGACCGGGGCAAACAGCGGATTGAGGATGGCAGGGCGCATGAACCGAACACTTAAATCCGTTTGGGAGCGGGAATAGCGGTGTATGCCGAGACATCCACCTCTTTTTTCTTCGGTTTCAGGCGCCCAGGCATGCCGGTTCTGCACCCCGGGAGGGCTGACAGGGGCGCCCCGCGCCGCTATATGAACCGCGCCCGGCACCGTCCGGGCTTTTGGCGTTGTCCTGCAGGAAGATCGCGATGACCGGAACGACCCGTTCGAGCCAAGGCCTAGACGACCGTCGCAAGCGGCTGCTGTTCCGCTGCTGGCATCGCGGCACCCGTGAGATGGATTTGATCCTCGGCCGCTTCGCCGACGCCGAGATCGGCACGCTGACCGAGAGCGAGCTGAACCAGCTCGAGCAGCTCCTGGAGGTCTCCGACCCCGATTTCTACGCCGCGATCACCGGCGCCCGGCCGCTGCCGCCGGAGCAGACGCCGGCGCTGTTCGAACGCATCAAGGCCTTCCGCGCGGTGGACGCCGATTGATGAAGAGTCCGGTCAAGTCGCCCGCCGAGCATCTCGCGCCGGGACGCGCGCTCACGCTCGCCAATGTCGCCGAGGGCGCCGAGGGTCTCGTCGTCTCCGATCTGGCGCGCGCGATCGCCGCCAGGCCGAAGCCGCCAGCGGTCAGCCTTGCCGTGGTCTGCCGCGACGGCAACCGGATGCAGCAGCTGGCGCGGGCGCTCGACTTCTTCGCGCCGGACCTCCCGGTGATGCAGTTCCCGGCCTGGGACTGTCAGCCTTATGATCGCGTCTCACCGCATGGCGGCATCCTCGCCCAGCGCGTGACCACGCTCGCGCGGCTGTCGCGACTTGCCGGCAGCGACAAGCCGCTGATCGTGCTGACCACCGTCAACGCCATCGTGCAGCGCGTGCCGTCGCGCGATACCATGGCCGGCCAAGCGCTGTCAGTGGCGCCGGGCCATGTCGTACCGATGGATTCCGTGGTCGCGTGGCTGGAGCACAATGGTTACGTCCGGGCCTCCACCGTGCGCGAGAGCGGTGAGTACGCCGTGCGCGGCGGCATTCTCGACCTGTTTCCGGCCGGCCTCGACCAGCCCGTGCGGTTCGACTATTTCGGCGACAGCCTGGAATCGATCCGCACCTTCGACGCCGAGACGCAGCGCACCTTGCTCGACATGCGTTCGCTCGATCTCGTGCCGGTCTCCGAATTCCAGCTCGTCACAGACACCATCCGCCGCTTCCGCATGGGCTATGTCGCCGAGTTCGGCGCGCCCGAGCGCGACGACGCGCTGTATGAGGCCGTCAGCGAAGGCCGCCGCTATCCCGGCATGGAGCATTGGCTGCCGCTGTTCCACGACAAGATGGAGACGCTGTTCGACTATCTGCCGAACACGCCGATCGTGATCGAGCCGCAAGGCGAGGATGCGGCACGGGAGCGCTTCAAGCAGATCATCGACTATTACGACGCGCGCCGCGAGGCGATGGAGCATCCCGGCGGCGGCGCGATCTACAAGCCGCTGACCGTTGACCGTCTGTATCTGACGTCGACGGAGTGGGCTGAGAGGCTCGCCGCTGCTCCGCTTGCGAAGGTCACGCCGTTCGCCGTGCCGGAAGGGGCGGGGGTCGTGGACATCGGCGCCCGGGCTGGTCGCAACTTCGCGCCGGAGCGCAACGACGCTGCGGTCAACGTGTTCGAGGCCGTCGTCGCGCATGTGCAGGCGCTGCAGTCGGTTCGCAAGAAGGTCGTGATCGCGCTGTGGAGCGAAGGCTCGCGCGACCGCATGGCCTCGATGTTGAAGGACCACAAGCTGATCCACGTCACCAGCGTCAACACCTGGCGCATGGTGCAGGCGACTCCGCGCAACGAGACCATGCTCGCGGTGCTCGGCCTCGAGACCGGCTTCGAGACCGACCAGATCGCCGTCATCTCCGAGCAGGACATTCTCGGCGACCGCCTGGTGCGGCCGCGCCGTGCCAGCCGCAAGCTCGACAATTTCATCTCGGAGGTGACGAGCCTCGCCATCGGCGACATCGTCGTCCACGTCGATCACGGCATCGGCCGCTTCGTCGGCCTGCAGACGCTCGAAGTCGCCGGCGCTCCGCATGATTGTCTCGAGCTGCGCTATGCCGGCGAGACCAAGCTGTATCTGCCGGTCGAGAACATCGAGCTGTTGTCGCGCTACGGCTCCGACCAGACCAATGTCGAGCTCGACAAGCTCGGCGGCCAGGGCTGGCAGACGCGCAAGGCGAAGCTGAAGAACCGCATCCGCGAGATGGCGGGCGAGCTGATCAAGATCGCCGCCGAGCGCATGCTGCACGAAGCGCCGAAGATGCCGGTGCAGGCCGGGCTCTATGACGAGTTCTGCGCGCGCTTCCCCTACGACGAGACCGAGGACCAGCTCGCGGCGATCCAGGCGACGCTCGGCGATCTCGAAGCGGGGCGGCCGATGGATCGTCTCGTCTGCGGCGACGTCGGCTTCGGCAAGACCGAGGTGGCGCTGCGCGCCGCGTTTGCTGTCGCGCTCGACGGCAAGCAGGTCGCCGTCGTCGTACCGACCACCTTGCTCGCGCGCCAGCACGCAAGAACATTCACGGAGCGCTTCAAGGGCTTTCCGGTCAACGTCGCCCAGGCCTCGCGGCTCGTCTCGACCAAGGAGCTCAACCAGGTCAAGAAGGGGCTCACCGACGGCTCGGTCGACATCGTCGTCGGCACCCACGCGCTGCTCGGCAAGACCGTGAAGTTCCGCGACCTCGGCCTCGTCATCGTCGACGAGGAGCAGCATTTTGGCGTCAGCCACAAGGAGCGGCTGAAGCAGCTGCGCGCCGAGGTCCACGTGCTGACCTTGTCGGCAACGCCGATCCCGCGCACCTTGCAGCTGGCGCTGACGGGCGTGCGCGAGCTGTCGATCATTGCCTCGCCGCCGGTCGATCGTCTCGCCGTGCGCACCTTCGTCGCCCCGCATGATCCCGTGATGATCCGCGAGGCGCTGCTGCGCGAGCGTTATCGCGGCGGCCAGGCGTTCTACGTCGTGCCGCGCATCGACGATCTCGCCGAGGTCAAGGAGTTCCTCGACAAGACCGTGCCGGAGATGAAGGTCGCGGTCGCGCATGGCCAGATGGCGCCGACCGTGATCGAGGACATCATCTCGGCGTTCTACGACGGCAAGTTCGACATCCTGCTGTCGACCACCATCGTCGAGTCCGGCCTCGACATTCCCCGCGCCAACACGCTGATCGTGCACCGCGCCGACATGTTCGGCCTCGCCCAGCTCTATCAGTTGCGCGGCCGCGTCGGCCGTTCCAAGCTGCGCGCCTATGCGCTGTTCACTCTGCCGTCGACGCACAAGGTCAGTACGCAGGCGGAGAAGCGGCTCGGCGTGCTGCAATCGCTGGAGACGCTGGGCGCGGGCTTCCAGCTCGCCAGCCACGACCTCGATATCCGCGGCGCCGGCAACCTGCTCGGCGACGAGCAGTCCGGCCACATCAAGGAGGTCGGCTTCGAGCTCTATCAGTCCATGCTGGAGGAGGCGATCGAGAACCTCAAGGCCGGCATCACCGAGCCGACCGTCGACCGCTGGTCGCCGCAGATCACCATCGGTATGCCCGTGCTGATCCCGGAGGACTACGTCTCCGATCTGTCAGTGCGGCTGTCGCTGTACCGCCGGCTCGCAGATCTCGAAACCGACGAGGAGATCGAGAATTTTGCCGCCGAGCTGCGCGACCGCTTCGGCAAGCTGCCGGACGAGACGCGCTATTTGTTCAAGGTCGCTGCGATCAAGAACTACTGCCGGAGAGCCAATGTCGAGAAGGTCGACGCCGGCCCGAAGGGCGCCGTCATCGCCTTCCGCGACAACAGCTTTGCCTATCCCGACCGCCTCGTCGCCTTCATCAAGCGCCACGGCCAGGCCGCCAAGGTGCGGCCCGACATGAAGGTGGTGTTCCTGCAGGTGTGGGAGACGCCGGAGGAGCGCCTCGAAGGCACGACGGATATTCTAAAGGAGCTGGCAGAGCTTGCGGAGAAGAAGAAGGCGGCGTGAGACTCCGTCTGGAGAGGGCTGCATGAAGATCTCCGATAAACAGTTGCAAGCAGTTCTGGCGCTGCCGGCTGCCGCGCGTTTCGCGCACTTCGTCAAAGCCGTCGCGGATTCGGAGCGGGTGTGGGGTCTCTATGCCGACGGATGGGCTCTCTCATCCGATGATGACGGCTGCACTGTGTTTCCGCTCTGGCCGGCACCGGACTATGCGAAGCTCTGTGCGCTCGGCGAATGGAGCAGCTACGAGCCGCGGCCGATCGAAATCGATGAGTTGTTGGATATCCTGCTGCCTCGGCTGCAGCGGGATGGCGTTCTGCCTGGAATATTCGTCACGCCTCTGGGCAAAGGCATGACGCCTTCAGTCGAAGAGTTGACACTGGCGATCAAGACAGAGCTGCAGAAGTACTGATTTGCTCCATCAATCTGTTTCTCTGTATCCTCACCGAAGCTGCCAGCCGAAGTGCAAGGAAAGGCTGGCGATCAGGAACACCGCGACGATGGCCACGACGGCGACCCAATCGGTCTCCTCGCGAGATTGCCGGTTTTGCATGACGCAGTGCTCCGTTCGTCAGATGACCCCCGAGTCGAGCCAGGATTCCACCAGAGGAGTGGGGCAAATGCGCGATCTCAACATGCACGTGTTTGGATCAGATCGTGACGGTCCGTAGGGTGCGCAAAGCGGCCGCCGAAGGCGGCAGCGTGCCCACCGTCGGCCGACATACTTAGCGGTGAGATGGTGGGCACGGCGCTATCTGATAGCTCGCATGTGGCGCGACCTTGCTTGCGCCTTTGCCCACCCTATGGACCGGTGTTGGGACTTCGAATGAGACGGGAGCTGATAGTTGACTGCGTCATTGCGAGCGCAGCGAAGCAATCCAGAGTCGCGGTCGACGCCCTGGATTGTTTCGCTGCGCTCGCAATGACGTGGGACTAGCTGTGCTTCTATCTCACGACGCGGCGCGTTGGGCCTCGCCGTAGACGCGTGCCAGCAGCGTGCGCGCGGTGTCGTTCGGCTGCAGCGCGGCGACCGTGATCGATGGCTCCGAGCGCGTGTCGCGCTTGCCGTGGGAGGTGTGGCGCATCACGCTGGCGAGGCGGCGGGCGATGGCGTGGGCGGAGCGCAAATCGGTCTCGGCGAACACGACGACGACGGAGCCGTTGTCCTCGTGGGTGCCGAAATCCATCCGGCGCATCAGCCGGCTGATGATGCGGGCGCCGTCATATTGCGCGCGCGGGTTGACCGGATCGAAGGCGAAGCGGGCGACGGCGAGGCCGCCGCCGCTCTTCTGGGTCTGGCTGACCGCGGTGGCGAAGTCGCGCGCGAACGCGCTCCTGGTGAGAAGGCCGGTCGAGGGATCGAGCATGCCGCCGGCTTCGATCGCGCGCAGGGTGCGGTTGAGGCGGCTCTCGAACGCATGCTGCCGGATTAGCGGCAGCGCGTGGGCTGCGATGCGCTGCGGCTCGCCGGCGATGATCTCGAGATTGGCGAGCTCCTGCAGCGGTGCCGGCTGGTTGGCGGTGACGACCACGCCGAGATTGCGGAAGCGGGTGTCCTCGGCCAGCACGGCGAGAAAGGCATCCACCACGCGCGGCGAAAAGCCTTCGCCGAGCACGATGCCGTCGATGTCGCGGCTCGACAGATGCTTCGCCGCGGCCTCGATGCTGAGCGCGCCGACCACCGCCATGCGCTCGCCGAGCGCGACCGACAGGCCCGGCATCGACGTGCCGCGGCCGAGCAGCAGCACCGTCGCATCGTGCAGCGGGTCAGAATCGGGCAGCGTCGCGTCCGGCGTCTTCTTCTCGT
This sequence comes from Bradyrhizobium sp. USDA 4353, assembly GCF_054063215.1. Lineage (NCBI taxonomy): Bacteria > Pseudomonadati > Pseudomonadota > Alphaproteobacteria > Hyphomicrobiales > Nitrobacteraceae > Bradyrhizobium > Bradyrhizobium sp. USDA 4353. Next base: position 5,495,799 of record NZ_JBSSGB010000001.1, read on the forward strand.
CGAGACGGCGCAGCACCGTGGTGTGTAGCGTCCGCACGCGGAGCGCGGCCCGCAGCCGTGCGAGCAGGCGGTCGTGATTGTCGCTGCCGTGCAGGGGAATGGCATTGTCGGGCAGGATGGTGTCGCCCGGATCGATCGCGATCATCGGGATGTAGGGCTTGCGCGCGCTGACATGGCGCGACAGTGCGGCGATCTCAGTCTCGTCGGCGCCGTCGATCACGGCGAGCACGGCTGCCGGTTGAACCCGGGAGACCGCGCCGGCCGCATCGGCCCAGCGGGTTTCGGTCGTCGGGAGAATTTGCGCCGCTGCGAGAGCCGCCGTCAGCGAAGGCCGCGTGGACGTGGAGACGATGAGAAGCGGGCCTTGTTGGGACATTCAGGGAAACTCAGGATACGCTGACGGTACGTCGCGATCCTAGGTTTCTCCCGTTAACGCGGCGTCAACACTGTTCCGAGCACGCAAGCGCTCCGCAGTCGCCCGGACGGCAGCTTCAGCCGCCTGAGCTCGCACGGTCGCGGAAAGCCTCGACCATCAGCGGATTGAGCCCGAGCTCGGCCAGCGCCTCGCGGGCGCGGGCGTTGTCCATCGCGCGTCCCGCCAACCGATGTCCGCTGAGACGATCGGGCAGGGCCGTCAGCAGCGCGCCTTGGCCGAGCCGGCGCGACCATTCGTGCAGGTCCTGCGCGAGGAAGCGGTAGCCGCCCACGGCCATGACCCCCGCGGGCGGCGCGGTGATCGAGATGGTGTCGTGGGCGCGGTCGAGCCGCACCGCATATTCGGTGTCGACGAAATCGCGCGGCGGCGCCGGCATCAGCGAGTCGCTCGGGGGCGCCGGCGGCGCATAGGCAGCCAGGACGACCATGGGGCCGCGCAGGCCGAGCGTGCCTTTGGGCGTGACCAGGATCTCACCAGCGATCGACGATCCCGGCTGCTCGCGCGGTACGCCCTGGCGCCCCGGCTTGACCGGGCCAGGGCTGCCGTCGGCCGCGGTGCGGCGCACGGCGAACAGGCCGGCTTCGCCGAACAGATAGACGTCGGTGAGCTCGATGTCGCGCGTCTTCCACGCCGGGCTCGAGGCCACCTGTTCCGGCGCGCGCCACATGCCGACGATATAGCGCAGGTTCGGCAGCCGTGATGCGAGGTCGCCTTCATCGAGGCGCAAGGCAAGCTGGGCGGGAGCGACCAGCGTGTCGCAGGCGAGCTCCGCGAGCTGCTGCTCCAGCGCATCGGCGTCGAACGGGTGATGCAGCGCCAGCGTGCCGCCGGACAGCAGCCAGGTCACGACGGAGGCGGCGAGACCGGCAAAGGACGACGGCAGGAAGGCCGACATCATGTTCACGCCTTGCGGCAGATCGCTTTCCAGCGAGATGGCGAGCCCGCCCGCGATCAGGCTCAGATGGGTGCGCGGCACGGCACGGAAGCCGTCGGCGGTCACGTCGAACGAGACGATCGCCGCCTTGCGACCATCGGGCATGATCCCGCGCGTCGAGCGCGAGGGCTTGGCGATCGACTGGTCGAGCGAATACATGCCCTCCGGCAGGTCGGAGCCGAAGCCGCAGACATGGCGGATCGAGAACGCCTCGGCCGCGGCGTTCATCGCCAGATCGGAATGGATCACGCCGTCGATCTTCGACATCGTGACGATGGCCCGCGCGCTGGTGCGGTTCAGCGCCGCCACCAGCTCCGACTGGCGCCACAACAGCGGGAATACGGCGACGACCAGGCCGGCGCGATGCGCGGCCAGCACCGTCAGGACGAACTCGATCGTGTTGGGCAGCTGGACGGCGATGACCGAATGGGCGGGCAGGCCGGCGTCGATGAAATGTGCTGCCAGCGCCGAGATCACGCGATCGGCTTCGGCATAGGTCAGGCGCATCGGAGGGCGGCCGGTGACGCGCTGCTTGTTGATCGGATCGAGCAGCGCAACCGCATCCGGCTTGCGCGCCAGGATGCGTTGAAACAACGCGTCGAGCGTCGGCGACGTATTGGCCTGATTCACCTGTTGCCCCGTACTTTCACGGATCCGGCCGACCAACTGCCCCGGTTGGTCATTTCGCCGGCTCCGGCCGCTGCCACCAGCTCTCCGGGAGCGCTCCCGTCAAAGCTGTCCTCTTGGGCCGTTCTATCCGATTCCACCGAGCGATCCATTCCTCGGCGGCATTGAGCACTGGAATAGCGTAGAACCCCGCCATCAGGGTACGGTCCAATGCGCGAACGGTCGAGATAAATTCCTGCCTGTCGCGGGCCCGCAACAGCGCGGCGATCATGGCGTCGATCGCCGGGTCCTTGGCGCCCATGTAGTTCCGCGTTCCGGTCCGGTCGGCCGCCTCGCTGCCCCAGTAGAAGGCCTGCTCATTGCCTGGAGACAGCGACTGGTCCCAGCGGTTCTGGATCATGTCGAACTCGAAGGAGAGGCGACGCTGGTCGAACTGCACGGGATCAACGACCCTGATCGCCGCATTGATGCCGGCCCGCTTGAGGCTCCCCGCATAGGCCAGCGCGATGCGCTCCTGGTCGCGCGTCGTGACCAGAATCTCGAACGCCAGCGACGCGTGCGTCGTCCGGTGTCGCAACACCGTGCCGTCGAGGCCGTAGCCGGCCTCGGCAAGCAGATCGAGCGCGGCCTTGAGCGCAATGCGATCGCGCCCGGAGCCATCGGTGATCGGAAGACGATAGCTGCCGTCCATGATGTCGGCAGGGATCTGCGCGGCAAATGGCTTGAGCAGCTCACGCTCCGCCGCATCGGCGGCGCGGCCATAGGCCGACAGCTCGGAGCCGGCGAAATAACCGCCGCTGCGGCGGTACAGGCCGAAGAAGTAGTTGCGGTTGATCCATTCGAAATCGAACAGCAAGGTCAGCGCCTGGCGCACCTTGATGTCGGCGAACACCGGGCGACGGGTGTTGAACACCAGGAACTGCGACGGCTGCGGCATGCCCGAGGTGAAGCTGTCGCGGATGACCTCGCCACTGCGCGCCACGGGGAAGTCGTAGCCGTCGTGCCAGCGCAGCGGCTCGGTCTCGACGCGGAAGTCGTAGAGCCCGCGCTTGAAGGCCTCGAACTGGCCGTTGGACTCGCGGTAATAATCCAGCCTGACCTCGTCGAAGTTCCACAATCCGCGGTTGATGGGGAGGTCGCGCCCCCAATAATCGGGATTGCGGGTGAGGGTGACGCTCGCGCCCGGCCGCACCGCGGTGACACGATAGGGGCCGGAGCCGAGCGGGGCGAAAAGCGTGGTGTCCTCGAAGGTCGCGACGTCAGTGGCGTGCTTCGGGAGGATCGGCATTAGGCCGAGAATGAGCGGCAGCTCGCGATCCTCAGCGCCGCCGAAATCGAACCGGATGGTGAGGGGATCGAGCACCTCGGCCGTGGCGACCTTGCCGTAGAACTGCCGGTGGTTGGGCCGGCCGTGATCGCGCAGCAGCGCGAAGGAGAAGGCGACGTCCTCGGCCTGGACCGGATGACCATCGGCGAAGCGGGCGCGGGGATCCAGGCGGAAGGTGACATAGGTTCGCCGGTCGTCGGTCTCGACGCTGCGGGCCAGCAGGCCATACAGCGTGAAAGCCTCATCATTGCCGCGCGCGAGCAGGCTTTCCACGACATAGCCGCGGATTTGCTGCACTGCCACGCCGCGCACGATGAACGGATTGAGGCTATCGAAGGTGCCGAGCAGTCCCCATACGATGCGGCCGCCCTTGGGCGCCTGCGGATTCACGTAAGGCATGTGGTCGAAGTCCGCAGGCAGGGCGGGACTGCCGTGCATCGCGATTGCCGCAGTTTCGGCAGCAATTGCACCCGGAGTGTAGATCGGCTGCAACAGCGCCGGGATCGCGAAGCCCCATCCCGCCACCACGCGCAACATGCGCTGCAGCATCAGCATCGGGGCGCAAGCATTTGATTCGGAACAGGCCACGAAGGGCTTTTACCACAGGCTCGCCCGCGCTAGACCGCGGCCCGGACACGGTCCCGCGGCATTGATTCTTCCGCGCACCGCGTTATGAAAGCGGGCGATTGAGTTACGGCGGCAACGCCTGTCACTTAACCGCCTCATTTCCTGAGGAGACAGCCGCTTCGACGGCTTGGTGTGGCGCCTTTGGCGGTCTCGGGCGCTGCCGTTCAGAAAGGGTTTTCCGCAATGAATTTCCGTGACTTGGCCTCGTCGGTTGGGCCGCGTGGGCGGCTCGTCGCCCTGCTGGCGGTCACCGCGCTGGCCGTTTCCTTTGCTTCGGAGGCGCAGGCGCAGGCTCAGCCGCCCGCAGCGCCGAAGGCAAAGGCTCCGGCTGCTGCCCCCAAAGCTCCCGCTCCCGCCGCACCTGCGGCTGGCGCTCCTCCGGCCGCCGGCCAGCAGGCCCAGGCCCAGCCGGCAGAGATGCCGCAGCTGATCTACGCGCCCTGGACCAAGTTCTGCCTCAAGGGCCAGGATGCCAACGCCAAGCAGGTCTGCTTCATCGGCAAGGACGGACGCATCGAGTCCGGTCAGCCGGTGGTTGCCGCCGTGATCATCGAGCCCGAAGGCGAGCCGAAGAAGATCCTGCGCGTGACCTTGCCGCTCGGCATGCAGCTGCAGCCCGGCACCCGCATTGTCGTCGACAGCAACCAGGCGCTGCAGAGCCCTTACGTGATCTGCTTCCAGAACGGCTGCATGTCCGACTATGAAGCGACCCCGGACTTCCTTGCCAGCCTGAAGAAGGGCCAGAACCTCTACGTGCAGGCGATCAACTCGAACGGCACGGCGCTGACCCTGCCGCTGCCGCTGCAGGAAGGCGCCAGCAGCTTCGCGAAGGCGTATGACGGCCCGCCGACCGATCCGAAGGAGTTCGAGAAGACCCAGCAAAAGCTGCAGGAAGAGCTGCAGAAGCGCGCCGAGGAGCAGCGCAAGAAGCTGGAGCAGACGCAAGGCGGCCAACCGCAGGCGAAGCAGTAAGGCCTGTCTGGTCTCGCGACAAAAGCAAAAGGCGCTCCGGTCGGAGCGCCTTTTTTGTTGGATCGGCAGACACGTCAAAAGGGGTCGGCTGGAGCGAGCGAAGGTGAGGGCGCGTCGCTGTGGGCCGCCCTCAGTTCAGTAGCGGATTGCGCGGACGATAGCCGCCGGACTTGTCCTTGATGAAGATCTCGGCAACCTGGGAGTGCCGGATCGGCTCGCCAGACTCGTCGGGCACGAGGTTCTGTTCCGAGACATAGGCGACGTATTCGGAATCCGCGTTCTCGGCCAGCAAATGATAGAACGGCTGGTCCTTGTGCGGCCGAACCTCTTCAGGGATCGAGAGCCACCATTCCTCGGTGTTATTGAACTCAGGGTCGATGTCGAAGATCACGCCCCGGAACGAGAACACCCGATGCCGGACGATCTGGCCGATCTGAAACTTGGCTGTTCGCGCTTTGATCATCAGAGTCGAATAGACCAGGATTGAGGCCGATGCTAGTGCCCGAGGGGCGGATTTCATCTAGACAGTGCCGAATCGCGCGGTGCCGCGCGCTCCCGCAGCCCGGCCCGCAACGGGTCATTCACAAGCACCCATGCTCGACATTCTCAATCTGGCCTTGCCGTATTTCGGCGTCGTTTTCATAGGGTTCGCCTGCGGTAAATGGAAGAAGCTGCCCGAGGCCGGGCTGGCCTGGATGAACTTCTTCCTGCTCTACGTGTCGCTGCCGGCCTTGATGTTCAATCTCATCGCCCGCACGCCTTTTGCCGAGCTGAGCAACCCTCCCTTCCTGGTTGCAACGACGCTCGCGACGATGCTGACGTTCACGCTCGCGCTCATGCTCGGCAAGGTGATCGGCCGGCTGTCGCTGCGCGAGGCGACGATGGCGGGGCTTGCGGGCGGCTATGGCAATATCGGCTATATGGGCCCGGGGCTCGCTCTGTCCGTGCTCGGCGCCAAGGCGGCAGCGCCGACCGCGCTGATCTTCTGCTGCGACAGCATCTTCCTGTTCTCGATCGTTCCATTGCTGGTGGAGTTGACCGAGCGCGATCATGCATCGCTGGCGCATGCGCTGCGCACGGTGCTGCGGCAGATCCTGCGTAATCCGCTCATCATGGCCACCGCCGCCGGCATCGTTGCGGCAGCGTTGCAGTTCCATCCGCCGACCGTGCTCGATCGCACCTTGCAGTTCCTGCAGAATGCCGCGGCGCCGACGGCGCTGTTCGCGCTGGGCGTGACGGTCGCGCTGCGGCCGTTCGAGCGGCTGCCGTGGGAGGTGCCGGTGCTCACGGTGGTGAAGCTCGTGATCCATCCGCTGATCTCCTTCGGCCTGATGCTGCTGTTCGGACCGTTCGCGCAGCCATGGGCTGCCACCGCGGTGCTGATGGCGGCGTTGCCGCCCGCGCTCAATGTGTTCGTGATCGCGCGCCAGCACGACAGCTGGATCGAGCCCGCGTCATCGGCGGTGCTGATCGGCACCTTTGCCTCGGTGGTGACGCTGACCAGCGTGATGTGGCTGATCCAGAGCGGCCGGCTGGTGTTCCCGTGAGATCGGCTCAGGCTTGCATCAACCCGCCTTGCGGGACGTCTGCCAGGACGGCGACAGGCCTTCGCGCATCGCCAGCCGCCTGAGCGGGCCAATGCCGCCGATCAGATGCATGCCGACAGCGCGCAACGATTGCATCGGCAGGAGATCGCTGAGCAGCGAGCGGTTGGCGAGGTCGATGACGAAGGTGCGGCTCAGGATGTCGGCCCGGCGGGCCGCGCCGTAGCGGGCGATGATCTGGGGCGCGCCGAGATCCTCGCCGGCCGCCTTGGCCTTGCGAACGAGATCGGCCACGTCGATGCCGTCGCGCAGGCCGAGGTTCAGTCCCTGCGCGCCGATCGGCGGCACGACATGGGCGGCCTCGCCGATCAGCACGATGCGGTTCTGCGCGTAAGCTTGCGGCCGCTCGATCGCGAGCGGGAACACGTGACGGCCCGGCTCGACATGCACACGGCCAAAGATCGAGTGCGACTGCCGCTCGGCGGCCGCCGACAGGGCTTCATCATCGAGTGCATAAAGACGCTCGGCTTCCTTGGGCGCAGCGACCCAGACGACGCTGCAGCGGTCGCCCGGCAGCGGCACGAACACGCACGGGCCGTGCGGAGTGTGGAATTCCGTCGAGACGTTGTGGTGCGGCCGCGCGTGGGTGATGTTGAAGGTGAGCGCGGATTGCTGCAGCGTGCGACGGCTGACGCCGATCCCCGCCGCCTCGCGGCACAGCGAATGCCGGCCATCGGCGCCGACGACGAGTTGCGCGGTCAGCACGCGGCCTGATCCGGTGGTGACGGTCACCACCTCTGCATCGCTGTGAACACTCTCGGCGTCTTCGGCAATCCGCGTCAGCACGGCGATCTCGCCGGCGCGCCGTTCCAGCGCCTCGACCAGAACTGCATTGGCGATGTTGTAGCCGAACACCTCGAGCCCGATCTCGTCGGCGACGAAGCGCACCTCGGGCGCCCGGATCAGCCGGCCGGTGTCGTCAACCAGCCGCATCGTCTTCAAGCCCGCGGCGCGATCGCGGCACGACGACCACACCCCGATCTCGTCGAGGAAATCGACGGAGCCGCCGAGCAGGGCGGTGGTGCGGTTGTCGGCATAGGGCGCCTGCCGGGCGACCAGAGCCGTCCGGGCGCCGGTCTGCGCAAGCGCAATGGCGGCCGCGAGCCCTGCCGGGCCGCCGCCGACGACGATGACATCGAAGTGGGTGCCTTCGAGGCGGGTGTCTGCGTGGGTCATGCCGGAACATTTGACGTTCCCGCCGGCATTTTCAAGAGTGATCCGCGCGCCTGCGCGGCGCATCGCCGCAAGCGACGATATGCAATTCGCTCCGATTCCTGATAGCAGTGAGCCAGAATGGATCAGTTGAAACCAGAGAGCGTGGTAGCAGCCACGCCGACGCATCGCGCCGCGGCGTTCTCGGTGCACGTCTTCACCGCGCTCGGCGCGGGCGTGGCTCTGCTGGCGATGCTGGAGGCCGTGCGCGAGCATTGGACGGCGATGTTCTGGTGGCTCGGCGTGGCGCTGATCATCGACGGGATCGACGGACCGCTGGCGCGCTGGCTCGACGTCATCCATGTGCAGCCCGACTGGTCCGGCGACGTGCTCGATCTCGTCGTCGACTTCACGACCTATGTATTCGTGCCGGCCTATGCGATCACCGCGAGCGGGATGCTGCTGCCGCTGGCCGCGCCGGTGATCGGCGTCGGCATCGCGGTGACCGGCGCGCTGTATTTCGCCGATCGGCGTATGAAGAGCGACGACAATCATTTCCGGGGCTTTCCAGGCCTGTGGAATATCGCGGCGTTCTATCTGTTCCTGCTGCGGCCGACGCCGCTGCTCGCCACGCTTGGGCTGGCGCTGCTGATTGCGCTCACCTTCGTGCCGTTTCACGTCATCCATCCCGTGCGCGTGAAACGGCTGCGCTGGCTGACGCTGCCGCTCGTGGTGCTCTGGGGCGTGCTCGTGATCCACGCGCTCAGCCAGAATTTTGCAGCCGGGCCGATCGTGACCTCGCTTCTGTGCGCGATCGGCCTCTACATCGTCGCGAGTGACTCCGCGATCCGCCTGTTGAGATCCTTGAAAGCATGATCGACCTTCTGACCAGTCCCGAAGCCTGGGCCGCGTTGCTGACGCTGACCGCGCTCGAAATCGTCCTCGGCATTGACAACGTGATCTTCCTGTCGGTGATCACGGCGCGCATCCCCGAGCCGCAATCGACGCGCGCCCGGCAGGTCGGTCTCGCCCTGGCGCTGATCTTCCGCATCATGCTGCTGAGCGTGCTGGTCTGGCTGATCGGGCTGACCCAGCCGGTGTTCTCGATCGGCAAGCTCGGCTTCTCCTGGCGCGACATCATCCTGATCGGCGGCGGTCTGTTCCTGATCGCCAAGGCGACGCATGAGATTCATGCCGAGGTCGAGGCGCGCGAGGGCGAGGGACCGCAGGCCGGCGGTCGCAGCAGCTTCTTCTGGGTGATCGCGCAGATCATCGTCATCGACCTGGTGTTCTCGCTGGACTCGATCATCACAGCCATCGGCATGGCGCAGGATCTGGAGATCATGATCGCCGCCGTGATCATCGCGGTGATCATCATGTACGTCTCGTCCGGACCGGTGGCGCGTTTCGTGGCCAATCATCCGACCACCAAGATGCTGGCGCTCGCCTTCCTGGTGCTGATCGGCGTCGCGCTGGTTGCCGATGGCTTCGAGTTCCACATCCCGCGCGGCTACATCTACTTCGCAATCGCCTTCGCGCTTGCGGTCGAGGCCTTCAACGTGATGGCCTCGCGCAATCGCCGAAAGCGCGCCGGCTGACGCCCGAGTTGACAAGCCCGCCATGATCGCCTTCGCTTTCGAAGCGGCGTGCGATGCGGCGGTCAGACGAGCCGGAGCTCGGACGAGAATCAGGTAATTGTCTGGGACTGTTGGATCGGGTTCTCAACTCCGGCCATGAGAGTTCTGCAGGGAGGGTGGCCACATGGCCAAGGCGGTGCGCGTGCACAAGGTGGGAGGCCCCGAGGCGCTGGTCTATGAGCCGGTCGATCTTGCCGCCCCTGGCCCCGGCGAGGTCCGCATCCGCCAGCACGCGATCGGGCTGAACTTCATCGACGTGTATTTTCGCACCGGGCTGTACAAAGCGCCCGGCCTGCCGTTCATCGCCGGCAACGAGGCCGCCGGCGAGGTGGTCGCGGTCGGCCCCGGCGTGACGCATTTCCATCCCGGCGACCGCGTGGCCTATTACGAGACCCTCGGCGGCTACGCCACCGAGCGCAACATCGGCTGGCAGCGCCTGGTCAAGCTGCCCGACCAAATCACCTACGAGCAGGGCGCGGTGCTGATGCTCAAGGGATTGACCGTGTGGTACCTCTTGCACAAGACCTTCAAGGTCGAGCCGCATCATCGCGTGCTGATCCATGCCGCCGCCGGCGGCATCGGCCTGCTCGCCTGCCAATGGGCTCGCGCGCTCGGCGCGCATGTCATCGGCACCGTCGGCTCGAAAGCCAAGGCGGATCTCGCGCTCGCCAATGGCTGTGATCACGTCATCCTCTACAACGAGGAGGACTTCGTCGCCCGCGTGAAGCAGATCAGCCGTGGAGAAGGCTGCGATGTCGTCTACGACGGTGTCGGCAAGTCGACCTTCCCGGGCTCATTGTCCTGCCTCAGGCCGCGCGGCCTGTTCGTCAGCTTCGGCAATGCCTCGGGCCCGGTGCCCCCATTCTCGATCGCCGAGCTGAACAGCCACGGCTCGTTGTTCGCAACCCGGCCGAAGCTCAACGACTACATCGGCAAGCGCTCGGAGCTGCTGGAGGGCGCCGACACGCTGTTCTCGGCCGTCATCAGCGGCAAGCTGCACGTGCCGATCAATCACGCTTACGCGCTGAAGGATGCGGGCCGGGCACACGCCGATCTGGAGAGCCGCGCGACCACGGGGGCGTCGATCCTCAAGCCGTGACGCGTGCTAACTCTGGTTCCCGGTGATCGCTGCGCCATCCGCGGCACAGCTCCACAGCATCGCATTCGGCTGGCCCGTCGCAGGCGTTTCGATCCGAGCGGGCGCCAGACTGTCCTTGCCGGCAAGCCAGGCGCGTTCGCGCTCGGGAGCCTCAAAGGCCAGTGCGAGACCCTGGTTGAGCTCGTAGAGGTGAGCTGCAAGACCAGCTTCGGCGAGGGCCGACCTCAACGCATCCTGGATCAATCCACGCAGGGCGACGTGAGGCGCCGAGATCGGAACCTCCACGTCGCGTCCAGCCATCGCCTGGGCGCAGGCGCGCCGGTCGAATGAGGCGTGGCCACGGCAGGCCAGCGGTCGCGCAGGATGGATGATGCAGCCGCCGCGCACCACGAAGGGGCAGGGCTGGCGCAGCTTCATGCGCTCGGTCTCGCTCAAGCCCCGCGTCGCGCGGTTGGCGAGCTTCACCCGGCGCGACAGCAGGCCGAGGGCCGTCGCCGGCATCCGCTCATCGATATGGCGGATGTAGCGGGCGAGCAGAAAGATCTCCGGCGCTGTCGCAGTGACTCGCAGCGCGCAGCAGGAAGGACAGCCCTTTTCGCATGCGAGCGCTGGCAGATGTGCCGTCTGCGCGCCGATATTGGCCTCGAACAGATTGAACGCTTGATCGGCCAGTGCTTCGACGGCGATCCCTGATCCCGGGCAATTGGAGAGAAGGGCACGAAAGCCCTGCTGCAAATCTCCGAACACCGATTGCGCCACTGCCGTTCTCCCATGCGGCCGAAGACATCACGGTCGACCGCGGCGGACCCGGCCCACCGCGGTCGACAGGGGACGCGACAGAGAGGACGCTCACTGCCTCGTCCAAACGGAGTTCGATGTCAGGCGGCAACGTCCTTCAGGATCGCCTCGAAGCAGGGGCGGGGAATGCGGAAGAAGCCGCGGCCGCCGGCAAAGGTCTGATAGTGCGGACGCGCGACGTCGAGCAGCCGCTCATACCATTGGTTGGCGGTGAGGCCGGCGGGCTTCTCGCCGATCATGTTGATATCCGAGTTCGGGAAGAAGCGGACGTGGATCAACACCTCTTCTGTCGCGGCAGCCGGGGGCGATGTGGCTGCGCGTGTCCTCGACGGGCAGAACCCGAGCCAGATTGTCTCTCGCCATACTTGCATCTCCTTCTTGCGTGCCGACCTCGTTGTCGGCGGAATGATCATCAGCTTGGTCCCGGCAAGCCTCGCTCCTGACGAGCTGATCACATCCCGTACGACGCTGTATCCCGAGAGATACAAAGTCATGCATCGGATCGCAGGTGTTTGGCCCCGCCAAGATCGTTTTTCCGGAGGCAGACTGTCTTTGATTTAGGTCAACCGAAGCAGCGCCTGCACGTCGTGTTTGTTGCCTGATCCGTAGGCACAGAGCGGACTCCGGAGACGCAGGCCCCCCACGTAGGAGCCTGCGCCTCGATGCCACGATCGATCAGGCCACGCAGCGCGCGGCGCCGGCTTTGGTCAGAATGCCATCGAGCGTGTCGATCATGGCTGCGATCTCCTCGCGCGTCACGTTGAGCGCAGGCATGAAGCGCAGCGCATCCGGCCGCGGCGCGTTCAGGAGCAGGCCGAGCTCGAACGCGTGAGCGACGATCGACGGCGCGATCGGCCTGACCATATCGAGCGCCAGCAACAGGCCGCGGCCGCGGACCTCGCCAAGGCCATGCCGCGCCGAGAGGCGTTGTAGCTCGCTTTCGAGATAAAGGCCGTTGTCGGCGACCGCCTTGAGAAACTCCGGCTTCTCGATCACGTCGAGCATGGCGAGCCCCGCCGCGCACATCAGCGGATTGCCGTTGAACGTGCCGCCTTGGTCGCCATGCTCGAAGCAAGACGCGTCGTCCGTCGCGAGCAGGGCGCCGAGCGGCACGCCGCCGCCGATGCCCTTGCCCAGCGTCATAATGTCCGGGAGGACGTCGGCATGCTCATAGCCGAACAGCTTGCCGGTCCGTCCCATGCCGGTCTGGATCTCGTCGACGATCAGCAGCAGCCCATGCTGCGTCGTGAGCGTCTGCAATTGCTGCAGGAACTTGTCCGTCGCGGGCCAGACGCCGGCCTCACCCTGGATCGGCTCCAGCATGATTGCCACCGTCTTGTCGGAGATCAGCGCTTCGACCGAGGCAATGTCGTTCAGGCGCGCCTTGGGAAAGCCGGGCACCTTCGGCTCGAACAGCGGCTCGAACGCCTTCTTGCCGGACGCCGACATCGTCGCCAGCGTGCGGCCGTGGAAGCCGCCCTCGAAGGTGATGATCTCATAGGCGCCGTTCTTGCGCAGCGCGCCGTATTTGCGCGCCAGCTTGATCGCGCCCTCATTAGCTTCCGCACCGGAGCTGGTGAAGAACACCTGATCGAAGCAGGATCGCTCGGTGAGCGCCTTGGCCAATTGGAGGCTCGTGTCGTTGAAATAGGCCGGGCTCGGCGTGATCAGCCGCGTCGCCTGATCGGCGAGCGCCTTCGCGAGCTCGGACGGGGCATGGCCGAGCGCGTTCACCGCCCAGCCCTGGATGAAATCCAGATAGCGCTTGCCGCTGTCGTCCCACAGCCAGGAGCCTTTGCCCTGCACGAAGACGGCGCGCGGACGCGCCGTGATCTCCATCAGGGCGTCGTATGGATGCGGGGCGGTCAGCATGTGCAGTCTCCTGTGTTCGAGGGGCGAAAACGACGGGCCGAAAAGCGAGAAGGCCGCTCCTTGCGGGAGCGGCCTTCTCGAAAACCTGGAGCTGATGAGTTGGACTGATCAGCAACGTCTTCGGACACGGCGCGCCCCGGCATCGTCACGGCGGTGACGACGGCAAACGGCGGCGCGGCGGTTGGTCCGGTTGAAGATCATGCGGCGGGCCATACAGGCAGATCGCGAGACCTGTCAAGAGCGGTCGTGACGGTCGAAACTGAGGTCCGGCCGGAATCTCCCCGTGAAAGCGCCCGGCGCAGAACTGTTTAGTTCAAATTTTACCAAACGTTTAGCGGCAACATTTACCGTGCCGGCGAGCTTCAAATTGCAAGCGCTCAGGACGAGCGATGTCGAATCCGCATTTTACGATCGCCGACGAGGTCCAGGAGGCGATTGCCACCGGCTCGGCCGAGCGCTGCTCCGGCGTCGCCGAGCGCGTGGCATCGCTGTTCATTGCGTCGGCCCGCAGCCTGGATGTCGAGCAATATGCCCTGTTCGCCGACGTCTTCGAGCGCCTCGTCAACACGATCGAGCTGCGCGCGCTGGCCGATGTCGGCGCCCGGATCGCACTCGCCGAGCTGAGCGCCCAGCTGGCGCCGATCCCGCAAACGCCGGTGACCGTGATCCGCCGTCTTGCCAATCACGACGACATCGCCGTCGCCGGCCCGGTGCTCTCGGAGTCGCCGCGGCTGAGCACCGAGGATCTGATCGAGATCGCGACGACGAGGGGCGAGCAGCACCTGATCGCGATCGCCGGTCGCTGGTGGCTGCAGGAGGTCGTGACCGATGCGCTGCTGGTCCGCCGCTTCCCGAGCGTCAGCCGCAAGCTGATGAAAAATCCCGGCGCCCGGATCTCGGCGGCGGGCTTTTCGATCATCCTGTCTCAGGCCCTCGGCGATCCCGAATTGGCCATTGCGACCGGCATTCGTGCCGACCTGCCGTCGCCGCTGCGCCGCACGCTGCTACAGGGCGCGACCGAGACAGTCAAAGCCAGGCTGCTCGCCTCGGCGCCACCCCATCTCTACGAGGAAATCCGTAGCGCCATTGCAGCGGCGACGGCGGATGCGGAGCGGGGCATGTCGCGGTCGCGCGACTTCGGCGGCGCCAAGGCCTCCGTCGCGCAGCTCAAGCAGACCGGCAAGCTCAACGAGGCCATGCTGCTCGATTTCGCCCGCCAGCGTCGCTACGCCGAAACCATCGCGGCCATCGCGGAGCTTGCGAAGTGCAGCATCGAGCTGGTGCGGCCGCTGATGCAGAGCCTGCGCAGCGACGGCATTCTCATCCCCTGCAAGGTCGCCGGGCTGAGCTGGAGCACGGTCGCCGCGATCCTCGACAGCCGCTTCGTCTCAGGCGCGACGAAGCCGGACGAGTTGATCAAGCTCAAGACCAAATATCTCGAGCTGACACCGGACGACGCCGGACGGCTGCTGAAACTCTGGAACGTTCGAGCCGGATCTTCCGCAATCGCGAACTGATCCGCGTCCTCGTCAGAACCCGGCCACCGAGCCGTGCAGATCATATTCGTCGGCCCGCTCGATCTTGGCGGTGACGATCTCACCGACCCGAAGCGGCCGCCGGCTGGAGACATAGACGGCGCCGTCGATCTCCGGCGCGTCGGCCTTGGAGCGTCCCTTGGCGACGGTCGGCCCAACCTCGTCGATGATGACCTGCTGCCGCGTACCGACCTTGCGCTTCAGCCGCCGCGCGGAGATCTTCTGCTGGCGCGCCATCAGGGCGTTCCAGCGTTCCTGCTTGACCTCGTCCGGCACCTGGCCGGGCAGGGCGTTAGAGGTCGCACCGGCCACCGGCTCGTATTTGAAGCAGCCCAGCCGATCGATCTCGGCCTCATCCAGCCAGTCGAGCAGGTAGGCGAAGTCCTCGTCGGTCTCGCCGGGGAAGCCGACGATGAAGGTCGAGCGCAGCGCCAGATCCGGGCACACCGCGCGCCAGCCCTTGATGCGGTCGAGCGTCTTGTCCTGCGCCGCAGGCCGCCGCATCGCCTTGAGCACGTTCGGGCTCGCATGCTGGAACGGGATGTCCAGGTAAGGCAGCACCTTGCCCTCGGCCATCAGGCCGATGACCTCGTCGACATGCGGGTAGGGGTAGACGTAGTGCAACCGCACCCAGGCGCCGAGATCGCCGAGCTCGCGGGCCAGATCGAGGAAGCGTGCCCGGACGCTGCGATCCTTCCACGGACTCTCCGCGTATTTGATGTCCAGCCCGTAGGCGGACGTATCCTGGGAGATGACCAGGAGCTCCTTGACACCGGCGGCGACCAGCCGTTCGGCCTCGCGCAGCACATCGGCCGCCGGCCGGGACACCAGATCGCCACGCAGCTTCGGGATGATGCAGAAGGTGCAGCGGTTGTTGCAGCCTTCGGAAATTTTCAAATAGGCGTAGTGGCGCGGGGTCAGCTTGATTCCCTGCGGAGGAACCAGGTCGAGATGCGGATTGTGCACCGGCGGCGAGGCGCGGTGAACGGCGTCCAGAACGCTCTCATATTGCTGCGGACCGGTGATCGACAGCACGCCGGGATAGGCCTGCTCGATCTGCTCCGGCTCGGCGCCCATGCAGCCGGTGACGATAACCTTGCCGTTCTCGGCCATGGCCGAGCCGATCGCCGACAGCGATTCCTGCTTGGCGCTGTCCAGGAAGCCGCAGGTGTTGACGATGACCAAGTCGGCGCCGTCATGCTTGCGGGCGAGCTCGTAGCCTTCGGCCCGCAGCCGCGTGATGATGCGCTCGGAATCAACCAGCGCCTTGGGGCACCCGAGCGAAACGAAGCTGATCTTGGGCGCGGAACCCTGCTGCATCTTGGAACTGCCTGATGGGATACGCGTCAGCTAGTCCGAATTACTCAGAAAGACAAGGCTTTGAGCCGGTCGCGTCCATGCTATGGATGACAGCCCGGACAACTGGTGAACGATGAGCGCCGAGCAGTCGCCAAAAATCGTGATCGTCGACGAAAGCCCGATCCGCGCCGCCATCCTGGAGGAGGGCCTGCGGGAGGCGGGTTTTACCGGCGTGGTGCATGTCAGCGAGATGCAGGGCCTGCTGGCGCGGATCTATGCCCTGGACCCGGATGTCATCGTCATCGACCTGGAGAACCCGAGCCGCGACGTGCTGGAGCAGATGTTCCAGGTCAGCCGCGCCGTGCGCCGGCCGATCGCGATGTTCGTCGACCAGAGCGATGCCGCGTCGATCCAGGCCTCGGTGGAGGCGGGGGTCTCCGCCTACATCGTCGACGGCCTGAAGAAGGAGCGGATCAAGCCGATCCTCGATCTCTGCATCTCCCGCTTCAATGCCTTCTCCAAGCTGCAGGACGAGCTGGAGCGCACCAAATCGGCGCTCGAGGACCGCAAGGTGATCGACCGCGCCAAGGGCATTCTGATGAAGATGAAGGGCTTCACCGAGGAGGAGGCCTACGTTCTGCTGCGCTCCACGGCGATGCGCGAGAAGAAGAAGATCGGCGAGATCGCGCAGTCGATCCTGACCGCCTCGGAGATGCTGAAATGACCGGCTCGCTTCGCATTGGCTTCATTCCGCTGGTCGATGCCGCGGCGCTGATCGTCGCGGTCGACAAGGGGTTTACCGCCGCCGAGGGGCTCGACGTCACCTTGGTGCGCGAGGTCTCCTGGTCGAACGTCCGCGACAAGCTCAACATCGGCCTGTTCGACGCCGCGCATCTGCTGGCGCCGGTGGCGATCGCCTCCAGCCTCGGCATCGGCCATGTGAAGGTCCCGATCGTGGCGCCGTTCAGTCTCGGCGTGAACGGCAATGCGATCACGGTGACGCCGGCGCTGCATGCCGAGCTGATGGCGCATCTGGACGGCGACCGGTTCGATCCGATGGCGACCGCGCTGGCGTTGTCGCGGGTCGTGGCGGCCCGCCGCAAGGCCGGCGCCGAGCCGCTGACCTTCGGCATGACCTTCCCATTCTCGACCCACAACTACCAGCTCCGGTTCTGGATGGCCGCGGGCGGCGTCGATCCCGACGAGGATGTTCGCCTGGTGGTGCTGCCGCCGCCCTATATGGTGGACAGCATCGCCAATGGCCTCGTCGACGCCTTTTGCGTCGGCGCGCCCTGGAATTCGATCGCGGTCGATCTCGGCATCGGCCACATCCTTCATTTCGTCTCGGACGTCCTGGTACGGGCCGCCGAGAAGGTGCTGGCCGTCCGACAGAGCTGGGCCGACAAGAACCCCGACACATTGGCTGCCTTGGTCAAGGCTTGCGCCCGCGCTGCCGATTTCATCGAGCAGAATCACGACGACGCGGCGCGCATCTTGGCGCAGCCCGAACGCATCGGCGTCGATGCCGAGGTGCTCAAGCGCACATTGGACGGCCGGCTGAAGATCTCACCGGACGGCACCTTCCGCGAGAGCCCCCGCTACCTGCTGGTGGGGCGCGAGGGGGCGGCTCGTCCAGAAAAGATTCAGGCGGCCTGGCTTTATGCGCAGATGGTCCGCTGGGGGCAGACGCCGCTCAGCCGTGATGCGCTGAGCACGGCGATGGGCGTGTTCCGGCCTGATATCTACGACGCCGCACTGGGCACCCGCGGTCGGGCCGAGGATGCCGCGATTGGCGCGTTCGCCGGCCCGCCGTTCGCGGCCGACGACGTTTTGGGCCACCTGAAGGCCTTCAAGATCGGCCGCTGGACGGCCTGATCGGTCGTCCGAATAGAATTCGGGCATCTCGCGCCGCCGATCAAAATTTGGGCGAAGTGCTCGCATTTCGAGACTTGAGGCTGTCACCGGGGCTTCGCCGATTCTTTAAGCCCTTTGAACTCGCTCGTCTTTCCTCAACTCCGCGGCTGGCACGCAACTTGAATGTTGCAGTGCAGTCAGCCGCCACAGATGCCGCTGGCTGCAATCCGTGTCGGATTTCCGCAGCAACGAAGCTGGTCGGAGCGCTCTCCTGAAAGATGCCAACGCTGGCGGTTCGGGCGACGCGATCCTCATCCCATCCCCGAACGCCACTCGCCCTGGCCGCTGGAGCTTCGTCCGCCATCATGAAAATCGAACAATTGTCTGTCGACTTCAACGACGAGCAGAAGCGCTACCTCGAGGGGCTGGCGGCTGGCCTCAAGGTGTCTCTCGCTGGCCGTGGCGCAGCTAGCACGACGACAGCGGCAACTGAGCCGACCGGCCCGGACGCCATCCACATCAAGGCGCAGGACAAGGTGATTGCGGCGGGGCGCAAGCTCGCCGACCAGGAGAAGATCAAGCGCGAGCTGCATCCGTTCGATGCCTATGAGCGCTTGAAGGAGCAGGCCCGCAGCAATGCCGCGCCGTCGGCGGCCGACAATTTCCGCTGGCGCTATCACGGCCTGTTTCATGTGGCCCCGGCGCAGGACTCCTACATGTGCCGGCTGCGCATTCCCAACGGCATCATGAAGCATCGGCAGCTCGCGGGGCTTGCCGATCTCGCCGACCAGCTTTGCGGCGCTTACAGTCACGTCACGACGCGCGCCAATCTGCAGTTGCGGGAGATCCCGCCCAAGCACGCGGTGATGCTGCTGGAGGGGTTGTCCGATCTCGGCCTCACCGCGCGCGGCTCCGGCGCCGACAACATCCGCAACGTCACGGGCACGCCGACCGCCGGCATCGACCCGCAGGAGCTCTTGGACACGCGGCCTTACGCGCGCGAATGGCACTTCCACATCCTCAACGACCGCTCGCTGTACGGCCTGCCGCGCAAGTTCAACGTCGCCTTCGACGGCGCCGGCCGCATAGCGGCGCTCGAGGACACCAACGACATCGCGTTCTCGGCGGTCGAGGTGAAGGACGGTTTTGGCGTGACGCCGGGCGTGTGGTTCAGGCTCGGCCTCGGCGGCATCACCGGGCACAAGGACTTTGCCAAGCCGACCGGGATCATCGTCGAGCCGGAGCGGGCGACCGAAGTGGCCGATGCGATCGTGCGGCTGTTCATCGAGACTGGCGATCGCACCAATCGGCTCAAGGCGCGGCTGAAGTACGTGCTCGACAGCATGGGCCACGACAAGTTCATGGAGGCCGTCGAGGCGCGGCTCGGCCGCAAGCTCGCACGTGTGCCGGACGAGGCGCTTGCGCCGCGGCCAGAAGCCGATCGCATGGCGCATATCGGCGTGCATCCGCAGAAGCAGCAGGGGCTGAACTGGATCGGGGTGGTGCTGCCGCTCGGCAAGCTGACCACCGATCAAATGCGATCGCTGGCGAAGATCTCGGCTGATCTCGGCGACGGCGAGATCCGGCTGACCGTCTGGCAGAACCTGCTGATCCCCGGAGTGCACGACGACAACGTGGCACGGGCCTGCGCCGCGATCGAGCAGATCGGGCTCTCGACAACAGCCTCGCACGTCCGCGCCGGGCTGATCGCCTGCACCGGCAATGCCGGCTGCAAATTCGCGGCGGCCAACACCAAGAAGCATGCCGCCGAGATCGCCGACTGGTGCGAGAGCAGGGTAAATGTCGACACGCCGCTGAACATCCATCTCACCGGCTGCCACCACTCCTGTGCCCAGCACTACATCAGCGACATCGGCATGATCGCAGCCAAGGTGCCGGTCGGCGACGGCGACGACACCGTCGAGGGCTATCATCTGTTCGCCGGCGGCGGCTTCGGCCCGCAGGCCGATATCGGCCGCGAGGTGTATCGCGACCTCAAGGCCGTTGACGCGCCTGCGACTGTCGAGAAGCTGCTCAAGGCCTATCTCGCCCATCGTGCCTCGCCGGAAGAAACGTTCCTGTCCTTCGCCCGCCGGCATGATGGCGACGCCCTGCGCCAGCTTGCCGAAGCCCAGACCGCGTCCGAGGTGTCAGCATGAACCAGATCACCCCCATGCCGAAGATCGAGATCATCCCTTCGACCGCGCCGTTCTCCGAGGCGCAGCGCTCCTGGCTGAACGGCTTCCTCGCTGGCGCGCTCGGCCTCGACGGTTCGACGCCATTGTCGCCGGCGCAGAACGGAGCTGTGATCGCGCCCGCCGGCGACGCTGACTACGGCGAGGCGCCGTGGCACGACCAGACCATGCCGATCGCCGATCGCATGAAGCTCGCCGAAGGGCGCCCGCTGCGCCGGCGCATGATGGCTGCGATGGCGCAGCAGGATTGCGGGCAGTGCGGCTATAATTGCAGCGATTATTCGGATGCGATCGCCGATCGCAGCGAGGCGCGCCTCAATTTGTGCGTCCCGGGCGGCAAAGAAACCGCGCGGATGCTGAAGGCGCTGTATGAGGAGATCGACAAGGCGCCTGCGGCGGCCAAGCCAGCCGCCGCCGCAACGCCCGCCACCGTCTCGGTCGTCGTCTGCGAGCCCGGCCGCTCGCGCGACAATCCGGTCGAGGCCACGTTCCTGTCGCGCCGTCTGCTCAACAAGCCCGGCTCCGAGAAGGAGACCTGGCACATCGAGTTCGATCTCGCCGAAGCAGGGCTCGACTATGTCGTCGGCGATTCCTTCGGCATCTTCGCCAAGAACGATCTCGGCCTCGTCGATCAGATCATCGCGCTGCTCGGCGCCTCGCACATGACCGAGGTGCACGGCAAGCCGCTGCGGCAGTGCCTGCTCGAGGACGTCTCGCTGTCGCCGGCCCCGGACTCGCTGTTCGAGCTGATCTCCTTCATCACCGGCGGCGCCACCCGCGAGAAGGCGCGGCGGCTGGCGCAGGGGGAGGATCCCGATGGCGATGCGGCGACGCTCGACGTGATGGCTGTGCTGCAGAAGTTCTCCGGCGTGCGGCCGCATCCGGAGGCCTTCGTCGAGGCGCTGGAGCCGCTGCAACCGCGGCTGTACTCGATCTCCTCGTCGCACAACGCCACGCCGGGCAAGCTCTCGCTCACGGTCGACTGCGTCCGCTACGTCGTCGGCAAGCGCAAGCGCCTTGGGCTGGCCTCGACGTTCCTCGCCGAGCGCATCAATCCCGGCGACAAGCTCCGCGTCTACGTCCAGAAGGCGCATGGCTTTGCGCTGCCCGCCGATCCGAAGACGCCGATCATCATGGTCGGCCCGGGCACCGGCATCGCGCCGTTCCGCGCCTTCCTGCATGATCGCAGGGCGACGGGCGCACCGGGCAAGAACTGGCTGTTCTTCGGTCACCAGCGCAGCGACTGCGACTTCTTCTATGCCGACGAGCTCAATGCGATGAAGACCGCCGGCTTGTTGACGCGGCTGTCGCTGGCGTGGTCGCGCGACGGCGACAAGAAATTCTACGTCCAGGACCGCATGCGCGAGGTCGGCCGCGAGGTGTGGACCTGGCTCACCGAGGGCGCGCATGTCTACATCTGCGGCGATGCCAAGCGCATGGCCAAGGACGTCGAGCGGGCGCTGGTCGACATCGTTGCCCAGTTCGGCGCCCGCTCCACCGACGAGGCGGTCAGCTTCGTGGCGGACCTCAAGAAGAAGGGCCGGTTCCAGCTCGACGTCTATTGACGCGTCGGGGCGGGTCGGAACCCGGCGGATAAAAATTCTCGGCCGGAACCCCGGCCGAGAATGTTTTGGTTCCCCGCGGACCCGAAACAGGGGGCTTGTCGTTATTTGCCCGGTTACCTTGCATCGGCCTGTGAGAACGCTTTTCTCATGGCCGGAACTTCAGGAGACCGGCCATGCAGACTGTTACGACGACGCTGCGTCAGATGCCCCAGGCCCGCGCCATGCGCGAGCGGAGCACGACGGCGGCGCTGGTCGCCTTCTACGGGGCGGTGGCCCTGATCGCAGCGATCACGCTGGGCATGCCCTTCACCCATCCGTTCTGATCAGACTCCTTCGGTCACGGCGCCGTCTTGAACGGCGCCACCTTGATGCCGGCCCCGTCGAGCGCCTTGCGCACTTGGCGGGCGATCTCTACCGCACCCGCCGTGTCACCGTGGATGCAGACGGTGTCGGTCCGCATCTTCATCACCTTGCCGGTCACCGAGATAACGGCGCCGTCCTGCACCATGTGCACGACGCGATCGGCAATCTCTTTGGGATCATGCAGCACTGCGCCCGGCTTGCTGCGCGAGACGAGCAGGCCGTTGTCGTCATAGGCGCGATCGGCAAACACCTCGTGCGCCATCGACAGGTTCGCCTTCTCGCCGGCGGTCACCAGCTTCGAGTTGGCGAGCACGACGAAGATCAGGCTGGGATCGACCGCCTTGATCGCCTTGGCGATCGCGTTCGCCGTCATGTCGTCCTCGCAGGCGACGTTGGACAGCGCGCCATGTGCCTTCACATGGGTGACCTTGTGGCCGGCCGCGGTGGCGATCGCCTGCAGCGCGCCGATCTGATAGGCGACGAGGTTCTCGATCTCCGATGATTTCAGTCCCGGCACCGGGCGACGGCCGAAGCCGTGCAGGTCGCGATAGCCGGGATGCGCGCCGACGCTGACGCCCTTGACCTTCGCCATCTCGACCGTCCGACGCATGATGTCGGCGTCACCGGCATGGAAGCCGCAGGCGACGTTCACGGACGTCGCGAGCTCGATCATCGCGGCGTCGTTGCCCATCTCCCACGGGCCAAAGCTTTCTCCGAGGTCGCAGTTCAGGTCGACGGTGCTGGTCATGTCAGGGCTCCGCGCATTGAAGGGTCGGAAGCAGCGTTAGCGGCGATCGGGTTAATCGGGCGTCACTCCGGGCCAGGTGGTGACGTCGGTTGCGCTGATCGCATGGCCGGCCACATTCGCCGTGAACAGCGCATCCACGTTGAACTCACTGCTCGCAAGCTCGCTGACGCGGTCGGGCAGGCTGCGCAGCAGATCCTTGTAGCGGCGCAGCTCGGCCTGCGCCTCGGCCAGGGTGACGGCCTTGAAGCGGAACGGCGTTCCGGCCGGCGTCTGCGCCAAGCGTCCGTAGTCGGCCGTGATGATGGTCGCGATCTTGGGATAGCCGCCGCTGGTGCCGCGGTCCGACATCAGCACGATCGGCGAGCCGTTGCCGGGCACCTGGATGCTGCCCTCGACGGTGCCGTCGGAGACGATGTTGTGGCCGTGCAAGTGACGAATGGCAGGACCTTCGAGGCGGTAGCCCATGCGGTCGCTGGTGGCGGACACCGTCCAGTCGCTGCCGAGGAACAGCGCCTTCATCTCGTCGCTGAACTCATCGTCCTGCGGGCCCATGACCACGCGGATCGCGCCGCTCGTCTTCGGCAGCTCGATCTGCATCTCCGGCGCTTGGCTCGCAGATGCGACCTCGAACTCATCGCCCGACTGCAGCGGCCGAGGGTAGGGGCTGCCCAATCCCGCACGCGCATTGACGGAGAGACTGTTGAACACCGGCTCGCCGGCAATGCCGCCTTCGATCGCGAGATAGCTGAATGAGCCGCCGCGTGCAAAACCGAGCGTGAGCTTCTCGCCCTCGTTCAGCGTCACTGATGTATTCATCTCGACCGGGCGCTTGGCGATGTCAGCGGGGCGCGGCGCGCCAGACAATGCCACGCGCACGGCGCCGTCCTTTGCGGTGAACGCCGCGCCGAACGGACCGATCTCGATCGCCGCCGCCATCAGCGCGTTGCCGACAAGGCTGTTGGCCGCCGCGAGCGACAGCTTGTCCATCGCTCCAGATGGCGTCAGCCCGTAGCGCTGCGCGCCGAAGCGGCCGCCGTCTTGGACGGAGCTCGCCGGACTGATCTGTGAGACGACGAGCGTGCTCATGCCGCGATCCGCTCTGCGATCAGCTCGCCGCCCTCGGCGGCGCGCTCCTGCTCGGCGAACGTCTTCTCGTCGACGGCGGTGAAGCTCACCTCATCACCCGGTTCGAGCAGAAAAGTCGGCGTGCGATGCAGTTGGAAGGTGCGCATCGCGGTGCGCCCGAGCAGGTGCCAACCACAGGGACCAGCGAGGCACTGGATGCCGGTCTGGATGCCGCCGATCGCGATGATGCCGGCCGGCGTCGCCAGCCGCGGATTCTGCCGGCGCGACATCTGCAAGCGTGGATCGAGTCCCGAGAGATAGGACCAACCGGGCGTGAAGCCGATCATCGCGACACGGTAGGTGCCGGCGACGTGGCGCGCGACGACCTCGTCCGGCGTGAGGTTCAGGGCCTTCGCGACATCCTCGAGGTCGATGCCGTTCTCGCCGCCATAGCACACCGGAACCCGCCAACGCCTGATGTCGCTCTCCGGCGCGAGCGAGCCGGCCGACAGCGCGAGCAGCTGACTGCTGAGCGCGGCATGATCGATGACGCCGGGATCATAGTGCACCAGCAGCGAGCGATAGGTCGGCACTGTCTCGGTGATACCCGCGATCCGGGCCGTCGCCAGCGCGTGATCGAGCGCGAGCACGCGCCGGTTCGCGGTCTCGTCGATGGTCCGGCTGAACTCGACGGTGACGGCGCTATCGCCGCTGGGCAGCAGGCGAGGGGGTGGAAAAGGATCGGCCATGAGTCCGAAATGATCCGCGTTCGTGATCCCTGATCTAGCCGGTTTCGATGCTGAGTGGAATTGGGTCAATGGCAAAAAGTCTCGACAATTCAATAAATTAATCGAGCGCCTTGCGATAAGAGAACTTTATCGGGCCGGGCGCAACCCCGCATGCGCTGCGCGCACGCGCATGCTTCTTGACGCAGCGACCGTCGCTCGCAAGATGCGCCATCTTTTTCCGCCAGCCAGTTTGGAGCGCCAGTCTCACAATGTCCCTCACCCCCGAAGCCATCGCCACCCTCTCGCAAGTCACCACTGCGACCATCACGACGGTCCTGCTGAAGAAGGGGTTGCGCAATGTCTGGCTGCGCGGCGCCAAGCCGCTGCGCCCGGGACAGAAGCGGCTGGTCGGCCCCGCCTTCACCCTGCGCTTCGTGCCGGCACGCGAGGATCTGGCAACGCCGGAATCCTGGTCGTCGCCGATCTCGACCCGTACCGCGATCGAGGCCATGCCCGAAGGCTGCATCGCCGTCGTGGATGCGATGGGCGTCAAGGACGCCGGCATCTTCGGCGACATTCTCTGCGCACGCATGGTGAAGCGCGGCGTGACCGCGCTGATCACCGACGGCGTGGTGCGTGACCTCGAAGGCGTGATGGGCACCGGCCTTCCCGTGTGGTGCGACGGCTATGCCGCGCCGCCGTCGGTCGCCGGCCTGACCTTCGTCGGCTGGGGCGAGGCGATCGGCTGCGGCGGCGTCGCGGTGTTCCCGAACGACGTCATGGTCGCCGACCAGGACGGCGCCGTGCTGATCCCGCAGGCGATGCTCGACCACGTGCTCGCCGAAGGCCCGGAGCAGGAGCGCATGGAGGCCTGGATCGTCGACGAGGTGAACAAGGGCGCGGTGCTGCCGGGCCTTTATCCGATGAATGCCGAGACCAAGGCGCGCTACGCCGCGTCGAAGAAGTAAGCTCGAACAGCCGCAGAAAGGCTCATCATGGATTTTCATCCCGCAGGCTCGCGCGCGACGCGCAAGGCTCCGCCGGAGTACTTCACCGGCAACGTGCTGCAGGACCCGCTGATCATGGCGCCGGCGCCGGCGCGCCTCAACGCCTCGCGCGTCTCGTTCGCGCCGGGCGCGCGCACCGCCTGGCACACCCATCCGCTCGGGCAGACGCTCTACGTCATCTCCGGCATCGGCCGCATTCAGGCCAAGGGCGGTCCGGTGCGCGAGATCCGGCCGGGCGACGTGATCTTCATCCCGCCCGGCGAGAAGCACTGGCACGGCGCGTCGCCGGACAACGAGATGACGCACATCGCCATGCAGGAGGCGCTCGATGGCGTCTACTCGAACTGGATGGAGCACGTCACCGACGAGGAATACGCGACACCGGTCGGTTGATCCGAGACTAACGAGATGTCGAGCGCGCGGTCGCAAGGCCGCGCGCTTTTGTTTTGAGAGAGCCGCGCTCAGTTCACCCGTGTCCAGGTCTGGCCGCCGCAGAACATGCCGCCGAACGCGCAGCCCTGCACGCGCAGACTGTCCGGGCCTTTCAGATCGATCGTGGAATCGTAGGTGCTGCCACTGTTGGGATCGTAGATGCGGCCGCTCCACTTCTTGTCCTGCGCCTTGTCGCTCGGACGCATGTTGATCAGGATCTGCTCGCCGTTCTGATTGGTCTTGGTGTTCACAGCGTAACCGCAGAGGTTGGTCCCGCACGGCTCGATGCGGATCTTGCCTTCCTTCTCCTCGGTCAACCAGATGCCGACCGGAGAATTCGGATCGCGAGCCGCGGTCGCGGCCGGCGGGACCGCTGCGGTTGTCACGGACGCGGGGGCTTGCGCTGGTCGGGTCGGTGGCTGCACGGCGGCAGGAGCGGTTGGGGCAGCAGGCGGCGTCACAGCCGCCGGCGGCGTGATCATGGCCGGGGCTGAGGGCGCCGGCGGCGGAGGCACCGGAGCAGGCGGGGCGGCGGCCTGGACTGGCGCAGGCGCGGCAGGCGTCGCCGGCGGGGTCGCGGGGGCTGCGGTCGTCGGCGCAGGCGGAACAGGGGCAGGGGCCGGTGTTGCCGGGGCGGCCTGCGCGGGCGGAGAAGGCGTGACGGCCGCCTCGGCAGGCGCCGGGGGAGGCTTGTCCGCGCCTGGCTGCGGCTTGGCCGTCGTATCCTGCTCGCGCTTGCTGCGCTTGGTCTTCTTCTGCTCGGTGTTGTCGTAGACGCCGGGGATCTGCACGGTGCCGCGATCGGGATCGATGCGGATGGTCTTGCCGCCATATTCGATCACATACTGCGCCTGGGCGACACTGCTGGCCAGAACCACGGCAGCAACGGCCAACAGCCTCTTCATCAGGATCTCCGCGATGTCGGTTGCTGAGGTGAGCGAGCTCACGCGCAATTAGGTCGCCGATGCGGCACGATCGGTTCAATGCCCGCACCGCTCAGAAATCCAGCGGTGCATTGTCGACGACCTCCTTCATCACGAAGAAGGTGCGCGTCTGGCGCACGCCCGGCAGCGAGATCAGCTGATCGCCGTGCATGCGGTTGAAGTCGTTCATGTCGCGGACGCGGATCTTCAGGAAGTAGTCGAAGTCGCCTGCGACGAGATGGCAGTCGAGCACGAATTTCAGCTTGCGGATGGCCGCCTCGAAGGTGCGAAAACTCTCGGGCGTCGAGCGGTCGAGCACCACGCCGACCAATACCAGCGCGCTGCGCTCGATCTTCTCGGGCGCGATCTGCGCGCGCACGCTTCTGATGTAGCCGTCCTCGAACAGCCGCTGGGTGCGGCGATGGCAGGTCGCCGCGCTGACATGCACGGCCGCGGCTAGCTCGGCGTTGCTCATCCTTCCGTCCTCCTGCAGCAGCTGCAGGATTTGGCGATCGACGCGGTCAAGATCAGTGTCGGAAGCTTCTTTCATAAAAAACCATCGAGTGAGAGAATCAGCCGCTATATCGGCTCTGAGCGGACGTAAGCATGGAAAAGACGCGCGATAAAGAGAGCACCTTTCGCAAGGTTTCTCGTATGTTTCGGCCGACCTATCCCACCATCCACGGAGAGACCCGTGCTTCGGCTCGACAAGTTCAAGAAGTATCCGCTCACCTTCGGCACCACCCCGATCGAACATTTGCCGCGCCTGACTGAGGCGCTCGGCGGCAAGGTACAGATCTACGCCAAGCGCGACGACTGCAACTCCGGCCTCGCGATGGGCGGCAACAAGCTGCGCAAGCTCGAATACATCGTGCCGGACGCGATCGAGTCGAACGCTGACACTTTGGTCTCGATCGGCGGCGTGCAGTCGAACCACACCCGCATGGTGGCGGCGACCGCGGCCAAGATCGGCATGAAGTGCGTCGTGGTGCAGGAGAGCTGGGTGCCGCACGAGGACGCCGTCTATGACCGCGTCGGCAACATCCTGATGACCCGCCTGATGGGCGCCGACAGCCGCATCGTCGAGGACGGCTTCGACATCGGCATCCGCAAGAGCTGGGAGAACGCGATCCAGTCGGTCAAGGATGCAGGCGGCAAGCCCTACGGCATTCCGGCCGGCGCCTCCGTGCACAAATTCGGCGGTCTCGGCTATGTCGGCTTCGCCGAGGAGGTGAGGGCGCAGGAAGCCGAGATGGGCATCAAGTTCGACTACATCATCGTCTGCGTCGTCACCGGCTCGACGCAAGGAGGCATGATCGTCGGCTTCGCCGCGGACGGCCGCGCCGACCGCGTCATCGGCATCGACGCCTCCGGCACGCCGGAGCAGACCCGTGCCCAGGTGCGGAAAATCGTCGACAACACCGCGGAGCTGGTCGAGCTCGGCCGCAAGGTGCGCGACGACGAGATCGTCATCCTCAACGACTACGCCTATCCGGCCTATGGCGTGCCGAGCGCCGAGACCAACGAAGCCATCCGCTTGGCCGCCCGCACCGAGGCGATGATCACCGACCCCGTCTACGAGGGCAAGTCGATGCAGGGCATGATCGACCTGGTCAAGAAGGGCTACTTCCCGGAAGGCTCCAAGGTGCTCTACGCCCATCTCGGCGGCGCCCCCGCGATCAACGGCTACAGCTACACCTACCGCAACGGCTGAGGCCGGCTGCGGCTGCCTCGTCGCGATGAGCCGAGGTACATCAACACACACGACTGTCGTCCCGGCCTCCGAGCCGGGACCGATAACCACCGCCTGTAGTGTTGTAGAGCACTGCATCTCCGTGCCTGCCACAAACAACGGCCTGTGAGTCTGGGTCCCGGCTCGGAGGCCGGGACGACACTGAATTTGTCGCGCGAGCGATCCACTAATTACGACGCGACACCGCGTTCTCGCGACGCATGACGTCCGAGTGATCATCAGTCGAACCCTCCGTCAAATGAGAGGGCGCAGGGAATGCCGGGCGCTGGCCGCAACCCATGGCCCGCCTGCAGAAAGAAAAGCAGGCGGCAGTCACCACAGGTTCAGCCGAACTCCGGCATTCCCTGCGCGATGGTCTTAACACTTATACGCAGTCTCCCTGGTGCGCCGGCTGTCTGGCCACCATTGCCCGGGTCATGCGAAGCATGGCCACGAGCGTGACACCAGCATCGGGGTGTCAGGACGCTTGCGACTTCGTGTCCGCAATCCGCCGTTCGTCAGCGTGCAAGCACGCTTCCGGCATCTTACGGCCATCGCCTCCCCACCTCGCGTGTCGTGACGATCGCGCGCAACGCCCCTTGTGTTCAGAAATTCTGTCAGAATGTGCGAACGGGCGGTTCTCGCAAAACCGCCCGTCGCTGGATCTGAGCCCGTAACGCCCCAAACGCGGCAGAGCCTGTATCAGAGCGAGGGACAGCTCCGGTGATCTTCCTCAACCCGAACAGTTGCAAGGGCTTCGAGCCCATACAAGGCAAGGAAGGGAGTGGATGATGACACAGATCGCAAATGGTGTCGCTGGTATCGATGTGGCCAAGGACAAGGTGGACGGCTGCATTCGGAAACTCGGAGTACGGCAGACATTCCCGAGCAGTTCGCTTGGGCATCGCCAGTTGGTGGCCTTGCTTCGCAAGCACAAGGTGACCAAGGCCGTCATGGAGGCCAGCGGCGGCTATGAGCGCGAATGGGCCAAGGCGCTGCGCGAGGCCGGGATAGAGGTGCGGATCGTTGATCCCAAACGGGTTCGCAGCTTCGCCTTGTCGGCGGGTCGACTGGCGAAGAACGACACGATAGACGCAGAGATGATCGCCTGGTTCGCCGAGACGTTCGACGAGGCACCGAGCCAGATCTACGATGCTGCACGCGAGGAACTGGCGGGGCTGGTGAAAGCGCGCAAGAATCTGATGGATCTGAAAACCCGTTTGCAGAACCAGACCGAGCATGTTGTGCCGGGATTGGCGCAGAAGGCCCATTCCCAGGTGTTGAAGACGCTCGCGGCTCAGATTGTGAAGCTCGAGGCTGCGATCTTCGCCAGGGTCAAGGCGACGCCGGAATTTGCCGAGCGCGCCGAGATCATTGAAAGTGTGCCGGGGCTTGCCGTCATGACCTCCGCGCTCCTCATCGCAGGAGCGCCGGAACTCGGCAAGGTGAGTGATAGGATCGCCGCTGCCCTGATCGGTGTTGCCCCTTACGACGACGACAGCGGCAAGCGCCGAGGCGAGCGCCACATCAAGGGAGGTCGGCGCTGGGTGAGAAACGGCCTGTTCCTTCCCTGCCTCGGAGCAGCGACGCAGCATAATCCGGTGCTCAAGACCTACTATGAACACCTCATCGCCAAGGGCAAAGAGCCGAAAGTTGCCCTCATCGCCTGTATGCGCAAGCTGATCATCATCCTCAACACGATGATCGCCCGCGGCGAAAAATGGAATCCCAAGCAGCCGCGCGTTGCGATGAGCTGATCGAGCGCCACATGCGCTCGGTTCACGACCGAGCGCATGCCAAGCCAACAGGACGGCGAGCGGACGGGGTCAAGGCCTTCAGCCGCCGAAGGCGGGGGCGCGTCTCGCGCCAGCCTTGAGGCCGGCCGTTCGCCGGCCTACCTCAAAAGCACAGTTGCTCGTTGAGGCGGGATGGCGGTAGTGAACCATAAATTTCGGAAAAACGCAACAGCAATATCTGCGCACCTGACCTGACGATGGTCTTCCGGTTGGAATGGCTCAGAAATATTCGGTTTTGGCCAGATCAGACCGGCGGCTTTTCGAGCCGCGCCCGGTGCTTGGCGAGAATGGCACGAGCGAACGGCGTTGCCCAGAACTGCTGTTCCGGGTCGTTGAAGTCCTCGGCGTCGAGCACGGACCGATACCAGACCGTATGAGCATGGAGATCGATGTTCCGGTCGAGGATGTCGACGACGCGTTGCCACCGTTCATCAGGATCAGGATGATTGCCGAGCCGTTGCAGGTCCTCGAACGACTGAATGATCGTTTCCATCAGCACGAAGCGCTCGTCTTCGCTGAGTTCGCCACTCTCATATGCAGAGAGAAACTCATCGATCCTGGTGGGATCTGCCACTTCCCACTCCCAGTCCTGCATACCCGGCTCGTTAGGAAAGCCAAACCGACGGCAAAGCGAATTCACTGCTTCCCTCGTGGGATGTCGCCAGAGATGCTCCGGTATGTTGGACATGATCATCCTCTCTGGATCGCGCGCCGTCGTCGAGGGGAGGGTGCTTGAAGCAGCGCCGCTCCCGCCGTCGGTCAGTCGAACCAGCTCTTGTAGATCGCCTGGTAGCTGCCGTTCTCGGTCGAGATGTGCAGCCACTGGTCGACGAAGGCCTTGAGCGCGACGTCGCGCTGCAGCCAATAGGCCTTCTCGGAGAAGTCGAACGGCTTGTCCGGATGGACGGCGCAGAGTACGCCGGGATGCAGCTTCTGCTGATAGCGGGTCTCCGAGGCGTCGGTCATCATCAGGTCGGCCGCGCCTTGCGCGATCTCCTCGAAGATGGTGATGTTGTCGGGGTGGACGCGGATGTCGGCGGCCTTGATGTTGGCGCGGGCGAAGCGCTCGTTGGTGCCGCCGGGATTGACCACGACGCGGGTGCCCGGCTTGTCGATGTCGGCGAGCGTCTGGTACTTCGAGGTGTCGCTGCAACGCGCGATCGGGGTCTTGCCCTCGCGCATGATCGGCGTCGAGAAATAGCCCTTCTTCTGGCGGTCGAGCGTGATCGAGACGCCGCCCATCGCGACGTCGAACTTGTCGGCCTCGAAATCCTTCATCAGCTGCGGCCAGCTGGTCGGCACGTACTCCACCTTCACGCCCAGCGCCTTGCCGAGCGCCTCGGCCATGTCGACATCGAAGCCGGAAAACTTGCCGGTCGCCTTGTCGAGAGAGGTGAACGGCTTGTAGTCGCCGGTCATGCCGACCCGCAGGCTGCCGCGCTGCACGATCTCGTCGAGGCGCGAGGGCTGGTCGGCGAGCGCGGCAGTGGCGAGACCGCAGGCCAGCACGGCTGCAGTCAAGGCGGCGACGGTCCGGTTGAAAAGTCCCATATTGAATTACCTCGCATAATGTGGCCGCGCTAGTCATAGCGGAGGTCGCCGCGCGCGACGAGGGGCAAGCGGGACAGGTGGTTGATGAGCATTTCGGTACGACAGGCGTCGGTCGAGGTGTTCGTGCCTTATCTTCACAACCTCTCTGGGCTGCTCGACAAGGCCGCGGCCTTTGCTGAAGCGCGCGGCATCGATCCCGCGGAGCTGCTGCAGGCCCGGCTCGCGCCCGACATGTACAATCTGGTCCGGCAGGTCTGCGAAGCCAACCGCCACGCCACCATCGCGTGTGCGCTGCTCGCCGGCCGTGCGCAGCCGACCGTTGCGGAGGGGGATGCCGACCTGGCCGGGCTGAAGCAGCGGATCGCGACCGCGATCGCGTATATCAGCAGCGTGCCCGGCGCGGCGATCGAAGAGGGCGCGGCGCGGGAGACCGTCTTCACCTTCCGGAACGGCGCGACGCGGCGCTTCGAGGACGGGCGCTCAATGCTGCTGACTTTCAGCCTGCCGCAGTTCTTCTTTCACGTCACCACCGCCTACGACATCCTGCGTCACGCCGGCGTGCCGCTGGCGAAGCCGGATTATCTGGGCGTGCGGAGATAGGCGCTTCCGCGGGACGGCCGCGAAGGTCCACAAAATACGAATGGCCATGACGGAGCCTGGCCATAGGGGACACATTGCAGTGGGGCGTGCGCCGGGACATGGGTCCTGGTGCCGGTATGCTACCGCTCGCTCGGCGCAACCGGACCCTTGCCGGTCATCTCTTTCTTCAGCGCCTCGAAGCGCTCGATCGCCTCGCGCGCACGGGCGTCGACGGTCTTGACCGCGGCCTCGGCGGTCATCGGTCCGCTGCTGACGGCAATCGAGGTCGGCCCGACGGTCTCGTCGACATAGTAGCCGTCCTCGCCGCGCCGCGCCGTCCAGCGGAAGCGGATCGCGGAAATCGGACCCGGTCCCACCTTGGTGTAGCCATCAGCCTGATCGAACGAGACGACGGTGGCAGCGGCCTTCTTCGGGGGCGGAGTCACCTTGTCGGTCTCCGTCTTGAGAGCTTCAGGCTGATCCAAAATGCTCGCTATCGTTGCGAGCGCATGCTCCGTCGCAACACTCATCGCCGCCTCTGTTCCTACTGGCGCGCGTAAAGGCCGGCGCCAATAGTCACAGTTGTAGCCAAATTTGGGCGAATTGCAATAATACGGTCAAATTCGGGCAACAAAGCGGTGGAGAAAGATCCTGACATCCGCGTGATGAGACTTGGATGCAGGACCTAGGCTACGGGACCTTGGCTACAGGACCTTGGCTACAGGACCATCGCACCGGCGGCGCGACTACAAGACGTCGGGATTGATGACGTTCTGCCGAATCGGATCGCCATCCAGCACGCTGAGAATGTTGCGCGCGGTCTGCTCGCTCATGCGGTCGACGGCCTCGCGGGTGACGCCGGCGACGTGCGGGGCCATGATCACATTGGGCAGCGCATGCAGGGCGTGGCCGACCGGCGGCGGCTCCTGCTCGAACACGTCGAGGCCTGCGCCCGCCAGCCGTCCGGACGACAGCGCATCGTACAGCGCCGCCTCGTCGATCAGCCCGCCGCGCGCGGTGTTGATCAGATAGGCCGCAGGCTTCATCAGCCTGAGACGCACGGCGTTGAACATCCCGATCGTCTCCGGCGACTTCGGGCAGTGGATGCTGACGAAATCGGCGCGCGGCAGCGCCGCGTCGAGGTCGGCGACCGCTTCGCAACCGGCGGCAGTGATGTCGGCGGCGGGCTTGTAGGGATCGTAGACGAGGACCTGCATCTCCATCGCCAGGCAGCGCTTGGCGGTGCGGGTGCCGATGCGGCCGAAGCCGATGATCAGCACGGTCTTACCGTAGAGATCGAACGGCAGCACGCCGAGCCGCGTCGCCCAGGTGCCGTCCCGGACCATCGCATGCATCTCGTTGGCGCGCTTGGCGAGCGTCAGCATCATGAACAGCGCCTGCTCGGCAACCGAGGGCGAGTTCGCGGTGCCCGCCACCATCAGCGGCACCTTGTGCTTGCTAAGTGCGGGCACGTCGACCGCATCGAAGCCGACGCCGATGCGCGTCACGACCTTCATGTCGCCGGCGGCGATGAGCTCCGGCTCGCCGAAGCGCGTGGCGCCGAGCGCGACGCCATGCACCGGCGCGTGAGACTTCAGCAGCGCCGAGAAATCCGCGGCCGAGATCATGTTGGGGAATTCGATCATCTCGACATCGTCGCGCGCCGCAAGCAGCGCGCGTCCCTTGGCCGAGAAGGATTCGGTGACGAGGATCTTGTTCTTGTTGGTTGCCGTCCTGGTGGTCATGTCCTGCCCTTGAAGCGTCTTGTGCTCGTCAGATGACGAGGCCGGTCGCTTCATTTAACAGGTGCATGTTGTTGAGGTCCATTGCCATGCGCAGGGGGCTGCCATCCCGCGCGCCGGCATTGGGGCTGACGCGCCCGCACACCGGCGTGTCGTCGAGGCTGAAGTAGACCAGGGTCTCCATGCCCATCGGCTCGGTGACGTCGAGCATCGCCTCGAACGGCTCGATGCCGGGCTCCGCATGCGGCCTGTTGTCCATGATGTGCTCCGGCCGGATGCCGAGCAGCAGCCGGTCATTCCGCGACACGGATTGATAGCGCGCGGTGCGCGCCGGCGGCAGCGGGAAGCTGATTCGATCGGTCAGGCGGATGTGCAGCCGGCCGTTGGCGTCTTCCAGCCGGCACGGCACGAAGTTCATGGCGGGCGAGCCGATGAAGCCGGCGACGAAGCGCGTGGCGGGGTTGTGATACAGCTCGGTCGGCGTGCCGATCTGCTCGATGCGGCCCTTGTTCATGACGACGACGCGATCGGCGAGCGTCATGGCCTCGACCTGGTCGTGGGTGACGTAGACGGTGGTGGTACGGACCTTCTGGTGCACCTTCTTGATCTCGATGCGCATCTGCACACGGAGCTTGGCGTCGAGATTGGACAGCGGCTCGTCGAACAGGAACACCTTCGGATTGCGCACGATGGCGCGGCCCATCGCGACGCGCTGGCGCTGGCCGCCGGAGAGCTGCTTGGGCTTGCGGTCGATGAGATCGGCGATATCCAGCATGCGCGCGGCCTCCGCCACGCGGCTCTTGATCTCGGCCTTCGGATAGTGCTTCAGGCGCAGCCCGAACGACATGTTCTCGGCGACCGTCATGTGCGGATAGAGCGCGTAGTTCTGGAACACCATCGCGATGTCGCGATCCTTCGGCGGCACGTCGTTGACGACGTCGCCGCCGATCGCGATGTCGCCGTCGGAGATGTCCTCGAGCCCCGCGATCATCCGCAACGTCGTCGACTTGCCGCAGCCGGACGGGCCGACCAGCACGACGAATTCGTGATCGGCGATGTCCAGATCGATGCCGCGGACAGCCTCGACGTCGTCGTAACGCTTCACGACCTTGCGCAAGCTCACTTCAGCCATGTCAGATCAACCCCCGTCATCAACTTGCTTCATCAGCCTTTGGTCGCGCCGGCGGTGAGGCCGGCGATGTAGTAGTCCATCAGGAATGCGTAGATGATCAGCGGCGGCGCAGCGCCCAGCAGCGCGCCGGTCATGATCTGTCCCCAGTTGAAGACGTCGCCCTTGATCAGGGTGGTGACGATGCCAACCGGCAGCACCAGCTGGTCGGCCGAGGTGGTGAACACCAGCGGATACAGGAACTGCGCCCAGGACACGGTGAAGGCGAAGATCGTCGCCGCGATCAGGCCGGGCAGGGCGACGGGAATGAAGATTCGCGTCAAGGTCTGCAGCCAGGAGGCGCCATCGATGATCGCGGCCTCGTCCAGCTCCTTCGGGATCGAGGCGAAGTAGCCAATCATGATCCAGGTGCAGAACGGCACCGTCAAGGTCGGATAGATGAACAGCAGCACGTACCAGCGGTTGATGAGCTGGATGCCGGTGACGTCGCCGATCAGCGCGAACATCTTGAACAGCGGAATGAACAGCAGACTGTCGGGGATCAGGTAGGTCAGGAACACGCCGGTGGCGAGCGTCGCCGAGCCCCAGAACTTCATCCGCGACAGCGCGAATGCCGCGGGAATGCTGATCAGCATGGTGATGATCACGACGACGATCGAGACCATGGCGGAGTTGAAGAAGAAGCGCAGGAACTGGTTCGAGCTCAGCAGCGCGGCGTAGTTCTCGAGGGTGGGGTTGAACACCCACCACGGATTGGTCGCGGCGGAAATCTCGGCGCTGCCCTTCAACGACGTGATCAGCATGTAGAACGGCGGCACCAGCGAGAAGATCGCGAACAGCACGAGGAAGAAATAGGACCAGCGCAGCGCCCAGGCGCGGTCGCGGCTCATGGAGCCGTATTTCACGGTGCGGGTCGGGCCGGCCTTGTCGACGGTCATCGTGCTCATCAGGATTCGTTCCCCCGCTTGTTGACGTCGCGCAGGATGAAGATGGCGGCGACCGCCAGGATCGGCACCATGAACAGCGAGACGCTGGCGCCGAGCGGGATGTCGCTGCCCTCGATGCCGACGCGGAACGCCCAGGTCGCGAAGATGTGGGTCTTGTCGAGCGGGCCGCCGGCGGTGAGGATGCGGACGATGTCGAAATTCGCGAAGGTGACGATCAGCGAGAACAGCGTGGTGATGGCGATGATGTTGCGCATCATCGGCAGGGTCACGTACCAGATCCGCTGCCACCAATTGGCGCCGTCGATCGCCGCGGCCTCGTAGAGCTGGTCCGGCACCGATTTCAGCGCCGCCAGATACATGATCATGAAGAACGGCGCGCCGTACCAGACATTGACCAGGATCACGGAGAACCGCGCCCAGGCGGCATCGCCCGTCCACGGGATCGGACCGATGCCGAAGAACGACAGCGTGTAGTTGAAGGCGCTGTAGGACGGGTCGAACAGCCACAGCCAGGCCAGCGTGCTCATCGCCGGCGGGATCACCCAGGGCACGAGCAGCATGCCGCGCCATTTGCGCTGGCCCTTGGCCGGGATGTTGTGGACGAAATGCGCGACGATGAAGCCGATCAGCGCCTTGAACAGCACGGCGGAGATCGCGAAGATGCAGGACTGCTTGACGACCAGCCAGAACGTGTCGCGCTTGAACAGGAACTCGAAATTGCCGAAGCCGACGAAGCGCTGCATCGACTTGTTCAGCGTTGCCAGATGCACCGAATAGAACGCGGGATAGACGACGAGCAGGACGATCAGCAGGATCAGTGGCAGCGTCATCAGGAAGGCGACGGTTGATTTCCGCTTCAGGGCCTTGCGCAGACCGCTGCGGCCGACCGCGGGGCGGGGACGCGCCACCGCGTTTTCGCCGAATGCAGCATCGACCATGACGACAAGCTCCTTGGCTTGGCCGGCGGACGCCGGCGTTCACGAGGCAGGGGACGCGGGCGGCGGCTCACGATGGCGGCTGGACGAGCCGCCATCGCGGGACCGGCGGTCGGCTCAGCTGCGCAGGAAGCCCTCGCACTCGCCCTCGGCCCAGGAGAGCGTCTTCTCCATGCTCTCGCCCTGGGCATAGCGCAGGGCCATCTTGGTCTGCGTGGCCTGGAAATAGATCTGCTGCGCGACCTTGGGCGGCGCGGGCGAGGCCGCGATCGACAGCACCTGTTGCTGATACGGATCGGGATAGTGGAAGATCGTCCCCTTCGGCGGTCCCTGCTCGGCCCAGACCTTCAACTTGGTGAGCTTGTCGAAGGCCGGCAGATCGTAGCCGCCGCTGGCATCGACCATCTTCTCGATCGACGACGGCTTGGAGAGATGCACGAGCAGGCTCTTGGCGGCCGGCTTGTTCTTGGAGAAGGTCCAGATCGACCAGAAATAGGGGAGGAACGGTGCGAAGCGGCCCTTCGGCCCGGCCGGGAAGCCGTGCGTCCAGCACTGCTCGGCCACCTGCGGGGCATCGCGCTTGGCCACCGCCCAGGCGCTCGGCGGGTTCATGATTAGCGCGCCCTTGCCCGCGATCAGCCATTTATTGTTCGAGGCATCGTCCCAGGCGCCGACATCCGGCGGCAGGAAGGCGATCAGCTTCTTGTAGAACTCGAGCACCTGGCGCACCGCATCGGTCTTGACGGTGAGGTTGCCCTTGGCATCGACGAGCTCAGCGCCGAACGCCTTGAAGAACGCGCCGGCGGTGTCGACGCTGTCCGAGGTTTCGCCCAGCCCGATGCCGAAGGGAACGCCGGCCTTGTGGCAGGCCTCGGCGGCCTTGAGGAAGGTGTCGGTGGTCCAGCTCTCGGCCTTCGGCGGTCCGCCGGCCGGGTACAGCTCCTGGACATCGATGCCGGCATGCTTCTTCATCAGGTCGATGCGCGAGCAGGGGCCCTTGATCTGGCTGCCGACACAGGCCGGCACGCCCATCCATTTGCCGTCGAGAACGCCGAGATACTTGACGGTGTCGTTGACCGCGCCGTTCTCCTGGATGATCGGCTCCATGATGTCGTTCACGGGCTCGAGCAGATCGGAGTTCGAGTGACACCACCAGGTCGGCATCTGGAAGATGTCATGGCCCGATTTGGCCTGCGCCTCCGCGGCGATGGTGACGAGGTTCTTGTTGCCCTGGCTGGTGATGTAGTCGACCTGGAGGTCGACCTTCTCCTTGGCCGCCCATTCCTTGCAGAGCTCCATGGAGGCGTTGTTGGCATCTGGTACCCAATGGTCCCAGAACCCGATCGACAGCTTTCCGGCGGCGTACGCGCCGCGCACATAGGGCGCGGCGATCATGACCGCCGAGGTGGCAGCGGTCGCAGCAACGAATTGTCGGCGGTTCAGATTCCTCCGTGACATGGCGTTCCCTCCCTGGTGAGCCAAGCATTCGGTTTGCAGCGAATCCTGTTTGTTAGTTATTGCGTCGCGTCACGCGCGCGCGTGGATTTCGCTTGAATGCAATCAGATCAGAATTGCGCGCGGCTGTCGAGAAAGCAGGTGCGGCGAAACTTAGAACTCATGACGTGCACAATTCGACGCAGGTGCGCAGGTGATTGCAACGCAATGATGAGCGCTGCAACGCACAGCGTGCCGAACTGCGCTCGCGCGAGATAGCCTGAGTGCGATGCGCCACGCCGTGCGGCGGATGGACTTACGCGTTGCGGCAACGCTAGAATTTCTGCCGACTCACGGGGGATCGCCGGCATCGCTGCTGCGGTCTTTGCTGTCTTGGAGAGGGAGTTCGAGCTGATGACGATCGGCCAATGGGGGAGGCGGATGCGCCGTCGTCTCTGCAGCGCAGCAGCCGTGCTGCTGATGCTGGGCGCCGCCGCGGCGCTGCCGCGTCAGGTTGCCGCGCAGGGCCTGTTCAAAGGCGTCGAGCAGGGCGCCCGCGAAGGCAACAAGGCGGCAGGGCCGGTCGGCGGCGTGCTGGGTGGCGCGATCGGCGGCGTCGTCGGCGTGGTCACGGGCGTCACCGGCGTGCTGACGGGAACCGACGGGCAGCCGAGCGCCCAGCCCGCGCCGGCGGCGCCTGCTCCGGAGGGCAAGAAGGCGAAGTCAGCCAAGACGCCGAAAGCCAGCAAGGTCGCGAAGGCCGCGCCGATGCTGAC
Organism: Bradyrhizobium sp. USDA 4353; assembly: GCF_054063215.1. NCBI lineage: Bacteria > Pseudomonadati > Pseudomonadota > Alphaproteobacteria > Hyphomicrobiales > Nitrobacteraceae > Bradyrhizobium > Bradyrhizobium sp. USDA 4353. Next base: position 5,535,219 of record NZ_JBSSGB010000001.1, read on the forward strand.
GCAGCCGGGCGTCCCTGAGCTCACTGCCGAGCAGATCGTCGCCAACAGCGACGCCAATGTCGAGCGTCTGAAGACCGGACTGAACCTGACCGAGGAGCAGGCCAAGAAGTGGGGCCCATTCGCCAACGCGATGCACGCCCTCGGCCGCAACGGCGCCGATCGCCTCAATTTGCGCATCGCCAGGGCGAAGCGCGATCCGCCCGACGACATCGTCGAGCAGATGCGCAACGAGGCCCAGTTCCTGGTCGACCGCGCCGCCGACCAGCGCGCCGTCGCCGACGCCTCCGAGCCGCTGTTCACCAGCCTCGACGACAAGCAGAAGCAGATTTTTATCGACGAGATGGTGAGGCTGAGCAGGGAGAGGGGGCTCGACTAACTCGCGAACGGCGCGATCCATGCCTCGGTGACCGCCCTCGCGACGCGATCCTGGATCACGGCAAGGTTCAGGTCATGCTTGAGCGGGAAATGATGGGCCATGGCACCGGCCGACACGGACGCCTTGTTGCGAATCTCGAGCATTCCCATCGTGAAATAGCCTTGGCTCACAAAGGCTACGAAGGCGGCATCGACGCGCCGACCTTGATACTCGAGTCCCCCCAACATCCGGTCCAAATGTGGCTCCGGAGAATTGTCGTTACAAATTCATGCACACAGCAACGAAGCGAGCGCTATCGATAGAGATCCCAGCTTAGTGCGGACGAGGTCAATGGTTTTGCAGAACGAGCGAGGAGCCTCCATCGTTGATCATGAGTTCGAGCAGGCGCTACAGCAGCTCCTCGCGTCCTACTCTCTGAGGCTGCAGCACCTCCATCAGGGCACAATCAACTATCAGAAAACGATCCTGGATCAGCCGCAGTCGTGGGTCGAGCTGCACGTTCTTGCGTCGCCGGTCGTTAGCTGATGTGCGCCAATCGAGTTCTCGCCGCGGTAGCAAGGTAGCAGCCACCTAAAGATTGGTTAACGATTGAAATCGCCGACCAGCGCAATTGCTTCGGGTTCGTAACGCGACCTCAACCCGCCTCGGTCATCGTCAGATCCGCAGAAGCGAGGTCAGCCATGTTACACGCGACAGAACGTCAGTTTGCAGACGCCCAGGCGATCGAGGCGAAGTCCATCAAGCGCGAAGCGATGGAAGCGCTCTTCGTGGCGCAGATCGCCGAGGCGCTCTATCCGATCCTCATCACAGACGAGAGCGGCCCGGCCGATCAGGCGGAGAAGCGGGCGCGTGTTGAACAGGCCGCGCGTGCAGCGTGGGAACGTTTCTCGGCGGTCTGACAGAGACGGTGCACACCGCTCCGTTCTGCACGCCACAATGCCGGAGGAGACGCCGGTGTGCTTCCCGGAAGCGACGCGCCTGAAAGAGTCGCCAGGAGATATTACTGCCGCATCGTTCCCACGAGTCGGGGAGCGATAAGTTGCGCTGAAGTGCAGCGCTAACAGGCAAGCCGTTGAGCACTGTCAATCCCGAACGATTGCGAACGACGGAAAACAGGATTCTGGCGGAAGGGGTGGGATTCGAACCCACGGTACCCTTGCGGGCACGCCGGTTTTCAAGACCGGTGCCTTAAACCACTCGGCCACCCTTCCAATCCGGCGTGATTCCGGAATGCTCGCGAGCGAGTCGGCATGATGAGCAGCGTCCTCGCGAGCCCTGTTTAGGGTGCTGGCTTGCGGCTCGTCAACGGCGGTTTCGCTCCTCGGCGAATCTCGGTCGTTCGAATCGTCGGTCGGGGCGCGCTCGCGCGGAATTTCCGTCGCCCAGGGCAACGGTCGATCGTGCCGGCGCTCGGAGCGCCCGGCCTCGTTTACATGAACGCAAAAACCATGAGGCTCGAGCACAACACGGCGGTGCTCACGGCCGCCAGGGCGAGAAAGCCGCCCGAAAACAGATCTTGGTGTCGCATGGGCCACCTGCTGCGGCCGGATTCGCGGTCCGAACTCGCGGGCTCGTTCGATCGAAGGCCCGGCTCGGAGATCATGCAGCTTCAGGCCAATCCTGAAGGGTCGCTGTCGTAGGGATAAGATATCAGCGGACGAAAGCCGACCGTGTCGTCGGCTGTCCGACCTTTGCAGCATCAGGCCCGCGAACGGACCCCTTCAAACGCGTGAGCGAGGAAGATGCCGGCGCCAACCAAGCCCATCACCGCTGTCATTGCTTCGATCATCGTGAACACACCCTTGTTGCGCCCCGTGTGAAGGAAACGACGTGCAGGCCTGCACAGTCAAAATGATTCAGGGGAGGTAAATGAGAACGCCCCTAAGTGATGTTTTCACGCAACATATGTGTCTAAAAAGGTGCACTCGCAACAATGCGCGGCGGATCCGTGCACGCGAGGGCACCTATCGCACAGGACGGACAACCGCTGTGATAGGCGCGCGACGCCCCGGAAAGCTCCGGTTAACCAAGGCGGGGGCCACCCCATTTCCGCCGTGTTCGGGTTGCGTTATCCTTATGCAGTGAGTTGCGGGGATGCGACTCGGGGAGAAGCCGGTACGTGGGGGCTGCGGGGCGCGGCTCGAGCGACCACCGGCGAAGTGGTATTTGGGGTCGATGGGGATTGATCAAACAGATCCGGCCGGGAGAGCGGTGCGCGGCGCTGTCGCGATTCTCGCCTGCCTGATGGTCGCGAATTGCGCCTCCTCCAACAAGTTCGCCAGCAAGGTCGATCCGAAATACGGCGTGTCGTCGAGCCCGCGTGTCGTCGGCTTCGGCGAGCCGGTGCCGAAGGGCGGCGGCGTCTACCGCGTCGGCAAGCCCTATACGGTCGCCGGCAAGACCTACGTGCCGGAAGAGGACACCAATTATCGCGCCGAGGGCATGGCGTCCTGGTATGGCGACGACTTCCACGGGCGCCTGACCGCCAATGGCGAGGTGTTCGACATGGCCTCGCTGACGGCGGCGCATCCGACCCTGCCGCTGCCGAGCTATGCGCGGGTCACCAATCTCGCCAACGGCAAATCGCTGATCGTCCGGATCAATGATCGCGGCCCGTACCACGGCAACCGGTTGATCGACGTCTCCAACAAGGCGGCCGACCTGCTCGAGTTCAAGGGCAACGGCATCGCCAAGGTGCGCGTCGAATATGTCGGCCGGGCGCCGCTCGAAGGCTCCGACGATACCCAGCTGATGGCGACCCTGCGCACCGGCATCCCGGCGCCCGCGCCGTCGCTGGTCCGCGTTGCCTCGGCCAAGCCGTTCGTGCCGGAGATGGGCGCGAGCCGTCCGATTCGCGGCGAGATCCCGATGCCGGAGGGCCGGCCCTATACGCTCGGCAACACGTCAGCCGACATGGCCTCGATCGGCGCGACCTCCGAGCTGTCGGCCTCCAGCCGCTCCAGGGGACGCACCCTCGATAATCCCCGCGCCGTCTCCTACGACCAGAGCGGCCGCTACGTCTCGCAGGGAGAGACGACCGCCAATGACGGCGCCGACGAGGCGCGCGACATCATGAGCGGCCGCGGCCTTTACTGAGCACACCGTCGATCGCTTTCAGATGCCCAAAACCGCCCCGTCCGGGGCGGTTTTGATTCGCGCGGCAGCTTCTCCCTCATCGGGCGCTGAACGGCACCCGCGCCTTGGCCGAGAAGGTCCACACGCGGGTGTTGCCGCCGATGCCGCCATATTCGGCGCCGAGACCGACGCCGGCGCCACCCGCCGTCTCGATGCCGAGGCCGCCGGTGAAGCGGGCCGACCAGCCCTGCAGCAGCGGCGTCGACGCCAAGGCGCCGGCGACGAGGGCGTTGGCGTCCTCCTTGTTGAAATAATAGTCGCCATACATGCCGACGAACGGCGTCAGCAGCAGGCCGCTATCGAGCCAGGCAACGGGGTAGGCGGCGCGCAGACCGCTGGAGGCGCGGCCGCTGGCGAAGTCGTAGGAGCCCTGCCGCGTGCCCAGCGAGTCGGTATAGGCGTTCTGGTGCTCCCACAGCGCGTAGACCTTGGTCGACGGCTCCAGCACCACGCCCGCCCATTTGTAGGTGCCGGTCAGGCCGGAGGAGAGCATCCATCGCTGGCCGGTGAAGCTGCCCTGCGCGGTTCCTGCGCTGCCATCATAACCGATGCCGGAATAAGCGACGGCGGCGTCGAAGCGCAAGGTCGGCACGATCTTCCAGCCGAGATAGGCGCCGGTGGTCCAGCCGTCGCCCTTCAGCTTTCCGTTGATGTCCTGCTGGGTGTAGCTGAACGTCTCGTAGCCGCCGAGCACGCCGACCAGGACGCTCGGCGACGCGCGATAGGTCAGCCCCATCATGGCGTTGAGCTGCTGGCCGTAGAGCGAGGCCTGGCTGGACTGGGTGACGCCGGCCGTGCTGGTCGTGCCGAAGCGGTCGACGCCGGTGCCGCGCACGTCGGCCCATAGCAGCCACTCCTTCTGCTCGTGCCATTTCGGCGCCGCCTGCTTCTTGTCGCCGCGGTCGATCGCGGCAAAGGCATCGTCGACCCGGTTGCGATTGACGGCGCGTCCGCGCTGCGGCGCGCCCGGCAGCAGCGAGGACGCGGCATTGGTGCCGGCGGCGCCGTCCGCGGCCACAGGCCGCTCGTCCTGATCACGCGGATCGGCCGAGAAGTTGAAGCGCATGCGCGTGCCGCCCGGCGTCAGGAACGCCCCACCGCCGTCGCTGAAGCCATCGGCAATCGCATCATCGATCGCGCCCGAGATTGCCTGCCCGGAGTTCTGCGCCACCATCTTCGAGACGGTCTGCTGCAGCGAGCGCAGCCGCACGCTGTCGACCGGCACGTTGACGGTCTGAGCGAGCCCAGGCGACGTGCTCGCCGTGAACAGTGCGCTACCGCCATAGCTCGCCGTGATGGTATGGCTGCCGACCGCAAGCGTCGAAATCGCGAGCGTGGCGACGCCGCCCGTCAGAGCTCCCGTGCCGATCGGCGAGCCATTGTCGTTGAACGTCACCGTGCCGGTCGGCGTCCCGCCGCCGCCGACTTGCGGCGTCACGGTCGCGGTGAAGGTCACCGGCTGGCCGAACTGGCTCGGGTTCTGGGACGATGTCAGCGCCACCGTCGTGCTGAGCCGCCCGACCGAGAGGCTGAACGTGGCGCTGGCGGTCGCGCTGACGGTGTCGGTCACTGTCACCGTATAGGTCGCCGCCGGCGTCGTAGTGGTCGGCGTGCCGCTGATCTGGCCGTTCGACGCATTGAAGCTAAGACCGGCCGGCAGGGCTGGAGACACCGCATAGGTCAGTGTGCCGGTGCCGCCGGAGCCCGTCACCGGCGTGAACGGCGTCACTGCCTGGTTGATCGGCAGCGTGGTGGATGGCACGGCCGTCGTCGCGGCGACCGGACCGTTGACGGTCAGGCTGAAGGTCGCGCTCGCGGTCGCGCTGTTGATGTCGGTGACGGTGACCGTGAACGTCGTCGCCGCTGTCGGCACGGTCGGCGTGCCGGTGACCTGGCCGTTCGATGTATTGAAGCTGAGGCCGGCCGGCAAAGTGGGAGACACCGCATAGGTCAGCGTCCCCGTGCCACCCGATCCGGTCACCGGCGTGAACGGCGTGACCGGCTGATTGTACGGCAGCGTGGTGGACGGCACGGCCGTCGTAGCGGAGACCGCGCCGCTCACCGTCAGGCTGAATGTGTTGGTCGCGGTCGCGCTGGCCGCATCGGTCACGGTGACCGTGTAGGTGGCGGCGCCGCTCGCGGTCGTCGGCGTGCCGCTGATGCTGCCGGTCGAGCTGTTGATCGTGAGACCTGCGGGTAGCGAAGGCGATACGCTGTAGGTGTATGGCGTGGTGCCGCCGCCGCCGGTCACCGGCGTGAAGGCGGTGACCGCCTGGTTTGCGGTCACGACCTTCGACGCGATCGCCTGCGTCGCGGTCACCGGGCCGTTCACCGTCAGGCTGAACGTGTTGGAGGCGGTGGCGCTGTTGGCATCGTTGATCGTGACCGTGTAGTTGGTAGTGCCGCTGATCACCGTCGGCGTGCCGGTGATCGCGCCGGTGCTGGTGCTGAACGTGAGGCCCGTGGGCAGGGACGGTGAGATGCCGTAGGTGTAGGACGGCGTGCCGCCTGCTGCGGTGACCGGCGTGAACGAGGTTGCCGCCGTATTCTGTGTCAGCGCCTTGGAGGCGATCGCCTGGGTCGCGCTCAACGGGCCGTTGACCGTCACCTGGAAGGTGCCGCTGGCCGTGCCGTTGTTGGCGTCCGTCACCGTTACCGTGTAGGTGGTGGTGCTGCTGACGACGGTCGGCGTGCCGCTGACCTGGCCGGTCGCCGTGTTGAAGCTGAGGCCGGCCGGCAGTGTCGGCGAGATTCCGTAAGACAGTGGTGACGTGCCGCCGCCGCCGTTGATCGGGGTGAACGACGTGATCGCCGTGTTCACGGTGACGGTGGCCGAGGTCACCGATGGCGTCGCCGTGACCGCGCTGTTGACCGTCAGGCTGAACGTGTTGCTCGCGGTGGCACTATTGGCGTCGGTGACGGTGATCGTATAGGTGGTCGCACCGCTGGTCGCGGTCGGCGTGCCTGTGATCGCACCCGTGCTGCTGCCGAGCGAGAGGCCCGCAGGCAGTGATGGCGAGATGGTGTAGGTCAGCGAGGGCGTGCCGCCGCCGCCGGTGACCGGGGTGAAGTTGGTCGACGGCTGGTTCCGGGTCAGCGTCTTCGAGGCGACCGACTGTGTGGCAGTCACCGCGGCGTTGACGGCGAGCGTGAACGTATTCGAGGCGGTCGCCGAGTTGGCGTCGGTCACGGTGATCGTATAGGTCTGCGACCCGCTCGTGGCGGTCGGCGTTCCCGTGATCGCACCGCTCGAGGGACTGAGCGTCAGGCCCGAGGGCAGCGACGGCGAGATGCTGTAGGTATAGTTCGGCGTGCCGCCGCCGCCCGTGACCGGCGTGAAGTTGGTCGAGGGCTGGTTCTGGGTGAGCGTCTTGGACGCCACCGACTGCGTCGCCGTGACCGCGCCGTTGACCGTCAACTGGAAGGTCTTGCTGTCCGACAGGCTGTTGGTATCGGTGACCGTGACCGTATAGGTCGTGGCGCTGCTGGTGACCGTGGGCGTGCCGCTGATCGCACCATTCGTCGTGTTGAAGCTGAGGCCGGACGGCAATGTCGGCGAAATGCCGTAGGTGAGCGATCCGGTGCCGCCGCTACCGGTGACCGGCGTGAAGGACGTGGTCGCCGTGTTGACAGTCAAACCCTTCGACGCAATGGCCTGGGTCGCGATCGGTCCCGCCGGCAAGCCAGTGATCTTGACGAAGATGGGATTGAACGGCGACGTCGGGGTCGAGGGACAGCTCGCCGTCGGACAGTTGTTGGAATCGATCGCATACATCGTGATGTAGTCGGTCGATTGGCCGCTGGTATTGAGGCCGAGCAGTGCGAACGAGTAGGAGCTCGTTTGTCCACCGTCCACCGAATTCGCCGACACCTTGAACTGCACGCCGTTGGCGGATGTCACCGTCTGATTGCTGTAGGTCGGTGTCAGCACGGTGCCCGCGTTCGCAAAGGACGAGACGTTGAAGCTTGCGGACGGATACAGGCCGAGAGAGATGTCAGCATCCTGTGTGCCGACGGTGTTGAAGGCATTGCTGCAGACATTCGACCCCTGCGTCTGCGTGGTGGTCGCGCTGCCGGTGCCCGAGCCGCTATAGCCCGAATAGGCCGCCGTGAGCGCAGAGCCGCAAAAGGTCGAGCCGGCCGATTGAGCCTGGGCGCCCGACGAGAGGCCGAGCAAGGTGAGGCTCACCGCCGCGGCGACGCTGGCAGCGTTCACGGCTCGCTTAGAAAGAGGTCGCGAAAGCCTGCGGCCCGACGTCGCACGATCGAACGACGTGGCGAGACGCGCACATCCGCTTCGAAGCAGGTGGATCAGTAACAGAAAAAGCACAATGCCCCCTCGCGCCGATCCTATGTCTGGAGCGTGCGCGCCTCGTTGAAATCAGATCGCTGGTACTCAATGCCGCGATCTTGTCGCTACTACCCAAGGTTAGGCAAGCCGCCGCCGGCCCATGAGGGACATCAAGGAGGCATGCAGAGCGGATTTGGAAGGTGACGTTGCCGACGCGCAACATCATGGAACCGTTGGAATCAGGACGAGTGTGTTCCGCGGTAATATGATGATGATCACGCAATGCACGCCGATCAACACATGGCAACATCCGAATCTCGCGAAGGCCACAAGCTCACTCACGACCTCAGGTTGCTGCCTTGTGGACCGGGCTTGACGCGCGAACATGCGCTCTCTAACAATCAAAGCGCGAGAGTTATTTTCTCTCGCCTATCGGACGCGTGTCCATCGCTCGATCTTATTGAACCTTTGCTTTCACCTGCGAACTGATTGTCGAAGAACATATTCGGGGGAGACACTGCATGCCGTTGACGCCTGTGCTCGGGCAGATCATGCCCTTTGCCGGAAACCAGGCCCCGCGTGGATGGGCGTTCTGCAACGGCGCGCTGCTCGCGATCCAGCCCAATCAGGCGCTGTTCTCGCTGCTCGGTACTTATTACGGCGGCAATGGCGTCACGACCTTCGCGCTGCCGGACCTGCGTGGCCGCGCCATCCTCGGCTCGACCGGAAACGGCGGCCAATATCCGGCTGGCATGGTCAGCGGTGAAACGTCAGTGACGCTGACCGTCCCGCAGCTTCCGTCACATAATCATTTGATGCAGGCGTCGACGACCAACGGCGCAGGGCGCGTCGCCGCGCCGACGGACAAGCTGTTCGGAACCAATACGTTTCCGCCGACCGACACCAAGTTGATCTTCGCCACCGCAGGGGTCGGCGAAGTGCCGCTGGCAACGGGCACCAACATCACCAACACCGGCGGCGGGCAGGCGCACAACAACATGCAGCCCTATCTCGTCATCAACTATCTGATCGCGATGCAGGGGGTCTATCCCTCACGCGACTGAGGCGGGTCGGCGCAGCTCACGCCGGCCGTGTTCGACCTTCTCGATCGAGACGCAATGTCGCGCCGTCGGCAAGACGGCGTCGATCGCTCAATGGCATCGCTCAATGACATGGCTCAATGATACGGCTCAATGATACGGCTCAATGATACGGCTCAATGAAAGGATGTCGGGATGTCAGACCCGTTTCTCGGCGAGATCAGGCTGTTCGCCTTTCCACGCGTGCCGGAATGGCTGGCTGGCCTGCGACGGAAGCTCGCAATCCATCGCTGCCAATGATGCGCTTTACGCCGTCATCGGAACGACCTTCGGCGGCGATGGCATCCAGACCTTCAACCTTCCCGATCTGCGCGGGCGCGTCCCGCTCGGGCAGGGCACGACGCAGGATGGCACGCCGTATATCATCGGCCAGATCGCGGGCGAGGACGATCATACTTTGATCTCGAACGAGATTCCTGCCCACAGTCACGCTCTGCTGTCGTGCACCGTTCCCGCCGATACGGCGACGCCTGGCCCGACCGTCCATCTAGCGACTGCGTCGACTGGCAATCTCGACGCGCCCATCGCCGATGCAGGAACCTACTCGGTCATGGCTCCCTGCCTGGTCGCTACGGGACAGAGCGTTCCGCACAACAACATCATGCCGACGGTTGTCGGCAACTACTGCATCTGCATCGCCGGCATCTTCCCCTCGCCAGGCTGAGGCGTCGCGGCACGATCGCAACTCATCGCGTAGTCTCGAATGGCGCATTCTCGAGGAGAGTCCACGTGTCAGATCCCTTCATCGGCGAAATCCAGGCTTTTCCGTTCACCTTCGCCACCGGCGGGTTCAACAGTGCCTGGCTGCCGTGCTTCGGGCAGGTGCTGCCGATCCAGCGATATACGCCGTTGTTCGCGCTGATCGGCACCTATTATGGCGGCAACGGCACCACCAACTTCCAGCTCCCCAATCTGAGCGGCAGCATCACCAACGGCCAGGGCGACGGCCCCGGCCTGCAGCCGCGCGTGATCGGCGAGACGCTTGGCAGCAGCACCGTATCCCTGGTGTCCGCCGAGTTGCCGTCCCACACGCATAATCTGCAGCTCGGGAGCAAGAGTGCTGAGAACGCTGCGCCCGGACCGGGGACGGCCGGCACCATGGTGGCCATCGATCCCGGCTTCAACGGCTTCGTGGCCCCGCCGGCGAATGTCAACTTTGCGCCGAATGCGGTCACGTCGACCGGGCAGAACATCCCGCACGACAACATGCAGCCGACCCAGGCGCTGATCTGGTGCATTTGCTATGCGGGCATCTTCCCGTCGTTCAACAACTCCTGACCTCGCATGTCCGTGGCAACGACGATCGCCAGCGAGATCGTCTCGCAGGATGCGCGCTTGCGGCTGCGGCTCGGCGATATCGCCGACGAGCCGTTCCTGCGCGACCTGTTCAAGTCCGTGAAAGCGGCGCAACTCGCGACCGCCGGCCTGCCTTCTGCAATGCTCGATATCGTGGTGGCGCAGCAGTATCGTGCGCAGGTGGCGGGCTATGCGGCGCAGTGTCCGGCGGCGCAGTCTCTGATCATCCTCCGCGATGGTTCGCCGGTCGGGCGGCTGCTGCTCGATCGCACTGTCACGCGGTGGCACGTCGTCGATCTCGCGTTGCTGCCGGGCGCCCGCAACGCCGGGGTCGGGCGCGAGATCATGGAAGCGGTCGCCGCCGCGGCACGGGAGCAGGGCGCCGGCGTCCTCTCGCTCGCGGTCGCGACCAGCAATGAGGACGCGATGCGGTTCTATGCGCGGCTGGGTTTCTGCGATATCGCGGATGCGGCCACGGCCTCGCATCGCCGGATGGAGCTTGTGCTCGCAAGCTAACCTGCCGCCGCGACCTCGTGTAGGAACGCGATCAGCGCTGCATTCACCTCGGCGGCGCATTCCTGCTGGATCCAGTGACCGGCGCCCTCGATGATCAGCTTGCGCCGGAGGTCGGGCAGCACGCGCTCCATGTCCTGCACGCGCTTGGCGCCGATGATTCCCTTGATCACGGCATCGTCGCTGCCGGCGATGAACAATGATGGCTGGCGGATCGGCGCATCCTGCCACGGCGCGGTCAGCTCCCAGTTGCGGTCGATGTTGCGATACCAGTTGAGGCCGCCGCGAAAGCCGGAGGTACGGTAGGCCGCGATGAACTCGGCGAGGTCGGCTTCACTGAGCCAAGCCGGCAGAGGCAGGTTGGGATTCGTCTCGCCAAGGAAAGCCCTTGCCGGGCGCCACGAACAGCGACTGCGGGTCGGAGAAGCCTCGTGCGAGCATAGTGCGCATCGTCAGGGCCACGTCTCGCTCGAGCTCGGCCTCGGCGACACCGGCGTCTGAAAATACTGCCAGTAGAAATTCGCGATACCGCCGGCCTTGAGCGTCTCGAGCGGCCGGCCGCGTCCGCGAAACGGCGGCGGCACGCTCAGGCCGGCCACGGCGGTGAACATGTCCGGGCGAAACATCGCGGCGTGCCACGCCACCGGCGCCCCCCAATCATGGCCGATGATCACGGCCTGGCGTTCTCCGAGCGCTCCGACGAGCGCCACCATGTCGCCCACAGTGTCGAAGATGGAGTAGGCGGCAATATCAGCAGGCGCCTGCGAGCGGCCGAAGCCGCGCATGTCGGGCGCCACGACCCGATAACCAGCCTCGGCGAGCGCCGGGATCTGATGCCGCCACGAATAGGACAGCTCGGGCCAGCCATGGCAGAGCAGAACGAGCGGACCTTCGCCCTGTTCGCGCACGAACAGCTCAATTCCGTTGGCCTCGACGATCCGCGCCTGTGACACCGCGTCCTCCCAGTGGTTTTTCTGTTCTTGGTCCTACGGTATCGCATCGCGCGCAGCACGGTGCAAATCGCGGGACAGCCACGGCGGCGGCGGACTGCCGAGTTGTTTGCGCACCGCCCAGATGCTAGATTCCAAGCGCGCTCCAGAGCTTAGCCGATGAATCTCATGCTTTTACCGTTCCGCCGCGCCGGCACCACGTCCGGGCGGACGACGCGTGCCCTCATCGCCCTGGCGGCCGCGCTGGCGGTCGGCTGGAGCGGGATGCTCTATGCCGCCAACCAGAGCGTCCAGGGCGCGAAAAAGGAAGACGGCGGCTTCGACGGGGACGCGCCGACCGCGATCCTGGTCGAGGCCAACAGCGGCAGCGTGCTGTTCGAGAAGAACGCCGACGAGCTTCGCGCGCCCTCCAGCATGATGAAGCTGATGACCGCCGAAGTGGTCTTCAACGCCGTCAAGGAAGGCACCATCAAGCTCAACGACGAATACCGCATCAGCGAGAATGCCTGGCGCCGCGGCGGCGCGCCGTCGGGCACCTCGACGATGTTCGCAGCGCTCAACAGCAAAGTGTCCGTCAGCGATCTCCTGCATGGCGCGATCATCCAGAGCGGCAACGATGCCTGCATCGCGCTCGCCGAGGGCATGGCCGGCAACGAGAAGATCTTTGCCGCGGACTACATGACCAAGCGTGCCCGCGAGCTCGGCCTGACGAAATCGACCTTCGCCAATTCCAATGGCCTGCCGGACCCCGGCAACAAGATGACGGTGCGCGAGCTGTCGATGCTCGCGCGGCACATCATCCTGGATTTCCCGGAATTCTATAAGATCTTCGGCGAGAAGGAATTCACCTGGAACAAGATCCGCCAGCAGAACCGCAATCCGCTGCTGAATGCGATGGAAGGCGCTGATGGCCTGAAGACCGGCTTCACGAAGGAGGGCGGCTACGGCATGGTCGGTTCCGCCGTGCAGAACGGCACGAGGCTGATCGTCGTGGTCAACGGCCTCGAGGATCCCGAGGATCGCGCCACCGAGGCCAAGAAGATGCTGGAATGGGGTTTCCGCAACTTCGAGACCCGCACCTTGTTCACCGCCGACCAGACGCTCGGCTACGCAAAAGTGTTCGGCGGCGAGAGCCGCTCGGTCAAGCTGTCGAGCCCGGTGCCGGTCAAGGTGATGGTGCAGAAGAACGGCGGCGAGAAGCTGCTCGCGCGGATCATCTACAGCGGGCCGGTCAAAGCGCCGGTCGAGCCGGGGCAGAAGGTCGGGGTTGTCAGGGTCTGGCGCGGCCCCAATATCGCCATGGAGGCCCCCGTCTATGCTGCGGAGGCGGTGGCCAGGGGGTCCACGATGCGGCGCGCGATCGACGGAGCGAGCGAGCTCGTGATCGGAATGTTCCGCGCCGGGGCCGAGAAGCTCTAGAGACATGGCGGATGCAGCTTTGAAACGTGGTCCGGGCCGCGGCCGATTCGTCACCTTCGAAGGCGGCGAGGGCGCCGGAAAATCCACGCAGATCAAGATGTTGGCGGACCGTCTGGAGAAAGAGGGTGTGCGCGTGGTCTTGACGCGCGAGCCCGGCGGCTCGCCCGGCGCCGAGATCATGCGTCACCTCGTGCTCTCCGGGATGGGCAAGCTGCTCGGCGCCGAGGCCGAGACGCTGCTGTTCGCCGCCGCCCGCGACGACCATGTGCGCAACGTGATTCTGCCGGCGCTCAACCAGGGCAGCTGGGTGCTGTGCGACCGCTTTTTCGATTCGACGCGGGCCTATCAGGGCAGCCAGGGCAAGGTCGCGCCCGACGTGCTCAACGCGATGCAGCGGGTGACGATCGGCGATCTCAAGCCGGACCTGACCCTGATCCTCGACGTGCCCGTCGAGGTCGGCCTGCAGCGCGCCTCGGCGCGGCGCGGCAGCGGCACGCCGGACCGGTTCGAGGGCGAGGACATCAAGTTCCACAAAGGCTTGCGCGACGCCTTTCACAAGATCGCGGCCGACGATCCCAGGCGCTGCGTGCTGATCGACGCGACCGCGAGCGCCGAGGCCGTGTCGCACATCGTCTGGGATGCCGTACGCGAGCGCCTGTTCACGGCTGTGGCAGCCGCGTCATGAGTGCGCGCAAGGTCGAGCCGGAAATCGCGGTCCGCCATCCGCGCGAGACCACGGCGCTGTTCGGGCACCGCGAGGCGGAGGCCGCTTTGCTTGCCGCCTATCGCAGCGGCCGCATGGCGCATGCCTGGCTGATCGGAGGGCCGCAGGGCATCGGCAAGGCGACCTTGGCCTATCGCATGGCGCGGTTCGTGCTGGCGCATCGCGATCCCACCGCCATGGAGGTGCGCGCTGCCGAATCGCTCCACGTCGATGCGGACGATCATGTCGCCCGGCTGATCGCCTCGGAGGCCCATGGCGGCCTGCTGACCTTGGAGCGCTCCGCCAACGACAAGGGCGTGCTGCGGACGGTCATCACCGTGGACGAGACGCGCGAGACGATCTCGTTCTTCGGCTCGACGGCGGCCGTCGAAGGTTGGCGCGTCTGCATCGTTGACACCGTCGACGAGCTCAATCCCAACGCGGCGAATGCGCTGCTGAAGATTTTGGAGGAGCCGCCGCAGCAATCGCTGTTCCTGCTGGTCAGCCACGCCCCCGCACGGGTGCTCGCTACGATCAAGTCGCGCTGCCGACGGCTTGCGCTGCGGGCGCTGTCGACCGAGGACGTCATCAGCGCAGCCGCCGAGGCGACCGGCATGGACGGCGGCGAGCCGGCGCTGCGCGAGGCGGCCAAGGCCTCCGAGGGCAGCGTCTCCAGGACCGTGATGCTGATGGGCGGCGACGGGCTGCAGTTGCAGACCCGGACCGCGGCGCTGCTCGCGGGCCTGCCGCGAATCGACGCCGGCGAGCTGCATGCCCTGGGCGACGCGCTCGGCACCAGCGATCGCGTCGCGCTGGCGAGCTTCCTCGACAGCATCGAGCGCTGGGTGGCGGAACGGCTGCGGGCGCAAGATCCGAACGCGGAACTGCCGCGCCTTGCACGGCTGGCGGAGGTATGGGAAAAGATCGTCCGCGCCGCGCGCGACACCGAATCCTATAATCTGGAGCGAAAACCGCTGGTTTTCTCGGTGTTCGGGATGCTCGCCGAAGCCACGCGGTAACGCGCCGACCATCATCCCGGGATCATCAGGATCAATCCGTCCACCGACGGCGTCAAAGAGGAATCTGCCGTGGCCAAGGCCAGCAAGACAACCGTGAAGAAGGGCAAGCCGGCGACCAAGGGCGCCGCGAACAAGGCTGCCACCAAGAAGGCTGTGAAGTCACCCGCGAAGGCCAAGACCGCCGCGACCAAAGCCAAGGCGAAGGCCGCGGCTGACAAGGACAAGAAGGCGAAGGCTGCGAAAGCCAAGGCTACGAAAGGCAAAACGTCTTCCGCGCCCGCCAAGAGCAAGGCACCGAAGGCTGCGAAGAAGGTCGCTGCCAGCAAAGGGACTGCCAAGAAGGCTGTGAAGGTGCCTGCCAAGAAGGCCGCGGCCAAGCCTGCTACACCGGTCAAGAAGACCGCTCCCAAAGCCGCCGCCACCAAGCCCGCGTCGTCGAAGAAGCCAGCGGCGACGAAGCCCGCGCCTGCTCCGAATCCAGTCGTGCCAGCGGCTACCGAGAGCCCGAAGCCGGCGCGCGCCGCAAAGCCCAAGGCCCCGCGCAAGCCGAAGGTCGAGGCCGTCGCGGCTCCCGACATCGAGATCGCCGAGATCGACGTGGCTGAGGTCGAGGTTGTCGAGATCGAGGTCACCGAGACAGAGGAAGCCGCCGAGCCCGTGGCCGCCGCGCCGGCCGAGAGCAACACCTTCTACGTCACCACCGCGATCGCCTATCCCAATGGCAGCCCGCATATCGGCCACGCCTATGAGGCGATCGCGACCGATGCCATCGCGCGGTTTGCGCGGCTCGACGGCAAGGACGTGTTCTTCCTGACCGGCACCGACGAGCACGGCCTCAAGATGGTGCAGACCGCGCAGAACGAGGGCCTGACGCCGTCCGAGCTCGCGACCCGCAACGCCGGCCGCTTCCGCGAGATGGACGAGCGGCTGAACGTTTCGTTCGACCGCTTCATCCGCACCACCGAGCCCGCCCACCACGCATCGGTGCAGGCGATCTGGACGCGCATGCTCGAGAACGGCGACATCTACGCCGACACCTATTCGGGCTGGTACTCGGTGCGCGACGAGGCGTACTACGCCGAGGAGGAGACGGTCGTCGGCGAGGACAATGTCCGCCGTGGACCCCAGGGCACACCGGTCGAATGGGTCGAGGAGAAGAGCTACTTCTTCCGCCTGTCGGCCTATCAGGACAAGCTGCTGGCGCTGTATGAGAGCCAGCCCGATTTCATCGGGCCTGATGCGCGGCGCAACGAGATCACGAGCTTCGTGAAGGGGGGCCTCAAGGACCTCTCGATCTCGCGCACCACGTTCGACTGGGGCGTCCGCGTGCCCCATGACGACGAGCACGTGATGTATGTCTGGGTCGACGCGCTGACCAACTACATCACCGGCGTCGGCTTCCCCGACGAGAGCGACAAGAACTGGAAGTACTGGCCCGCCGACGTCCACGTCATCGGCAAGGACATCATCCGCTTCCATGCGGTGTACTGGCCGGCGTTCCTGATGTCGGCCGGCGTGCCCGTGCCAAAGCGGGTCTATGCGCATGGCTTCCTGTTCAACAGGGGCGAGAAGATGTCGAAATCGGTCGGCAACGTCGTCGATCCGTTCAATCTCGCCGACCAGTATGGCGTCGACCAGCTGCGCTATTTCTTCCTCCGCGAGGTGCCGTTCGGCCAGGACGGCAACTACAATCACGAGGCGATCGTCGCGCGCATCAACGCCGACCTCGCCAACGACCTCGGCAATCTCGCGCAGCGCTCGCTGTCGATGATCACCAAGCAATTGGGCGGCGTGCTACCGGAGCCCGGCGAGTTCTCTGCCAACGACCAGGCGATCCTGGCCGAGGCCGATGCGATGATCGGAGCGGCGCGGAAAGCCATGGCGACGCAGCAGATCCACCAATGGCTGAATGCCGTGTGGTCGGTGGTCGCCGAGGCGAACCGCTATTTCGCGGGCGAGGCGCCGTGGGCGCTGGCCAAGACCGATCCGAAGCGCCAGCACACCGTGCTCTACGTCACCGCCGAGGTGATCCGGCAGGTCGCGATCCTGACGCAGCCGGTGATGCCGACGGCGTCCGCGAAGCTGCTCGACAGCCTCGGGATCCCCGAAGGTGAGCGGACCTTCGCGCAGCTCGGCGGCGAGGTGCGCATTGCGGCGGGCACGCAGCTGCCGGCACCGCAGGCGGTGTTCCCGCGCTACATCGAACCGACGGCGGCGTGATGCTGGTCGACAGCCATTGCCATCTGGATTTTCCGGACTTTGCAGAGGATCTGGATGGCATCGTCACGCGTGCCGCCGCGGCTGGCGTCGGCCGACTGGTGACGATCTCGACCCGGGTGCGCAGGCTGCCGGACCTGCTCGCCATCACCGAGCGGTTCGACAACGTGTTCTGCTCGGTCGGTACGCATCCTCACAACGCCGATGAGGAGGACGGCATCACGGCCGAGGAGCTGATCGCGCTAACGAAGCATCCGAAGGTGGTCGCGCTCGGCGAGGCCGGGCTCGACAATTTCTACGACCACGGCTCCAAGGACGCGCAGGAGCGCGGGTTCCGCGCACATATCGCGGCGGCCCGCGCAACCGGCCTGCCACTGGTGATCCACACCCGCGAGGCCGATGAGCAGTGTAGCCGCATCCTCGACGAGGAGATGGCGCGCGGACCTTTCAAGGCCGTGCTGCATTGCTACACCGGCGGACGCGAGCTGGCGATGAAGGCGATCGATCTCGGACTGCACATCTCGTTCACGGGCATCGTGACGTTCAAGAAGTCGGAGAGCTTGCGCGCGCTTGCCGCCGAGGTGCCGGCCGACCGCATCATGGTCGAGACCGACGCGCCGTATCTGGCGCCGGGCAAGTTCCGCGGCAAGCGCAACGAGCCGGCCTATGTGGTGGAGACGGCGAAGGTGCTGGCGGAAACGCGCGGCGTCTCGTTCGAGGAATTCTCGCGCCAGACCTCTGATACCTTCTTCAAGCTGTTCTCCAAGGTGCCACGACCCGAGGTGCTGGCATGACCCTGACGCTCACCATCCTTGGCTGCGGCTCGTCGGCCGGCGTGCCGCGCCCGGCGCTGGGATGGGGCGCCTGCGACCCGAGCAACCCCAAAAACCGCCGCCGCCGCTGCTCGCTGCTCGCCGAGCGCCACGGGCCGCATGGCGTGACGCGGGTGGTGATCGACACCTCGCCAGATCTGCGCGAGCAGCTGATCGACGCGGAGGTCGATCACATCGATGCGGTCTTCCTCACGCATGAGCATGCCGACCAGACCCATGGCATCGACGATCTGCGCTCGGTGGTGCTGCATCAGCGCCGGCGCATTCCGGTCTACCTGAACCAGTCGACCGCCAAGGACATCATGCACCGGTTCTCCTATTGCTTCATCTCGCCACCGGGCAGCGACTATCCGCCGATCCTGACGCAGCATTCGATCGAAGCCGGCGAGACCCAGGCTGTGGAAGGGAAGGGCGGCGAACTGAAGCTGACCGCCTTCCTGGTCCAGCACGGCAACATCCCCGCGCTCGGCTATCGCATCGGCAACGCCGCCTATACGCCCGATCTGAACGACATTCCCGAGGAGAGCTGGGGCGCGCTGGAAGACCTCGACCTCTGGATCGTCGACGGCCTGCGGCCGGCATCGCATCCGAGTCATTTCTCGGTCAACGACGCGCTCGCCTGGATCGAGCGCTTCAAGCCGCGGCGCGCCGTCATCACCAACATGACCGCCGACCTCGACTACGAGGTGCTGCGCCAGAGCCTGCCGGCCGGCGTGGTCCCGGCCTATGACGGCATGCGACTGGAACTGACTGCGTAGGGTGGGCAAAGGCGCGGGCAAACTCTCGCCACGCGCGAGGTGGAAGCGGCGCCGTGCCCACCATCTTGCCGATGAGTACGCCGCCCGCCGGTGGGCACGCGTCGCCTGACGGCGCCGCTTTGCCCACCCTACGCAGCAACTCGCACTGAACTAACAAGGAGCAGCTTGCCATGCTGTCGCTGTTCTTCGAGGTCGAGGTCAAGCCCGGCCGTCTCGATCAGTACCTCCAGCTCGCAGCCGCGCTGCGGCCCGAGCTCGACGCGCTCGGCGGCTGCCTGTTCCTCGATCGCTTCAGGAGCCTGTCGCGCGACAACCTGATCCTGTCCTACCAGATCTGGCAGGACGAGGGCGCCATGACCGCCTGGCGCGTCCACGCCCATCACCACGATATCCAGACGCTCGGCCGCGACAAGGTGTTTTCCGACTATCGCCTGCGCGTCGCCGAGCTGGTGCACGAGGTGAGGCCGGGGCAGGCGGCCTGGCAGCCGGAGCGGCGTGGGACGTACAACGATCCGAAGCGGCGTGCGCCGACTTATGTGCTCGTGCTGGAGACGGCAGAGCCGCAGTTGAATACTGTTACGAACCTAGGGGTCGAGAGCTTTTCCAGCGTGTATCGGCAAGGCCGCTTCGCGCATTTAATCGAGCTGCCGGACGAATCCACCGGCATCTCGCTGAGCGCTCAACTCCTCACCGAACCCGGCTCCGACAACATTCGCATCGTTGAAGTCAGCAGAGACTACGGCATGTACGAACGCCGCGAAGCGCCGCAATACTATCCGCAGAAGAGCAGGGGCGAAGCGATCGACTAATCGTCCGCACAACACGATCGAAAGAAAAAAGACGCGCAAGTTTGGTCACGTAATTGCGCCTCTCCACGCGCGTTGCTCGCGGAGAGACACCCCTCACCCAATCGAGTACGAGGCGGCGCCGGCGCTGCCCTCTCCCACCCTGGCGAAGCTTCGCTTCGCCTTGGGGGCGAGGGCACTGTATCGGGTAGCGGTGCGGAGGCCGGGAGTGTTCAGAGTGCTGTCAGGACAGGCTGCGGCCATCGAGAGTCGAGCGGACGTCACCTTGTCTCGCCGCGGGCGCGGTGGCGGTGACTGGGCCCTCGCCCCTTGTGGGAGAGGGCATGTATGACAGTGCCACAAGCTCGCTTGGGTGAGGGGTTCTTACGTCACATTGCGCTTTGAGTTCGTGGCAACCCCTCACCCGGTTTCGATGCCTTGCATCGAAACCACCCTCTCCCACAAGGGGAGAGGGTGCACCGTCCGCGTCGATGCAGCTCATCAGCTCAGCTGATAGTTCGGTTGCCCTACGCCGAGATCGCCTTCGCCGAATTCACCTCATTGCGCAGCAGGAACTTCTGGATCTTCCCCGTCGACGTCTTCGGGATCGGGCCGAACACCACGACCTTCGGCGTCTTGAAGCCGGACATGTGGCTGCGGCAATAGGCGATGATCTCGGCTTCCGTCGCCTGGGCGCCGTCCTTCAGCTCGACGAAGGCGCAGGGGACCTCGCCCCATTTCGGGTCGGGCTTGGCGACGACGGCGGCGAACAGCACGGCAGGATGCTTGTAGAGGATGTCCTCGACCTCGACGGAGGAGATGTTCTCGCCGCCGGAGATGATGATGTCCTTTGAGCGGTCCTTGATGATGACGTAGCCGTGCTCGTCGAGCACGCCGAGATCGCCGGTGTGAAACCAGCCGCCGGCGAACGCCTCCTGCGTGGCCTTCTCGTTCTTCAGGTAACCCTTCATGACGATGTTGCCGCGGAACATGACCTCACCGATGGTCTCGCCGTCGCGCGGCACCTCCTGCATCGTCTCCGGATCGAGCACGGTAACGGCTTCCTGGAGCGGATAGGGCACGCCCTGGCGACGCTTCAGCCGCGCGCGCTCGGGCGCCGGCAAATCGTCCCAGCCGGGCTGCTCGGCGCAGACGGAGGCGGGGCCGTAGACCTCGGTGAGGCCGTAGACATGCGTCAGCTTGATGCCGATGCTCTCGGCGCCTTCGAGCACGGCAACCGGCGGCGCGGCGCCGGCGATCAGGCCGACAACTGGCTTCTCGCGCTTCCCCTTGGGCGCATCAGGCGCGTTGATCAGCACGTTGTAGACGATCGGCGCGCCGCACATGTGGGTGACGCCGTGAGTCTTGATCAGCTCGAAGATCTTGGTCGGCTCGACCTTGCGCAGGCAGACATTGACGCCCGCCGCGGCCGCCATGGTCCAGGGAAAGCACCAGCCGTTGCAGTGGAACATCGGCAGGGTCCAGAGATAGACCGGATGCTGGCCGAGTCCGCCGGCGAGGATGTTGCTGACGGCGTTGAGATAGGCGCCACGATGATGCGTCACGACGCCCTTGGGATTGCCTGTCGTGCCCGACGTGTAGCTCATCGCGATCGCATCCCACTCGTCAGCGGGACGGCGCGGTTCGAAAGAGGGATCGCCAGCAGCGACCGCGGCCTCGTACTCGATCTCGCCGATGCGGCCGCCGCCGGCGTAGGACGCATCATCGACGTCGATCACGAACGGTTTTGCGCCGCTCATCAGCTTCAGCGCTTCGCTGATCACGCCGGAGAATTCCGGATCGACCAGGATGATCTTGGCCTGGCCGTGGTCGAGCTGGAATGCGATCGACGGCGCGTCGAGGCGGATGTTGAGCGTGTTGAGCACGGCGCCGGTCATCGGCACCGCGAAATGCGCTTCGTTCATCGCCGGGATGTTTGGCAGCATCGCTGCGACCGTATCGCCGACGCCGATGCCGCGGCCGACGAGATAGGACGCGAAGCGCTGGCAGCGCTCGTCGGTCTGGCGCCAAGTGAAGCTGCGGCCTTCATAGACCGTGCTGACATGGTCGGGGTAGACGGCCGCGCTGCGCGCCAGGAAGCTGAGCGGCGTCAGCGGCACGTAGTTGGCGGGGTTCTTGTCGAGGCCGAGCTGGTATTGGTTGGTGCTCATGGCTGCCCTCCCTTGTCACCCCTGGAGTTTACAGGAACCCAATCGAAATCCACGGAAAAATCGCAACGATGATCAGGCCGATCAGAAGCGCCAGCAGGTAGCCCCAGATCGGCCTTATGCCCTCGGCGGGATCGACCCGGCCGATGGCGCAGGCGGCGTAATATCCGACCCCGAAGGGCGGCGCGAACAGGCCAATGCCCATCGCCAGGATGATCACCATGGCATAATGCACCTCGTGCACGCCGACCGCGCGCGCGATCGGAAACAGCAGCGGCCCGAACAGCACGATCGCCGGAATGCCCTCGAGCACGCTGCCGAGGATCGTGAAGGCCACGATCGAGACTGCAATGAAGGTCGCAGGGCCGCCCGGCAGGCCGGTCATGGCGGCTGCGAGCGAGCGCGAGAAGCCGGACTGGGTCAGGCCCCAGGCCATGCCGGTGGCGGTGCCGATGATCAGCAGGATCGCGCCGGACAGCGCGGCCGTCTCGATCAGCATCGGCATCAGCCGGCGCCAGTCGAACTTGCGATACACCAGAAGGCCCGCGAGCACGCCGTAGACGATGCCGATGGTCGAGACCTCCGTGGCTGTGGCGATACCCTCGACAACCGCGGCGCGGATCACGAAGGGCAGGGCCAGGGCAGGGACCGACACCACGAACGCCTTGCCGATCTCGGCAGCCGTCGCGCGGCGGACGCCGCTCATGTCCTCGTTGCGATAGCGCCACCACACCAGCGTGCACAGCGTGAATGCGAGCACCACGCCCGGCAGCAGGCCGCCGGTGAACAGCGCCGCGATCGAGACGCCGGTGACCGAGCCGATGGTGATCAGCACCAGGCTCGGCGGGATGGTTTCGGTCTGCGCGCCGGTGGCGGCGAGCAGGGCGACGAGATCGCCGGGCCTGGCGCCGCGCGCCTTCATCTCCGGAAACAGCACCGGCGCCACCGCGGCCATGTCGGCCGCCTTGGCGCCGGAGATGCCGGACACCAGATACATCGCGCCGACCAGCACGTAATGCAGCCCGCCGCGGACGTGGCCGAGCAAGCTCGCCAGGAACGCGACCATGGCGCGCGCCATGCCGGTCATCTCGATCAGCAGGCCGAGGAAGACGAATAGCGGCACGGATAGCAGGATGAGGTGGCTCATGCCCTCGTCCATGCGCCCGACCAGCACCATCAGCGGCGTCCGCGTCGTGAGCGCCAGATAGCCGAAGATCGCAAGCCCGAACGCGAACGCGATCGGCACGCCGGCGAACACGCAGACGCCGACCACGCCGACGAAGAAGATCACGAGATTGATGTTGCCGAGCGGCTTCAGCACCGGCTGCGCCAGCCAGAATAGCGCCAGGATCGCCGCGATGGATATCACGGCCAGCAGCATGGTCCGGAAATTGGCCGTGCGCGCCAAACGGATCAACGCGAACAGCGCCATCAGCCCGATGCCGACCGGCAGCGCCGCGGCGCGGCAGATGTTGGAGATCTGCAGCGCCGGCGTGGTGATGTAGCTTTCCTCGTAGGCGTATTCCCAGGACGGCCAGGCGATCATCACAAGGAACGCCAGCGCGGCGGAGGTCGCCACCAGATCGAGATAGCCGCGCAAGCCCGGGCTTGCGCGCGCCACCATGGCGGTCATGCGCATGTGCTCGCCGCGGCGGAAGGCCACCGCGGCGCCGAGCATCGCCAGCCACAGGAACAAGATCGAGGCCAGCTCGTCCGACCAGATCAGCGGCCGGTGCAGGCCATAGCGCGCGACCACGCCGGCGAACAGGATCACGATCTCGGCTACGACCAGCAGCGCGGCCGGGATCTCGACCAGGAGGCCGAGCAGGGCCTCCAGGCGGTCCAGCCAGGACCAGCGTCGAGGGGTCTCGATGACCACCTCACCGACCGCAATTTCCGTGAACTCGGCATGCGCCATGACGTCACCCGAACGCGCTTACGTCAGTGTCGTCAGGACAGCTTGCCGACGGCCCTTTCCAACAGCCCCCAGGCCTCGTCGCCATACTTGCCCTTCCACTCGGCGTAGAAGCCTGCGGTGCGCAGCTTGTCGCGGAACGGCGCGACGTTGGGCTGATTGAAGGTCAGGCCCTTGCCGGCGAGATCCTGCTGCAGGCCCGCATTGAGCTTGGCGACGTCCTCGCGCTCCTTCACCGCGGCGGCGTTGATGTGCTTGGCGACGATCTCGCGCATGTCGGCCGGCACGGCCTCCCAGGCGCGGCGGTTCGCCAGGAACCAGAAGCCATCCCACATGTGATTGGTGAGCGAGCAGTACTTCTGCACCTCGTACAGCTTGGCCGTCGAGATGATCGCCAGCGGGTTCTCCTGGCCCTCGACGACCTTGGTCTGCAGCGCCGAATAGACCTCGCTGAAATTGATCGACGCCGGCGCCGCCTCGAACGCCTTGAACATCGAGGTCCACAGCGGCGACACCGGCACGCGGATCTTGAAGCCCTTGAGATCGTCAGGACCGTTGATCGGCTTGGTCGACGACGTCGTCTGGCGGAAGCCATTGTCCCAGATCTTGTCCATGACCATCAAGCCGGCCTTGTTGATCTGACCGCGCACGTAAGCGCCGAGATCGCCGTCCATGGCCTTCCAGACCGTGTCGTAGTCCGGGAATGCGAAGCCGATGCCGTTGATCGACGCCGCCGGCACAAGGGTCGCCAGGATCAGGCCCGACAGCGTGAAGAACTCGACGCCGCCCGAGCGGATCTGGCTCAGCATGTCCGTGTCCGAGCCGAGCTGGTTGTTCGGAAAGATCTGCAGGTCGAACTTGCCGTTGGTCTCGGCCTTGATCGCTGCCGCCATCTCCTTGGCGCGGACGTTGAGCGGATGCGTGTCGGGCAGGTTGTTGGCGTACTTGTAAGTAAAATCGGCACTCTGTGCGCGCGCGACATGCGGGGCCGCGATCCCACCCAGAACGGCCGAGGCCGCTGATGCCTTCAACAGCGCGCGTCGTGACAGGCTCATTCTCGTTTCTCCCTGGAGATACTTCTTCTTGTTTCATGCTCAGCCGGAGGACGCGCGGTTCGAATCCCGCGGCGTCAGCGGCGCCGTCTGCGCTTATTGCAGCGATGAGCCGCAGCGGCAATATCGGCGTTCGCAGCAGAGCTTGGGAGACGGATTTGAGAGCCACGGGGGACGCTGTGGCGAAACCTGGAGATGCGTCCTAGAAGGCGCGGATGCTCGTGGCCGGTTCGAGCTTCTGGCGCCAAGCCATTGATATCCCGGCCATATAAATATTCCATAATATACCTTATGCGAATCGGCTATATGGCGGTCCAACCCGGTCCCCTGGGTTCAGGCAGCCCGTGCCGATGCCAGACAGAGTGATCACGCGCGTCGGACCGCCGGCTTGAACTTCACCATGTGCCGCGGTGCCGGCCGGTGGTCAGGATGAGCGACGGACATCCGTTCGTCCTCCGATCGAGCCGCTCATTGCAGCTCAGCGCCAGAGGCATTGGACGGATCGGGTCCCACGTCTCGGCGTCCCATTTGCGCGTGCGAAATCGCCGCCGGCTGGTCACCCCTTAGTCTTCCTTTGGTCAAAGCCCCCCGCCAAATCGCTGGCGGGGATTTGGCACGGGCGCTTCGCGTACAGGACCCGAAAACATGTCAGTTCAGTCGACGCCGAAGGAAGATGATCCGGGCGATGTCGCGCTGTCGCCCGACAACGAGATCTGCGAACAGATCTATCAGCGTGTCCTGACCGAGGTGCGCGCCCGCATCGATCAGCGCATCGCCGCGATCGAGGCCCAGGCCGCGGCGGAAGGCGACGGCGACGTGGATGCCGAAGTGGTCGAAGCCGGCGGACCGTCGAGCGCCGTGGTGAACGCAGCGGCGCCGGAGGTTACCAAGCGCCGGCCGGTGTTTCGGGCCGCGATCACGCTTGCTGCGTCCGCCGGCCTGGTGGGCGCCGTCGTCACCTTGGCGCGCGATCATCAGGAGGCCATCACCTCGGTGACCGACCGGATCGAGGCGGCGCTCCAATCCATCCGTCGTGAAACCTCGCAGATCGCGCTGCCGACCAGCGGACGCGAGCCGACGACAACAGGATCGAGCGAGGCCGCGGCCGCAGAGACGCCCCCTGCCTCATCCTCTCCATCAGCGTCCCCGTCGCCCGAGCCGTCAACGGGGCGATCCAGCGATCCATCCTCCGCAATGGCGGAAGCGACGTCGGAGCGGGACATGCCGCCCGCGCCGGAGCGAGAGCTCGCGCCGCTGATCGAGAAGATCGCGCATGATATCGCCGCGCTGCAGACCGGGCTGCAGGATCTGAAGGCGAGCCAGGAGCAGGCCAGCCGCGATCAGGCCAAGGCCATCGAGCAGCTGCAGACCGGCCAGGAGCAGCTCGCGCGAGCTGTCCGGGCGTCGAAGACCGAGCCCGCGACGACCGTCGGCGCCGCCGCACGGCTGGCGCCACCGCGACCGCCGCAGCAGGTTCCAGCGCGCCCTCCTCGGTTTTCGAACTTCTGAGCTGACGCGATCCGGGCAGGGCGTACCGATGTCCCTGCTCCCTGCCCGTGCGTCACAGGTAGTTCGCGGCAGCCTCGGCCTCGAAGCGATCCGGCGGGCCTTCCCAGACGATCTTGGCGTGATCCAGCACGTAGACCCGGTCCGCATGCGGGAGCGCAAAGGTGACGTTCTGCTCGCCGAGCAGCACTGTTATCTTGGTGGTCTCGCGCAAGCGGTCGAGTGCCTTCGACAGCGTCTCCAGGATGACCGGCGCGAGACCGAGCGTGGGCTCGTCGAGGATCAGGAGCTTTGGCTTCATCATCAGCGCGCGCGCGATCGCCAGCATCTGCTGCTCGCCGCCGGACAGCGTGCGCGCCAGTTGCGGCTGCCGCGATTTCAAGATCGGAAACAGGCCGAACAGCCATTCCAGCCGCTCGCTGCGCTCCGTGTCCGACAGCGCATTGCCGCCCAGCTCGAGATTTTCGCGCACCGTCATGTCGCCGAACAATTCGCGCGTCTCCGGGCACTGCACGATGCCGTCGCGCGCGATCTGTGCCGCCGTGCCGCCGGCAAGGTTGCGCCCTGCCCATGTCACCGCGCCTGAATACGGCACCAGGCCCGAGATCGCGTTAAACAGCGTCGTCTTGCCGGCGCCGTTGAGGCCGACGACGGACACGAACTCGCCCTCATGGACATGCAGCGAGACGTCCTGCAGCGCCTGCGCCTTGCCATAGAGCACGCTGACCTTGTCGACCTGCAGCGCCGGCGTGACGTCCTTGAAGCTCGCCTCGGGCCGCGCGGTCGAGACCAGCGCGCCACCGAGATAGACCCGGCGCACGGTCTCGTCCTGCATCACCTCGGTCGCCCTGCCCTCGGCGATCTTCTCGCCGAGATACATCGCGAGCACGCGGTCGACCAGCGCCGACACGCTCTTGACGTTGTGATCGACCAGCAGCACGGCACGGCCGTCGTCGCGGAATTCGCGGATCAGGTTGGAGAAGTCGGCGACCTCCGACGCTGTCAGTCCCGCGAAGGGCTCGTCAACCAGCACCAGCTTCGGGCTGCGAGCGACTGCTTTCGCAAGCTCGAGCCGGCGCAGATCGGCGAAGGCCAAGGTCGGCGGCCGGCGGTCGATGACGCCGCCGAGGCCGACGCGCTCGGCGATCGCGCGCGCTCTGCTATCGACATCCTTGTCCGCGAACAGCCGCGTCAGCTTGTCCGGCAGCAGCGCGACCTTGATGTTCTCCAGCACGGTCTGGCGTGCCAAGGGCCGCGAGTGCTGAAACACCAGGCCGACGCCCATGCGTGCGATGCGATGCGACGGCAGGCCGGCGAGCTCGACGCCGTCGAGCTTGACCGAGCCGGCGGTCGGCCGCTCCACGCCCATCACGCTCTTCATCGCCGTCGACTTGCCCGAGCCGTTCGGCCCGATCAGGCCGAGGATCTCGCCGGGGCTGATCGAGAAGCTGAGGTTCTTGACGGCAACGAGGCCGCCGAAGCGCTTGGTGAGACCGTCGACCTCCAGCATTGGAGCCTGAGTCATGCTTTGGCCCCTCCCCTGATGATGCCGAGGAAGCCGTCGGGGAAGAACAGGATCACCACCAGCGCGATCACCGAGACGATCAGGGTGGCGAGCTCGCCCAGCGGCCGCAGCAGCTCGCCCATGCCGATCAGGAAGATCGCGCCGATCGCGGCGCCAATGACGGTGCGCCTTCCGCCGAGCACCGCCGCGATGATGATCTGCACGCCGACGCCGACATCGACGAAGGTCGAGACCGAGGCCGTGCCCATGTAGAACACCATCAGCGCGCCGGCGAGGCCTGAGAAGAACGCGCTGACCACGAAGGCCGCGAGCTTGTGCTTGGTGACGTTGAAGCCGAGCGCGCCGGCCTGGATCTTGTCCTGGCCGCTCGCCTGCAGGATCAGCCCGATGGCGCTGCGCGACAGGCCGAACAGGATGGCGCCCGATACCAGCATGAAGCCGAGCGCGATCCAGTAGTTGGTCTTGGCGTCGATCGAGATCACGTCGGGCACGGCGAGGCCGATCTCGCCGCCGGTGAGACCTGCCGCGACGACGATGAAGTTCTGCAGCATCAGCACGGCGACCAGCGTGGTCAGGCCGAAATACGGCCCGCTGACGCGCAGCGCCGGCAGCGCCAGGATCACGCCGCCGACCACTGCGGCCAGCGCGCCGGCTGCGATGCAGATCCAGATCGACAGCCCAGGCGAGTAATGCGCGTCGAGAATGCCGGCGGTGTAGGCGCCGACGCCGATCAGGAAGGTCGGGCCGAAATTGACCTCGCCGGCGAAGCCGAACAACAGGTCCCAGGACATCGCGAACACGGCCGTGTAGTACGCGACCGTCAGCAATCCGAGCACGTAGCCAGAGACATAGGTCGGCAGCACCAGAGCGACGACGACGGTGAGCGCGCCCATCCAGAACAGCCGGGATGAGAGGAATGCCGGCATGCTCACCTCCGTCCGAACAGCCCTTGCGGGCGCAGATACATGACGATGACGAGCAGCAGCAGCGCCGGGATGGTCCGGTAGGCCGGCGAGATCAGGTAGGCCGTTCCGGTCTCGAGATAGCCGACGACATAGGCCGCGATCAGCGAGCCGGAGACGCTGCCGAGGCCGCCGAGCACGACGATCGAGAATGCGCTCGCCGTCAGCGGCCCCACGCTGTAGGAGCTGACCCCTAGGAACATGCCGAGCAGGATGCCGGCGACGCCAGCCAGCAGGCCGTAGATCGCCCACACCGTCAGATAGATCGACGACAGCTCGATGCCGAGCAAGGTGACGCCGCGCGGGTTCATCGAGGCCGCCATGACCGACTTGCCGCGCCGGGTGCGATTGACCAGCAGCCACAGCAGCCCGATCGCGACCCAGCAGATCACGGCGGTGAAATATTCGTTGCGCGGCGTCCGCACGCCGAACACCGTGACGACGCCCTCGACGATCGGCAGCACGGTCTTGGCGTTGTTGGTGAAGAAATACGCGATCGCCTCCTGGATGATGATGCCCCAGAGCAAGGTGGCGGTCAGGATGAAGATCTCCTTCTCCGACTCCGCGATCGCCTTGGAGCGCTGGATCGGCCGGACGGCGATGAAGTAGGTGGCGAAGGCCAGGATGAGGCCGGCGAGGATGCCGATGAGCGCTCCTGCATAGGGCCCCGTGCCGAGCTCGCCGGCGGCGGCCCAGGCCGCCACGGCTGCGCCCACCATGATGGCGCCGTGGGAGAGGTTGAGCACGCCGGAGACGCCGAAGATCAGCGTGAAACCGGTCGCGCCAAGCGCATAGAGAGCGCTGATGGCGAAGCCATCAATCAAGATCTGCCAGAAAAGCATTGAGAATGGATCCGAGCGTCGAACTGAGGCACCAGGAACATGGGCCGCCCCTCTCGGAGCGGCCCTGTGATGCGTCAGTTGCTGGCTGCCTTGAGCTTGATGAAGGACGGCCAAGTCACGGTGCCCGCGGCAAGCTCCTTGGGCCAGACATTGACCTGCTTGCCGCCCTGCCATTGCAGCATCAGACCGGTGATGTAGCCCTTGCCGGTGCGCAGCGCGTGCGGGTTCGGATCGCCCTTCGGCTTGAACGCCACACGGCCGATCGTGCCGACATAGTCGGTCGCCTCCATCGCCTCGACCATCTTGTCCGGATCGGTGCCCCCGGCGCGATGAATCGCATCCGCGATCATGTAGACGTCGTCATACGAGGTGTAGCCGGCATAGGACGGGATGTTGCCGAACTTTTTCTGATAGGCATCGACGAAGGGCAGCGTCTTCGGCGTGACCGCCACGCCGGGACCGGACACGGCATTGAACATCACGCCTTCGACCGCGCCGTTGGTGTCTTTCCAGAACGTCGAATTGGTGGCCTGCGAGGAGATGCCGAACATCGGGATCGGCACCTGCTGGCTCTTCCACTGCACCGTCGGCTGCGTGCCGACATGGGAGATGCCGGTGATCATCACATCAGGCTTAAGGGCCTCGATCTTGTTAAAGATCGGCGTGAAGTCGGTGGTGTCGGGCGACATCCGGATGTGGTCGACGACTTTCACGCCGATCTCGGGCAGGCACTTCTCGTAGCCGGCATCGAGCGGCGTCGTCCACGCCGCGTCCTCGCTCATGATCACGGCGGTCTTCATCTTGTAGGGCTCGACCAAGAGATCCTTGGCCGCATCGCAGACGAGGCCGGCGAGCGACGTCGAGGTCAGGTAGCCATGGAAGGTGTATTTGAGCCCGTCATAATTCTTGGCGATGTTCTGGGTGATCACGTCGGACGCCGCACCGGGCGTGATCATCAGGGTCTTGAGGCGCCCTGCCCACGGCTCCAGCGCCAGCACGACCTCGGAGATGTAGCTGGCGATGACGGCATTGACCTTGTCCTCGCTGACCGCGCGCTGGAACGCCCGCACCGACTCGGCCGACGATGAATGGTTGTCGTAGACGACGATCTCGATCTTGCGCCCGTCGACGCCACCCTTGGCATTGATCTCCTCGGCGGCGAGCTGCGCGGCGGGGGCAATCGACGAGCCGGCAACCGCCTGAGCTTCCGCAATGACGGCGATCTTGATCGGATCAGCGGCCGACGCGGCCGATGACACGAGCGCGGTGGCGCAGCTCGCAAGCAAGAATGACTTGAGCGACAACATAGGACCTCCCGATTCCTTATGCCTCTGACGGGCAACCGGACTTTGGTCTCCCACATGCCAGCGAGCAAGAGCACACGCTAACTCCTGCTCTGCGTTCAGCGCATTGTGATGGCGCGATTAGCTCATGACTGGCGGAAGTCCCGCAGCGCAGCAGTGCGCTACTCCGGCAATCTGCCGCGTTGCAGCGTATCCCCTCGAAGCGAGCGGAACTAATTTCCGTCAAGCGGACGACAGCAGAGCAAGAGGTACATGCCAGCGCAGTAGCGGCCGCAGAAGCAGCTCTCAGCCAGTCGGCCGTACGTGGCTGAGCATCTCATGCACGTCGTAGGTCATGACCGCGAGAAGTGCCGCGAGCGCCAGATAAGTCCCGGCATATTCCACCTTGGTCTGCAGCGTCGTGCCGTAATAGGCGACATTCTCTGCCGCGTTGGGATCGTAGCGCCACGCCTTCATCAGTTGCGGAGCGGCGAGGACCGCGATGAAGATCAGCATCGGGCTCGGCCGGTAGAGCATCATGGCAAGCAGCATGGGAACGCCGAGCAGCCAGATCCGCGGGCTGAGCACGCTGGTGACGCGGCCGCCATCGAGCGGCGAGATCGGCAGCAGGTTGAACAGGTTGAGGAACAGGCCCGAATAGGCGATCGCGAGCAGCAGATTGCTGTCATATGATCTCGCGCAAAGATACACGGCCAGCGCGGCGATGGTGCCGACCAGCGGACCGGCGAGCGCGACATAGGCTTCGGTCTCGACGTCGACCGGCTGCTCCTTCAGCGCGATCCAGGCGCCGACGAACGGGATGAAGGCAGGTGCACCGACATCGAGGCCACGCTGGCGCGCGGCGATGTAGTGCCCCATCTCATGGGCGAACAGCAAGGCGATGAAGCCTGCCGCATAGCGCCAGCCCCAGATGCCGGCATAGACGATGAGCGACAGCAGCATCGTGCCGCCGCTCATGGCGAGCTTGCCCCATTTCAGTCCCGAGAACAGGAGCAGCAGGATCGCCTTCACGCCGCCCCGCCTGCATTGTCGTTACGGGGCTTGCGGCGGAAGAAGTTCATCACGGTCGCGCCGAAGCCCACCACGGCGAAGATGATGATCTTGGCGAACTTCAGGACGAAGGCACCGGCCAGCGCCAGCAGTCCGAGCTTCTTGGCGGCAACGCCGCCGACCAGGGCGAGAAGCCCATATTCGGCGATCCGGTCGGTGCTCGCGCTGAAGTCCTCATAGCGTTTGCCGGCATTGTAGGAGAGGTCGGACAGCAGCTCGTGCGCGACCGCCTTGTCGCCGGCGATCCGATCGGAGCCGGACAGCAAATTGAGGCTGAAATAGCCGTCGCGCCCGAGCGCAAAGGTGTTGTAGTTGACGTTCTTCGGCGCATCGTCGGACTGGCTCTTGTTCTTGGCGAGCAGCGACCACACCAGGCGATGCGTCGTAGCGTCATAGGCCGGCGGCTCGATCCAGCCGATGACCGTCATCTCCGGAAAGCCGCGCTCGACCCGTTCCTTGTTGGCCTCCTCCGCGCCGGCGCGCAGATTGCTCAACAGCTCGTCGGCATTCCAGTTCTTGGCGTCATCGTCTTTGATGTAGCCTTCCTTGATGTGCTTGATCACGACCATCCAGCCGTCGTTCTGACGCTGGCCGACGACCAGGCCGACGAAGGTCGCATCGTTGACGACGTTGCCGAGCGCACGAAGCACCCGCAGGCCCTCGCTCTTCGGCACGTAGAAATAATCGGCGGGAAGCTTCAGCGTGCCCTGATCGATCAGCGTGATCTCGCTCGGACCGGCGGTCCCCGCCTGGCTCGCGGCCTGCCAAGCCGCCACCAACTCCGCCTTGCGCGCTCCCTCGTCCGCCGGCGCAGCCTGCGCAAGACAACACCAGCCAACCCATGCCGCGCATAGCGCAGCGCGTATGATCGCACCGAAGATTTTCACCAGCCCCAATCCTTCAACCCCAAGATGATAGGTCGAATGCTACCTTGATCGCTTGCAAACATGCAAGGAACTCAGCCCTTGCCCCGCGTCAATCAATCCCCGAGCCCTGCAGCAAGGGGAAGATTGTCCGAAATGGCCCCCTCCTCGTCACGACGCTGTCTTGCTTTCGGCCAAAGCGGCGGGTCGAGTCACGCTTGAAAATTCAAAGACAAAAGAGCGTCGGCGGCGGACGTACAGGGTTTGGGGATCACCAATGCAGTCCACACAGAATGTGCAACAGATCGATCCGAGCGACGTCGGGCTTGCTCCGGATAAGCCGGAGAAGACCAGCTACGATCAGCTGTACCGCAGGGTCCTGCGCGAGGTGCTGACCCGAATCGACACGCGGCTGGCGGCGATCGAGAAGCCGGGGGTCGCCGCAGATGCCGCTGCCGCGGCCAGCACGAGCGACGCGGTCGCGACAGAGCGCAGCCGTTGGGCGCGGGTCAAGGCGCCGCTGAGCAAGCTGCGCGGGCGCAACGCGGTCGGTCTCGCACTGCTGGTGCTGCTGGTCGGCGGCTCCGTGGCGTGGTCGCAGCGCGACCCGGGATCGTCACTGATGGACCGCTGGATGCCCGGCTCCAGCGAGACGTCGCAGGAGGAGGCGTCCGCGCAGCAGCCGGGCAACGACGACGGCATGATGTCGAACGCGTCGCTCCGCGGCAGCGAGGACGGCACCACCGGCAGCCCGGGCAATCTGATGCAACGGATGGCGCGCGACATCGCCGAGCTGCAGCAGGGCATCGAGCAGATCAAGAGCACGCAGGATCAGGCGAGCCGGGATCATACCCGGGCGATCGAGCAGTTGCAGGCCGGTCAGGACCAGCTGATGCGGCTGGTGTCGCGGATGTCGAACCAGGCGGCGCAGGCCCGCGGCGCAGCCGCGCCGGCGGCTGCGCCGCAGCAGATCATCGTGACGCCGCAGCAGCGGACCACGACGGGACTGGCGCGGCCGCAACAACAGCAGGGATCGACGATCGGAACGTTCCTGACCCGCAACACCTCGGGCATTCAGTCGCCGCTGCCGCGCTGATGGGACGATCGGCAGCGGGCATCGCCGCTGCCGACACGATCTGCTCGTTACGAGCAGCGATGCACCCGGCCGTCATAGCCGTGGTAGGTGCCGCTGTCGGCGTCATAGGTGCGGAAGCTCTTGCAGTCACGGCCGCCGCGCCGCACATGGTGCTTCTTCTCGGCCTTGGCCTTGGCGCGATGCTTGTGCCTGGCCGGCTTGTCGTCGTCGTGGGCATGCTCACGATGGCGGTGCTTTTCGGCCTTCTCCGACGCGCCGGCCGCGTCATGCTTCACGTCGGCCTTCTGTGGTGCGGCTGGCGGGCTCACTGCAGCGGGAGCCGCGATTGCCGGCTCGGCCTTCTTGGTCTCAGCCGGAGCCGCCGCCGGCTTGCTGCTTTCGGCGGCCTTCTCGGCGGGCTTTGCCTCGGCCTTTTCAGGCGCGGGCGCATCCTTGGCAGCGGCGGGCGCCGGGGCCACCGCATCCGCAGGCTTCGCCTCGGTGACGGCCGGCTTCTGGCTTGCGTCCGACTCAGGCTTCGTCTCGGTCTTCGGCTCGGCCTTCAATTCAGGCTTGAATTCAGGCTTGAATTCAGGCTTGGCCTCAGACGGGGTCTCGGACTTCGCCTCAGAGGAGTTTGGCTCTGACTTCGGCGCAGCTTTGGCCTCGTCCTTGGATTCGCTCGGCTTGGTCTCAGCGGCGCTCTCGGTCGGCGCCGGCTTCTCGGCGGCCGCCTTTTCCGCAGGTGCAGCTGGCTCAGCGGGCTTGTCTGCCGTCTTCTCCGGCTCCGCCGCGGCTGCCGCCGGCTTGTCGGCCACCTGCTCTGGCGGCTTGGCCTCGGTGGCCGCGGGCTTCTGCTCGGCCTCAGCGGGCTTGTCGGCGGGTGTCGCGGCGGGCTGCTCCGTGGCCGGCTTGGCTGCATCGCTCTGCGCGCTCGCAGAGCTCCCGATTGCGCCGAGGACGCAGAACAGAACGCCAGCGCACAGACGGCCGACAGGCGAACGAACGACAGATACTGACATGGATAACGGTCTCACTTGTGGATGACGCCGTCACCGTCTACGTCAATTCGGCTGACCTTTCTTCTTCAAATCTTCGCTCGCGCAAAATCGTCGCACCTGGTGTGCCTTCCGCACCATGGCTGCGCAATTCCAGCGTGAGGACAACGCACGCTCGTCGCCCTCCAGTGGTGGACTCAGGCGCTCACGGCGTTGCGTGTGATCACGTGACGATAATACGAAGCGCTCAGCTTCGGCGTCCGCACCTGGGTGTCGAAATCGACATGGTAGACGCCGAAGCGCTGCTTGTAGCCGAACACCCATTCGAAATTATCGAGCAGGCTCCACAGGAAGTAGCCCTTCACGGGCACGCCTTCCGACGTGGCGCGCTGCAGCTGGGCCAGGTAGTTGCGCAGATACATCACGCGGTCGAGGTCGTGGACCTTGCCGTCGGCCGTCAGCTTGTCGTCCGACGAGGTGCCGTTCTCGGTGATGTAGATAGTCTTGAGATTCCAGATCTTGGCGGCGAGCTTCGGCACCCAATAAGCGGTCTCGGGCCCAACCAGCAGCCAGGGCGAGCTCATATGCGGGAACGAGGCCGGCATCGGCAGCACGTCGAATCCCGGCGCGCGATCGGAGGCAACGACATAGGCCTGCGGCGCATAGATGTTGAGGCCGACGAAATCGACCGGCGACGCAATCGTCTTCAGCTCGTCTGCGGTGAACACCGGCGCATCCTTGCCGGACCAGGCCAGGAAGCCCTCGGTGTAGCGGCCCTCGAGGATGACGTTGAGGAAGCCGGCATTCATCTCGCGCGTCGCGATCTCGGCGGCCCGGATGTTCTCTGGCGTGTCGATCGCCGGCAGGCAGGCGGTGATGTTCTCGGCCATGCCGACGCGCGTGCCGGCCTGCCCCTGGGCGCGGATCGCCTGCACCGCGAGGCCGTGCGCCAGCGCCACGTGGTGGCGCGCCTGATTGACCTCCTGCGGCGGCAGCTTCAGCCCTGGCGCATCGATGCCGAGGCCATAGCCGAACGGAATGAACCGGCCGCACTCGTTGATGGTGAAGATGGTCTTCACGCGATCACTGAGGTGTTGCGCGACATAGCCCGCATAATGCGCGAAGGCTTTTGCGGCTTCCGCCGAGCGCCAGCCGCCGATGCGGTCCTGCAACGCCTGCGGCAGGTCCCAATGATACAGCGTCGCATAGGGCGCGATGCCGTTGGCGAGCAACTCGTCGACGAGGCGATTGTAGAAGTCGAGCCCTTTCGGATTGGGTGTCAGCCCGCCATCGGGAAACAGCCGTGGCCAGGCGATCGAGAAGCGGTAGGCGCGGCAGCCGAGCTCCTTGATCAGCCGAACGTCCTCCTTGTAGCGATTGTAGTGATCGCAGGCGACATCGCCGGTCGAGGCATCCTCGATGTTGCCCTGAATGCGCGTGAACACGTCCCAGATCGACGGCCCGCGGCCATCGGCGGTCGCGCCGCCCTCGATCTGATAGGACGAGGTGGCCGTGCCCCAGACGAAATCGGCGGGGAAACGACGGCTGACATCCTCCCTCACGGCGGCCTCCTCCGCTTGCGCCGGCGCATTGGCGGCCCCGAGGGCAGCCAGTCCGGCCAGCTTCGCAAGATCACGGCGGGAGACGTCGTTTGGCATTGATGAACCTCAATCCTGATGGTCTTTTCACCCCCAGCCCGGCGGGTCGACCCCAACAGGAACCACATCTTGGCGTGAATTTGAACCTTTGGAGCCCGCCGAAATGAAGTTACAGTTTCAGCGTGCCCTCAGAAGATGCTTCCACTGCGCAGTGCGTCGCTCGACAGCGCAGTGGGATACCCGTATTTTCGCGCCATGACCGATCACGAGCACCATCACGACCATCATCACGATCACTCGGAATTGTCCGAGACCGATCTTCGCGTCCGCGCGCTGGAAAGCATCCTCACCGAGAAGGGTTACCTCGATCCGGCCGCGCTCGATGTCCTGATCGAGACCTATGAAAGCAAGGTCGGCCCGCGCAACGGTGCTCGGGTGGTGGCGCGGGCGTGGACCGACCCGGCCTTCCGGGAGCGGCTGCTCAGGGATGCCACGCCGGCGATCGGCGAGCTCGGCTATGCCGGCCGCCAGGGCGAGCACATCGTCACGGTCGAGAATACGCCGGAGCTGCACAACATGGTCGTGTGCACGCTGTGCTCCTGCTATCCTTGGCCGGTGCTCGGCCTGCCGCCGGTCTGGTACAAGTCGGCGCCCTATCGCGCCAAGGCGGTCAAGGACCCGCGCGGCGTGCTCCGTGATTTCGGCTTCGAGCTGCCGGCAACCACCAGGATCCGGGTCTGGGATTCCACTGCCGAGGTCCGCTATTTCGTGCTGCCGATGCGCCCCGAAGGCACCGATGGCTGGAGTGAGGACGAGCTCGCCGAGCTCGTCACCCGCGACAGCATGATCGGCACCGGCCTGCCGAAACAGCCCGATCAGGTGCAGCGCTCCGCGGAGAAATCCTGATGGATGGCGCGCACGACATGGGCGGCGTCGCCGGCTTCGGCCCGGTCCGCCCCGAGCCGAACGAGCCGGTGTTTCACGCCGAGTGGGAGCGCCGCGCACTGGCGATCACGCTGGCGATGGCCCTGCCCGGCGGCTGGAACATCGACATGTCGCGCTTCGCGCGCGAGAACCGGCCCGCCGATGATTACCTCGGCATGAGCTACTACCAGATCTGGCTCGCCGGCCTCGAGCGGCTGATGCAGGACCAGCATCTGGTGGAGGCGGATGAGCTCGCCGCGGGCAAGCCGCTGCATCCCGCGAAGCCGGTCGCGAAGATCCTGACCGCCGACGAGGTGCCCGCGGTGCTGCGCCGGGGCGGCCCGACCGAGCGTCCCGCCACCGGGCCGGCGCTGTTCGCCGTCGGCGACCGCGTGCGTGCCAAGGACATCCATCCGCCGACGCATATCCGACTGCCGCGCTATGTGCGCGGCCATGTCGGCCGGATCGAAGCCGTCAGGGGCGTGCACGTGTTTCCGGACAGCAACGCGCATGGCCATGGCGAGGACCCGCAATGGCTCTACACGGTGTCGTTCAGCGGCGCCGAGCTGTGGGCCGACGCGCCCGATCCACTGCTGGAGGTGACGGTGGACGCGTTCGAGCCCTATCTGGAGCGCGCATGACGGGCGCCAACCGCGACGCTGCGCTGGAGGCGACACGCGCCCTGCCCGGCATTCCCGTCGATGCCGATGGGCCGGTGTTTCGCGAGCCGTGGGAGGCGCACGCCTTTGCGATGGCGGTGACGCTGCACGCGCGCGGCCTTTTCAGCTGGCCGGAATGGGCCGCGGCGCTCGCCGAGGAGATTGCGCGCGCGCAGGCTGGCGGAGATGCCGATTGCGGCGATACCTATTACAGACATTGGCTCGCGACCTTGGAGCGCCTGGTGGCCGAGAAAGGCGTCACCAATTCCGCCACCCTCGCCCGCTACCGCGACGCCTGGGATCACGCCGCCGACCGCACCCCGCATGGCAAGCCGATCGAGCTGCAGCCTGAGGACTTCGCAAGCTGAGCTCAGCCAGCATCGTTAAGCTTGCGTGACCAGCTTGCAGGGCATTTGAGCGTCCGACCTTAACGGCCGGGTATGCATGATGCGAAGAGCCGTATTCGCGCGAAATTGAACGTTCATCAGTGCGACCGTAGCGTCCCGCGCATCTTCTTTGATGGAGTTGAGGGGACGTCGAGATGCCTGCGTCAGAGTCTTTCGCTGCGATCGTCGACACGCTCGCGAGCGTGCGACGGGACTACCACGAGAAGCTCAAATCGATTCCGCAATACGAGGCCTTCCTGCTGATCGAGAGCTCGACCGAGAAGGCCGCCGGCGCCCTGCACGGCACCGCTGCATCGTCCTCGTCGATCGCGACCGACGTGATCGACTCGCTGCAATATGCGCGCACCCGCTTCGAGCAGCACATGACGTCGATCCCGGAGTACCGCGTGCTCGTGGCGATCGACAAGGTGATCAAGGAGATCTCGCAGCATCTCGGCCTCGCCACCAGCGACGATGCGGCGCCAGCGCCGAGCGCGGTTGCGGCATCGGATCAGCCCGCGCCTGAGGCTGCGCTCGCATCTGCCGAAGCGAACCAGTCTGCGTCGACAGCCGAGGCCGTCGCGGAGCCTGAGCTTGCTCAGGAGAGTGGCGCCGAACCGGCGGCCGAGGTCGCCGAGCAGCCTGCGGTCGCGGAAGCCGAGGACGTCGAGGCTGAAGCAGAAGCGGAGGTTTCCGCAGAGGCAGAGGTGCCGACCCTGCACGTGGTCGAAGCCAAGTCGCCGTCGATCGTGCCCGCCGATCATGCCGAGGACGACGACATCGTCGTGCTCAATGCACCGGCCTGGGAGAAGAGCGGCAAGGACGCCAAGGACGACATCACCGCGCGTCTCGCCGCCCAGGCGGCCTCCGCTGCCGCCCACGACGCGAACGAAGGCGATGACGACGCCGACGCCGATCTCGTGATCGTCAGCAAGCGCGAGCCGTCCGATCACGAGGCGGCCTGACGTCACCACCCGATCATTTCATTGCCGATGAGAGGCGGGGCCGTACGGCCCCGCTTTTTTTTAGGACGATCCGCCGACGGCGATGTATTCGCGCCAGCCTCGCGCGCGCAGCTCGCAGGCGGGACATTGACCGCAGCCATAGCCCCATTCGTGCCGTGCGCCGCGCTCGCCGAGATAGCAGGTGTGCGACTGGTCGCGGATGAGATCGACCACGCCGCGGCCACCGAGATCGTAGGCCAGCTGCCAGGTCGATGCCTTCGACAGCCACATTAGCGGCGTGTGCAGCTCGAACGGCCGGGCCATGCCGAGGCTCAACGCGGTCTGCAGCGCCTTGATGGTCTCGTCGCGGCAATCCGGATAGCCGGAATAGTCGGTCTCGCACATGCCGCCCACGATGTGGCGGATGCCGCGCCGATAGGCCAAGGCGGCAGCAAAGGTGAGAAAGACGAGGTTGCGGCCCGGCACGAAGGTGTTGGGCAATCCGTCGGCGCCCATCTCGATGGCGACGTCGCGCGTCAGCGCGGTCTCGGAGATCGAGGCCAATGTCGGGATGTCCAGCGTATGGTGGTCGCCGAGCTTGTCCGCCCAGTCGACGCGTAGCTGCGCGAGGCCGTCCAGCAGCCGGGCGCGGCAATCGAGCTCGATCGCATGGCGCTGCCCGTAGGCGAAACCGATCGTCTCGACCCGCGCGAAGCGGTCGAGGGCCCAGGCGAGGCAGGTCGTCGAATCCTGCCCGCCCGAGAACAGCACCAGGGCCGTTGCATCCTGCTCAGTCATGAGCCTCGCTTAGCACCATCGCCCGGTCCGGCCAACCCGTCGGCAGCCCACGCGTTCCCAGCCGTTTTTGCTGGGACGCGCCCGCCCCTTGAGGCATACAGGGCGCAATCCGAGACTGCTGCCAGGACCGCGCCCATGACCCCTTCCCGCGACATCTCCCGCCTGATCGAGATCATGGCCGCATTGCGCACACCCGCGACCGGCTGCCCATGGGACGTCGAGCAGACGTTCCAGAGCATCGCGCCCTATACGATCGAGGAGGCCTATGAGGTCGCGGATGCGATTACGCGCGAGGATCTCGACGATCTGCGCGAGGAGCTCGGCGATCTCCTGCTGCAGGTCGTGTATCACGCGCGCATCGCCGAGGAGCGAGGCGCCTTCGCCTTCGAGGACGTGGTCGAGGGCATCACGAAGAAGATGATCCGCCGTCATCCGCACGTGTTTCCGGACAAGGACGGCAAGGTCACGCAGCCCACCAAGGGCACCTGGGATCGGATCAAGGCCGAGGAGAAGGCCGAGCGCGCGGCGCGCCGGCCGCCCCAGGAGCAGGCGAGCAGGTCCTCGCTGCTGTCGGGCGTGAAAGCCGGGCAGCCGGCGCTGGTGCGCGCGATGGAGTTGCAGAGGAAGGCGGCAACCGTCGGCTTCGACTGGAACGATCCGCGCGCGGTGCTGCAGAAGATCCGCGAGGAGGCCGACGAGATCGAGGCCGCGCTCGACAACAAGGATGCGACCGAGCTCTCCGCAGAGACCGGCGACCTGCTGTTCGCGCTGGTCAACCTCGCACGACACGCCGAGGTCGATCCTGAGACCGCCCTGCGGGGCACCAACGCCAAGTTCGAGCGCCGCTTCGGCCATATCGAGCGCGCCCTCGCGGCCCGCGGCCGCACGCTGGAAGAAGCCTCCCTCGACGAGATGGACGAGCTGTGGAACGAGGCGAAGACGCTGGAGAAGTAGCCTTCCCCTCCCGACGCTGAGATCAGCCGGCTTTGCCGGACAGAGTCCGCTTGGCGATCTCCACGAAGCGCTGCGCTGCTGGTGACAAGCCGAAATCGGCGCGGCTCAGCAGCGAGACATGGCGGGAGATGGTCGGCTGCGAGAGCGGGATCGCCGCCAGCATCGGGAATTGAGTCTTCGGCAGCATGTGTGCGGGCAGGATGCTCAGCCCCGCGCCTTCGGCGGTGAGCGCCAGCGCGGTCGTGATCAGCGACACTTCCCAGGCCGGCTTCAGCGCGCGCCCGCTCTCCGCCAGCGCCTCGTCGATCTGGCGGCGAATGCGCGTCCCGCGGCGCATCGTGATCAGGTCGGAGCTCATGATGCTGTCCCAGGTCAGCCGGCGGTGCTTCTCGAACCGGCCGTCACGGAGGCCGATAGCGGACAGCGGGCTCTGCATCAGCGGCTCGACCCGCACTTCCGGCACGCCCTCATCCTCGACGCTGCCGAGGCCGAACTCGGCCTGACCGGCCATCACGATCGTGAACAGCTCGTCGGGCGCAACGTCGCGCAGGTCGATGCTCACCTCGGGATGCCGCGACCGGAACGTCGCGAACACCCGCGGCAGCAGCGCCGAGGCGACGCCCGCCGACACCGCGATCGAGATGCGGCCGGTCTTGATCTCGGCGAGGTCGCGCATCCGCTGCGACAGCCCTTGCGCGCCGGCCAGGATGCGTTCGGCCGCCGTGATCGCCTCGCGACAGGCCTCCGTCGGATGCAGCGCCCGCGTGGTGCGATCGAACAGCTTGAGCTGAAAGTTCTCCTCGATCTGCCGGATCAGCAGGCTGATCGCCGACTGCGTGACACGCAGCTCCGCGGCCGCCTTGGTGATGCTGCCGAGCCGATACACCAGGACCAGGGCCTCCAATTGCCGCAGGGTCGGTGACATTAGCTTTCCTCATGAATGAATGAGAATTTTGTGGCTAATCGAAAGATTTTGAACATGCAACATATTTGCAAACAGCCGGTGCCATCGGGGGCGCGAGGTAACAACAAGCTCACGGGGAGGGACAATTGTCGCAGGCGATCAATCTCACACGCTACGTCGACGAACGACCTCTGTCGGGATTTCAGATCCGGGTGATCTGCCTGTGCGCGCTGGTCGTAGGCCTCGACGGCTTCGATGCCCAGGCGCTCGGCTTCGTCGCGCCCGCCCTCAGCAAGGACCTGCATTTGGCGCCGGGAGCGCTAGGTCCCGTATTCGGCGCGTCGCTGTTCGGCGTGATGGTCGGCTCGCTCGTGTTCGGCGCCCTCGCCGACTATCTCGGACGCAAATGGCTGGTCGTCGCCGGCGTGCTGGTGTTCGCGCTGGGATCGCTGGCAACCAGCCAGGCCACCAGCGTCTCCGACCTCGTGATGCTGCGCTTC
The DNA here is from genome assembly GCF_054063215.1 of Bradyrhizobium sp. USDA 4353. Taxonomy (NCBI): domain Bacteria; kingdom Pseudomonadati; phylum Pseudomonadota; class Alphaproteobacteria; order Hyphomicrobiales; family Nitrobacteraceae; genus Bradyrhizobium; species Bradyrhizobium sp. USDA 4353. The sequence goes on from NZ_JBSSGB010000001.1 coordinate 5,577,541, forward strand.
GTCACCGGCATTGGGCTCGGCGGGGTCCTGCCGAACACCATCGCATTGACCGGCGAGTACGCGCCGCAGCGTCGCCGGACCTTGTTGATCATGCTGATGTTCATGACGGTGTCGCTGGGCTCGGCAATCGGCGGAGCGGTCGCGGCCAAGCTCATCACCGCCTATGGCTGGCAGGTCATCTTCATCATCGGCGGCGTGCTGCCGCTGATCCTTTGCCCGATCCTAATCCTGTGGCTGCCGGAGTCGCTGTCGCTGCTGGCGCTCAATGCCGACAAGAGCGATCGCGTCCGCACGCTGCTGATGCGCATCGATCCCTCGGCGCAGCTTCCGGCGGATGCACAGTTCACGATCGTCGAAGAGAAAGGCAAGGGCTTCCTGCTGCCGCAGCTCTTCACCAACCGCCGCCTGATTCCGACTTTGCTGCTGTGGGTGATGTTCTTCATGAACATGATGGACATCTACTTCCTCAACAGCTGGCTGCCGACGCTCACGCATGGTGTCGGGCTCGATGTTCAGGCGGCGATCGCCGTCGGCGTGGCGTTCCAACTCGGCGGCATGCTCGGCACGATCGGGCTCGGCGTGCTGATCGAGCGGTTCGGCTTCGACCGCGTGCTGTTCGTCACCTATGTCGCGGGCTTCCTGTCGATCATCACCATCGGCATCGCCGGTGCCTCCTTGCCGATCCTCGTGCCGGCTGTCTTCATTGCCGGCGTCGCCGTCATCGGCGGGCAGATCGGCTGCAACGCCTACGCGGCGAAGATCTACCCGACCTACATCCGCGGCACCGGCATCGGTTGGGCGCTGGGCATCGGCCGCTTCGGCTCGATCCTCGGCGTCACCATCGGTGGAATGATGCTCGCCGCCAAATGGGACGTCGCCTCGCTGTTCCAGGCCAGCGCGGTGCCGCAACTGTTCTCCGCGCTGGTGATCCTGGGATTGGCGCTTCTCAGCATGCGCGGCAGCCTTCCGACTGCCGACGACAGCCAACGTAATCCGCTCTCGGCCGCCGAGCGCGCGTAGCATTCTAGCAAGAGACACGGACATGAAGACGTTACAGACCCAGGTTCTCATCGTGGGCGCCGGCCCGGTCGGACTGACCGCCGCCATGGATCTCGCCTCGCGCGGCATCGACGTCGTGGTCGCCGAGATCCGGCGCGCCGGCGAGCCGCCGAACGTGAAATGCAACCACGTCTCGGCGCGCTCGATGGAGGTGTTCCGCCGGCTCGGCATCGTCCGCGAGGTGCGCGAGGGCGGCCTGCCCGCCGATTTCCCCAACGACTGCGCGTACCGGACCGCCGTTGTCGGCCGCGAGCTGACGCGCATCCCGATCCCCTCCCGAAGGGATCGCTACACCGCTACGGGTGGACCTGACACCGACTGGCCCACGCCCGAGCCGCCGCATCGCATCAACCAGATCTATCTCGAGCCGATCCTATTCGCCGCCGCGGAGGCGCAGCCGCGCATCACGATCCTCAATCGCGTTCAGCTCGACCGGTTCGAGCAGGACGACAAGGGCGTGATCGCCCACGCCCGCGATCTCGACTCCGAGCAGGACATCACCATCTCAGCCGACTATCTGATCGGCTGCGACGGCGGCCGCTCCACGGTCCGCCGGTTGATCGGCTCCCGCCTTGGCGGGACGGACGTCGTGCAGCGGGTGCAGTCGACCTATATCCACGCGCCCGCGCTGAAGGACCTCATCACGCAGAAGCCGGCGTGGATGACGATGTCGCTCAATCCGCGCCGCTGCGGCACGACGGTCGCGATCGACGGCCGCGACAACTGGCTGATCCATAACCATCTCGCCGCAGAGGAGGTCGAGTTCGACAGCGTCGATCGCGACTGGGCGCTGCGCACCATCCTGGGCGTCGACGATCACTTCAAATACGAGATCATCAGCAAGGAGGATTGGATCGGCCGCCGCCTGGTCGCCGATCGCTTCCGTGATCGCCGCGCGTTCATCTGTGGCGATGCCGCGCATCTGTGGATCCCCTATGCGGGCTACGGCATGAATGCCGGGATCGCCGATGCGGTCGATCTGTGCTGGATGCTGGCCGGCGTCATCCAGAAATGGGCCGCCCCTGCCCTGCTCGAGGCCTATGAAGCCGAGCGCCAGCCGATCACCGAGCAGGTGTCGCATTTCGCCATGAACCACGCGCTCGCCGTCATGAGCCAACGGCGCTCGGTCCCTCCCGAGGTGGAAATGGACGGCCCGATCGGCGATGCCGCGCGCAGCAAGGTCGGACAGGCCGCCTATGACCTCAACGTGCAGCAATATTGCTGCGCCGGCCTGAACTTCGGCTACTATTACGATCAGTCGCCCGCCATCTCCTATGACGGCGAGACGCCGCCGCCTTACGGCATGGGCCACTTCACCGCGTCCACGGTGCCCGGCGCGCGCGCGCCGCACGTCTGGCTGGCGGAGGGCCGGTCGCTGCTGGATGCGCTCGGGCCCGCCTACACGCTGGTCCGGTTCGATCCCTCACTCGACGCGACCGCGATGGTCAAGACCGCAGCCGACCAGGGCGTTCCGCTGGCGCTCGTGGATGTCGACCGCGCCGAGGCGGGCTATGCGTTCGCGGAAAACCTGCTGCTGCTGAGGCCGGACTCTCACATCGCCTGGCGCGGAATGAGCGCACCGCGCGATCCCGGACAGCTGTTCCAGCACCTGCGGGGTATCGCAACCCAGCCTGAGGGCATGCGCCGTGACGATGCCGTCCTCGCCTGATCCGCGTCCGCGCGCCGTGGCCAGCCACACCACCGCGCATTACTTCCTGGAGGCGCTCGTCGACCTCGGCGTCGACTACATCTTCGCCAATCTCGGCACGGATCATGTGTCGCTGATCGAGGAGATCGCGCGCTGGGACGCCGAGGGGCGACGGCATCCGGAGGTGATCCTCTGCCCCCACGAGGTGGTCGCGGTGCACATGGCGATGGGCTACGCCATGCTGACCGGCCGCGGCCAGGCCGTGTTCGTCCATGTCGACGCGGGCACAGCGAATGCCTGCATGGCCATCCAGAATGCGTTTCGCTACCGGCTGCCGGTGCTGCTGGTCGCGGGGCGCGCGCCCTTCGCGGTTCATGGCGAGCTGCCGGGCGGACGCGACACCTACGTCCACTTCGTGCAGGAGAGCTTCGATCAGGCCAGCATCGTCAGGCCCTACGTCAAGTGGGACTACACGCTGCCGTCGGGCGTCCTGGTGAAGGAGGCGCTGGCGCGCGCAGCCGCGTTCATGCACAGCGATCCGCCCGGCCCGGTCTACATGATGCTACCACGCGAGACTCTTGCCGAGACGTGGGCCGCCGAGGCCATGCCGGCCTACGCGCCCGCACGTTACGGCAGCGTCAAAGCCGGAGGGATCGAGCCGGAACGTGCGCTGGCGATCGCCGACGCGCTGATGGCCGCGGATAACCCGATCGCACTGACCGCGTATCTCGGACGCAGTGCCGAGGCCGTGTCGATGCTCGAGCGGCTGGCCCTGGTGTGTGGAATCCGCGTCGCCGAGTTCAATCCCGTCACCATGAACATCTGCCAGGACTCGCCCTGCTTCGCCGGCTCCGATCCTGCAGCTGTTGTTGCAAACGCCGACCTCGGGCTGTTGATCGACATTGACGTGCCGTTCGTTCCGCAGGCGCTGAAAGCGGCCGACCAATTGCGCTGGATCCAGATCGATGTCGACGCCCTCAAGGCCGACATCCCGATGTGGGGCTTTGCCACCGATCTGCGCATCCAGGGCGATTCAGCCGTCATCCTGCGCCAGGTCCTGGAGATCGTCGTCGCGCGCGGCGATGACGCCTATCTGAGGAAGGTGCGCGATCGCATCGCGAGCTGGCAGCCGGCACGCGAAGCCGCTCAAGCCAAGCGGGTCGCCGCAGCCGCACAGAAAGGCAGGACCGGCACGATCAACCCGGCTTTTGTGTTCGCGCGACTGCAGGCGCTGCTGTCGGAGGACGACATCGTCCTCAACGAGGCCGTTCGCAACGCGCCCGTCCTGCAACAGCAGCTCCGTCGCACCAGGCCGATGACCTATGTGGGCCTCGCCGGCGGCGGCCTCGGCTTCAGCGGCGGCATGGCGCTCGGGCTCAAGCTCGCCAATCCCACGACGCGCGTCGTGCAGGTGATCGGCGACGGCGCCTATCACTTCGCGGCCCCGGATTCCGTCTACGCCGTCGCGCAGCAGTATCAGTTGCCGATCTTCACGGTGATCCTCGACAACGCCGGCTGGCAGGCTGTGAAGGCCTCGGTCCAGCGCGTCTATCCCAATGGCGCTGCCCAGCAGAGCGACGCGTTCCTGTCGCGGCTCTCGACCGGACGCGAGGATGAGCAGCGTCGTCTCGCCGACATCGCCTGTGCCTTCGGCGCTCATGGCGAACGGGTCGGAGACCCCGATGCACTCGATGCCGCGATCGAACGCTGCCTCGCGGCCGTCGACGGCGGACGCGCCGCGGTGCTGCACGTCGACATCACTCCGCTCTGAAGCGCGATGGGATCAGGCGACCCGGGGCACGCCGTGATAGCGCTCGACGACGATGTCGCGCTTGGTCGCATCGACGCGCACCGTCATGTCGTAGTGGCCCTCGTGCAGCTCCTTGGCGAGCACCTCGGCGTTGCGATGCAGCCAGGAGATACCGGCGCCGTCGGACGCGTCGATGGTGAGGTCGAGCGTCGTGCGCGCGGCTGCGAGCCGGTCCTCGATCGCCTGCAGCAGCGCATCGACGCCTTCCCCGGTTTCGGCGGACACCAAAAAGCATGGCCGCTCCGGCGGCCGCCCGGGCGGCGATATTGGCGAGGTTTTCGCGCGCGGCTTCGTCGAGCCGGTCGATCTTGTTCCAGACCTCGATAATGCTGTCGGTCGCCTCGGGATCGATGCCGAGCTGGCTGAGCACCAGCTCGACGTCGTGCTGCTGCGCCTCGGCATCCTCATGCGACATGTCGCGGACATGCAGGATGACGTCAGCTTCCAGCACCTCCTCCAGCGTCGCGCGAAACGCCGCAACGAGCTGCGTCGGCAGGTTGGAGATGAAGCCGACAGTGTCGGACAGCATCGCCTTGCCGCCGTGCGGCAGGCTGATCGCGCGCAGGGTCGGATCGAGCGTGGCGAACAGCATGTCGGCCGCCTGCACGTCGGCGCGCGTCAGACGGTTGAACAGCGTCGACTTGCCGGCATTGGTGTAGCCGACGAGCGCGACCACGCGATACGGCACGCGCTGGCGCCCGGCGCGATGCAGCCGCCGCGTCGCCTGCACCTTCTTCAGCTCGTTCTCCAGCCGTGTGATGCGATCGCCGATCAGCCGGCGGTCAGCCTCGATCTGGGTCTCGCCCGGGCCGCCCATGAAGCCGAAGCCGCCGCGCTGACGCTCGAGATGGGTCCAGGAGCGTACGAGACGGCTGCGTTGATAGTTGAGATGGGCGAGCTCGACCTGCAGCGCGCCTTCCTTGGTCTTGGCGCGGCGGCCGAAGATCTCGAGAATCAGCCCGGTGCGATCGAGCACCTTGGTGTTCCACGCCTTCTCCAGATTGCGCTGTTGGATCGGCGACAGCGCGCAATCCATCACCACGAGCTCGGCGGCCTGGCTCGCGATCACGCCGGCGATCTCGTCGACCTTGCCCTTGCCGAGATAGGTCGCGGGGCGGATCTGTCCGATCGGCGCGAGAATCGATTCCACCACCTGGAGGTCGATCGCCCGCGCAAGACCGGCGGCCTCGTCGATCCGCGCCTCGAAATCACGCATGTCGGCGTGCGCAGATTGCGCGTCATCGCCGCGGCGCGCCCGCAAATAGGGGCCGACCACGATGACCAGCCCCGTTGTCTTGACGTCATCCGGCCTGGAAAGGCCGATGAACCCTTGGCGATCCCTGGGTTCCAATCAGGTCACTCTCACGCAGACGCGTCCTCGCCGCCCTCGAACAGCTGGATCGGGGCGCCCGGCATGATGGTGGAGATCGCATGCTTGTAGACGAGCTGCGAGTGACCGTCGCGCCGGAGCAACAGGCAGAAATTGTCGAACCATGTGACAATGCCCTGCAGTTTCACGCCATTGACCAGGAAGATCGTGAGCGGTGTCTTGGTTTTGCGGACGTGGTTGAGAAAGGTGTCTTGTAGGTTTTGTGCGCGGTCTGCCGCCATCGTTGTTATCTCGCAGTCTTGTGCTTTTTCTTATTGGACCTGCGGCGACCCGATTGCCGGCCTCGGTGCCGTCGCGGTGACCCATGATCCATTGAGATCCCCCTCGAGGGATCATGGGACGCGTGATTAGAGGACAGGCGAGCATATTAGGCAAGCCGCTTGCGTCGACCCTGGTTCCAAAACACCCGGATTCGCCCGTAAATATCCGGAGCCGGACGAATTTTCCAATGTAAATTCGTCCAACCCGGCAAACTTTGCCTAGTTGATTGCCTCAGCCGACCCCGAGAGCCTTCAGCTTGCGATGCAGGGCCGAGCGCTCCATGCCGACGAACTCGGCGGTGCGCGAGATGTTGCCGGAGAAACGGCTGATCTGCGCGATCAGATAATCGCGTTCGAACACCTCGCGGGCCTCGCGCAATGGCAGGCCCATGATGTGCTCGCCATTGTTGCTGGTGGGCATGGCCGGCACCATCGAGCCGACATCAGGCGGCAGCATGTCGGCGGTGATGATCACCTCCGGACCGCCGGCGGCGAGAATCATCACGCGCTCGACGTTGTTGCGGAGCTGGCGGACGTTGCCGGGCCACACATGCGATTGCAGCACGGCCATCGCATCCTGCCCGATCTGCCGCTTCGGCAGGCCGGTCGTGATCGAGATCTGGTCCATGAAATAGTCGATCAGCTCGGGAATGTCCTCGCGGCGCTCCGACAGCGGCGGAACGCGAATCGGCACCACCGACAAGCGGTGATAGAGATCCTCGCGGAAGCGGCCGCTGGCGATCTCCTCCTCCAGGTTCCTCGCCGTCGAGGAGATGATACGCACGTCAACGTGCACTTTGGTGGTGCCGCCGGCGCGCTGGAAGGTCTGGTCGACCAGCACGCGCAGGATCTTGTTCTGCGTCTCGCGCGGCATGTCGGCGATCTCGTCGACGAACAGCGTGCCGCCATGCGCCTCTTCGAGCGCGCCGGTCTTGCGCGACTGCTCGCCATTGGACTGCTCGATGCCGAACAGCTCCTCCTCCATCCGCTCCGGCGTGATCGCAGCGGCGTTGATCACCACGAACGGGCCTTCCGCGCGCGGCGATTGCGCGTGCAGCGTGCGTGCCGCGAGCTCCTTGCCGGAGCCGGGAGGTCCGACGATCAGGATGCGGCTGTTGGCCTTGGCCGCGCGCTCGATGGTCTGGCGCAGCTGGTTCATCGAGGGCGAGCGGCCGGTCATCGTGCTCGCGGTCGGCGCGAGTTGCTTGAGCTCGCGCACCTCGCGCTTCAGCCGCGAATTCTCCAGCGCGCGCGTCGCGACGAGAATGAGACGGTCCGACTTGAACGGCTTCTCGATGAAGTCATAGGCGCCGCGCTTGATCGCGGCGACCGCGGTTTCGATGTTGCCGTGGCCGGAGATCATCACGACCGGCAGATCGGGATGATCCTTCTTGATCTGCTCCAGGAGTTGCAGCCCGTCGAGCTTGGAGCCCTGCAACCAGATGTCGAGGAAGACAAGATTCGGACGGCGGCCCGCGATCTCGGCGAGCGCGGAATCGCTGTCGCGAGCCGTTCGAGTCGTGAAGCCTTCGTCGTCCAGGATGCCGGCAACTAGCTCCCGGATATCGGCTTCGTCGTCGACAATCAGAATATCACTCGCCATGGGTCACGCCTGTCTCGTCAGCTGCCGGTCGCAGCTTGGATTTTTGGTTGATCATTGGTCGCTTGAGCCGTGGCCGCGGTTTCCCCGCCCGGCTCCGTTATCTGCGTTTGACTGGAGGCTGCTGCCTGCTCCTTCGCTCCGGGTTTTGCGGCCTGGCCGGACACGGCAAACCGCAGCCGCATCCATGCGCCACGCTGGCCGGGACGGAAGTCGGAGGCATCCTTCAGCTCCAGCTTGCCGCCATGGTCCTCGAGCACGCGGCCGACGATCGCAAGACCAAGGCCGGTGCCCTTGGCGCGCGTCGTGACATAGGGCTCGAGCAGCCGTTGCCGCGCGACCTTGGGCAGGCCGATGCCGTTGTCGACCACGTCGATCAGCACATCGTCGCCCTCGCGCGAGGCCACGACATCGATACGGCCCTTGCCGAGCTCCTCTTCCGGCACCACCTCGATCGCCTCGGTGGCGTTCTTGATGATGTTGGTCAGCGCCTGCGAGATCAGGCGGCGGTCGAACTGCGCGCGCAGCGGGTCCTGCTTGATGTCGGTCTCGATATCGATCTCGGGATGCGCAACCTTCATCAGGAACACGGCCTGCCGCACCGCGTCGGCGACGTCCTCGCCTTCCATCACCGGCTTCGGCATCCGCGCGAATCGCGAGAACTCGTCGACCATTCGCCTGATGTCGTCGACCTGCCGCACGATCGTCTCGGTACATTGCTCAAATACGGCCTTGTCCTCGGTGATGACCTTGCCGAATTTGCGGCGAATTCGCTCTGCGGACAGTTGAATCGGCGTCAGCGGATTCTTGATCTCATGCGCGATGCGCCGCGCGACATCGCCCCAGGCCGAGGTTCGCTGCGCCGACACCAGCTCGGTGATGTCGTCGAGCGTGATGATGTAGCTGTCGCGCGCCTGGTTTGTTTGTTCCGCAGTGACGCGCACCGACAGATTGCGCTCGTGGCCGTCGCGCTGGATCGTGATCTGTCCCTGCACCAGCCGCTGCTTGCCCTCGCGCGCCGTCTTCATCATGTCGTCGAGCTCGGGCAGCACCTCGGACAGCGGATGATCGAGCACCTCCTGCTCGGCGTGGCCGATCAGCTTCTCGGCCGAGCGGTTGAGGATGCCGACGCTGCCGGAGGCATCGACGCCGATGATGCCTGCCGACGCCGAGGACAGCACCGCCTCAATGAAGCGGCGGCGGCTGTCGATCAGGTCGCTGGCGCTGACCAGCTCGTCGCGTTGCGTGCGCAGCTCCTGGGTCATCTTGTTGAAGGTCTGGCCCAGCTGCGCAAGGTCGCCCTCGGAGCGATGCACGGGGACCTGGACGTTGAGGTCGCCGGTCGCGACCGTATGCGCGGCGCTCATCAGCTGCCGGATCGGCGACACCAGCCAGTTGGCAAAGTTCAACCCGATCAGCACCGAGGCCATCAGGATGGTGAGCGCGATCACCGCGAACATCAGCGCGAAGGCGATCTGGATGCCGAAGCGGCGCGCCTCGACCTGGGCGTATTCGGCGACCGACAGCTCGGTCTGCTTGAGCTGATCGACGACCTGCGGATCGAGCGGACGGGCCACGTAGAGGAACGTGTCGTTGAACGCGCGGAGCCGGATCACGGCGGCAACGTAGTTCGACTCCGGCAGGATCGCGATCTCCGGCTCTTCCTCGCGAACGTTGTTGAGAAACTCGGGCGCCGGCGGCGAATAAGCGAGCTGCACGCCCCCGGTCTCCGCCCACACGATCGGCTTGGTGTCCTTGTCGATGATCATCGCGCCCGGCAGATTGCGCGAGGCGGCGCTGGCGGTGAGCAACTCGCGGAAGCTCGCGCGGTCCTGATCGAACAGCGGCCGCGCGCGGGCGATGTCGTTGGACATGCCGATAATGTCGCCGCGAATGAACTGCGCGTGCTCCTGGGTATAGGCGCGGGCGATGTCCAGCGAGTTCTGGATCGCGACCTTGGCGGGTCCGGAGAACAGCCGGTCGAGGCCGCGGTCGATGGTGACGTTGGCGGCGACGGCGACCAGCACCGCCGGCAGCACCGCGATGACCGAGAACAGGCTGACGATCTGCACATGCAGCCGGGCTGCCGCGCGCCCGCGGCGGCGGGCCTGCACGACCTGCCAGACCTCACGGATGATGATGCCGACCAGGATCAGGATGGTGCCGGCGTCGATCAGGTAGAACGTCTTGACGACCTCGGCCGTCGGTTCGATCGGGCTGAGGCCGACCAGCACGATGAAGGTCAGGAAGGCCGACAGCAGCGCGAGCCCGACCGCCACCGGCGCCAGCCAGGTGCGCCAGGTCCAGCGCCGGCCGTCGCCGGGCGTCGAATCGAAGGGGGTGGCCGAGGTCTCTGCGCTGGTCATTCCGGCAAGGGGTGTGATGTGAACGCGGCACGTCCTGAAGAATCGGACTGATGCATTCCTACCACGCTGTTGCCAAATTGCGACAAATCCACGGCGCGGAAGCCCGTCGCGGGTTTGTCTACAATATTTCTCATCTACGGCGCTTTCCGGACGACGGTATCTTGGAACCCTTGCACCCGCCCCACCCCGGCTGCCTCGTTCCTATCCGCCACATGCTGTGGTCAAATCGACCCCAGCCGTCTTCAACAGCGGACGGATCTCCTCGGCATGCTCCGCGGTCAACCGGGTCACCGGACCGGACAAAGCGAGGGCGCCCAGCAGAGCGCCGCCCGGGCCGAACACCGGCGTCGCAAGCGCCGCAGAATGCGGATCCGTCACGCCACTGGTAAAGATCGGCACCTCGATCTCCGCCGCGGTCCGGCCGCGGTCGAAGTGGCGGAGAACCTGGGCGATGGCCGACTTGTCCATCGGACGCAGATCGCCGGGCTGGACATGCATCCGGATCTGGTTCGCGCTTTCGACCCGGAACAGGCAGAGGCGCTGGTCGCCCCGGCGCGTGTAGAACGAAGCGGTCTCGCCGGTCGAACGCGCGAGCCTCTCCAGCACCGGGGTGACGTGATCGGCGAGGCCGAAGGCATGCTGATAGCAGGCCGCAAGCCGCATCACCTCGGCATCGAGGCGGTAGCCGCCATCGTCGACGCGCCGGATCAGACCGAAGCTCTCCAATGAGAGCGCCATGCGCATGACCGTCGTCTTGATCAATCCGGTACGCCGCGTCAGCTCGGCGAGACTGACCTCGCCGTCGCCGCGCTGAAACGCCGTCAAGATGCTGAGCGCGCGATCCACGGCGGAGACGCCCTTCAGGCCGGACGGCGCCGCGGGCTTGGCAGTCTTGTTGCGACTGCTGGATTTTTGGGGGCTGGATTTCTTCGCCACGTCGTGATTCCCGAAGCGGCCACCGATCGGGCGGCCGTTGCGGGACGGTATACACAGCCACGACGCGAAGTTCACGCCGTTCGAGCGGAAGCTCAGCCCATATATTCGACGCCGCGCTTCTTCAATTCCTCATCGACCCATGAGCGATCGTTACGGCCGGCGGCAATCGCCTCGAGCTGCGCGGTCTCGGCCTCATGCTTCTTCTTCGCGGCAGCGAACACAGTCTCAGCGTCGGCGAACGGCACGCAGACAAGGCCGTCGTCGTCGCCGAGGATCAGGTCGCCCGGATGAATCACCATGCCGTCGATCGCGATCGGGACATTGATCTCGCCGGGACCGTCCTTGTACGGGCCGCGATGGGTCACGCCCGCAGCAAAGATCGGAAACTTGCCGGCGCGGATCGCAGCCGCATCGCGGACGGCGCCGTTGATGACGACACCAGCGAGGCCGCGCCGCTCGGCGTGCGCAATCATCATCTCACCGATCAAAGCGTTCGAGAGATCGCCGCCGGCATCGACCACGACGACGTCGCCGGGCTCGGCGATATCCAGCGCCTTGTGCAGCATCAGATTGTCGCCGGGGCGCGCCTTCACGGTGATCGCCGGTCCCGCGAGCACGCCGCCGCCATGCATCGGCCGCAGCCGCGGGCCGGCTGCGGTCATGCGGGACATGCTGTCGCTCACATTGGCGACCGGGAGCGTCCGATACCGCTCGACCAGGTCCTTGGAAACTCTCTGCTTCGGATTCGGATAAATACGAAAACCGACGGTCATGGCGTGCTCCTCTTCGCGATCGTCCCTGCGGCTCTGCCGATCGGCGGTTGACAAAATGAGCCGTCGCGGCGATACGTACAAAAAATGCAACGCCGTTTCAATTTTAAAATACGGCGCGGGAAACGGTCAGCATCTCGTCAAGGAGCGGGCCTGCGGCACAATGCTGCGGTCGGGCTGAGCCGCCATCGCGAGCCCGTGGGCGGGCGTTGCCGCCAGCAAGCAGAGGCAGCGACATGCGGTACAAACTTCTCATCACCGGCCCGGCCCTCACCGCAGAGGCGACGGCGATCGCTGCCCAGCGCGGTGCGGTGCTGATCGACAACCCGCGATATGCGAGCCCTCAGGAGCTGGCGGAGATCGCAGCCCGCGAGCAGCCCGACGGCATCATCGTGCGGCAGGGCAAGATCGACGACCAGGTGATCGGCGCCTCGCAGAGGCTCAAGGCGATCGCCAAGCACGGCGTCGGCTATGACAACATCGATGTCGACGCCGCCGACCGCCGGGGCATCCCCGTGTTCGTTGCGCGCGGCGCCAATTCACAATCCGTGGCCGAGCTCGCCTTCGCGCTGATGTTCGCTGTCGCCCGCGAGATCCCGCACCTCGACGCGCGCATCAAGACCGGACACTGGGACAAGGCGACCACGAAGGGCGCGCAATTGCTCGGCCGCAGCCTGGGCGTGATCGGCTTCGGCGAGATCGGCCGCATCCTGGTCGGCCTGGTTCAGCCGCTCAAGATGCAGGTGCGCATTTTCGATCCCTATATGCCTGATCACGCCGATATCGCGGGCGCCGAGCGTGTCGACAGTCTCGACGCGATCCTCGCGGCAAGCGATGTGATCAGCCTGCACTGCCCGTTGACGCCGCAGACCCGCAACATGATCGGCCGCGACCAGCTCGCCCGCATGCGCCGCAATGCGATCCTGATCAACACCGCCCGCGGCGGGCTGATCGACGAGGCCGCCTTGTTCGAGGCGCTGCGCGACGGCGTCATCGCCGGCGCCGGCCTGGATTCGTTTGCAGAGGAGCCGGCGCGGCCCGATCTGCCGCTGCTGACCCTGCCCAACGTCGTGGTCACCCCGCATGCCGGCGCCAGCACCCAGGAAGCGCGCGATGCCATGGGCGTGATCGCGGTGAATCACGTCATGGACGTTCTGGAAGGCAAGGCGGCCGACCGGCGGGCCATCGTCAACAAGAAGCAGCTCAGCATCGCCTGAGCGACGTAAACAACAAAACGGGAGGATCAGATGGCTCAAGCTGCGGCCGCGCCGAGTGCGCTCGAACAGACGACCATGCGCCGGGTGTCCTGGCGCATCATGCCTTTCATGATGATCTGCTATCTGTTCGCGATCCTCGACCGCGGCAACGTCGGCATGGCGTCGCTGCAGATGGTGCACGATCTCGGCATGTCAAAGGCGGTGTTCGGCTTCGGCGCCAGCCTGTTCTTCTTCTCCTACTTTCTCATGGAGGTGCCGAGCAATCTAGCCCTGCAGCGCTTCGGCGCGCGGCGCTGGATCGCGCGGATCATGATCAGCTGGGGCATCATCTCGGCCGGCATGGCCTTCGTCCAGGGCCAGAATTCGTTCTACGTGATGCGCTTCCTGCTCGGCGCTGCCGAAGCCGGCTTCTTCCCCGGTGTGCTGCTCTATCTGACCTACTGGCTGCCTGCGAACTATCGCGGCCGCCTGATCGCGCTGTTCGGCATCTCGATTCCGGCTGCGAGCTTCATCGGCTCGCCGCTCGGAGGCCTGCTGCTCGGCATGGACGGCCTGCTCGGCCTTCGCGGCTGGCAATGGCTGTTCATCGTCGAAGGCGTTCCCACCGTGGTGCTTGGCCTGATCTGTCTTGCCATTCTGACCGATCGTCCCGAGGACGCACGCTGGCTGAGCGATGACCAGCGGAGTTGGCTGTGCAATGAGCTCAACCGCGAGAAGGCGGGCCGCCCATCGGCGGCGGCCAAGACGGGGTGGGGTTCGTTCCTGAATCTGCTGCGCAACCCGATCGTCTGGGCCATGGCGCTCGCCTGCTCCGGTGCCTCGGCCGCCGGATCGGTGCTCGGAGTCTGGCAGCCGCAGTTCCTCAAGTCATTCGGCCTCACCAATCTGGAGACCGGCCTGATCAACTCGATCCCCTACGGCGTCGCTTGTGTGCTGATGGTGCTGTGGGGCCGACACTCCGACAAGACCCGCGAACGCCGCTGGCATACCGCGCTGACGCTGCTGCTGATCTCGTTCGGCTTCCTCGGTGTCTTCGTGATCCATTCCCTGATCGGCACGGTCATCCTGCTCAGCCTGGTCCTGGTCGGCGCCTATGCCTTCAAGGGCCCGTTCTGGGCGCTGTCGTCGGGATGGCTCGGCGCCGGATCGGTCGCAGCAGGTCTTGCGATGATCAATGCAACGTCGAACCTGATCGGCGGCGGCCTGATGGTCAACATCTATGGCAGCGTGCTGGATGCGACCGGCAATTATGGTTTGGCCCTGCTGCCGATCGCGATCGTGACCATGATCGGCGCCGGGCTGGTCCTCGTCATCAGCCGCTCACGCAGCACCCAGACGACGATCCTAGCCGCCGCGAAGGAGGCGTGACATGAGATCTTCCTCTCACGTCACGCGCCGCGGCCTGCTGCTCGGCGCCGCGGCGCTGGCCGCCCTGCCCCGCTCGGCCAGCAGCCAATCCGCCGATGCCGTGCGTTGGTCGGCTGGGACCGCGCCGCCCGTCAGCAAGGCGCCGCCGCGCGCGACCGACTGCCATTTCCACACCTACGACGCCAGCTATCCGACGGCGCCCGGCGCTGCGCTGACGCCGCCCGACGCGTCGCCTGACGACTACAAGGCGCTGCAATGCCGGATCGGCACCACGCGCGGCGTGCTCGTGACGCCGTCGACCTACGGCACCGACAACAGCCTGCAGCTGGCGTCGATGAAGGCGCTGGGGCCTGAGAATTTCCGGATGGTCGCCGTCGTCGCTGAAGACGTTTCTGACGCCGAGCTGAAGCGTCTCGACGCGCTCGGTGCGCGTGGCGTACGCTTCAACCTGCCCTTCCCCGGCCCGCTGTCGGTCGCGTCGCTTGAAAAGCTGTCGCCGCGGCTTGCGGCGCTCGGCTGGCACTGCGAGATCAACATGCGTCCGCAACAGCTCGAGGCCGCGCAGGACATGCTGCTGCGCCTGCCGTCGCGGCTCGTGGTCGATCATCTCGGAGCGTTGCCGGCCGAGGGCCTCAACAGCCCGTCCTACAAGATCATTCGCCGGCTGCTCGACAAGGGCAACACCTGGGTGAAGCTGTCGGGTGCCTATCTCAGCAGCCGGTCGCCTTATTCCGAGAGCGCCGCGATCACGGCGGCCTATGTCCGCGCGGCTCCGGAGCGCATGGTGTGGGGCAGCGACTGGCCGCATCCCACCCGCAAGGCCGATGACAAGCCGGATGATGCCGAGCTGTTCGACCTGATGGCGAAGGAGATGCCGGACCAGGCCGCGCTGAAGCGGGTCCTGGTCGACTCGCCCGCCGAACTCTATGGATTTCCGACATGAGCTGGTTCGCACCGCCCCGCCGCGTCGACACGCAGGTCTTCACCCGGCTGCCGGATCAATTCCGCAAGGCCGAGCGGAGCGCCTGGGCAGACGCCAACCAGGGCGGCCGCGCCATCGACAGCTTTCTCGAAGGGCCCTCCTTCGACCGCCAGGGCCGGCTCTACGTCACCGACATCCCGTTCGGCCGCATCTTCCGGATCGATCCCGACGGCGCCTGGACGCTGATCGCCGAATATGACGGCTGGCCCAACGGGCTCAAGATCCGTGCGGACGGCCGCATCTTCATCACCGACTACAAGCGCGGCCTCATGCTGCTCGATCCCGGCATCGGCCGGGTCACGCCGTTCCTGGAGACGGCGGCGAGCGAGAGCTTCAAGGGCGTCAACGATCTGGTGTTCGGACGCTCGGGCACACTGTATTTCACCGACCAGGGCCAGACCGGCATGCACGACCCGACCGGCCGTGTCTGGCGACTCGACACCGATGGCCGGCTCAGCTGTCTCGTCAATACGATCCCGAGCCCGAACGGCATCGTGGTCGATCCCGAGGAGACATTCCTGCTGGTCGCCGTCACCCGCGCCAACCAGGTCTGGCGCATTCCACTGCCCGCGAGCGGCATCACCACCAAGGTCGGTGTGTTCGTGAACCTGCACGGCGGTCCCGGCGGACCCGACGGCCTGGCGCTCGACCGCGACGGCAATCTCCTGATCTGTCACACCGGGTTCGGATCAGTCTGGCGCGTGTCGCCCGTCGCGGAGCCGCTCGACCGCATCGTCTCATGCGCCGGAGTCGGCACCACCAATCTCGCCTTCGGTGGCCCCGACAATCGCAGCCTCTTCATCACCGAGAGCCGGACCGGTTCGATCCTCCGCGCCGAGCTCGAGACGCCGGGCCTGCCGATGTATTCGCACGCCTGACGCCGTCGCGTCAGGCAAAGCCGAACAGCCGCGCCGGATTGCCGACCAGGATCTTCTCGCGGATCGCAGCATCCGGCGCCCAGTTCGACAACAGGTCGAACAGCAGCGAATCGTCCGGCTTCTCCTTTTCGGTCGGATGCGGCCAATCGCTGCCCCAGATCACCCGGTCCGGTGCTGCCTGCACGCAGGCGCGTGCCACCGCGCTCGTATCCGTATAGTCCGGCGGACCAACCTTGGTGTCGGCATAGGGTTCCGACAGCTTGATCCAGCCGCGGCCTTTGTCCGCGAGACGCAGCATCGCCTGCGCGCCGGGATGCGCCAGGCCGCTCGGCTGCGGGATGCGTCCGAGATGGTCGAACACGACCGGGACCGGCAACGCCGCCAGCACGGCCTCGTGTTGCGCGATCTGGTCGCCGGACATCAGCACCTGGACATGCCAGCCGAGCGGCGCGATCCGCTTCGCGGTCTGCTCCAAACGCTCCGCCGTCGTGACGCCCCAGGATTGCGGCGTCAGGAAGTTGACGCGGACGCCGCGCACGCCGCGTTGGTCCATCCGCTTCAACTCGGCATCATCAGTCTGCTCGTCGATGACGACGATGCCACGCGCCTCGGCGCCGAACTGGTCGAGCGCGTCGAGCAGGCATCGATTGTCGACGCCATAGGTCGAGGGCTGCACGATGACGTGCCTGGCGACGCCGAGCCGCTTCTGCAGCAGCCGATAGTCGGCGACGGTCGCGCCATCCGGCCGGCCGCCGCGCCAATGCGGCGAGACCGGGAAGCGCGCGTCGTAGATATGATGATGGCTGTCGCAGGCGTTGGCCGGCGCCTTCAGCTTGGGCGGCTCCGAGCCGGCCGAGTTGGGCACGGTGTCGGCGGCGGCCGGCCGGACAGCCATTGCGACGACGGCGCCTGCTGCCAACAGGCTGCGGCGGGTGATCATGCGGTCTCCTTTGCTGAGGCTGTGTCGCGGGCGGGATCACCGAGCGCGAACATCACGGCGGTGCCGACAAGCAGGATCGCCGACAGGACATAAAGCGGCGTCGAGAAGCTCTTCGTCGTCTCGCGCAGATAGCCGATCATGTACGGACCGACGAAGCCGCCGAGATTGCCGATCGACACGATCAGAGCGAGCCCGGCCGCTGCGGCCCGTCCGGTGAGGAAGCCGGATGGAATCGCCCAATAGGTCGCCTGGAACGACAGGATGCCGACCACGGTCACCGTCAGCGCCAGCATGGCCGGCAGCGGTGCGGCGAAGCTCGCGCTGACCGACAGCGCCACACCTGCGGCCGCCAGCGCGCCGCACACGACCCACAGGCGGTGCCGGCCGCGGTTGGCGAGGCGTGCCCATAGCAGCATGCAGACCGCACCCAGCGCATACGGCGCCGCAGAGATGAAGCCGACCGCGACATAGCTGACGCCGAAGCCACGCACGATCTGCGGCAGCCATAGGCCAACGCCGAGCGAGCCGCAGATGCCGCAGAAATTGACCAGCGCCAGCACGAAGACCTTCGGATTGGCGAAGGCATCGCGCAGCGTGTTGCCGTGACGGGCGGAGAGCGTCGCCTGCTCCGCCGTCAATTGCGCATCGAGCGCGCGCCGCTCGTCGGCGTCGAGCCATTTGGCCTCGCCGGGACGGTCCGACAGCACGAACAGGCAGGCGATGCCGAGCAGCACGGCCGGCAGGCCCTCGATGATCAGCAGCCACTGCCATCCGGCGAGGCCGGCAAAGCCGTCCATCGTCAGCAGCGCGCCCGAGATCGGCGAGCCGATCATGTTGGCCACGGGAATGCCGACCAGGAAAGCAGCAGTTGCACGGCCACGCCAGACGCCCGGAAACCAGTAGGTGAAATAGAGGTACACGCCCGGCGTGAAGCCGGCCTCCGCCATGCCGAGCAGGAGACGCATCACCGAGAAGCTCACCGGCCCGGTGACGAGGCAGGTGAGCGTGGACAGCAGACCCCAGGTGATCATGATGCGTGCGATCCACAGCCGCGCGCCGACGCGCTGCATCATCAGATTGCTGGGGATCTCGCAGAGGAAATAGCCGAGGAAGAACAGCCCGGCGCCCCAGCCGAACTGCGACGGCGTCAGGCCGAGATCGCGGTTCATCTGCAGGCCGGCGAAGCCGACATTGATGCGGTCGAGATAGCTGACGACGTAGCAGACGAAGATGAACGGAATGATGCGTCGCATCACCTTGCGCATCGTCGAGGTGATGTCGAATGCCGGCGCCGCGCGCACAGCTACGCTGTCCATTTCCGTTCCTCCGTGGTGCCTTCTCGGGCCTTGTGACGGCCAAGCTTGCGGGCACCATAGGGGACGAAAAACTTAAATGCAACGCCGTTTCATTTTATGTAATCGACATGCCGAGCCGCTCGGAGGACGCGCAAAGACGCATCGGCGCCGCGGGTGCGCCGGTGCTTCGACTATGCTATCGCGTGCTTGGAGTGCGGGCTTGTGCTGCGAGCCGCGGTCGCGCTTCGCCTGATTGGCAGGCGGTCTCCCCCGACCTCGTCGGGGGAGATGCGTTCGGGACTAGCCGCCGCTACGATAGACCTGGATGTCGAGATCGCGAATCTTCTTCCGCAGCGTGTTGCGGTTGAGGCCGAGCAGGTCGGCGGCGCGGATCTGGTTGCCGCGGGTCGCCGCCAGCGCGGCCGTCAGCAGCGGGATCTCGATCTCTTTCAGGATGCGGTGATACAGGCCCGGCGGCGGCACGCCGTTCGGAAAACCCTGGAAGTGCGAGGACAGATAGGCCTCCACGGCGCCGCCGAGATTGTCGATCGAGGTCGGCGCATTGGAGCCGGTGGTCACGGCCGGCGGCGCCAGCTCGCCGTCGATGACCGACGCCGTGATGACGTCTTGCGGGTACAGCGCCGCCAAGCGGCGGGCGAGATTCTCGAGCTCGCGGACGTTGCCCGGCCAGCGGTGCTGCTTGAGCCGCTCCAGCGCCGCGGCGTCGAGCTTCTTCGGCGGCAGCCCGTCCTTCTCGGCGAGCGCGAAGAAGTGGCGGACGAGGTCCGGCAGATCCTCGATGCGCTCGCGCAACGGCGGCAGCCGCAGCGGCACGACGTTGAGGCGGAAGAACAGGTCTTCGCGGAACAGCCCCTGCTGAATCAGGATGCGCAGATCCTTGTTGGAGGCCGCAACGATGCGCACGTCGGTCTTGATCGGGGTGCGGCCGCCGACGGTGGTGTACTCGCCCTGCTGCAACACGCGCAGCAATCGCGTCTGCGCCTCCATCGGCATGTCGCCGATCTCGTCCAGGAACAAGGTGCCGCCCTCGGCCTGCTCGAAGCGGCCGGAGGCTCGGGTGTTGGCGCCAGTGAAGGCGCCGCGCTCATGGCCGAACAATTCCGATTCGATCAGGTCGCGCGGGATCGCCGCCATGTTGACCGCGACGAACGGGCCATTCCGGCGCTTGCCGTAGTCGTGCAGCGCGCGCGCCACCAGCTCCTTGCCGGTGCCGCTCTCGCCGGAGATCATCACCGTGAGGTCGGTCTGCATCAGCCGCGCCAGCACGCGGTAGATGTCCTGCATCGCCGGGGAGCGGCCGACCAGCGGGATCGATTCGAACTCGCTGTCGTCGGGCTGGCTCGCCGCCCGCTCCTTCGGCTCGGCGAGCGCGCGGCCGACGATCGCGATCAGCTCCTTCAGGTCGAACGGCTTCGGCAGATACTCATAGGCGCCGCGCTCGGAAGCCTTGATCGCGGTCATGAAGGTGTTCTGCGCGCTCATCACGATGACCGGCAGGTTCGGCCGCATCTTCTTGATCCGCGGCAAAAGGTCGAACGCGTTCTCGTCGGGCATCACCACGTCGGTGATGACGAGATCGCCCTCGCCCTGGCTCACCCAGCGCCACAGCGTGGCGGCGTTGCCGGTCAGCCGCACCTCATAGCCGGCGCGTGACAGCGCCTGGTTCAGGACCGTGCGGATGGCCGTATCGTCGTCGGCAACGAGAATGCTACCTGCAGGCATAGGTGGTCCTCAATGTGATCCCTGAGAGGCATGCGACGACGTTCCCGAAATGTCATCGCCAATGCTGTTTTTTGGGCCGTGGTCGTGTTGTTTGCTGGCGCTGTACATCGGCATCAGCACCCGGAAGGTCGTCTTGCGCGGCTGCGACTCGCACTCGATGATCCCGCCATGGTCGCCGATGATCTTCGCGACCAATGCAAGACCGAGGCCGCTTCCGGTCGGCTTGGTGGTCACGAACGGATCGAACAGGTTCGGCATCAGATCTTCCGGCACGCCGGGGCCGTTGTCCTTGACGCAGAACTCCAGCGGCAGCGACACGCGCGATTTCTTGCCGGGCACCGACAGCCGCACGCCCGGGCGGAACGCCGTGGTGAGCTGGATCTCGGCATCCGAGCCGAGGTCGACGACCGCCTCGGCGGCATTCTTGACCAGGTTCAAAAACACCTGGATCAGCTGGTCCTGGTTGGCGAGCACCGGCGGCAGCGACGGGTCGTAATCCTCGATGAAGCGGATGTTGCGGGCAAAGCCGGACTGCGCCAGCCGCTTCACGTGGTCGAGCACCGAGTGGATGTTCACAGGCCCGCGCGCGACCGGGCGGTCGTCGCCGAACACCTCCATGCGGTCGACGAGCGTGACGATGCGGTCGGCCTCGTCGCAGATCAGCCTGGTCAGCATGCGGTCCTCCGAGGAGGCCTGCTGCTCCAGCAGTTGGGCGGCGCCGCGGATGCCCGACAGCGGGTTCTTGATCTCGTGCGCCAGCATCGCGGCCAGCGCGATCACCGAGCGCGCGGCGCTGCGATGGGTGAGCTGGCGGTCCATCTTGTCGGCGATGGTGCGCTCCTGCAGCATCACCACGATATGGCCGGGCCGCTCCGGCAATGGCGCGACGTGCAGATCAACGAGTCGATCGGCGCCGGTGCGCGGCGTGCCCAGATCGACCTTGTACTCGTTGACCGGCGCGTTGGTGGTCCGCACCTGGTCGATCAGCGCCAGCAGCGGCGAGCCGAACGGCACCAGCTTCTTCAGCGACTGCCGCTGCAGGAACTGGGTGGAGGAATCGAAGAACGATTCCGCCGCCATGTTGGCGTCCATGATCATGCCGTCCGGGCCGATGACGAGCACCGGATTCGGCAGAGCGTTGAGGATGGCATCGCCATCGGACGGAAGGCGCTTGCGCTGTTCTGCGGCTGAGCTCATGCGGCTGCACTCCAGGCAAAATCGTCAAAGGCCTCGCGCAGCGCCCGACGCACCTGGGACGGCTGCTCGGATGTCAGGATACGCTCGCGCCACGCCTTCAGTTTTTCCGCCGGCGCTTGGGCATGCTCCGCGGCGACGTCGAGTCCCCAGCTGAGATGCTTGCGGGCGTGGCGCAGCCCGACCCGCTCGCCATAATGGCGGCAGGTCTCGTCATAGAGCGCGGTGAGAAGGTCGAGCTGCTGCGCAAGCTCCGGCGCGCTTTCTTCCATGCCGCCGTCGAGGCGGCGGCCGATCTGTCCGGGCACCCAGGGCGCGCCCTGCGCGCCGCGGCCGATCATCACGGCGTCGGCGCCGGAGGCCTCGAGCGCCTCGCGCGCGTCCTCGAAAGTGGTGATGTCGCCATTGACGACGACGGGCAGCTCAACCGCCTGCTTGACGGCGCGCACCGCGCTCCAATCCGCCTCGCCGTTATAGAACTGCTGCCGCGTCCGGCCATGCACGGTAATCAGTTTCACGCCGGCGGCTTCGGCGCGGCGCGCCAGCTCCGGCGCATTCAGGCTGCGCTCGTCCCAGCCGAGCCGCATCTTCAAGGTCACGGGCACGTCGACGGCCTCGACCGTCGCCTCGATCAGGGTCAGCGCATGATCGAGATCGCGCATCAGTGCCGAGCCGGACTGGCCGCCGGTGACGTGGCGCGCCGGGCAGCCCATGTTGATGTCGATGATATCGGCGCCGCCGTCCGCGGCGACCTTGGCGCCCTCGGCCATCCAATGCGCCTCGCAGCCGGCGAGCTGCACCACATGCGGCCCGATGCCGCTGGCCTCGCAGCGCAGCCGGGATATCCACCGCCCGCGCACGAGATCATCGCTCGCCGTCATCTCGGACACCACCAGACCGGCGCCCAATTCGGCAGCGAGTCGGCGGAACGGCGCGTCGGTGATGCCCGACATCGGCGCGAGAATGGCCCGGTTGGCGAGTGAAACGTCGCCTATCTTCAATTGCTTGGCGGGTGTATTGGCCGGACCGGTCACGAACGACTCTTCAAGCTCATCGACGCATCATTGCGTCTGTCCTGCACTCTCAAGCACAATTCTTGGGCAGTCAAGCGTCATGCCTACACTTTAGCCAAGATCGACTGCTTTTCAAGTGCACTGCAGCAAAATATGCTTGTTCAGCAGTCATGGTAAACCCGTGAGCCGCCGGGTTTTTGCATGGCTCCGTGCAGACAGGCCGCAAGCGCGGGGCGGGCTGGCCCCTGAGGTGATCATGCACCACTCACCTCAGTCCGAGTCGGGGTCGCCGCTCATGCAATGTGTGATCCCGCTCGCTTAACATCCTCTGCAGATGTAAGAAGCCGCGACCAATCACCGCTTCCCCACCTCACGAGCATCGATACCCTGTTCCCATGACGACTTCTCAGCGGACTGTAGCCATTCTCGTCGCGGCCGGACGTGGCCTGCGCGCCGGCGCCGGCGGTCCGAAGCAATATCGCGAGATCGGCGGCCGCACCGTCATCCACCGCGCGCTCGCCGCCTTCGCCGAGCATCCCGAGGTCGCTGTCGTGCAGCCGGTGGTGAACCCGGATGATATCGACGTCTTCAATGCCGCCGTGTCAGGCCTGCCTCATGAGGCGCCCGCGCATGGCGGCGCGACGCGCCAGGCTTCGGTGCTCGCGGGCCTGGAAGCCTTGGTGCCGCACCGGCCCGACATCGTGCTGATCCATGATGCCGCCCGTCCCTTCGTGACATCTGCGGTGATCTCGCGGGCGATCGTCGCTGCCAACAAGACCGGCGCCGCGATTCCCGTCGTGCCCGTCACGGATACGATCAAGGAAGTGAGCGGCGGCGGCGACATCACGGCGACGCCGGACCGTGCAAAACTGCGGATCGCGCAGACTCCGCAGACTTTCAAATTTGAGACCATCCTCGAGGCGCATCGCCGCGCCGCGCGCGACGGCCTCACCGAGTTCACCGATGATGCGGCGATTGCCGAATGGGCGGGATTGACCGTCGCGACCTTCGAGGGCGATGTTGCCAACATGAAGCTGACCACCCCGGAAGATTTCGTGCGCGAGGAAGCGCGCCTGGCCGCCCAGCTCGGCGACATCCGGACCGGCACCGGCTACGACGTGCACGCCTTCGGCGAAGGCGACCATGTCTGGCTGTGCGGCCTGCGCGTGCCGCATACGAAGGGCTTCCTGGCGCACTCGGACGGTGACGTCGGCCTCCACGCCCTTGTCGACGCCATCTTGGGTGCCCTGGCCGATGGCGACATCGGCTCGCACTTCCCGCCCTCCGACATGAAGTGGAAGGGGCGCCTCCTCCGACCAGTTCCTCAAATACGCTATCGAGCGCGTCACCGCCCGCGGCGGCCGCATCGCCAATCTCGAAGTGACGATGATCTGCGAGCGCCCGAAGATCGGCCCGTTGCGCGACCAGATGCGCGCCCGTATCGCCGAAATCTCCGGCGTCGACATCTCGCGCATCGCCGTCAAAGCCACCACCAGCGAACGCCTCGGCTTCACCGGCCGCGAGGAAGGCATCGCGGCAACCGCGAGCGCGACGATCCGGCTGCCGTGGGGAGTGTAGCAGGAAGATTGGATTGATTTGACGCAGTGGTGGAGAACCTCGACTGCTGACGTTGAGTTGGAAGTTCAATCCAATCCGAGTTTGAGTCGAGTCATCGCCGCAAGCGCGGTGCGCTCCCTCGCCCCGTTCTTACGGGGAGAGGGTTGGGGTGAGGGGCAGCCGCACGGGCGGTGCGTGCGGAAAGCCCCCTCACCCCGATCGCATCTGACGATGCGATCTGACCTCTCCAGCCCGAGCGAAGCTTCGCTTCGCCCTGGCGGAGCGAGGTGAACCGAGTCCGTGGCAGCGTCTCGAGTCCATCGAGCGTCATCCGTTTTCGGCGAACCACATGTTGAGGCTTTGATCGCTTCGAGGACGACCGGGGACATGGCGAGCGAACGTCAAATCGGCTCCACCAGCGCGCTGGCCCGCTCGCTGCTCGACCTCTGCCGGTCGCGCAAGCTGATGATCGCGACCGCCGAGTCCTGCACCGGCGGCCTGGTCGCCGCCGCGCTCACCGAGATCCCCGGCTCCTCAGATGTCATCGACCGCGGCTTCGTCACCTACTCCAACGAGGCCAAGCGCGCGATGCTCGGCGTCGAGGCCTCGACCTTGCAGACCTTCGGCGCCGTCTCCAAGGAGACCGCCATCCAGATGGCCGTCGGCGCCCTCGAACGCGCCGACGTCGACCTCGCGGTCGCCATCACCGGCATCGCCGGTCCCGGCGGCGCCACCCCCGGCAAGCCGGTCGGCCTCGTCCACTTCGCCGTCGCCGCCCGCGACGGCCGCATCACCCACCGCGAGCACCGCTTCGGCGCCATCGGCCGCAGCACGGTGCGGACACGCTCGGTGATCGAGGCATTGCGGATGCTGATGGAGTTGGCGAGGCCGCAGGTGCCCGCCAAGCCGAAGCGCGCCGCGGCGACGCGATTGCGCCCGCGCGTCGCACGGGCGCCGCGGCTGCATCCGGTGAAGCGACCACCGAGGCGGCCTCGGACGTAGCTGCGAACGTTGCGCTGTGCTCTCGCTGCGCCTCCATCGTGAGCGCAGCGAGGGGATCCAGTATCCTGCGCAGCCATTCCGGATTGCTTGGCACGAGAGACGCACGCAATGACGAGAGAATGGTTTCGACCTCGATCTATATCAACTCGTCCGGATCGCGCGCTGCGTGACGCACGCCATGAACGATCACCTCATCAGCAGAAACTTCATAGTAGATGAGGTAGGGGTACGGGTTGACGACCAGCCTGCGCAGGCGTGGATGGTTCGATTGCGCGCCTGCTTTCGGATAATACGCCAGCACATCAAGAGCCGATTTGATGCGGGTCTGCACGCGTCTTGCCCCACTTGGCGAATGGGCGGCGATATAGTCGAGAACGACCTCAAGCTCGCGGGCAGCACGAGTCGTGAATCGAAGCTTCAGAGACCGTGCTTGGCCCATATGGCCTTGATCTCGTCGTCAGACGCAAACTGGCGTTGATCTGCCTCGCGAAGAGATCCTGCCAAGGAATCAAGGTCTGCCTGGGTCAACTCGACGCGAGCCTCGTCGTGCCCGGTCAGCCGCAGCAGCACCCGCGCCAACTCGTCCTGCTCTTCGACAGGAAGCTGGCGTGCCACATCGAAAGCTTTGTCAAGCAAAGTGGTCATGAAGGAAATATAGACCCGCAAGTCGTAGGTGGGAAGTCCTCCACCGCTCGCGCTTGCGCGGACTGGCTATACTTTGCCCCGCCGCAGACAATCATCAATAACCTGCATTCGCGAGGTTAAGGCGACGCTGCGGCCCCACCCACCGTCGTCATCCCCGCGAACGCGGGGATCCATAACCATAGGATGCCGTGTGGCGGCACGTCCGTGACTCCGACCCCCTCTCACCACACCTGCTGCGGAGTATGGATCCCGGGTCGGCGCCTCCACGGCGCTGTGCGCCGTTCCGGCTTGCCCGGGATGACAGTTGCGGGTGGGCTGACGCCTCCGTCTCAGCTGAAAGCCGTCATGCCCGCCAGAACGGGCGGCGGCATATCCGCCGTGCCTCGTCGCGCGTGAGGCCGTAGTCCTCCAGCACTTCGTCGGCGAGCCAGGGCAGCTCTCTGGCGAAGCTGCGACGCTCGCGCCAGCGTGCCCACCAGAGCCGCAGCAAGGACATCCGCTTCGGCTCGCTCCGACTTTGGTCGGGAGACGGAGTCGACAAGTAGTAGACGTTGGCGCCAGGCAAGATCGGATGTCCCGACGTGCGCTCGCGACGCGGCCCGATCAGTCGGTGCGAGCGCGCGCCGTCACGGAGCGCACGCGTCCCAATGGCGCTCAGGCTCTGCTCGTCAGTCGTGCTCGGCATGGAGGGCTCCCTCGGAAAGAAGAACCTGCCGGCACCAAAAAAGCCGCCAGGTTCCTGGCGGCTGTTCGGATCAAAGACTGCAAATCAATCAGATTGCGCGTGATCCTCCCGCCGCCCGCGAGCTACGGTGCGTCCAACGACCGAAACGATGGGTGGCGGCGGTGATCATGGTCGGCTCTATAGCTGATCGATCTGAGGTTGTCATCCGCCAATTCGGCCAGAGATCAGCGACCGCCTTGTCCAACCTGTCAGGACGGAAACGCGCCCACCGTGCGCGCAAGCTGCCGCGCCAACGATCCCGGCAGCGCCTGATCGAAGATCTTGCTCAGCGTGCGGTAGTACCAGAGCGTCCCATCCTTTCCGCCAGTGAAGCGTTGCCACACGGCGTCGCCCACTTCGTCGAAATCGCGCGCGATCGCCTCGGCATTGTCGACCTTGTCGGCGAGCGAGACCAAAAGCGATGACGCCGGCTTGTGCGGCAGCTTGGCGAGATAGGCTTTCTTCCGGGGACGCCAGTCCGGCTTCGGCTCGATCCAGGAATCCGTGCAATCCGCGACAATCTCGGCGACACCATCGCCGAACCGCCGCCGGATCTCGTCCAGGGTCGCTTGCCCGCCCTGATCCTCGGCGGCGTCATGTAACAGGCCGGCGATGGCCTGCACCTCGCTGCCGCCGGCCGACAGCACGCGGCTGGAGACGCTCAGCAGATGCGCGATGTAGGGCACGTTGCTGCCCTTGCGGACTTGGGTGCGGTGCAGCTCCGCTGCGTAGACGAGCGCGTCGTCATAGAGAGACGAGAGTGACATCAGTTTGCTTTCTTCTCCGGATGCTTGAGGCGGTCGCCCCTGTATCGATCGACATTGGCATCTGGTCCTCCCAACATCTGCCGCGTGGGTCCGGATCAGCGCTTCGCCGACGCGAGCGTCGGCGACGCTTGTCCGGGACGATACCGTTGATTCTGCTGCTACCTGATCATCGCCGGACCGTGGTCCGGCACGGCAACATCGAGGACGCGCAGTTGGACGCGCTCGACGCCCTGGTAGCGGTCGACGGTCAGCGTGCCCGCGACATGCAGCACCTGGCCGCGATGCTGGACCAGGGCATTGCCGAGCTTCTGGCCGACCGAGCGGAACGCGATGGCATTCACCGTGGCGCCGTCGCCGGACTTGAAGCGGAGCTTGAGATGCGCCTGCCCGACCTCGTCGGCATAGACAAGCTGGTGCGACGGCAGCGCCACGATCGGCTCGGGATTGCCGCTGCCGAAGGGACCTGCGCGGTTGAGCGTGTGGACCAGCTCCGGCGTCGCCGCGCGCGCGCTGATCGCGCCGTCGATCAGGATCTCGTTGACGTGCCGCGCCTCGGCGACATCGGCGGCGAGCGCGTTTTCGAGATAGGCGCGAAACTCCGCCAGCCGCTCCTTGCGCAAGGTGACACCGGCGGCCATGGCATGGCCGCCGCCCTTCATCAGGATGCCCTGCTCCACCGCGTGGCGCACGGCACGGCCGAGATCGACGCCGGGGATCGAGCGGCCCGAGCCGGTGCCGATGCCGCCGGGCTCCAGCGCGATCGCGAACGCCGGCCGCGCGAACTTTTCCTTCAGCCGCGAGGCCACCAGCCCGACCACGCCGGGATGCCAGCCCTCGGACGCGGTGACGATGACCGCGCCCTTGTCCTCCAGGCCGAGCGAGGCCAGCGCCTCGGCCTCAGCCTGCGCCTCGGCATGCTGCTCGATGACGCGGCGCTCGGTGTTGAGCCGGTCGAGCTCGGCCGCGATCCGCGCCGCCTCCGACACGTCGGTTTCCAAGAGCAGCCGCACGCCGAGATCGGCGCGTCCGATGCGCCCGCCAGCGTTGATGCGCGGCCCGAGCATGAAGCCGAGATGCCACGCCTCCGGCGGGCCGTTGAGCCTGGCGACATCCATCAGCGCGGTGTGGCCGACGTGGTCGCGCCGGCGCATCGCGATCAGGCCCTTGGCGACGAAAGCGCGGTTGAGCCCGACCAGCGGCGCCACGTCGGCGACGGTGCCGAGCGCGACGTGATGCAGCATGCCGAGCAGGTCGGGCTCCGGCCGCGTGCTGCTGAAGAAGCCGCGACCGCGCAGCTCGCGATTGACGGCAACCAGCGTCACCAGCGTGAGCCCGACCGCGGCGAGATGGCCGAGCCCGGAGAGATCATCCGGCCGGTTCGGATTCACCAGCGCCTCGACCTCCGGCAGCTCCTCGCCGCATTGATGGTGGTCGATCACGACCACGGACATGCCGAGCCGCCGCGCCTCCGCCAGCGGCTCCAGGCTGGTTGTGCCGCAATCGACGGTCACGAGCAGGGTCGCGCCCTTGTTGGCGAGGCCACGAATCGCCTCGCTGTTCGGCCCGTAGCCTTCGAAGATGCGGTCGGGAATGTGGATCAGCGGATCGAGCCCGCAATGCCGCAGGTGCCAGGCGAGCAGTGCCGCCGAGGTTGCGCCGTCGACATCGTAGTCACCGAAGATCGCAACCTTCTCACCGTTGACGGCCGCATCCGCGATGCGCTTGGCCGCCGCCTCCATCTGCGTGACGGTGAACGGATCGGGCATCAGCTTGCGGATGGTGGGATCGAGGAAGTCGTTGACCGCGTCGAGCTCGACGTCGCGCCCGGCCAGCACCCGCGCCAGCATCTCCGGCAACTGATAGCGCTGCACGATCGCCAGCGCCCGCGCGGCGCCGCGCGCATCCAGCCGGTCGCGCCACAGCCTGTTGGTCAGCGACAGCCGCACGCCGAGGAACGCCGGCGGGGCGCTCAGGGGCAAGGCAAGGGCGGACGGTGCCATCAGGCTAAGGGCCTCGCATGCGGCATGGCGATTCGAAAACGACGGCGCCGAATCTACAGCAAGTCGCCGCGCTCCACAGGCTCTGGCAAGGGAACCCACTGGAATCGCACTGCATGATCGGTGGAAATCACAACCATAGCGGGGCGACTGCTGACATATAGTGCAGCATGCCTAAAATTGAAGCTGTGTTCAGGAGCGTGCATTAAACGACCGTTAGGCGAACTCCGTGACATTTCAATCAAATGATACCGACTGAATTGGTTCGCAGTCTCCGCATCGGCCGAGACGGCGATGAAATGGAGTTGTTCAATGTTAGCAGCGCCTGAGCTGAAGACCTCGCCTTCGATTGCGCCCTCCCCGACGGCTCCCCAGGACGAGAACGACGTCTCCGCGCTGATCGCGCGGCTCACCGGCGAGGTCAACCAGATCGCGTGCGAGAAGACCAAGTCGATCCAGCAGATCACCAATCAGATGAAGATGCTGGCGCTCAACGCGCTGATCGAAAGCTCGCGCGTCGGCGCGCAGGGCGCGGGCTTCGCGGTCGTGGCGCAGGAGGTGCGCGCGGTCGGCCAGCAGGTGGAGACCATCGCGCGCGAGCTCGAAGGCCAGCTGACGACACGCACCGGCAATCTCAAGAGCTCGATCGAGCGCATGACCGAGCGCGCCCGCGGCGAGCGCATGGTCGATCTCGCCCTGAACGCGATCGAGCTGATCGACCGCAATCTCTATGAGCGGACCTGCGACGTGCGCTGGTGGGCAACCGACTCCGCCGTCGTCGATTGCGCGGCTGCCCCGGATGCCGACCGCGTCGCCCATGTCTCCGAACGGCTCGCGGTGATCCTCTCGGCCTACACGGTCTATCTCGATCTGTGGCTGTGCGATCCCAGCGGCAAAGTCATCGCGAACGGCCGCGCCGATCGCTACAATGTGGTTGGCCAGAGCGTCGCCGATACCAAATGGTTTCGCGAGGCGCGCGGCCTGCGCTCAGGCGATGACTACGTCGCCGGCGACGTCGAGTGCCAGCCCCTGCTCGGCAACGCCCAGGTCGCGACCTATTGCGCATCGGTGCGCGAGAACGGCAAGGCGCATGGCAAGCCGCTCGGCGTGCTCGCGATCCATTTCGACTGGGAGGCACAGGCGCGCGCGATCGTGCAGGGCGTCCGCGTCAGTGAAACCGACAAGGCGCGCGCGCTGCTGGTGGATTCCAGCCATCGCGTGATCGCCTCCTCGGACGGCCAGGGCATTCTCAGCGAGCGCGTCTCGCTGAAGCTCGACGGCAAGCGCAGCGGTTTCTACCAGGACGCATCCGGGCGCATGGTCGCCTTCCACGCCACGCCCGGCTACGAGACCTACAAGGGCCTCGGCTGGTACGGCGTGATCGTGTCGGGTGCGTGAGGCGGAAGATCAGCAGCCGAGCCGGTCGGCGATGCCGTTGAAGTCGGCGGCCACGATGTCCCAGGCGCCGGTCGCCTCGAAGTCACGGTTCTGCAGCGGGCCGTATTCGGTGGGTCGGGCGACGAAGGCCGTCTTCAGGCCATAACGCTGGGCGGCCTCGAGATCGTTGTTGTGCGCGGCGACCATCATGACCTCGCCGGGCGAAAGACATAGGAGACGCGCGGCGCCGAGATAGGTCTCGGGATCGGGCTTGTAGTGCTCGAACAGCTCGGCGGAGAGAACGAGGTCCCAGGGAAGCCCTGCGAACTTCGCCATGTTGGTCAGCAGCGCGACATTGCCGTTGGAGAGCGGCGAGATGATGTATTTGGACTTCAGCCGGGTCAGCCCGGCGACACTGTCGGCCCACGGATGCAGCCGGTGCCAGCCGCGCGTCAGATAGTCGAGATCGGCCTCGGTGAGGCCGGCGATGCCGAGCTTGGCGACGAGCGTCTCGAGCGAGCGCCGGTGCAGTACGTCGAGGATGAGATAGCCGCGCTCGGGATGCCTGCGGACCTCCTCCATCGAGCCGACATAGAGCCCGCGCCAGCCATCAACCAGCGCGGTCCAGTCGCCCTGGATGCCGCGCGTCTTGGACCAGGCGGTGAAGTCGTTGATGAGGCTCGTGCGCCAGTCAACGACGGTGCCGAACACGTCGAACACCAGCGCCTTGACCATCGAGAGATCGGACATTGCGGCGCTCCGCCGTCAGTCGAGGTGGAACTTCTCGAGCTGACGGTGCTCGGCGCGGATGTAGCGGACGGTGCCGGTGACGGAGCGCATCACGACGGTCTCGGTCTCGATCACGCCGTCCTTGCGGAACTTTACGCCGGACAGCAGCGAGCCGGTGGTGACGCCGGTGGCCGCGAACAGGCAGTCGCCGCGGGCCATGTCCTCGATGCCGTAGATCATCTTGGGATCGCCGACGCCCATCTTGTGAGCGCGCTCGCGCTTCTCCTCGGTGTCGAGGATCAGGCGGCACTGCATCTGGCCGCCGATGCAGCGCAGCGCCACCGCAGCCAGCACGCCCTCGGGCGCGCCGCCAGTGCCGAGATACATGTCGACTCCGGTGTTGTCGGGGTCGGCGCAATGGATCACGCCCGCGACGTCACCGTCGGTGATCAGTCGGACGGCAGCGCCGGTCGAGCGCACGCCCTGGATGATATCGGCGTGGCGCGGACGGTCCAGCACCAGCACGGTGATCGCGGAGGGATCGACGCCCTTGGCCTTGGCGAGACGGCGGACGTTGTCCGCCGGGGTGGCATCGATGTCGACCACGCCCTTGGCGTAGCCCGGACCGACGGCGATCTTCTGCATGTAGACGTCGGGGGCGTGCAGCAAGGTGCCACCATCGGCCATCGCCATGGTCGCGATCGCGCCCGGCATGTTCTTGGCGCACAGCGTCGTGCCCTCGAGCGGGTCGACCGCGATGTCGACCCTGGGACCGGCATTGAGGCCGACCTTCTCGCCGATATAGAGCATCGGCGCCTCGTCACGCTCGCCCTCGCCGATCACGACCGTGCCTTCGATCGGCAGCTTGTTGAGCTCGCGTCGCATCGCATCGACCGCCGCCTGGTCGGCCGGCTTTTCCTGGCCGTGGCCGCGCAGCCGCGCCGCCGACACCGCCGCGCGCTCGGTCACACGCACCAGCTCCAGGGTCAGGATGCGCTCGAGCAAGAGCTGTTGCGGGACGGAAATCTGCGTCGACATCGGTCAACTCCTCAAGACGTCAAGGCGGCACACCGCCCTCAAATTCTACCAGCGCGAGGCCGCCATCGGGGGCGGCTCACGGTTCAGCGGGACGGCCCGGATGGCCGCTCCTCGCCGCGCGATTCCACCGGTTTGAGCATGAACCTAAGCCAAACGCCACGCGTTTGTTTGAGCAACGGCAACCGGTTCCCGGGGCATCCCAGGTTAATTCTTCTCGATCCGGATCACCTGCGGCTTGCCGCTGATGACCTTGTCGCGCTGCACGGCCTGGAGCGCCTTGTGCACGGCATCCTCATGCGTCGCATAGGTGATCAGGATCACCGGCACGGGGCCGCCCTTGGCGCCGGTCTTCAGCGCCTCGCTGCCATTCGGATGGCGCTGCACGATCGACTCGATCGAGATCTTCTGCTCGGCGAGCCGGGTCGCGATCGTTGCGGCTGTGCCGGCATGGTCGCGCGCCATCAGGCGGATGTAATAGCCGCCCTCGTGCCGCTCCATCGGCGCCTTCTCGGTCGGCTGCAGCTTCTCGACCGGACGCCCGAACGGCGCTGAGCGGATGCCGCGCGCGACGTCGGCGATATCGGCAACGACCGCGGACGCGGTTGCCGCGCCCCCTGCGCCCGGACCGACCAAGGTGATCGGCGGAATGCCTTCGCCGTCGATCGTGACCGCATTGGTTACGCCCATGACCTGGGCGATCGAGGAGGATTTCGGCACCATGGTCGGATGCACGCGCTGCTCGATGCCCTTGGCGGTGCGCATGGCGACCCCGAGCAGCTTGACGCGGTAGCCGAGCTCATCGGCAGCCTTGAGATCCTCGGGAGCGATCGAGGAGATGCCTTCCACATAGATCGATTTCTCGGCCACCTGGGTGCCGAAGGCCAGGCTCGCCAGGATCGCGAGCTTCTGCGCGGTGTCATGGCCATGGATGTCGAAAGACGGATCGGCCTCGGCATAGCCGAGGCGCTGCGCGTCCTTCAGGCACTCGTCGAACGACAGGCCCTCCTGCTCCATCCGGGTCAGGATGTAGTTGCAAGTGCCGTTGAGGATGCCATAGACGCGGCCGATGCCGGTGCCGGCGAGACCCTCGCGTAACGTCTTGATGACCGGGATGGCGGCGCCGACGGCGGCCTCGAAATTCAGCGCGGCGCCCGACTTCTCGGCGGCCTTGGCGAGCTTCAGGCCATGCTTGGCGATCAGCGCCTTGTTGGCCGTGACCACCGACTTGCCCGCCTTCAGCGCGGCGTCGATCGCCGACAGCGCCGGGTCGCCCGATCCGCCCATCAGCTCAACGAAGCAATCGACCTCGGGATCGCCGGCCAAAGCGAGCGGATCCTTAGCCCACTTGATGCCGGTGAGATCGACGGCGCGCTTCTTCTTCGACCGCGCCGTCACGGCCACGACCTTCAAGGGCCGCCCCGTCCGCTCGGTGAGCACGCGCCCCTGCTGCTCGATCAGACGAACGACTTCGGCACCCACGGTGCCGAGGCCCGCGATGCCCACTCTCAGGGGTGCGACCATGGAATCAAAGAACCTGCAGCAAGGAAACGGGAAGACTCAGCGCCGGTTGGCCAGAGGAACCACGTTGTGCAACGTTTCGATGCCGCTTTCAAGGAAGCGGCGGACGCCGCGCGCGGCCTGCCGGATGCGCTGCTCGTTCTCGACCATCGCGATGCGCACATAGCCTTCGCCATGCTCGCCAAAGCCGACGCCCGGCGACACCGCGACGCCGCACTTCTCGACCATCAGTGTCGCGAACTGCATGCTGCCCAGGCTCTTGAACTTCTCCGGAAGCGGCGTCCAGGCGAACATCGAGGCCTCCGGCGAGGGGATCTCCCAGCCGGCCCGGCCGAACGACTCGACCAGCGTATCCCGACGCTTGCGATAGACGTCGCGCATCTCGCGAATGCAGTCGTCGGGACCGTTCAGCGCGGCCGTCGCTGCGACCTGCACCGGCGTGAACGCGCCGTAGTCGAGATACGATTTCACCCGCGCCAGCGCGGCAATGATGCGCTCATTGCCGACGGCGAAGCCCATGCGCCAGCCAGCCATCGAATAGGTCTTCGACATCGAGGTGAACTCGACCGCGACATCCATCGCGCCCGGCACCTGCAGCACCGACGGCGGCGGGTTGTTGTCGTCGAAATAGACCTCGGCGTAGGCGAGGTCCGACAGGATCAGGATCTCGTGCTTTTTCGCGAATGCGACGAGGTCGCGATAGAAGTCGAGGCTCGCGACATAGGCGGTCGGGTTGCTCGGATAGCAGACGATCAGCGCCAGCGGCTTCGGGATCGAGTGAATGATGGCCCGCTCGGCCGCCTCGAAGAATTGCGGCGTCGGCTCGGCCGGCACCGAGCGGATGACACCGCCGGCCATCAGGAAGCCGAACGCGTGAATCGGATAGCTCGGGTTCGGACACAGGATGACGTCGCCCGGCGCGGTGATCGCCTGGGCCACGTTGGCAAAGCCTTCCTTGGAGCCGAGCGTCGCCACGATCTGGGTGTCGGGATTGAGCTTCACCCCGAAGCGGCGGTCGTAATAGGCCGCCTGCGCGCGGCGCAGGCCAACGATGCCGCGCGAGGCGGAATAGCGGTCGGTGCGCGGCTTGCCCAGGGTCTCCTTGAGCTTCTCCAGCACATGTGCCGGCGCCGGCAGGTCCGGATTGCCCATGCCGAGGTCGATGATATCGGCTCCGGCGTTCCGCGCGGCCGCCTTGGCCCGGTTGACCTGCTCGAACACGTAAGGCGGCAGACGGCGGATGCGGTAGAAATCTTCCATGGGTCTCTCGGCTCCGGCAACCGGGGGCGAATTCGCCAACGTGGCTGGCGCTGCGACGCCTCAGCCCTGAAATCCGTGCTTGAACATAAGCTTAGCACGGCCATACGGCCTGGCTGGCGGCGACACGCAAGGGTGCGGTTGATTCCGGTGTTTTATCATGGACGCCGCGCCGCGCCAGACAATTACGTCATTGGGAGCGGGCCGGAGGGCTTACCGGTCCCTGACGCCGGACGCGGCCGAGGCCTGGCGGTCGCGCGCAGCCGTGAGCTCCTTTTCGATCCGGGCGCGCTCCTCCGGCGAGATCATCGGCGTTCCGCGATCGCGCGGGACGTCGTTCACAGGCAGATAACCGGAGGGCTCCTTGGGGTGAGCGCCGGCGTCGGCGTCGAGCGAGGGCATGTCGGCGATCGAGCTGGAGCAGCCAGCCAACGCCAGGCTGCCGCAAAGCACGACGGCCGCCGCCAAGGCGCGCGCCCACGTCCTCCCGCTCTGCTCCGCCCCTGTCACGCCAAAGTCCCCACCGACCCAACCGACCCAACCGACCCCAAAACGCAATGCGGCACATTTTGCCGCAGTACAACCAATTGTCACCCGAAACGTTAGACGGTTGAACAGGAATTTCGTCGCCTATGCGAACGCATTGTGACTGACGCGAATCTTTTTCGCAACGCAACACGCAGAAATCGAATTAACCGCAAACTCGCGGATTATTGATCTCGCGCGGTGACGAGCGGGTCCCAACGCGATAGTGTGATCTGGCCATGACCGACGTTTCGAACAACACCACCCAATCAACAAAAACATTCGACGCCGAAGCCTTCGCGACGAATATCGCGAGAGCAATGGAGACCAGCGGCAAGGCGCTCGCGGCCTATTTGAAGCCCCGCGAGACCGGCGAGGTTCAGGACCGGCCGCCGACCGAGCTTGCCGAGGTCGTGAAGTCATTCACCGCCGTCGCCGACTACTGGCTGTCGGACAAGGATCGCGCCAGCGATATCCAGACCAAGATTGCGAAGGGCTATCTCGACCTGTGGGGCTCGGCCTCGCGGCGTCTGGCCGGCGAGGAGGCGCCGCCCACAATCTCGCCGTCGCCGCGCGACAAGCGCTTCGCCGATCCCGAGTGGAAGTCGAACCAGTTCTACGATTTCGTCATGCAGGCCTATCTGCTGACCACGCAGTGGGCGCAGGACCTCGTGCACAATGCCGAAGGCCTCGACCCGCACACGCGCAAGAAGGCCGAGTTCTACGTCAACCAGATCACCAACGCGCTGGCGCCGTCGAACTTCGTGCTCACCAATCCGGAGGTGCTGCGGCAGACGGTGGCGTCGAGCGGCGACAACCTCGTGCGCGGCATGCAGATGCTCGCGGAGGACATCGAGGCCGGCAAGGGCACCTTGAAGATCCGGCAGTCCGATCCGGCCAATCTCGAGGTCGGCGTCAACATGGCGACGACGCCGGGCAAGGTGATCTTCCAGAACGAGATGATGCAGCTGATCCAGTACGCGCCGACCACGGAGAACGTGCTGCGCACGCCGCTCCTGATCGTGCCGCCCTGGATCAACAAGTTCTACATCCTCGATCTCCGCCCGGAGAAATCCTTCATCAAATGGTGCGTCGATCAGGGCCTCACGGTGTTCGTGATCTCCTGGGTCAATCCCGACAAGTCGTTGGGGAGCAAGACCTGGGAAGACTACATGAAGGAAGGCCCGCTCACCGCGATGGACGTCATCGAGAAGGTGACGGGCGAGATGAAGGTGCACACGATGGGCTATTGCGTCGGCGGCACCATGCTGGCGACGACATTGGCCTGGCTCGCCGACAAGCGCCGCCAGCGCGTGACCTCCGCCACCTTCCTCGCAGCCCAGGTCGACTTCACCCATGCCGGCGACCTCCTGGTGTTCGTCGACGAGACCCAGATCTCGGCGCTCGAGCGCGACATGCAGGCCTCGGGCGTGCTCGAGGGCAGCAAGATGGCGATGGCCTTCAATATGCTCAGGTCGAACGACCTGATCTGGTCCTACGTCGTCAACAACTACCTCAAGGGCCAGCCGCCCCAGGCGTTCGACCTCTTGCACTGGAATTCCGACGCCACGCGGATGTCGGCGGCCAATCACTCCTACTACCTGCGCAACTGCTATCTGGAGAACCGGCTGACCTCGGGCACCATGGTGCTCGACAACACGCTGCTCGATCTCTCCAAGGTGAAGGTGCCGGTCTATAATCTCGCCACCCGCGAGGACCACATCGCGCCGGCCGACTCCGTGCTCTACGGCTCGCAGTTCTTCGGCGGCCCCGTGAAGTACGTGCTGTCGGGCTCGGGCCACATCGCCGGCGTCGTCAATCCGCCCTCCTCCGGCAAGTACCAGTACTGGACCAACGACCAGATCCACGACATCTCGCTGAAGGACTGGATCAAGGGCGCCGAGGAGCACAAGGGCTCGTGGTGGCCGGACTGGCGCGCCTGGCTCGGCGAGCTCGATCCGGAGCAGGTTCCCGCGCGCAACGTCGGCAGCGAGGCCTATCCACCGCTTGAAGATGCGCCCGGGTCGTATGTCCGTGTCCGCGCGTAGCGTGATCAGCCGCGATTGACTATAACCGCTCCGTCCCGCCGGGACGGGACGGTAATCAGTTGAGGGGATGTTGATGACGCGCGAACTGTTCTGGCTGACGCTCACGGTCATTCTGACCGGCCTGCTGTGGGTTCCCTACATCCTGAACCGCTGCCAAGTCCGCGGCCTCACCGGCGCCATGGCCAACCCGTCCCGCAACGACAAGCCCCACTCGGCCTGGGCGAACCGGTTGATGTTCGCGCATGACAATGCGGTCGAGAACCTCGTGATCTTCGCGCCGCTGGTGCTGATCCTGAACGCGATCGATTATTCGACCAAATGGACCGTGCTGGCCTGCGCCGTCTATTTCTGGTCGCGCGTCGCCCACGTCATCGTCTATGCGATCGGCCTGCCCGTGTTTCGGACGCTTGCTTTCGTTGTTGGTTTCGCCGCCCAGGCGGTTCTGGCGATCGCGATCTTCGGCTGGCTGTAATCCCTAGGGCAGATTGTCCCGCAGGAAGATGTCGATGCGGATGCGCTCCTGATCGGGGCTCGTCGGCTCGCCCGAGCAATGCGCAAGCAAGACGCGCGCTGCCGAGCGCGCCTCGTGGCCCGGATCCTGGTTGATGATCGCGTCCAGCGTGCCGCGGACCAGGAAGCGCCGGGTGTGCTGGGTCAGCTCATGCGTGATCCACACCACCTCGCGCGCTCGCCCCGACGCCTCCAGCGCATCGGCAATTCCACGGTTGCCGGCGCCGCAGCAATAGATGCCGCGCAGGTCGGCGTGGCGGGCGAGCAGCTCCGTCGTCAACTCCCGCGTGCGCTCGCTGTCGTCGCGGCCCTCGAGCACCGGTAACGCCCGCAGGTTCGGATACTCGCTCGACAGGATCTGGTTGAAGCCGAACTGCCGCTCGGCATGATCGCGCAGCGACAATGAGCCGGCGATGACCGCGACGGTCCCCTCCTGGCCGCCGAGATAGCGCCCCATCAGGGTGGCCGCGGTTCGCCCCGCCGCGGGATTGTCGATGCCGACGTAGTGCAGGCGGCGCGAGCTCGGCGCGTCCGACACCAGCGTCACAACAGCAACGCCACGCGCGGTGAGCTCGTCAATGGCGGCACGGACTCGGGGATGGTCAAGCGCAATCACTGCGACGCCCTGATAGGCCGGCGACAGCGTCTCCAGCGCGCGCGCCAGCACGTCCGGATCGAACACATCGACATGGAGGATGTCGATGAAGCCGCGCTGGCCGGCCAGCCACTCCGCGGTGCGCTGGACCTGCTCGGTCAGGTTGGTCATGAAGCTGTTGCCGCCGGTCGGCAGCACGAAGGCAAAGCGAAAGCTTTGGCCGCGGGCGAGACGCGCGGCGGCGATGTCGGCGCGATAGCCGAGCTTGGCCACGGCAGCCTCGACGCGCGCGACGGTCTTGGCCCGCACACCCTCGCGCCGATTGATCACCCGGTCGACAGTGGCGAGCGAAACGCCGGCCGTCCGCGCGACGTCTTCAAGCGTGGCGCGGACCGGCATTGGCGTTGCGTCAGGGGTCACTCGCGGGCCGCCCATAGCATGCCGCGCGTCATGAGCGTGCGGATCTCGGGCACGTCGAGCTCATAGGCGCGATGACCGAGCGAGGAATAGAATACCCTGCCCTCGCCATAACGTTTCTTCCACACCACCGGCATCACGACCCCCTCGATCCAGGGGGCATGCTCGCCGCTGAAGGTCGTGGTCGCCAACACCTCGTTGGCCGGGTCGACATGCATATAATACTGCTCGGACCGGTGTTCGAAACTCTTCAATCCCTTCATGATGGGATCATCCGGCTTGGTCAAGTCGACCCGGTAGTCAATGATATTGCCGGGATGCGCGACCCATTGCCCGCCGCACATGAACTGGTAGTCCACCGAATCGCGGAAGGCGTCGCCCATGCCGCCGTGATGGCCGGCGAGACCGACGCCGCTGCGCACCGCCGCACAAAGGTTGAGCGCCTCAGCTTTCTCGATCTTGGACATCGTGTAGATCGGAATGATCAGCGACAGATCATGGATCGCGGGATCGGCGAAAGCCGCGGTCGTGGTCTCGATCCGGACGTCGAAGCCTTCCGCCTTCAGCCATCCCCGGATCATCGAGGCACAGAGATCGGGGTCGTGTCCCGGCCAGCCGCCCCATACAATCATTGCCTTGCGCATGTCTCTGTCCTCAATCGATCTGTCCGGTGTCGCGTCCCGCCGGCAGGGCCGCAGGCCGCTCGACGCGGCTCTCGATCCTGACGCGGCGGCCTTCGTTGGCGGAGGTCTGGAACGCCTCCATCACCTCGAGCACGTGGAAGGCCAGCGCGCCGCTGGCGCGATGCGGCCGGTCGTTCAGGATCGCGATCGCCATGTCGGCGACGCCGATCGAGCGGAATTCGCCGTCGACGTGCCCATGCGTCAGCGGCATCGTCTCCCATTCACCGCCGGTCTTGGCCACCTGCACCTCGCCGCCGAAGCGGTTGGGATCCGGCACCAGCATGCTGCCCTGGTCGCCATAGATCTCGATCGGCGCATGCCGGTGCTTGGGCACATCGAAGCTCATCGTCACCGACACCACCGCCCCGCTCTCGAATTCGAGCGTGCCGGAGACGTGCGTCGCCACCTCGACCGGGATCAGCGTGCCGTTCATCGGCTGGCTGGTGACGAGACGCTCCGCCCGCGGACGCGCGGTCGAGCCCATCACGCTCGCGACCGGACCGAGCAGTTGGACGAGATCGGTGATGTAGTACGGTCCCATGTCGAGCATCGGACCGCCGCCGCGCAGATAGTAGAAGCCCGGCGCAGGATGCCAACGCTCATGGCCGGGGCAGCCGAAGAAGACGCTGCCGGCGACGGGCGTGCCGATCGCGCCGTCGTCGATCAGCTTGCGCGCGGTCTGGTGTCCGCCTCCGAGAAACGTGTCCGGCGCACAGCCGACGCGAAGATTCTTCTGCGCGGCGAGCTCCATCACCTTGCGGGCTTCGGCGACATCGATGCCGAGCGGCTTCTCGGAATGAACGTGCTTGCCGGCATTGAGCACGGCGAGGCTGACATCGGTATGCGCGAGCGGCACGGTGAGATTGATGACGATCTCGATGTCGTCGCGCTTGAGCAGCTGGTCGACCCGCATGCCGGGAAGGCCGAAGGCGGCGCCCTGGCGCTCGGCCGCCTCGCTGCGCATGTCGGCGAGAGCCTTGATGTCGAGGACCGGGAAGCGCTGGGCCGCCTTCAGATAGGCGGTGCTGATGTTGCCGCAGCCGATGATGCCGATGCCGACGCGTCTCATTGCATTCTCCGTGATGTCAGGTTCATCCCTTCACCGCCCCCGACGTCAGGCCGGCAACGATGTGCTTCTGCGCCAGAAGGAACAGGATGATGGTGGGCGGGATGGTCAGAGTGATGAAGGCCAGGATCAGGTGCCACTCGGACGAATATTCGCCCTGATAGACCATGATGCCGAGCGGCCAGGGATACAGCGCATCGGTGTTGAGCATCACCAGCGGCAGCAGATAAGCGTTCCAGCTGTTGACGAAGGTGATGGTCCCGACGGTCGCCAGGATCGGACGTGATAGCGGCAGGGTCACGTAGCGGAAGAACTTCACGTAGCTGCAGCCGTCGACCAGCGCGGCTTCCAACAGCTCGTAGGGGATGTCCTTGAAGAACCGTCGCAGCAGCAGCACGCTCATGGCGAGGCTGAACGCGACCTGCGGCAGCGCGACGCCGAAATAAGTGTCGAGCAGCCCGAGGTCGCGCACCTTGATGAACAGCGGCAGCACCGCCGTCGCTGCCGGGAACAGCAGGCCGAGCGTGAGATAGCTCAGCAGCATCGAGCTGCCGTAGAACCGGACATGAGCGAAGGTGAACGCCGCCATGGACGCGACGATCAGGGTGAGGACCACCGTGAGCGTCGAGATGATCAGCGAATTGCGCAGCAGCTGCCAGTAGCGGCCGGAGAACAGGATGTCGGCATAGTTCTGCCACTCCCAATGCCTGGGCAGCCCGAACGGATTGACGCGCAATTCGCCGAGCGACTTGAAGCCGCCGAGGAAGGTCGCCAGCAGCGGCACCACAACGAAGACGGCGACGATGGTCAGGAATGCCGCCTTGAACAGCACGGCCGGATCGAACGGCTCTCTCGTGGTCTCAGCCCTATTCATCGCGCATGAACCATCGCTTGTAGGTGAAGGCAAAGGTCACGCAGATCACGAACAGGATGACGCCGATGGCGCTGCCGTAGCCCACCCGCATGCGCGAGATGCCGTTGTTGTAGAGGAAGCTCACCATCGTGTTCGAGGAGTCCGCTGGCCCGCCACGTGTCAGCGGCATCACCAGGTCGAACAGTTGCAGCGAGCCGATGATGGCGAAGAAGACGGACAGCCGGATGGTCGGATAGAGCAAGGGGATGACGACATGGCGCAGGCTCTGCGTCCGCGTCGCGCCGTCGATCCGGGCGGCCTCGATCAGGCTCTTGTCGATGCTCTGCAGCGCTGCAATGAACAGCATCATGTGGAAGCCGAAATACTTCCAGACGATCACGATCAGCACCGCCAGCATCGCGGTGTCGGTCGAGGCCAGGAGGTGCGGCGGCTCGGCACCGAAACCGCGCCAGATGGAGGCCACGAGGCCGTAATCCCCGTCATAGACGAAGCTGAAGATCAGCCCGGTCGCGATCTCCGCGAGAATATACGGCATGAAGAACAGCATGCGCAGCGCGACCGCGCCGCGGAACCGCTCGGCGAGCATCAGGGCCAGCGTCAGCGCCAGCGGGAGCTGCACGCACAGCGAGACCGCGATGATCAGGCCGTTGTTGCGGAGCGCGAGCCAGAACGCGCGCGTCTCCAGCACGAAGCGGTAGTTGTCGAAGCCGATCCAATTGGTCGGCCTGCCGAACCCGTTCCAGTTGAAGCCGGAGTACCAGGCGGCCTCGCCGATCGGCAGCACCACGAACAGCGTGAACAGCAGCAAGGCCGGCGGCAAGAACAGGATCAGGACGGTGAAGCGGCCATCCCAGCTCGGGCCGCGGCTCGCGCGCACGGCCGGCGACGGCCGCGCGACCTGCAGCGACGGCGTACTCGCGATCGGACGCGCCACGTCAGTTGCCCTGCTTGCGCGCCGCTTCGATAGCCTTCGCCGCCTCCGGCGGACTCATGCTGCCGCCGGCAATCTCCGCGCTGACGTCGTTGACGACGCGGCCGACCGACGGGCCGAGGCTCTGGTCATAGAAGTTCTGGTGATAGTTCGACTTCGCCAGATTGGTCGCGATCTGCTTCATGAAGGAATTGGTGAGACCGGCCTCGGCCCCCTGCACCACCGGAATGATGAAGTTGCCGGCCGCAAGCCGCGTCTGCACGTCCTTGGAGATGAAGTATTTCAGGAAGTCCGTCGCTTCCTTCGGCGAGCCCTTGGTGACGAGCCAGCCGGTGATGCCGCCGAGCGTATCGGTCGGCTCCCCCTTGCCGCCGGCGACCGTCGGGAAATCGAACCAGCAGATCTTGTCCTCGCCGAGGCCCACCTTATCGGCCGCGAGCGCGCGCTGAAGATTGTAGACCGAGCTGATCGCCAGCGTCATCGCCGCCTTGCCGTCGCCGAAATAGCCAACCGCCTGCGGGTTCTTGAAGCCGAGGAAGCCGTTCTGGAACGGCTGGAGATCGACCAGTTGCTTGAACAGCTCGCCGGACTTGACGAAAGTGTCGCCCGCGAAGCCGCCGTTCTCGCCACGGAGCGCCGCCTCGAACGCCGGCTTGCCGCCGAGTCGGACGGCCAGATGAGTCCAGTAGAAGTGCAGCGGCCATTTGTCGGCGCCGCCGACCACGATCGGGGTCACGCCCGCAGCCTTCAGGGTCTTCACGGCTCCCAGCAGATCGTCCCAGGTTTTGATCGCGGCGGGATCGACCTTGGCCTTGGCCATCAGCTCCCTGTTGCAGACGAAGCCGACCTGCGAGAGCGAGATCGGCAGCCCGTACACATGGCCATTGTCGGTGAAGGCGGCGAGCGCCGCCGGAGTGATGCTGTCGCTATAGCCCTTCACCTGGTCGGTGATGTCCTCCAGCACGCCGGCCTCGATCTGCGCCTTCAGCACGCCGCCGGCCCAGCTGTAGATGATGTTCGGACGGTCCTTGGATTGCAGAATCGTCGGCAGCTTCGCCTTGTAGGCCTCGTTCTCGAGGAACTGCATCTCGATCTTGGTGCCGGGATGCGAGGCCTCATAGGCACGCGCGACCTCCTCCCAGATCTTCACCTGGGCCGGATTGACCTCGATGTGCAGCCATTTGACGGTCGTGTCGGCGACGGCCGCGGCAGTGCCAAGCAGGCATGCGGCCGCAGCGAATCCGAGCTTCGCGAGCAGTCTCATCAGAATCCTCCCAACGTCTTTTTGTTGAGGTAATCCTGTCCTCAAATTCTGAGGTGCGCAACTAAAATTCTGACCTGGCTCACCTCACGCGATTGACTTCGCGCATGCAGCAGGCGTGCGCGGGTGCACTCCGCCGGTCCGAGTTCCATCAGACCGCGAGCGGAACGGAGGGCGGCGGAGGAAACAACAACCACGCTGCAACGCGGTGAACCACGACGACCACCTCGCTCACGCGAGGCGGTCAGCCGGCACTCAGCCGTCGAGGGCGTCGATCAGCGTTTCGTCGACCAGTGGACGCAGGCTGAAATCGTCCTTCAGCCGCGTGCGTCCATACCAATCGAGCAAGGTGACCTCCTTGCCGAGGTAACGCTGCATCGCCAGGCCGAACAGCGGATGGTCCTTGTTGGCAATGGCAAAGCTCTTTCGATCGAGATCGCGGTCGCGCTGATAGATGGCCTCGATCTCATCCAGAAAGCCAGAGAGCATGCTCTTCAGCCGCGCCTCGACCTCATTCACAGCGGCCAAATCAACACCTGCTTCCACGAGGTGGCCCTTGACGTCGTCCAGCTCCTCGTTCAGCGCGAGCCACGCGATGTCGCGCTCGCGCAGGAACGACAGGCTGCGATGGATGCGCAGGTACCAGGGACACTTGACCTTGACCATGTCGCCATTGGCGAACTGGATGACGTAGCCTTCCCTGCC
The DNA here is from genome assembly GCF_054063215.1 of Bradyrhizobium sp. USDA 4353. Classification (NCBI taxonomy): domain Bacteria; kingdom Pseudomonadati; phylum Pseudomonadota; class Alphaproteobacteria; order Hyphomicrobiales; family Nitrobacteraceae; genus Bradyrhizobium; species Bradyrhizobium sp. USDA 4353. The sequence continues at coordinate 5,622,236 of NZ_JBSSGB010000001.1, forward strand.
CTCCATGTCGGCGAGCGAGTCGATGGCAGCCGACAGCGAGAGCCCGTCGAACCGATGCACCAGCGGAACGGCGTGACTGGCGATCAGGTCGTGAACGGCGTGACCACGATCGAGCATCACATATTGACCGGTGACGTTGTCGCGCACATGCAGCAGGCGCAGCTCGGGCTGCTCCTGCGCAACGACGATCCGCGCATCCGGGTGCGTCAGCTCGAAGATCGCCGTCATGCCGGCGCGCGCGACCTCCTGGGCGAAGGCGTTGATGCGGCCATTCTCAGGCTGCCCCAGCAATTGCGTCGCCAGCCTGACGACATCCGAATTGAACGACTTCTTCGACCGCCATCTCAGCTGATCATCGACCCAGGCGGTCGCGACCATGCTGCCGTCGAGCTTGTCGTAGATCGCCACGATGTCGTCGCGCGACAGCAGCCGGTCCGGCGCCAGCCACTCCTTCTCGCCGACATTGAAGAACTTGTGCAACGGCCGCGACACGATCTGGCCAGCGCGATCGAACGCGATGCCGCGGCACTCCAGCGCCTCCGGCGAGTCGAAGGTCTTGGAATCCATGAACAGGTAGCAGCCGAGCGTGATGCCGTTGGGCTGGGAGAGGAAACGAATCTCCTTCTTGCCGGCAACCGCGGGCTCGACGTCGGAAATATGCCGAATCGTCTTGAACATCGTTGACGTTCCACAATCAGTATGAATCGAGAGACGAACAGGCTCAGGTGCAGCGCGCCTTGAAATCGGCGGCCACGAGCTTCGCCATCACGTCGTTGAGATGAGCCTGGTCGCGGGTCTCGATCACCAGCTCCAGCAAGGTCGCCTTGGCAGGCAGATCCGAGAACGTGCGCTGGTGCGACACCTCGATGATGTTGGCGCCGGCGTTGGCGAGCAATGTCGACACGGCTGCGAGCTGTCCCGGCCGATCGACGATGTCGATCGACAGCTGCGTCAGCCGGCCCTCGCGTGCCAGCTCCCGCGTCAGCACCGAGGCGATCAGACGGGTGTCGATGTTGCCGCCGCACAGCACGAGGCCGACATTGCGGCCGGCGAACGGCGCGGGATGCGCGAGCACCGCGGCGAGGCCGACGGCGCCGGCGCCTTCGACGACCGTCTTCTCGATCGAAATCAAGGTGGCCAGCGCGCGCTCGATCTGCGGCTCAGTCACGAGCAGGATGTCATCGACGAGATGGCGGATGATCTCGGTCGTGATCCGGCCCGGCGATTTCACCGCGATGCCCTCGGCCAGCGTGTCGCCACGCATCGACAGGCTGCTGTGATTGATCGCGTTGAACATCGACGGATACAGCTCGGCCTGTACGCCGATGATGCGCAGGCCCGGCTTGATCGCGCGCGCCGCCACGGCGATGCCGGAGATCAGGCCGCCACCGCCGATCGGCACCACCAGCGTGTCGAGCTCGGGGACGACAGCGAGCATCTCCAGCGCAACCGTGCCCTGCCCCGCGATGATCAGCGGATCATCATAAGGATGGATCATGGTCATGCCGTGGGCCGCGCCGTGCTCTCTGGCGAACGCGCCGGACTCCTCCAAGGTCGCGCCGGAGATCACGACCTCGGCGCCGTGCCGCCTGGTGTTCTCGATCTTCACCATCGGCGTGCCCACGGGCATGACGATGGTGGCGGGAATGCCGAGCCGCCGCGCGTTGTAGGCGACGCCCTGCGCGTGGTTGCCGGCGGACATCGCGATCACGCCGCGCTCTCTCTGCTCGGCCGACAGCGCGTTGAGCCGGTTCAGCGCGCCGCGCTCCTTGAACGAGGAGGTGAACTGCAGGTTCTCGAATTTGAGCCAGATGTTGCAGCCGCAGATCTCGCCCAGCGTCCGGCTCTGGTTGCAGGCAGTGGCCAGCACCGCGCCGCCGATGGTGTCAGCCGCGGCGCGGACGTCGTTCACGGTCACGGGCAGCGCGTTCAGATCGATGGCGGTCATAGCTCTGCCTATCCCCAACGTGCGTCATTGCACGGCGATGCCGGTCAGGCGCCGGCGCTTGCATCATACTGTTGAAACCAGCCGGCCGCTGGCGCAGCCGGCTGATCCGTGTCGATCTCAGCCGAGGTCGGGAAGCCCGAGCATCAGCCGCATGTTCTGCACGGCCGCGCCCGACGCTCCCTTGCCGAGATTGTCGAGCCGCGCGACCAGCACCGCCTGGTGATGCTTGTCGCTGGCGAACACGTAGAGCTCGAGTTGATTGGTCTCATTCAGCCCCTCGGGCTCCAGCTTGCCGCTTGTGTTGGACCCGCTCTCGAGCGGCATCACCGAGACATATTTGCTGCCGGCATAGTGCTTCGCCAGGGCGGCATGCAGATCCGCCCCCGCGGGCTTGCCCGGCAGCGTCTCGAGCTGCAGCGGCACCGACACCAGCATGCCCTGCCGGTAGTTGCCGACCGAGGGAATGAAGATCGGCCGCCGCGTCAGCCGCGAATAGAGCTGCAGCTCCGGCAGGTGCTTATGCTCCAAGCCGAGACCATAAAGCTCGAAGTGCGGGGCGGTCCCGGCCTCATAGGCCGCGATCATCGTCTTGCCGCCGCCGGAATAGCCGCTCACCGCGTTCACGGTGATCGGATAATCCTGTGGCATTAGGCCAGCATCGACCAGTGGCCGCAGCAGCGCGATGCCGCCGGTCGGATAGCAGCCGGGATTGGAGACCTTGCGTGCGTTGCGGATCTTGTCAGCCTGGTCGGGGGCGAGCTCCGGAAAGCCATAGGCCCAGTCCGGCGCCACGCGATAGGCGGTCGACGCGTCCAGCACCTTCGGCGCCGCGCTGCCCATGCCATCGATCAGCGCCACCGTCTCCTTGGCGGCGTCATCGGGCAGGCACAGGATGACGAGATCGACCTCGGCCATCAGCGCCCGCTTGGCGGCGGGATCCTTGCGCTTGTCCTCGGCGATCGTCTTGACGACGATGTCGCTCTGATGCGCCAGCCGCTCAGCAATCCCCAGGCCGGTCGTGCCCGAGCCGCCGTCGACGAAGACGGAGCGGGTCGTCATGCCGGCGGCAGTGTGAGCCTTCGGCGGGTTGCTATCGATCACGGTCATGACACGCTCCTTCAGGTCTGGGTTTCGCCGGCAAAGGCCTGGGGCCGCGCCTGCCGCATGAGAGAGGAAATCTGTTGCGAGCCGATGTCGGGCTGCTCGCCGAGCCTTGCGGCCACGGCTGCATAGTCGGCCTCGGACTTGTGCTGGTTGAGCTTGAAGCTGCCCTCGACCTGTTCAATGGTCATGACGATGCCGACGATTGCCTTGCGCATCGACTCCAGCCGGCCGGCGGTCATCTTGTCCGAGGTCCACGGCGTCTTCGGCAACAGCCATTGCTCGAACTTGGCGCTGAGCGCGTCGGCCTGCGCCGCGAGCTCGGCATCGGACAGCACCCGCGCCGGGCCGGTGAGATGCACCGCCTGATACAGCCAGGTCGGCACCTGCTCCGGCGAGACGTACCAGTCGGCCGAGACATAGGCGTCGGGACCGTTCACGGCGAGCAGCCATGGCGTCGCGCCGTCGGCGAGCTTCACCAGCGGATTGTTGCGGGCCACATGGAAGAACGCCTGCGGCGTACCGTCGTTCAGCGCCCCCAGATGAAACGGCAGCGGTGACGCAACTGGCTTGCTGCCGTCCCACGCGCAGACCGTGCCGAAGCCGCGCGCATCGGCAAAGCCGAGGCTTGCGGCGCGGTCTGGCTTGAAGGGCGGTGGCGTGTACATCGGTCACTCCTGCTGGACGAAGGAGCCGCCTGATCGATCACGCTGCAAGGGGAAGAACTGCCGCGGGATCGGGTCCGGCGGCAAGGGGGATGATCTAGACGCAGACCATCGCCCGTACCGCGGGGGTACGACGGCGCATGGCGGCAATGAAAATGGTCGCGGCGTTGATCATGGGCGCAGGGCTATAAGGCCGCGCGGTTCCTGCGTCAAGGTCGCGTCTGGCCGGCGCGCGTCAGACGGCGCGCCACAGCCATTCCATGATGCGCCCGATGATATCGCCGAACAGCAGCAACACGGCCGACCAGACCAACGCCGAGACGAAGTTGGCGATCTGGAACATCATATACGGCATCTCGAAGATGCCCGCGGCCAGCGGCACCGAGGCGCGCAGCGGCCCGAAGAAACGGCCGATGAAGATGCTCGGCACGCCCCAATCCCGCACGAACGCCTCGCCGCGCGGCAGCAGCTCCGGATAGCGCGACAGCGGCCACATCTGCGCGACGCGGTCCTTGTAGCGGTAGCCGAACCAGTAGGACACCCAGTCGCCGAGCGCCGCGCCGAGGCCGCCGGCCAGCCAGACCGGCCAGAAGCTGATGCCGGTGGCGCCGATCAAGGCGCCGATCGCCACCAGGGCGCCCCAGGCCGGAATCAGCAGCGAGATGAAGGCCAGGGACTCGCCGAAGGCGAGCAGCAGGACGATTGGAGCAGCCCAGGCCTGATGGTCGCGCACGACGTCGGCAACCGCGCGGCCAAAATCTTCCATCTGCTCGACGCCTTTCCTGCGACCCGGCTGTAAGTGCTTGAAGCGCTTTGCGGTTCCCTGGCGAAGACTGGTACGCCACGGAGCGGGGCAACTTCAAGTCACAACAACCGGCTGCGGCGCGTGAACAAGCCGGATCCAGCGACCACACCCGCCTCCGCCTGCCGGTTGGTTCCGGGGGCCGGCGTTTCCGGGATCATTGTCTTATGCCGGTCCATGGCATAGTCAGGCGCAACGATTCGTTCCAAATGCGCAAGCGCAACATCAAGATTCCATGGGTAAGCCGTTGAAATCAGCTGCAAAAGCCAAGGCCAAGGGGGTCCCCGACCCGCTGGCGGCATTCGCCGCCAAGGGCAAGGCCCAGACCAAGCCGCAAGCCAAGACTCCCGCCAAGCCAGCCGCCCGTGCGGCCGGTTCCGAGGGCGACTACACCGCCCGTGACATCGAGGTGCTTGAGGGCCTGGAGCCGGTACGGCGCCGCCCCGGCATGTATATCGGCGGCACCGACGAGAAGGCGCTGCACCATCTGTTCGCCGAGGTCATCGACAACTCGATGGACGAGGCGCTGGCCGGCCACGCCACCTTCATCGAGGTCGAGCTCGACGCCGAGGGCTTCCTCACGGTCACCGACAATGGCCGCGGCATTCCTATTGATCCCCACCCCAAATTCCCGAAGAAGTCGGCGCTCGAAATCATCATGTGCACCTTGCACGCGGGCGGCAAGTTCGACTCCAAGGTCTACGAGACCTCGGGCGGCCTGCACGGCGTCGGCATCTCCGTGGTGAACGCGCTGTCGACCCGGCTCGAGGTCGAGGTCGCGCGCAACCAGAAGCTCTATCGCATGATCTTCGAGCGCGGCCATCCCAAGGGCAAGCTCGAGGAGGTCGGCAAGGCGCCGAACCGCCGCGGCACCAAGGTGCGCTTCCAGCCCGACCCGACCATCTTCGGCGCCAAGGCGACGTTCAAGCCGCAGCGCCTGTTCAAGATGGCGCGCTCCAAGGCGTATCTGTTCGGCGGCGTCGAGATCCGCTGGAAATGCGATCCGTCGCTGCTCAAGGGCATCGAGGACGTCCAACCAGAGGCGACCTTCCACTTCCCGGGAGGTCTGAAGGATTATCTGGCGGCAGCGATCCACGCCGACACGCTGGTCCATCCGGACATCTTCGCCGGCAAGTCCGGCCGCACCGGCGGCCATGGCGGCTGCGAATGGGCGGTGGCCTGGACCGCCGACGCCGACGGCTTCCTGTCGTCCTATTGCAACACGATTCCGACCCCCGATGGCGGCACCCACGAATCGGGCATCCGCAGCGCACTCCTGCGCGGCCTGAAGGACCACGCCGAGCGCGTCGGCCAGGGCAAGCGTTCGGCGAACATCACCTCCGAGGACATCATGGCCGGCGCCGCCATCATGCTCTCGGTGTTCGTGCGCGAGCCGGAATTCCAGGGCCAGACCAAGGACCGTCTCGCGACAGCAGAAGCGCAGCGCATCGTCGAGCAGGCCGTGAAGGACCCGTTCGACCACTGGCTCTCGGGCAATCCGGTGCAGGCGAACAGGCTGCTCGACTTCGTCGTCGAGCGCGCCGAGGAGCGCATCCGCCGCCGCCAGGAGAAGGAGACGGCGCGCAAGACCGCGACCAAGAAGCTGCGCCTGCCCGGCAAGCTCGCCGACTGCACCGATGCCGGCACCGAGGGCTCCGAGCTGTTCATCGTCGAGGGCGATTCGGCCGGCGGCAGCGCCAAGCAGGCGCGCGACCGCAAGAAGCAGGCGGTGCTGCCGCTGCGCGGCAAGATCCTCAACGTCGCCTCGGCCGGCAAGGACAAGCTGACTGCCAACGCCCAGCTCGCCGACCTGGTGATGGCGATCGGCGCCGGCACCGGCACGTCGTATCGCGAAGAGGATCTGCGCTACCAGCGCATCATCATCATGACCGACGCCGACGTCGACGGCGCCCATATCGCTTCGCTCTTGATCACCTTCTTCTACCGGCAGATGCCGCGGCTGATCGACGAGGGCCATCTGTACCTCGCCGTGCCGCCGCTGTACCGGCTGACCCATGGCAGCAAGACGTTCTACGCGCGCGACGACGCCCATCGCGACGAGCTGCTCAAGCGCGAGTTCAACGCTAATGCCAAGGTCGAGATCGGCCGCTTCAAGGGCCTGGGCGAGATGATGCCCGCGCAGTTGAAGGAGACCACCATGGATCCGGCCAAGCGCACCCTGCTCCGGGTGACGCTGATCGCCGACGATCGCGACGGCACGGCCGACTCGGTCGAGCGGCTGATGGGGACCAAGGCGGAGGCGCGCTTCGCCTTCATTTCGGAAAAGGCTGAATTCGCCAGCGACGAGCTGCTCGACGTCTAGCTTTTGACCCGATTTCACGCCACGATTGCAGGTTCCACGCGCTCGCGTGGGCCTGCTTTTGTTTTTTGTGAACAACGACTTACGGGAACGCCGACGGTCCCGCACTGCACTTTCCCCTCCACTGTGGTGAACCGGCAACAGCTTTTGGGCATCAATCGGCTATAGTTCGGGCACATCAGGCGAGGGAATCGCCGCCACGTCCGGTCTTTGACGACCCGTCGATCTCTTGGGGAATTAGATATGAAAAAGCTTTTGCTTGCTACGACCGCGGTGGTGGTGATGACGGGTGCGGCTTCGGCTGCCGATCTGGCCGCGCGTCCCTACGCGAAGGCCCCGATGATGGCGCCGGTTGCTCCGAGCTGGACCGGCTTCTACATCTTCGGCGGTGCTGGCGGTGGCCTCTGGAATGCCGATAGCAACGTCAACACGGTTGGCGGCCTGGCGATCACCCGCGATCAGCGCCTCGGTGGCAATGGCTGGTTCGGCACGGTCGGCGCCGGTTACGATTGGCAGTTCAACAGCTCCTGGCTGGCCGGCGTGTTCGCCGACGGTCAGTTCGGCGACATCCGCGGCTCGCTGACCGATCCGAACTTCGCCCTCGAAGGACGTGAGAAGCTGCGCACCAGCTACGCCGCTGGTGTCCGCGTCGGCTACCTCGTCGCGCCGAACGTTCTGTCCTACGTCAACGGCGGCTACACCGGCTCGGAGTGGTCGGGTGCTGGTCTGTCGACCCTGGCTGCGGGCGGTGGCGCTGTCGTCGCGAATACGCCTTCGTTCCACCGCGACGGTTGGTTCATCGGCGGCGGTGTCGAGAACAACCTGAACATCTTCGGCATCACCGCGCCGGGCTGGTTCATGAAGACCGAATATCGCTCGGCCTATTACGGCCGCGTCACTCTCCCGGAGACGGCGGTCGGCGCTGCGGCCCCGTTCCAGACCGTGACCTTCAAGCCGTGGGTGCAGACCATCAGCACCTCGCTGGTCTATCGCTTCAACTGGACCGGCCCGGTCGTTTCGAAGTACTGATCGGCAATCGGCATTCTCGATTGACTGCGAAAAGCCCCGGATCATCCGGGGCTTTTTGTTTTGCTCCCCGCAGATTGCCGCCCTGGTCAGCGCGACCATCGGCCGCTAGGCTCTCCTCCACAAAAAAGACGGCAGCAGCGTCTCCGATGCTGAGAAGCCAGTCGACGACGGAGGACAATGGCCATGCGGAGATTCTTGATGATCGGCGGCCTGCTTCTGCTCGCCGTCGGCCTGTTCTGGGTTGGTCAGGGCACCGGCGTGGTGGCATGGCCCCGGACGAGCTTCATGATCAACCAGCTGCAATGGGCCGGCTATGGCGTCGGCATGGGTGCGCTTGGCCTGGTGATGATCTGGCAGGGCACCTGCTGACCTCTTTTGAAAACCGATTTGGAGAAGACGCATGGCAGGCCGTTTCGACCTGAGAGGCAGAGTTGCGATCGTGACCGGAGGCAATGGCGGCATCGGCCTGGGGATGGCGCGGGGACTCGCCGACGCCGGCGCCGACATCGCCGTGGTCGGCCGCAACGAGGCGAAATCGCAGGCCGCTGTGACCGACCTTGCCGCACGCGGCGTCCGCGCCATCGCGGTCAAGACCGACGTCAGCAACACGGATGACGTGGCCGCGATGGTCGCGCGCGTCACCGGCGAGCTCGGCCGAATCGACATCCTCATCAACAACGCCGGCATGAGCATCCGCAAGCCGCCGCATACGCTCGAGCTGGAGGAATGGCAGGAGGTGATCGACACCAACCTGACCAGCGCCTTCCTGTGCTCCAAGGCCGCCTACCCCGCCCTGAAAGCGAATGGCGGCGGCAAGATCATCAATATCGGCTCGATGCTGTCGATCTTCGGCGCCAGCTTCGCGCCCGCCTACGCCGCCAGCAAGGGCGGCATCGTGCAGTACACGCGCGCCTGCGCTTGTGCCTGGGCGCCTGACAACATCCAGGTCAACGCGATTCTGCCCGGCTGGATCGATACCGATCTGACGCGCGCGGCCCGCCAGCAGATCGACGGCCTGCACGACCGCGTGCTGGCACGCACGCCGGCCGCGCGATGGGGCGATATCGACGACTTCGCCGGCATCGCGACCTTCCTGAGCTCACCGGCCTCCGACTTTGTCACCGGCACGGCGATTCCGGTCGACGGCGGCTACTCGATCTCGGCGTGAACCAGATCAGCGCGGAAGCTGTCAGCGCCGAAAACTCTTGATCTCGGACACGCTGCCATCGCGATAGGTCAGCTCGACGGAGACGAACTTCGTCGCCGGCGGCAGCTTCAGATAGGGCGTGGCGTTGGACGGGATCGCGATCGGATCGCGCATGTCGCAGCCGGGCATGTTCAGCACCTTGTCCGGCACGGCCGTATCGATGCCGATGCGCACCTCGCGGATCGCGCAGCGATACGACATCAGATGCGTGTAGTAGACGAGCAGCCCGTTGAACTCGCGAAACGACAGCCAGCTGGTCGCGGTCATGTCGAGGATCTTGCGCTGGTCGCGCACCAAAGCGGCCTCCGGCTCGAACCGGATCGGAAACGGCCCCTGCATCTCGCCTGATGCATCGACATAACGCACCTGGATGGTGCCGGCCGGCGCATCCGCCGGCAGCTGGATCGACGGATTGGGCATGCGCTTGCGGGTGCGCGGATCGAGCACATCCAAAAATCCGGTCTCGCGAAACTCGCCCGTCTCGCCCATGCGCCAGGAGATGCCGAGCGTCGGATCGGCGATCGAGAACGTCACCGTCCAGCCGCCATTGTGGCGGGAGAACATCGCGATCGGCGCGTTCATGATCTCGTTGGCCGGCGGAATCTTCGGCGCGGAGACCGGCGGCAGCGCAGCCAGCTTCTGCTGCGGCTCGGGCGGCTTCTCCGCCGCAGGTGCTTTCGCCATCCCGTTGAGAAAGACATCATCGACCATCTGGTCGAAATACACCGGGATCTGCTTGTGGCGCACGGTCTCGGCAAGCTCGCTCACGGCGCGCCGGGTGCGTTGCGCGACCTGCACCAGGTTCACGCCGGGCTGCGTCAGCTCCTTGGCGAAGGTGCGCGTGAACACCGAGTTCGGATTGGTGTCCTCATTCGAGAGCCGGTCGAGCGCGGTCTGACGCGGCCCGGCCGAGAATACCGAGAACACGCCTTCGGGCAGCTGCGTCAACGGCGCCAGTCCACCGCCGCCGGCGACCGCGCGCGTGCCCGAGCGCTCGAACGGATTGTTGCGGCAGGCATCGAACACCAGGATCGAGGTCCGCGCTTTCTTGTTCTGCAGGCGCTCGATGATGCGGTCCGCGAGGATCGAGGCGTCGCGCACCAGCTCCTCCTGCCCTTCCGTCGCCGCCGGCACGTCGGTCGGCAGCAGGAAGTTCTGGCCGGCGATCTCGAAGCCATGCCCGGCGTAGAAGAAGAACGCGGTATCGCCGGGCTCGACGGCATTGTCGAAGGCGAGCAGGGTCTGACTGAATTGCTGACGGTTCAGATTTTCCGCGACCATCACGTTGAAGCCGAGCTGCTTGAGCGTATCGCCCATCGTGCGCGCGTCATTGACGGCCTTCTGGAGCTTCGGGACGTAGCGATAGTCGTTGTTGCCGACGACGAGCGCGACGCGCTTCTCCGCCTGGGCGGGCGGCGCCACCATCATGGCCAGCAGCGCCAACCCGCAGGCCAGCATCATCAGCATCGATCTCATCATTCGTCCCTGCCCTCGCAGCATCAGGCTGCGCCATCGATAGTCGGCCGCGCCGGGCCGCCGGTTCACCTATCCCAGGCCGGCACGCCCCCGACCTCGCCAGCGGCGCCGAACACACGCCGCAATTCCGTCGACAATTCGACGAGGCCCCGCCCTCGGTGGTGGGCGTCCTCGTCTTCGGCCAGCCCGAAGTACGACAACAGGACGACGATCTGCCTGGAATCAATGCAAAAACATTAAGCTTTTTCGGGACTTCGCCGCCCTCTTCCATTGACTTTGCGGATTTCGTCCCTATCTTCCGCAGCAGCGCGGCCGGGATACGATCCGATTCCTGATGAATTCGCCGCCGGTCAGCGTAAGTCAGACACCCCCAGCTTCCTTAGAGCATGCCGTTTCGGGGTTGAACGCGACCACAGCCTTTTACCCCTCGATTCCTAACGGCGGCGTCGAATAGAGGCCCCGTCGCCTGTTGGCGCGTGACATAGAGGCTCGATGTCTTTTTCCAATCTCGGCTTGTCCGACAAGGTGTTGGCTGCAGTAGCGGCAACCGGATACACCACCCCGACTCCCATTCAGGAACAGGCGATCCCCCACGTTCTCGCCCGCCGCGACGTGCTCGGCATCGCCCAGACCGGCACCGGCAAGACCGCCGCCTTCGTCCTGCCGATGCTCACCATCCTCGAAAAAGGCCGCGCCCGCGCACGCATGCCGCGCACCCTGATCCTGGAGCCGACCCGCGAGCTCGCAGCACAGGTCAAAGAGAATTTCGACCGCTACGGCGTCGGACAGAAGCTCAACGTCGCCCTGCTGATCGGCGGCGTTTCCTTTGGCGACCAGGATGCCAAATTGACCCGCGGCGTCGACGTCCTGATCGCAACGCCGGGCCGCCTGCTCGACCATACTGAACGCGGCGGCCTGCTGCTCACCGGCGTCGAGCTCCTGGTCATCGACGAAGCCGACCGCATGCTCGACATGGGCTTCATTCCGGACATCGAGCGCATCTGCAAGCTCGTCCCCTTCACTCGCCAGACCCTGTTCTTCACCGCGACCATGCCGCCGGAAATCCGGCGCATCACCGACGCCTTCCTGCACAATCCGCAGAAGGTGGAAGTGTCCAAGCCGGCCACGACGGCGGTCACCGTCACCCAGTTGCAGGTGCCGTCCGGCCGCGAAGCGCATCAGAAGCGCGAAGTGCTGCGCCGCCTGCTGCGTGAAGCCAAGGACCTCAAGAACGCGATCATCTTCTGCAACCGCAAGCGCGATGTCGCCATCGTTCACAAATCGCTGCAGAAGCACGGCTTCAGCGTCGGCGCGCTGCACGGTGACATGGACCAGTCGGCGCGCATGGCGGCGCTCGATCAGTTCCGCAAGGGTGAGCTGCCGCTGCTCGTCGCCTCCGACGTCGCCGCCCGCGGCCTCGACATTCCCGAGGTCAGCCACGTCTTCAACTTCGACGTTCCGCATCATTCCGACGACTACGTTCACCGCATCGGCCGCACCGGTCGTGCCGGACGTACGGGGACGGCGATCTCGATCGTCGCTCCGGCCGATCAGAAGTCGGTCGTCGCGATCGAGAAGCTGATCGGACAGAGCATCCCGACCATCGAGGGCGACTACCAGGTTCAGGAGTCCTCGCACGAGGACGAGCAGCGCGAGCGCCGTCCACGCGATGCCTCTCGCCGCAGCCGGGGCAAGACCTCGCGCGAGCGCGAGCCGCGTGAGCGTGAGCCCCGTGAGCGTGAGCCCCGTGAGCGGGAACCGCGCGAGCGTGAGCCGCGTCCGGTCGTAGCCTCCCCTCGTCCGGCAGCATCAGCACCGTCGCGGCCTGCGCGCAGCGAGCAGCCGCGTCATGAGCAGCCGCGCAACGAGTCGCGTCGGCCGCGGCGCGACCACGACAACGAGCCGGCCGATCATTCGCATCTGCCCGCTTTCCTGCTGCGCCCGGTCCGCGCGCCGCTCCCCTGACCAGTGAGAGTTCCAAGCTATTAGTTCGCTTGGAGCTCTGCTGTTTCGGTTCCCAGCTTCACATAAGTTAAGCCGATCGCACGATCCCCCTCAGCGATGGTGCGATTTCCGATGCGAGCCCAGACAGTCCTCAGGACGAGGCGCCAGATAACGCTCGCAAATCGCCGCTTATGTAGCTCATTGAACATATGAGCGACGGCTCCGGTGTAAGCGCTGCTTGACGCTTCTCCGTGACTCTACGGCCGTATTTACCCCTGGTTCACACACGTCCTTTAGCTTGGCCGTCATTCATTATTTCATTGTTGTGACGGCGACGCGGGCGATTGGGGAGAACCTGTTGTGGTCAATGCGCTTGACGAACACGAACGCACGCTGGCCTACGCCGAGGTCGCGCTCAGCCAAATCAGAACGCTGCGCCACTCGGCAAACCCGCGCAACTACGAAATCTGGTACGTCTATGCGACGGGCTACAACGCGCCACTGAATGAGATCATCAACGAGACCTTGGCGCGCAACGGCAAGCTCTCGCAATCCGAGCTCGACCAGCTCTACGAATCCTATCTCACGCATCTCAAGACGTCGGATCGCATCGACAAGGTCGGCGCCCGCGTGGTCGGTGAGATCGACGATCTCATGGGGATGCTGTCGGATGCTCTCGGCCGGACGGCGAGCTATGATGCGAGCCTCGCCGGCGCCGATCGCATGCTCGCATCGGCCACGAGCCGCGAGCAGCTCGTCGACATCATCGAGGCGCTCGCGCACTCGACCAAGCAGATGCGCGAGACCAACCGGGTGCTCGAGGAACGCCTGTCGCTGTCCAAGGACGAGATCAGCGGGCTGCAGCAGAGCCTGGAGGCGATCCGGGCCGAGAGTCTCACCGATCCGCTGACCGGGCTCGGCAACCGCAAATATTTCGATCGCATGATCGAGACGACGGTGCAGACGGGGCTCGCCACCAGCCAGCCGCTCTCGCTGCTGATGTTCGACATCGACCATTTCAAGTCGTTCAACGACTCCTACGGCCACCTCACCGGCGACCAGGTGCTGCGCCTGGTCGGCATGACCTTGAAGCATGCGATCAAGGGACAGGACATCGCCGCGCGCTATGGCGGCGAGGAATTCGCCGTCGTGCTGCCGAACACCTCGCTCCGGCAGGCGTTGACGGTGGCCGACCAGATCCGCCGCGCGGTCACCGCGAAGGAGCTGAAGAAGAAGTCGACCGGCGAGATCCTGGGGCGCGTGACGATCTCGGTCGGCGTATCGATGCTCCGATCCGGCGATGACACCGACGCGCTAATCGAGCGCGCCGACGCCTGCCTCTACGCGGCCAAGCGCAACGGCCGCAATCGCGTGGTCTGCGAGACCGACCCTGAATACACCGCGGAGACGCGCGGCCAGGTCGCGTAATGGCCACGCGACGGCTGCATCCTCGATCTCAGCGGCGTCTGGCCGTCGGAGCACCGGACGCACGAGCGCGCGGCGCAACCTTGCGAGTCGCTTTGGCGGACTTCGCTTGCTTCGGCTTCGCCAGCGTCTTCTTGGCTGACGTCTTGTTCGTTGGGACCTTTTTTGATCCGGACTGTTTCGGCGCGGTCTTCCTAGAGGCGCCAGCCTTTTTAACCGAGCCCTTCTCCGGTGTCAGAGACGAGTCGCGGCCCTTCCGGGACGTCGCGCGCTGCTTCATCCGTTTGGCCAGCGCTGCCGTTTGCGCAGCGCCGAATGCCTCACGCGCCCACAGCGTGAACTCGTCGCTATCGTCGAACAGATGCGCGGGGACCTGCCAATAGGAGCGCACGGTCATCGCTCGCGCCCGGGTCTCGTAGGAGAACGGCTTGGAGCCGGCTGCCTCGAATTTGGCGAAGCTCGCTTCGTCCGCGCGCAGATAGAGCCCGCTGCGGAGCGCCAGAGCGAAGTTGATGCCGTCAGCCGAGATGCCGAAGCCGGAGAACATCCGCCGGATCGTGACCGGTCCGAAGCCGGCGAACAGCTCCTCGAGATATTCGCGATCCATCGCGGCGTGCCTCCGGCCGGGACGATTCAAAAACGCATGATGCGTTTGTCGTCCTGCCGAGGCCAGCCTGTCAATGTCGCGAACGCGACAGATGTGGCGGAAATGCCGGGTCGAAATCCGACGATCAGACTTCAGCGGGCTTCAGCTGCACCGACTCGCCGCAGCCGCAGGCGCTGATCTGGTTCGGATTGTTGAACACGAACTGGGCCTGCATCTTGTCGCTCTGGTAGTCCATCTCGGTGCCGAGCAGGAACAGCACCGCCTTGGGATCGACCAGGATCTTGACGCCCTTGTCCTCGACGACCTCGTCGGTCGGCCGGATGTCATGGGCATATTCGACCGTATAGGATTGTCCGGCGCAGCCGCCGTTCTTGACGCCGACGCGCAGGCCGATGATCTCGGACTCGGCACGCTGCGTCAGCTCACGGATGCGCGTGGCGGCCGCTTCGGTCAGCCGCATCACTTGCGGACGGGGGCGCGGCTTCGGCTTGGCGGCGACTGGCGTGTTCGTCATATCGGTCATCTGTTCAATCCCGGCGGTCGATCAATGCCGCCCGTCATTCAAACTTCGTGCCTCACCACATATTGAGGACGAGGCGGGCCTCGTCGCTCATCCGGTCCGGCGTCCATTGCGGCTCCCAGACGATGTTGACGTTGACGACGCCGACGCCGGGAACGCTGGCGATGGCGTTCTCCACCATGGTCGGCAGCTCACCGGCCGCCGGGCAGTTCGGCGTCGTCAGGGTCATCACCACGTCGACGCTGCGATCGTCCTTGATGTCGACCTTGTAGATCAGGCCGAGCTCGTAGATGTCGGCCGGGATCTCCGGATCGAACACCGTCTTGAGCGCCGCGATGATCTCGGCGGACAACCGTTCGGTCTCCTCCGCCGGCAGCGCCGACTGCGTTTCGACTGACTGAGTTTTGACTTCGGCCGTGTCGGTCATGCAAACAAATCCCGCGCCTTGATCAGTGCCTGTGCCAACTGATCGACCTCTTCCCTCGTGTTGTACATGCCAAACGAGGCCCGGCAGGTCGCCGTGACGTTGAATCTCTCCAAAAGCGGCATCACGCAATGCGTGCCCGCGCGCACCGCGACGCCCTGGCGGTCGATCACGGTGGCGACATCGTGCGCATGAGCGCCCTTCATCTCGAACGAGATCACCGGCCCCTTGCCCTGGGCGGTGCCGATCAGCCTGACCGAGTTGATCTCGCGCAGCCGCTCCTGAGCGTAAGTGAGCAGGTCGTGCTCGTGCGCGGCGATACGCTCCTTGCCGACCGAATTGACGTAGTCGATCGCAGCGCCCAGGCCGACGGCCTCGACGATCATCGGCGTGCCCGCCTCGAACCGGTGCGGCGGGTCGCCATAGGTGACGACATCCCGCGACACTTCGCGGATCATCTCGCCGCCGCCGTTGAAGGGGCGCATCGCGGCGAGCATGTCGTACTTGCCATAGAGCACGCCGATGCCGGTCGGCCCGTACAGCTTGTGGCCCGTGAAGACGTAGAAGTCGCAATCGATGTCCTGGACGTCGATCGCGAGATGCACGGCCGCCTGGCTGCCGTCGATCAGCACCGGGATGCCGCGCGCATGCGCGAGACGCACGACCTCCTTCACCGGCACCAAAGTGCCGAGCATGTTCGACATCTGGGTGATGGCGACGATCTTCGTCCTCGGCGTCAGCAGCTTCTCGAACTCGTCGATCAGGAAGTTGCCGTCATCGTCGACCGGCGCCCACTTGATCACGGCGCCCTGGCGCTCGCGCAAGAAGTGCCACGGCACGATGTTCGAGTGGTGCTCCATGATCGAGAGCACCATCTCATCGCCCTCGCCGATATTCGCGCCGCCCCATGATGCGGCGACGAGGTTGATCGCCTCGGTCGCATTGCGGGTGAAGATGATCTCCTCGCTGCGCCGCGCATTGAGGAAGCGCGTGACGCGCTCGCGGCCGCCCTCATAGGCTTCGGTCGCGGCGTTGGCGAGATAATGTAGGCCGCGATGCACGTTGGCATACTCGCTGGTGTAGGCCTGCGTCATGCGGTCGAGCACCGCGCGCGGCTTCTGCGCCGAGGCGGCGTTGTCGAGATAGACGAGCTTCTTGCCGTAGACCTCGAGCGCCAGCGCCGGAAAATCCTCGCGGATGCGGGCGACGTCGTAGGAGCCGTTGGACACGGCGGGATGCGTGCTCATGCGCGGGCCTCCAGCCAGTCCTGGGCCGTGGCGATGACGCGCTCGCGCAGGCCATCGTCCTCGATTGCTTCGATGGCCTCGCCGACGAAGGCCTGGATCAGCAGCGCCTGCGCCTGCTTCTCGGGGAGGCCACGGGCGCGGAGATAGAACAGCAGGCTGTCATCGAGCGCGCCGGCAGTGGCGCCGTGGCCGCAGGAGACGTCGTCGGCGAAGATCTCGAGCTCCGGCTTGCTATCGGCCTCGGCCTCGTCGGACAGCAGCAGCGCGCGGGTCATCATCTTGCCGTCGGTCTGCTGCGCGTCGGGGCGGACGATGATGCGGCCCTGAAACACCGAATGGGCGCGATCGTCGAGCACGGCACGGAAGTTCTCGCGGCTGGTGCAGCCGGGCACGGCGTGGTCGACCACCAGCGTCATGTCGCCGTGCTGCTTGTCGCGCAGCAGGTTGACGCCGTTGACGATCAGCTCGCTGGCCTCGCCCGCGAGCGTGAAGAACGCCTGCAGCCGGCTGACCGCGCCGCCGCTGGTCATGTTGAACAGGCCGAGCTTGGACTTGGCACCGACGGTGAACAGCTCGGACGAGATGTTCACGGCGTCAGCAGCATCGCGCATCAGACGGATGTGCGAGAGCTGAGCGCCGTCGCCGACCCAGATCACGGCGGCATCATTGGCCTGATAGGCGGCAACGCCATCAGCGGCGATGGACGTCTCGACCAGGGTCGCGCGGGCGCCCTGCCCGACCTTCACATGCGAGCGGCTGTAGCGTGCGGCTTTCGACGCCGTGGCGACGTGGATCAGGTGCAGCGGTGCCGATAATTGCGCACCATCGGCAACGGTGACCAGGACCCCGTCAGTCGCGAGCGCCGCGTTCAGCGACAGCATGGGATCGCTGGCCTTGGTCAGCAGCAGGTCGCCACGCGCCTCGTTCGATGCCTCGTCCAGCACCGCGCGCAACGTGCGCACGGTGACGCTCGCCGGAAGCGCGGCGAGGTCGGACAGTTCGGCTGCGACCACGCCATCGACCAGCACCAGCTTGGCGGCGCCGTCGATCGCGACCAGGGCGATTGCAGCTTTCGCCTTCGCCAATGCCGCAGCATCGGGCGCACCGGCAAGCGGCAGAACCTCGCGCACCAGGGCGCGCAAGTCCGTGTACTTCCATTCCTCGATGCGCCGGTGCGGCAGGCCGGTGCGCTCGAAGGCTGCGAAGGCCTCGCGCCTGACATCCGCCACCTTGCCGGCGCCGGGCAGCCGGCCCTGCGCGGCAGCGAACACGCTGCTCGCCGCCGGACCGCTGTCGTTCTTGACCAAAGCTACATTCATCACAGATCCATTCCGGCCAGCGATCAGGCCGCGTCTTCGAACTGGGCGTAACCGGACGCCTCCAGCTCGAGCGCGAGCTCCTTGCCGCCGCTCTTCACGACGCGGCCCTTCGACATCACGTGAACGACGTCGGGCACGATGTAGTTCAGAAGCCGCTGATAATGGGTGATCACGATCATCGAGCGCTCCGGCGAACGCAACGCGTTGACACCGTCGGCCGCGATGCGCAGCGCGTCGATGTCGAGGCCGGAATCCATCTCGTCGAGGATGCACAGCGACGGCTGGAACAGCGCCATCTGCAGCACCTCGTTGCGCTTCTTCTCACCGCCGGAGAATCCGACATTGACGCCGCGCTTGAGCATGTCCTGCGGGATGCTGAGTTGCCTGGAGATCTCGCGCACCTTCTTCAGAAAGTCCGGCGTCGAATATTCCTCCTCGCCGCGCGCCTTGCGCTGCGCGTTCAGCGCGGTGCGCAGGAAGGTCATCGTCGCGACGCCGGGGATCTCGACCGGATATTGAAACGCCAGGAACACGCCCTTGGCGGCGCGCTCGTCCGGATCCATGGCGAGCAGGTCCTCGCCCTTGAACAGGATCTCGCCGCCGGTCACCTCATAGCCGGGCTTGCCGGCGATGACGTGGGACAAGGTCGACTTGCCGGAGCCGTTCGGCCCCATGATCGCATGCACCTTGCCTTCGTCGATCGTCAGCGTCAGCCCATGAAGAATCTCGCGCTCCTCGACGCGGACCTGCAGGTTCTTGATTTCGAGTAGTGCCATCGGTCAGTCCTGATCCTGGTCAATCAGCTCCAGACGCTTTTCGATGCGGTCGAGCCGAACTTTGATTGCTGCGATATCCTGGTGGTCGTGATCTTGGATGGTCACGACCCCTGCGAGGTGCTGGCGGATCGCCGTCATTTCGACGCTGAGGGTCTGCATCCAATCCGCCATCTTGCTCATGTCCGAGCGGATCGCCCGGAGATGTTCGAGAACAAGATTGTCGGGTTCGACCATCAGCCCACGCTCCCCTCCAGGGAGATCGAGATCAGCTTCTGCGCCTCGACGGCGAACTCCATCGGCAGCTGCTGCAGCACGTCCTTGACGAAGCCGTTGACGACGAGCCCGACCGCCTCTTCCTGCGAAAGACCGCGCTGGATGCAGTAGAACAGCACGTCCTCGGAGATCTTGGACGTGGTCGCCTCATGCTCGAAGGTCGCCGAGGAATTCTTCGCCTCGATGTAGGGCACGGTGTGCGCGCCGCATTTGTCGCCGATCAGAAGCGAATCGCAGGCGGTGAAGTTGCGCGCGCCGGTGGCCTTGCGATGCGCCGTCACCAGGCCGCGATAGGTGTTCTGCGACTTACCCGCTGCGATGCCCTTGGAGATGATGCGGCTCGACGTGTTCTTGCCGAGATGAATCATCTTCGTCCCTGAGTCGACCTGCTGGAAGCCGTTCGAGATCGCGATCGAGTAGAACTCGCCGCGCGAATTGTCGCCGCGCAGGATGCAGCTCGGATATTTCCAGGTGATCGCCGAACCCGTCTCGACCTGGGTCCAGGAAATCTTGGAGTTGGCGCCGCGGCAGTCGCCACGCTTGGTGACGAAGTTGTAGATGCCGCCCTTGCCTTCCGAGTTGCCCGGATACCAGTTCTGCACCGTCGAGTACTTGATCTCGGCGTCGTCCATCGCGACGAGCTCGACGACCGCGGCGTGCAACTGGTTCTCGTCGCGCTGCGGCGCCGTGCAGCCTTCGAGATAGCTAACATAGGCGCCCTTGTCGGCGATGATCAGCGTGCGCTCGAACTGGCCGGTGTTGCGCTCGTTGATGCGGAAATAGGTCGACAGCTCCATCGGGCAGCGCACGCCCGGCGGCACGTAGACGAACGAGCCGTCGGAGAACACCGCCGAGTTCAGAGTGGCGTAGAAGTTGTCCGAGGTCGGCACCACACTGCCGAGATATTTCTGCACCAGCTCGGGATATTCGCGGATCGCCTCCGAGATCGGCATGAAGATCACGCCGGCCTTCTTCAGCTCCTCCTTGAACGTCGTCGCCACCGACACCGAATCGAATACGGCATCGACCGCGATCTTGCGCGTCTCCGGGCTGCCGGCGCCGGGCTTGGGCTCCACGCCCTCGAGAATCGCGACCTCGCGCAGGGGAATGCCGAGCTTCTCGTAGGTCTTCAGGATCTCCGGATCGATCTCGTCGATCGAGGAGAGCTGCTTCTTCGGCTTCGGCGCGGCGTAGTAATACAGATCCTGGAAGTCGATCTTGGGGTAGTCGACGCGCGCCCAGGTCGGCGCCTGCATGGTCAGCCAGCGGCGATAGGCCTCCAGGCGCCATTCGAGCATCCAGGCGGGCTCGTTCTTCTTGCCCGAGATGAAGCGGATCGTGTCTTCGGAGAGGCCCTTGGGGGCCTTCTCGGATTCGATGACAGTCTCGAACCCATAGCGATATTGGTCAACGTCGATCCGCCTGACGCGGTCGACCGTCTCTTGTACGGCTGGCATTCCATCCTCCGCTCGCGGTTTCAAGGACCGCGGTGGACATCTCTGGAACCGTCTTACGACGTTTCGCAGACGAAATCACGCCCTTAGAATCGCTCAAGCGCTGTTTCGTCACGTCCTTTAAGTAGGGTCATCGACAGCTTTCGCCAAGCCTCGACGGCCCGATCGACCTCCGCAGGGGTGGTGGACCAGCCCAGACTGAGACGCACCGCTCCCTCCGCGACGGCGGAACTGGCGCCCATCGCCTCCAGGACGTGGGACGGCTGGACCTTGCCCGAGGAGCAGGCGGAGCCGGAAGATACCGCCATACCTTCGAGATCGAAGCCGATCACGGCGGTCTCGGCTTTCAGACCGGGTGCCGTGAACAGCGTGGTATTGGGCAGCCGCGGCGCATCGGATGAAAAGACCGTAACGCCCGACGTCTGGCGCAGGCCGCTCTCCAGACGGTCGCGAAGCGCCGTGATCCGGGGCAGATCCGCCTCCATGACCGCCAGAGCCGCGCCCGCCGCGGCGCCGAAGCCGGCAATTCCGGCCAGATTCTCGGTTCCGGCGCGGCGCCCCCGCTCCTGTCCGCCGCCCCTCAGGACCGGGATGACGTCCTCGACCGCGGCGCCCAGCACCAGCGCGCCGATCCCCTTGGGGCCGCCGATCTTGTGCGCAGAGACGGTCACAAGATTTGCGCCCATCTGGTTGATATCGAGGGGTATTTTGCCGAACGCCTGGATCGCGTCGACATGCAGCAGGCCGCCGGCTTGGCTGACGATCTCAGCGACTTGCGAAACCGGCTGAAGCGCGCCGGTCTCGTTGTTGGCCGCCATCACCGAGACCAGCGCCGGCGGACCGCCGGCCAGCATGGCTTCGAGTCGGCCGAGATCGACCACGCCGGACCGATCGACCGGAATCGTCTGCACCACCGCCGGCGCAAACCGGCCGCCAGATAGCACCGAGGCATGCTCGACCGCCGAGACCAGCAACCGCTCCACCGCTCCGGCCGGGGCCTTCAGCCCCGGGCTCAAGGCCAGCGTATTGGCCTCTGTCCCCGCCGGAGGTGAACACAACGCGGCGCGCCACCGTGCCGAGGCCGCGGGCGATCGCCGCGCGGGCCTCCTCCATCACCCGCCGCGCCTTGCGGCCTTCATCGTGCACCGACGACGGATTGCCGACGAGGTCGAACGCAACGAGCATGGCCGCGCGCGCCTCGGGGCGCAGCGGCGTAGTGGCATTCCAGTCGAGATAGACGCGATCCGGCATGGCCTCTCATACCATCTTGCAAGACCGCGCCAATCGGAACCGCACACCTCAGGCGGGCTGCTGAACCGCCTTCACCGGCGCGTTCGTCCCCATCCGCAACCCGAACAGCGGCCGCAGCCAACTGACCCGCCGCGCGATCTCGTAGGTGACCACGCAGGCGGCAACGGTGCCCGCGATGATGACGCCGGCTTCCAGCCCGGCCGAGAGGCCGCTGCCCTGCAGAGCATGCGCGATCATGATGATCGCGGTCTGATGCACGATATAATAGGGAAACATCGCATCCGTCAGATAGCGGCGAACCGGGCCATCGGCCGAGATGAGGCGCCGCGCCATCCCGAGCACCGCGGCCATCGCCAGCCATTGATAGCAGCCATAGGCGACGCCGACGATCGTCTTGAGCGTCGGCACCGGCGCGAGGCCCATGCCGAAGCCTGCACGGATCGAGAGGAAGACCGTGAAGACGGCGGCCCCGGCCGCCAGCGCGCCCCAGCGCCAGCGCTCCAAGGTGACCCACACAGTCTCATCCCTCGCCAGCAGGAAGCCGATCAGGAAGGCCGTCGCATAGTCCGCGTGATCGTACCAGTCGCCGACCAGCGCATGCGTCGCCGGAAACAGCGGGAACAGAGACACTCGCCAAGTGACGAAGAGCAGGCACGGCAGGATCAACAGCCAAGGCCCGCGGAGCACGGCGCCAAGCTGCGCGCCGAGCCGCTCCGGCAGCGCAGGCCAGATGGCCAGCACGCCGATCACGGACGCGGTGTAGACCCAGAGATAGAGCACGAACCAGAGATGGTTCCAGGTCGGCAACATGATGCAAGGCCCCGGGCAGAACTGCACGGAGAAGCTGAGATAGTGCCGCAGATAGAAGTCGAGAAACCCGCCGGAATAGCCGACGCTCTCGACGACCTGCGCATAGGACTGCGGCGGCACGATCACCAGCATGCCGAAGACGAGCGGAATGAGCAGCCGCGCCGAGCGCGCGCGGAGCAATGCCATTGGCTCGTATTTGCCGAGCATGAAGCGGGTCGCCACGCCCGAGACCAGAAACAGCAGCGACAACCGCCACGGGTTGACCAGCAGCATCACTGGCTCCAGCCAGACCAGCCGATGCTCGCTCTTGATGTGGAAGCCCCAGGATACGTAGAGCATGCCGACATGGTAGAGGATCAGCAGGCCGAAAGCGCTAATCCGGACCCAGTCGAGATCGATGCGCCGTTGCGAGGGGGAATAGGGTTGGGATGCCGACATGATGACCGCCTTCCTCGGCCGGACGCGCGGGTGATCGTCGCGCCGGCTCTGCGTTGAGATGTCCACGCAATCTGCAAGCCAAGCGACCAGAGTCGAGCCGGCTTGGGATCAGCCGCCGGCCCGAGGGATGAATTGCCGCCACCGGGGACGAGCGGTGGTCGTCGCGGGATCAGCGGTGATTGGGTGATATTCGAGGCGATTGCCGTGATCGCGAGACGGCCTGTCGGCGGCCGGGGACGCGGCGAGCCCCTATGCTGCCGACCTGGCGACATGGTGGTATCCTCGCCTGCCTGGAGAATGGCGGGTGCGATGCCATGAGGAAGATGACTGATCTGATCCTGCGTCCGAACGACAGGACCTTCTATGCGACGACAGCCGCGCTGTCCGTGGGCATCGGCATCATCAACGCCTTCTCAACTGCCCATGATGCCGCCCGGCGGGGCGCCGCCTACGATATCGACAAGCCGCTGCTGTTCGAGTTGACGAGCATCCTGTTCGTCATTCTGCTGACGCCCCTGGTGGTGGCGACCGTCCGGTCGATTCGCGGCTCATCCGGAGTCGGACGTCGCGTGATCCTCGCCGCGGCAGCCCTCCTCGCTTTCTCCGCGCTGCACATGCTCGGCATGGTGGCGTTGCGCAAGCTGCTGATCTGGACTGCGGGCGGCAGCTACGATTTCAATCTCTCCTGGCCGACGGTGCTGTACGAGTTCAGGAAGGACATCATGACGGTGCTGCTGATCAGCACCACGCTCTGGCTCTGGGACGGCTACCACGCCGGCAGTACCCGGAGCCCGTCCCCGCAGCGGGAGGACGACACGGCTGTCCCGGCCGCGCTCTGGCTGCGTGATGGCACCAGCCGGATCCGGATTGCGCCGGCGGAGATCCTGTGGGTCGCCTCCGCCGGCAACTATGTCGAGTACACCATGGCGGGCGGCCGCCAGCACTTGATCCGCGGGACGCTGTCGGCTGCCGAAATCGAGCTCGCTCGTTTCGGCCTCGCTCGCATTCACCGCGGCCGGCTGGCCAATACGGCGCGGGTGACCGCGCTCTCGGTGCTGCCATCAGGCGATTTCAGCCTGACCTTCGACACCGGACAGTCCATCCAAGGCAGCCGCCGCTATCGCAGCGCCGTGATGCAACTGGAGCAGACGTCCGCACCGAGCCCCGTCGCCGCTTCGACGGAGACGGAAAATTCCAAGACTTTCAACCAGCTGCACGGAGATCCGGAGCGAACGGGCTGATCTCGCAGGCAAGCCCGCCGCGCGCCGACGACGTGGGCTCGAAGCCTGTCTCCCCACCGCCGGGCGTTGAAAATCCTTGCTTTTTGCCCCGCGCTCCATGCTAGAAGGCCAACTTCCAGTCACGCCAGCACCGCTCCGTCGAAGCGAACGGACGGTGCTCGATCACCACTTTTCCTGCAGATGTCCCCTGCTGATCTCCTCGGCGAGGCGCAAGATGAAGCACGGACGAAGTCGGTCGATGCTCTGCCAAGGATTCTCTGATGCCTGAAGTCATCTTCAACGGTCCGGCCGGCCGCCTCGAAGGCCGTTACCATCCGGCGAAGCAGAAGAACGCGCCGATCGCGATGATCCTGCATCCGCATCCGCAGTTCCATGGCACGATGAACCATCAGATCGTGTACCAGTGCTACTACGCTTTCGCGCATCGCGGCTTCTCGGTGCTGCGCTTCAATTTCCGCGGGGTCGGCCGCAGCCAGGGCTCGTTCGACCACGGCACCGGCGAGCTGTCGGATGCAGCTTCGGCGCTCGACTGGGCGCAGACCATCAACCCCGAGGCGCGCGCCTGCTGGGTGGCCGGCTTCTCGTTCGGCGCCTGGATCGGCATGCAGCTCCTGATGCGCCGTCCCGAGGTCGAGGGCTTCATCTCGATCGCCCCGCCGGCCAACCTCTACGACTTCTCGTTCCTGGCGCCCTGCCCGTCCTCGGGCCTGATCGTGCACGGCGAGAAGGACGCGGTGGTGCCGCCGAAGGACGTCAACACCCTGGTCGAGAAGCTGAAGACGCAGAAGGGCATCGTGATCGACCAGCAGGTCATCCCCGGCGCCAACCACTTCTTCGACGGCAAGCTCGAGCCGCTGATGGAGACCATCACGGCGTATCTGGACATGCGCCTGGCTAACGTCCGCTGAGGCTACGAGCCTTGCTTCTGTAGGGTGGGCAAAGGCGCGTTCGACGCTCCGTCAACACGGCTGGTCGCCAACGCGCCGTGCCCACCAACTTCATCGGCGAGTTCGGAGACAAAGGTGGGCACGCCTGCGGCTTTGCCCACCCTACGATCTGCAAATGAATGCGCCCTCTCCCCTTGCGGGAGAGGGCATGTAGGAAAGCGCAACAAGCTCGGTTCGGTGAGGGGTATCTCTCCGCGAGCGCCGTTTGCCGAGAGATACCCCTCACCCAACCGCACACGTGGACAGGACGGCGATGCCCTCTCCCGCAAGGGGAGAGGGCGCTGTAACTAACAGTCCCACGCTCGACCTACGCCGCCTGCTTCAACAAATAAGCATCGTGCCGCGCAAGGAATGCGCGGAGTAGCTGCGGATAGTCGTTGCTGACCGCGGCCGCGACGCTCGGCCGCTGCGCCAGCTGAGCACGCCAGGCGCGAACCTTCGGCGTGGCTGCGAAGATGCCGAGATCGCCATACGCGTCGAACACATCGAAGTAGCGGAAGATCGGCGCGAACACCGCATCGACCAAACCGAACTGCGCACCCGCAAAATACGGCCCCTCGCCCAGCGCGTCCTCGACCCGCGCGAACTTGGCCGTCAGGGCCTCGCGCTTGGCCGCGAACACAGCGGCGTCCTGCGTCGTCTCCAGGCCCCAGAGATCGCCTGATATCGCCGAGCCGAACTCCATCCACGCGCGATGCTGCGCCCGCGCCAGCGCGTCCTCGGGATGTAGCTTCACTACCGCTTGCGTCTCCTCGATGTACTCGCAGATCACGCTGCTCTCGAACAGCGCCACCTCGCCTTGCGGCGTGGGCACCACCAGCACCGGCACCTTGCCGAGCGGCGAGAGCTTCAAGAACCAGTCGGGCTTGTTGGCGAGATCGATGTCGATCCGCTCGAAGGCGATGCCCTTCTCGGTGAGCGCGATGACCGCGCGCTGCACATAGGGGCAGAGCGTATGGCTGATCAGCTTCAGGACCGGCATGACATCCTCGGCAGTTTGATGCAGATGCATCAAACTAAATGCATTTGCATGAACCTGTCAAGGTGGATGCATCTGCATCGATCAGGGCCGCGCGATCACCCCGCCGGTCATTGGGAACGGCACGCCCGTCGTGGTCGGATAGCTCAGCGGCAGGCCCTTCATGCCGCGGACGGCCAGAAAGCCGAACGCCTGGGCCTCGATCGCATCGGCCGACCAGCCGAGCGCATCCGCCGATTCGACGCTCGCTGGCGCGAGACGCTGGCGCAGCATCCGCATCATGGTGTGGTTGCGGGCGCCGCCGCCGCACACGATCCAGCTCGCCGGCGGCTTCGGCAGCAGCGGCACGATGCGGGCGATGGCGGCCGCCGTGAACGCCGTCAGCGTGGCCGCGCCATCCGCCGCGGTCACATCGCCAAGCTTCAGCGCCGCGAAGTCGTTGCGGTCGAGCGATTTCGGCGGCGGCAGCGCGAAGAACGGCAACGCCAGCGCGCTCGCGATCCACGCCTCGTCCGACGTGCCCTGCTCCGCCACCCGGCCATCCTGGTCGAACGCCTGGCCGGTCATGCGATGCATGAAGTCGTCGAGCAGCGCATTGCCCGGACCGGTGTCGCAGGCGATCAGCACCTCCTCGCCGTCGATATAGGTGACGTTGGAAACGCCGCCGATATTGACCACCGCGATCGGACCCTCGCGCGACAGCGATTGCGCCAGCGCGCGGTGATAGACTGGCACGAACGGCGCGCCCTGCCCGCCGAAATCGACGTCGGCTGCGCGAAAGTCATGCATCACCGGGATGTGGACGGATTTGGCGAGCGCGGACGCGTCGCCGATCTGCACCGTCAGGCGCCGCTCCGGCCGGTGCAGCACGGTCTGACCGTGGAAGCCGATGATGTCGATATCCTCAGGCTTGAGCCGGTGCTGGGAGAGGAACGCCGCGATCGCCTCGGCATGCGCCAATGTCACGGCCTGCTCGGCGTCGCGCACGCGTCCCGGGCGCGCCTCGCGCCGCTCGATCTGCACGGCATCGGCGAGCGCCTCGCGCAGCAGGCTGCGCTCCGCAGGGCCGTAGGGCCGATAGCCGGACGGACCAAGGCTCTTGATCTGCCGCCCGTCGGTCTCGATCAAGGCCACATCCACCCCGTCCAGCGAGGTGCCACTCATAAGGCCAAGTGCGGTCAGAATCATTGCAGTCGAACCTGAAAATCCTGGCCTCGCCCGGAAGTGCGGCTGATTTGAGGTCCCGCAGGCGTCCTGCACATGACCTTGTACAAGCCGGGCGCGTCCTATAATGCCACAACGCCTGGAGAGGCGGCAGCCGCCCTCCTGCAGGCGGCCGCGATATCAGGCCAATACCGTAAACAAAAGCTCAGAGTCCGCCGACCATGACTGGCTTCAAGTCTGATTTCCTGAACGTGCTGCAGAGCCGCGGGTTCATTCATCAGTGCTCCGATTTCGAGGGCCTCGATGCGCTCGCCGCCAAGGGCCAGGCCACCGCCTATGTCGGCTATGACTGCACCGCGCGCTCGCTGCACATCGGCAACTTCCTGACCATGATGATGCTGTACTGGCTGCAGCAGACCGGGAACAAGCCGATCACCCTGATGGGCGGCGGCACCACCATGGTGGGCGACCCCTCCGGCAAGGACGAGACGCGGGCGATGCGCACGGTCGAGGAGATCGAGGCCAACAAGGCGTCCATCCGCGGCGTGTTCGCCAAGGTGCTGCGCTATGGCGACGGCGCCACCGACGCCATCATGCTCGACAATGCCGAATGGCTGACCAAGCTCAATTGGATCGAGATGCTGCGCGACATCGGCCGTCACTTCTCGGTCAACCGCATGCTGACCATGGACTCCGTCCGGCTGCGCCTCGAGCGCGAGCAGGAGATGAGCTTCATCGAGTTCAACTACATGGTCTGCCAGGCCTACGATTTCGTCGAGCTGTCGCGCCGCACCGGCTGCCGGCTGCAGATGGGCGGCTCAGATCAGTGGGGCAACATCGTCAACGGCGTCGAGCTCGGTCGCCGCATGGGCACCGAGCAACTGTTCGCGCTGACCACGCCGCTGCTCACCACCGCCTCCGGCGCCAAGATGGGCAAGACCGCACAGGGCGCGATCTGGCTCAACGCCGACCAGTGCAGCCCGTATGATTTCTGGCAGTACTGGCGCAACACCGAGGACGCCGACGTCGTCAAGTTCCTCAAGCTGTTCACGACCCTGCCGCTGGCCGAGATCGAGAAGCTCGGAGCGCTTCAGGGCGCCGAGATCAACGAGGCCAAGAAGGCGCTGGCGGATGCGGCGACCACGCTGCTGCACGGCGAGGAGGCCGCGCGCACCGCGGCCGAGACCGCGCGCCGCACCTTCGAGGAAGGCGCGATCGCGGAGAACCTGCCGACGGTCGAGATCGCCAAGAGCGAGCTCGATGCCGGCCTCGGCGTGCTCAACGCCTTCGTCAAGGCCGGCCTCGTCGCCTCCAACGGTGAGGCACGGCGCCAGATCAAGGGCGGCGGCCTGCGCGTCAACGACGTCGCGGTCACCGACGAGAAGATGGCGCTGACGTCCAAGGATCTGACCAGCGAGGGCGTGATCAAGCTCTCGCTGGGCAAGAAGCGTCACGTGCTGCTCAAGCCTGCATAGCCGCATTCGCTTTTGCCGGCTTGCAAGGGCGCGCCAGACGGCGCGCCCTTGGCGTATGATGACCAACGCGCCGTAGCTCCGCGCGCTTTATTGACCGACGTCACTCATATTCGTGACCGACATAGTCGTCATCCCAATTGTCCCGCCAACCGGGCGGCGGATCGCTCTCCTCCCAATGATAGTCGACCCATCGCGGCAAGTCGCTGTACAGCGGCAGCTCGCGATAATGGTCGTGCCAGTAGGTATTGATCTGGAACGTCAAGACCGGAATTTCGACGCGCGGCGCATAGGCCGGAACGTAGACGCGCCGTGTCTCGTAAGCGAACTGAATGTGGGCGCCCGACGCCCAGCCGCGAAGTCCGGCGGCACTGACGTCACACCATTTGTAGCCGGTCAGGCAGCCGTGAATCGTCAGCGACGAACCGGCTCCGAGGATTCCGACCGCCGGGAAACGCACGCTCGGTCCCGACCGAACATTCAGGTTGACTCCGGCATAGCCTCCGAGGTCGGCTGCGCCGGCCTCGTGGCCGAGGCCCACGACGATCAGCACTGCGGCCGTCTGAAAGAGCAACTTGGCTTTCACGTAACAACTCCTTGTCGATCCTCCGCCCATCGCCGCGGGCGATCGGCGAGCGCGTAACGTCGGTTACATCCAGGATGCCACCAGCCTGGTTGCGAGGGCATCCGATCGGGCCGGAACGCGGCCCGCTGAAACTCTCACCAGAATTCGCGCGATGAGATGCCAGCCTGTTGCCCTGGCAGGCTTACGACAGGCTGACCGACGGAGTGCGTAAGCTGGCGTCGATGAGCCTGTCGATGTCACGATGAGGTCATGAGCGAGCCCCGGCTCTCGCCGGCGTCCTCGTTTCCCTCACGACTGATGGCAGCGAACAACACTGCCGCGCAAAGCGACGTGCGGTTGTCAGTTGTTCGGCGGCAGCTCGGCCGGCGGGTATGGCTGCTTGCCGGTGTTGAAGTCCATGATCTTGCGCGTCACGCCCGGCAGCATGGCCGAGATCGGATTGATGCGCACCACCGGCTGGCTCGGCGTGCCGACGACCTCATAGGTCACGCCGAACAGGCCCTCGTTGCTGCCGCCCAGGAACAGGCCGACGATCGGGATCTGGTTGAACATGTTGTTCAGCCCGTACAGCGGCACGATCGTGCCGGAGGCGCGGACCTGGTTGACGTTGTAGTCGATGCTGCCTTCGATGGTCAGGCCGAGCGTCGGTCCCTTGACGACGCCGTCGCGGATCGAGAGCAGCCCGTTCTGCCGCGTGAACTCTGCGCGCAGCATCGTGAAGGCGATGCCTTGCGAAGCGCCCTGCGTCGCGCCGGACGCGGCGCGATCAAGCGCCTGCTCGCCTCTGACAGTGAAGTTGCGAACGATCGCCAAGCCTTCCTTGGGGCTGGAGTCGGCCGTCGGCGGCTCCATCGCGAGCTCGAGCTCGCCGCCCGACATCTTCGAATAGGTGTCGGCAAAGCGCAGCAGCGCGCCGGCGTCATTGGTCACGAGATAGATCACCTCGCGTCCCTGGCGGCGCGCGCGCGGATCGGCACTGGGGGCCTCACGGCCGACGCGGATGTCGGCGGTGACGGGCGTGTCGCGGCCGACCTTGCCGGTCAGGTTGAAGCTCTTGAAGGCGCCGCCGCGCCGGGACAGCTTGACGTCGACGCTGCGCAGCGCCTCGCCGTTGAAGCCGGCGACCGCGCCGAGCTTGACCTCGGCGTCGAAATCGAGATTGGAGCGCGCCTTGTTCTTGTCGGCATCCTTGTTGGTGCCGGAGATCGCCGTCTTCAGGAAGCCGCGGCCGTCGAACACGTCGCCGCGCATCGACAGCTTGAGCACGCCGTCCTGACCGCGCTCGGCCTTGAGCTGCGTCTTGTCGCCTTCCGAGGGCGAATAGGTCGGGAAGTTCGCATTCATCAGGTCGCCATTCTGGTCGACCTCCAGCGAGCCCTTGATCGCGACGCCGCCGCCTTCGATGTTGATGTCCTCGAAGCGCGTCGATTGCTGCTTCGCCACGACGTTGAATGTCGCCTTGCCGGCCTTGCCCGGATTCTTCACCCAGCCGGGCAGCAGGTTGTCAAGCTTGAGCTGGGTCAGGTCGGCCTCGACGCCGAGCCGGCTGTCGCGATCGGGCGAGCCCGCGATCTTGCCGTTGAGCTTGAGCGGCACGTTGCCGCTGATCGCGGTGCCCAGATCCATGCCGAGCCGCGCCCGGCTGGCATCATCAAGGATCGCCTGCATCTTGATGTCGGCGTCGCCCTCGCTCGGCTTGCGATAGTCGAGCGTCGCCGGCTGACCGTTGATCTTGACGTCGCCCTTAACCTGGTAGCCTTGCGTGTTCGCGACGATCTTCAGCGTGTTGGCTTCGAGCTTCTGGTTCATCACCAGCTTGTCGGCGGCGAAGCCGTTGAGATCGGCCGTGACCGTGTAGTTGGTGTCGGCCTTGGTCAGCTCGCCCTTGACCGGCATCGCCAGATTGACGTTCGCCTGGAACGTGCCCTTGGTCTGCGCCGGATCGATCGGAATCGACGACATGTCGCTCAGCCGGTCGGAGGCGAGGATCTCGGCCGCGGCCGCGACCGGACCATCGACGCGCATGCGCACCTTTGACGGCGACGGCTTCGGCGCCATGTCCGGCACCTCGAACACGACATCCGAGAAATTGAGCTTGCGCCCGGCGGGCGTGTCGGCGACGCCCTGCCCCACGGTCACCGTCGCGGTGCGTCCGGTGACGTGCGCCTTCATGTCGGCGTCGCGCACCGCAGGCAGGCCGTCGACGGGACGCACCGTCACATTCGTCGCGACGACGTTGACGTCGAGGCCGTCATCGGGAATCGGCGGTCCCTTGCGCGGCAAATTGCGGGTCGGCGAATTGACCGCGATGTCGATGCGCTGCACGTTGCCGCGCTCGATGCGCTCGATCATCCAGGCCCGCACCTCGGGCACGATCAGCGCCGGCCACAGCCGCTTCATCGCGAGCGCCGGCATCGGCGTTGCGGCGAAGCCGAGCTTGAGCCGGGGCTCGCCGGCATAGTCGATGCTGCCGGTGCCGGCGACGCCGATCTCGCCGTTCGAGACCTCGGCCTGCGTGAGCAGCACGCGCTTGCCCTCGGTGTCGAAGCGGACATTGATCGAGATGCGGTTGAAGATCAGCGGCGCATCGTTCGCGATCGCACCGAGCAGGATCGTGCCGCCGCTGAGGTTCAGCCGCCAGTCATTGACCGCGTCGTTCGGCGGCTCGAGATTGGCGTTGAGCGTGACGCGGTTGGCGCCCGAGATGATCTTGAACGGAGCGACCAGCACGCGGCGGCCGGCATCCCATTCCATGTTCAGCTCGGCGGAATCGATCGCCATCGGATAATCCGGCGTATCGGTGTCGATGATGCTGCCGGCGCCGATGTTGATCTTGCCGCGCAGATAAGTCGGCAGGCCGTCGCGGGCGAGCTCGCCCTTGACCTCACCGGTCAGCGGCAGGTCCGCCATGTAGGTGAGGTCCTTCAGCCGCAGCGCCAGCAGGATGTTGCTGGTCGAGACCTTGTCGGCCTTGACCTCGATCGAGCGCACGCCGTTGGCCGGCGCCCCGACCAGGACGCGCAGCGACCACGGCTTGGCGCCCTCCTCGCCGAGGCTCAGCGCGACTCCGCCGCCCGAGGGCCGGCGCAGGCTGAGGCTGATGTTCTCGAACGTCCATTTGTTGCCGCGCTGCTGATCGTCGACGGTCAGCACCCCATTCTTCAGGCCGATCTCGTTCAGGTTCTGGCCGTCGAGCCCGGTGAGGCTGAGGCTGTCGAGCCAGTCGAGCCCGGCCAGCAGGCCGCTCTGGGCGCTGGCGGGGACCACGGGCGGCACAGCCGCTGGATTGGCCGGCGCCTGCGGCGACGCGGCCTGGGGCGCACCGGGTGACGGCGCGGGAGCCTGGCCCGGCCGCGGAAAGGTCGGCGGCAGGCCGGCATCGCGCTTGCTGGCCACGCCCGTCGCCAGCGGCTTGGCGGTCTCGCCGGTCGAGACCGTGACGGTGCCGTCGGGCGTGATCCGGATGGCGAGCTCGGCGTCGACAAGCTTGAGGCTCTCGGCGCGCAACTGTCCCATCAGCAGCGCGGCGCCCGACAGCCGCACCTCGGCCTTGGGCGCGCTGGCGACGACGGCGTGATCCTGGTCGCGCACCACGATGTCGCGAATGCGAACCGCAACCCGGATTCGTCCCGCGCGCTCGATCTGCGTGCCGCCCACCTCGACCGTGTTGCCGTGCCCGATATTGTCCTCGATCGCCGCCGCGAGCCACGGCGTCGCCAGATCGAGGCTGATCGGACCGGCGCCGAGCCGCAACCACAACCCGCCGAAGCCGACCGCCAGGATCAGCAGCAGCACGAAGCAGGACGCCGCGGTTCGCCGCAACCACCGGCGGCGCGACCGGCGCGGACCTAACGCGTCGACCCTGCCTGAAGCGGCCGGCTCGGCAGGCGCGCGCGACTCGTGATCGGCGGCGTCTTCGTAATGATCGGACAAATGCTGATCGGCGACGTCCCAGTCGGCCTCATCCCACTGTTGGCCCTGGGTGTCCGCTTGCAGATGGGGCCGCTGGGGTGATGTCTGTCTTGCCATTGCCTCTCGGTGCTGGCCCCTGGTGTCCGATAATGTGGAGACAATCTGGCCCCAGCCAGATTGGTCGCCGATGTGGCCCCGACGTTGAGGCAGCGCGCCCTCTGCTTGCCCGCATTGGCCGCGCCCTGTCGATCCCCGTCGCGCTTCAGCCGGCGCTCTCTGAGCCGCCCGCTGCCGTCATGCCCGCGACGCGGGCCAGACGAAGCGCCAAATCTCCGTCACTATACCCCGCCGTCGTCTGGTTTGCCCACCCGCTCGTACCGGTCGACCGGCACGCCAGGCGGGGTCGAAATTTGTGGACGGGATGTCTGATCCGGAGACGGTACGAGAGTCGTCATGGCTTTGGTACTCACGCATGCTGGTACCCGTGATTTCCCGAGCGCCGCAAGAGGCATCACCCCCACACGCCGAAGCACGGATGCAAGATCGATCCCGGGACACCGGACAAGAACCGAGATACTTTCATTTTTGAGCCGCCGAAAGCGACGAAAGGAAGGCGTATGTCAAAGGAATCACGGAAGAAATCCTCTAACCCGGCGTCATACGGGACGGCTGCAGGGAACCAGCTGGCCGCCGCGGCCAAGAAGGTGGCCAAAAGGACCGCCAAGGCCGCAACGGCTAAGCCGGCCAAGAAGACCACCACCAAACCGGCTGCCAAGACCGCGAAGTCGCCGGCCAAGGCCGTGAAGAAGGCTGCGCCCCCCAAACCGAGCGCAACCAAGCCCGCCCCGGCGGCGGCAGCCGGGCTTGCCGAGGGCGCCAAGGCCCCCGGCTTCAAGCTGCCCCGCGATGGCGGCGGAACCGTTTCGCTGGCCGATTATGCCGGCAAGAAGCTGGTGCTGTTCTTCTATCCCAAGGCCAACACGCCCGGCTGCACCAGGGAGGCGATCGACTTCACCCGCCTGTCGAAGGACTTCGCCGCCGCCGGCGCTGCCGTGCTCGGCGTCTCCGCCGATTCGGTGAAGGCGCAGGACAATTTCCGCGACAAGCACGACCTCGCCGTCCCCCTGATCTCCGACGAGACGCACGAGATGCTGGAGGCCTATGGCGCCTGGGGCGAGAAGTCGCTCTATGGCCGCAAGTTTCTCGGCATCGTCAGGAGCACCGTCCTGATCGGCGCCGACGGCCGCGTCGCCCAGGTCTGGCGCAACGTCAAGGTCGACGGCCACGCCGACGCGGTGCTGGCCGCGGCCAAAGCGCTGTAGACTCGCGAGGCATGGTGTTGGGGGAAAATTAACCATGCAGGGGTCAAATCCCTCCCGTAAATGACGCCGCTGGACACGACGATCTCCGGCCGGCGCGGGAGTGTCGATGTCGCATCGTTCCGGCCAGTACGCCGAATATCCCCAACACCATCCTCATGACCGCGGGCGCGCCGTGCAGCAGCGGCGGTCGCCGGTCAGTCATCCCGCCCCTGCACCGGCCGCCTCGCAGAGCGACTACACGCTGGTGCATGCCGGCAAGCAGGTGCGCATCGGCCCCGTCGTGTTCTGGATCGTGGTCGGCACCGTCAGCCTGCTCGGTATCTGGTCGGCCGCGACCGCGACCTATTTCGCCTTCCGCGACGACGTGCTGACGCGGCTGATCGCGCGCCAGGCCGAGATGCAATACGCCTATGAGGACCGCATCGCCGAGCTGCGCGCCAAGGTCGACCGCGCCACCAGCCGGCAGCTGCTCGACCAGGAGCAGTTCGACCAGAAGCTCGACCAGATCCTCAAGCGCCAGAGCGCGCTCGAAGGCCGCGCGACTGCGCTCGGCAGCATGCCCGACATCACCGGCTCGATCCGCGCGCCTGCGCGTAGCCCGGCAATCGAGCCCTCAGCTGCGCCGTCGACGCCAAAACCGTCGCCGATCAGCGACACCGTGATCTTCACCGCCCCGCCGGACCGCGAGGCACGGCTGGAATCGCGCAGCCCCGTGCTTGCCAATGTGCAGCCGAATCCGTCGACCAAGCTCGCCGGCGTCGACAATGTGCTGACGCGGCTGACGCGCTCGCTCGACCAGGTCGAGGCGCGGCAGATCGCGATGCTGTCCTCTGCCGAGGAGACGCTGGAATCGAAGCTGCGCCGGATGCGCGGCGTGATCACCGATCTCGGCCTCGACATGGGCCAGCTCGAAGCCGCCGCGCCGAAGGGCGGCATGGGCGGCCCGTTCGTGCCGGTCAAGCTCGGCGCCGAATCCGGTCCGTTCGAGCGCCAGCTCTATCGCATCAGCATCACCCGCGCGCAGGTCGACAAGATGAACCGCACGCTGTCGCTGGTGCCCTATCGCAAGCCCGTCATCGGCGAGGTCGAGTTCACCTCGGGCTTCGGCGTGCGCTCCGATCCGTTCCTCGGCCGGCCTGCGATGCACACCGGCCTCGACTTCCGCGCCGCCACCGGCGATCCCGTCCGCGTCACCGCCAACGGCAAGGTCGTCAATGCCGGCTGGGCCGGCGGCTATGGCCGCATGGTCGAGGTCGATCACGGCAACGGGCTCTCCACCCGCTACGGCCATCTCTCCGAGATCAACGTCAAGATCGGCCAGCAGGTGAAGATTGGCGACATCATCGGCGAGGTCGGCTCCACCGGCCGCTCGACCGGCCCGCATCTGCACTACGAAACCCGCATCGACGGCGAAGCCGTCGACCCGCAGAAATTTTTGCGCGCCGGCGTGCGGCTGAGCGCGGGCTGATCAGCCCGCGACCAACGCATCGAGGAAGCGAGACAGATCCTCCCACAGCTCGCCCGACTCCTCGAGCCCGATGCTGAGGCGCACCAATCCTTCCGCTGCATTCCACGGCCGCATTGTGCGATCGGCCACAACATCCATCGGCGCGATCAGGCTGTGGGTGCCGCCCCAGGACGCCCCGATCGCGAACAGCGTGAGCTGGCCGAGCGCAGGAGTGATCCGTGCCGAGAACTCCGGCTTGATGACGAGGCTGAACACGGTGCTCGCAGCCTTGTAGTCGCGGGCAAAGATCTCGTGGCCGGGACATGACGGCAGCGCCGGATGCAGCACGCGCGCGACCGCCGGTGACTGTTGCAGCCGCTCGGCAAAGTCAAGCGCGACACGGCCGGAATGCGCCATGCGCACGCCCATCGTTTCAATGCCGCGCAGCGCCAGCGCCGCCTCATCCGGTGACACGCCGATGCCGAGCGGGCCCAGCACATCCTTGAGCGCCTTGCGCAAGCTCAGGTCCTTGACCGTGATCGAGCCGAGCAGCAGGTCGGAATGACCCCCGACATATTTGGTCAGCGCCTCCACCGCGAAGTCGACGCCATGCGCCAGCGGCTTGAAGAGCAGCGGGCTCGCCCAAGTGTTGTCGCAACCGGTGAGCACGCCCCGCGCTTTCGCAGCCCGCGCGATCGCCGGCACGTCCTGCACCTCCATCGTGCCCGAGCCTGGCGATTCCATCCAGATCAGCTTCGTGCTGGCATCGATGAGATCGCCGATGCCTCCGCCGATCAAGGGATCGTAGACCTGATGCGCGATGCCGCGCGCGGCGAGATAGCCTGCGCAGAGATGACGCACCGGCGGATAGACGTGGTCGGGGATCAGCACCGTGTCGCCCGGCTTGAGCACCGCGAGCATCGTGATCGCGACCGCAGCCTGACCACTCGGAACCAGCACGGTGCGCTCGCCGCCATGCAGCGCGGTGATCTGCGCCTCCAGCGTCCGCGTCGTCGGCGTGCCGTGCAGGCCATACGTGTAGCCGTCGAGACCGCGCGCGGCGCGCTTGGCAAAATCCTGCGGCTCGTCATAGACGATCGTCGAGGCGCGATAGGTCGGAACGGCCAGCGACTTGAAGCCGTCATGCGACACGGCGGGATGCTGAACGCAGCGGGTGAGATCGTGCATGGACACCTCGTGAGACAATGCTTGCGATCATCCTAGCGCAATCGCGCGAGCGGCGCGCTGACAACGTCTCCGCGCTCGGCCGATACCAGCCCTCCGCTCACATCGCCGCTGTCAGGGCCTGCGCCACACGATGCAGCGCCTCGTCAAGCTCGGGCAACGGCAGCACGCCGAAGCCAAGACGAAACACCCGCGCGTCATCGCCGAACCACGAGCCGGGTGCGACGCGCGTCTCGCGCGCGGCCAGCTCGCGATGAAACCGCGCCACGGCCGCGTCGTCGAACATCTCACGCCTGAGTCTGATACAGCACAGCGCGCCGGCATCCGGCCTGATCCATTCGATCAGCCTGGCATTGTCGGCCACGAACGCGGCGGTGCGCGCCAGGGCCGCGGCGAGGTGACGGCGCCGGTCGCGCATGATCGTGTCCAGTTCGCGCAGGATGCGCAGCGCGATCGCCTCATCGACCACCGAGTTCGAGATCGTCGTGTTGAACTTGGCCAGCAGCAGCTGGGCGCGCAGCGCCGCGTCACGCGTGATCACCCATCCGGTGCGGATGCCCGGCGCGCCATGGCATTTGGAGAACGACGCGCAGCTGACGATGCGCCGATCCCGCGCAACCACGCTCGGACGCGGTTCCGCCTCGCCATGCACCGCCTCGCGATAGGTCTCGTCGACCAGCAGGAATGCCTCGGGACAGATCTCGTCTATCGCCGCGAGCACCTCGCGCAGCTCGGGATCGGACAGCGCCACACCGGACGGATTCTGCGGCGAGGCCAGGCTCACCAGCCGCGTGCGGGGCGTCAACAGCGACCGCAGGCGGCCGGCATCGAGGCGATAGCCGTCGTCGAAATGCAGCGGCCAATCGACGACGCGCAGGCCCACCGCCGCGAGCACGTTGCGGGCATTGGGAAAGGCCGGGCGTCCGATCACGACCTCCGCATCGGGCTCGGCGAGAACGAAGGCCATCAGGAACAGCGCCTGCATGCCGCCGACGGTGGTGATGACATCGTCAGCGCCGACACCATGTCGCGCGGCGATCAGCTCCCGCAGCCCGGCATGACCTTCGGTCGGACCGTAGCGGAGGACGAGATCCTTCAGCTCATCGCCGAGACCGCCCGCGAGCAGCTGGCCGAGTCTCAGATCCGGGCTGACGCTTTCGGCGAGATCGTAGCGGACGGCCTGCGACGTCAGGCTCATGATGTCGTTGTGCGGGAAGCGGCTAGGCACGTGAGGCATGGCGAAACTCCGGGCGAGCGCAAACGAGACGCTAGAGCCCGGGGGCTCGCGCTGACAGATACAGACGATCCTGATTGCCACCAGTACAGATCTGGGATTGGATGATCTGTATGGACCAGCGCACGCCCTCCCCGCCGCTCTACGAAGCCCTCGCTGCCGGCGTCACGGCGCTGATCGACGATGGCGTGCTGCGTCCGGGCATGCGCGCGCCGTCGGTGCGCGCCTTCGCGTCCCAGCATCGGGTCAGCCTGACGACGGCGGTGCAGGCCTATCGCCTGCTCGAGGATCGCGGCGTGCTGGAGGCGCGGCCGAAGTCGGGCTTCTACGTCATGCAGCGGAGCGACCGGCAGCGCGCGCTGCCCACAGCCTCGCAGCCGCCGCAGCGGGCGAGCCCGGTTGCCATCTCCAATCCCGTCTTCAGCGTGCTCTCCTATGCCGGCGACCCGTCCTATGCGCCCTTGGGCTGCGCCATCCCGAGCGCCGGCCTGCTTGCCGCCGAGCGGCTCGACCGCCATCTCGCGCGCTGCGCCCGCGTCCATGGCCGCCACTACAACATCTATGCCGATCCGCATGGTGATGCCGAGCTGCGCGACCAGATCTCCGCGCGTGCCCTGCGGCTCGGCCACGCGGTGCCGCCCGAGGGCGTGCTCATCACCAATGGCTGCACCGAGGCGCTCAACATCGCGCTCGGCGTCACCACGCGTCCGGGCGACACGGTCGCGATCGAATCCCCGACCTACTTCGGTCTCTTGCAGGTGCTCGAAGCCCGCAGCCTGCGCGCGCTGGAGCTGCCGACAGATCCCACCAGCGGCGTCGACGTCAAAGCGCTCGACAAGGCGCTCGGCACACGCCGCGTCGCCGCCTGCCTGCTCGCCTCGAGCTTCAACAATCCGCTGGGCACGCGCACCGACGACGCCAAGAAGGCAGCGATCATCCGCGTGCTCACGCGCCACGGCGTGCCGCTGATCGAGGACGACATCTACGGCGACATCAGCTTTGGCGATGACCGGCCGCGGCCATTCGCCGCGATCGCGCCAAAGGCCGACATCATCCTGTGCAGTTCGTTCTCGAAGACGATTGCGCCGGGTTATCGGATCGGTTGGCTCGCCGCCAACCGCCGCGCCGATGACATCCTCGCCGCCAAATTCGCGCTGTCGCTGAGCGGCGCGGCCTTGCCGCAGAAGGCGATGGCGGATTTCCTGAACTCAGGCGGCTACGACGCCCATCTGCGCCGCATCCGCAAGGTGTTCGCCGACAACATCGACCGTATGCGCCGCACCGTCGACCGCAGCTTTCCCAGGGATACGCGGATGACCGACCCCAAGGGCGGCTTCGTGCTCTGGCTGGAGCTGCGAGACGGTTTCGACTCCGACGCGCTGTATCAACGCGCCATCCGCGAGCGCATCTGCTTCGTGCCCGGCGGCCTGTTCACGGCGACATCAGGCTATCGCAACTGCCTGCGGCTGAGCTGTAGCCATGATTGGGACGCGCGGATCGAGCGCAGCGTCACGCGACTCGGCGAGTTGGCGCAGGAGCTACTTGCATAGTCCTGCAGATCCGCCGTCGCGCTGCTTGCCAATCTCAGCTAGCGCTTGGCCGGCAGCACGAACACCTGGCCCGGATAGATCAGATCCGGCCGGCGGATCTGCTCGCGATTGGCGCGATAGATCACCGCGTAGCGCGTGCCTTCGCCGAGGAGACGCCGGCTGATGTGCCACAGGCTGTCGCCGCGCGACACGGTGATCGTCCTCGCGCCCGCGCGGTCAGGTGACGCCGCCATATCCTTCAGGTCGGCCGGCGACGCCGATGCGAGCTGCGTACGCGCGCCGGCAGCAGCGCCGCTGCCCTGCCCTTGGCTCGCGGCGGCAGGCAGCGAGGCCGTGGTCAGCGCCTCCGGCACATTCAACGGCACCTCGGCGCGCGCCTGCACGGCGCCGGTCTTGGCATCGACCTCGTCGAGCCGCAGCCGGTCCTTGCCGGACCAGGCGGCGTCCTTGATGGTCGTCGCGACGCGGCCATCCGCACCAGCCGTCGCCGTGCTGACGAGGCGGTCGTTGAGATAGATCCGCACGGTCGCCCCGGGCTTGGCGCGGCCGCTGACACGCAAATTGCCATTCGGCTCGAAGTCGACGGCCTCGACCGCGACCGCCAGCGGCGCCGAAGCTGCCGGCTTCGACAGCACGCGCGTCGGCTGGTCCGGCGCGATCACCGCGACCGTCGCCGGCCGCTTGCCGGCCTCGACCACCACGGCCACGCTCTGCTTGGACGACATCTCGCGGCCATCCGGCTGCTTGGCCCGCAATGTCAGCTCGAACGTCCCGGCGGGTAGCGGCGGCGGCACCATGGAGAACTGGCCCGAGCGATCGGCGACCACCCGCGCATGCGGCTCGCCATTGCGCAACAACTCGACCGTGGCGCCGGGCGCCGCGCGGCCGGCCACGACCGTGTCGCCCGACGGTTCCACGCTGACTACGTCGAATGACGGACCATCGCTCTCGGCGGCCTGCGGCGCGACGGGCGCCAGCAACGCAGCCAGCCCGCTCGCCTGCTGCTGCGCCGACGCGAGCGCGGAGGCGGCCTGGCTCGCAGCCCCCTTGTCCGGCGCACCCGGCTCCGCCGCCGCAATGCGCTGCGGTGCAGCGGGCGCCCCATCTGTCGGAGCGCTCGGCGCGACCGCGGCCGTCCGGCTCGCCCACGTCCCATCGCGCTTGAAAATCGAGAGGTCGAGGCCGAAACCCTGCGCAAAGGCGATAACCAGACCGGCGATCACGACCGCCGCAACGGCGCCACCGCCCCAGATCAACCGTCCGCCGTTTCCGATGCTCATGCGGTGATCCGTCCCTGTGCGAGCGCGGAGACGACCGCTCCTTCAGCGGGAATCTCGCTTTACTCATAGCATCATGCGGGGCGGATTGCCATCGCTCGGGCAATGGAGCTTTCGGACGGAAGCTGCACCCTGGCGCCCGAAACAAGAAGGGGCGAGCCGCAGCCCGCCCCATTTGGTGCTCTCTTCGAACTTGTTAACGGGAGGCCCTCAATCACCAGACCGCTAAGTCGTTGGCAAAACCTCTTTTGACGAATTCGACGTACACACCACCTATAACTTCTACTCTTCTCCGGGTTGTGTCAATATCTAGCTGAGCAATACTGAACGCGGAATGGATAGGCGACGAGTCAGAGTACAGATGCTCTGATCGCAGCTCACGGTGCTTGGCTTTTCGCCTCCTCGTTCCGACGAGGACATTCGATAATGAAGAAGCATACTACAAGGAAATATCGCCTCGGCATTGATGCGGGCGCCAACTCCCTCGGCTGGTCCATCGTCTGGCTGGATGACAGCGGCGCGCCTGTAGGTCTTGGTCCTGGAGGCGTGCGGATCTATCCGGACGGACGGGATCCCAAGTCCAAGGAATCCAACGCGGCCGATCGTCGCGTTGCGCGGAGCATGCGGCGGCAACGAGATCGTTATCTGCAACGGCGCGGCAAGCTGATGGGCCTGCTGGTGGAGCACGGATTGATGCCGGCAGACGAGCCGGCCAGAAAGGCGCTGGAGGCTCTTGATCCCTATGCCTTGCGCGCTGGAGCGCTGGACGGACCGCTGCCGGCTCATCACGTCGGCCGCGCGCTGTTTCACCTGAACCAGCGGCGCGGATTTCTCTCGAACCGGAAAACCGAAAAAGGCGACAAGGATTCCGGCGCCATCAAGATTGCGGCCGGCAGGCTGCAAGCCTTGATGAACGACACCGGCGCGCGCACGCTAGGTGAATTCCTTCATCGCCGCCATCAGGCCCGCGCCCCCGTTCGCACGCGCAACCGCGCAACCGGCGTCAAGGCGGAGTACGATTTCTATCCGACACGCGCGATGCTTGATCATGAGTTCGAAGCCCTCTGGGCTGCTCAGGCGCCGCATCATGCAGTGATGTCAGCCGAGGCTTACAGCACCATCCGCGAGGCGATCTTCTTTCAGCGCCCCTTGAAGCAGCCGCCGGTCGGCAAATGCTCGCTCGATCCGGCCGCCCACAAGGACGATGTGGAAGGCTTCCGCTGCTCCTGGGCGCATCCCTTGGCGCAACGCTTCCGCATCTGGCAGGAGGTGCGCAATCTGGCAGTGATCGAGACCGGCCGAAGCTCGCCTGCTTTGGCAAAGGAAGATCAGGAGAAGGTCGCTCTGGCGCTGCTACAGAACAGCAAGCTGAGCTTCGACAACATCCGCAGCCTGCTTCGACTGCCATCGGAAGCCAAGTTCAACCTCGAAAGCGAGAAGCGTGATCACCTGAAGGGCGACGAGACGGCAACGTCTCTCTCAGCCAAGAAGAACTTCGGCAAGGCTTGGCGCGGCTTCTCTCTGGATCGGCAGATCGAGATTGTCTCTGAGCTCGAGACGCAGGCTGATGAGGCAGCGCTCGTCACATGGCTTTCAACCAAGTTCGCATTCGACAAGGAAGATGCAGAGCGGGTCGCGTCAGCGCTACTACCCGAAGGGCATTGCAGGCTCGGGCTTCGGGCGATCAAGAGGATCCTGCCGCTGATGGAAGCCGGCAAGAACTATCCAGACGCGGCCACCACGGCCGGCTATGATCACGCGCTGCTACCGAGCGGAGAGCAGTCGCCGACCGGCTATCTGCCCTATTACGGCCAATGGCTCCAGAACGACGTGCTCGGCTCAGGTGATGAGCGTGACACCAACGACCAGCGCTGGGGACGTTTTCCTAATCCGACGGTTCACATCGGTCTTGGGCAGTTGCGACGCGTCGTCAACGGACTCATCGCCCAATATGGTGCGCCGGCCGAGATCGCCGTCGAGATGACACGCGAGTTCAAATTGTCCCCCAAGCAGTTGTCGGAGCTGGAGCGCGAGCAAGCCCAGAACCAGCGCAAGAATGACGCTCGTGCCGACGAGCTGCGAAAGCTGGGTCAGGCGGTGAACGCGCGAAACCTGCTCAAGATGCGGCTCTGGGAGGAGCAAGGCAATGTCGCCCGGGAGTGTCCCTACACCGGAGAGGTGATTGGGCTCGAGCGGCTGCTTTCGGAGGAGGTCGACATCGATCACATCATCCCCTTCTCCGACAGTTGGGACGACAGTGCTGCCAACAAGGTGGTCTGCATGCGCTACGCCAACCGCGAGAAGGGCAATCGCACGCCGTTCGAAGCGTTCAGCAACAGCAAAGGCCGGCCCTACGACTGGGCCGCCATCGCGCAACGGGCGGCGGCTCTGCCGAGAGGCAAGCGCTGGCGCTTCGACCCCGACGCACGCGCGCATTTCGACAAGCTTGGCGGGTTCCAGGCGCGAATGCTCAACGAAACCGGCTGGCTCGCCCGCGCCGCGAAGCAATATCTCGCCGCAGTGACCGACCCGTACAAGATTCATGTCTTACCGG
Source organism: Bradyrhizobium sp. USDA 4353 (assembly GCF_054063215.1). Classification (NCBI taxonomy): domain Bacteria; kingdom Pseudomonadati; phylum Pseudomonadota; class Alphaproteobacteria; order Hyphomicrobiales; family Nitrobacteraceae; genus Bradyrhizobium; species Bradyrhizobium sp. USDA 4353. Next base: position 5,666,142 of record NZ_JBSSGB010000001.1, read on the forward strand.
GAAAGCTGACGGCGATGATCCGCGCCAAATGGGGGCTCAACGATCTGCTGCCTGATCACAACTACAGCGACGCCAAGAACCGCAAGGATCATCGCCATCATGCCATCGACGCGCTCATAGCGGCACTGACGGACCAGCGGCTGCTGCATCGCATGTCGAGCGCCTATGACGAGGAGCGACAGAAGATCGAGGTGCCGCTGCCCTGGCCGACCTTGCGGGCGGATCTGGACGCCAAGCTCAAGAGCATGCTGGTCTCACACAAGCCGGACCACGGCCTGCAAGCCCCGCTTCACGAAGACACGGCCTATGGAACAGTCAAAGAGCCCGAGAAGGAGCGCGGAGCCAATCTGGTCTATCGGAAGAACTTCACCGACATCAGCGAGAAGGAGATCGACCGGATTCGCGACCGCCGGCTCCGTGACCTAGTCAAAGCACACGTTGAAAGCGAAAGGGCGAGCGGCAAGGATTTGAAGGCGGCGTTGCTTGCCTTTGCACAGCGCAAGGATGTTCCCGGTCAACCGAACGGCATCCGCCACGTACGGCTGACGAAATCAGAGAAGCCGGAATATCTCGTCCCGATCCGTGACAAGGAAGGCCGCGTCTACAAATCCTATAGCGCCGGCGAGAATGCGTTCGTCGACATCATCCGCTCCGCGGATGGCCGTTGGATCGCGCGTGCGACCACCGTGTTTCAGGCCAATCAGTCGGCAGGACCGGGTGATGCGCCACCGCCCTGCGCCGTGCTCGTCATGCGGGTGTTCAAAGGCGACATGCTACGCATCGATCACGACGGCCGGGAGAAGTTCGTGAAGATCGTCAGGCTGTCCCCTTCCAACAACGTCCTCTATCTCGTCGAGCACAACGAGGCCGGCGTTTTCCAGAACCGCCACGACGATCCCGATGATCCGTTTCGCTGGATCTTCGCGAATTTCGACAAGCTGAGGGAGTGGAACGCCGAGCGCATCCGGATCGACGCGCTGGGGCGGCCTTGGCGACTTCATTCGGTCCAAGCGGCGCATTCGTTCTGAGGGGCGCAACATGGTGGGCCGGATCGTGGAGATCGAGACGAATGACCGGCACCTCGCGATCAATCGCGGCTTTCTCGTCGTTTCAGACAAAGGCACCGAAATTGGGAAGGTGCCGCTCGATGACATCGCTGCGGTCATCGCTAATGCGCACGGGCTGACCTATTCCAATAACGCGCTCGTGGGCCTTTCTAGCCGCGGCATCCCGGTCATTCTCTGCGGCGCCAATCATATGCCGGCCGCGATTGTCTGGCCCGTGGACGCCCACCACGTCCAGACCGGTCGCATGAAGGATCAGATCGCAGCAAGCCTGCCCCTGAAGAAGCGCTTGTGGGCGCAAATCGTGCGGGCCAAGATTCTGGGCCAGGGAGCTACACTGGAATCCGTCGGAGCTACGCACGAAGGCTTTCTCCTGCTGTCTCGCAAAGTGCGGTCTGGCGATCCGGACAATGTCGAAGCCGAAGCGGCCCGGCGCTACTGGCGCCTGCTGATGGGACCGGATTTCCGCCGCAACACGGATGGCGGCGGAACCAATGCGATGTTGAACTATGGCTATGCTGTGCTGCGCGCCGGCGTGGCGCGGGCTGTCATGGCGACCGGCCTGCACCCAAGTTTCGGGCTAATGCACTCGAACCGATCGAATCCGATGGTGCTGATCGACGATCTGATGGAGCCCTTCCGGCCAAGTGTCGACCGCGAGGTCTGGCGGCTCGTCCGGAACGGAACCAGCGACGTCGACAAGGAGGCTAAGGCGGCGCTGGCGCGCATCATGGTGATCGACCTGCCGACCAGCTTCGGCCTCAGCCCTTTGATGGTCTGCGCCGAACGGCTGGCTCAATCCCTCGCCAAGGCCTTTGCCGGCGAAGCCGACCAACTGGAGTTGCCCCTCCCCGCCCGACCGTTGGAGACGTGATGGCGCGCAGAGTTCGCAAGAAAAGCTCGACGCCAGCGCGACCTGCTGGGGAATCGTTCACGACACTGACCGGGTACCGCATCATGTGGATATTCGTTCTGTTCGACCTTCCTGTCGGAACCAAGAGAGAGCGCAAAGCCGCCAACGGATTCAGGCTGGCCTTGCGCGACCTAGGCTTCGAGATGAGCCAATTCTCGGTCTACCTGAAGTTCACGGCCGGAAAGGAGCAGGCCGAGGCTGTCGAGCGCCAAGTGGAAACGCTGATGCCATCGTCCGGCAAGGTGCACGTCATCCAGATCACCGACAAGCAATATGAGAACATTCGGACCTACCGGGGACGAAAACGAGAACACTCCCCGAAAAACCCGAGCCAGCTGGCGCTGTTTTGACCCGCCCGCTCCTGCAATCCCGCGATCAATATCAAAGAAAAAGGCCCTGAACTCAGGGCCTTAGGGGAGTATCGATCATAGCGGTCTGGTGATTGAGGGCCAACCGCAACTGCGTCGCAAAGACTAAGTTTCCGGTTTGAATCATAGCGGTCTGGTGATTGAGGGCCAACCGCAACAGCCCCAAGTGGAACGAGCACAACAGGCGATCATAGCGGTCTGGTGATTGAGGGCCAACCGCAACCCATTTTGAGCGAGTGTCCATGGGCCTGAATCATAGCGGTCTGGTGATTGAGGGCCAACCGCAACCGCAAGCTTCTTGACCAGCCCGGCATCCGATCATAGCGGTCTGGTGATTGAGGGCCAACCGCAACAGGTCGCGCCTTATGTGCACGGCTCGACCGATCATAGCGGTCTGGTGATTGAGGGCCAACCGCAACAGAGGGCATGCACGACAGCGCAACGATCTCATCATAGCGGTCTGGTGATTGAGGGCCAACCGCAACCGGCGGTCTCCTCGGCCATCTCATCCATCAATCATAGCGGTCTGGTGATTGAGGGCCAATCGCAACCAGTTCAAATTCATCACCGGCTGGAACCGATCATAGCGGTCGGTAATTGGAGGCCAGCACTCCAAAATTCTCTCAATGGTCAAAAGAGGATAGCTCAAGTCAGGCCGGACCAGCATTTTTTCATTTCTTTTTTCCGGAAATGATGTATGATCCGCGCATCCTGCCTCGTTGCGAGGGGCGTACGCGTCGTCACGGACGTTGGGGCGGGATGCGGTGGACGGAGCGGCGATGCACGACGGGCATGGTTGCTGCGGACGGCGAAGTCGCGTGGTCCTGACCTCCCGATGCTGAGGTCAAGCCTGTCGCCGATGTTGACGCACGGCGCGGGTGACGGTGGCCAGAAAGCTCGGCGCACCGGGGAGATCGCGTATAAGCTGTTAAAACCAGCCGCGCGGGGAATGCCGGGTCGATCGGCTGAACCTGTGGTGACTGCCGCCTGCTTTTTGTGTTGCAGGCGGGCCATGGGTGAGGCCTTCACCCGGCATTCCCTGCGCCCTTGTTTCGCGAGGGCAGAGCTGCTCCATCAATCCCGGGCGCCATCGGCGCTGCGGCGACGATAGCGCGTGTCAGGTCATGGTATCCGCTGCGAGCTTGGATCAATCGCATCTGCGCGCCATCGGATGCACTCCGCGCCTGTCGCGATCGTCGGCTACGGCCGGCCACTCGAACGGATCGGGCGGCCCTGGCTGATGAAGGCGTAGTGGCCGGCGCCGATGCCGCCGACCATCAGCGCCTCGACGACGGGCTCGGCGATCTCGCCGGTCGCCGCCCAGTCGACGACGAAATTGGCGCCGGTGCCGCCGCGGGTGTCCTTGGTCGGCACGAAGATCTCGATGGTGGCGAACGGCTTCAAGGCGACCGGCGCAGCGAGGTGGGCTTCGACCAGCGCGCCGGCCGTGTCGTAGTAATTGATGCGCCGGATGATCAGCGGCCGCTGCTCGGAGGCGTTGTGGATGCTGAGGGTGACGGAGAAATCGGCCTGCACGCGGCCCGGCGCCATGGTGACGCTGGAATAGACGGGGACGTAGACCGCGCCCGTCACCGCGGGCGGCTCTGTGGGAACTGTGGTCAGCGAGCTGGCGAAGGTCGTGGTCACGCTGTCGGCGGCCCGCATCTCGCCAGTCGCGAGCCACAGCGCCAGGGCCGCGGCCGCGATGTGACAGATTGCGGGTTTCCTTGTGCGGCGGCGCGACATAAGTTGACCCCTCGGGGGTTGCTTCATGCATGAACTGATTGGCGACATCACGCTCTGCATCCTGTTTGCGTGGGTGCTTGGACTGGCCGCACATAAATGGCGCCAGCCCTCGATTCTCGCTTATCTGGTCGCGGGCTTCGCCATTGGCCCCTTTGGCACCGGCTGGGTCAAGTCCCAGGAATCGATCTCGGTCATCTCCGAGCTCGGCCTGATCTTCATGCTGTTCATGATCGGGCTCGAGATCGACCTGAAGAAGATCATCCGCGCCGGCCCGGTGATTCTCATCGCCGGCGGCGTGCAACTGCTCGGCGGCGCCGCGCTCGGCATCCTGTTCTTCGTCGCCATCGGCATGCGCATGGGCGCCGAGAGCTACGATGCGCTGTATCTCTGCGTCGCCTGCGCGCTGTCCTCGACCGTGATCATCGTCAAGGTGCTGTACGAGAAGCGCGAGCTCGACACCCTGCCCGGCCGCATCACGCTCGGCGTGCTGGTGTTGCAGGACGTGTTCGCGATCCTGTTCCTGGCGGTGCAGCCGAGCCTCGACGACCTCCATTTTGGCGTGATCCTGCTGTCGTTCGCGCGCGCCGGCGCGCTGGTCGCGATCGCGCTGCTGCTCAGCCGCTATGTGCTGCCGCCGGTGTTCCACCGCATCGCGCGGACCCCCGAGCTGATCCTGCTCGGCGCGCTCGCCTGGTGCTTCCTGATCGGCGAGATCGCCGAGCGGCTGCACCTGTCGCGCGAGATGGGCTCCTTGATCGCGGGCGTGTCGCTGTCGACCTTCCCTTACGCGCTCGACGTCACCGCCAAGGTCACGACCTTGCGCGATTTCTTCATCACGCTGTTCTTCGTCGCGCTCGGCATGACCATCCCGATCCCGACCATGTCGGTGGTCGGGCTGGCGCTGGTGATCGCGCTGTTCACGGTGGCGAGCCGGCTGCTGACGACCTTCACGCCGCTCTACATGATGCGTCAGGGCCTGCGCGCGAGCCTGCTGCCCGCGCTCAACCTCGCCCAGATCAGCGAGTTCTCGCTCGTCGTGATCCAGACGGGTGCGGCCGCCGGACACCTGAAGAACGGCACGTCGGCGGCGGCATCCTTCGCCTTCGTGCTGCTCGCGGTGCTCTCGACCTTCGTGATCGTGCGCTCCGACCCGATCGTGCGCCGGGCGATCCCGCTTCTGAAGCGCGTCGGCTTGAACGATCTCGACGACAGCAAGGACGGCGAGGCCGGCCACGACGGCGGCGGTCACGGCGCGGGCCGGCCGATCGTGCTGCTCGGCTTCTTCCGCACCGCCAGCGCCCTGCTCAGCGAGATCGAGCGCAACCAGCCGGCGCTGCTGGAGCAGATCGGCGTCGTCGACTTCAACCCCGTCGTCTTCCGCACCCTCTCCGATCGCGGCATCCAGGTCACCTACGGTGACATCAGCAATGTCGATACGCTGTTGCATGCCGGCGTCGGACAGGCCGAGCTGATCATCCTCAGCATTCCCGACTCGCTGCTCAAGGGCGCCAACAACGAGAAGCTGGTGCGTCACGTCCGCAGCATCAATTCGACCGCCAAGATCGTCGCGACGGCCGACCTGCTCGCCGACGTCAACGACCTCTACGAGGCCGGCGCCGACTATGTGACGGTGCCGCGGCTCAGCGACGCGCAGGTGCTGCTCAACCTGATCCAGGACGCGAGCGCGGGCCTGTTGTCGGAGCGTCGCAGCCAGGCCGAGGCGATGCTGGCCGACCGCCGCGAGGTCCTGCCGTGACGCGCCTCATCCACGTTTCATCACTCCAGACCCGCCAGATGCCATGACCAACAGCCACGTCCACGTCGTCGATCACCCGCTGGTCCAGCACAAGCTCACCTTGATGCGCGAGCGCGACCGCTCCACCAAGGGGTTTCGCGAGCTGCTCAACGAGATCGGCATGCTGCTGGCCTACGAGGTCACGCGCGACCTGCCGATCGAGCTGGTCGACATCGAGACGCCGATCGCGGCGATGAGGGCGCCGAAGATCGCCGGCAAGAAGCTGACGCTTGCGCCGATCCTGCGCGCCGGTGTCGGCTTTTTAGACGGCATGCTGGCCCTGATGCCCTCGGCGCGCATCGCCCATATCGGGCTCTACCGCGATCCCAACACGCTGCAGGCGGTCGAGTACTATTTCAAGGCGCCGCAGGATCTGTCAGACCGCACCGTGATCCTGATGGACCCGATGCTCGCCACAGGCAATTCCGCCTGCGCGGCAGCCGAGCTCCTGAAGGCGCGCGGCGCCCGCGACATCCGCTTCGTCTGCCTCCTGGCCGCGCCCGAAGGCATCGCCAGATTCAGCGCAGAGCATCCGGACATCCCGATCTGGACCGCCGCGATCGACGAGAAGCTCAACGACCACGCCTATATCGTGCCGGGCCTCGGCGATGCGGGAGACCGGATGTTCGGCACGAAGTAGGATGCCGCGATCGATGCCGCCGCGAGACGACTTGCACGGCAAAGTGTCAGGACGCGCGCGGCGCGACGCGCAGAACATTGAAGATGCGTCCGTCGATCACCAGCAGCGCGCTCCCGATCACCAGCGCTCCGAGGATCTCGCGCAGCGAAATGGTGTCGCCGAGCACCATATATCCGAGCAGGATCGTCGTCAGCGGGATCAGCAGCGTCACCAGGGTCACATTGGTCGCGCCGGAGCGGCGCAGCACCTGAAAGAACACGATGTAGGCGAAGGCCGTCGACAGCCCCGCAAGGGCCGAGATCGCGAGCCAAGTCTGAGGTCCGGGCATTTGCAGGCGCCAGGGCTGGTCGACGATCCCCGCGATCACCAGCACCATCACGCTCGATGCGGACAACTGGAAAGTGGCGGTCGCGAGCGGCGGCGAGGTGGCGAGATGGCGCCGCACCAGCAAGGCGGCCACGCCGTAGCTGAGCGATGCGCCGAGACCGAACAGAATGCCGGGTCCGCCGTCCAGTCCCGCCCCGCCCCGCAAGATGACCACGCCGGCGAGGCCCACGATCAGACCTGCGACACGGCGCGCCGAGAGCCCTTCCTCTCCCGCGGCAGCCATCACTGCGATCGTGAACAGCGGCGTCGTGGCATTAAGAATCGCGGCAAGACCCGACGTGATGTAGGTCTGGCCGATCACGATCAGACAGAACGGCACGACGTTGTTGAACAGCGCGACAGCAAAATAAGGCCGCCATCCGGCGATCCCCTTCGGCAGTCTGAGCCCGCGCAGGCGCGCGACCGGTAACAGGATCGCGGCCGCAAGCGCGATACGCAACAGCACGAGCGTCAGCGGCGGCAACTCCTTCAGGGCCAAGCCATTGAAGATGAACGAGCCGCTCCACAACAACGACAGCAGGCCGAGCAGCGACCAGTCGCGCGGGTCCATCCTGTCATTCTGAACTGCCATCACCGCCCGTCGCCGTTGGAATGCTGGTTGATCGTTGCAGACCGTGTGGGAAACCGTCCACCCGCTTTCCGAAGGCGGAGAGGCCGACGGCCGAGGTCAGGCCTTCGGCCGCGAGACCAGCTCGATCATGCGGCCCTCGTCCTCGTCGGGCATCGCCGCCTTCGCGTGCGCGTAGGCGTCGACCGCCGCCTGCGTCATCACCGGACGCGCGCCCAGCAGCTCTTCGGCGAGCCGCAGCGCATAGGCCGCATCCTTGTGGCGCAGCGCCGCCGTGAAGCTGGCATTGGCGAAGTCGCGCGCGATCATCCGCGGCGCATGGCGCAGCACCTGCGGGCTCGCCGCGACGCCACCCTGGATCGCCTCCAGCACGAGGTTCATGTCGAGGCCGGCCTGTTCGGCGATCGCAAGCCCCTCGGCGAGCCCCGCGATCTGCATCGCCCCGAGCAGGTTGTTGATCAGCTTGTAGACGGTGCCGGCGCCGACGGGTCCGAAATGGCGGATGGTCGAGCCGATCGGCGTCAGATACGGCCGGGCGCGCTCGAGATCGGCGGGATCGGCGCCAACCAGCAGAGTGAGCTTGCCGCTCGCGGCCGCATCGGGCAGGCCCGTCACCGGGCAGTCGAGATAGGTGACACCGCGTGCATCGAGCTCGCGCGACAGCCGCAACGCATGATCGCGCGAGACGGTCGAGCATTCGATCGCGATGGTGCCGACGCGCATCGTCGCCGCGGCGCCATCGGGCCCGAGCCAGACCATGCGCGAGGCCTCGTCATCGGCCACCATGGTCACCACGGCGTCGGCATCGATCGCGGCATCCGCCGGCGAGGTCGACCAGCGCGCGCCGCGCGCGATCAGGTCCTCGGCCTTGGCCTGGCTGCGATTCCACACAGCGACCGAGTAGCCGGCGTCGAGATAACGCCCGGCCATGCCATGGCCCATGCGGCCCAGTCCGATGAACGCGACGCGAGCCACCCGCTAGTCCACGTCGTCGATCACGGCACCCGGCGACGTGCCGAAGGCACGCTGCGCCAAGGTCGCGGCCATGAACTCGTCGAGATCGCCGTTGAGCACGCCGGACGTGTCGGAGGTCTGCACGCCCGTGCGCAGGTCCTTCACCATCTGGTAGGGCTGCAGCACGTAGGACCGGATCTGGTGGCCCCAGCCGATCTCGGTCTTGGCCGCCTGGTCCGCCGCCGCCTTCTCCTCGCGCTTCTTCAGCTCGATCTCGTAGAGGCGCGCACGCAGCATGTCCCAGGCCTGGGCGCGGTTCTTGTGCTGCGAGCGGCCGGCCTGGCAGACCACCGCAACGCCGGTCGGGATGTGCGTCAGACGCACCGCCGATTCGGTCTTGTTGACGTGCTGACCGCCGGCGCCGCCGGATCGCATGGTGTCGACGCGGACGTCGGACTCCTTGATGTCGATCTTGATGGAGTCGTCGATGACCGGGAAGATCTGCACCGACGAGAACGAGGTGTGGCGGCGCGCATTCGAATCGAACGGCGAGATGCGCACCAGGCGATGCACGCCGGCTTCGGTCTTCAGCCAGCCATAGGCGTTGTGGCCGGAGATCTGGATGGTGGCCGACTTAATCCCGGCCTCTTCACCGAGCGATTCTTCGAGAAACTCGACCTTGAAGCCGTGGGTCTCGGCCCAGCGCGTGTACATGCGCAGCAGCATCGAGGCCCAGTCCTGGCTCTCGGTGCCGCCGGCGCCGGCGTGGACTTCGAGATAGGTGTCGAACTTGTCGGCTTCGCCCGAGAGCAGCGCTTCGAGCTCGCGGCGGGCGACCTCCTTCTTCAGCTCCTTGAGCGCATTCTCGGCCTCAGTGACCACGCCGGCATCGTTCTCGGCCTCGCCGAGCTCGATCATCTCGATGTTGTCGTTGAGCTCACGCTCGACCTTGCCGATGCCGGTCAGCGAATCCTCCAGCGAGGTTCGCTCCTGCATCAGCCTTTGAGCTTTTTGGGGATCGTTCCAGAGATTGGGGTCTTCGGCGAGCTTGTTCAGCTCGGCCAGCCTTGCCGTCGATGTCTCGACGTCAAAGATGCCTCCTCAGCAGCCCGACCGACTGCTTGATCTCTTCTACGATTTTTTCGATTTCGGCGCGCATGTCGCTCTCTTCAGGCCACGGCCGAAAACGCCGCGGCAATCATCTCTGTCCCGGGATGTAGCGGCGCGCGGTGCAAAGCGCAATCGCCATGCACCGCATCTACCGGAGTTTCATGGGACCTAGTAGAGGCTACCCGTGCCCGGGCGGATGATGAAGTTGCCGGCGTCAGGCTGGCCGCCGCTCTGCGACGGCATCACGCGCCCGTCGGCATCGGCGACGCCGATGACCGAGTAGTTGTCCGGCGGCGCCGTGCCGGGCTTGAACGCCTCCATGATGGTACGGCCGCCATCGCCCGGGCTCGCCCGCATGCCGGTCTTGGCGTCGACGCGAACCAGCTTGATGCCGGCCGGGATCTTGAACGGCGTTGCCGGCTTGTCGGCCAAAGCGAGCTTCATGAAGTCCTTGGCGATCGGCGCAGCGAGATGACCGCCGGTCGCGGCGTTGCCTTTGCCGAGGGGACGCGGCTTGTCGTAGCCCATGTAGATCGCGACCGCGAGATCCGGCGAGAAGCCGACGAACCAGGCATCCTTGGCCTCGTTGGTGGTGCCGGTCTTGCCGGCGATCGGCTTGCCGACCTCCTTCAGCACGGTCGCCGTACCGGCCTGAACCACGCCCTCGAGCATCGAGGTGATCTGGTAGGCCGTCATCGTATCCAGCACCTGCTCGCGGCGGTCGACCAGCTGCGGCTCACTCTGGTTCTTCCAGCCGTCCGGCGCGTCGCAGCCGCGGCACTCGCGGGCGTCATGCTTGAAGATCGTGTGGCCGTAGCGGTCCTGGATGCGGTCGATCAAGGTCGGCTTCACCCGGCGGCCGCCATTGGCGATCATCGAATAGGCCGTCACCATGCGCATCGCGGTGGTCTCGCCGGCGCCGAGGGCATAAGAGAGATAGTTCGGCAGCTCGTCATAGACGCCGAAGCGGCGCGCATATTCCGAGATCAAGGGCATGCCGACGTCCTGCGCCAGACGCACCGTCACCGTGTTCAGCGACAGCCGCAGCGCGTTGCGCAGGGTCGTCGGACCGAGATACTTGCCGTTCGAGAAGTTGTCGGGACGCCAGACCTGGCCACCCTGCCCCTGGTCGATCTCGATCGGCGCGTCGACGACCTGGGTCGACGGCGTGTAGCCGTTGTCGAGCGCCGACGAATAGACGATCGGCTTGAACGACGATCCGGGCTGACGATAGGCCTGCGTCGCGCGGTTGAACTGGCTCTGGTCGAAGGAGAAGCCGCCGACCATCGCCAGCACGCGGCCCGTGTTCGGGTCCATCGCGACCATGGCGCCGGACACCTCGGGCAATTGTTCGAGGCGATACTGGCCCTCGACCGGATTGCCTTCCTTGAACAGCGGGTCGGCATAGATCACGTCGCCCGGCTGCAGCACCTGCGCTACCGACGTCGGCACCTTGCCGCGGCCATTGCCGCTCGCAGCGCGCGCCCATTTCACACCGTCGAGCGTGATGAGGCCGGTCTGCCGCTCCTTGCTGACGGCGCCGCCGAGCTCGCGCGGCGGCTGGAAGCCGATGCGCGCGGACTGGTCGCTGGTCTCCAGCACCACCGCCATGCGCCACGGCGAGATATCGGAGAGCGACTTGATCTCGGCGAGCTTCAGGCCCCAGTCACCGGAGATGTCGAGCTTGGACACGGGGCCGCGATAGCCCTGCTCCTGGTCATATCGCACGAGGCCCGCGACCATGGCCTTGCGCGCCATGACCTGGACCTTCGGGTCGAGCGTCGTCCGAACCGACAGCCCGCCCTCATAGAGCTTCTTCTCGCCGTAGCGCTCGAAGATGTCGCGCCGCACTTCCTCGGCGAAATATTCGCCGGCGAAGATGTGCGCGCCGGTGTTGCGGCTGGCGATGGTCAGCGGATCCTTGCGCGCCTTCTCGGCGTCGGCCTGCTTGATCCAGCCGTTCTCGAGCAAGCGATCCACGACGTAGTTGCGGCGCTCGATGGCGCGGTCGCGGTTGCGGATCGGATGCAGGCTGCCCGGCATTTTCGGCAACGCCGCGAGGTAGGACGCCTCGGCGACCGTGAGCTCGTTGACCGATTTGTCGAAATACACCAGCGACGCCGCGGCGATGCCATAGGCACCGGAGCCGAGATAGATCTCGTTGAGGTACAGCTCGAGGATCTTGTCCTTCGAATAGGTGCGCTCGATGCGCATCGCCAGCAGCGCTTCCTTGATCTTGCGCGCGAACGAGACCTCGTTCGTCAGCAGGAAGTTCTTGGCGACCTGCTGCGTGATCGTCGAGGCGCCCTGCGGACGGCGGTTCGAGCCGAAGTTTTGCGCGTAGACGACGGCAGCACGCGCCATGCCGGTGAAGTCGATGCCGCCATGCTCGTAGAAGTTCTTGTCCTCGGCTGCGAGGAACGCGTTGATCACGAGCTTGGGAACCGCCTGGATCGGGAGGTACAGCCGGCGCTCCCTGGCGTATTCGCCGACCAGCGAGCCGTCCGCGGCGTGAACCCGCGTCATCACCGGAGGCTCATAATCCTGCAGCTGGGAGTAGTCAGGCAAGTCCTTGGAGAAATGCCAGATCAGGCCGGCCGCTGCCGCCACACCGACCAGGAACACAACCGTACCTGCGGCGAACAGGAAGCCCAAAAACCGCACCAGAAAGCGCATTGGCGAATATCCGTTCCAACTCTTGTTCGTCTCTCGGCTCGGACACGGCGCGTCTCGCAAGACGCTGCCGCAAACATCACGCGGGCGGCTGCAATGCCGCGCAACCCATGCCGGAGAACCGCACGGTCAAGCCCATCAGCGGTCAAGCCTACCACAAGTCTGCAGAGAAGGAATCCTCAGCTGATTCCTGGTGCCTCGCAGCACGTTTATACGGCTGTTGCTGTGGCCAAACTAGGGCTTTGCACGGGCCGGCGCCGGCTTGTCCGGCCGCTCGGCAACCGCATTGGCGACCCGCTTGGCGAGGAAGGCATCGATCGCCCGCGCCATCGCCTCTGCCGTGCGCGACCGCCAGGCCTCCGAGACCAGGTTCCCCATGTCGCCCTTGTTCGAGACATAGCCGAGCTCGACCAGCACCGAAGGTACGTCGGGCGCCTTCAGCACCCGGAAACCCGCCGATTTCAACGGCCGCTTATGCATGTGCACGGCGGTCTTCATGTCGTTCATCAACACCCGGGCGAAGCGATTGGAAAACGTGCGGGTTTCCCGTCTCGCCAGATCGATCAGGATGTCGGCGACGTCGGCGGGCTCCTCGGTGAGGTTGACGCCCCCGATTTGGTCGGCGCGGTTTTCCGCCTCGGCCAGCCGCTCCGCCTCAACGTCGGACGCCTTGTCCGACAGGGTATAGATGGTGGCGCCCTGCGCGCTGCCCTCGCCCTTCGGCAGCGCATCGGCGTGAATCGACACGAACAGCGCCGCCGACTGCTTCTGGGCGATTCGAACGCGGTCGCCGAGCGGAATGAAGGTGTCGTCGTCGCGGGTCATGACGACGCGGTATTTACCTGCGCGTTCGAGCCGGTCGCGCAGCGCCTGGCCGAAGGCGAGCACTAGATTCTTCTCAGGCACCTCGCCGCCCTGGGTTCCGTAATCGATTCCGCCATGGCCGGGATCGATGACCACCACGGGGCGGGTGTCGGGCGGGCCGCCGGTCGGCGGCGTTGCGACGGCAACGGTGGTCGGCGGCGGCCGGACGGCCGGAGGTCCTCCGCTGCCCGCAGCCCCGGACGACGCTGTCGAATCGGCCTGCTTGGGCGGCGACCGGCCATCGACCCCGATGGAGCGGGCGAAGGTGGCCTCGTCGACCTCCTCCAGCTCGAGCACCAGCCGGGGCGGCTGGCCGTTGGCCGCATCGAGCACCGTCGAATTGGCGATTCGCGCCGGCCCTGTCAGATCGAACACGATGCGGGAGCCGCCGGGCATCACCAGCCCGTAGCGAAATGCCTTGACCAGTCCGCGGCCGCCGCTTCCGGCGCCGGTCGGCAGGTGGAAGCTGACCTGCGGCAGATCCACGACCACGCGATAGGGATCGCTGAGGGCGAAGGCGCGGAACGGAACCGTCCGATCGAGATCGAGGACGAACCGGGTCTGCCGGGAATCACCGGCCAGCCGCGCGTCGGTGGCGATTGGAAATACCGGCGCAGCGATCACGGGTTGGGGCTGGACGACCGGCGCGCTCTGGGCCTGCGCCGGGGCCGTGCATAACATTTGCGTGACGCAGAGCGCCGCGCATCCCAGCCAAAAAAGCGTATTTGCCCGGCGAGCTGCCAATTCCATGCCTCCGCGGGACCGTCTTACCGCAACCAATCCCAGGGGTTAATCGTCTAATTTTGTCATTTTCGTTAAAGGCCCCCGATTGTTGCGGTTCCGCGACGCTTCCCTTGCACCGCCTGACCATTCCTCGTATGTACGAAGGGCTGAAGGCTATTCCTTACTGCCGGTTGTGTCGCGTTCAACCTCCCGGTGAAACGCTGGAAGCTTCGTGATCGGGTTCTCAACGTCGGGCCCTCGATCGTTGCGGAGATTCCTGCGCCTTTCCGACGCTCCAACAAGCCTGCGCGATCCCGCGCGGCTGCGACGGAGAGCCGGTCACGAGCCGAGTAGCGCCTAGCGCAGGCGCCGTCTCGCAGAGACCGTCCGGGCACGAGGTCAGATATGACCAAGGTCAGACACGGCGTAGCCCAATACCACATTCCTACCGGGGTGGGTATTGTTCCAGGGCATGCGTCTCGGCGCGATCTGGCCTTCGGCAAGAGACAGGCGGCACCCGCTGCCGCCCACATATTCCAGACGGGCCGACGCTTGATGCGCCAGACTGAGTTGCCAACCATGACCAGCGGACGATCCGCGCCGATGCGGGGCCAGACCCCCGCCCGGCCAATCGCCCCGCCGGCATCAGGGTTGGTGCGGCGCGACCAGACGCGTTTAGGCCTTCCCCTCACCCCCGAATCAGGTGGACCGTCGCGTCATCCGACAGCGCGCCACGCGCTCGCGGCTAACCGCGTCCGTCGCCTCCAAGAGTTCCAATATGCCCAACAAGATGTTGATCGATGCTACCCACCCGGAAGAGACCCGTGTGGTCGTCGTCCGCGGCAACCGCGTCGAGGAATTTGATTTCGAAACTGCCCAGCGCAAGCAACTTCGGGGCAACATCTACCTGGCGAAGGTCACCCGCGTTGAGCCTTCGCTCCAGGCCGCCTTCGTCGAGTACGGCGGCAATCGCCACGGCTTCCTGGCCTTCAGCGAAATCCATCCCGACTACTACCAGATCCCGGTCGCCGACCGGCAGGCGCTGATCGAGGCCGAGGAGCGCGCCCACCGCGAGGCCGAGGAAGAGAGCGAGAACCGCTCCAACCGCCGCCGCAACCGTCACCGCAGCTCGCGTCGCCGCGGCAGCGGCGAGCGCGTGCAGAGCGAGATCGTCGAGGCCGCCGAGGGCGTCCAGACGGTTCATGGCGAAGGCCATGAGGCCGATCACGAGGCGCATGAGCATCACGCCTACGTGCAGGACGATCATACCGATCAGCCGCATGCCGAGGCCGGCGAGCAAGGCGAGGCGCAGGGCTTCTCCGAGACGCCGCTCGACGCCCCCGAGCACGACGACGCGGGCGGCGCGCATGAGGGCGCAGCCGAGCCGTCGCACGGCGCCGACGACCATCACGACGCCGTCGCGGCCCCCGCGGCGGCGGAGCCCGTCGCTGCGGCAGAGCAACCGGCGGTGGCCGCCGCAGAAGCTGAGACCGCCTCGATCAGCGACGCTCCGGCCGAGGCCTCCGCGCCCGCTGCCGAGGCAGACGACGATCACGAGGCCCACGCTCATGACGAGCATGATCATGACCACAATGACCATGTTCATCATGAACACGACCATCATGACCATGACGAGCATGACCACGACGAGGACGTCGCTCCGGTCGGCGAGCATGAGGGCGAGGGCGTCACGATCGTGCCGGGTGACGAGAACGGCGCCGATCCGGTCTCCGACGAGCACGAGGATGACGACGAGGAGATCGAGGAAGAGGTCGTCGAATCCGTCGGCGGCGACGACGTGCTCGAGGAGGTGCCGGAGCGCACCTTCCGTCCGCGCCGCCAGTACAAGATCCAGGAGGTCATCAAGCGCCGCCAGGTGATGCTGGTGCAGGTGGTCAAGGAGGAGCGCGGCAACAAGGGTGCTGCGCTGACGACCTATCTGTCGCTCGCCGGCCGCTACGCCGTCTTGATGCCCAACACCGCCCGCGGCGGCGGCATCAGCCGCAAGATCACCTCGGCCCAGGACCGCTCGCGGTTGAAGGAAGTGGTGCAGGATCTCGACGTGCCCGAAGGCATGGGCGTGATCCTGCGCACCGCCGGCGCCAACCGCACCAAGCCCGAGATCAAGCGCGACTTCGAATATCTGCTGCGCCTGTGGGAAACGGTCCGCGACATGACCCTGAAGTCGCAGGCCCCCACCCTGGTCTATGAGGAAGGCTCGCTGATCAAGCGCTCGCTGCGCGACCTCTACAACAAGGAGATCGACGAGATCCTGGTGGCCGGCGAAGCCGGCTACCGCGAGGCGCACGACTTCATGAAGATGCTGATGCCGACCAATGTCCGGGCGGTGAAGCAGTATCGTGACGGCCAGCCGCTGTTCTCGCGCATGGGCGTCGAGAGCCAGCTCGATGCGATGTTCACGCCGACGGTGCAGCTGCGCTCCGGCGGTTACATCGTGATCAACCAGACCGAGGCGCTGGTCTCGATCGACGTGAACTCCGGCCGCGCCACGCGCGAGCATCACATCGAGGACACTGCGCTCAAGACCAACATGGAGGCCGCCGAGGAAGTGGCGCGCCAGCTCCGCCTGCGCGACCTCGCCGGTCTGATCGTCATCGACTTCATCGACATGGACGAGAAGCGGAACAACCGTTCCGTCGAACGCAAGCTGTCGGATTGCCTGCGGCAGGATCGCGCGCGCATCCAGGTCGGCCGCATCTCGCATTTCGGCCTGCTCGAAATGTCGCGCCAGCGCATCCGCGCCAGCGTGCTGGAAAGCTCGACCGAGCCCTGCGCGCATTGCGGCGGCACCGGCCATGTCCGCTCGGTCTCGTCCGTCGCGCTGCAGCTGCTGCGCAGCCTCGAAGAGGCGCTGATGAAGGGCGCGACCCACAATCTCGTGGTCCGCACCCGCACCGAGGTGGCGCTGTACGTGCTCAACCATAAGCGCGGCCATCTGCGCGACCTCGAGAACGGCTTCAAGGTCTCGCTCGCCGTCATCGCCGACCCGAGCGTCAGCGGCCAGCAATCCTTCATCATCGATCGCGGCGAGCAGGTGCATACGCTCGAGGCCGCCAAGGCGCTGCTCGTGGCGCAGGCCTCCGCGCCGCCGCTGGTGGCCGAGGAGATCTACGACGAGGACGAGGCGTTCGACGTCGAGACCGAATCCGAGGTCGAGACCGAGGAGACCGAAGGCCTTTCCGAGGATGCAGCCGAGGGCAGCGCTGGCGAAGGCGAACGCGACGGTCAGCGCCGCAAGCGGCGCCGGCGCCGCCGCGGCCGTGGCAGCGAAGCCCGCGAGGGCGCGCTTCCGGAAGGGACCGTCGCAGCGCCGAACGCCGAGCCCGGCTTTGCTGGTGAGCAGGCGGTCGAGGAATCGGACGCAGAGGATGACGAGAGCGAGGAGCAGCCCGCTTTCGCGCAAGGCGAGCAGGCCGATCAGGGCAACGGCGAGCGGCGTCCCCGTCGCCGCGGTCGCCGCGGCGGCCGCCGCCGTCGTGGCGGCGCGGAGGATGGTCTCGCCGCCTCGATCGGTGACGAGCTCGCGCCCGCCTCGGCCTCAGAGGTTGAATCGGCGGTCGCCGACTTCGACGGCAATGGCGCTCCCCATCATGACGACGAGCCCGCCGAGCCTGCGACGCCGGTCCATTCCGCGGCCGTCGTAGAGGTCGATGAGCCCGCTGCTGCGACACAGGCGGCTCAGGCCCCTGCCCCCGCGGTCCACGAGACCGAGGCTCCGAAAGCCGAAGCTGCGAAGACCGAGGCGGCCAAGCCTGAGTCCGAGAAGACCCCGCGCCGCTCGACCGTGCGCGAGAAGGTCAGCTTCGTCACGGAGCCCAAGCCGGAGAGCGCGGCTACGGCGGTGAACGTGGCCGAGAGCAGCCCGGTTGCTCCGTCGGCCGAGACCACGCCGTCCGAGCCGGCCGCAACCGAGCCGGCGGCCACAGACGCGACGACGCCGGCGGCGCCGCGCCGGGCCGGCTGGTGGTCGCGCCGCTTTGGTGGCGGGCAGCAATAAGCTTCGCCGTTTTCGAACGCTCCAATGCAAAACGCCCGGCCACACGGCCGGGCGTTTTCGTCTCAGATTGGCTTTGATGGCCGACGACTCAGCCGGTCGTGACCGCCGTCTCGACATCCGACGGGTCGATCTGCTGGTTGAGCCGCTTCTGCAGCAGGTCGTGATCGAGCTCGCCTTCCCACCACGACACGAACACCGCGGCGATGCCATTGCCGGTGATGTTGGTGAGCGCGCGCACCTCGCTCATGAACTTGTCGATCGAGAACACGATCGCCATGCCCGGCACCAGCGCAGGATTGACCACCGACAGGGTCGCGGCGAGCGTGATGAAGCCGGCGCCGGTGACGCCGCTGGCGCCCTTCGACGTCAGCATCGCCACGATCAGGATGGTGACCTGCTGGCTGAACGACAGGTCGACGCCGAGCGCCTGCGAGATGAACAGCGTCGCCAGGGTCATGTAGATGTTGGTGCCGTCGAGGTTGAAGGAGTAGCCGGTCGGCACGACCAGGCCGACCACCGGCTTGGAGCAGCCGAGCCGCTCCAGCTTCTCCATCAGCTGCGGCAGCGCGCTCTCCGAGGAGCTCGTGCCGAGCACGATCAACAGCTCGTCCTTGATGTAGGCGATGAACTTGAAGATGCTGAAGCCGATGAAGCGGGCGATCAGGCCCAGCACGATCACGACGAACAGGCCGGCCGTGATGTAGAACAGCGCGATCAGGCCGATGAGATTGCCGAGCGCGGCGGGACCGTATTTGCCGATCGTAAAGGCCATCGCGCCGAATGCGCCGACCGGCGCGGCCTTCATGACGATGGCGATGACGCCGAACACCGCATGCGCCGTGTCGTCGATGATGTCACGCAGCTTGTGGCCGCGCTCCCCCAGCGCCATCAGCGCGAAGCCGAACAGGATCGCGAACAGCAGCACCTGCAGGATGTCGCCGCGCGCCAGAGCGCCGACCACGCTGTCGGGAATGATGTTGAGCACGAAGTCGACCGACTTCTGCGCTTCCGCCTGCTTGACGTAGTTGGCAACCGCGGCGGCATCGGGCTTGGCGGCCAGACCATGGCCGAGCGGCGCCAGGTTACCGACGATCAGGCCGAGCACCAATGCAAAGGTCGAGACGATCTCGAAATAGACCAGCGCCTTCACGCCGACGCGGCCGACCTTGCTGGCGTTCTGGATGTGGGCGATGCCCGACACCACGGTGCAGAAGATGATCGGCGCGATCACCATCTTGATCAGCTTGATGAAGCCGTCGCCGAGCGCCTTGATCCAATCATTGGTGGCGATGTTCGGGAACAGCCAGCCGACCAGGACGCCGATCACGATCGCGATCAGCACCTGGATGTAGAGAATGCTGTACCAGGGCTTGCTGCCCGTTTGTGAAGGGACGCCGCGCGTCCCGGTTTCCGTCGCTGCCACCATCGGCCTCATCCACCTTCGTCTGTCGGGCTCGCGTGTCCCAGCCCTTGTCGGCCGCACCTCAGACAAATTGTCGCGACCGAGTCAATGACGACGAAGGATGGTCGCGCCAGGCGCTAGCCCAGCCAGCGCGCGATCCGGGCCACGGCTTCGCGCATATCCTCAGCCGAGCGTGCATAGGAGAAGCGCACGAAGCTGCGGCCGTGGATCGGATCGAAGTCCACGCCAGGGGTCGCCGCGACATGCGTCTCCTCTAGCATGCGCTTGGCGAACTCGAAGCTGTCGGAGGTAAAGTCGGAGACGTCGGCGTAGAGGTAGAAGGCGCCATCGGCCGGCAGAAACCGCGTCAGGCCGGCCTTGGGAAACCCCTCGATCAGGATCTGGCGGTTCTCCTGATAGCCGTGCTTGATCGCCTCCATCTCGGCGCGGCCATCGAACGCCGCCTCGGCCGCGATCTGCGACAGGGTCGGAACGGAGATCGCGAGGTTTTGCTGCAGGCGCTCGATCGGCCGAACCAGCGCATCCGGCACCACCATCCAGCCGATGCGCCAGCCGGTCATGCAGAAGTATTTCGAGAACGAATTGATGATCAGGGCGTCCGGCGACAGCTCGGCCGCCGTCACCGCCGGGAACGCATAATCGAGCCCGTGATAGATCTCGTCGGAGATGAAGCGGATGCCGGCCTCGCGCGCCGCCGCGATGACGCCGCCGAGCGCCTCGCGCGACATCATCGTTCCCGTCGGATTGGCCGGGCTCGCCACCAGCACGCCCTTCAGCGGCGTCTTGCGGTGCGCCGCGAGCAGTGCCTCGCCGGTAAGTGCATGGCGGTTTTCGGCGGTGGTCTCGATCAGCACCGGCTCGCAGCCCAGCGCCGTCAGGATGTGGCGATAGGGCGGATAGCCCGGCACCGTCACGGCGACGCGGTTCGCCGGGCTCGAACATCGCCAGGAACGCCAGGATGAACCCAGCCGACGATCCCGTGGTGATCACGATCCGCGCCGGATCGATCTCGCACGCATGCGTCTCGCGATAATGCCGCGCGATGCGCTGCCGCAGCGACGACAGGCCCAGCGCCGAGGTGTAGTCGATGCGGGCCTGATCGAGCGCGGCGTGAGCGGCTGAGATCGCGGTGCGCGGCGCCGGCGCGGCCGGCTGGCCGACCTCCATGTGAATGACATGGCCTCCGCCCGCCTCGATGCGCTCGGCCGCGGCCATCACGTCCATCACCATGAACGGCGGAACATTGCTGCGCGCGGATGGCGCCGTCAGGTTGGCGATCCGCTGTTCCAATGTCGGTATCACTGTCGCATCCACCATGGATATCTGCTATTGACCCCGCCTGTTCGGACCCGCTCTCGACCGGCGGCATGAGGACCATGGCCTGACCGGGGCCTCATCCGCCGCAGATGAGCCGCATTCCGCAGTTTGGTGGGCAATAGCCCGTATCGAGCCTCGCGCCAATTGCAAAGATCGACCGATGTTGCTCCCAATCGTGCTTCGCAAGAAATTGTCCGGCGGGTTGGCCGCGATCGTCGCGGCCGCCGTCGCGCTCGGACCGGTTGAGCCGGCTTCGGCGCAGCAGGGCAAGGGCCCGCCGATCCTGCGCGACACCGAGACCGAGGTGCTGCTGCGTGAATACACGCGGCCGATTCTGCGCACTGCCGGGCTCGAGAAGCAGAACATCCAGATGGTCATCATCAATGACAGCTCGTTCAACGCGTTCGTCGCCGATGGCCGCCGGATCTTCGTCAATTACGGCGCGATCCTGCAGTCGGAGAATCCGAACCAGCTGATCGGCGTGCTCGCACACGAGACCGGCCATCTCGCAGGCGGCCACCTCGCCAAGCTGCGCCAGCAGCTCGCCACCGCGCAGACGCAGATGATCATCGCCACGATTCTCGGCGCCGGCGCGCTCGCGATGGGCGCCTCCCGCGGCGGCGGCAATGGCGGCCTCGCCAATGCCGGCGCCGCAACGCTGTCGGCGCCGGGCGAAGTCATCCGCCGCTCGCTGCTGTCCTATCAGCGCCAGCAGGAGGAGAACGCCGACCGCGCCGGTGTCAAATTCCTCACCGCCACCGGCCAATCGCCGAGGGGCATGTACGAGACCTTCAAGCGCTTCACCAATGAGAGCCTGTTCGCGGCGCGCGGCTCGGACCCCTATCTGCAGTCGCACCCGATGCCGGCGGATCGCGTCGAGGCGCTGGAAGGCCTGGCGCGGCAGTCGCCCTATTGGGACAAGAAGGACGACGCGTCACTGCAGCTGCGCCATGACATGGTGCGCGCCAAGATCTCGGCCTTCATGGAGCGGCCCGACACGGTGGCGCGGCGCTATCCGATGTCCGACAACGGCCTGCCGGCGCGCTATGCCCGGGCGATCTCGACCTATCTTCATGGCGACCTGCGCAGCGCGCTGAGCCAGATCGACGCACTGATCCAGGTGCAGCCCAACAATCCCTATTTCTACGAGGTTCGCGGCCAGGCCCTGCTCGAAGGCGGGCGTCCGACGGAGGCCATCGCGCCGCTGCGCAAGGCCGTGCAACTGTCGAATAGCGCGCCGCTCATCAACATGTTACTTGGCCAAGCCTTGGTGGCATCCGAGAACAAGGCCTACACTGAGGAGGCGATCACGATCCTGCGCGCCGCCGTTGCACGCGAATCCGAGGCGCCGCTCGGCTACTCCCAGCTCGCGATGGCCTATGGCCGCAAGGGCGACTTTGCGGAGGCGGATCTGGCTTCGGCCCAGGCGGCGTTCCTGCGCGGCGACAACAAGACGGCGCGGGAGCTGGCGTCACGGGCCAAGACGCGCTTCGCCGTCGGCTCTCCGGGCTGGGTCAAGGCCGACGACATCGTCTCGTCAAAGCCGTCTTCGAGCCAATAGGTCGCGGGCAGCCGAACTGGACTCGTCGGAGCATTGAAACTGCTGCTAATCTGCTGACCGGAACACTGAAATACCGATCACGACCATCGACAAGGACCCGATCATTTTGACCCAGAGGATCTCCTTCATGCCGTCATTCCGCACGCTCCTTCCCGCGGCGCTGCTCGCGCTCTCGCTCTGCGGCGCCCCGCAAGTGGCGTCGGCTGAGAGCTTCTCCGACAGCCAGCGCGGCGAGATCGAGACCATCGTCAGGAATTACCTGATCGCGCATCCCGAGGTGCTCGAGGAGGCGATGGCCGAGCTGCAGAAGCGGCAGACCGCGGCCGAGGCGGCCAAGCACGAGGCCGGCATCGCCAAGAACGCCGAGACCATCTTCAACTCGCCGCGCGGCGTCGTGCTCGGCAACAAGGATGGCGACGTCACCTTCGTCGAGTTCTTCGACTACAATTGCGGCTACTGCAAGCGCGCGATGACCGACATGATGGAGCTGATGAAGAGCGACCCGAAGCTGAAGGTCGTTCTCAAGGAATTCCCGGTGCTGAGCCAGGGCTCGGTCGAAGCCGCGCAGGTCGCCGTCGCCGTCCGCATGCAGGCGCCGCAGAAATATCTCGACTTCCACCAGAAGCTGCTCGGCGGCCGCGGCCAGGCCGACAAGGCCCACGCGCTCGCGGTGGCGAAGGATCTCGGGCTCGACATGGCACGCGTCGAGAAGGACATGGCGAGCCCCGAGGCCAAGGCGACGATCGAGGAGAACTTCAAGCTCGCCGAGGAGATGGGCATGAACGGCACGCCGAGCTACGTGATCGGCAAGCAGGTCGTGATCGGCGCCGTCGGCGTCGAGGGCCTGCGCGAGAAGATCAGCACCGCACGCTGCGGCAAGGCGAGCTGCTGAGCCGCGCTCGCCGACGACGGTCTGATATCACGGACATCGAACGAAAGGCCGGCTGGATCAGCCGGCCTTTTGCTTGTGCAGGACCAGCCGAGCAGGACAAGCCGGCCCCAACGGGGACAGACAGCGCCTTTGGAGCTTTCAGCTCCGGTGTATCAACCGTGGCCCCGATTCCGTTAGCCCCCTTGCCACGCCCCGGCCAATGGCCGTACACTTGCCGTGGAGGCATCGCTATGTCCAAAACCCCATCTCGTGCCGGCAAGGGCCGCGTCCGGGCGGAGCGGCTAGAGACGCGGGTGACCGCTGCCCAAAAAAGCCTGATCGAGCGCGCAGCCGCCTTGCAGGGGCGGAGCGTCACCGATTTCGTGCTGGCCAGCGTGCAGGATGCCGCGCGGCGGACGATCGAGGAGCACAATCAGCTCGCGCTCTCGGTGCGCGACAGCGAGGCTTTCGTCGATGCGCTGTTGAAGCCGCAACCGGTCAATGACCGTCTCCGCGACACCGTGCGCCGCTATCGTGAGCGGACGGGCGTCTGAGGTGTGGCCGACGACGGCGCGCCAGTCCGGTTCGAGGCGCTCGCGGCGCATCACGATCGCTCGGACTTCGACAGCGGGGTAGCACCGCTGGACCGATATTTTCGCACCCAGGCCGGACAGGACGCGCGCAAAAACATGGCTGCGCCGTTCGTGCTGGTGCTGTCCGACGATACGATCGCGGGTTACTACACGCTGTCAGCCACATCGGTCCGGCTCGCCGAATTGCCCGAGCCTGTGGTCCGCAGGCTGCCGCGCTATCCCTACGTCCCCGCGACTTTGCTCGGTCGTCTCGCCGTCGACCGACGGCAGCAGGGCAAAGGCTACGGCCGCCTCCTGCTGGCCGACGCGCTCCATCGCTCGGCACGCAGCGAGATCGCCTCTTTTGCTGTTATCGTCGATGCCAAGGACGACAACGCCCGTCGCTTCTACGAGCGCGAAAGCCTTCTGTCGCTGCCGGACCATCCGATGAAACTGTTTCGGCCGATGGCGGATATACGTCGTTTATTCGATAAGGACTAAATTGCTTCGGCGCAGGCGATGCGGATGATGTCGCAACATCGAGAACTCTTGGTTCAAGAGGCGCTCCTCACCACGAGCCTCCAGCGTTACGGTGACAGTGCACACTCAATAGCCGAGCCGCCGCCAGAGCGCTCCAGCGGAAAAAGTTGAGTGCACTGCCGCCGTAATTCCCGTGGCGGACACCTGCTTCCGGTTGAGCCCCAAAAGCAGACCTCGCGCGAACCGGCGGATAAGTCCGGAATGGGCCATAAGCTGACGTGGGCCGGCAGCGGCGCGCTAGGTTTAGTTCCTAGAACCGGACCTGCTCGATTCGATCGTCCGGCTTCGCGGGCCAGCTGGCAACAAAGTCCAGCACTTCCGCGAGCGGTTCGTCAGGATGCAATGTGGTCGTAAGCTTTCTGATCCGACCAGGATCCGAGCCATCCCCGACGACAATCTCGTCGATTAAATCGTCCACCAAGCTCGCCTCCGGCCCCACAACCGCCACCAACACGACGCCATCGGCGAGGCAGGCCTCGACAAAGGAGTCGAGTTTCGCAGGATCAACGAGAGGTGTGTGCAGAATGATCTTTCGAGCGTAGGGCATGCGTGAACGTAGGACAAAAGTCGGATCGCGACAATCAATTGGGGAACTTGACGCGGCATCTGTCCGCTCCGGGTCAAAAGCGGCCTCTCGGCCATGCGACGCTTACTTCCGGTTGCCCCCTGAGAGCGGACGTCGCCAGCAACGACTGGAAGGCCCGAGATGGGCCATAACCAAAAGTGAACCAACGTGTCGGCATTCTGGATCAAACGGCCAAAGTTCTTTTTAGTGCGGTCGTTCTTCCAATGATGCGCTACGGTCGATCTGCCATAGATAGATACAGTTGCGACTGGGGCGGCATGAGGGGACCGAAATGAGTACAAGAAATAAGGCGCGCTTGGTCGTTTTAGCCCTGCTTTGGTCGATCCTGGGGTGTATGTGGCTATTCGGCACTGCCAACCCTGCGGTTTTCCTAGTGTTGACGATTGGTCTGCCCGTACTAACTCTGACGATTGCGCTCCCGATAGCGGAGTTGATTAGGTGGTCCAATCGTTCAACTCAAAATATGCCACCTTCAAATTTAAAATAGTACTCCAGGACTAGAAACAGATCAGTGCTGCGCACCACATTTTGTTAAGAAAGTTGAGCAGGTCCGCTTCGGGTCAAAAGCTGACTGCGGCCGTCCGACGGCAAGCTTCCGGTTGAACCCTCAGACCGGACATCGCTGTCGCCGACCGGAAAGGTCTGACATGGGCCATTCGTGACCGAGGTCAACGGGGGTACGGTGACAGTCACCGCAATTGCACGTTGCGCCCATACGCGATCAAAGCCCTTCGTCCCGAAGAATCTGCTTCGCCTTTTCGTCGTTGAACGCAGCAGCTTTCCTCAACAAATAAATGGCACGGTCTTGGTCCTGCAGCACCATTCAGGCCATGAGCGTAGTTGACGATCATTTCGCGACTGGCCGCCAGATGACCTGCTTCCGCCACGCGCTCCTTCAGGTCGAAGTAACGCTCCTTGGCAGTCCCGGCCCCGAGTCCGCGCCGAAAAGCTCCCGAAAGATAGAGAAGCGAATCGAAGTCCTCGGGTGCGATTGCCCGCTCGGCCTCTTCCATCCAGCGCAAACTAGAGGAGTTGTCTCCCTTGTCTTGCAAAAACTCCGCCATTTCGATCATGGCCAGGATCGAGCCCTTGGCGATGAACTGTTCGAAATAGGCAACAGCCTGCTCCTCCTCACCTTGTCTGAGAAGCTCCCGAGCTTCTCAGACATCAAAGCCCACTGCGTCCGAGAAGATCTGCACCACTTACTCAGTCTATTCTACCTTGAATTGCGCCCCGCACATTGGGCCACTTCGTCTTCGAAGTGCGACAGCATCAGTCGCCTGCCGATTGAATTCAACCTTCTGCAATAAGCTCGTGACCTCGTAGGACCTGCTCAAA
Source organism: Bradyrhizobium sp. USDA 4353 (assembly GCF_054063215.1). NCBI lineage: Bacteria > Pseudomonadati > Pseudomonadota > Alphaproteobacteria > Hyphomicrobiales > Nitrobacteraceae > Bradyrhizobium > Bradyrhizobium sp. USDA 4353. The sequence continues at coordinate 5,692,173 of NZ_JBSSGB010000001.1, forward strand.
GCTCCGTCGATTTGCTGGAGCTGGCGGAGTGCCGAGTCGCCCGTCGGGCACGCCTTGTCCGAACGGATGGCTTCGGTCGCATTGTTCGGGCATCAAACAACGTGCGCCCCGAAACTGATTTCGCCCGCGCGTTCAAGCCGATGACCCCTGTCCAGTCCTGTCGCGAAAAACATTCCTCTTTCGCCTTCTCAGAATTCGTGATTTCCTATCCCCGTCCCGTCTCGATCAGAGGGGCGCTTCGCGGTCGTCACGGACGTTGAGGCGGGATGTGGTGGGTGTGTTGGTGCTGCAGCGTGGCTTGGCCGCGCGGACGAACGGCATCGATGCGCACGGTCAAGTCGCGTGGTCCTGACACCCCGACGCTGGTGTCAAGGTCGAAGGGCTGGACGAGCCCTGCGGCCGACGGTGGCCAACAAGCCCGGAGCACCGGGGAGAACGCGAAGCAGCCGTTAAAGCCATCGCGCGGGGAATGCCGGGATGTCTCGGCTGAACCTGTGGTACCTGCCGCCTGCATTTTTTTCCGCAGGCGGGCCATGGGGGCGGCCAGCTCCCGGCATTCCCCGTGCCCTCTTCAAGGAGAGGGCATATCAAGAACGGCAAGCTCGGACGCAACTGCGCCGCGAGGCAGCGGTGGCGTGTCCCGGCGCGAGGAGCGAGCCGACCCCATGTTTGAGCCGCGCATGTTCAGCATCGAGAGCAACGAAGGTCCCCGCTCCGACCCAGGGCTATCTCGCGCTCATGCCGAGCCGGGTGCGCAGCGCCTCGCGAATATGGCCGCGCGCGACCGCCTCGGCCCGGTCGGCATCGCCGGCGGCAATCGCCTCGATCAGCTCAGCATGTTCAGTCGCTGCGATGGCCGGACGTCCCTCGGCCGCGAAGGTCGTTGTGCCCAGCAGCGCCGTCGCGACATGCATGTCGGCCAGCGCGGCATCGAGATAGCGATTGCGCGCGGCCCGCTGGATCGCGCCGTGCATCAGCCGGTTCAGCCGAGCGAGACCGGCCGCGCCACCCTCGCCACTGGCAAAGCGCGCATGGATGTCGCGAAGGGCGGCGATCTCGGCCGGCACCGCATATTGCGCCGCCAGCCGCGCCGCCGCGCCCTCGAGAATCTCCCGCATCGCGTAGAGCTCGAGGATCTCGTTCTGGTCCAGGCTGCGCACGATCAGCCCACGGCCGCCCGCCGGCTGCACCCAGCCCTTGGCGACGAGCTTGCCGAACGCCTCACGCACCGGCGTCCGGCTGACCTCGAGCTTCTGCGCGACCTCGTCCTCGCGCAGCCGGTCGCCGGAGCGATAGACGCCGTTTTCCAGCGCTTGGCACAGCGCGCGGAACACCGCCTCGCCGAGAGAGACGTTGTCGCGATCGATCGTCAGCTTGGGAGCGTCGGAGGTCATCGGCGTCACTGTCGCATAGCCTTGTACGGCCGCAAAGCCCCCTTGCATATTTTTGTATACAATAGTATACGGATTTCAAATTCGGCCCCCGATCTGTCGGGGCCTCGAACCGATTTGCCCGCGCCCGGAGGGATCGCGTCATGACGGCCGACGGCGACTTCGCCCACCATCCCCAAACCTACGACGTCGTGGTGGTCGGCGGCGGCAACGCGGCGCTATGTGCCGCCATCTCGGCGCGGCGCGCTGGCGCGTCGGTCATCGTTCTCGAGGCGGCCACAAAATTCTATCGCGGCGGCAACACGCGCCATACCCGCAACATGCGCTGCACCCACGACGCGGCAACGGCGACCTTGAGCGGCCCCTACACCGAGGACGAGTTCTGGGACGACCTGCTGCGCGTCACCGAGGGCCAGACCAACGAGCAGCTGGCGCGGATGATGATCCGGCAGTCCAAGGAGATGCTCGACTGGATCGTCGAACAGGGCGTCCGCTTCCAGCCCTCGCTCGGCGGCACGCTGAGCCTCGGACGCACCAACTCGTTCTTCCTCGGCGGCGGTCGCGCGATGCTCAACGCGCTCTATCTGACCGCCGAGCGTCTCGGCGTCGACGTGCTCTACGAGGCCGAGGTGGTGGCGCTCGACATCGAGGACGACCGTTTCCGGGCTGCCATTGTGCAGCAGCCTAACGGCAGGGTCCGCATCCGCGGCAAGGCGCTGGTCGCGGCGGCCGGCGGCTTCGAATCCAACATCGATAAGCTGGTGGAGGGCTGGGGCGAGATCGCGCGCAACTTCCTGATCCGCGGCACGCCGAACAATCGCGGCACGGTGCTGGACATGCTGCTCGGCGCCGGCGTCGACAGCATCGGCGATCCGACGCAATGTCATGCGGTGGCGATCGATGCGCGCGCGCCGAAATATGACGGCGGCATCATCACGCGGCTCGACTGCGTCGTGTTCGGCATCGTCGTCAACAACCGCGCGGAGCGCTTCTACGACGAGGGCGAGGACGTCTGGCCAAAACGTTACGCCATCTGGGGCCGTCTCGTGGCCGCGCAGCCCGACCAGATCGCCTACATCATCTTCGATGCGAAATCAGCTACTCTGTTCATGCCGTCGCTCTACCCTGCGATCCAGGCCGACAGCATCGCCGAGCTCGCCGGCAAGCTCGAGCTCGATCCCGATAAGCTGTCGGCCACCATTGCGGAGTTCAACGCCGCGGTACGCGACGGCAGCTTCAATCCCGACATTCTCGACGATTGCCACACCGAGAACCTGACGCCGCCGAAATCGCATTGGGCGCGCCGCATCGAGACCGGTCCGTACTACGCCTACCCCGTCAGGCCAGGCATCACCTTCACCTATCTCGGCGTCCGCGTGGATCACGAGGCCAAAATGATGATGAAGCAAGGCGGATGCGCCGACAACATGTACGCCGCCGGCGAGATCATGGCCGGCAACGTGCTCGGACGCGGCTATGCCGCCGGCATCGGCATGACCATCGGCAGCGTGTTCGGACGCATCGCGGGCCAGGGAGCAGCACGACATGCAGCAGCACGACATGCAGCGCAGTGAGGCGTTGACCGAAGCGGATCGGCTGATGACGATCTGCAATTCCTGCCGCTATTGCGAGGGCCTCTGCGCCGTGTTTCCAGCCATGGAGATGCGCCGCGCGTTCACTTCAGGCGATCTCAACTATCTCGCTAATCTCTGCCATTCCTGCGGCGCCTGCTATGTCGACTGTCAGTTCTCGCCGCCACACGAGTTCGACGTCCGCGTGCCCGCGGTGCTCGCGCGTGTCCGGCGCGAGAGCTACGCGGACTACGCCTGGCCGCGCGCGCTCGCGCCGATGTTCAAGCGCAACGGGCTGGCGATTGCGCTCACCGCCGTGCTGAGCATCGCCCTCTTCATCCTCGGCTTCGTCGCCTTCAACGATCGCACTGCGTTGCTGCAAAGCCGGCATGGCCCTGGATCGTTCTATGCGCTGATGCCGCACAACACGATGGCGCTGGTGTTCGGCGCGGCATTCCTCTGGGCGATGATTGCTTTCATCAAGGGCGCGCGCGCCTTCTGGACCGATATCGGCGAGCCGCAGGGGACGCTCACCCAGCCGCGCCCGTTCCTGCGCGCCGTGCGCGACGCCGGCAGCCTGCGCTATCTCGATGGCGGCGGCGTCGGCTGCTACAACGAGGATGAGAAGCCTGATGACAACAGACGCTTCTACCATCACCTCACGTTCTACGGCTTCCTGCTCTGCTTCGCCTCCACCAGCGTCGCGACGCTGTATCATTATCTGCTGCATCGCGAGGCTCCCTACCCGCTGTGGGACCTGCCGGTGGTGCTCGGCACGCTCGGCGGCCTCGGCATCGTGATCGGACCGCTCGGGCTCTACGCTGCGAAACGCAGGCGCGACCCGGCGATGATCGATGACGGCGGCCGCGGCATGGACATAGCGTTCCTGGCCATGCTTGTGCTGACCGGCATCACCGGCCTCAGCTTACTGATCTTGCGCGAGACCAGCGCGATGGGCTCGTTGCTGGCGCTGCATCTCGGCGCGGTGTTCGCGCTCTTCCTCACCATGCCCTACGGCAAGTTCGTGCACGGCCTCTATCGCTTCCTGGCATTGGTCCGCTACGCACGCGAGCGTCACACGGCGACCGTGTAGTCGGCGGAACAACATCGTCTCATCCGTTGAGCCTGCTGATTGTCATGCTGCATTCATGACCCTGAGCATCCGTTCATAAAGTTGCGATCTGCGATATTTTTTCGGAACGATTGGAGCCGTACGGAACGACTCCAACCTCCTGCGGTTGTCGGCGCGGGCAGTGCCAATGACAGAGGAGGATCGAGGATGACTCATCGCTTGATGGTATCAGTTGCTGCAATCGCGCTTTTGGCGGGTGCAAGTTTTGCTCATGCGCAGGGCGCCGGTGGTGCGGGCGGCGCGGGTGGTCAATCCGGCGGTGCCGCGATGCAAGGCGGCGCAAGCGGTGGTGCGACGGGCGGCGCGTCCGGCGGCGGCAGCGCAACGGGCGGTGCCATGAATCGCGACAGCGCCTCGCCTTCGGCCGGCGGCTCGTCCGAGATGCGCTCGAGCCAGTCGGAGCAGAAGTCCGGTGCGACCAAGGGGCAGCACGCCGAGGACAACATGAAGGGGCCGGCCACCAAGGGCGCGAGCTCCGAGACCGACAAGGGCGGCGCCAAGAACATGAAGGCCGAGGGCCGCGACAGCAAGACCGGCAATAGCGCTGCGGAGAACCGCGACAGCAAGACCGGCACCAGCACCAACGCCGAAACCAAGACCGGCGGCGATCGCTCGCAGACGACCACCGGACAGGCTGGCGCCAGCGCCAAGCTGACCACCGAGCAGCGCACCAAGATCACCAGCGTGATCCGCAGCCAGCGCGTCGAGCCGGTGACCAACGTCAACTTCAACATCTCGGTCGGCACCCGGGTGCCGCGCGAGGTCCACTTCCACCCGCTTCCGGCCGAGGTCGTGACGGTTTATCCGGAATGGCGCGGATATGACTTCATCCTGGTTCGTGAGCAGATCGTGGTGATCGATCCTCGGACCTACGAGATCGTCGCCGTTCTCGACACCTGATCCCCGACCAGGCAGGTGACGGGACAAGGGGCGGGCAGCAATGCCTGCCCCTTTCTGCTGCCGCAGCACACGCAGCGCGTGCAGCAGGCCGTCGACAGTGGTTAACGAGCCATTTCCAGGGCTTGTACGGGTTTTTTCGTGTGACGGGCAAGCCGCGCTATCCCCATCCGCGGCGCCGAAAGGCTTCCCCTGGGCAGCTTTGTTACCTATAACGCCGCCCACCGCCGCCACACCGCCGGAATGGGAATGGCCGAAGACGCAAACACGACGATCTATGTGCTCAATGGACCCAGCTTCGATCTCCTGGGCACCTGCGAGCCGCAGACCGCTGGCCAAGCCACGCTGGCCGATGTCGAGCGTCTGTGCGCGGAGATGGCGGCCCGGTTCGGGCTGACCAGTGAATGCCGGCAGTCCGATGAAGACGGGCTGGTGCAGTCGATCCATGAGGCCCGCGCCAGAGCCGTCGCCGGCATCGTGCTGAATGCCGGCACGTACTGCCGTACCTCAGTTGCCGTGCAGGATGCTCTGCTGGAAAGCAGGATCCCCACGGTGGAGGTGCGCAACGGCAACACTCGTACCCGCGACAGCTTTCGGCACCACACTTTCACCGCCAGAGCCGCGTTTGCGTCAATTTCCGGCTTTGGTGTCGACGGCTACCGACTCGCCATCACCGGCCTTGCTGCCAAGCTTGGAGCGAAGGCCGCCCCGCAGACCGACCTCTCGGCGCAAGCCTGACGTCCCCTCACTCAACGTTTCTGGATCACGATCATGGCGCCTCAGCCCGACGACAAGACCACGGCCAAGTCTGAAGACAGCCAGCTCATTCGCGAATTGGCCGCGCTGCTGGATGAAACCAGCCTGACCGAGATCGAGCTGGAGCGGGCCGGCCTGCGCATCCGCGTCGCCCGCAACGTCACGATTGCCGCCGCGGTGCCGTCGGCGGTTCCTGCGGCAGCGTCCGCGGTCCCCGTGGTCGCCGCTGCAGCGGCGGCCGCCGCCGGCGCCGATCTGTCCAAGCACCCCGGCGTCGTGCCGTCGCCGATGGTCGGCACCGCCTATTGGGCGCCGGAGCCCGGCGCCAAGCCGTTCGTCGAGGTCGGCTCCAAGGTCTCGGTCGGCCAGACCCTGATGATCATCGAGGCGATGAAGACGATGAACCAGATCCCGTCGCCGCGCGCGGGCACGGTGACGCAGATCCTGGTCGAGGACGGCCAGCCGGTCGAGTTCGGCGAGCCGCTGGTGATCATTGAATAAATGCGAATGGCGAATAGCGAATAGCTGTCCGTTCCCTGTTCGCTAATCCCTATTCGCTACTCGCCCCCCGAGGCCCCATGTTCGACAAGATCCTCATCGCCAACCGCGGCGAAATCGCCCTCCGCATCCTCCGGGCCTGCAAGGAGCTCGGCATCTCCACCGTCGCGGTGCATTCGACCGCCGACGCCGATGCCATGCATGTCCGCCTCGCCGACGAGAGCGTGTGCATCGGACCGCCGCCGTCGAAGGACAGCTATCTCAACATTCCCGCGCTGCTCGCCGCCTGCGAGATCACCGGCGCCGACGCCGTGCATCCGGGCTACGGCTTCCTGTCCGAGAACGCGCGCTTCGCCGAGATCCTCGCCGACCACAATCTGCATTTCATCGGGCCGAAGGCCGAGCACATCCGCCTGATGGGCGATAAGATCGAAGCCAAGAAGACGGCCAAGCGGCTCGGCATTCCCGTGGTGCCGGGCTCCGACGGCGCGGTCACGCCCGACCAGGACGCGATGGCGATTGCGAAAGCGATCGGCTTCCCGGTGCTGGTCAAGGCCGCCGCCGGCGGCGGCGGTCGCGGCATGAAGGTCGCGCACACCGAGGCCGACCTGCAGTTGGCGCTGACCACCGCGGCCAACGAGGCCAAGTCGGCGTTCGGCGATGCCTCGGTCTATCTCGAGAAATATCTCCAGAAGCCGCGCCACATCGAGATCCAGGTGCTCGGCGACGGCCGCGGCGGCGCCATCCATCTCGGCGAGCGCGACTGCTCGCTGCAGCGGCGTCACCAGAAGGTCTGGGAGGAAGGCCCCTCGCCGGTGCTCGACGCAGCCGCGCGTGCGAAGATCGGCAACACCGTCGCCAAGGCGATGCAGGAGCTGAAATATATCGGCGTCGGCACCATCGAGTTCCTCTACGAGGACGGCGAGTTCTATTTCATCGAAATGAACACCCGCATCCAGGTCGAGCATCCCGTCACCGAGATGATCACCGGCATCGACCTCGTGCTGGAGCAGATCCGGATCGCCGCCGGCGGCGACCTGCCGATGACCCAGGACCAGGTCGTGATCAACGGCCACTCGATCGAGTGCCGCGTCAACGCCGAGAACCCGGTCAGCTTCCGGCCTTCCCCCGGCAAGATCCAGCAGTACCATCCGCCCGGCGGCCTCGGCGTCCGCATCGATTCCGCTGTTTACCAGGGCTACGTCATCCCGCCTTATTACGACTCGCTGGTCGGCAAGCTGATCGTGCACGGCAAGAGCCGGGTCGAGTGCCTGATGCGGCTGCGCCGGGCGCTGGACGAGATGGTGGTCGACGGGATCGAGACCACGCTGCCGCTGTTCCGCGCCCTGGTCCGCGAGCCCGCGATCATCGACGGCGACTATCACATCCATTGGCTCGAGCAGTATCTCGCCGGCCAGAAGGCGGACTGAGCGGTCCGTTGAGAAAACCCTCGTTCGAGGCGGAACCATCCGGCCGCAGCCGCGTTTTGCTCGGTCGGATCAGTTCCGCCAGGGGGCAGTAATTACCAACGACGTGCGAGTGTGTAGTGGCGCCTGAGGTGAGACGAAGGCGCACACTGGGGCAGGTCCTGCTGTTGTCAGCGGGATTTCTGGTGCTGGTCGCCGTCAGCACGGCGTCGGTTCTGCTGGTCAACAAGGCGCGCAGCGACAGCGCCTGGGTGGTGCACACCGTCGAGGCCGAGAACCAGATCAACGCCGTGCTGCTGGAGGTGCGTCGCGCCGAGAGCGGCGCGCGCGCCTATCTGCTGACGCAGAGCCCTGACTTCCTGCGGGATCATGAAGCCGCCGTCGGCGCGATCCGGCCGCTGCTCGACAAGCTCGCAACGCTGGTCGCGGATAACCAGGTGCAGGTCGACAACCTCGCCAAGCTGCGCGGCGTCATCGAGATGCGTCTCTCGCAGTTCGATCGCGAGAAGGCCCTCGTCGCCTCCGGCGATCTTCCCGCCGCCGTGGCGCTGGTGCGCGACGCCGCCTCGACCGACAGCAGCACGACGATGCGGACCACGGCGGAAGCGATGCGCATGGAGGAGGAGCGTCTGCTCGCGCTGCGCACCACCAATGCTGACCGTAGTCAGCAACTGGCCACGATCGTCACCGTCACCGGCTCTGCGCTGGTGGTTCTGCTCGCCATCATCTCGGTGCTCCTGGTCCGCCGCTCGACGCAGGCGCGCGACGAGGCCGAGGCCAAGCTGCGTGAGAGCAACCTCAACCTCGAGGCCACGGTCGACGAGCGCACCGCCGATCTGCGCGAGGCCAATGAGGAGATCCAGCGCTTCGCCTATATCGTGAGCCACGATCTGCGCTCGCCGCTCGTCAACATCATGGGCTTCACCAGCGAGCTAGAGGAGCTGCGCAACGACATCTTCCGGCGCATCGCGACCCTGGCCCGCGCCGTCTCGGCCTCACCGCCGCCTGCCGAGGGCACCGAGCCCGAGCTCGAAGGCACCGACAAGCAGCTGTCGGAGGATTTCTCGGAGGCGCTCGGCTTCATCAAGTCGTCGATCGCCAAGATGGACCGGCTGATCAGCGCGATCCTCAATCTCACCCGCGAAGGCCGCCGCGAGTTCGTCCCGGTCCGCATCGACACGCGCGAGCTGATCGAGCAGATCGTCTCGACGCTGGCGCATCAGGCGGAAGAGGCGCAGACGACGATCCGCGTCGAGCCGCTGCCGACGATCGTCAGCGACCGCCTGGCCCTGGAGCAGATTTTCTCCAACCTGATCGACAACGCGATCAAATACATGAAGCCCGGGGTGCCCGGCGACATCGCCATCCGCGCCCGCACCAAGCTCGGCTTCGCCATCTTCGAGGTCGCAGACAACGGCCGGGGGATTGATCCCCGGGATCACCAGCGTATCTTTGATCTGTTCCGCCGCGCCGGGACCCAGGACCGTCCGGGTCAGGGGATCGGATTGGCGCATGTGCGCGCGCTGGTGCGCCGGCTCGGGGGAACCATGTCGGTCGCGTCGGAGCTCGACCAGGGTAGCACGTTCACCATCACGCTCCCGATCAACTGGAACGTCTCAAACCGGAACTCAGACCGATGACCAAGCCCGTGACCATCATCATGATCGAGGACGACGAGGGCCACGCCCGGCTGATCGAGCGGAACATCCGCCGTTCCGGCGTCAACAACGAGATCAAGCCGTTCACCAACGGTACAGACGCGGTGAAATATCTGCTGGGAGCTGACGGCAGCGGCCTCGATCACAAGGGCCACGCTTTGCTCATCCTGCTCGACCTGAACCTGCCGGACATGACCGGCATCGACATTCTGAAGATGGTCAAGCAAAACAGCTATCTGAAGAGCGCGCCGGTGGTGATTCTGACCACCACGGACGACTCCCAGGAGATCAAGCGCTGCTACGAGCTCGGCTGCAACGTCTACATTACCAAGCCGGTCAACTACGATAGCTTCGCCAACGCCATTCGCCAGCTCGGACTATTCTTCTCCGTCATCCAGGTTCCGCCCGCCGCATGAGCGCCCCCGCCCCCACGCTGCTCTATATCGAGGACGACGCAGCGCTGGCGCGGCTGGTCGAGCGCGGGCTGAAGCGGCTCGGCTTGGCCGTGGAGCATGCGCCTGATGGGAGCGCGGGCCTCGAACGGCTGCAGCGCGGCGGCGTCGACGTGGTTGCGCTCGACCAGCACATGCCGGGGCTCGACGGGCTGGAGACGCTGGAGCGCATCATGGCGCTGCCGGATCCGCCGCCGGTCGTGTTCGTCACGGCCTCGCAGGACTCCAAGATTGCCGTGACCGCCCTCAAGGCCGGTGCCGCCGACTATCTGGTCAAGGACGTGCAGGGCGAGTTCATCCCGCTGCTGCAAGTCGCCGCCGAGGGCGCGCTGCGCCAGGCGCGGCTGCAAAAGGCCCGGGACGAGGCGGAGGCCGAGGTGCGCGCCTCGCGCGATCGCTTCGCGGCACTGGCGGCCGAGCGCGAGGTGCTGCTCCGCGAGGTCAATCATCGCGTCGGAAACTCCTTGCAGATCATTGCCTCGCTGCTGCACCTGCAGGCCAATTCAAGCACGCAGGACGACGTCAAGGCGGCGCTCACCAACGCGATGGGCCGCGTCGCCGCGGTGGCCCAGGTGCACCGCCGGCTCTATACGTCGCAGGACCTCAAGAGCGTGATGCTCAACCAGTACCTGGACTCGCTGCTCGACGATCTCCGCCGCTCCGCCGAGGGCAACCGGATGTCGCGCCTGACCTTGAAGGCGGAGCCGGTCGAGATCGATCCGGATCGGGCGGTCGCGATCGGCATCGTCGTCAACGAGCTGGTCATGAACGCCGTCAAATACGCCTATCCCGACGGCCCCGGCCCGATCCATGTCGAGCTGAAGCTCGAGAGCGGAGACATCGTGCTGTCGATCGCCGACAATGGCGTCGGCCTCAACGCCACCAGCGATCCCCGCTCCACCGGCATGGGCCAGCGCATCGTCAGCGCGATGGCGACCAAGCTCGATGCGACGGTGGAGCCGGATCCGAGCCATGACGGCACCAAGATCGTGGTTCGCTTCCGCCTCAACAAGGTTGTTGCGAAGCCCGCGACTGCCGCGGTGGGCTGAGCGGCTTCGTCCCAACGACCCATCGCGTGCCGATCGATGTCCTGCTAGACTGCCCGCATGAATTCGCGCGACTCCGCGTCCGAGATCACGCCCGAGGTTCTGCTGCGCGCCTATGCCTGCGGCATCTTCCCGATGGCCGAAAGCGCCGATGACCCCTCGCTGTTCTGGGTCGAGCCGGAGCTGCGTGGCGTCATTCCGCTCGACGGCTTTCGCGTGGCCTCGCGGCTCGCCCGCACGGTGCGCTCCGACGCCTTCACCGTGACCGTCAACCAGGCCTTCAAAGCCGTCATGGATGGCTGCGCCGAGCCGCAGCCGGGTCGCGAGGACACCTGGATCAACCGGCGCATCCGCGAGCTCTATAATGGCCTCTACGCGATGGGCCATTGCCACAGCGTCGAGTGCTGGCAGGAGGGCGAGCTGGTCGGCGGGCTCTATGGCGTCAGCCTGGGGCGCGCGTTCTTCGGCGAGAGCATGTTCCACCGCGTCCGCGATGCCTCGAAGGTCGCGCTCGTACATCTTGTGGCCCGGCTGATCGCCGGCGGCTTCGAGCTGCTCGACACCCAATATGTGACCGAGCATCTCAAGACCTTCGGCGCGGTCGAGATTCCGCGCCGGCGCTATACCCTGCTGCTCGAAAAGGCGATCACTGGACCGGCGGCGAACTTCGTCCGGCTTCCAATCGACCGGCCGATCAGCGGCGCCGAAGCGCTCGGCATCATCGCCGAGCGCGGCTGAACGTCTCTACCGGAACACGCCGCCGAACGGCCCGCCGGCCTGCGGGGGCGGAGGTGGTGGCGGCGGCACCTGCTGGGTCTGATATTGCGGCGGCGGACCGGGCGGACGCGGCGCCGCCTGCTTCTGCTGTGCCGGCCGCTTCTGCGCAGGCTGCGGCTGCGGTGCGGGCTTCTGGTCGGGCGCGGCACTGGCCACCGTGTTCTGCGGCTCTTTGCAGTCGACCAGCCAGATATCGTAGATCGGGTGCTCGACGCCGTGCAGGCCGGGGCTCGCGGCGAACATCCACCCCGAGAAGATCCGCTTCACCTCGCCCTGCAAGGTGATCTCGTCGACCTGCACGAAGGCGTCGGTGTTGGCGGCCTCGGTGGCCGGCCGGGTGTAGCAGGCGTCAGTCTTCACCCGGAGCGCGCCGAACTGCACAGTCTCGCCGATCTCCTCGTCGAAATTGATGATCCGGCCGGTAATCTTGTCGAGGCCGGAGAAGCTCGCCTTCTTGTTCACGATCTTCTGCGCAGGCGGCTCGGTCACCACCTCGTCGCCGGGCTGAATGGTCGCCGGAGTCTGCGGCACCGCGCCGTTCGGCGGGATCGTGGCATTCTGGGGCGCGCCGCGCGGCGGCGCCGGCCGCTGGCCGGGCTGCGCCGGTGCGGCACCGGGCTGGCCAGGCGGTGCGACCGCGACGGGCGGATTGTTCTGCGGCAGGACCGTCGTTCCCGGCGGCGGCGCCAGCGGCTGCGACTGCACCGGGCCGGGCAAGGCAGCACCCTGCCCCGGCGGCGGACGGGTCGGCGCCGGCAGCACGCGGCCCTGCGGCAGCTCCGGAATCTCCTCCTCCTCATCGGGCGGCGGCGGCATCGGCTCTCCGCGACGTGGAATGTTGCCCGGCGGACGCGGCACGGGATCTGAGAAAATGGTCCCGATCTGGGCGCGTGCGGGCACGGCCAGCGCGAGGGATGTGGCGGCCAGCAATGCCGCGATACCGGTCAGGACGATTGTTCGGTGCATCTCGCGCGGCTTTATCAGGCGAATCGGGGTTCGGGACAATCAAATCGCGTCATGACCCATCCGCCGCTCTCGATCAGCCCTCCCGTTAACATGCCGAATACGGCGGGGAAAGGGCGACTTACCAGCGCACCGCGAGGTGGCCATCCGGTTCATCCAATGAGATAGTCGCATGATCAGAAGATAGCGTGAAACCAACACGCGACAAGGCCGCGGCCACGCGCCGTGGCGCACGGGAGGAACACATGGCTGATTCGATCAGGCTCGACGGCCGGGTTGCCGTCGTGACCGGCGCGGCAGGCGTCATCGGCGCTGCGACCATGCAGTTGCTGGCGGCCCGCGGCGCCCGTATTGTCGCCGTCGACCGGCGCGAGCAGGACCTCAACGAGGCCGTCAGCGCCCTTCCCGCCGGCGCCGAGCCGCTGGCGATCACCGCCGATGTCACCGACGAGGAACAGGTCGCGTCCTATGTCCGCCGCGCCTGCGACCGCTTCGGAACAATCGATGTGTTCTTTAACAATGCGGGCGTCGAAGGCGAGATCAAGTCGATCACGAACTACCCGCTCGATGCCTTCCGCCGCGTGCTCGACGTCAACGTCATCGGCGTCTTCCTCGGCCTCAAGCACGTGCTGCCGGTGATGCTCAAGCAGAACCGCGGCTCGATCATCAACACCGCCTCGATCGCCGGCCTGATCGGCTCGCCGCAAATCGCCGTCTACAGCGCCAGCAAGCACGCCGTGATCGGGCTGACCAAGAGCGCCTCGTGGGAATGCACCGGCACCCATGTGCGCGTGAACTGCATCTGTCCCGGACTGATCGACAGCCGCATGCTGAGCGCGATCATCGAAGGCCGCAGCGGCGCGCCCGTGCCGATCGAGAAGGTCGTCGATCGCGTGCCTGCGCGCCGGCTCGGCCAGGGCGCGGAGGTCGCGGCGATCGTCGCCTTCCTCGCCTCCGACGATGCGAGCTACGTCTCCGGCGCGGCCTACACCGTCGACGGCGGCCGCACCGCCGCCTGAACAAGCTTTCACATCAACCCGCTCAACGCACAGGTCGCTCGTCAATGCCCGTTCAACTCGATGCCGATGCCGCAGCCGTCTACAAAGCGTTCCAGGAGGCCGGCCGCCCCGCTTATGAGACGCTGACGCCGCAGGAGGCGCGCGACTACTATCTGGCCGCGCGGATCGTGAGCAATCCCGAGCCGCCGGAGCTCGCCGAGGTCGGGGATCTCGCCATCCCCGGTCCGCACGGCGCGATCTCTGCCCGGCTGTACCGCCCGAAGACGGTGCGCCAGACCAATGGCCTCGCGCCAGGGCTGGTGTTCCTCCACGGCGGCGGCTGGGTGATCGGCAATCTCGATTCGCATGATGTGGTCTGCCGGACGCTGGCGCATGAAGGCGAGCTGATCGTCGTCTCGGTCGACTACCGCCTCGCGCCCGAGCACAAGTTTCCCGCCGCGGTCGACGACGCCGTCGCAGCGACGCAATGGGTCGCCGACAACGCCGCCTCGCTCGGGATCGATGCTCTCAGGCTCAGCGTCGGCGGCGACTCCGCTGGCGGCAATCTCGCAGCAGTTGTTGCGTTGTCGGCGCGCGACGGCAAAGGGCCGAAGCTGTCGGGCCAGGTGCTGATCTATCCCGCCACCGACTTCGCCATGAGCCATCCCTCGCACAGCGAGCCCGAGACCAGCGTGCTGCTGACTCATTCGGTGATCCGCTGGTTTCGCGACCACTACCTCAACAGCACAGCCGACATCCACGATTGGCGCGCCTCGCCGGCGAAGGCCGCGACGCTAGCTGGCCTGCCGCCCGCCTATGTGCTGACGGCCGGTGCCGACCCGCTGCGCGACGAAGGCGATGACTACGCCCGGCGCCTGCGCGAGGCCGGCGTGTCGGTGACGCATCGGACGCATCCAGGTCAATTCCACGGCTTCTTCACCATGGGCAAGCTGCTCGACCAGGCCAATGTCGCGGCCCGCGATATCGGCAACTGGCTCAAGCAGCTCGATCGGCAGGGCGGCATATGAGCGACCCGTTGAGACCGGACCGGGAGCTCGAGGACGCTGCAAGCATCGAGCACGTCATGGTGTTGGGCGTCGCCTGGTTCAAGCGTGAGGAATGGGACGAGGTGAAACAGATCTGCCCGGATCTGCACGACACCTATGACGAATGGCTGGCCGACGCCGAGGCTGTCGTCGACAGCCTCGCAAGCTTGGAGGGACATCAGGTCGTCAAGACCATTCTGACGGTCGACGAGCTCCGCCGGTGGAAGCGCGCCACTGGACGTGAGGTCGACGGCAGGGTGCGCTCTCGGCTTGCCACCAAGAAAGCGCGCAAGATCGCCAATGCGGACCCTCAGCCCGGTCGCGCGCCAAGTCGCGACTGAGGCAGAGGCGCGCCGGCCATCGCCAGCCGGCTCCGCTCGCAAGAGCAAGGAGCGGCTGATGCAGCCAGCTGCCCCTTTCCGCATTCGCTGCAGGCAGCCATGCAGCGCGGAAATTCCCGCTGATTTCGCGCTGCAACCAAGCTAGTGTCCGCACGGCCGCCGAGCGACCACCGCCTGCCGCCCGCGACGCAATAGGAATGCTCCACGATGTTCGAACGCCTGAGCCGCCAGCCCGATGATCCCCTGCTCGCCTTGATCGGCATCTTCAAAGCCGACCCGCGCGCCGACAAGGTCGATCTCGGCGTCGGCGTCTATCGCGACGAGGCCGGCCATTCGCCGATCTTTCGCGCGGTGAAGGCCGCCGAACGCAGGATCTGGGAAACCCAGGACAGCAAGGCCTATGTCGCCCCGGAAGGCGATCAGGGCTTCCTGGACCTGCTGTGGACGATGGTCGGCGGCACGGCCTCTTCAGTCCATGCCGCTGGTGTCCAGACTCCCGGCGGCTCCGGCGCGCTGCGGCTCGCCGCCGATCTGATCCGCCAGGCCGGCACAGGCAAGATCTGGCTGGGCCTGCCGAGCTGGCCCAACCACGCCGGCATCTTCGCCGCCGTCGGGCTCGAGATCGAGACCTATCCCTATTTCGACGTCCCGTCGCAGACCCTGCTGCTCGACAGCATGCTCGAGGCCTTGCAGCGGGCTCAGCCCGGCGATGCCGTGCTGCTGCATGCCTCCTGCCACAACCCGACCGGCGCCCCGCTCGGGGCCGCGGACTGGGCGCGCATCACCGAGGTGATCGCCGCCCGCGGGCTCGTGCCGCTGATCGACTCGGCCTACCAGGGATTTGGCGCCGGCTTCGATGGCGACGTCGCCGGCCTGCGCGCGATGATCACTGCGATCCCGGAGGCGCTTGTCGCCGTGTCCTGCTCGAAATCCTTCGGGCTCTATCGCGAGCGCACCGGCGCGCTGTTCGCCGTCGCCGCCAGCGAGGCTGCAGCGGCCACGGCCCGCTCCAACCTGGTCGCCATCGCCCGCACCAGCTACTCGATGCCGCCCGATCATGGCGCCGCAATCGTGAGGACGATCCTGGGCACGCCGGAGCTCTACGCCGACTGGCGGGCCGAGCTCGAGTCGATGCGCGAGCGCCTCGCGAGCTTGCGCCGCTCCTTCGCCGCGGCGCTTGGCGATCGCTGGTCGAACTCGCTCGTGATCGGCCAGCAGGAGGGCATGTTCTCGCTGCTGCCGCTTTCGCCTGCGGAAGTGATGGCTCTGCGAGAGAAGCACGGCGTGTATATGCCGACCTCCGGTCGCATCAACATCGCCGGCTTGAAGCTCGCCGACGTCGCCCGCGTCGCAGGCCTGTTCAAGGCGATCTGAGCGGCGGCAGGCAAGGACCACAGGCGTGAGCGAGATCGTGCAGGAGCGGCACAAGCTCTATGAGGACGCGATGGCCCTGACGCTGGGCACGCTGTTCGTGTCGCTGGGCATGCTGATCTACAGCAAGACGGTGCTGCTGGTCGGCAGCACCGCGGGCCTGTCGCTGCTGCTCAGCTACATCAGCGGCTACGGCTTCGGGATCAGCTTCTTCCTGCTCAATTTGCCGTTCTACGTGCTCGCTGTCAGGCGCATGGGCTGGCCGTTCACGATCCGCACCTTCGTGGCGGTCGGCCTCGTCGCAATATTCTCGCGTCTCACGACGTCATGGGTCGACATTGCCGAGATCAATCCGATCTATGCCACCGTGATCGGCGCCGGCCTGACCGGCACCGGCCTGCTGATGCTGTTCCGCCACCGCACCGGTCTCGGCGGCATCAACATCCTCGCGCTCTATCTGCAGGAGCACTGGAAGATCCGCGCCGGCTATTTCCAGCTCGCGGTCGACTTCCTGATCATGATCGCCGCATTCTTCGTGATCCCCGTCAACCGGCTGGCGCTGTCGATCCTGGGCATCGTGATCGTCAATGTGATCATCGCCATCAACCACAAGCCCGGCCGCTACATGGCGCTGAGCTGACCGCCGATCATCCCCTCAAGCATGATCCGGAAAAGTGCGCAGCGGTTTTCCGAAAAGATCATGCGCAAACAACAACCTGAAGCGCGATGACGATCCATCCTGATCTCATCGCGCTTTAGGCGCTTTGTGCCGGCATCACCCGCTCGGGATGTCGCAGGCGTGCGCTGCACCTTGCCAGACGGACCGTTCCATGGGATGAAGTCTCTGGTATGCCAGCGATCCAGGGCACGGGTTACCGCCTTCGTGCGCCCTTGGTTTGTGCCAGGGGCCCACGACGGCCCCTTCGGTGCGACTGGATCGCCAATAAAAAAATCGCCAACACAAAACCAAGCTCTGGGGAAGACCAAGGTATGGCACGTAACATTCTGATTCTCGGAGCCTCCTATGGCTCCCTGCTCGGCACCAAGCTCTTGATGGCCGGCCACAACGTCACGCTGGTCTGCCGCAAGAAGACCGCTGAGCTGATCAATCGCGAGGGCACGGAGGTCCGCATCAAGCTGCGTGACGAGCCGACCCATCGCTCGATCTTCTCACGCGACCTGCCCGGCAAGCTCGACGCCGCCACGCCCGACGCCGTCCATCTCTCGCGCTACGACCTCGTCGGCCTGGCGATGCAGGAGCCGCAATACACCAACCACACCATTCGCGTGCTGATGGTGAAGATCGCCGAGGCCAAGCTGCCGTGCCTCTCGATCATGAACATGCCGCCGCTGCCCTATCTCAAGCGCATCCCCGCGCTGGCCAACAGCGATCTCGAAGAGGCCTACACCAATGCGCAGGTCTGGGAGCGCTTCACCCCCGGTCTCGTCACGCTGTGCTCGCCCGATCCGCAGGCCTTCCGTCCGCCGGAGGAAGGCGCCAACGTGCTGCATGTCGGCCTGCCCACGAACTTCAAGGCCGCCGCCTTCGACGACGAGAGGCACAACGCGCTGCTGCGCGAGCTCGAGCGCGACATCGACGCGGTCAGGCTGGACGGCCAGGATGTGCCGGTGAAGCTGAAGGTGTTCGACTCGCTGTTCGTGCCGCTGGCCAAATGGTCGATGCTGCTCACGGGTAACTATCGCTGCATCACCCGCGGCGAGCCGCAGGCGATCCGCGACGCCGTGCACGGCAATCTCGCCCAGTCCAAGGCGATCTACGAGCATGTCGACGCGATCGCGCGCAAGCTCGGCGCCGATCCGAGCGACCAGGTGCCGTTCGAGAAATACGCCAAGGCGGCCGAGAGCCTGCTGAAGCCGTCCTCGGCCGCGCGCGCTGTCGCCGCCGGCGCGCCGTTCATCGAGCGCGTCGATCTCTTGGTGAAGCTGATCGCCCAGCAGATCGGCATGCCCAATCCCGAGATCGACCAGACCGTGCAGACCGTCGACTTCAAGCTCAACGAGAAGATCGTGGTCGGCGGCTCCAGCGCGCAGTGAGATCAGGCGCCGACATCGTCCGTAACCAGATGTGACTTTGCATGAACGCGCGGCCAGCCCATGGTTCGCGCGTTCATTGATTCAGATCGTCTGGAATTTCGATGCCGCTCTCCGGTCCACTCGCCGTTCCTCTGCGCGCCCTGAGCTGGCTCGGCGATCAGGGCACCCGCGCCGTCGCGGCGGTGCTGCTGATGGCGATCGCCGTGCCGCCGCTCGGCGAGCTGACGCGCCCCTATGTCACCGAGGCCATCGTCGGCCTGCTTTGCATCTCCTTCATGCGCGTCGACGTCGCGATCCTGACAGCGCATCTGCGCCGGCCGCTGTTGGTGCTCCTAGCGACCGCGTGGACCACGATCGCGATCCCGGCCCTCGCAGGCTTGATCGGACGGATCGCGGGCGTCGATGTGTCAGCGCCGGATCTCTATCTCGCGCTGATGCTGCAGGCCACGGCGTCACCCATGATGGCCTCGCCCGCGCTCGCCGCGCTGATGGGATTAGATGCAACGCTGGTGCTGATCACGCTGGTGACATCGACGGCGCTGGTGCCGTTGACGGCGCCGCTGTTCGCCTATCTGTATTTTGACCAGACGTTGGCGCTTGCGCCGGCCGCATTGGGCCTGAAGCTCGCCGGCGTTCTCGGCATCGCGCTGGCGGTCGCGATCGCGATCCGCCTCGGCTTCGGCATCGAGCGCATCCGCCGCCACCGCGCTCCGATCGACGGATTCAACGTCCTCATCCTCTACGTGTTCGCCTCGGCGATCATGGCGCATTTCGTGACCGACCTCGTTGCGAGCCCGTTCCGCATGCTGGGACTCGCGGTGCTGGCGTTCACCGTGTTCTTCCTGCTCCTGGGTATCACGATGCTGCTGTTCCGCCGTGCGGGCCGCGAACGGGCGATGGCGCTCGGCGTGATGGTCTCGCTGCGCAACATGGGATTGATGCTGGCGGCGACCGACGGCGCGATCCCCGGCACGACATGGCTCTACTTCGCGATGAGTCAGTTTCCCATCCATCTGGCTCCCCAGCTGCTGCGGCCGTTGGCCGAGCGTCTGCGGTCCTCATCACTTCCATCCCGCGGGACTGAACACGGTGCACTCAGTCCTGCACGCGAATGAGGCAGCGCAGCATCGCGGCTGCGTGTCGCTCCTAAGTTAGCTACCAGCTTCGAGATGCTTGTTGCTGGTCAGCGAGGCCAACGCTACGCTCCACGCCGATTGGTGCAGGAGGATGTTGTGACCCCATCAGACGATCAGAAGATTTCCGAAGACCGCCGCGACGCGCTGCGCTATGCGCTCGCGATCGGCTCCGGCGCCGCGCTCGCGTCGGCGATGACGACGACGCCGGCCTCGGCACAGGCCGCCGGCGACAACACGCTGGATCGCGTCCGTGCCAACAAGGTGCTGCGCAT
Source organism: Bradyrhizobium sp. USDA 4353 (assembly GCF_054063215.1). NCBI lineage: Bacteria > Pseudomonadati > Pseudomonadota > Alphaproteobacteria > Hyphomicrobiales > Nitrobacteraceae > Bradyrhizobium > Bradyrhizobium sp. USDA 4353. The sequence continues at coordinate 5,711,960 of NZ_JBSSGB010000001.1, forward strand.
TGCCGTGCTGCCGGGCGAGCTGCCCTATTTCAACAAGGATCTCGCCTCCGGCACCTGGTCGGGCTTCTCGATCGAGATGGCCAACGACATCGCCAAGCTGCTCGACGTGAAGCTCGAATATGTCGAGTCGACCTACGGCAATTCGGTGCTCGACCTGCAGGCCGGCAAGATCGATCTCGGCTTCGCGCTCAACCCGACGCCGCAGCGCGCGCTGGTGATCGATTTCTGCGGCACCGTCTTTCCGCATCCGTTCGGCGCCATGCTGAAGAAGGGCCTGGAAGCCAAGACCTGGGCCGACATCAACAAGCCCGAGATCAAGATCGCCGTCGACGTCGGCTCCGCCAACGAGGCGGTGGCGCGGCGGTTTGCGCCGAACGCGACCATCAAGTCGCTGAAGTCGCGCGACGAGGTGATGCTGGAGATGGCGTCGGGTCGCGTCGACGTCGTCGTCAACGCCCTGATCCTTGGCCTGACCGCGATCGCCAAGAACCCCAATCTCGGCACCTACAAGATCCTGCAGTCGCCGTCGGTCGCGATCCCCTCCAGCATGGGCGTGCGCCGCGAGGCCGACAAGCGCTGGCGCGACTTCCTCGCGGTGTGGATCGACTACAACCGCGGCATCGGCCAGATGCGCGAATGGTTCATCAAGGGCCTGGGCCTTGCCGGCGTCAAGGCCGAGGACGTGCCGGTGGAAGTGAATATCTGACGATATCGCCGCACGCACCGCCGTCATTGCGAGGAGCGAAGCGACGAAGCAATCCAGGTCTCAGTTGCCGCACTGGATTGCTTCCGCCGTCGCCTTTCAGGCTATGGCGGACAAGTCGCTTCGCTCGCAATGACGGCGGATATATTCCCCGCCTCACGCCTTGTCGTAGCTCATGCCGCGCTCGAAGCGGCGGCCGAGCAGCGTGGCCGGGAACAGGATCGCGAAGTAGATGATCGCGATGATGGTGTAGACCTCGAGCGGCCGGTAGGTATCGGCGTTGATCAAGGTCGCGTTGTAGACGAGATCCGGCACCGCGATCACCGACACCAGAGAGGTGTTCTTGAGCTGCGTCACCGACTGGTTGACGTAAGGCGCGAGCATCGGCTTCAGCGCCTGCGGCAGGATCACGAGCCGCATCATCCGCCACGGGCGCAGGCCCAGCGCGCGCGCCGCATCCCACTGGCCGCGCGGCACGCTCTCGATGCTGCCACGGATGATCTCGGCATAGAACGCCCCGCCATACAGCGACAGCACGGTCACCGCCGCAACATGGGCCGGGATGTTGACGCCGATCACCACGGGGAATGCGTAGTAGAACCAGATGATCTGCACCAGGAGAGGCGTGCAGCGGAATAGCTCGATATAGGCGATCAGCAGCCAGTCGATCACCACCGGACGCCGCAGCCTGATGATGCCGACGAGGAGCCCGATCAGCGTGCCGAGCAGGATCGTGCCCAGCGTATAGGCCATGGTCCAGCCCAGCCCCACCCAGAACAGGTGGCTGTACTTGCCGAGAATGGCAAAATCCCAGGTGTAGTTCATCAGAGCTCCGGCGCGAGGCGGTCGCGGCCCATCACAGATACCGGCTCGGCGCGAAGGCGGAGGCGTCGAACGACGGCGCCTCGCCCGCGATCATCGCGGCAATCGCCGCGCCCGTGGCCGGCCCCGTGGTGAAGCCGATGTGCTGGTTGCCGAATGCAAGCCACAGGCCGGAATGCCGGGGCGCCGGTCCGATCATCGGCAGCGCATCCGGCAGGCTCGGCCGCGACCCGCGCCAGGGCGGCGCGACGGCCTCGCCGAACTCGACGACGCCGCGCGCCAGCGGCACCACCTGCTCGAGCTGAGCGAAGTTCGACGGCGCATCGCGGTCGGTCAGCTCGACGCCGGAGGTGACGCGCACGCCGTTCTCCATCGGCGCCAGCACGAAGCTGCGCTCGGCATCGTTGATCGGCCGCAGCAGCTTGCGGTTCGGGTTCGGCGTGAACTCCTGGTGATAGCCGCGCTCGAACGCCATCGGCACGTGATAGCCGAGCGGCCGCAGGATGTCCGGCGACCACGGCCCGAGCGCGACCACAACGTGCCGCGCGCGGATTTCGCCATCGCCGAGCACCACGCGCCAGCCGTCATTGTCGCTCAGCAGCGCCCGGATCTCGGACTGGCGCAACGTTCCGCCCGCGCCCTCGAACATCCGCGCATAGGCCTTGGTCACATTGCCCGGCGAGTCCACCGACGCGGTCTGGCTGTGCAGCAGGCCGACCTTGTAGACCGGCAGCATGTTGGGCTCGAGCGCGGAGATCGCCTGGCCGTCGAGCAGCTCGCTCTTGATGCCGTACTCGGCGAGAAAGGCCTGCTCGGCCGTGGCCGCTCCGACCGCCTCGCTGCGCCACGCCTTGAGCCAGCCGGTCTCGCGCACGCGCTGCGGCTCGCCGGCGCGGACGATCCAGTCACGGTGCAGCGTCAGCGACGCGCGGATCAGGCCGTGCAGCGCAATCGCGCGCGGCTTGACGCGGGACTCCACGGCGTTGGCGAGAAAGCGCAGCACCCAGTCGATGTTGCGCAACGTCCAGGATGGACTCCAGCGCAGCGCGGCACTCTGGTTGCCGAGATAAGACGGCAGCGCCTTGAACAGCGAGGGCTTGTTGAACGGCAGGATCGAGGCCGAGGAGAGAATGCCGGCATTGCCGTAGGAGGTCTCCTCGCCAGGCGCCTTGCGGTCGACCAGCGCCACCGAGAGCCCGCGCTCGCGGATCGCATAGGCGCAGGAGACGCCGACGATCCCGGCTCCGAGCACGACCACGTCGGTCGTCTGCTGTCCACTCTGCATCGTCTCTCAATCCATCTCAGATCTACATCAGGGTGAGGCCGCCATCGACCGGCAGCACGGCGCCGGTGACATGGCCGGCCTCTGTCGACAGCAGGAAGGTCACGGCGGCTGCGACGTCGTCCGGCTCGGCGAGCCGCTGTTGCGGATTGGCGGCGGCCGCCTTCTGCCACGCCGCCGGATCGAGCGAGCCGAGCCGGCCCGCATCCTTGCGCGTATAGCCGGGCACCACGACGTTCGCGGTGCCACCGGTCAAGGCGAGCTCGATCGCGAGACATTTGACCAGCGCCTCGAGCGCGGCCTTGGCGGCCGCCGAGGCCGGGAAGGTGCCGCCCGGCACGAAGCGATGCGCGACGAAGCTGGAGATCGCGACCACGCGCGCCGCGCTGCTCTGCATCAGGTCCGGCAACGCTGCGCTGGCGAGCTCATGAAAGGCCGCCGGCATCACGGCCAACGAGCGGTCGAGCCCCTCGCGCGGCAGGTCGCGAAAGCTGCGGCGATCGGCGAAGCCCGCCGCATGCACCAGCGCATCGACACGCCCGAACCTGGCGCGCGCGGCAGCCACGAGCTCCGACGCGGCGCCTGCGGTGGCCAGGTTTGCGCAATGATAGGCCACCTCGGCGCCAGACTGCCGGCACGTCTCTGCAACGGCCTCCAGCCGCGCCAACCCGGCGGCATCGGCGCCCTGGCCATGCAGCATGAGGCCCTGCCCCGGCCCCGCAAGGCGGCGCGCCACCGCGGCGCCGATCCCGGCGCCGCTGCCGGTGATGATTGAAACGCGCATGATCCCCAGTGCCGAATGCAATTCGAGGCGCGGACTATAGGTCTCGCATCCGCTAATGCAAACCGCCGCATCGGCATGCCTGGAAGACCCTGACGCAACCGCACCCGGCTCAGATGGACAAACCGCTGCAGGTCAGGATGACGCGCGTGGCGCGCCAAACCAGGGTCTTGCCGTCGCGCGCCGCCTGCAGGCTGAGGACGCGCTCATTCCAGTGCGGATCATGCGCGAAGCGAATGTTCTCTATGACGAAGTCCTGCTGCTGCCGCTTCCATTCGATCGCCCAGGCGAGGTGCGCCTCTTCGAGCTGCTGCCGCAGCTTGGAGAGCTCGATCACATAGGGCGACGGGACGATGATCCCCAGAGCCATCGGAGTGCCGGCCATCGCGCGACCTCAGTGATCTCTCGCGACGTTGCCCGAGCCTATCCCGCCCGCGCCGCGCGTCGCAAGGCCTGCGGCGGCTGGCCGAAGGCACGGATGAAGGCGCGGCGCATCCGCTCGGGATCGCGAAAGCCGGCGGCTTCGGCGACCAGCTCGATCGGCTGGTGCGAAGCCTGCACGCGGTCGCGCGCCACCTCCAGCCGCAGGCGCTCGATCGCCTTGGACGGCGTGGTGCCGGTCTCGGCGACGAAGGCGCGGGTGAAATGCCGCGTGCTCATGCCGGCGCGCTCGGCGAGGTCGTCGACCGTGAGCGGTGCATCGAGATGCTCGCGCGCCCAGGTGAGCAGATCGGCGAAGCGGCCGCTCGGCGCCTTCAGCTCCAGCAGTGAGGAGAATTGCGACTGCCCGCCACTGCGGCGGTGATACAGCACGAGCTGGCGCGCGGTCTTCTGCGCGATCTCCTCGCCGTGGTCCTCGGCGACCATGGCGAGCGCGAGATCGATGCCGGCGGTGATGCCGGCCGAGCTCCAGACCTGGCCGTCACGGACATAGATGCTGTCCGGCTCGAGCTTCACGTTGGGATAGGTGCGCAGGAACTGCCGCGTGCGCTGCCAATGCGTGGTTGCACGCTTGCCGTCGAGCAGGCCGGCTTCGGCAAGCACGAAGGCGCCCGAGCAGACGCTGGCCACGCGCGTGCCGCGGCGCGCGACCTTGCGCACGAAATTCAGCGTGCAGGCATTGCGGCTCGCCGCCTCCACGCCGTCACCGCCGGCGATGAGCAAGGTCGAGAGCGCCGACACGGGACCAAATTTGCGCGCCAGCATCTCGGCGCCCGAGGAGGAGCGCACCGGACCCGGCGCCGCCGCCACCACCCGGATCTGCGGCGCAGCGCTCGCGTAGCGCGCGGCGATCTCGAACACCGAGATCGGGCCGGCGGCATCGAGCAACTGAAAATCCGGAAAGATGAGCACGCCGATCATGCGGGACGCTCCGTCAGTCGTCTGTCCGAAATCGAGGGAACTTTGGCATATGAGACAGCAAGGGGATCATGCAGGATGGCCGGCGTCAACCCATCATCGCTCGTGAGATCCGCCCATGGCCGAACCGCTCTCCATCGCTCTCGTGCTGTTTCCCCAGGTCACCCAGCTCGATCTCACCGGCCCGGTACAGGTGTTCTCGAGCGTGCCCGGCGCGACGCTGCATTTGGTCTGGAAGCGGATCGAGCCGATTCCGACCGATTCCGTTCTCACGCTGCTGCCGACGACGACGTTTGCCGAGTGCCCGCAGGCCGACGTGATCTGCATTCCCGGGGGCTTCGGCGTCGATGCCATTCTGGACGATGCCGAAGTCATCGGCTTCATCCGCCGCCAGGCCGAAGGCGCCAAATACATCACCTCGGTTTGCACCGGCTCGCTCGCGCTCGGAGCCGCTGGCCTGCTGAGGGGCTATCGCGCTGCGACCCATTGGAGCGCGCGCGAGTGCCTGCCGCTATTCGGCGCCACCATCAGCACCGAGCGCGTCTGCATCGACCGCAACCGCGTGACCGGCGGCGGAGTCACCGCCGGCATCGACTTCGCGCTGACCCTGGTGTCGCAACTGGTCGACCGCGCGACGGCGGAAGCGATCCAGCTCAGGCTCGAATACAACCCGGCGCCACCGTTCGCGGCCGGCTCGCCCGACACCGCACCGCCCGAGGTCGTGTCGCGAATGCTGGAGCGAATCGCCCCCTTCCGCCAGCGGCGTGTGGCGGCGGCCGAGCGGGCGGCGGCTATGCTCAGGGCCAGCAGCTAGCGGAGGCCCCGCTCAGCCATGCCCAAGCAAAGAGGCCGCCCGGAGCCCGGACGGCCTCAGAAACATGATTCAAGCAGCGATCGAGTTAGCTGCCGGGCGTCCAGGGCTGATAATCGCCGGTCGCCTTCGGACGGCGGCCGCTGGCCAAGGTCGAGCCGGCCGGACGATAGGCGAGCGCAGTGCCGGTCAGGTTCGGCTGATGCGGCTTCTCCCATTCGCGCGGCTTGTAGCCGTCCTGGGTCGGCGGCACGTCGACCATGTGATGGATCCAGGCATGCCATTCCGGCGGGATGCGGCTGGCTTCAGCGAGACCATTGTAGATCACCCAGCGGCGCTCGAAATGCAGCACCGGATCGATCTTGCCGCCGGCGGTCCGATAATAACGGTTGCCCTGCGCATCCTGCCCCACGAGCTCGCCGAACCGCCAGGTCCACAGCTGCGTGCCGAAGGTCTGGCCGTTCCACCACGTGAAGAGCTTGAGAAAGAACTGTTTCATGCGCTCGGGGCCGGTTCTGTGAAGATCCCGGCTGTGATGCCACCCCGCTTGCGACTTGTCCAGTGTTGCACCGCCCCCGCCCGCGACGATGCACCGGTTCACGCCGGGGAACGACATCCCTACCCTGCGGTTAGGTCATTTTCCCCTGATGGAGCGAGAGCGATGACCAGATTGAAGACATGGAGCGCCGCCGCGGCAGTGGCGCTGATTCTGCCGCTCGCGGCAGCGACCACGAGCTTTGCTCAAGGCCCCGGCGGCGGCCGTGGTCCGGGCGGCGGTGCGGCCATGGGCGGCGGCGGTGGCGGTGGCGCGGCCATCGGCGGTGGTGGTGGCGGCGGAGCGATCGGCGGTGGTGGCGCGATCGGTGGCGGCGGACGCGGCGCCTTTACGGCTGGGCCGGGCGGTGCCGTGGGCGGCGGTAGCTTCTCCGGGCGCACAGCCGTTGGCGGCCCAGGCCTGGTGGGCCGCGGTCCGGGTGGCGGCGCGAATGTCGCCGTGAACAATGGCGGCGGCCGCGGTAACTGGACCGGCGGCGGCGGCAATTGGAACGGCGGTGGCGGAAACTGGAACGGCGGCGGTTGGCGTGGTGGTCACCATGGCGGCTGGCATCGCGGCGGCGGCTTCTGGCCGGGCGTCGGCGTGGGCGTCGGAATTGGCCTCGGCAGCTCCTACGCCTACTACAATGATCCGTATTATTACGGAAACGACTACTACAACGACTACTCCTACTACGACGACTCCGCTCCCGTGGCCGTCGTCGGAACCGAGGGCGTCGATCCGAGCTACTGCGCTCGCCGTTACCGCTCCTACGATCCGGCGTCAGGAACCTATCTGGGCTACGACGGTCTTCGCCATCCCTGCCCGTAAGCAGCAGCGGCAATTCCGTCCCGTGACGAACAAGGCGGCGAGGTACTTACCTCGCCGCCTTTGCTTTGAAAGTGTTATAATGTTGTTTGTTATGTGTCTCATCCGCCACGATGCAGACTGAATGTCGACGAAATTGCGAGAATGTGCCCCGCGACGTGCAGATGTCTTGCGCGTTCCGGTCCAATATCAATCAAGCTCGTGATTCTGCTTCGCTAAGCTGAACACAGGCGTGGTTGATTAGTACCGACGGACCCATCGACTGACGGATCATGGATCGCGCAGACCCGAGTGCAGTTGAGATCGCTGCGCGCCACCGGTCGACCGCTCCATCGCGCCAAAACTTTCGAACAAGGAGGCGCGCCTTGCGACATATCATCACCGCCCTTCGATGCAGCGGTACCGAAACGCGGGCGCATCAGGCTCGTCGCCATCATCCCGCCAAGCGCGGGCGGGCCACGTCGTTGATTGAGACATGCGGATGATTTATCAGCGCCTCGCTTTGGGGCTCGGCCTTGGCACTCTGCTTGCGATCGGCGCCGCATCGACGGCGCTCGACATCAAGTCGCGCCATGACGCGGCCTGGGTGACCTCGTCGCTGAACATCCTGCAGAGAACCTCCGATCTGCGATTGCTGCTGAGCGAGGCCGAGGCCACCTCACGCGGCTTCGCGCTGACGGCGGCCGAACCATTCCGGGCCGAGTTCGAGGACGTCCGCGGCAAGATTCCCACAGCCTTTGCCGAGCTGCAGCGGGCTGTCGCCGACAGCCCGATGCCGACGCAGCTTCTCAGCCAGACGGACGCCCTGATCCTCCGCAGGATCCAGATCGCGTCGGACGTGATCCGGATGAAGGCGGCATCCGACCGCGCCGGGCTCGAAGCGCTGGCGAGCCGGGGCGAAGGCCCCGCGACCATGGCCGCGATCACGGCCAATCTCGACCGCTTCGTGACCGAGCAGCGCGCGCTGCTCGCACAGCGCTCGGCGACGTCGAAAGCCACGGGCTCGCTGCTGCTGACGATCGACCTGTGCGGCCTGGCGCTGCTGCTGATCATCGCGGGCTACCTGATCCGGCGCGCCTATCTCGACGACCAGAAGCTGCGCGCCTCCCTGGTCCGCTCCGAGGCCGAAGCGGTCTCGCTGGCCGAGCGGGCCGAGAAGCAGCATCTCGACCTCGTCGAGGCGCATGAGAAGCTGCGCCACTCCGCCGAAATCCTGCAGAGCACGTTCAACAGCATGGCCGAAGGCGTGCTGGTGATCGATGCCGCCGATACCGTGGTGTTCTCCAATCCCGCCGTCGAGGATCTGCTGGGCTACCGTCACGGCAGGAAGCTGTCGGACGTCCGGGCACGCCTGCGCGTCTATGAGCGCGACGGCATCACACCGGTCGCAACCCACGACCTGCCGACGCCGCGGGCCCTGCGCGGCGAGTCGTTCGACCGGCGCGAGCTGATCGTCCACCAGCCCGACCGCGACGCGACGCTGCGCCTGATGATCAGCGGCCGCCCGCTGCGCGATGCGGCCGGCGGCATCACGGGTGCAGCGATCGTCTATCACGACATCACGATGGCCCATGAGACGGAGCGCCTGCTGCAGCAGGCACAGAAGCTCGATGCCATCGGCAAGCTCACCGGCGGCGTCGCGCATGACTTCAACAACATGCTCACGATCATCACCGGCACGATCGAGACGCTGGCCGACGAGGTGAGGGACCGTCCCGCGGCCGCCGCCACCGCCGCGCTGATCGGCCAGGCCGCCGATCGCTGCACCGAGCTGATCCGGCACCTGCTCGCCTTCGCGCGCAAGCAGCCGCTGCATCCCCGCGACAGCGACGTCAACAGCACCATCGTCGACATCGCCAAGCTGTTGCGCCCGACGCTCGGCGAGCAGATCGAGATCAACTCGATCCTCGAGGAGGAGACGCTGGTCGCGCATATCGATTCGGCGCAGTTGGCCAATTCGCTGGTCAACATGGCCATCAACGCGCGCGACGCGATGCCGAATGGCGGCAAGCTGCTCTTGGAGTCCCGCCGGGTCCTGCTCGACGAGACCTATGCCGCGGCCAATGCCGGCGTCACGCCGGGCGCCTACATCATGATCGCCGTCAGCGACACCGGCACCGGCATGTCGCCGGAGGTGCGCGATCGCGCCTTCGAGCCGTTCTTCACCACCAAGGAGGCCGGCAAGGGCTCGGGTCTCGGCCTCAGCATGGTCTATGGCTTCGTCAAGCAGTCCGGCGGCCATATCAAGATCTACAGCGAGGAAGGCCGGGGGACCACGATCCGCCTCTACATCCCCGTGCCCAAGGGTCTGGCAGCGATCCCTGCCGCGCCCGAGCCGCCGCCGCCGCGCGGCGAGGAGACGATCTTCGTCGTCGAGGACGACCTCCTGGTGCAGGACTTCGTCGTCTCGCAGCTGCAGAGCCTCGGCTACAAGACGATCACCGCCTCGACCGGCGTCGAAGCTCTCGCCAAGATCGATTCCGGGCTGTGCTTCGACCTGCTGTTCACCGATGTCATCATGCCCGGCGGCGTCAACGGCAAGGAGCTCGCCGAGGAGGCGCTGCGGCAGCGGCCGGGCACCAGGGTGCTCTACACCTCCGGCTACACCGACAATGCGATGGTCGAGCATGGCCGCATCGACCAGACGGCGCTGCTGCTCACCAAGCCCTATCGGAAATCGGAGCTGGCCCAGATGGTCCGGCGCGCATTGATCGGCTTCGCCGAAGGCAGGTCGACCGCCGAGCAGCCGAAGCGTGCGCAGTCGAGCTGACCCCGCCCGGAGAATTGGAACTGACATCGGGCCGGACAAATTGCAATGGAACTCAAACACGCGATTGGCAGGACGCGCGGCCTTGCTTACAACTCACGACATTTGCTGACCGAACTATTCGCCAGTCACGATAGGACAACTCATAGTCACGATGCGGCTTGATCGACGGCGCGCATCCAGCGCCTCTGGAACTCACCCATGATTCGCCGGCGGGTGGCGATCGGGCTCGGCCTCGGAACCCTGCTCGCGGTTGGCGCCGCATCGACGGCGCTGGACATCAAGGCGCGCAGCGAAACCGCATGGGTCGAGCACACGATGGAGGTTCTCGAAAAGGCCTCCGAGCTGCGTCTGCTGCTGCGGCAGGCCGAAGCGGCCTCGCGCGGCTTCGCCTTGTCGCGCGCCGACCGCTTCGTCACGGAGTTTCAGGAGACCAGCGGTCATGTTCCGGCCGCCTGGGCAGAGCTGCGTGATCTCGTCCGTGACAACCCCGCGCAAAGCGAACGGCTGCGACTGATCGACGGTGTCGTGCAGCGGCGCATGGAGCTGGCCGGCGAACTGATCCGCCGCCAGGCCGCACAAGATCGCGACGGGCTGCCGGCCCCGATCTCGACCGGCCCGGGCTCTGCGGCGATGGCGACGATCAACGAGGCCCTCGATGCCTTCACCGAGCAGGAGCGCCGGCTGCTGGCGGACCGCACCGCGACGTCGCGGCGGACGGGATCGTGGCTGCTGGCGATCGATCTCGCCGGCGTCGCGATCGTGCTCGCGATCGCGGCCTATCTGGTCCGGCGAGCCTATCTGTCGGACCGGGCGCTGCGGACGTCGCTCACCCGCTCGCAGGCCACGGCCACCTCGCTGGAGGCCCAGGCGCTGCAGCAGCGCGGCGACCTCGCCGCCGCCTATGACGAGCTGCGCCGCTCCTCCGCCATCCTGGAAAACACCTTCAACAGCATGGCCGAGGGCGTGCTGGTGGTCGATCCCGAAGGCACGATCATGCTGTCGAACCAGGCGGTGGGGCATTTCCTCGGGACCGGAGTCGGCAAGACCTTCGGCGATATGCTGGCCACTAATCAGTTCTACGAGAACGACGCCTTCACCCGCATCGCCAACGACGATCTGCCGATCGCGCGCGCGTTGCGCGGGCTGTCATTCGATCGCCGCGAGGTCGTGGTCAAGCCGACCGATGGCCGGCCGCAATTCCGCCTGATGGTCAGCGGCCGGCCGCTGCGCAATTCGGCGGGCGCGATCAGCGGCGCGGCGCTGGTCTATCACGACGTCACCGAGGTGCACGAGATCGAGCGCCTGCTGCAGCAGGCGCAGAAGCTGGATGCGATCGGCAAGCTCACCGGCGGCGTCGCGCACGACTTCAACAACATGCTGACGATCATCACCGGCTCCATCGAGATGCTGATCGACACCGTCCAGGACCGGCCCGCAGCCGCCGAGCTCGCCGTCCTGATCAGCAGGGCAGCCGATCGCTGCACCGAGCTGATCCGCCACCTGCTCGCCTTTGCGCGCAAGCAGCCGCTGCGCCCGCGCGACATCGACGTCAACGCCACGGTCGACGACATCGCCAAGCTGCTGCGGCCGACGCTCGGTGAGCAGGTCGAGATCCGGACCATCCTCGCCGAGGGCGATCTCATCGCCCATGTCGACTCCGCGCAATTGGCGAACTCGCTGGTCAACATGGCGATCAATGCGCGCGATGCGATGCCGGATGGGGGCAAGCTGCTGCTGGAGACGACGAAGACCGTGCTCGACCCGGCCTATGCAGCGGCCAATCCTGGCGTCGTGCCGGGCACCTACGTGATGGTCGCCGTCAGCGACACCGGCAGCGGCATGCCGGCGGAGGTCAGGGATCGCGCGTTCGAGCCGTTCTTCACCACCAAGGATGCAGGCAAGGGCTCCGGCCTTGGGCTCAGCATGGTCTACGGCTTCGTCAAGCAGTCGGGCGGCCACATCAAGCTGTACAGCGAGGAGAACAGCGGCACCACGATCCGGCTTTATCTGCCGGCGGCGGACCGGCTGCAGCAGAGCGAACCGGAGCACGAGCAGGTGCTGCCGCGCGGCACCGAGACGATCCTGGTGGTCGAGGATGATCCGCTGGTGCGCGACTTCGTGCTCGCTCAACTGCAAGGCCTGGGCTACGCGACCCTCGTCGCATCGCAGGCCAAGGAAGCGCTGGCCATCGTCGCCGAGGACCAGCCGTTCGATCTGCTGTTCACCGACGTCATCATGCCCGGCGGCATCAGCGGCAGCCAGCTCGCGGAGGCGATCAAGGCGACACGGCCGGGCCTGCGGGTGCTCTACACCTCCGGCTATACCGACAACGCGATCATCGAGAACCGCCAGCTCCTGCCCGATGCGCTGCTGCTGACGAAACCCTATCGCCGCGCCGAGCTCGCCCAGATGGTCCGCCGCGCGCTGGACGCCACTCCGGCTGTCGCCGCTAGAGCATGATCCGGAAAAGTGCGCAGCGGTTTTCCGAAAAGATCATGCGCAAACAAAGCGAGAAGATCATGATGCGTTTCCGCCGAAACGCATCATGATCTAGCCCCGCGTTGCCAGCGCCACTGCCCCCAGCGTGAAGGCGAGCGCCGCGATCTGCCCGGCCCCGAGCGGCTCGCGCAGCGCGATCGCCGAGGCGACGACGCCGATCACCGGCACCGCCATGGTGCCGATCGCGGCCACCGAGGCCGGCAGCCGCGACAGCGCCGCGAACCAGGCGACATAGGCGACGCAGAACTGGATCACGGTGGAATAGAACATCAGCGCCCAGTCGAGCTGGTCGAGCCTCGTCCAGTCGGAATGCTCGAGCGCGAATCCGACGATCACGATCGGCACACAGCCGATGCCGATCTGCCAGGCCGCGGCCGAGAGCGGCGGCAGCCGGATCGGCAGCTTCTTGGCCATCACCGTGCCGAGCGCGAAGCCGAACGCGCCGCCCAGCACCATCAGGATGCCCGGCAGCTTGTCGCGGCTGGCATTCAGGCCATTGGCGCCCATGATCGAGGCGAGCCCCGCGAAGGCCAGCACCAGCGCCAGCACGCGCAAGGCCGTCGGCCGCTCGCCGAGAATCGGCCAGGCCAAGAGCGAGGCCCACACCGGCATGGTGTAGGCGATCAGCGCCGCCTCGCCCGCCGGCAGCCACAGCAGCGCGAGCCCCATCAGCACCATCCAGGCGGTGACGTTGAGCATCCCCGCCAGGATCAGCCGCGGCCAGATTTCGCGCGGCACGGCGAGGCTCTGGCTCCGGATCACCGCGAGTAAGGCCAGCAGTAGCGCCCCGACCACGCCGGTGGTGCCGCGGAGCGTCAGCGGGGGCAGCACCCCGACGAGATGCTTGGTCACAGGCCAGTTGAAACCCCAGCCGAGCGAGGTGATGGCGAGGAACATCAGCCCGGCGGGCGTGATCCGCCCGCTGGCCGTTGGCTTGTCTGACATGGAATCAACCGGCGCCGTCTGTGGGACGATCAATTTGCCGGCGTTTTCTTGGGCACACCATGGATTGTGGGACATGCCTGCCCCGCGCCCTGCCCGTAAGCCGCCGTGAGTCCCGCTGATGCAAGCAAAACACACCCGTATGACGCGAATAAATTTGCCCCTGTGAACAGCGGGACGAAGCCCTGTGGACGGTGCCGTCAGGAAATTTTTTTGGTTTCGAATCCGTAAGGACTCGCCGATAGTTACGGCCATCACGATACCGGCACGTGCCCTACTTATCCCGGACTTTCCCCCATATTTAGTGTTTGGTTAGGGAACCCCCACTAGTCCTTGACGGGGGAAGCGGAGTCGTCCTAGCTTCCGGCCCGGTTCGGCGCTTGATCATGTTTCCAGTTTCGCCGGCCGCTCCCAGAAGGGTTTTGAGGATGACCGCGCCAGAAGGCCAACAGGCCCGGCGTGCGGCTCGTCGTCTGTCCCGCGGCGGAGTGGTCGCGCGGACGGCGCCGCAGAGGCCCCCACTAGATGTGGGGGCTGTCTTGCAGCAGCGATGGAGCCGGACGGCACGCGTGAGGCGTTGAAGAGAGACGGGACCGGGCGACCGGTTGAACTGCGGCGGCAGACGAGATCCCTTCGGATGGGACTCGCAAGCCCTCGCCTTTGGATGCAATGATCCCGGCCGCCAAACGCGGTCCGGCAAGAACAATTGGGGCTCGCGATGCGGATTGAACGGCGCAACACCACCGAAGGGCAGTCGGCCTATCACGGGATCGACTTCCGCCTGACCACGTCCGAGATCCGGAATCCGGACGGCTCGGTGGTGTTCCGGCTCGAGAATGTCGAAGTGCCCGAGTTCTGGTCGCAGGTCGCCTCCGACGTGCTGGCGCAGAAATATTTCCGCAAGGCGGGCGTTGCCGCGCGCCTGAAGAAGGTCGAGGAAGAGTCCGTGCCGTCCTGGCTGTGGCGCTCGGTGCCCGACACCGACGCGCTCGCCACTCTGCCCGAGAACGAGCGCTACGGCAGCGAGCGCTCCGCCAAGCAGGTGTTCGATCGCCTCGCCGGCTGCTGGACCTATTGGGGCTGGAAGGGCAACTACTTCTCCTCCGAACAGGACGCAGTCGCGTTCTACGACGAGCTGCGCTTCATGCTCGCCAAGCAGATGGTCGCGCCGAACTCGCCGCAATGGTTCAACACCGGTCTGCACTGGGCCTATGGCATCGACGGCCCCGGCCAGGGCCACTATTACGTCGACTACAAGACCGGCAAGCTGACCAAGTCGAAATCGTCCTACGAGCATCCGCAGCCGCACGCCTGCTTCATCCAGGGCGTCGAGGACGACCTCGTCAATGACGGCGGCATCATGGACCTCTGGGTGCGCGAGGCGCGCCTGTTCAAATACGGCTCCGGCACCGGCTCCAACTTCTCGCGGCTGCGCGGCGAAGGCGAGAAGCTGTCGGGCGGCGGCCGCTCGTCCGGCCTGATGAGCTTCCTCAAGATCGGCGACCGCGCCGCGGGCGCCATCAAGTCGGGCGGCACCACCCGCCGCGCCGCCAAGATGGTGGTGGTCGACGCCGACCATCCGGATATCGAGGCCTATATCGACTGGAAGGTGAAGGAGGAGCAGAAGGTTGCGGCGCTGGTCACCGGCTCCAAGATCAACCAGAAGCACCTGAAGGCCGTGATGAAGGCCTGCGTCAATTGCGAGGGCTCCGGCGACGATTGCTTCGATCCCGAGAAGAACCCGGCGCTGCGCCGCGAGATCAAGCTCGCGCGCCGCGCGCTGGTGCCCGACAATTACATCAAGCGGGTCATCCAGTTCGCGAAACAAGGCTACAAGGACATCGACTTCCCGATCTACGACACGGACTGGGATTCGGAAGCCTACCTGACCGTCTCCGGCCAGAACTCCAACAACTCGGTGTCGCTGAAGGACGACTTCCTGCGCGCGGTCGAGACCGACGGCGACTGGAGCCTGATCGGCCGCACCAACAAGAAGGTCGTCAAGACGCTGAAGGCCAGGGACCTCTGGGAAAAGATCGGCCACGCCGCCTGGGCCTCGGCCGATCCGGGCCTGCACTTCAACACCACGATGAACGACTGGCACACCTGCAAGGCGTCCGGCGACATCCGCGCGTCCAATCCGTGCTCGGAATACATGTTCCTGGACGACACGGCGTGCAACCTGGCTTCCGCCAATCTGCTGACGTTCTACGACACCAAGACCAAGCAGTTCGACGTGGCGTCCTACGAGCATCTCTGCCGGCTCTGGACCATCGTGCTCGAAATCTCCGTGCTGATGGCGCAGTTCCCGTCCAAGGCGATCGCCGAGCTGTCCTACGAGTTCCGCACGCTCGGCCTCGGCTATGCCAATATCGGCGGCCTCTTGATGACCATGGGCCTGTCCTACGACTCCAAGGAAGGCCGCGCGCTGTGCGGCGCGCTCTCGGCGATCATGACCGGCATTGCGTATAAGACCTCGGCCGAGATGGCCGGCGAGCTCGGCGCCTTCCCGGGCTACAAGAAGAACGCCGCGCACATGCTGCGCGTCATCAAGAACCATCGCCGCGCGGCGAAGGGCGAGGCCACCGGCTATGAGGCGCTCTCCGTCAACCCGGTGCCGCTCGACCACGCCCACTGCCCGCAGGTCTCGCTGGTCAGCCACGCCATCCAGGCCTGGGACGACGCGCTCGCGCTCGGCGAGACCAACGGCTATCGCAATGCCCAGGTCACCGTGGTCGCCCCCACCGGCACCATCGGCCTCGTCATGGATTGCGACACCACCGGCATCGAGCCCGATTTCGCGCTGGTGAAGTTCAAGAAGCTGGCCGGCGGCGGCTACTTCAAGATCATCAACCGCGCGGTGCCAGAGGCACTGCGCGCGCTCGGCTACCGCGAGAGCGAGATCGCCGAGATCGAGGCCTATGCCGTCGGTCACGGCTCGCTGTCCAACGCGCCCGGCATCAACGCCTCGACGCTGAAGGCCAAGGGCTTCACCGACGAGGCCATCGCCAAGGTCGAGAAGGCCTTGCCGACCGCGTTCGACATCAAGTTCGTGTTCAACAAGTGGACGCTCGGCGAGGACTTCATCACCAAGCAACTCGGCGTTTCGGCCGAGGCGCTGGCCTCCCCGACCTTCGAGTTGCTGTCGGCGATCGGCTTCACCAAGCGCGAGATCGAGGCCGCCAACGTGCACATCTGCGGCGCGATGACGGTCGAGGGTGCCCCGCATCTGAAGGCCGAGCATTATGCGGTGTTCGATTGCGCCAATCCCTGCGGCAAGATCGGCAAGCGCTATCTCTCGGTCGAGAGCCACATCCGCATGATGGCGGCGGCGCAGCCGTTCATCTCGGGCGCGATCTCGAAGACCATCAACATGCCGAACGA
The DNA here is from genome assembly GCF_054063215.1 of Bradyrhizobium sp. USDA 4353. NCBI lineage: Bacteria > Pseudomonadati > Pseudomonadota > Alphaproteobacteria > Hyphomicrobiales > Nitrobacteraceae > Bradyrhizobium > Bradyrhizobium sp. USDA 4353. The sequence continues at coordinate 5,728,676 of NZ_JBSSGB010000001.1, forward strand.
CGCCACGGTCGAGGACTGCAAGGCGGCGTATCTCCTCTCCTGGAAGCTCGCGCTGAAGGCCAACGCGCTCTACCGCGACGGCTCGAAACTGTCGCAGCCGCTGAACTCGCAGCTCATCTCGGACGATGAGGACGAGGACGACGCGGTCGAGTCCTTCTACGAGAAGCCGCTTGCCGCGCGCGCCACCCAGGTCTCGGAGAAGATCGTCGAGAAGCTGGTCGAGCGCATCGTGGTGATGCGCGAGCGCGAAAAGATGCCGGATCGCCGCAAGGGCTACACCCAGAAGGCGGTCGTCGGCGGCCACAAGGTGTATCTGCGCACCGGCGAGTATGATGACGGCCGCCTCGGCGAGATCTTCATCGACATGCACAAGGAGGGCGCGGCGCTGCGCTCCTTCATCAACAACTTCGCGATTGCGGTGTCGCTGGGCCTCCAGTACGGCGTGCCGCTGGAGGAGTATGTCGACGCCTTCACCTTCACTCGCTTCGAGCCGGCCGGCCCCGTCCAGGGCAACGACTCGATCAAATATGCGACGTCGATCCTCGACTACGTGTTCCGCGAGCTCGCCGTCAGCTACATGTCGCGCTTCGACCTCGCCCACGTCGACCCCTCCGAGAGCAATTTCGATGCGCTCGGCCGCGGCGTCGACGAAGGCAAGCCGTCGGAGGACGGCCCGAGCCAGCAGGCCGCAAGATACGTCTCGCGCGGCCTGACCCGCTCCCGCACCGACAACCTCGTCGTGATGCGCGGCGGCACGTCAGGCGGCCACGCTGCTTCCGTTCCCTCCCCCCTCGTGGGGGAGGGTCAGGGAGGGGGGCCCCGGATGTCCGCTCTCTCGACGTCGAGGGCCGGCGACGCCATCGAAGGCGCCGTCGCCCTGAAGCAGGAGGCAAGCCACGACCTCTCGCCCACCGAGAAGCTCGAGGCCCTGCAATGGAGCAAGGCCGGCACGGCTGCGACCCAGGTCGCCTCCAAGGCCGAACGCCGCGCCGAAGCCAAGGCTAGGGGTTACGAAGGCGAGATGTGCTCGGAGTGCGGGAATTTCACGCTGGTGCGGAATGGCACCTGCATGAAGTGCGACACGTGCGGCAGCACGACGGGGTGTTCGTAACCGGTTCCCTGCTGCAGCGCGACTACTGTACCGCTAGAACAATGAAGATGCCCAGTTTACGCGGGCATCTTCATCAACCCGCTGAGCTCCCTATTCTCTTCGTTGCAAGAGATCGACGGATCTGCAAGAGGCTCTCACATCATGAAGTGCCCACACTGCACCGTCTACTTCCACGATAACTGGGTTGAAGACAACTTTCAGAGACACAGTCACAATCTTGTTCCGGATCGCGTCAAGCAGGATCTTTTTTGGTTTTACCGAACCGCCTACTGCCCTGAATGCAAGAGAGTAATCATTGAAGTTGCTCTGAAGAACGGCAAAACTTCTGAACCAAATTGGGAACTCATCGTGCCTCGAGGCGCAGCTAGGGGGCCTGTCCCGACAGAGGTCCCAAGTAACATAGCGTGCGACTATTTAGAAGCTTGCGAAGTTCTAACGATCAGCGCCAAAGCATCAGCAGCCCTCGCGCGAAGGTGTCTTCAAGCAATGCTTCGTTCTGCTGGATACAAAGCAAAAGACTTGGCCAAAGAGGTTGAACTGCTATTAAACGAGGCTGATCCGAAGAAGGCTCTCACTCATCAATTGCGTGAAACAGTTGATGCCATCCGAAACTTCGGGAACTTCTCCGTACATCCAATAGACGACAAAACGACCCTGCAAATAATCGAAGTCGAGCCGCATGAGGCCGAATGGTGCCTCGACGTAATTGAAGAGCTGTTCCAGCACTTTTATGTCGGACCAGCTATAGCAAAGGCCAAGAAAGATGCCCTCAACGCTAAGCTCGTAGCGGCGGGCAAACCCCCAGCTAAATAGAATCCAGGAACTCAATCGGGCGCACACATCGCAAGTCTCGTGCAGCCGCCTTTAGCCTGACCCGACCTACCACTTAACTACTCCATCTGAGCTCATTTTAATTCTATTGATTTGAGACGGCCACCCCTTCTACGTCCGCAAGATCACCTAATTCATCGAGCCAGGGCGATGGCATGTAGACCAAACCTCCCCATGCACTCACCGGAACGAGAAGTCCATAACGACTAACGGAAGCGCAGAGCGCATCTATCTCCGCTGCTGGATAGCCACCCGATTCGAGGGACGATTTGAGTGCCTGCCAGAAATCATTCGTCGCATCTGATCCGACGTCCACCATCTTACGCTTCACAGCGATCGCTTTTCCAAGAACTATCAGCTCGTCTCGAGTAAGCTGCTCGAGCGTATTGGCCCATTTTCGAAATTTGTCTGGGTCTAGCGCTTTATTCTTCTTAAGCCCAACAATTATCTGCGCAAGAAGTCGTAGGTTCTCTCGCGCAGCTCCGTCTGCTACCGCCTTCGAAAACCTGTATATAATCGCAATTAGGGGATCAGCATCACTCTCGGAAAATTCAATCGGCCCGGATCGACCCCTCGCAACTTCTTCGATCAGAATTTCAGCTGCTTCGTTGCGCCTCTTTTGCAGATATTCATCCGCAAACTTGCCCAATGAATTGCCGCCCGGAATCGAGAATGTCGACATCACATCGGCCGCGATCACAGCCCCCCAGGGAATAAGCTCCCGCCCGGTCGTCATGAACTTCTCCTCGAATTGTCATCTTTGGCTTCTGAAGCGGCAATCGTTGTCGTTGTTAGAGCGGCGAAGCAAGATAGCAGCAATCAATCTATCCCATTGCCGGCGAGGCCAGCAATCTAGTTCTGTAGACGCCGCCTTGACCGGATCCGCGCATTACGCTTCGCTAACGCGCCCCACGCTGCGAGCCTGTGCTCCACCTCCCTACCCCCGATGCACCTCCACATCTTCTCCGATCTCCACGCCGACATGGCCGACATCAAGCCGATTCCGGCCCTGCCCGGGGTCGATGTGGTCGTGGTCGCCGGCGATGTTGGCGAGGGAGCGGTGAACGGGTTTGCGCGGCTGCGCGAGATCGTGACTGAGGACGTGCCGATCGTGATGGTGATGGGCAACCATGAATTCTATCACCGCACCTATCCCGACGAGCTGAAGCAGGCGCGCGCCGAGGCGGCGCGGTTCGGCGTGCATCTGCTGGAGAACGACACGGTCGTGCTCGCGGGCGTGCGCTTTGCCGGCTGCACGCTGTGGACCGACTATGCGATCTTTGGCCACGGCTCCGAGGTCCACACCATGGCGGTGTGCCGCGACCGCATGAACGACCATCGCCGCATCACCTGGCGGAAAGACCCCTGGCTGCGCTTCCGGCCGCAGGAGGCGCTCGGCCTGCATCGGAGCTCGCGCACCTGGCTCACGGGCCTGTTGGAGACGCCGTTCGACGGCCCGACCGTCGTCGTCACCCACCACGCCCCCGCCTGGGGCTCGGTCGCCGAGCACTATCGCAACGACCGCGTCACCGCCGCCTACGCTTCCGACCTGTCAGCGCTGATCCTGGCGACGAGCCCCGCGCTCTGGATCCACGGCCACATCCACACGCCGTCGGACTATTGCGTCGGCGCCACCCGCGTGGTCTGCAACCCGCACGGCTATGGCCGCGAGAACCCGGCCTTCGATCCGGCGCTGGTGGTTGAGGTGCCGTAGCACGCTCCGGCTGGCCGGGCAGCCTCTCTCCGCGGGTCAATCGCTTCGTACGATTGCCGAAGGCCTTTCTACATCGGCAAAGCGATGGTATTCTTTCTCCCGTGACCACGGCCGAAGATCTCGAAAAGGCGGTTGAGCAGCTTCCCCGCGACGAACCGGCACGGTTTCGCGCCTGGTTCGAACGGTTCGACGCAGCGCAGTTCGATGCCGCCATCGAACAAGATGCGCGTGTCGGCATGCTCGACGCCTTAGCCGACGAGGCCGTAGCGGCCCATTGCGCCGGCCGCTTACGCGAGTTGTGAGGCGCAACGTCGACAAACCGCCCTCTGCCGCGGGTTATCGCTGCCCATGCTGCCGCTTCCTCACCTTGGGCGAACGCGGCGGCTTCGAGATATGCCCCGTCTGCTACTGGGAGGATGACGGGCAGGACGATCATGACGCCGACCTCATCCGCGGCGGCCCGAATGGCAGGCTGTCACTGACCGAAGCGCGACAAAATTTCGGGAGCTGCGGAGCGTCGGATCCGGCCTACCGCAAACATGTTCGACGGCCGCTGGACGAGGAGCGTTAGTTCGAACGCTGGCCCATGGTGGAGCAAACGCCGCCCGAGAGCAGCGCTTTGTCTCCCCGCTACGGCATTATCGATGCTGGCTGCCGAACCAAGCGCCAACCTGCAGGCGTCACAGATCAACCCTGACCTCGACCGCGTCAGGGTTCTTCGCTGCGCCGTACCGCTTGACCACGAAGCCGCCGCGCGTCACCGGAGCCGCCTTCAGGAAAGGCGCGATGACGCCGAACAGCCGATCCGCGTCGGGTCCGTACATGAAGAGCACGCAGCGTCCGCCGCCGAACTCGTCGCCATCGAATTCACCCACGCCGTGGTGATCGATCGCCTGCTGCAGCTCCGCTGCGAGATCCGCGATCTCTGCGCCTTCGCGCTCGGACCCGAATTCACCTTCTCGCAGCCGAATATACACTAAGACCGCCTGCTCCATTTGCGCTTCCAAGTCGAACTCACCGCCACTTCGGATCGTTGATATGGCTGACATCGTGCTCGTCAGCACTCCACTCGCGGATATGAACCGAGCCATCTCGCGCGACTTCGATCAACATGTTGACGAGATCGGCGTTACGGGCAGCATAGAGATCGAGCGCCTTCTGAAACAGATCCATCTGCTCAGAGCGCACGAGGTTCCAGTCCTGCCAGCCGCTCTTCCCGAGATGGGTGACGTAGTCCGCCTCATAGCCGCGGGCCTTCGCTATTCCCACCAAAGCGCCGCTCAGACACTCGTCGATCAAGAAGCGCTCGCTCAACGTCCGGCTGCCGCCTGCTCTGACGTCCGCCATTCGGAGCCATAGGTGGCCTCCGCCCAGCGGATCACCGCGTCGATTCCATCGATCGGCAGGCTCGGATAGTCGGCGAAGATGTCCTGCGCCGGATAGCCGGCGCGCAGATAGGCCAGGATGGTTTCGGCAGGCACGCGGGTGCCGCGAACCACCGGGTCACCACTCATGACCGTGGGATCACGCACGACTTCGGCTCTGACGGCGACCTTGATGGTCATGGCTACGTTCCTCTTCCGTAGCTGTCATTATAACGCGATCGGGGTGCGGAGGCGAGGCGGGAGTTCGCGGTCTCCAGAGGCTGCATGGTGGGCACGCGCCGCCATGCGGCGCTTTGCCCACCCTACCCTTTCCCTACTTGAAGCACACCGACTTGTCGTTCGGATCGAACGAATTCCCCGGCATCGGCCGTAGCGGCGTCAGCTTGGGATTGGCGGCCAGCAGCCGCTTCGAATAGGCCCCGAGCGCAGCGTTCATCGTGTTGAGCCGGTCCTGCGCGTCGGTGCGTTGCAGGGGGAAGGTGATGACGCCGGAATTGTAGACCTCGGCGCGCGACCATTGCTGCCCCGAGACGATGCGGCCGACGAGGCGCGACTTCAAATCGGCGGCGCTGTCGCCGGCGGCGCTCTTGGCGCCGACGACGTTGGGCGGCAGCAGGCTCGGATTGACGATCCAGCCGCGCGGCTTGGCGACGTTGTTGCCGAACAGGATCAGCTCGTCGAGCGTGTTGTTGAGCGCCACGTAGTCCCGCAGCGGCAGGCTGGCATCGCCGGTGCCGGTTTCCTGGACGTGGCTCGCCAGATGCGGCCCCGTCGCGCAATAGGTGCCGAACACCAGCTTGATGCTGCCAGAGTCCATATACATGTAGCTGCCGACATCCGAGCCGCCCGGCGGCGACGGCGCGTCGTCGCCACAGAACGTGCCGTGCGACGAGGCATCCTGGAGGGAGTGCAGATAAAGCCCGATGCGGGCGATCTGCACCGGCACCGGCGGCTTCCGGGGATCGTCGAACAGCACGCCGGTGGTCCGGCTCTTGTCGTCGAGCCACGATTTCAGCCGGGTGTAGTCGACGGTGCCGCTCGCATTGTCGAGCACCTTCGGCCCCGAGGTGATGTTGATCGCCGGCCCAATCGCGTAGTTCTCCAACAGCGGGACGGTGCCGCTGATCGGAACATTCGCCAGGCATTGCGGGCCGCTGAAGTTGGAGGAGCCGTTCGGCACCGTATATCCGGCGGTGCACAGCAGCCCCGGCGCCTCGTCGCCCTTCATCGCCCATTGCCGGAGATCGTACAGCGTGCCCTGATAGACGCTGTCGATGGTGATGGGATAGCCCGGCGGCGGATAGTGAAACGGATACACCGCCTGCACGCCGCTGGCGCCGTGCACGTCGGTGCCCTGCCCGTTCGGCGAGAAGTTCAGGAGATAGTGATACAGCGGCCCGTCGGTGGTGTTGTTGGTGCGCTTGAAGCCGTTGAACGCAGCCGTGATGTAGCTCGCGCCCGAATTGGTCGAGCTTGCCTGCCCGCCGCACTGATCGATCGGCAGATACTGCCCGTAATCCGAGTTCTCATTGTAGGCCGCGATCCAATAGGCGACGTCGGCGCGATAGCCGAGCGCTTGCGCAATGAAGTAGGTGGAGTCGGCATGGATCATGCTGCGCCCGGGCGGAATGACCGCGAACTGCACCGCCTCGAGCAGACAGCCGCGGTTCAGCGCCTCCGCCGGATCCTTGCAGGCGCTGGCCGGCGCGAGGCAATTCTTCAATCCGTCCTTGACGCGCGGAATGCAGATATCCTCCAGGAACGCGTGCGCGGGACGCGGCGCGGTCAGCCCGCAGCAGAGAACCGCTGATCCCACGACCATGGAGAAGGTCGAGACGGCAAAGCCCATGCGCATGGAAAACTCCTTGGTGAATCGAAATCGGGTCGGCGCGGACGAGCGCGCGGCGGACGGCAAGTCCGAAATGGCAGATCGAGACGCTGCGCGGGTCCGTGAGGCCTTGAGAGATTCGGCAAGTGAATTTGAACCCATATCAAATGATTAATCAACCCAAAGTTGTTTCTTTCGAACATACGTTCTTGCTCTCCATCATTGCGAGCGCAGCGAAGCAAGCCAGGGGGGATGCGGGACTCTGGATTGCTTCGCTGCGCTCGCAATGACGTGGAGAGTGCGGGGCTGGAATCGCCACTAGTGATTTCGTTCCGTTGTCCGCCGGCCGATCATCATCGCGCGAGCAAGGATTGATCCGGCAGATGACCGCCCTACCTCAGGTCACGCGCCGCCACGCTGCGCGGCCATCGCCAGTTCCAATCGCCGTGAGCTTCAACATGACCGCATCATCCTCAAGACGCAGATCGAGCGGCGAGGACCTAGCCGTGACCCGGATCGACAGCTTCGCCGCCGCGCGCGAGGTGCTGCGCTCGGGTGATGTCCGGCAAGCCGGCTTCAATGCCGAGCTGGTGCATCGCTTCATCGGGCCGCGCCATGCGCCGGTGCTGTACCAGGACGGCGAGCCGCATCAGAAGCAGCGCAGCGCCACCGCGCGGTTTTTCACGCCGCGCGTGGTGGCGACGCGCTATTGCGAGCTGATGGAGGCGACCAGCCGCGATCTCGTGGCGCAGCTTCGCCGGACGCGCCGCGCCCGCCTCGACGATCTGAGCCTGACGCTCGCGGTGGCCGTCGCTGCCGACATCATCGGGCTGACGAACAGCTCGCGCGAGGCGATGGCCGCGCGGCTGAACCGCTTCTTCACCGCGCCCACGGGCCACGGCTCGCTCGCGACGCTGCGCAACGCCGTGTATGGCCAGCTCCGCACGCTTGCCTTCTATTGGTTCGACGTGCGCCCGGCCATTCGCGCCCGCCGCCATCAGCCGCGCGAGGACGTCATCTCGCATCTGATCGCCGAGGGCTATTCCAACCGCGAGATCCTGACCGAATGCCTCACCTATGGCGCCGCGGGCATGGCGACCACGCGCGAGTTCATCGTGATGGCGGCGTTGCGCCTGTTCGAGGACGATGCTCTGCGCGCGCGCTTCCTCGCCGCCAGCGAGCCGCAGCGCCTGACCATTCTCGAGGAGGTGCTGCGGCTCGAGCCGGTGGTGTCCACGCTGAAGCGCCGCACGGCGTGCGACATCACGCTGCATACGGAGGCGGGCGCGACGACGATCCCGGCGCGCAGCCTTGTCGAGATCGATGTCGGCGCCGCCAACCGCGACGAAGCCGCCGCCGGCGCCTGCCCGCATCAGCTCGATCCGGACCGCACGCGCCCCGCCAAAGGCCCGGCCAGCCTGATGAGCTTCGGCGACGGCCCCCACCGCTGCCCCGGCGCGGCGGTAGCGCTGCACGAGGCCGCGATCTTCCTCGATCAGCTGATGCGCGTGCCAGGCCTGCGCCTGGAGCGGCGGCCGACCAAGACCATCAACCCGGTGAGCAGTGGCTATGAGCTACGCGATGCGGTGATCGTGGTGGGGTGAGCCGATGGAGTACTATCAAGTCATCATCTCGGGAAGCTAATGAGCAACGAACCGCGCTGCCAATGAATGCGCCCTCTCCCCTTGCGGGAGAGGGCATGTAGGGCAGTGCGACAAGCTCGCTTGGGTGAGGGGTATCTCTCCACAAGTCTCACTCGCGGAGAGATACCCCTCACCCCACCGCGTATGAGGATGGGCCGGTGATGCCCTCTCCCGCAAGGGGAGAGGGCGCATTCATGGGCAGCAGTGCGTTGGCGCTAAGAGCAAGCCACTGGAGACCCCAGACATTGCGTCGTTCATCCGAGCTACAATTCTCGCGGCCTAAGGACAACGCTGACCAGGCTTAGCCCCTACTTCTCCTCCTCCATCGTCACCGCCACGGCGCCCACCGCCGACAGCCGCACCTTGTCGCCCTCGACGTCGGCGACCAGGCCCTTGTCGATGAAATGATGATGCCCCTTGTGGCCGCCTTCGCCGCTGTCCTTTTTGGTCAGCTTGATGCGGTTGCCGTCGACGCGGTCGACGGTGCCGACATGCACGCCGTCGGCGCCGATGACTTCCATGTGTTCCCTGATGTCCAGCATGACGAGTTCTCCGTGATTGATGTGAGAGCTGCGTCAACCGGCGTGTGAGACAAGGGTTCCGGAGCCGTCGGGTGGGCAAAGGCGCGCCCAACCCGGGGCCGTATGGCGCGCGCCGTGTCCACCGCCCGCCCCCAGCGGCGCCGATGGTGGGCACGCGTCGCCTCCGGCGCCGCTTTGCCCACCCTACGGCAGTCTCGTTCGACGTGCGACCGGAGCATCACACGACTCCGAGATTTCCGCAAAAAATAATCATATTGCTATTTTTCGGAATTCGTGCTTTTCTTCCCCCATCCCGGCCCGCGAGAGGGGCGCTTCGCGATCGTCACGAGACGTGGGGCCGGTGATGCGGTGGCTGTGAGTTTGCTGCAGCGGGCTGATGCTCGCCGACGAACGGCAGGCTTGCGGACGTGAAGACGCGTGGTCCTGGCGCCCCGACGCTGGCGTCAAGCTTTCTGGTCATGATGATCCGGGGAGCGACGGTGGCTACCAAGCCGGACACCGGGGAGATCGCGACATAAGCGTGAAAACCATCGCGCGGGGAATGCCGGGTGATCTCGGCTGAACCTGTGGTGACTGCCGCCTGCTTTTTTTGCTGCAGGCGGGCCATGGGTGCGGCCAGCGCCCGGCATTCCCCGCGCCCTCTCTCTTTCGAGGGCCGCTGACGAGCAGCACTCGGGCGCGTCCATGCGCCGCGGGATCGCTCTCGCGCATCCGCTCTCTGCGAGATCTGCTCGGCCCGCTGTTTGACACTCGTTCGGTGCATGCGCTGCCGACGACGCGCGCTCGCGTCGTGGCGACCAGCGACTCCTGGGCCTCACGCCTTACGCACCGTGCCGAGGAAGCCCTCCACGGCTACGCGGAAACGATCGGCATCATCAGACATGCGGCGCACCGACTCGACCATCGCAGCGCCGGCATTGCCGGTCTGGCGGTTGAGCGCCGCGACCGAGCCGATCGTGTCGGTGACGGCGCGGGTGCCCTGCGCCGCCTGCTGGAAGTTGCGCGAGATCTCGGTGGTGGCGGCGCGCTGCTCCTCGACGGCGGCTGCGATCGCCGTCATCTTCTCGTCGATGCCGGAGATGTTGTGGCTGATGGCGCGGATCGCCTCGACGGACTCGCCGGTGGCGGCCTGGATCTCGGCGATCTGCCGGGTGATGTCATCGGTCGCGGTCGCCGTCTGCGCCGCGAGGTTCTTGACCTCGCCGGCGACGACGGCAAAGCCGCGGCCGGCCTCGCCCGCACGCGCCGCCTCGATGGTGGCGTTGAGCGCGAGCAGGTTGGTCTGGCTCGCGATCGCGGTGATCATCTTGACCACCTCGCCGATGCGGTTGGCGGCGCGGTCGAGCATCTCCACCGTGGCGTTGGTCTGGGCAGCGCGTTCGACCGCCTGGCGCGCCTCGGCCGCGGAGGCCTGCACCTGGGCTGCGATCTCCGACACCGAGGCGGTGAGCTCCTCCGTCGCGGCGGCGATGGTCTCGAGGTTGGTGGTTGCGGTCTCCGCGGCGCTGGCGACCGCGGCGGTCTGCTCGGTGGAATCATCGACCAGCTTGCGCACGTCGGTGGCGCTGGAATCGAGCTGGCCGGTCGACTGGCTCATGCTGACGATGACCGCCTGCACGGTGTCGTCAAAGCTCTTGCAGGCGCTGTCGATCGCCTGCGAGCGCTCCAGCCGCCTGCCCTGGTCGAGCTCGCGCTCGCGCGAGAGCTGCTCGGCAGTCGCGGCGCTATCGCGCAGGCCTTCGAGGGCGGCGGCCATCGCACCGAACTCGTCGGCATGGGCGAATTGCGGCACCTTGGTCTGGTAGTCGCGCTGGCCGATGCGCTCGATCGCCTGCATCAACGCAGCCACCGGGCGCACCAGGCGGACGCGCACGGCGCGGAAGGCGAAGCCCGCCACGAGGAGCGCGGCGATGAAGGCGAGCGATTGCACGATCAGGCTGCTCAGCGCCGCGGTCTTGATCGCCTCGGCGCGCGCGATCGAGCCGTCGAGCGCGGTCATGCCGATATTGATGATGCCCTGGAACGGGCCCTGGCAGAACGCATTCCATTCCGGCGCCGGCATCGCCGGCTTGCCGCTGCCATCGAAGCCTTTGCTGAGCTGGTCCATGCGCTGATGCGCAGCCTCGACCTCGGCCCGCGACGTCTTGACGGTCGCAGCGAGCTCGGCGCTGCCCGCGCTGCCCAGGAGATCGTCGAGCCCGGACCAGCCGGCCGCCACCGTGCCGCGCCATTGCGCGATCGAGCCCTTCTGCGCCTCGTCGAGCGGCTTGGAGCCGTTGATGTTCGGGCGCATCGCCGAGCACTGCAGGCCATAGCGGTCGCGCACCTGCCAGGCCAGCCGCCGCGCCTGCACCATCTTGGCGATCGCCGGATCGGTCATCCAGGCACGGTTGGACACCGCGAGCGAGGCCGCATTTGCGGCATCGAGCGTCTTGGTCATGGCGTCGTACCAGGCCTGGGTGCGGGCGAGCACGCGCTCGGCGCGCGGCTTGGCCGCTTCGTCGAACACGAGCTTGAACTGCGGAACCGTCGCCTCCCAGCTCGACTTCAGCCTCGCCGTGAGATCGTCGCGCTCGGGCATGTCGACGCCTACGAGCGCTTTGACGATGCCCTCATAGCCCTTGGCCTCGATGCTCTGATATTCGGTGAGCTTGGCGCGTGGGTCATCCTCGCTGAGCAGAACGCTCTGGATGTCGCCGCGATGGGCGCGCATGACGAGAACGTTCTGGAAGATCGCCTTGTCAGCCGCCGTCAGCTGCTCGGTCGCCACGCTCTCGCGATACCGTGCCGCCGCCCCGCTCATCAGAATCGCCGTCGACGCCAGGATGCCCGCCGCCAACACCGACAGCAGCACCATCAACAAAGTGCTGACCGACTTCCTCATCACCCAATTCTCCACACCACAAAGTGGCACGATGGGGCAATTGCACAAATTCTTCCTTAACCATGCACCGGCACATCGGAGGCCGAGGTAATCAGTTGCCGAACAGCCCCTCTCCACCCCAACAAAAAATGCGCAGGCCGCGTCGCGCCGCGCGCTGGCGCGCGATTGCGCGCGAGGTCAAGCGAATCGGACAGCGCGGCGCGCGCCGGCTGCGGCAAATCGCGGGTGCGACGCCGCGATGGTTGAAGATCACCTGCGGCGCGGTGCTGGCGCTCGGCCTCTTCGCGCTCATCAATCTGGCCTATCACGTGGCCCGCAAGCCGACCGAGCTGTTCGTCGTCACCGGCCATTCGCTGGACAAGGAGCCGGAGGAGACATGGCGGCAATACGGGGCGCTGTTCCGCGCGCATGCGACGCGGGCGATCACCGCGGAGCTGCTGGCCGCGCTGGCGCAGACCGAGAGCTCCGGTAATCCGGTGGCGCGCACCTATTGGCGCTGGCGCTTCGCCTGGAATCCATTCGCGCTCTATCAGCCGGCGTCGAGCGCCGTCGGCTTGTTCCAGATGACCGACGGCGCCTTCGCCGACGCCGCACGGTTCTGCATCCGGGATCACGAGGTGACGAGCGACGGCTGCGGCCCGTCGAGCCTGTATATCCGGGCCTGGCCGGCGCATGCGGCAGAGCTCACCGTGATCTCGCTCGACCGCCAGGTCACAGCCATCCTCGCGCGACACCCTGCTGCGAAGCCGACGCTGGCACAGAAGCAGGATCTCGCCGCGGTGATCCATCTCTGCGGCGCAGGGCCAGCCACAGGCTTCGTCCGCCGCGGCTTCAAGCCGGAGAGCGGCGAGCGCTGCGGCGACCATTCGGTCGCGGGCTATCTGGGCAAGGTCAATGCGATGAAGAAGCAGTTTCAGAAGCTCGCCGCCACGGACCGGAGCTAGCGCCCGGTTCCACGTTAAGCACGTCGGATGCGCAGATGTGGGCAAGCGTCGCGCGTTAACAGATTGGCAACGAAGTCCACCGCATTTTCGGGTTCCCATTAGTACAGGAGTCACCATGTCAGAGATCGGCATTCCCGGCGCGCGCATCCGGTCATTCGTCGAGCGGATCGAGCACCTCGATGGCGAATTGGCGGAGCTGAACGAGCAGAAGAAGGAAGTGTTCGCCGAGGCCAAGGGTGAAGGCTTCGACGTCAAGATCCTGAAGGAGATCATCAAGCTGCGGAAGCAGGACCAGGACGAGCGCGACGAGCACGAGACGCTTCTCGACACCTACCTGCGCGCGATGGATGCGGCCGAGACCGAGCAGGCTGCCAAGACGCCTGAGCGCAAGGCGGCGTGAGACCCGGCGAGGCGCCAGCCTCCTGGCCGAGATCGGCGGCGCGCGGCTCTGATTGTTGCGCGCTGCCCGCCCCAGGGATTTTTCCTTGCCCGGTTCCATCCGAGCCTCTATCGCTGCGCCACGCTACCAGCAGCGCCTGAGGATGAGATGACCGACGCGATGACCTGCCCGCAATGCCGCTCCGAGCACGCCTATCAGGACGGCGCCTTGTGGGTCTGTCCGGAATGCGGTCACGAATGGAGCGCAGATGCCGCCGTCGCCGCGACGGCCGGCGATGATACCAGCATCCGCGACGCCAACGGCAATGTGCTCGCGGACGGCGATAGTGTCATCGTCATCAAGGACCTCAAGGTCAAGGGCTCGTCCTCGACCGTGAAGGGCGGCACCAAGGTGCGCAATATCCGTCTGCAGGACGCGAGCGACGGTCACAACATCGCCTGCAAGATCGACGGCATCGGCCAGATGAACCTGAAGTCGGAGTTCGTCCGCAAGGCGTAGAGCGCCGTCCTCCCGGAACATTCGCGACGCCCTTGCGTTCGCATCAACAACGGGAGGATGGCCATGCTGACGGACGACCAGATCGCGACGCTTTCGGACATCGGCCAGGCGATCGCCTTCTCGCCCGACCGGCAGGACGAGATCGACGGCCTCATTCGCGAAGGCTACGTCGCCAAGGACGGCGACATCTATGAGCTGACCCCTAAGGGCCAGAAGGTATTGACCGACCGCGGCGCCGGACTGAACGAAGCCTGAGGCTGTCGTTACACGGTCGAACCCTTCCGCGAGATGTCTCCGGCGGTCTCGCGACGCGCTGCCCCTCGGCAGCCAACGCCGCAAGCCTGCGCAGCCATTGCCTGATCTTTGACAATGCTCGCGATGCCAGCCGCGATCTAAGATGGGATCGCCCTGCAGGTGCCCCACTGCGAACTCATCAGCAGAGGGAATAATGCCACTCCAAGCTCGCCGTGCGTGATATGAGCGGCTACTTCATCACGCTTCTGTCGCCATGAAGTGACACCCGTATCACTCCCTTCCGTAGCAGCACGGCCTGCATTCATAACTTGGCATGAACTCTGCTTTCTTGATCCTCACCGGGTCCCACTCTTTGGAGGCAGAATCAACGTGCTCGTCACTCTCGTCGCACTACTTTGCAACGGCCAGCTCTGCATGGAGAAGGTCGTTACCAACAGCGAGATGTCCGGCATCACGATGACATCCTGCGCGGTCAACGCGCAGATCGGAATCGCAGACTGGATGTCCAAGGGTCCGTATCACGAGTGGCGTCTGCAGAGTTACAAGTGCGTCGCCGGCCAATACGTGCCGAAGACCCACGCCTGAGTTCGTCCGCGGCTGGCCGGCGTCCAACGTCGGACGCCGGCTGCCGCGTGGGAGGCCTCCGATGGCTGTGGTGCGTCCGACGTCGGCCGCGTCGCGTTTGAGACAGGGTTCGGAGCGGAGGAGCTCCGTTTGCACGCAAACGACCCCGGACCCGGCCCAAATCAGCAATTTTTGCGCCCGTTTCACTGGCCCGCTTCGTGCAGCGCCCCCTGATGTCAACGAGGGGGATGCGTCATGCCGTTCTACAGCTTCCATTGCGCGACCTGTGCCGAAGAGGTCGAGTTGCTGATCGGGATCTCGGAGAAGCCGGTCTGTCCGACCTGCGGCGGCCGCAAGCTGACGCGCCTGCCGTCGCTGCCCGCACCGCCTGCGCGCAGCCCCGGCCTGATCGAGGCGGCCCGCGCCCAGGCCGCGCGCGAGGGACATCTCAGCAACTACAGCCGCGCCGAGCGCAAGAAGCGCTGATCGATCGGCGCCGGCAATTCCCGGCGCGTGGTGTCAGTCCGATGTGATCTGCACTTCGGGGACGTCGTCCTCGGGATCGTCGATGTCGAGACCGTCCTCCTCGTCGAGATCGACGCCGGACAGGCAGATGTCACCGTCGTCGATCACCAGCGTGACCGGGAGCAGCGCCTTGCCCTGACAGGGTCCGATGAAGCATTGCCCGGTATCGAGATCGAACTGCGCGCCATGTTGGCCGCAGACCAGGAAATTGCCCTCCTCGTCCATGAACTCGCCAGGAATTTTGTCGAGGCGGGCGCCCTGGTGGGGACAGGCATTCTCGAATCCATAAAAATAATTGCCCTTGCGGGTCACCAGGATCGGCCAGGGCTTGGCGCTGCCATCCGGCTCACGCCGCTGCAGGACGAAGCCACGCGCCGTGCCGTCGTCCACCTCATAGGTCGCGCAGATCGCAAACAGCATGCTCATCACGGGCCTCCATTGGCGCAGACGCGACATCGCGTGGCGCCTGGAACAGAGGCGCAGCAAGCGGTATGCCAATGGCCGTGTCGGGGGCCTTACGCCAGCGGCATGCCCAGCCGGCCAATTCCGGGGAATTTCAGGGCGGGCCGGCGCACATCGATGCCGAGAACTCCACCGAAGAAGTTCAGCTCGATCCCCTCGATCCAGCCGACGGTGAGGCCGAGATAGCCGCCCGCCGACACGAACAGGCCCGTGCCGGACGCGGTCCGCCCCCACCAGCCGTCATAGGGATAGTCCTTGCCAATCGCGGTCGGCGGCAGCACTGCGTTCAGCTCGGGCACGGCATTCAAGGCCGCCTGCACGAAGGTGTTCGAATTCGGTCCCGGCCAGGCTTTGTAGTCGCCATAGGTGCGGAAACGATAGGTCTCGACGACGCCGCGGATCTTCGGAATCACGCGCTCGGCCTCCTCGCCGTCCACGGCCAGGACCGTCTCCGGCAATGCTCCGAACCAGCGTCCGTCGGGCGCGAAGCCATCGACGCGGATCGGCTCGCCCCAGGCGGTGTAGTCGTAGCGCGTGTAGCGCGGGGCGCCCTTCTCCTTCACCACGATCCAGCTGTGGACCGCGAAGATGCCGCGCCAGCGCACGGTGCGCGCAGCGAACACGCGGACGATGGCGTCGGCATGTTGGGCCGGAGGCGGCAAAAGGCCCGCGCTCGACCGATCCGCGGTCTGCCAATTGCCGCGACGATCGCCGCGCAGATAGTTCGCGGCTGAGAGCGAGAGGGGCGCGATGATGAGCAGCAGGAAGACGAGCACGAGCTTTTTCACGATCGGCAAGGACGACAAGAATGACTGGGAGTGAGACGCATGTAGTCATTCTCCGCGCGACCGCCAGCGGCGATGGCCCGGGTTCGTCATTGCGCGAACGCGCAAGCCGCGCATCAATGGCGGCGGAAACCGCCTCCCGATCCCCGGCCGCCGCCACCGCGCACACCGCCGGCGGCCATCCGAGGCGCACCCATCGCGGCCATGCCTCCGGCCTGAGACACGCCGCCCATGGAGAGAGAGCTCCCGATCCCACTTCGCATGCCCATCATCTGCGCACGCGCTCCCTGCGGACCGGCACCTCGTCCCATTCCCGGCTGCGGGACGCGTCCCGCCATGCCTGCCTGGCCAGGCGAACCCGCAGCAACGCCGGGTCCGGCAGCGGGCGCGGGCGGTCCACCGGTCGCCATGCGTGGCGGCGCCACAGATCCGGTCACCGGCCCCGCACCGCCGGGGGCCTGCCCGACGGCGCCCGGGCCGCGCGCTGGTCCGCCTGGCGTCATGCCGGTCGGATGCGGATTCTGCGCCATCACAGGCGGGTGACGAAGCCAGTACCGGTTCCAAAACGCCTGCCGGTGGTACCACGGCCGCCCGAAGTAGAAGCTGCTCCAATAGGTGGTCAGCACGAACGGGGCGACGGGAACGTATTCGACGTATTCGGGCAGATAGACATATTGCTCGCGGTACAAATATCGGAGCGTCCTCGCTGCGACCCAGCCGCGCTCGCCCTCGAGGCTCACGTCACACCACGCGCCGCCTTCGATGCAGCCGTGAATGGTGATGCGGGCGCCTGCGGGAATCCTGTCGACTACTGGAAAACCGGGGCCGGGTCCTGCGCGCATCGTGGCTGATGTTCGCACCAGGCCCGGCGCAGCCACGGCGAACGAGGCGGGTGTCGCAATCAGCAGCGCAGCAACGAGACACGTCCTGAGTTTCACCACGAGCGCCCTCCTGTCTGGTTCAGCACTGAGCGTGGCAGGCCATCGCGGCAACCTCACGGCGCGAGCGTGGAGGCAGCGCTGCGCTGCGCCTCATTGGCGCCGCCGGAAAGGAAGTGAGATCACTTGGGGTATCAGTTGCGCTGACGCGCGTGCTGCGGGCGTGGCCGCGAACGTGATGGCCCTAGGGGGAACCGTTGCCGGACAGGATCTGCGCCACGCCACCCAGTCCGCGACGAAAGGCCTCATCGAAGGTCACGCCACGAAACTGCCATCGATGCTTTGCGCCCGCTGCGTCGAGCTGCCATTGCGAGACCCAGCCGAGATCGGAATCATCCCAGGTGAGATGACCAAGCAGCGTCACCTCGGCTCCACGCAATGACGACGCCAGCGTCGCTGGCGGAAGATCAGCGCCGTCGATTGCGACGGGTCCGGCCTGCGACGCACCGGGAAGCAAGACAGTGAGGCCGCGCTTGCTGGCCGCGGCGCGCAACGCATCGCGTTGCAGTTCAGACTGCCTGTCGTCTGAGGTCACCAGGAACGTCCGGCTGCCGGATGACATCGCAACGATGACGGCGATCGACGGCCGCGGCGTCAGCCACGGCTTCACGTCCAGCGTTTGCAGCAAACCGTCAATCCCGCCGTGATCGAAGGTGACGGTCAGGTCGTAGGGCCGGTCGCGCGTGCCCTGCTCATCGCGCTTCGGCTTACCCGACATCTGGTCGTGATAGTCGAAGGCGGTGACGAAATCGCCGGCCCGCGCCTTCAACAGCGCGAGCCGGCCATCATCCTTCAATTGGAATGCGCCGGACACCTTGATCAGGACATCCTCAAGACAGTCTGCAAAGCCGATCCGACGATTGTCCTCGCCCTGCCCCGTCACGACGGTCTGCGCCTGATAGAGCAGATCGTGATCCGCGCGCACAGCATCGCACGTGGTCACGAGCCCAAGGCCCACGCACAATGCGCCCCAGGCAAGGCGGGCGTTGCGCAGCCTGATCATGTCACCTCGGCGAACCCCAGACGTTCTCGGACTATTTCTGCCGATCGAGCTTGGTGATCGTCTTTGTTGCACCGTTGTCAGAAATCGAGAAATTGACGCGATCGCCGGCATGAATGTCCTCGATCATGGCGTTGTCCTTGATCTTGAACTCCTCCGCCGCCATGTTCGCACCGACGGTTCCGCTCTGGACGCGCTTGATCGCGATGGTGCCGTTGAGCCGGTTGATTCCCGTCACGACGCCCGCGGTGCCTTGCTCGGCTGCGAAAACGGGCACGCTCGACACCAGAGCCGCGACCGTGGCCAGAGTGATCGTTGCTGCTCTCATCGCTGTTCTCCTACTTTCCATCCGCGGCAGACAAGTGCCCGCGAATGCGTTGGTTCCCTGGAATGCCACCGTGTCATTTGACGCCAGCCTGCATGCGGCGGTTTGACCCGCAGCAAACCCACGATGACAACTGCGCATCGAAGCTGAAGCGAGCCGGCGCGCCCTCACATAGTCATTTCCAGCGATTTGTCATCAGAGACGAGCGCAGCTACTTTTGCACTGCGTCGCGAGCGCAACAGCATCCTGTAACGCCGAATTCATCATTGCGTCATCATGCGCCTTGACAGCAACGATGCCCAGGAGGACGATCGTGCAGTCGCTTGATCGACGTAGTTCATCCATGAGCAGCGACACCGATCGGGCGACACCCGACAACTGAGACGACCAGGAGGATCAATGACTCCACCTCAGTACCACCTCCGCTGAATGCGACGATATCGCTTCGGATCCTCGCATCGCGGCCACTCACAAACGGCACGCCGGGCGGCGGCTTAGAGGGCTGCATCAGTGAGGCATGGCCCCTTGCCGGCCCGGCGCTGTTCGTTGCCGTGCTGCGGCCAATTCGCTGAACGATCTCGCGCAACGTATCTCGCATGAGAGATCACGCGCACGAGCGATATCCTTTTTGGGCTCAATAATCGTGGAGCAATGCTCGCGGCATGACGGCGGGTCGAATGCCCGCCGCGCTGGATTGATCGAAGCGATCGCGTGTTGCCGCGACTACTTGCTGTAATCGTAGAAGCCCTTGCCGGTCTTGCGACCGAGCTGGCCTGCGGCCACCATCTCCTTCAGCAGCGGCGCCGGACGATATTTCGGATCGTTGAAGCCGTTGTAGAACACCTCCATCACCGACAGCATCGTGTCGAGGCCGATCAGGTCGGCCAGCGCCAGCGGCCCGATCGGATGATTGCAGCCGAGCTTCATGCCCTCGTCGATGTCTTCCGCGGTCGCGATACCTTCCGAATAGGCGAAGATCGCCTCATTGATCATCGGGCACAGGATGCGGTTCACGGCGAAGCCGGGGCTGTTCTTGGCGGTGATCGCGACCTTGCCGATCCGCTTGGCGAAATCGGCCGCGGCCGCGTGGGTGGCATCCGAGGTCTGCAAGCCGCGGATCAGCTCGAGCAGTGCCATCATCGGCACCGGATTGAAGAAGTGCATGCCGATGAAGCGATCCGGCCGGTCGGTCCCGGTCGCAAGCTTGGTGATCGAGATCGAGGAGGTGTTGGTCGCGATCAGCGCCTCCGGCTTCAGGCCGGCGCAGAGATCCTTCAGGATCTTGAGCTTGAGCTCCTCATTCTCGGTCGCGGCCTCGATCACCAGATCGCAGCTCGACAGCTTCGCCTTGTCCGTGGTGCCGGTGATGAGAGACAGCGCCTTGTCCTTGTCGGCCGCCGTCAACTTGTCCTTCTTGACCAGGCGGTCGAGGCTGGAGCCCACCGTCGCAATGCCGCGCGCCACGGCCTGCTCCGAAATATCGACCATGACGACCGGCACGCCCGGCCGCCGCGCAGACCTGCGCGATGCCGTTGCCCATGGTGCCCGCTCCGATGATGCCGACCGTCTGAATCATATCCAATCCCTCTTTCGTGTCCTGCGGATCACGCGCCGCTTTCCGCTGCTGCTTAACAGGCAATCGCGCAGCCCGGTAGGGCCCAGACGCGCTGGAATCAGGAGGCCGCGAGGCGCGCCGGCGGACCGTCTCCCACGGCACGGAAGGCGTCGCGGATCACGGACAGCAGTGTCTGCACGCGTGCCAGATTGACCCGGGTCGTCGGCACTAGCGCCTTGACCCAGAGATCGGGCACCAGCACCTCCGGCAGAATCTCGACAAGCGCTCCGCTCTGTAGGCGCGGCGTCATCGCCGCCCGCGAGACCACGGCGATGCCGCCGCCGGCGCTCAACGCTTCGACCAGCAGCGCGTTGTTGTTGGTCACCAGGCGCGGCCGGACCGCAACGGTGGTCAGGCCGCTTTTGCCGTCGAACGTCCAGACCGGCCCCATCGGCGCAAACACCAGGCAGTCATGATCGGCGAGATCGCGAACATGACGCGGCTGACCGCGGCGCGCGATGTAGGACGGCGCGGCGCACAGCACGCGCGGAAATGCCAGCAGCGGCTCTTCGACGACGCCATGAAACGATGACGGCATCATCGTCAGCACGATGTCGAAGCCCTCCTCGACCGGATTGACCGTGCGGTCGACCAGTTGCGCCTCGAGCGTGACGCGCGGATATTTGATCTGGAAGCTCGCCAGCAATCCGCAGAGATCGATCGCCATCGGCGAGCCCGGCGCCTTGATCCGGATCTGGCCCTCGATCTCGTCGGGCGAACGCTTCACGCCGGCGGCCATCTCGTCATACTCGCGGACGATGTGCTGCATCGTCTCGAGATAGCGTTCGCCGACCTCGGTGAGCTGCAGCCGCCGCGTGCTGCGGCGCATCAGCTTGCATTTGAGCGACCATTCGAGCTGGCTCACCCGCTTGGTCACGACCGACGGCGCCAGACCGAGCTGGCGCGCCGCTTCGGAAAAGCTGCCGCCGCGCGCCGTCGCCACAAAAGCCTTCATGTTCAACAGGCTGTCGCTCATTTCATCCAATCCGGAAAAAATGTCCTTCCAAATTAGCCTATTCTCCCTCGATCCCGAAGCAAATAGCCTGCAGCTGCAAACTGCTTTGGCTGCGGACGCGTCCCCAGGTTGCGTCCTGACGCCGGCCGCTCCGCCCAGTCCCGGCCGGCCGTCGCCAGAGTGGTTTGCAACAAGCCGTCGTTCACGAACGGCAGACAACAGGCCAGGGGAAGGAGCGACCATGAGCGCCACAGCCGTCATTGACGTCAGCGACGTCATCGAGCGCCAACGCCGCAACGGCGTGGTGCTGCGCGTGATGATCCTCTCCACGGCACTGATGTGCCTCGACGGCTACGACCTGCACGCCATGGCCTTTGCCGCCCCGTCCCTGATCCGCAACTGGGGCATCGACAAAGCCACGCTGGGCGTCGTGTTCAGCGCCGGCGTGTTCGGCATTCTGGTCGGCGGTCTCATCTTCGGCTCTCTCGGCGACCGCATCGGCCGGCGCCTTGCGATCGTTGCAGCCACGTTGACCTTCGGCGGCTTCAGCCTGCTGACGGTCTGGGCCGGCGATCTCAATACGCTGATCGCGTTGCGCTTCCTCGCCGGCATCGGGATCGGCGGACTTGCGCCGCTGTGCTTCTCGCTCAATCTCGAATATGTGC
Organism: Bradyrhizobium sp. USDA 4353; assembly: GCF_054063215.1. Taxonomy (NCBI): domain Bacteria; kingdom Pseudomonadati; phylum Pseudomonadota; class Alphaproteobacteria; order Hyphomicrobiales; family Nitrobacteraceae; genus Bradyrhizobium; species Bradyrhizobium sp. USDA 4353. The sequence continues at coordinate 5,750,545 of NZ_JBSSGB010000001.1, forward strand.
CGAGCCGCTATCGCGGCACCGTGGTCTCGATCATCATGCTCGGCTACGTCGGCGGCGGCAGCGCCGGCGGGCTGATCGCGGCCTGGCTGGTGCCGCAGCTCGGCTGGCAGATCGTGTTCTGGATCGGCGGCGTGCTGCCGCTGATCGCGGCCTTTGTCAGCTTCTATGCGCTGCCCGAGTCGATCAAATACCTCGTCGTGCACGGCCAGCAGCCTGACGCGGTGGCCCGCATCGTCAACGACATCGAGCCCGGCTTGGCGGCGACGCCCTCCAGCCGCTTTGTCGTTCACGAAGAGCCGAGCCCGGCCGGCAGCGGCCTGCTCCCGCGCGTGTCCGCGCTGTTCGACGGCAAGCTCGCACTCATCACGCCGCTGCTGTGGCTTGCCTACATCGCCAGCTCGATGACGATGTTCTTCCTCAACAGCTGGACGCCGATCCTCGCCGAGGCATCCGGCTATACGCCCGCGCAGGCGGCGTTCGGGCTCTCGATGTTCAGCCTCGGCGGCGCGGTCGGCGCGCTGCTCGCCGGCGTCGTGCTCGACCGCTACGGCGTGCTCGCGATCGCTGCGGTGCCGATGATCGCCTGCCCGCTGGTTGCCTCGCTGGGGTTCGCCGGCTTCAGCGATGCCGGCTTCCTCATCGCCATGATGTGCGTCGGCTTCTTCGTGGTCGGCGGCCATCAGGGCCTGAACAGCGCGGTCGGACAGTTCTATCCCAGCGCCAACCGGTCCACCGCGGTCGGCTGGGCGCTGTCGGTGGCGAAGATCGGCTCTATCGGCGGGCCGCTGATCGCCGGGCTCCTGCTCGCACGGCACCTCCCGGCGTCGAGCCTGTTCCTGCTCGCCGCGCTGCCGCCCCTGGTGATGGCGAGCTGCGTCGTCACGCTCGGGCTCTCGCAGCGCCGGCACACGGTCGCGGCGGCCGAGCCGGACAAAGTCGATCAGCCCGCGCCGGCCTGACCACAAGCCGCTCGCAACCCCGCTCACACCATGACGGAGCCGACGATGAGACTGCCTTATGCGGGCGCAATCGATTGCGATCTCCACGTCCCCTCACCGACCATTCCTCAGTTGCTGCCCTATCTCGATGACTACTGGCGCGACCAGATCGTCAATCGTGCCCTCGACCGCATGCCGTTCGCGATGATGAGCTATCCGCCGAATGCGCCGATCAGCATGCGCGAGGACTGGCGCGCAGCACCGGCCGCGACAGCGCTGGAGACGGTCCAGGCCCAGGCGCTCGACGCCTTCGGAATCCGCTTCGCCATCGCCAATGTCATCCATGGCTGCGTCGCGCTCCACAATGACGACATGGCAGCGGCGCTGTGCCGCGCCGTCAACGACTGGCTGCGCGTCGAATGGCTCGACCGCGAGCCGCGGCTGCGCGGCTCGATCCTGATTCATCCCCAGGACATCGCCCAGGCAGTCGCCGAGGTCGAGCGCCTCGCCGCCGACGGACGCTTCGTGCAGATCCTGATGCTGGCGATGGGCGAGCGGCCGCTCGGTCGCCGCGAGTACTTCCCGATCTACGCAGCCGCGGAACGCCACGGGCTGGTTATCGCGGTTCACGCCGGCAGCACCTATCGCTATGCGCCGACCATCGTCGGCTGGCCCTGCTATCAGTTCGAGGACTATGTCGCGCAGGCGCAGGCGTTCGAGAACCAGACGGTGAGCCTGATCGCCGAAGGCGTCTTCCAGCGCTTCCCCGGCCTCAAATTCGTCTTAATGGAATCCGGCGTCAGCTGGCTGCCGGTGACGATGTGGCGCACCGACAAGACCTGGCGCGGCGCGAGGCCGGAGACGCCCTGGGTCGACCGCTGGCCATCCGACATCATCCGCGAGCACATCCGCCTGACGACGCAGCCCTTCGATGCACCGGATGCGGCAGCAGTGGCACAGACCATCGAGCGCATCGGCTCCGACGACGGGCTCTTGTTCGCCACCGACTATCCGCACTGGCAGTTCGACGGCGACGACGTGCTGCCGGATGGGCTGTCGGCCGCCACGTTGCGGAAGCTGCTGATCGACAATGCGATGGCGACCTATCCGCGCCTGGCGCAACAGACCACAGGCGCAGCCGCATTCGAGGAGACGATCCGATGAACGCACCGTTCCAGGAAGTCCAGGCGCGCCAGACGCTCGCGGTGGTCGATTGCGATATCCATCCGGCCCACCGCACGCCCGGCGAGCTGCTGCCCTATCTGGCGCCGCGCTGGCGCGAGCATTACCAGACCTATGGCGTGCATGTGCGGCAGGCGCTGTCGAGCACCCTGATGTATCCGCGGATGATGGCCGCCGGAATGCGCGCGGATGCGCTGCCGGCCAGCGGCCCGGCCGGCTCGGATCTCGACATGCTGCGCCAGCAGCATCTCGATCCCGTCAATGTCGAGTTCGGCCTGCTGATGGCGCTCAGCAAAGGCGGCATGGAGGAGCGCAATCCGGAATTCGCGGCCGCGATGTCGCGTGCCACCAATGACTGGCAGATCGACCGCTGGGTGCGGCAGGAGCCGCGGCTGCGCGCCGGCATCGTGGTGCCGCAGGAATTCCCCGAGGCCGCCGTCGCGGAGATCGAGCGCTGCGCCGGCGATCGCCGCTACGTCCAGATCATGCTGTCGTCGCGACCGTCGGATCCCCTGGGACATCCGCGCTACTGGCCGATCTACGAAGCAGCCGAGCGCGCCGGCCTGCCGATCGGCCTTCATCCGGTCGGCTACAATGGCGGGCATCCATCGACCGGCTCGGGCTGGCCGACCTATTACCTGCAGGAGCACTACGTCTTCGTCGCCTGCATGGAGGCGCTCGCCGCGAGCTTCATCCTGGGCGGCGTGTTCGAGCGCTTCCCCGGCCTCAAGGTGGTGCTCGTCGAGGGCGGCTTCGCCTGGGCGCCGGCGCTGGCTTGGCGCATGGACAAGCATTTCGACAAGTTCCGCAAGGAGGTGCCGCATCTGAAGCAGCGGCCGTCCGATTATCTGCGCCAGCACATCTGGTGGACGACGCAGCCGATCGAGGAGCCCGAGCACGCCCGGCATCTGGTCGAGATCATCGACTGGATCGGCTGGGACCGCCTGCTCTACTCCTCGGACTATCCGCATTGGGACTACGACAATCCGAGCTTCTCCTTCAAATTCCCGATGACCGAGGCGCAGCGCCGCAAGATCTTCAGGGACAATGCGATGGCATTGTATCGCCTGTCATGAGCCGGCACGTCGTCTGTTCCGCCGATGAGCTGCCGCCGGGAGCGCGCCGCACCGCCTTCGTCGACGGCCGCGAGATCGCGCTCTTCAATGTCGGCGGCCAGTTGCATGCGCTGCTGAACCGCTGTCCCCATGGCGGCGCGCGAATCTGCAACGGTGTCCTCACCGGTATTGCGACCTCGTCGGGTCCCGGCGACTATCGCCTCGAGCGCGACGGCGAGTTCCTGCGCTGCCCCTGGCACGGCTGGGAGTTCGAGCTCGCCACCGGCCAGTCCTGGTGCGACCCGCGCACCACCCGGCTGCGCAACTACGAGGTCAGGCGCGAGTCCGGCGGGAACCTGGTCAAGGGCCCCTACGTCGCCGAGCGCTTTCCGGTGGTCGTCGAGAACGACTACATCATCGTCGAGCTCTGACCGTCAGCTTCGTACAAGGAACGGATACGAATCCCTCTCGTTGATGCTGCGTCCGGCGGCGAGGTCCGCCGGTGGAGCAGCGCGGGAGGCGATCGGCATGAATGGTGGAGCAGCAACATTCTGGGGGTGGGGTCTCGGCATCGTCATCCTCGGCCTGATCCTCGCTTATGCCGCGACTCGCTCGGGACGGCTGCGGCCGGGAGAACGCGCAAGGCTCGACGAGAACACGCGCGCATCGATCCACGCCCACGATCAGGCTGAGAGCGCCACCAGCGCCGGATCGCGCGTCCCGGGCATGCAGAGCAACACCCCCTATGCGCTGTTGATCCCGATCGTTGTCGTAGCGGCAGCGATCGCGCTGATGTTCTGGTCCTTCGCCGGCGACAAGGGCCCGCGCCAGGACGCGCAATCGACCAGTCAGCAGACCACGGGTAACGCGGCGCCGAAGCAGGCCGCACCGGCGGCTCCGGCGAACGACACCGCCAGCGACAGCGCACGCGGCTCAGGACCGCTCAACAAGAGTCGATAATGCAAGGACGGCTGGCCTCTGCGGAACGACGCGCGGTCACCGCGTAAGCCTGACCTCGACCTCTCGCGCGACGAACTCCCATTCTTTGGTCGCGCGCAGCTCAGCCAGGAGATCATCAAACGCGGTCTCGTGCTCCGGAGCAAACTCGAACCAGGTCAGGAAATCGAACGGCTCAGTGGTGCCGATGTCGCGGCAGTGATGCAGCCGCCGCGCGACCGGCGGCAGATATTTCAAGCCGATGCTGGTGTGACGCGACTGCTCCTCGAAGATCGCCCGTCGCTCATCTTGCGGCAGCTCCCACCATGCGGCCGTCTTCGTTATCGGGATCAGCGCAGCGCGGCGTGCCTCTGATCGTCCGAGCCCGGCCTGAACCGAGGCGAGTGCACTCTGCTCTGAGCGCGTCGTGTACCTGACATTGCTAGTGATGCCGCGGAGCGACCAGCCCTCGTCTTGAGACGGCACCGAGCCCTGAACGATATCCAGGCCCGCAACATCCGCCAACGTTGGCCCCTGCACCGGCCGGATCTCACGGACCGTCCACGCCCCGACCGGTCCGCCGACGAATGAAAACATGCGTTGGACAGCAGCCATTGCATCCCCCGATCAGACCGGGAATTCCCTATCACCTTAGCTTCTCTGATCATGCGTCGATCAAGGCGGTTTGCAATTGCAAAACGTGGGCAGCTCCTGCTCAGACAAACGGCCATGCGGAATTCACGATCTCAATCGGAACACCCGGAGACGCCAGCTGTTCTCAAGCAGCCAGCGCACTGCGCCGACCGAGGAGACCGCTGTGACCACCGCCGAGACGAACCGCCCTGCCCTGGATTCCACAGCGCGCATCGCGCGACATCCGATCCACCCGATGTTGGTGCCATTCCCGATCGTCTGCTTCATCGGCGCCCTCGTCACCGACATCGCCTATTGGCGCACGGCTGAGATCATGTGGGCGGACATGTCGGCGTGGCTGCTGCTGATCGGCCTGATCATGGGCATCCTGGCCGGCATCGCCGGCCTGATCGACTTTCTCGGCAACCGGCTGGTCCGCGCGCAGGCGCCGGCCTGGCCGCACATGATCGGCAATCTGATTGCGCTGGTGCTGGCCTTCTTCAACAACATGGTGCACGCGCGCGATGCATGGACGTCGGTGGTTCCCACCGGTCTCATCCTGTCGCTGGTCACCGTGCTGATCCTGCCGATCACCGGCTGGCTCGGCTGGTCGCTCGTCTATCGCCATCGCGTGGGAGTCGCTCGATGAGAACCTCACGCACCACATTATTCGCAGCTCTGCTGCTCGCAACATCCGCGCTCGCCCTCACGGGCTGCAACGAAGGCGGCGATCCCAAGGCGGAGGTCGGCCCGAACGTCAAATTGCCATCGCTCACGCAATATCTGCTGCCGCCGATGAATGTCGCGACGGTCGTCGGCTGGAAGCAGGGCGAGACGCCGAAGGTTGCGCCGGGCCTGAAGATCGAGGCGCTGGCCACCGGGCTGCAACATCCGCGCTCGCTCTACACCCTGCCGAATGGCGACGTGCTGGTGGTGGAATCCAAGGCGCCGCCTCCGCCGCCGCCCAAGCGGCCGAAGGACATCGTCATGGCGTTCGTGGAATCCTGGGCGACGTCCGGCGGCAGCACCGGGCCGAGCAACCGCGTCACGCTGCTGCACGACACCAATGGCGACGGCGTGCCGGAGCAGAAGAGCGTGTTCATCGATCACATGAACTCGCCCTTCGGGGTGACCCTGGTCGGCAACGACCTCTACATCGCCAACACCGACGCCATCGTCCGCTATCCCTACACGCCGGGCGACACGCAGATGAAGGACGCCGGCACCACGCTCACGGCGCTGCCCGGCGGTCCGATCGATCATCATTGGACCAAGAGCCTGACTGCCAGCCCGGACGGCCGGCTGCTTTATGTCGGCGTCGGCTCCAACAGCAACATCACCGAGAACGGCATCGAGGCCGAGAAGAACCGCGCCGCGATCCTGGAGGTGGACCGCACGACCGGGCGCTGGCGGGTGTTCGCCAGCGGCCTGCGCAATCCGAACGGGTTGACCTTCGAGCCGCAGAGCGGCGCGTTGTGGACGGTCGTGAACGAGCGCGACGAGATCGGCCCGGATCTCGTCCCGGACTACATGACGTCGGTGAAGGATGGCGCCTTCTATGGCTGGCCGTACAGCTATTATGGCCAGCATGTCGACCCGCGCGTGCAGCCGCAACGGCCCGATCTGGTCGAGAAGGCGATCGCGCCCGACTATGCGCTGAGCTCCCACGTCGCGCCACTCGGGATGACGTTCTACACCGCGAACGCGCTACCCCAGGCCTATCGTGGCGGCGCCTTCGTCGGCGAGCATGGCAGTTGGAATCGGACGCCGCTGAACGGCTACAAGGTGGTGTACGTGCCGTTCTCTGGCGGCAAGCCGAACGGCGCAGCGCAAGACGTCGTCACCGGCTTCCTCAACGACCAGAACGAGGCGCGTGGCCGGCCCGTCGGATTGGCGGTCGACAAGACCGGCGCGCTTCTCATCGCCGACGATGTCGGCAACACGGTCTGGCGCGTCACGGCGTCCGGCAGCTGAGCACGCTCGCGGCAGCAGCGATGGAGGATGGAATGGGATTGGCACAATATGCAGTCGTCGCCGTCGGCGAGCGCTGGAGCGTGCTGCATGATGGCGATGCACAGGGCGACTACGCGACCCGGGAAGCGGCGTTCGAATCGGCCGCGGCTGCGGCCACGCTGGCGCTCAAGCAAGGACATGAGGTGCATCTCAGCGTCCCCGGAAACGACCCGGACCGGTCAAACAACTAATCAGTTGCTCGTGCCCACATTCCGGTTCCCTCGTGCTCCACGGAACGTGACCTGCACGCTAACGTGGGTTAGCGACATACCCGAGTGAAAGTCGCAAGCTCCTGCCGAGATGAACAGGAGCTTGCCATGACGCAGAAGAGAAACCGGCGCAAACAAACCGTCTCGTTTGCCGACCGACTGCAGCAGGCTGCCATGGCCGCGCGCAACGCAGCGCAGCTGCTCCCAGCAGGGCCGGAACGCGACATGATGTTGAAGAAGGCGCTCCAGGCTGAGACAGCCGCTCATATCAACGAGCTGCTGAGCGCACCGGTCATGCAGGCTGCCGAGCAGCGCTGACTTCGCGCCGCGGCTCGGGCGACGATCCGGATGTCCCTCGATCCCAGGAACCTCGGCGCAAGAGAACGCTTCTCTCGAGATTGTCACGATCTCGGGGAGGCAGAGTGGATGGCTCGCGTCGTCGTCGGCACATCAGGGTGGCACTATGAGTCCTGGCGCGGCCCCTTCTTTCCGCCCGGCCTGCTGATCAGGCATCAACTGCCCTATTACGCCAGCCAATTCGAGACGACCGAATTGAATGGCGTCTTCTACCGAACGCCGACCGAGGCCGCCGTGCGCAGTTGGCACGACCAGACCGGTCCCGACTTCGTCTTCGCCTGGAAGGCGTCGAAGTTCATCACCCATTGGAAGCGTCTGTCCGACCGCTCGGTCAACAGTCTCGAGTTGATGGAGAGCCGCCTGAAGCTGCTCGGCGACAAGGCCGGGCCTGTGCTGTTTCAGCTGCCGCCGCAGTTCGAGGCTGATCACGACCGGCTAGCATCCTTTCTCCGGCTGCTGCCGAAACACCGCCGCTACAGCTTCGAATTCCGCCATCCGAGCTGGTATGCCCCCGCCATCCTGCGCCTGCTCAAGCAAGCGAACATCTCGCTTTGCCTGTCGGACCATCACGACGCGCCGGCGCCTTGGAAGCGCACGGCGGATTTCGTCTATGTGCGGGGCCATGGCCCGGGTGGCCGCTACAAGGACAATTATCCCACAGCGACACTCGAGGACTGGGCCAAGCGCATCCGCACCTGGTCGACGCACGGCATCGAGGTGTTCGTCTACTTCGACAACGACCAGAAGAGCGCAGCTCCCGCCGACGCCTTCCGGCTTCGCGCTCTCCTTTCCTCGCCGCGTAGCAGCGCAACGAGCCGCTCGCGCACGGCCGCAGCGGAACCTCGCGACCAGCTCCAGGTTTAATCCTCAACCATCGAGGAGAGGAACCAACCATGAAGCGTACGATCATTGCCATCAGTTGTCTGCTGATCGCCGGGCCCGTCCTGGCGCAATCCGTCGGCGAGAAGACCGGCGTCAATTCGGCGCTCGGCATCACGCCGAGCACGGAAGATTTCGTCAAGCAGGTCGCCATCAGCGACATGTTCGAATTGCAGTCGAACCAGCTTGGCGAGCAGAAGGGCAACGCACAGGAGAAGAGCTTCGCCGCGCAGATGGTCAAGGACCACACCAAGACGTCGAGCGAGCTCAAGAGCATGGTCGAGAGCGGCAAGCTCAAGGTGCAGCTGCCGACGGCGCTCGACAGCGCGCATCAGAGCAAGCTGGACAAGCTGAAGGGCGCTCAGGGCAAGGACTTCAGCTCGGATTTCGACGACATGCAGGTCAGTGCTCACAAGGATGCGGTGTCGCTGTTCGAGCGCTACGCAAAGGGTGGCGACAATCCCGAGCTGAAGGCATGGGCCGGCAAGACGTTGCCGGCGCTGCAGCATCATCTGGAGATGGCGCAGAATCTGGAGAAGGCCAAGGAAGGCGCGAAGTAACAGCCCCGAGCCGCTCGTCTGCCAAACAGGAAGCGCCGGATCCACGCGATCCGGCGCTCTTTCATGTCGCGGCGCCGATCGGTCGTCAGGCCACGCGGACCGAGCCGAGGAACCGCGTCACTTCGCGCTTCAATCGGCTGCTTTCACCGGCGAGCGACTTGGCTGCGTTCAGCACCTGCGCCGAGGCCTGGCCGGTCGCGCTGGCGCCGCGCTGCACGTCGGTGATGTTGGACGAGACCTGCTGCGTGCCGTGCGCGGCCTGCTGAATGCTGCGCGAGATCTCCTGCGTCGCTGCGCCCTGCTCTTCCACCGCCGATGCAATCGTCGAGGCAATCTCCGACATCTTCTCGATGGTCTCGCCGATTTCCCTGATCGCGTTGACAGACTCCTGCGTCGCCGACTGGATGCCGTTGATCTGCTGGCTGATCTCGTCGGTGGCCTTCGCGGTCTGCTCGGCCAGCGCCTTCACCTCGGAGGCCACGACGGCAAAGCCGCGCCCGGCTTCACCGGCACGCGCCGCCTCGATCGTCGCATTGAGCGCCAGCAGGTTGGTCTGGCCCGCGATCGAGTTGATCAGCTCGACGACGTCGCCGATGCGACCGGCTGCCTTGGCGAGCTCGCCGACGCGATCATTGGTGCGCTGCGCCTGCTGAACCGCCTCATTGGCGACCCGAGCCGAATCCTGCACCTGCCGGCTGATCTCGCTCACCGACGACGACATCTCCTCCGTGGCGGACGCAACTGAGTGCACGTTGGTCGACGCTTCCTCCGAAGCGGACGCCACGGTGGTGGCCAACCGCTCCGACTGCTCCGCCGTGGAGGTGAGCGTTCCCGCAGAGCTCTCCAACGCGGTGGAGGCTGACGACACGACCTCAACGATCTCGCTGATGACAGCCTCGAACTCGCGGGTGATCGCGTCGACGCGCTGTCCGCGCTGGATTTTCGCTTCGGCCTCGGACGCGGCCGCACGATCGGCGGCCTTCTTCGCCAGCAGCGCGTCCTTGAACACCTGCAGCGAGCCGGCGAGCGTTCCGATTTCGTCCTGGCGGTCACTCGCGGGAATGCTGACGTCGTCACGGCCAGCCGCGAGCTCGCCCACGACGCCGGTGAGGGCCGCGAGCGGCGCGATCACGCGACGGCGCAGCATGAAGGTGACGACGCCGAGCATGCCGAGCAGCGCCAGCACGGCCGCGCTGCCGAGCAGCAGCATCAGGCGCGCCTCGTCCCGCTCCGCTTCCGCGCGTTCACGCGCCTCCGCCAAGGCCTTGTCGCGGACCGACAAGAACTTCAGGATCGGCGGAACCGCGAGATTGCCGAGCTCCTCGGGCGTCAGCGAGTAATTGCCGTTGCTGCGTGAGGCGGCGACCTCCTTCTCGATCAGCGCTGCGGTCTTGCTGAAATAGCCATCGACGGCCTCGTTCATGACCTGGACGACGCTTGGCGGATTGCCGATTTGATCGATGCTGGATTCGATCCGCTCGCGGTTGGCCTCGACGCGGCCCTGGGCGCGATCCATCGCGGAGATCTCGGCCACGGTCAGCGGGCGCTTCGATCCGAGCACCGGCGACAGCATGGCGGCACGTCCGCCCGCGGTCAACCTGAGATCCTGCGCGGTGCGCGCGATGATGAGGAGCGGGGTCAGCGAGGAATCGGCGGCCGCCACCCGGCTTTCAAGCCGGTTCAACAGCGGCTCCATGATCTTCAGGGTCTCGGAAATGCCGGGGAGCACGCTCCTGGTCGCGTTCTGGTCGCGCGAGCTCAACGGCACCTGGACGGCACGATCCACCATCGCGCGGACCTCGCCGAGCTTCGCGGTCGCCTTGTTCAAGCCGTCGATGATCGACTGGCTGTCGGAAATCGATTCGACCGTGCTGCGCGCCTTCGCAAAGGCGGCGTCGGCCTGCTGGCCGGCCTTGGCCATGGCCTCCAGCTGCGCGGGGCTGGCAGGCGCCTCCTGGAACAGGGTCGTGGCGTAGGACGTCCTGAATCCGGCGACGGCCTGTCCGGTGAGCAGCACCGCACCGAACGCATCGACGGACCTGATCGCCTCCGTCTTGCTCGCATAGGCGCGATATTGCGAGACGACGATCTCTCCTCCTAATACGCAGGCGAGGCCCGCAACCGAGAGCATCGAGACCGCAAAGAGCTGACCGACTCGCATGATACGTTTCCAACTGATTGATTTTCACCAACTTAGGAAGCGGAGCCTAAGAGGGTCTTAATCTTTTCGACTTCGGTTTGACAGAAACGCCGCGCAACACCAAATCCCGTAGTTTCCCGGTGTCTCTCGCACGCGTAGCTGAAGCCCTGTCGCATCGGCCGAACACACGACATTGGATGGCCGGCGTATCACCTGCACGGTTCCGCGAAAGACCGAGGCCTCATTGGTTCCCGCGCAGCAAAGAAATTTGCGGCAAGTGATGAGGTATCATGCTAACATAAGTTATTGTGGGCGCACCGCATGGAACCCCTATAAGCGAGCCGGGGGAACCGTTCCTTGAGTCATCTGGTTCGAAAGCTCGAGAATTTCGTCCGCCTGTCCGCGGCGGATCGACTGATGCTCAACCGCGCTGCCGCGCAGCGGGTCAGGACGTTCGCGCCACGCACCGACATCGCGCGCGAAGGCGAAAAGCCCAAGGACGTCCACCTGATCCTGAACGGCTGGGCCTGCCGCTACAAGCAGCTCGAGGATGGCCGGCGCCAGATCGTCTCGTTCTTCCTGCCGGGCGACATCTGCGACCTCAACATCTTCATCCTGCGCGAGATGGACCATTCGATCGGCACCATCACGCCAGTCTCGATCGCCGACTTGCCGCGCGAGTTCTTCGACGAGATCAGCGCCGGCTATCCGCGCATCGCCACGGCGTTCTGGTGGGAGACGCTGGTCAACGCCGCCATCCAGCGCGAATGGACCATGAACCTCGGACAGCGCACCGCGTCCGAGCGCATGGCGCATTTGTTGTGCGAGCTGTACTTCCGGTTGCGTCTCGCAGGGCTCGCCGACGACAACAGTTGCAGCTTCCCGCTGACGCAGGCGGATCTCGCCGAGGCGACCGGGCTGTCGAAGGTTCACGTCAACCGCACCCTTCAGGAATTGCGGGCCAGCAATCTGATCGTGCTCAAGGGCAAGATGCTGGTGCTGCCGGATCTCGAGCGGCTGATGGGCGCCGGACTGTTCAACGCCAATTACTTGCATTTGGACCGCGAAGGTCGTCAGCTTGACGCGAATGAGTGACACGTTCCTCCGGGAGCCCGCGGATTGAGCTGGACTGCCGGGGGTGACGTTCTGCCGGGGACACGGCGATGGCCGAGCTGCGTGTGCGCGACGATGAGCGTTTCGAGCAGGAGATCGCGCTCCGCCTCGGGCTGGTGCCCAACCTGTTCCGGCTGGCGCCGTCGGCCCCGCAGACCACCCGCCAGCTATGGCAGTTTGCGAAATGCGCCTATCTCGATACGGCGCTGCCGTCCTTGTTCAAGGAGCGGCTGGCCGTCCATCTCTCACGCCTCAACGCCTCGTCCTATTGCCTCGCCCGGCATGTCGGCTTCCTGGTCGGACTAGGCCGGCCGGCCGGCGATCCGGCGTGCCGCCCCGAGACGATCGACCAGGCGATTGCGCTGCTAGCAAGACCGCTTGCGGATTCCACACGGATCGCGGCGGCGCTTTGCCGCCTCGAGGCGATCGGTGAGCCCATCGATATTCCTGAGCCGCGCAGCGAGGCCGAGGCCGATCTGCTCGATGCGGCGGGAGCCGTGTTCCTGCAGCGCGCCTTCGCCGCCCGCGCCGGCCTGGCGATCCGCAACGCCTTCGGCACAGCCTGCTTCGAGCTGCTGACGTCTTTCATGGCCTATCTGCGGATGGCGCAGTTCTGGGCCGATGCGCATCCCGAGCTCGCGATCGATCCGGATGTGCTGGCCTTGGCGCAGTCCCATCCTGAGCTCGCGGCCCATCTCCGCTGCGGCGAGCAGCGTCAAGACTCTCCACCTGCAAGCCCGCTCGTGAACGGCAACGGATCGAGCGCGCATCCGCTACAGCGTCTCATGGAGATCGACACGGTCGGCGTGTTGTTCTTCAATCACGCTGAGGGCACGCTGGTCGATGCCAACGACGCCTTCCTCGCGATGACCGGCTATTCACGCGAGGAGGTGCAAAGTCGTCAGCTGAGCTGGCAGCGGATGACGCCGCCCGAATGGGTCGACAGCTCCGCATCCCAGATCGAGCAACTACGGCGCACCGGCCGGATCGGCCCCTACGAGAAGGAGTACTTCCGCAAGGATGGCGAGCGCACCTGGATGATGTTCGCCGGCCGCGACCTCGGCGACGGCACGCTGGTCGAGCTTGCAATGAACATCGACGACCATAAGCGCACCGAGGCCGCGTTGCGCGATAGCGAGGCACGCTTTCGCCAGTTCGGCGAAGCCTCATCCGACGTGGTGTGGATCCGCGATGCAAGGAGCATGAAGTGGGAGTATCTGAGCCCCGCCTTCGAGGCGATCTATGGCCTGCCCCGCGCCGCCGTGACCCAGGGCGATCACATCACGTCCTGGACGGATCTGATGCTTGCCGAGGATCGGCCGCGCGTGCTCGAAGGCCTCGAGCGCGCCAGGGGCGGCGAACGCGACAGCTTCGACTTCCGCATCGTCAGGCAGACCGATGGCGCGGTTCGGTGGCTGCGCATCCGTAGTTTCCCGATGGTCGATGCCGCCGGTCAGGTGCAGCGAATCGGCGGCATCACCCAGGACATCACGGCGCTCGTCTCGGCCGCCGAGCACCAGAAATTCCTGTTGGCCGAGTTGCAGCACCGGGTGCGCAACATGCTCGGCGTGATCCGCTCGATCATCCGGCGCACCGGCGACAGCAGCGACAGCGTCGAGGATTTCGCCGGCCATCTCGAGGGCCGTATCTCGGCCCTGTCGCGCATTCAGGCCGTGATCACCCGCGATCCACTCGCCGGCTTCGATCTCGCCGAGCTGATTGCCGACGAGCTGCGCGCCGGCGCCGCGCGCGAGGATCGCCAGGTCTCGCTGTCAGGTCCTGCCGTCAGGATCAAGCCGAAGGCCGCCGAGAGCATCGGGCTGGCGATGCACGAGCTCGCGACCAATGCGCTCAAATACGGTGCGCTGACGGTGCCGCGCGGCTTCATCAGCATCGCGTGGCGGCTCGACGAGCACGATGGGCGCCGCTGGCTCGTCATCGACTGGGTCGAGACCGGCATGTCGGGCCGCACGCTGGGGTTCAACAGACAAGGCTTCGGAACCGTGCTGCTGGAGCAGATGCTGCCCTATGACGTCGGCGCGCGCGTCGCGAGGCGTTTCGAGCCGAGCGGGCTTTGCTGCGAGATCCGGCTGCCGGCCGACGACATCCTCGCGCGCTGACCAGTCGGCAGGAATGGCCGAGGCGCCCATGCGCTGTCGGCGTAGCCTTCGCCCTCCATTCGGAGTATGCTCAAGGGCAGACGGCCTGAGGAGCGGCCGTCGGATACGTACGACCTGCGATGTACGACCTGTCATGTACGACTTGCCTTGAGCTGCGCTTCGCCATGCGTTTGCCTTGGTTTGGCCCGATATGGCAGGGAGTGCGGAGATGCACGAGGAATCAGCTGAGCGTCGAGGCGGCGGAACGAGGATGGGACGTTCCGGGGCATCCGGCTCAGGCCACTATCAACACCATGCACATGCAGGCGCATGCGCATGCGGGACAACCGGTATCCAGGTTCTGTTCTGAAGCGGCCCTCGGGCCGAGCGTCGCGTGACGTCGTCATCAGCAGACGATCTCATCAGGCGTTGCTACCCGCGAGACGTTGGTACGACGAGTTTGCGTAGAACGTTGCGTTGGTAGGAGACATCGGACGGAGCCGAGCGCCGCCGGCAGGCGGACGACAACGGAGGACGGAGCGTCAATGCTTGCAACGACGACGACGAAAGAAGCCGATCAGCAGCCCCACGCCGTGATCGACCCCGATATCGTGCTGGCGGCGCGCGCCGACCGGCCGGGCGTCGAACCCGAGCGGCGCAGCGCGCAGCGGCCGCCGGAGGTCCCCTCGCCCAAGATCGATCAGCGGATCGATCCGAGGGTCGATCCCGCGTTCCGGACCCAGACGGCGGGCAGCGTTCCTGACACCGAGGGACGCACCACCATCGGCACCTGGATCGTCCGCACCGTCCTGGCCGTGCTGTTCGCGGTCGGCAGCGCCGTCGCCGCAGCCGCCTGGCAGAGCTATGGCGACCAGGCCCAGGAGGTGATCGCACATTGGATGCCGCGGATCTCGCTGGTCTCGAATGCCGACAGGGATTCGACCGCCCAGCCTGTCACCTCGTCTGCTCCGCAGGAGACGGCCGCAGCAGCGCCGTCGCACGCGACCGAGCCGGCGACCGGAGCGATCAGCGCGAACGCCTCGCAGGAGCAGGCCCAATTGCTGCAATCCATGGCGCAGGATCTCGCCGCCCTGAACCAGCAGATCGGCGAGCTGAAAGCGAGCCTCGCCCAGCTCAAGTCGGGCCAGGAGCAGATGGCGCGCGAGATGGCACGCGTCGCAGAGGCCAAGCCGAGCGAGCGCACCGCCGAGGCCAGGCCGTTCGACCCGCGCGCCATCGAGCAGACGATCCGGCCGCGCCCGGCGCCGCGTCCTGCGACCGCTGCCGTGGCGCCTGGGCAACCTGCCGCTGCCGTGCCGCACCGGCCGCGACCGCCGCAGCCGTCCGCAGCCAGCATGGTTCCCCCGCCTCCGGCCCCGATGGCGCTGCCCTCCGCACCGGCGCAGGCCGCGGCCGATCCGGACCAGCCGGTGGTGCGTCCGCCGATGCCGGTGCGCTGACGCGCACACCGCCTTCGCCGCGCTCGCGGTCAGCCGCGCACGGTTGCTCGCGCGTCGTGATGCACTTGTCCGGCTGCGGCGATCCGGCTAAGGAACTGCGCCTGACAGTGCCGATGCGAGGGGTTCATGAGCCTGACCGATCCGACCAGCTTGTCCGCAGCCGACCTCGCCGACCGCATCGCGATCCTGCGCGACAACATCCGCCAGATCACCGAGCAGGCCGCCTCGCAGTCCGGCGCGGCCGATGAGGAGCGCAATGCGGACCGCCTCGCGCAACAGAGCGAGGAGCTGGATGCGCTGCTCAAGGAGCAGGAGCGCCGGCTGAGCAAGTAGCTCGGCCGCCGCTGCCGCCGCGATCAATTCGCGCGTGTTGCACCGCCCTCCTTGTTGATCGCGCTGCCACCAGACGCTAGCCTTCCCGAAAACGAAGCGGGAGGTCTCCTGAAGTGATGCGTTTGCAGTTGACGATCGCGGCCGTGCTGACGGCCGCTGCCGTGGCTCCGGCCAGCGCCGAGCCGCGCCATGTGTATACCTCGATGGTGCTCGAGGCCTTTGCCACCAAGGTCGAATGTCCCGGGATCGACGTCGTCTATCAGGACCTCGTCAAGAAGGCGCAGGACATGCAGCTACCCGACGGCACCACCGAGAAGGTGCGTCAGGCAATCGCCTACATGCACACCGGCGGCAAGATGGGCCAGAAGCAGGATGACGATCTGATGGCCGAGGTGGCGGTCGCCACGCAGGCGATCGACATGGATCAGCGCCGCCTCGGGATGAGCAATTGGTGCGAGGAGCACAAGAAGACCCTGGCCGGCTTCATCCGCCCGAAGGGCTGAGCAGGCGCAAGCACGCGCCGGCCGGCAGCACGGCCGCGGCGCGTCGTTCATCCTGATGAGCCGTCGCGGCACGCTGCGCCGGCTTGAGGTGACCCTTCCCGCGCAGGCCAGGAACTCGAACCGGCCGCCGTCGCTTGGCACTGTCTCATTGCGGCCCCGGAGCAAACGCCATGCGCAACGAAACCGCCTTCCTGTTCGACCTCGACGGCACGCTGGTCGACAGCGTCTATCAGCATGTGCTGGCGTGGAAGACCGCGCTCGATGCCGAGAGCATCGAGCTGTCGGTCTGGCGCATCCATCGCAAGATCGGCATGAGCGGCGGCCTGTTCACGCATCAGCTGCTGCGCGAGACCGGCTTTGCGATGGAGCCGGACCGCATCGAGCGGCTCCGGCGCGCGCACGCCGCGGCCTATCAGGACCTCGGGCGGCAGGTCCGGCCCCTGCCCGGCGCCCGTGAGCTTCTGTCGTTCCTCAGCGACGCCGGCATTCCCTGGGCGATCGCGACATCAGGCCGGATGGAGACCGCGGCCGTCAATCTCGCCGCGCTCGGCGTCGATCCGAAGCAGAGCGCAGTCGTCACCCGCGACGAGGTCCGCTACGCCAAGCCCGATCCCGACCTGTTTCTCGCCGCCGCCGCGCGCCTGGACGCGCCGATCGAGCGTGCGGTGGTGGTCGGCGACAGCATCTGGGACATGCTGGCGGCGACGCGCTGCCGCGCGCTCGGCGTCGGCCTGCTCAGCGGCGGCTACGGCTCGGAGGAGCTGCGCCAGTCCGGCGCCATTCGCGTCTATGAGGATCCGGCCGATCTCCTCGACCATATCGACGAGGTCGGTGGCCGGCGCTGAATGAGCCGACGGCGATCACGTCTGCGGGCCCGACAGAGGGATGTCGCGCTCGGCCCGAAAGATGTTGGCATAGAGGTTCGCGATCCACTGCCGCCCGGTCGAGGTCATGTTGAGATAGCGGATCTCGGTCTGGATGTGCGGCGCAACGCTGTTCCAATAGAACTGCGGATAGCGGTGGACGATATCGGCAGGAGAATCGTAGCCGAGCTGCCGGTTGATGCCGACCTCCTCGAACTCGTGATACAGCGCGTTGGCCTTGCGGATGTAGTTGGGATCGCCGAGCTGGCCGATGAGATCGGCGGCGCGCACGATCGACTGCTCCTCGTCGAATTGCTGGCCGGCGAGCGGCGGAAAGCGGGTGCCCTCGATCGCGCGCGCAATGCGGTCCTTGTCGAGCGGCGCCATGCCCTCGATGCGGTTGATGACATACAGCTTCGAGCGGTCGACGTGATACGGCATCAGGCTGGCATCCGAGGAGCCGCGCGGCAGGCAAATCTTGCGGCCGCCGCGATCGATCACGAAGCCGTCGCTGTCGTCCTCCTTGAACAGTCCCCGGACGTAGCCGATGTCGTGCAGCAGACAGGCCATGATCACATGGACGTAGTCTTCCGCCGTCATGTGGCTATGCAGCGCCCGCCCGCGCAGGATCTCATGCCCGGCCAGCGTGACCAGCAACGTATGCTCGACATTGTGATACAGCGCATCGCTGTTGCCGATGCATTCGAGCGCGATGCGTGCCGCGGCCGGAAGCATCTCCGACAGCTGCGTGTGGGAGGATCCGAACCGCCGGCGCATATACGAGCTGAGAAACCGCTCCAACGCCGCTGCCGCGAGCTCCGGTAAGGTCATCATCGCTGCTGCCCCGCCTCAAGACAGCTCAAAAGCACAACGCCAAAAGAAAAAGCTCGGCAAAACACAAATCACCAAGACGCTTCGCGGTCACCAAGACACTTCATGATCACCCAAACATTTCGCGCGACGCCGCCCGGGAGGGCCGATCGGGGGAGACGGGCACGCTGTCCGGCGAACCACGTTGATCCGCGCGGCAGGTCGGCCGCCTTGGGCCGTCAGCATAGCGCAGGTTGCGCGGAGCGGCCACACCCGGATGGCGACGCCCGGGAAACTGCGGGCGGCGCGGTGGGCGGACGGAGCGTCAGCGCGTCATGAATGCTATCGTCCCCGCACGGGCAGCGGCGGACGCGGCGGCCGGGCCTCGCCGCGGGCCAACGGCCGGCGCGCATTCGGCTTGCGTGCAGATGCTGCCGGCGTGTCGACGGACTGCAAATAGCTGCTCAGCGCCGACGCGGAATCGGCGCTGCTCGTGTAGTGCTTCTGCAGGAACAGATAGAGCGTGAGCCGGAAGCGGCCCTTGGCGAGGCCGCGGGCGGAGCGGTGACACGTCGCACAGCTGTCGGCGAACAGCCGCGCACCGGATTTCCCCGCATCGAGATCTTCGGCCCTGGCGCTGCTGACAATGATGAGCAGCAGCGCCAGAGCCGGCAGAATCAGGAGCGGCAGCGCCAGGGAGCCCCGACGGGCAGCGGCCGATGCTCCCGCGCAGCGCTCAGGCGACATCGGCGCGCGGCGCCTCCTCGGCCGGAGTGCCGAGCGCATCGAGATCGATCAGCGCCGGATCATCCGGCGCCGGCTCGCTCTGCTGCGGCCCGCTGCCATGGACGTGCATCAGCGTCTGCACCCGTCGCGCATTGAGATAGTCGACGTGCTGATGGGCCAGCGCAAGCGGCAGCAGCGCCTTGGGCAGCGCGGTCATGGTGAAGGCGGCCACGCGCTTCACCTCCTCGCCCTCGCGCCACGTCAATGGGCTCAGCGTATAGATCATCTGGCGATCGGTCTCCGGTGCGGGCAGCTGCCTCACATCCGGCGGCGCCAGCAAGGCGACGTTGATGTTGCCCGCGCGCGTGCGCGTCGCGGCTGCGCGCAGCTCCCAGCAGATCAGCTCCGCGGCGGACAGCACCTCGCGCCTGATATCATCGACGTCGGCCGCGAAACGGCTGGCCTCGCTCAATGCCGCACGGCCGCGCGTGACGGCATCGACGAGCGCCGCGGCGCCGATCTCGAAGCGCGGCACCGCCTGCTCGATGGCGGAGGCCACCGCTTCGATCTCATTGGCCGCGCGGTCGCGGTCGCGCTGCGCCACGGCGTCGGCAAAGGCGCGCTCTGCGAGGATGATCTGCTCGTCGCATTCGGCAACGGAAGCGCGCAGCGCCTTGGCCTTCTGCTCCACCGCCTGCATCTTCGCTTCGGCGCGGTCGAGCTGGCCATTGGTGGCGCCGGCCTTGGCGAGCCGCTCGGCCGCGACGCGCTTCTCCTCCAGCGCAAGCTCGGCCACGCGCAAGCGTTCCGCGAGCTTCTGCCGCGCGGCCTGTTTGTCCTTCAGCGCGCGCTCGAAGATTTCGACCGGGCTCAGCTCGCGCTTGAAAAAGACCATGGCAATCATCCCTGGACGGCGGTCGCGCCGACGACGGTGGTCAACGGCGAATCCGCTGCCGAATCATTGCCTGAATCTTGCGGGCAAATTGGGTCGGAAACCAGGATGAGAATGCGGCCGCGCCCTCTTGACGGACCTGCATCCACTGCGCATGCCGCGTTGCAGAGTCGGGGCGCGCGGTGGTCATTCGAGCGCAGTTTCCGCAAAAAAGAAAGCTCGCATCAACTCTGATGCGGCCCGCGCATCATCTTCATCGCATCCGCGATGTGGCGCCATTCTCGCGCCTCTTCGGATTCGCCGTCACTCTCGCACGCCGAGGCCTTCTGTGAAGCCTGCGCGATGGCGGAAGCTCCGTGCATCTCGAGCATCTGCCGGGCGATCGCATGAATCTGGGTCTCGGACATCATGCGTGGTGCTCCCCTGATCGCACTTGACTGCGGCATTAACCACACGGCGCGTCACGAGTTCCAAAAACCGCACTCAGCGTGATGGCGGTCACGGCCGATGCGGTTCCAAAAGGCCACACTGCGCCCGTAATTTACCTTACGTGGTCAATCGCAATATCGCGGCGCGCGTTGCGCTGTTACTGATGGATGAGATTCGGGGTGGCTGAGGAGTGCGACATGACGCAGGTCTTCTTTCATTGCTCCAACGAGGATGAGATCCTGATCGACCGCCGCGGCACCGCGGTGCTCGATCTGGCGGAAGCCCGCGACCATGCGACGCGCGTGATGCACGAGCTGATCTCGGCTGAAAGCGAGGAGGACTGGCGCGACTGGGTCCTACACGTCGCTGACGATCTCGATGAGGAGATCTTCGCCATGCCGTTCTCGTCCGTTCTCGGCCAGATGCACTAGAGGCGAGGTCCGGATGTTCTCCGTTGGTACCCGTCGCCTGGCCGCATTGCGTGACCGCTGGAAAAGCTTCTTTGCGCTGGTCAGTGATCCCTATCGTCCCGAGCGCTACTACATGCGCGGCCCCGGTCCGAAGTGGCGGGCCAAATACGGCAAGCACACGGTGACGCAAAGCTGACGGCTACGGCCGATCAGCAACACGTGGCAACCCGGCGCATCGCGCAGCCCCTCGGCCGCATTCTTCTCGCCACATTTGTCCTTCATTTCGGCGGCGGTAAGACGAAGGGGACATCGCATGACCAGAATGCTGGCCACAACGGCGCTCGCACTCACACTCGCGACATCGGCCGCGATGACATCGGCGCGGGCCGACGAGCACCGCGGCGGTGATGCTGCGCTCGGCGCGCTGTCGGGAGCGGTCGTGTTCGGCCCGGTCGGCGCCGTCGCGGGCGCCGTGGTCGGCTACACCGCCGGTCCGTCGATCGCACGCTCCTGGGGCTTCCGTCGCTCCCGCACGGCGCGGTCGCAGCAGGTCCGCCGTCCGGTGCGCGACAGCCAAGCCTTGATGACCGACCCGCAACAGCCGCCGCAGGCCGCGGCGCCGCGCGCTCCTCAGGTACAGCCGAAGACCATCGCGGCAGCGCCTCCGCCGGTGCCGCAGGGACCGGTCGCACCGCCGGTGCAGACGCTCGAATAGGAACGCCGCTACGGGCTCAATAGCCGCGCGCACGGTCGACGACGTTCAACAGCGTCTCGCCGCGCAGCAGTCGTCTGGCGTTCTCAGCGACCTGCTGGGCGATCGTCTCCCAGGATGCAATCGCGGCCATATGCGGCGTCACCAGCACGCCGGGCTCGCGCCAGAGCGGATGATCCGCCGGCAGCGGCTCCTGCTCGAACACGTCGAGCACCGCGCCGCGCAGATGCCGGCTCCGTAGCAGCGCGACGAGATCATCCATCACGACGTGCTCGCCGCGACTGCACAGGATCAGCGCGGCTCCCTTGGGCAACCGGCTCAGCCGCGCCGCATTGAGCAGCCCCACCGTCGAAGGCGTCAACGGCAGCAGCGACACCAGGATATCCGTCTCGCTCACGAAGGTGTCGAGGGCGTCGGTGCCGCTGAACGTCCTGACACCGGCGAGCTGCTTCGGCGACCGCGACCAGGCGCTCACGCTGAAGCCGAGATCGACGAGACGCCGCGCGGCGTCGGTGCCGAGCTCGCCGAGGCCGAGAATGCCGACGCGGGCGTCCTTCGCCGCGCGCTGATCATAACGTTGCCAGCGGCCCTCACGCGCATTGCTGATGACGCGGTCGAAGTCGCGATGGATATACAAGGTGCTCCACAGCACGAACTCGGTCATGGCCGCGGTGATGCCGGGATCGACGATCCGGCACAGCGGCACATCGGGCACGGTGGGATCGGACAGGATGTTGTCGACGCCAGCCGCGATCGCATGAATGAGCTTCAGCTTCGGCATCGCTGCCAGCGCGCCGGGCTCCGGCTTCCAGCACACCGCAAGCTCGGCGTCACGGGCTGCGGCCTCCGGCCATGACGCGACGGTCACGCCCGGCAGCTCTCG
The DNA here is from genome assembly GCF_054063215.1 of Bradyrhizobium sp. USDA 4353. NCBI lineage: Bacteria > Pseudomonadati > Pseudomonadota > Alphaproteobacteria > Hyphomicrobiales > Nitrobacteraceae > Bradyrhizobium > Bradyrhizobium sp. USDA 4353. The sequence continues at coordinate 5,772,680 of NZ_JBSSGB010000001.1, forward strand.
CGCAAGCAGCGATGTCATGGGGTCCATCAGCCCGGGACGGCTGAGAAGCGCGACGCTGATCATGCTTTGCGCAGCCCGCACCATTGCGCGACGAACATCGCGATCGACAGCGTGGTCTTGCGCACGCTGTCGAGATCGACGCGCTCGTCGAACGCATGCGGCCCGATGCCATAGGGCCCGTAGCACAGCGCCGGGATGCCATAGTCGACGGAGTAATAACGAGTGTCGTTGACGGCAGTGGAGAGCCGCACGTCGAGCGGCTGCTCGAACACGCGGGCATGCACCTCGGCGAGCGCCGCCTCTGCCGCGCTGCCGGGCTCGCAGACCGCGGGATCGGCCTGGAAGCCGCTCCACACCAGCTCGACCGGATTCTCCGACAAGAAACTATCTGCGGCCTGCGCCTTGGCAAGGCACTGCTCGATGCCGGCCATCGCCTCCGCCGGCGTCTCGCCCGGCAGCACGCCGAGACGGCAATCGAGATCGCACCAGGCCGGCGTCGAGCTCGCCCAGTCACCGCCCTTGATGATGCCGACGTTGAACTTGATCGGATTCTTCACGCCCGAGAACCACGCATTCGAGGTGGCGCGCGCGTTGATCTCGCTGGTGTGCTCCTGGAACGCGCGGATCAGATGCATCGCCGACAGGATCGCATTGGTGCCGGTCTCCGCATAGGCGACATGCACCGGCGTGCCGCGCACGCGCAGACGGAACCAGATCGCGCCGACCTGGGCCCGCGTCAGCGTGTGCCCGGTCGGCTCGGGAATGAGGCAGGCATCCGCGGTGTAGCCGCGCATCAACGTGGAGAGCGCACCGTTGCCGGTGCTCTCCTCCTCGGTCACCGTCTCCAGGTGAACGCGTCCGTCCGGGACGAAGCCGGCGGCCTTGATGGCATCGAGCGCGAAGATCATCGCGGAGACGCCGGACTTCATGTCCTGCGCGCCGCGGCCGATCATCCAGCCGTCGCGCACGATCGCCTCATAAGGCGCATCGCTCCACAAATCGGTCGGCCCCTCCGGCACGACATCGATGTGCCCCTGCAGGATCAGGCTGCGCCCCTTGCCCTCGCCGTCCAGGGTGGCCACAACCTGCCTGGAGCCGTCGAGCGCGATATTGTCCATCGGCGCCGCTTTGGGATGCTTCATCAGGTCGACATCGGCGAGGCTGAAGCGGTCGACCTTGTAGCCGCGCGCCTCGAACTCACTCGCCAGCCACTCCTGCACCGGCGCTTCCTCGCCGCGCAGGCTGCGGAATTGCACGAGCTGCTGCAGGAAGGCGACCTGCTGCTCGAAGTTGGCATCCACAGCGGCGGCGAGCCGCTCCATCACATCGTTCGGCACAGCCGCCGCAGCTTCAGTCACGCAAAGCCTCCAGTCTTCCCATTCATCTCCGGCTGCCTCAGGCAGCCAGGCATTTCTCCAGGATCTCAAGCCCTTCGTCCACGATCGCGTCCGACGCCGTCAGCGGCACGAGAATGCGGATGGTGCTCGCAGTGACGCCGCAGGATAGCAGAATGAGACCGTTCTCGTGGGCCACCCGGGTCACACGCTTGGTCATCTCCGCATCCGGCTCATCGCTGCCGCGCTGCTTCAGGATATCGAATGCAACCATCGCGCCAGGACCGCGCGGCTCGGAAACCGGAACCAGATTGTTGGCGCGCGAGAAGCGCGTGATCGCGGCGCGCAACCGGTCGCCGATCGCATTGGCGCGATCGAGCAGCTTCTCCTGCTCGAACACGTCGAGCACCGCGAGCGCGGCCGCGCAAGCCAAGGGATTGCCGCCATAGGTGCCGCCGAGGCCGCCCGGCTCGGCCGCATCCATGATCGCGGCGCGGCCGATCACGCCCGACAGCGGCATGCCGCCGGCGAGGCTCTTGGCGACGCAGATCAGGTCCGGCTGAACGTCGTAATGCTCCATCGCGAACATCTTGCCGGTGCGGCCGAAGCCGGTCTGCACCTCGTCGGCGATCAGCACGATGCCGTTGGCGTCGCAGATCCGGCGCAGGCCGCGCATCAGCTCCGGCGGCGCGGGGTGAAAGCCGCCCTCGCCCTGCACCGGCTCGATGATGATGGCCGCGACCTGCGAGGCATCGATGTCGGCCTTGAAGATGAAGTTGATGTAGGACAGCGTGTCCTCGACCGAGACATTGCTGCCGGCGATCGGGAACGGCGCATGCCAGACGCCCGGAAGCGGCGGTCCGAACGGCTTCTTGTACGGCATCACCTTGCCGGTCATCGCGTTGGCAAGCGCGGTGCGGCCATGGAGCACCGGTAAAAGCGATGATGCCGCTGCGCCCCGTTGCCGCGCGCGCGATCTTGATGGCGTTCTCGGTCGCCTCGGCGCCGGTTGTCAGCAGGATCGACTTGGCGGGACCTGCGATCGGCGCCAGCGCATTCAGCCGCTCGCTCAGGCGAATGTAAGGCTCGTATTGCAGCACCTGGAAGCAGGTGTGGGTGAAGCGGTCGAGCTGAGCGCGGATCGCCGCCACGACATGCGGATGGCAATGGCCGGTGTTGAGCACGGCGATGCCGCCGGCGAAGTCGACATAGCGCTTGCCCTCGACATCCCAGACTTCGCTGTTGAGGGCACGGTCGGCAAACAGCGGCGTCGCATAGCTCACGCCCCTGACGACGGCTTCATGCCGACGTGCCAGCAGTTCTTGGTTCGCAGCCATGAGGCTCGACTCCTTGCGGGAAATGATCGAGACGCAGGCTACGAGCGTCGTTATTGCGATCAATCAGCTTGTTCCCGCCGACAGGTGACTCCAATGCACCAGAGCGAAGGACGGCCGCTGTGCGCAGCTCAGATGGCCAGCACCTTCTTCAGCCACCCGCGCAACGCGACGATCGCCGGCTCGTCCCAGCGCTCCCGGAGCGCGACGAGCTGATAGGCCCCCATGTAAATCGTGGAGGGGATCACCTCGGCCAGCGCGCCGCTGCGGATGTCGTCCGCGACCAGCACCTCATTGGCCAGCGCCACGCCCTGCCCGATCCGTGCCGCCTCGATCGCGAGATGCGCGTGCCATAGCCGCTGGCCGCGCAAGGTCACGTGCTCCGGATAGCCAGCGAGTTCGAACCATTGCTCCCACTGCGCGGTCGACTCCTCATGGATCAGCGACGCCTTGGCGAGACCGGGCAGCGTGGCGATGGCCGGAAAGCGCGCCAGATAGGCTGGGCTCGCCACCGGGAAGACGCGCGGGCGCACCAGCGCCTCGGCGGTCAGCGGACCGCGGACGTCGATCGCCTCGGCGTAGACGATCTCGGCATCGGCCTCGCCACGCGTGAGGTCGGGATGCGCCAGGGTCGGCTGCAGGTTGATGTCCCAGTTGCGCGGCGGCCCGGTCAGCTCGGGCAGCCGCGCCAGCAGGCGCCGGTTGGCAAGGCCGGGAATGCACCAGATGTTCAACGTCGGCCGCGCCACCGGCCGCACCTGCGTGGTGGCGCGGGCGATGATGTCGAAGGCCTGGGTGACCTCGGCGTGGAATTGGCGCCCGGCCTCCGTGAGCGCGAGGCCGCGCCCCTCGGCGCGGACCAGCGCGACGCCGAGGCTGCGCTGCAGGTTCTGCAAATGGCGGGAGACGACGGTGTGGCTGACGGCGAGCTCGTCGCCGGCGGCACGCACGCTGCCCTTGCGGCCGACGGCCTCGAAGGCGCGCAGCGCGATGAGAGAGGGCAATCGGGGTCGCGTCATGCTCGCACAGTTGTCCGCCTGCGCGCTTCCCCGCCCCCGTCCGCTGTTGCAGCGAACCGCCACGATCCGTCGTTCACGCGGCCGATGATCGGAGCGCCGGCCACCCTGGCGACGTCGTTGGCCGAACACGGCGCTTCCACCAGGAAGGGCCGCATGAGGCCCATGAGGGCGCATATGCGCGTCGGATCGCTCTTAGCGTCCGCCGCCGCGCGACGCCAGCCCAGATGCCGCCACAGTCGCGCGCCCGGTCGCCGTGCTCGGCGTCACCGTTAATCCGCCCCACGCGCAGGCAAATGATCCTTAAGGACCGCGTTGATGCCTGAACGATTTGCCTCAAAGTTTCCACAATTCGACTCTGAATCGGCGGTGCTTCGAGCAGGAGAACCCCACATGCGGATCACCCCCGTGATCTTCGTCGGTTCGCTGGCTGCCCTTGTCGCAACGGCAGCTCCCGCACTGGCGAAGAATTCCCAGACACCCCGATCTGACGAGCAGGCCACCGCCTCCTCACCCTGTCGCGCCTATCAGCAGGCCGCCGATGGCAGCTGGAAGGAGCTACCCTGCCAGGGTCAGGGCCAGGCTGCGGCCGCGCCACGCCGGCAGCAATCGGTGACCACCACGCCGAGCAGCGCAACGCGCTAGCCGGCTGACGGACGATGCCGGAGCGCCTGGTGCGCTCCGGCTGTCCTTTGCGAACCTCTGCGCTCAGTAAGGCGGCGCCTTGCGCGCCCGCTGCTCCCTGCCCGCCTCGACCCACCACAACAGATCATCGGCGAAGCGCGGAAACGCGTGCGCGAGCGCCTTGCCCGCCTCGCCCGTCGGCTTGCCGTCAGCCGACAATGCCTGCCCGATCGGGCCCACCGCGAGCGTGCTCGACACCACGACCATGCCCATCTCCGACAGCGTGCCGTGCCATGTGGTCGCGGCGCGCGCCCCCGACAGCCGGCCGGCCGAGTAGCTCGCGATCGCCGCCGGACGCCAGAACCATTCCTCTAGGAAGTGGTCGGTGAGGTTCTTCAGCCCGGGCTGCATGCCCCAATTATATTCGCCGGTGACGAACACGAAGCCATCAGCCGCGCGGATCTTGGCCGCAAGCTCGGCCATGGCGGCCGGCGCCTCGCCGGGCTTGTACTCCTTGAACATGCGGTCGAGCATGGGCAGACCGACCGCCTTGGCGTCGATCAGCTCGACGTCCTGGCCTTTGCCGCGCAGGCCGTCGACGACGAATTGCGCCAGCCGGATGCCCATCCGGTCGACACGATAGGAGCCATAGAAGACGAGGATGCGATTGCTCATGGCGGGTCAACTCCTGGCCGGACGATCCGTGCCAGTCTACCACGTCGCACTGCAATCCGAGTGATGGTGGGGGACGCCGCGGATCGGAGGGACCAGCGGCGTGTCGTCGTTCAAAGCAACGCAGGTGAGCTCAGCGCGTCACCGTCGCCGAGGCGGAGCGCTCGCTCGGCCGGCCGAACACGCTGCGGCAGCCGTCGCTGAGGCTGGCGCGCTGCTTCATCATGCAGGCGATGATGCGGTCGCGATCGGGAATTTCCGACGAGCACAGCCGAAACACGTCGCCGGTGCACAGCCGCCGCTGGTCGTCCTCCGTGAAGGCATGGCCCGCGCGCGGGCTGGCGATCATCGCCAGCGCAAGCCCGGCCATCGCCACATTCAAGTTCCGCATCCTGAACAGATGAGTTCGCATCAAGGTCCCCAATTCGCCCGCTGTTTGCCCGGTTCACCCGCTGCCTTCGCTGACCCCGCGAAGCAGTTGCCGCCGCAGAATCAAATGATGACACAGGGACGCGCGCCTTCAACAAGCGCTCTTGCTCCTGCACCACTATTTTGCCGGCTGTTGCATCTTCGACTCCTTTTCATCGCCGGAACCTGGGAGACGCCGCCAAATTGTCATTAGGCGAACGCAATCCGGCCCAGCGGCGCTCACACTCTCCCGGCGTAGTGACGACGAACCGATGGTGCTTCGGGCCATCGTCCCCAGAGTCGATGGTTGGGAGTGTCGAGGTCATGGCGTACACGATGATCGCCGAGCGGGAGCAGCAGAAGATCCGCAAGCAGCGCGAAAGCGCGCTGATCGTGATCGCCAATGCGCAGGTGATGGAGGCCGAGGGCTGGACCGTCGTGATCACCGACGAGGACGGCAAGACGCTGCCGCTCGCCGAGTTCGAAGCCACGCTCTCGCAGAAATTCGCGTCCTGGTACAAGGCGAAGTCGCGGCCGGTGGTGCCGACCACCATCCCCGGGCCGAACCTGTTCTCGGAGCCGGCCAATGACGACGCCGCGCCGGAAGCCGTTGTCGCGGCCGAGCTCGCAGCCGAAGCGGTCGAGACCGAAGCCGTCGCTGAAGTGAAGGAGATCGCCGAGGACGATTTCGAAACCGCCGAGGCCGCCAATGCGGTGCCCGCCGAGAAGACCGAGCGCGAGGAGATCGCGCTCGTTGCCGAAGAGATGGCCGACTAGCGGCTGCTGCGGCCGCGCCGCAGCATGTTGAGGCGCTATTCCCCGCCTTCGTAGAACAGCTCGAGCGGCAGCCCGACCTGGGCCTTGCCGATCCATTCCCGGGCGATGATGTTGGACGGCCCCATCGCGATCGCGGCACGGGCATCGCGAAAGGCGCGCTCGATCGGGCCGCGGTGGTAACCGTAGCCGCCCGTCACCGTCAGCGCCGTCGACGCCACCTTGTTGGCGACCTCCGCCGCATGCACCTTGAACTCGGTCAGCGGGATCAGGATCTCGCTCTGCGGCTTGCCGGCGCGCCAGAGCTCATCGAGCTTGTGCGCGAGCTCGATCCGCCACGGACGCAGGCTCTCGACCAGCACCTTGGCGGCCCCGAGCTCCTGCCGGATCGCCTGGTAGTCGGACAGGCTCTTGTTGCGGTCCTTGTGCACGAAGCCGGTGGTATGCGCGACCGCCGCATTCAGCACGCCGCGCGCCAGCCCCTCCCAGACCGCGCCGAGCCCGATCAGATAGACCGGCGAGACGCCGTCATAGATGATCTCCTTGCCCTGCCCCTCGGCGCCCAACCGGTCGCGCTTGGGGACGTGCACGTTCTTGTAGCTGATGCCGCCGGAATGGTTGGCGCGCACGCCGAGCGCCTCCCAGGGCCTGGACTCGATGCCCTCGGCCTTCCCGTCGACGATGAAGAAGATGATGTCGGCCTGGTCCTTGGCGCCGGGGGAGCGGGTCTGCGCGACATAGAAATCGGCCTGGCCCGAGCTGGTCGTGAACGACTTGTCGGCGTTGAGGCGATAATCCTCGCCGTCGCGCGCGGCCTCCGACAGATTGTACCACCAGTGCCCGCCGGTGGCGCGCTCGCTGGTCGAGTAGGTCCCGAGCAGCCGTCCCTGGTCGGCCTTCAGCCAGCGCTCCTTCTGGTCGTCGGTGCCGAACAGGTTGATGGTCTGGGCGGCGCCGACATGCATGACATAGACGAGCCCGGTCGAGGCATCGGCCTGGCCGATGCGGTAGGCGGCCTCGGCAAAGTCGACATGGCCGAGCCCGAGCCCGCCGAAGCGCGGCTCATTGAGCACGCCGGTCCAGCCGGCCTCGGCCAGCGCCAGCAGGTTCTCGCGCGGAAAGCGGCCCTCGCGGTCGTTGCGGTCGGCGTTGGCCTTGATGACGTCAGCGACGATGGCGTCGAGCTGCGGATACGGGCTGTCGTCGATCTTGCGTGCGGCAGTGCTGGTCGCCATGAACAGTCTCCTCTTGCTGTGATGAAGTCAGGCCACGGCCTGGGTGGTCTCGGACGGCGCGGTGGCGCCGCCGAGATAGAGATGCTTGATGTCCGGCCGCTGCCTGAGCTCGCGCGCGGGGCCCGCGAGCACGCTGCGGCCGCCTTCGAGCACGATGGCGTGGTCGGCGAAGCGCAGCGCCACGGTGGAGTTCTGCTCGGCCACCAGGATCGACAGCCCCTCCTCCGCATTCAGCGTCTTGAGCGCGCGGAAAATGCCTTCGACCACCAGCGGCGCCAGCCCCATCGACGGCTCGTCGAGCACCAGCAGCCGCGGCCGCGACATCAGCGCGCGGCCGATCGCCGTCATCTGCTGCTCGCCGCCGGAGGTCAGCCCCGCCACCGAGCGGCGATGCCGCGTGAGCTGCGGAAACAGCGCGTAGACACGCTCGAGATCGGCACTGATCTCACCGCGCCTCGCATCGCGGCCGATCGCGCCGGTGATCAGATTCTCCTCGACGCTCAGCGAGGCGAAGCAGTGCCGGCCTTCGAGCACCGGCACGAGCCCGGCGCGCACGAGCTGCGCCGCCGAGGACGCTGACACGTCGCGTCCGTCATAGACGATGCGGCCGCCCGTGATCTGGCCGCGCCGCGCCGGCAGCAGCGCCGAGACCGCCTGCAAGGTCGTCGACTTGCCCGCGCCATTGGCGCCAAGCACTGCGACGATCTCGCCCGCGTGGACCGCAAACGAGACATCGCTGACCGCGCCGATCGCCTGATCATAGGTCGCCGCGAGATGCTCGACCGACAGCAGCACATCGCTCATCACGCAAACTCCTTCATTGCGCAGAGCGTCGCCGACACTTCTCTGCGGCCGTCCTTCGAGACGCACGCCTGCGGCGTGCTCCTCAGGACGAGGTCCGAGGTCTTGGGGAAATTTGAACCCTCTCCACGAGCACATTGTTCATGGTCAGTTTTTCGGGACAGTCCGGCTCGACGCTCGCTGCGAGCCTCTCCCCGCGTGCGGGGAGAGGCCGGACTGCATCGCAGATGCAATCCGGGTGAGGGGGGCTCTCGGCGCGGTCGGTGGGTGTGGCTGCCCCTCACCCCTACCCTCTCCCCGTGAAGAACGGGGAGAGGGAGCGCACCGACATCGCCGCGCCGACAGTGCGCGAGGATCGCTCCCGCGCATCGCCGACGTCACTGCCCGACCGGGTCGTCACCGGAGGTGCGGATCTTGATGCCGCGCTCCTGCGCATAGGCGGTCGAGGACTTCTCGATGATCGGCCGCAATGCCGCCCAGTCCGGCGAGATCCAGTCGGAGACGACCTTCCACTTGGCGCCGTCCCATTGCTGGAAGGTCACGCGGCCATTGCCCTCGTGATTGTCCCAGGTGACGTTGATCGAGTGGAACAGGCCCTTGGCGCCGAGCGCCTCGACCCGCGCCGGATCGAGCTGCAGATGCTCGAAACCCCAGCGCACCTCGTCGCCGGTCAGGGTCCGCTTGCCGAACTTCTCCTGCGCGATCCTGACCGCCTCGACATTGAGGATGCCGTTCACGATGCCGAGATTGTGGTAGACGCTGCCGATGCGCTTCTTGTCGTCGAGATTGCCCTTGCCGGCGCCATAGACGGTCTTGATCACCTCCTGCAGCACAGGGTACTCCGCACCCGACGCCTGCGTGGTGATCGCGACATAGCCCTTGGCGGCATCGCCCGCCGGGATCACGTCCTCTTCCGAGTTGGACCAGACGTTGCCGATGATGTGGTCGACCGGAAAGCCGGTCTTCTGCGCCGTCTTCAGCGCCACCGGGTTCATCACGCCCCAGCCGCGCAGCACGACATAGTCGGCCTTGGCGCGGCGGATCGACAGCCATTGCGACTGCTGCTCATTGCCGGGATGCGGCACCTCGATCTGCTCGAGCTCGAAGCCGTATTTGTCGGACAACAGCTTGTAGATCGGGATCGTCTCCTTGCCATAGGGCGAGCCGTGATACAGCACGACGATCTTCTTGCCCTTCAGCTTCTCCGCCCCGCCTTCGCGCGACGCGATGTAGTTCACGATACCGGACGTCTCGCTGTAGGGATTGAGCAGCAGCGGAAAGACGTAAGGGAACACCCGGCCGTCGGTCGAATCGGTGCGGCCATGATTGATGGTGATCAGCGGCACCTTGTCCTTGCTGATGCGGTCGATCATCGCATAAGCGATGCCCACCGACAGCGGATTCCAGGCCGCGACACCCGGCCGGCTCTTCAGCCGCTCATAGACCTCGACGCCGCGCTCGACCTCGTATTGGGTCTCGCCCTCGTCCCAGGTCAGCTTGACGCCATTGACGCCGCCGTCGCGGATGTTGATCAGATTGAGATAGTCGATGAAGCCGCCGAAGAAGCCGGTGCCGCCGGCCGCATAAGGGCCCACCCGATAGCTCTGCAGCGGGAAGAACTGCTCGTCGGCTTTCGCCGGCAGAGCCGTGAGCAGCCCGAGGGCGAGCGCCGCCCCTAAAGCCAGCTTTGCTTGTCTGAACGTCGTCATGATGATCTCCTTCTAGTGTGACTGTTTCAGGACTGGGATGAACGGAAGCGGCGCAGCCGGTCGGCCGCGCGATCGATCAGCGCGACCAGGCCGCGCGGCTCGGCGATCAGGAAGGCGATGATCAAGGCGCCGATGACGATGCGCTGGCTCATCTCGAGCACGCCGGAATCGAACACGCTGCCGAGCACTGCGGCGCCGAGCCGCGACAGCAGCAGCGGAAACACGACGATGAAGGCCGCGCCGATGAAGGCGCCGCGCAGCGAGGCCAGCCCGCCGATGATGATGATGAACAGGATCTGGAACGAGCGATCGAGGTTGAAGCCGGCCGGCTCGACCGTGCGCAGATACGCGAACGCCCAGAGCACGCCGGCGACGCCGATCAGGAACGACGAGAAACCGAAGGCCAGCAGCTTGGTGCGCAGCAGCGGCACGCCGATCACCTTGGCCGCGACCTCGTGGTCGCGCACCGCGATGAAGTTGCGCCCGGTCTGCGAGGCCAGCAGCCGCGCCGTCAGCGCGGTGGCGATCGCGACGATCGACAGCGAGAACACGTAGCGGCCGGTCGCCGAGGAGAACGTCAGGCTGCCGATGCGGAGCACCGGCGCGTCGATCACGCCCGACGCATTGTCGTTGGAGAACCAGCCGAACTTGGTCAGCGCCCACTGCACGAAGAACTGCGCCGCGAGCGTCGAGACCGCGAGGTAGAAGCCGCGCAGCCGCAGGCTCGGCAGGCCGAACACGATGCCGACCGCCGCGGCGATGCCGCCCGCCAGCACGATGTCGGCGAGCAGTGGCAGGCCCGGCAATCTTAGATTGAGATTGTAGGCCGCATAAGCGCCGACCGCGAGGAACGCCGCCGAGCCCAGCGACACCTGACCGGCATAGCCGGTCAGCACGTTGAGCCCGACCGCAGCCAATGCCAGCGCCAGGAACGGCGTCAGCACCGCGTCCATCAGATAGTCCGAGCCGATCCACGGCACGATGATGTAGCCGAGCAGGAGCAGCAGCACGATTCCGAGCAGGTTCGGGGTGAGCCAAGACACACGGGACGGCGTCAAAGTGGTTTCGGTGATCGTACTCATCACACCCGCTCTACCAGCTTCTGGCCGAACAGGCCGGAGGGCCGCACCAGCAGCAGCGCCAGCGCGACGACATAGGCCGCCCAGGCCTCGATGCCGCCGCCGAAGAACGGCCCGACATAGACCTCGGCGAGCTTCTCGATCGCACCGATCAGGAGCCCGCCGACGATCGCGCCGGTGATCGAGTCGAAGCCGCCGAGCACCAGCACCGGCAGCGCCTTGAGCACCACCAGCGACAGAGAGAACTGCACGCCGAGCCGCGCGCCCCACAACAGCCCCGCGACCAGCGCGACGATGCCGGCCGCCGTCCACACCGCCGCCCAGACGCGCGGCAACCGCAGTCCCACCGCGAGCGCGGCGAACTGATCGTCGGCGACGGCGCGGAACGCGAGCCCAGTTCGGGTGTAGCGGAAGAACAGCGTAAACAGTGCCACCAGACTGCCGGCGACAGCGGCGGCGAACAGATCGAAGCGGCTGATGAAGACGCCGCCGATGTCGAACGGAATGTCGCTGACGCCGATCTCGAGCCCGTGAACCTGCGTGCCCCAGAGCAGTTGCGCGGCGCCCTCGATCACATAGGACAGGCCCAAGGTCGCCATGAACAGCGTGATCGGCGGCTGGTTGATCAGCGGCCGCAGCACCGCGCGCTCGATGGTGATGCCGAGCGCGACCATGATGGCAAGCGTCGCCAGCAACGCTAGCGCGAACGGCGTGCCGCGCTCGACCAGGCTGACGAAGGTCAGCGCGGCGAACAAGAGCATCGCGCCTTGCGCGAAATTGAGCACGCCCGAGGTCTTGTAGATCAGCACGAAGCCGATCGCGACCAGCGAATACATCACTCCGGAGAGCAGGCCGCCGACCAGCACCTCGATCAGAAACTGATAGTCGAACATCAGATCGCGAGCTCCGTCTCGTCCTCATGGGCGACGCCGAGATAGGCATCGATCACCGCCTGGTTGGTCTTGATCTCAGCCGGCGGTCCGTCAGCGATCTTGCGGCCGTAGTCGAGCACGGCGATGTGGTCCGAGAGATCCATGACGATGCCGATGTCGTGCTCGATCAGCACGATGGTGGTGCCGTAGCGGTCGCGCGCGCCGCGGACGTGCTGCGCCAGCTCCTGCTTCTCGCTCAAGGTGACGCCGGCAAAGGGCTCATCGAGCAGCAGCAGTCTTGGACGCGCGACCAGCGCGCGCGCCAGCTCGACGCGCTTCTGCAGGCCATAGGGCAACGTGCCGGCAATGCGGTCGCGCACGGCCTCGAGATGCAGGAAGCCGATGACCTCCTCCGCCGCGGCGCGGTTCTCGGCCTCGATCCGCCGCGCCGCGGGCGTGCCGACAAGCTGTCGGATGAAGCCGGCGCACACGCGGTGCGCCAGCCCCATCAGCACATTGTCGAACACGGAGAGCCCCTTGAACAAGGCAAGGTTCTGAAACGTGCGGGCGACGCCGTGACGAGCGAGCTGCGCCGTCGGCACTTGCCGGAACGCATGATCGCCGAACCAGACCTCGCCTCGATGCGGCCGGTAGAGCCCGCTGACGACGTTGAGCAGCGAGCTCTTGCCGGCGCCGTTCGGTCCGATCACCGCGCGGATCTCGCCCTCCGCGACATCGAGATCGATATCGCGGAGCGCGGTGAGACCGCCGAACGACAGCGAGATGTTGGCGAGCCGCAGCACCGCACGCGGCCCATCCGCGACCGGCGCCGACGCGCCTGACGGCTCCGCCGCGAGCACCTGACGCGCCGTTCCCGGCGCCCAGGTCTCCAGCGCCAGCACGTCCAGCGAGGTGGTGAGCCCGCTCAACAACATCGCTCCCTGCCCTACTCGGCCGCCTGCAAGCCAGCCTTGGCCGCCGCCTTGGCCTCGAGCTCGCGCACCAGCGGAATCACGTGCTTGCCGAAATAGGCCACCTCCTCCTGGAAGTGCAGGAAGCCGAGCAGGATGAGATCGACGCCGACGTCCTTCAGCGCGACGATGCGCTCGGCGATCTGCTGGGGCGTGCCGATCAGATTGGTCTTGAAGCCGTCATTGTACTGGACGAGATCCTCGAAGGTCGATTTCGCCCAGTTGCCCTCGCGCTCCGGCGAGGCCTTGCCGGCATTGGCCACCTCATGCGCGAAGGCGTGCACGGCATCCGGATTGGCGTGGTCGATGATGTCCTTGAGCACGGCCTGCGCCTCGGCCTCGGTGTCGCGCGCGATCGCAAACGCGTTGACGCCGATCTTGACGTAGTGGTTGTTGGCCTTCGCCTTGGCTTTGATGTCGTCGACCTGCGCCTTGATGCCCTCGACCGAATTGCCGTTGGTGAAGTACCAGTCGGACACGCGCGAGGCCATGTCGCGCGCTGCGCGCGAGCTGCCGCCTTGGAAAATCTCGGGCTGCGGATCGATCGGCTTCGGCTTCAGCGAGTAGTTCGTGAAGCGGTAGAAGTCGCCGCGGAGGTTGAAATTGTCCTCGGTCCAGATGCCCCTGAGCGCGCGGATGAACTCCTCCGAGCGGCGGTAGCGCTCGTCATGATCGAGCCAGGGCTCGCCGATCGCGGTGAACTCGCCGCGGAACCAGCCGCTGACGATGTTGACGGCGACGCGCCCCTCGGTGAGATGATTGATGGTGGCGATCTGCTTGGCGACGACGGCCGGATGCCATGGCCCCGGCAGGATCGCCGCGATCACCTTCAGCTTGGTCGTGGCCTCCAGCAGCGCATGGCTGAACGACACGGACTCATGCTGATACTCGGCGCCGTAGCCGGCGGTGAAGCGGATCTGGCTCAGCGCGTAGTCGAAGCCGCTGGCTTCAGCGATCTGCGCCAGCTTCTTGTTGTAGCCGATGTCCCAGCTCGTGCGCTGCTCGATGTTGGAGATCACGAGGCCCCCCGAAACGTTGGGCACCCAATAGGCGAACTTGATCGACGAATCCTTGGTCGTCATAGGCTTCCCTCACTTGTCCTGATCGTCATGAATGCCGCTCCGCCCCGATGAGGACGGCCGTCGGCATCTGCGCTGCCGGGGCCGGCGGCACATTTGGTTTGCTTGGTGATGTCGCTTGATGGGCAGGCGCTGCCTGCCGGTGCCGAGGCGTCGATGCGCCCCGGCCGTCATGTCAGTGCATCAACAGAACCAGGCGCAGACCGTGCGCAACAGGCTCCCATTCATGCGCAAGAGCGCATCACTGGAGTCATTGCCGTTGTTGCCGATCATGCAAGTCCCCTCTGTCAATCACTGTTCGACCGACGCACGAAGTCTCGCAGAGAAGCGCTGAGGCAGCGAGTCCAAGACCGTCTCTTTTTGCAGGAGGCGGTAAAAACGTCTTCCGTAGTTTGGCGTAACATGGATCAATTTTGCTTCCGGCCCCGTTTCAGTTCCGTCGAACGAAACCTCGCCGTGAGAGGCGAACTAACAAGTGAAAAGTTCGCTTCTCGGCCGGTCGATCCAACCTCGCGAAAGAACAACAACGCTGCCCGTCGGGCAAATCAGCACGAATTCTTTCAGGATTCCGCGACATATGGAGGTTGAACGGATCGATCCAGCGCTGCGCGCAGAAACGATTTTCTTCAGGCGCATCAAGCTGATTTGCCCTGTCCAGTCCCGCCGTCAAAAATATTCCGCTTTTCCTAAGCCGGATTCGGTGCTCTCTTAGGCTCATCTCCTGCTCGCAAGAGGGGCGGTTCGCGGTCGTCACGGACGTGGAGCGGGAGGAGCGGTGAACGCGATGGCAGCGCAGCGCATCTTGCGCCGACGAACGCCGTGATCGCGTACGGTCAAGTCGCGTGGTCCTGGCATCCCGACGCTGATGCCGCGCTGGTGCGAAAGCATCATGCGCAACGGTGACCAGAAAGCCCGGCGCACCGGGGAGAACGCGAAGCAGCCGTTAAGATCGCCGCGCGGGGAATGCCGGTTGCCCGGCTGAACCTGTGGTGACTGCCGCCTGCTTTCTTTTCTGCAGGCGGGCCATGGGTTGCGGCCAGCAGCCCGGCATTCCCCGCGCCCTCTGTTATCTGGAGGGCAAGACGGACGGATCACTCGGACGCCGCGCGTCGCGAGAACGCGAGGGCATGCGTGAATGGATTGCTTGTCACGAGGCGTTTGAGCGGAATGAGGTCATGCCCTCGCACCGCTGCAGAGCTCCGAAGAATGACTCAAGGCTCACAGCAGCTTCGCGCTCACGAACAGCGTGCGCACCGCATTGGTCGCCTGCACCGTCATGATAGCGTTGTCGGCCGCGGCCTGCAGCGAGGCCATGGCCTGGTCGTGCAGCGACTTGAACTCCATCCATTCGACGGCGTTGAGGCTGGTGAGGAATTGATGCGCCTGCCCGACCGTCGAAATCACGACCGGCTTGCCGTTCACCTTGATGTTGAACGTTGTACGCAGACGCGTTTCCGACTTTGCGGGATCAATCATGAGGACCTTCCGGAAGATGCGACAGGCGGCGCCGCCGCGGTCGCGCCCGGTGACGGAGCGTCACTCGGTCTTCTGCGCGGTCCGCGTCGGGGTGCCAGCCTCGAGCCCGACGACGACGACGAGTCGGTTGAACTCGCCATCATCATACGCCTTCAGGAAGCGATCGTAATTCTTGATCGAGACGCAGCCGTTCGAATCACCCTCAGGCCCCAGCATGTAGGGGTGGGTCAGCAGGCCGACCCGGCCGAGAGCCGTGCCCTCGACCACGTTCATCCGCAGCGCGCGCACACCGTGGAACGGCTTTTCCCGGGGCTTCAGCTCGTAGGTCGCCGGCGGCGTCGCGCCGACCATGCGCTGATTGACGTGCTCGGGATCGTCGCGCAGGTTGCCCATGCCGGAGTGCGCCTCCAGACCGATGCCCGAGGGCAGATAGACCATCTTGGCCTTGATGTCGTAGACGGCGGTTCTCTCATAGCCGAGCGCGGCGAGATCGATGCCGGAGCGGACGATGCCGGCATCCGGCCCGAGCGAGGCGAACTTGTTCGGGCTCGGCAGCAGATCCGACAGCTTCTGCAGGATCGAGCGGTCGTCGACGTGGCCGACCGCCTCGGTCGCGCTGGCCGAGACGAGGCTCGTCGGCATGTTCGCGACCGACGGACGCGGCCGCGGCAGCGGCACGCCCGGAGCGGGCATCGCAACCGTGTTGCCTTCCGTCAGCATCGGCCGCCAGTCGCTGCCGTTGAGGTCGCGCGCGGCGGGATCGCGGGATTCCATGCCCTTCACCAAGGCGGCCCGCGCATCCAGCAACTGACGATCGATGCCGCGCAGGGCGAAACGGTCGAGCGCGCGGATCGCGTCCTTCTCGGAATAGGCCGAGGCGGAAGCCGACGCCGGCGCAAAGCGGGTTTCGAAGGTGATGGGTTGGGCGGCGGGAAGTGCGGCGGTCGCGACCGGCGCCGGTTCGCTGCTGCTGTTGGTATCGACCCATGCGGCAGCGCCCGCTGCGATCGCCAATGCGGCGAGCACGACGGCGATCGCTTCGGAGCGCCCGAAGCGGCTTTGCGACAACAGAACGTCTACGCTTGCTTCACTGGAAGCCATCACGTCCCCGATATACCCCCCTTTTCGAACACCCGCAGAGGATGTCCGACCCCAAGGGGTACGATTCGACCCGTCATGACATAGGATGGCAAGAGTGCGGCATAATCTAGACAAAGGCCAGCCCGGATTGCTCCGGTCGTGCCGGAAAGCGGGTCGGCGAAAGGGCGTGGCCCGCCACAGGCAATCGATTGATACCATCGACCGTTCAATGGGTTGGAGCAGAAAATGAAGACCAATTCTGGCGACCTCAGCCGATTTGTCGACGCACAGAATTCGATTTATTCGCGCGTCACCGCCGAACTTGCGGCCGGCCACAAGCAAAGCCACTGGATGTGGTTCATCTTCCCCCAGGTTGCAGGGCTGGGCAGCTCGGCCATGGCGCAGCGCTACGCCATCGGTTCGCGCGCGGAGGCCGAGGCCTATCTCGCGCACCCCGTGCTTGGGCCGCGCCTCCTCGAATGCACCCGCCTGGTGCTCGCGGCAACCGGCAAATCGCTTCGGCAGATCCTGGGCTCGCCTGACGACGCCAAGTTCCGCTCCTGCATGACGCTGTTCGATTCCGTCAATCCGAATACGGATTTCGCCGCGGCGCTGGATCGGTATTGCGACGGGGAGCGCGATCCGGCGACGCTGGCCTTTCTGCAGCGCGGGAGCGTGTAGCGATGCCGGTCATACGAGCGTCATCGGTAGCATGCTGAGGAGCAGACCGCTGTCGCGCCGGATTTCGGGTGATAGCGGGAACAGCAAACTTGATCGCGCCAAGATTTGCGGCTCCCATCCGCCGCATTGTTTGTCCCAAGGAGACACGCTCATGAAGAAGTTTTTCCTGATTGCCGCGCTCGCGACCTTCGCCGCCGGCTCCGCCTTCGCCGAGGACAGCTGCGAGACCAAGGCCGTCGGCAAGGACGGCAAGGCGCTGTCCGGCGCCGCCAAGACCTCGTTCATGAAGAAGTGCATGGCCGAGACCTGCGAGACCAAGGCCGTCGGCTCCGACGGCAAGAAGCTCGCCGGCGCCGCCAAGACCTCCTTCATGAAGAAGTGCGAGGCCGGCGGCTAAGATATTCGTTCGACGACGAATGCCCCGCGGCCAAGCCCGCGGGGCATTCGACAACCATCCCGCAAGTTCCATCGGAGGGAGCGTACCGCAGGCCTTGTTGACATGATATGTTGTCAGCCGAACTCCACATCGAGCTGCCCATGCCTTGTAACGCTCCCCTGATTTCGAAGTCCGACGAGGCTTGTGCCGCGTGAGTTCCGTGGAGGCCGACGCGCTCCGCCAGCGCCTGCTGGAGCTTGAAACCGAGAATGCCCGCCTCACGGCGCTGTTCGCCGCCGATGCCGGCAAGCGCGCCGAAGCCGAGACGGCGCTCGCCGAAAGCGAGGAGCGCTACCGCACGCTGTTCAACTCGATCGATGAAGGCTTCTGCATCATCGAGTTCCTCGACGGCCCGCACGGCCCGTTGAGCGACTACGTCCACGTCGAAGCCAACCCGGCCTATGCGCTGCACGCCGGCATCCCCAACGTGGTCGGGCAGAAGGTCCGCGAGATGGTGCCGGCCGAAGCCGGCGGCTGGGTCGAGCTCTATGGCAAGGTGCTGCGGACCGGCGAGCCGATCCGCTTCGAGCGCGAGCTGGTCGCGACCGGCCGTTATCTCGAGCTCGCCGCCTTTCGCGTCGAGCCTGCAACGCGGCGCCAGGTCGCGGTGCTGTTCCAGGACATCACCGCGCGCAAGCGCGCCGAGGCCGCGCTGCAGGAGATCAACGACACGCTCGAGGCGCGCGTCGTCGCCGCGCTCGCCGAGCGCAAGCTGCTCGCCGACATCGTCGAAGGCACCAACGCCTTCGTGCAGGTGGTCGACATGCGCTTCCGCCTGATCGCCATCAACGGCGCCGCCGTGCAGGAGTTCGGCCGCATCTTCGGCGTTCATCCCAAGGTCGGCGACGACCTGCTGGAGCTGTTCAAGGATCTTCCCGAGCATCAGGCAGCCATCCGCGCCGTGTGGTCGCGCGCGCTTCAAGGCGAGGAGTTCGTCGAGGTCAGCGAGTTCGGCGTGGCCGGTCGCGACCGCCGCTTCTACGAATTGCGCTTCTCGGTGTTGCGCGACGCCGGCGGTGAGCAGATCGGCGCCTATCAGTTCGCCTATGACGTCACCGATCGGCTGCGTGAGCAGGCGCGGCTGCGCGAGGCCGAGGAGGCGCTACGCCAGTCGCAGAAGATGGAGGCGGTGGGCCAGCTGACCGGCGGCATTGCGCACGACTTCAACAATCTGCTGACCGGCATCATGGGCTCGCTCGAGATGCTGCAGACCCGCATGCGCCAGGGCCGCTTCACCGATGTCGACCGCTATGTCGCCGCGGCCCAGGGCGCCTCGAAGCGCGCCGCCGCGCTGACCCACCGCCTGCTGGCCTTCTCGCGCCGGCAGACGCTCGATCCCAAGCCGACCGACGTGAATCGCCTCGTCATGGGTATGGAGGAGCTGGTCCGCCGCACCGTCGGCCCGCAGATTCATCTGGAGGTCGTGACCGCCGGCGGCCTTTGGCCGGCGCTGATCGATTCCTCGCAGCTCGAAAGCGCCCTGCTCAACCTCTGCATCAATGCGCGCGACGCGATGCCCGAAGGCGGTCGCATCACGATCGAGACGGCGAACAAATGGCTCGACGACCGCGCCGCCCGCGAGCGCGATTTGTCGCCCGGCCAGTACATCTCGCTGTGCGTCACCGACACCGGCACGGGCATGACGCCCGATGTCATCGAGCATGCCTTCGATCCGTTCTTCACGACCAAGCCGATCGGCCAGGGCACCGGCCTCGGCCTGTCGATGGTCTATGGTTTTGCGCGGCAGTCCGGCGGGCAGGTGCGGATCTATTCCGAGCTCGGCCAGGGGACCACGATGTGTCTTTATTTCCCGCGTCATTATGTCGGCGAGGCCGAGGCCGCCGATCCTGCCCAAGCCAGTGCAGCGGCGTCGGCTCGGACCGGCCAGACCATCCTCGTCGTCGACGACGAGCCGACCGTGCGCATGCTGGTCATGGAAGTCCTCGACGAGCGCGGCTATGCGGTGATCGAGGCAAAGGACGGACCGACGGGACTGGCAGCGCTGCAATCCAACGCGCGGATCAATCTGCTGGTGACCGATGTCGGCCTGCCCGGCGGCATGAACGGCCGCCAGCTTGCCGACGCCGCGCGCGCCACGCGGCCGGATCTCAAGGTGCTGTTCATCACCGGCTATGCGGAGAATGCGATCCTCAACAGCGGCCAGCTCGCGCCGGGCATGCAGGTGCTGACCAAGCCGTTCGACGTCGAGGCGCTCGCCGGGCGGGTCAGGGAGATGATCGAGAGTTGAGCAGGGAGAGAGGTCACCGATGATCACGCTCTGGCGGCATGCGGCTGTTGCAGGACTGAGCCTGTTCGGCCTGCTGATATCGCGACCGGCATTCGCGGCGCCGCCGGAAACGGTCTACTTTGCGAGCGGCGACAGCACGGAGCTGACGGCCTATCTGTTCAGGCCGTCCGGAAAGGGGCCCTTCCCCGCCATCATCATGCTGCATGGACGCGGCGGTCCCTACTCGTCGAACGTCAATGCGGATTGCACGCTCGTCTCGCGGACTGCGGCTTCGCCTTGCAATGCTAGCTCGCTGTCGAAGCGGCACATGATGTGGGGCAGCTACTGGGCGGAGCGCGGCTACGTAGCGGTGCTGCCCGACAGCTTCGGCCCGCGCGGCAAGGCGCACGGCTTCGGCCGTCACACCCATGACGATCCCGACCGCGACGACGTCAACGAGCGCACCGTGCGGCCGCTCGATGCCGAGGGCGCGCTGGCCTATCTGCGCCAGCGCGGCGACGTCACACCGAGCCGCATCCTGCTGCAGGGCTGGTCGAACGGCGGCAGCACGACATTGAACGTGCTGTTTCGCCAGGGCACGCAGTCAGGAGGGTTTCGCGGCGCGTTGGTGTTCTATCCCGGCTGTGGAGAGAACTCACTGCTCGGCCCGACGCTCAAGTCGCGGGTGCCGATCCAGCTGTTTCTCGCGGCCGATGACGAGGAAGTGTCACCAACGCTGTGCAGCGCGATGGCCGATCGGTCCCGTCAAGCCGGCACGGCGATCGATGTCACGATCTATCCGGGGGCAACCCACGGCTTCGACGAGCCGGCCGCCAGCCGGCAGTCGATTCCGGGCAACGGCCCGGCGATGGACGACACGCTGCGGCGTGCCGCCCCGCTGGCCTTCGATTGGCTCAAACAATGACGGGACGAACGATCAGCTCCGCAGGCCCGGCGCCTCGTGGCCGCTACGGGCGACATATTCGGTGTAGCCGCCGCCATATTGGTGCAGACCGTCCGGGGTCAGCTCTAGCACGCGGTTGGACAGCGCGGCCAAGAAATGCCGATCGTGCGAGACGAACAGCATGGTGCCCTCGAAGTTCGAGAGTGCTGCGATCAGCATCTCCTTGGTCGCCATGTCCAGATGGTTGGTCGGCTCGTCCAGCACCAGGAAGTTCGGCGGATCGTAGAGCATCTTGGCCATCACCAGCCGCGCCTTCTCGCCGCCCGACAGCACCCGGCAGCGCTTCTCCACGTCATCGCCGGAGAAGCCGAAGCAGCCGGCGAGCGCACGCAGCGAGCCTTGGCCGGCCTGCGGGAACGAATGCTCGAGCGACTCGAACACCGTGTCTTCGCCGTCGAGAAGGTCCATCGCATGCTGTGCGAAGTAGCCCATCTTGACGCTGCCGCCGATCGTCACCGAGCCGTCGTCGGGCTCGGCCGTGCCGGCGATGAGCTTCAACAAGGTCGACTTGCCGGCGCCGTTGACGCCCATCACGCACCAGCGCTCGCGGCGCCGGATCGTGAAATCCAGCCCCTCATAGATGCGGCGGCTGCCGTAGCTCTTCGACACCTTCTTCAGCGCGACGACATCCTCGCCCGACCGCGGCGCCGGCAGGAAGTCGAAGGCCACGGTCTGGCGCCGCTTCGGCGGCTCGACGCGCTCGATCTTGTCGAGCTTCTTGACCCGGCTCTGCACCTGCGCCGCATGCGACGCCCGCGCCTTGAAGCGCTCGATGAACTTGATCTCCTTGGCGAGCATCGCCTGCTGGCGCTCATATTGCGCCTGCTGCTGCTTCTCGTTCAGCGCCCGCTGCTGCTCGTAGAAATCGTAGTCGCCCGAATAGGTCGTGAGCTGGCCAGCGTCGATCTCGATCACCTTGTTGATGATGCGGTTGATGAACTCGCGGTCGTGCGAGGTCATCAGCAGCGCGCCCTCATAGCCCTTCAGGAAGTGCTCCAGCCAGATCAGGCTTTCGAGATCGAGATGGTTCGACGGCTCGTCGAGCAGCATCACGTCGGGGCGCATCAGCAGGATGCGGGCCAGCGCGACGCGCATCTTCCAGCCACCGGAGAGCAGGCCGACGTCCTTGTCCATCATCTCCTCGGAGAAGCCGAGGCCGGCCAGCGCCTCGCGGGCACGGCTGTCGAGCGCGTAGCCGTCGAGCTCCTCGAAGCGCGCCAGCACCTCGCCATAGCGCGCGATGATCTCGTCCATCTCGTCGGCGCGCTCGGGATCGGCCATCGCCGCCTCGAGCTCCTTGAGCTCGGCGGCCACCGACGAGACCGGCCCTGCCCCGTCCATGACCTCGGCCACGGCGCTGGCGGCCAGACATCTCGCCGACGTCCTGGTTGAAATAGCCGATGGAGATGCCGCGATCGGTCGAGACCTGGCCTTCGTCCGGCTGGTCACGGCCCGAGATCATGCGGAACAGCGTCGACTTGCCGGCGCCGTTGGGGCCGACCAGCCCGATCTTCTCGCCGCGCTGGAGGGCTGCGGAGGCTTCGATGAACAGGATCTGGTGGCCGACTTGCTTGCTGATGTTGTCGAGGCGGATCATAAGGGCTCAGGCGGTGGACGGGTTGCCGCCGCTCTTAGTCGATGCGCGCCCCCGGTGGAAGGCGCAATTTCGCACCGCAACTCGCGGCCCAAACTTGCTCGGTCAGCGGCCCTGCGGGCGAAAATCCTGGTTGCCGAACGGCTTGTCGGTCGGGATTCGGATGGCGACGTAGCCGCGCTCCATCGTGGCGTGGCAAGCATTGCAGCCCGAGGTCAGCTCGGTCACGGCAGAGGCGAACCGCTTGCCGTCCTTCGCCGTGATCGCATCGGAGATCGATTGGATCGGCTGGCTCAGGGTGGTCACGTTGTCCACCGGCAGCCCCGAATAGAAACTGGCGGCATCAGCGAGGCTCTGCTTGAGCTGCGCCAGCTCGTAGGCGGCGAGATCCCAGTTCTTGGCCTGTCCGGCGAACCACAGCTTGGCGTGCCGGACCTGCACCAGGTTCATGATGTCACCGAGACGCGGGAGGTATTGCTCCGCCTTGGACGGTGCCACGGCCAGCGCGATCGCCGTACCGGCGAGCGCGACGCCAACCACCCATTTCCGATAGCTCATTCGACACTCCACTTCCCAGATCCACGTCTTCGCCGTCCAGGAGACACATACCGCTGCCATCGCGGGCCGGACTTGCGATTGATCAAGACGGATTGGCAGAGCTCGCAGTCGACGATTTGCCGCCACAAACGAATGATCCGCCGAAGCGGCTGCTCCGGCGGATCATCATGTGAGCCCCTGCCCCGGGGTATGATGCTCGGCGTCTTAGGCTGCGGCTTTCGCGCCGGTCGGAACCGTGGCGATCGTCTTCAGGACCTGAGACGCGATCTGGTAGGGGTCGCCCTGCGAGTTCGGACGGCGGTCTTCCAGATAGCCCTTATAGGCGTTGTTGACGAACGAGTGCGGCACGCGGATCGAGGCGCCACGGTCGGCCACACCCCAGCTGAAGGTGTCGATCGAGGCGGTCTCGTGCTTGCCGGTCAGACGCATGTGGTTGTCCGGACCGTACACGGCGATGTGGTCGGCGCGAGCTTCCTTGAAGGCGTCCATCAGCTTCTCGAAGTACTCCTTGCCGCCGACTTCGCGCATGTACTTGGTCGAGAAGTTGCAGTGCATGCCCGAGCCGTTCCAGTCGGTGTCGCCGAGCGGCTTGCAGTGGAACTCGATGTCGATGCCGTACTTCTCGGTGAGGCGCAGCATCAGGTAGCGAGCCATCCACATCTGGTCGGCCGCGGTGCGCGAGCCCTTGCCGAACACCTGGAACTCCCACTGGCCCTTCGCCACCTCGGCGTTGATGCCTTCGTGGTTGATGCCGGCCGCGAGGCAGAGGTCGAGATGCTCTTCGACGATCTTGCGGGCGACATCGCCGACGTTCTTGAAGCCGACGCCGGTGTAGTACGGACCCTGCGGAGCCGGATAGCCATACTCGGGGAAGCCGAGCGGACGGCCATCCTTGTAGAAGAAGTACTCCTGCTCGAAGCCGAACCATGCGTCCGGATCGTCCAGGATGGTGGCGCGCGCGTTCGACGGATGCGGGGTCTTGCCGTCCGGCATCATGACTTCGCACATCACCAGCACGCCGTTGGTGCGGGCGGCATCGGGATACACGGCGACCGGCTTCAGCACGCAGTCGGAGCTATGGCCTTCGGCCTGCATCGTCGACGAGCCGTCGAAGCCCCAAAGAGGCAGCTGTTCCAGGGTCGGGAAAGAGGAAAATTCCTTGATCTGTGTCTTGCCGCGCAAATTCGGCACCGGCTTGTAGCCATCGAGCCAGATGTACTCGAGCTTGTATTTCGTCATTGAGCCTCTCTATCTTATCGAAAGGTGGGAGCCCAGCAATCGAAGGCTCCCCGCGCTTACCCGGCCACGATCGGCCAGCGCACTCTTAAGCACGGAACGTGCCAACTCCCGCGACGTCCCGCCGCAGCCGCTGAGGACGATCCAGGCACCGCCAGACCCGGTCCACACACCTGAAAGGTGCGACAAAGGCGCGCGGCCGCGATTGCACGGAATGCATGGCGGCGGCCGGCCGATGTCAAAATCCCGCTTGATTCCTTGGCATTTGCGGCGCCGCGGAAAATCGCCCGAACAAGGTCTCGGCAGTTCCGGGACATTTTCGAAAAGACGGAGCCGTGGTTCTCGCAACCTTTGGTCCGGCCCAAGCGTTAGTCAGCTGCACGTTGCTTCGCAGGAGGCAAAACCCGGAATGCCTTCCAAATGCGCAACATGTGATTTCATTTTCATCATGTTGCATTCCCCGGGGCAGCCACCGATATCGGAAGCGGTAACCACAAGAGAACGAGTCGGGCGCACCATGAGCTTGCCCCGATGGGAAGGAGACTTAGGGAATGGAGACCAATGTGAACGAGGGATCCGCAAGGATCTACCAATTTCCGCGCGGGGGGCGAGCCGGCCTCGCATCCCGCTCTGCCGGCGCTTCGGCCCGGCCGGCCGCGCCGTCGATCCAGCCGACCATCTACAGCGGCAGCTGGTATCACGACGAGGCGATTCAAGAAGCCAAGCCGGCGTGGGACCGCTGATGTCGACAAGTCCCGTGACGCATGCTTCGCGCATCTTCTAAAGGGTCGGACCGACGAGGTTCCGGCCCTTTTCCTTTCCCCACGCTTCAGAGCGACGTTGAGACCGGCGGTTAACTCTTGGCGTGTTTCACAGGGGCTCTCGGTTGACGTACAGTGCCTTTATGTCCGCTGCAGAATCTCCGTCCCCTTCCCGTCATCTCGGCCTCCAAGGCGCCAGCAACTTCAGGGATCTCGGCGGCTATGCCAGCCGCGACGGACGCCACGTGCGTTGGCGGCA
Organism: Bradyrhizobium sp. USDA 4353; assembly: GCF_054063215.1. Taxonomy (NCBI): domain Bacteria; kingdom Pseudomonadati; phylum Pseudomonadota; class Alphaproteobacteria; order Hyphomicrobiales; family Nitrobacteraceae; genus Bradyrhizobium; species Bradyrhizobium sp. USDA 4353. The sequence continues at coordinate 5,797,860 of NZ_JBSSGB010000001.1, forward strand.
GATCTTCCGCTCGAACCATCTGGGTCAGCTGACGGAAGCAGATGCGGCCGTGGTGCGCCAGCTCGGCATCCGCAGCGCACTCGATTTCCGCGGCCGGCAGGAGCGAGCCGCCGGCCCGTGTGCGATCGCCGAAATCGCCGTTCACACGCTGCCGATCGAGCCGAGCGTCGCCCCGATCCTGCGGGAACGCTGGTCAGCGGGACGACTGATGACCGACGATGCGCTGGAGCTGATGCGGGAGTCCTATCGCAACTACATCCGTCACTACACCCCGCGATTCCGCACTCTGTTCGACCACCTTCTCGCGGATCACGCTCCTGTGGTCATTCACTGCACGGCTGGGAAGGACCGCACGGGCGTGGCGTGCGCGCTGTTCCTGTCCGCTCTCGATGTGCCGGACGAGATCATCCTCGACGACTATCTTCTCACCAACCAGTATTTTCGCCGCGATACCACTGCTCATCCCGAGCTGCCCGACGAGGTGCTCGAGGCGATCGGCACGGTGCAGGCGTCGTTTCTCGCCGCGGCTCTGGAGACGGTCCGCGAGGAGCATGGCGACATCGACACCTATCTTCGCTGTGGCCTGGGCCTCGATCAAGCGGAGCGCAAGGCGCTGCAAGAGCGCTATCTCACAAGCTGAGTTCGGTCAGTTGGGCAGCTTAGCCCGCTCGATGGAGATCACGCGCGCCGCAGCCGCCGATTTCACCGTCTTGATCATGAGCTCGACGCGGAAGCCAAGTGCGGGCTCCTCGCTCTTCGGGATGAACAAGATCGCTGCAAAGGTCAGCCGCCCATCGGAGTCGAGCTTGACGGGGAGATCCTCTCGCACGCGAAACAGCCGCCCTTTCTCGACCTTCTTCGCGGCCTTCGCGCGCACTGCCTGCTCGACGAGATCGTGCAGATCGAGGCTGACCAGCTCGGCACCGGTGACGGCGTAGAAGCGGAACGAGTCGGTGTCCCATCGGCTGTTGGCGACCTCGACCACGGCCCGACTATCAGGTGACCAGGCGGCGATCAGCTCATAGCGGTTGGCGCGCATTTCGCCGGTCGCCCAATAGGCGCCGCCGAGCCGGCCGAGCACCGCGCCATCCGACAGTTTGACCAGGACGTTCTCGACATCAGCGGCCGGCTCCGCCTGCCCGCTGGGCAATCCCTTGGATGTCCGCCAACCGAAGGCAAGCTGTCGCGACGGCGAGATCGTATCGGGAAAGACGCGGATGGCTGCGGTGCCTTCGCCACAGATGAAGCTCTGATGCTGATCGGGGGCGCAGCCGGCCTTGGCCGCAGCCGAGCTCAGGCTCAGGCTCAGGCTCAGGCTCAGGGCGACGGCAATGATGGCAACGGTGCGAATCCGGTCCATGCCGATCATGTTAGCGGCGGCGCGCCCGCCGCGCACGCCGAGATATTACGTTTTCGATCACCCCGCGCGTCGTGACGCAAGGTCCCCCGATCTGGGATCAGGCCGCTTCGATGTCGGCGCTTTCGGCGGCCTCGAGCGCATCGAGATCGGCAATGACCTCCTCGAACGCGGAAATCGCCTGCTGCACGGCTGCAATCTGCATCAGCTCCCAGCCGCTCACCGGACCCGACCGGTTCTGCAAGGCGACCACGAGATCCCGCCGCTGCTCCTTCAGCTGCACCAGCGGCAAACCATGGTCCTGCAGATGTCTCATCATGACAAAGCTCCAATGCCCATCAAACCGGCATTGAAGGAGGCTACCTTGCGACGCTGGCGATCTGCTTACGAAACTCGGGCAAATTTTAATCGATCAGCCGGCCGCTGTCGGGCTCGCCATGATGGCCTGCGCAAGAACCTCGCTGACATGGGCCGTCGCGCATTCGCTCATATGGAGATGATCGTCATGACCGTCATCCAGCGCAGACAATGGCAGGCCGGCGTCACACCAGCCCTTCATCAGGTCCCAGCGTCTGAAAAGATTGACGCCCGCGGCGGTCGTGACCTGCTCGATCCGCCGCTGCATGTCCAAAGCGAAAGCCAGCCGATCGGGTTGCTCGACGATCGCGGCCGTGTATTGCAGATCCATGACGATGACATCCATCCGCTGCAACCCGGTCAGCCATCCGAGACCGACGCGCAGCGCCGCCTCGACTTCGTCGGGACTATAGATGCCTGCACGATAGGCTGCATTGGTGCCGACCTGCCAGATGACCAGCGACGGCTGCTCCGCCAGCACGTCGCATTCGAGGCGCGACAGCTCCTCAGCGGCTTCCTGGCCACCGATGCCGCGATTGAGGACATCGATCACGCAGCCGAAATTGGCCTTACGCAACCGTTGCTCGATCCGCGCGGGAAACGCCACGATGTTGTTGGTGCCCGCCGTCGAGGATGAGCCGAGCGCCACGACCCGGGTCTTGCGCTGCGCGCTTAGACTCTGACGGAAATGCCGCAGCGGCAGCCGAAACGCGGTCAGAACATTGGGAAAGGCGGAAGAGCTTGTCGCGGTCATGGTCACCTCGGACGAACCACGCTTTCTGATTGCAATTGCATGCCGCGGCTGCGCAGCCATTGCAACTGGTCCGCTTGGCAATAGTATAAAAGAACGGCGCTGTGGGGCGCGGCAACGGGGTCAAGGGACGGAATGAACGGAGCAGTGATTGTCATTACGGGAGCGCAGGGCGCGCTCGGGCGCAGCGTGGCTGATCTGGCGCTCGCGCGCGGCGCGCATGTGGCCGGGATCGATCATGCCCAGGCCGAGATCCCGGCGAGTGATGACCGGATCGAGCTTGGCGGCGTCGATCTCTCTGACCCAGAGCAGGCCAAGGTCGCGATCGACTCCGTGGCGGCCCATTTCGGCACCTTGGACGCCCTGATCAACATCGCGGGCGCCTTTGCGTTCGAGCATGCCACCGAGGGCGACGACAGCGTCTGGGAGAAGATGCATGCGCGCAACCTGATGACGGCGCTGCACGCCTCTCGCGCGGCGATCCCGCATCTGGTTCGCTCCAGCACCGGGCGCATCGTCAATATCGGCGCGATGGGCGCGCTGCAGGCCGGCGCGGGCATGGGCCCTTACGCCGCCTCCAAATCCGGCGTGCACCGCCTGACCGAGGCGCTCGCGGCCGAATGGAAGGGCAAGATCACCGTCAACGCGGTGCTGCCTTCGACCATCGACACGCCGGCCAACCGCGCCAGCATGCCCAAGGCCGATTTCGACAAATGGGTCACGCCGCAGGAACTCGCCGAGGTCATCCTGTTCCTGGCCAGCGACGCGGCGAGCGGCGTCACCGGCGCATTGATACCGGTGGTCGGCCGCATGTAGCGGCCGCAATCGGTCCGAACGCGTTGTTGCCCGCTGACATCGCAGGATGCATCGGGCTAGACTCCGGCGCCTGAGTCGCAAATGTGGACGGCCCTTGGAAACCGCGCTCTACCTTCCCGTCAAACGCTTCCTCGAGGGCCTCGGCTTCTCAGCCAAGGGGGAAGTCGGCGGCTGCGATGTGGTGGCGCTGAAGGGCGAGAATCCGCCGATCGTCGTCATCTGTGAGCTGAAGCAGGCGTTCAACCTGGAATTGCTGCTGCAGGCGGTCGATCGCGCCGGCGCCTGCGACGAGGTCTGGGTGGCGGCGAAACTGTCGGCGCGCGGCAAGGGTCGCGAGAGCGATGCACGCTATCGCAACCTGTGCCGCAGGCTGGGCTTCGGCATGCTGGCGGTCACCTCGAACGGGCAGGTCGAGGTGCTGGTGCATCCGCCGACCACGGCGCCGCGCAAGAACCCCAAGAAGCGATCGCGTCTCGTCAGCGAGCATCAGCGCCGCAAGGGCGACCCCGTCGCCGGCGGCTCGACGCGCGCACCGATCATGACGGCCTATCGGCAGCAGGCGCTGGCCTGCGCCTCGGCGCTATCCGGCGGCCCGAAGCGCGTCCGCGACCTGCGCGCGGACATTCCGGACGCAGCAAAGATCCTGCAGCGGAATGTCTATGGCTGGTTCGACCGCGCCGAGCGCGGCATCTACGCCCTCACCAAAGAAGGGCACGCGGCCTTGCGCCGCTGGCCCCAGGATCTCCACATGACCAAGGCAGCGTTGCCCGATCGCGACATGGTGAACGCATAGCTGGGCTGCCGCGCAGATTCTATATTGCAATGCAACAATGCTGCTTCTAGGTATCCCGGACGATTCACGAGGCCCCCATGAGCGAAGATTGGAACACCAAGTACGGTCCGCGTCGCGTCAGGCGTGATCCCCCGACTCTGGAGGAGGCGATCTTCGCGGCGTCCGGCATCACCGATGACGTGCAGGCCCAGGCCGAGATCGCCTCGGCGCTGATGGGGCTGCCCATCGAGCAGGTGCTGCCAGAGGTGAAGAAGGCCGTCCGTGTCGCCGCGCGCACCAACACCCGCGTCATCACCGCGGATCAAGGCACGCAGCAGCGCGCCGTCGTGGTCGAGCGCCGCACCGTGCGCCGCTTCAACTTCGACAAGCGCACCGCCTGAGCGATTTCGACAGGCGTCGACGGTCAATCTCAGCGAATGCAAAAGGCGCAGCAGCGATGATCGCTGCCGCGCCTTTTTTGATAGGCGAACGGGTGCGCCTCAGGCGGCGCGCTTGTCGTACATGCGGGTCACCAGCTTCCAGCACGCGCGATTGAGATTGAAGAACGCGCGCGCCGCGGCGATCGGCGTCTCGATCACGAGCTTGGCGAACTCATCCTGCGGCTGCTGGCTCAGATCGATCGTGCCGGTCGACTCGCCGTGGCGGAACGCCAGATGTGCGCCGAACTTCGCCGCCAGCGCCCGCATCGCATGGTTCTGCGATCCCGTCGTCACGCGCAGCTCGCGATAGCCCTTCCAGCGCGCTTCCGAAATCACGCGCTCGAACAGCAGGCTGCCGACGCCGCGGCGGCGCACGCAGGATTCGACGCTGAACGCGATCTCCGGAAGCCCGTCCTCGGACTGCTCCGGCGGATGCAATTCGGCGGCGCCGCGCACCATGCCGTTTTCCATGTAGGCGACGACGATGGTGCCGTCGGCCGCACAGCGGGCCGCGTAGCGTTCGATGAAACTGTCATCGAGAAAACCGTTGAATCGATCATGCCGGCTCTCCGGGTCGAGCCGCAGCAAATGATCGCGCAGCAGCGGCAGTTCCTCGTGCTGGCTGAGCGTCCGCACATAGCCGAAGCCCGGCCGCGGACGAAAGATATCTACCTGTGACACTGCCAAAGACTCCTCTTCGAAGCCCTCCCGCACAGACGTCTTCCCTAGACAGGAGCTATATTGTGCATCGCAACATTCATTGCAAGCCCCGCGCTCTACGGGGAGAACATGACGCCATGCAGCGGATGCGTGAGTTAACAGGTCGTTCGTGTACGAATCATCACAGCACGAGCTGAGTCTGGGTCACGATCGCCACCAGCTTACCGTCCTCGGTCTCGATTCGCGTCTGCCATACCTGGGTGCGGCGGCCGCGATGCACGGGTGTTGCGATAGCCTTGACGACGCTCCCTTCCTTGGCGCCGCCGATGAAGTTGGTCTTGCTCTCGATGGTCGTCGTGCCCTTCGCCTCCTCGGGCAGGTTGATCACGGTCGCGGCCGCTCCCACGGAGTCCGCAAGCGCCATGACCGCGCCGCCGTGAATCGTGTGATGCAGCGTGCAGAGATCGGCGCGGATCAGCATCTGCGCCACCACGCGCTCGGTGCTGGCCTCCGTGAAGGTCACGCCCTTCAATTCCGCGAACGGCATCCTCAGCGAATTGATCTTCTCTAGCGGCGTCATGCCGTCCCCTCCCCGTTTCGCGGCGACACGTCTGCGCGCGTCTGCCCAGTCTGAATGTCTTATGGAGCCGAAAGCCATGACCTGGGAGGTCATGGCTTTCGGACATCTTGGCGCTCAGGCTTTCTCGACCCCGCACCACTCGGCGATGAACAGCGCCATCGTCTTGGTCACCTGGCGCAGCGAGTCGAGCTCGACATATTCGTTGAAGCCGTGCATGGCCGCACCGGTTGCGCCGAAACAGAGGCTCGGGATGTTGTAGTTCAGCCCGTAGAAGCGCGTATCGGTCAGCGCCGTGAAGACGAGATCCTGGACCTCACCGCCATGGACGGCATTGAAGGCCCGGCCGAAGGCGGCCTCCGGCTCGGCCGAATTGGTCAGCTCATAGCCTTCCGACAGGAAACCCGACCATTCCACCACAGGCGGATTGTTGGACAGGAAGCGGTGATCGCGCGAGGCAGCGGCGACGCAGGCGAGGATCTCGCTCTGACAGTCCTTGATCGACCAGCCCGGAAGAACCGCGATGCGGCAGTCGAGGTCGCACCAGGCCGGCACGCTCGAGGCCCAGTCGCCGCCCTGGATGATGCCCGGGTTGAAGTTGATCGGATGAGCGAGCGCCTTGAAGTGGCGGTCGCTCCTGGCGCGCTCGTTCCAGTCGGCCTCGAGCTTCTCCAGGGCGTGGATGAGATGATAGGTCGCCTTGATCGCATTGGCGCCGATGCCGGCTTCGAACACATGCGCCGGGAAGCCGCGCACCTTGATCCGGAACCAGATCACGCCGACCTGCGAGCGCACCATCTTCTCGCTGGTCGGCTCCGGGATGAAGCAGGCATCGGCGCGGTAGCCGCGCTGCAGGGTCGAGAGCGCGCCGACGCCGGTGCTCTCCTCCTCGATCACGGATTGCAGATGAATGCGCGCGGTCGGCTTGAGGCCGGCGGCCTTGATGGCGTCGAGAGCGTAGAGCGCCCCGATGGTGCCGGACTTCATGTCGCAGGCACCGCGGCCATACATCCGGCCATCGCGGATGACCGGCGAGAACGGCGGCGTCTCCCACATGTCGAGCGGACCGGCGGGCACGACGTCGCAATGCCCCTGCAGGATCAGCGAGCGACCGGCCGTGGTCGCCGGCCGATAGGTTCCGACGACGCTGCGCGCCTTCGAGAAATCGTGCTCGATCGGACCGTAGCCGCGCATGTCCTTGAGGTCATCGAGATCGATGTGCCAGTCGTCGACCTCGTAGCCGCGCGCACGCAGGAGATCGCCGAACATGTCCTGGCACGGCCCTTCCGCGCCGCGCGTCGAGGGAATCGCGACGAAGTCGCGCGTCGTCGCGAGCTGGCGATCGAAGCCGGCGTCGACGGCCTCGATGATCCGTTGCGTGATGTCCTGGGTGATCATGCCTGTCCTGGTTCCCATTGCTGATCGCCGGAGCAAATCACATTCCGATCCACAACGGCACCAGATTTGCCGCTGCTTTCAGAATCGCAGGGCCGCCCGTACATTGGCGCATACGCATCAGGACGATGCTCTTTGGAATTTCGCATGTCGGATCACCGCAACATTCTCTATTTTCTGCTCGGCATTCTGAGCGCCGCGGTGATCGTGCTCGGCTACAATCTCTATCAGGCCAAGAGGCAGCCGGAAGGCGTCCAGATCAATCTCGGACCCAACGGACTGAAGATCGAAGGAAAGTGATGCGGTTTCGAATCCCGGCGTTGTCAACCATGGCCGCACGCGGCCTCATTGGTCTGTCTCTCCTGCTTCTGCTGACCGCTCCCTCCCGCGCGCAATATGTCGGTCGCGAGGAGGACGTCACCGATCTCAGGCTCGGGCAGCGCGTGCTGGTCGATGACGGCACCTGCCCCGCCGGACAGGTCAAGGAGGTGTTGGGGTCGAAGATGGCCGAGGCCGGCATCGTCCGCAGCGTCAAATGTGTGCCGCGCTTCGGGCCGAAGAAGAAGTAAACCGGCGCCTATCGCGCCTCCCGCGCCAGCGTGATCCACCGCACAGTCCCGTCACGCGGGATCGCCGATGCTCCCCGCTGTCGATGATGGCGGGGGACGCAACATGGCGATGTCACTGGCGCAAGATCAGAGCTTCTTTGAACCGGCCGACCGGCCGCAGCCGGTCAAGGCCGATTTCGGCCGCTACGCCCTGCTCGGCTACGTCTCTATCGCGCTCGTGTTCGGCGGCTTCGGCGTGTGGGCCGGGTTTGCGCCGCTCGACCGGGCGGCGATCGCGCCGGGCACGGTGTCCGTGTCGGGCGACCACAAGGTGGTGCAGCACCGCGAGGGCGGCATCGTCAGGGAGATCCTGGCCAAGGAGACGCATGCCGTTCGCCGCGGCGACCTGCTGTTCCGGCTGCAGCCGGTGGAAGCTCAGGCCAACACCGATCTGTTGCGCAAGCAGATGGATGCCGCGCTGGCCGAGGAAGCGCGACTGGTCGCCGAGCGCGGCAATGCGCGGATGATCACCTTTCCCGACAGCCTGCTCAATCGCCAAAACGTGCCGGAGGCCGCGCTCGCCATTGCCGATCAGCAGCGCCTCTTCGTCGAGCGCCGCAACGGCCTGATCAGCCAGATCAACATCCTCAATTCGCAGATCGTCCAGCAGCAGCAGGAGCTCGCCGGCCGCGACCGGCAGCGCACGGCGCTCGCCGCCCAGCTCGCGAGCTTCGACACGCAGATGAACAATGTCCGGCCGGCGGTCGCCGCCGGCTATTATCCACGCAACAAGTTCCTGGAGCTGGAACGCGACCGCGCCCGTGTCGAAGGCGATCTCGGCCAGGCGCAGGCCGACGTGGCGCGGCTGACGCAGACCGCGGCGCAGACGCGCCTGCAGATCGACCAGAGCTTGCAGAAGTACCAGACCGAGGTCGGCCAGCAGCTCGACGCCACCCGCGGCAAGCTGTCCGAGCTGCGCGAGAAGATCGTGATCGCCGAGGACGTGCTGCGCCGGGTCGACATCTACGCCGAGCGCGACGGCATCGTCATGAACATGAAGGTCCACACCATCGGCGCCGTCGTGAAGCCCGGCGACACGCTCGCCGAGATCGTGCCGGTCGGCGAGGGCGTCGACGTGATGGCCCACGTCTCGCCGCGGGACATCGAGAGCGTCGCGGTCGGCCAGAAGGCGGAGGTGCGCTTCGCCAATTTCTCCTCGCGCACGACGCCTGCGATCTTCGGCAAGGTGGCGAGCGTCTCGGCCGACGCGGTGAGCGAGGAGTCCTCCAAGCAGAGCTATTACAAGGCGCGCGTCGTGATCGACTATTCGACGATCCCGCCCGAGGTCGCCGAGAAGATCCTGCCGGGCATGCAGGCCGACGTCATCATCTCCACCGGCGAACGCACCGTGCTGGAATATCTGGTCGGTCCGCTGCTCAACACGCTCGCCAAGACGTTCCGCGAGAAATGAGCCAACGTCTAACCGGAAGCCACTTGGGCCGCGCTCGTCACGACAGCGATGTCGCGGGCGCGGCTCACGCCGATCACATCGAGCGCGCCGCCGCCTTCGGCGCCCCCGAGAGTCTCGCGGCCTATGCCGCTGAGAGCACCCAAGCCGGCGCGTGTGGCGAGGTCATCCGACATCACGAGCTGACAGCCGCGCGCATCCGCAAGCTGCGCCATCCGCGCCGGCCGCTCCGTTCCGAGTCCGAGCACAGCGACCTGCGTCATGCGTCCCAGGCTCAAACGTCCCACGACGGTGTTGCTGACATCAGCGCCGATCGCGAGCTCGACCGGCCGGCCGATCTCGGCTGCGATCTTCTCGTTCACGCGGTCCATGGCCAGATCCATCGCATGGACAGCCTGCAGCGCATCGCGACAGGCCTGATCGAGCTCCTGCTGCTCGCCGAACACGGCGAGCACACCGTCGCCGAGGAAACGGTCGATGCGTCCGGCATGGGCGTCAACGGCTCCGCCGATGGCGCCGAAGATCTCGTTCACCATGAAAGCGAGGTCGGAGGCCAAGCGGTCCCCCGCAATGGTCGCGAAGGCGCGCACGCGGACAACAACGAGACAGACGGTGCGACGCTCACCCGGGCCATCGCCCTGTGCTGCCACGAGCGTCGGCGCGTCCCCGCCTCCGACCAGGGGCGTGACCGTGAGGGGCGCCGTGGGACGGATCTGACAGGCGAGCCGCACATTGTCAGGCGCAGCCAAGCCAGCGAGCACCGCGCGCTCCGCACGGCCCGGAGCGGGCAGCGTCTCGGCCCCCTTCTCAACACGGACACGGCACAGGCCGCAACGGCCGCGCCCGCCGCATTCGGAGCCATCGGAGAGATCGTTGCTCCTGATGCTGTCAAGCAGCGTTGGACCGATCGCCGCCTGGATCGTCGTCCCGCCCGGAAAGGCGATCGCCACCTTCGGCGCCGCCAGCAGCGCGATGTGACGGAACACGACGATGGTCGCTCCGGCCACGAGCAGCGCGGCCACGGCGATCCATGCCGACATCTTCAGCAGGCCGATCCACCTCGCATCGAGCTCGCTCGGCCAATGCGTGACATCGCGCATCCGCTCAGCCATGGCCGGATCGCTCAGCAACGCAGCGACGGCGCGCCCGGACACCACGAAGCCCATCAGCGCCGCCATCGGCACCGCGACAGCCAGGATGATCAGCAGCGGCTGCGCCAGGCGGTACCAGCTGCGGAATTTCAGCCAGTGGTGCAGGCCGACGCAGCCATGCGTCCAGACCAGCAGCAGCAACGCGCTCTGCACCCACGCCAGGTTCGGCCACAGCAAGGCCAGCGCGTAGAGGTAGCTGTCCTGGACCCCGAACAGCGCGTGCGCCACGTGCGTCTCGATGATGTGGGGCAGAAGCAGCGCCGGGATCGCAAATCCCGTCGCGAGCTGGATCAGCTCCCATGCCGGCAGCCGCCAGGTGCCACGCCGGATCGTCTTGGAAACCGCGAGTGCGGCATGCATGAGCAGCGCCGCCGCCAGCACGATCATCCCGGGCCAGGACCTCGTGACGAAGAGCCGCCACTCCTGCACCTCGTCCATGGCTTCGAGGCTGAACAGACCGACGGCATGATTGAGGAAATGCGTGGCCGCGAATGCAAACAGGACGAGGCCGGAGACGAGCCGGATGGTCTGGGACGTGACGGCAGGCATGAGGTCTCTGTGAATGAGGCAAGCGTCGAGATCTGAGCAGGTCTGATCCATCCGGTAGCGGCTGCAACTGGCCAACTCAAGCGCCCGCAGATCGGCATTCACGCAGTGTGATGCCGGTCACGGTCGCTGACGCTCGCTTGCGCGAAGCTCCCCAGCGTCACTGCAAGGGGATTGATCATGACGACGAGCACCACACGAAGCCCGCTGGGAACCGCGCTCCGCGCCTGCTTTCCCGCGCTCACCGCGACCTTCGTCCTCAGCCTGTTCATCAATGCGAGCATGCTGGCCTCGCCGCTTTATTCCATGCAGGTCTATGACCGCGTGCTCACCAGCCGCAATCTCGGCACGCTGGTGATGCTGACGCTGATCGTTGGTGTCTTCCTGGTACTGTACGGTGTCCTCGAATTCGCCCGCTCCGGTGTGCTGGCGCGCGCCGGCGTGCAGTTCGAAGGCACGCTGCGCCATCCGCTGTTCGAGACGATGATGAAGGCCGAGCTGTCGCCACGGCATCGCTTCGGCCAGCAGATCATCCGCGACGCCGAGACCATCCGCGACTGCATTTCCAGCGGCACCGCGGCCATTGCCTGCGACCTGCCGTGGACGCCGGTATTCGTCGCGCTGTGCTTCCTGCAGCATGCCTATCTCGGCATCCTGTCGCTGCTCGGCGCGACCGTGCTGTTCTCGCTGGCGCTGTTCACCGAGTTCTACACGCGCTCCAGCGTCGAGCGCACCAACGCGCTGGCCAACGAGGCCTCGCGCTTTGTGGCGGCCGCGCTGCGTAACGGCGAGGTCGTGCGCGGCCTCGGCATGGGCGACATCGTGCTGGATCGCTGGAGCTGCCGGCAGTCGGCAATGGTAGATGCCCACAGCACGCTGGTCGAGCGCGGCGCGGCGATGCATTCGGTCACCAAGTTCGCCCGCATGGCGGTGCAGACCTCCCTGCTCTGCATCGGCGCCTGGCTCGCGATCGAGCAGCAGATCTCGCCTGGCGCCATGATGGCGACCTCGATCATCATGGGCCGCGCGCTGGCGCCGGTCGAGCAGGTCGTCGGCCAGTGGAAGCGCATCATCGCCTTCCGCTCCGCCTATCGCCGGCTGGAAGAGCTGTTCCAGGCCCTTCCCGTGACCGCCGCGCCGACTGCGCTGCCGACGCCGCGTGGCGATATCGAGGTCGAGAATGCCGTGGTCTGGCCGCCGGCGGCGGGTCGTCCCTCCGTCAAGGGCGTGAGCTTCTCGCTCAAGGCCGGCGAGAGCCTCGCGATTGTGGGCGCCTCCGCCAGCGGCAAGTCGAGCATGGCGCGTGCGATGGCCGGCGTCTGGCCGCTGCGCGAGGGCCAGATCCGCATCGACGGCGCCGCCTATAGCCAATGGGACCAGAACCGGCTCGGCAAGCACATCGGCTATCTGCCGCAGGACATCGAGCTGTTCTCGGGCACCGTGGCCGACAACATCGCGCGCCTCGCCAAGGTCGATGAAGCGGCCGTCGTCGCCGCTGCCAAGGCGGCCGGCGCCCATGACGTCATCCTGCGCCTGCCCAACGGCTACGACACCCCGATCGGCGAAGGCGGCGTGGCGCTGTCCGGCGGCATGCGCCAGCGTGTCGGCCTCGCCCGCGCCCTCTACGGCAATCCGCGGCTGCTGATCCTCGACGAGCCGAACTCCAACCTCGACGAGGATGGCGAGCGCGCGCTGGCTCATGCCATGGCGCAGGCGAAGGCCGCCGGCCGCACTGTGATCGTCGTCACGCACCGCCCGCAGCTTTTGGCGCATGTTGACCGCATCATGGTGATGGCCTTCGGCAAGACGCTGGCATGCGGCCCGCGCGACGAGGTGATCGCCAAGATGCGCGGCCAGCGCGTCGTCGTCGCCCACGACCGGGCGACTGCTGGCGCCGCGGCCTGAAAGCAACGAACACAGATTGCAAGGAGCCAGCCATGACGAAGTTCACATCGCGCGCGACGACCCTCCAGCTGACGCTTGCGGCCGCAGTCCTGTTGCCGATGGCAGCTTTTGCGGAAACACCGATGACGGCACGGCAGATGCTGGCTCACGCCCAGATGCAGGCCCTCAACGTCCCCGGCGACATCAAGAAGCCGGAACTGGACCGGAGCGAGAAGATCACCAGCGCCTCCATCGCCGCGCCTGTGGAGACGACGGCCATCGCTGCGCCGCTGCCGGTGATCGAGCCCCCTGCGCCGATTACGCCGCCGAGCGCAACGGTCACTGCGGTTGCTGCGCCTGTCATCGCGCCGGAAGCAGCTTCGCCCCAAACGCGCTCCAACGTGCTGGTGGCCGCTGCGCCCACAGATGACATCGTCAAAGCATCCAACACGACGACCGCCGCGGCGCCCGTCGTCCCCAACACTGTCGCGCCGGCGCCCGCAGTACCAGCGTCCCCTCCGGCCGCAGCCGCTGCCGCTCCAGCCGGAGCAGCGCCCTCTGTCGCTGCTCCGGCAGCGTCGACCACGCAGGCGCCCCAGGGCCATGCCGCCTCCGTCGCCGCTCCGACCAAGTCTCCGTCGAATGAGAAAACCGTCCACGCGCAGCGCCAGCCGACCCCGACCAACACCGCAGCGTCACGCGCTGCCCGCAAGCCCGCAGCAAGATCGTCCGCCCGCGGCACCGAGACGAGCGTCGAGACTCAGATCGCGCGCATCATGCGGCGACCGGAGGTGCAGTCGCTGATGTCGCAGTATGGCTTGGAATGAGAGGCCGGCGGACGACCGGTGTTGCCAGAGCTCAGTTCTGTGGCACGTCGGTCGTCTGCTGATCGGCCGGCGGATCGAACAGGCACTGCAGAGCAGGCTTTGCGATCCTGGAGAAGGTTGGCCCGATCTGCGACTGCTTGGCCGGAGACACCCATGCCGTCTCGATCGTGGGAACCCCGCTCTCTCTGATCCCGCGCAGCAGCGCCTCGCGCAGATCATTGTCCTCGACGACCGCAGCGGCACGGTCGTGCAGGCAGGAGCAGACGGCTTCGGGATGCTGCCACCGGCCGAGCATGTGAGGCGCGCATTCACGGACGAAGTCACTCCGCAGATCGGCCGATCGCAGCGTCGGCTGGGCATCGGCAGGAGACCAGGAGAGACAGGACAGAACGGCCAGTGCCGCAGCACCCAGTCGAATGAGCATGATGGACCGCTGGCCTCGTGTTCTTCTCATGACATCTGCGCCGGACCGGACGACACACTGGATGACATCGCCGCCCGCCGATGTTTCATAGCCATTTCACGTTTCATCCGGGCGGCGCCACAAGCCTGAAATGGTTTCGTCGACCGCTGCTTTGTTTCGTGCGGCTTTTCCGACGACACAAAACGCAATCGCAACGAGAACCTCGCCCCCCATCAAACAAAGGGATGCCACTCGGTGGATCGGCAGCGAAGCAATTGCCCGCGCGGCGCGCGCCGTCAGATCCGGGCCATGCAGGGGTTCTTAAGATCCGTGCTGTAACGCTGCCGCATGAACACGACGCCCATCCCTGCCTCCGCCGCCAAAGCGCAGCACCGGCGCAGTCCGCTGTCCGCACCGATGGCTCAGCAAAGTCGCGAGAGCTTTGCTGGCTCGACACCGCAAAGCCTGGTCCAACTGATCGGCTGCCACGATCCAGGCCAACGCAGATTGCATGGCAGGACGGACAGCCGACCGGCGATCGGTGCGCTCCCTATTGAATGAAGTCGCCGCACTTCTGGACCTCGCCGTCATCCGCCTTGCCCCAGGGCATGACAGGCACTGACGAGGTCGAGTTCTTCGGCGAGCCTTCGATCAGCTTGTCGGAATAGACCATGTAGACGAGCACGTTGCGCTTGGCATCGCAGCCACGCACGATCTGCATCTTCTTGAAGAACAGTGAGCGACGCTGCCTGAACATGTCGTCGGCCTGCTCGAGCTTGCGCTTGAAACGGATCGGCCCGATCTGCCGGCAGGCGAGCGAGATGTCGGAGACCTCCTCGGCCAGGCCGAGCCAGCCGGCATAGCCGCCCTTCTGAGGAACGGTGAAGTGGCAGGCCACGCCCTCGACCTCTGGATCATCAACGCCATAGGTCGCGAGCTTGTCATTAGGGCTCAGCAGCTTGAACACCGTCGACCGACGGAAGATCAGATCCGGCTCATCCGCAGCGTAGGCTGACACCGCGGGCGAAGACAGTCCGATAAGCGATAGCAAAGCTAGGGTTTTCAGCCACAGATCAAACCGGTTGGTGGCTCTGAACGACATGTCGGTCTCCGTTATACCGCCGATGGTCGGCGTACCGCCCATGTAGGGACACAAACGCCTGCAAGGAAGGCACAGCCTACCGCTGCCCGATGCGCGTTTAACGGGATGTGAGGCTTTTCTGCTACGATCGGACGAAAATCAGGGCGGGCAGAAGCCCCAAGCTGGTGAACGCGGACTCCGTCTGCGACACTAAAGACCAGATGGTTCTTGAGGATTTGCCGGAATGCTCTGCGTTCGTGCAGCCGCCAGGGGGCGGTTCTTTTGTGCAGCAATCGTTTCAGTACCGCTTGTTCTAGCCGCCACATCATGGGCTGACGCAGCGTCGTATTATTATTGGGACGACCAGCAGCCGGTCACCATTGCTCCGCCGCTGCGTCCGGCCATGCAGCCACGCAAGCCGAAGGCCAAGATGACCGCGACGATCGAAAAGGAAGCAGCCAAGCCGCAGGGGCCGCTCACGATCGCTGTGTCGATCAACAAACAGCAGGTCAAGGTCTACGACGCCAACGGCCTGTTCGCCGAGGCGCCGGTCTCAACCGGCATGAAGGGGCACTCCACGCCGATGGGCGTGTTCAGCGTCATCCAGAAGCAGAAATTCCATCGCTCCAACATCTACAGCGGCGCGCCGATGCCGTTCATGCAGCGGATCACCTGGTCGGGTGTCGCGCTCCATGCCGGCGTCCTTCCCGGCTATCCGGCGTCGCATGGCTGCATCCGCATGCCCGCGAGCTTTGCGCCCAAGATCTATGGCTGGACGCGGATGGGATCGCGCGTTCTGGTGACGCCGGGTGAAGTGGCGCCAACCAGCTTCTCGCACCCGATGCTCGCCGCGCTGAAGGCGCCACAGCCGAGCGCCGCGGTGCAGCCCGACGCCAGCGCTCCCGCGGCCAAGTCGGACAAAGGCGCAGCCGTGGCGACGCCGACCATCACCGTCGCGACCATCGACCTGCGCGCCACGATCGGCCACGCCGACGGCGCCAGTGACGACATCAGTGCGGCCGCCCGCCCGTTGCGAACCGCCGATGCCAGCAACGCTACCGGCGTGCCGGCCACGACCTCCGACGCCTCGCCGCGCACTGAGCCATCGCGGTCGGACGCGCGCGAAGCTCCGAACGCAGCCGCGGATCTGAAGCCTGCCGTTACCGACACGACGACCAGCGAGACCGCGCCCAACCCGAACACGGCACCGGTCAAGGCCGAAGCTGCTACTTCGGACGAGCCCAAGCCGGCTGCGAGCGAGACCGGACCGGCTCTGGCGAGCCAGCCCGCGCCCAGCGAGAGCGGCAAAGCGGAGGCGACCGGATCCACCGACGTCAAACCTGCCGAGGCAAAGGCTGGTGACGCGAAGATCGCCGACCAGCCTGCCGGGCCGTCCACGACGGCCGCCGACGCTCCTGCAAAACCCGCCGATGCCAACGAGCTCACCAAGGATCAGTCTCGCCTCGCCGCGCCCGACAAGCCGGTCGCGCCGAAGCCCGAGTTGAAGCGCAACAGCCAGATTGCGGTCTTCATCAGCCGCAAGGATTCCAAGCTCTATGTCCGGCAGAACTTCGCGCCGGTGTTCAACACGCCGGTCACGATCGCGCCCTCCGACAAGCCGCTCGGCACGCACGTGTTCACCGCGACCGCCGACAAGGCCGATCCTGCGACGATGCGCTGGACGGTCATCTCGCTGCCCGCCTCGGCGCGCGGTGCTACGACGACTGACGGGGCCGAGAAGGCAGCCCGACACGGCAAGAAGGTCGCCGAGGCTCGCGTCGAGACGAGGCCGCCGGTGTTGTTGAGCACACCGGCCGAAGCGCTCGACCGCATCACGATCCCCGCCGACGTCATGGCCTGGCTCGGCGAGGCGCTGTCGACCGGAAGTTCGCTGATCGTCTCCGACCAGGGCATCAATCAGGGCGAGACCGGCGAAGGCACCGAGTTCATCGTTTCGCTGCGCTGACGACCGACGGCCTCCCTCTTTCCGCCCTAGCGGAAGGGTATCCCTTGCTGGAAAGCAGCCTGATCCAACGCAACGCCGCGCCCGTTGACACAACGGCCGGCCAAGCGCGGGCGCATGCATGCTGACGGGGCTGGCTCTGCACAGGGAGATTCACATGATCGATCGCAGGATGGTTGTTCTCGGCCTCGGTGCGTCCTTGTCCGGCACGATGCTCGTCTCGCGCGCGGCTCAGGCCGACAGCGCGGTGAGCAAGACCACGGCTTACCGCTTCTCGTTCCCGGTGCCGTCGGGCGAGCCGATTCGCCTGGCGGATTTCGCCGGCAAGCCGGTGCTCGTGGTCAATACCGCGTCCCAGTGCGGCTACACGCCCCAATACACCCGGCTGCAGCAGCTCTGGAGCGAGTTCCATGAGCGCGGCCTGACCATCATCGCGGTGCCCTCCAATGACTTCAACCAGGAGCCCGGGATCGGTGCCGACATCGCCGCTCTGGCGAACAAAGACTACGGCGTTACCTTCCCGATGACCTCGAAGGCCGTCGTCACAGGCTCCAACGCCCATCCGTTCTACCGCTGGGCAGCCGAAGCGCGGCCCAAGGAGACCCCGCGCTGGAACTTCCACAAATACCTGGTCGGCCGCGACGGCTACATCGCCGACGTATTCGCGTCCTCGGTCGAGCCGACCGATACGCGGGTCAAGACCGCTGTCGCCCGGATGCTCGCCCAGGGCTGAGCGACACTTTAGGCAACACTTGGCAAGAATGCGGCGGGAGCCGGCAACTTCCCCGTGTTTTTGCCTCGTTTCCTTTTGGCGCCGATCCGGCCGCTGGGGTAGTATCCCAAGCCGGATGGTGGAGCGACTCTGGATCCCCGACGCTCCCGTTGCAACAACCCCCGAGGAAACACGATGCGGATTGCGGCTGGACTGGTGTTCGCAACTTCTTTGGCAGCGTCGCTCCTGGCGTCGAGCGCCGCCTGGTCGCAAGCGCAGCGCACGGCGGCAGCCCCGACTCCGGCTGCGGCTCCGGTGCCCCTCGCGGCCCAAGCGGCCGCACCCCAGGCTCAGCCGCCGCGCGCACCCTGCATGAACCCCGAGGCGCTCGGTGTCGGCCGCACCGTCGAGATCGACACGACCGGCGGCCCGGGCTTCGGCTTCGAGCACTTCAAGGACCTCGACTTCCTGAAGGACCATGAAGTCGTGCTGACCTTCGACGACGGCCCGTGGCCTGAGAACACCCCGGGCGTGCTCAAGGCGCTGGCCGACCAGTGCACGACGGGCATCTTCTTCATCATCGGCAAGCACGCGACCTACTATCCGGAGATCCTCAAGCAGGTCTACAACGCCGGCCACACGGTGGGCACGCACACCTGGTCGCATGCCGCGCTGACCAACAAGAAGCTGACCGAGGACCAGCGCAAGGAAGAGATCGAGCTCGGCATCAGCGCCGTGAAATGGGCGCTCGGCGGCAACTCGCCGGCGCCGTTCTTCCGCTTCCCGGCGCTGCAGCACCCGCCGGAGATGGTGACCTATCTCGGCACCCGCAACATCGGCATCTTCTCCTGCGATCTCGACTCGTTCGACTTCAAGGCGAAGAATGCGCAGGCGGTGATCGACGTCACCTTCAAGAAGCTCGACAAGCTCGGCAAGGGCATCATCCTGATGCACGACTTCCACAAGCACACCGCGGAAGCCCTGCCCGAGATGCTGCGCCGCCTGAAGGCCGGCGGCTACAAGGTGGTCGCGATGCGCGCCAAGGCGCCGGTGCAGTCGCTGCCGCAATATGACGAGCAACTTGCCAAGGTCGCCAAGCTGCCGACGGTGAGCCAACGGCCGGTCTCGAGCGTTGTGACGACAGTGTCCGAATGAGACAGGATTGCTTTCGTCAGTGACCAAGCTTCGTATCGAAGGTTATGTGATCGTATCGGCCGACGGCATGTTGGCCGATACTGCTAATGTGATGCCCGGGGTTCTCAAATTCCCGGGTGACGCCGAGTTCTTCTCCAGCGCGCTGGACGGCGCCGATCTGATCGTCCACGGCCGCAACTCCTATGAGGACCAGCCGAACTCGCCGAAGCGGCGCCGGCTGGTGGTGACGCGCAAGGTCGCGGCGCTCGCGCCTGATCCCGACAAGCCGCACTCGACGCTGTGGAACCCCGCTGGCGCCTCGTTCGAGCAGGCCTGCGAGGCTGCGGGCGTAACCTCCGGCACGGTGGCGATCATCGGCGGCCCCGTCGTGTTCGACATGTTCATGGACCGCTACGACACGTTCTTCCTCTCATTCGCACCCCGCGTGCAACTGCCCGGCGGCGCCCCCTGCTTCACCGAGGTCGGTCCCGGCCGGTCGCCGCAGCAGGTGCTGACGGCGCACGGCATGACACCCGCCAATCAGCTGATGCTCGACCCCGAGCACGACGTCAGCGTCACCGCCTGGCAGCGCGCGGCCTGATCGGAGCCGTCAGATGTCGCCATAGGCGCTCTGCTCAGGCGCTTTAGGACCCTTGCCGTAGCCGAAGATCATGAACAGCGCGCCGATGATCGAGAGGTTCTTCAGCGCGTCGATCAGGGTCTTGGCGTTGTCGGGCGGGGTCTGGTTCCAGAAATCGTGGAAGTAGAAGATCGTCGCGCCGACGAAGAGGATCATCAGCGCCGCGAAGAACCGGCCGAGGAAGTTCAGCGCGATCATCGCGCCGGCGAACACTTCGAAGGCGCCGGAGGCAATGGCCAGGATCTGCGGCATCGGCATCTTCGCCGCCGCCTCGAGCTGCGCCGCATAGGGCGCGAGCAGCGGCGGAATCGTGACCTTGCCGGCGATGATATCAGCGGTCACCGGAATGCCGAACAGCTTGGTCGCGCCCGAATAGATGAAGATCACGGCGAACAGAACGCGCCCGAACGTAATGAAACCCGGCATTCTCGCCCTCACGGCTGAACTTCAAACAGATACCGCCGGCCTCTCCGGCCGGATGTATGACATCGCGAACGCTTTTCACCAACAAAGGCGGGCGGAATGCGACCGAAACCGGACGAATTCCGCCACACTTCGATCACGCCGAGCGGATCACGCGAACAGCGTCGGCTGCGCCCTCCCCGCCCGCTCCTGGGCCTCGACGGCGGCCACCGCCGTCATGTTGAGAATGCCGCGCGCCGTCACCGACGGCGTCAGGATGTGCGCCGGACGCGCGGGGCCGATCAGGATCGGGCCGACCGGAACCGCATCCGCCAGAACCTTGATCATCTGATAGGCGACGTTGGCGGCGTCGAGGTTCGGCATGATCAGCACATTGGCCGAGCCTTCGAGATCCGAATGCGGCAGGATCGCCTTGCGCGCGGTGGCCGACAGCGCGGTGTCGCCCTGCATCTCGCCATCGGCTTCGAGGTCCGGCCGATGCTGCTTCAGCAGCGCGGTGGCCTGCCGCATCTTGCGCGACGAGTCGGTGTCGTAGCCGCCGAAATCGGAATGCGACACGAAGGCGATCTTCGGCTTGATGTTGAAGCGCGTGACGTGATTGGCCGCGAGCGACGCCATCTCGGCGAGCTCCTCGGCCGTCGGATCAGGACGCACCTGGGTGTCGCCGATGAAATAGGCGCCCTTGCTGGTGATGGTGAGCGCCAGCGCCGCGTAGTCGCTGACCCCCGGCATGAAGCCGATGATCTCGCGGACATGACGCAGATGGCTCATGTAGCGGCCCTCGACCCCGCAGATCATCGCATCCGCCTCGCCCCGGACCACCGCAAGCGCCGCGATGACGGTGGCATTGGTGCGCACCACCGTGCGCGCCGCATCCGGCGTCACGCCACGGCGGCCGGCGATCTCGATGTAGCTCTGGACGTAGGAGCGGTAGCGCGGATCGTCCTCGGGGTTGACGAGGTCGAAGTCAACGCCGGCCTTGATCGACAGGCCGAAGCGTTTGATGCGTGCCTCGACCACGCTCGGACGACCGACCAGGATCGGCCGCGCCAGCTTTTCCTCCAGCACGACTTGCGTCGCGCGCAGCACGCGCTCGTCCTCGCCCTCGGCGTAGATCACGCGCACCGGCTGCGCCTTGGCTTTCGCAAACACCGGCTTCATGACGAGGCCGGAGCGGAACGCGAAGCGCTCGAGCAGCGCGGTGTACTCGTCGAAATTGGTGATCGGCCGGGTCGCGACGCCCGACTCCATCGCGGCCTTCGCCACCGCCGGCGCGATGCGCAGGATCAGGCGCGGATCGAAGGGTGACGGGATCAGCGAGCCCGGGCCAAAGCCCTGCGTCTCCCCGGTGTCGAAGCCGCGGCTCACCGCGTCCGACGGCGGGTCCTGGGCGAGCTGCGCGATCGCATCGACCGCCGCCTGCTTCATCGCCTCGTTGATCGCGGTGGCGCCGACATCGAGCGCGCCGCGGAAGATGAACGGGAAGCAGAGGACGTTGTTGACCTGGTTCGGGAAGTCGGAACGGCCGGTGCAGATCATCGCGTCGGGCCGCGCCGCGCGCGCCTCCTCCGGCATGATCTCGGGATTCGGATTGGCGAGCGCCATGATCAACGGCTTCTCGGCCATCTGCTTCAGCAGCTCCTGCTTCAGCACGCCGCCCGCAGAGAGGCCGAGGAAGATGTCGGCGCCGCCGATCACATCGGCCAGGGTCCGTTTGTCGGTCTTCTGCGCATAGACCGCCTTCCACGGATCCATCAGCGTGTTGCGGCCCTCATGAACGACGCCGTCGATGTCGCAGACCCAGATGTTCTCGCGTTTCGCGCCCATCGAGACCAGTAGGTTGAGGCAGGCGATCGCGGCCGCGCCCGCGCCAGAGGTCACGATCTTGACCTCGGAGAGCTGCTTGCCGGCCAGCGACAGCGCGTTCTTGATCGCGGCGCCGACGATGATCGCGGTGCCGTGCTGGTCGTCGTGGAAGACCGGGATCTTCATCCGCTCCTTCAGCCGCGCCTCGATCTCGAAGCACTCCGGTCCCTTGATGTCCTCGAGATTGATGCCGCCGAAGGTCGGCTCCAGCGCCGCCACCGTCTCGACCACGCGGTCGATCGTCTCGGCATTGATCTCGATGTCGAACACGTCGATGCCGGCGAATTTCTTGAACAGGACCGCCTTGCCTTCCATGACCGGCTTGGAGGCCAGCGGGCCGATATTGCCGAGCCCGAGCACGGCGGTGCCGTTGGAGACGACGGCCACGAGGTTGGCGCGCGCCGTCAGCGAGGCGGCCTCGGCCGGATTGTTGGCGATCTCGGTGCACGCTGCCGCCACGCCCGGGGAATAGGCCAGCGCAAGGTCACGCTGGTTGGCGAGCGGCTTGGAGGCCTGGATCTCCAGCTTGCCGGGCCGCGGCAGGCGGTGATAGGCCAGGGCTGCGGAACGAAGATCTTCAGAATAGGACGACGACATACGTGCTCCAGCGTTTCCGACCCGGAATTTTGCTCTCTTGCGTTTCGTTCAGACGTCGGTTTTTCCGGCCGGTGGAAGCGCATGTGATGCACGTTGGACGGCTTTCATGCAACATCCGAAACCATGCTCGTCGGCATCCCGGGCCAGCGATTCCTTAATTCGCAGAAGCACATCCCTACTCCATCGATTTCCCTGAGACCATCACCCTCCTGCTGCCTAAGCGTTGGGCGGAGCATATCGAATGAAACGTATCGTCATCGCAGTCCTCGTAGCGGTAGCCCTGGGCGCAGCCGGCGTCATCGGCGTCCCCTGGTACGCCCAGGCGCGCGCCGAGCGCGAGGTCGAGGCCAATTTCGCCCAGATCCGTCAGAGCGGCGCCACCGCCACCCACGGCAAGGTCGCCTTCGACCTGTGGTCGCGCAAGTTGACGATCGCCGACGTCAAGCTGGAATCGGCCAGCCAGCCGTCGGCGAGCATCAGCTTCGGCACCGTCACCGCGACCGGGCTGAGCCAGCCCGACAGCGAGCACGTTTCCGCGGCCAGCATCGAGCTGAACGACGTGGCGATCAGCGGCCAGGCCGCCGGCCCCCGCCGCGCTGCGCATCAGCTACAAGATGCCGCAACTGGTGGTGAAGGATTATGCCGGCCCGGCCCGGTTCGCCGCGATCCCTGCCGGCACCGGCACGCTCGACGTCTACCGCGCGCTGGTCCAGCAGTTCGTCGCGATCAACGCCACCTCGATCACGGTGCCGCGCACCACCGGCACCATGGACGGCGGCGCCGCGACGGGCCCCGCCGAGTTCACCTATTCCGGGCTGAGCTTCGACGGCATCAAGGCCGGCCGGATCGCGAGCTACAAGCTCGACGAGGTCACCTTCACGATGAGCCCGCAACAGCCGGGCGGCAAGGCCGACAAGATGCAGGGGCGCATCGCGGACATCGTTCACCACGACCTCGACACCAACGCGCTCGTCGCCCTGCTCAATCCCGATGCGGCCAAGGACGACCGCACCTACCGCGTCTACGGCAAGGTCACGATGGGGGCTTACGAGATCAACTCGTCGGCCGGCATCCGCATGCGCATCGACGGCGCGACGCTCGACGAGTTCAACGTCCGTCCGTCGCGCCTGCAACTGCCGGCGCTGATCGCGGCCCTGCCGACGGTGCCCGCCGGCCCTCCCACGCCCGCGCAGGCACGCGATCTGATGGAGCGGGTCGCCGGCGTCTACGAAGGCATGGCGATGCGCAATGCCGAGATCCGCGGCCTCGCGGTGGAGACCCCGCAGGGCCCGTTCAAGCTGGCGGCGATCCGCGCCGACCTGAAGGACGGCAAGGGCGACATCGCCGTGGAAGGCCTCGACGGCCGCGCGCCGAACGGGCCGGTCAAGCTCGGCCGCTTCGCCCTGAAGGGCTTCGACTTCGCCGGCCTGATGCATTTCGCGGCCAAATATTCCGCCGCCGGCGCCAAGCCCGCCGCGGCCGACGCCGCCGAATTGTTCAAGATGCTCGACGGCGTCGAGCTGAAGGCGCTGACGACGCCCTACACGACCGGCGACAAGCCGGTGCAGATCGACGATATCAGCCTCGACTGGGGCCAGTTCGTCGGTCCCATCCCGACCAAGGCGCGCCTGGTGGCCAAGATGGCCGGCCCGCTCGATCCGTCGAACCCGGCGTTGCTGCCGCTGCTGGTCGCCGGCATCGACACCGCCGCGTTCGATGCCGATCTCGGCCTCGGCTGGACCGAGAGCGCTGGGACCTTCGCGCTGGAGCCGTTCAAGCTCGAGGTCAGCAATCTCATCGCCGCCTCCGCCAATGTGTCGCTGGCGCAGGTGCCGCGCGAGGTGTTCACGGTCGACGTGCAGCAGGCCATGACGGCCGCGGAGAAGATCGAGGCTGCCGGCCTCGCTCTGACGCTGCGCGATCTCGGCGCCGTCGACGTGCTCGTCGCCAACTACGCGCGCAGCCATTCCATTCCCCGCGATGCCGCACGCAAGGCGCTGGTCGACAGCATCAAGGCGATCGGCGCGCAGGTCGCGGCCGACAATGCCGACGTGGCGAGCGCGGTCGATGCGCTCAGCCGCTTCGTCGAGAAGCCGCGCCAGACCTTCACGCTGAAGCTCTCGCCGCGCGCCAAGGTCCCGGCCATGCAGCTCGCCCAGCTGATTGCGATCGATCCGCCGAGCGCCCTGGCGCAGTTCAAGATCGAGGCGCAGACCGCGCCGTGAGTGGCGACCGTAGCGCGAACTCATCCGCCACGAAGGGGATGATTGGTCGGGAAGAACAACCGCGCTGCGTCGTGCTCGGTGCGGGGAGAGGTCCGATTGCATCGCAGATGCAGTCCGGGTGAGAGCGTACAGGTCTCACCACATATACCGCCCGTGCGTCGGCCCCCCACCCCAACCCTCTCCCCGTGAAGAACGGGGAGAGGGAGCACACCGTACTGGCGGCAGGATCGGAGCGTGCTTGTCCTGCCGCCTTCCGACATAAGACGAGGTTGCGCCTGTCGTCGTTGATACTGGTCGGGGTCGGCTTATGCTCACGGTTCATATCTCGCGAACTGAGCGACGCGACTTCGCGATCCCGCGGCCCGATCGCCCGAGTTGTTCCGGTTCGTTCGGCCCTCCTCTTCCGAAGAGGGCGCAGGGAATGCCGGGTGCTGGCCGCAACCCATGGCCCGCCTGCGAAAAAAATGCAGGCGGCAGGTACCACAGGTTCAGCCGGTCATCCGGCATTCCCTGCGCGGTGGGCTTATCGGCTGCTTCGCGCTCTCCCTGGTGCGCCGGCTTGTTGGCCACCATGGCGACAATGCGCTTCGAGCGCCTTGCGCTTGACACCAGCGTCGGGGTGTCGAGACCACGCGACTTGACCGTCTGCACCGTGCCGTTCGTCCACGCGCTTACGCACGTTGCGACACGATGCAGCCACCGCCTCCCCACCTCACGTGTCGTGACGACCGCGAACCGTCCCTCTTCATCGAGGCGGGATGCCCGGAAATGTGGATGTGATTTGCCCGACGGCGCAAGGGAAATGTTTGCGACAAACTAACACGACGGGCAATTTGCGCATTACGGGGATGCCGGGATTGCCCGTCGGGCAGCCTCGCTTTAGAGCCCCATCGATCTCCTCATCAAACTAACAAGCTCCTCCGGCAAACTAACCACCCGGACGATCGGGCAAAAGCGAGACAATTGACATTCCATTTTTAAAAAACAAACTATTGTGCTTGCCCGACTACTCATCAGCGGCATTGAAGCCATCCTCTGGCTCAACGTTGTCATCATACGAAATAAGCTGAAACAACATTACCCGCTCTACCCTTGCATCAACGACAGTATACTCATTAGCAGGTTTACCGCCTTGCGCACCCTCGGCGGCGCGAGTCCCAGTAAGACGAATTATACCAGCATTCTCCCAAGATTGGATTCTTGTACGAGCCGATTGAGCTCCAACCTTAAACGTAAGCTGCACATCTTTGTTTGTGAACACAGTCTTATTCAACCTGAATATTTGCGCGAGCAATCGCTCACCATAAACCGTCGCGATTGTATCGGTAACGTACTTGTCTAGACCGATCTGCATCGATTCCGCGCTAAGCAGGACAACGTCACGCGCTTCAGAAAAACGAATATCGTGCTCTCGCACGATAACATCCATCAGCCTGACAAGCTCGCGAGGCGATCGCATCGATACGCTGATCAATTCACTATATACTTTGGGCATGTTCGTGTTTGCCTCAAACAGGCCCGCGAACCCAATTGACCCGCCAACTCTTTGTCTCGAATAATACTCCAAACGACGATTGAGCATCTGAACAAAAAACTGATCTTCCCACGAAACCGTCGCATGACCAATCTTATCGAGCCGAACAGCAAACTGTTGGGCCTCAAAAATTCCCTTAATCCGACTCCAAAGAAAGAAAATCCAGGAAAACCCCTTAATCTCAAGCAACTGAACACGCGCGAGCAATGGATAGATCAATTCCGCCGTCTTATCGGCCGAATTGGTCGTCGCCTCCGTCTCATCGACCTTATCGATCAAGAGAACGATACCAGCAAATCCAAAGACTTTAACCAGATCAACCAGTTTTCTTATCAGCAGAATAGAATCATATTCATCATCTGCCTTCTTAAGCAATCCGGACAGATCATCCCCGACATCAGCCTTCACGCCCGTCTTTAGCTCAATGATCGACTGCAATGTTTTTGCGACAACTGACGTGACCGCAGTCCACCTCTGCTCAACCCACAGCCTGCTCTTTGACACGAAAGCCTGATTGAAAAGTTCCATTGCTTCGCGGGAGGACTTCTCGCGCTTGCCGGAAGGGCGCGAGAGATAATGGTCGCGCAATAGCTCGTAGCAGAGTCCCAGCTCTTCCGCATTCATCGCTTCTTGATAAGTATTTCGGTCATCTTCCTCGAGAGAGCTTAACCAAACCAGCAAACTCTCAATCACCACAAAGGCAACCTCGCTAATCAAAATCGATTCTGTAGCGGCCCCGATCCTCTTTCCAGACAATGCAACGGAGAAGTCAACAAAATTGACGGCAAGCGGAACATCATCACGTTTGGCCTTTGCCGCCCAGAGTTCCTTGAAAACAGTGAGCCTAGTCGCGCTCTTCCCAGCTCCCCTGTCACCGAACAAGATGTACGAGGACGTATTCTTTGCGCGAGCATCGATCGCCTCGAAATACGGAGGCTTTACTGCGTACTCGACGATATCAGGCTCCGTCTCAGCGACGTAGTGTTCAAATGGATTGGCGATGAGCCCGAGCGCGCTAAACAACCTTGGCATAATTTCTTTCTCTTACGCGGACCGGAATCTATCGACAGGTCACCACGGTGTTCTGCGAAGCATTTCAAGCCATGTCAACTTGCGGTTGACCCGCGCGGCCGAATATCCCTGGGTTTCACGCGACTCGTGGCGGCGATCGATAGCGTGCAACGACCTAGTGACCACCACCCACGAGACACTGCTCGCCGCTGCGAGAACGGCCGCAATCCTGTTGCGAACGGCGGTACACTCGTCCGGACTTGATAGAATGCGCGACAAGACCGCATAACCGCCTCACCAGACAATTCATGCCCCACCTCCCCACCTT
Organism: Bradyrhizobium sp. USDA 4353; assembly: GCF_054063215.1. NCBI lineage: Bacteria > Pseudomonadati > Pseudomonadota > Alphaproteobacteria > Hyphomicrobiales > Nitrobacteraceae > Bradyrhizobium > Bradyrhizobium sp. USDA 4353. Next base: position 5,825,326 of record NZ_JBSSGB010000001.1, read on the forward strand.
CCTCCTTTTCCTCTCCGCCGCACTCCTCGTCGCGCTGACGCCCGGCCCCGGCATCTTCTACATCGTCGCGCGGACGCTGGCCGGTGGGCGGAGCGAGGGGCTGGCGTCGAGCGTGGGGCTTGGGCTCGGCGGGCTGGTGCACGTGGTCGCCGGTGCGGTCGGGCTGTCGGCGCTGGTGATGGCGAGTGCGGAAGCGTTCACCGTGCTGAAGATCGCCGGTGCGCTCTACCTGATCTGGCTCGGCGTGAAGACCTGGCGCGAGGCGAGCGTCGCAGAACCGGCCGAGGTGACGACGACGGGCAGCCGGCGGGCATTCCGCGAAGGCATCATCGTCGAAGCGCTCAATCCGAAGACGGCGGCGTTCTTCCTCGCCTTCATTCCGCAATTCGTCGATCCCTCGGGCCATGTCGCCGCGCAGTTCGTCGTGCTCGGGCTGATCTCGGTGGCGCTGAACACCAGCGTCGACCTTGTCGTAACGGTCTGGGCGGCCAAGGCGCGCCATGGGCTGGTCAGGCGGCCGAGCCTGGTCATGCGGATGCGCCAAGCCTCCGGCGCTGTCATGTGCGGTCTCGGCGGCGCCCTGTTGCTCGCGCGTCGCGCGAGTTGAGCCGCCCTTCAACCACGTCACCCGAGAGGCCAGCGCGCTTGTTGCCTCCCGTCGCAACACCGGATTCTCGGTGAATGTCGCGTTGCGCCGATCAGAACCCCAGTCGACGGCGCGAGCGATGAGCCAGCGCGGGGCCTTCACGCAAGCGACTTATGTCTGCGCTATCTCAGTCCCGTGACAAGCTCTGCAACGGAGGCTTGAGTCGTCAGGCCAGCCCCTCGTCGCGGAGCGCGTCATTCCTCTCCTCTGGCATGTCTGCGTGCGGGACCGACGTGAATCACAGCAAGCTCAGCTACTACGCCGAACTCGTCATCTACCCGATCGTCATCGTTGCATTGCTGCTGCTCGACCTTGCGAGCCATGGCTTTGCCCTGCCGCGGCGCTGGCTGCTCGCCGCAGCCTGCGGCGCTGCGCTGTGGACGCTCGCCGAATATCTGGTGCACCGGTTCCTCTACCATGAGGTCACCATCCTGAAGCAGCTCCATGGCCTGCACCACGCGCGCCCCAGTGCCTTGATCGGATCGCCGGTGTGGGTCAGCGTCGTCATCTTCGCGACATTCTTTGCGCTCGTGGCTGAAGTCACGGACCTGCAGATCGCGAACGGCAGCACGAGTGGCCTGATCCTAGGCTATCTGCTGTATCTGCTGGTCCACGACGCCGTGCATCGCTGGCCGCTGGCCGGGCAAACGCGGCTGCACGCCTGGCTACGCAGTTGCCGGCTGCGCCATCTGCGTCACCATCGCGACCCCAAGCCCGGCAATTTCGGTGTGGTCACGCCGTTCTGGGATCACGTGCTCGGGACCGCGCTTGCACCGGGACGCGCGCGCCGCGCTTGAGGCGGTGGCGCGCGCTGACACGCGCATGATCCTCCGCTCTCAGTCCGCTCCCTGCTTCAGGCGATCGATCAGCCAGCGGCCGGCCGGCCCCGGCGGCGTGTCGGTGCGATAGACAGCGGACATCCGGATCTGCGTGTCGGCTTCGGCCTCCGCAAGCGTCAGCGGCACCAGCGCGCCGCTGGCGAGATCGTCTTCGACCACATGGAATGGCATGCCGCCCCAGCCAAGACCGGCGCGCAGGAAGGCATGCTTGGCGCCGAGGTCGGACAGCCGCCAGGTCCGCGACGAGAACACGCGCAGATCCTTGCCTTCGGTCAGGCGGGAGCGATCGGTGAGCACGAGCTGCACGTGCTCGCTGAGCATCTCAGGCGGGATCACCCCGTCGCATTGCGCCAGAGGATGGTGAGCGGATGCCACCATCAGATAGCGGATATCGCGCAGCGGCTCGCTGCGCAGATCGGGATGGCCGGTCAAGAGCGGGCCACGAATGCCGAACGCACAGCGCTTCTCCAGCACCGGCTCGATCACCGCGCCCATGCTCTCGACCGAGACGCGCAACGTCGTGCCCGGAAAGGTCTGCTGAAACGCGCCCACTGCGTCCGTCAGCACCGCGGTCGGAAACAGCACGTTCACGGCAATGCTGAGCTCCGGCTCGAGCCCCTGCGCCAGCCCGCGGGCGCGCGCCTTCAGCTCGGCCAACCCATCAGCGACCGCGCGCGCGTCGGCGAGCAAGGCGCGGCCGGCCGGCGTCAGCACGGGATAGCGGCCGGTGCGATCGAACAGGCGCACCTCGAGCTGGGCTTCGAGGTTTGCGAGATTCTGGCTGATGACCGACTGGGCCCGGCCGAGCTTGCGGCCGGCGGCGGAAAAGCTGCCGGTCTCAGCGGCCGCCACGAAGGTGCGGAGCTGGTCGAGCGAAATACCGTCGAGCATGTCTATCGTCTATTCCGATGGGTTATATCGAAATATATTGGCTTTTCCGATCTACCGCAACCGACCATGGTCCTCAGCGAAGGCGGCGACGCTGCCGCAACCGGAGACCTCCCATGAAGCTGCTTCACATCGATTCCAGCATTGCCGGACCCGGCTCGGTCAGCCGCCTGCTCTCGGCCGAGATCGTGTCCGCGCTGGCCAAGGCCGTCACGGTCGAGACCAGCTATCGTGACCTCGCGGCCGAGCCGGTGGCGCATCTGACCGGCGCCCATCTCGCGGCCATGCAGGGCGGCGCCGCCGACGCGGCCCTGCAGCAGGACGTGCAGGACGGATTGCGCGCGATGGAGCAGCTCCTCGCCGCCGACATCGTGGTGATCGGCGCGCCGATGTACAATTTCGGCGTCCCCTCGCAGCTCAAGGCTTGGATCGATCGGCTCGCCGTGCCCGGGAAGACCTTCATGTATGGCGAGACCGGCCCGGTCGGCCTGTGCAAGGGCAAGAAGGTGATCATCGCCTCCGCACGCGGCGGCATCTTCAGCGCGGGATCGCCGATCGCGGCGCTCGACCACCAGGAAACCTATCTGCAGGCGTTCTTCGGCTTCCTCGGCATTTACCGACGTCTCGTTCGTGCGCGCCGAAGGCGTCGCGATGGGACCCGAGGCGCGCGCCAAGGCGATCGAGGCCGCCAAGGAACAAGCCAAGGCGCAGGCACTGGCGCTCGCCGCCTGACCGCTGCCGTCCATCGGCTCGAACTCGCGGGGCGCGCTCGCCATGGCCATCGTATTCTCCTCCATCACCTCCGCCCGACCACACGGCACGGCCGGGCGCTTCCTGGTCAAGGCCGTGGACCTGGCCGGGCTCGGACCGGTGGGTTCGCCGGTGCTGGTGCTGGATGATTTCAGGGTGAGCGGCCGGCCGTTCCCGCCGCATCCGCATGCCGGCTTCTCGGCCGTGACCTACGTGTTTGCGGATTCGGCGGGCGGCCTGCGCAGCCGCGACTCGCTCGGCAACGACGTCACGGTCGGCGCCGGCGGCATCGTCTGGACCGAGGCCGGCAACGGCGTCCTGCATCACGAGATCCCCGCCGATGCGCGGGAGCTTCACGGGCTGCAGCTCTTCCTCAAGCTGAGCGCCGGCAACGAGCTCCGCGCGCCGCGAATGCTGCAACTGGCGGGCGACGAGGTGCCGGAATGGACCAGTGGGGACGGCGATCGCGTCCGCGTGGTGGTCGGCTCCTTCAACGGTGTCGCCTCGCCGCTGGTGCCCGCGGAGCGCTTCACCTTGCTCGACGTCACGCTGCGCCGAGGGCTCGACTACGCGCTGACGCCGGGCGAGGTCGCGATCATCTACGCCACGCAGGGCGGCCTCGCGATCACCACCGATGACGGCCGCCGGGACCTCGCGGAGGGGGAAGCCATCGCCGTGCAGGGCGAAGGCCACGCGAAGCTGACGGCTGATGGCGCGACCCAGCTCGTCATCATGTCCGGGCCGGAGCTACGGGAGCCGATCGTCGTCGACGGTCCCTTCATCATGAGCAGCGAAGCCGAGATCGCCGCCGCCTCCACGCGCTACCGCGCGGGGCTGATGGGGCGCCTGGCTCCGTTGTAATTGACCGTTTCATCACAGGAGATTTCAGATGTACGCAGTCACCGGAGCGACCGGGCAGCTCGGACGAAAGGTCATCGCCGGGCTGCGGGAGCGCGCGCCTGCCTCGGACATCGTCGCCATCGTCCGCGATCCCGGCAAGGCGGCCGAGCTGGGCGTCGCCAGCCGCGCCGGCGACTATGCCGATCCCGCGGGGCTCGAGCGCGCATTTTCCGGCGTCAGCAAGCTGCTGCTGATCTCATCCAACGCGTTCGGCACGCGCCAGGTCGAGCATGCCAATGTGATCGCAACCGCGAAGCGGGCCGGCGTCGGCTACATCGTCTACACCAGCCTGCTGCGTGCCGAGCAATGGACGCCCAGCTTCGCCAGGGACCACGTCGAAACCGAGCGTTGGATCAGGGAGTCCGGGCTCACTTACACCATCCTGCGCAACGGCTGGTACTGGGAGAACCACACCGCGACGCTGAGCCTTGCGCTCGGCCATGGTGTGCTGATCGGCAGCGCCGGCGACGCGCCGATCTCGTGGGCGTCGCGGCGTGATTTCGCCGATGCCGCAGTGTCGGTGCTCACAAGCCCTGGTCATGACGGCCAGACCTATGAGCTCGCCGGTGATCACGCGCATACGCTGGCCGAGCTCGCGGCCGAGGCCGCCGATCAAAGCGCGCAGCCGGTCGCCTATCAGAACCTCACCGAGGCCGAGCACGCCGCCTTCTACGAGCGCGCCGGGCTGCCGCCGCCGATCGCAGCGATGCTCGCCGAGGTCGAGGCGCAGGGCGTCGCGTCCGGCGTGCTGCGCGACGACAGCCGCACGCTGTCGCGGCTGATCGGACGGCCGACCCAGTCGTTGCGCGAGGCGGTCACCGAGGCGCTGGCGAGCTGACCAGCGCCTCCCAGAGATGGCGCGGCGGGCGAGGCGCGCCGCGCAGGTCAGCCCTACTCCAGCTCGATCGCCTGGTAGGTGCCGGTCTCGTCGAGCGTGGTGCCCCAGATCTTGTGCGAGGCCTGGTGCTCGGCGCGGCCGAAGGACAGCTTGCTGCCGAGGCCGACATCGATGTTCTGCATCGATTCCAGCGTATCGACCAGACGCTCGGTGTCGAGCGGCGTCGTCTGCTTCAGCGCCTGGATCAGGATGCTGGCGGAGATGAAGCCCTCGAGCGAGGTGTAGTCCGGCTCCTCGCCTGGGAAGTATTTCGCCAGCGCGGTTTTGTAGTCGAGCACCAGGCTCGAATAGCCGGCCACCGACGGCACGCCCTGGGTGACGATCACGTTCTTGGTGTATTTCGGGCCGAGCAGCTTCAGCTCCGCCGCGAGCGAGGTCGAGCCGACGGCGGAGATGTTGGCGTAGATCAAACCCGGCGCGGCGTCGTGGGTCTTCTCGATGAACTTCGCCGCGGCGCGGTCGGTCGCGATCATGATGACGGCCTTGATCGCGGGCTTCTGCGCCTTCAGCTGGTTGACCGCCTCGTCGACATCCAGCGAGCCGCGCGGGAAGCCGTAGCGGATGATCGGATCGGTGATCCCTTGCGCGCGGAAGGCCTTGGCGACACCGTTGGCGCCATCGTCGCCATAGCCGTCGTTCTGCGCGAACACCGCGATCTGCTTCGCCGGGATGCGCTTGACCTTCATCAGATAGTTGACGATCGCCGCCGTCTCCTCCGCGTAGCTCGCACGGTAGTTGAAGACGTAGCGATCGGGCGGGTCGCGGCGCACGATCGCCGAGCCGCTATAGGGCGCGAAGAACAGCGCGCGGCGCTCCAGCGCATAGGGGATCGCCAGCGCATTGTTGGCGGTGCCCATGTTGCCGATGAAGCCGAACACCTGCTCCTTCTCGTAGAGCTGCGTCATCGCGCCGATCGTCTTGGCGGGATCATAGGCGTCGTCGGCCGCGATCAGCCGGAGCTTGCGGCCATTGATGCCGCCGGCGTCATTGGCGCGGTTGAACGCCGTCTCGATGCCGACCTTCATCTGGCGCGCGGGCTCCTTGCGGACGCCCGAGAACGGAATGACGGTGCCGAAGCGGATCTCGGTCTCGCTGACGCCACGCGGCAGCGGCGGCGGAAGATTGGCGGTGGGCTGCGTCGACGCGGCTGCCGTCGAGGGCGCCAGCGCGAAGGACAGGCTGGGCGCAGACGACTGCTGCTGGCTCAGCGACCGCTCGAGCTCGGCCAATTGGCGCTCGGCGGTCTGGCAAGTCACCTGCGAGGACGCGACGCGGCCGCGGCCTTCGGCGATGTAGCTGTTGAAGCTGCGAACAAGACCATCGCGCTCGCCGCTGTTCGACGAGCCCTGGCGGATGACCTCGGTGAACTGATCGATGATGGTCTGGACCCGTCCCTGGGCGATCTCACGGCAGGTCGCGGCCTGGCCGACGACCGGACCGACCCGGGAGGCGAGATCGCGAACGGCATCGGGCGTGATGGCGAGAGCGGAGGCGGGAGAAGCGAGGAAGCAGATACCGAGAAGGAGCGCACACCAGCGAACGGTCATATTTGAACTATCCGTTTTCTTCTGATTGGTTGGCCATGTTCACTACATGAGTCAGACAGCAATCCTATTAAGAACGGGTTGCATGACACCGCAACACCCATTCGTCCGATCGGTCTGGCCAGGAATCTGCCGCGCAACGAAGCGCGAGAGGACGCGCCGAGCGCGGCGCGCACCGCGCCGAACTAACAGCCGGCATGCGCGATTAGTTCTCGGAATCAACGGTTTGCCTTCTTGCGCGGTTGACGGTTTCGCAGGCCGGATGATGGCTCGGGCACAGCGCGCGCGGAGCATCAAGCCCGGTCTGGACGCGTTCGGAGGATGCGATGAAGTTGTCGGCAGTCTTAACCAGCCTTAACGCGAGACCATCAAATGCAGGGCGACGCCTTCAACGCTGGGTCATCTTGCGTGCGAGCGAGATCGCGATGCGAGAGGGCTGGCGACGACATGCCGCAGCTCGGCATCGATAACGACCCGGTGAGAGGAAATTGACCTGGGAAGCCGCTCGATACCGGCGCTGCCGCTGGCTGAACCGCTGGTTTGACGATAGCAGCACGTCGCAAGCTGCGGTGCGGCGTGATGTGCGAGGGGACCTGGAATGCCGTGGAAGAATACGAAGCTGGAGTTTGGCGCGGTCGCCAAGCTCTTCCATTGGACCAGCGCGGCGGCGTTCATCGCGGCCTATGCTGTCGTGTACTACGTCATCTGGTTCATGGACGACAATGCGCCCGAAGTCCTGCCCGTGTTCAACGTCCATTGGGTGCTGGGCATGATCGTCGGACTCTCGGTGTTGCCGCGCCTGCTGTGGCGGCTCGTCAACGTGCAGCCGGATCAGCCGCACGGCTCGCATGCCGAGGCGTGGCTCGCGCAATCAGCGCATTGCGGATTGTACGCGCTGCTCATCCTGATGCCGCTGACCGGCTATATCGGCACGGATGCTCCGACCGATTTCGGACTGTTCGCGCTGCCGAGCTTTCGCGAGACGACATTGTTCGGCTGGATGGAGTCGCGATGGGGGATCACCTGGGAGGCGTTCGAGCCGCCGGTCGATGCGGTCCACCATTTCGTCGGCAAATGGATCGCCTGGGTCGTCGTGGCCCTGCACGTCGCCGCCGCGCTGTTTCATCACGTCGTCCGCCGCGACGGCGTGCTGACGCGGATGCTGCCGGGACGGTCAGCGGCGTGAGGGGACGTAGGGTGGGCAAAGGCGCTCCCCTGCACTCTCCTCGCGGCCATCTGCGGGAGCGCCGTGCCCCCCCATCTCACGGGGAATGCGCGGATGAACGGTGGGCACGCTGCCGCCTGACGGCGGCCGCTTTGCCCACCCTACATTCGAACGCTGCCGAACTACTTGTTCGGCAGGTTGGGCTTGATGTGCAGCTCGCGCAGCTGCTTGACCGTGGCTTCCGACGGCGCGCCCATCAAGAGGTCCATGGCCTGCTGGTTCATCGGGAATAGCGAGATCTCGCGCAGGTTGGTGGTGCCACAGAGCAGCATCACGATGCGGTCGACGCCGGCGGCCATGCCGCCATGTGGCGGCGCGCCGTACTGGAAGGCGCGGTACATGCCGCCGAAGCGGTCGACCACCTCCTGCTCGCCGTAGCCTGCGATCTCGAACGCCTTCACCATCGCTTCCGGCTTGTGGTTGCGGATGCCGCCGGAGGCGATCTCGTAGCCGTTGCAGGCGATGTCGTACTGGAACGCCTTGATGGTCAGCGGGTCCTTGGTGGTGAGCGCCTCGAGTCCGCCCTGCGGCATCGAGAACGGGTTGTGCGAGAAGTCGACCTTCTTGTCGTCCTCATTGTACTCGTACATCGGGAAGTCGACGATCCAGGCCAGCGCGAAGCGGTCCTTGTCGATCAGGTTCAATTCCTCGCCGACCTTGGTGCGGGCGAGGCCTGCGAACTTCCAGAACTTGTCGGGATCGCCGGCGACGAAGAAGGCGGCGTCACCCTCCTTGGTGCCGAGCTGGGCTCGAACCGCTGCGGTGCGCTCTGGGCCAATGTTGTTCGCCAGCGGGCCCGCGCCCTCGCCGCCCTCGCGCCACATGATGTAGCCGAGCCCGGGCTGTCCCTCGCCCTGCGCCCAGGAGTTCATGCGGTCGCAGAACGCGCGGCTGCCGCCGCCCGGAGCCGGAATCGCCCAGACCTGGTTCTTGGGGTCCTCGAGCATGCGCGCGAACACCTTGAAGCCGGAGCCGCGGAAGTGCTCGGAGACGTCCTGCATCTCGATCGGGTTGCGCAGGTCCGGCTTGTCGGTGCCGTATTTGCGCAGCGCTTCCGCGAACGGGATGCGCGGCCAGCCCTTGGTGACCGGCTTGCCCCTAGCGAACTCCTCGAACACGCCGGTGATGACAGGCTCCAGCGCCGCGAACACGTCCTCCTGCTCGACGAAGCTCATCTCGACGTCGAGCTGATAGAACTCGCCCGGCAGACGGTCGGCGCGCGGGTCCTCGTCGCGGAAGCAGGGCGCGATCTGGAAGTAGCGATCGAAGCCGGACATCATCAAGAGCTGCTTGTACTGCTGCGGCGCCTGCGGCAGCGCGTAGAACTTGCCGGGATGGATGCGCGACGGCACCAGGAAGTCGCGCGCGCCCTCGGGCGAGGACGCGGTCAGGATCGGCGTCTGGAATTCGAAGAAGCCCTGCTCCTTCATCCGTCGGCGCATCGAATCGATGATCGCGCCGCGGGTCATGATGTTCTGGTGCAGCTTCTCGCGGCGCAGGTCGAGGAAGCGGTATTTCAGCCGGATGTCCTCAGGGTACTCCTGCTCGCCGAACACCGGCAGCGGCAGCTCGGCCGCGGGGCCCAGCACCTCGATGTCGGCAACGTAGAGCTCGACCTGGCCGGTCGGCAGCTCGGCATTCTCGGTGCCCTCCGGGCGGCGGCGGACCTTGCCTTCCATGCGCACGACCCACTCCGAGCGCAGCTTCTCGGCCAGGCCGAACGCCTTGGAATCGGGATCGACGACGCATTGGGTGATGCCGTAATGGTCGCGCAAATCGACGAACAGCACGCCGCCATGGTCGCGGATGCGATGGCACCAGCCGGACAGCCGGACCGTCTCTCCGATGTTGCTGTCGCGGAGCGCGCCGCAGGTATGGGTCCGGTAGCGATGCATGGTCGTCCTGAATGGTCGGCGTGAGGAAAAGGGAATCGGCGCAGCCGTGAGGGGCGCGTTACCGAATGCGCGCAGGGTTTAGCCGAGCCGCCCCGGCGCGGCAACCGCAGGAACGGCTTTTCCGGCCCCGGAGCCCTCATTGCAACCACCGGCGCTGCCGCCGAATTGGGCTGGCGCTGAAGCGCTCATCTGACGGCCGTTTGGGCTCGAAAAGCGGCCGCCTTGCGCCTATCTTGGAGCCATGACCGTGCATTTCCCCTTCCAGAACTCCTACGCCGCGCTGCCGGACAATTTCTTTGCCCGGGTGGCGCCCACGCCCGTGGCCGCGCCGCGGCTGATCAAGCTGAACCGGCCGCTGGCCGAGGAGCTCGGGCTGAACCCGGCCGAGCTGGAGACGCCGGAGGGCGCCGAGATCCTCGCCGGCAAGACCGTCCCTGAGGGAGCCGAGCCGATCGCGATGGCCTATGCCGGACACCAGTTCGGGCATTTCGTGCCGCAGCTCGGTGACGGCCGGGCAGTGCTGCTCGGCGAGGTCGTGGACAGGAACGGCGTCCGCCGCGACATCCAGCTCAAGGGCTCCGGCCCGACCCCGTTCTCGCGCCGCGGCGACGGCCGCGCGGCGCTGGGACCGGTCTTACGCGAATACATCGTCAGCGAGGCGATGGCGGCCTTGGGCATCCCGACCACGCGTTCGCTCGCGGCGGTCGTGACCGGCGAGCAGGTCTATCGCGGCACCGCCCTGCCGGGCGCCGTGCTGACGCGGGTCGCCACCAGCCACATCCGCGTCGGCACGTTCCAGTATTTCGCGGCGCGCCAGGACGTCGAGGCCGTCCGCCGGCTCGCCGACCACGTCATCAACCGGCATTATCCCGATCTCGCCGGCACCGAGCGGCCGTATCACGCGCTGCTCGATGCCGTGATCTCACGCCAGGCCAGGCTGATCGCCGACTGGCTGCTGGTCGGCTTCATCCACGGGGTCATGAACACCGACAACACCTCGGTGTCGGGCGAGACGATCGATTACGGCCCCTGCGCCTTCATGGACGCCTACGACCCGAAGCAGGTGTTCTCCTCGATCGACGAGTTCGGCCGCTACGCCTTCGCCAACCAGCCGCGCATCGCGATGTGGAACCTGACGCGGCTGGCCGAATGCCTGCTGCCGCTGTTCGACGCCGACAAGGATCAGGCGGTCAAGCAGGCCGAGGCCGCGCTCGACGGTTTTGCAGCCCAGTTCACCGAGGCGCATCAGGCGGGGTTGCGCCGCAAGCTCGGACTGTTCTCACAGCGCGAGGGCGACCAGCCGCTGGCGCAGGCGCTGTTCGACGCGATGGCCGCGGCCAAGGCCGATTTCACGCTGACGTTCCGCCGCCTCAGCGACGCCGCGGGCAGCGGCGATCTCGGCGAGGTCCGCGCCCTGTTCGAGGATCCCACCGGCTTCGACGAATGGGCCGCCCGCTGGCAGCAGCGCCTCGCTGCGGAGCCGCAGACTGCGGCCGAGCGGCGCGAGGCCATGCGCAAGGTCAATCCGGCCTTCATCCCGCGCAACCACCGCATCGAGGCGGTGATCACCGCGGCGGTCGAGAACGACGACTACGCGCCGTTCGAGGAGCTGCATGCGGTGCTGGCGCGGCCCTATGACGACCAGCCGGAGCGGGCTGATTATGCCGAGCCGCCGCAGCCGGAGGAGCGTGTGCTGCAGACCTTCTGCGGCACCTGACACGCAGTCTTAACTCTACGTCCACCATCGCCTCGACCGCACCGCGGTCCTTAAGAAACGATCAACACAGCCCCGACAAGTTGAAGCAACAAGTCGGGGAGGTCTGAGACGTGGACGCGCTGGTGTTCGAATTCATGGGTCTGGCGATGATCGCGCTGTGCCTGATCGTGCTGGCGGTGCCGTCCGGACGGCGCCCGTCCGGCCGCGTCCGGCATCACTGAGGCGCCCCATCGTCAACCATAGAGCGATCCGCTGACGCCTCGGCGCTTGCGTTCCGGCCTGTTTGGGCCGACAAGCGGAGATGAATTTCGTCTCGTACCCTTTGCCGACACCCTTGACTTGTCAGCGTTTTCGGACGACGGCGTAAGAGCCTCGTCATGGATCGTTCATGGACTTGATCACCACCACTGCGGACCTCGCAGCCGCCTGCGACCGCCTCGCAAAACACCCGGTCATCACCGTCGATACCGAGTTCCTGCGGGAAACCACCTACTACCCCCTGCTCTGCGTCGTGCAGATGGCCAGCGCAGACGAGGCCGTGGTGATCGACGCGCTCGCGGAAGGGATCGATCTCAAGGCCTTTTTCGAGCTGATGGCCAATGAGAAGATCCTGAAGGTCTTCCACGCCGCCCGCCAGGACATCGAGATCATCTGGCACCGCGCCGGCATCGTGCCGCACCCGATCTTCGACACCCAGGTCGCCGCGATGGTGCTGGGATACGGCGACAGCATCGCCTACGACCAGCTCGTCGAGCGCATCACCGGCCACCGCCCCGACAAGACCCACCGCTTCACCGACTGGTCGCGCCGGCCGCTGACCAAGGAGCAGGCGCATTACGCCGAGGCCGACGTCACCCATCTGCGCGACGTGTTCGCAGCCCTCGATGCCGACCTCAAGAAGCGCGGACGCAGCGACTGGGTCAGCGAGGAGATGGAGATCCTCACCTCGCCCAAGACCTACGACTTCCATCCCGAGCGCGCCTGGGAACGGTTGAAGACCCGCGTCCGCAAGCCGAAGGAGCTCGCGGTGCTGATCGAGGTCGCCGCCTGGCGCGAGCAGGAGGCGCAGAGCCGCGACGTGCCGCGCAGCCGCGTCATGAAGGACGACGCGGTCGGCGACATCGCCACGCATGCGCCCACCACGATCGAGAAGCTCGGCAATCTGCGCTCGCTGCCGAAGGGCTTCGAGCGCTCCAAATGGGGCTCCGACATCGTCGCCGCCGTGCAGCGCGGGCTTGCGCGCGACCTCGCCGCGCTGCCCAAGCTCGAGAAGCCGCGCAACAACTCCAATGGCGCTGCGATCGTCGAGCTGCTGAAAGTGCTGCTGCGCATGACCTCCGAGCGGCACGCGGTGGCGAGCAAGGTCATCGCCACTGTCGATGATCTCGAGCAGATCGCAGCCGACGACCATGCCGACGTCGCCGCGCTGCAGGGATGGCGTCGCGAGCTGTTCGGCGAAGCGGCGCTGGCGCTGAAACATGGCAAGCTCGCGCTCGCCATCGACAAGGGCCGCGTCATCCGCGTCGACCGGGCCTGACGGCCCGCCACGACGACTGGTTGCAGCTCCCCGCATTTAACCAGGTGATTGCAGCGCCCCTCACATGGGGCGATTCTGCCACAGTTTCACTCAGAATCGGCCTGCCCCCTCAACTCCGCCTCGATTGTCTGGGACACCTCCACCAGGGCCAAGGAAAGGATATAGGCGCTCGTCGGCAGGTTGAGCTGGCGCGCCCTCGCGATGGCCGCCTGGAGGCTGCTCGCCAGCTCTTTGAGCTCTTCCTCTCGGGTCATGTCGCGTTCTCGTTGCTGGAGCTGCCGCGTGAGCAAAGACGATTGCGAGCCGCCGGAACAGAAGCTGCTGCGGCTGCTGAGCGAGAATCCTGTTGATTTGCATGTGGTCGAGGCGTTGCGTCTTGTCGTTGCATTCAACAAGATCAGCAACCCGTCGGATCGGCGCATGGTGATCGAGCTGGCGGAGCGGCTCGCAGGCTGCTGACGGCGACGTCTCACACCGCGAGATGGCCGCTCGCCTCGATCAGCTCCGCGCTGTCGACGACGCCGGCGAAATTGCCGATCACCCGGGTCACGACCAGCTTGTAGGCGGCGACATCGCCGTCGCAGGCCTTGCGGCAGGCCACCGCATCCCCGATCACCTGGTAGCGGTGGCTGCGATGGAAGCCGTCCACCACCGTCGAGAGGATCGTCTCGTCCAGCGAGAAGCCGAGCATCACGCAGCGGATGCTGCGCATGTTCGACATGTAGTCGGCGAACCGCGCCGAGCTGTAGGCCGATGGCAGCGGATGCTCGAACGCGATCTCGCCCGGCTTCGGCTTGAAGTCATCGAGCCAGTTCGTGAGATTGGAGGCCGGGTTGAACCAGGCCGCGCGCGCAATCCGCTTGAGGTGGACCACCGGCCAGAGCTGACCGCGCCAAAGCTCGATCAACTGCCGGCACCGGGCCATGACCACCTCGCCGTCCGCGATCAGGTGCTTGCGTCCCTCGGCCAGGTACTCGCACTGCAGATCGGCGCACACCAAAACCGGCGGGTCGGTATCGGTCGCGCCGAACGGATCGCGGCTCTGCATCACGGTCTCGCGGCAGCAAATTCACGCAGAGGCGAGGACGCCGGACGGCCTGCTGAGAGATCGAGCACGCCCGGCCGATCCCAATCGCCCTCGGGACGGATGATCATGTAGGGATCGCTGTCGAGCGTGATCGCATCGGAGCACGGCTCGAGGTCCAGCACCATCTCCGTGTAGGAGAAATCTGAGAAGGTCAGCTTACGATTATGGCCGAGCGGCTTGGCGCCGAAATGAGCCCAGAAGTCGACGAGGCGATCCTGCGCGTGGCCATAGGCCTTCTTGAAGCCCTTGCGCCGGCAATAATCGAGCGCCTCGCGGACCAGCTTGAACGACAGCCGCGAGCGCCGATATTGATGGCGCACGGCGAGTCGTTCGACCTTGGCGAACTCGCCGAAGAAGCGTACACGCACGCAGCCGGCCGGCTCGTTGCCGACAAAGCCGAGGAAATGCGCGGCGACGAGATCGTTGCCGTCGAACTCCTCCTCCATCGGGCAATCCTGCTCGGCGAGATAAACCGCGGACCGGATCGCCGTCACGAGCATCAGATCGTTCGGATCGCGCGCGATGCGCACCGTGATCGCGCGTGGATTCGATTTCGTCGTCTTGACCGAACTAATGCCGTGCATCCGCCAGACTCCCTTTCACGAACTGCGTGGTCGATTGAAGCGAAGGCGCCATCACCTCCGGCAGCCGGTTCCAGGGGCGTTGGTACCACCAGAGATCCGGCTGAAAGCTCGCAAGCGGCGCGAAGCCGAGCGCACCGAGAAACGCCCGCCCTTCCGCGCTCGATGGTTGCGCATAGTAATCAGCCGCGCGATATCGCGGCGCGCGCATCGCATGAGCGACATTGCCGAGCCCGACTGCGCCGCGTCCCCGCGCCACCAGCGCCCAGACATAGATCGCAGCCGCCTCCTCATCCGGCCGAGCCAGATATTGGCGCGGCGGATTGTTCAAATTGAACTCATCCAGCAGCAACGCATCGAGGCCGGCGCAGTTCAGATAGAGAAAGGCAATGCCGCCGAGCAGCCGCGTGCCGCGGCAAAGCGCGAAGATCGACTCCGGATCTTGCCGCAAGAACTCCGCGAGCTCACGCTCGGATGCGCGCACCCCTGGAATTTCCTGGCGCGCCAGCGCGGCGAGCTCGCCCAGCAGATCGGGCGTGACCGGATGCGCTGCGATCATGTCTATTAGCGGCAATGCGTCTAGCTGATGTCTGGCTGTGAATTCTGCGCTTCCGCGCTGCAGGATCTGCATCTATGTTTCCAGCTTGGCTTTGATGACGTCATCATACTTGTCGGGGCTGGAGTGTATGCGGCAACATTTGCATCGGGGTGCTGCATCTACGCAGCGCAGGAAATCTGACGAAACGCTTAATGCATCCTGGGAAGATTTAAGAGCATTTCTACTTTGTACGCGGCATCAGAGCTTCAGGAACGCGGCTGAGGTTCTCGGCCTTACTGGAACCACACTCATGCGCAAGATCGACCGTCTGGAGGACGAGCTCGGCTTCAAGCTCTTCATTCGCGATCAATCGGGCCTGTCGCTCAGCGACGAAGGTCGGTCGCTGCTGTTCGACGTTGAGCAGATGGAACGGCTGAGCTTCAACATCTTCCGCCGGGCCTCGCTGTCGACCGATACGCAAGGCTCGGTGCGTGTCGCCGTGACCGAAGGCCCGGGCAATTTCTGGATCCTGCCGCGGCTGATCGATTTCCAGAAGACCTATCGCAGGATCACCGTCGACCTGAGCTGCGCGATGCAGCAGGCCGACGTCTCGCGCCTGGAAGCCGACATCTCCATCCAGTTCGAACGGCCCACCAATCCCGATGTGATCGTGGCGAAGCTCGGGCGCTTGCACATCTACGGCTTCGTGTCGGAGGCCTATCGCGACGCGCATGGCCTGCCGACGTCGCTTGCGGATCTGAAGAACCACCGGATCATCAAGCAGCACGGCGTGCAGCTCGACGAAACCGGCTATGCGCGCATCCTCGGGCTGGAGTCGCTGGAGGGCATCGTCGGCATCTCCACCAATTCGAGCGTGGCCGTGCTCTATGCCGTCGAGCGCGGCGCCGGCATCGGCTTCCTGCCGACCTCGGCGATTGCGCTCGGCGCACCGCTGGTTCCGGTGGATCTCGGCATCAACTACCACATGGATCTGTGGCTGACCTATCACAAGGAGTTCCGCACGTCGGATCGGCACAAGGTGGTGATCGACTGGCTGAAGCGGATCTTCGACCCGAAGGTCCACGCCTGCTTCCGGGACGAGTTCATCCATCCCGCCGATCTCGTTCCGCTGATGGCGGAAGCGCGCGACGTCATCGGATTCAACGGCTACGTGGCGCCGAAGCCGGTCTGACCAACTACCATTTGAGCTCGATCCCGAGCGTTCCCTGGTGCGACTGCAGCGCCGAGCGGAGCTTTGCGTCGTAGTTGAAATAGAGGCGCGCCGTGCTGCTGAGCGAGAGCGAGAGCGCCGCGCCGGTGTCGGCCCCATAGCGCCCCTCGCCGAGGCCCTGCAAGGTGATGCTCTGCGTGCCCAGGCTGACGGTGACCGCGCCGAGATTCTGCGCGATGTTGTCGACGAACTTGCCGTAGGCCGAGACGTCGAGGATCTTGCCTTCCAGGATGAAGTAGCGGCCGACCTCGGCGCCCAGCAGGATCCGGCCACGCTCCAGCGAGGTGCCGCTGACCACCAGCGGATCGAGACCGCCGGTCTCCTGGAACGCCGCGGTCGTGGCGCGCGCATATTCGAGGGCCAGCTTGGGAACCACGCGGCTCTCGCCGGAGCTCCAGTAGTAGTCGAGCTCGCTGAGCACGCCCGTGATATGAGCGCCATAAGCCGAGGTCGTGGCCCCCAAGCCGGTCTGACGCCGCGCATCGATGCCGCCGAAGCCGTGGACGATGGCGATGGCCCAGGTCCAGGGCCCCTGGTCGACCGAGGCGTTGAAGCCGAGCTGGGTGAGGTCCAGCGTGGCGGACTGCAGCGCCAGCGGCAGGTCGACTCGGGTGCGGCTCTGGTCGATCGACAGCCCGGCATTCACGCCCGGAGCCACACGCATGCCGATGCCAGCAACGCCGCCCCAGGTGGTCCTCTTGTCGCCGACGAAATCACCCTGCGTGCTCGCGTGCGCGGTGATGCCATAGGTCTCGCCCCACGTCCGGAACCGCGGCTGCTCCGCCGCCTCGGACGCACCGCCGCCGCCGGGATTGCTGCGCTGCAGCCTGCTGCCCCCGAAGGTCGCCTGATTGCCGAGGCGTTCGAGAAAGCTCGATCCGAGATCCAGCACCGCCCGGCCGGAGGACAGGTCGGAACTAACGGCGCCCGGGACGGGGCTCGGCAAGGGGCTGGGTGTCGGCGTTGGAGTAGGACTGGGACTAGGTGTCGGTGTCGGGCTGGCCGTGACGCTGGGCAGACTTGCGGCGTTGGCCGGACGCGGCATCGGAGCGAGGCCGGCCACCGCGGCGATGAGCGCAACCGCGAGGCATGGGCCGGCCCACGGTCGTTCGCCTTGCCTGACCCGAGATGGTCTCCGCATCGCTGTCCGTCCGCCGCGCGCTCAATTTGTTTAAAATATCGCCTGGACGATTTGCTCGCAGTTCCCGACGGCGGTCAATCACGATCACCAGCCAGCCGAGCTACCTCGGCAGCAGAGTGGTTCCCGTGCCACAACGCGTCCTCACCGCTGCCGCGACTCCGCGACGCGTTCTCATCGGCCCGGCAAACTTGCTATCGCCGAAAAATCGTGTTGCAATCCGGACAACAATCGGATCTGGCCGTTCGACTGTGCGTTTCGTCATACCTGAAATTCAGCAGACTTCGGAGAGCCCGCTTGTGGCGTGGCACGCGAGAGCGTGACCGCGTCTTTTTTTCGTCTAGACGAGGAGACAGCGATGCCGACCCATAAAGGCAGCGTGAAATGGTTCAACCCGACCAAGGGGTATGGGTTCATCAAACCGACCGGTGGAGACAAGGACGTGTTCGTCCACATCTCGGCCGTCGAGCGTGCCGGACTGACCACGCTCAATGAGAACCAGGCGATCGAATATGATCTGGTCGAGAGCCGCGGCAAGACATCGGCGGAGAATCTGAAGCTTTCTTGAGATGCTTCGGGGCTCGGCGTGCTACGCCGGTTCGACTAAGAGCTTCGCGCAACACCAACGCCGCGCGAATGACCAGACTTCGTCAGCCCTTGATGCCCCCGGCCCTGCCGGGGATTTTTTTGTCCATCGCGGCCTCAGCGATGACGATGCACGACTGTATCTGCGGACAGATAGCCCTCACCCGAGCGAGCCCGCTGATGCGCCGGCGATGCCCTCTCCCACCCCGGCGAAGCTTTGCTTCGCCTTGGGGGCGAGGGCACTGCATCGCGCAGTTTTGGCGCAGCGACGATCAGTAGGTCACTTTCTAAGCTCGTGCGGTGGTAGTTACTGTGCCCTCTCCCCTTGCGGGAGAGGGCTGCACGGTGGCAGCGTCATACTCGTTCGGGTGAGGGGTTCTCTCCGCCAGCACACTGCTAGACAGATGTCTTTACAGCAGATGACGCGCCGCCCTAACTACGACGCCACCGGCCAGATCATCATCTGATCCGCCTGCTCAGTCGCCTGCGTCCGGCAGAGATCACCTTCGAGCCGCACCTGATCCTTCGCCAGCAGCTTCAGCGCTTCCGGATAGATCCGATGCTCGACGCCGAGGATGCGCTCCGACAGAGTATCGGCGGTGTCGTCGTCCCGCACCACCACCGCGCCCTGCATCACGATCGGGCCGGCGTCGGTCTCCGGGATCACGAAGTGCACGGTCGCGCCGGACAGCTTGACGCCGGCGCGCAACGCCTGGCCGTGCGGATCGAGGCCGGGGAAGGACGGCAGCAGCGAGGGGTGGATGTTCAGCATCCGGCCATACCAGCGCTGCACGAACGCCGCGGTGAACAGCCGCATGAAGCCGGCGAGGCAGATGATCTCGATGCCGCGCGCATCCAGCGCCGCCTGCAGCTTGGCCTCGAAGCCGGCGCGGTCCTTGCCGAACGGCTTGCTCTCGATCACCTCGACCGCGACGCCGCTATCGGCGGCCTTCTGCAGGCCCGCGGCGTCCGCGCGGTTAGAGATGACCACGGCGATCTCGGCCGGAAAATCCGGCTGCGACGCGGCGCGGATCAGCGCGGCCATGTTCGAGCCGCGACCGGAGATCAGGATGGCGACGCGGCGCTTCATCGGCTCACCGGGCTCACAGCGCCAGATCGAGCGCGCCGGTGTAGATCACGCGCTCCTCGCCGGCGGCCGCGACCACCTCGCCGAGCCGGGCGACGTGCTCGCCATTGGCGGTGAACACCTCGGTGACGGCATCGACGGCCTCGGCCTTGACGATCACGATCATGCCGATCCCGCAATTGAAGGTGCGCAGCAGCTCGCGCTCGGCGATGCCGCCCTGCTCCGCCAGCCATTTGAACACCGGCAGCACCGGCAGGTGCGTGAGGTCGATCGAGACGCCGAGATGCTTCGGCAGCACGCGCGGAATGTTGTCGGTGAAGCCGCCGCCGGTGATGTGCGCCAGCCCCTTCACCGCGCCGGTCTCGCGGATCGCGCGCAGGCAGGACTTCACATAGAGGCGCGTCGGCGTCAGCAGCGCAGCGCCCAAGGTCAGCACGGGAGCGAACGGCGCCGGCGCATCGAAGCCGAGGCCCGACTGGGCGACGATCTTGCGCACCAGCGAGTAGCCGTTGGAATGCACGCCGGACGACGCCAAGCCGAGCACCACGTCACCCGCCGCGATATCCGGCGACGGCAGCAGGGTGCCGCGCTCGGCGGCGCCGACGGCGAAGCCGCCGAGATCGTAGTCGCCGTCCTTGTAGAGGCCCGGCATTTCCGCGGTCTCGCCGCCGATCAGCGCGCAGCCGGATTCCCGGCAGCCCTCGGCGATGCCGGCGACGATCGAGGCGGTCGCCTCGGGGTCGAGCTTGCCGCAGGCGAAGTAATCCAGGAAGAACAGCGGCTCGGCGCCCTGCACCACGAGATCATTCACCGACATAGCCACCAGGTCGATGCCGATGCCGCCATGCAGCCCGGTCTCGATGGCGATCTTGACCTTGGTGCCGACGCCGTCGGTGGCCGCCACCAGCACGGGGTCCTTGAAGCCGGCCGCCTTGAGGTCGAACAGGCCGCCAAAGCCGCCGATCTCGGCATCCGCCCCCGGGCGCGCGGTGGCGCGCACCATGGGCTTGATCAGATCGACCAGACGGTTTCCGGCGTCGATATCGACGCCCGAATCTGCATAAGTGAGCCCGTTCTTGCGCTCGGTCATGGTCAAAACCCCTAATCTGGCCGCTGGTTACGTCGGAATCCGGCTGCGCGCAATGGCTCGCAAGGGGCCCGTCCCCACCCTATCTAGGAACTGGACCGGTTCGCCACGCTTCGGCATCGGGTTGTCTGTTGATCGAGTTGTCGTTGGGACCAGCTGCGTGACCATTCCCCACTCCATCCCCAACCTGATTACGCTCGGCCGAATCCTGCTGGTGCCGATCGTGGTGTGGGCCATCGCGGCCGGCGAGATGGAGATCGCGTTCATCGTGTTCGTGATCGCAGGCGTCAGCGATGCCGTCGACGGCTTCCTGGCCCGGCGCTTCAACCTGCGCTCCGAGCTCGGCGCGCTGCTCGATCCGCTCGCCGACAAGGCGCTCCTGGTATCGATCTTCGTCACGCTCGGCATCTGGGGCGCCATCCCGCGTTGGATCGTCATCCTGGTGGTGTCGCGCGACATCATGATCGTGGCCGCTGTCATCGTCTCCTGGCTGTTCGACCGGCCGGTCGCAATGAAGCCATTGATGGTGTCGAAGCTGAACACCGGGGCGCAGGTCGGATTCGCCGCGCTCGTGCTGGCGTCGCTCAGCTTCGGCTTCGAGCCCAAGCCTTATGACAGCGTGCTGATGGTGCTGGTGACGGCCTTTACCCTCGTCTCTGTCGGGCTTTACCTGGTGGACTGGGTGCGGCACATGAACACCATCGAGGTGCGGTGAGCCGGCCCGCGCGCTTTCGCTCATCCCGCCGACGACACTGTACGGAGCACGTCACCCTTGGCCGGCCATATTCCCCCTCGTCAACTGGCCCTCGCCTTGCCGCATGCGGAGAGCCTGACGCGGGACAATTTTCTCGAAGGCCCCGGCAATGCCGCCGGGCTCGCGCTGGTCGATGCCTGGCCGGAATGGCCGGCGCGGACGATGTTCCTGGTCGG
Source organism: Bradyrhizobium sp. USDA 4353 (assembly GCF_054063215.1). Lineage (NCBI taxonomy): Bacteria > Pseudomonadati > Pseudomonadota > Alphaproteobacteria > Hyphomicrobiales > Nitrobacteraceae > Bradyrhizobium > Bradyrhizobium sp. USDA 4353. The sequence goes on from NZ_JBSSGB010000001.1 coordinate 5,846,429, forward strand.
CCCGGACGGCTCGGGCAAGAGCCACCTCGCGGCGATCTGGGCCGAGCAGTCCGGCGCCCGCTCGCTGTCGGCGCATGCGCTGGAGGCGAGCGCCGTCCCGGGGGCCCTTGCCACCGGAGCGCTGGTGCTGGAGGACCTGACGACCGCCGATCTCGACGAGCGCGCTTTGTTTCACCTGCTCAACCTCGCCCGCCAGGACGAGGCCTTTGTGCTGATCACCGCGCGGGAGGCGCCGGCGAGCCTGCCGATCGCGCTGGCCGACTTGAGGTCGCGGCTGCGCGCCGTGCCGGTGGTGACGCTGCTGCCGCCCGACGACCAGTTGTTCCGGGCCCTGATCGTGAAGCTGGCCGCGGACCGGCAGCTGGCGATCGACGAGACGGTCGTGAGCTACCTCGCCAGCCGCATCGAACGCTCCTACGCGGCGGCCCGTCAGACCATTGCCCAGCTCGACCAGGAGTCGCTGCGGCTGGGGCGGCCCGTCACGCGGGCGCTGGCCGCCGAGCTGCTCCGCAGCGTGTGACCGCCGGACATCTTGACGACAGCCGTGGGCGGAACCTCAATGGTGCCGGCAACGTCATCCTTCTGTCATACGGGTTGCGCTACTGGTTCGCGCTTGCGCAAGTGATTTGGCGCCTGACCCAATTTGGATCGATTTCTGATGGACACCGAGCAAGCAACTGAAATTGCAGCACAAGAGCCGGTTGCGGCGGCCAAGCTTGAGATCGCCTCCAGCCCCGAGCGCTTCATCAACCGGGAGCTGTCCTGGCTGCATTTCAACCGCCGGGTGCTCGAAGAATCGGTCAATCCGCGCCATCCGGCGCTGGAGCGGGTCCGGTTCCTGTCGATTTCGGCCAACAACCTTGATGAATTCTTCATGGTCCGCGTCGCCGGTATCCGCGCCCAGGTGCGCGAGGGCATCGCGGAGCGCAGCCCCGACGGGCTGACGCCGCTGGAGCAGCTCAAGGTCATCAACGAAAGCGTCTCGCAGCTCGCGATCGACCAGCAGGCGATCTGGCGCGACCTGCGCAAGTTCCTCGCCGAGCTCGGCATCGTGCTGGTCGACGGCCAGGACGTCACCAAGACCGAGCGGGCCTGGATCGAGGATCACTTCCTCTCCAGCATCTTTCCGCTGCTGACGCCGCTGGCCATCGACCCTGCGCATCCCTTCCCGTTCATCCCGAGTCTCGGCTTTACGGTGGCGCTGCAGCTGACGCGCACATCGGACGGCAAGCCGATGAACGCGCTGATCCGCATGCCCGGCAAGATCGACCGCTTCATCCGCTTCCCCGGCGCCAAGGACGGCGTGATCCGCCTGATCACCTTGGAACAGGCGACCAGCCTGTTCATCGGCCGCCTGTTCCCCGGCTACACCGTCAAGGGCCAGGGCGCGTTCCGCATCATCCGCGACAGCGAGATCGAGATCGAGGAAGAGGCCGAGGATCTGGTGCGGCTGTTCGAGACCGCGCTGAAGCGCCGGCGCCGCGGCTCGGTGATCCGGCTCGAGATCGAGGCCAACATGCCGGAGGAGCTGCGCTTCTTCGTGCAGGATGCGCTGGCGACCACCGACGACGAGGTGTTCGTCGTCGACGGCGTGCTAGCAATGAACGAGCTGTCGCAACTCACCCGCGTCGACCGGCCCGACCTCGAATTTGCGCCCTACGTGCCGCGCCATCCCGAGCGCGTGCGCGACCATGGCGGCGACATTTTTGCGGCGATCCGGCAGAAGGATCTGATCGTCCACCACCCCTATGAATCATTCGACGTCGTCGTGCAGTTCCTGCAGCAGGCGGCGCGCGATCCCGACGTCGTGGCGATCAAGCAGACGCTGTACCGCACCTCCAACAACTCGCCGATCGTGCGCACCTTGGTGGAGGCGGCCGAGGCCGGCAAGTCGGTCACCGCGCTGGTCGAGCTCAAGGCGCGGTTCGACGAGGAGGCCAACATCCGCTGGGCGCGCGACCTCGAGCGCGCCGGCGTGCAGGTGGTCTACGGCTTCCTGCAGCTGAAGACGCATGCGAAGCTCTCGATGGTCGTGCGTCGCGAGGGCGGCAGCCTCACCACCTACGTGCACACCGGCACCGGCAACTATCACCCGGTGACCGCGCGCATCTACACCGACCTGTCCTACTTCACCTCGGACCCGGTGATCGGCCGCGACGTCACCCGGGTGTTCAACTACATCACCGGCTATGCCGAGCCGATCGACATCGAAAAGATGGCGGTGTCGCCGCTCACGCTTCGCAAGCGCATCATCGAGCACATCCATGGCGAGACCAGCTTTGCCCGCCAGGGCAAGCCGGCCGTGATCTGGATGAAGATGAACTCGCTGGTCGATCCCGACATTATCGACGCGCTGTACGAGGCCTCGCAGGCCGGTGTCTCGATCGAGCTGATCGTGCGCGGCATCTGCTGCCTACGTCCCGGCATTCCCGGCCTGTCCGACAACATCCGCGTCAAATCGGTGATCGGGCGCTTCCTCGAGCACGGCCGGATCTACTGCTTCGGCATGGGCCAGGGTCTGCCGAGCGCCAAGGCGGCGGTCTACATCTCCTCCGCCGACATGATGCCGCGCAATCTCGACCGCCGCGTCGAGGTGCTGTGCCCGTTGCAGAACCCGACCGTGCACCAGCAGGTGCTGGAGCAGATCATGGTCGCCAACCTCAAGGACACCGAGCAGAGCTGGCAATTGTTGCCGGACGGGTCGTCAACGCGTATGAAGGCCGCGAAGGGCGAGGAGCCGTTCAACCTGCATAATTACTTCATGACGAATCCGAGTCTGTCCGGCCGTGGAAAGTCGCTCAAGGAATCCTCACCGCGCCGGCTCACGCGCCGGAACGAACGCAACCCGTCCTAGATTCCTTTGCGGCAAGGGAATGCAGCGGTGAAGCGGCCCTCCCCCAGGGCCGCGAGCGTTGGCGTCATCGACATCGGCTCGAACTCGGTCCGTCTCGTCGTCTATCAGGCGATGGAGCGCAGCCTCGTCACCGTGTTCAACGAGAAGGCGCTGTGCGGGCTCGGCCGCGAGGTGCAAACCACCGGCCTGCTCGCGGCTGATGCCGTCGAGAAAGCGTTGACCGCGTTGAAGCGGTTCCGCGCGCTGTGCAAGGTGCAGAAGGTCGGGCGTGTCCACGCGATCGCGACGGCCGCCTGCCGCGATGCCTCCAACGGGCCCGATTTCATCGCCAAGGCCGAGAAGATCTGCGGCGTCGAAATCCAGATTCTCACAGGCCCCGAGGAAGCGCGCTATTCCGCGCTCGGCGTCATCTCCGGAGTCCACAAGCCCGACGGCATCGTCGGCGATCTCGGCGGCGGCTCGCTGGAGCTGATCGACGTGCGCGGCCATCAGGTGCGCAGCGGCATCACGCTGCCGCTCGGCAGCCTGGCGCTGCAGGACCTCTCTGAGAAGTCGCTGAAGAAGGCTCAGCGCATCGTCAGCGACGCGCTCACCGACCTGCCGCAGCTCGCCGCCGGCGAGGGCCGCACCTTCTATGCGGTCGGCGGCACCTGGCGCGCGCTGGCGCGCATCCACATCATCCAGAGCGGCTATCCGCTCGGCGTCATGCACGGCTATGCGATCCCGGCCGCGGAGGCGCTCGCCTTCGTGCGCCGACTGCGCCGGCTGGTCGCCGCGGACATGCTGGCCGACATCGAGGCCATCGCCGAAGCGCGGCGTCCGCTGCTCGCTTATGCCGCCCTCGTGCTCGAATACGTCATCCGCGTCGCCAAGCCGACCACCGTGGTGTTCTCCACCTTCGGCGTGCGCGAGGGCCTGCTCTACTCCAAGCTGCCCGATGCCGAGCGCGCCAAGGACGGGCTGCTCTGCGCGGCGCAAGGGCTGAACGAGCTTTTGTCGCGCTCGGCCCAGCATGCCCGCGAGCTGATCGACTGGACCGACCGGCTGTTTCGCGTCGTGCACGTCCGCGAGACCGAGGACGAGCGCAGGCTGCGCCACGCCGCCTGCCTGATGTCCGACATCGGCTGGCGCATGCACCCGGATCATCGCGGCGAGCAGACCTACGGCATCATCCTCAACGGCAATTTCGGCTCGATCAGCCATGAGGGTCGCATCTTCGCCGCGCTGTCGGTGTTCTTCCGTTATGAGGGCCAGCTCGACGAGGCGGCGGCGCCTGCGCTCACCCAGCAGCTCAGCCCGGCCCAGATCGACCGCGCGCGCCTGCTCGGCACCGCCTTCCGCGTCGCGCATCTGATCTCGGCGGCGCGGCCGGGCGTGCTGCCCGCCACGCATTTCCGCACCCAGGACCGCAAGCTGATGCTGGTGTTCGAGCATCATCTGGTCGACCTCGTCGCCGACCGGGTCGGCGGCCGCTTCAAGCAATTGGCGCGGCTTGTCGGTCGGTCCGGCTCGGTGGTGCTGAGCTAGTCCCGGAGCCGCCGCGCAGCCCTCCACGATCCCTTTTTTGCAAGGACTAGCGTCTCCACACCGTCTGATTTAGTTTGACTCCGTCGCGAAAAACGATGGCCTGATCCGAACCCGCACGTTCGAACGGCTGTCGAGCACACGCCCAACCATGCGCATTGCGCGGTTCGGCCAGCGTCTCCCAAGCAACACCCGACCATGCGTCGGGACGATCTCAGTCGTTCGGCCCCTTCGGGCGATGCACGTCTGCGACAACAGGAGCGCAACAATGCGACGTCCGATCGCGATTATCGGCGCGGGCCTCGGCGGCCTCACGCTCGCCCGCATCCTTCATCTGCATGGCATCCCCGCAACGGTCTATGAGGCCGAGCCTTCGGCGGAGGCGCGAGGACAAGGCGGCCTGCTGGATATTCACGAGCATAACGGACAGATCGCGCTCAAGGCCGCCGGCCTGTTCGCATCCTTCCTGAGGCTTGTCCGTCCCGGCGAAGACGCCAAGCGCGTTGTCGATCAGGACGGGGTCATTCTTTTCGATCATCCCGGCAGCCCTACCGTCAAACGCCCGGAAATCGACCGTGGCGACCTGCGGAGGATGCTGATCGAGTCCATTCCCCAGGATTGGATCGCGTGGGGTCACAAGGTGATGTCGGCGACCGCGATCGGAGGCGGACAACACGCGGTCGTTTTTGCCAATGGCGCGACGATCACCACCGATCTCCTCGTCGGCGCCGATGGTGCATGGTCGAAGATCCGGCCGTTGATCTCAGATGCAAAGCCCGCCTACACAGGCGTGTCCTTCGTCGAGACGCGCCTCTTTGACGGCGATACGCGCCACAAGGCCAGCGCCGACGCGATCGGCACTGGCACGCTGATCGCCGCTGCCCCAGGCAAGGCCATCCTGGCGCATCGCCATGCGGATGGAACGCTCCACACTTACGCGGCCCTGCAGAAGCCGGCAGCTTGGTTCGACGTCAGCGATGCGCGCGCGAGCCTGGCGCGTCTCGCCATGGAGTTCGAAGGCTGGGCGCCGCAACTCACCGCTTTGATCTCCGCGAGCGACACCGATCCCGTGCTGCGCCCGATCCATGCCCTTCCTGTTGGGCATCGCTGGGATCGCAAGCCCGGCGTCACTCTCCTCGGCGACGCCGCCCACCTGATGTCGCCCTTCGCCGGCGAAGGCGCCAACCTCGCTTTGTACGACGGCGCCGAGCTTGCCCGGGCGCTCATCGCCAGACCCAACGACACTGAAGCTGCGCTCGCCGCCTATGAACGTGATCTGTTTGCCCGCAGCGCCCGCGTCGCGGACGAGACGGCTCGCAATCTGGCGACGTTCTTCGATGACACCGCGCCACATGGCCTCGTCGAGCTGTTCAGAAGACATCTCGCGACTCGCTAGCCGGCCGCTGCGATACGGCATTGGAACGGCCCTGTCGGTGCCACGTTGGCCAAGCTCCCTGCATCCGCCCGGAGAGCCGATTTGGCCGAGACCCGCAAGACCATCGTCAACAGCCCGGCCGGCGGCTGGGGCGCGCTGAACGCCACCGAGACGCATCTGGCGCGCCAGGAGATCCTGGTGCGCGGCAATCGCGCGCTGCTGTCGATGAACAAGCCGGGCGGATTCGACTGCCCGAGCTGCGCCTGGCCCGATCCGCGCAAGCCGCACACCTTCGAATATTGCGAGAACGGCGCCAAGGCGGTCGCGTGGGAGGCGACGCGCAAGCGCGCGACGCCGGAGTTCTTCGCCGAGCATACCGTGAGCGAATTGCGCGGTTGGACCGATCACGACATCGAGGATGTCGGCCGGCTGACCGAGCCGATGCGCTACAACGCGGCAACCGACAAATACGAGCGTACCAATTGGGACGAAGCGTTTTCGGCAATCGGCGCCGAGCTGCGCGCGCTCGATCCCAAGCGGGTCGAGCTCTACACCTCGGGCCGCACCTCCAACGAGGCTGCGTTCCTCTATCAGACCTTCGGCCGCCTGCTCGGCACCAACAACTTCCCCGACTGCTCCAACATGTGCCACGAGACCACGACGGTCGCGCTGCCCGAAAGCATCGGCGTCGGCAAGGGCACGGTCGATCTCGACGATCTCGAGGATTGCGACGCGATCTTCATCTTCGGCCAGAACCCCGGCACCAACAGTCCGCGCATGCTCGGCTATCTCCACGACATGGCCAAGCGCGGCGTGCCGATCGTGACCTTCAATCCGCTGAAGGAGCGCGGCCTCGTTGCCTTCGCCAACCCGCAGAATGCCGTGGAGATGCTGACCGGCGGCGGCCAGAAGATCTCGTCGCAATATTTCCAGCTGCGGGTCGGCGGTGACATCGCCGCCGTGCAGGGCATCTGCAAAGCGGTGCTCGCAGCGGCCGCCGCCGCGACGGGAAGCAAGCGCATCCTCGACGAGGCGTTCATCGCGCAGCACACGCACGGCTTCGAGGCGTTCGCGACGTATCTGCGCAACCTGCCGTGGGAGCGGCTGGAGCACTATAGCGGCCTGTGCCGCGCCGACATGGAGACCGCGGCGGAGATCTACATGAAGGCCGATCGCGTCATCGCCTGCTGGGGCATGGGGATCACGCAGCATCGCCGCGGCGGCGACGCCATGCAGCAGATCATGAACATGCTGTTCCTGCGCGGCAATGTCGGACGCAAGGGCGCCGGCGCCTGCCCGATCCGCGGCCATTCCAACGTGCAGGGCGACCGCACCGTCGGCATCTATCAGAAGCCGAAGGAGCCGTTTCTGCAGAAGATGGACGCGGCGTTCGGCTTCACCTCACCGCGCGAGCCGGGCCACGATGTTGCGCAATGCTGTGAGGCGATCCTCGCCCACGAGGTCGACGCCTTCATCGGAATGGGCGGCAACTTCTTCCGCGCCATTCCGGACAATGCCCGCATCGCCGCCGAGGTGCCGCGGCTGCGCATGACGGTCTATGTCGCGACCAAGCCGAACCTGTCTCACATGACGCATGGTCAGTCGTCGTGGCTGCTGCCCTGCCTCGGCCGCACCGAGCGTGACGTCCAGAACGGCCAGGTGCAGACGATCACCGTCGAGGACAGCTTTTCGATGGTGCACGGCTCCGTTGGCCTGCTGGAGCCGGCGAGCCCGCATCTGAAATCGGAGGTCGACATCGTCTGTGGTCTGGCAAAGGCCACCGTCGCCGAACGGGCATCCATCGACTGGGATGTCTTCGTCGCCGACTACGGCCTGATCCGCAACAGGATCGAAGCGGTGTTTCCGGAGCAATTCCAGAACTACAATGCCCGCATCGCCCAGCCCGGCGGCTTCCGCCTGCCCAACGGCGCCCGCGAGCGCAAATGGGACACGCCGACCGGCAAGGCGAACTTCCTGTTCAAGGACGGTCTGATCGATGCCGATGACGATGCGCCGGAGGCACCGCATCTGCAGCTGATCACCTTGCGCAGCCACGACCAGTTCAACACCACGGTCTATTCCAACGACGACCGCTATCGCGGGGTCCGCGGCGAGCGCATGGTGGTCTTCATGAACGCGCGCGACATTGCCGCGCTCGGACTGCATGAGGGCGCCACGATCGAGTTCGCGACCGTCTGGCACGACGACATCGACCGCCGCCTCGGCGGCTTCCGCGTCGTCGGCTTCGACATCCCGGCCGGCTGCTGCGCCGCCTATTATCCGGAGACCAACGGCCTGCTGCCGCTCGCCCACCGCGACGAGCGCAGCAACACGCCGGCAGCCAAGTCGGTGCCGGTGCGGATCACCGCCGTGGCGCAAGGCGAGCCGGTGGCCGCCGATGGCGGCATCGCCGAGCACGGCCGTGCCCGCGAGACCGATCCGGCGAGCGTCCCGCTGGCCTGACTCTCAAAGCCGTGATCACGCCGTCCCTCGCAGATCGCGAGGGCGGATTACAGTGCGTGCGTGTTGAGCAGCCCGCGTGATGAAACATCGAGCATCCTGAGCGGCTCATAGGCATCACCTTTCGAATTGTCGCAAATCCGACAATGCGGCTGCGCATCTATGCTTCGCACAATACAGCTTTCGGTAAAGCGAAAATCATTCTATTGGCCTTGACGCAGGAGCAACCGAGCGGAGCTGAGGGCTTCGCCGGCTCTGCCAACCGCGAAAGGACGATATTCCCATGGCAACCACGACGGCCGAGCTCGAGCAGCTTCTGATGCAGCGCTCGCTCACCGACGCCGAATTGATTGCGGCGGCGGAAACGGCGGCTGATTTCCGCATCCTTCCTGACGCGACCGTGATCAAGGTCGGCGGCCAGAGCATGATCGACCGTGGCCGCAGCGCGATCTATCCGCTGGTCGAGGAGATCGTTGCCGCCCGCAAGGCGCACAAGATGCTGATCGGCACCGGCGCCGGCACCCGCGCGCGTCACCTCTATTCGATCGCTGCCGGGCTCAATTTGCCGGCCGGCGTGCTGTCACAGCTCGGCGCCTCCGTTGCCGACCAGAACGCGGCGATGCTGGGCCAGTTGCTCGCCAAGCACGGCATCTCCGCGGTCGAGGGCGCCGGCCTCTCCGCCGTGCCGCTCTACCTCGCGGAGGTGAACGCGGTCGTGTTCAGCGGCATGCCGCCCTACGGCCTATGGATGCGTCCGTCGGCCGACGGGGTCATCCCGCCCTACCGCACCGACGCCGGCTGCTTCCTGGTCGCCGAGCAGTTCGGCTGCAAGGCCATGATCTACGTGAAGGACGAGAACGGCCTCTACAGCGCCAATCCCAAGACCGAGAAGAACGCCACCTTCATCCCGAAGATCTCGGTCGCCGAGATGAAGGCGAAGGGCCTTGCCGACTCCATCCTGGAATTCCCGATGCTCGACCTGCTCGAAGCCGCGCGCCACGTCCGCGAGGTCCAGGTCGTCAACGGCCTCGTCCCCGGCAATCTGACCCGCGCGCTGGCCGGCGAGCATGTCGGCACCATCATCACCGCGAGCTAAAGGAGCCGACCGTTATGGCTGACATCAACACCATCAAGCACGTCGCCTCGCCGCTCGCGCGCCAGACCCTGCTCGACAACAAGCTCACCCGTCCGGTTGCCGGAAAGCGCCCGATCGCGCTGCTGCCCTGGCTGCAGGTGGTCAAGATCGGCGGCCGCTCGATCATGGACCGCGGCGCGGACGCGATCCTGCCGCTGGTCGAGGAGATCCGGAAGCTCCTGCCGGAGCATCGGCTCCTGATCCTGACCGGCGCCGGCATCCGCGCCCGTCACCTCTATGGCGTCGGGCTCGATCTCGGCCTGCCCGTCGGCTCGCTCGCGCCGCTCGCGGCCAGCGAGGCCGGCCAGAACGGCCATATCCTGGCGGCGCTGCTGGCCTCCGAGGGCGTCTCCTACATCGAGCATCCGACCATCGCCAACCAGCTCGCGATCCATCTGATGGCGGCGCGCGCGGTCGTCGGCAGCGCGTTCCCGCCCTATCACCACCACGAATTCCCGACCTCGCGGCTGCCGACGCATCGCGCCGACACCGGCGCCTTCCTGATCGCCGACGCGCTCGGCGCTGCCGGATTGACGATCGTCGAGGATGTGGACGGCGTCTTCACGGCCGATCCGAACGGACCTGATGCCGCAGAGGCGACGCTGCTGCGCGAGACCAGCCATGACGCGCTGGCGAAGCACGAGGGCACGCTGCCGTTCGACCGCACGCTGCTCGAGGTGATGGCCAATGCCCGGCACCTGTCGCGCGTCCAGGTCATCAATGGCCTGGTGCCGGGACGGCTGACGGCCGCGCTGCGCGGACACCATGTCGGCTCGGTCATCACGACCGGCGCGCGTCCCTGATCGTCCAAAAGAAAAGGCCGCTCGTGTCACGAGCGGCCTGTCGGTCTGAGCTAGGCGAGATTCCTGCGCGCTGACTGACGCTGCCGCTACGGCAGCTCGACGCCGCGCGCCGGAACGGCTTCGATCTCGTGCTTGTCGTGGTTTTGCAACGCGCGGCCGCGCCAGATCGAGCCGGCCACGAGCACCACCAGCGCACCGAGCAGCGACATCAACGTCTCCATGACGTCGACATGGCTGGTCAGCTTCGAGGCGCCGGCGAACAGCGCCGAGGTCGCATCGATGCTGATATTGACGGTGCCGTCGAGCAGATGATGCAGCATGGGCTCGATCGCCGGATCGGTCGCGATCACCTCGCCGGCCACCCAGCCCAGCAGCATGGCGCCGAGCCAGACGAGAAGCGGGAAACGGTCGAGCACGAGCATGATCAGCGCGGCGCCGGCGATGATCAGCGGGATGCTCATGGCAAGGCCGATGATCAGCAGCGAGGCCTGGCCGTTGGCGGCGGCGGCCACCGCGATGACATTGTCGAGGCTCATCACGAGGTCGGCGAGCGCGACGATGCGCACCGCATGCCACAAGGTGGTGCCGGCGGCGATGTCGTCGTTCTCGTCCTCGGGCACCAGAAGCTTGGCGGCGATGACGAGCAGGGCGAGGCCGCCGATCAGCTTCAGGTAAGGCAGCGCCATCAGGGTCGCGACGATGCCGGTGAAGGCGATGCGGAGCGCCACGGCGATGCCGGAGCCAGCGACCATGCCCCAGAAGCGGTGCTTGCCGTGCAGGCCGCGGCAGGCGAGCGCGATCACCAGCGCGTTGTCGCCCGACAACAGCACGTTGATCCAGATGATCTTGCCGAGCGCGAGCCAGAAGCCCGGGCTTTGCAGGTCGGCTTCGAATTGCGCGAGGAGATGGCCGTAAGTGGCGGGATCAGCGAGCTGTGACAGCCAGTTCACGGCCAGACCTTTCAGATGCGTTCAACGGGATTGCGGCGGAGCGAGGCTCCGCCGCAGCGATCGCGGCTCAGCCGACGATCTCGTTGCCGGAAAAGAACTGCGCGATCTCGACTGCGGCCGTCTCCGGCGCGTCCGAGCCATGCACCGAGTTCTCGCCGATCGACTTCGCGTGCGCCTTGCGGATGGTGCCCTCGGCCGCCTTGGACGGATCGGTCGCGCCCATGACGTCGCGGTACTTCAGGATGGCGCCCTCGCCCTCGAGAACCTGCACCACGACCGGGCCGGAGATCATGAAGTCGACCAGCTCGCCGAAGAACGGGCGGGCCTTGTGGACCGCATAGAAGGTCTCGGCCTGCTCGCGGGTCATGCGGATGCGCTTCTGGGCCACGATGCGCAGGCCGGCTTTCTCGATCAGCGCGTTGATCGCGCCGGTGAGGTTACGCTCGGTCGCGTCGGGCTTGATGATCGAAAAGGTGCGCTCAATCGCCATGATATCGTCCTTGGAGATGGGGGATTTGGGTGAGATGCGGGCTTATATCGACGCGATCCGTCGACGGCAAGCGACGGGGCCCCGGTCCGAGGCGCGACGCCTTACGACAATTTCACGATTCTGAACATAGAATGAAGGATCTGTGCCACCGGTGTTCAGCTCCCATGCCCTAACGTGATCTGCATCGGGCGAAGACGAGCCGGCGTACCGGTAGCCGCCTTCTCCCAGCCTCATCCGTCGGACAATTTCGGCGCCTCTCAAGCGCTGTCATCCAGGAGACGATCATGTTGCGCAAACTCTCCCTCATCGTGGCGGCTGCCGTGTCTCTCGGCGCAGCTGCCCTCGCCCCGACGGCCGCCTCGGCCCATTGGCACGGTGGTTGGCATGGCGGCTGGCACCATGGCTGGCACGGTGGCTATGGCTGGCACCGCCCGTTCTATGGTCCGCGCGTGTTCGTCGGCGGCCCGGTCTACAGCTACGGCTATGGCGGCTGCTACGTGCGCCGCGTCGTTCCGACCCCGTGGGGGCCGCGCTGGCGCTGGATCAACCGCTGCTACTGACCTCCCCTGAGACGAGCCTAGGACGGCATCCGCCCCCCGCCGCTCCGAACTCGCATTGCCCCGGCGTCCCCCACGCCGGGGCTTTTTTTGTGAATTTTCAACCTCCTTCGGCGCATTTCGCACGCGCCCGGAAACAAAACGGCCGCCCACGACTTGATATGGCATCTTCTTGCAACTGCTCGTGGAACTCCGTCATGTCTGGCCGCACCGCCGAATACTGCGAGGCGCTCGATCGCAAGACCAGCCGATCGATCTGTGAGGCCGTCGGCGAACGGCTGCAGCGAAGCCTGCCGCCTGAGCAATCCAGCCTGCCCGAGTCCCTCGCGTCTCTGATGAACGAGCTGCGCAGGCGCGACGAGCCGCTGGCGCGCTTCGATTGACAGGCTCCAGCGGCTGAAGCCGGCATAAAGCGGTTGCGTTTGGCCGCGCGCGCGGTGACAAGGCGCGCATGCTTTCCATCACTGACATCTCCATCCGCCTCGCCGGACGGCTTCTCATCGACCATAGCTCGGTGCAGATTCCGCCCGGCGCCCGTGTCGGCCTGGTCGGCCGGAACGGCACCGGCAAGTCGACGCTGTTCAAGGCCATCCGCGGCGAACTGTCGCTGGAGAACGGCAGCATCAGCCTGCCACCGCGGTGGCAGATCGGCAGTCTGGCCCAGGAGGCGCCGAGCGGCCCCGAGAGCCTGATCGAGGTGGTGCTGCGGGCCGATCTCGAACGTGATGCCCTGCTGCGCGAATCCGAGACCGCCGAGGATCCCGACCGGATCGCCGAGATCCAGACCCGTCTGGTCGACATCGACGCCCATTCGGCGCCGGCCCGCGCCGCCGCCATCCTCAGCGGCCTCGGCTTCTCCGCCGCCGATCAGGCCCGCGCCTGCTCGGAATTCTCCGGTGGCTGGCGCATGCGCGTCGCGCTCGCGGCCACGCTGTTCGCCGCGCCCGACCTGCTGTTGCTCGACGAGCCGACCAACTATCTCGATCTCGAAGGCACGCTGTGGCTTGAGGATCATCTCGCGCATTATCCGCGCACGGTGATCGTGATCAGCCACGACCGCGACCTGTTGGAAACATCCGTCGACCAGATCCTGCATCTCGACCGCGGCAAGCTGACGCTCTACCGCGGCAGCTACTCGTCGTTCGAGGAGCAGCGCGCGACGCGCGAGATGCTCGACGCCAAGGCGGTCAAGCGCCAGGAGGCGGAGCGCGCACGCTTGCAGGCGTTCGTCGAACGCTTCAAGGCCAAGGCGTCGAAGGCGAGGCAGGCGCAATCCCGCGTGAAGATGCTGGAGCGGATGAAGCCGATCACGGCACTCGTCACCCAGGACGTGCACGAGATCACGTTTCCCGCGCCGGACAAATTGCTGTCGCCGCCGATCATCGCGGTGGACAACGCGACCGTCGGCTACGATCCGGCGCAGCCCGTGCTCAATCGCGTCACCTTGCGCATCGACAATGACGACCGCGTCGCGCTGCTCGGCTCCAACGGCAACGGCAAGTCGACCTTGGTGAAGCTGCTCGCCGGACGGCTCGCGCCGTTCTCCGGCAAGATCACACGCGCCGACAAGCTGTCGATCGCCTATTTCGCGCAGCATCAGCTCGATGAGCTGGATGAGGACGGCTCGCCCTACAGCCACGTCCGCAAGCTGATGGGTGATGCGCCGGAGTCAAAGGTGCGCGCCCGCGCCGGCGCGATCGGCTTCTCCGGCAAGGCGGCGGACACGTCGGTGAAGAGCCTCTCGGGCGGCGAGAAGGCGCGGCTGCTGCTCGGGCTTGCGACCTTCTACGGCCCGAACATGATCATCCTGGACGAGCCGACCAACCATCTCGACATCGACAGCCGCGCCGCGCTCGCCGAGGCCATCAACGAGTTTCCCGGCGCCGTGATCATGGTGTCGCATGACCGCTATCTGATCGAAGCCTGCGCCGACCGGCTGTGGGTCGTCGCCGATCGGACGGTCAAGACCTATGACGGCGATCTCGACGAGTACCGGCGCATGATCCTGTCCTCACGCGGCGGCACGGCCACGCGTGAGACGGAACGGCCGCAGGTGAGCGAGAAGGCCGAGCGGCCGCGCGGCGACAACAAGCGTGGCGCGCTGAAGCAGAAGATCACGGCGGCCGAAGCCGAGATCGCCCGCATCACCGAGATCATCGCCAAGATCGACGGCGCGCTGTCGCTACCGGACATCTTCACGCGCGATCCGAAGCAGGCCGCGCAACTGTCGAAGGCGCGGGCAAATGCAGCGGATGCGTTGGCGCGCGCCGAGGAGCAGTGGCTGGAAGCCAGCACGCTGTATGATGAGGCGGCCGGGTGACGAACCGACATTCGTCGACTAAACAAAGACGCCGACTGAAGAAAGAAGACGTGAGCGCGCTCAGGCCGCGCGCTTCTTCGCCTTGCCGGGCTTGGCCACCTTCGGCGCCGGACCGGCGTCGGGCGCGCGCTCGACCGATGTCAGGCGGCCCGCCGTGAAGGTGTAGACACCCGCACGGGCGCCGCGCAGCCAGGTCACCGTCGCGACTCGGTCGCCGCCATTGTTGCCGATGTTGACGCTGTCGGGCGCGCCAATGCCGCGCACGACGTCGCACTCAGTGTGACCCAGCGCAACCGAGCCGCCAGCGGCCGGCGGCGGCGCAGCGGCCGCATCGTTGCTGAGTGCATTCGCACCCGGAGCACCGCCGGCGGGCGCCATGCCCGGACAGCCGCCCTCGGCGGTGACGAGATCATCAGCGGTCACGGGCTTGTCCGGCGTCAGCGGCGGCGCGTCGATCGAGATGTTTCTGATGAACAGGCGCTGCGGCCGGTTGAACCACTCGGCATCCTTCGACAGGAAGTCGGGCGTGCTCGAGCATCCGGCCACGACCGGGGCAAGCACAAGGAACGCCAGAGCGCGCGTCAGCTGTTTGGTGTGGTCTCGCACGATGAACCTTGCTGAATTGCAACCTGTGGACACTCTAACGTGTTGTCCCAACATCACTTTGCGGCACGTTCGTGACTTTGCCAACGCTCTGCCGGTAAATCGGCAGATTATCATTAATCGCGCGGCGCTGCCATCACGGCACGTCGCCCCGGCCTTACGCCATCACTGCCGACGTTGCCAGCGTCCGCGCTCATCGGCCTGCCAATAGGTGACATCGAATCCACGGCTTTTGCAATCGGTCCATGCCGACCGCGCTGCAGCGAGCGCGTCGGGATCATCGCCGTTGAACACCAGCACCATGCGCTCGTAGCTCTGCGCATCCGATGGCAGCGGCGCGTTATCCACCAGGAACCGGACATGGGCGCCGTTCGGATTGCCCTCCTCGATCGCGAGCACAATCGGCTGCTCGGCCACATCGGCCACGCGCCAGGTGGCGTGCGGCAGAAACGAATCGTCACGATAGGTCCACAGATGCGCATCGAGCGCATCTGCACGCTCCTCCGACGTCGACTGCACCACCACCCGCCAGCCGCGCTCGAGCGACTTCTCGAGCAGCGGCGGCAGCACGCCTTCCAGCGTCATGTTCTGCAGGTGATAGAACAGGACTTCGGTCATGCGCGTTGATGTCCCTTACGATTTCGCCTCGTAGGAATCCCAGACGAGGCGATCGAGCAGGCGCACGCCATAGCCGGATCCCCAGCTCTGGTTGATCTCGGATTTCGGCGCGCCCATCGCGGTGCCGGCGATGTCGAGATGCGCCCATGGCGTGTCGTTGACGAAGCGCTGCAGGAATTGCGCAGCCGTGATCGAGCCGCCATGACGGCCGCCGGTGTTCTTCATGTCGGCGAATTGCGAATCGATCAGCTTGTCGTATTCGGAGCCGAGCGGCATGCGCCACACCTTCTCGCCGGTCTCCTGCCCGGCCTTCAACAGCTTGTCGGCAAGATCGTCATTGTTGGAAAACAGGCCGGCATGCTCGGTGCCGAGCGCGACCAGGATCGCGCCGGTCAGCGTCGCCAGGTCGATCATGAATTTCGGCTTGTACTTGGTCGCGACGTACCAGAGCACATCGGCCAGCACGAGCCGGCCCTCCGCATCGGTGTTGATGATCTCGATGGTCTGGCCCGACATCGACGTGACGATGTCGCCGGGGCGCTGCGCGTTGCCATCCGGCATGTTCTCGACCAGGCCGATCGCGCCGATCACATTCGCCTTGGCCTTTCGCGCCGCCAGCGCATGCATCAGGCCGACAACGCAGGCGGCGCCGCCCATGTCGCCCTTCATGTCCTCCATCGAGCCGGCCGGCTTGATCGAGATGCCGCCGGTGTCGAAGCAGACGCCTTTGCCGATGAAGGCGACCGGCTGCTCGCTCTTCTTGCCGCCGTCATAACGCATCACCACGGTGCGGCTGGGCCGGGCCGAGCCCTGACCGACGCCGAGCAGCGCGCCCATGCCGAGCTTCTTCATCGCGGCAACGTCGAGAATCTCGACGGTGACGCCGAGCTTGCGCAGCGCCGCCGCGCGCTTGGCAAACTCTTCCGGGTAAAGGACGTTCGGCGGCTCGTTGACGAGATCGCGGGCGAGAATCACGCCGTCGGTGACATGGGCGCGCGGCGCGAACGCCTTCTTCGCCGCGGCGACGTCGGCTGTGGCGATCGAGACGTTGGCGCTGACCTCGCCCTCCTCGTCCTTCTTCTTGGTCTTGTAGCGGTCGAATCGATAGGCCCGCAGCCTGACGCCGGCGGCCAGGGAGCTGACCTGGTCGGGCGTCATCGGCCCGGAGGGCAGCTCGGCCAACACCGTCACGGCTTCAGTTCCGGCGTTGAGTTTTCCGGCTAAGCTGCCGCCATATTTGAGGAAATCCTTTTCCTTGTGATCACCGCCCTTGCCCGTGCCGATCACGATCAAGCGCTGAATCTTGATTCCCTCCGGGGCCAGGAGATCCAGAACCGAGCCATCCTTGCCCTCGAAGCGGGCGGCTCCGGCGGCGCGCTTGATCAGGTCCGAGGCTCCGCCGAGCGCCTTCTCGGTCGCGGCGCCTAGCCGCAGCGCGTCGTCGCAAAAGGCCACCGCGATACCGCGCGGGGCGGTCGACAGCGGGACGAAGCCGACCTTGACGGTGTCGGACATCAAGCAATCCTCCAGAATTTCGACATGAGAGCCGCCGCGACCGGCCAAAATCCGAGCGGACAGACGGGGATGGCGGCAGTTCGGAACCCAATCTGGCAGCAGTATGGCCTGCCTTGGCGCAAGCTGCCAAGTCTTCCCGTGGCGGGGCGGCCACAACGATGAAATTTCGACCACATTTTCGTGGCGCCACGCCACAGCCATTTTGTCGACGGATCAAAGGGATGGTAAAGATATTCACCGGCCTTGGAACGTCACGGCGCAGGCAGCCTGGGGGCCCCGTTTCAAGGGTGCTGCAGCGCTCGTTCCGGGACTGCTGATTGGGGATCGAGCGCGCACGATGGGGTCCATCGACAAGTACATCTTTCGCACGACGCTCGCGTCGTTTGCGTTGGTGCTGGTCAGCCTCACCGGCGTGATCTGGATCACCCAGGCGCTGCGCGGCATCGACCTGATGACCAGCCAGGGCCAGACCATCCTGACCTTCCTCGGCATCACCGGACTGGTGATTCCCTCCCTGCTCGGCGTCATCGCGCCGATCGCGCTGATGATCGCGGTCTCGCACACGCTCAACAAGCTCGCGACCGATTCGGAAATCATCGTCATGAACGCCGCCGGCATGTCGCCGATCCGGCTGTTCGTGCCATTCGCCTATGCGACCTGCGTGGTCGCCCTGCTCGTCACCCTCCTCGCCTCCTATGTCGCGCCCGACGGGCTGCGCCGGATCAAGCAGTGGGATGCCGAGATCACCGCCGACGTGCTCACCAACATCCTGCAGCCCGGACGTTTCGCGCAGCTCGACCAGAACCTGACGATCCGAATCGGCGAGCGCCAGCCCGGCGGCGAGCTCAAGAGCATCCTGATCGACGACCGCCGCGATCCCAAGGAGCGGATCACGATCATCGCCGAGAAGGGCACGGTGGTGAAGAACGCCGACGGCTCGTTCCTGGTGCTCGAGGACGGCAATCTCGAGCGCTTCGAGATCGGCAAGCGCGAGCCGGCGATGGTGGCATTCGCCCGCTATGCGTTCGACATGTCGAAATTCTCGAATCAGGGCCGCGACGTCACGCTCGGCATCCGCGAGCGCTATCTGTGGGAGCTGATGGCGCCCTCGGAGAACGATCCGATCTACAAGCAGATCCCCGGACAATTCCGGCAGGAGTTGCACGACCGCTTCCTGGCCCCGATCTACCCGTTCGCCTTCGCCGCCCTCACCTTCGCGTTTCTCGGCGCCCCGCGCACGACGCGCCAGAGCCGCAACTTCTCGTTCGGCAGCGCCATCCTCGCCGTGTTCGGCGTGCGCATGGCCGGCTTTGCCTGCTCCGTCATGACCGTGAAGACGCCGATCGCGGCGCTGATCCAGTATCTGATGCTGCTCGGCACGCTCGGCCTGTCCATCTGGGTCATCATCGGCGGCGTGGTCATCGAGCCGCCGGCGCGGCTGATGGAGGCGATCAACCGCTCCAATGCGCGGATCGCGCGGCTGTTCAGAAGGCCGGTCACCGCATGAGCATGGTCACCAACACGCTCGGACGCTACTTCGCCGGCCGCTTCCTGGTCTCGGCTGTCGGTGTGTTTGCGAGCATTTTCCTGCTGCTCGTGCTGGTCGATTACATCGAGATGGTCCGGCGCACCTCGGGTCTCGCCTCCGCCTCAGCGCTGATGGTGGCGGAGACGTCGCTGTTTCGCGTGCCGCAGCTGCTCGAGAAGATGATGCCGTTCTGCGTGCTGATCGGCGCCATGACCTGCTACCTCGCGCTGTCGCGACGGCTCGAGCTCGTGGTCGCCCGCGCCGCCGGCGTGTCCGCCTGGCAGTTCATCGCGCCGGCGCTCGCCAGCGCCATCATGCTCGGCCTGATGGCCACCACGCTCTACAACCCGATGTCGGCGAACTTGCGCGAATTGTCGAAGCGCATGGAGGCTGAGCTGTTCGGTGCTGCACCTGGCGGCGGCGTGCAGGATGCGTCAGGCTTCTGGCTGAACCAGGTCAACCCGGATGGCTCGGTGATCATCAACGCCGCGCGCAGCGAGCAGCAGGGCGTTCGGCTCACCGGATTGACCCTGTTCCGTTTTGATACGGAGAAGCGCTTCAAGGACCGAATCGAAGCGCGCGAGGCGACGCTCGAAGACGGCCAATGGGTGTTCAAATCGGTGCGCCGATTCTCGCTCGATACGCCGCCGGTCGACGAACCGACGTTCATTTTGCCCACAACCCTGACGCCTGCGCAGGTCCGCAACAGCTTCTCCACCCCCGAAACTGTGTCGTTTTGGCAACTGCCGAGCTACATCCGTTCGTCGGAAAGCTCGGGCTTCGCGACCGCGGGCTACCGACTGCAGTATCATAAGCTGATCGCACAGCCGTTTTTGCTGGCTGCGATGGTCATGCTGGCTGCGTCCGTGTCCCTCAGGTTCTTCCGTATGGGTGGCGTTCAGAAAATGGTTTTGAGTGGCGTGGGCGCCGGCTTTCTGCTCTACGTGCTGTCGAAAGTAACGGAAGATTTGAGCAAGGCTGCGTTGATGAATCCGATCGCTGCGGCGTGGCTGCCCGTGTTCGTCGGCGGCCTCACCGGTTTTATGGCCTTGCTCTACCAGGAGGACGGCTAGTGTCGTTCGTTGCCGTCCGTCAGACCGCGCTCGCCGCGCTCCGGCTGCATGCCGTTGCGCGCGTCGCTTGCGTGGGCGCCCGTCGCGCCGGGTCTGCCGTTCTTGCCGGTCTGTTTGCGCTGACGCTCGGCGTCGCGATTCCCGTCGCGTTCGATGCTGCGCTGTCGCCTGCCGCTGCCCAGGGCTTCACCTACAATCCGCGGCCGCCGAAGGCGCCGCCGCCGCGCGTCGCCAACGACAACCAGATGCTGGTTCAGGCGACCGAGGTCGACTACGACTACAACAACTCGCGCGTGTCGGCGGTCGGCAACGTGCAGCTGTTCTACAACGGCACCTCGGTCGAGGCCGACCGGGTGATCTACGACCAGAAGACCAAGCGACTGCATGCGGAAGGCAACATCCGCATGACCGACGCCGACGGCAAGATCACCTACGCCAACAGCCTCGATCTCGCGGACGACTATCGCGACGGCTTCGTCGATTCGCTGCGCGTCGAGACCGAGGACCAGACCCGGATGGCGGCGACCCGCGCCGACCGCACCAAGGGCAACTACACGGTGTTCGAGAACGGCGTCTACACCGCCTGCGCGCCGTGTAAGGACGATCCGAAGAAGCCGCCGCTGTGGCAGGTCAAGGGTGCGCGCATCATCCACGACCAGACCGAGAAGATGCTGTATTTCGAGAACGCCCAGCTCGAATTCTTCGGCGTTCCCCTGGCCTATATCCCCTACTTCTCGACGCCGGACCCGACGGTCAAGCGCAAGAGCGGCTTCCTGATGCCCGGCTTCACCCAGACGGGTGGCTACGGCTTCGGTGTCGACATTCCCTATTACTGGGCGATCGCGCCGGATTACGATGCGACGTTCACGCCGCGCATCACCTCCAAGCAGGGCGTGCTGGTGCAGACCGAATTCCGCCAGCGCCTCAGCAATGGCGGCTATCAGGTGCGCCTGTACGGCATCGACCAGCTCAACCGCAACGCGTTTGCCGGCCAGCCCGGCGACCGCCAGTTCCGCGGCGGCATCGACACCAAGGGCCAGTTCGCGCTCAATGACAAATGGGTGTTCGGCTGGGACGGCATCCTGCTGTCCGACTACATGTTCCTGTCCGACTACCGGCTGGCGCAGTACCGCGATCCGTTCAACTCGTTCATGAGCCTGCCGACGGAGGCAATCTCGCAGCTTTACCTGACCGGCGTCGGCAGCCGCAGCTTCTTCGACGTCAGGGCGATCCATTACCTGAGCTTCTCGGGCAACCAGCAGACCGTGCCGATTGTGTATCCGGTGCTGGATTACTCGAACGTGCTCAACTATCCGGTGTTCGGCGGCGAGTTCAGCTACAAGACGAACTTCGTCAATCTGACCCGCGAACAGGCGGTGTTCGATCCGATCACCACCACGGCCAACACCAACGGCCTGTGCACGACGACCTCGGCTGATCCGATGGCGCGGCTGCCCACGCAGTGCCTGCTGCGAGCCACGCCCGGCACTTATACGCGCCTGAGCGCGCAGGCGCAGTGGCGGAAGTCGTTCACCGATCCCTACGGCCAGATCTGGACGCCGTTCGCGATCCTGCGCGCCGACGCGATCAACGCCAACGTGACGGCACAGCCGGGCGTCGGCAACTTCCTGCCCACCGGCGACACCCAGGCGCTGCGCCTGATGCCGACCGTCGGCCTGGAGTACCGTTATCCGTTCATCAACGTCCAGCCGTGGGGCACCACCACGATCGAGCCGATCGCGCAGGTCATCATCCGGCCGAACGAGACCTATGCCGGCCGGCTGCCGAATGAGGACGCCCAGAGCATGGTGTTCGACGCCAGCAACCTGTTCAGCGTCGACAAGTTCTCCGGCTACGACCGGGTCGAGGGCGGCGGCCGCGCCAATGTCGGCGTGCAGGCCACCACGCAGTTCGACCGCGGCGGCACCATCAACGTGCTGTTCGGCCAGTCCTACCACCTGTTCGGCCTGAACTCCTTCGCCGTCCAGGACATGAACAACACCGGCATCGGTTCCGGCCTCGACAAGAACGTTTCGGATTACGTGGCCCGGGTCGATTACTCGCCGAACCGGACCTATACGTTCAGCATGCGCAGCCGGTTCGACCAGCAGACCCTGAACGTGCAGCGCTTCGAGGCTGAGGCCAAGGCCAATTTCGACCGCTGGTCGGTCGCCTTGACCTACGGCAACTATGCCGCAGATCCGGCGATCGGCTACCTGAACCGCCGCGAGGGTGTCCTGGGCAGCGGCTCGGTGAAGGTCGCGCCGAACTGGATCGTGACGGGTGCAGCGCGATGGGATCTCGCCGCGAACAAGATCAACCAGTATGTGATCGGCGCAGGCTACGTCGACGACTGTTTCGTGCTGGCCGCTAACTATGTAACGTCGTATAATTATACGACTGGTACAACCACACCCGTTCTGAGCCATGCCTATATGCTCCAGATCGGACTCCGGACGCTCGCCAACACCTCGTCCACGGGAACCGGGGCTGGAGGCCTTCAGTAGGACGCGCGGCTCACCGACCGGGGCTCCCTGGCGCACATGGCCCGTGCCGTGGCCCGCGTGGTTAGGCGCGCGTCCCTGCCCACGGGAAAGCGGCTTCGCGACTATGGGTGAAGGTCTTGAGATCAGAGCGTCGGGCTCGGAACCTGGGTGTCGTAGCACTGCGTCTCTGGGCCGTGCATTGAGAGCCACGGCGCCGCTCCCAATTGGAAACATTGCGAACAGCGAAGCTGAGTCATGACGACTGCGTTCCTCCCTCGCCTTCGAACCCTGGTCCTCTGCGCGCTTGCCGCGCTGGCCTGGGGCTCCGGAATGACGTCCGCTCACGCCCAGAGCATCGTCGTGATGGTGAACGGCGATCCGATCACCGATTACGACATCGAGCAGCGCACCAAGCTGAATTTCCTGAGCACCCGCAAGCAGCAGTCCCGCCAGGAGATCATCAACGAGCTGATCGACGACAAGGTGAAGATCAAGGAAGGCAAGAAGTTCGGCGTGGAGCCAACCTCCGCCGACATCGACCAGTCCTATGCCGGCATGGGCTCGCGCATGCGTCTCGGCGCCGAGCAGCTCACAAAGACGCTCGAGAGCCAAGGCGTGCGGCCGGACACGCTCAAGGCTCGCATCAAGGCCGAGATCGTCTGGACCAGCCTCGTCCGCGGCCGCTACAAGGAGCGCCTGATCGTCTCGGATAAGGAGGTGGCGGCCGCCGTCACCGCCGCGGGCGGCGACAGTGACCAGCAGGGGCAGGCGTTCGAATACAAGATGCAGCCGGTGGTTCTGATCGTCGCGAACTCGTCCAATCAGGGCGCGATGGAGATCCGCCAAAAAGAAGCCGAGGCTCTGCGTGCGCGGGTGCAGAGCTGCGCCGACGCCAACACCATCTTCAAGACGACGGCGAACGCCGTCATCAAGGAGATCGTGGTCAAGACGTCAGCGGATATCCCGCCCAATCTGCGCAAGCTCCTGGATGACACCCCGATCGGCCACCTGACGCCGCCGGAGTCGACCAAGCAGGGCATCCAGATGGTTGCGCTCTGCTCGCGCACGCCGACCACGGTCGACACGCCGAAGAAGCGCGAGATTAAGGAGCAGATGTACGCCAAGAAGTACGAGGCGACGTCGAAGGCCTATCTGCAGGAAGTCCGCAAGGCGGCGATGATCGAATATCGCCGATGACGAAGCCGCTCGCGCTGACGTTGGGCGAACCGGCCGGCATCGGACCGGACATCACCCTGCAGGCCTGGCTGCGCCGGACCGAGCTCGGACTGCCCGCCTTCTACGTGGTCGGCGATCCCGCGTTCCTGGCACAGCGGGCCAGGCTCCTCGATCTGCCGATTGCCATAGCCGAGGTGCGGCCCGAGGAGGCGTCAGGGGCCTTTGCCAGCGCCCTGCCCGTGGTCGCCACCGGCCGTCGTGTCACCGCCCAGCCCGGCCGGCCCGATGCCAGCAGTGCCGACGCCGCCATCGGCTCGATCCGTCAGGCCGTCGCCGACGTCCAGGCCGGACGCGCCGCGGCCGTCGTGACCAATCCGATCGCCAAGGCCGTGCTGTATCGCGCCGGCTTCTCCCATCCGGGCCATACCGAATTTCTCGCCGAGCTCGCCGCAGAGGGCGGAGCCGTCCCGCAGCCGGTGATGATGCTGTGGTCGCCTGATCTTGCGGTGGTGCCGGTGACCATCCATGTCGCCCTGCGCGATGCGATCGAGCAGCTGACCAGCCCGCTGATCACGTCCACCACGCGCATCGTCGCCGCCAGCCTGCGCCGCTATTTCGGCGTGTCACGGCCGCGCATCGCGATGTCCGGCCTCAACCCGCATGCGGGCGAGGACGGCACGCTGGGCACCGAGGAGGACACGATCATCGCGCCGGCGATCGCGACCTTGCGCAACGCCGGCCTGGACGTGCAGGGGCCGCTGCCGGCCGACACGATGTTTCATGCGGCTGCGCGCAAGAGCTATGATTGCGCCGTCTGCATGTATCACGACCAGGCGCTGATCCCGATCAAGACGCTCACCTTCGACGAGGGCGTGAACGTCACGCTCGGCCTGCCGTTCATCCGGACGTCGCCGGATCACGGCACGGCATTCGGCATCGCCGGCAAGGGCACCGCCAATCCCGCGAGCCTGATCGCAGCCTTGCAGCTCGCCGCGCGCATGGCCAGCCAATCGTCATGAGCGCGATCGACGACCTCCCGCCGCTGCGCGAGGTCATCCGCGAGCACCAGCTGTCGGCGCGCAAGGCGCTCGGCCAGAACTTCCTGCTCGATCTCAACCTCACCGCAAGGATCGCGCGCGCCGCCGGTCCGCTGGAGGATGCCACCGTGGTCGAGATCGGCCCGGGCCCGGGCGGCCTGACGCGCGCGTTGCTCGCGCTCGGCGCCCGTCATGTCATCGTCGTCGAGCACGACGAGCGCGCCATTCCAGCGCTGCGGACAATCGCCGACCGCTATCCGGGGCGCCTCGAGATCGTCTGCACGGATGCCCGCACCTTCGATGTCCGGCCGTATCTCGGCAGCACCAAAGCAAAGATCGTCGCCAACCTGCCCTACAACATCGCGACGCATCTGTTGATCGGCTGGCTCTCGGCCGAGCCTTGGCCGCCCTGGTACGACATGATGGTGCTGATGTTTCAGCGCGAGGTCGCCGAGCGCATCGTCGCAACGGAGAACGAGGAGGCCTATGGTCGGCTCGGCGTGCTCGCCAATTGGTGCTGCGAAACCAAGATCCTGTTCGACATCTCGCCCTCGGCCTTCGTGCCGCCGCCGAAGGTGACGTCGTCCGTGGTGCGGCTGGTGCCGCGCCCGTCGCCCGAGCCGTGCGACCGCCGCGCGCTCGAGCAGGTCGCCGCCGCCGCCTTCGGCCAGCGCCGCAAGATGCTGCGGCAAAGCCTGAAGTCGCTGCCCGCGGATCCCGCGCGGCTCGCCGCGGCCGCCGGCATCGATCCGACCCGCCGCGCCGAGACCATTCCGGTCTCCGGCTTTGTTGCCATGGCGCGTGAATTGACCAATAGTCGCAACGATAACAAGACCTAACAACAAGCATTTCAGGGAGAGTCATCATGGCGCTGATGCGTCGTCAGTCGCTCGTCAAATTCGATGCACCGCTGTGCGAGACGATCGTCGAAACTCCGAAGCCGCAGGGCCGCGAAGTTCTGGTCCGCATCGAGCGCTGCGGCCTGTGCCACTCCGACCTGCATATCCAGGACGGCTATGCCGATCTCGGCAATGGCAAGCGCCTGGACACCACGCGCGGCATGACCTTGCCCTTCACGCTGGGTCACGAGATCGCCGGCGTCGTCGACGAGATCGGGCCGGATGTGCCGAAGGAGCTGATCGGCGCGCGACGCGCGGTGTTTCCATGGATCGGCTGCGGCCAGTGCCGCGACTGCGCCAATGGCGACGAGAATCTGTGCGCCAGGCAGCGCTTCCTCGGGGTCTCGATCGACGGCGGCTTTGCCACTCACGTGCTGGTGCCCGACGCGAAGTATCTGCTCGACTATGATCCGCTGCCGGTGAACCAGGCCGCGACCTTGATGTGCTCGGGCGTCACGGCCTATGGCGCGCTGAAGCGCCTCGTCGATCGGCCGCGCCAGCGTAACCTGCTGCTGATCGGTCTCGGCGGCGTCGGCATGATGGGCCTGTCATTCGCGCAGGCGATGTTCAAGCAGCCGATCGCGGTGGCCGATCTCTCCGCCGCCGCCCGGGAGACGGCGCTGCAGAATGGCGCGGCAACGGCCTATGATCCGGCCGAGCCTGATGTGATCAAGCGCATCCTGAAGGAGACCGAAGGCGGCTTCGATGAGGTCGTCGACTTCGCGGGCAATGAGAAGTCGATGGCGTTCGCGGTGTCGGTGGTGGCGCGCGGCGGCAAGATCGTGGTGTCCGGCCTCATGGGCGGCCAGTTCACGCTGCCGATGGTTCAGTGGGTCTACAAGCGCATGACCATCGAGGGCTTCATGGTCGGCACGCTCGCCGAGGGCCATGAGCTGATGGCGCTGGCGCGCGCCGGCAAGATCAAGCCGCCGCCGATGCGCGAGGAGCCGATGGCCGATGTGCAGAAGTGGATCGACGCCTTGCGCGCCGGCCATGTCGTCGGACGGGTCGTCCTGACCAACTGATTAGTCGTGCTCAGCGGGCGGCGGTATTTGGCGCATCCACGCCCGCTGGCGCCTGCTCCGCGCGTCGTTCGCTCAGAGAACGATGAGCCGCTCGCCAACCGCTCTCGTCGCCGATCATTTGTCCACAAACGCCGCGGTTGTCGGACTTTTCGCGCAATCGCCGAGAGTGAAATGCGCGATCGATCTTCACGGATGTGACCGCTTTGGCGCGAGATCGCGGCCGAATTCGCCATGCGACACGCCGTCGCTTGTGGGGAAAATGCCGCACTCGACGACGAAACAACCGAGACAGAATTAATCCGGAATTGCGGCTCATTGCCACCCAACTTGTTTCCGAGAACGCGCCGTTGCGTAAGCGTATCCGGAGTCGTCAATGGCAAGCCGAACGGCAGGAGTTGCATTTGCCATTGCCGTTGGCGTCGTCGGGACGGTCGTGGTCGCGCTGCCGCGTGTAGTGATCGCGGCAGAGGAGTGCCTGACCGAGCCGACGGGAGAGAAGTCCGATGCGCAGCGCTGGTATTATCGTTTCGATCGCGGCACCAACCGCCGTTGTTGGTATCTGAAGGATGCCAACGGCAGCAGCACCGCCGCGTTGGCGCGGCCGGGCCAGCAGCCGGCGCCGTGGGACTTCGCCCAGCCGGCTCCGCCCAAGCTGACGACGCGCCGGACCGACGGCCCTGCCCCCCGCGCGGCGGCCGACGCTCTCGCAGAATCGCCGCAGCCTCGCTTGCGCACCGATCTCGCCGTCAGGGGAACGCCCAAGCCACAGAATGTCGCGATCACGCCGACGACCTTGACGGCCTCGGACGCCAGCCTGCCGCGCGGCCTCGATAGCGCCTCGCCCTGGCCGTCGGCTCCGTCGCCGCAGCAGGCCGAGACGACCAGCGGAGATTCGTCTCCCGCGGCCATGGCCGACGACGGCAATGCCGACATGGACGCCAACGCCGTATCGGCGCCTGACGGCCCGGCGGCCAACATGTCGAAGGCAACCAAGCCGGAAGCGCCGATCCACATGCTGTTGCTGGTGGTGATCGGCGCGCTTGCAATTTCCGGCCTGCTGGCCAGCGCGCTCTACCGGCTCAGCCACATGGGACGGCGGCGGCGCGGCAAGGGGAGCTGGCACGCGGACGCGGCGCGGAGCCGTCGCGCCCGCATGAAGCCACGGAGCAAGCCGCAGCCGTCCGGCCTGCGCGCCGATCGTGGCGGCATGCCTGCCGCGCCCTCTCATGCCGGCAGCAGCCGCAGCGCGCAGCCGGCCTCGGCGCTCGATCTCGCTAGCGCGCGGCTCGCGGCTTCGCAGCCGGAGCCTGTCGAGGCTCGCGGATACCATCCGGGACCCGCGCATCAGCCCAGCAATCACCAGGCCGTCTCGGCGCGCCGGCGTGAGCTCGACGCCGCGTCGGACATGCAGCGGACGCAAAACACGGACGCCGTGTGGCAGGCGGCCGATCAGCTCGCAGAGCACGCCGCGGCACGACGCGCTCCGTCCGTCGCTCCCGACCAGATCGCGGCAACCGCTAAGCCTTCCGCCGCCGCGCCGATCGCGCCTACGCCTGCCACGTCCCAGGCCCAGCAGGCGCAGACCGCTGCGGCCCAGATCGCCGCCGCACAGATGGCGCTGGCCCAGGCCGCTGCGGCGAAGGCGAAGATGGCTGCGGCCCAGAGCAATGCCGTCGCACCTCCGGCTGCATCTGGTCTTGGGGCGTGGAGCGAGCCGGCCGCGAACGAGACTTGGGCCACACAGCGGGCCGCTCCGCCGCAGCCCGCCCAGCCTGCCGCGGCCGCCGAGCCGCCTGCGCCGGTCGATGTCAGCGAGATCGTCACCGCCTTGCGCAAGGCCCGGGCGGGCGAGGCCGCATCGCCGTCCGCGGGCGCCGCACCGCTCGATGCGGCCAAGGTCATCGCCGCGCTGCTGGTGTCGCGCGCCGCCAAGCGGCGCAACGCGCAGTCTGGCGCGGCCGAGACCGGTGAGGCGCCGCAGGCAATCCCTGGCCCCCCTGTTTCGCAGCCGATGGCGGAGGCTGCCGCACCGCAGCCGACCCAGCCACCGCAGCAGATGATGCCGCAGTTGCGCAGCGCGCAGCCCATCGCTCAGTCGGATTTTGCCACGCCCCAGCAAACGGCCGCAGTCTCCGCGCAACCAGCCGCCGCCGATCCGGCGGCCGCGCTGATCGAGACGCTGCGCGCGCATGCGGCACGACAACCGACCTATCAGCCCGACGCGCGTGTCGCCACGGCTGAGCCGGACGCCGTGCCGGAGGAGAGCCGTGCGACCGCCGACGAGGATGATCTCGACGATCCCGCGGCGGCGCTGATCAATCTGCTGCAGTCGCGCTTCTCATTGCCAGAAGATGAGCTGGAGCCGGAGCAGCCGCTCGAGGAAGAGCCCGCGGCGTTCGCGGCCGAAGCTCCGCACAATGTGGCGCACCTGCATGACGATCCCGCCGCGCAACTGATGAGCCTGCTGGAGTCGCGGTCATCGATCCCCGCAGCGGTCCCGCCAGCGGCCGTCGAGCCACCGCGGCAGCGGCCTCAGCACGCTCCGCAACAGCAGCGGCCGCAGCGGGCTCCGCAGCAGCGCCCGCTGTTTGCTCCGACGCCGATCGAGGATTCCACGACGCCGCCGCTGGATTTCATTCCGCGTCCGCCGGCCCTGCGGCCGCGCCCGCGCAATATTCAGCAGGACGAGTCGCTCGACGGCATCCAGGACATCCTGGCGCGTCTCGGCCGCCGCGCGTAAGGCCGCGCGTCAGCTCTCGAGCTGGCGCTGCAGCTCGCGCACGAAGGTCGTCAGCCCGGTGCGGCGCTCGCGCTTCAGCCGCTCGGCCTTGAGGATCGACTGCACCTCGGCAAACGCATCATCGACGTTGCGGTTGATGACGATGTAGTCGTACTCCGCCCAGTGGCTCATCTCATGGCTGGCGCGGCTCATGCGGCCGCGGATGACCTCATGGGAGTCCTGCGCCCGCGTGTGCAGGCGCTTCTCGAGATCGGCGGCCGAGGGCGGCAGGATGAACACGCTGACGACGTCCTGCCGCGCCTTTTCGCGCAGCTGCTGCGTGCCCTGCCAGTCGATGTCGAACAGCACGTCCTGGCCGGCGGAGAGCGCGGCCTCGACCGGACCGCGCGGCGTGCCGTAGCGATTGTCGAACACGGTCGCCCATTCCAGCAGATCGTTGCGCTTGACCATGTCCTCGAAGCGCACGCGATCGACGAAGTGATAGTCGCGGCCGTCGACCTCGCCCGGCCGCATCGGCCGCGTCGTCGCCGAGACCGACATCTGCAGGCCCGTCATGCGCTCGATGAGCATGCGGGACAGCGTCGTCTTGCCGGCGCCGGAGGGCGACGACAGCACGAACATCAGGCCGCGCCGCTCGACCCCATCAAAGCTTCCGTCGTGAGCCGCCATGGATCACTCCAGATTCTGAACCTGTTCGCGAAACTGCTCGACCACGGTCTTCAGCTCGAGGCCGATATTGGTGAGCTCGATGTCATTCGACTTCGAGCAGGTGGTGTTGACCTCACGGTGGAATTCCTGGGCGAGGAAGTCGAGCCGGCGGCCGACCGGCCCGCCCTTACCGAGCATCTCGCGCGCCTGCGCGATATGCGAGGCAATGCGGTCGAGCTCCTCGCGGACATCGGCCTTGGCCGCGATCAGCAGCGCCTCCTGCGCCAGGCGATCGGGATCGAACCGGTCGGACGTCTCCAGCAAGGCGGCGACCTGCTCGGCGAGCCGCGCCTTGATCGCCTCAGGCTTGCGGCCGGGCGACGCCTCGGCGCGCTTCGCCAGCGCCTCGATCTCGTCGACGCGCTGATTGAGGATCTGGCCGAGCGTGTCGCCTTCGCGCCGGCGCATCTCGACGAGATGCTTCAGCGCGGTCTCGAACACGGCGATGGCGGCGTCCGTGGCCGCTTTGTCCTCGGCCTCGTCGGTCTCCGGCTCGGCGACCTCGATCACGCCCTTGATCGACAACAGCCCGTCGATGCTCGGCGCGACCGCATCAATGCGGCCGGACAGCGAGCTCGCGACCTTCACGACCGCGGCCAGCACGTCCTCGTTGATGCGGACCGTCGATCCCGTCTCGGTGCGCTTGACCGTGAGATTGGCGTAGACGGTGCCGCGCGACAGCACCTCGGTGGCGCGCTTCTTCGCGAACGCCTCGACATCGTCCCAGCCCTGCGGCAGCCGCACCCGGACGTCCAATCCCTTGGCGTTGACGGACTTCAACTCCCACTCGAACGAGTAGGGACCGCTTGCCCCGTGGTGACGGGCAAAGCCGGTCATGCTCGACAGCGCCATTTCGTCAATGTCTCCGGCAAATCAGCAGCGGGCGACAGACTCGCCCGCCAAAAGTGCGCGAACCTTACGGCCTTTTGGCCAAATGTTAAGCCCGGTTCTGCGCGGCCGGCATGCGTGGGAAATTATTGCTGAACGACCGGCGGACTCGGCTGGGCCGCGCCCTGACGGGCCCCATTGGCGGGCGCCGCGCCTCCGGTTGCACGGGGAGCCGGCGGCCGTTTGGCCCCGGCCGGCGCACGCGGCGCGGTCGCGGCGGCGGCCGGATCAGCCGCCCCGCCAGCCACCGCAGGTGGCGCCTCCTCCGGCTCGACGGTGTCGTTCTGGGTCTGCCGCTCCATCGCCCTGAGCTTTGCGACGTTCTTCTGGTGAAGATCGTAGGTCTCGGTGAAGGCGTGGCCGCCGGTGCCGTCGGCGACGAAATACAGATCGCGCGTGCGCGCCGGGTTCGCGGTCGCCTCCAGCGAGGCGCGCCCGGGATTGGAGATCGGACCGGGCGGCAGGCCCTCGATCACATAGGTGTTGTACGGCGACGGCTGAGTGATCTCGCTGCGCTTGATCGGCCGGCCCAAAGTGCCCTTGCCGCCGACTAGGCCATAGATGATGGTCGGATCTGACTGCAGCTTGATCCGCTGCCTGAGCCGGTTCACGAACACCGCAGCGACGCGGCTGCGCTCGTCCGGCTTGCCGGTTTCCTTCTCGACGATCGACGCCAGCGTCACCAGTTGCTCCGGCGACTTGACCGGCAGATCCGGGCTGCGGCGCTCCCAGATCTCGGCCAGCACGCGCTTCTGCGCCTGCTGCATGCGCTGGATCACCTGGTCGCGGCTGGTGCCGCGCGGGAACTTGTAGGTCTCAGGCAACAGCGTGCCCTCGCGCGGAATTTCGCGCACGCTGCCGGTGAAGATCTCGTTGTCAGATAGACGGGCGACGATCTGCTCCGAGGTCAGGCCTTCGGGAATCGTGACGCCGTGCTGCACGACCTTGCCTTCGACGATCACGCCGATGACCTCGCGCAGCGATGCGTTCTTCTGAAACGCATACTCGCCGGGCTTGAGGTCGGAGCTGGCCTTCAGCGCGTAGACGCCGCCGATGAAGATCCAGGGATTGACGTCGATCACGCCCTCGCGCGCGAGCACGTCGGCGATGTCGCGCTTGCCGGCGCGCTGCGGGATGTTGACGATCTTGTCGTCCTGCAGCGGACCCGGTGCTTCGAGAATTTGACGGCCATAGTAATAGGCGGCGCCGGCGCCGATCATCGCCAGGATCAGCAAGGTGATGATGGCATTGCCGACCACGACGAACGGGTTACGCGCCCGCTCGGAGCGACGAGGCGGTGGCGGCACTCGTTCGGGCTCCAGCGCTGCGCGCGGACTACGGGGCGAGATGGGCGGCCGTTCACTCATCGATGCAACCTTCAGTCCTGTCGCTCTCGTCGTGGCCGCGCGCACCCCACGCAACCGACCCGCAGTTCTCGCCCATCCCTAACGATTCGTCATCGAATACGGCGAAAAGGTGTTTTCGCCTGATATCGCCGCCTTGAACATCCGCGTACCGCGTCGGCGCTCGACCGCCTCGCGGAGGACACGCGAAGTGTTGGGTTCTAGTGTGGCTGTAGTCGGAAATCCGCGTGACAAACTGGCAACAGCCCGGCGCGGCGATCCGTCCGTCCTCACTAGTTCATGATGCGTTTCGGCGGAAACGCATCATGATCTTATCTCTTTGTTTGAGCATGATCTTTTCGGAAAACCGGTTTCCACTTTTCCGGATCATGCTCTAGTTCACCACGCGCCGCAGAATCACGGACGCGTTCGTGCCACCGAAACCGAACGAGTTCGACAGCGCCACATTGATCTCGCGTTGACGCGGCTTGTGCGGGACGAGGTCGATCGCGGTTTCCACCGACGGGTTCTCCAGATTGATCGTCGGCGGCGCGATGTTATCCCGAATCGCGAGAATGCTGAAGATCGCTTCGACGGCGCCGGCCGCACCCAGCAGATGACCGATCGACGATTTGGTCGAGGACATCGAGATCTTGGAGGCGGCATTGCCGAGCAGGCGCTCGACGGCGCCGAGCTCGATCTCGTCGCCGACCTGCGTCGAGGTGCCGTGAGCGTTGATGTAGTCGAGGTCGGCAGCCGTCATGCCCGCCCGCTTCAACGCCGCGCTCATGCTGCGGAAGCCACCGTCGCCATCCGGCGAGGGTGACGTGATGTGATAGGCGTCGCCAGACAGGCCATAGCCGACGACCTCGGCATAGATCCGCGCGCCGCGCGCCTTGGCATGCTCATACTCCTCGAGCACGACGACGCCGGCGCCCTCACCCATCACGAACCCGTCGCGGTCCTTGTCGTAGGGCCGCGAGGCCCGCTCCGGCGTCTCGTTGAAGCCGGTCGAGAGCGCGCGTGCCGCGCAGAAGCCGGCCATGCCGATTCGGCAAATCGGCGATTCGGTTCCGCCGGCCACCATCACGTCGGCATCGCCGAGCGCGATCAGCCGGCTGGCGTCGCCGATGGCATGAGCGCCGGTCGAACACGCCGTGACCACCGAATGGTTGGGCCCCTTCAGGCCATGCTCGATCGAGACATAGCCGGAGGCGAGATTGATCAGGCGACCGGGAATGAAGAACGGCGACACCTTCCGCGGGCCGCGCTCCTTGAGCAGGATCGCGGTGTCGGCGATGCCGGACAGGCCACCGATGCCAGAGCCGATCAGCGTGCCGGTGGCGCAGCGGTCCTCTTCGGTCGCGGGATGCCAGTTGGCGTCATCGAGCGCCTGGCGCGCCGCGGCCATCGCGAAGATGATGAAGTCGTCGACCTTGCGCTGGTCCTTCGGCTCCATCCACTGGTCGGCATTGAAGGTGCCGTCGGAGCCATCGCCGCGCGGGACCTGACAGGCCACCTTGGCGGGCAGATCGGAGACCTCGAACGTTCCGATCACACGCGCGCCGCTCTTGCCCTGGAGGATTCGCTGCCAAGTCGTTTCCACACCGCAGCCAAGCGGCGAAACCATGCCAAGGCCCGTGACGACAACCCGCCTCATGTTCGTTTCTCCAGACCCGCTATCGAGCGCGGTGACATCGGCTGACCGCCGTCGCGGCACCTCGGGTCAATCGTTCGAGCAACATTTTCTGGCATCGCAGCGCGCGCGAATCGCGCATCGCCGACGGCCAAATGACGGCTGATCTCGACGCCGCCAACAGCAAGAAACCGGTCGACCGCACAAGACGGATCGGCCGGTTTCGCGCAACTCTCGCCGGAGCGTCAGCTCTTGGCGTTCTTCTCGAGGAACTTGGTGGCGTCGCCGACCGTCAGGATGGTCTCGGCGGCATCGTCCGGAATCTCGCAACCGAACTCTTCCTCGAAGGCCATGACGAGCTCGACCGTGTCGAGGCTGTCGGCACCGAGGTCGTCAATGAAGCTCGCGTTGTCGACCACTTTCTCGGGCTCGACACCAAGGTGCTCGACCACGATCTTCTTAACCCGCTCGCCAATCTCACTCATCGTTCAACCTCGTGCTTGTTCCTTTAAGACCCGACCCCCGGATGAACAGCGTCATCCCGGCCGCTAAACTTCCTTCGCAATCGCGCAAAACCAGATTTGCCCCGCAGCGCCCCTTTACCGAAGCTTGGCCGACGACGTGCGGTCCGCAAACTTAGGAAACGGGGCCACTCACAACTCCAATCCTCACTCCACCAGTCCGGTACGCCTTCGACCCAGAGCGCTCAAACAGGAACCCGGATCAGCAGCACCAGCCGACGGAGGCCCGGCGAACGATGGCAGCTCGCCCCGCCAATATACAGGGTTTGGAAATCCTGCAATGGCGTTCTTCGTGCCCTCATGAGCGGCCCGGTTACCATACACGTAAATCATTGGCCACACGGCCCGGAATGGTTGTTGGCGACGTCTTTTCGCCGCATTCCGAGCCGCGGAAGCCAGCTAGATCATGGCCATGCCGCCGTTGATGTGGATGGTCTGTCCGGTGACGTAAGCCGCCTCGTTGGAGGCGAGGTACACCGCAGCTGCAGCAATGTCCTCGGGGGTGCCCAAACGCGCCGCCGGGACCTTGGCCAGGATGGATTCGCGCTGCTTGTCATTGAGCGCATCCGTCATCGGCGTCTTGATGAAGCCGGGTGCGATGCAGTTGGCGGTGACGCCGCGCTTGGCATATTCGGCGCCGAGCGTCTTGATCATGCCGATGATGCCCGCCTTGGACGCGGTGTAATTGCCCTGCCCCGGATTGCCGGTGACGCCGACGATCGAGGTGATCGCGATGATGCGGCCGAAGCGCTTGCGCATCATCAGCTTGGTCGCCGCACGCGACAGGCGGAAGGTGGCGGTGAGGTTGACCTTGATGACCTCGTCCCAATCCTCGTCGCGCAGCTGGACGAACAGGTTGTCACGGGTGATTCCCGCGTTGGCGACGAGAATGTCGACCTGCCCCATCGCCTGCTCCGCAGCCGGCACGAGCGCCTCGACCTCGGCCGCGTCCGACAGGTTGCAGGGCAGCACATGAACGCGGCTACCCAGCTCGCCTGCGAACGTCTCAAGCACCTCGCGCCGGGTGCCGGATACGGCAACGGTCGCGCCCTGGGCATGCAAGGCCTTGGCAATCGCATTGCCGATGCCGCCGGTCGCGCCGGTGACCAGCGCGGTCCTGCCACTCAGATCGAACATCTCAACTCTCCTCACTGCCGCTGACGCGGCCCTTTACGATGCTTTCGCCGCGGCCAGCGCATCCCTGGCGGCTGCAATATCCCCGGGTCCGCCGACGGCGACGCCGACCGCGCCATCCGCGATCCGCTTGACCAGGCCGCTGAGCACCTTGCCGGCGCCGATCTCGAAGAAGCGGGTGACACCCTGGCCGGCCATATAGGCGATCGATTCGCGCCAGCGCACCGTGCCCGTGACCTGCTCGACCAGGCGACGGCGAATCTCGTCGGGATCGGTGATCGGCGCAGCCAGTACGTTGGAGATCAGCGGGGATGCCGGCGCCTTGATGATCACCTTCGAAAGCGCCTCGGCCATGACCTCGGCCGCCGGCTGCATCAGCTGGCAGTGGAACGGCGCAGACACCGGCAGCAGCATGGCACGCTTGGCACCCTTGGCGCGGGCGATCTCGACCGCGCGGTCCACCGCGGCCTTGTTGCCGGACACCACCACCTGGCCACCGCCATTGTCATTGGCCGCCTGGCAGACCTCGCCCTGCGCCGCCTCTTCCGCCACGGCCACCGCAGCGTCGTAATCCATGCCGAGCAGCGCTGCCATCGCGCCAACGCCTACCGGCACAGCCTTCTGCATCGCGAGCCCACGGGTCCGCAGCAGGCGGGCGGTATCCGCAATCGTCAGGCTGCCGGCGGCGGCCAGCGCCGAATATTCGCCGAGCGAATGGCCGGCGACGAAGGCCGCGTCCTGGCCGACCGAAAAGCCCGCCTCGGCCTCCAGCACCCGCAAGGTTGCCATCGAGACCGCCATCAGGGCAGGCTGGGCGTTCTCGGTGAGCTGCAGGGTTTCGGCGGGACCTTCCCAGATGGTGCTGGTCAGCTTTTCACCGAGCGCCGCGTCGACCTCATCGAACACCGCGCAGGCGGCCGGAAATGCGTCCGCCAGCGCCTTGCCCATGCCGACGGCCTGGGACCCCTGCCCCGGAAAAGTGAATGCTGCCGTCATGGCCGCTCCCTGAACGTTCCAAAATCCCTGGAATTGAGTAACTTTGGCCGGAAAGACACTGGCCGGGGCTTCGATGTCAAGCGCGTGACGGGCGCATTTCGACCACTTTCCCTTGCCTCGCCGGCGAAAATCGGTATAAGGCCCGCCATCCGTGGATCCCGAGCCGGGAGCTGAACGGACGGTCCCAGCAAATCCGCTTTGCTCGTTCTTGGGGATGTACCCTCTCCAGGATGTCCAGGCGACTTTGATGTGGCAGGGCCAGTCGGCCCGTCGTCCCGTGTTCCCGCCTTCTGAGCTGACGTCTGCGAGTCCTTTCCACAAGGGCTCGAAGGGCTTGACGCCGGGATTTGCGCCAACTTGGAAAGGACAGCCATGCCGCTTTACGAGCATGTTTTCCTCGCGCGTCAGGACGCGAGCACCCAGCAGGTGGAAGAACTGACGGCTCAGATGACCGGTATCGTCGAGGGTCTCGGCGGTAAGGTCACGAAGACCGAGAACTGGGGCGTTCGCTCCCTCACCTACCGTATGAACAAGAACCGCAAGGCGCACTTCGTGCTGCTCAACATCGACGCGCCGTCCGCGGCGATCGCCGAGATCGAGCGCCAGGAGCGGATCAGCGAGGACGTGATCCGTTACCTCAGCGTCCGCGTCGAGGAGCTCGAGGAAGGTCCGTCGGCGATGATGCGCAAGGCCGATCGCGATCGTGAGCGCGACGACCGCGGCGGCGGCTTCCGTGGTGAGCGCGATGGCGGCGGCTTCCGTGGCGATCGCGGTGACCGTGGCGATCGTGGCCCGCGCCGGCCCCGTGACGAAGAAACTGCGGACGAGGAGTAAGATCAATGGCTGAAGCCCCCGCACGTCGCCCGTTCTTCCGCCGCCGCAAGACCTGCCCGTTCACGGGCCCGAACGCGCCGAAGATCGACTACAAGGACTCCAAGCTCCTGATGCGCTACGTCTCCGAGCGCGGCAAGATCGTGCCGAGCCGCATCACGGCGGTGTCCGCCAAGAAGCAGCGTGAGCTGGCTCGCGCCATCAAGCGCGCCCGCTTCCTCGGCCTGCTGCCCTACGTCATCCGCTAAGCGCGGACTTCGAGCCGGCGGCCTGGTGCCGCCGGCTCGTTCTGTTTTTGAATTCTCATAAGGCTTCCGGGTCGTCCGGTCGCCGATGGTTGGGGCCTCCTGGCCTCTAACCGCTCGAAGGGAGCGGGACAGCTGATGATCGGAACGCTTCTCATCGCGCTCGCGGCAGGCGCTGCCTCTGCCGTCATGTTCGCCTCGACCGTGTCGGGCGTGATGATGTCGGTTGTCCTGGCGCTGTTCGCTGCCGTTCCGCTGATGGTCGCCGGCATCGCCTGGGGCCGGCTCTGCGCCGCCATCGGCGGCCTCTTTGCAACGGCTTGCGTGGCCGTCTTCAGCTTCTCGCGTGCCGAGATCTTCGCGATATCTGTCGCCCTTCCCGCCTGGTGGCTCGGCCATCTGGTTCTGCTCGGCCGGACGATGACCACGCCGTCCGGTCAGGACGCCGTCGAATGGTATCCGCCCGGCAACATCCTGCTCTGGGTCGCCGTGATCGCTGCGCTGATTGTCGCGTTCACCTTCGGCACCGACGTGTCGGCGACGGAGCAGTCCTTCAGGCGGCTGCTGGAGCGCGTGCTGGCCAGGACCGGGTCGCCCGCGGGCGTCGACATTCCCCGCCTGCTCGAGCTGCTGGTGTTCATGGCGCCGATGATGGTGGCGATGATCATGACCACCATCCTCACGCTGAACGTCGTGATCGCCGCCAAGATCGCTGCGATCTCGGGCCGTCTGCTGCGCCCCTGGCCGCGCCTGCGCGAGACCAAGCTGCCGCTGATGACGCTGCCTGCCCTGTTTGCCATCATTGCCTTCTGCTTCCCGGGCGGCCTGGTCGGCCTGCTGGCGCGGATCGCCGCCGCGGCGGTGATGACGGCGTACGCGCTCACCGGCTTTGCGGTGCTGCATACGCTGACCTTGCCGCTGCGGACGCGGCCGCTGTGGCTCGGCCTCGCCTATGCGCTGATGCTGACCTTCATCTGGCCAATCCCCGTGCTGGCCATGGTTGCGCTCGGCCTCGCCGACGCCGCCTTCGACCTCCGCCACCGCTTCGGCCCCAGGCGGCCGCCGCCGTTGCCCGTGCCCTGAAAAACCAACCTCACACCAACTGCTTCCGAACATCCTGAAGGAGAACATTGATGGAAGTCATTCTGCTGGAACGTGTCGCCAAGCTCGGCCAGATGGGCGAGATCGTCAAAGTGAAGGACGGGTTCGCCCGCAACTTCCTGCTCAAGCGCAAGAAGGCGCTGCGCGCGACGGCCGAGAACAAGGCCAAGTATGAGGGCATGAAGGCCGAGCTCGAGGCCAACAACATCAAGGCCAAGGGCGAGGCGTCCAAGGTCGCCGAGAAGATCGACGGCCGCGACATCGTCATCATCCGCCAGGCCTCCGAATCCGGCCAGCTGTTCGGCTCGGTCTCGGTCCGCGACATCGTCACCGCGCTCGCCGCCGACGGCATCACCGTCAGCCGGCCGCAGGTCTGGCTCGATGCGCCGATCAAGACCATCGGCCAGCAGAAGATCACCATCGCGATCCACCCGGAGGTCGAGACCTCGGTGACCGTGACGGTGGCCCGCAGCGCCGACGAGGCCGAGCGCATCAAGCGCGGCGAGGACATCTCGACCCGCCAGGAGGACCGCGACGCGGCCGCCGAGGCCATCGCCGCCGCCGGCGAGTTCTTCGATCCGGAGGCCCAGGACGAGGGCGCTGCCGAGCCGGCTGCGCAGTAAGCGAAACGCATCAAAAACACGAAGCCCGGCTCATCGAGCCGGGCTTTTTCCTAGTCTCACCGCGATGGCGACGACGGCACTGAGGGATCCGCCGGAACCGACTGGGTGGTCGCCGGGGCCGGCGTCACCGGCGGCACCGGATCGGCGCGCAGCGCAGGCGCCGCCTCGCTCGACTTGGCCGGCTCGACCCGCGGCGGCTCGGAGCGTGCCGCGCTGTCGTCGCGGGCCGGAGCCGGAGCGGTCGCGCCGGTCGGCTCGCTCTTGGTCTCATCTGCAGCGGCGCCTTCCTGGGCCGGCTTCTTGCGCTTGCCGAGCTTGCCCTTCTTGGCGGGCGGAGCCGCCTCGCCGTCAGCCGGCGCGGCAGCCGGATCGGCGCCGGCTTCGGGCTTGGTCTCGGCCGGCGCCGAGCGCTTCGAATGATGGCCGCGGCGGCGCGGCTCGGCCGGGCTCGCGGCATCCTCTGCCGGCTTGGCCTCGGGCTTGGCCTCGGACGGCTCGGCCGCAGTCGCCCGCGCCCGCCGCTCGGAGCGCGTCTCCTTGCCCTCCTTATTACCGTCCTTGCCCGAATGGCCCATGTAGCGCGCATCGGCGGCGCCGTTGGAGATCAGGTAGTTCGCGAGCACGCCGGCCATGTCAGGGCTCGTCGTGTAATGCTGGCGGAGAAATCCTGGCAGCGATCCCGCCGAGACAGTCTTGGCGAGACCGCGCGGCGATTTGTGGCAGACCGCGCAGGTCCCGCTGAACAACTGAGCCGGGGACTTCCCCGCGTCCAAATTCTCCTGCGCCCTGGCCGCTCCCGCCAGGCCCACGCAGAACACGGCAACCACCGCCGCCAAATTGAGCGCTCGGCCCACCATTCTCATTCTCCAGCCTATGGTCTTGCCCCACACGGCAGCGTTCGCGACATCAGCCGCCGTGCTTCC
The DNA here is from genome assembly GCF_054063215.1 of Bradyrhizobium sp. USDA 4353. NCBI lineage: Bacteria > Pseudomonadati > Pseudomonadota > Alphaproteobacteria > Hyphomicrobiales > Nitrobacteraceae > Bradyrhizobium > Bradyrhizobium sp. USDA 4353. The sequence continues at coordinate 5,886,546 of NZ_JBSSGB010000001.1, forward strand.
CTCGCCACCGGCGACGTTCAAATCGTCACCTGCGGTCATCCCAGGCCGCGTTCGGCGTTGAGGCGCCGAACACCGGCTAAACGCCGGTGGCCGACGCCTTTTTAGCGGATCGGAAGGGGAATGAAAGCGCACAGATGCCCCACCGCCCGGCTGTCCAGCCTTCGATGTGGATGGGGAATAACGGCCTTGTGTCCTCGGGGATGGCACGAGATATGCCTCCTAACTAACATATGTCAGCGTGGAACGGGAACCAATCGGTTCTCGACGCGTCGAGTGCGACAGCCGGGCAAGTCAGCATCTCACGGGGGTAGCTCGTTGGGTGGTGGGAATGGACCGTTTGCTGCGTCGTTTGTTGAGTAGCTTCATCTGCCGTGGGTCGATCAGCTTCACGACCGCCGACGGCGTGACCTTCAGCTGCGGGGATGGCACCGGCGTCCCCGTCGCAGCGCGGTTTCGCACCCGGGAGGCCGAGCGCCGGCTCCTGACCAATCCCGAGCTCGCGCTCGGCGAAACCTATATGGACGGCACGTTCGTGCTCGAGCGGGGATCGATCGCGGATCTGCTGGCCATCATCATGAGCCAGCCGGCCGTGATGCCCGATTGGGCCAAGCCGCAATGGTGGCTGCGATACCTGATGCGCCCGCTGCGCCAGCTCAACATCAAGGCACGCGCGCGCCGAAACGTTGCGCATCACTATGATCTCGACGGGCGGCTCTACTCGCTCTTCCTCGATGCCGACCGGCAATATTCCTGCGCCTACTTCGCCACGCCGGACACCACGCTGGACGATGCCCAGCTCGCTAAGAAGCGGCATCTCGCGGCCAAGCTGCTGATCGAGCCCGGCCACCGCATCCTCGACATCGGCTGCGGCTGGGGCGGCCTCGGCCTCTACCTCGCCGAGATGACCGGCGCCGACATCACCGGCGTGACCTTGTCCACCGAGCAGCTGCAGGTCGCCAATGCGCGCGCGGCGGAACGACAGCTCTCGGCCTCCGCGCGCTTCCTGCTGCAGGACTATCGCGACGTCCCCGGCACGTTCGACCGCATCGTCTCGGTCGGCATGTTCGAGCATGTCGGGGCGGCGTTCTACGACACCTTCTTCCGCCGCTGCGCCGAGCTGCTCGATGAGAACGGCGTCATGCTGCTGCATTCGATCGGGCGCTCGGAAGGGCCTGATTCCACAAATCCGTGGATCGCCAAATACATCTTCCCCGGCGGCTACATTCCGGCGCTGTCGGAGGTGTTGCCGGCGATCGAGCGCGCCGGGCTCCTGGTCTGCGACATCGAGATCCTGAGGCTGCATTACGCCGAGACGCTGAAGGCCTGGCGCGAGCGCTTCATGGCCCGCCGCGAGGAGGCCGTGCAGCTCTATGACGAGCGCTTCGCACGGATGTGGGAGTTCTATCTGGCCGCCTCGGAGATGGCGTTCCGCAAGCAGAACATGATGAACTTCCAGATCCAGCTCACCAAGCGCCAGGGCATCGTGCCGATGACTCGCGACTACATCCATCGCGAGGAGGCGCGCCTGCGCGCGCTGGAGCGCGGCACCCGTCCGGCGCTGCGGATGGCGGGGGAGTAGCGTGTGTCGCCAGCGCGCAGGCTGTCGATGAGCCGATGCGTTGCGAGGACCCAATGTGTCTCCACGCTCCCCGCTGTCGTCCCTGCGAACGCAGGGACCCATAATCACAGGTGGCTGTTGAGGCGCGCAACTGGGCCGGCATTGTGCGTCAGCATGCCTCCCTGTGGTTATGGATCCCGGGTCGGCGCCGCAAGGCCGCTGCCGCGGCCTCGCGGCTTGCCCGGGACGACAGCGGAGAACATCTGCTGGATCTCGAACTGCCCAAGCAAAGCCGTCGCTCTGCAGCTGCTTGCTTAGCCTCTCTATTTGAAGATGCGCCTTGTATTTCCCACACCCTGAAAAAGAGATCGCGCTCATCCGCCTCAAACTTTCGAACAAATCGTTCGATCTGTGAACTGGCTCACAGACCCCGGGAAAGCCCGGCCGTAATGTCCCGGCATGATCAAGAGCCCGGCACGAGCCATGTTGGAACCCCAGACCGACTTCAGCACCGACTACGCGCTGATTGCCGCGGGTGTGGGCGCGTCCCTGATCGCGCTGCTGTATCTGCTGCTGGTCTGAGCAGCCGCGCGGACCCTGAGGTGGATGCAGCACGCCTGCTTGCACCGGCCGTTCCCATCTCGCACGATCCCGGCCGCAGGCTGCGCATCTCGCCGCTTGATTGCACCGCGGTTCCGCTTCCCCATGGGCAGCCTTGAGTCCGGCCGGTTCCGTCAAGCACGGCATCTGGCGAGTCCGGATTCATCCACCAGATTTACCGGACGGTGAATAGCGCCCACGTTTCGCTTCCGCTTCGCACACGATCGGCGCTTTATCCCCTCCCCTGCAAAGCTGCTAAACACGCATCCATGGCATTGACCGATTCGAACGTACACAAGCTGGCTTCTGCGGACGCCGCAACGCCGACCTATCGCAGCGCGCCTCACAACATCGAGGCGGAGCAAGGTCTGCTCGGCGCGATCCTCGTCAACAACGACGCGTTCTATCGCGTCTCGGACTTCCTCGAGCCGAAGCATTTCTACGAGCCGCTGCATCAGACCATCTTCGAGACGACAGCCAGTCTGATCCGGATGGGCAAGATCGCGACGCCGGTGACGTTGAAGACGTTCCTGCCGGCGGACGTCGATCTCGGCGGCATGACCGTCGGCCAGTACCTGGCGCGTCTCGCCGCCGAGGCGACGACGATCATCAACGCGCAGGACTATGGCCGCACCATCTACGACCTGTCGTTGCGCCGCGACCTGATCGGCATCGGCGAGGACATGGTCAACGTCGCCTATGACGCCCCGGTCGACTTCGCGCCGCGCAACCAGATCGAGGATGCCGAGCGCCGGCTCTATGAGCTTGCGGAATCCGGCCGTTACGACGGCGGTTTCCAGAAATTCTCGCAGGCGCTGACGACAGCGCTCGACATGGCCGCGAAAGCGTTCCAGCGCGACGGCAAGCTCTCGGGCATCTCGACGGGCCTGCGCGATCTCGACGCCAAGATGGGCGGCTTGCAGCACTCCGACTTGATCATCCTCGCCGGCCGTCCCGGCATGGGCAAGACCTCGCTCGCCACCAACATCGCCTACAATGTCGCGCAGGCCTATGTTCCGGAGCTGCAACCGGACGGCACCTACAAGGCCGCGCAAGGCGGCGTGGTCGGGTTCTTCTCGTGCGAAATGAGCGGCGAGCAGCTCGCCACCCGTATCGTCGCCGAGCGCTCCGGCATTCCCTCCAGCATGATCCGCCGCGGCGGCATCACCGAGGCCGATTTCGAGAAGCTGCGCGAGTGCTCGATCGAGCTGCAGTCGCTGCCGTTCTATGTCGACGAAACCGGCGGCATCTCGATCTCGCAGGTGATGGCGCGCGCCCGCCGCCTGAAGCGGCAGAAGGGTCTCGACCTCCTGGTGATCGACTACATCCAGCTGCTCGCCGGCTCCGGCAAGCGCGGCAGCGACAACCGCGTGCAGGAAATCACCGAGATCACCACCAGCCTCAAGGCGCTGGCCAAGGAGCTCAACGTTCCCATCATCGCGCTGTCGCAGCTGTCGCGTCAGGTCGAAAACCGCGACGACAAGCGGCCGCAACTGTCCGACCTGCGTGAATCCGGCTCGATCGAGCAGGACGCCGACGTCGTGCTGTTCGTGTACCGCGGCGAATACTACCTGGCTGCCAAGGAGCCGCGCCCCGGCACCGAGGAGCACCAGAAGTGGCAGATGGAAATGGAACAGGCGCTGGGCAAGGCCGAGGTGATCATCGGCAAGCAGCGTCACGGTCCGACCGGCACCGTCGAGCTGCACTTCGATGCCTCGGTCACCCGCTTCGGTGACCTCGCCCATGACGGTATGCCACCGCAGCATCACGACTATTGACCGGGTGCTGTTGAACGGACGCGCTGCGGCGCGTAAAAGCGCCGCATGAGTGTTCCCGAACCGAAACCTGCCGAGCAGCCGCACTTGGCTGACGAGGTCAACCAAATCCCTGCCAGCGCGACCGGCGTGCTGACCATCGATCTCGATGCGCTCGCCGCCAATTGGCGCAAGCTGGAAAAGACCGCGGTGCCGGCCGAATGCGCCGGCGTGATCAAGGCCGATGCCTATGGCTGCGGCATTCCGCAGGTGGCGCGCACGCTTGCGGCTGCCGGCTGCAAGACCTTCTTCGTCGCCTCGCTCGGCGAGGCCAAGGTGGCGCGCAGCGCCCTGCCCGACTCCGCCGCGCTCTACGTGCTCGACGGCTTCTTCCAGAACACCGGCGAGGACTACGCCGCGATCAACTGCCGCCCCGTCATTGGCGATCTCAACGAGCTCGCCGAATGGGACATGTTCTGCCGTCGCACCGGCTGGAAGGGCGGCGCCGCGATTCATGTCGATACCGGCATGAACCGGCTCGGCCTCACGCCGCTGGACGCCCAAGGCATGATCCCGCGCATCCAGAGCGGCGACCACGGCATCACCCTGGTGATGAGCCATCTGGCGTCGGCCGAGCAGGTCAACAGCCCCGCCAATGCGCGCCAGCTCGCGACCTTCCGCGAGGTCACCAGCGTCTTCACCGGCGTGCCGGCCGCGCTCGCGGCGTCCTCCGGTATCTTCCTCGGCGCCTCCTTCCAGTTCGACATGGTGCGCCCCGGTGCTGCGCTCTACGGCGTGAACCCGACGCCCGAGGCCGACAACCCGATGCAGCCGGTCGCCGAGATCAAGGCCCGCATCGTGCAGCTGCGCGACCTCGCCCGCGGCGATGTCGTCGGCTATGGCGGCACCTGGACGGCGCGCCGCCCGACCAAGATCGCGATCCTCTCCGCCGGCTATGCCGACGGCTATTTCCGCGCCGCCTCGTCCAACGACGGCACCCGCGGCGCCGACGTCATCATCGCCGGCCAGCGCTGTCCCGTGGCGGGGCGCGTCTCGATGGACCTCATCGCGGTGGATGTCACCGACCTGCCGCCGAAGGCCGCCCGCCGCGGCCACTTCGCCACCCTGCTTGGCGAAGGCATCACGGTGGACGAGCTCGCGCATCATTTCGGCACCATCGGCTACGAGGTCCTGACCAATCTCGGCCACCGCTATCACCGCATCTACAAGGGCGGCGCGGCGGTCGCGGAGAGCTGAGCTTCCGCAGCAGGCGTGGACGTTGGTATCGGCACCAGCTCACGACGTCGCCCGCTGCCGTGGTGGCTCTCCCGCTTTCGGCCACCAAGCATGCACCATCGTTCTCGCGGCATGAAATGCCCGAGGTCTGCATCTCGTTGTCACCCTCTTCGCAAGACGAGGGCGCAGGGAATGCCGGGTGCTGGCCGCAACCCATGGCCCGCCTGCAGAAAAAAAGCAGGCGGCAGTCACCACAGGTCCAGCCGGTCAACCGGCATTCCCTGCGCGATGGCTTCACGTCTTATGCGCACTCTCCCCGGGGATCGGCTGTCTTGCCCCCGTGACCGGCGGATCATCATCACCACCAGCGTAGCATCGGCGTCGAGATGCCAGGACCATACGTTTTCGACGTGCGCCTCGAGCCGTTCGTCCGCACGGCCAAGCCATGCTGCGACCCGAAGCGCCCACCGCATCCCACCCCGCGTGCCGTGACGATCGCGATACGCCCCTCGTGCCGAGGCGGGACGAAGGGAGTGAACCATATTTTTCTGATAAACGGAAGCCGAATATTTTTCGCGAAGGGACTGGACAGGGGTTGTCGCGTTGAGATTGCTCGCGAAATTCGTCGCGTCGCGCACGCGAGCTCGCGCCGCGACAGGAAGGTTCGGCCTGACAGCACCGGTCAGTCGGTGATTGAGTCTCCGCAGAAACCTGAGGTAGATTAATCGGACAAAGCTGATCGACCGGCGTGATGACGAACCAATTGCCGCATTCCCAGCCCATTGCACGTCGCAAGCCGGGCGCCTTCGCCATCAGCTGCTGCGTCTCCGTTACGGGACACGTTGTCTTGGTGCTGCTGTTGCTGCTCAGACAGCACGTGGCCCCCCTACCTGATGATCCGTCGCCGGTCGATGTCGTACTGACGGAAGACAAGCCCGCGCAGGCCGCCTACCTGGACAACCGAGACCTCGTCGAGAAGCACGCCAACGCCGCGCCGGCCAACCTGAATGTCGACGGTGTCCACCGGCCAACGCAGGCTGGATTCGATGGATCTGATCCGCACTCCGGGCCGGCGGGATCGCTCGTGCCGGGTGAGGGCGAGTTGACGGCAGGAGACCTAACCGGCTCCGGTCACGCCGTGGTCGTGGCCGCGATCGGCCCGGCGCCACCGCAAGCGACCACACGTCAGCCGGGCGATGACGAGCGCACGGCCGTCGAACAGCAGGACGTTCAGTGCGGTCGCCTGGCGAAGACCGAACTCAGCACGCATCCGCTGCGACACCAGTCCAGGGTGGTGGGATTCATGACCGACACGCAAGCAGCAGCAGCGCAGCCGAAGGATCAGGCCAGAGTCGACCGGCGGCTCAATCCGAACTACATCGTAGCGCAACGTGTCTTTGTTCGAAGACTGCTCACGGGCATGGGGGTCGTCGTGGTCATTCCGGCCGGCATGACGGTGAACATCGGAGATGTGATCGAACAGGATGGCGCCTATATCGATCCGACGGACCCTTGTCAGTACATCCCGAACGTCGCTGTGAGCCATAGGTGACACCAACCTAAACGACACCAGCGTTCGTGCTCCCTAAGCCTCCAGCGACCGAGACGTAACCAAGATCAACCGCGTTGAGTCCACGGCATGCAAAGAAGATCGTCTCGGTAGATCATACAACTTGGGCGGCCGAAATCTTCGGGTGACCGCCCCCCGTGACCCCTTTGTCCGATTCCACAAGAGTCACCGCGCAAACAGAGGCCTGCACAAACGGTGGAGCAAGGGGCCGGCGTTACTTCGCAGTCACATGATCAGTCACTTCATAGGAGCGACGATCGAACCGACCCTTTCCCTGCGGAAATAGGTCGTAAACAACGCATGAGACATCGAGCCCCCCGCATGTCGCTGAGCTCATGTGGACTACCGAATGCCTCCGGGGCTTCGCTATTGCCCGATCCCCAGCGAGCCGGGCCGCGGCTCGCTGCGCGCGACCGGCGGGGCATAGGGGCTGGTGTCGACCCGGTCGTCCTCGGGGCGATAGCGGTAGCGCGGGACGATGTTGTAGTCGGGGATCCAGAACGGGTCCCGTGCGGCGGGCACGTCGATCACGAGCCGCTCCGGCCGCTGAACCACGCGACGCGAGTCGAGCCGCGATGCGGCCTGTGCGGTGGCGCTGAGCGCGGCTGCCGTTGCGAGCGCCAAGGTGATGGTGATTGCTCTCATGTTTCGGACCTTTCTGGCCATGGACCAAGGCAACGAGAGCGGCGCAATGGTGTTCCCAGTGCCTCAGCGACCGTCCGACCAATGATCCTTGGCGCCGACTGGCCCTCGGCGTCAAAGCGCTTCCCACCCGCGCTTGTCCGTCACCAGCAGCGCGTACAGCATATCGTCGCGCCATTCGCCGGCGACGCGCAGATGGTCGCGCAGCCTTCCCTCGCAGCGGAAGCCGAGCTTTTCGGCCAGACCGCGCGAGGCGGCGTTGTCGGGATGAATGAAGGCCTGCACGCGGTGCAGGCCGAGCTCGCCGAAGCAGAAGTCGAGCATCGCCGCGACCGCCTCGGTGGCGATGCCGGTGCGCTGCCTCCCGGGATCGACGATGTAGCCGATCGTGACGCGCCGGCTCCGCATCTGGCCGTCGTGATAGTTGACCATGCCGACGCAGCGGTCGCTCCCGGCCTCCGCGACCGCCCAGAACCGGTAGTAGGACGGCGTGCAGTCGACGAAGCGACGCACGGCGCGCTCGCTCTCGCTCGGCTTGGTGTAGGCTGCGTGATTCCAGAACCGCATGGCAGCGGCATCACTGAGGCAACGATGCATCGCTTCGGCATCATCGGGCCGGAACTGCCGCAAGCGCAGACGCGGGGTCGAGAGGATCGGGTGCGGGATGGGGGCTTTGGCCATGGCGGGTGTCCTCGGTGCGCGGCATAACCGTACCAGTGATCCCGCTGGGAGCGCCAGCTCGGTTGCCGACGGGCCAAAAGCTGTCCAGTGATCATCGAAGCGTCACGCCGCCGTCATCGCGGTTTCGCCGTGCGCTGCTCTCTGCTCGCCCGCACGAAAAGAGGTTTCCATGCATCCGACCCAGACGATCTCGTCGCACCGCCGCTCGATCCTGAAGGGGCTGGCGGCCGCCGCGATGACGCCCCTCGCCACGGCGGCCATGGCTGGCGAGACGGCTAGCGAGGAGCTGCCGAAGCTGACGGGCGACACGGCCGCCGAGATCGCCACCGACGCGGGCTATTGGGCCGCGGTGCGCCGGCTCTATGCGGTCACGCCTGACATCGTCAATCTGGAGAACGGCTATTGGGGCGTGATGCCGGAGCCGGTCCGGCGCGAGTTCATGCGCCAGACCGAGATGGTCAACAGAGAGAATTCCTATTACGCGCGGCAGCGCTTCGGCGCGGATTTCGAAGCAGTGCGCGTGAAAGTAGCGGAGGCGGTCGGCGCGGCACCGCAGGAAATCGCGCTGACGCGTGGCGCCACCGAGGCGCTGCAGCTCCTGATCAGCGGCTACAACCGGCTGAAGCCGGGCGACAGCGTGCTCTATGCCGATCTCGACTACGACTCGATGCAATATGCGATGAACGCGCTGAAGACGCGGCGCGGCGTCGACGTGGTGAAGTTCAACATTCCGGAGCCGGCGACCCGGCAGGCCGTGCTCGACGCCTATGCCAGCGCGCTGGAAGCCAATCCGAAGACGCGGCTGTTGCTGGTGACGCATGTGAGCCACCGCACCGGGCTTGTAATGCCGGTCGCCGAGATCGTTCGCATGGCGAAGGCCAAGGGTATCGACACCATCGTCGACGCGGCGCATTCCTGGGGCCAGATCGACATCAAGGTCGGCGATATCGAGGCCGATTTCATCGGCTTCAACCTGCACAAATGGATCGGCGCGCCGCTCGGCATCGGCTTCCTCTATATCCGCAAGGACCGGCTCGACAGCATCGACCGCGACATGGGCGACGAGGATTTTCCCGAGAGCGACATCCGCTCGCGCGTGCATACGGGCACGATGAATTTCGCGACCGTGCTGACGGTGCCGACCGCGATCGCCGTGCACCAGGAGATCGGCGCCGCGGCCAAGCAGGCGCGCCTGCGCCACCTGCGCGACGCCTGGGTCAGCCGCGCCCGCGCGTTCAAGGGGCTGGAGATCCTGACGCCGGACGAGCCCGGCCTGTACGGCGCCATCACCTCGTTCCGGCTCACCGGCAAGACCAGCAAGGCGGACAATGAGGCGATCGTGGCGAAGCTGCGCGACGAGCACAAGGTGCTCACCGTGCGCCGCGCCGGCGTCGCCAACGGCCAATGCGTCCGCGTGACGCCGGCGCTCTACAACAGCGAGGCGGATCTCGACCGGCTGGTGGAGGCGCTGGCAATCCTCACCGGCAGCAAGGCGGGATGAAACGCGAGGGCGCTGCGCATCGGCGCAAAGCGCAGATGATCACGAGTGGCCGGAGATCACCCCGGACCGATCGGCCTGTTACTGAGGGACGCTCGAACGACTGGGCCGTGCCCCGCCACCGGCCGCCACGATCTTGTCGATCTCCTGCAGCCGGACGAACGCCGCCCGTCGCTATTTGCCGGTCAGCTTGATCGAGCCCAAGATCTTGGTCATCGCCGCGGCGTTGCGCTGGAAGCCGTCCGCCGTGCCCCATTGCGCGACCTGAAGACAGCGCTTGCCCGGCAGGGGTGCGACCAGGGCCACGATCTGTCTCGCCTTCTTGTCTTCCGTCGCCGCGTATTGCGTCGCCGTGCCCTGCAGGCCGGGAAGCGGCTGCGCGCTCTCCTTGGCGGACGCGCGATCGATGGCCATGCCGTTGCGGGTCAGCATCGCAACCACGTCGTCGCGCGCGGCTGCGCAATTATCGCCGTTGAACGTGTAGATCGACATGAAGAAGGCATTGCCGGGCGCGGCGGCGTCGACGCCGTCCTCGGAATGATTGGGATTCCAGCCATCCGGAACGGTGACCGTGAAGGCCGATTTCTCATAGGGAACGCCGAACGTCCCCGCGACGGAAGCGGTCGTCATGACCATCATGCTCAACGCACCGATCAGTGCTCTCATCTGTCCCTGCCCTTCGAATGGCGCAGCGAGCGCGCCCACCCCAACGCGCCTGCGGCGCGCCGTATTGGTCGCACCAGCGCGCGGCCCGGTTCACCCGAGATCATCGATAAACAGGCCGATGACGTCCTTGATATCGCGGTTCATCAAGCTGCTCCCCTGAAAGCCGGCTACTCCTTGGTGTCGGCCTTGTAGGCGTCCAGCATCTTCTTGCAGGTGTCGGCGAGCTGGGCATAGTTGCGCGTGAGGCAGGCGATGATGCGGCCGCCGCCGGGGATCATGCCGAGGCAGAACTTGTCGTAATCGGCCTGGCAGGCGGCGCGCTCCTCGTCGGTCGGCTGCCGTTGCGCCTGCGCCGCGGGGGCGACCGCGACCGTCAGCGTGAACAAAATGGCGGTTGCGAGCTTTGTCATCCCAGTCGATCCCTTCAGCGGCGGCATCATGAAGATCGCGACCTTCAACATCAACAATGTCCGGCGACGTCTCCCCAACTTGCTGGCCTGGCTGCACGCCGCCAAGCCTGATGTCGTCTGCCTGCAGGAGCTGAAATCTGCGCAGAACGAATTTCCGGTCGATGAGATCGGCAAGGCCGGCTACGGCGCGGTGTGGCAGGGACAGAAGACCTGGAACGGCGTCGCGATCCTCGCGCGCAAATCCGAGCCGGTGCTGATCCGCACCGCCCTGCCCGGCGCGCCGGCCGACAAGGAGGCGCGCTATATCGAGGCCGCGGTACGCGGCATCGTGATCGGCTGCCTGTATCTGCCGAACGGCAATCCGCAGCCGGGGCCGAAATTCGACTACAAGCTCGCCTGGTTCAAGCGGCTGCACAGGCACGCGGCGAAGTTCATCAAGGACGACCTGCCGGTCGTGCTCGCCGGCGACTACAATGTCGCGCCGACGGCGCTGGATATCTATCCAACGACATCGTGGGACAAGGATGCGCTGATCCAGCCGAAGAGCCGCGCGGCTTACAAGGCGCTGGTCGATCAGGGCTGGTGCGACGCGATCCGCACGGTGCATCCGTCTCAGCCGATGTTCACCTTCTGGGACTACAAGCGCAACCGCTGGCCGCGCGATGCCGGCCTGCGGCTCGATCATCTGCTGCTCAGCCCGCGGCTCGCGCCGCGCCTCGCCAAGGCCGGGGTCGACCGCGCCATTCGCGGTGAGGACGGTGCCAGCGATCACGCGCCGGCGTGGATCGTGTTGAAACGGAGTGCCTGGCCAAGCCGGTCGCGCAAACGGACTAACAAAAACGGCGCGTGAGATCGGCTCAGCCGCGATCCGGCCAGACCTCCTCGAGCTGCGTCGCGCGCTCCGGCAGGCCCTCCGTGAGCGTCGCGGTGCCGCCGCACACCGGCAGGTGCACCACGAGGCTCGCGGCATCCGGGACATTGGCGCGCGGGGTGATGTTCCACAGCATGATCTCCTGGGGCGTGCGGCGGATCTCCTTGAACTCGTAGCTGTAGGTCTCGGAGCCGCGGGGATATTCGCGCCAGATGTTGCCCTCCTTGCGGAAGCTGCTCTGCGTGCCGCCGAAGCGATCCGCGTAGGTCAGGCAGGCCGGCAGGTTCAGCATGTCCAGCGTGGCCGAGCGGATGTTGGAGACGGCGGGAATGACGCTGTTCACCGCGCCGATGGCGGCAAACACCGTGGTCAGCGCGCCGGCCGCCATCGCAAGCCAGGTCTTCGATGCGCCCGGCTTGGCGCTGATCGACTTGCTGGACAGAAGCTTGGACGACGACGTCAGATGGAGCTGGGTCATGACTGCGTTCTCCGATGTTTCGCAGGGGGTTTGCTGACCAACCGGGTCCGTTCATCGGAGATCAATCTCGCAAGTCTCAGCCGTGGCGAATGTGAGGCGGGTCACAACCAGACATTTCCGCTCACCTTCGCTACACGGCTGACGGTCAACAGTGCTGTCCTATCAGTCGCGCCCCGCATCCATGATCGCCTGCGCAAGCCGTGCCGGGTCGGAGAAGCACAGCTCGTGGCTGCCGGGCACCTGCACCAGGCGGAACAGGCCGAGCTTGCCGGACAGGCGCGGATGCCATGGCAGGCTGTGCGGCAGCGCCGTGTCCTCGGTGCAGTTGATGTAGGACTTGGCGATGGTCATCTCGGCCGGATTGGTCTTCAGCTTGATCGGATCGGTGAAGGTCTTGTTGGGATGCGGATTGAGGATCTCGTAGGTGCGCGTGGCCGTGGCGAGATCGGCATCGTTGATGAAGGCCTCGCGCCAGATCGGGAACGGCAGCATCACCGAGCCATCGCCACGCTCGGACGCGACAGCATCGAACAGCGCGACATAGTGCGGCGGCACCATGTCGTTGAGGCATTCGCCGTCATTCGGCACGAAGGCATTCCAATAGATCAGCCGGCGGATGCGCTCGGGGATGCGATCGGCGACGCCGGTGATGACCATGCCGCCATAGGAATGGCCCATCAGCACGGCGTCGGTGATGTCGTGCGCGGCGAAGTAGTCGACGATCGAGCTGATGGCCTCGTCGAGGCCTGTGGTCTTGGCGTCGCCGGGACGGTTGCCGCTGATGGTCGGAAGATGCACGGTGTGGCCGGCGGCGCGGATCGGCGCGGCGACCGGCTCGAGCTCGGCGCCGGTATGCCAGGCGCCGTGGACCAGGACATAGGTTGACATGATCATGTTCCTTTGCACGATGAGGGACGGTGCAAGAAGGATGGCCGGACCGCGGTCGCCGCGCTTGGCTGCAACTGAACCGATTGGTCTCGGAGTGAACCGATGCCGGGCGTGGAGGCTGAGCGTCAGCGGAGCTGGAATACGGCGGCGGTGCGGCCAGCCGAGCAGTTCTCGTATTATCGCGAGGCGATCTGCCAGGCGTTCATGAACCTGACGCCGGAGCCGGCCCGCGGCAGCGGCTTTGCCGCGGAGGTGCAGCATGTCAGCCTCGGCAGCGGCGCCATCAACCGCGTCACCTTCCCGGAGCACATCGTGCGCCGCTCGCGCACCGACATCGCCGCTTCAGGCCAGCGCTGCTTCTATCTCAACCTGAAGCTCGCCGGCCGTTGCACCATCCTGCAGGACGAGCACGAGGTCAGCCTGTCCGCCGGACAGGTTGGCATCTTCGACAGCGACCGCACCTTCGTGCTGCAGCACGACCGCGGCCCGTCGCTCGGTGTCATCTCATTCCGCGTCCCCGCCGCTTTGCTGCTCGACCGGCTGCCGGCAGCGACGGATGTCGCGCCGGCGCGGCTGTCCGACGATCCCTGCCTCGGCGCGCTGATCGTCGAGACCGCGCGCTCGCTCAACGCCAATGCGCTGCGGCTCGCACCTGATCAGGCCACCGCACTGTTCGACGTGCTGCTCGATCTCGTCGCGCTGAGCGTGTCGCGCAGCCGCGAGGCGCATGCGACGGCTTCGTTTGCTGACGCGACGACCTTGGCGCTGCGCCGCGCCATCCACGAGCGGCTGCGCGAACCCGGCCTGACGGTGGCAACCATCGCGGCATCGGTCGGGATCAGCGAACGCTACGTGCACAAGCTCCTGGCGCGCGCCGGCACCAGCTTCTCGGAGATCGTGATGGCGCGAAGGCTCGACGGCGTGGCGCGCGATCTGCGCGATCCTGCCTGCGCGGGCCATGACATCGGCCGCATCGCGTTCGACTGGGGCTTTTCGGATCTGTCGCACTTCTCGCGCCGCTTCAAGCAGCGCTTCGGCCTGCGCCCGCGCGACTGGCGCGCAGGCTGCTGAGAGCTCAGACTGACAGCCGCCGCGCGTTCGCCGCGACGTGCTCGCGATAGCGACCGACGACATCGGCCGGCGATGCGCCGAAGCACAGGCTTGCCGCCGCCTCGAAGGCGGCCGCGATCTTCTCTGTCACCATCAGTTGCGCTTCGTGCGAGGCGTCGTCATCGCAGCGCACGAACTTCTCGAGCCGTAGGCAGATCACCTCGCCAGCCTCCATCGCCAGCATCGCGCCTGCGAACAACGGAAACGCTGTCGCGGATGACGTGGGTCTCGGCTGATGATTCCTGCGCATCGTCGTCTCGCTCGAAAGATGTCGGCTCACATGCGACGAATACGCTTCAACTTTTAATGATGCAGACGCACAATCATCGGCGATTTCGAGTCGGGTCGAACCAGCTGTTAACCACCGGCGCAGCTCTCTCCTCCGTCATTGCGAGCGCAGCGAAGCAATCCAGGGCGATGCGTGACGCCCCTGGATTGCTTCGTCGCTTCGCTCCTTGCAATGACGAGCGGAAAGGTCGTGCCTCATCCCTGCGGAGGACGACACCCTTGGGCTTCCTGTTCGTCCTCGCGGTCGGCCTCGTTGCCGGCACTCTGTCCGGCATCGTCGGCACGGGATCGTCGATCATGCTGATGCCGGTGCTCGCCTATGAGTACGGACCCAAGGAGGCCGTGCCGATCATGGCGGTCGCGGCTGTCATGGCGAACCTGTCGCGCATCCTGGCTTGGTGGCGCGAGGTCGACTGGCGCGCTTGCGCGGCCTATTCGGTCACGGGCATTCCCGCTGCGGCGTTCGGCGCGCGAACGCTTTTGATCCTGCCGTCACATGCGGTCGACATCACCATCGGGCTCTTTCTCATGGCGATGGTGCCGGTGCGGCATTGGCTGGCGCGGCACGAGATCAAGGCCAACCTCTGGCACCTCGCGCTCGGCGGTGGGGTGATCGGATTTCTGACCGGCATCGTGGTCTCGACCGGGCCGCTCAGCGTGCCGCTGTTCCTGTTCTATGGGCTGTCGAAGGGCGCGTTCCTCGCCACCGAGGCCGCGAGCTCGCTCGGCCTCTACGTCTCGAAATCCATCACCTTCCAGCGCTTCGGCGCGCTGACGCCGGACGTCCTGCTGAAGGGCCTGATCGCCGGCGGCTCGCTGATGGCCGGCGCCTTCGTGGCCAAGCGCTTCGTGCTGCACATGAAGCCGGACGTGTTCCGCCTGGTGATGGATGGCATCATGCTGGCCGCGGGCCTAAGTATGTTATGGAACGCCATTCACTCCTGACCGCATCGATTCTTCCCCATGGCCAAGATCGCCCTCTCCTTCGTCTGCCAGAATTGCGGCGCGGCCTATTCGGCGCTGGCAGGGCAAATGCGAGGCCTGCGGCGAGTGGAACACGCTGGCGGAGGAAGACACCACGGGCGCGACCTCGGCGCCAGTGTCGCTGCGCTCCAAGCGCAAGGGCCGCACCTTCCAGCTCGAATCGCTGACCGGCAAGAGCATCGACGCGCCGCGACTGTCCTCGGGCATGACCGAGCTCGACCGCGTCACCGGCGGCGGTTTTGTGCGCGGCTCCATTCTCCTGGTGGGCGGCGATCCAGGCATCGGCAAGTCGACCCTGCTGACCCAGACCACCGCGATGATGGCGCGGGCCGGCCATCGCGCCGTCTACATTTCGGGCGAGGAGGCCGTGGCTCAGGTGCGGCTACGCGCCGAGCGGCTCGGGCTCGCGGATGCCCCGGTGCAACTGGCGGCCGAGACCTCGGTCGAGGATATCATCTCGACCCTGTCCGAAGGCACGGTGCCGCGACTGATCGTGATCGATTCGATCCAGACGATGTGGACCGACACGGTCGAATCGGCGCCGGGCACGGTGACCCAGGTGCGTGCCTCCGCGCAGAAGCTGATCCGCTTCGCCAAAAAGTCCGGCGCCGCCATCATCCTGGTCGGCCACGTCACCAAGGACGGCCAGATCGCCGGCCCCCGCGTCGTCGAGCACATGGTCGACGCTGTCCTGTCGTTCGAGGGCGAAGGCTCGCAGCAGTTTCGCATCCTGCGCGCGGTGAAGAACCGCTTCGGCCCGACCGACGAGATCGGCGTGTTCGAAATGACCGGGCTCGGCCTGCGCGAGGTCACCAACCCTTCCGAGCTGTTCCTGTCGGAGCGCGATCTCGGCAGCCCCGGCACCGCCGTGTTTGCCGGCATCGAGGGCACGCGGCCCGTGCTGGTCGAAATGCAGGCCCTGGTGGCACCGACCTCGCTCGGCACGCCGCGCCGCGCCGTCGTTGGCTGGGATCCGAGCCGGCTGTCGATGGTGCTGGCGGTGCTGGAGGCGCATTGCGGCGTCAAGCTGTCGGGCCATGACGTCTATCTCAACGTCGCCGGCGGGCTGCGCATCCACGAGCCCGCGGCCGATCTCGCCGCCGCTGCCGCGCTGGTGTCATCCTTGGTGAACGCGCCGTTGCCGCCCGACGCGGTTTATTTCGGCGAAATCTCGCTGTCCGGCGCGGTGCGGCCGGTGGCGCAGACCTCGGCGCGGCT
This sequence comes from Bradyrhizobium sp. USDA 4353, assembly GCF_054063215.1. NCBI lineage: Bacteria > Pseudomonadati > Pseudomonadota > Alphaproteobacteria > Hyphomicrobiales > Nitrobacteraceae > Bradyrhizobium > Bradyrhizobium sp. USDA 4353. The sequence goes on from NZ_JBSSGB010000001.1 coordinate 5,902,998, forward strand.
GAAGGAGGCCGCCAAGCTCGGCTTTTTGCGCGTGGTGCTGCCGGAGCGCGCCCGCGGCGAGGCTGGCGGCGATGCCGGGCTCAACCTCAACACCGTCGGCGGGCTCACATCGCTGGTTGCAGACATCGCCGCCCGCGGCACGCCGCGCGCGCGTCACGGCAACAGCGGAGACGACGGCGAATCGCGCGATCAGGGCCGCCGTGCCCCGAGCCATGCCGAAAAAAATGCCACACCAGCGAGATTCCGCCGCCAGGACGGCTAGCCGGACCGTGACGTTCCCGTGACTCGCCGCTATACAACGCCGCATCCGGGCCCGCACGGGATCGTGTGACGGACCGGACTTGCCGGGGAACCCTGCTTTCCTGCACCTGGGAAGGCCGTCCTCCGTCGATTCGAAGCGAACCTTGACCTTGAAGCGGACCTGAGCAGCCGATGCCCGTAACGATCCTCGATCTCATCCTGCTCGGCGTCATGCTGATCTCGGGGCTGCTCGCGATGGTCCGCGGCTTCATGCGCGAGGTGCTGTCGATCGCAGCCTGGGGCGCGGCGGCCCTGGTCACGCTTTATTCATTCTCCAAGCTGCTGCCGACCGCCAAAACCTACTTCAACAACGATACCGTCGCGAGCGTCGTTGTCGTTGCCGGTACTTTCGTCGGCACGCTGCTGATCGTCTCGATCATCACGGTCAAGATCTCCGACATGATCCTCGATTCGCGGATCGGCGCGCTCGACCGCACCCTCGGATTTCTGTTCGGACTGGGCCGTGGCCTGCTGATCGTCGTGGTCGCCTTCCTGTTCTTCAGCTGGCTGGTGCCGGACAAGCAGCGTCCGGACTGGGTTACTGGTGCAAAATCCCGTGTGGTCCTGCAGGGAACCGGGGATTGGCTGATGTCGCTCTTGCCTGATGATCCCGAGAACACCATTTTAAAGAAATTCAAGAAGAACAAGCCGGACGAAGACCAGACTGACACCGAGTCGCCCGGAGCGGGCGGCGATGGGTACAGCAAGCCTGCCCGCGACAGCTTGAAGAAGCTGATCGAGAAACCCGCGGCCAAGTGAGCCAAGCCCAGAAGAGAGGCGCGATGGACCAGCACCACGATTCTTCCGGCCACACCTCTTCAGGCCAAGCCTATTCCGATGAAGCCCAATCGGATGCCTACGGGGATCTGGACTTCGGACCTCAAGCCTGCACGAGAGACCCTGACCTGGACGGAGACACGCTGCGCGAGGAGTGCGGCGTGTTCGGCATTTATGGGCATAGCGATGCCGCGGCGATCACCGCACTCGGCCTGCATGCGCTCCAGCATCGTGGTCAGGAAGCCGCCGGCATCGTCTGCTACGATGGCACGCGCTTCCACAGCGAGCGCCGCCTCGGCCTGGTCGGCGACACCTTCTCTCGGCGCGAGGTGATCGAGCGCCTGCCCGGCAACGCCGCGGTCGGCCATGTCCGCTACGCGACGACAGGCGCAACGATCCTGCGCAACGTGCAGCCGCTGTTCGCCGAGCTCAACGCCGGCGGCTTCGCGGTCGGTCACAACGGCAACCTCACCAACGGCCTGTCGCTGCGTCGCGAGCTGGTGCGCGCCGGCGCGATCATGCAGTCGACCACCGACACCGAGGTCATCCTGCATCTGGTCGCGCATTCCCGCCGCAGCAACTTTATCGACCGCTTCATCGAGGCGCTGCGCGCGCTCGAAGGCGCCTACTCGCTGGTCTGCTTGACCAACAAGAAGCTGATCGGCGCCCGCGATCCCCTCGGCATCCGCCCGCTGGTCTATGGCGAGCTCGACGGCTGCCCGATCCTGGCCTCCGAGACCTGCGCGCTCGACATGATCGGCGCCCGCTACATCCGCGACATCGAGCCGGGCGAAGTCGTCGTCTTCGACGAGACCGGCATGCACAGCCACAAGCCGTTCCCGCCGAAGCCGGCGCGTCCCTGCGTGTTCGAATACATCTACTTCGCCCGTCCCGACTCGGTGGTCGGCGGCCGCTCGGTCTACGAGGTGCGCAAGGCGTTCGGCGCGCAGCTCGCGCGCGAGAGCCATCCCGAGGTGGACGTCGTCGTTCCCGTGCCGGATTCCGGCGTGCCGGCGGCGATCGGCTACAGCCAGTATTCCGGCGTGCCGTTCGAGCTCGGCATCATCCGCAACCACTATGTCGGCCGCACCTTCATCCAGCCGACCCAGGCGATCCGCGAATCCGGCGTGCGCATGAAGCACTCGGCGAACCGCGCCGCGATCGAAGGCAAGCGTATCATCCTGATCGACGACTCGCTGGTGCGCGGCACGACCTCGCGCAAGATCGTGCGCATGATGCGCGACGCCGGCGCCACCGAGGTGCATTTCCGCCTGGCGTCGCCGCCGATCCTCTACCCCGACTATTACGGCATCGACCTGCCGGACCGCGGCGGCCTTCTGGCGGCCACGCATTCCCTGGAGGAAATGCGCGAGCTGATCGGCGCGGATTCGCTCGCCTTCCTGTCCATCGACGGCATGTACCGCGCGATGGGTGAGCCGGCCCGCGATCCGGCCGCGCCGAAATACGCCGACCACTGCTTCACCGGCAGCTATCCGACCAACCTCACCGACCAATCGCTGGTCGAGCCGACCCAGCACCAGCTCTCGTTGCTGGCCGAGGCGAGCTGAGGCGGTCTCTCCTCACGACGTCATTCCGGGGGCGATGCGCAGCATTGAACCCGGAATTCCGAAGTTGTCTTGCGCGACTCACCTCTAAATTCTCAGGTGCGCAATTGCGCACCATAGTTCGAGGCCTGCGGCCTCGCCCGGAATGACAGCATAAGGTTGGCCGTCGTCCCGGCGAAAGCCGGGACCCATCAGGCACCGAACGTCGTTCGGTAGGCAGGACTAGCCACGACCAGCCAAGTCCCTCATAACCGCCGCAGAGTATGGGTCCCGGCGTTCGCCGGGACGACCAAGATTGAGACTTGCGCCCATGACCACCCTTCCCCTCGCCAATCGGATTGCCCTCGTCACCGGCGCCTCGCGCGGCATCGGGCATGCGACCGCGCGCGCGCTCGCCCGCGCCGGCGCACATGTCGTGGCCGTCGCCCGCACCCAAGGCGGGCTGGAGGAGCTCGACGACGAGATCCGCAAAGAGACCGGCAATGGCGCCACCCTGGTGCCGCTGAGCATGACCGACAGCGACGGCATCGCCCGGCTCGGGGCCGCGCTGCATGAGCGCCATGGCAAGCTCGACATCCTCGTCGGCAATGCCGCGGTGCCCGGCCCGTCCTCGCCGCTCGGCCATATCGACCTGAAGCCGTGGAACGACGTCGTCGCCGTCAACCTCACCGCCAACTTCCAGCTGATCCGCTGCATGGAGCCGCTGCTGAAGGCCTCCGACGCCGGCCGTGCCGTGTTCGTCACGTCAGGCGCCGCCCACAAGGCGCAGGCCTATCTCGGCCCCTACGCCGCGACCAAGGCCGCGCTGGAGACGCTGGCGCGGGTCTGGGCGCACGAGACCGAGCGCACGCCGCTCCGCGTCAATCTGTTCAGCCCCGGCCCGATCCGCACCCGCATGCGCGCCACGGTGTTCCCTGGCGAAGACCCGATGACGCTGGAGACGCCCGAGCAGGCCGCCGAGTTTATCCTGCCGATGTGCCTGCCGTCCTGGACCGAGACCGGCAAGTTCTACGACTACAAGACCCGCACGCTGAAGAGCTTTCAGCCGCCGGCGTGAGAGCGACGGACGCCGGCCACGTCAGGTGACGTGCTACCTCACTCTCCCGCTGCCTGCCGCGACCTCCACGAGAGCGATGGCGCGCTCCGGACAGGCCACGACGCACAGGCCGCAGGCGAGGCAGCGGTCGCTGTTCGGCGTGGCGGCCGTCTTCATGCCGTGGAAGCGGACGCGCATCCGGCCGAGGAAGGACAGCGCGCGAAAATCATCCTCGCTGATCGGCACGACGTCGAACACGTCGAAGGGGCAGACCTCGACGCAATCGCCCTTGGCCTCGCATCTGTTGCGGTCGACCACCGGCACGAAGCGACCCGGCTCGGCCTTGCAGCCGACGCCTGGCCGCTTCGGATGCCGCGCTGCCTTGCGGACCTTGGCGGGATTGGTGCGCTTCGAGAGTATCGGCGGGGTGGGCTCGGTCAATTGGTCTGATCCTGGTGGATGCTGGTCAGGCGATGCTGAGGACGAAGGTGTTGCCCGCCCAGCTACTAGCGACACCTACCGCCGTCGTCCCGGCGAACGCCGGGACCCATAACCACCGGCGGTCGTTGTGGCGGATGATCGCAATGCAGATTGTCTATCATCACACACATCACGCGGTATGGGTCCCGGCGTTCGCCGGGACGACGGCGGAGGACGTGGTCGGTACTTCCCGCCTCATGCATGCGCCATCAACACGTTTGTAACTGACAGACGTCGTGGCTGATCGGCACCGCGACCTACTTCGGAGCAGGACTCTGTGCAGGCTTCGCTGGCGTTCCCTTCACGGCTGGCGGCAATTGGCGATCGCGGACGGTCATCAGCTCCTTGCGCAGCTTCTCCTGCTGCTCCACCGACAGCACCGGCCGCTGATCGTCGTGCGGCACGTCGTTGACGGGCAGATAGTTGTAGGTGTTGTGAAACTGCCCGTCCGTCTCCGGCGCAGGCGTGCTCGAGGTGGCGCAGCCGCCGAGCGGCAGCATCATCAGCAAGGTCCCGCAGGCCAGCGCCGCGCGCACCGAGGCTCTTACGCCGGAACGACACGTCGACAGTGATGAGGTCATCGCACCGCCGCCGCCATGGTGCGCGCAGGGATCTGCGCCGTGATGCCATGCTCGTTGGACTGCAGGCCCGGCAGGGCCTTCACCCAGGGATAGCCGCGCCGTCCCATGTCAAAGCCGCGATCGAACAGAGCGGTCATGTAGCTGCGGTCGAACGGGCCATCGGCCTTGGCCTGGAAATCGGCCGGCACGCTGGCGAGGTTGAAGTCGATGCCATTGAATTTCGCCACCGAGTAGATGCGGTAGATGTCGCCGATGCCCTGGTTCTTGACCAGCGTCGCCAGCGAGCGCTGCGTCACCGAGAGCACGTCGGCGCCGACGCTCTCGAATTGCGGATCGATGCGGGCGTTGCGGATGACGTAGAGATGCGCGCCGCTCACGCTCCTGCGCGGGCCGCGGCCGGAGACGAGGCGCAGCACCGACGGACCGATGAACACCTGCCGGGTCACGCCGCCATCGACATGCAGCTCGTCGAAATCCTTGTCGCCGATCCGCACCTTGATGCGCACGGGCGCGAAGGCGCCGGGCACGGTGGCGGAGGCCAGCAGCACCTGCCGGAAGAGATCGATTGCCTCGGGCGTGTCGGCGGCGGCGATGCGGCCCATGTCCCACAGCACCGGACGCTGCGCATCGAGATTGGTGGTGCCGACCAGCAGCACCCTGCCCCTCGCGCTCTCGCGGGCGACGTCGCGCAGGAAGTCGCGGTCGACATATTTCTCGATCAGGCGCGACAGCGGCGTGTTGTCGGCCAGCGCCGAGCCCTGCAGCAGGCCGGGAATGTTGACCGTGAAGATGTCCTTGCGCTCATAGGCGGTGAAGATCTCGCGCAGCCGCTCATCATGGGCGCGGCCCAGGAAGACGAACGGCGCGATCAGCGCGCCGGAGCTGACGCCCGTCACCATGTCGAAGCTCGGCCGATTGCCGGCCTCGCCCCAGCCGGCCAAGAGACCGGCGCCGAACGCGCCGTTCTCCGCGCCGCCGGAGATCGCCAGGAAGTTCAGCGGGCGCGACACGGCCATTTCGGCCGATGCGCGCTGCATCGATGCTTCCGTCATGCGCGGCGACGGCTCGTCGCCCCAATAGCGCACGTCGCGAAAGCCGACCGGCTCGGCGCTGAGCGCTGCCAGCTCGGACGGCGCATTACGCGGCATGATCGCCGCGCAGGCGGCAAGCTGCAACGACGCGGCGAGCACGATTGCGACACGCAGGGCAACGGTCCGGAAGCTGGCGGCGGGCATCATCGCGACGGCTGCAGCTCCATGCTCGCGACCTCCGGCGCCGATTGCGGGGCCACAGGCTTAGGCTGCCCCTTGGCCTCCTCGGCGCCCTTGTCAGTCCAGCCCGGCGGCAGGCCGAGGCCGGCGCCGACGAATCCCTTCAGGCCCGGGAAGCGACCAAACTGCTCACATGCGGCATATTTAGGGGCGCCGCCGAGCTTGGCCGGCACGCTGGAAACGGACGGCAGCGAGGCGAACGAGGCGACGCCTGAAAACGGCGACTCGCCGGTCGACACAAGCTTGGCAAAATCGGCACCGAACTCCGAAGCGAGGTCGTAGGCATCGCCGTCATTGGCCATCCGGGCCGTGGACACCGAGTTGGCGGCGCGCGCCCACACCATCGCGGCCTTCTGGAAGCCGGCGAAGTCGCGGGCCTCCGCCTCGACCGACAACGTGCCGAGCCCGACCGGCAGCCGCGGCACCGGCACGGGAACGCCCGGCAGGGCCACGGTCTTGGCGATCGAGGCGGCCTGCGAGGCCGCTGAGGCGGTCGCATTGGTCGCCGTCGCATGGGTGACGGTCGCCTTGATGATCAGGTCGGCCTCCTCGCCCGGCGCTACCACTTGGAAGCGCTCGCTCAACCGCAGGCACATTTCGCGGCTGATGGCGTTGGCCACCAGCTTGCGCTCCGTCTCGTCGAAGGCGACGTCGGCACGAGGCGAAAAGGCGGTCGGCTCGACCCGGACCGTCTTGGCCTCGAGCAGCTCCTTTTTGTTGGCCTTGATCTGAGCGCGCGTCACCAGGCCGTTGGCGTCGGCGAGACGGTCGTAGCTCCTCAGCGAGCCGGCGCGCTCCAGCGGCGCGGTGGCGCAGCCGGCGGTGCTGATGGCCAGCGAAGCCAGCGCTGTCCACTGGAGCGGAGCAAAAGGCACCATACCGCGGAGACTCATTGATAGATAACTCACTCTAGCTTATCTCACGGGCTTTGAGGCCTGTCCATGTAAACTAGATCAAATTCTCTAGATGAGAGCGGCGTAAAATATTATTTTATATTACAATCAGTTGGCTCACCTTCTAGAATGAGGCGAGATTTGGGCAGACGAGATCTGGCGCGATGAGGAAGGTCGATCCGGTCAAGCACGAGCAGAAGCGGCTGGAGATTCTCCAGGCGGCGCTGGCGTGCTTCGTCAAAGACGGCTTTCACGGCGCCAGCACCACCGACATCTGCGCCGAAGCCAAGATCAGCCCCGGCCACCTCTATCACTACTTCCGCAGCAAGGAGGCGATGATCCAGGCGCTGGTCGAGCGCAACCTCAGCCATGCCGCCGGCCGGCTCGAGGCGATCCTCGCGGCGCCGGATGTGATCGAGGCGCTGGTGCAGGAGCTCGAGAGCACCAGCATCCACCAGCCGCAGGCCCAGGTCCTCAGCACCGAGGCGCTGGCGGAGGCCTGCCGCAATCCCGGCTTCGCCCCCATCGTCCACGCGCAGGGTCGCGCGATGCGGGCCCTGCTGGTCGACTTCCTCATCAAGGCGCAGCGCCGCGGCGAGGTCGATGCCGGCCTCGATCCCGAAGCGACCGCGAACATCCTGTTGGTCATCGTCGATGGCGCACGCGCGCTGCCGATCCGCAATCCCTGCGTCGACCTCAAGCGTAGCAGCGAGCATCTGCGGCTCATGCTGACGCGCTTTCTCCGGCCGTCCGCAGCGGCGCCGCCACCGGCTACAGCCCCCGCCGAGCCGACGGCGGTCTGAGCGGATCGCGTCAGCTGCGATTGACACCCCTCCCCGCCCGCGATTGACTGCATCCAACCAAGCGGATTGACCGCAGCAGGCGATCGGGAGGATGCCATGACGCGAGCACAACGCGGACGCGCGACTGGTCGCGCCCAGGCAGCCCTCTTGTTCGCGATCGCTGCCATCGCCCTCCTGCTGCCGCGCATGGTCAGCGCCGCCGACATCCCGGCCTTCGCCGTCGAGCCGTCCTGGCCGAAGCAGCTGCCCAACAACTGGATCCTCGGCCAGGTCGGCGGCATCACCGTCGATGCCCAAGGCCACGTTTGGGTCATCCATCGCCCGCGCTCGCTGACCGACGACGAGAAGGGTGCCGCCCTCACTCCGCCGCGCTCGAAATGCTGCATCCCGGCGCCGCCGGTGCTGGAGTTCGACACGGAAGGCAATCTGCTGCGCGCCTGGGGCGGCCCGGGCCCGGGCTACGAATGGGTCGGGCGCGAGCATGGCATCGAGGTCGATGAGCGCGGCTTCGTCTGGATCGGCGGCAATGCCGACAATGATAACGCCATCCTGAAATTCACCCTCGACGGCAAGTTCGTCGCGCAGATCGGATCGATCGCGCCGAGCAAGGGCTCCAACGACACCACGCAGCTCGGCAAGCCGGCGGAGACCGCGATCGACAAGGACGCGAACGAGATCTACGTCGCCGACGGCTATGGCAACCGCCGCGTCATCGTGTTCGATGCGACGACGCTGGCCTACAAGCGTCATTGGGGCGCCTATGGCCATGTGCCTGACGATGCCAAGCAGGCGGCCTATGATCCGAAGGCGCCGGTGTCGCAGCAGTTCGGCAATCCCGTGCATTGCGTGAAGATCGCCGACGACGGCCTCGTCTATGTCTGCGACCGCATCAACGACCGCATCCAGGTGTTCAAGAAGGACGGCACGTTCGTCACCGAATGGTTCTTCGAGAAGAATACGCTCGGCAATGGCGCGGTGTGGGACATCGCGATCTGGCCCGATCCGAAGCAGACTTATTTGTTGTCCGCCGACGGCGAGAACAATGAGATCCGGATCATCCGCCGCGCCGACGGCCAGGTGGTCGGGAGCTTCGGCCACAATGGCCGCAATGCCGGCCAATTCCACTGGGTCCATGCCATGGCCGTGGACAAGCAGGGCAACGTTTATACCGCCGAGGTCGACACCGGAAAGCGCATCCAGAAATTCCGGCTGACCTCGGACGCGCTGCGTTAACGCTCGCGCCATCAGCCCAAAGCTTGGGCTCCCCTCCCCCCTTTTGGCGCATTGCCGCAACTCACAAGACCGGCTAATCAGGATGGCAGACGGCCAAGGGGCGCCCAAGATGCCCCGCCGCGACACGATACCAGGGAGGACTTTGATGACGACGTCTCATGCGCGGCGGATGGCCGCGCTGCTTGCAGCCACCACGCTCAGCTTTGCCGGCTCCGCCTTTGCCGACGACAAGGTCGTCAAGATCGGCGTGCTCAACGACATGTCGAGCCTCTATGCCGACATCGGCGGCCCGAATTCGGTGGCTGCGATCAACATGGCGGTCGAAGATTCCGGCATGAAGGCGAAGGGCTGGACCATCGAGGTCATCAGCGGCGATCACCAGAACAAGCCCGACATCGGCGTCAATATCGGCCGGCAGTGGATCGACACTCAGAAGGTCGACGTGATCATGGACACGCCGAACTCCGGCGTGGCGCTGGCCGTCTCCAACCTGGTCAAGGAGAAGAACTCCATCCTGCTCAACTCCGGCGCCGCCACCGCCGACCTGACCGGCAAGGCTTGCAACGCCAACACCATCTCCTTCACTTACGACACCTACATGCTCGCCAACGGCACCGGCAAGGCGCTGACCAAGGCGGGCGGCGACAGCTGGTTCTTCCTGACCGCCGACTACGCGTTCGGCCAGGCGCTGGAGCGCGACACCTCGGCCGTGGTCACCGCCAATGGCGGCAAGGTGCTGGGCTCGGTGAAGCATCCGCTCAACACCGCCGACTTCTCGTCCTTCCTGCTGCAGGCGCAGTCGTCGAAATCCAAGGTCATCGGCCTTGCCAATGCCGGCGGCGACACCACCAACGCGATCAAGCAGGCCTCCGAGTTCGGCATCGTCCAGGGCGGCCAGAAGCTCGCCGCGCTCTTGTTGTTCGTCAACGACGTGCATGCGCTCGGACTGAAGGTCGCGCAGGGCCTGACCTTCACGGAATCGTTCTATTGGGATCTCAACGACAAGACCCGCGAATGGTCGAAGCGGTTCCAGAAGCTGTCGCCGAAGGGCACGATGCCCTCGATGACCGTGGCGGGCAACTACGCCGGCACGCTGCATTACCTGAAGGCGCTGGAAGCGCTCGGCGGCAATCCGCATGACGGCGCCAAGGTCGTGGCCAAGATGAAGGAGATCCCGACCGACGATCCGCTGTTCGGCAAGGGCCCGCTGCGCGCCGACGGCCGCCGCCTGATCCCGGCCTATCTGTTCGAGGTCAAGAAGCCGGACGAGTCCAAATATCCCTGGGACTACTACAAGCTGATCGCGACCATCCCGGCCGAGGATGCCGCCAAGCCGCTCGAGGCCAGCGAGTGTCCGCTGGTGAAGAAGTAACAGCTTCAATCTCAGACGAGGCGCGCGCCGCGCCGTCTCGACCTCCAAGGGAGACCCTCATCCGTTCAGGATGAGGGTTTTTCTTTGCCCGCACGCAGCGTCCGCACCGCAATCACCAGCGCCATGATCAGCAGCGCCGAGACCAGCAGGAACGGCGCGCCGGGCAGATGCAGCGGCGCCGTCGCGCCGATGAAATAGGCGAAGGTCAGCGTGAACAGGAAGGGCCCCGCGAGCTGAGCCATGCTCTGCACGCTCGACGTCGCGCCCTGCAGCTGGCCCTGCCGGTCCGGCGGCACCAGCCGCGTCATCAGCGCCTGGATCGCCGCCCCCGACACGCCCCACAGCGCCATCGCCGGAATGCCCGTCCAGCTCAACGGACCGGTCGGGGCGAGGCCGAAGATCAGGAAGCCCAGCGTGCCCGAACAGAGCCCCAGCATCAGTGCACCGCGCTCGCCGAGCGAGCGTACGATGAAGCCAACCGCGCCGCCCTGCACCACCATCGCGCAGACGCCGACGATCGCGAGCGTCAGGCCGACCGTGCGGGTGTCCCAGCCATAACGATAGGTCGCGTACAGCACGAAGGTCGAGGGCAGCACGACATGGGCGAGCTGGGTGATGAAGTTGACGAGCGACAGCCCCGCGAGCGTCCGGTCCGAACGCAACAAGCGCAGCGCGCCCAGCGGATTCGCCGACCGCCAGCGGAACGGGCTGCGACGCTCTGATGGCAAGGATTCCGGCAGCACAAGGAGGCCGTAAAGCGCATTGGCGAAGCTCAAGCCCGCGGCCGCCCAGAACGGCAGCCGCGGATCGATGTCGCCGAGGAGACCGCCGGTCGCAGGACCGAGCACGAAGCCGGCGCCGAATGCGGCCCCGATCCGTCCGAAGATCGCGGCGCGCCGCTCCGGCGGCGTCAGGTCGGCGATGTAGGCAAACGCTGTCGAGATGCTGGCCGAGGTGACGCCGGAGATCAGCCGGCCGACGAACAGCCAGGCGAGCGACGGCGCCAGCGCCATCAGCACGTAGTCCGCGGCGAGGCCGAAATTCGACAGCAGGATCACCGGGCGCCGCCCAAACCGGTCCGACAGGCTGCCGAGCACCGGCGAGAACACGAACTGCATCAGCGCCCAGGCGGTGCCGAACAGGCCGAAGATGCGCGCCGCCTGCGCGGTGTCGTTGCCGACGAAGCTCTCGATCAGCTTCGGCAGGATCGGCATGATCAGGCCGAGCGCGAGCATGTCGAGCAGGATGGTGACGAAAATGAACGCGACCGCGCCGCGGCGCGGAGCCTGCGGCGCGACGGCCTCGTCGGATGTCGTGCTGTCGGTTGGAAGCATGGCCTGCCATCGGAGGGGCGCCTACGGCAGCCGCAGACGGGGGCCGACTTATACACCGCCAACCGCGGTCAGCAATCCGGGCGCCAAGGCGGGACGGTGCGCAGCTCAGCCGGGCTCCTTCCGAAGGCTGATCGCGTCCTGCAGCGCGGCGCGGACCCGCCCGATGACCGCGGCGTAGTCACGGCGCTCGTCCTGCCGGAACAGGCGCATGGTCGAATACCATGGGCTGTCGTCACGGTCGAGCAGCCAGCGATAGTCCGGCACATAGGGCAACAGGATCCAGATCGGACGCCCGAGCGCGGCCGCGAGATGCGCGACGCTGGTGTCGACGGTGATGACGAGATCGAGGCTCGAGACGAGCGCCGCCGTCTCGACGAAGTCGGTGAGATCAGCCGTCAGGTCGATCACCTCCGCGCGCTCGCGCAGCGCCGGCCGATCCTCGGCGCGCGGGTCCTTCTGCAGGCTGATGAAGGTCGCATCTGCATCGAGCAGGCCGGCGATCGTCCGGAACGGCATCGAGCGCGCGCGGTCGCGCGGGTGCCGGGGATTGCCCGACCAGACGAGCCCGACCCGCAAGCGATCATGCGGCCCCAGGCGCTGGTCCCACGCCGCGACGCGATCCGGCGGCGGCGCCGGAAGATAGGCGGTTTCGGCGGGGATGGAGTCAAGGCGGGTCTGGAACACCAGCGGCAGGCTGGTCAGGGGGCAATGAAAGTCATAAGGCGGCACCATCGCAGCCGATTTCGGAATGCACTGCGCGACGCCGGGGAGCCGCGACAGCAGCGGCTGCAATTCGTCCTGGACCAGCAGGATCACCCGCGCGCCGCGTGCCGCCAGCATCGGGACGTAGCGGGCGAACTGGATGACATCGCCGAGGCCTTCATCCGGGCAGACCAGGACGGTCTTGCCGTCGATCGGCTCGGCACCTTGCCAGAGCGGGCCCGACAGCTTGGGATAGCCATCGACGAGGACAGGAATTCGCCACCGCGCCGCCTCTCGCCCCGCCCAGCCCGCTTCGAAATTGCCGGTCAGCAGATGAAGGAGCGCGAGATTCCAGGCGGCACCGGCATCATTGGGGTCATCGGCAACCGCGCGGCGATAGCCGGCCAGCGCCTCGTCGTAGCGGCCGAGCTGCTCGAGCGCGATCGCCTTGTTCTTCAGCGCATGCTTGTCGCCGAGGGCGAATGCCATGTCGTAAGCGAGCAAGGCGTCGCCATGGCGGCCAAGCGCCGACAGGCAATTTCCCATCTGATTGCAGACATCGGCATTGGTCGGATCGAGCAAACGAAGCGTTTCGAGGTCGCGGAGGGCCTCCGAATAGCGCGCGAGATTCATCTGTGCCGTCGCGCGCAGGCTCAGTGTCCGCGTGTTGCCGGGTTGCAGGCTGATGCACAGATCGAGATGGACGAGCGCATCCTCGAAACGTGCGGCCTGATGCGAGAGGATCGCGGCGTTCTGTGCAGCGTCCAAATAGCCGGGATTGAGCTTGAGCGCATGCTGGAAGCTGAGAATGGCGTCGTCGTTGCGCCCGAGCTGGGCGAGCACCAGACCCAGATTGTGCCATCGCTCAGCGTTGCCGGCCTCGAGCTCGACGGCTTTCTCGAAGGCCTTGAGCGCCTCTGCGCCGCGCCCCTGCTGCAGCAGCACCGTGCCGAGCGTGGTGAGATAGAGCGGCTTGGGCTCGCGCCTGAGCGCGTTGGCGAGCCACTCCACGGCATGGTCGAGCTGCTGGCTCTGAAGGCACAACACCCCCATCAGATGCAGCGTGTCGGCATGACCGGGATCCTGCGCCAGCAGCTGCTGGCAACAGAGCTGCGCATCGAGCGTCCGGCCTGCGCGCATGTGCTGGACCGCGGTCTCGTGCAGTTGGGCCAGATCGCCGCCCGGCGCCTGGCCGGCCGTGTTTCGATCCTGAGCCTTCTGATCCTTGCGGCCAGCCATTGCGCCACCTGAAATTGCAGATCGGCCGAACGGTATTTGATTCCGCCCCTCGCCGAAAGGCAGAGGCCGCTGATCCCTGGGCGGGATGGGCGGCCCCCTGTCGCTCATGGCTCGAGCGAGCGCGGCGTCCGGGACGTCAGGGCCGAGGGAGCCGTACTCTCTCTGGACTAACAAGGACCGTTCAAAACTGCGGCTGCCAATGCCGCAGCTCGCGGGCGGCCTTGGTCACCGCGGCGATGGTTGTGAACGACGCCGTCTCGACCATCAGCGTGCGCGCCAGGCGTAGCGCCCGCGCCTCGCAGGTCGCGCGCCGCCTTGTGTCTTCGATCAACTCGAAATCGATGTTGTGCGCGAGGCCAAGGATGCGGCGGATGATCTTCGCCGCCGTGAAGCCGACGGCGTCCTGGAACAGCCTCGCCATATAGGCCTGACGTTCCGCTTCCAGCCGCGCGGCGCCCGCCTCGCCGGGAAACAGCGACAGCGGATAGGCATCGCCGGTCGCATCGCTGCGCCACAGCGTCAGGAACTTGTGCGCGAATCCGCTCCACACCTGATCGACGGTGCCGAGCACCCAGCTCTCGAACGCCTCCCGGTCGCCTTGCGACCGCTCATGCCCGGCGGAAGCGAAATAGGCCATCAGCAGATTGGCCAGGACGGCGCCGACGTCGAAGCCCATCGGACCGTAGAAGGCGAATTCGGGATCGATCACCTTGGTTTCGGTCTCCGTCACCATGATCGATCCGGTGTGCAGGTCGCCATGGATCAGCGCCTCGGCGCTCGACAGGAATTTGAGCTTCAGCCGGGAGACCGCGACATGCAAATCGAGATCGGCGCGGATGTCGGCTGCGGTCGCGTCGAGCCATGGCGCGGTCCAGCGGTTCTGCTCGGCGATGCGATAGGGATCGGTGAAGATCAGGTCCTCGGTGATCTTGCACAGCGCATGATTGCCGGCAAAGCTTGCGATCGCCTCCTTCTTCGCAGCGGCCGACAGCGCGAGGTCGGATGAGAAGAACAGCGTCCGCGCCATGAAGGTCGTGATGTTCTCGACGAAGCCCGGATAGATCGTGCCGGCGACCAGGCCCTTGCGCATGATGATATGCGGCTCGAGCAGCTCCATGGCGGTCAGCGCCAGCGCCGGATCATGGTGCACGATCGCCGGCACCAGGCCGGGCGCGAGGCGGTTCTGATGGGTCAGCGCCAGATGCTCATAATGGGCGCGTGACAGCGGCAGCGGCCAGCTCTCGCCGACCAGGCGCACATAAGGCAGCGCCTGCTTTACCGCGAGACCGCCGGTCGATCCCTTGACGATGAAGACGAGATTGAGATTGCCGTCGCCGACCTCGGTGATCTCCCAACACTCGGCCGGTCCGCCCAGTTGCGCCGCGACCGCCGGCGTCGCCGCGAGCGTGCTGCGAAGATCCGTTTCATTGAGAATGCGATAGCCCGGCGGCGTCCCCTGCCCGGCTGCGGCCGATGTCGTCACGCGCGACCTCCCTGTCGATCTTGTTGTCACCTCCTATAGCAAAAAAGCCGACGCGCGTCCGCGCATCGGCTTTGTCGAGATGTTGTGCGACGCAAGCAGGCTAAATCGCGATGAGATCAGGATGAATCGTCATCGCGCTGTAGGTTATTGTTTGCGCATGATCTTTTCGGAAAACCGCTGCGCACTTTTCCGGATCATGCTTTAGAACGGCAGCCCCATCAGCTTGGACAGCCGCTCGATGCTGAGATAGCCAGCCTGATAGGCTGCCAGCGCGAGGCCGAAGATCACGGCCGACAGAAATGTCGTCCAGATCAGGCGGCGGCCCATCAGGCTGATCGTCGGTGCGCCGGGATCAGTGCCCGGCAAGGCACCGCCGGTCTCGTGCTGGCTGCGCACGCCGAACGGCAAGGTGACGAACAGCGTGACCCACCACAACACGAAGTAGATCGCGAGCCAGGTTGAGATCGTATAGACCATGATCGTGCCGAGCCTCAGGCCTGCTCGATCTCGACGAGCGCGCCGGAGAAATCCTTCGGATGCAGGAACAGCACCGGCTTGCCGTGGGCGCCGATGCGCGGCAGCCCGTCGCCGAGCACGCGGGCGCCTTCCTTGATCAACGTGTCGCGCGAGGCGATGATGTCGGGCACCTCGTAGCAGACATGGTGGATGCCGCCATCGGCATTGCGCTCCAGAAACTTCGCGATCGGCGAGGCCTCGCCGAGCGGCTGGATGAACTCGATCTTGGTGTTGGGCAAGGTCACAAACACGGTGATGACGCCGTGATCCGGCAGCGGCAGCGGCGCCGAGATCTCCGCGCCGAATGCCGCGCCATAGATCTTCGCCGCCTTTTCCGCGTCCTTGACCGCGATCGCCACGTGGTTCAGCCGGCCCAGCATTGCATCCTCCACTTCTTGTTTGTCGTTCGATCGGCGCGCGTCAGACGTCCAGCAGCTACACTTCCAGCACTCACACTTCCAAGACGTGCACCAGACAGATCGGCTTCTTGCCCCACTGCTCGTTCACAGCCGAGCGAACCGCACGCCGCACCGACTCGGCTGCCGCATCCGGGTCACGCCGGCGCGCCCGGGGCAGGCCTTCGAAGGTCGAGACCACGGCATCAAACACGATGTCGTCCATCGGCTCGCCGGCCGTCGTCTTCTCGGGGATGCCGACCATGTCGACCTCGGGATCGTCGACCAGCTCGCCCTTCTCGGTGACGGCCAGCGCCACAAAGATGCAGCCGGCGAAGCTCATCTTGCGGCGCTCGACGACGGCGCGCGACTTCGAATCCTCGAGGATGGTGCCGTCCTTGTAGAGCCGCCCCGACGGCAGCTCATCGATGATGCCGGGGTCGCCGGGGCCGAGCTTCACGAGATCGCCATTGCGGCAGGTGATCACCTTGGGCACGCCGCAGGCGCGCGCGAGACGCGCGTGCTCGTGCAGGTGCAGCGCCTCGCCATGGACGGGGATCAAAAGCTGCGGCCGCGTCCAGGCGATCATGTCGCGCAGCTCGTCGCGGCGCGGATGGCCTGACACGTGCACCAGATGGTCGCGGTCGGTGATGATCTCGATGCCCTGCTGCACCAGCCCGTTGATGACAGCGCCCACGGCCTTCTCATTGCCGGGGATGGTGCGCGAGGAAAAGATCACGGTATCGCCCTTGTTCAGGGTGACCAGCGGATGATCGTCGTTCGCGATGCGCGCCAGCGCCGCGCGCGCCTCGCCCTGGCTGCCGGTGCACAACGCCAGCACCTTGTCCGGCGGAAAGTGACCGTACAGATCCATGCCGCGGAAATTCTGCACGCCGTCGAGATAGCCGGTCTCGCGCGCGACCTGGACGACGCGCTCCATCGCGCGGCCGACGATGACGACCTCGCGCTCGGCCTCGCGCGCGGCATCAGCGACGGCGCGAATGCGCGCGACGTTGGAGGCGAAGGTGGTGACGGCGACGCGGCCTTTGGCTTCCTTGACCAGCTTGGCGATCGTCTTGGCGACCTCCGCCTCGGACGGCGAGCGCCCTTCGCGCACGGCATTGGTGGAGTCGCCGATCAGCGCGAGCAGCCCGGCATCGCCGAGCTCGCGCAGCCGCTTCTCGTCCGTCGGCGCGCCCAGCACAGGCGTCGGATCGATCTTCCAGTCGCCGGTGTGCAGGACGGTGCCGACCTCGGTATGGATCGCCAGCGCGTGCGATTCCGGAATCGAATGCGCGACCGGAATGAACTCGACGTTGAAGGGGCCGATATCAACGCGGCCGCCTGACGGGATCACCTTGACGGGGATCTTGGCCGGCAGCCGCTCGGCCTCGCACTTCGCCTCGAACAGCGCGGCGCTGAACTTGGTCGCGTAGATCGGGCATTTCAGCCGCGGCCAGAGATCGATGATCGCGCCGAAATGGTCCTCATGGGCGTGCGTCAGCACCAAGCCGACGAGGTTCTTGCCCTCCTTCTCCAGGAAGCTCACATCGGGCATGATCAGGTCGATGCCCGGCAGATGCTCCTCGTCGCCGAAGGAGACGCCGAGATCGATCGCGAGCCAGGAGCGCTGGTGGCGATTGCCGAGGCCGTAGATCGACAGGTTCATGCCGATCTCGCCCACGCCGCCGAGCGGCGCAAATGTCAGTTCGTCGGGACGCGCCATCTAGACCGCTCCTTTGGATGCGACCGAGCCGAAATGAACATCACCGGCCGTGATCGGCTCCAATCGTCCCTCCGCGGTCCGCACCAGCATACAACCCTGTTCATCGATCGTGTCGAAAATCCCCTCGATGATAGCATGCCCGGACCTGATGGCGACGGGCTGGCCGAGGCCTGCCGCCCGCTCCAGCCACAGCTTTCGGATATCGCCGAAGCCACGCCCGGCGTTCCAGATGCCGAAATATTCGACCCAGCAATCGGACAGAGCGGTGAACAGATCCTCGGCGCTAACCTCGACGCCGAGGTCCCGCAGCGAGACCGCCGGTGTCGGGGTATCGGTTGGTGCGGCCACCACGTTGGTTCCGATGCCGGCCACGACGGCCAGGCCGCCGGCTACCTGCTCCGCTTCGAGCAGCATGCCGACGATCTTGCGGCCGCCAGCGAGCACGTCATTGGGCCATTTCACGGAGAAATCGAGGTTCGAACTGCCGCCGGAGCGCAGCACGGCCTCCCGGCTGACCTGCCGCAGGGCGCTCGAGATCGCCAGGCAGGCGGCAAAGCCGAGCGTGGCCGCAACGGCGGGCGCGACGTTCAGCAGTTCGAGGACGGAGGACGCCAGATTGCCGCGCGGCGCAATCCATGGCCGCTGGCGCCGACCTCGCCCGGCCGTCTGTTCCGTCGTGACGAACCAACTCGGCTTGGCGCCCTGCCGCGCAACGGAGAGGGCCTCGATATTGGTCGAGCCGGCCTGGTCGAAGACGACGAGCCCGTAACCGCTGGCAGCGGCACGGGCTCCGAGCGTAAACGTCATCTAGAACAGCGACTTCGCCGCGGCCGCGGCGGCGCTGACCAGCGGGCCGGGATAGGCGAAGAACAGGATGTTGAAGACGCCGGAGATCGCAAGCACGGTGCGCAGCTCGATGCGGACCGGATCGACGCTCGGCAGCGGCTCGTCGAAATACATCGTCTTGACGATCAGCAGGTAGTAGTAGGCGCCGACCACGCTGGTGAGCACGCCGATCACGGACAGGGTGAACAGCCCGCCCTTGATCGCCGCGACGAAGACGTACCATTTGGCGAAGAAGCCCGCGAGCGGCGGGACGCCGGCCAGCGAGAACAGCAGCATCGCGAAGAAGAAGGCGAGCAGCGGATTGGTGCGCGAGAGACCGGCGAAATCGCTGATCTTTTCGAACGACTGGCCGTTGCGCTTGATCGCCATGATCACCGCGAAGGAGCCGAGCGTCATCGCCACGTAGATCGCGATGTAGGTCAGCACGCCCTGTGCGCCTTCGACCGTGCCGGCGGCGAGGCCGACCAGCGCGAAGCCCATGTGGCCGATCGACGAATAGGCCATCAGGCGCTTGATGTTGGTCTGGCCGATCGCGGCGAACGAGCCGAGCGCCATCGAGGCGATCGACACGAACACGATGATCTGCTGCCACTGGAAGGTGATGCCCGGGAATGCCGTCAGCGCGACGCGGGCGAACACGGCGATCGCCGCGACCTTCGGCGCGGAGGCGAAGAACGCGGTGACCGGGGTCGGCGCACCTTCATAGACGTCCGGCGTCCACATGTGGAACGGCACCGCCGAAACCTTGAAGCACATGCCGGCGAACAGGAAGACGAGGCCGAAGATCACGCCGACGCTGCCGGTCTTGGTCGCCGCCGCGATCCCGGCAAAGCTCACCGTGCCGGTGAAGCCATAGACCAGCGAGGCGCCGTAGAGCAGCATGCCCGACGACAGCGCGCCGAGCACGAAGTACTTCAGGCCGGCTTCCGTCGACTTGACGTTGTCGCGATGGCTGGCGGCGACGACGTAGAGCGCGAGCGACATCAGCTCGAGGCCGAGATAGAGCGCGATCAGGTCGCCGGCCGAGATCAGCACCAGCATGCCCAAGGTCGAGAGCAGCACCAGGATCGCGTATTCGAAGATGCGGCGGTCCGGCTTGGAGAGAAACTCCGCCGACATCACCAGCGTGCCGATCGAGCCGATGATCGCCAGGACCTTCAGGAAGCGCGCATAGCTGTCGGCGATGAAGCTGCCGCCGAATGCCTGCCCGGCCGGCTGCCTCAGCACGAGGACGCCGACCACGATCAGCAGCACGACCGCAAGGCCGGTGACGATCCCCGTCGTCCCCTGCCCGCGAAACGCGCCCAGCATCAACAGCGCCATGGCCCCCAAGGCCAGCAGCAGCTCCGGCAGCACCACCCAAAGCTGAGGCCCAAGATTCTCGATCATCGTCTCTGTCCCGACCCCTTAAGGTCTCATCATTGGAGCAGCGCGGCGGCCTTCACGGCCGTCACGGCGGTATTGTAGTTGGTGACGAGCTGCTGCACCGAGGCCGCCGACATGTCCAGGATCGGCTTCGGATAGACGCCGAACAGGATGGTCAGCGCCACCAGCGGAAACAGGATCACGCCTTCTCGCAGCGTGAGATCCTTGATGCTCGCGAGCGACGGCTTGGTCAGCGCGCCGAACACCACCTTGCGGTAGAGCCACAACGCGTAGCCGGCCGAGAGGATGACGCCGAAGGTCGCGAAGAACGCGGTCGGGATCGACACCTTGAAGGTGCCGAGCAACGTCATGAACTCGCCGACGAAGCCGGAGGTGCCGGGCAGGCCGACATTGGCCATGGTGAACACCATGAACACCAGCGCGTAGATCGGCATCCGGTTGACGAGGCCGCCATAGGCCGCGATCTCACGGGTGTGCATGCGGTCGTAGACGACGCCGACGCAGAGGAACAGCGCGCCCGAGACGATGCCGTGCGAGATCATCTGGAAAACGCCGCCGGCGACACCCTGCATGGTGCCGGCGAAGATGCCCATCGTGACGAAGCCCATATGCGCAACCGACGAGTAGGCAATGAGCTTCTTGATGTCCTCCTGCATCAGCGCGACCAGCGAGGTGTAGATGATCGCGATCGCCGACAGCGTCCAGACCAGCGGCGCGAAGTCGTGCGACGCCAGCGGGAACATCGGCAGCGAGAAGCGCAGGAAGCCGTAGCCGCCCATCTTCAAGAGGATCGCAGCCAGGATCACCGAGCCCGCCGTGGGCGCCTCGACGTGCGCGTCCGGCAGCCAGGTGTGAACCGGCCACATCGGCATCTTCACCGCGAAGGACGCGAAGAAGGCGAGCCATGCCCAGGTCTGCAAGGACCGCGGCACCGCCGTGTGCATCAGGGTCGGAATGTCGGTCGTGCCGGCGTTCCAGTACAGCGCCATGATGGCGAGCAACATCAGCACCGAGCCGAGCAAGGTGTAGAGGAAGAACTTGAACGACGCGTAGACCCGGCGCGGGCCGCCCCAGACACCGATGATCAGGAACATCGGGATCAGGCCGCCCTCGAAGAACAGATAGAACAGCACGAGGTCGAGCGCCGAGAAGGTGCCGACCATCAGCGTTTCCAGGATCAGGAACGCCATCATGTATTCGCGCAGGCGGTTCTTGACTGACTTCCAGCTCGCCACGATGCAGAACGGCATCAGGGCGGTGGTGAGGATCACGAACGGCAGCGAGATGCCGTCGACACCCATGTGATAGCTGATGCCGGCCGCCAGCCAGTTCTTCTTCTCGACGAACTGGAAGTCGGTCTGGTTGGGGTCGAAGCGCAGCACCAGGATCACCGACACCGCGAAGGTGATCAGCGTGGTCCACAGCGCGATCCAGCGCGCATTGCGCTGGGCGGCCTCGTCGTCGCCCCGGACCAGATAGATCAGCAGCGCACCGACGAGCGGCAGGAAGGTGACGACAGAGAGAATTGGCCAGGTGGTCATTGCTGGCCCCCCATGAACATGAACCAGGTGATCAGGCCGGCGACGCCGATCAGCATGGCAAAGGCATAGTGATAGAGATAACCGGTCTGGATCTTGACGACGTTGCGCGTGACGTCGAGCACCCGCGCGGAGACGCCGTCCGGACCGAACCCGTCGATGACGAAACCGTCGCCCTTCTTCCAGAGGAAGCGGCCGAGCCACTTCGCCGGACGAACGAAGATCACGTCATACAGCTCGTCGAAGTACCACTTGTTGAGCAGGAAGTTGTAAAGCAGCGGCTGCTGCGCGGCGAGCTCCTCCGGAATGTCCGGACGCTTGATGTAGAAGAAGTAAGAGACCGCGAAGCCACCGACCATCATGATGAAGGGCAGCTGGCCCAGCCAGAACGGCATGTGCTCCATGTCCTCCAGGATGTGCGGGTTCATCTTCAGCGACTCGCCGAAGAAGTGCTCGACACCGTGGGGGTCGACGAACAGGCCCTTGAACGGGAAGCCCGCCAGGATCGAGCCCGCCGCGAGAACCCCGATCGGGATCAGCATCCAGATCGGGCTCTCGTGCGCAGCGTCGTAGTGATGCTGGTCGTGCGGGGTGCCGAAGAAGGTCTTGAACACCAGACGCCAGGAATAGAACGAGGTCAGGCCGGCCGCGACGATCGTGAGGAAGTAGGCATAGGTCGCGAACGGATTGTGCGCGGCATAGGCGGCCTCGATGATCGCGTCCTTGGAGAAGAAGCCGGCGAAGCCCGGGAAGCCGGTCAGCGCCAGCGTGCCCACCGTCATCACCGCGAAGGTGTACGGGATCTTGCGCCACAGGCCGCCCATGTTGCGGATGTCCTGCTCGTGGTGCATCGCATAGATCACCGAGCCGGCGCCCAAGAACAGCAACGCCTTGAAGAAGGCGTGCGTGAACAGATGGAACATGCCGACCGAGTAGGCCCCTGCTCCCATCGCCACGAACATATAGCCGAGCTGCGAGCAGGTCGAGTAGGCGACGATGCGCTTGATGTCGTTCTGCACGAGGCCGACGGTGGCCGCGAAGAACGCGGTGGTGGCGCCAAAGAACATCACCACCGCCTGCGCGTTCGGCGCGAGCTCGAACAGCGGCGACAGGCGCGCCACCATGAAGACGCCGGCGGTGACCATGGTTGCGGCGTGGATCAGCGCCGAGACCGGGGTCGGACCTTCCATCGCGTCCGGCAGCCAGGTGTGCAGCAGGAACTGCGCCGACTTGCCCATCGCGCCCATGAACAGCAGCAGACAGGTCAAGGTCAGCGCATCGGCATGCCAGCCGAGGAAGTTGATGGTCGTCTTGCCCGCAATGCTCGGCGCAGCGGCGAAGATGGTCTCGAAGTCGGTGGACTTCGTCAGCAGGAAGATCGCGAAGATGCCGAGCGCGAAACCGAAGTCGCCGACGCGGTTGACGACGAAGGCCTTGATGGCGGCAGCATTGGCCGAGGGCTTCTGGAACCAGAAGCCGATCAGCAGGTAGCTCGCCAGACCCACGCCCTCCCAGCCGAAGAACAGCTGCACGAGGTTGTTCGCGGTCACCAGCATCAGCATCGCGAAGGTGAACAGCGAGAGATAGGCGAAGAAGCGCGGACGGTTCGGATCCTCGTCCATGTAGCCGATCGAATAGAGATGCACGAGCGAGGACACGCTCGTCACCACGACCAGCATCACCGCCGTCAGCGTATCGACGCGCAGCGACCAGGACACCTGCAACTCGCCGGAATTGATCCAGGGCAGCAGCTCCTTCACACCAGCTTCGTGGTGCATGAAGCCGACGCTGACCAGGGTCGCCCAGGACAGCGCGGCCGAGACGAACAGCAGCGCCGTGGTGATCGCCTGCGCGGCCCAGGTGCCGGAGGCTGGCGGCTCGGCGACATGGTGATCGTCGTGGCC
Source organism: Bradyrhizobium sp. USDA 4353 (assembly GCF_054063215.1). Taxonomy (NCBI): domain Bacteria; kingdom Pseudomonadati; phylum Pseudomonadota; class Alphaproteobacteria; order Hyphomicrobiales; family Nitrobacteraceae; genus Bradyrhizobium; species Bradyrhizobium sp. USDA 4353. The sequence goes on from NZ_JBSSGB010000001.1 coordinate 5,926,378, forward strand.
ATGGCCATGGTCGTCGTGAGCGTGGTCGTCATGCGCATGGGCATGCGCGTCGGCGGCGCCATGCGCATGGTCGTCGTGATGCTCGACCTCGTCGCCGCTCGGATGGCGCCCATGCGCCCCGAGCAGCGCGATCAGGCCGGCCAGGATCGCGCCCAGCAGCGGCAGAAAGACAATGGCCTGGATCATTCGCCCGTTCCCTTACGCATGACCTTGCCGGCGAGCCGGCCCCCACTCTTGCGGATCATGCGCCTTAGCCCTTCATCAGATTGACGTCTTCGACCGCGATCGAGCCGCGGTTGCGGAAATAGACCACCAGCACCGCAAGACCGATCGCGGCCTCGGCCGCGGCAACCGTCAGCACCAGCAGCGCGAACACCTGGCCGACGATGTCGCCGAGGAAGGTCGAGAACGCCACCAGGTTGATGTTGACGGCGAGCAGGATCAGCTCGACCGACATCAGGATCACGATGATGTTCTTGCGGTTGAGGAAGATGCCGAGGATGCCGAGCGTGAACAGCATCGCGGCGACCGCGAGGTAGTGCCCCAGTCCGATGGTCATTTCACCCACTCCGCGGCATCCGTGTCCTGCAGCCCCTGCCCGACCGCGACCTTGCGAACGGCCATCGCCATCTCCGGCGTGCGGGCGTTCTGGACGTTGATGTCCTGGCGCTTGACGCTCGCCTTGTGGCGCAAGGTCAGCACGATCGCGCCGATCATCGCCACCAGCAGGATCATGCCCGACAGCTGGAAGTAATGGACGTACTTCGTATAGAGCACGAGGCCGAGCGCCTCGGTGTTGGTGACGTTGGTCGGGATCGCCGCCGTGATAGCCTTGGGCGTCGACGGGTTGATGACCCAGTACGACACCGTCAGCAGGAGCTCGAACAGGAAGATGCCGCCGATCACGAGGCCGATCGGCATGTACTGCAGGAAGCCCTCGCGGAGCTCGGTGAAGTCCACGTCGAGCATCATGATCACGAACAGGAACAGCACCGCGACCGCGCCGACATAGACGACGATCAGGATCATCGCCAGGAACTCCGCGCCCATCAGCACGAACAGGCCGGAGGCGTTGACGAAGGCGAGGATCAGATAGAGCACCGAGTGAACGGGGTTCTTCGAGACGATCACCATCACGGCCGAGGCCACGCAGACCGCCGCGAAGAGATAAAAGAAGAGCGCAGGAAGGATCATCGGACGGCCTCAGCGGTACGGCGCGTCGAGCGCGATGGCTTTGGAGATCTCGCGCTCCCAGCGGTCGCCGTTCGCGAGCAGCTTGGCCTTGTCATAGTACAGCTCCTCGCGGGTCTCGGTCGCGAACTCGAAGTTCGGGCCCTCGACGATCGCGTCCACCGGACAGGCTTCCTGGCACAGGCCGCAATAGATGCACTTCACCATGTCGATGTCGTAGCGCACCGTACGGCGGGTGCCGTCGTTGCGGCGCGGACCAGCCTCGATGGTGATCGCCTGCGCCGGGCAGACGGCCTCACACAGCTTGCAGGCGATGCAGCGCTCTTCGCCATTGGGATAGCGGCGCAACGCATGCTCGCCGCGGAAGCGCGGCGAGATCGGGCCCTTCTCGAACGGATAGTTCAGGGTCGGCTTGGGCTGGAAGAAGTAGCGCATCGCGAGGAAGAACGCAGAGACGAACTCCTGCAGCAGCAGCGACCGTGCAGTGGCGGAGATGTTCATGACAGCCTCATTTCGGCGCGATGCCGGCGAAGTGCAGCACGCCCGCGACAACGACCACCATGACCAGCGACAGCGGCAGGAACACCTTCCAACCGAGTCGCATCAACTGGTCGTAGCGGTAGCGCGGCACGATCGCTTTCGCCATCGCGATCAGGAAGAACATGAAGAACAGTTTCAGCGAGAACCAGATGACGCCGGGCACCCAGTTGAACGGCGCCACGTCGATCGGCGGCAGCCAGCCGCCAAGGAACAGGATCGTCGCCAGCGCGCACATCGTGGTGATCGCGACATATTCGCCGAGCATGAAGAGGAGATACGGCGTCGAGCCGTACTCGACCATGAAGCCGGCGACGAGCTCCGATTCCGCCTCGACCAGATCGAAGGGCGGGCGGTTGGTCTCGGCCAGCGCCGAGACGTAGAACACCACGAACATCGGGAACAGCGGCCAAACGTACCAGTTCAGGATGGTCAGCTGCGGCAGGCCGATCAGGCTGGCGAGGCCGCGCGCATGCTGCGCCTCGACCACGGCAGAGAGGTTCAGGGTGCCGGCGCACAGCAGCACGGTGATGATCACGAAGCCGATCGAGACCTCGTAGGACACCATCTGTGCCGCGGAGCGGAGCGCCGCCAGGAACGGATACTTCGAGTTCGACGACCAGCCGGCCATGATGATGCCGTAGATCGACAGCGACGAGATCGCGAAGATGAAGAGGATGCCGACATTGATGTCGGCGATCGCCCAGCCGAGATTGGTCGGGATCACCGCCCAGGCCGCGAGCGCAAGCACGCAGGACACCAGCGGCGCGAGCAGGAACACGCCCTTGTTGGCGCCAGCCGGAATGATCGGCTCCTTGAGCACGAACTTCAGCAGGTCGGCGAACGACTGGAACAGGCCGAAGGGCCCGACCACGTTGGGGCCGCGCCGGATCTGCACCGCAGCCCAGATCTTGCGGTCGGCGAGCAGAATGTAGGCGATCGCGACCAGGAGGACGACAAGGAGCAGCACGCTCTGCGCGATCATGATGATCAGCGGCCAGAGGAAGCCGGTCCAGAACGAGCTTGCGAAGAAATCAGCCATCAGGTCACGCTCACTCCGCTGCCGTCAGCATCTGCCCGGAGGCCAGGCGGGAGCATTCCGCCATGACCGCCGAGGCGCGCGCGATCGGATTGGTGAGATAGAAGTCGTCGACGACAGGCTTGAACGGCGCCTTTTCGAGGCTGCCGCCCTTGCCCGCCAGGGTCTTGATGTCGGCGATCTTGCCGGCCTCGATCTGGTCGATGCGACCAAGATGCGGCACCGCCTTGATGATCTCGGCGCGCAGCGCCGCCATCGAGTCGTAGCCGAGCTTGCGGCCGAGCACGTCGGACAGCGCGCGGATGATCGCCCAGTCCTCGCGGGCCTCGCCCGGCGGGAACGACGCCCGCGCCGCGATCTGCACCCGGCCCTCGGTGTTGACGTAGAGGCCGGACTTCTCGGTGTAGGCCGCGCCCGGCAGGATGACGTCGGCGCGATGCGCGCCGCGGTCGCCATGGGTGCCGATATAGACGGTGAACACGCCCTCGGGCACCTCGACCTCGTCGGCACCGAGCAGGAACATCACGTCCATGGTGCCGAAGGTGGTCATCTGGGCGCCGGTGAGCCCGGTGCCGTTGAAGCCGATGTCGAGCGCGCCGACGCGCGAGGCCGTGTCATGCAGCACGGCAAAGCCGTTCCAGTCGTCGCGCACCGCGTTGACGTCCATCGCGATCTTGGCGGCGAGCGCCAGGATCGCCCCGCCATCATGGCGCGCAGCAGCGCCGGCGCCGACCAGCACGATCGGGTTCTTGGCGTTGCGGAACGCGGTCGCGAAGGAATGCTTGCCGGCGGCGACGTCGCTGAGCGAATCCGTGCCCGCGCCGATGTGCTCATAGGCGTAAGTGAGATCGGCCTTGGGACCGACCACACCGACCTTGAGCTGGCCGGAGCGCCAGCGCTTGCGGATGCGGGCGTTGAGCACGGCCGCTTCCTTGCGCGGATTGGCGCCGATGATCAGGATCGCGTCGGCCTGCTCGATCCCTGCAATGGTCGGATTGAACAGATAGGAGGCGCGGCCGAGCTTGGCATCGAAGCTGTCACCGCCCTGCACCGCCACATTGGTCGAGCCGAGCTTGGCGAGCAGATCCTTGAGCGCGTACATCTCCTCGACCGCCGCGAGGTCGCCGGCGATGGCGCCGATGCGCTTGCCGTCGATGCGCGACAGTTTTGCAGCGATCGCCTTGAATGCCTCGGGCCACGTGGCCGGGCGCAGCTTGCCGTCCTCACGCACATAGGGACGATCCAGCCGCTGCGTGCGCAGGCCGTCGACGACGTGACGGGTCTTGTCGGAGATCCACTCCTCGTTCACAGCATCGTTGACGCGCGGCAGGATGCGCATCACCTCGCGGCCGCGGGTGTCGACGCGGATCGCCGAGCCCAGGCCGTCCATGACATCGATCGACTGCGTCTTGCCAAGCTCCCAGGGACGGGCCGTGAAGGCATAGGGCTTGGACGTCAGCGCGCCGACCGGGCAGATGTCGACCAGATTGCCCTGCAGCTCCGAGCTCAGCGCCTGCTCGAGATAGGTCGTGATCTCCATATCCTCGCCGCGGCCGGTCGCGCCCATCTCCGGCACGCCGCAGACCTCGGCCGAGAAGCGGACGCAACGCGTGCACTGGATGCAGCGGGTCATCGAGGTCTTGACCAGCGCGCCGAGATACTTGTCCTCGACGGCGCGCTTGTTCTCGGCGTAGCGGCTGGTGTCGACACCATAGCCCATCGCCTGATCCTGCAGGTCGCACTCGCCACCCTGGTCGCAGATCGGGCAGTCCAGCGGATGATTGATCAGAAGGAATTCCATCACGCCTTCGCGCGCCTTCTTGACCATCGGCGACCGCGTCGAGATCTCCGGCGGCTCGCCCTTCGGGCCCGGCCGGCAGTCGCGCACGCCCCAGGCGCAGCTCGCGACCGGCTTGGGTCCGCCCTTTACCTCGACCAGGCACATCCGGCAGTTGCCGGCGATCGACAGCCGCTCATGATAGCAGAAACGCGGAATCTCGGCGCCAGCCGCCTCGCACGCCTGCAGCAGCGTGTACTCCGGCGGCACATCGATCTCTTTGCCATCGATGATGATCTTGGTCATTGCCTCAAGTCTTTCTCAATGCGTCGCGTCGGACAGTTCGAGGCGCCTCTCGACCCTGTCAACACGCAGCTCCAGACGATCCAGCCGCCGATTGACGCCAGCCAGACCTTCCTCGATCGCCGTGACGCGGATTTTGAGATCCTGCAGATCCTCGGCCATCCGTTCGGTGCGCTGATCGATCTTTCTCAGGATCGCCAGCACGATGTTGTCAGGCTCTGTCGCCATCACCTACTCCGCCGCCACCATGTGCGCGGGATCGCGCACGCCGACGTCGTCGGCATCGGCCTTGTGCGAATACTGGTCGATGCGCGCTTCGATCTCGTGACGGAAATGCGTAATCAGGCCCTGGATCGGCCAGGCCGCGGCGTCACCGAGCGCGCAGATCGTGTGACCCTCGATCTGCTTGGTGACCTCCAGCAGCATGTCGATCTCGCGCTTGTGGGCGCGGCCCTCGGCCATGCGGGTCAGCACGCGCCACATCCACCCGGTGCCTTCGCGGCACGGCGTGCACTGGCCGCAGCTCTCATGCTTGTAGAAATAGGATATGCGCGCGATCGCCCGGATCAAGTCCGTCGACTTGTCCATCACGATCACGGCCGCGGTACCGAGGCCCGAGCGCAGCTTCGACAGGCTGTCGAAATCCATCGGCGTGTCGATGATCTGCTCGGCCGGCACCATGCGCACCGACGAGCCGCCGGGGATAACAGCCTTCAGATTGTCCCAGCCGCCGCGGATGCCGCCGCAATGCTTCTCAATCAGCTCGCGGAACGGAATGCCCATCGCCTCTTCGACGTTGCAGGGCCGCTCGACATGACCGGAGATGCAGAACAGTTTGGTGCCGACATTGTTCGGCCGGCCGATGCCGGCGAACCATGAGGCGCCACGGCGAAGGATGGTCGGCGCGACCGCGATCGACTCGACGTTGTTGACCGTGGTCGGGCAGCCATAGAGACCGACGTTGGCCGGGAACGGCGGCTTCAGCCGCGGCTGGCCCTTCTTGCCCTCGAGGCTCTCGAGCAGCGCGGTCTCCTCGCCGCAGATATAGGCGCCGGCACCATGTGCGACATAGATGTCGAACGGCCAGCCGTGGATGTTGTCCTTTCCGACCAGCTTCGCGTCATAGGCCTGGTCGATCGCCGCCTGCAGCCGCTCGCGCTCGCGGATGAACTCGCCGCGCACATAGATGTAGCAGGTGTGCGCGTTCATCGCGAAGCTGGCGAGCAGACAGCCCTCGACGAGATGATGCGGATCGTGCCGCATGATCTCGCGATCCTTGCAGGTGCCGGGCTCGGACTCGTCGGCATTGACGACGAGATAGCTCGGCCGGCCGTCGGTCGATTCCTTCGGCATGAACGACCATTTCAGGCCGGTCGGGAAGCCTGCGCCGCCGCGGCCGCGCAGGCCGGACGCCTTCATCTCGTTGATGATCCAGTCGCGGCCCTTCTCGATCAGCCCCTTGGTGCCGTCCCAGCTGCCGCGACGGCGTGCGCCTTCGAGGCCCCAATCGTGCAGGCCGTAGAGGTTGGTGAAGATGCGGTCCTTGTCGTCGAGCATCAGACGGCTTCCTCTGACATCAGCGGTTCGACTGCATGGTGGCGATGAAGGCGGCACAGCCGCCGAATACCAAGGCCCACAGCAGACTGGACTCCAGCGTCGCGTTCAGCGCGAACCGCTGCAGTACGAAAATGAAAGCGGCGGCTGCGAGCGTATGCAGCGCCACGTAGCGCCAATTCTTCATCGCGGCGCCCTCTTGGCTCAGGGCCGCAACGCGGGTGCGATTGCGGCTCATGTCTTCTCCTTCAGCGTCGTCGGTCCGCCCGCCGGCGCCGAGAACTGGCGGCCGTTCTGCGGACCCGGCGTCGGCAAATTGCCGGTCGCGAAGCCGTCGAGCACCTTGCCGAAGCTTTCCGGCGTCAGGTCCTCATAGGTATCCTTCCAGACCTGCACCATCGGCGCATTCACGCAGGCGCCCAGGCACTCGACTTCTTCCCAGCTGAAATCGCCGTCCTTGGAGAGGTGGAACGGATCATGATGGATGCGGTGCTTGCAGACCTCGATCAGCTCCTCGGCGCCGCGCAGCCGGCACGGCGTCGTGCCGCAGACCTGGACATGCGCCTTCTTGCCGACCGGTTGCAGCTGGAACATCGTGTAGAAGGTCGCGATCTCCAGCACGCGGATATAGGGCATGCTCAGCATGTCGGCGACGAACCGGATGGCGGCTTCCGAGACCCAGCCCGCGTTCTGCTCCTGGGCGCGCCACAGGATCGCGATCACGGCCGAGGCCTGGCGGCCTTCCGGGTACTTGGCGATCTGGGCCTTGGCGAAGGCGAGGTTTTCATCCGTGAACGCAAAGCTCGCGGGCTGGACTTCCTTCGGGGCAAGACGGCGGACGGACATGGCTCTCTAGTCTTTCATTGCATGCGGCGCGCGGCACTTGCATTGAGCGCTGCGACGCGATTCTGCCAGAAGGCACTTGCAGTTCCGAACACGTTGTAGCCGACGTGCGTGGACACCTTGATACGGTCGAGGATCGACAATTCGGTCACGGTCTCGAAGCGGCGGCTGGCAGGGTCATAAACCAGGAGCTGCATCGGGGTCTGATCGAGGATGTAGCGCGAGACCGTATGGTTGCGGTCCTGGCCATGCTCCTCGCACAGGATCATGCTGTCGGTCGCGAGCAGCCGCGCCCCGCCCTTGATCGCCTCGATCTCGACGCCCTCGACGTCGAGCTTGATCAGGTACTTGCCGGAGGCTGCGACCTTGCCGTCGTCGATCAGGTCATCGAGCGCCATCACCGGCACCTGCTCGCCATCAGCACTGTCGCCGGCGATGCTAAAGGCCTCGTGCTTGGTGCCGGTCAGATGCGCCACGCCGCGGCTTTCGCCGATCGCGCACTTCATCACCTCGAAGCGGCCGCCGTTGATGTCAGCGTTGTTGGCGAGCTTGGCGAAATTCGCCGCGGACGGCTCGATGGCGATCACCCTGTGCGCGCCATAGGGCGCGCTCGAGACCAGCACCGACCAATAGCCGTAATTGGCGCCGCCATCGATGAAGGTGTAGTCGACGTCGACAGCGCCGAGGAACAGCAGCTCGAGCTCGTCCTCGTACTTGTAGTCGCGGTTGAGCAGCTTGCTCCAATAACCGTCGCCGTAGGGGAACTCGAACACCGCATCGGCATTGAGTTTCACCGCAAGATTGCGCTCCGGTAGCGCCAGCCGCAACAGATTGGCGCAGCGATTATAGCCGCGATGCGAGAAGTGCGACGAGATCTTCGAGCCGGTGGACAGCGCCAATGCAGCCGTGCGCTCCCAGAGGTTCGCCCCTTCGAGCGCCCCTGAAGCACGATCGAACTGGATCGGCGCATGGCCCATCAGCGATCCACCTCTCCGAACACGATGTCGAGCGAGCCGAGGATGGCCGAGACGTCCGCCAGCAGGTGGCCGCGGCAGAGGAAGTCCATCGCCTGCAGATGGGCGAAGCCCGGCGCGCGGATCTTGCACTTGTACGGCTTGTTGGTGCCGTCGGCGACGAGATAGACGCCGAACTCGCCCTTCGGCGCCTCGACGGCCGCATAGATCTCGCCGGCCGGCACGTGCACGCCTTCGGTGTAGAGTTTGAAGTGGTGGATCAGCGCTTCCATCGAGCGCTTCATCTCGCCACGGCGCGGCGGCGCGATCTTGTTGTCGGTGATCAGCACCGGGCCCTGCCCGTCAGGCGCGCGCAGCTTGGCGATGCACTGCTTCATGATGCGCACGGACTGACGCATCTCTTCCATGCGGATGAGATAGCGGTCGTAGCAGTCGCCGTTCTTGCCGATCGGAACGTCGAAATCCATCTCGGCATAGACGTCGTAGGGCTGCGACTTGCGCAGGTCCCAGGCGGCGCCGGAGCCGCGCACCATCACGCCGGAGAAGCCCCACTCCCAGGCCTGCTTCAAGGTGACGACGCCGATGTCGACGTTGCGCTGCTTGAAGATCCGGTTGCCGGTCAAGAGCTGGTCGAGATCGTCGACCACCTTCAGGAACGGATCGCAGAACGCGTCGATGTCGTCGATCAGCTTGGTCGGCAGGTCCTGGTGGACGCCGCCGATGCGGAAGTAGTTGGCGTGCATGCGCGAGCCGGAGGCGCGCTCATAGAACACCATCAGCTTCTCGCGCTCCTCGAAGCCCCACAGCGGCGGGGTCAGCGCGCCGACGTCCATCGCCTGCGTGGTGACGTTGAGAAGATGCGACAGCAGACGGCCGATCTCGGAATACAGCACGCGGATCAGCTGGCCACGGCGCGGCACCTCGATGCCGAGCAGGCGCTCGGCGGCGAGGCAGAACGCATGCTCCTGGTTCATCGGCGCGACGTAGTCGAGCCGATCGAAGTAGGGCATCGCCTGCAGATAGGTCTTGGTCTCGATCAGCTTCTCGGTGCCGCGATGCAACAGGCCGATATGCGGATCGACACGCTCGACGACCTCGCCGTCCAGCTCCAAAACTAGACGAAGCACGCCGTGGGCCGCCGGATGCTGCGGGCCGAAGTTGATCGTGAAGTTTCGGAGTGCCGGGCTCTGCTCGTTCATGCTGAAGCTCCCACTCACTTATTCGCTTTCTCGTCGCCCGGCAGCGGATAGTCCGCGCCTTCCCAGGGCGAGAGGAAATCGAACTTGCGGAATTCCTGGTTGAGCCGGACCGGCTCGTAGATCACCCGCTTCTCCTGGTCGTCGTAGCGCACCTCGACGAAGCCGGTCGTCGGAAAGTCCTTACGCAGCGGGTGACCATCGAAGCCGTAATCGGTGAGGATGCGGCGCATGTCGGGATGGCCGACGAAGATCACGCCGTAGAGATCGTAGGTCTCGCGCTCGAACCAGTCGGCGCCCGGGAAGACGTCGATCAGCGACGGGATCTGCGTCGTCTCGTCGGCCTCCGCCTTGAGCCGGATGCGGGTGTTCAGGGCCGGCGACAGGAAGTGGTAGACGACCTCGAAGCGCTTGGCGCGCTCGGGGTAGTCGACCGCCGTGATGTCCGTGAAGTTGATGAACCGGCAGGCCGGGTCATCGCGCAGATGCTTCACGACCTCGACGATCCGGGCCGGCTCGACGTTGACCGTGAGCTGGTTGAAAGCGACCGAATGACCGAGAGCGGCGCCCGGGAGCGCGCTCACGATCGTCTGCCCAAGGGCGTCGAGCCTGCCGTCGTCCATGACCAAAACCTTCAGCGTTCGATGGTGCCGGTGCGACGGATCTTCTTCTGCAGCAGCAGAACACCGTACAGCAGCGCTTCCGCGGTCGGCGGACAGCCGGGCACATAGATGTCAATGGGAACGATGCGATCGCAGCCGCGGACCACCGAATAGGAATAGTGGTAGTAGCCGCCGCCATTGGCGCAGGATCCCATCGAGATGACGTAGCGCGGCTCCGGCATCTGGTCGTAGACCTTGCGCAGCGCCGGCGCCATCTTGTTGGTCAGGGTGCCGGCCACGATCATAACGTCCGACTGGCGCGGCGAGGCACGCGGCGCGAAGCCGAAGCGCTCGACGTCGTAGCGCGGCATCGAGACCTGCATCATCTCGACGGCGCAGCACGCCAAGCCGAACGTCATCCACATCAAGGAGCCGGTGCGGGCCCAGGTGATGAGATCGTCAGCGGCGGCAACGAAGAATCCCTTGTCCGACAGCTCGTGCTTGACCTCGAGGAAATACGGGTCGTTGGCACCAACAGGCCTGCCGGTCGCGGGATCGAGAATGCCCTTCGGGGCCGGTGCGGTCACCGGACCAGAGGACGGGGTCGGGCTCAATCCCATTCAAGCGCGCCTTTCTTCCATTCGTAGGCAAACCCGACCGTCAGCACGGCCAGGAACACCAGCATCGACCAGAAGCCGGCTGCGCCGAGCTTGCCGAATGCGACTGCCCAGGGGAACAGGAAGGCGACTTCGAGGTCGAAGATGATGAAAAGGATGGCAACCAGGTAGAAGCGGACGTCGAACTTCATGCGCGCGTCATCGAACGCATTGAAGCCGCATTCGTACGCGGAGAGCTTCTCGGGATCGGGCTGCTGGTAGGCGACCACGAAGGGCGCGATCAGCAGCACCACGCCGATGATGGCTGCAACACCTATGAAAACGACGAGGGGGAGATAGTTCTGAAGGATGCCGGTCATCGGCGCCACTTTCCTCTGCGATTTCGGTGCAAACCGCAGACTCGCTGCATTGGAATTGGTCGAAGCCTTAGCGCAGCGCACCAAGCCGCGCAAGACAAGCCATCTCAAGCCCGTCATCCCTCCCCACATTGCGGAAACCCGGACACACAGGTGAGTGCGACCGCCGCAGCATGGGCGCTGCGCTCGCGTCACGGACCCGGAGCAATACGGTGTTCGACTCGACATCGACCGATTGCTGACAGGGTCAGCGATCGCGAGCACGCACGACACTGTGCGCAGGCAGAGCTGGTCAGAGACGGGGTGCGGAGCAGCGATCGGATGACCGCGGGTGGGGTGCGGTTGGGTGATGACCCGATACGCTTCCGCTATCGAGTCAGATGGTCGCGGCAGCCTGCCGAATCAAGGAGCAGCGTGGGCGCGGCGCGGTGCCTGGATCACGGCGCTGCTGGCGCAGGTCGAGGCGGCCACTGATCGAGCCGCTTACCCCCGATTGCTGCAACGATCCCTGCAACCGATGAAACCATTTTGAGGAAACCAAGAAACCGGATCGAAACAAAGCGGCGGTAGATATACGGCCAACAAAGTGGCGCTCTGAGACGCCGGGAGGCTGACATGAACCACTCGATCCATTCCGCAGACCGCTCGACCCATCTGAAGATCGTGATCGTTGCCCTCATTGCAGGCATCGCCGTGACCGCCTTCGGGATCGCGGCCCGCACCAATGGCGATTACAGCCAGACGGCCTCGCATGCGCCCGTCAAGGCCGGCAAGCCGGTGGTCGTGACGAGTTCCAACGACTCGATGGTGCGCTGAGCGCCGTTCGCGCCGCATCGGTCAGACCCAGATCTGTGCCAGGCCGCCCTAGTGGCAGCCTTTTTCGTGTCCAATCAGCCGATGACGCGAGTTGCCGCACGCGAAGCGCAGCACGAGCGCATACCGACAGGCCGACTGATACTGGAGCGTTTGGAGGGAGCCGGGCCGGCGGATCAACGAGGGGGCCATTTGAAATGGCGCGAGAGACGGGGCTCGAACCCGCGACCTCCGGCGTGACAGGCCGGCGCTCTAACCAACTGAGCTACTCCCGCGTGATCGCGAAATCCCGCGGAGGAGTGCGACTTAAAGGGGCGATGTTTCGAAGTCAAGGACAATGAAACCGGATTTGTGAGAAGTCGTTGATAGGCGCCCAAGACTAGCCGGCAGCATCGCTTCCGCGCCTGCCCAGGTCGATCAGGACCGTGTCCTTGGACGGATGGGCCTGCCGCACACACCAACATGCCAGTCCCGGCCGTATCCTCCCGGCGGTCGGCAGCACATCGGCCGGGGCCCGCCTGCACGAGGCCGGGAGCTACCGACACATTGCGCCGGTCACACAACCCACGTCCGGCTCTCAGCCGACTTTCCCGCACGCGCCTTGCTACAGATCGGGATGATGACGGCGAATCGTCCAGCCCCTCCGAAGCAGCGACACCGAAGCGCGGGACACGCAGATCCCAAGCCGTCCCGGCCGACCGCGCGAAGCGCGGATTCCGAATGGCTCCCCCGCCGTGCGCTGTGACATACTAGAGCCGCGCAGGTCTGGTATGTGGTATACGCAGTCTGATATATTGGTATCTTTGCTATTGAAGGTAACATAATCCTCCAGAATCCCTGGTGCTCATGCCCGACACGTCGCTGAACTTCACCCACACCGTCCTCGAGCGGTTTCTCCGCTATGTCGTGATCGACACCCAGTCGGATCCGACGTCGCCCACCTGCCCCTCGACATTAAAGCAGAAGAATCTCGGCCGTCTGCTCGCCGACGAGTTGCAGGCGATGGGCCTGCCGGATGCTCACCTGGACGATCACGGCTACGTCTATGCGACGATCCCTGCGACCACCGACAAGACCGTGCCGGTGATCTGCTTCTGCTCGCACATGGACACCTCGCCGGACTGCTCCGGAGCCGATGTGAAGCCGCAGATCGTGCGCAACTACCAGGGCGGCGAGATCGTGCTGCCGGGCGATCCAGCCCAGGTGATCCGCCCGGCCGAGCATCCGGCCCTCAAGGACCAGATCGGCTGCGACATCGTCACCTCCGACGGCACCACCCTGCTCGGCGCCGACAACAAGGCCGGCATCGCCGAGATCATGGACGCGGCACAGTTCCTGATCAGCCATCCCGAGATCAAGCACGGCACCATCAAGATCCTGTTCACGCCTGACGAGGAGATCGGCCGCGGCGTCGACCGCGTCGACCTGAAGAAGCTCGGCGCCGACTTCGGCTACACGATGGACGGCGAGACCGCCGGCAACATCGAGGACGAGACGTTTTCGGCCGACGGCGCGACGATCATTATCAACGGCGTCAGCGCGCATCCCGGCTTTGCCAAGGGCAAGATGGAGCACGCCATCAAGATCGCCTCCGCGATCGTCGAGCGCCTGCCGAAGGACACCAGCTCGCCGGAGACCACCGAGGGCAAGGAAGGCTTCCTGCATCCGGTCGGCGTGTCCGGGACGCTGGAGCAGGCCCGGCTCGACTTCATCGTGCGCGACTTCAGCGAGCAGGGTCTGCGGCAGAAGGAGGCGCTGCTCGAGGATATCGTCAAGGACGTGATGCGGGACTATCCGCGCTCCAGCTACGAGATGCAGGTCAAGGCGCAGTATCGCAACATGAAGGAGGTCATCGACCTCCATCCGGAGATCGTGACCTATGCCGAGGACGCGATCCGTCGCGCCGGGCTGACGCCGGTCCGGACATCGATTCGCGGCGGCACCGACGGCTCGCGGCTGTCCTTCATGGGACTGCCCTGCCCTAACATCTTTGCCGGCGAGCACGCTTTCCACTCCAGGCAGGAATGGGTCAGCGTCCGCGACATGGAGAAGGCGGTGCAGACCATCGTGCACTTGGCAATGATCTGGGAGGAGCGCTCCTGAAGCTGCGCGGCGCGGGCCTCAGGCGCGCGCCGTCACCAGCCAGATCGAGCCGGACAGCGTGACGCTGCCGCCGCTCTGGTATTGGGCGAGCAGTTCGCGGACCGACTGACGCGCGGCCTCGCGCGTGTCAGCGGGATGGCCCTCCAACGCGCGGCTGGCGGGGCCGATCTCGAACGCCGATTGCACGGCCGCCTCGAGCCCCTGCCCGCGCGCGATGTCGAGCGACAGCGCATGGGCCTCCAGCGCCACATCGCTGAAGCCCGCCTCGCCGAGAATGCGCGTGACGCGCGTCTCGGATGCGAAGGCGAAGGGACCGGGATCCTCCGGCGCCATCTCCGGCAGCTTCGGGACATGGCGATATACCGCCTGCAGCGGCGCGATCATCCACGGATTGGCCTTGGGCTCGCGCCAGCAGGCGAACACGACGCGGCCGCCGGGCTTGAGCGCCGTTCGTAGATTGGCAAACGACGTCACGGGATCGGCGAAGAACATCACGCCGAAGCGCGACACCAGCAGGTCGAAGCTCGCCGGCGGGAACGGGTGCACGGTGGCGTCCGCCAGCACGAACTCGACGGGAAGATTGGCCGGCGCCACCTCACGCGCCCGCGCCAGCATCGGCGCGGAGATGTCGATGCCGAGCACCGATCCACCAGGCGCGACCTGCCCGGCCAGCGCGATCGCCAGGCCGCCGCAGCCGCAGCCGACGTCGAGAATGCGATCGCCCGGCTTGGCCGCGATGCGCTCGATCAGGATCTGCGACACCGGCGCCAGCAGGACGTCCTGCGCCTCCTGGCGATCCGACCAGCGCTGGCCGCCCGGCCCGTTCCAATAGGCGATCTGGTCGGCATTGCGGTCGTGGCCTGCGGGCAGTTGCATGATGCGCCTTGTCTGATGCCGTCGTCGAAACCGCATCGCGCACGCATGGCTCTCGCCTGTCAAGGCACGAGCGCGCGACCCGACCGCAGCCAGGACCACCCGCGATACCGTCGATGGCCGGCCAACCGACGCGAGGATGGCCTGCTGGCGCTGGCGGCGTTGAGATGCGATAGCGGGGGAGAATCTGGTCCCGCTCTTGCTTCGACCTGCGCGTCAGGAGTCTCATGCGCTGTCTCGTCGTTGCCGATCTTCACTACACGCTGCCGCAGTTCGACTGGCTGGTCGCGGCGGCCGATCATTTCGATACGGTCATCTTCGCCGGCGATGCGCTCGATCTCGCCTCGATCGTCGACATCCGGGCGCAGATCGTGGTGGTGAAAAAACATCTCGCGCTGCTCGCGGCCAAGACCCGCGTGATGATCTGCTCCGGCAATCACGATCTAGAGGAGCGCAGCGCGGCGGGCGAGAAGATCGCAGCCTGGATCGGGACGGTCCGCGAGCTCGGCATTGCCGCCGATGGCGACGACGTCGCGGTGGGCGACACGCTGGTCTCGGTCTGCCCCTGGTGGGACGGTCCGCTCGTCCAGGCGCAGATCGGACGCCAGCTCGCCGCGGCTGCCGCGCGCCATCCGCCGCACTGGATCTGGGTGCACCACGCCCCGCCGGCGAATTCGCCGGTGAGCTGGGGCGGCAAGCGCTATTTCGGCGACACCGCGCTCGAGGGCTTCATCGCGCGGCACCGGCCGGCAATGGTGATCTCGGGCCATGTCCACCAGTCGCCTTTCATTACGGACGGCTCGTGGTTCGATCGTCTCGGGGAGACCTGGGTGTTCAACACCGGCCGTCAGCCCGGACGGCCACCGACCTACATCGTGATCGACACCGACGCGCAGCGCGCGTTCTGGCTGGCGGCGGGGCAAGCCGAATGGATCGATCTCGCCGCAGCGCTGCAACGACCAGCCCAGCCGGTCATGGTGGCGCCGGACTGGCTCAGAGCCTTGGATCGGATTCCAGATCCGTTCCTGGCGCGACCTGCTGCGGCGGCAGGTTGATCATGCTCTGCAGGACGTCGCCGACCATCGAGAGGTGCGTGCCGTGGCCGGCATATTGCCGCTTGAGGTCGGCGAGAAAAATGTTGGCGACATTGAGCCGCTGCGCCAACATCCGCGCGATCGCCAGGGTCGCTTCGGGATTTTCGGTGAGGAAGCGCTGCGCATCCATGATCTCGTAGATCCGGCAGTCGGCGAGCGCCCGCACCGTCGCCGTATGCGGCTGCTCCAGCAGCAGCGACATTTCTCCGAACAGCGCACCCGGCTCCGAGACGACAGCCACCGCCGCCCCGGCCTTGATGACCTCGAGCCGGCCTTCGAGCAGGATGTAGAGATGCCCGGTGTTGCCGCCCTCTTCCAGGAGGGCAACACCCGCATTGATCGTCCGCTCAGCGCCTCCGCTACAATGGCGCAGAAAGTCGGTCATGTATTTGCCTCGACCTCGGTCCACGCAGCAGGGTAACGGAAGCACGGCCAATCGCCACACGAATTTGCGGCGACTGGCAGTACCGGCGCGGGAACGTCAGCCTGCGGGAGTCGACAAAGAGTGGGGGTTGAAGAGTAGGCATGAAGAACCAATGGGTTGATTTATTCTTTTCGTGGCTGCCGTTTCTGAGCCTGATCACGATCTGGTTCGCTTTCAGCAAACGAATGAACGTCACGAAGATGTCGACCGACCTGCATCAACACTATGAGCGGCAAATCGCGGAAAGCCAGCGCATGAACACGCTGCTGGAACGGATTGCGGTCAGCTTGGAGAAGCGCGCGGCTGAATAGCCGTTGTTCGACGGGCGGACCATTGGCCCTGCGCGGATGGTAGGCGGCGAGAGATTCGAACTCCCGACCCTCTCGGTGTAAACGAGATGCTCTAACCAGCTGAGCTAGCCGCCCTCACGCGCGCTTCTTTACCCCCTGCCCGACGCGCAATCAACGCCGGAACCGCACGGCGGCGCGGGAAAGCCGGGGCGCGGGCGCGACCTTCCGACGCCCCGGCGCAGCCGGATCCCTCAAACGAAAACGGCGCCCTCTCGGGCGCCGTCTCCTTTGGCTCAATTCCGACCTCAGTGGGCGGTCAGGCCGCCGGCGGCTTCGTCACCATCGGCCTTCACGGGCACCTTGGTGTCCTCTTCCCAGACGATCGGCACCGGCTTGCGGACCAGGGCCCGGGCGACGACGTCGTCGAGACGGGCAACCGGGATGATCTCCATGCCGCCCTTGATCGCATCGGAAATCTCCGTGAGATCCTTGGCGTTGTCCTCGGGGATCAGCACCGTCTTGATGCCGCCGCGAGCGGCCGCCAGCAGCTTCTCCTTCAGACCGCCGATCGGCAGCACGCGACCACGCAAG
Organism: Bradyrhizobium sp. USDA 4353; assembly: GCF_054063215.1. Taxonomy (NCBI): domain Bacteria; kingdom Pseudomonadati; phylum Pseudomonadota; class Alphaproteobacteria; order Hyphomicrobiales; family Nitrobacteraceae; genus Bradyrhizobium; species Bradyrhizobium sp. USDA 4353. Next base: position 5,943,555 of record NZ_JBSSGB010000001.1, read on the forward strand.
GTGATCTCGCCGGTCATCGCGACGTCGTGACGGACCGGGATGCCGGTCATCACCGAGATAATCGTCGTCGCCATCGCCACGCCGGCCGAGGGGCCGTCCTTCGGGGTCGCCCCCTCCGGCACGTGGACGTGGATGTCACGCCGGTCGAACAACGGCGGCTCGATGCCGTAGTTGATCGCCCTGGAACGGACGAACGAGGCGGCAGCCGAGATCGACTCCTTCATGACGTCGCGCAGATTGCCCGTCACCGTCATCTTGCCCTTGCCGGGCATCATGACGCCTTCGATCGTCAGCAGCTCGCCGCCGACATCGGTCCAGGCCAAGCCCGTCACGATGCCGACCTGGTCGTCGCTCTCGATCTCGCCGAAGCGGTACTTCGGAACACCCAAGAATTCCTCGACGGTCTTCTCGGTGATCTTCACCGACTTCTTCTTGGACATCATGAGCTCCTTCACGGCCTTGCGGGCCAGTGTGGAAATCTCACGCTCCAGGTTACGCACGCCCGCCTCGCGGGTGTAGCGCCGGATCACATGCAGCAACGCATCGTCGTCGATCGACCACTCCTTCGAGTCCAGGCCGTGCTTGGAGATCGCGCTGGGGATCAAATGCTTGCGGGCGATCTCGACCTTCTCGGTCTCGGTGTAGCCCGCGATGCGGATGATCTCCATGCGGTCCATCAGCGGCCCGGGAATATTCAGCGTATTCGCGGTCGTGATGAACATGACGTTCGACAGGTCGTAGTCGACCTCCAGATAGTGATCGTTGAACGTCGTGTTCTGCTCGGGGTCCAGGACCTCCAGCAGCGCCGACGACGGGTCACCCCGGAAGTCCGAGCCCATCTTGTCGATCTCGTCCAGCAGGAAGAGCGGGTTCGAGGTCTTGGCCTTGCGCATCGACTGGATGATCTTGCCGGGCATCGAGCCGATATAGGTCCGGCGATGACCCCGGATCTCCGCCTCGTCGCGCACGCCGCCCAGCGACACGCGAACGAACTCGCGGCCGGTGGCCTTCGCGATCGACTTGCCGAGCGAAGTCTTGCCGACGCCGGGAGGTCCGACCAGGCACAGGATCGGGCCGGTCAGCTTGTTGGCGCGCGACTGCACGGCGAGATACTCGACGATCCGGTCCTTGACCTTCTCCAGACCATAGTGATCCGCATCCAGAACCGCCTGCGCGGCCTCCAGATCCTTCTTCACCTTGGACTTCTTGTTCCACGGAATCGACAGCAGCCAGTCCAGGTAGTTGCGCACGACGGTCGCTTCCGCGGACATCGGCGACATCTGGCGCAGCTTCTTCAACTCGTGCTGGGCCTTCTCGCGCGCTTCCTTGGAGAGCTTGGTCTTGTTGATTCGCTCTTCCAGATCGGCGAGCTCGTCGCGGCCGTCCTCGTCACCCAGCTCCTTCTGAATGGCCTTCATCTGCTCATTCAGGTAGTACTCGCGCTGGGTCTTCTCCATCTGGCGCTTGACGCGCGAGCGGATGCGCTTCTCGACCTGCAGCACCGAGATCTCGCTCTCCATCAGGCCCAGCACCTTCTCCAGGCGCGTGGTGACGGACAGCGTCTCCAGGATGCCCTGGCGATCGGCGATCTTGACGGCGAGATGCGAGGCGACGGTGTCGGCCAGCTTGCCGAAATCCGTGATCGACTGAACGACGCCGACGACCTCAGCCGAGATCTTCTTGTTCAGCTTCACATAGCTTTCGAAGTCCGACACGACGGAGCGTCCCAGCGCTTCGGCCTCGACCGACTTCGCGTCGGTGTCCTCAAGCGCAACGGCGGTGGCTTCGTAGTAGTCGGCGCGATCGGTGTACTTCTCGACGCGCGCGCGCTCCAGGCCTTCGACCAGCACCTTCACGGTGCCGTCGGGCAGCTTCAGGAGTTGCAGCACGCTGGCGAGCGTCCCGGTCTCGTAGATCGCATCCGGAGCTGGATCATCGTCGGACGCGTTCTTTTGCGTCGCCAGCATCACCAACGCGTCGTTCTTCATCACCTCTTCGAGGGCGCGAATGGATTTCTCGCGGCCCACGAACAGCGGAACGATGTTGTGCGGGAAGACGACGATGTCGCGGAGCGGCAGCACCGGATAGGCGTGGCTCTCGCCGTAAACGATGGTCGGCCGGGGTTTGGGGGTCGTCATGGCCTGTTCCTTTTGTTTAGCCCCCTTGCACGCAGTCCGCCATCGTGCGCAACCGCCACAAGGTGCGATCTGATCCTGACGTGACTGGCGCGTTGATATCGCCCGCTTGTCTCGGATCGTCTGTGAGGCGAATCCCGGGATTGAGATTTGTATCGCCACGCGACATTAGGTGGCTATCGACCCGGGGGGTGTCAAGTATCGGTAAACGCCCGCCAAAAACGGCTTTACGCAGCGGGGCACTGAAACGCTGCGACGCCGCGGACTGGGCGTCCGCAGCGATCGCTGAACTGATAAATCGAGGTCGTCTGTCGATCGTGCCAGCGCGGATCACGCGCTGGCGCTGCTTTCCACCGCGCGATCGGAACGATCGGCGTAGATGTAGAGCGGACGGGCCGTGCCTTCGACGACCTCGCGCGAGATGACCACTTCCTCGACGCCTTCGAGACCCGGCAGATCGAACATCGTCTCGAGCAGGATGCTCTCGAGGATCGACCGCAGACCGCGTGCGCCGGTCTTGCGCTCGATCGCCTTGCGCGACACGGCGCCGAGCGCCTCGTCGGCGAAGGTGAGCTCGATGTTCTCCATCTCGAACAGACGCTGATACTGCTTCACCAGCGCGTTCTTGGGCTCGGTCAGGATCTTCTTCAGCGAGTTCTCGTCGAGATCCTCGAGCGTCGCCACGACCGGCAGACGGCCGACGAACTCGGGGATCAGGCCGTACTTCAGGAGATCCTCAGGCTCGACGTGACGGAAGATCTCGCCGGTGCGGCGGTCTTCCGGCGCCAGCACCTGGGCCGCAAAGCCGATCGAGGTCGACCGGCCGCGCGACGAGATGATCTTTTCCAGGCCGGAGAACGCACCACCACAGATGAAGAGAATGTTGGTGGTGTCGACCTGCAGGAACTCCTGCTGCGGATGCTTGCGGCCGCCCTGCGGCGGAACCGATGCAACCGTGCCTTCCATGATCTTGAGCAGCGCCTGCTGGACACCCTCGCCCGACACGTCGCGGGTGATCGAGGGATTGTCCGACTTGCGACTGATCTTGTCGATTTCGTCGATGTAGACAATGCCACGCTGCGCACGCTCGACATTGTAGTCGGCCGCCTGCAGCAGCTTCAGGATGATGTTCTCGACGTCCTCACCGACATAGCCGGCCTCGGTCAAGGTCGTGGCGTCGGCCATCGTGAACGGCACGTCGAGGATACGGGCGAGCGTCTGCGCGAGCAGCGTCTTGCCCGAACCGGTCGGACCGATCAGCAGGATGTTCGACTTCGCGAGCTCGACGTCCGAGTGCTTGGTCTGGTGGTTGAGGCGCTTGTAGTGGTTGTGAACGGCGACCGACAGCACCTTCTTCGCATGGTTCTGACCGATCACGTAATCGTCGAGAACCTTGCAGATTTCCTTCGGGGTCGGAATGCCGTCACGCGACTTGACCAGCGAGGACTTGTTCTCCTCGCGGATGATGTCCATGCAGAGCTCGACGCATTCGTCGCAGATGAAGACGGTTGGACCTGCGATCAGTTTGCGGACTTCGTGCTGGCTCTTGCCGCAGAACGAGCAATAAAGCGTATTCTTGGCGTCGCCCGTGCCGACCTTACTCATTCCTGTCTCCGTCCGCGGTTCGCTCTTGTCCGCTCGTTCGTTCCGACCCGGCGCGGGCCGGACCGAATTGGTGAAAGAGCAAATTTCGTACCAAAATTAAGACCTTGTTCTTGACCCGCCGTGCACCCACGGCTCACGCGAATCCCCCACGATCCATAACTGGGCACTCTAGCCAATCATGCTGTCATCCGACTATCAAGAATTCGCTAATCGGAGCACAGACCCTAGACCGTGACATTACCGTGATTTTGGGGCTTGACACGGTAAGAACACGCGAAATCGGCTGAACGTTGCGTGTTTGCCACGCCTGTTTGCCGGTTGCACGGCTGGGTTGCGGCCCTTTTGGGACCCCACCTAGTACCTCTGCCGGCGGAAGCCGGCAAAGGCGATGCCGTGATATACCGAGGCCCGTCCAACGGACCCCGCCTTACTCAGCTACGGCTCACTTGCCCATCGCCGCCGGATCTTCCGGCCGCTTGTCGAGCACCTTGTCGATGAGCCCGAACTCCTGGGCGGCTTCCGCCGTGAGGAATTTGTCGCGTTCCAGCGCATCCTCGATCGCCTTGTAGGGCTGGCCGGTGTGCTTCACGTAGATCTCGTTGAGCCGCTTCTTGAGGCTCAGGATCTCCTGGGCGTGCAGCATGATGTCGGTCGCCTGGCCCTGGAAGCCGCCGGACGGCTGATGCACCATGATGCGCGAATTCGGCAGCGAGAACCGCATGTCCTTGTGGCCGGCGCAGAGCAGCAGCGAGCCCATCGAGGCGGCCTGGCCGGTGCACAACGTCGACACCGCCGGACGGATGAACTGCATCGTGTCGTAGATCGCGAGACCTGATGTCACCACGCCGCCCGGCGAGTTGATGTACATCGCGATCTCCTTCTTCGGGTTCTCGGCCTCGAGGAAGAGCAACTGCGCGACGATCAGGGTCGCCATGCCGTCCTCGACCGGGCCGGTCACGAAGATGATGCGCTCCTTCAGGAGGCGCGAGAAGATGTCGTAGGCGCGCTCACCGCGGTTGGTCTGTTCGACCACCATGGGCACAAGGTTCATATAGGTTTCGACGGGATCGCGCATGAATCACCCAAGGGTTGGACCAGCAGTTGAAGACGACCGGCCGCCGCAGGTGAGGCTCGTTCAGCGAGCAGCGACGGACGATGGCCCCGTGATGCAGAACTTCAAGACCGAGCCCACAGATATGGACCAATTTCCCGGTGACAAGACCGGTAACCGGCCAACCGCAAGCGAGGTCGTTGCCCTGTTCAAGCTGATTCCCGCGGCGGCGGCCAGCACCGGAACCGGGCCGACCGGCGCTTTCGCCGGTCAACCTTAATCATGCGCTGATGCCGTAAACCCGCCCCAGAGGTGGCCTGATCAGGCCGCCTTGTCGTTCTCGTCGTCCTTGAACAGCTCGTCCTTCGAGACCTTCTTCTCGGTCACGTTGGCGAGCTCGAGGATGAAGTCGACGACCTTGTCCTCGTAGATCGGCGCGCGCAGCTGCGCGAGCGCCTGCGGGTTGCTGCGATAGAAGTCCCAGACCTCCTTCTCGCGGCCGGGCATCGAGCGCGCGCGCTCGATCACGGCGCGGCTGACCTCGTCGTCGGTCACGGTGATCTTGTTCTTCTCGCCGATCTCCGACAGCACGAGGCCGAGGCGCACGCGGCGGTCGGCGATGGTGCGGTATTCTTCCTTCGCCTTGTCCTCGGTGGTGTTCTCGTCGGCGAAGGTCTTGCCGCTCGACTTCATCTCGGCCTGAACCGAGTTCCACATCAGGTTGAACTCCTCGTCGATCAGCGACGGCGGCGCATCGAACTTGTGGGTCTCGTCGAGGCGGTCGAGCAGCGCGCGCTTGACGCGCTGGCGGGTCGCCTGGCTGAACTCGCCGGCGAGCCGGTCGCGCATCAGCTCCTTCAGCTTGTCGAGCGATTCCAGGCCAAGCGTCTTGGCGAACTCGTCGTCGACGACCTTCTCTTCCGGCGCCTCGATCGCGGTCGCGGTGGTCTCGAACTCCGCGGCCTTTCCGGCCAGCTCGTTGTTGAGATAGTTGGTGGGGAACGTGACCTTCAGCGTGCGGGTCTCGCCGACGCCGATGCCGATCAGCTGATCCTCGAAGCCCGGGATGAAGGTGTTCGAGCCGATCACGACATCGATGCCCTCGCCGGTGCCGCCGTCGAAGGCGACGCCGTCGATCGTGCCCTTGAAGTTGACCTTCACGCGGTCGCCGCTCTCGGCCTTCGCGCCCTCGGCCTTCGCGGCATAGCTGCGGTTGGCATCGGCCAGGCGCTTGATCGCCTCATCGACATCGGCATCAGTGATGTCGGCGACCGGCTTCTCGACCGAGAAGGTTCTGAAGTCGGCCAGCGTGATCGCCGGCACCACTTCGATCGCCACGGTGTAGGTCAGGTCGGTCTGGCCGGCGAGGATCTTCTCGACCTCGGCCTCTTCGGTCGGCATCGTCACCTTCGGCTCGGTGGCGAGACGGAAGCCACGCTCGGTGAAGATCTGCGTGTTGGTGTCGCGGATGGTCTGGTCGATGGTCTCGGCCATGACCGACTTGCCGTAGATCTTCTTCAGATGCGCCACCGGCACCTTGCCGGGACGGAAGCCGTTGATGCGGACCTTGTCCTTGAGATCGACCAGCTTCGCATCCGCCTTGGCGTCGAGATCGGCAGCGGGAACGCTGATCTGGAACTCGTGCTTCAAGCCTTCCGACAAGGTTTCTGTGACCTGCATGGCGTCAATCTTCTTCCGCTACGGTCCGGACCCTTGCGATCCGGACACACCTGATTCAATTGTGGACGACGCGCGGCCAACGAGCCTTGCGCCGGTGGGATCGGTGCCGCCGCTCTCCCGAGACCAGGAGCGCGGCTGCGCCGTGAAACTTTCGGCAAACGCCTGAGGAAGCGCTTGGTGCGGGCGGAGGGACTCGAACCCCCACAACTTTCGTCACTGGAACCTAAATCCAGCGCGTCTACCAGTTCCGCCACGCCCGCGTGAACTGCATCGATAGCCCGGCCGCGATGCCGCGGGCGGCGCGGCTTATACCACGCGTGAAACCGTCCGCAGCAAAAAAATGGGCCCGAAAGAGCGCCCGCGGCCGGCCAATCGGCCAAGCTCGCGGCACAGATAAGGGAAAACGAGATGATCCGCATCCCCCTCAACGCACAATGTTTTGTCGCATGACGCAGCCTGTGGATGGGCTCAGTCGCCGCACCGTGCTCGGCGGCTTTGCCGCAGCCTGCGCGACCGCGGTTCCGCGTTTCGCCATCGCCGCCGAACGCACGTCCGTCGCGCTGGAGGCGAGGGCCGAATCTCTGGCTTTGTCCGAGGGCCGGCCGCCGGCGCGGATGTGGCAGCTGACCGGCGGCTCGCCGGTGCTCCGGCTGGTCCGCGGTGCCGCGCTCGATCTCTCCCTAGCCAACGGTCTTAAGATACCGGCAGCCGTCTCGGGGCGAGGCTTGGCGTTGCCGGCGCCGCTGCTCGCCCAACCGCCCATCGCGGCGGGCGGCCGCGCCATGGTGGCTGCGACGGCGCCGCGGCCGGGAACCGGACTGCTCGACCTGCGGCTGCTCGCCGATGGTGCCGCCGCACCGATCCGGCCACTGCCTCTTATCGTCGATGAAGGCGCGGCGGTAACCTTTGACCGCGATGAGATTTTTCTGGTTGAGGACTTCCGCCTCAAGCCGGACGGCACGGCGATCGCGCCGGGCACGGACCCCGGGGACTCCGAGCTGCTCTACACCTTGAACGGGCGAATCCAGCCCGAGATCGCGCTGCGCGCCGAGTCGCGGGTCAGGCTGCGCTTCATCAATGGCTGCCAGCGCGCTGTGATCGCGATCAAAATCGCCGAGATCGACAGCGTCAGGGTGATGGCGATCGATGGCCAGCCGGCGGAGCCGTTCCTGGCCCGCAACGGCGCGGTCGTGCTGCCGCCGGGTGGCCGTACCGACGTGGTCATCGACATGCCCGCGGCGAAAGCACCGCTACCAGTGCTGCTGCACGACGGCACGGCGACACGCCCCCTCGCCCGCCTCGCGCTGTCGAGCGAGCCGGCGCAGCGTGCCGCCCCGCTGCCGCCTCCGTCGCCCCTGCCCGCAAATGGTTTGCCGGACAAGCTCGACCTGCGCAGCGCCATTCGTGCCGAGCTCGCGCTCGACGGCGCCGACTGGCGTCCGCCCACCCAGTTCAATCCCGGCAGCGCCCCCGCCTTCCAGGCCAAGTCCCGCCGCGTCGTGGTGCTGGCGCTGGCCAACAAGGCCGCGGGCCCGACGGTCGTCCACCTCCAGGGGCAGCCGTTCCGCCTGCTCGACCGGCTCGACGACGGCTGGAAGCCGTATTGGCTCGACACGCTCGCATTGGAGGCCGGCCAGACCCAGCGCATCGCCTTCCTGGCCGAGACCGCTGGTCGCTTCCTGATCGAGCGCATGGGCACCGACTGGGCGGCGCCGCGGCTTATCAGGTGGTATGAGATCGGGTGAGGAAACGAACCAGGGAGAACTCCCCATGACCACAGCCGCCATCACCGGCGTCACCGCGCGCGCCGTCGTCACCCCGATGAAGCGCCCGCTGCGCAACGCCTTCGGCATCATCGACGCCGGACCGCTGGTGCTGATCGACGTCACGACGGATCAGGGGGTTACCGGCCATTCCTATCTGTTCGCTTACACCCGGCTGGCGTTGAAGCCGCTCGTGCATCTGGTCGAGGACATCGGCCGCGATCTCCGAGGCAAGGCGCTGGCGCCGGTCGACCTGATGAAGGTGATGGACGCAAAGTTCCGCCTGCTCGGCTGGCAGGGCCTGGTGGGCATGGCCGTTTCGGGTCTCGACATGGCGTTCTGGGACGCGCTCGGCCAATTGGCCAACAAGCCCGTGGTCGAGCTGCTCGGCGGCAGCGCCCGTCCCATTCCCGCCTATGACAGCTACGGCGTGCTCGACGCCAAGGCAGACGAGCGCACTCTGCGCACCGCCTGCGACGAGCATGGCTTCCGGGCCATCAAGACCAAGGGCGGCCATGGCGACCTCCCCACCGACGAGGCGATGATCAAGGGCCTGCGCGCTCTGCTCGGCCCGGACATCGCGCTGATGCTCGACTTCAACCAGTCGCTCGATCCCGCTGAGGCGACGCGGAGAATCGCGGTTCTTGCAGATTACGACCTGACCTGGGTCGAGGAGCCGGTGCCGCAGGAGAATCTCTCGGGCCACGCCGCAGTGCGCGAGCGCTCGGAGATCCCGATCCAGGCCGGCGAGAACTGGTGGTTTCCGCGCGGCTTCGCCGAGGCGATCGCGGCCGGCGCGAGCGACTTCATCATGCCCGACCTGATGAAGGTCGGCGGCATCACCGGCTGGCTCAATGTCGCAGGCCAAGCCGACGCCGCGTCGATCCCGATGTCGAGCCACATCCTTCCCGAAGCCAGCGCGCATGTGCTGCCGGTGACGCCGACCGCGCACTTCCTCGAAGTGCTGGATTTCGCCGGAGCCATCCTCACCCATCCGCTGCAGGTGATCGACGGCAAGGTCGCGGTGAAAGGTCCAGGCCTCGGTCTCGCGTGGAACGAGAGCGCAGTGGCGAAGCATCAGGTGACGTGAGCGAGGCGCGCTGACGCCACCACAAACACAACTGTCATCGCCCGGCTTGACCAGGCGATCCTCAGTATTCGATCCCGAACCGGTCATACAGCCGCCGGAAGACCGCCGGCAGCGTCTCCGTCAGGTCTTCCGCGATCAGGCCCGGCCCCGCTTCCGAGCCCGCCTCGCCATGCATCCAGACGCCGATGCAGGCGGCCTCGAACGCCGGCACGCCCTGCGCCAGGAGCCCTGCAATGATGCCGGCGAGCACGTCGCCGGCACCGGCAGTGGCCAGCCAGGGCGGCGCGTTGGCGGCGATGGCGGCGCGGCCATCCGGAGATGCGATGGTGGTGTCGGCGCCCTTCAGCAGCACGACGGCGCCACAGCGCGCGGCCGCGGCGCGCACCCGCTCGAGCTTGGAGCGGCCGGGAGTCTTGTTGCTGAGATCCGAAAACAGGCGCGGGAATTCGCCTTCATGCGGCGTCAGCACGATCTGCGCCTCGGCCATCGCCCTGATCGGTTCGAACAGCCGCTCCGGCGCATCGGCGAAGCTCGTCAGCGCGTCCGCGTCCAGCACCAGATGGCGCTGCGCGGTCAGCGCAGTGAAGACGAGATCGCGCGTGCGCTCGCCGACCCCCGTGCCCGGGCCGATGATGCAGGTGTTGTAGCGCTTGTCGCCGAGCAGTTCGCCGAACTCGATCGCGGTGTCGGCGGCGCGTACCATCACCGCCGTCAGCGCCGCGGCATTGACCGCCAGCGCGTCGCGCGGCGAGGCCAGGGTGACGAGGCCTGCGCCAGCCCGCAGCGCAGCCCGCGCGGCCATGCGCGACGCGCCAGTCGCGGTGACATCGCCGGACACCGCGAGCACGTGCCCGCGCGCATATTTGTGTCCATCGATGCGGGGTACGGGAAAGCCCCCGTGCCACAGCTCCGGCTCGTTCTCGAACGCCTGCGGCTTGATCTCGTCGAGCACCTGCGGATCGATGCCGATATCGGCGAGCCGGACGCGGCCGCAATGCTGGCGCCCGGGCAGCAACAGATGCGCGGGCTTCTTGCGGAAGAAGGTCACCGTCTCGGTCGCCCTGACGGCGATGCCCATGACCGCGCTGGTCGTCCCGTTGATGCCGCTCGGCAGATCGACCGCGAGCACCGGCGCGCCATTGGCATTGATCGCCGCGATGACCTCGTGCGGCTCGCCGGTGACCGGCCGGCTCAGCCCGGCGCCGAACAGCGCATCGATGATCAGCGCGGGCTTGCCGATCGCCTGCGGCGTGAATGGCAGCACCGGAAACTTCCAGCCCTTCGCGGCGGAGGCCGCATCGCCTTGCAGGGCATCGCGCTCGCACATCAGGACAACCGAAACGTCGCGGCCCTGCGCGGCCAGCTCGGCGGCCGCGACGAAGCCGTCGCCGCCATTATTGCCGGGACCGCAGACGACCAGGATCGGTCCCTCCTCGACGAGGTCCATGGCGGCGGCGGCGACCGCCTGGCCGGCGCTCAGCATCAGCGAGAATCCGGGCGTGCCGGCCGCGATGGTCAGCCGGTCGGCGCGCTCCATTTCGCTCGTGGTCAAGACTTCCATTGCAACTCTTACATCCCCTGCAGCCGTCCTCTGCCGGCCGCTCGACAGCAATCGCAACACGCCGGCTTCCCCAAAGCCGGCCACCCCCGCCGAATCTCTGCCTTCCTATTGCCGTGCCGAGCAGCAAGTTCCAAGAGCGTAGACCTGCCGTGGCCCCCGGCTGCGCTCAATCCCGCCTTTTCGCTGGGCATTTCCCTTAGCGTGTCCCTTGGCGTGCGGACGCCGCACCACCATCTGCACAACTTCTGGCCTGTTTGCCTAATTGGCGAGCTTCGGTATTCTGGGCACTCCCATGGGGAATCGTCGGGCCGATGCGAAAGACCCGGATATCCGCTCGATTTGGCCTCGTTAACGACTTGGCATAGACCCTGCTTTTGTGGAGCCACTTCGGCACGGGGCAAGACGGGCTGTCAATCACCGGGCCTCCGCCGGGGAGTGTCAGGCCCGGTAACGAAGTGATCGAACGACCTGCGCGCTGGCGCAGCCTGACGATGACCCAACTGTTTCTTAATGCGGAATGCCCGGGAGGCGCTCAGTGAAGAAAATCGAAGCCATCATCAAGCCGTTCAAGCTGGACGAGGTGAAGGAGGCACTTCAGGAAGTCGGGCTCCAGGGCATCACCGTCACCGAGGCCAAGGGCTTCGGCCGCCAGAAGGGCCATGCCGAGTTGTATCGCGGTGCCGAATACATCGTCGACTTCCTGCCGAAGGTGAAGATCGAGATCGTGATCGGCGACGAGCTAGTCGAGCGCGCCATCGAGGCGATCCGCCGCGCCGCCCAGACCGGCCGCATCGGCGACGGCAAGATTTTCGTGTCCAACATCGAGGAAGCCATCCGCATCAGGACGGGAGAATCGGGGTTGGACGCAATCTAGGCGGGGCTTGCGCCCACAGCGGGCGGCCTGGAACGGCCATATCGCTCCAGGCCCTCCGCCGAGAACATCTGCTGCGCCAGCAGCGCTCAGGCAGCTGAGATGTCCTCTAAGAGGCATCTGCATGCGGCCTTTTTGGCGTTTTCGGATATTGTCTTGGTCCCCCGGCGAGGCTAATGGAGCATGACCCGCGGACGCCGTCCCGCGCCGGGCCGTGACGTTTCAGCCAAGAGGGGTATTCATGAAGACCGCCAAGGACGTCTTGAAGGCAATCAAAGACAACGACGTCAAATACGTCGACCTCCGCTTCACCGACCCGCGGGGCAAGTGGCAGCACGTCACCTTCGACGTCAGCATGATCGACGAGGACATTTTCGCCGAAGGCACGATGTTCGACGGCTCCTCGATCGCCGGCTGGAAGGCGATCAACGAATCCGACATGTGCCTGATGCCCGACCCGGTGACCGCGACGATCGATCCGTTCTTCGCCGAAACCACCATGATCATCACCTGCGACGTGCTCGAGCCGACCACCGGCGAGCCCTACAACCGTGACCCCCGCGGCATCGCCAAGAAGGCCGAGGCGATGGTGAAGTCGATGGGCGTGGGTGATACCGTGTTCGTCGGCCCCGAAGCCGAGTTCTTCGTGTTCGACGACGTCCGTTACAGCTCCTCGCCCTACAACACCGGCTTCCGCCTGGACTCCTCGGAGCTGCCGACCAACTCCGATACGGAATATGAGGGCGGCAATCTCGGCCACCGCATCCGCACCAAGGCCGGCTACTTCCCGGTGCCGCCGCAGGACTCGGTGCAGGACATGCGCTCGGAGATGCTCGGCGCGATGGCGCGCATGGGCGTCAAGGTCGAGAAGCACCATCACGAGGTCGCGTCCGCCCAGCACGAGCTCGGCATGAAGTTCGACACGCTGACCCTGATGGCCGACCAGATGCAGATCTACAAGTACTGCATCCACCAGGTTGCGCATATCTACGGCAAGACCGCCACCTTCATGCCAAAGCCTGTTTATGGCGACAACGGCTCAGGCATGCACGTCCACCAGTCGATCTGGAAGGACGGCAAGCCGGTGTTCGCGGGCAACAAGTACTCCGACCTGTCGGAGACCTGCCTGTCCTACATCGCCGGCATCATCAAGCACGCCAAGGCCATCAACGCCTTCACCAACCCGTCGACCAACTCCTACAAGCGTCTGGTCCCGGGCTATGAGGCGCCGGTGCTGCTCGCCTACTCCGCGCGCAACCGCTCGGCCTCGTGCCGCATCCCCTACACCTCCTCGCCGAAGGCCAAGCGCGTCGAGGTCCGCTTCCCCGATCCGCTCGCCAACCCCTATCTCGGCTTCGCCGCGATGCTGATGGCCGGCCTCGACGGCGTGAAGAACAAGCTCGATCCGGGCCCGGCGATGGACAAGGACCTCTACGACCTGCCGAAGGAAGAGCTGAAGCAGATCCCGACCGTCTGCGGCTCGCTCCGCGAGGCGCTCGAGAACCTCGACAAGGACCGCGCCTTCCTGAAGGCCGGCGGCGTGTTCGACGACGACTTCATCGACAGCTACATCGCGCTGAAGATGACCGAGGTCGAGCGCTTCGAGATGACCCCGCACCCGGTCGAGTTCGACATGTACTACTCGGGCTAAGCCCGACACGATCGGCGGATCACGAAGGCGCCCCTCGCGGGGCGCCTTTTTGTTTGCCGGGGCGAACTGTCCGGTGGCGAGAGGTCACGGGCTCTCGAGACGCTTGGCTGCATGAGGCCCGACCGTTAGCACGGCCGCGCTACTTGTCGGGATAATGCACGACGATCTGCTCGACGACCGGCGCCCATTTGCGCGCTCGCAAGTTGCCGGACGAAATGCGGTCTCCCTGGGGAACCCCGTTCTCGTCCCTGCCCTTGCCAAATCGAACTGAGATTCCGCAGCCGCCCGGCAGAGGACGGTCCAGCGCACCGCCCTTCCAGTCCACGACAAAGCCGCCACCGTCAGTGAAGAACTCGCGCATCAGAAATGGCCGGCCGTTGATCTTTTGTACCTCGGCCAGCGTCGAACCGAGCGTCACGCCGGAGACATTCCAATGGCTCGTCTTGGCGTCGATCAAGGTCAGCCGCGAAACCCGCTGCATGGTCTCGTCGGCAAAGCCAATCTCGATGCGCCACTCCGGCGATCGTGGCTGCAGCGCGACGCCCTCATAGGTGATGTCTTCCATCCCAGTGGACAGCTCCTTGTCGATCACTGCATCCTGGCCATAGCGTAGCAGCAGGCTCCTTGCGGAATCGCCGACGGACACAGGGAAGGTACAGCTGATCGCCCCCTCAGCAGGCGGCACGGTTTGTGCCGAGGACGGTTCTGCGAGACACATCAACAACAAGATCGTTCGGCGCATGCGCTTCCCACTCTGGCCAGCCATGCAGCCACTACTTCGCGGCGAAATTGACGCCGATCTCGGTCACCACAGGCGCGAGCTTCACCAAAGCCGGATTGTCGGACGACACCTTCACGCCATCGCCCGAGAGCGAACGCGGCGTGTCCTTGCTGGTCCCGAAGCGGATCGTGATCGAGCAGCCGCCCGGCAGCGTGCGCCCGAGTGCGCCGTTCTTGAAGTCGGTGACGTAGCCGCCATAGTCCCAACCGAAGCCCGCGACGACGAACGGCTTGCCGTTGGCCTTCTGGACCGCGGCGAGGCTTGCGCCGATCGAAATCCCGGCGACGTTCCAGCGGCTGGTCTTGGCCGTATCACGAAGGGTCAGCCCGGAGACCGTCGCCCTCTTGTCCTCGATAAACGAGATCTCGATGCGCCGGTCCGTAGCCCGCGGGAACAGGACCAAGCCCTTATACGTCTCGCCCTCGGCCCCAGGCAGATCCTGCACGACCGCCTCGCCGCCATAACGCTGCTGAATGCTTTTCGCGGTGTCAGTCGAAGCAACGGGCTCCGTACAGGTGATCGGCCCCTCGCTGGGCGGAGCCGTCTGGGCCAGGGCCGGAACGGCAACGAGCAAACCGGCGGCAAACGACAGCATACAAATCAGAGCGCCTTTGCCCGGCCCCTCAAGAATGACAGATGACTGCACCGATCCGCCCCCCAATGAACCGTCAAGCAGCCTTCAGACGATATGGCGCAATCAACAACTCAGCCGGCACTTTCCACTCGGTGTGCAGCCTGTGAATCATCTCGACGGTCAGGGCTCTCTGCCGGGCCAGGACTTCCGAAGCGCGCGCATTCGAGCCGAGCAATTCGCCGAGCTCAGCCTGGGTATGCCCACCTTCTTCAATGAGGTAGCTCAAGACATCGACGGGATCGACCCCGGAAAGATCGATCGGCCAGCGTTCGTTCTCGTATCGCTCGACGAGCGTGGCCAGGATATCGAGCTTGTCTCCGTCATCACTGCCGGGTGCAGCTCCCCACAGTCTCTCGATCTCTGCGACTGCTGCGTCGTAGTCTGCCTCGTTGCGGATCGGACGAATTTCCATGAGCCGGACTCCTCAGTATCTCGCGACCGTGAGCGCATCGACCTTGTCGTATTCGGCATGCGTGCCGATAAACTTAATGAATACGATCTGGTGACTAAACGAAAAAGCCGCAATCAGCCTGAAGCTCCCTCCGGCGATCTCGAACCTTGCTCGCTCGCCGTTCAGCACAACCGCGCCAGGAACGGCGGCCTGGACGTCGTTCATCGATCCCCATTTCGCAGCTTTCACCAGCTTGAGCCATCTGAGGACAGAGGGACCAGCTTTGGGGTTCTGGTCGGCAAACCGGACCAATGTCGACTGCTTGATGATCCTCACGATGAATGATCCCAGATTGGGATAGCCAAATCAATATCGAGCGGATTATCTGGCCCTCCCGCAGCGTCGCCTGTCACAGCCGCCGCCTCCGCACCGCCTCCCCGAACGCCTCGAACAGCTTGCGGTTGATCGGGTTCTTCTGCGGGTCGTACTCGGCGTGCCATTGCACGCCGAGCGCAAAGCTCGGCGCGTCGGCGATGCGGATGGCCTCGATGGTGCCGTCCTCGGCGATGCCCTCGATGACCACGCGATCGCCGGGCTCGAGGATGCCCTGGCCGTGCAGCGAGTTCACCTTGATGCTGTCGCAGCCGAGGATGCCGGCGAAGGCGCCGCCCGGCGTCAGCCTGACCTCGTGGCGATCGGCGAAGATGACGGTCGGGTCAGGATGGATCTCGCCGTTCTCCAGCCGGGGCATGCGATGGTTCATACGGCCCGGAATCTCGCGGATCTCCGGATGCAGCGAGCCGCCGAAGGCGACGTTCATCTCCTGCAGGCCGCGGCAGATGCCGAACAGCGGAATGCCCCGGGCGACGCAGGCCTCCGTGAGTTGCAGCGCGACCTCGTCGCGGTGGACGTCATAGGGCTCGTGCTTGAGGCTCGGCTCGGTGTTGAAGCGCGTCGGGTGCACGTTGGCGCGGGCGCCGGTCAGCACCACGCCATCGACGACGTCGAGCAGCGCGGCGATGTCGGTGATCTCGGGGACGCCGGCAAACATCAGCGGCAGCGCGCCCGCGACCTCGGCCACGGCGCTCAGATTACGCTCGCCCACCATCTGAACGGTGAACCTGTTCTCGACGCGATGGCTGTTGCCGATCACGCCGACGACCGGACGCTTCATGGCCCTCGTTTCCGTTTCGCTCCCACGATAGGCACAAATCATGCCTGTGTCGTAAAGACGGATCAACAGATGACCGCGCGGGTCCCCAATGCCGTTTCCGGACACTCAAACGACGTTCCGCCGCGAAACCATTCCGCAAGCCCGCGCTTGATCCGCAAGCCGTTTTCGCCAATGTGTGCGGGCCGATCAGCACAGAGGACGCCGCATGACCGCCCCCGCCGACCCCCGCCTCCAGGCCCGCAGCGATCTGGCCTGGGCCATTACGGTGGGCGGCATCGGGGTCATCCTGTTCACGGCGGCGCTGGCCTTCAGCTGGTACTACGCTGCGGCGCTGTTCCTGCTGTTCTCCGGCATGCTGCTCGGCGTGGCCCTCAACGCCATGACCACCCTGCTCGGCCGTGTGCTGCCCTGGCCGCATCCGCTGCGGCTCGCCATCGTCTGCCTGACGCTCGCGGCCCTGCTCGTCGGCATTGTCTTCCTCGGCGGCACCACCATCGCGGACCAGGCCAAGGTGCTGAGCGACACGATCAAGTCGCAGCTCGGCAACATCAAGGGCTTCCTCGACCGCAACGGCATCGACACCAGCTTCTTCGAGTTCAACAGCGCCAACACGGCGACCGCAGCGCCCGATGGCGGCACGACCACCCCGACGCAGTCATCGTCGCATGGCCTGCCGGGCGGCCTGCCCTCGCCGAGCGCGCTCGCCTCCTCCGGCGGCGCCATCGTCAGCCAGACCTTCAAGCTGCTGCTGGGGACCGTGAGCGCCGTCGGCAACTTCTTCATCGTGCTCTTCTTGGGGCTGGCCTTCGCTGCGCAGCCTTCGGTCTACCGCAGCGGATTGCTGTTCCTGGCACCGGCCAAGTACCGCGACCAGGCCACTGTGATCATCGACCGCATCAGCTATACGCTGGAGCGCTGGCTGATCGCGCAGATCACCACCATGTTCGCGGTATTCCTGGTCACCTGGATCGGGCTCGCGATCATCGGCGTGCAGAGCTCGTTCATCCTCGGCATCCAGGCCGGCCTGCTCGCCTTCATCCCGACGGTGGGCGCGATCATCGCGGGCGTCATCGTCGTGCTGGCGAGCCTTGCCTCGGGCTGGGTCGCGGCGGTCTCCGCCTTCGTGCTGTTCCTCGGCGTGCACGCGATGGAGAGCTACGTGTTGACGCCGCTGATCCAGCGTCAGGCGCTGGATATTCCTCCGGCCACGCTGTTCGCGTTCCAGATCCTGCTCGGCATCGTGTTCGGCGTCTGGGGCCTGACCCTGGCGCTGCCGCTGATGGCGATCGCCAAGGTCATGATCGACTATTTCAAGAGCGACCGCCGCACCGAGGATGCCGCGGCCGCGATCTGAGCGGGCTGCGCTCAGCCGGCCGGCATCGCCGTCTCCACGAGCTTGGCCCAATAGCTGATCCCATGCGGGATCACCTCGTCGTTGAAGTCGTATTCGGGGTGGTGCACGCCGGCGCCTTCGCCGATGCCCATGAACACGAAGGCGCCGGGGCGCGCCTGCAGCATATAGGCAAAATCCTCGCCGCCGAGCCGGGGCGGCATGTCCGTTTTGACCTGGTCCGGCCCGACGACGCTGCGCGCGACGTCGGCGGCGAACGCCGTCTGCTCGGCGTGGTTGACCACGACCGGATAGCCCCATTCATAGTCGATCTCGACCTCGACACCCATGCCGTTGGCGAGCCCCGTCACCACGCTCTTGAAGCGCTCGTCCATCAGACGGCGGACCTCCTCGTCGAGTGTGCGCACGGTGCCACCGATGACTGCCGTCTGCGGAATGATGTTGTCGGCCGAGGTGCCGGCGTGGAAGCGCGTGATCGACAGCACCGCGCTCTCGACCGGATCGACATTGCGCGCCACGATCGACTGCAAGGCGGTCACGATCTGTGCGCCGGCGATGATCGGATCGACGCATTTGTTCGGCCGCGCCGCGTGGCCGCCGAGGCCCTTGAGGCGGACCTCGAAAGTGTCGGCGGCGGCCATGACGGCGCCGGGGCGCGTCGAGACATGTCCGAGCGGCAGCCCCGGCGCGTTGTGCAGGCCGTAGACTTCCTTGATGCCGAAGCGCTCCATCAGCCCGTCCTCGACCATGGCGCGGCCGCCGGCCCCGCCCTCCTCGGCCGGCTGGAAGATCACGACCGCGGTGCCGGCGAAGTTGCGGGTCTCGGCGAGATAGCGGGCGGCGCCGAGCAGCATCGCGGTGTGGCCGTCATGGCCGCAAGCATGCATCCGGCCCGGGATCTTGGATTTGTGCGGGATGTCCCGCGTTTCCTGCAGCGGCAGCGCGTCCATGTCGGCGCGCAGGCCGATCACGCGCTCCGACGGCTGGCGTCCGCGGATCACGCCGACAACGCCGGTGCGGCCGATGCCGGTGACGACCTCGTCGACACCGAATGAGGCCAACAGCTCGGCGACCCGCGCCGCCGTCCGATGCACCTCGTACTGCAACTCGGGATGTTCGTGGAAATCACGACGCCAGACCGTGGCGTCCTCCGCCAGCTCGGCGGCGCGGTTGATGATCGGCATGAATGGAGTTCCGAAAAATGAGGCGCGCGCCAGGCCGGCGCGCATGTCATTTCATTGCATGTCGCGCGGCGGCAAAACACAAGCGCTATCGGCACATACGTGCTGCGCGGACTGCATTCCTGCTAGGATCGGAGCTGCTTCAGCTCGCGCGCCAAATTGGCCCGCGCCTTCGCATCGAGCGCGGCGGCGAAGGCGGGATCGGGATAGATCACCGGCCGGCTTGCAAACCGTTCCAGCACGGCGGCACGCCCGGCGCGGTAGGCGTCATCAGGCACATGGGCATATTCGCGACGGATCGCGCGGGCATAGGCGTCGTAGGTGGCGTCATCAGCGCCGAGAACCGCGAGATCGATCGAGACCAGCAGCGCGCCGCGGCGGTCGCCGGCGGGAACGTCATGCGTCCGCGTCAGGCGGATGAGGCGGCCGACCTCGTCCCGCATGTCAGCCGCGACGTGCTGCTCCGCGAGCAAGGCGCTCTGCTCCTCATTGTCAGAGCGCGTGGGGTCGTAGACGACGTCGTGCCACCAGATCGCCTGGGTCAGGATCTCGCGATCCGCAGCGCTGAGGTCCGCGACCGACGCGAGCCGCGCCAGACACTCCTCGATATGGCTGAGATCGTGGTAGTGCCGCCCCGGCGCGGTGTAGGCCGCGACCAGATCGTCATGCGTCATGATCGCGGCTCGCGCTGTTCAGCCGGCCGAATTCAGCACCGTCTCGGTGTGCTCGACATCCGGAGGCGCGGCGAAATACTGCCCGACCAGGCCGCGCCATTCGGCGAAGTTCTCCGAGCCGCGGAAGTCCACCGTGTGGTTCTCGAGCGTCTCCCACTTGACCATCAGGCGGTAGCGCTGCGGCTTCTCGATCGACTTGTGCAGCTCGAAGCCGTGAAAGCCCTTGGAGCGGCCGAAGGCAGCGCGCGCCTTGGCGACAGCGGCCTCGAAATCCTTCTCGGTGCCGGGCTTGACGTCGATCTGGGCGATTTCGGTGATCATGGACGGTCGGCCTCCCCTGTTGTCTGCTTGGAGACCGTGTCTAGCCGAGATGCGCCGCGAGAGAAAGCCGCGTCGCGCGGCAAGTCTCAGCTCGAGATCACCGCCTGCTCCGGCTGCGGCGGCTTGAGACCGATGGCCGCGGCCGCGCGTTGCCGGCGATAGCGCTCCAGCGACAGCGGCAGCTCGGCCGAGGCCTCGACGCGGTTGCGGCCCGCGTGCTTCGCCTTGTAGAGCGCGGTGTCGGCGGCGGCGAGCAGCACGTCGAGCTCGGTGCCGGCCGGCCCGCCGGCAACGCCGATGCTGACGGTGGTGTCGACCGGCTTCTCCTCGCAGACGACGCCTGCGGCCGCGAAGGCTTCGCGCACGCGCTCGGCAGCAACCATCGCCTCTTCGATCGAGCACGGCAGCAGCGCGGCGAATTCCTCGCCGCCGATCCGCCCCGACACATCCGTCAGCCGAAGCTTGTTGACCACGACATCGGCAAAGATCTTCAGGACCTCATCGCCTTCAGCATGGCCGAAGCGGTCGTTGATCGACTTGAAATGATCGATGTCGAAGATCAGCACGCTCACCGACCTCGCCTCGCGCGCCTCGCGCTCGATGAGCTGCGCGCAGGCATCGGCAAAGCCGCGGCGGTTGAGCAGGCCGGTCAGCGGGTCGATGGTCGCCGCGCGCTTGTGCGCGGAGACGATGCGCTCGGAGACCAGCATGAAGATCACGAACACGGTGCCGACCGCATAGAGCACGAGCTCGATCGAGAAGATCGTCACCCAGGCGGCGGCAAACGCGCCGTCGGCGTCGCGCAGCATGTTGCCGAGCAGGATCGGCAGCATCAGGACGAAGCCGTGCATTGCGGGAACGATCAGCGCCGGCCACCGCCGATGCAAGGTCCGCCGCCGCTCCTGCCAGAGCTCGGCCGCCGTCAGCGTTGCATAGATCACGACGATCGCTGCGCCAATCGTCAGCCGCAGCGCTTGCGCGGCGGGATCGAGCAGCATGCCGCTCGCGATCCAGACGATCGCGCCGAGCGCGAGACCGGGAATGCTGGGGGACTTGCCGTGGAACACGCGCGCGGCATTCCAGACCATGGCGGTGGCGATCAGGCCGATCGAGCTCAGGAACAGCGAGACCACCTCGCCATAGCTGTCGGCGACCAAAGTCCACAGCGCGATCGCGACCGCACCGAGGATATAGGCCGCGCCCCACCAGCGCAGCGCCGGCGTGTTCTCCTGCCGTCCGAAATACAGCAACATGGCGCCAAGCAGCGCCGCGACCATAGTCGCTACGATGTCGAGCGTCATGCTGTCGAGTGCCATCCGTCACCTCGGTTGTTGCGGCAGCGCGGGAGCTCAGGGTTACCGCGGCCTTATCGCGACCAACCTAACCGGAGGTCTGTTCGAAAGAGGTTTGCCTGGGATGCCAAGTTTTCTCGAAAAGCTCGGCACAACTCGCCCATAAATTGCTGCGCAAAAATGCAGCAAACAGGATTCAAAAACGATCGCACGCCCGCGGCCCCGCGCTCGCTGTAATTGCGCGCCACCCATGGTCTTTCATTATTAGTTGCGAACGAACGCCTGCGATATGAACCATTTCACATCCGCCGGCCGACACTCATCGAAACGATAAGAAACTTTCTCAAATTTGAGATCATCTCTCCCTAACACGGCGCGACAGGGGCACAGCGGCCTGACGAGGGGACGAGAATGTCTTTCGACGACGATACAAACGACAAGAAATCAACCGCAGATCATCCGGCTGGGCGCGTCGATCGCCGCACGCTGCTGCGCAACGCGATGGGCGTCTCGGCGCTCGGCCTCGGCGCCGGCATGCTGCCGGGCCAGGCGCAGGCGCACTGGCATTGGCGCATGCATCATCACCATCACCACGTCACCACCAGCTTCGCGCTCGCGGTGCTGCCGGACACGCAGTTCTATTCGCGCTATGCGACGTCGGAGGAAGGCCAGGCCTATCAGCGCCAATATGGCAGCACGCCCTATCCGGCGCAGACGCAGTTCATCGTCGACAACGCCGCGAAATATCACATCCCGTTCACGATCCATCTCGGCGACGTCGTTGACCAGGTCAAGCATCCGCAGCAATGGGCGGTCGCCGACGCCGCGATGAAGCTCCTGGAGAACGCCGGGCGGCCCTACTCGGTGCTCGCCGGCAATCACGACGTGCTGCAGGCGCTGGAGTTCGAGACCGCGGCGAGCCAGAGCTCGGGCACTGACGCGCAGCGCGGCTCATCCGAGCCGTATCTGTCCTGGTTCCCGACCAGCCGCGCTGCCAAGCAGCAGACCTTCCTGGAACGGCATCCGAGCGGCTGGCACGAGGCGCATGTGTTCCACGCTTGCGGCGTCAGCTTCATGGTGCTGTCGCTGTCCTGGCGCGCCTCGGACGATGCCATCGCCTGGGCGCGCAGCATGATCGCGCGCTATCCGATGCTGCCGGTGATCCTCGCCAATCACCAGCTGCTCAACATCGCCAATGACGGCGTCAGCCCGCTCGAGGTCGCCTACGGCCAGTATCTCTGGGACAAGCTCATCCGCAGCAACGACCAGATCTTCATGACGCTCAACGGCCACTATCATGGTGGCGCGCATCTCGTGAAGTTCAACGACTTCCACAATCCCGTCCACGAGATGGTCGTCGACTATCAGATGGCCTATCAGGGCGGCAACGGCCTGATGCGGCTGTACGAGTTCGACTTCACCAAGAACAAGATCGACGTCGCCTCGTTCTCGCCCTGGGTGGTCGAGAAGCCCAAGGACAGCCTCAAGCAGTTCGACCGTGCGTGGCTGACCGAGGAGAACCACGAATTCACCATCGACATCGACTTCCAGCGCCGCTTCTCGCGCTTCACCCATTTCTGCCATCTGCCGGCCTTCGCCGGCACGCCGATCCTGCCGCGGGTGAAGCAGGACCTCTACGCCAACTACACCGAGCAGCCCGAGCCGGTGGTGGTGCCGCCGGCCAACGAGCAGGATTATCCGCTGATCGCCGAGACGGTGGCGCATTGGCGCATCGCGTCGTCTGCGATCGGCAAGGCCGTCGCCGCCGGCACCGCGCTGCCGGACCTGACCTCGGGCAATCCGATGCAGCGCGCTTCGCTCACGGGTAGCGCCCAGGTGGCTGACGTCGTCTTCACCGCCGACAAGCATCGCCTGTCGTCGGCCGCGGGCAGCGTGCAGTTCCTCAACACCACGCACGCGGGTGCCGGCCGCTTCAGCTGGTTCACCACCGCGGCCAATGCGCCGATCAACGCGGCGACCTTCCCCCAGGGCTACACCGTCGAGGCCTTCATCAAGATCGATCCCAACTGGAAAGCCGCCGATCACGCCTGGTGCAACATCCTCACCCGCTTCGGCAACCGCGGCTGGCTGCCGGGCTATGCCGGGGGCGATCCGGAATCGCCGCCGATCCTGTTTGCAATCTCGAACCTGCGCGAAGTGCAGTGGGAGATCGTGCCGTCGAGCGCCACCGCGCAGCCGCAGACCGACTGGTCCGGCGAGATCATGCTCAACACCTGGTACCACCTCGCCATCGTCAATGATCCCAAGGACAATTCGACGGTGCTCTACATCGAGGGCGCGCCGGTCGTGCGCAGCGTGATCGGCGGCAACGGCCTCGCCAGCGTCGCGGCGTCCCAGCCCTGGGCGCTCGGCTGCGGCTGGTGGGACCGCGCGCCGTCGGACGGCTTCATCGGCAGCATCGGCGAGGTCCGCGTGGTGTCGAAGCCGCTGGCCCCGAACCAGTGGCTGACCGCGCGCCGCGCCAGCGCCTGATCCGCAAACACGAAGCAAAACGGGCGCCCGCGAGGGCGCCCGTTCGTATTGGTGGCTGACCAATCCGGCGAAAGCCGGATCGCCAAAATCAGCGCTTCGAGAACTGGAAGGAGCGGCGGGCCTTGGCCTTGCCGTACTTCTTACGCTCGACGACACGCGAGTCGCGGGTCAGGAAGCCGCCCTTCTTGAGGACGCTGCGCAGCTCCGGCTCGAAGTTGGTCAGCGCCTTCGACAGGCCGTGACGGACCGCGCCGGCCTGGCCGGACAGACCGCCGCCGGCGACCGTGCAGATCACGTCGTACTGGCCCTTGCGGGCGGCGACGACCATCGGCTGCTCGATCATCATGCGCAGCACCGGACGGGCGAAGTAGACTTCGATGTCGCGGGTGTTGACGGTGACCTTGCCGGAGCCCGGCTTGATCCAGACGCGGGCGACCGCGTCCTTGCGCTTGCCGGTGGCATAGGCGCGGCCGAACTTGTCGACCTTCTTCTCATACTTCGGAGCGTCCGGAGCGGCGACCGCGCCCTTGAGCTGCGACAGCTGATCGAGAGACTGGATGCTTTCGGCCATCTTATGCGGCCCTCGTGTTCTTGCGGTTCAACTTCGCGATGTCGATCTTCTCGGGGTTCTGCGCCTCGTGCGGATGATCAGGTCCGCCATAGACACGCAGATTGCCCATCTGCACGCGGCCGAGCGGCCCGCGCGGGATCATACGCTCGACGGCCTTCTCGAGCACGCGCTCCGGGAAGCGGCCCTCGAGGATCTGGCGCGCGGTGCGCTCCTTGACGTGACCGACGAAGCCGGTGTGCTTGTAATACGTCTTCTGCTCGCGCTTGCGGCCGGTGAACACGGCATGCTTGGCGTTGACGATGATGACGTTGTCGCCGCAATCGACATGCGGGGTGTAGATCGGGAGGTGCTTGCCGCGCAGCCGCATGGCGACCAGCGTGGCGAGACGGCCGACGACCAGACCCTTGGCGTCGATCACGACCCACTTCTTCTGGACCTCGGCCGGCTTTGCCGAAAAGGTTTTCATGAGAGATATCCGTGACAGGGAGAATGCGGCGCGGATGACGCGCCGAACTGGGGCTGCTTCTAGAGAAGCGCCCCGCATTCGTCAACGCCACTGAGACAAAATTACCATAACAAAAACAGTAACTTGCAAATATGGTGCAATAATACCCTCGAAAAGCTCACGCATTCGGAATGGAATAGGTGGCCGTGACATGGGCGATCGGATCGGGCGATTCCCCTGACAGCAGAGTGACTTCGCCGACCGCCAGCCGCTTGCCGAGCTTGAGCAGCCGCGCCTCGGCCAGCACGTCGGCGCCGGCCGCGCCCTTGCGCAGGAAGTTGATGTTGAGATTCGTCGTCACCGCGAGCCCGACCGGGCCGATCGCCGACAGCAGCACGACGTACATCGCGAAATCGGCCAATGCCATCAGGGTCGGCCCGGACACGGTTCCGCCGGGCCGCAGCATGCGCTCGTTGAAGCGCTGCCGCAGCACGCAACTCTTGCCGTCAGCGCTTTCGATCGCGATGTCGCCGCCGGTCCGGAAGGCCTGGGGGAATTCCGCGTGCAGGAACGCTTCCAGCTCCGCGATGGTCATCTTGGCCGTCATGTCTCCCCCTGCTCTGGTTGTTGGCAACCTGTTACATTAGCTGCAACGACACGCCCATATGGAAATCGGAATGTCCGCCCCTGCCCTCGCCCATGCTGCCGACGCATCGATCCTCCTCCGCGAGATGGCCGGCTCCGTCGCGGTGCTGACCTTGAATCGGCCCGCGCAGCGCAACAGCCTGTCCGAGGCACTGATCGCCGAGCTGCATCGGGCGCTCGCCGAGATCGCCGCCGACAAGGCGGTGCGCGCCGTGGTGATCGCCGCCAGCGGCCCGGCTTTCTGCGCCGGCCATGATTTGAAAGAGCTCACGGCGCGCCGCGCCGACGCCGACCGCGGCCGCGCCTTCTTCGCGCAGCTGATGAACGCGTGCAGCGCGATGATGCAGGCGATCGTGCATCTGCCCAAGCCCGTTGTCGCCTCCGTGCAGGGCATCGCCACCGCCGCCGGCTGCCAGCTGGTCGCAAGCTGCGATCTCGCGGTCGCCTCCGAGCGCGCCTCCTTCGCCACGCCCGGCGTCGATATCGGCCTGTTCTGCTCGACGCCGATGGTGGCGCTGTCGCGCAATGTCAGCCGCAAGCAGGCCATGGAGATGCTGCTGACCGGCGAGCCGGTTCCGGCGCTTCGCGCTCGCGAGATCGGCCTGATCAACCGTGTAGTGACGCCGGGCACGGAACGCGACACGGCGATTGCGCTGGCACAACAAGTCGCGCGCAAATCCGCGCATACGATCAAGCTCGGCAAGGAGGCGTTCTACCGCCAGGCCGAGATGAACCTTGCCGACGCCTATCGTTATGCGGCAGAGGTGATGACCGAGAACATGCTCGCCCGCGACGCGGAGGAAGGCATCGGCGCCTTCATCGAGAAGCGGACACCGACCTGGCGGGATGAGTGACGCCAGCCCTGCTCTCTCCACGTCATTGCGAGCGAAGCGACGCAATCCAGAGTCCCACCCGAGCCCCTGGATTGCTTCGTCGCAAGAGCTCCTCGCAATAACGGCAACTAACAGAAGCGCACGCCCATGAATCACGACACCTATCCCGACGACTACATCCGCGGAATCCTCAACGGCGTGAAGGTGATCGCGATGGTCGGCGCCTCGCCGTCCGAGATCCGGCCGAGCTTCTTCGCGTTCAAATATCTGGTGCAGCGCGGCTACGACATGATCCCGGTCAACCCGGGCCATGTCGGCAAGAGCCTGATGGGCCGGCCGTTCGTCGCCTCGCTCGCCGACATCGGCCGCCCGCTCGACATGGTCGACATTTTCAGAAGCTCCCAGCACATCATGCCCGTCGTCGACGAGGCGCTGAAGCTCTCCCCTTTGCCGAAAGTGATCTGGATGCAGCTCGGCGCGCGCGACGATGCCGCGGCAGAAAAGGCCGAGGCCGCCGGCATGAAGGTGGTCATGAACCGCTGCCCCAAGATCGAATATGGCCGGCTGTCGTCGGAGATCTCCTGGATGGGCGTCAACTCACGCACCATCAGCGCCAAGCGCGCGCCGATCCCGACGCAAGGCATGCGGCTGTCGCTCAACCGCACCAGCGTCGGCGGCGGCACGACGGCGGCCGCCGACCGCGCCGCGAAGGACAGAAGCGATCCGACCTGACGCATCTGCGAAAGGAACGTGTCGCGACCATGGCGCGACACAGCAACGCATTTCAAATCTGCTCTGACATCGCCGCCCACCTTGACGGCATCCGGGCCACTGGCAAATGTCCTCCGCCGGGATGACGCGGAGGCGCACAACGACGCGCTATCGACACCGTCTCCCATCATCGATCCCCGTGCCGGCCGGCGCCGCCGCGCGAGGGATCAAGCCCACGAGGAAACACCATGACCGAACGTGCCCCCGGATTCGCCACCCTCGCCATTCACGCCGGCGCCCAGCCCGACCCGACCACCGGCGCGCGGGCGACGCCGATCTACCAGACCACGTCGTTCGTCTTCAATGACGCCGACCACGCCGCCTCGCTGTTCGGCCTGCAGGCGTTCGGCAACATCTATACCCGCATCGGCAACCCGACCAACGCCGTGCTCGAGGAGCGCGTCGCCGCGCTCGAGGGCGGCACCGCCGCGCTCGCCGTCGCCTCGGGCCATGCCGCGCAGGTGGTCGCGTTGCAGCAGCTGCTGGCGCCCGGCGACGAGTTCATCGCCGCGCGAAAGCTCTATGGCGGCTCGATCAACCAGTTCACGCATTCGTTCAAGAGCTTTGGCTGGAACGTGGTGTGGGCCGACACCGATGACATCGCGAGCTTCGAGGCCGCGGTGAGCCCGCGCACCAAGGCGATCTTCATCGAGTCCATCGCCAATCCCGGCGGCACCATCACCGACATCGAGGCGATTGCGCAGGTCGCGCGCAAGGCCGGCGTGCCGTTGATCGTCGACAACACCCTGGCCTCGCCCTATCTGATCCGCCCGATCGACCACGGCGCCGACATCGTGCTGCACTCGCTGACCAAGTTCTTAGGCGGCCACGGCAACTCGATCGGCGGCATCATCGTCGACGCCGGCACGTTCGACTGGGCCGGCAGCGGCGACAGATATCCGATGCTGACGCAGCCGCGTCCCGAATATCACGGCATCCGCATCCACGAGACGTTCGGCAATTTCGCCTTCGCCATCGCCTGCCGCGTGCTCGGCCTGCGCGATTTGGGTCCGGCGCTGTCGCCGTTCAACGCGTTCCTGATCCTCACCGGCATCGAGACCTTGCCCTTGCGCGTGCAGAAGCACAGCGACAATGCCAAGGCGGTCGCGGAATATCTCAGCAAGCATCCGGCGGTCGCCTCGGTGAGCTATGCGGGCCTGCCCGAGGACAAATACCACGCGCTCGCCCGCAAATATTCGCCGAAGGGCGCGGGTGCCGTGTTCACCTTCTCGCTCAAGGGCGGTTATGACGCGGGTGTCAAGCTGGTGTCGAATTTGAAGCTGTTCTCGCATCTCGCCAATGTCGGCGACACCCGCTCGCTGGTGATCCACCCGGCCTCGACGACCCACAGCCAGCTCGACGACGCCGCCAAGATCAAGGCCGGCGCCGGCCCCGACATCGTCCGCATCTCCGTCGGCATCGAGGACAAGGAAGATCTGATCGCCGACCTCGAGCAGGCGCTGAGCGCGTAAGCGCGAGCTGTCCCGGCGGACAATCCCGTCTATGAGTTACGCCGTCATGCCCCGGCTTGTCCCGGGCATCCACGTCGGTCTCAGCATGCCGGACGACGTGGATGGCCGGGACAAGCCCGGCCATGAAGACGCTGCGAGAGACGAGCACAAAACTACGATCTTCAATGCGATAGCTGCCGCACGCGGGGAGAGGCGTAGTAAAGCAAGATTCGCCGCGCGTGCTTCAAAGTTGCTTTACGCTCGCCTGGATGGCCTCACCTGCACCATCGCCCACAAACAAAGAGAGCGCGGGCGGCCCCCTGGGCTTCCGCGCTCTCCTTCGTCCCACGGTCTGGCCGTTGCCGGCTTCTCGGACCGCGCCCTCGTTAACTCATCATGTCACGTCATCTGGTGCAGCATCCGCGCATGCGCCTGGCCAGCCAGCGGCAACGCCGTCGTCGCAATCAGCCGGCTCACAGCCAACGCCCGCAAACAGGCGCCGTCCTCATCGAGTGCAGCAAGATCGGAATTGAATGAGCCTGTCCGTGATTTCAGATGTTGGCGCGCCGACGCGCAAAACGGAATCACCGACATGCTCGAAACCTTCTGGTCTGAGACTCTGATGAAATGCAGCAGAGATTCTATTGCGAACGCGGGGCCACAGCCCTTCGTTCCGCCAGCCTTCAAAATCGCCGACGGCCGTAAACTTGCACCAGCAGATCTTAACAGAAGCTGAAAAAGCCCGTCCTTCTACGGGCGATTGCAGCCGCCTCGGCTCGCGAGAAAGTTTTCGTTAACCATAAACGGCCCATTCTACCGTCCATGGAATCGCGCGGCGTCTGACGTCGCCGCGCTGGCGCCGGTCTCGACATCCGGCACGCGACCGATGTGACAAGGCAGGAGAGCAGAATGCGTACCCTCGTGATCATGATGCTGCTGGCGGCCACCGCAGCAAACGGCGTCGTGCTCGCCGCCGACCTGCCTGGCATCCACGACAAGGTCGTCCACTACAAGGCCCGCCGCGCCGTCAGGGCCGCTCCGCCCGTGGTCATCGTCAAGGACCAGGACTCGCTGATCTCCCCGATGTGGCCCTCGACGCCGCTGCTGCTCGGCCGCCAGGAGCTCCCCGGCTATTACGGCCGCGCCTTCTCCTACGACTACCAGGGCCCGTATTACGGCGGCGAAGGCACCACGAACTACATGTTCCGATTGCCATATGCGTGCGGTGTGACGGGATATTGCTGATCGGCGATATCAGCTCAATTCATTCACGATGATCGCAACCCGCACGAACAAAGCAACATCTGGAGCAGCGGCGGGTATTCGCTCGTACTGAGATCGCAACCGCTCTATCGCTGCCGATCGTCCACCTTGCTACCAACGTCAAACGACGTTCTGCTGGCACGCCCCACCCAAGGACGTCCTAATACATGCTCGCCATCGACGGCCACTTTCCTTGAGACAGCGAGTCTATCAGGCTTCACACAGAACGCCTGCTCAGGCCTGACGTAGAGATCATAGCTCTCGGTCTCGACGCAACGGATCTCACCGTCCTTGACGAGGCCGACAACGCCTCCGAGATCGCTTCGGTCGATGCAGCAGCTGTTGTCGACCCCACATCGTTCAAGAGACCGGGTGAAGGCGCCGCCAAGCCTTACAGACTCCGCCAGGAATTCGCGACGGAAGGCGCTACGGTCGATACACACCCAATCGGCCCCGCCGATGAGCTGCGTCTCCGCAAGGCTCCGGCCCGAAGCGAGCGCATCCAGGTCACGGCGCAGCTTTTGATCCAGATCAGGCGTCGCACAATATGCGAACAGGCCGAAGGATGACCCGGCCAAAGCGGCTATCGTGACCCAGCGGATTGGCTTCAACATGGACCTGAGGGCTCTTTCGCAGCCTCGATCCGCTCAATATCCTCCTTGAGGAGAGTATTGACGAGTTCGCTCAACGACCAGCCCCGAGCACGAGCGACTCCATTCGGATGATCAAGCACATCCGGCTCCAGATGCAGGGGGGGAATCATGCGCGCACCCTTGCGAAAGAACCTTGGCGCGTTCGGCGTTCGAGAAATCGTAGGGGTCCTTCATTGAGCAATCCCGCTTACTCCGCAGCGGCTACACGCACTTGAATCTGTAAGCCCGTCTCAGCCTGCAGCGCGTTGATCACGCCAAGCAAATTCTCGGCCGTCGGATTGCCTGAAGGACCAAACATTCGCATCAGGCTTTTCGGCGGCCGGCCGAGCGCCTTGCTCAACGCATCGAATCCAATCGTTGCATTGATGTAGGAACGCAGTCCTGCGCGCCCTTCGTCGACCTCTCCGCGCAGCAGAGCGCTCACGGCCTCCTGGAACATTGCTTCCCGAAAAGCTGGATCGCGCTCTGCGCGCGCTTGCACCGTTTCTCGGAAGTCTCTCGTCAACGCCATGTCTCGCTCCCGTCAACTGCGAGCTTTGTAGTCGTGCCATCGTCTGAGCGCAGTTTGTATATCGTCTTGTTGTCGCCTTTTGGTACCGCCGCCGACCAAGATCACGAGTGTGCTGCCCCGCCTTCCGAAATACACGCGATAACCCGGTCCCCGATCGATACGCAGTTCGGCCAAGCCTTCGCTGATCGCCTTCACGTTCGACGTGTTACCGTCCGCTAAACGACCGATCGCTACAGTCACGATCGCAGCAGATCGTGCATCGAGAGCGTCAAACCAGCGACGAAACGGGCTGTTACCGTTCGCATCAAGATACTCCTGAACCTCGATCATTGGTAGCCTATACGTTACCAAAAATGAGCGATTTACGTTCGGCGCTTCGCCGCCGACGTTGCGAGCAATCCCTTGCCAAACAACGCAACTCAGTTTATGTTCTTCTTATGTTCTCGTCCAGCCGAGGGGCGCTTCCGGATCGTCCAGTTGCGTGGGATTGGGAATGCGGTGGATGTGGCGGGCCGTGCGCGGGCGTATGCTGGCGCGGACGAACGGCCGTCATGGACGGCGAAATCGCGTGGTCCTGGCGCCCCGACGCTGGCGCTAAGTCTCGTGTCGATGCTCACGCATTGCATGAGGTGACGGGGGCAAGACAGCCCGTTCCCCGGGGAGATCGCGTATAAGCGTTAAAACCATCGCGCAGGGAAGGCCGGGTGTTTCCAGGCCGTACCTGTGGTGACCGCCGCGTGCTTTTCTTGTTGCACGCGGGCCATGGGTGCCGGCCAGGCATCCGGCCTTCCCTGCGCCCTCGCGTGTTTCGAGGGTGAGACGAACCGCATGACTCGGCGTAATCGGCGCGCGAGGGTGAGGAAGTGTGCCTGCTAACGAAATCGAAGCGCCGTGCTTTACCCGACCTGCCCCGCAGCCACGGCCGCCTGCGGCACGGTGACCGCAGCCACCCGCCGCGGCGACATCCGCTCCGCCTGCAGCACCGCAAACGTCAGCACGATGATAGCCGTGCCCTGATGCAACAGCGCCAGCGAGATCGGCACCACCATCAGCAAGGTCGCGATGCCGAGCACGGCTTGCACCAGGATGGCCGCAAGCAGCCGGTGCGCGCCGCGCACCACGTTGCGACCGGCGCTCGCGCGCATCACGTCGAAAGCGTGCCAGGCCGCCAGCGCCAGCAGCGTATAGGCGGTCATGCGATGCATCAACTGCACCGTCAGATGGTTCTCGAACAGATTGAGCCACCAGGGCGAATGGGCCCACAGATTAGCCGCGTTCGGGATCCAGGCGCCGTCGATCTCCGGCCAGGTGTTGTAGACCAGACCGGCGCGGAGCCCCGCGACCAGGGCGCCGAGATAGAGTTGCACGAAGGTCATGCCGACCAGCACCCAGGCGGTCAGCCGCAGCCGGGCCGGCACCTCGGCCTCGTCGCGCGGCTTGAGCCGACGCAAGGTCCAGACGATCGACGCGAAGATCAGCAGCGCCAGCGACAGATGCGTCGCCAGCCGGACCGGCGCCACCTCGGTGCGCTCGGTCAGTCCCGACGCCACCATCCACCAGCCGACGGCGCCCTGCAGCGCGCCCAGGCCGAAGATCAGCCACAGACGGCGGCCGAGCGGCCCCGACACGACGCCACGCCACAAGAACCACAGGAACGGCAGCAGATAGACCATGCCGATGACGCGGCCGAGCAGCCGATGACCCCACTCCCACCAGAAGATCGTCTTGAACTCGTGCAAGGTCATGCCGGCATTCATCTGCCGGTATTGCGGGATCTGCTTGTAGGCTTCGAACGCGTCGGTCCAGGCCTGCTCCGAGAGTGGCGGCAGCGTGCCGGTGACCGGCTTCCATTCGACGATGGACAGTCCGGATTCGGTCAGCCGGGTCGCGCCGCCAACCAGCACCATCAACGCGATCAGGCCAGCAACGATCGAGAGCCAGACGCGGATCGCGGCAGTGTCTCTGGCGTGGGGAACCGTGGTCATGGAGGTTGAGCGCTCGATTGAACCTAAGCTGTCAGGCCCTTATAATCCCGGTGAATTCCCGCGCAAGCCGCGCCGCCCTAAACCCAGGCTGACATTCCCGTCATGACCATCCGCACCCGCAAATTGATCGGCGCCATCGCCCTGCTGCTGCTCGCCTTCGCCTGGTCGATGATGGGCATGGTGCTGGCGCAATTCCCCCTGATCGCCAATTCCGGCTGGATGCAGGCGGTGTATTACGTCGTCGTCGGCATGGGCTGGGTGCTGCCGGCGATGCCGATCGTGAGCTGGATGCTGCGCCCCGATCCGGCGCAGGAAAGCTGATCGACCGGGCTGATCAGCCAAGATCGAGCTCGGGTCGCGCCGCGAATTTTTGTCGCGGCAGGGTCACCCCGGCCATCAGCACCTTCAATGCCCGCAGCGAGCGCGAGCGGCCGTCCCAGGCGATCCGCGGCAGCATACGGAGTTCGGTGTGTCCCTCGCTCTGGACGACGCCGCCGATCGTGGTCGCCGCGCTGACGAAGCCGGCCTGCTCAGCGAGCACGGCGTCGCTGCGCCGGAACGATTCGGCGTCGCCGAACGGATACGCCATATGCCGGACCCGCCGGCGCAGCGCCGTTTCCAGCACCGCCTTGCCCATCGCGATCTCGCGCTGCGCGTCGGCGTCCTTGAGATGCGCGAGCACCGGATAGTTCACGGTGGCGCTGCCGATGGTGACGTTGGGATCGGCCGCCAGTCTGGAGATATCGGCCCAATCCATCGACGCCTCGCGCGTCAGGGCCGACAGATCGAATCCATGGCGCGAGCAGAGATCGCGGATCGCGACCGACAGCTCCGCCGCTGGCAGCTTGCGGAGCCAGCCATGCAGATAGGCGAACAGCTCGGCCTTTTCGGCTGGCTTGAACACCGAGAAGCGCTGCTCGCGATGATCGATCACCAGGCTGACGCGGGCCTCGCGGGCAATGAGCGCCTCCAAAGCGAGCCACCACGCCTCGCCGAGCCCATCCGGAAACGCGGTGGGCACGTAGACCGTGAACGGCAC
This sequence comes from Bradyrhizobium sp. USDA 4353, assembly GCF_054063215.1. Classification (NCBI taxonomy): domain Bacteria; kingdom Pseudomonadati; phylum Pseudomonadota; class Alphaproteobacteria; order Hyphomicrobiales; family Nitrobacteraceae; genus Bradyrhizobium; species Bradyrhizobium sp. USDA 4353. Next base: position 5,977,421 of record NZ_JBSSGB010000001.1, read on the forward strand.
GGCATGACGCGACAGCACCGGATAGGCATGCGTGACGATGTCTTTCCAGGCGCCGTCGAAGGTCAGGCAGGCGAAGCGGCTGCGGTCGGCAAGCCGCACGGAGCGGTCGCAGGACTCGTCGAGCGATATGATGTCATAGCCCCAGCGCTTCAGCGCCCGGATGACGTCATCGAGAAAGCGCGGCGTGATCTCGGCCGACTTCAGCGGCTGAAACGGTCCCTTGCGGCGCGGCCGCACCCGTTCGAACCGCAGGATGACGCCGGCGCCGCGTGTCGCGCGTGAGGCCGTCAGCGTGCCGCCTGCAAAATAGGCCAGTTCGAGCCGGGCGCTCCGTAGCCACCTCCTGTCCGACGACAATCCTACGCCCTTTCCGAAATATGGCCCTTGAAACGCGGCCGCTCGCGCCCACCTGATGCTGAGCGACGATGGCGCGATCGCGTCACAGTCGCCGCCACGTGATCTTTACGAGGATTTTCTTTCGAGATCGGGTGGCCGCCGCCGATTTGAACACATCTTTTCGTCCGTTTTCCCGATTTGGGACGCGATCATTGCATTACCTTTTGTTGAGACTTCTTTGCGAGGGTCGGCGGAACCAGCCACGAAATTCCACGACAACGCGAGCTGCGCGATGACCATGGCCGCCGTGATCGAGAGCCGGACGGCCGAGGCGCCCGCGCGTTGGCTGCCGTCGGGAATAGCGCATATCGAGGTCATCTCCGATCTCGCAGCCGCCGAACCCGTCTGGCGGGCGCTGGAGGGGCCGCAGCATCTCTCGACGCCCTATCAGCGCTTCGACCTGCTCGGCGCCTGGCAGCGCGAGGTCGGCCAGAGCGAGCAAGCGACACCGTTCATCGTGGTCGGCCGCGACGCCGAGCGTCGCCCGTTGCTGCTGCTGCCGCTGACGTTGCGGCATGCCTGCGGCGTCCGCATCGCGAGCTTCATGGGCGGCAAGCACACCACATTCAATATGCAGTTGATGGATCGCGACTTCGCCGGGCGCGCGGGTGCCCGCGATCTCGACGCGTTGCTGTCCGCGCTGCGCGACCATGGCGGCGCCGACGTGCTCGCCCTGAGCCAACAGCCGAAGCTATGGCGCGATCTCGCCAACCCGCTGGCGCACTGGCCGCACCAGCCGTCGGTGAACGACTGCCCGGTGCTTCTGATACCGCCGGGCGCCGCGCCGACGACGCTGCTGTCGAGCTCGTTTCGCAAGCGGCTCAAGAGCAAGGAGAAGAAGCTGCAGGCGCTGCCCGGCTATCGTTACATGATCGCCGACAGCGACGCCGAAATCGGCGAGATGCTGGACTGGTTCTTTTGCACCAAGCCGATCCGAATGGCCGAGCAGAAGCTGCCGAACGTGTTCGCCGAGCCGGGCATCGAAGCCTTCGTGCGGCATGCCTGCATGACGAAGCTCGGCTGCGGTCGCCGCGCCATCGAGATTCACGCATTGCGTTGCGACGCCGAGATCATTGCATTGTTCGCAGGCGTCGCCGACGGCACGCGCTTCTCGATGATGTTCAACACCTACACGTTGTCTGAGAATGCACGCTGGAGCCCGGGGCTGATCCTGATGCGCTCGATCATCGATCACTATGCGCAACAGGAGTTCCGCGCGCTCGATCTCGGCATCGGCTCCGACGACTACAAGCGGGTGTTCTGCAAGGACGACGAGCCGATCTTCGACAGCTTCATCCCGCTCACCGCGCGCGGCCGCGTGGCCGCGGGCGCCATGGCGGCGATCGGACGGGCGAAGCATGCCGTCAAGCACAGCCCTGCCCTGTTCCGGCTCGCGCAGCGTCTCCGCGGCGCGCTGCAGCCACGAACGGGCAACGCGAAGGACGACGATTAAGCCGCGACGCCGCGCGGCCCCGGCTGGTTGTGGTGGGTCCCGACCGGCGCCGTCAGCATCGCGACGGCGCCGAAGCCGACCTCGCGCAGCTGCTCGCTCATCTGGCTGCGCGCCTCCGCAGGCATGGCGGGATCGGGCACCACGACGGCACGCGCTGACGTCGTCAGCAGCTCGGCCGGCAGGTCGGAGGCGTTGCCGGCATCGAGCAGCACGTGGTCGTAGACCCGCAGCAGCGCGTCGATCGCGAGCACGAGCCGCGGCGACTGCAGCTGGTTACGATCGGCGCCGGGCCGGCCGGCGTTGACGAGATGCAGCCGCGAGGCCTGGTCCTTGGTGATGATGGACGCGAACGTCGCCTCGCCCAGCATCAGCTCGATCAGCCCGGGCGCCGCCGGGTCGACCGAGAGGCTGGCGAGCAGCTGGGGCCGGCCGGCGAGGTCGACGAGCACCACCCGCGCCTCGCGCGCCATGGTGCGGGCGAGCAACAAGGCGGTGGTCGTGACGGCCTCGCTGCCCGCCGTGCCGAGCACTGTAACCTTGCGGGCGGCCTCGCCGGCGGCGAGCAAGCCGGCCGCGAGCTGGTCTAGCTCGGTCAAGGGCGGCGGCGCGGGCTTCACCGGCTCGGGAGCCTGTGGCGAGACGGCGGCGGGTGGCGGAGTGACGACAATTGGAGACGGAGGGACGACTTGCGCGACGACGGCAGGCGCATTGACCACTGGAGGAGCAGCGACGGACAGTGCAGGAGCCGCCATCACCGGCTCGACGCGTGCCGTCGGCGCTACCGCGACGACGACCGGCGCGATCGGCGCAAGAGCTGTTGCGCGCGGCGCAGTGAGACGCAGCAGCTCACCGGTGATGACCACGCCGGAGGTGAGCATCAACGTGGCCAGCGTCGCGATCAGCACGATCGGCAGCTTCTTCGGATAGGCCGGCGTGTTCGACACCACCGCCCGCGAAATGATCCGCCCTTCCGCCGGCGGCGTGTCGAGGGTTTCGCGGCTGTTGGCGTCGCGATACTTGGCGAGATAGGACTCCAGCAGGTCGCGCTGCGCCTTGGCTTCGCGCTCGAGCGCCCGGAGCTGAACATCCTGGCCATTGGTCGACGCCGCCTGCTTCTTAGCCTGATCGAGGCTCTGGCTGAGCATCTGCACCCGTCCGTCGGCGATGCGCGCATCACTGTCGAGCGAGCGCGAGATCTTGCCGGCCTCGTCGCGGATCTGGCGGTCGAGATCGGCCAGCTGCGCCTTCAGCTCCTTGATACGCGGATGGTTGTCGAGCAGCGTCGACGATTGCTCCGCGAGCTGCGCGCGCAGGTTCACGCGCTGCTCGGACAGGCGTCGCATCAGCTCCGAATTGAGGACCTCAGAGGCCTCGATCGGCTGGCCGCTTTGCAGCATCTCACGGATCAGCCGCGCCTTGGTCTCGGCATCGGATTTCAGCGCGCGCGCATTGTTGAGCTGGGTGCTGACCTCGCCCATCTGCTGGTTGGACAGCGAGGTGTTATTTGTGCCCATGAAGGAGTTCGACTTGGCGCGGAACTCCTCGACGCGTGCTTCGGCCTCCTCGACCTTCTTGCGCAGGCCCTGAATTTCTCCGGCCAGCCACTGGCTCGCCGACTTGGCCTGAGCCTGGCGGGCATTCTGCTGAACGACGAGGTAGCCGTCGGCAATGGAGTTGGCGACCTGGGCGGCGAGATCGGGATCCTGCGACTGGAATTCGACGACGAGGACGCGCGACTTGTCCACGGCATAGACGGTCAGGCGCTCATAATAGGCATCCATGACGCGCTCGTCCGGCGTCATCGCCAGCGGATCCTTGACCAGGCCGAGCATCGCGGCAATCGACTTCAACGGCGACACGCCGCGCAAGACGGAATCGAACTCCGGCAGCTCGTTGAGCTTGTTCTTCCTGATGATGTCACGGGCCAGATCGCGCGACAGTACCAGCTGCACCTGGCTCGCCACCGCCTCGGCATCGAGCGCCTGACGCTCTTCGACGCGCTCGCTGTTCGGACGCAAGAACACGTTCTCGCGGCCGTCGATCAGGATGCGCGCTTCGGACCTGTAGCGCGGCGTGATCAGGTTGACCGCCGTCACTGCCAGGCCCAGGGCAAGCAGCGTCGGCAGCAGAATGAAACCACGCTTGCGCGCCAAAGCACGACCGATCAGCCGGATGTCGAGATCGCCGGATGGGACGGGCTCGACCGAAGACGGCGAACTTCTCACAGGCTGAACGGAAGCCTCATCAGCCCCTTTCTTCTTCCTGTCGGCACGCCAGAACGCCAACTGCATCATCGACTCCCGCGGGATCCACGCCACGCCGCTACTATACGTGGTACAATTACACTCCATTAAGGTTGCTGACGGGTTAACCGGAAAACCATCCAGCGATCCTCGCAGCAAACATGGGAGATCCTGACTTTGGAGTTGAGCTCGGCTTGCGCCAGATCGTCACAATGTCGCAACCAGAACGGCATCGAGGGAGATCAATTGAGACTTTGTTAACCATCAGCAATCTATCGAGAGAATACTATCACAGGAATGAGACGAGAGGCGCCCGTGCTTCCTCTATCCGCCAGTCGTCAGATCAGCTCTCGCAGCGGCGCCTGGCAGGTCGCAGCCGATGGCGCTGACGAGCGCGACATGGTCCCGTCTCCTCACAAGCCGCTGAAGATCCTTCATGCCGTCCGGGCGCCGGTCGGCGGCATCTTCCGGCACATTCTCGACCTTGCCAACGGCCAGGTCGATCGTGGACACGATGTCGGCATCGTCGCAGACAGCCTGACCGGAGGCGAACGCGCGGATGCGGCGCTGGCGCAGATTGCGCCGCGATTGACGCTCGGTGTGCATCGCATCGCCATTCATCGCGAGCCCTGGCCGACCGATGTCGTGGCGTTGAGCCGGTTTTACCGGCTGGCGCGCAACATCGATCCGGACGTGCTGCACGGTCACGGCGCCAAGGCCGGCGCGTTCGTCCGCATGCTTCCGCACCGCCCCGGCGCGATCCGCATCTACACGCCCCACGGCGGCTCCCTGCACTATCCGCGCAACACGCTGAAGGGCGCGCTCTACGGACGGCTCGAGCGGGCGCTGATGAACCGGACCGACCTTTTCCTGTTCGAGAGCGCGTTCGCCCGCGACACCTATGAGCGCATGATCGGCCATCCCCAGGGCCTCGTTCATTGCGTCTTCAACGGCGTGACCGCCGGCGAATTCGATCCGGTCACGGCGGCCGCGGATCAGACCGATCTCGCTTATGTCGGTGAGTTCCGGCACATCAAGGGTGCGGATCTTCTGATCGATGCCGTAGCGCAGCTGCGCGACCGGGGCCGGCCAGTGACACTCACACTGGGCGGCGACGGCGAAGAGATGCCTAGGCTCAAGGCCCAGGTCGAGCGTCTGGGTTTGACCAATGCCGTGCGCTTCATCGGACACGTGAAGGCGCGTGACGGATTTTCCAAAGGCCGCCTGCTCGTCGTCCCCTCGCGCGGCGACTCCATGCCCTATGTCGTGATCGAAGCTGGAGCTGCCGGCATTCCGATGATCGCGGCGAGGATCGGCGGCATCCCAGAGATCTTCGGGCCGCACAGCGAGGCGCTGTTCATGCCGGGCAATGCCGTCGCGATGGCGGATGCGATCGCAGCGGCGCTCGACGATCCCGCCACTGCGCAGCTGCGCGCCAAGGCGCTGCGCGAACGCATCTTCCAGCACTTCTCGCAGAAGGCGATGGTCGAGGGCGTGCTCGACAGCTACCGCGAAGCGTTTACCAAGACCTGACGTCATTTACCATCGCTAACCGTTTCTTCCGATTTACCAATTAATCCCGTCGGTGGGGAATTTCCCCCGGCGCTTTCAGCGCTTACATGACCATGAATACTAACAAACATAATCCGGGCTTGTACGACTGTGGAACCGATCAACGCTCGCTCGATGTTGGATGCTGCGGCCGCCACGGCCGCATCGACCGCCGCGGCCGGACGGCCGGCTGTTGAGCGGCGTCGGCGTCTGTCGCCGGCGGCCCTTGCTGTCGCCAATCAGAAGGTTTCACCGCGCCTACTCTCCGATCGTTCTCGCCGGTATCGTCCGCATCACGGACTTCATGCTGCTGAGCATCGTCGGCAGCCTCGTTTACTTCGGCTACGTCGTACCGCTCAGCGGATTCCACTGGGAGTATCTCGTTGCCATCCTTGGCTTGGCGGTGAGCGCAGTGGTGTGCTTCCAGGCCGCAGACATCTACCAGGTCCAGGTCTTCCGCGCCCAGGTGCGGCAGATGACCCGGATGATCTCGTCCTATTGCTTCGTCTTCCTGCTGTTCATCGGGCTGTCCTTCTTCGCCAAGATCGGCAGCGAGGTCTCCCGTTTGTGGCTTGCGGCGTTCTTCTTCATCGGGCTCGGCGCGCTGATCGCGAGCCGCGTCGTGCTGCGCAACCTGATCCGCAGCTGGGCGAGACAGGGTCGCCTTGACCGACGCACGATCATCGTCGGCGCCGACCAGAGCGGCGAAGACTTGGTGCGCGCGCTGAAGGCGCAGGACGATTCCGAGATCGAGATCCTCGGCGTGTTCGATGACCGCAACGACTCCCGTGCGCTCGAGACGTGCGCCGGCTCGCCCAAGCTCGGCAAGGTCGACGATATCGTCGAGTTCGCTCGCCGCACCCGCGTCGATCTCGTGCTGTTCGCGCTGCCGATCTCGGCCGAGACGCGCATCCTCGACATGCTGAAGAAGCTGTGGGTGTTGCCGGTCGACATCCGATTGTCGGCGCATACCAACAAGCTCCGCTTCCGTCCCCGCTCTTACTCCTATATCGGCGCCGTCCCGACGCTCGATGTGTTCGAGGCGCCGATCACGGATTGGGACCTCGTGATGAAGCTGCTGTTCGACCGGGTGGTCGGCGGCCTGATCCTGCTGCTCGCGCTCCCGGTGATGGCGCTGGTGGCGCTCGCGATCAAGCTCGACAGTCCGGGACCGGTGCTGTTCCGGCAGAAGCGGTTCGGCTTCAACAATGAGCGGATCGACGTCTTCAAATTCCGCTCGCTGTATCATCATCAGGCCGATCCGACGGCGTCGAAGGTCGTCACCAAGAACGACCCGCGCGTGACCCGCGTCGGCCGCTTCATCCGCAAGACCAGCCTCGACGAGCTGCCGCAGCTGTTCAACGTGGTCTTCAAGGGCAATCTCTCGCTCGTCGGTCCCCGGCCGCATGCCGTGCAGGGCAAGCTGCAGAACCGGATGTTCGACGAGGCTGTCGACGGCTACTTCGCCCGCCACCGCGTCAAGCCGGGCATCACCGGCTGGGCGCAGATCAATGGCTGGCGCGGCGAGATCGACAATCAGGAGAAGATCCAGAAGCGCGTCGAGTTCGACCTCTATTACATCGAGAACTGGTCCGTGCTGTTCGATCTCTACATCCTGCTGAAGACGCCGCTGGCGTTGATGACGAAGAGCGAGAACGCCTACTGATTTCGGGGACCCGGATTGGGCGTAAGCCCGCTTCATGTTTTGGTATGGCCGGTCCCGCCTGATGTTGCGTATGAGTGTGAGTTCGTGATGGCGTACACGGCGGCAGCCGGAGAGTTTGCGTCGAGGCCGATCGCTCCTCCGGGCGTGATCGGCCTGCAGCGCGTGCTCGTCTGGCTGATCGGAGCCTCCGGCGCGATCGTCTTCATCGAACCGAGCCCCTATGAGCTGGTGACCCTCGCCTCCGCCGCAGTGTTCGTCGCCACCGGTATCAGGCTGCGCGCGGTCTTCGTGCCTCTCCTTCTGCTCCTCTTCCTAGTCAATCTCGGCTATACGATCAGCGCCGTTCCGCTGCTCGACGATTCCAAGATCGCGAGCTGGATCGCAACCTCCTGGTACATGGCGGTCACGGCCATGCTGCTGGCCATGGTCACCGCCGAAGACACCGCGGCGCGGCTCGACATGCTCCGGCGCGGCCTCGTGATGGGCGGCGCGATCGCCGGGCTTGCCGGTGTCGCCGGCTATTTTCATCTCGTACCCGGCGGCTACGACCTCCTCACGCTGTATGGCCGTGCGCGCGGCACGTTCAAGGACCCGAACGTGCTCGGCGCATTCCTGATCCTGCCGGCGCTGCTCGCGCTGCAGAACGTCGTCACCGCCCGCCTCGCCGCAACCTTGCGCGCGAGCTTCGCGCTCGGCGTCATGGCGCTCGCGATCCTGCTCGCCTTCTCGCGCGCAGCCTGGGGCGGCCTCGTGCTCACCGCGGCCTTCATGCTGGTGCTGATGGTGCTCACCAGCCAGACGCGGGGCGAGCGGTCCCGCATCATCGTCATGACGCTCGCCGCGGCGGTGGCAGGGCTCGTTCTGGTCGGCGTGCTCCTCTCCATCGATTCCATCGCCGACATGTTCAAGCAGCGAGCGAGCTTCGACCAGAGCTACGACGAGGGCCGTTTCGGCCGCTTCGGCCGGCACATCCTCGGCGCCGACATGGCGCTCGATCTGCCGTTCGGGATCGGGCCGCTGCAGTTCCACAACTACTTCCCCGAGGACACCCACAACTCCTATCTGAACGCCTTCATGTCGGGCGGCTGGCTGTCCGGCATCTGCTACCCCGCCCTGGTCTTCACCACCGTCATTCTCGGCTTCCGCTATTTGTTCGTGCGCGTGCCGTGGCAGCGCACCTATATCGCGATATTCTCCGCCTTCCTCGGCACGGTCGGCGAAAGCTTCATCATCGACACCGACCATTGGCGGCACTTCTTCCTGATGCTCGGCACGATGTGGGGCATGATCGCCGCCACCCGCGCCCATCAGGCTGCGAGCCGATCCGCGGAGATCGGCTCGCCCCTCACTCTTAGTCCTCAGCCGTGAACGTCAAGCCGGCGTTGTCGACGAGACGCTTGATCAGGCTATCCTGGAGCGCTGCGCCCGGGGTCCAGAAGCCACCCTTCACGCTGGCGCCATCGCGCAGCAGGCCGACCGCGCATTCAGAGATCATCTTCGAGGTCGAGCCGTAGCCAGGATCGCGGTCGCCCTTGACGGTGGCGCGGACCTGGCGGCCGTCGGGTCCGATCGCAACAAAGAGGAGGTTGTAGTAGCCGTTGTCGCGCTCCTCCTTCGAGGGGCCCTCGCCCGGCTTCGGCGCGTTCGGGCCGGTCTTCTCGGCGTTCGCCGCCATCACCTTCTTGGCGTTGGCCTCGCCCTTCTCGCCCTGGCCCGTCAGCACCATCTCGTCATAGACGAAGTCCTGACCGTAGGGGAAACCCATCAGCATGTTGGAGCGGTGGACATTGCGGGTGTTGATCAGCGCCATCATGAACGGTGCGGCCCAGGACTGCAGGTCGTCCTCATAGAGAGGCTTGTTGCCGGCCGGCTGCTTCGGGCCCTTGAAGCCCGGCGTCAGCGCGAAGAAATCCTTCAGGATCGAGACGAGGCTGAGATCCTTGGCGACCGCATCGAACGTCGCCTTGGCGCTCGCGGCGGTGCCGCCCGAGAGCGTCCCGCTCATGCCGCGGACGCGGCCCTTGACGCGGGCGGCAGGCGCGCCGAGCACCTTTTTCGCCTGCTGCTGCACGAAGTAGACGCCGAGCTCGAACGGCACGGAATCGAAGCCGCAGGAGAACACGATGCGCGCGCCGCTTGTCTCGGCTGTCGCCTGATGCTTATCGATCATCTGCCGCATCCACACCGGCTCGCCGCAGAGATCGACGTAGTCGGTGCCGGCTTCGGCGCAGAGCGCGACGAGCTCGTTGCCATAGAGCTGATACGGACCGACGGTGGTCAGTACCAGCTTGGTCTGCGCCACCATCGCCTTCAGCGACTCCGGATTGGACGCATCGGCTGCGATCAGCGGCGTATCCGCCGGCGCGCCAATTTCGTCACGGACCGCGGCGAGCTTGTCGAGACTGCGGCCGGCCATCGCCCAGCGCAGCGAGCTGTCGCCGCGATACTGTGTGGCGAGATATTCGGCGACGAGCTTGCCCGTGAAGCCCGTGGCGCCGTAGACGACGAGGTCGAATTTGGATGACGTCATTCTTGTTCCCTAGCGATCAGCTGTAAATCAGTTGCTCCGTCTGGCGGAGCACGTCGGTCACTTTTTTCCATACGACACGCTCATGCCCGCGCGGACGTCGTTCTGGATGCCATAAGGCGCGATCGGATAGCGCAGGCCGTTCTTGGCGAGTTGCTTCATGCCGCCGATTGCCTTGGCCAGATCGGCCGGCTTCAAAGCCATCAGCATCTCCTCGTCGGGCACACCGCCATAGCGGCGCTCGGCGAAGCATGGCAGCGACAGGCTGGGCTCGCCGGTCTTCAGCGCGCGGCCCCAGGAATCGGCGCAAGCGGTCTCGCCGACGACGCCCCATTCGAACTTCTTGTAGCCGACATATTGCAGGCCGTTGATCAGGATGATCATCTGGCCCGGCGTGGCATAGACGAGGCAGATGTCCGGCGGATCGAGCCGGCCGCTCGCCAGCGGGCTGACGGCCATTGCCTGGTAGCGGCCTGATGGCACCACGTCGAGCGCCTCCTGCCGCTTGCGCGCGTCCTCCGCGGTGCCATGCCAGACGCCGACATAGCCTTCGCCCTTCAGCCATGTCTCGTCCTGCGGGCCGAGCCCGATCACGGCGCGGCACTGCGCGCCGACGAGATCGTCGCCGGTAATGCCGACTGTCCAGCCGAGCCGCGCGGCCATGCTGACGATCTGGTCGGTGGTGTGCACCGCATTGGGCCGGCGGATCTTCTCCACCGCCTCCATGTCTGCGACACTCGCGAACATCTTGATGCCGATCACGGTGGTCTTCAGCCGCAGCAGAGCGTTGAGGTCGGCGACCATCGCGGCCAGATCGAGCCGCTCGGGGACGTTCGGCTGTTGCATGTGGCGCTCCCTCTCTGCCCCGCGGTCCGAGCCCGCGCCGCGTGTCATGGCGAGGCCTGGTCCGACTTCGGGGCGCTTGTTAGACGCTCGCAGCCCGGGAGGCCAGCCCCTCCGCCGCCCGTGTTCGCCCGCCCTCCCATGATCCTTCTCGATCCCCCAGGAATCACTTATGAATTTTCGATCCGCAGGCAGGATCGAGCGATGAGCCGCAGTGACCGGAACAAGGGCGCGAAGAGCGCAAAGCCCGGCCCGACGGCGGCGACGCCGCTGTCGGCGGCCGCGCTCTACGAGGCCGGTCTGCACCACCTCGGCGGCGGCCGCCTGCTCGACGCGCAGATGTCCTGCGAGCAGGCGCTGGCGGCCGACCCGAACCATGCGGACAGCCTCGCGCTGATGGGCATCATCGCGCTGCAGATGGGCCAGCACGACCATGCCGTGGCGTGGTTCTCGCGGGCGATCCGCCAGAGCCCGAAGATCGACTATCTCACCAGTCTCGGCTTCACCCTGAAGCAGATGGGCCGGCTCGACGATGCGCTCGCCGTGTTCGACAAGGCGATCCAGCTCAAGTCCGATGATGCCGAATTGTGGAAGCACATGGGCGGCGTGCTGCTGGCGCAGAATCGCGGCGCCGAAGCGCTGCTGAGCTATCAGCACGCGCTGTCCATCAATCCCGCGCATCGCGAGGCCGCGTTCCAGAGCGGCCTGCTGTTGCATGGCCAGCAGCGCTATGAGGAAGCCATTCAGGCTTTCACTGTGTGCCTGACCCAGCAGCCTGACGACCTCCAATCGCTGCAGATGCGCGCCCGCTGCGCCCGCCAGATGAAGCGTTACGACAACTATCTGGCCGATTGCCAGTGCGCTCAAACGCTTGCGCCGACGGATCCCCTCGTCTGCAACAATCTCGGCGATGCCCTCGTCTGTCTCCGCCGCAGCGCAGAGGCGCTGGCCTGGTTCGACAAGGCGCTGGCGCTGCGGCCGGGCTTGGTGGACGTGCTGCACAACAAGGGCTTCGCGCTGCTGCAGCTGTTGCGCTTCGAGGAGGCCGCCGCGGTCTATCGCGACATTCTCGCGATCGAGCCCGACAACGCCAAGGCTGAGTGGCAGCTCGCCCATGTCGAGCTGCAATGCGGCGACTACCAAGCCGGCTGGGCACATCGCGAGGCGCGCTGGGCCATGCCGGATTTCTCGCCCGATTATCCGCGCTTCGCCCAGCCGAAATGGCTGGGGAAGGAGGAGATCGCCGGCAAGACCATCCTGATCGAGGAGGACGAGGGTTTTGGCGACAACATCCAGTTCGCGCGCTATCTGCCGATGGTCGCCGCGCGCGGCGCCAAGGTGATCCTGGTGGTGCGGGAGCCGCTGCGGCGGCTGATGGCAGGGATCGACGGCGTCTCGCAATGTCTTACCTTCACGCCGGAGCTGCAGCGGCCGGCGTTCGACATGCATTGCCCGATCATGAGCCTGCCGCTCGCCTTCGGCACCACGCTCGACACCATCCCGCCGGCGAGCTATTTGCCACCTCCCCCGGCCGATCGCGTCGCGGTCTGGGAGCAGCGGCTGGGATCGCACGACCGGCTGCGCGTCGGCCTCGTCTGGTCCGGCAACCCGCACCAGGCCAATGACGGCAACCGCTCGATGCCGCTGTCGACCCTGCTGCCGCTGCTCGATGTCGAGGCTGATTTCATCAGCCTGCAAAAGGAGCTGCGGGCGGCGGACAAGGCGCTGCTCGCGCAGCAGAGCCGCATCCGCGACGTCACCACTGATCTCACCGACTTCGCCGAGACGGCAGCTTTGATGTCGTGCCTCGACGTCGTGGTGACCGTCTGCACCAGCGCCGCGCATCTCGCCGCGACCTTGGGACGGCCGACCTGGATCATGCTGCCCTATGTCGCCGATTGGCGCTGGCTGCGGGATCGCGACGACAGTCCGTGGTATCCGAGCGCACGGCTGTTCCGGCAGGATGCCGGCTGCCGCTTCGAGCCGGTGGTCGCGCGCGTGCGCGGCGAGCTGGCGGCGAAGGCTGCCGCCTTCACACCAACGCCTTAGGTCGGGCCGGGAAACAGATCGTCGGTGCGGCCGCGCAAGCGGTAGGCCAAGAGGCCGACCCATTCGCGCACGGCGATATCGGCGCGGCGCAGGCCGAGCATCGAGATGCCGTCGACATCGAGCACGCGGCCGACGCGCCAATCCACTGGATAGGGCTCGACCGGGAAGCCCGCTTTGCGGAACAGGCCGACCGAGCGCGGCATGTGATAGGCCGAGGTGACCAGCAGCCAGCGCTCGCCGGGCTTCGGAGAGATCATCGCCTTGGAGAAGATCGCATTCTCGTAGGTGTTGCGAGACTGCCGCTCCAGGAGCAGCCGCTCCTTGGGCACGCCGAGGCTTTCCAGGATCTCGGCGCCGACATCGGCCTCCTTGGCCTCGGTCGCGATCAGGTTGGCGCTGCCGCCCGTGAACAGGATTCGCGCATTCGGATAGCGCCGCGCCAGCACCGCCGCCTGGATGACCCGATCGGCGCCCGCGACCGTCACCGGCATGCCGTACATCACCGAGAGATCGGAATCGACGGGACCGCCGAGCACGATGATGCCGTCCGGGGCGCCGTTCGCCGGGTCCCATTTCGGGAAGCGGCTTTCCAGCGGATACAGCATCAGGCTGCCGAGCGGGGTGAGGCCAACAATCGCCAGCAGCAGCATCGCCGACACCACGAGCCTGCGGCCGATCACGGCAAACCGCGTCAGCATCAGGAGAGCGCCGAGGAGGCCGAGCGCGATCATGAAATTGGTCGGCAGCGCCAGCAGGCCGAGCGTCTTCGACAGCACAAAGAACATTCCAAGCTCCGGCGCGAGGTGAGGTGCCACGGCCGCCCTCATACACGACAGCCGCCATGCGTTGCCATCTCTCTGCGAACGCCATGTGATGGGCTATGCTCTTCGCGAAACCGGCAACAATGAGAGCATCATGGCCCATCATCATCTGCCCGCCAGCCCCGAGACCTGCCATTGGGGCTTCTTCGAATCCCGGCTGAAGCCGGTGCTCACGGTCGACAGCGGCGACGAGGTCACGATCGATTCGATCAGCGGCGGGCCCGACGTGGTGCCGGATACCAGCAAATTCCACGTGCCGCCGGAGCTGTTCGATGTGCACGCGCGTAGCGAGCGGATGGTGCCGGGCCACATTCTGACCGGGCCGGTCGCGGTGCGCGGCGCCGAGATCGGCGACGTGCTGGAGGTCGAGATCCTCGACGTGCAGCTGCGGCAGGATTGGGGCTACAATTTCATCCGGCCGCTGGCCGGCACCCTGCCCGACGATTTCCACGAGAGCCGGCTGATGAACATCCCGCTCGATCGCGAGCGCATGGTCGGCCAGATGCCGTGGGGTCTGGAGCTGCGGCTTTCGCCGTTCTTCGGCGTGATGGGCGTGGCACCGCCGCCGGCCTGGGGCCGCATCACCTCGCTGATCCCACGCGCGATGGGCGGCAATCTCGACAACAAGGAGCTGGGCGCCGGCGCCAAGCTCTATCTGCCGGTGTTCGTGCCGGGCGCGCTGTTCTCCTGCGGCGACGGGCATGGCTTGCAGGGCGACGGCGAGGTCTGCGTCACCGCGATCGAGACGGCGCTGCAGGGCCGCTTCCGCCTCACCGTGCGCAAGGATCTCAGCTTCGACTATCCGCGCGCCGAGACGCCCACGCACTACATGACGATGGCGATGGACCCGGACCTCGACCAGTGCGTGGTGAAGGCGCTGCGCGACATGATCGTGCTGCTGGGCGAGAAGCGCAACCTCTCGCGCGAGGACGCCTACACGCTGTGCAGCCTCGCGGCGGACCTGCGCGTGACCCAGACGGTCAATGGCTCCAAGGGCATTCATTGCATGATCGCGAAGTCGGTCGTGCACGGCTGAGGCCCTGCCCGGTCCGGCCGCGGCGATCGCGTCGCGGTCGCATGTCACACCCCTGTCAAAGGCCGCGAGGCAATTTGCGCGGCCACACCGAGCATGGGGATGACACGCATGAGCCAACGCGAGACCACCGACGAGCGCGCGCTGCGCGAGCTGATCGACGAGGATTTCCGCGACAGCATGGACGAGGAGCTGGAGCTCGAGCTCGGCGACGACCAGTTCGACGAGTTTCGCCGGCTCGAGCTCGGCCATCAGGCGCATCCGAGCATGGACCGCCGAGTGTATTTCAAGGAGCTGTTCCGGCTGCAGGGCGAGCTGGTGAAGCTGCAGGACTGGGTCCAGCACAACAAGCTCAAGGTCGTCGTGCTGTTCGAGGGCCGCGATTCCGCCGGCAAGGGCGGCGCGATCAAGCGCATCACCCAGCGGCTCAATCCGCGCGTCTGCCGCGTCGCCGCGCTGCCGGCGCCGAACGAGCGCGAGCGCACGCAATGGTATTTCCAGCGCTATGCGACGCATCTGCCGGCCGGCGGCGAGATCGTGCTGTTCGACCGCTCCTGGTACAACCGCGCCGGCGTCGAGCGCGTGATGGGCTTCTGCACCGAGGACCAGGTCGAGGAGTTCTTCCGCTCCGTGCCCGAGTTCGAGCGCATGCTGGTGCGCTCCGGCATCATCCTGATCAAGTACTGGTTCTCGATCACCGACGAGGAGCAGCAGTTCCGCTTCCTGATGCGCATCCACGATCCGCTCAAGCAGTGGAAGCTCAGCCCGATGGACGTGCAGGCGCGCAGCCGCTGGGAGCAGTACACCAAGGCCAAGGAGGAGATGCTGCACCGGACGCACATCCCGGAGGCGCCGTGGTGGGTGGTCGAGGCAGTCGACAAGAAGCGCGCGCGGCTCAACTGCATCTCGCACCTCCTCAGCCAGATTCCCTACGGCGAAGTGCAGCACGAGCCGGTCATCCTGCCCGAGCGCGTCCGCAGCCCGGACTATCGCCGCGAGCAGATCCCGCCGGAGCTGTACGTGCCGTCGCTGTATTGAGGTGGTGTGGAGCGGCGCGATGCGGTGGGCACCGCTTCGCTCCGCTGTCGTCCCGGGCTTGACCCGGGACCCATAGCCACCGGCCGCAGTCGTGACGCGATGTGGTCGGACTTGCACGCACCAACCCCCCCTGTGGTTATGGGTCCCGGGTCAAGCCCCATAGGCGCTAAAATAGGCTTGCGACGAAGAATCAGTTGTGATTCCAACATGGAATGAGACGTGATGGGCTTGTGAACCAAGATTGGACGAGCCTAGTGGCCCGGCTTGGCGGGCCACAGGCTCTGGACCATACGGCGCGCGAGACGAGAGCTTTCGTGCGGCCGCGAGAGATCCGCAATGCAGTCGATCTGCTGCGATTAATTTTGGCCTATTGCCTCGGGGAGCGAGGACTGCGGTTGACTGCGGCCTGGGCGACGTCGGTGGGCTTGGTCGACGTCTCCAACGTGGCTCTGCTCTATCGCTTGCGCCAGTGCGGGGATTGGTTGGCGCTGCTGGTGGGGCAGGTCCTTGCCTCCGCAGCTCCCCGGAGGAGCCAAGGTCGTCTGATCCGTATCATCGATGCGACCACGGTGCCGAAGAAGGGCCGGCAGGAGAAGACCAAGAACGAGGTCTGGCGCATTCACAGCGCCTTCGATCTTCCGGGTGAGCGTTTTGGCCACTTTGAGCTGACCGATCAGCATGAGGGTGAGACGCTTGATCGGGTGCCAGCGGTACCAGGCGAGATCCGAATTGCCGATCGGGCCTATCTACAGCCCGAGCGTATGGCAAATTTGATCCAGGCTGGTGCTGACTTCGTCATCCGGGCTGGTTGGAAGGGCGCGCGCTGGCGCGATTGTGCAGGCCGTGCGCTCAAGCTCGTGACCGAACTGCGCAAAGCCGCAAAATGCGGTCTGATCGATCGCCCGATTTGGATCAAGCCCAGGCGGGGCGCACCTCTTGCCTTGCGCCTGGTTGCAATCAAGAAGCCCCAGGACGCTGCGGCCGCAGCGCGCCGCAAAGCAAAGTTAGCCGCGAGGAAGGGAGGTCATACGCTCTCCAAACAGACACTCGAAGCTGCCGACTGGGTTATCCTGGTGACCTCACTTGCTCCGGATGACTTCCCGACGGAAGATGTCCTCGCTCTCTACCGCCTGCGTTGGCGCATTGAGTTGGGCTTCAAGCGGCTGAAGAGTGTGATCGGCCTCAAGGGACCACCTGGCGCCGACGAGCGGTCCGCCAGACCTCACATTCTCGCGCATCTCCTCATCATCCTTCTGCTCGAGCCGCTCGTAGACGAACTCGAGGACTCTCCCCGCTCGGCTCAGGCCGCTTAACGCGTCCGGGCGGCTGGCGATTGCTGCGGCAACTCATTGCCTCATTGTTACAAGCCATTATCCCGCAGCCCACAATCACCCGCCTTCGCCGCTCTAGAGCCCCTCTTCGCCGCCACCTCCGCGAGGCACCGAGAAGAAAACGTCGCTATCAAACGATGCTAAAACTATCTTAGCGCCTATGGGGTCAAGCCCGGGACGACAGCGGTGGAAAAGGCGCGAGCAGAGCGACTCGCAGACATACGTCCGCAGTCCCGCGGCAGAACCTGCCCGAGTCATGCTGAAACATCTCACCCTCACAGATCGGAGGGCGCAGGGAAGGCCAGGCGTCGGCTGACGCCTGCGGCCCGCCTGCGAGAAAAAATGCAGGCGGCAGGTACCACAGGTGCAGCCGGACAACGCCCGGCCTTCCCTGCGCGATGGTCTTCACGCTTATGGCGCGCTCTCCCCGGTGTCCGGCTTGATAGCCACCGTCGCCAGCGGGATCATCGCCCGCAGACTTGACGCCAGCTTCGGGGCGCCAGGACCACACGCTTTCACGTCCGCAACCAACCGTTCGTCCGCGCATCCGTGAGGACACGCTGCGGCTCGATCGCGGCCATCGCATCCCCGCCTCGCGTGTCGTGACGATCGCGCGCTACGCCCCTACCGAGTGAGGCGGGATACGCGGAGTAAAGCACGATTTCCGGAAAAGCGAAAGTGCTATTTTCTGAATTGTAGAAATCGTCGCTCGGGCTTCTCCGCCACGCCGGCCGGGGCGCCCGGCGCCGGGAACCGTCGCAACAGACGTTCGATTGGCTGTGGACCAGCCTTCGGAGGAGTCCCGCCAGTTGCAGTGCGAATCCCCTCCACCCGCTCGTGCACCGTACCATTCCGGGCCGGGACTCGCCGAGCGCGCGGAGAGTCACCGCCGCGCCCCGCCAGATTCGTCACATTTCTTTAAAATTCAATACCTTAACCACTTATCCCCAAGTCGCTGTACAACCTATTGGATTCCTAATAGAGTCTAAAAAGTTACTTTTCTGTACACCGGTTACGGACTAGCTTTTAGGCATGGCGACGGAAAAAGCCGAGACTGACCGCATCCCCGTAACCCTGGCCCTGGCAACCATTGGCTATCTCGAAAAGCTCGTGAAACAGGGCACCCACGGCACCAGCGTTCCGGGTGTCTGCAGAACGTTGATCGAAGAAGGCATCCGGCTCGCCATCAAGGACGGGCTGCTGTCGATTCGCGACAACGGACGGGCGTAACAGGGACACGTCAAGCGGAGACAGTTTCGGGTGCAGCCGTCGGCCAGGACGATCCAGGACGGATCAAACTTGGAAGCGACCCAATGCCCGCCGAACGACAGACCCACCCCACCTGGACCGAGGAACGGCTCCAGGCCCTGAAGCAGCACTTTGAGGCCGGGCTGACCTGCCGAGAGATCGCCGCCGAGCTCGGCGTCAGCCGCAATGCCGTGATCGGCAAGATCTCCCGCCTGGCGCTGACGCGCGACAATGGCGGCGACAGCAGGCGCGTGGTACGCGACAACGCCCGTGACGGCGCCCGCCGTCCCGTGCCGAAACTGCGCCGCCGCATCCTTCGCGCGGTGCCCAGCGATCAGCCGCCGATCGTCATCGAGGAGCCGCCGGCCGGCCCCGTCGAGAACGGCTGCTCGCTGTTCGAACTCTCCAAGGAACGCTGCCGCTGGCCGATCTCCACGCCCGGCGCGGACGATTTCTGCTTCTGCGGCTCGAAGCCCATCGAGGGCCTGCCGTATTGCCCGAGCCATACGCGGATGGCGTATCGGGTGGCGTCGTCGCGGTGAGAGGCGATCTACCGAGCTGATGAGTTCGAGCGTTTGCCTGCGGGGCGCACAGCCCCACGGAGATGGCGACGGGGGCGCTATTCAGCCTTGCTCGGTCGCCGCGTTCTGCGGGGACGGCGCGGCGGTCTCGTCTCCCCTCCCCCTTGCGGGGAGGGGTCGGGGGTGGGGGTCCACGCGCACCGGACTTCGTGAAGCACACCTTCGATGTTTCCCAGCACGTCATTGTTCCAGAAGCGAAGAACGCGATAGCCGAGTGCTTCGATCTGTCGGGTGCGGGCGGCGTCTTGCTCCTGCTGCCAATCGTGCTGGCCGCCATCGACTTCGATCACGAGCTTTGCTTTTCGGCTGACGAAGTCGACGATGAAGGGCCCGATCTGGGCTTGGCGGCGGAAGTGAGAGCCGGCTAGTTTGAGATCGCGACGTAGATGCTGCCAGAGGACGCGCTCCGCCTCAGTCGGCTCGGCACGCATGCGGCGGGCGAAGGATCGCTGGCGGTCGTCCATGACAGGTTGATTTTCCTCATCAGCAGCGGGACTCGTGGACCCCCACCCCCGACCCCTCCCCGCAAGGGGGAGGGGAGCTCACCGTTTGCGCGGAGCTGGGCGCGTTTCTGCAACTAACAACGATCGCCCTACCCCAGCTTCCACCCCGCCTCCTGCGCGAACCGTTGGAAGAACTCCGGCTCGTAGGCCTGCTCTGGTGATTGCCGCACGCGCATGTCGAGCAGCTTGGCGTCCTCGCCGACCAGGATGCGCCATTGCTCGGCTTTCACGCCATCGAGGATGATCTTCGCGGCCTGCGCGGCGGTCGTTGGCGCGTCCTCCAGGAAGCTGCGGGCGCGTTCGCGGGCGGCGTTCTGGATGTCCTGGTCGCTCATCGCTGAGACGTCGATGCCCATGCCCTTCATGTGCTGGCGGGCTAACGCGATCTCGGTCTCGCTCAGTTCGTCGGAGCCGCCGCTCTGCACCTTGCGTGAGTTCGACACGATCGAGGTGCCGATATGCCCGGGCATCACCACCGAGCATTTGATGTGCGGGGCGTTGAGACGGAGGTCGTTGATCAGCGCTTCCGTAAAACCCTTCACGGCGAACTTCGCGGCGCTGTAGGCGGTGTGCGAGACGCCCATGCCGACCGAGGCCCAGAAGCCGTTGACGCTCGAGGTGTTGACGATGTGCGCTTCGTCGGCCTTCAGCAGCATCGGCAGGAAGGTGCGGACGCCGAGATAGACGCCGCCCCAGCAGATGTTGAAGGTGCGCTCCCACTGCTCGCGGGAATTGGTGAACAGGCTGCCGCCGCCGCCGATGCCGGCGTTGTTGAACAACAGATGGATCTTGTCGGTCTCCTGCTGCTCGGCGAGCTCGTCGCGGAAGCGTTGCAGCTGCGCCTCGATCGAGACGTCGGCGACGTGGGTGGTGACGCGCAGGCCTTGCGGCAGTCCCTCGGACTCGCACAGCCGCTTGGTCTCGGCCATCGCCTCGGTGGAGACGTCGCACATCGCGACGTTGCAGCCCTCGGCGACGAGCTGGCGGGCGAGCTCGCGGCCCATGCCCGTGCCGCCTCCGGTGATCACGGCGATCCTGCCGGCGAAATCCTTCATGGGTTCTCCTTCCCTGCGGCCGGCGCGACAGCCGGCGACTTGCTCGTTCTCTTTGCGGAACGCGACCCGAGCTTAGGGTCTTTGCCCGGCAAGACCAGAGGAGATGTCGCGGCTCGGCCTTGCAGCGCAGCAGCGAAAAATCTCATCCTGGAGTTGAACCGCGGCTGGACGTCGCTGACATATTCCATGGGGAGGCAGGCTCGAGGAGGTTCGCATGGCGTACCAACAGGGGCACTGGCAGAACGAGAGCTGGCACGACACGATGGTCGACCAGGTCGTGGCCGACAACGGCGCCTATGTCACAGGCTGGACGATTTCAGGGATCGCCGTGATCGGCACCATCGTCGCGGTCTGGCTGCTCGGCATCTGACCCGCGCGACGCGCATCGTTCTCATAGGACTGGGGCGCACGCCCGATGGCGTGCGGTCTCCAGAATAGTTGCGCGCTGGCTGGCTCCCCTTTTCCAACATCACCCGGACGGCCAGCGACGCGCACGCACCGCTGCCGAGCCGTCCCGGCTGATTGAACTCCTTGCATACAATTCAAGTCGATTGATGAAGAAATAAGCTGATTTTCACTCACGCGCTTTGCTGCCCAGAACGCAGTCAGTCACAAATCCGCGCTATTTCAGCGACTTAGCCAGCGGGCGAGTTCCCGAGGCCCTGGCACAAAGCTTGAAAAGCTCCCTCTCGAGGCTCCGCCGTGCCGGTGAAGCCGAGATGAGAGGCGCGGGCCTTGAGCGCTCGCCGAGGGAGCACACCAATGGACTTTGGCAGGATTTCACGACGGCATCTGTTGCAGGGTGGCGCGGCGCTGACGCTCGGCGCAGCCGCGGGCCTGCGGCCGGCCTTCGCCGCGGAGACGACGATCGGCTTCATCTATGTCGGCTCGCGCGACGACTACGGCTACAACCAGGCGCATGCGCAGGGCGCGGCGGCGCTGAAGAAGCTGCCGGGGCTGAAGGTGATCGAAGAGGAGAAGGTGCCGGAGACCGACGCGGTCGAGAAGACGATCGAGTCGATGATCAATCTCGACGGCGCCACGCTGCTGTTCCCGACCTCGTTCGGCTACTACAATCCGCACATGATCAAGATGGCCAACAAGTACCCGAAGCTGCGCTTCGAGCACTGCGGCGGCCTGTGGAGCGAGAAGGACCCCAAGAACGCCGGCTCGTATTTCGGCTATATCGACGAGGCGCAATACATCGCCGGCATCGTCGCGGGCTACACCAGCAAAAGCGGCAAGCTCGGCTTCGTCGCCGCCAAGCCGATCCCGCAGGTGCTGCGCAACATCAACGCCTTCACCCTCGGCGCGCAGCTCGCCAATCCCAAGGCGACCACGCAGGTGATCTTCACCGGCGACTGGTCGATGCCGGTCAAGGAGGCCGAGGCGACCAACAGCCTGATCGACCAGGGCGTGGACGTGCTGACCTGCCATGTCGACGGTCCGAAGACGATGGTCGAGAACGCGGCGCGCCGCGGTGCCTTTGTCACCGGCTATCACGTCAACCAGTCGCCGCTGGCGCCGAAGGCCTATCTCACCGGCGCCGAGTGGAATTGGGAGGCGCTGTATCCGAAGTTCGTCAAGATGCTGGCCGCCGGCGAGAGCATTCCGAACTTCTATCGCGGCGGCCTGAAGGAAGAGCTGGTCAAGGTGTCGCCCTATGGCGAGGCCGTGTCGGAGCAGGCGCGCAAGCATGCCGACGAGATCAAGGCCAAATTCCTCGGCGACGGCTACACCATCTTCAAGGGCCCGCTGAAGGACAACAAGGGCAACACCGTGATCACCGCGGGCACCGAGCGCGGCCAGAAGGATCCGGAGCTCGAGAAGATGGACTATCTGGTCGAGGGCGTGATCGGAGCGACGTCGTGACCACGGAGGCGGCCGATCCGATTGATGCGGCCGCCATCGCGCCGGCCGCGGATGCAGGCTTCCTGCAGCGCTACGGCGCTGAAATCGAGTACATCCTGATTCCGGGCGCGGCGCTGGTCGCCGCGCTCCTGGTGTTCGGCATCTTCGTCGCGCTGTTCGGCAAGAACCCGCTCGATCTCTATTGGTACATGTATTACGGCGCGTTCGGCACCTGGTTTTCCTGGCAGAACACGCTGAGCCGCGCCGCGCCTCTCATCCTGACCGCGCTGTGCACCGCCCTGCCTGCGCAATTGGGCATGGTGATCATCGGCGGCGAAGGCGCGCTCTTGATCGGCGCGCTCTCGGCGACATCGGTCGCGCTGGCGCTGCAGGGCCTGCCGCCGCTCGCCGTGCAGATCGCGATGGTGATCGCCGGTATGACCGGCGGCGGATTGTGGATCCTGCTGTCCGGTGGTCTCAGGCAATATCGCGGAGTCAACGAGACGATCTCCAGCCTGCTGCTGGTCTACATCGCGCTGGCGATCCTCAACCATCTCGTCGAAGGCGCGATGCGCGATCCGGCGAGCCTCAACAAGCCGTCGACGCGTGAGATCGGCGCCGCCAACATGATCGGCACCATCCCCGGCACCGACGTACATTGGGGCCTGGTGTTCGGACTGATCCTCGCGGTCGCATCCTACGTGCTGATCTATCACACCACGTTCGGCTTCGCCGCCCGCGTCGCGGGCGGCAACATCCGCGCGGCCAAGATCGTCGGCCTCTCCGTCGGCAAGCTGATCCTCACCGTGTGCTTCCTCGCCGGAGCCTGTGCCGGGCTCGCCGGCATGGTCGAGGTCGCCGCTGTGCAGGGCCGCACCAACGCCAACCTCGCCGTCGGCTATGGCTTCACCGGCATTCTGGTCGCGTTTCTGGCGCGGCAGAATCCGCTGGCGATCATCCCCGTGGCGATCCTGCTCGGCGGCATCAACGCCTCCGGCGGCCTGTTGCAGCGCCGGCTCGGCCTGCCGGATGCCTCCGTGCTGGTGTTGCAGGGCATCATCTTCATCTCGGTGCTGGCGAGCGATGCGCTCTACGGGCGCATCGGGTTTCTGAAAGGAAAGTCCTGAGCCATGGCTGACGGCAATATCGGGCTCTGGACCGTCCCGCTCGCGGTGCTCGGCGGCGCCATCCGCGTCTCCACGCCGTTCCTGTTCGTCAGCCTCGGCGAATGCATCACGGAGCGTTCGGGCCGCATCAATCTCGGCCTCGAGGGCACCTTGGTGATGGGCGCGATGAGCGCCTACGGCATTTCCTATCTCTCGGGCTCGCCCTGGCTGGGCGTGCTCGCCGCCGGCCTGACCGGCGCACTCCTGGGCGCGCTGCACGCCGGCATCTGCTCGCTGCCGCGCGTCAACGACGTCGCGGTGGGAATCTCGCTGATGCTGTTCGGCACGGGCCTCGCCTTCTTCCTCGGCAAGCCGCTGATCGAGCCGACCGCCGCGCGATTGCCGGCGATCGATTTCGGCTGGTGGAGCGACGTGCCGCAGGTGCGTGCGGCGCTGCGCATCAATGTGCTGTTCCTGATCGGCGTTGCGCTGGCGCCGATCCTGTTCTGGGCGTTCAAGACCACACGCTGGGGCCTTTTGGTCCGCACCGCCGGCGAGAGCGCCGATGCGGCGCGCGCGATGGGACATTCGGTGCTGGCGATCCGCCTGCGCGCCACCATGGCCGGCGGCTTCCTCGCCGGCATCGGCGGCTCGTTCCTGTCGCTGTTCTATCCCGGCAGCTGGAACGAGGGCCTGTCGTCAGGGCAAGGCATCACCGCCGTCGCGCTGGTGATCTTCGCGCGCTGGGACCCGATGCTGTGCCTGTGGGCCTCGCTCGCCTTTGGCGGTGCTGCCGCGCTTGGACCTGCGCTGCAGTCGGTCGGCGTCACCTCCGGCTATCACTTGTTCAACGCGGCGCCCTACATCCTGACGCTCTTGATCATGATCATCACCTGCTCGCCGAAGCGTACCCTGAGCGGCGCGCCGGCCGAGCTGTCCATCACCCGTTAGTGGAGGTCCATCATGACCGCACGCACCATCCGCTCCGAGCCTTATGCCTGGCCCTACAATGGCGACCTGCGCCCTGAGAACACGGCGCTGATCGTCATCGACATGCAGACCGATTTCTGCGGCGTCGGCGGCTATGTCGACAAGATGGGCTATGACCTCTCGCTCACCCGTGCCCCGATCGAGCCGATCAAGAAGCTACTGACAGTGATGCGCGCGCAGGGCTTCCTGATCATCCACACCCGCGAGGGCCACCGCACCGACCTCTCCGATCTCCCCGCCAACAAGCGCTGGCGCTCGCAGCAGATCGGCGCGGGCATCGGCGATCCCGGCCCGTGCGGCCGCATCCTGGTGCGCGGCGAGCCGGGCTGGGAGATCATCCCGGATCTGGCGCCGCTGCCCGGCGAGATCATCATCGACAAGCCCGGCAAGGGCTCGTTCTGCGGCACCGATCTGGAGCTGATCCTGCGGCTGAAGGGCATCGAGAACATCGTGCTCACGGGCATCACCACCGATGTCTGCGTCCACACCACGATGCGCGAGGGCAATGACCGCGGCTTCGAATGCGTGCTGCTGTCGGATTGCTGCGGCGCCACCGACAAGGGCAATCACGATCACGCGCTGAAGATGATCAAGATGCAGGGCGGCGTGTTCGGCGCGGTCGCGACCTCCTCCGCGCTGATCGAGGCGCTGTCGTGATCGGCGACGATCCGACGCCAACGGGCGCATTCGGCGTCGAGGCCATCGCGATGACGATGCGCTTCGGCGCGTTCACCGCGCTCGACAATGTCGAGCTGAAGGTGCGCCCCGGCTCATTCCATGCGCTGCTCGGCGAGAATGGCGCCGGCAAGTCCACGCTGGTCAAATGCATCATGGGCTACTACCGCCCGACCGAGGGCGACGTGCTGATCGCCGAGCGCGCGCGCGCGATCAGCAATCCGAAGGACGCGCACGCACTCGGCCTCGGCATGGTCTATCAGCACTTCACATTAGTCCCGGCGATGACGGTGGCGGAAAACCTCGTCCTGGCGCGCGACGACGTGCCGGCAGTCGTCAACTGGGCCAGGGAGAAGCAGGAGCTGGAGGCGTTCCTGTCGCGCATGCCGTTCCGCGTGCCGCTCGACGCCAAGGTGTCCGACATCTCCGCCGGCGAACGGCAGAAATGCGAGATCCTCAAGCAGCTCTATCTCAAGCGCCGCTTCCTGATCCTGGACGAGCCGACCTCGGTGCTGACACCCGGCGAAGCCGACGAGGTGCTGGGCATGCTGCGTGGGATGGTCGAGGCCGGCGAGCTGACCATCCTGATGATCACGCACAAATTCCGCGAGGTGATGGCGTTCGCCGACGAGGTCACCATCCTCCGCCGCGGCAAGCTCGCGGGACGCGGCAAGGTCGCCGAGCTCACGCCTGACGATATGGCGCGGATGATGATCGGCGCCGAGCAGCTCACGGTGCAGCCGTCGCGCACCGGCGAGGCCGGCAAGGTCAGGCTCGAGGTCGAGAAGCTGGTTGCGCGCGACGATGCCGGCGGCCTCGCCGTGCACGACCTCTCGCTCACGGTGCGCGCCGGTGAGATCGTCGGCATCGCCGGCGTGTCCGGCAACGGCCAGCGCCAGCTCGTCGAGGTACTCGCTGGCCAGCGCGAGGCCGAGAGCGGCGCCGTCCGAGTCTCGGGTGCGCCCTACTCCGCCACGCGCGAGGAGATGCGCCGGCACAAGATGTCGCTGCTGCCCGAGGAGCCCTTGAAGAACGCCTGCGTCGGCGGCATGAGCGTCGCCGACAATATCGCGCTGCGCGAGTTCGATCGCGCGCCATTTGCCAGTGGCGGCTGGTGGCTGAACAAATCGGCGTTCCGCAAGGACGCGACCAACAAGATCAACCGCTACAAGATCAAGACCCGCACGCCGGATACGCCGATCTCGGCACTGTCCGGCGGCAACGTGCAGCGCGCCGTGCTCGCGCGCGAGCTCGGCCACGACGTCCAGGTCCTGATCGCCGCCAATCCCTGCTTCGGCCTCGACTTCGCAGCGGTCGCCCAGATCCACGCCGAGATCATGGCCGCCCGCAATCGCGGCGCCGCGGTGCTCTTGGTCAGCGAGGACCTCGACGAGCTGCTGGAGCTGTCCGACCGGCTGGTCGTGATGTTCCACGGCCAGCTGGTCTACGAGACCCGCGCCGGCGAAGCCGACTTGACGGAGATCGGAAGGCATATGGCGGGGCATTGAGGGCGTGGTCCGTAGCTACGTAAATCGACGCCTCAGCCTTTCAGACTGCTCTTGGCTTAGCTCGCTCGTTGCCCCTCATTGCGAGTACAGAGCGTAGGGTGGGCAAAGGCGCCCTGCTCCGCTGCATCGACGCACGACGCTGCTGCGGCGCCGTGCCCACCATTCTCGACCAAGGGACCGCGGTGGGCACGGCGCGCGATGGACCATGTCCGATCAACAGCATCGTTCGCGCGCCTTTGCCCACCCTACCGCCTCGTCGCTGTGTGCGCAGCGAGACTGCCCGACGCGAATGCCGGGACATTGCGCCGCATCCGGACAAACGACCTCAAGCTGTTGAGGACTAATTCATCCCGCTGCGGTAACATCAGCCGTGGCAGGCTTTGTTCAGGCCCGTGATTCGCCGCGCCTGCCGGCATTTTTCCTATTTTGTTTCAAACCTTTAAATCGCAGGTCGGCATCATGAAGGCCTATTTCATCGGCGGTGGCATCGGCTCACTTTCAGGCGCAGCATTCATGATCCGGGACGGCGGCGTGCCCGGACAGGACATCACCATCTTCGAGAAGCGGCTCTATGGCGGCAGCCTGGACGGCGCCCGATTGCCGGACGGCTCCTACTCGATGCGCGGCGGGCGGATGCTCACCACCACGCAGTACGAATGCACCTGGGATCTGCTGTCGACGATTCCGAGCGCCTCGCAGCCCTCGGAGGACATCCTCAGCGAAACCGAGATGTTCAACAAGCTGCACGTCACGCACGCGCAGGCCCGCCTCGTCGACGGCAACCGGCACAAGGTCGACGTGTCCACGATGGGCTTCTCGATGCAGGACCGCATCGAGATGACCAGGCTGACCGAGACCTCCGAGGACAAGCTCGGCAACTCGCTGATCTCGGACTGGCTGTCGCCGCCGTTCTTCTCCACGAATTTCTGGCTGATGTGGCAGACGGCGTTCGCCTTCCAGCCCTGGCACAGCGCGGTCGAGTTCAGGCGCTACATGCGCCGCTTCATGAACGAATTCCCGACCATGAATACGCTCGGCGGCGTCAAGCGCACGGTCTACAATCAGAACGACTCGATCGTGAAGCCGCTGATGCGCTGGCTCGGTGACCGCGGCGTCAACTTCGTCGGCGGCACCGACGTCACCGACATCGCGCTGTCGACCGAGAACGGCAGGCATCGCGCCACGCGTCTTGACCTCCAGCAGGACGGCGTGAGCCGCAGCATCGATCTCGCCGCTGATGACCTCGTGTTCTACACGGCCGGCTCGATGACCGATGCGACCAGCCTCGGCAGCCATGACAGCCCGCCGAAGCAGCTCACCAAGGACGACAGCCACGGCTGGGCACTGTGGGAGAAGCTCGCCGCTGGCAGGCCCGAATTCGGCAATCCCGCGGTCTTCAACTCCAACATCCCGGAGTCGAGCTTCGAGTCGTTCACGGTGACCTGCCGTAATCCCCGCTTCTTCGATGCGATGCAGGCGTTCAGCGGCAACGTCGCCGGCACCGGCGCCCTCGTGTCCTTCACGGATTCGAACTGGCGGATGTCGATCGTGCTGTACGCCCAGCCGTATTTTCCGGACCAGCCGGCCGACATCCAGATCTTCTGGGGCTATGGGCTCTATCCCGACCGCGTCGGCAATTTCGTGCCAAAGCCGATGTCCGAGTGCAGCGGCGCCGAGATCCTGAAAGAGCTGTGCGGGCATCTCCGCTTCCCGCTCACGGTGTTCGACGAGGCCACCTGCGTGCCGTGCTGGATGCCCTACATCATGAGCGAGTTCATGCCGCGCAGCATGGGCGACCGGCCATTGCCGGTGCCGCCGACCTCGCAAAATCTCGCTTTCATCGGCCAGTTCGTCGAGCTGCCGGAGGATGCCGTGTTCACCATCG
Organism: Bradyrhizobium sp. USDA 4353; assembly: GCF_054063215.1. Classification (NCBI taxonomy): domain Bacteria; kingdom Pseudomonadati; phylum Pseudomonadota; class Alphaproteobacteria; order Hyphomicrobiales; family Nitrobacteraceae; genus Bradyrhizobium; species Bradyrhizobium sp. USDA 4353. The sequence goes on from NZ_JBSSGB010000001.1 coordinate 6,005,774, forward strand.
AATATTCGGTGCGCGGGGCCATGCACGCGGTCTATCAACTCATGAACATCGACCGCGCCATTCCGCCTGTGACGCCTTACGACAAATCGTTGAAGGTGCTATTGCAGGCAGCGGTGAAATCATTCGCTTGAACCGCTGCCTCACAGTGAAGCTCGATTGGACATGCGTGCCCTTCTCATTCTGCTCTGCTTGATTCCGGGACTTGCCTTCGCGAATCCTGCCAAGACCGAGCTGTTCGGTCACACCATCGAGATCAAGGTCGTCGAACCCGACGATGACGAGGTCCTGTTGGTCGACGGCAAGCAGCTTCTCACGAAGCGCATCATCAATCTCGATAAGAACGGCCGGATCGGTGCCACCGATTTCGTGATCGGCTCGGTCAGCGACGGCGGCAACGCGTGCGACGGATCGCCCTTCGTGCTCCGGTTCACGGCGAACCAGCCCGTTCGCCTGGACGGGCCGCTCAATAACTGCGCGATGGTGAAACAGACGATTGAGCCCGATCGGATCGTGTTCGAGACGGCGCCCACACCGACCATCCGCGGGGAGCGCTGGATGTGGACGGCCAACGGGTTCGGTCCGGTCGAGGTGTTGAAATTCAAGACCGCAGCAAAGGGATGGGACGCGCTCAGTCGCGGTGCCGTCTACCATCCGGGAGATCTCCTGGGATATGCAGAGCTCGCCAAGGCGCTCAGGGCGACAGTGTCGAATGCCCGCTATACAGATCTCAAGTGGACCCTGGGCGGGCTGGGGACGGTCCGCTACGACGGCAGTATCTTCATCGGCCAGGGTTGCCAGGCGCACAGTTGCAGCACCACGTCGGCACTGGTGGTGATGGATGCGGCGACCAAGCGGGTTGCAGTGGCCATGCGGTACAATGACAAGCCGCTCCTGATCGTGCCGGCGGATGCCCATTGGCCCAGGGAGGCCCAGAAGGACCTGGACAAATGGCGCCGTGACAATGTGCGCTAAAGCGCGATGAGATCAGGATGATTCGTCATCGCGCTTTAGGTTATTGTTTGCGCATGATCTTTTCGGAAGACCGCTGCGCACTTTCCGGATCATGCTTTATGGCCGCAGCGCTACGCGCGAGATCGTGATCGCCGCGCCTTGTGCGAGTTGACGTCACGTTGACCTGGATCAGTTCCGCCCTTGGATCCGGCCGCTAAGCCCCGGATCGTCAAAGACGATCCGGGTGAACCATCATGAAAGCGTACTTCATCGGCAGTGGCATCGGCGCCCTTGCCGGAGCGGCATTCCTGATCCGCGACGGCGGCGTCGCGGGCAGCAACATCAGCATCTTCGAGAAGAACCTCCCGTTCGGCGGCAGCCTCGACGGCACCCAATTGCCGGACGGCTCGTTCTCGCTGCGCGGCGGCCGCATGCTGACCACCGATCATTACGAATGCACGTGGGACCTGCTCTCGACCATCCCCGGCGCCAGCGATCCGAGCCGCACGGTGCGCGACGAGACCATTGCCTTCAACCAGGAGCATGTCGCGCATTCCCAGGCGCGCCTTGTCGACCGCAACCGGCACAAGGTCGACGTCTCGACGATGGGCTTCTCGATGCAGGACCGGCTCGAGCTCGTCAGGCTGACGGAAGCCTCCGAGGAGAAGCTCGGCAACTCCCGCATCACCGACTGGCTGTCACCGCCGTTCTTCACCACGAAGTTCTGGTTCATGTGGCAGACGACCTTCGCCTTCCAGCCCTGGCACAGCGCGGTCGAGTTCAAGCGCTATCTGCATCGCTTCATGAACGAGTTTCCACGCATTGAGACATTGGCCGGCGTCAAGCGAACGGTGTTCAATCAGTACGATGCGATCGTGGTCCCGCTGGTGAAATGGCTGGAAGGCCACGGCGTGAGATTCGAAAACGATGTCGACGTCACCGACATCGCGCTCGCGACCGAGGCCGGCAAGCATGTCGTCACGCAGCTGACGCTCGACCGCAACGGCCGGAGCGAGACGCTCGCGGTGTCGCCCGATGATCTCGTGTTCTTCCAGAACGGCTCCATGACCGATGCGACCAGCCTCGGCTCCCACGACGCGCCGCCGCCGCGCTTGACCAAGCGCGAGAGCAAGGGTTGGACGCTCTGGGAGAAGATCGCGCAGGGCCGCCCTGAGTTCGGCAATCCCGCCGCGTTCAATTCCTCGATTCCGGAATCCTGCTGGGAATCCTTCACGGTCACCTGCCGCAACCCGCGCTTCTTCGATGCGATGGAGGCCTTTAGCGGCAACAAGGCGGGCACCGGCGGCCTCGTCACCTTCACCGAGTCGAACTGGCTGATGTCGATCGTGCTGTATCACCAGCCGCGTTTCGTCGGTCAGCCCAAGGATGTGCAGGTGTTTTGGGGCTATGCGCTGCATTCCGACCGGATCGGCAATTTCGTGCCGAAGGCGATGGCCGATTGCAGCGGCGCCGAGATCTTGAAGGAGCTGTGCGGCCACCTCAATTTCGAGCTCGCGGTGTTCGATCATGCGAGCTGCGTGCCGTGCCGGCTGCCCTACATCACCAGCATGTTCATGCCGCGCCACACGAGCGACCGGCCGCTGCCGGTGCCTGTGAGTTCGAAGAATCTCGCTTTCGTCAGCCAGTTCGTCGAGATCCCCGACGATGTCGTGTTCACGGTGGAATATTCGGTGCGCGCGGCGCAGATGGCGGTTTATCAGTTGCTCGGCATCACCCGCGCCATTCCGCCGATCACGCGCCACGACAAGTCGTTTCGCGTGCTGATCGAAACCGTGGAAAAGGCGTTCGCGTAGTCGGCACACCCAAAGCAAGCGCGCCCGGATCATCTGACCCGGGCGCGCTTGATGTTGATGCCTATGCACATTGGCGTGCGTTGCTAGTAACCCAGCAGCGCCAGACCGATCCAGCTCACGGCAAACAGCGAAGCCACCGAGCTCGCGGCCGCAATCACCGATAACGACACCTTCAAAGCTTTGAGGACCATACGCGCCTCCGCAAAAAGCTGCTCCCGAGGATGAACCCCGGCGTCCGATTAAAATTTCCTGAAAAGCGGCTCTCGACCGAGCCGACCATCAGGTTGGTGCGCGCATGCCGCGCAAAGGTTCAATGCCAGGGTGTGAGGGCCCCGGCGCATACGGCAACAACGCTGGTAGGTGCACGGGCGTTCCGTCAGCGGAACTGGAACCCTTCGAAGCGGGTGGCGGAAACACGGCGGCCTGGAGGAATCTTTGTGCGCCCGCGAGCCGCCCCCAGGGTTACCCTCATTTGAGCGGCAGGAACAGGTCCGCGACCGTCTCGTGCTCCGGAACGTCCGGGAATAGGCTCAAGCGCTGGCAGTAGATCGGAAAATCACGCGCCTCCTCGCCGCTGGCCGGCAGCCAGTCCCGATAGAGGTAGAGCGCAGGCGGCTCCAGATTGTGGCTGTTGCCGACCACGCGGAGCACGGCGCAGCGTCCTCCGGGGATCTCGCCGGCCTTGATGTCAAAGCCGAGCGCCGCGATGGGCCGATCGGTGCCGACGCAAAGGTCCACGCTGTAGTCGGCCGGCGATGCGGGACGCCGCTCGGATCGCCACACCGTGAAGGTCGGGTTGGTCTTGGGATGAAGGCCGGCCGCCTTGCGCCAGGCGATGAAGCGCTGGATCGTGGCGCCGAGTAACGCCGGATCGCCGCGATGCTCCATGATCGCGACCGCTGTGGTCGGCACATTGCGAATCGTCACGTTGTCGGAAGTGAAGGTCGTCCGCATCAGCTTGCTCCTCGCGTCGTCGAGAGGCCCGAAGGCCGCAAGCCACGGCTCCCAATCGGGAGACTTCCGGAACGATGACGGCGATTGCCCGAACCTCTGCCGAAAGGCGCGGGCAAAGGCGTCCGGCGCATCATAGCCCGCGTCCATTGCGACATCGGTGACCGTGTGGGCATCGCTATAGGCCAGCTGATAGGACGCGCGCTTCATGCGGGCGAGCTGGATGTAGCGATGCACCGACAGACCGAAGGTCGCCGTGAACTGCCGGTGGAAATGATACTTCGAATAGGCCGCGATGCTGCTCAGCGTGTCCAGGTCCAGATGATCGTCCAGATGCCGGTCGATATGATCCAGCACCCGTTGCATCCGGGCATGGTAGGTTCGCAGCGCCGTCGTCATTCGTTCCGTGCTCCGTGGCAGCCGCAACTAAAGCGCGCCGGCAGCGGATGCGCTCGACCGATCTTGCGGCTTTGCCGTGGGCACGCCGACCTGATGGGCCGGGTCGCACGTCTAGGGATCGACGGCCGTGACGATCCAGAACGAGGCCGGCACCATCACGCCCTGCCCTCTCGCATAACGCGCGAGCGCCTTCCTCACGGCTGACGTCGCAGCCTCCACCGCCTCGGGCGACTGCCCCGCCACGGCGCGGCTGGTCGGGCCGATCGCGAGCGCCGTATGCACGGCGGCATCGAGGCCGCCGCCGGCGCCGAGATCGAGCGCGACGTCGCAGCGCTCCAGCCGGACGCGACGCAAGCCGGCATCGGTCATCACCTTCTCGACCCAGTCGGCCGCGCCGAAGGCGAAATCATCCGGCGCATGCGGCCGCAAGCCCGGCAGCTTCGGCACGTGGTCATAGGCCGCCTGCAGCGGCTCGAGCGCCCAGGGATTGTCACGCAGCTCGCCCCAGCAGGCGAAGGCGACGCGGCCTTCCGAGCGCAGGGCATTGCGGATGTTGAGCACGGCGCGCACGGGATCGGCGAAGTACATCACCCCTAAGCGCGAGATCACGAGATCGGCGCTCGCCGCCTTGAAGTGATGCACCATGGCATCGCCCTGCACAAAGCTGACCGGCGCCTCGGCCGGCGCAAGCTCATGCGCTGATGTGAGCATCGCGGCGGAGACATCGAGGCCGAGCACGCTGCCGCCCGGCCCCACCTTCTCGGCCGCCGCGATCAGGGTCGCACCGCAGCCGCAGCCGATGTCGAGCACCCGCTCATTCGGCTGGATCGCGGCCCGCTCCAGCAGCGCCTCCTGCACCGGCGCCAGCATCGTGTCGATCTCCGTGCGCCGCGCCACCCAGCGCGCCCCACCCGTTCCGTTCCAAAAGGCGATCTGCTCGGCGTTCTCGAAATGGCCAAAGGAGGTGTCGACGACGGCGGCGTCCATGCGGGAGCTCGGAGCGTTATTCAAAAACAAAAGCGAGGTCCGGCGCCGAACCGGCGCCCAGAACCCTGAGCGAGGAGTTTAGGCGGCGACCGGCGCGTTGAAAAGCGGCGCGCGACGCGCTTACGAGGCAACATCGCGCTCACGCGCGTTCTCGCGATCATGGTTCTGCCGATGAGCCGTGACCTCCGACCGCAGCAGAGGGTCCATCATCCACCACGCTCAGGCCGGAGGGTTGTCGCCGCCCCCGCTCTCGCTGCCGGCTTTGTTCGCCGTCGCCTCGTTCGGGAACGGCTCGTAGCTCTTCCGTCCCAGAAACGTATCAGGTCGATTCTGTTTCAGAAGCTCGAGGGACTCCGCCAAGGCCTTGCGGACACGCTCGATGGTCTCGGAATCGATCTTCAATGGAAAATAGACATACTTCCGCATCGCGGCGCGCTCCCCTGATCATGCAGGCGGGAGCGCAAACGGTCTCTCAGCCCCCAGCGCCTACGGGCAGAGCCTCAGCCGGGGATGGTGGACAATAGCGCGGAACGGGGGTGGTTCCAACTGAAAGAGGCCGATGAGTCCTCCTCAAGAGAAGACCCGGTCCACAGTTGAACAATCGGGAAAAATGGTCGGAGCGGCGGGATTCGAACCCACGACCCCTAGTCCCCCAGACTAGTGCGCTAACCGGGCTGCGCCACGCTCCGATGGCCGATCCTGTAGCCGCGATTGGGATGGGATGCAAGGCACAGCGGGTGGGTTTTGCGGGGGCGATGGGAGAGCGGAGGTCGGGGACCCCCACCCCCGACCCCTCCCCGCAAGGGGGAGGGGGGCGCAGCGGACTCGCGGCAGTCGGTGCGGCTCACAACTGGCGAATGTCCTGCCCGGTCGATACAGCACGGGCTAATGGGGACGAAGTTAGGGCAAGACGCCCTCAGACCTCTTTCATTGCCCGGTCGAGCAGCGCGCGGCAGTCCAGCAGCTCCTTGAGCACGCCCTCGAGCTTTTCGCGTTCCTCCGGCTTCATGCCGGCGCGGGTGGGGGGGCCGACGCGGAACGTGTCGAGGATGTCGTCCTCGGTGTCGACAAAGCGGAAATCGATGCCCTCCTCCTCGGACGCCTCCTCCTCTTCATCCTCCTCCGATTCGACCTCGGCCTCGCCGACCGGCTCCTCCTCCATCATGGCCTGGCCGAGGGTCTCCTCGAGCGCACCAAAGGAGACCGCCGCGGAGGTATCCGCCAGGCCCTGCACCGACTTGACGCCGTGCTCCTTCAGGATCCGCTGCACGCCCTTGATCGTGTAGCCTTCGCTGTAGAGCAGACGGCGGATGCCCTTGAGCAGATCGACGTCGTCGGGCCGGTAATAGCGCCGGCCCCCGCTCCGCTTCATCGGCTTGATCTGGGCGAACCGCGTCTCCCAAAACCGCAGCACGTGCTGCGGGATGTCGAGCTCCTGCGCGACCTCGCTGATCGTCCGAAACGCATCCGGCGCCTTGTCCAAATGCCCGTTCCCCTTCGATCGTGCTGACAAGATGTGACGCTAGGCTACGCTGACAATGACGCTATTCGGTCCGGCCGACGTCGCGGCCGAACCCGCCGACGGCGCGGCGTACGGCTACTCGGTCTCGGCGGAGAGCTCCGTGGGAGCCGCCTCGCCGTTCATCTTGCCGTTGCCCTGCTGGCCGTTGATGCGCTGCTTGAGGATCGCGGACGGCTTGAACACCATCACCCGCCGCGGCGAGATCGGCACTTCCGTGCCGGTCTTCGGGTTACGTCCGATGCGCTGACCCTTCTTGCGCACCATGAACGACCCGAACGACGACAGCTTGACCGTCTCGCCACGCTCCAGACAGTCGGTGATCTCCTTCAAGACCAGCTCGACGAAGGCGGATGACTCCGTCCGCGACAGGCCCACCTTCTGGTAGACCGCCTCGCACAGATCAACCCGTGTAACTGTTTTTCCGGTTCCCGCCATCGCCTGCCCCAAACTCACGGCGAATAATTCGCTCCGGAAATTAAGAGCTTAAGCGGCGGTGGTCAACAGCAGCGTGAACGGAACTGAGCGGCTAAGCGGCGATCGTCCCAGCTAAATCTCGCGGGACGGAATGGCTCACCAGCGCACCAGGGCCGAGCCCCAGGTGAAACCGCCGCCCATGGCCTCCAAGAGAACCACGTCGCCCTTCTTGATCCGGCCGTCCTTGACCGCCACGTCCAACGCCAGCGGGATCGAGGCGGCGGAGGTATTGCCGTGCAGGTCGACCGTCAGCACCACCTTTTCGGGCGCGATGTGCAGCTTGTGGGCGGAGGCATCGATGATTCGCTTGTTGGCCTGGTGCGGCACGAACCAGTCGATGGTCTCGGCCGACTGCCCCGTGGCTTCGAAGGCGTCGACGATCACGTCGGTGATCATGCCGACCGCGTGCTTGAACACCTCGCGGCCTTCCATGCGCAGATGGCCGACGGTCTGGGTCGAGGACGGGCCGCCATCGACATAGAGCTTGGACTTGTGCCGGCCGTCAGAGCGCAGATGCGTGGTCAGGACGCCGCGATCCGCGGAGGTCCCGTCCTGCTTCTGAGCATCCAGCACCAGCGCGCCGGCGCCGTCGCCGAACAGCACGCAGGTGGTGCGGTCGTTCCAGTCGAGGATGCGCGAGAACGTCTCGGCGCCGATCACCAGCGCCCGCTTGAACGCGCCGCTGCGCAGGAAATTGTCGGCGGTCGCGAGCGCAAAGACGAAGCCCGAGCAGACGGCCTGAAGATCGAACGCCGCGCCGTGATGGATGCCGAGCCCGTGCTGCACGGCGACCGCGGTGGCCGGAAAGGTGTTGTCCGGGGTCGACGTGCCGAGCACGATCAGGTCGATCGATTGCGGATCGACGTCGGCATGGGCGAGCGCCGCACGAGCGGCGTTGATCGCGAGATGGGAGGTGAACTCGCCGTCGGCTGCGACATGGCGCTCCCGGATGCCGGTGCGCTGGACGATCCATTCGTCCGAGGTCTCGATGCGGCTTGCCAGCTCGGCATTGGTCACGACCCGCTGCGGGAGATACGAGCCACAGCCGAGCACGACCGAACGAATTGTCACGAGACAGCCTCCTGGGCGACTTGTTCGGACGCCAATGCGCCGCCGTCGCGATTGAGTGTTTGAGTGATCTTTGTCAGGAGATCGCAGCGGGCCATCTCATAGCCAACCCTGACGGCCGAGGCAAAGCCCTCGGCATCGGTTCCGCCATGGCTCTTGACCACGATGCCCTTGAGCCCGAGCACCACGCTGCCGTTGGAGCGGCGCGGGTCGAGCCGGGCGCGCAGCGCGGCGAAGGCGCCACGGGCAAAAAGGTAGCCGATCCGGGCCATGACGCTGGCCTGGATCGCGCCGCGCAGGAATTCGGTGACCTGGCGGGCCGTGCCCTCGGCGGCCTTCAGCGCGATATTGCCGCTGAAGCCTTCGGTCACAACCACGTCAGCGGCGCCCTTGCCGATGCCGTCGCCCTCGACGAAGCCGATGTAATCGAGCTGCGGCAGGTTCATCGCGCGCAGCTGCTCGGCTGCCTCGCGGATCTCCTCATGGCCCTTCATCTCCTCGACGCCGATGTTGAGGAGACCGACGGTCGGCTTGGGCTTGCCGAACAGCACGCTCGCCAGCGCGCTGCCCATCACCGACAGCGCCACGAGATGGTGAGCGTCGCCGCCGATGGTCGCGCCGAGATCGAGCACCACCGATTCGCCGCGCGTGGTCGGCCAGATCGCCGCCAGCGCCGGCCGGTCGATGCCATCCAGCGTGCGCAGGCAGAAGCGGGCCATCGCCACCAGCGCGCCGGTGTTGCCGGCGGACACCGCGACATCCGCCTCACCCTTCTTCACGGCTTCGATGGCGAGCCACATCGATGACGTCTTGCGTCCCCGCCGCAGCGCCTGGCTCGGCTTGTCGTCGTTGCTGATCGCGACGTCGGTGTGGATGACGCGCGAGACCGCCTTCAGCCGGGGATGCTGCTCAAGCTCGGGAGCGATCTTGGCGCTGTCGCCGAACAGCAGGAATTCCGCATCCGGATGGCGGCTGAGCGCGATCGCAGCACCGGGAATGACGACGGCCGCGCCGAAATCCCCGCCCATGGCGTCCAGCGCGATTCGAACCTTTTGAGGCATGACGTCCCGGAAACCTGATCCTGATCTCGTCTCGGCCGTGTCGTGCTTGGCCGTTGTCGTGTGGTCGTGAGGCGCCCTGCACTGCCACGGGCAGGCTGAGCGGTTTGGTCGCACCCCGACCCGGGCGCGACAATAGCGTCTCTCCGTGTCGAAACAACCTCCCGCCCGGATGCCATTATGCAACCGTTGCTGTCATGGCACTCCCAGGAGAAGCGCAAGTTGCCGTTCAAGAACAGTCACTTGCGATCACTTTAGAAGCTTTCCTGGCAGCATTGGCCGGCATCCCATTGTCGGCGGGGCCGTCTCAATCCTCTGCCGTCTTCTTCGGTCGACCGTTGCGCGGCGCGTCCGCAGCCGCTTTCAGCGATTTCAGCGCCGCAAACGGGTGGTCCTCCGGCGAGGTCGTCTCCACCGGCTGCTCGAACACGGCGCCCGGCTTGCGCGGATAGGGATCGATGCCGAGGAACAGCGCGTCGGCGGCGAGCCGGCCAAGGTCGATCTGACCGCCCATGATGGGCTCCGGCGGGTCGGCGGTGTCGACCTCGCTGTTCGGATCGTCCTCGACGAAGTCGGCGAGCTGCGGAATCTGGTCCGGCGGGGCAAATGTCTGATCGATCGGCTCGTCGATCTCGGTTTCGATCGGATCGAGCGTCACGACGCAGGTCTGGCCGATGCGCCCGCGCACCCGGCCCTCGACATGGACGGTGCCGTCGGACTTCTGCACCACGTCGAAGGAGGCGTGGGCCGACATCACCTCGCGCAGCTCGCCGACCGCGGCCAGCGCCTGGCGCGTGGCCGCATCGGCCTCGATCTCGCGGTGCAGGCCGGCCTCGGGGATTTGGGCGACGATCACGGGCGGGGCACGCCAAGGATCTCTCGGCTGGTCCTTCGATGGGTCGCGGGTCGTCTCGCGGGGTGCGTCTCTGTCTCTGCTCATGTCTTCAGTCCTGCTGCACCGGGCGCGGAAAGCTCCAGGCGGCGCCGAGCAGCTTGTTGTCGTCGAGCGCGGCGAGCTGCGCCGCCACCTGCCCCGCATAAGCGGCAAGTCCGGCCGCGCTGTCCGGATGCTCTCCGTTCAAGATATTCTTCCGCAGCGCGTCCGCCAGCTGCGTGTCGCTCTCCGACCAGGCGAGATCATAGGCCGCGGTGCGGCCATAGAACGCCTCGCCGAACTTCTGCATCCGCTTCGGCACGGTGAGGTCGCCCACCCCCATCTCGCGGAGATTGTCGTCCATGTCGTCGCAGAACCGGTCGAACAGCGCCTGCGACAGGCCCGCACCCACCCCGCGCAGCCGGCGCAGCACCAGCCAGAGGTGCAGAATCAGCAGATCGAACCGCCCCTCGACCGTATCAGGGACATTTAAGTGTCTATAAAACAACGGTTCTCGGGTTTGCGCCACGATCATGCCATAGATCGGCTCGATGGTCCCGCGCGGAGACGGTCGCAATTTCCTGAGATGGTTGAATGGCCAGAGCATGAAGGTTCCGCGGCTTGAGTTTCCGTGACCCGGTGCGGGGGCATGTTGCAATCCGCTGCTTTGCCCGGTACGTCAACGCCCTGCCCGACGCAAGGGGACGGGATCCGATCTGAAGAAGATGACCCAGACAATGCGAATGACTGCCCGCCTGCTCACCCAAGGCCTCAGCACCCGTCTGCGCACCGCCGGCGCCATCGCGCTGACCTGCCTCGCGCTGGCCGCCTGCACCGGCGAGCAGTTCCAGAAGGGCTACATCATGCCGCCCGGCGCGCTGGAGCAGATCCCGATCGGGGCCAGCCAGGACCAGGTGCTGATCGTGATGGGCACGCCCTCCACGGTCGCGACGCTCGACGGCGAGGTGTTCTATTATATCTCCCAGCGCGCCGAGCGCACGGTGGCCTTCATGAACCAGAAGGTCGTGGATCAGCGCGTCGTCGCGATCTATTTCGACAAGAACCGCCAGGTCCGCCGCCTCGCCAATTACGGCATGAAGGACGGCAAGATCTTCGACTTCGTCAGCCGCACCACGCCGACCTCAGGCCAGGAGCTCAGCTACCTGACGCCGCTGTTCAAGCTGCTCAGCTTCAACTGATCGCCGCGCGGAATATTGATTCCGGGCCACGGCAGCAACAGCCTCGGCTGCGCTGATTGGCGCAGCTAACAGAGCGCGCACGCGCTTGCTCTGGCAGCGCACTCGTCCCTACCCTCCCACATCATAAAAGCTGGGAGGAATCATTGGCTCATCGCATCGCGCTATCGCGCCGCAAGCTGTTGTCCGGCGCCGCGGCGCTGTCGACCGCCGCCATTCTGCCGCGCACGAGCTTCGCCGACTGGCGCCCGACCGAAACGGTGAAGCTGATCGTGCCGGCTGCCCCAGGCGGCAGCACAGACGTGATGGGCCGGCTGTTGGCTGCGCATCTGCAGACGGCATGGGGACAATCCGCCGTGGTCGAGAACCGCTCCGGCGGCGGCGGCACGATCGGGACTGCCGAGGTCGCGCGCAACACCAAGGGCGACGGCTATACCATCCTGATCGGCAATCCCGGGCCCAACGCGATCGCCTATTCGATCTTCCGCAACCTCGCCTACAAGCCGGATCAGTTGCAGGCCGTGTCCAACATGATCCGTATCCCGAACATCGTCTCGGCGCATCCCTCGACCGGCATCAAATCGATCCCGGAGCTGATCGCCTACCTCAAGGCCAATCCCGACAAGCTGAGCTACGGCTCGTCCGGCGTCGGCCAGAGCCCGCATCTCACCGGCGCCTGGTTCCTGCAACTGACCGGCTTGAAGATGACGCATATCCCGTTCCGCGGCGCCGGCCCGGCCTTGCAGGCCGCGCTCGCCGGCGACATCCAGATCCTGTTCGACAATCTGTTTCCATCGCTGCCGCAGATCCAGGACGGCAAGCTGACCGGGCTGTGCGTGACGACGCCGGAGCGCAGCGCCAATGCGCCGGACATGCCGACGATGCGCGAGAGCGCACCGGAGCTGGCCAAGTTCGACGTCTCGTCCTGGTTCGGCGTGTTCCTGCCCAAGGCCTGCCCGCCCGAGATCGTCAATGCCCTCAATCTGCAGGTCAAGGCGCTCTTGGAGCGCGAGGACATCGCCAAGAACATCGCCGCCATGGGCGCCCGGGCCGATTACGGCACGCCGCAGCAGTTCGGCGCGTTCGTCCAGGCCGAGACCGCCAAATTCGCCTCGATCATCCAGAAGGAAGGGCTGCAGATGGACGTGCAGTGATCGTGGCCATAAATGGCATCCAAATACCTGTAAAGTGTAACGGCACCTTAAGCGGGACAGTGCGATAGATGACGACCGCGTGTCTTTGATCTGGTTACGAGATACCGTCTACGGCGGCCGGGCCCTCCTCCGGAGGGTTCGAAGTCCGTGCGAAGGGCAGGCAGCGGCGATGTCCCATCGCATGAGCCCGTGCCTTGCCCAACGCCAATAACGTCCTGCATCAGCTCGAAGACATTCTCGCCAGCCGCTACGTCTCACGGCGCGCGGAAATCTTGGAGCGCGTGACCGATCTGTTCGTGGTCGGCTCAGGCCAGTTCAACGAAGAGCATGTCGACCTGTTCGACCACGTGCTGTTCAAGCTGCTCGACAACGTCGCCGTCGCGGCGCGGGCGCAGCTCGGCAGCCGGCTCGCGGTGCTGCCGGATGCGCCGCCCCGCCTGATCAAGCTTTTGGCCAATGACGAGACGATCGCGGTCGCCGGTCCCGTGCTGCGCCAGAGCGACCGGCTCGACGAGCAGACCCTGGTCGCCACCGCGCAGAGCCGTGGCCAGGAGCATCTGCTGGCGATTTCAGGCCGCAGGATTCTGACCGAGGCGGTCACCGACGTGCTGGTCGATCGCGGCGACCAGGCCGTGGTGTCGAACACCGCCAACAATGACGGCGCGCGCTTCTCGGATCACGGCTTCTCCGGCCTCGTGACGAAGGCCTCGGACGATCCGGGATTGGCGATGAAGCTGTGGAGCCGGCCCGACAGTCCGCGCGAGGTGCTGGTCCGCCTGTTCGTCGAAGCCTCCGATGCCGTGCGCAACCAGCTTGCCACAGCCGACAGCAGCCGTTCCGAGATCGTCGAGCTCGCGGTTGCCCAAGCGTCCGGTCATCTGCAGGCCGCGGCGCGGACGCGCTCGACCGACTTCGCCAACGCCAAGGCCTATGTCGAGCAGCTGCATGCCAGCGGCCAGTTGCACGAGGCGCAGCTGCATGGCTTCGCCAAGGAAGGCAGCTTCGACAAGGTCACTTTGGCGCTGTCTTTGATGTGCAAGCTGCCGCTCGACATCGTCGAGCGCGCCTTCGCGCGCAAGCAGCCCGACCAGCTCCTGGTGCTCGCCAAAGCGCTCGATTTGTCCTGGGTCACCACGACGACCTTGCTGTTCATGCAGGCCCATGTCAGCGGCAGCGCTCGGCCGCAGCTCGATCAGCATCTGGCGAGCTTCTCGCAGATGCAGCCGCGCATGGCGCAGAGCACGTTGCAGAGCTATCGGACGCAACAGCGCGCGGCGGAGTAGCACAAGACTTAGCCCGCATGAGCGGAGCGATATGCGGGATCGTCCCCGGGTGTCGCTGCGCTCACCCGGGCCACGCGCTCCTGTCTCACCGCCGTCATGGCCGGGCGCGTCCCGGCCATCCACGTCGATCGGCACGCGCGGACGGACGTGGATGCCCGGGACAAGCCCGGGCATGACGGCGGGTGGAGCAAGGTCTGCCAGGCAGCAGACAGACATGGAAAAACCCCGCGGCTCGCACCGCGGGGCTTCTTGTCAGGACGGACTCTGTTGCTCAGTGCGCCAGGATCGCCAGCAGCAGCAGGGCCACGATGTTGGTGATCTTGATCATTGGGTTCACGGCGGGGCCCGCCGTGTCCTTGTAGGGATCGCCGACGGTGTCACCTGTCACGGCCGACTTGTGGGCGTCAGAACCCTTGCCGCCGAAATGGCCGTCCTCGATGTACTTCTTGGCGTTGTCCCAGGCGCCGCCGCCGGAGGTCATCGAGATCGCCACGAACAGGCCGGTGACGATGACGCCGAGCAGCATGGCGCCGACCGCGGAGAACGCCGCCGACTTGCCGGCCGCACCACCGCCCGCGATCGCGTAGATCAGGAAGTAGACGACGACAGGCGACAGCACCGGCAGCAGCGAGGGGATGATCATCTCCTTGATGGCCGCCTTGGTGAGCAGGTCGACCGCCTTGCCGTAATCAGGCTTGTCGGTGCCCTGCATGATGCCCGGCTTCTCCCGGAACTGCCGGCGCACCTCCTCGACGATCGCGCCGGCGGCGCGGCCGACCGCGGTCATGCCCATCGCGCCGAACAGATACGGCAGCAGGCCGCCGAACAAGAGGCCAACCACGACGTAAGGGTTGTTCAGCGAGAAGTCCGGCTTGATGCCGGCGAAGTACGGATGCTTGGCGGAATCCGCGATGAAGAACTGCAGGTCCTGGTTATAGGCCGCGAACAGCACGAGAGCGCCGAGACCGGCGGAGCCGATCGCGTAGCCCTTGGTGACAGCCTTGGTGGTGTTGCCGACCGCGTCGAGCGCGTCGGTGGACTTGCGGACCTCCTTCGGCAGGCCGGCCATCTCGGCGATGCCGCCGGCATTGTCCGTCACCGGGCCGAAGGCGTCGAGCGCGACGATCATGCCGGCCAGCGCCAGCATCGTGGTGGTCGCGATCGCGATGCCGAACAGGCCGGCGAGGCTGTAGGTGACCAGGATGCCGGCGATGATCACGATCGCGGGCAGCGCGGTCGCTTCCATCGAGATCGCGAGGCCCTGGATCACGTTGGTGCCGTGACCGGTGACGGAAGCCGCCGCGATCGACTTGACCGGGCGGAAGTCGGTGCCGGTGTAGTACTCGGTGATCCAGATGATCAGGCCAGTGACGACGAGGCCGACGACGCCGCAGACGAACAGCGCTGACCCGGTATAGTCGACGCCGTCGAGCTTGCCGAAGCCGATCAGCCAGGCGATCGCGATCGCGAGGCCAGCGAGCGACAGCACGCCGGTCGCGATCAGGCCCTTGTACAGCGCGCCCATGATCGACTGGCTGGCGCCAAGCTTGACGAAGAAGGTGCCGGCAATCGAGGTCAGGATGCAGATGCCGCCGATGGCGAGCGGCAGGGTCATCATGTTGGCGAGCAGCGAGGACTTGGCGAAGAAGATCGCCGCGAGCACCATGGTGGCGACCGCGGTCACCGCATAGGTCTCGAACAGGTCGGCGGCCATGCCGGCGCAGTCACCAACGTTGTCGCCGACGTTGTCGGCGATGGTCGCCGGGTTGCGCGGATCATCCTCGGGGATGCCCGCTTCGACCTTGCCGACGAGGTCACCGCCGACGTCGGCGCCCTTGGTGAAGATGCCGCCGCCGAGGCGCGCGAAGATCGAGATCAGCGAGGCGCCGAAGCCGAGCGCGACCAGCGCGTCGATCACGGTGCGGCTGTCGGGCGCGAGCTTCATGAAGCCGGTCAGGATTCCGAAGTAGATGGTGACGCCGAGCAGCGCGAGACCCGCGACCAGCAGTCCGGTGATGGCGCCCGCCTTGAACGCGAGCTCGAGGCCGCCGGCGAGCGAGGTGGTTGCCGCCTGCGCGGTCCGCACGTTGGCGCGCACAGAGACGTTCATGCCGATGAAGCCGGCCGCGCCCGAGAGGATCGCACCGATCGCGAAGCCGATCGCGACGAGCATGCCGAGGAAATAAGCAAGGAGCACGAAGATCACGACGCCGACGATTCCGATCGTCGTATATTGGCGGCGAAGATAGGCCTGCGCGCCTTCACGCACGGCCGCCGCGATTTCCTGCATGCGCGCATTGCCGGCGTCGGCGCTGAGCACAGATTGCGTGGCCCAGATCGCATAGACGATCGACAGCGCTCCGCAGAGCACGATCACCCATAAAGCTGACATTTAGTTTCCTCGGCTCTTTGCTTTTTTGAACTACGTCACGCCGCGCTTGTGCGACGCACGCCCCCTTGTCAGGCCGCTCCGGGCGGAGCCGCCTCGAACGCTGCGAAGCTTGCCAAAATCGCCATGATGACGCAACGCCGCGACGCCTGAACCGCTCCAAATTCAGACGCTTCTTTGGTCGCAATGTGCGGTTGCGAATAGGTGTCAGAAGTGGCTGTAGGACAGGCGTTTCAAGCTGACTGGACGGTCCTGCGCGTCAAGGAAGCGCGGCGGCTCCGTGCCCTCGACGATCACGCCGATGTCGGTCACGGCGACATCAGCAGTCTTGGCCGCAACGCGGAACGCTTCGCATTGCGCTGCGGGAACAGTGCAAAGGATCTCGTAGTCGTCGCCGCCGGAGATCAAAGTTTCCAGTTGGACTGAGCCTTCGGCAATGAGCTTGGCAGCAGCTGATGAGATCGGAACATGTGACAGCGCGATGTCGGCGCTCACTTTAGAGGCAGCGCAGAGCTTGGAGAAATCACCTGCGAGGCCATCAGAGACGTCCATCGACGCAGTTGCGAGGTCTCTCACGGCCGCTGCCAGCGCGCGGCGCGGCTGCGGCACGCGATAACGGCCGATCAGCATATCCCGCGCGGCGGGATCGCCGGCCAGCGCAGCCGTCTCGAGCTTGCCGGTCAGGATGCGCAAGCCCAGCGCAGCATCGCCGATGGTGCCTGTCACCATCACCCGGTCGCCGGCCTGGGCGCCGAAGCGATGCACCATCCGGCCCTTCGGGACCCTGCCCCAGGCCGTCACCGAGATCATCACGGGTCCAGGGGTGGAGACAGTGTCGCCGCCAAGCAATGGACAGCCGAAGCTGGCTGCATCCTCGCCGAGGCCGCGAGCGAAGGCGGCAAGCCAGGCTTCGTCGGTCTGCCGCAGCGCCAGCGTCAGCAGGAAGCCGGCAGGGGTCGCGCCCTTTGCGGCGAGATCGGACAGGTTCACCCGCAGCGCCTTGCGCGCGATGGTGTCGGGCGGATCGTCGGGAAGATAGTGGACGCCCTCGACGATGGCGTCGGTGTTGACGACGAGGTCGTCGGCTCCGGCCGGGATGATGGCGGCGTCATCGACGAGGCCGAAGGCGCCGGGGTCGGTGGCGAGCGGCTTGAAGTAACGGGCGATGAGGGAATCTTCGCCGGATGGGACGTCTGGGCTGCCCGACATTCTGCGATCCTGCTCCCCCGCGTCGTCATTGCGAGCGCAGCGAAGCAATCCAGAGTCCCGCCTGCAGCCCTGGATTGCTTCGCTACGCTCGCAATGACGGAAACCTACTTCGGTCCCAACTCGTCGCCGCGGTACTGCCGGGCCAGTTGCTCCAACACGGCGTTGACCATGCCGGTTTCGTCGCGCTCCACGAAGGCATGGGCGATGTCGACATATTCGGAGACGACGACCTTGGCCGGCACGTCCTTGCGCCGCTCCAGCTCATAGGCGCCGGCGCGCAGCACCGCGCGCAGGATGGCGTCGATCCGCTGCAACGGCCAGCCGCGCTCCAGCGCGGTGTCCAGCACCGGATCGATCTTGGTTTGGTCCCGAACCACGCCCGAGACGATGTCGCGGAAGAAGGCGGCCTCGGCCGGCAGATATTGCTCGCCCTCGACCTCGTTGCCGAGCCAATGGCTCTCGAACTCCGCGAGCACGTCGTTGATCCCGGCGCCCGCGATGTCCATCTGGTACAGCGCCTGGACGGCAGCGAGCCGCGCCGCCCCGCGACGGTTGGCCTTGCGGTCGGTATTGGCGCGGATCGGGCCCTTGAACGGTCTGTTGCTGCTCTCCGCCATCTCAGCCTCGCGACAGACGGCGTTTGATGCGCAGCACGGCGAGCGCGGCGCGGGCGGCATCGCCGCCCTTGTTCATCTCGGACACGCGGGCGCGCGCCCAGGCCTGGTCCTCATTGTTCACGGTGAGAATGCCGTTGCCGAGCGGCAGGCCGCGCGCGACCGACAGGTCCATCAGCGCGCGGGAGGATTCCTGCGACACGATCTCGAAATGGATGGTGTCGCCGCGGATCACGCAGCCGAGCGCAATCGCGAGGTCATAGGGCTTGCCGGTCTTCGCGGCCGCATCCAGCGCGATCGCAATCGTCGCCGGGATCTCCAGCGAGCCGGTGACGGTGAGAATATCGTAGCTCACGCCGGCCGCCTTCAGCTCGGCGGTGGCGCCCTCCAGCATCGCGTCCTGGATATCGTCGTAGAAGCGGGCTTCCACGATCAGCGCGCGAGCGCCGGTGATGTCGGTCTGGTCTTTCAGCGGCGCGCGCCGTGCGTCTGCCATGGTTCTGTTTCCATTGTCTTCAAGCTGCCTCACCCCTCAAGGGAGCGGCCACTTGGCCGCGTCGCGAGGGGCAAGATGAAATCAACTCACGCTGCGAACCGGCGCAGCCGCGCCGTCCCGCCATGAGGGCTGGCCTTGTAGGCGCGAGCGCCGGCAAAGCCAAGTCGGAAAGCCTCGCCTCGAGGCTACTTCATTTCCGTGAGGCGTGCCGCATAGCGCGCCATCAGGTCGACCTCGATATTGACCTCGCTCCCCGTCTGCCAGGATGACAGCGTGGTCACGCTCAGCGTATGCGGAATGATCAGGACCGAGAAGGTCAGCTCGTCCACGGTGTTGACCGTGAGCGAGACGCCATCGAGGGTGATCGAGCCCTTGGTGGCGATGAAGCGCGCCAGCTCGCGGCTGGTCTTGAACACGAACCGCGCCATGTCCGGCAGGTTCTCGCGGCTGACGATGGTGGCGATGCCGTCGACATGGCCGGAGACGATGTGGCCGCCGAGCTCGTCGCCGATCTTCAGTGCCCGCTCCAGGTTCAGCTTGGTGCCGACGCGCCAGTGCTTGGCCGTCGTCATCGCTAGCGTCTCCGCGGCGGCGTCGACCTCGAACCAGGTCTTCCCGTCGGCCGTGCCCGACTGCACAACCGTGAGGCAGACGCCGTTGTTGGCGATCGACGCGCCATCGGCGATCGTGGCCTGATCGTATGCGCAGGCGATGCGCAGCCGGTGCAGCTTGCCTTCAGTCCGCGGCGTCAGGCTGACGATCTCGCCGATGTCGGTGACGATGCCGGTGAACATTACACGCGCTCGTAAATCGTGAGGATGTCGGGATCGAGCGTCTCGCTAGCACGAACGCGATAGGCCGGCGACTGCGTGATTGCGGTCAGCGGCAATGCGTCCAGCGCAGCAATGCCATCGGCGCCGATCTCGCCGGGGCCGCGCAAGAGCCAGATTTCATCGACCAGGCCGCTTTGCATGAAAGACGATGCGACGCGGCTGCCGCCTTCGATCATCAGGCGCGTGATGCCCTTCTCGGCAAGCGCCTTGAGCACGGCGGGCGGCTCCAGCGCCGACGGATCGGCTTGAGGCGGCACGCGGATGACCTGGGCACCGGCGGCGCCCAGCCGGGTCGCGGTCGCCGGCTCCGCCACCTCGGACGCGACAAGCCACAGGGGCGTGGTCCGGGCGGACTGCATCAGGCGGCTGGCCGCGGGAAGCCGCAGCATCGGGTCGAGCACGACGCGGACTGGCGAGCGCGGCTCCATGCCGGGCAAGCGGCAGGTCAGCAGCGGATCGTCGGCGATCGCGGTGCGCACGCCGATCAGGATCGCGTCGCTCTGCGCGCGTAAGAGATGCACGCGTGTCCGCGCGGCTTCGCCGGTTATCGCCACCGGCTTGTTGCCGCTGGCTCCGATCTTGTCGTCAGCGGAGACCGCGAGTTTTAGGATCACATGCGGCCGGCCATCGCGAATGCGGCTGAAGAATCCGGCATGGTCGCGCTTGGCATCCGCCGAGCACAGGCCGACCTCCACCTGGATTCCGGCGGCGCGGAGCTTCGCATGCCCCTGCCCGGACACCTCGGGATTGGGATCCTCGATCGCCGACACGACACGGCTGATGCCGGCCGCGATGACCGCGTCGGCGCAGGGCGGCGACTTGCCGAAATGCGAGCACGGCTCCAAGCTCACATAGAGCGTCGCGCCCTTGGCCGCCTCGCCGGCGCGCCGCAGCGCCTCCGGCTCGGCATGCGGCCGGCCGCCGGGCTGTGTCCAGCCCCGGCCGACAATGATGCCATCCTTGACCACGACGGCACCGACGGCCGGGTTTGGCCAGGTCAGCCCCTGCCCGCGACGACCAAGCGTCAGCGCGAGCTGCATATAGCGGCGATCGGCGTCC
Organism: Bradyrhizobium sp. USDA 4353; assembly: GCF_054063215.1. Taxonomy (NCBI): domain Bacteria; kingdom Pseudomonadati; phylum Pseudomonadota; class Alphaproteobacteria; order Hyphomicrobiales; family Nitrobacteraceae; genus Bradyrhizobium; species Bradyrhizobium sp. USDA 4353. The sequence continues at coordinate 6,026,105 of NZ_JBSSGB010000001.1, forward strand.
TTCTGCGCCTTCAGCTTCTCGCCGACCTGATCGACCAGGACACGGAAGATCATTTGCGGACCGGCGCCAGCCGCGGGGCTTCGTCCTCCGCCGAGAGCTCGCCGAGCACCGCCTCGAAATCCTTCGCCTCGCGAAAGTTGCGGTAGACCGAGGCGAAGCGGACATAGGCGACGTCGTCGAGGTCGCGCAGATGCTCCATCACGATCTCGCCGATCGCCTCCGAGGAGACTTCCGATTCACCGCCGCTCTCGAGCTCGCGCACGATCGCCGACACCATCTTCTCGACCCGCTCAGGATCGACCGAGCGCTTACGCAGCGAGATCTGCACCGAGCGCATCAGCTTGTCGCGGTCGAACGGCACGCGGCGGCCGTTGCGCTTGATGACGGTGAGTTCGCGCAGCTGCACCCGCTCGAAGGTCGTGAAGCGGAAGTTGCAGGTGACGCAGACTCGCCGCCGACGGATCACCGAGGAATCCTCGGTGGGGCGGGAGTCCTTCACCTGCGTATCGAGGCTGTTGCAGCTCGGGCAGCGCATGTCGACTTACGCCTTACTGATAGATCGGGAACCGGTCGGTCAGCGCTTTCACCTTCTCCTTGACCGCGGCTTCCACCAGCGGCGCGCTGCCGTCGGGGCCTTGCGCGATCGCGTTGAGCACCTCGGCGATCAGGCTGCCGACCTGCTGGAATTCGGCGACGCCGAAGCCACGGGTGGTCGCGGCCGGGGTGCCGAGACGGAGGCCCGAGGTAACGAAGGGCTTTTCGGGGTCGAACGGGATGCCGTTCTTGTTGCAGGTGATGCCCGCGCGGACCAGCGCCTTCTCCGAGACGTTGCCCTTCAGCCCCTTGGGCCGGAGGTCGACGAGCATCAGGTGGTTGTCGGTGCCGCCGGAGACGATGTCGAAGCCCTGCGCGCGCAGCGATTCCGCCAGCGCCTTCGCGTTCTCGACGATGTTCTTCGCGTAGGTCTTGAACTCCGGCCGCAGCGCCTCGGCGAACGCCACCGCCTTGGCGGCGATGACGTGCATCAGCGGGCCGCCCTGCAGGCCGGGGAAGATCGCCGAGTTGAACTTCTTGGTGAACTGCTCGTCGTTCCACAGCATCAGGCCGCCGCGCGGGCCGCGCAGCGACTTGTGCGTCGTCGTGGTGGTGATGTGGGCATACGGCACGGGCGAGGCATGCACGCCACCGGCGACGAGGCCGGCGAAGTGGGCCATGTCGACCAGCAAATAGGCGCCGACGCTGTCCGCGATCTCGCGGAAGCGCTTGAAGTCCCACGGGCGCGAATAGGCGCTGCCGCCGGCGATGATCAGCTTCGGCTTCACCTCTTCGGCCTGCTTGGCCACCGCATCCATGTCGATCAGGTGATCGTCGCGGCGCACCGTGTAATGCGCGGCCTTGAACCACTTGCCGGACATGTTGACCGGCGAGCCGTGGGTCAGATGGCCGCCCGCGGCGAGGTCGAGGCCCATGAAAGTGTCGCCGGGCTGCAGCAGCGCCAGGAACACCGCCTGGTTCATCTGGCTGCCGGAGTTCGGCTGGACATTGGCGAAGTTGGCCCCGAACAGCTTCTTGGCGCGGTCGATCGCGAGATTCTCGGCGACATCGACCCATTCGCAGCCGCCATAATAGCGCGCGCCCGGATAGCCCTCGGCGTACTTGTTCGTCATCACCGAGCCCTGGGCCTCAAGGACCGCCCGGCTGACGATGTTTTCCGAGGCGATCAGCTCGATTTCGTGCCGTTGCCGACCGAACTCACCCTTGATGGCGGCGGCGATCTCGGGATCGGCCTCGGCCAGGGTGGCGGAGAAGAAGGAATCGACTGACGAGGCGGGCTTGGCGCTGGAAGCGGTCATCGGCGGAATATCTCCACGTCCGCAAAGCCTTAAGCGGCTTGCGGTCGGTTCAGTGAAGGCGGTCGGAAAAGACCCCTGCCCTTACCATACGGGCAGCGGCAGGCCAAGGGACAGGCGGAGAGGCAGGCCAGCCGTTGCGGGTGCCCCCCGGACTTTATGCCAGATATGGTGGACGGGCGGCGGACAAAAGACCCGCGCCAGACGCTAGGCCCCGCCGCACATATGGGGGTCATCTGGCATCGTCCAGGATTCGTTGGTCCTGACATTGGTGGTCTCGTAGACGCGGCCGCGGTCATCGCCGGGCGGACAGTCCTTTGGGATGGAAACGAGGCACATCCGGACGCGGTCGCCGACCTTTGAGTGCGCCAGGGCCGCGCTCCACTCGTAAGAGACCTGCGTGTCCTTGTTGGTGTAACGGACGTAGCTGCCGCCATCCTTGCCTGGCTTTGGCTGCTTGCGCGGGAGCCCCTCGTTGGGACGCTCTGAACTGCGCGGGCTGATCTCGGCGATCGTCCGCTCGGCACATTCACCGATCTTGGTCGGGGTCTCGACCAGCACAGGCGCTGCGGCTGCAACCGGGGTCGCAGCCTCGGTGGACGCGGACTCGTTCTGCGAGCAGGTCGCCATCATCAAGAGCGGCAGGAAGACAGTGCGCGCCATCCAGAACATACGGCCCCCAAAAAACGAACAACCTGCATGAAACCGGACGGTCTCATACAGGTTGTCGGTATCATGAGGCAAGCGCGCGGCGCGAGCAGGCTCGCGAAGACGTCACAGGCCGGTATAGCCCGCCTTCACCGGATCGACGCGGCCGTCGAGCTGGCGCAGATAAGTCAGGCCGCACACCGTCAGACGGTGCGGGTCGCGCTCGCCCGCCTCGAACAGCGTCTGGATGTAGGCGCTGACCTTGCGGCGCGCCTCCTCGCTGGCGGCAGCGGTGCGGTTCGCCAACAGGTCATACGTATGCATGATGCGATCGATGGCAGCTTCCATATCATCCCCTCTTGATGGTCAAGTCGCGTAAGCCATCTCGAACATCGAGATCGCCTTGTTAGCGAGCTTGAGCTTGTTGAATTCGCCGCGGTGAATCAGCTGCACGATGATGTCGACGAGCCGCTCGTCCGGCGTGATCGTCTCCGGCAAGGCCCCCGACAAACGCAGATAGTTGGCGGCGATCCCGTAGGCGTCGGCCACCACCTCCACGTTCATGACCTGCATTCCGCGATCGTGCAGCATGATCCGACCTCCGGCGGGGACAAGTCCTGGAGGCGCGATTGGTTCCGAGGCGCAACGCATGTTTCTCGCAGGCGCGAACAAGCGCGAGCGCGACCACAAGAAAAAGCGCCGGCCCGCAAGGGCCGACGCAAGGTCGAACTCAGACGATCAACGGCTTGGCCGGTCTTGATTCCGCTCGCGGGAAGCCGGCTCAGCCGAAACGATGTGCTATATCAGAGGCGATATAGGATCTGGTCGGTCCAGAACCGCTCGAGGCGGTGCAGCGACTTGTTCAGCGTGGAGAACTCCTCGCTGGAGATGCCGCCGACCTGCTCCACGGTCTTGACGTGCTTCTGATACAGCGCATCGACGATGCGGCGAATCTCCTGGCCCTGCGGCGTCAGGCGGATGCGGACCGAGCGGCGATCGACGCGCGAGCGCTGGTGATCGAGGAAGCCGAGCTCGACCAGCTTCTTCAGGTTGTAGGAGACGTTGGAGCCGAGATAATAGCCGCGCGTGCGCAGCTCGCCCGCGGTCAGCTCCTTGTCGCCGATATTATAGAGCAGCAGCGCCTGAACCGAGTTGATATCGGAACGACCGCGACGATCGAACTCGTCCTTGATGACGTCGAGCAGGCGGCGATGCAGCCGCTCCACCAGAGTCAGGGCTTCCAGATAGAGCGACTGGACGGTGCCGCCCTGACCCGGCGCAGCAGTCTCCACGGCCGTCGCAACGGCTTTCATCATGACACTTCCCCTGTCGTCGTCTTTGTCGACTTATTCGACGAAACTTGTGTCCCGTCTGATAGAGCGAACTTAAGGGGCGTGCTTTGAAGATCGCCTTAAATAAGAGCATAAAGAGAGAATGAATCGCGGAGAGTGAATCGTCTTTTAATTCAGTAATTACAGAGGGTTTCGCAAGGGTCCGTTGACGGTCGAGGAGCCTTGTTCGCGCTTCGTTTCGCCCGCCTGTCGCATTCCAAAACACGCCTGGGTAGCGTCGCTAAGGTCTCTGTAACAGCTGTGGCAAACGCTCTTAAGGTGTTCGAAACATTACTTGCATCGCGCGGAAAAGATTGACGGCGTGCAACGAGTTCCCTGCACCAACCTACGGTGGCCGCTCTCGGGCCGCCATCCAGGCCAGCACGAGGTAGGCGGCCAGCATGACCGCCTCGCCGGCCACGACCAGCAGGTTGCCGCCATAGATGCCCGGGAACATCAGCTCGATCACGGCCATCGACACGACCGTGGTGAGCCACACCACCGCGCCCCACGGCGTCGCCAGCCACAGGCCAACGGCCGCGACGAGCTCGATCACGGCGAAATAGACCGTCGCAGCCTGCCAGGCCATCGCCTGGTTCTCGAACGCGTCATCCTCGCCGCCGATGAAGCCGGTGACCTGGGCCCAATGATAAAGCCCCTTGGCGATCGAGAGCATCGCCATGACGCGCAGGAACAGCACCAGCCGTCGCGTCCAGACATTATCGTCGCCCTCCCGCCGTTCCGAGGACATGGCGGCAATCGACATCACGGTGTTGTCACGCGTCAGATCCCGCGCCGAGGGAATCTCAGGCATGGCAGCTCGCGCAGATCGGGCACGTCGTCATCGGGGACATGGAGGCTCTCAAGACCAGGAGGATGGCGATTCTGGGCCATAGGTTTGGGCCGCGCCGCACCGTGAGACCAACCGGAGCGGAAATCAACCCGGACCGCTTGCGTCAGGTCAAGTGACGGGCAGCAGGCAAGGTGCTACAGATTGTTGGAATACCAACAATTCAAAATCCGGCTCGCCGGCCAGCTCAAGGAGCCAGCACCCCATGGCGATCAAATTCGGGCGCCCGATCGATGTGCGCGACGTCGCACGTAACCCTGCCACGGGAACCCCGCCGGTGCTCGATTTGACCATCCGCCCGCGCCGCAACCGCAAGGCGGAATGGGCGCGCCGCCTGGTCCGTGAGAACGTGCTGACGACCGACGATCTGATCTGGCCGCTGTTCGTGGTCCAGGGCAACCGGACCCGCACGAGCGTCGCCTCGATGCCGGGCGTCGAGCGGCTGAGCGTCGACGAGATCGTCCGCGACGCCGAGCGCGCGGCCAAGCTCGACATTCCCTGCATCGCCCTGTTCCCCTACACCGAGCCGTCGCTGCGCGACGAGCACGGCTCCGAGGCCTGCAACCCGGACAACCTGGTCTGCCAGGCGGTGCGCGCGATCAAGAAGGAATTTCCGGAGATCGGCGTGCTCTGCGACGTCGCGCTGGATCCGTTCACAAGCCATGGCCATGACGGGCTGATCCAGGACGGCCGCATCCTCAACGACGAGACCGTCGCCGTGCTGGTCCGCCAGGCACTCGTGCAGGCCGAAGCCGGCTGCGACATCATCGCGCCGTCGGACATGATGGACGGCCGCGTCGGCGCGATCCGCCAGGCGCTCGATCAGTCGGGCTTCCTCGACGTGCAGATCATGGCCTATGCGGCCAAATATGCCTCCGCCTTCTATGGACCGTTCCGCGACGCGATCGGCTCGGCCAAGACGCTGAGCGGCGACAAGCGCACCTATCAGATGGACAGCGCCAACACCGACGAGGCGCTGCGCGAGGTCGAGCTCGACATCGCCGAGGGCGCGGACATGGTGATGGTCAAGCCCGGCATGCCCTATCTCGACGTCGTCAGGCGCGTGAAGGACACGTTCAGCATGCCGACCTTCGCCTATCAGGTGTCCGGCGAGTACGCGATGATCGCCGCGGCCGCCAACAATGGCTGGATCGACGGCGACCGGGCGATGATGGAGAGCCTGCTCGCCTTCAAGCGCGCCGGCGCCGACGGCGTCCTCACCTATTTCGCGCCGCAGGCCGCCGAGCGGCTGCGCCGCCAGGGGTGAGCCGTCTGAGGTGAGCCGTCCGGCACGTCGCGAGGGCTATCGCGCCCGCCGCGGCGTTGCCCCTCGACCTCAAAGAATCGCGAGATCGCCGAAAATTTGCCATGGGCGTTGCAAGGATCGCCCCTTGCAAGCGCACGCGTTGTTCCCATGTCCTGGTGGCCAATTCGGGAGGGTACTTCGATGGCGTATACGGGCCCCGGCAATGGCGGCGGCTGGTCCAGCGGCGGACCCGGCATACGGCCGCATGCCTATGATCCCACTCAGCAGCCGGAGCTGTTTCGCGGCGTGCTGACGCGGCGGATGATTGCGTTCCTGATCGATCTGCTGGTGCTCTCGGTCCCGGTGATCCTGGCGGTGATCTTTATCGCGCTGTTCGGCGTGGTCACTCTCGGCCTCGGCTGGGCGCTGTTCTGGCTGGTGTCGCCGGCCTCGGTGATCTGGGCCATCGTCTATTACGGCGCTACCATCGGCGGACCGAGCTCGGCCACGATCGGCATGCGCATGATGGATCTGGAGTTGCGCACCTGGTACGGCGCGCCGGGCTACTTTGTGCTCGGTGCCGTGCATGCCGTGTGCTTCTGGATCTCGGTCTCGGTGCTCTCGCCGTTCGTCCTGCTGATCGGATTGTTCAACGGACGACGCCGGCTGCTGCACGATTATGTGCTCGGCACCGTCGTGATCAACACGTCGGTGCGGGCGCAGCTCGGCGAACCCGCCCGCACGTGGTGAGACCTCAGGTGGCGCATCAAAAGCGATTGACCGCGGCCGCCTTCGGAGCGCAATTCTGTTCACGATTGTCTTTTCCAAGTTCGCCATGCCTAAGCCCGCACCGGAGGCTCACGACGTTCCTTGACCCAGCATTCGCGTGACACCCCGCAATTCTACCTGACCGCGCCCTCGCCCTGCCCGTATCTACCCGGGCGGCAGGAGCGAAAGGTGTTCACGCATTTGGTGGGCGACAAGGCGACCGATCTCAACGACCTCCTGACCCATGGCGGCTTCCGCCGCAGCCAGTCGATCGCCTACCGTCCGGCCTGCGATCAGTGCCGCGCCTGTGTCTCGGTGCGTGTGATCGCCAAGGAATTCCGCCCCTCGCGCAACTTCCGCAAGGTGCTGGCACGCAACTCCGATCTGGTCGGAGAGCAGCGCAGCGCGGTGCCGACGTCGGAGCAATATTCGATCTTCCGCAGCTATCTCGATCAACGCCACCGCCACGGCGGCATGGCCGACATGACGGTGCTCGACTATGCGATGATGGTGGAGGACAGCCACGTCGAGACGCGAATCATCGAGTACCGCAAGCGCAACCTGAGCAATGGCCCGCACGCCCGCGGCGGCGAGCTGATCGCGGTGGCGCTGACCGACGTGCTCAGCGACGGGCTGTCGATGGTCTATTCGTTCTTCGACCCGTCGGAGACGACGCGCTCGCTCGGCACCTTCATGATCCTCGACCACATCGCCCGCGCCCGGCGTCAGGGACTGCCTTACGTCTATCTGGGTTACTGGATCGAGGGCTCGAAGAAGATGGACTACAAGAGCCGCTATCTGCCGCAACAGCGGCTGGCGGCCGCCGGCTGGTTGCGCGTCGACGCCGAGGGCGAGACGGCCCCCGAGCCGCAGGAGTGAAAGAGGGCGAATAGCGAATAGGGAGTAGCGAATAGAGCGCGTCCGACTTTGCCCATTCACTAATCCCTATTCGCCATTCGCCTCTACCCAGTCGCCAGATCCCACACCAGCTTGGCATTGAGCGCGATGATCGCGACAGCGATCAGGCCTGCCAGCGCCGTCAACCAGCGCGGCGCCACGAACGCCCCCATCTTGGCGCGGCTTGCGGTGATCAGGACCAGCGGCACCACGGCGAACGGAAGCTGCAGGCTGAGCACGACCTGGCTGAGGATCAGGAGCTGCCCGGTCGCCTTCTCGCCCGCCCAGATCGTCACGACGACGGCCGGCACGATCGCGATCATCCGGGTGATCAGGCGGCGCAGCCACGGCGCGATCCGCCATTGCAGAAAGCCTTCCATCACGATCTGGCCGGACAAGGTCGCGGTGATCGTCGAGTTCAGGCCGCAGCACAGCAGCGCGATCGCAAACAGCGTGGGTGCCAAGGTCGATCCCAACAGCGGCGCAAGGAAGGAATGCGCCTGGTCGAGCTCGGCGACGTCATGCTGGCCGGTCTTGTGGAACGTGGCCGCCGCCAGGATCAGAATCGAGGCGTTGATGGTCAGCGCCAGGCACAGCGCGATCGTGGAGTCGATCGTCGACAGCGTGATCGCCTCGCGCTTTTCCTCCGGACTATCGCCATAGCCGCGGGTCTGCACCAGCCCGGAGTGCAGGTAGAGATTGTGCGGCATCACGGTCGCACCGAGAATGCCGAGCGCCAGATAGAGCATCTCGGGATTGGCGATGAGCTGGCCGCTCGGCACGAAGCCCTTTGCCACACCCATCCAGTCAGGCTGCGCCATCGCGATCTGGATCGCAAAGCACAGCGCGATCACGCCGAGCAGCGCGACCACGAAGGCTTCGATCCAGCGGAAGCCGAACGCCTGCAGCGCGAGGATCAGGAAGACGTCAAGCGCGGTGACGCAGACGCCGATCGACAGCGGCAGGCCGAACAGCAGGCTGAGGCCGATCGCGGTGCCGATGACCTCGGCGAGGTCGGTCGCGGTGATCGCGATTTCCGCTGACAGCCACAACGGCACCGAGACCCAGCGCGGGGTCGAGTCGCGGCAGGCCTGCGCCAAATCGCGCCCGGTGGCGACACCGAGCCGCGTGCACAGCGATTGCAGCACGATCGCCATCAGGTTGGAGAGCAGCGCGACCGAGAGCAGGACATAGCCGAACTTGGCCCCGCCAGCGAGCGAGGTCGCCCAATTGCCGGGATCCATGTAGCCCACGGCGACCAGATAACCGGGGCCGAGGAAGGCGATCAGCTTTCGCCACAACGAGCCTTTGCCGGAGGTTCGCACCGAGCCGAACATGTCGCCCAGCGACGGCTCGCCACGCTCATTGCGCCACCCGCTCATCCGGCGGTCGCTCGGTGGAACCATGGCGTGCAGCTGCGAAAGGTCAGTCGATTTTGCGTCCATTGTAACATCCTGAACGAAACCGACCTTTAATGCAACTTACTTGCAAGAGCGGCCAGCGGATCGCCCGCCGCGGACGCTGGAAATTTATTCCTATACCACTCCATCATGGGAACAGGATGCTCATGCCGATTCGCGGCCGATCTGGCGCAGCGGCAGCAACGGGCCTTCATTGCCACACTGACGGGATTCAACATGCTGTCTGCCCAACTCGGTCTCCGGCCCATTTCGAACCTGCCCGTGCCTTGCAAGATCTGTGACGGCCCGGCCGACCTTTTCGGCGTTGCCGACATGAACCGCCCCTGCCAGACGACACATGCCTTGTGCCCACCGCTGGCCGGAGTGCCGATCTACTACCGGCGCTGCGCGGATTGCGGCTTCCTGTTCACCGACGCATTCGACGACTGGAGCATCGATCAGTTCAGGACCCACATCTATAACGACGGCTATGAGGCGGTGGATCCCGACTATCGGGTCAAGCGCCCGACCGACAATGCGGCCGCCGTGGCTCGCTTCTGGGCGCCGCATAAGGCCAGCATGCGCGTGCTCGATTTCGGCGGCGGCAATGACGTGTTCTGCACCAGCCTGCGCGCACAGGGCTTTGCCGAAGCTCGCACCTATGACCCGATGGTGCCGGAGCACGCGACGCCTCCCGAGGGCAAGTACGACCTGGTGACGTGCTTCGAGACGCTCGAGCACGTGCCCGATCCGCTGGCCACCATCGGCGCGATGGCGGCCTGCGTCGCCGAGCCGGGCGCGGTGTTCTATTCGACATTGACCCAGCCGGACGACTTCGACAGCCAGGGCATGTCGTGGTGGTACATCGGCCCGCGCAACGGCCACATCTCGATCTACACCAAGCATGCGCTGGCGCTGGCTTGGCACAGGTTCGGCTTCAAGACCGCGCCGCTGAATGCCGGCACGCATCTGGCGTTCCGCACCTTGCCCGAGCAGTGGGGACTCGCCGAAGCGTCGGGCGCGGGCTGAGCGGCGCGGGGTTGGGGCGATCGGAAAGCGGGTGGGCGCGACGCGACCCGGCGCTGATGATGGCAGCATCATCACATGGGTTGCCCGACATGCTGTCATTCTCTGCCCTGCCCGCCAGCTTCCACCGTCTCGCCTGGTCCAACCTTACGGCGCAATCGGCCGAGCAGATCGCGCTCGCCGCCGCGCCGATCGTCGCCGTGCTGGCGCTCGGCGTCGGCGAGGGCGAGACCGGCTTGTTGCAGACGGCGCTGACCGCGCCGTTCGTGCTGTTCGCCATTCCGGCCGGCCTGCTCGCGGATCGCATGCCGCGGCGGCAATTGATGGCGGCGGCCGAAGCGCTGCGCGCGCTGGCGCTGCTTGCGATCCTTATAGCTTTCGCGGCTGGTTATCTGACCTTGCCGCTGCTCGCCACGCTGGGCTTCGCCGCGGTGTGCGGCACCGTCGTGTTCAGCGTCGCCGCGCCGGCGCTGGTGCCGAGCCTCGTTTCTCCGGCGCAGTTGGCCACGGCCAACGCCCGGATCGAGCTGGCCCGCACCATCGCCTTCGCGGCCGGCCCAGCGGTCGGCGGCATGCTGGTCGGCTGGATCGGCGGCGCGCCAGCCTTCGGTGTCGCGGCGGCGCTGTCGCTCAGCGCGGCGCTGTGCCTCGCCGGGATTGCCGCGCCTGCCCGCGCGCCGGCGCCGCGCCGGCATCCCTTCGCCGATATCCGCGAGGGGGCCGCCTTCGTCCTGCATCATCCGCTGCTGCGGCCGGTGTTCGTCACGCAATTCATCTTCAACACCGCGCATTTCCTGCTGCTCGCGATCTTCGTGCCCTATGCGGTGCATCGGCTCGGCCTTTCGGCGGGCGGCGTCGGCACGGTGTTGTCGATGTTCGGCGTCGGCATGGTCTGCGGCGCGCTGCTGGCGACGCGCCTCATGCGACGCCTGCCGTTCGGCACGGTCATCGGGTTAGGCCCCGTCACCGGCTTCGCCGCCGCGCTGGTGATGGCGCTCACGACCTTCGTTCCCTCCCCGCTGCTCGCCGCTGCCAGCTTCTTCCTGCTCGGCGCGGGCCCCATCCTCTGGGTGATCTCGACCACCACCTTGCGGCAAGCCGTGACGCCGGCCGGGCTGCTCGGGCGGGTCTCGGCGATCAACATCCTAAGCTACGGCGCCCGCCCGCTGGGCTCGCTGCTCGGAGCTATCATCGGCGGCCATTTTGGTGCCGGCGCCTGCATTTACGCTGCCGCCGCGATTTTCGGCCTGCAGGCGCTCGTCATCCTCGTCTCGCCCGCGGTGACGATCGCGCAACAGCCGGTGCCGCAGCCGGCCTAGCACATGCGTCAAGAGTGCGGCATCTCCTCCGCGAGATAGCTCTCATAGGCGCGCGTCGCGGGCTGGCTCGCGGCGATCTCCGGGTCGAGCGTGTAGAGATCCTGCGCACGGCCGATGCCTCGCAGGGCGTAGCGGCCGGTCGACACCAGATAGCGGCGCCCTTCGTCATCGAGCCCTGCGCAGAATTCCGAGGAGGCCAGGAGCTCGCGATCGACCGAACGGCACATCGACGCGATGCGGCTGACCTCGTTCACCGCAGGCCCTACCACGGTGAAATCGAGCCGGTCCTCGCTGCCGATATTGCCGTAGAACACCTCGCCGATGTGCAGGCCGACATAGGCCGTGGTCACGGGCCGCCCCTCCCCGCTCCGCCGCGCATTCAGCTTCAGGATGTTCAAGCGGAAGCGATGCTCGGCGCGCAGCGCCGCCTGCCGTGCCCTGGCCATGTCGCCGGTGAAGATCGCCAGCACGCCGTCGCCGATCAGCTTCAGCACGTCGCCGCCGGACTCGTAGATCGCGTCGATGGAGGCCTCGGCATAGTCGTTGAGCAGCGGGATGATCTCGTCCGGCGAGATGCTCTCGGATATCGCGGTGGAGCTGCGCAGGTCGGAGAACCAAAGCACCGCGTTGATGCGCTCGGTGACGCCGCGCGAGATCCGCCCGCGCAGCACCTGCTCGGAGGCGTCGCGGCCGAGATAGACCCGGCCGAGCGTGCGCACGATATCGACCTGCTGGGCCGATTTGACCGTGAGCGCCAGCAACGGAATCAGCTCGCGCAAGGCCGCGATCTCCGCGTCGGTGAAGCCCTCGGCACGACGCGTTAGCCAGTTCGAATAGAAGCAATCCATCTGTCCGAGCGTCCCGGCTTCGCCGAACCGATGCACGAAGGCGAGGTAGTGCTTATGGCCGTGGGCCGAGAGCTCCTCGATGACCGGAAAATCCAGATGCGCAGAGTTCAGCAGGTCGATGCGGAACTCATCATGGCCGTTCTCCAGCATGTGATGGAACACGGAGCGGCGCCAATTCTGCGCCGCCTCTCCCTCGCTGCTCGAGCCGTATTCGAAGCTATCGGCTTCATTAGTGTCGAGATCGTTCCAGCGGAAGCCACGTCCTTCGAAGATCGGATGCAGCGTATCGATGATCGCGAGGCTGCGCGACAGCTCGAGCCCGGCCGCGCGACAACGCTCACAGAAGCCGCGCAGGATCTCGTTTTCCGGCACACCGGTGAGGCCCTGGGCCGTGAGCCAATTGATCACTTCGAGACGGGCCGCCGTATCCATGGTTCAACTCACCAACTTCTCGCAACACGCGCGACAAAGCATCAGGCAGGCCGGCTCACCACCTCGCCATCCTCCTTGGTGAAGGAGGCGACGGGATGATCCAGCAGGTCGAGCACGAGCTCCGACGGGCGGCAGAGCCGCGCGCCCTTGCCCGTCACCACGATCGGCCGGTTGATCAGGATCGGATGAGCGAGCATCGCCTCGATCAACTGGTCGTCGGTCCATTTGGGATCGCCGAGCCCAAGCTCGGCATAGGGCGTCCCCTTCTCACGCAGCACGTCGCGCACCCGAACGCCCATCGCATTGATCAGCGCCACCAGTTGCTCGCGGCTCGGCGGCGTCTTCAAATATTCGATGACATCCGGCTGCTCACCCGAGGCGCGGATCATCGCCAGCGTGTTGCGCGACGTGCCGCAGGCAGGATTGTGAAAGATCGTGACAGTCATCCAAACAGATCCCAAACTTCAATCAATATCCAGATCTCAGGCATGCAGGCCGTGCTCGACTTCGACCGTGACATGGCTCAGGCCGTGCAGGTCCCTCAGACGCTGCTTGTACATCGCTGGCGCCAGAGGGGAATGAGAGACGATCGAAACGACGACCGCCCGATGTCCTGGACCGACCTGCCACAGATGCAAGTCCGTCACCCGATCGCCGCCGGCCTCCAGCCGCGCCCGGATCGTCGCCTCCAGCCGCCGGTCGCCATTGACATCGAGCAGCACCGCGCCGGCATCGCGGATCAGGCCGTAAGCCCAGCTCGCGATGACGGCGCTGCCGATCAGTCCGACCGCGGCGTCCGCCCAGCTCCAACCCAGATACATGCCGATCAGCAGCGCACCGATCGCCAGCAGCGAGGTCGCCGCATCCGCCAGCACGTGCAGATAGGCGGCGCGCAGATTGTTGTCGTGATGGCCATGGTGATCATGATGATGGTGATCGTGGTCATCGTGGTGGTCGTGGTCGCCATGATCATGATGATGCTCAGCGTGGTGAGAATGACCATGATGATGATGCTCCCCGGACAGCAGCCAGGCGCTGACGAGATTGACGAGCAGACCGAGAACGGCCACCGCGATCGCCTCGCCATAGGCGATCGGCTGCGGGCTCAGCAGCCGGACCGCGCTCTCATAGGCCACCTGGACGGCGATGATCAGCAGGATCAGAGCGCTGGAGAACGCCGCCAGCTCGCCGAACTTGCCGGTGCCGAAGGTGAAAGACGGATTGCGGGCATGCCGGCGGGCAAACAGATAAGCGAGCCCGGCAATGCCGAGCGCGGCCGCGTGCGTACCCATGTGCCAGCCGTCGGCGAGCAGCGCCATCGATCCGAACAGCGAGCCGGCGGCAATCTCGCCGGCCATCATCACCAGCGTCAGGCCGACCACGACCCAGGTGCGACGCTCGTTGCGCTCGTGCTGCGCGCCGAGGAAGACGTGATCATGCGCCCAATGATCGGCTTGTGATGGCATCGGCCGTTCTCCTTATCGGTCTCGGCACGCCCCGGAGGGCGAGGCATTCATGTTACCACACTGCGCCATAACGACCGTGCACCGCGATTGACAGCGCAAACCGGTTCCGCTGTAATGTTTCCCATGGGGACATCGCGATCTCCCCACGAGGCGACATGCCCAAGTATCGCGTCCCGTCATTCTCGCACGAGGACGCATCATGTCATCTTTCGCATCGATTTCTCCTGACAAGCTGAGCCGATTGATCGGAACCCCGAACGCGCCGATCCTGATCGACGTTCGCACCGACGAGGATTTTGCCGCCGATCCACGGCTCATCCCCGGCGCGATGCGCCGCCCTGCCCTTGAGGCCGCGCAGTGGAGCGCGGAATTCGCCGGCCGCTCCGCCATCGTCATCTGCCAAAGGGGCGCCAAGCTGTCGCACGGCGCGGCGGCCTGGCTTCGGGTGGCCAAGGCCTCGGCCGAGAATCTCGAGGGCGGCTTCGAGGACTGGAAAGCGGCAGGCTTGCCGCTCGTTCCGGTCGCCAGGCTGCCGCCGCGCGACGCCCAGGGACGAACCGTCTGGGTGACCCGCGCCCGGCCGAAGATCGACCGCATCGCCTGCCCCTGGCTGATCCGCCGCTTCGTCGATCCGCAGGCCGTGTTTCTGTATGTCGCGCCGTCCGAGGTCATGGCCGTCGCCGAGCGCTTCCAGGCTGTGCCGTTCGATGTCGAGGACACCTTCTGGAGCCATCGCGGCGAGCTCTGCACCTTCGACGTCATGGTCGAGGAATTCGGGCTGACGATCCCTGCCCTGAAACGGCTTGCCGTGATCGTGCGCGCGGCCGATACGGCCCGGCTCGATCTCAGCCACGAGGCGCCGGGCCTGCTCGCGGCTTCGCTCGGCCTGTCCCGCATGTATGATGACGATCTCGCCCAACTCGAGGCTGGCCTTGGCCTCTATGATGCGTTCTATCGCTGGTGCCGCGACGCCACGAACGAGTCGCACAACTGGCCGACGAACAAGGTGAAGCCATGACCGAGCTGGTCTCATCGACTGCTTCCTCTGAGGCTGATGCCAGCCACGGCGTCAGCCTCGCCGAGGCGTTCACGGTCTGGCTGCGCGTGGCGTCGCTGTCGTTCGGCGGCCCCGCGGGGCAGATCGCGGTGATGCACCGGATCATCGTCGACGAGAAGCGCTGGGTCTCGGAGAGCCGGTTCCTGCATGCGCTGAACTACTGCATGCTGCTGCCGGGCCCCGAGGCGCAGCAGCTCGCGACCTATATCGGCTGGCTGATGCACCGGACCGCGGGCGGCCTGATGGCCGGTGGCCTGTTCATCCTGCCCGGCATCATCGCGATCATGGCGCTGAGCTGGATCTACGTTGCCTTCGGCCATGTCTGGTTCGTCGAGGCGCTGTTCTTCGGGCTGAAGGCCGCGGTGCTCGCGAGCGTGATCCAGGCGGTGGTGCGGGTCGGCAGCCGGGCGCTGCGTAACAATGTCATGATCGGGCTGGCTGCCGCGGCGTTCATCGCGATCTTCTTCTTCGCGGTGCCGTTTCCGCTGATCATCATCGCCGCAGGCATCATCGGCTATCTCGGCGCGCGCGCCGGCCGGCCCGAATTCGCCGCCGCAGGTCATGGGTCCAACAGCAACGGCGATGGCGACAGCGCGCTCGGCGAAGTGTTGCCTGAGCATGCCAAGCCGAATGCACGGCGCACGCTGCTGAGCGCGCTGGTCTGGCTCGCGCTGTGGCTCGTGCCGGTTGCGGCGATCGTGGCGCTGACGGGGACCGGCAGCACGTTCAGCCAGATCGCTCTGTTCTTCAGCAAGATGGCGATGGTGACGTTCGGCGGCGCCTATGCGATGCTCGCTTATGTCGGGCAGCAGGCGGTCGAGCATTATCATTGGCTCAAACCTGCGGAGATGCTGGACGGGCTCGGCATGGCCGAGACCACGCCGGGCCCGCTGATCATGGTGCTGCAATTCGTCGGCTTCGTCGCCGCGTCGCGCGATCCCGGATCGTTCTCGCCGCTGATCGCGGGCACGCTCGGCGGCCTGCTCGCGACCTGGGTGACGTTCGCGCCGTGCTTCCTGTGGATCTTCGTGGGCGCGCCATATATCGAGCGGCTGCGCGGCAACAAGGGGCTCGCCGGTGCGCTCGGCGCGATCACGGCGGCGGTGGTCGGCGTGATCCTCAATCTGTCGATCTGGTTCGCGCTGCATACGCTGTTCCGCCAGACGGTGCCCGTCAGCGGCTTCGGGCTTGACTTCGACGCGCCCGTGCTATCGAGCGTCGATGGCGCCGCGCTGCTGCTGTCGCTGGCGGCGGCGGTCGCGATCCTCCGCTTTAAGATGGGCATGCTGACGGTGCTCGCCGCAGCCTGCGCCGCCGGCGTTCTGCTCAGGCTGGCGGGCTGGAGCTGATGCATCGACGGCTCACACCACGTCGGCCGGCGCAAGCTTGCACGGCTTGCCGTCGGCCTCGATCTGCAAGGTCGGATGCTGGATGTTGAAGCGGCGAGACAGATCGGCGCAGACGCGATGCAGGAACGCGTCGTCGGTGCCGCCGGGGCGCACCAGATGCGCCGTCAGCGCGGTCTCGTTGGTGCTCATCGCCCAGACGTGGAGGTCGTGCACCTCGCTGACACCGTCAAGGGAAGCGAGATAGTGGCGCACCTCCGGCAGCGCGATGTCGCGCGGCACCGCGTCGAGCGCGAGATTGACGCTGTCGCGGGCGAGATCCCAGCCGCTGACCAGGATCACGATCGCGATGACGACGCTGACGACGGGATCGACCCACAGCCAACCGGTCCAGATCGTGATCAGCGCCGCGACGACGACGCCGAAGGACACCGCGGCATCGGCCGCCATGTGCAGATAGGCGCCGCGGATGTTGAGGTCGGTGTCGCGGCCGCGCATGAACAGCATCGCTGTCGCGCCATTGATGACGATGCCGAGCGATGCGACCCACAGCACGGTGACGCCGGCGACCTCGCCGGGATTGCGCAGGCGATCGACGGCTTCGACCGCGATGCCGCCGACCACGAGCAGCAGCAGGCCGGCATTGATCAGCGCGGCCAGGATCGAGGCGCGGCGATAGCCGTAGGTGTGGCGGTCGGTCGGCTTGCGGCCGGACAGCCATAGCGCGCCCCAGGCCAGCAGCAGCGACATCACGTCGGAGAGATTGTGGATGGCGTCGGAGATCAGCGCGAGCGAGTTGGCGGCGTAGCCGAAGATCAGCTCGGCGATGACGAAGACGGTATTGAGTGAGACACCGATCGCGAACGCCATGCCGAAGCTCGTGGGCGCGTGGCTGTGGCCGGCGTGGGAGTGGGAATGAGAATGCGCGTGGGAGTGATCGTGATCGTCGTGGTCTTGATGGGAGTGTGACTGCGCCATAGGACCTAACACTCGCTGCTAATGAGCACTCTCGATGTCGTCCCGACGAACGCCAGGACCCATAGCCACCGGCGGCAATAGGTTGGCAGGCTCGTCGTTCCAGCGTGCCCCATCCCGCGTCCTGTGGTTATGGGTCCCGGGTCGGCGCCCCACGCACTATGCGCGTGGGGCTTGCCCGGGACGACGACCTCTTTTGTCGGTCCGGCTGATGCACGATCGAACAGTCGTGGGATCGCCGAGCCTTTGTTCATCTCACCCCTGCCTCACTCACTCGATCGGCCGGTTGAACTTGTTCGACTTCGGCAGGCCCTGGGCGATGCGGCCGGCGTCGGCGCGGTTGCCGCGGAAGTCGGCGAGGTCCTTCCAGCTCATGCCCTGGTCGCGGCCGGCGGAATCCTTCCAGGCCAGGCCCTGCTTCTGCTCGAACGTGGTGACGTCGGAAAGTTGCGCACTGGTGTATTTCTGCAGGCGGACGCCGCGGCCGCGTGCCATCTCCGGCACCTGGTCGAGGCCGAACACCACCATCTTGTGGTTGGTTCCGATGACCGCGACCTGATCGCCGGTGACGGTGCAGATCGCGCGCGCTTCGGCAGGCGCCGTCACGTTCAGCACCTGCTTGCCCTTGCGGGTGTTGCTGACGCAGTCCTCTTCCTTGACCACGAAACCCTGGCCGTCGGAGGCCGCCACCAGGAATCTGCGCTCGCCCTTGGTGACGAACATCGAGACGATCGACGCATCCTGGTCGAGGTCGATGAACATGCGGATCGGCTCGCCATGGCCGCGGCCGCCGGGCAGCTTGCCGACATCGAGCGAGTAGAATTTGCCGTTGGTCGCGAACAGCAGCACCTTCGAGATGTTCTCGGCGAAGAAGGATTGGCCGAGCTGGTCGTCGGTCTTGAACTGCAGGTTCGACAGATCGGCGACGTGGCCCTTGAGCGTGCGCACCCAGCCCTTCTCGGAGACGACGACCGTGACGGGCTCGCGCTCGATGAAGGCCTCCTCGATGGCGGCGAGATCATGCTCGGGCGCATCGGCGAAATTGGTGCGACGCTTGCCGAGCGGCGTCTTCGGCCCGAACAGGTCGCGCACGGTCTTGACCTGCTCGCCGACCTTGGCCCACTGAATCTGCTCGGAGCCGAGCAGCTCGTTGATGCCCTTCAGCTCGCCGCGCAGGTTCTTGTCCTCGGTGCGGATCTCCATTTCCTCGAGCTTGCGCAGAGAGCGCAGGCGCATGTTGAGGATCGCCTCGGCCTGCACCTCGGTGAGCTTGAAGGTCTTCATCAGGACCGGCTTCGGCTCGTCCTCGGTGCGGATGATCCGGATCACCTCGTCGATGTTGAGATAGGCGATCAAATAGCCGCCGAGGATCTCCAACCGGTTCTCGATCTGCTTCTTGCGATAGTTCGAGCGGCGCAGCAGCACGTCGCGCAGATGGTCGAGCCATTCGCGCAGGCATTCGGCCAGGCCGACCACCTTCGGAATCTTGCCCTTGATCAGCACGTTCAGGTTCAGCGGGATCTTGCTTTCGAGATCCGTCAGCCGGAACAGCGATTCCATCATCAGCGCGGGATCGACGTTCTTCGATTTCGGCTCGATCACGAGCCGCACGTCCTCTGCCGATTCATCGCGGACATCGCCGACCAGCGGAAGCTTCTTCTCGTTGAGCAGCTCGGCGATCTTCTCGACCAGGCGCGACTTCTGCACGAGATACGGGATCTCGGTGATGACGACGACCCAGGTGCCGCGATTGCCCTCCTCCTGCTTCCACTTGGCGCGGACACGGAACGAGCCACGGCCCGTCGTGTAGGCCTCGATGATCGACTCCTTGGAGTCGATCACGGTGCCGCCGGTCGGGAAGTCCGGGCCCTTGACCCAGCGCAGCAGCGCGCGCGACTTGGCGTCCGGCTTCTCGATCAGATGCAGCGCGGCGTCGCAGAGCTCGGCGGCGTTGTGCGGCGGGATCGAGGTCGCCATGCCCACGGCGATGCCCTGCGCGCCGTTGGCGAGCAGGTTCGGGAAGCCGCCGGGCAGCACCACCGGCTCCTTCGACTGGCCGTCATAGTTCGGCCGGAACTCGACGCCGTCCTCGTCGATCCCTTCGAGCAGGAGCCGCGCGACATCGGTCATGCGCGCTTCGGTGTAGCGGTAGGCGGCCGGATTATCGCCGTCGATGTTGCCGAAATTGCCCTGGCCATCGACCAGCGGGTAGCGCGAGGAGAAATCCTGCGCGAGGCGCACCATCGCATCATAGATCGCCTGGTCGCCATGCGGATGGAACGAGCCCATCACGTCGCCGACGATCTTGGCGGACTTCTTGAACGCGGTGCCGGGATCGAGCCGCAACAAGCGCATGCCGTAGAGGATGCGCCGGTGCACGGGTTTGAGGCCGTCGCGCGCGTCCGGGAGCGCACGGTGCATGATGGTCGAGAGCGCGTAGGCGAGATAGCGCTCCTCCAGCGCCTCGCGCAGCGCGACCTCATGAATCTCCGCGCGCTCCGGCGGAATCAGTGATTTTCCCATTCGCGTAGAGCTTTCAGTGGGTTAGCCCAAATCCGGGGCCAACGTGAACGATTTGGGAACACGCTTTATGCGATCGCGGGCCGCGGCGCAACGATGGGCTCGCCCGGTTCCGCCCCGCGCTTCCCAGGGCATATGCCGCGGAACCGGGCGGCCGCCCAGAAAGCGAACAATCTCGCCCTGCACCGCGCCGTCTGATCAGCTCATCAAATGAGCAGCCAGCGCGCGCGTCCACCTGACGCAACGATGTCGCATATCCATCAGTATTGCTGAGAACGTCACCCACACTCGCTAAGGTGACGTGTCGCATCCTCGCAAGGCGACAGCGCGGAGCGACACCCGATTGTCCCCCATCAGAAAGGCAGACCCATGAGCTCAGGATTCGTGACGACATCGGACGGCACGCAGATCTTCTACAAGGATTGGGGCTCGGGACAGCCCATCGTCTTCCACCATGGCTGGCCGCTGTCGTCGGACGATTGGGATGCGCAGATGCTGTTCTTCCTCGACAAGGGCTTTCGCGTCATCGCCCATGACCGGCGCGGCCATGGCCGCTCGAGCCAGACCGAGAACGGCAACGAGATGGACACGTATGCCGCTGACGTCGCCGCGCTGGCGGCCAAGCTCGACCTGAGGGATGCGGTTCACGTCGGCCACTCCACCGGTGGCGGCGAGGTCGCGCGCTACGTGGCCAAGCACGGCAAGGGCCGCGTCGCCAAGGCTGCGCTGCTCGGCGCGGTGCCCCCGATCATGCTGAAGACCGAGAGCAATCCCGGCGGCCTGCCAATCGAGGTGTTCGACGGCTTCCGCGCGGCGCTTGCCGCCAACCGCGCGCAGTTCTTCCTGGATATCCCGAGCGGCCCGTTCTACGGCTTCAACCGCGACGGCGCGAAGATCTCCGAAGGCGTGATCCGCAACTGGTGGCGCCAGGGCATGATGGGCGGCGCCAAGGCGCATTACGATTGCATCAAGGCGTTCTCGGAGACCGACTTCACCGAGGATCTCAAGGCGATCGACGTGCCGGTGCTGCTGATGCATGGCGAGGATGACCAGATCGTGCCGATCGATGATTCCGCGCGCATCGGCATCAAGCTGCTGAAGCATGGGACCTTGAAGACCTATCCGGGCTTCCCGCACGGCATGGCCACGACGCATGCCGACGTCATCAACGCGGACCTGCTGGCGTTCATCAAGGGGTAGAGCATGTGGATTGCGTCGAAACGCATCGCGCTCTCATCGCCGCAATCCCGATGACGACGACTGCAGGCGCCGCGATCTCGGTCTCACCCTCCCCTGGAGGGGGAGGGTCGGTCGCGCGCGAAGCGGGCGAGCGGGGTGGGGTGAAGCCGCCGAAACCGGTGTTAGTGGAGAGATCACCCCACCCCGGCTCACATGCGCCTCGCGCATCTGAGCCGACCCTCCCCCTCCAGGGGAGGGTGGGCAGCGGGGCTGATCTCGAAACCGATCGCTGGGCATCGGAAACGTGCACGTGCTCAATGAGAATGGCATGCGTGTCTTCCTTCTCGCGACGCCATCAGCGTCCGAGCTATCAAAATAGATCACGCTCTCCAAACAGAGGGCGCAGGGAAGGCCGGACCTCGACTGAGGTCCGTGGCCCGCCTGCGAGAAAGAATGCAGGCGGCAGGTACCACGGGTCAGCCGGACGACCCGGCCTTCCCTGCGCGATGGGCTTCCGACTTATACGCAGTCTCCCTGGTGTCCGGGCTTGTAGCCACCATCGTCCGCGGGATGCACGAAGGCATCGGCCGCGAACTTGACGCCAGCATCGGGGCGTCAGGACGCTGCGACTTCATCGTCCTGCCGGACTCGTTCGTCCGCACGCCAAGAGCGCGCTGCGAGCCGACAGGCCACCGCTCCCCGCCTCGCGTGTCGTGACGATCGCGCGCAACGCCCCTTGTGTTCAGAAATTCTGTCAGAATGTGCGAACGGGCGGTTCTCGCAAAACCGCCCGTCGCTGGATCTGAGCCCGTAACGCCCCAAACGCGGCAGAGCCTGTATCAGAGCGAGGGACAGCTCCGGTGATCTTCCTCAACCCGAACAGTTGCAAGGGCTTCGAGCCCATACAAGGCAAGGAAGGGAGTGGATGATGACACAGATCGCAAATGGTGTCGCTGGTATCGATGTGGCCAAGGACAAGGTGGACGGCTGCATTCGGAAACTCGGAGTACGGCAGACATTCCCGAGCAGTTCGCTTGGGCATCGCCAGTTGGTGGCCTTGCTTCGCAAGCACAAGGTGACCAAGGCCGTCATGGAGGCCAGCGGCGGCTATGAGCGCGAATGGGCCAAGGCGCTGCGCGAGGCCGGGATAGAGGTGCGGATCGTTGATCCCAAACGGGTTCGCAGCTTCGCCTTGTCGGCGGGTCGACTGGCGAAGAACGACACGATAGACGCAGAGATGATCGCCTGGTTCGCCGAGACGTTCGACGAGGCACCGAGCCAGATCTACGATGCTGCACGCGAGGAACTGGCGGGGCTGGTGAAAGCGCGCAAGAATCTGATGGATCTGAAAACCCGTTTGCAGAACCAGACCGAGCATGTTGTGCCGGGATTGGCGCAGAAGGCCCATTCCCAGGTGTTGAAGACGCTCGCGGCTCAGATTGCGAAGCTCGAGGCTGCGATCTTCGCCAGGGTCAAGGCGACGCCGGAATTTGCCGAGCGCGCCGAGATCATTGAAAGTGTGCCGGGGCTTGCCGTCATGACCTCCGCGCTCCTCATCGCAGGAGCGCCGGAACTCGGCAAGGTGAGTGATAGGATCGCCGCTGCCCTGATCGGTGTTGCCCCTTACGACGACGACAGCGGCAAGCGCCGAGGCGAGCGCCACATCAAGGGAGGTCGGCGCTGGGTGAGAAACGGCCTGTTCCTTCCCTGCCTCGGAGCAGCGACGCAGCATAATCCGGTGCTCAAGACCTACTATGAACACCTCATCGCCAAGGGCAAAGAGCCGAAAGTTGCCCTCATCGCCTGTATGCGCAAGCTGATCATCATCCTCAACACGATGATCGCCCGCGGCGAAAAATGGAATCCCAAGCAGCCGCGCGTTGCGATGAGCTGATCGAGCGCCACATGCGCTCGGTTCACGACCGAGCGCATGCCAAGCCAACAGGACGGCGAGCGGACGGGGTCAAGGCCTTCAGCCGCCGAAGGCGGGGGCGCGTCTCGCGCCAGCCTTGAGGCCGGCCGTTCGCCGGCCTACCTCAAAAGCACAGTTGCTCGAAGTGAGGCGGGATGCGCGGAAACATCGTCCTGATTTGCCCGACGACACAAGCCGAAGCCGCTGCGGCAGATTGGCTCGACGGGCAGTTTGCGCATGGGACCCACGCGTTTCTGCATATCCGAAGCCCCATAATGCGGGAACCGGGCTGCGGCGCGGCGCGTTGCTGATTTGTCGAGCATCGCAGCGTACCGCGTCATCGATCATCAGCCGAAGCCCTTGCTGCGGATAGCTTGCCATGAAGGATTTCTCAGACGCTGCCTTCTCACCCGACGTGATTGCGCTGATGACGCAGGCGCTCGACAGCGCGATTGCTTCGCTGCCGGAGCCTGTCAGCTCGACCAACGTCACGCTGCTTGCCGAATCCGTCCTGCGCACCGCCAAGACCGGCGAGCGCGATCCGGCGGTCATGCAACGACTGGCGCTGATCGAGCTGCAGATCATGCCGCGGGTGTAGGTGCAGGAGAGGCTTTCCGTCGCCGCAGCGCGCGTCACATCGCGCGCACCGCCGCTCTTGCCGTGAGAACGCAGCCCGGCAGAAACGTGCCCTCCAGCGAGCGCTTGCCGGACGCACCGCCGCCGCCGAAGCCTGCGGCTTCGCCGACGGCGTAGAGACCCTTGATCGGGCTGCCGGCCGCATCGAGCACGCGGCTGTGCAAATCGGTCCTGAGGCCGCCGAGGCTCTTGCGGGTGATGAGCTGCATATGGATCGCGATGTACGGCCCTGCCCCGCTCATCTGCAGTGGCGCCGGCTTGCAGGTGCGAAGCTTGTCCGGCCCCCATTGCCGCGCGTGCAGGATGCGGCGGATCTGGTCGTCGTTGTGCAGCTTGTCGCCGTTCGCGAAGTTGGCGTCGAACGCGTCGGCGGTGGCCTGCAACACATCGGGCTTCACGTCATCGGTGCCGGTGAGCGCATTCATCTTGGCCGCAAGACCGGCGAGCGTGTCATCCACGAGGAAGTGCCGGCTCTCCTGCTGCATCTGCCGGATCAAACGATGATTGCCGAGCAGCGTCTCCTTGAGGAACAGCGGCGTCTGCCGCTCGCGGATGCGCAGATTGTGCTCGGCGCCTGAGATGGCGAACTCCTTGGCGGCGATGCGCCAGTTGAGGAGATGCCACGTATACGGCTTCTCCTGCGCGGCGACGCGCTGGCAGAGATCGTGGGTATCGAAGCCGGTGACGAGCGGCGCGGGGCCGATGCGCTCGCCGCGATGGTTGAGCCACAGCGCCGATTTGCACGGCACCAGCGACAGGCCATGGCCGTCGAAATGCGGGAACGGATGCGGGATGCCGGCGGCGTAGTTCCACATTTCGCCGGCGTGGGTGATCTCGGCACCCAGCGTCTCGGCCGCATGGTGATGCAGCCTGCCGTCGGCGAACGGATGGGCGCCGTTGAGCATCGAGGCCGGCAGCGGCCGTCCCTTCACCCAATTGGCGCGCGCCTCCTCATGACTGCCATTGATGCCGCCCATCGCCAGCACCGTCAGCGGCGCGGCGATGCGGATCTCGGCGCCAGTCTCCTCGTTGATCGCAACCACGCCGGACACGGCTCCGCCAGCACGGTCCAGGCTGACCACGCGATGACGGTGCAGCACCGTCAATCGGCCGCCTCTGTCAGCGGCGCGCATGGCGGCGATCATCACGCGGGTCAGCCGCTGCGAGGTGCCCCAAACGATATGATAGCGCGGCAGCGCATTGCCGTCGCCGTTGAGGCCGCGCTCGACCCAGTTCACGGCGGGCATGAAGGTCACGCCATGCGACGACAGCCAATCGTAGACCTCGCTGCGGGAATGCTCGACGTAGTAGCGGGCCCATTGCAGCGGCGAGTGCTCGCTTGCATCGAGCTCGCCGAACCTGATCCAATCGCGCAGCGCGATCTCCGGCGTGTCCGGAATCTTCATCCGCGCCTGCAAGGGCGTGCCGACCAGCGCCATGCCGCCGAACGCCCACAGCGCCAGCCCGCCGAAGCGCTCCGGCGTGTCGCGATCGACGATCACGACCGACTTGCCGGCGCGCAACGCCTCGAGCGCGGTGACGATGCCGGCGAGGCCGCCGCCGGCGATGACGACATCGGCTTGCCGCATCGCGCTCATCTCACGGCGCCAGCTTGCGCTTGAGCATGCGCGCCATCGGCAGCGGCATGCGGTCGAGCGATCCCAGGAGATGCGGCAGCAGCTTCAGCTTGAGGCCGCTCAGCGCCGGCGGCACCATCGCCTCGATCAGATGCGGCCCCGGCCGCTCCAGCGCGCCCTTCAGCGCGCAGGTGAATTCGTCGGGCGTGCTGACGCGGGTCGCGCGCACGCCCATGCCGTCGGCGATCTGCGCGAGCTTCAGCACCGGACCGTGCAGGTCGAGCTGCGCCTTCGCCTTCGGCCCGATCTCCTCGGCGCCGACGCGCTCGAGCTCGACATTGAGCACGGAGTACGAGGCGTTGTTGAAGATGATGGCGGTGACATTGAGCCGCTCGCGCGCGATCGTCCACAGCGATTGGATCGTGTACATCGAGCTGCCGTCGCCGATCAGCGCGATCACCGGACGATCGGGACAGGCGATCGCTGCCCCGATCGCGTTCGGCAGCCCCTGCCCGATGGCGCCCCCGGTCAAGGTGATCAGATCATGCCGCGGCGCGCCGGCGGTGAATTTGGGCAGCATCAAGCCGGAGCTGATCGCCTCGTCGACGACGATGGCGTTCTCCGGCAGGAGGTGACCGACGGCCTTGCAGACCTTCTCCGCCGTCAGCTTCTTGCCGCGCGGCCGGCCGGGCCGCCACGGCGCCGACAGCTCCGGCGTTTCGCCGTCAGCCCCGAGGGCCTTGGCGAGCCGGGCCAGACTGCATTCGGCGGCCTGCGCCGGGGTCGACAAGGTTACGACCTTGCAGCCGTCATGCGGCAGATAGCTGCGCTTGCCGGGATAGGCGAAGAACGACACCGGCGCCTTGGCATCGACCAGGATCAGCGTGTCGATCTCCTTGAGCTGGACCTGCGCCATCTCGGCGAGATAGGCGATCCGCTCGACCTGCGGCAGGCCGGCGCCGCGCTCCATGCGCGTCGGGAACGTCTCGGCGAACACCTTCACGTCACAGGCGGCGGCGATGCGCGCGGCCCACAGCAGCGACGCCTCATGCAGCGCCGTGCCGCCGAGCAGCAACGCGCTGCGGCCGCCCGCTTTGATCGTGTCGGCGACGGCTTGCACGGTCGCATCATCGGCGGCCGGCGGACGCTCGATCTCCGGGCCCGGCTCGGGCACACCGCCCTCGCCCCAGGACACGTCGGCGGGCAGGATCAGGGTCGCGACCTGGCCTGGCCAGGAGCACGCCGCCTTCACCGCCGCCACCGCATCACGGCACAGCTCCGACGTCACCTGCGAGGTCCAGACGAAGCCCGGCGAAACGTTGCGCGCGACGGTCTCGATGTCCGATTGCAACTGCGCGTCGTACTGGACGTGATAGGTGGCGTGATCGCCGACGATGTTGACCACGGGCACCTTGCCCTTGCGTGCATTGTGCAGGTTGGCAAGGCCGTTGCCGAGGCCGCAGCCGAGATGCAGCAGCGTCGCCGCGGGCATGCCGGTCATGCGGGCGTAGCCGTCGGCCGCTCCGGTCGCCACGCCTTCGAACAGGCACAGCACGGCGCGCATCTCAGGGGCGGAATCCAGCGCCGCGACGAAATGCATCTCAGACGTGCCGGGATTGGTGAAGCAGACCCGAATGCCGGAATTGACCAGGGTCCGGATCAGAGCTTGTGCGCCATTCGGCATGAAAAGCCTCTTAGTGGGCGACGCCATGACTCGAGCGCGAGCCGATCGGCTTCGCTCCGGCGTTCCCCGCAATTTGTTTCGGCCATTGTGGGGTTGACCGTCCCAGAAATCCAATGAATTGTTATGGCAGGATCAATGAGCTGGGATCATCGATGCACACGCCGACCCTGCGGCAGTTGCAGAAGCTGGTCTACCTGGCGGAGGAGCGGCATTTCGCCCGGGCCGCCAAGCGCGCGCACGTCACGCAGTCAGCGCTGAGCCGCAGCTTGCAGAGCTTGGAGGACAGCGCGGGGATGCGGCTGTTCGACCGCAGCTCGCGCTCGGTCGAGATCACCGCGATCGGCGAGCGGCTGGTGGCGCGCGCCCGCGCGCTGCTGTCGGGCGCCGACGATCTCGGCCGCGAGATGCGGCTGCTGCGCTCGGGAGATGCCGGCGAGGTGACGGTCGGCGTCGGCGCGTTCACGGGCCTGACGCTGCTGCCGGACGCCATGGCACAACTGTATGCGGACCATCCGTCGGTGCGCCTGACGGTGGTGCAGGACAATTGGCGCGCTCTCATGGAGGTGCTGCAACAGGGCAAGCTCGATTTCTTCCTGGCGCACACCACCGAGATCCGCGCCGATGACAGCCTCGAGATCGAGCCGCTCGGCAGCCTGCCCGGACATTTCTACTGCCGGGCCACGCATCCCCTGGCCGGCCGGCGAGAGCTTTCGGCGCGCGATCTTGCCGGCCAGCATTTCGCCTCCGTCGCTCTGCCGCCGGAATTCAGCCGGCGGCTGGATGCGTTGATCGCAGCGCCCGGGGGACACGGCTTCGAGGTTGCGCTCGAATCCGAGAATGCCGGCCTGCTGGTGCAGATGGCGCTGCGCTCGGACGTCATTCTCGTCGCCGGCGATGCGGTTCTCACCCAGGAGCTTGGCTCCGGCCAGTTGGTTCGACTCAACATAGCTGAACTCAGAGAGCCGCGCGCGTCGGACCTGCTGCTGGCGCAGTTCGGCATCCTGCGGCTGAAAGGCCGGACGCTGTCGCCGGCGGCGATGATGCTGATGGACCTGGTGCGGGCGCAGGCCGCGCGAACGCTGACGGGACCGCGCCGGCCGCCCGCTCCCCGCGCCGCACGGACCACGCCGCGATCTCGGCCGGCCCCGCGCAAGAAGCCGCCCGCAGCGAGACGCCGGCACGGCAGGGGCAAAGCCTGACCGCGGTGCCGATCCGCGGACTCACCCCGCGCCGCGGGACATCTCCCGCAGAACGCTCAACGCCTGCTCTGCCTGGGCTTCCGGCACGAACAGGTGATCATGATGAAAGGCCGAGACCGCATTGACGCTGATGCCGGCGACAGCCAGCGCCGTGGTCACGGCGGCGAGGAAGCCCACCGCGTCGAGCGCGGAGTGCACGGATAGCGTGATCAGTCGGGCGGCGAACTGATAGCTCAGCCCGGCCTGCTCGGCCTCCTCGCGCCGGACGATCAGCGTCACGCCTTCACGCTCACGAAACAGCATCAATGGCGTCAGCGTGGCGGGAGGATCGTCGCCGGCAGCAAGGCTGCAGAACACGAAGACTCCCTCCTGCAACTCGGGCGTCATCTTCAGCAGCAACGCGTCGAGGTTACGCTCCCCTGGTAATTCCCCTGCCATGGCCGTTCAGGATTTGGCGAGCCGCTCGCGGCCATGCGGCGCGGTGAAGTCCTGCTCCGGTCCGACCGGGACGATCCCGGTGGGATTGATGGTGCGATGGCTCTCGTAGTAGTGGCCCTTGATGTGCTGGAAATTCACCGTCGCGGCGATTCCCTGCCGTTGGTAGAGATCGCGCGTATAGGCTGACAGATTCGGATAGTCGGCGATGCGGCGGATGTTGCATTTGAAGTGGCCGACATAGACGGCATCGAAGCGGATCAGGGTCGTGAACAGCCGGATGTCAGCCTCGGTCAGGGCATCGCCGAGCAGGAAGCGGCGCGTCGCCAGCCGCTCCTCCAGCCAGTCAAGCGTGGCGAACAGCGGACCGATCGCCTCCTCATAGGCGGCTTGCGTCGTCGCGAAGCCGCATTTGTAGACGCCGTTGTTGAGCGTGTCGTAGACTCGCGCATTGATCGCGTCGATCTCGGCGCGCTGGGCTTGCGGATAGTAATCGCCGGGCGTTGCTCCGATACCGTCGAAGGCCGCGTTCAGCATCCGGATGATCTCGGAGGACTCGTTGTTGACAATGGTCCGCTGTGCCTTGTCCCACAGCACGGGCACCGTCACGCGGCCGGAGTAACGCGGATCGGCCGCGGTATAGACCTGATGCAGGACCTCGGCATGATTGATCCCATCAGCGACCACGCCGGGACCGTCGGCAAAGGTCCACCCCTGCTCGCGCATCAGCCAATGCACGACGGAGACGGAGATCATCTCCTCGAGCCCCTTCAGCGCGCGCATGATCAGTGTGCGGTGCGCCCAGGGACAGGCCAGGCTGACATAGAGATGATAGCGCCCGGCCTCCGCCTTGAAGCCCCCGCTGCCGCTTGGACCCGGGCTGCCGTCTGGCGTCACGAAGCTGCGGAAGGCCGAGTCCTTGCGGATGAAGCGGCCGCCGGAGGCGGCCGTGTCATACCAGACGTCGTGCCATTGGCCGTCGACCAGAAGTCCCATCACGCTCTCCTCGGCATCAGCGCCGCGCGGAAGCCGGACTGTGCTCCCTCATGGATCGGCGACTGCATCAGAGGAGTACACGCCGGCCAGCCCCGGCGCCAGGGCGCCGCGCCCCGCGTCCTGTCGACCAGGACACGGGGCGCGAGGCGCGGCTCAGGACTGGAACGGAATGGTGCGGCCCGGCTGCGCCGCCTGCTCGCGCGTATAGGACACGCCGTGCACCTTGACGCCCGCAGCGTTCAACAGCGTGATGATGCCGCCCTTGTTGGACAGCGCCACCGGCGCGGTGACCGGAACAACCATGGTCGCGCCGCGCGCGATCGTGCCGGTCAGCCGCATGGCGTTCTTCTGCTTGTCCTTGATCTGCCAACCGTCGAGATCGATGTCGACATCGGCGGTGTTGAGCAGCGTCACCGTCTCGTGCTCCGGCGTGCGCACGTCGTTGACATAGGCCGCGATGATGCGCACCAGCCCGTCGGGCACGTCGAGCGGCGGAATGTGGTCGCGGTCGGGCGGCGTATGCGGCGCTTCCGGATGATCGGGATCCCGGGGCAGAATGACCTCTCCGCTGGCATCGTCGGAATGCCAGGCCTGGGTCTGGAATTTCAGGAAGATCGCCACCCATTGCTGCTGATCGGGAAACTCGAAGATCAGCCCGCCGTCCTGCCATGGACCATTGTCCTTGGCGAATTTGCCTGGCGGATTGCCCTGATTGAAATGGATGTCGTGGATGCCGCGGCCGGGCCTGAAACCGAAATAGCGGTCGGCCTTGTCCTCCGGTCCCCAGGCGATGCCGAAAGCGTAGATGAACGCATTCTCGTCCGACATCGCACGCTGCACGTAAGCGTCGATCTTCTCGTTGAGATCGTTATCGGGACCGGCCGCCGACAGCGGCAGCGGCTTCAGCTCCCAAGGCTGCATCAGGTTGCCGCGGATGAAGTCGAGCGCCACGCCGCCGGGCTTGCTCGCCAGCGGATGCAACCCTTCCGAAAAATCCTTCAGGCCATCGACGATCGGATGCTCGAAACGCGAGCGGACCAGGAATTCGACTTCGCTGCCGTCCTGCGAGCGCACGTTGATGGCGATGCGATAAAGCTCCCCGTCAGCGGAGACCTGCACCTGATAGTGCGGGCTGCTTCCCGTCGCGAGACGGTTGCCGATGGGCCTTCCCTTCAGAAGCGAATAGTCCTTCAAAGGCATGGTCGTCTCCCCGTTTGCCCGTGGGCGTTGCGATCACGGCGCCTGGACGCCGGCCGGGATGTCTGTCCCGGGGCGCAAGACTACAACCACTCTCCAGACGAGACTGTGAAGGAAATCACGCGTGCTGCGTGCTCGCCGCGTTGCGGCAGCTCACTCCGCCGGCCGCGCCAAACGGGCCCGGGCGCGCATCATCGCATTGATGAAGCCCTCGCGCGCATCGGAATGGCCCTGTCCGCGCGGCTCGAGCACATGGCGCAGCAGGAACATCCCGGTGAGGCGGAAGCCGTCGATCAGATCCTGGTCGGACCAGCCATGGTCCTCGTCGCTGCCGCGGAGGAATTGCGGTAAGGGCAGCAGCCGGTCGGCCCAGGGGGCACCGGCGCTGCGGGACACCGCTCCGCCGGACTTCGGCGAGACATAGATCAGATCGGTGGTCTCGCCTGTCGCGGCACAGGAGTCGAGATCGAGCCCGAAGCCGAGCTCGGTGAGAATCGCAAGCTCGAAGCGCACGATATGGGCGGCGGCGCCGCCGGCGTCGGCGAAATCGTCGAGCGCCTGCTCCAGCCTGACATACATGTCCTCGTGGGGATCGCGCTCCGGCAACAGCCGCGCCAGCGACGCCAGATGCGTGACCCCATAGGCGCCGTGCGAGGCCGACATCAGATCGGCCGCGCGCAGGGTCAGCCCGTCGATCGCGTACATGCCGAGATGCTCGTCGAGCCGCGCCCGCCAGATCGCGCGCACCGTATTACCCGGCTGCAGCACCGGCCGCATCCGCTTGCCGCTCGCCCCACGGACCAGGCCGAGATGCCGGCCATGCTCGCGCGTCAAGAGCTCGACGACGGCGGAGGATTCGCCGTGACGCCGGAGGCCGAGCACGATGCCGTCATCGGTCCATTCCATGACGCAAACGGTCTCCAGGAGCCGCGCAACAGCAACCGAACGTAGGATCAGCTACGCGTCGAACCAGCCGCGCGCGTCGCCGGTGAACGAGTAATACAGGCCGATCGTGGTCAGCGCGCAGGAGATGACCTCGATGCCGGCGTCGAGCGTCATGCCCTTCTGGCTGACGACCTCGATCAGCCCGATGTCGGACAGGACCAGCGCGCCGAGCAGCACCCAGCGCGGCCAGTTCTTGCGCCGCTGCGCCGCCAGATAGACGAAATAGAACAGCAGCAGGATCATGACCCCGCTGAAGATGGTCTGCTGCGCGATCATGGATTCGGTCATCTCGTAGGTCGGCGTCCGGTCCGACACGGCAACCGACAGCGCATCCAGCATCAAGGAGATGTAGAGCAGGACTTCGAACCACAACACGTTGCGCGGCACGCTCATCGTCATTCCCTGGGGAACTCGAGCCCCATCTCCCGGTAGCGGTCGGGATCGTCACCCCAGTTCTCACGCACCTTCACGAACAGGAACAGGTGCACCGGCACGCCGGTGATCTCGGCGATCTCCTTGCGCGACTGGGCGCCGATCGACTTGATCGTCGCACCGCCCTTGCCGAGCACGATCTTGCGCTGACTGTCGCGCTCCACGAAGATCGTCTGCTCGATGCGGATCGAGCCGTCCTTGCGCTCGGTCCAGCTGTCGGTCTCGACCGTGGACTGATACGGCAGCTCCTGATGCAGATGCGAATAGATCTTCTCGCGGGTGATCTCGGCCGCGAGGTGCCGCATGGGCGCATCCGACATCTGGTCTTCGGGATAGTGGAACGGCCCCGGCGGCACCATCTCCGCCAGCGCGCGCCGGAGATCGTCGACGCCGTCGCCTGAGATCGCCGAGATCATGAAGGTGCGCGCGAAGGAGAGCTTCTCGTTGGCCGCCGCAACCAGCGCCAGCAGCTTCTCGCGCGGCACCAGGTCGACCTTGTTGACCACCAGAATCTTCTCATGCGCGACCGCGGACGCCTTGTCGATGATCGCCAGCGCCTCGTCGTCGAGGCCCTTCTTGGCGTCGAGCAGCACGCAGACGAGATCGGCGTCATGCGCGCCGCTCCAGGCTGTCGTGACCATGGCGCGGTCGAGCCTGCGCTTCGGCGAGAAGATGCCGGGCGTGTCGACCAGGATGATCTGCGACTGGCCTTCGATGACGATGCCGCGGATCAGCGCGCGCGTCGTCTGCACCTTGCGCGAGACGATCGTGACCTTGGAGCCGACCAGCGCATTGACGAGGGTCGACTTGCCGACATTGGGGGCGCCGATCAGCGCGACGAAACCGCAGCGCGTCGCGGCCGCCGGCCCGGCCTGTTGCTCAGCCGTCATTGCTGCCGCCGCTGACGCCTTCGCGTTCGATCATGACGGATGCTGCCACCTTCTCTGCCGCGCGCTTGGAGCCGCCGACGCCTTCGGCCGACTCCAGGCCGGGCAAATCGACGGCGACGCGGAATTGCGGATCGTGATGCGGACCGGTGCGCTCGACCTCGCGATAGACGGGCGTCGGCAGTCCTTTGCCCTGGGCCCACTCCTGCAGCACGGTTTTGGGATCGCGCAGCGGACGCCGCGGCTTGCGCATGCGCTCGGTCCAGTTGCGCTCGACGAAGCCCGCAGCGGCCGTGTAGCCGCCGTCGAGGAAGATCGCGCCGATCACCGCTTCGCAGACGTCGCCCAGCACCGATTTGCGCAGCCGCGCGCCGGCACCGGCGCCGACCGCGCCGAGCTTGATGTCGTCGAGCAGGCCGAGCGACTTGGCAACGTCGGCGCAGCTCTCCTTGCGGACGAGGTCGGCCAGGCGCTTCGACAGCTCACCCTCATCGGCGCTCGGAAACGAGCGATACAGCATGTCCGAGACGATCAGGCCGAGCACGTGGTCGCCGAGGAACTCGAGCCGCTGATAGCTGTCGCCGCGCTTCTTGGAGGATTTCAGCGCCGAGACATGGGTGAAGGCGGTGCTGAGCAGCGACGGATCGGCAAAGCGGTGGCCGATGCGGGCCTCGATCGCGGCGTTGGCCGCCTTCTCAGCCCCCTTGGCGCTCTTCGCAGCGCCGCTCCCGGCGCTCTTGGTGCGACGGCCCTTGCCCTTGCCTGTCTTCTCATTGGAATCGGTCCCGGCGTCTGGCGCCGCGATCTCCGGCCCCTGCTCCGCGGCAGCCCCGTTCACTTCGACACTGCCGGGCTTCGCGTCCGGCTTCGCCTCGGTCTTGGGCTCGATCTTGGGCTCGATCTTGGGCTCGATCTTGGCTTCAGTCTTCGCGTCGCTTTTGGCTTCGGACTTGGGCTCTATCTTAGCCTCAGCCCTGGCGTCGACCTTCGATTCAGGCTTCGGACGCGACGGGGCTTTCGGCGCGGCCTCGAGGGCGCTCGCACCGGCTTGCGGGCTCGCCGCGGCGGCCTGCGTGGTCCGGATATCGTGTGAGTCGTCGATCATCGCACGATTTTGAACAGACGTTCCCAGCGGATGGACATCGGCCAGCGCCAGAACGCCCAGGCATGCTCGTTCTCCCGGATCGAGAAGAAGATCATCTGGGCGCGGCCGATGATGTTTTCGAACGGCACAAAGCCGACCGCCGCCTGCACGCGGCTGTCGGTCGAATTATCCCGGTTGTCGCCCATCATAAAGAAGTTGCCGGGCGGCACCGTGTAGACGTCAGTATTATCGTAGGGTCCGTGGTCGAAGCAATCCAAGGTCTCGTAGCTGACGCCGTTCGGCAGCGTCTCCTTCCAGCGCTTCACGCGGGCGATCGAGTCCGCCGTGCCGCAGGGATCCTCGCCGACGAAATCTGATAGCCGCTCGCGCTGGACCGGCGCCTCGTTGATGTACAGCAGACCGTCACGCATCTGGATGCGGTCGCCCGGCAGGCCGATCACGCGCTTGATGTAGTCGATCTCGGTGTCCTTCGGCAGCCGGAACACCACGATGTCGCCGCGCTTCGGCTCTGAGCCGAAGATGCGCCCGGAGAAGATGTTGGGCGATTGCGGAATCGAGAAATGGCTGTAGCCGTAGGAATATTTCGAGACGAACAGATAGTCGCCGACCAGCAGCGTCGCCTTCATCGAGCCGGAGGGGATGTTGAAGGGCTGGAACAGGAAGGTGCGGATCACCAGCGCGATCAGGAGGGCATGAACGACGACCCGAACGGTTTCGCCGAGGCCGCTCTCAGTCTTGGTTCCGGAGGTCACGCTCATCGCTCTTTCACTGTCCCTTGGCCAATGTCTCTTGGCGAAGTCTCTGGCGAATGGTCCGAGGATTCGCCAGCCGTTGCATAACACCCCTCCATCCGCGAACAACGTACTGTTCCGCGGCTTAAAGGAGTCTGTCCTGATTCTGGTGGTTAAGGCCAACTCCGGTTTGACCCAGAATCCGCCGCGGTGAAGCCGGTTCGTTCGCTGCGGGTTTTAGACGACTGCGCAGAGCGGCGCAATCAAGGGCAGCATCAAAACTGCATAACCCTATGGAATCGATTGTTTTTTTTGTTTTTGTCACACGGCGCCGGGGCGGCCTCACGCGGGCTCGCTGCGGACCGCCGAGATGATGACGAAGGCCTGCGCCAGCGGCCAGTCATCGGTGATCGACAGGTCGATCCGGGCCTCGTGCCCGGCAGGCGTCAGCGCCTTCAGCCGCTCGGCGGCACCACCCGTGAGTTGCATGGTCGGGCGTCCACCCGGCAGGTTGACCACCCCCATGTCGCGCCACCACACGCCCTGCCGGATACCGGTGCCGAGCGCCTTCGAGCACGCCTCCTTGGCGGCGAAGCGCTTGGCATAGGTGGCGATCACCATCTTCTCGTTCTTGGCCCGCCGCTCGGCCTTGGCGCGCTCGGTGTCAGTGAAGATCCGGTTCAGGAAGCGCTCGCCATGGCGCTCGATCACCTCGCCGACCCGGCGGATGTCGATCAGGTCCGAGCCGATGCCGATGATCATGCGATCACGCTCCTAGACGCCGGCCCGGGCGCGGCCGCGATCCATCGCCACACGCATGCTCCGCACCGTCTCGGCAAGGCCGACGAACAGCGCCTCGCCCATCATGAAGTAGCCGATGTTGAGCTCGCGGATCTCGGGCAGTGTCGCGATCTGCTCGGCGGTGGCGTAATCGAGCCCGTGGCCGGCATGGACCTCCAGCCCCGCGGCATAGGCCTGCCGCGCGCCGGCCACGATGCGCTGCCACTCGGCTTGCGCCTTCTCATGATGGCCGTCGGTGATGGCGTCGCACCAACCGCCGGTGTGGATCTCGATCACGGGCGCGCGCAGCCGTGCGGCCATTTCGATCTGGGCCGGATCGGCGGCGATGAACAGCGAGACCCGGATGCCGGCCTCGCTCAGGCGAGCGATGGCGGGCGCCAGCGCGTTGTGCTGGCCGACCACGTCGAGCCCGCCTTCGGTGGTCAGCTCCTCGCGCCGCTCGGGCACCAGGCAGCAGGCATGCGGACGCGTCGCGAGCGCGATGCGCACCATCTCCTCGGTCGCCGCCATCTCGAAGTTCAGCGGCTTGGAGATCTCGGCCTTGAGCCTCGCCATGTCGTCATCACGGATGTGCCGGCGGTCCTCGCGCAGATGCGCGGTGATGCCGTCGGCGCCGGCCTCGATCGCGAGCAGCGCCGCGCGCACCGGATCCGGCAAGCGGCCGCCCCGGGCATTCCGCAACGTGGCGATGTGGTCGACATTGACGCCGAGGCGCAACGGAAGTGGAGCAGGCATGACAGGCTCGTGGAGGTCTCAGACGTGGATGCCGATCTCTACATCATCTCCCGCCATTATGCCGTAGCGAAAGCTGCAGGGCACCCTTGAATGATCCGGGCCGACTGCGCCGCCGTTCGGATCGCGCCGGCAGGACGTCACGCGCGGGGCACGCGGGCAGCGCCATCGAAGAATTCGACCAGCCCGAAGGGAGCATTGTCGTCGAGGCAAAGTCGCAGCATGGCATGTGCACCCGCGGCGGTCGACTCGCTGCGCGAGAACATCGCCGTTTCGTAGGCGATCAAGGCAGCTTCGATGTCGTCCGGGTTTGCGGCGATCGCCTGAGCAAGCTCGGCGCCATCCAGCATCGCCAGATTTGCGCCATCCCCCGCAGGCGGCATCAGGTGTGCGGCGTCGCCAATCAGCGTCACACCGGGAGCATGCGCCCAGCGATACCCGATCGGCAGCGCATGGAGCATGCGAAGGACCGGCTTGGTCTCACTGCCCGCAATCAGCGCGGTCAGCGCCGGAGACCACCCGTCGAATTCGGCCGCAACCCCCGCGATCGCTGCGCTGGTGTCGTCGAAATCGATGTCGGCAAACCAGTCTGCGGGCCGGGTCAATGCCACGTAGGCGTGCAGCACGTCGCCAGGCTCACGATGCGCCATGATGCCCTGTCCCGGCGCCAACGCAAACAGTGCGCCTTCGCCGACCGCAGCCGCGGCGTCTGCATGACGCCGATCGACGTCATGCAGACGAGTTTCGACGAACGACGTGCCGACATAGCCGGGCTGGACGCCGGAAAGCCGTGACCGAACCTTCGACCAGGCGCCGTCCGCTCCGACGAGGAGATCGGTGTCCACCGTGGCGCCGTCGGAGAAGGTGAGTTGGTGCCGGCCGTCCCCGAGGGATCGGGCGTCGGTGACCTTGCGCCCCCATTGCACGGCTTGCTCCGGCAGCGACTCGAGCAGGATGCGCCTCAGCTCTCCGCGCAGCACCTCGGGACGGCCCTTGAGGCCATCGTCAGGCTGCTCGAACAACAGCCGCCCATCGCGGTCGACCACCCGCGTGGCTGCTTTGCCATGGCAGATCAGATCGACAAACGCATCGAACAGACCGGCCGCCTTCAACGCGAGCTGCCCATCCTCCGCATGGATGTCGAGCAGCCCTCCCTGATCGCGCGCCCCGGCCGCCAGCTCCGCCTCGTACACCGTCGCTGCAATGCCATGAACATGCAGGACCCGCGCAAGAGTGAGACCGCCCAGGCCCGCTCCAACGATCGTGACCCCAGTCATGATAGCTCTCCCTCACGCAATGGAACAACGTTCCACCCAATGAGCATTGGAACGTTATTCCATTTATGTCAAGGTGCTGCGGATGAAGAACAGAACTCAGCAGGGCCGGCGGCGCGCCGAAGCGCTGTCGAAGGCGCAGATCGTGCGGGCCGCGATCGACATTCTCGATCGCGACGGCGAGCATGCCCTGACGTTCCGAGCGCTTGCGGCCAGCCTCAAGACAGGCAGCGGCGCCATCTTCTGGCACGTCGCTGACAAGAGCGATCTGCTGGCTGCGGCGACCGACGAGCTCCTCGCCCGCCTCGTCGCCGAGCCCGACACCGGGACCGAACCAAAGCAAGCGATCCGCGCGGTCGCGCTCGCGTTATTCGACGCGATCGACGCGCACCCCTGGCTCGGCGGCCAGTTGTTTCATGATCCGGCGCAGCCCGCCGCGCTACGGATCTCGGAAATGATCGGCCGCTGCGTCCAGGCGCTCGGCGTACCCGAGCGCGCCTTGTTTGATTGCTGGTCCGCGATCGTCAACTACATGCTCGGCGTCGCCGTACAGAACGCGGCCAATGCCCGCGTGGCTCGCTCTGAAGCGGACCGATCTGCCTTTCTGGGCAGCGTTGCGGACCGCTGGGCACATCTCGACCCGACCGAATTTGCCTTTGTCCGGCAGATCTCCGACCGTCTGCGCGACCACGACGATCGGGATCAGTTTCTTGCCGGCATCGACCTCATCCTCGCCGGGATCGAGACCCGCGCGCGGCGATCAGATTCTTCGCGCTAAAGCATGATCCGGACAAGTGCGCAGCGGCTTTCCGGACAGGATCATACGCCAACAACAACCTCAAGCGCGATGACGATTCATCCTGATCTCCTCGCGCCTTAGCCATTCACCCGGTCGACCCGCGCCACGATGGTCTTGGCGCGCAGCTGGTTGATGATCGCCGAGAGATGCTTGAGGTCGTAGACCTCGAGGTCGATCGTCAGCTCGGTGAAGTCAGGCGAGCGGCGGCTCATGCTGATATTGTCGATGTTGCCGTCGTGCTCGGCGATCACGGTCGCGACCTGGGCGAGGCTGCCGGGCTCGTTGACGTTCTCGACCTTGATGCGCGCGGGAAAGCGTTGCGGCGAGGTCTCGTCGACATCCCAGCGCACGTCGAGCCAGCGCTCCGGCTCCTCCTCGAAATCCTTCAGCGCCGGCGACTGGATCGGATAGATCGTGATGCCCTCGCCCGGCGTGACGATGCCGACGATGCGGTCGCCCGGCACCGCGCCACCGTTGGGCGCGAACTTCACCGGCAGGCCGGAATTGAGCCCGCTGATCGGAATCGCGAATGGGCCGCGATGCGGCTCGGCGGCCGGCGACGTCGGCGCCTTCGCCGCGCCCGCCGGCACAGCCGTCTTCTTGGCGCCGTAGCGCACGACGCGCTCTTCCTTGTAGTCCGGATACATCGCGCGCGCGACGTCGGAGGCCTTGATCTCGCCGCGGCCGACCGCAGCCATCACGTCCTCGATCGAGGCGCGCGCCAGGCGCGGCAGCGCGCCCTTCAGCTTGTCATCGGCATATTCGAGCTTGGTGCGCTCGAACAGGCGTTCGACGATGCGCCGGCCGAGACCGGCATATTGATCGCGCACGGCGGTGCGCGTGGCGCGCCGGATCGCTGCCCGCGCCTTGCCGGTGATGGCGAGCGTCTCCCAAGCCGAGGGCGGCGCCGATTGCGCATCCGAGGTCAGCACCTCGACCTCGTCGCCGTTCTGCAGCTCCGAGGACAGCGCTGCGAACTTGCCGTTGATCTTGCAGCCGACCGCGCTGTTGCCGACGTCGGTGTGGACGGCATAGGCGAAGTCGATCACATTCGCGTGGCGCGGCAGCGCAATCAGCTTCCCCTTCGGTGTGAAGCAGAACACCTGATCGTGAAACAGCTCGAGCTTGGTGTGCTCGAGGAACTCCTCGGGGTTCGCGCTCTCCGAGAGGATGCCGATGGTGTGACGCAGCCACGCGAATGCGTTCGATTCGCGCTTCAGCAGCTCGGTCGGCGAGCCGATG
Organism: Bradyrhizobium sp. USDA 4353; assembly: GCF_054063215.1. Classification (NCBI taxonomy): domain Bacteria; kingdom Pseudomonadati; phylum Pseudomonadota; class Alphaproteobacteria; order Hyphomicrobiales; family Nitrobacteraceae; genus Bradyrhizobium; species Bradyrhizobium sp. USDA 4353. The sequence goes on from NZ_JBSSGB010000001.1 coordinate 6,065,847, forward strand.
TCGTCCTTGTAGAAGGCATGGGCGGCGATGCCGAGCTCGGCAATCTGGTCCATGTCCTCGGTGCGGATCTGCAGCTCGACGCGCTGCTTGCCGGGACCGATCACAGTCGTGTGTATCGAGCGATAGTCGTTCTGCTTGGGCGTCGAGATGTAGTCCTTGAAGCGTCCCGGCACGACCGGCCAGGTGGTATGCACGATACCGAGCGCGCGGTAGCAGGATTCGAGATCCGGCATGATCACGCGGAAGCCGAAGATGTCGGACAGCTGCTCGAAACCGATCGATTTGCGCTCCATCTTGGTCCAGATCGAGAAGGGCCGCTTGCGGCGGCCGAATACGCGCGCGGTCAGGCCATGGTCGCGGAACTTGCGTGCGAGCTGGCTCTCGATCTCGCCGATCAGATTGCGATTGCGATCCGCGAGCGCATCGAGCCGCTGCATGACCACGCCATAGGCCTGCGGATCGAGCGTGCGGAACGAGAGGTCCTCGAGCTCCTCGCGCATCTCCTGCATGCCCATGCGACCGGCAAGCGGCGCATAGATGTCGAGCGTCTCCTCGGCGATGCGGCGGCGCGAGGCCTCCGGCACGAATTCCAGGGTGCGCATGTTGTGCAAGCGATCCGCGAGCTTGACCAGCAACACACGCACATCATCGGCAATCGCCAGCAACAGCTTGCGCAGATTCTCGGCCTGCTTCGCCTCGCGCGAGACCAGCTCGAGGCGCTTCAGCTTCGTGAGCCCCTCGACGAGCGCGCCGATCTCCGGCCCGAAGAAGCGGTCGATCTCGGCACGCGTCGCCTCAGTGTCCTCGATCGTGTCGTGCAACAGCGCCGCGACGATGGTGGCATCGTCCAGCTTCAGGTCGGTCAAAATGGCCGCGACCTCGAGCGGATGGGTGAAATACGGATCGCCGGAGGCGCGGGTCTGCGAGCCGTGCGCCTTCATCGCATACACATACGCGCGGTTGAGCAGATCCTCGTTAGTATCCGGATTGTATGAGCGGACCCGCTCGACGAGATCGTACTGCCGCATCATGCGCGAGCGCGGCTTTGGCGGACGCGGCCGTTCAGCCGGCGGCGGAGGCGCTACCGCGGCCTGATCGGCCGCCGCCTGCATCTGCTGAGGAGTGTGGCCCGGAACCACCATGGAAAATGACTAAACCTTTATCTTTGGGACCGAATCCGCTGACGGCAGGCGATTGCCGCAACGCTATGGTAATCACGAAACGCCGCACAAATGCAAAGGCCCGGACGAGGTCCGGGCCTTCACATTCTCACAAGTTAATCCGGGCTGCGGCCAACGGTGATACGATGATCACTCGTCCTCTTCCGGCTGCTCCTCCGGAGGAGCGAGGCCTTCGAGGCCCTTCAGAAGTTCTTCCTCGGTCATGCGCTCGACGGCGACCTCGGTGTCGTCAGCATCGACGCTGGCACCGGCGGAGCCGATCAGCGGCACCGTGTCGGGCTCCGGCTCGTCGACCTCGACGAACTTCTGCAGCGAATGCACCAATTCTTCCTTCAGATCCTCGGGAGAGATGGTCGAATCCGCAATCTCCCGGAGTGCCACAACGGGATTCTTGTCGTTATCTCTGTCAATCGTGAGTTGTGATCCCGACGAGATCATACGCGCGCGATGCGCGGCCAGGAGGACCAGGTCGAACCGGTTGTCGACTTTATCGATGCAATCTTCCACAGTGACGCGCGCCATTGTCGCTCCGGTCCTTTGTGTGCTTAATATGCTGATTATGCTGGGCTAGTTATAGAGGCTGACCGGTTTTCGCAAGGCCAAACTGGCGTCAGGCTGCGGTAAGGGGCAAGGAGTACCCAATTCGGCAACCTTGACTGACGATGCCCAAGGGATCCGCAGAAATCGGGCCTTGGACAAGAAAACGCTTCATTACGTCGTCACAAGTGCGCCTTTGTTGCCCCGATCACTCCTGTTTGCGGTATCGTCACACCAGATCAACCGCGCAAGCCTTGGCTGTATCCTAGGCAGTATCTTGAAATGGAATGCGCGACCGCCCTCGAGTCGCGCCAAAAAACAGAAGCTAACTTAACGCGAGACACTGATGTCATCTTCGACGAACAAAATTGCGCTCTTCATTGACGGCGCCAACCTATACGCGACAGCCAAGACCCTCGGCTTCGACATCGACTACAAGCGCCTGCTCAAGGAATTTCAGAGCCGCGGCACGCTGCTTCGTGCGTTCTACTACACGGCCATCATCGAGGATCAGGAGTACTCGTCGATTCGCCCGCTGATCGACTGGCTCGACTACAACGGCTACACCGTCGTCACCAAGGCGACCAAGGAATTCATCGACGCCAGCGGCCGCCGCAAGGTCAAGGGCAACATGGATATCGAGCTGGCCGTCGATGCGATGGAGCTCGCCGAGCACATCGATCAGATGGTGCTGTTCTCGGGCGACGGCGACTTCCGCTCGCTGGTCGAAGCGATGCAGCGCCGCGGCGTTCGCGTCACCGTGATCTCCACGATCTCGAGCCAGCCGCCGATGATCGCCGACGAGCTGCGCCGCCAGGCCGACGTCTTCACCGACCTCGTCGAGCTGCAGTCGAAGCTCGGTCGCGATCCGTCCGAACGCCCTGCTCCGCGCGAGCCGCGTCACCATTCGCCGCAGTTCCTGCAGCGCTCGACCGCGCCGGCCGCTCGCACCCCGACCACCACCACGACGTCCTCCAACGATGACGATTTCGAGGACTAAGACGGTCGCGCGCGGTGCTCGGAAGACCGATTCGGCTTCACCGTCCTCTTTGGCACATCCGACCGATCCCGACCGCGACTGTCCGCTGTGCCCTCGTCTGGTCGATTTCCGCAACACGCAGCGGGCGCGCGAGCCATCCTGGTTCAACGCGCCCGTTCCGTCGTTCGGGGATGCGAGCGCGCGCCTCCTGATCGTCGGCCTCGCGCCGGGGCTGCAGGGCGCCAATCGCACCGGCCGGCCGTTCACCGGCGATTACGCCGGCGAGCTGCTGTATGGCACCTTGCTGCAGTACGGCTTCGCCAAGGGCCGCTTCGAGGCGCGCCCGGACGACGGCTTGACGCTGGTCGATTGCCGCATCAGCAATGCCGTGCGCTGCGTGCCGCCGCAGAACAAGCCGCTGCCGGCCGAGATCAACCAATGCCGCAGCTTCCTCGGCGCCAGCATCGCCGCGATGCCGCGCCTGCGCAGCATCGTCGCGCTCGGCCGCATCTCCCATGACACGCTGCTGAAGCTCTTGGGCCTGCGCGCCGCAGCCGCCCCCTTCGCCCACGGCGCCGTGCACCAGGCCGGCGGCATCAGGCTGTACGACAGCTACCACTGCTCGCGCTACAACACGAACACCGGCGTGCTGACCACCGAGATGTTCCACGCCGTGTTCGCGCGCGTGAAGGCGGATTTGGATTAGGTCGCGCTTCGTCGCCACCATTGAATTCAACGCGGCGCTTGGAGAAAAAGAAGCACAGTGGCGATTGATGTGCCCTCTCCCCTTGCGGGAGAGGGCAACTCCGGCCCATCCGCGCACGCGATTGGGTGAGGGGTATCTCTCCGCGAACGAGACTCGCGGAGAGATACCCCTCACCTAATCGAGTTTGTTGCTCCGCCGTGCATGCCCTCTCCCGCAAGGGGAGAGGGCGCATTCATGTGCACCGCGCGTCTCACGCGAAGACGCGATTGTCCTTCAGCCACGTCAGCACGTCGCCGGCGTTCCGATCCGGCGGGAACACCGGATAGAACACGTGGGTGATGCGGGCATCGTCGATGATCAGCGCGAGACGCTTGATCAGGGTCAGGCCTGCGATCTCCATCGTCGGCAGCCGCAGCGCGTGAGTCATCTCCAGCTTCTCGTCGGACAGCACCGGAAACGGCAGATGCAGGCGCGAGGCCATCTCGGTCTGATAGGCATTGCTCTGCGTCGACAGGCCGAACACATGCGCGGCGCCGGCGGCCCTGAGCTCGCCGAACAGGTCGCGGAAGCTGCAGGTCTGCGGCGTGCAGCCGCGCGCGCCCGGGATCATGTCCCAGTCCTCGACCAGCGAGACCTTGCCCGGCTCGCCTGTCCGCGGATAGGCGAACACCACGGTGCGCCCCGGAAGCTCCGACAGCGTGACCAGCGTATCGTCGGTGGCGCGGAGCCCGATCGGCGGCAGCGTCATGCCGAGCAGATGATCGGCTCCGCCATCATCGGTCGGCGCCGGGATCAGGCTCCAGTCGACGTCCAACAGGTTCTTCTGGTTCATCGATCGCATCCCTGGCTCAGCCGGATGGCAAAGGACCGCGCGGCAACAGCTTGAGGCCTCGTTACCCGCGCGCCCTCATCAAACGGCCCTTCTCGCGGCCCCAATCGCGCTTCTTCTCGCTCTCGCGCTTGTCGTGCAGCTTCTTGCCCTTGGCGACGGCGAGCAGCAGCTTGGCGCGGCCGCGCTCGTTGAAATAGAGCTTGAGCGGGATGAGCGTCATGCCCTCGCGGTCGACCGCGCCCATCAGCTTGTTGATCTGCTTGCGATGCAGCAGCAGCTTGCGCGGCCGCTTCGGCTCGTGGTTGAAGCGGTTGGCCTGGAGATATTCGGGAATGTTGGCGTTGATCAGCCAGATCTCGCCGTCGCGCGAGTCCGCATAGGACTCCGCGATCGTCGACTTGCCGCTGCGGACCGATTTCACCTCGGTGCCGGTCAGCGCGATGCCGGCCTCGATGGTGTCCTCGATCGCGTAGTTGAACCGCGCCTTGCGGTTCTCCGCAGCAACCGTGATCTTGGGCTCGTTCTTGTCGGCCACGTCAGGCTTTCTTCAGGAGATCCCTGATTTCGGTGAGGAGCTCGACCTCGGCGCTCGGCTTCGGCGGAGCCGCGGGCGCCGCCTCCTGCTTGCGCTTCAGCTGGTTCATCAGGCGGATGATCATGAACAGCACGAAGGCGACGATGAAGAAGTTGAGCGTCAGCGTCAGGAAGCTGCCATAGGCGAGCACGGCGCCCTGCTTCTTCGCATCGGCCAGGTTGGTTGCGTTGACCGCCTTGGAGAGCGGAATGAAGTAGTTGGAGAAATCGAGGCCGCCGGTGATCGCGCCGATAATCGGCATGATCACGTCGGCGACCAGCGAGTTGACGATGGCGCCGAACGCCGCGCCGATGATGACGCCGACCGCGAGGTCGACGACGTTGCCCTTCATGGCGAATTCACGGAATTCCTTCAGCATGTCTGTCTCCCCATCAGACGTGAAAGAAAAGGCTCGGCTCAGTTGATCAGCCCGGCGTGAACCATGGCCTGGCGCACCGCGATCCGGGTCGGCTCGGACACCGGCACCATCGGCAGCCGCAGCTTCTCCTCGAGCTTTCCGAGCAGCGACAGCGCATATTTGATCGGCGCCGGATTGGACTCGATGAACAGATTGGTGTGCAGCGGCATCAGCTTGTCGTGGATCGCGAGCGCGGCGGCGACGTCGCCCTTCTGCCAGGCCGCGTGGAACTCCGCGCACAGCCGCGGCGCCACGTTCGAGGTGACGGAGATGCAGCCATGGCCGCCATGGGCCATGTAGCCGATGATGGTGGCGTCCTCGCCCGAGAGCTGGTTGAAGTCCTCGCCCAGCACCGCGCGCTGCTGCGAGACCCGGACCATGCTGGCCGTGGCGTCCTTCACGCCGGCGATGTTCTTCAGGTCATACAGCCGCTTCATGGTGTCGACCGACATGTCGATCACCGAGCGGGGCGGGATGTTGTAGATGATGATCGGAATGCCGATCGCGTCATTGATCGCCTTGAAGTGCTGGTACAGGCCTTCCTGCGTCGGCTTGTTGTAGTAGGGCGTGACGACCAGCACGGCATTGGCGCCCGCCTTTTCGGCGTGCTGGGCGAGCTCGACGGCCTCCTTGGTCGAATTGGACCCGGCGCCCGCGACAACGGGAACGCGGCCCTTGGCCTCGGCGATGCACCACTCGACGACCTGCTTGTGCTCGTCATGGCTGAGCGTCGGGCTCTCGCCCGTCGTGCCGACCGGGACCAGCCCGTTGGTGCCCTCGTCGATCTGCCAGTTTACCAGGCTGCGGAACGCCGCCTCGTCTACGGAGCCGTTCTTGAAGGGGGTCACGAGGGCCGTGAAAGAGCCTCGGAAATTCGTCTTGGCTGCCATGAAACTCCCTCCCAAACGCATTGCCCCAGAGCGAAGCGCACTTCATAACGGGTCTGGACATCTGGCGGAAGGCCCGCCCTGATCTCCGCTGCCTTCTCAACAGGCACGCACACGCCCCGAATCAGCCAGGGCTGCGGCGGCGTCGCCATCTGCACCCACTACCGCCCAACCCGGCCAAGGCGCTCGCTGGCGGTTCCATCTTCGCTCCAGGCCGGCCGCGCCGCCCTTCGGTCGTGATTTCGCCGCGGTGTTGGCGCAGGTTGCAACTGATCCCCGTACATTTAGTATTTGTTCACCTTTTCGATAGACCAAGATCGTCAGGGATCGAAGTCATCCGCCGCAAAGGAACGCCGTGCCCTTGTTCGCCCGCGCCGCCGCATTGCGATCGACCGCCCTGTCGGTGCCTCTCTCAATGTCCCTGGCCGCCAGCCTGACGCTCGGCTGGGCCCTGGTCGACATCGCCTTCGCCAAGGATCAGGTTCCGCTGCCGAAGGCACGGCCGATCACGCGCAGCGCAGCGCCAACACCCAAAGACGCCACGGAGGCCCGCAGCAAGCAGGACGCCCGCGCCGAGGCCAACGCCGATACGAAGGCTGACATTAAGAGTGGCGCCAAGGCGGCGGCGGGCGAGCCGCTACGCGTCGCGCCCCGGGACATCACGCCGCCGGCGGCCGCAGCGGCGCCGGCCGCGGCAACCCTGCCGCCGCGGCAGCATGCCGCGCTGCCCGCCTCCCGCAAACCGATCATGCCCGCGGCGGTCGCCGCGACGGCCTCGACCTCGCAATCCGACAAGGATGCGCTCGAAAACGTGATCGAGCTGGTGCGCAAGCGCAAGCCCGACGACGCCACCCAGGTCGAGCAGGCGATCTCCGATCCGGTGGCGCGCAAGCTCGCCGAATGGATCATTCTGCGCAGCGACAACAACAACGCGACCGTCGAGCGCTACCGCGCCTTCATCACCGCCAACCCGAGCTGGCCGTCGCAGAGCTTCCTGCGCCGCCGGCTGGAAGCGGCGCTGTGGGACGACAAGCGCGACGATTCCGTCGTGTGGTCGTGGTTCGAGAACGAATCGCCGCTGTCGGCCAAGGGGCGGTTCGCGCTCGCGCGCGTCATGCTCAACCGCGGCGACCGCGCCAATGCCGAGCGCCTGGTGCGCGAGGCCTGGCGCAACGACACGATGTCCGAGGACACCGAGAACATCATCCTCGACCAGTTCGGCGCCCTGCTCTCCGGCGGCGACCACAAGGCGCGCATGGACACGCTGCTCTATGGCAGCGAGCACGAGGCGGCGCTGCGCGCCGCGCGGCGGCTGGGCTCGGGTCACGTCGCGCTGGCCAAGGCGCGGATCGCGACCTATCGCAAGGCCGCCAACAGCCAGGCCTTGCTGGAGGCGGTGCCGCGCGAGCTGCATGGCGATGCCGGCTTTATCTTCAGCCGCATCCAGGTGCTCAGGCGGGACGAGAACTTCACGGAAGCCGCGCAGCTGATGCTGAGCGCGCCGAAGGATCCGGGCCGGCTGCACAATCTCGACGAATGGTGGATCGAGCGTCGCCTGCTGGCACGCAAGATGATCGACACCGGCGAATATCGCAGCGCCTATCTGATCGCCCGCGACGCCGCGCTGCCCAACCGCGACATCTACAAGACCGAGCAGGAGTTCACCGCCGGCTGGATCGCGCTGCGCTTCCTCAAGGACCCGGCGACGGCTGCGCAGCACTTCGCGCGCATCGGCGTCGGCAGCGTCAATCCGACGACATTGGCGCGCGCGGGCTATTGGCAGGGCCGCGCCGCCGAGGCGATGGGCCGGATGCAGGAGGCCCGCGCGGCGTACGCATCGGCGGCCGAGCAGTCGACCAGCTATTACGGCCAGTTGGCGCGGGCCAAGCTCGGCCTGCCGCAGCTCGGGCTCAATGCAGCGCCGGCCGGGCGCGGCCGCGGCGTCGAGCGGCTGGAAGTGGTCCGTGCGGTGCAGTTGCTCTACGACCTCGACGAGGGCGAGGTCGCGATCCCGATCTTCTCGGACATGGGCGACAATGGCGATCCGGACGTGCTGCTGGGCTTGGCCGAGATCGCCGGCCGCAACAGCGACGCGCGGGCCATGCTGCTGGTCGGCAAGGCCGCGCTCAATCGCGGGCTGCCGTTCGATCACTACGCCTATCCCGTCAACGGCATCCCGGCGTTCCGCTCGATCGGACCCGAGGTCGAGCAGAGCGTGATCTTCTCGATCGCGCGCCAGGAGAGCGCCTTCAACCAGGCCGTGGTGTCGCCGGCGCAGGCCTATGGGCTGATGCAGGTGACCCCCGATGCCGGCCGCTACGTCTGCAAGCGCGCCGGCGTCAGCTTCGACCTGAACCGGATGAAGACCGATCCCGTCTACAACGCCCAGCTCGGCGCCGCCGAGCTCGGCGGCCTGCTCGAGGATTATCGCGGCTCCTACATCATGACGTTCGCGGCCTACAATGCCGGCCGCGGCAGCGTGAAGAAATGGATCGAGCGCTATGGCGATCCGCGCGATCCCAAGGTCGACGCGGTCGACTGGGTGGAGCTGATCCCGTTCGCCGAGACCCGCAACTACGTGCAGCGCGTGATGGAGAATCTGCAGGTCTATCGCGCCCGCTTCGGCGGCGGCTCGCGGCTGCAGATCGAGGCCGATCTGCGCCGCGGCGCGGTGATCGAGTAGCGAGTAGCGAGTAGCGAGTAGCGAGTAGCGAGTAGCGAGTAGCGAACGGGGACTTGACGACTCCGTCAAGCCCTATGCGCTACTCCCTATCCGCTACTCGCCTGTTCTTACCAGTTGCGCTGGGCGCGGAGCAGCAGCGAGACCGAATCCTGGTCCTTCAGCTGATAGGTCGTCGCCGGCTTGGCGATGGCCGCCGCAGCCGGCGCGTTCGCAACGCCTGCGAACTTCTGGTCCAGCCGGGTCCAGGCGACGTCGGCCGAGAAGGTCAGGTTCTTGACCGGCGTCCAGCGCGTGATCACACCCAGGGTCGAGACGTTGAAGTCCGGGTTGCAGTTCGCGCCGACGATGCCCAGCGCGACCATGCCCGCGCCGTTGCAGATCAAGCCCTTGGCCGTGGCATTGTAGCGGACGGCGCTCCAGGAGCCGTAGACTGCCGTATTCCAGGCCGGGTCCCAATTGTGGGTGAAGGCGCCGCGGAAGCCGTAGGTGGTGGTCAGCTGCTGCTGGGTGCCGTTGGCGAAGACCGAATCGGTGACGCCGGCAAAACCGAGGCTCTGGAACGCCCCGGCCATGTTGCTGCCGCCGTACATCGCATAGTTGATCGGCGCCAGGCTCTGGAAGTTGTACCGGCTGGCGCCGTTGGTGTAGACGCCCTGCACGTTCAGCGTGTCGCCGACGCCTGTCGGGATGTTCTTGATCGACAGCGCGAGCTGGCCGGCATAGCCCCACTTGTCGGCAGGGTGGCCGTTGGTCTCGAGGCCCGGCCCGAAATAGCCGGCATGGTTGTCATGCGCGGCGAATGACGCCTGGAACAGACCCCAGGCCTGATCGACGCGCACCATGCCGACGATGTCCGGCGCCACCTGGCCGCCGAACGCGTTGGCACCATAGGCGCCGCCGATCACGCCCGCCGCGGTCTGCAGCGACGTATTGTACATGTTCGACTGTCCGTACAACGCCGCTTCCTGCGCCGAGATCGCGGCCGTGATGCCCGATCCGAAGTCGGCGGTGTAGGTCAGCTGATTGACGCCGGTGATCGAGCCGCCGCCGCCGGTGAGACCGTCGAAATTGTTGCCGGGATAGTTGCTCCAGGGGGCGTCGAACTGCGACACCGCCTTACCCATCGTGAAGCCGGCAAACTGGATGAACGCGTAGAACACGCCAAGCGTGCCGCCGCCGATGCCGTCATTGGACAAGGCGTTGACGTTGGTCAGCCCGGCGGTGTTGGCCGCGCCGGTGTTGTAGAAGGTGCCGCCGTTGCCGGCGCCGGCATAGGTGCCGGAGGTCCACTGGAACACCGCGTCGAAGAACGTGCGAACCACGCCGTATTCGGTGGAGGTTCGGGTGTCGATGTTGAAGTCCGCGCGCGAGCGCGTCGTGTAGTAGTTGCTGTAGCGATTCCGCGCGCCCGCGACCCCGTTCACGGCGTTCTGGAAGATCGCATTGGTGCCTAAACCGACCTCGGCGCGCAGATAGCCGCCCAGCTTGATGCAGGTGTCCGTGCCAGGGATATAGAAGAATCCCGCGCCGTACATCGAGCAAACCCTCACATACTCGACCGGTTTGGCCTTGATCGGAAGGTCGGCCGCTTGAGCCCCACTCATGGCGAGCCACGTCGCCGCTGAGCCCAGAACAAGGCCCCTCACAGTCTTCATACTAACCTCCAAATTGCTCACGTCGAACCGGTCGCCAAGCAGGGTCGATCGTCCCTACCTCTGCGAGTCAGCGCATCTCCAGCCGGCTCACACCGTGCCCGCGCATAGCGGTTCAGTCGGAACGATCGCGCGGCGAATTTGGTGTTTTATCGGACCATTCTCGTGACGCCGCGAAACGCAGCTGTGGCGAAGTCCGGGCACGGCAGGACCGCGTCGAATGAACGACACCGGGACGCCTGATTTGCCGATGAGCGCCGTGATGACGCCCTGGACGTGACCGGAATACCGTCCCCGCCGCAAAGAAGACGAGTTTCGATCCGGGCGTCACCGACAAGGCGGATCCGCGATGCGAGCTGCCGCGCATGATCGCGGGAATGCTGCGGACTAATCGGCTCTCATGCAAAGAAAAACCCCCGGCAGTTTCCTGCCGGGGGCTCTTGAACCTTGATCAGATGATCAGGATCAGAAGTTGCGCTGGGCGCGCAGGAGCAGCGAGACCGAGTTCTGGTCCTTCAGCTCGTACACGGCAGCCGGCTTCGCGGTCGCGCCGCTGGTGGCCGGGAGAACGGCGTTGCCGGTGAACTTCTGGTCCAGGTTGGTCCAGGCCACGTCAGCCGAGAAGGTCAGGTTCTTGACCGGGGTCCAGCGGGTGATCAAGCCCAGCGAGGAGATGTTGAAGTCCGGGTTGCAGTTCGCGGCAGTGATGCCGAGAGCAGCCACGCCAGCGCCGCCGCAGATCAAGGCCTTGGCGTTGCCGTTGTAGCGCAGAGCAGCCCACGAACCGTAGATCGCGGTGTTCCAGGCCGGGCTCCAGTTGTGCGTGAACGCACCGCGGAAGCCGTAGCTGGTGGTCAGCTCCTGAGCGGTGCCGACGCCGTACACCGAGTCGGACACGCCAGCGAAGCCGACGCTCTGGTAAGCGCCGTTGCCCGAGCTACCGAAGAGCTGGTAGGTGGTCGGAACGAGGCTCTGAGCGTTGTAGCGCGTCGCACCGTTGGTGTAGACGCCCTGGATGTTGATCGTGTCGCCAGGTCCGGTCGGGATGTTCTTGATCGACAGAGCCAGCTGACCAGCCCAGCCCCACTTGTCCGCCGGGTGACCGGAGGTCTCGGCAACGCCGTAGTAGCCAGCGTGGTTGTCATGCGCCGCGAACGACGCCTGGAACAGACCCCAAGCCTGGTCGACGCGGACCATGCCGACGATGTCAGGAGCAACCGTGCCGCCGATCGAGTTGGTGCCGTAGGAGCCACCGAACACGCCAGCCGCCGACTGCAGAGCACCCGAGGTGTTCCAGATGTTGGTCTGGTAGTACGCCGCCTGCTCCTGAGCCGAGATCGTCGCCGTGATGCCGGAGCCGAAGTCAGCGGTGTAGCTGAACTGGTTGACACCGGTGACGGTGCCGCCGCCGCCCCACAGACCGTCGAAGTTGTTGCCCGGATAGTTGGTCCAGGGCGTATCGAACTGCGACACGGCCTTACCCATGGTGAAGCCGGCGAACTGGATGAAGGCGTAGTACACACCGAGCGAGCCGCCGGCGATGCCGTCATTGCTCAGGCCGTTGACCGAGGTCAGGCCAGCGGTGTTGGCGTTGCCGGTGCTGTAGAAGGTGCCGCCGTTGCCGGTGCCCTGATAGTTGCCCGAGGTCCAGGTGAAGGTGAGGTCAGCGAAGGTGCGGACCACGCCGTACTCGGTCGCGGTGCGCGTGTCGATGTTCAGGTCCTGACGCGCGCGGGTGTAGAAGTACGGGCTGTAACGGTTGTTCAGGCCCGAGGGAGCCGTCACAGCGTTGTTGAACGATCCGTTCGCCATGACCGCCGTCTCCGCACGGAGATAGCCGCCCAGTTTGATGCAGGTGTCGGTGCCGGGGATGTAGTAGAAGCCCGCACCATACAGGGAGCAAACCTTCACATATTCGACCGCTTTGGCCTTGATCGGAAGGTCGGCCGCCTGAGCCGCGGACATGGCGAGCAGCACTGCCGCCGAGCCGAGGACAAGGCTCTTAACCGTCTTCATTTAAACCTCCAAGTTGCTCTTTGAGAAAGAACCGGACCAAGATCCCCCAGGACGATCCGCTTCTTCCGCTCCCGAAAAACCGCTTCAGTCGCTTCGCGCCATCGGACACACCCGCATCAACGCGAGGGACTTAAGCGAAACCACCTGTCACGGGACGATCGAGTAACCCCCCACCGTCGTTAGGAACTATGCCTTCGCTCATTCGGTAAGCAAAATAGTTTATGCAGTCAGGTAATTGAATGAAGCCGAAATGTGTCCTCAGGGCAACACCAAGGCAGGTTATGGTGCACCGCAAGGCTCTCCGCGAAGCACCTCCTAGATAAGTGATTTTGCTGCGGATTTTTTTTCTTTAGGGTCGCGCCCCGTACTGGAACTGCTGAGCAATGGCGCCCTTGAAGAATACCTCTGCCGCACCTGTGGAAACGGACGCGCAGCCTCAGACCGCTGAAGATCCGCCGAAGAATCGCGAGGCCATCATCCGCTTCGCCAGGGAGATCACGACGATCAACGTCCATCTGGAAGAGCTGCGATACTTCTGGGCGAAGAGAATCGGGATCAGCGGTCCGCAATGGATGATCCTGATGGCGATCTCCGAGCTGGATCGGGGCGAAGGCGTTGCCGTGAATGCGGCGGCCAAGCGGCTGCACGTCGACCCCTCCTTCGTCACGACTCAGTCGAAGCTGCTCGAGAAGAAAGGCTTCATGGAGCGCAAGCCGGCGCCCAACGACGCCCGTGTCGTGCTGATGTCGTTGACCGCCAAGACCTCGGAGCAGTTCGCCGAGCTCGAGACTCAGCAGGCGCAAGTCTTCGCCTTCATCTTCGAGGAGTTCGACGCCCGCGAGCTGGCGACCTTCACCGACAAGCTGTCAGGCCTCAAGGACCGGTTCGAGAAGGCCAGCACCAGGCTCTCGGTGGGGCTCTGAGCCGATCGAAGACGCTGACTGCCGGTTGCATCCGGCAGAACAGTCACGGCGCAGATCTAGCCGGACGGCCGTGGCGAGCTCGCGAGGCGATTTGCGATCCAGTCGAACACGAAGACGTCGGCGTCGCGCGAATCCGCTCCTTCGCTCGAGACGATCTTCAGCGTGATGTCGGGATGCTCGCGCTTGATCTGCGCGATCAGCCTGGTCGCGATGTCGGCCCGCAGCCAGCCGCGCTCCGGCACATTCACCAGCAGCGGACACATGATCTGCCGAGCGGCCAGGCCATCGCTTGCGATCGGCAGCCTGCCCCGCTCCCGCCCAGCCAGACGACGCGACAGGAAGACGCGCTCATGGATGTCCCACAGCCCGGCATCGCAGACGGCGGCCGCATAACGCGGGTCGAGCGCGATGCCGCGCGCGACAAAGGATGAGCTCCAATCGTCGGCAAGGATCGCAATGCGGTCCTCATCCACGTCGTCGCGTCCCGTGACGTAGTCGGTGACGCTTGCGATGGCCGATTCGAGATCTCGGCTTCCGACGATCTCCTCGAAACGACAGTCCGGACCGCTTCCCAGGAGATCCACGACGAGCAGCGCCAGGCCGTGCCGCTCCGCATGGGCCGCGAACCTGAGCAGCGAAGGCTCCTTCCGACGGCCGGGCTCACCGATGCAGATCACAGTGGGCGCCCTGCCCCGCTCACCGCGGGCCGGCAAGAAATAGGCTTCGAGCTGATAGTCGGGCCGCCAGGGAATCGTGACGACCTCTCCCTGCGGATCGGCGTAGCGCAGAAACTCGCGGGCACAGTCGCGCATGCGCGACAGGACGACGGCCTGGCGGGACTGCGAGCCACTGAAGGGACAGGCCGCAGCCTCGTAGCAGTGGACGGCGCCCGACCACTTCCGGATCGCCTGCTCGGGCCGGCAATTGCGCGCGGCATCGCGGGCGGCAGACCCGAGCGCGTCTGCGCACTGCATCCACTCGCGGTACCAGGACTCCTCGTCGCTGGGGTCGATTCGCCGTGCCGTCGCCAGGATTTCTGCCAGTTCTGCGCAGCCTTCCGGCCGCGCTTCGAGCATCCTCCTGATCGCATCAGCCTGATCGTCCTGCTCCGACCAGGGACGCAACACTCCCAGAGAGCTTTCCAGACTCATCTTGGACCCATTCCTCACTCACGTGACGGTGTCAGGCCCCGTCATCTGTTTGTCAGACTGTGACGACGCAGAAATGCCCGGTCAAGCCGGGGCGCGTAAGATTTTCAGCCAATGGGATGGTCGCTTGCCTGCGCGGTCGGAGGGTCCGCGGAGCCGGCATACGGTCTTCACCGCGGTATACGCCTCGAGTCGGCGCGTCAGCGGGGACCTAAACGAAGAAACCTCCAGCGGGGCATCGCCGGAGGCTTCGGAGGTTTAACTTCAGAGCATTCCGATCAGATCAGTCGGAACCTAGGGGACCAACTTCATCGGCAACGCTGAAAAATTATCTTATCAACTCATCTATTTTCAACACCTTTTCTGCGAAATCTCCAACATTCTGACAAGCCATTGAAAATCATAGGTATCTGAAGGGGATGCCACGCGAACGGCGCCTCGCCGCACCTTGTCGGATCATGGCACCGGCCGCGGATCGCATCAGAGGGCCAGTCCGGACGCCCCATCATCTGCGTCAGGACGCACCAAATCGGCAGGTCGGCGCAGACCTCCGACGCGCAATGAACCAGCCGATGACCGCTGTTCGGGAGCCATTCTGGCCACCACTCGTCAGCGCAGCTCGGAGACGTTGCGCAGCAGCCATCAAGGCGTCGGTGAGCACGGCGCCGGTCCACCTGCGAACAGATCCGCAAACAAAAACCCCCGGCAGTTTCCTGCCGGGGGCTCTTGAACCTTGATCAGATGATCAGGATCAGAAGTTGCGCTGAGCGCGGAGCAGCAGCGAGACCGAGTTCTGGTCCTTCAGCTGATAGACCGCAGCCGGCTTGGCGGACGAGCCGCTGTTGGCCGGAAGCGTGGCGTTGCCCGTGTACTTCTGGTCCAGGTTGGTCCAGGCCACGTCAGCCGAGAAGGTCAGGTTCTTGACCGGGGTCCAGCGGGTGATCAAGCCCAGCGAGGAGATGTTGAAGTCCGGGTTGCAGTTCGCGGCAGTGATGCCGAGACCAGTCACGCCGGCGCCGCCGCAGATCAAGGCCTTGGCGTTGCCGTTGTAGCGCAGAGCAGCCCACGAACCGTAGATCGCGGTGTTCCAGGACGGGCTCCAGTTGTGCGTGTAAGCACCACGGAAACCGTAGCTGGTGGTCAGCTCCTGAGCGGTGCCGACACCGTAGACCGAGTCAGACACGCCAGCGAAAGCAACGCTCTGATAGGCGCCGTTGCTGGAGCTGCCGAAGATCTGGTAGGTAGTCGGAACGAGGCTCTGCGCGTTGTAGCGCGTCGCACCGTTGGTGTAGACGCCCTGGATGTTGATCGTGTCACCAGGTCCGGTCGGGATGTTCTTGATCGACAGAGCCAGCT
The DNA here is from genome assembly GCF_054063215.1 of Bradyrhizobium sp. USDA 4353. NCBI lineage: Bacteria > Pseudomonadati > Pseudomonadota > Alphaproteobacteria > Hyphomicrobiales > Nitrobacteraceae > Bradyrhizobium > Bradyrhizobium sp. USDA 4353. The sequence goes on from NZ_JBSSGB010000001.1 coordinate 6,081,739, forward strand.
GACCAGCCCAGCCCCACTTGTCCGCCGGATGACCGGAGGTCTCGGCAACGCCGTAGTAGCCGGCGTGGTTGTCATGCGCCGCGAACGACGCCTGGAACAGACCCCAAGCCTGGTCGACGCGGACCATGCCGACGATGTCCGGAGCAACCGTGCCGCCGATCGAGTTGGTGCCGTAGGCGCCACCGAGGACGGACGACGCCGACTGCAGAGCACCCGACGTGTTCCAGATGTTGGTCTGGTAGTACGCAGCCTGCTCCTGGGCCGAGATCGCAGCCGTGATGCCCGAGCCGAAGTCAGCGGTGTAGGTGAACTGGTTCACACCGGTGACGGTGCCGCCGCCGCCCCACAGACCGTCGAAGTTGTTGCCCGGATAGTTGGTCCAGGGCGCGTCGAACTGCGACACGGCCTTACCCATGGTGAAGCCGGCGAACTGGATGAAGGCGTAGTAGACACCGAGCGAGCCGCCGGAGATGCCGTCGTTGCTCAGGCCGTTGACCGAGGTCAGGCCAGCGGTGTTGGCAGCGCCGGTGCCGTAGTAGGTGCCGCCGTTGCCCGTGCCGGCGTAGTTGCCGGAGGTCCAGGTGAAGGTCAGGTCAGCGTAAGTGCGGACCACGCCGTACTCGGTCGCGGTGCGCGTGTCGATGTTCAGCTCCTGACGCGCACGGCTGTAGAAGTAGTTGCTGTAGCGGTTCTGCAGGCCCGACGGCGCGGTGACGGCGTTGTTGTAGGAGCCGTTGCCGTTGAAGACCGTCTCGGCGCGCAGATAGCCGCCGAGCTTGATGCAGGTGTCGGTGCCGGGGATGTAGTAGAAGCCAGCGCCGTACAGCGAGCAGACCTTCACGTACTCGACCGCCTTGGCCTTGATCGGAAGGTCAGCTGCCTGGGCCCCAGACATGGCGACGAGAACTGCCGCCGAGCCCAGGACGAGGCTCTTGATCGTGGTCATAGTGTTAAACCTCCAAGTTGCTCAGTCAGGGAAGGTTCCGCGTCCGCTGGGTGTGAGACACCCTCGAGGTTTGGCCCTTGTCCCTCTTCGACCCGTCGCTCGGTCGCCTCGCGCTATCGGACACACCCGCACAAACGCGAGGGACTTGAGCGAACGACCTAAAACGGGACGACGTCGGGATGCCCCCCTTCGTCGTGCAGCGAGAATTACCGAAGGACTTTGCACACGCAACAAAGGAACCATCATTGCGGCGGCCAGCGGGCGCCTTTTTGGAGGGGTGTTGCACAAAAGGCACGAAGCCGTGGTTCTGCGGGGTAGGCTAAGCGTCTGTTTTTGTTATTCTTTTGTAACAACGCCATTTTGGGTGCTGAGGACCGGACACACTCGCCCGCCGGGACCCGGGCACAAGTCGGGCGCCTCCAGCCTCGAATCTCGAGCCTCCGCCGCCAGGAATCGCAGTGGCGCCGTGGAGATGTTGCCAATTTGCCTCGGATCTGAATCCCGGCAACCTCGCAGCCTCCGCGCGACAGCGCACCTCGAGCAAAACGCATCGGCTCGCCAGCGCCCTGTCCACCCCCGGATGAGAGGAGCGTAGCACGTCATCCTGTGAGGATTTCAGATCGGGGCGTCATCTGCCGCTTGCGGCTCAGCGCGTCGTGGGGCATACCGACCCCAGCCGGAGAGGTGGCCGAGTGGCTGAAGGCAACGCTTTGCTAAAGCGTCATACGGTCTCAAGCTGTATCGAGGGTTCGAATCCCTCCCTCTCCGCCAGCCTGCAAATGATGGTCAGGCTGTAATCAGCCCTCATCCAGCCCTGATCTGTACTGCGACGACATGCGACCGGCCGCGACGTTCATCCAAACGCCGGCTGAAAGCTTCCGCCGGAGCTGCACCTCATCCGCCCCCCGACACATCCGGCAAGGGGCGAGTCAATCGAACAGGCTGCGGCTGATATTGATCACGAAGGCAGCGGGCACGCCGATCACGGCGCCGACGAAGCCATAGAACAAGGCGGCCCATAATGAGGCGGCTCCCCCTGCTCCCATCACCGCGCCGTAGAAAATGCCAAGACCCGCGCAGAGCGCGGTGACGACGACGAGCCGCCGGTCATTGCCGGCCTCGATGCGCAATCGCTTTAACTCGCGCCGGTTCTGCACGACGGGTCCGGTCGGCTCGGTCGAGCCGCAATGCGGACATGCGACCGCGCTGAACGACACGCCGTTCCCGCAATCCTGGCAGTCGATCAGCTCTTGCCGCTTCGCCTGTCGCTGCTGCGCCTGTCCCATGCCGTCATCCCGCTTCGATCGTCGCATGCGACCACAGATAGGAGATTTGTGGACGGAGGACGAGGCTTGCGTCCGGGAGGCAATCAAGGATCCGAGACCGTGCGCCGTGCGACGGCCGTGTCCACGGCAATCGTCCGGCGGCCGACCTCGCGCTCACCTCGTGACGAGGCGCGAGGCCGGAGAGCCCCGGCACAGCATGATCAGCGCGCGGTCATCCAGGCACGCGCCTCACGCTGCGCAGCAGCGATCTCGGCCTCCGACATCTGCTCGGCGACCTCGCGACGCATCGCGACCGCATCGACACGGCCCTTGAGCGCGGCGAGATTGAACCATTTATGCGCGGCGATCAGATCGACGACACCGTCGCGGCCGCTCGCATAGAGCATGCCGAGCTCGAACAGCACGTCGCCATTGGCGCCTTGCTCGGCGGTGGTCACATCAACGAAATTGAGTTGTCCCTGAAACATCGCAGTTCTCCTTCATCACAAGGAGGCGGCTCCCCTGGAGCGCGGCCCCCGTCCAACTGTTCAACGCCTGGTTAGTCCCCATGCCGTTTGACGGCTTATGCGCGAAGGATGACCGATCAAGTTTGAAGGGCAGTTTAAGCATCGTGCTGAAAGAACCTTGAACGAAGAGCCCGCGATTGTCCGGGCCTCCGCGCAAGCGATTGATTCAGATGATATTTTCTGAAGCGGCAAAGAGCGGTTTACCGTTCTGTTTGGCAAACCCCTAACCATCCGCCAAACGCGCTTGTTTGGCCGCTGCAACCGCCGGCATGGACGTGCGCGATGTGACGGCCGCGGCCGATACGCCATGGGTCGAACGCCTGCCGCGGTCCTTCGCAGCACGCAGCTTCGGCAAACTCATCGGGATATTGGGGAGCGCTGCGCGTGGCGTGCTCAGGCATCGCCGGCAGAGCCATCAGGCCCGGGCCACGTCGCAAGCGCTCGACTGCGCCGCCATGCGACACACGGCAACAGCCGGCGCGCGGCGCCCTACCGCGCGAGCAATCGAGATCGAAAGAATGGGAAAGAAAGAATGGGAAGGGATATCGGGCCCGCTGCCATCGGCGCGGTGCCGGGGATCGAGGGCGTCGGCGAACACGTCAGGATCAGATCTCACTCTGGCTGTGAGCCGCTCGTGAGATTGCAGACCGAAAGCGCGATCTGCACCGAACGAAGAAATCCTGTTTCTTCTGCCGGACCGCCCCGCCGCAGCGACGCTGCCTTGGAGTTCGATCCGACCGTTGACCTGATGTCTCGCCGACACCCTCTATCGTCGATTGGAGCCTTAGGTGATCAGCAGGCTCTGAACGAGCTGCACGCCCCTTCGTTCCAATGACGTGCCGGCTTCAAGCTGCCGGACTCATCTCGCAGCGGACTGCGAGAGTTACTTCTTCTTGGCGACCTTCTTGGTCTTCTTGGCAGTCTTCTTCGCCGCGGTCTTCGCGACCTTCTTCACTGCCTTCTTCGCCTTCTTCGCTTTCTTAGCCATGTTGCCCTCCGATATGAGTTGGCTTAGTCGATGCGTGCACTCGGGAATCGAGATGCACTTCATATCGATACACCAACGAGTGAAAAAAAACAGCTTCCGGCTTAAGGAAGTGTTGACACGCGCGCGCGCGTACGGCTGACGAAACGCGCGAAGCAGTGCGTCGCGGGACAACAAAATCGAAAGCGCCGATGTCGGCAGCGTCGCGCCCGCTACTAATAGGCATTGCAGGAAAAGCCTGCGCCACAAGCATTTCTTGAACGACCGCATGTTTGAGCGAGAGCGGCGCTCTGCGCCGGCCAGCGCGCGGACTCACGCGGCAAGAGCCACGCGCGGACTCCGAGTCGCAAATTTTGGCAACGAAAAAATTTTCATTGCACACACCGCCGTGCGCGCTCGAACGCTCGTCAACGGTGGCTTTTTTGCGAATCGCGCGCGGCGATTCGCTGGCCGCGCGCGCCAAACAGAAACGGCGCGCACCCTCGTGCGCGCCGTCGGAACGAAGACAAGCGATCGTCGTTTCAGATGCCGAGCTTGCTCTTCAGGAGATCGTTCACCGCCTGCGGGTTGGCCTTGCCGCCCGACGACTTCATCACCTGACCGACGAACCAGCCAGCGAGCTGTGGCTTCGCCTTGGCCTGCGCGACCTTGTCCGGATTGGCAGCGATGATCTCGTCGACCACCTTCTCGATCGCGCCGAGGTCGGTGACCTGCTTCATGCCGCGGCTTTCGACGAGCTCGCGCGGATCGCCGCCCTCGCTCCAGACGATCTCGAACAGGTCCTTGGCGATCTTGCCGGAGATCGTGCCCTCGCCGATCAGCGCGACGATGGAGGCGAGCTGAGACGCCGACACCGGCGAGGACGCAATGTCGCGCCCCTCTTTGTTGAGCCGGCCGAACAGCTCGTTGATCACCCAGTTGGCGGCGAGCTTGCCGTCGCGCGCCCGCTCCGACAGCGCCTCCAGCACGGCCTCGTAGAACGCGGCGCTCTCGCGCTCGGCCACCAGCACCGAGGCGTCGTAGGGCGACAGGCCGAAATCGGCGATGAAACGCGCCTTCTTCTGGTCCGGCAATTCCGGCAGCGCCGCCTTCAGCGCGTCGACGAAAGCGTGGTCGAACTCCAGCGGCAGCAGGTCCGGGTCGGGGAAGTAACGGTAATCATGCGCCTCCTCCTTGGAGCGCATCGAGCGTGTCTCGCCCTTGTCCGGATCGAACCGGCGGGTCTCCTGCTCGATGACGCCGCCGTCCTCGATGATCTCGATCTGGCGCCGCGCCTCGGCCTCGACCGCCTGGCCGATGAAGCTGATGGAGTTGATGTTCTTGATCTCGCAGCGGGTGCCGAGCGGCCCGCCCGGCTTGCGCACGGAGACGTTGACGTCGGCGCGCAGGGATCCCTTCTCCATGTCGCCGTCGCAGGTGCCGAGATAGCGCAGGATGGAGCGCAGCTTGGTCACATAGGCCTTGGCCTGCTCGGCGTCGCGGATGTCAGGCTTGGAGACGATCTCCATCAGCGCCACGCCGCAGCGGTTGTAGTCGATATAGGACAGCGACGGCGACTGGTCGTGCAGCATCTTGCCGGGATCCTGCTCCAGGTGCAGGCGCTCGATGCCGATGGTGGCGGTCTTGCCGCCGTCGAGCTCGACCGTGACCTCGCCCTCGCCCACGATCGGGTCCTTGTACTGGCTGATCTGGTAGCCCTGCGGCAGGTCGGGATAGAAATAGTTCTTGCGGTCGAACACCGAGCGCAGGTTGATCTTGGCATTCAGGCCGAGCCCGGTGCGCACGGCCTGCCGCACGCACTCCTCGTTGATGACCGGCAGCATGCCCGGCATCGCGACGTCGACCAGCGAGACGTGGCTATTGGGATCGCCGCCGAACGCGGTGGAGGCGCCGGAGAACAGTTTCGACTTCGAGGTGACCTGGGCATGGATCTCCATGCCGATCACGGTCTCCCAGTCGCCGGTGGCGCCCTTGATCAGCTTGTGCGGTGTGGCAGGTGCGTTCATGGCTTTCGGTCCGGACAAAAGTGTGGGTTGCATCCGGCTTCGCGCAACGTCACCCGCCAGTCAAGCCGGACCGCGCCCTCCGCGGCGGCTGCAACGTGCAGTCTTGCGCTTGAGAGAGCGAGGAAATCCCGCATTTGGCCCGACGCCGAGTGCCCGAAGGGCAGCGCTGCAATCCGCCGCATTTGCTGCAGCCGCTGCGCAACCAGCCGTAAGTAGACCGTCGCGCGGAACCTAACCTAAAAATTGCGCGGGGGAGATATGGGGCATGCGACGAATATTGATGAGTCTGGCGGTGACGGCTGCGGCCTTCACCTTGGTGTCGTGCGCGACACAGTACACACAGTCCGGTTTTACCGGCGGCTTCGACGCCAAGGAGCTGAGATCCGACGTCTATCGCGTGAGCTTCCGCGGTAACGGCTTCACGACCAAGGAAAGCGTCCAGGTCTATTGGCTGAACCGCTGCGCCGAGATTGCTGTCGAGAAGGGCTTCACCGGGTTCGAGATCCTCTCCGACATGCAGTTCGCGATGCGGCGGCCTGCCGATGAGGCCGACAGGCCGCGGCTCGCCAGCGCGGTGCCGTCGCTGCGCACGCGCATTCCGGTCTCCGCGGATGAAGCGTCTGATGTCGCGAGCTGGCGGCCGCAGACCGATCTCGCCAGCCGTTCCGACATGTCGGTCCAGCTCGCGCGTGGCGGCATGGTGTTCGTCTACACCGGCGGCGGCGCCGACATCCCGAAGCCGGCGATCGAAGGCGACGTGCACTTCCTGACCGGGCCGGTCGAGCCGGCGCCGCCAAAAATCTTCAACGCCAAGGCGCTGCTGGCGCAGCTCGATCCGCTGATCAAGGGCGAGAAATGCGGCGGCAACATCTGCCCGCATGTGCACGAATATCTGCTGCCCAAGGGCAAGCTGCGCTAGGCCGACAACAACGTGCTGACGATGCGCTCCCACTCCGCCGGGAGCGCATCGGTGGCGACCGGGCGGCCAGCCTGACGATACCAATAGCCGGCATTGCCGAGGTCGCCCTCGACGCGATGCAGATGCGCGTGCGCCCAGGCCGCGTCGCGGCCGGTCTCGTCCTGAATGATCCTGTGCGCCCGGTCCCAGTCGCCCTTCGCCAGCCACCACAGGCCGGTCAGCACCGGCGTGAGCCCGGTCGCGGGCTGATCGCCCGCGAGGCTCGTCTTGAAGTCGGCGACGTTCACCACCACCGAACGGGCGTGAAGCGTCCCGCCGCCTGCTCGATGACCTCGCCGAGCGAGAACAGCGTCTCCTCGTCGAACGGACGGCCGATCAGCTGCAAGCCCAACGGCAGCCCCTGGCTGTCCTTGCCGGCGGGCACCGCGATGCCCGGCAGGCCGGCCATGTTCACGGTCACCGTGAAGATGTCGTTGAGGTACATCTCGACCGGATCGGCGCCGCCCTTCTCGCCGATGCCGAACGCGGCCGACGGCGTCGCCGGCGTCAGGATCGCGTTCACGCCCTTGGCGAAGCAGTCCTCGAAATCCTTTTTGATCAGCGTCCGGACCCTCTGCGCCCGGATGTAATAGGCATCGTAATATCCGGCCGACAGCACATAGGTGCCGATCATGACGCGGCGGCGGACCTCATCGCCAAACCCTTCGGCGCGGGTGTTCTCGTAGAGCTCGCCGATCGACTTGCCGGGCACGCGCAGGCCGTAGCGGACGCCGTCGTAGCGGGCGAGGTTCGAGGACGCCTCCGCCGGCGCCACGATGTAATAGGCCGGCAGCGCATACTTCGTGTGCGGCAGCGACACCTCGACCAGCTCGGCGCCGGCGGCCTTCAGCCATTCAGCGCCCTGCGCCCAAAGCTTCTCGATCTCGGCCGGCATGCCGTCGAGGCGATACTCCTTGGGGATGCCGATCTTCATCCCCTTCACGGACTTGCCGATCGCGGCCTCGTAGTCCGGCACGGGGATGTCGACCGAGGTCGTGTCCTTCGGGTCGTGGCCGGCCATCGAGCGCAGCAGGATCGCGGCATCGCGCGTCGTGCGCGCGATCGGGCCGGCCTGGTCGAGCGACGAGGCGAAGGCGACGATGCCCCAGCGCGAGCAGCGGCCATAGGTCGGCTTGATGCCGACGGTGGCGGTGAAGGCCGCGGGCTGGCGGATCGAGCCGCCGGTGTCGGTCGCGGTCGCGCCCATGCACAAAAGCGCCGCCACCGCCGAGGCCGAGCCGCCGGACGAGCCGCCCGGCACCAGCGTGGTGTTCGAGCCCTCGCGGCGCCAGGGGTTGCCGACCGGGCCGAAGCACGAGGTCTCGTTCGACGAGCCCATCGCGAACTCGTCATTGTTGAGCTTGCCGAGCATGACCGCGCCGTCGCGCCATAGCTGCGAGGTCACGGTCGACTCATAGGTCGGCACGAAATTGCCGAGGATTTTTGAGCACGCGGTGGTGCGGAAACCTTCCGTGGCGAACAGGTCTTTGATTCCCAGCGGAATGCCGGCCAGCGGCCCGCCTTCGCCCTTAACGATCTTAGCATCGGCTTCGCGCGCCATATCGCGCGCCTTCTCCGGCGTCTCCAGCACGAAGGCATTGAGCGCCCGCCCCTCCTCCATCGCCTTGAGATGGGCGTCGGTCAGCTCCAGCGACGTGAAGGTCTTGTCGGCGAGACCCTTGCGGGCCTCGGCGAGGGTCATCGAAGTCAAATCGGTCATTTGTTGATCGGGCTGCAGAAGAACGGGGAGAGCGTCTTGTCGTCCGTGGTGTCGTCGGCGAAGAACTTGTTCTTCTTGGGGGGAGTCTTGTTGGCATTGGCCGCCTCGAGCTGGTCGAGGATTTCGTTCACGGCCTTGTCCGGATCGGCGGCCTTGCCCTGCCGCTCCATCGCGTCGAGATAATCCATATAGGCCTTGTAGGCCGCTTCATCGTCGCAGAGCATGCACATCGGCGTTGGCTCGCTTGTCGGTTTGAGGAGCAGATGGCGCGCGAGGAGCGCTCCGACTTGCCCCGGCTATTCCACGACCTTCGGCACGAGAAAGAAGTTGTTCTCGGTCATCGGCGCGTTCTTGACGATGTCGTCGGCGATGTCGCCGTCGGTGACGACGTCCTGGCGCTTCTTCATCGCCATCGGCGTCACCGAGGTCATCGGCTCGACGCCCTCGACATTCACCTCCGAGAGCTGCTCGACGAAGGCCAGCATCGCATTGAGCTCGCCCTGCAGATGCGGGACCTCGGCGTCAGTGACAGCGATCCGCGCCAATTGCGCGATCCGGCGGACGGTGGCGGCATCGACCGACATTATATAGGGCCTCACGGAAAAGGATGAACCCGCCCTATAGCAGAGGCCGCTTTCGCGCCGCAACCGGCAGGGTTCAGGCTTTCCCAGGGCAGCACCCTACGCTCGACGTCTCCTTTGGCGTCAGCCCGCCAGCTTCGCGAGCCGCGCCAGTGCCTGCTCGGCCAGCGTCCGCGTCAGCTCCGCCGCGGGTATCTCCCTGCCGAGCCGCAGCGCCTGCCCGGCCCAGAGATTGGTGAAATCGACCTTGCCCTGCTTCTCCGCGGCCGCCTTGAGCGGGCCGAGCGCGGTCGCCGCATGCGGAAACGCCGGCGCATCGGGCGAGATCGGCCCGACCTCGCGCATCACCCGGTTGGCGACGCCGCGGGCCAGCCGGCCCGTCATCACGTTGGTGATGACGGTCGATTCGTCGTCGGCCGCCGCGAGCGCGGCGCGCGCGGGAGCGCTCACCTTGGATTCGGGGCAGCGCAGATAGGCGCTGCCAATCTGCACGCCGGAGGCGCCGAGCGCAAAGGCCGCGGCGATGCCGCGGGCGTCGGCAATGCCGCCGGCCGCGATCACCGGAACCCTCACCGCATCGACGACCTGCGGCACCAGCGCAAAGGTGCCGACCTGCTCGGCGAGCTTGTCGGTCAGGAACATGCCGCGATGGCCGCCGGCCTCCGCGCCTTGCGCGATGATGACGTCGGCGCCGTTCCGCTCCAGCCACACCGCCTCGCGCACGACCGTCGCAGAGGCCATGATCACTGCGCCGGTCGCCTTCACGCGCGCCAAGAGGCTCGGCTCCGGCAGGCCGAAATGGAAGCTTATGATCTCCGGCTTCAGCTCCTCGACGACGGCGCACATCGCGGCATCGAACGGCGCGCGGTTGGCGGCCGTGATCGGCGCCGCGGGATCGACGCCATACTCCTGATAATAGGCGCCGAGCCGTTGCTTCCATCCCGCCTCGCGGGCTGCATCCGCCTCCACCGGCGTGTGACAGAAGAAGTTCAGGTTGATCGGCGCCGACACGCGCTGGCGAATGATGTTGACCTGCTCGCGCGCCTTCTCGGGGCTGAGCATCGCCGACGGCAGCGAGCCGAGCCCGCCGCCTTGCGCGACCGCGATGACCAGATCGGCATCCATCACCCCAGCCATCGGCGCGAGCACGATCGGATGTTCTGTCTTGACGAGATCGAGAAAGCGGCGATCGGGCCACATGGGCTGCTCCTTGTGCATGCTTGTTCTTGGGCGTCACGTGGCGATCGGACCGACCTCACGGATGCGGCGCGACACTACTCCGGCAAGCACGCGAGCGACAGCCTCGCAGACCGGTGCGGCTCCGACGCAATGCACCTATTCCGTCGCGTGAAACCGCGCCGCTCGTTCCCCGGCAACATCGTCCGATGCGACACTCCGGCACAGTGCAACGCAAAAGCGAAAAACAACTTGGAACGGCCTTGACCTAAGTTAGGATGCCGGCGCTGACCAGCGCGAAAACAACAAACATCAACCTCGGAGGAAATGCGATGCGCAACGCGTTCGTGTTGTGCTGCTCGATCGCCATGATGGCTGCGATCGGAACGGCCAATGCCCAGGACAAGCCCGCGGACTGGACGAAATCGAAATGGGGCCCGCAGGACGAGATCGGCGCCGCCAACTACATGACGCCGGAACTGGTGGTGAAAGCGGCCTCGCTGGTGAAGACCGGCAAGACCTACCCGCTTGGGATGATCATCGATTCCAAGACCCCCGCCTACCCGCCGCGCTCGTTCAAGGTCACCGTGGTGCAGCCGGGCCAGGCCGGCAATCCCGGCCTCGGTCCCAACAAGGCGACCTATAATGACGACATCATCGAGGGCTGGGTTGGCGTCGGCAGCCAGATCGACGGGCTCGGCCATCTCGGCATCGAGCACGTCTATTACAACGGCAACAAGGTCGCCGATTTCGCCGATCCGACCGGCCTGAAGAAGCTCGGGATCGAAAAGGTGCCGCCGCTGGTCGCGCGCGGCGTGCTGCTCGACATGGCGGCCTACTACAACACCGACGTGGTCAAGGAAGGCACCGCGTTCAATTCCAAGGAGATCGAGGAGGCCGCCAAGAAACAGGGCGTCGAGATCCGCCAGGGCGACATCGTGATCTTCCACACCGGCTGGCTCAGCCTGGTCGGCAAGGACGACAAGCGCTACGGCGCCGGCGAGCCCGGCCTCGGCGTCGACGGGGCCAAGTATCTGACCTCCAAGGGCGTGGTCGCAATCGGCGCCGACACCTGGGGTCTCGAAGTCTTGCCGTTCGAGTCCCAGAACGTGTTCGAGGTGCACCAGATCCTGCTCGCCATGAACGGGACCTACATCCTGGAGAACATGAACACCGCCGATCTCGCCAAGGACAAGGGCTACGAGTTCCTGTTCGTGCTGGGCCAGCCGCGCTGGCGCGGCGGCGTGCAGGGCAACATCAACCCGATCGCGATCCGGTAGCTTACTGCTTTGCCTGGCGGGCATGGCGCGTGCTAAGCGGCGCGCCATGCCTGCTCCCATCCTCCCCCTCATCGACGCCGCCGGCCGCTGGGCCGAGCGCGGTGCGCTCGTCGGCCTCGATCTCGGCACCAAGACGATCGGTGTCGCCGTGTCCGATCCGGGCCGCAAGCTCGCCACCGGCGTCGAGACCATCCAACGCAAGGCCTTCAAGGCCGACGCGGCGCGGCTGCTCGCCATCTCGGCGGAACGCAAGGTGGTCGGCTTCGTGCTCGGTCTTCCCATCAACATGGACGGCAGCGAGGGGCCGCGGGCGCAGTCGACCCGCGCCTTCGCGCGCAATTTCGCGGGCCTCACCGACCTGCCGATCGGGCTGTGGGACGAGCGGCTCTCGACCGCGGCGGTCGAGCGCGAGCTGATCGGCATGGATGTCAGCCGCGCCAGGCGCGCCGAGGTGATCGACACCCATGCGGCGATCTTCATCCTGCAAGGCGCGCTCGACCGGCTGACGACGCTGCGCCGCTCCGGCCAGTAAGCCCATGAGCCCCGTCGTCGCGGCGCTGGCGCCGGTGTTCCTGCTCATCATCATCGGCTTCGGCTTGCGCCGCAGCCTGATCCGGCTCGACACGCAATGGCATGGGCTGGAGCGGCTGACTTATTATGTGCTGTTTCCGGCGCTGCTGCTGCAGAGCCTGGTCAAGGCCGATCTCAGCAAAGTGCCGGTGGCCGGCGTCGGCGGCGCGCTGTTCGTCGCGATGCTGGCCATCTCCGCGCTGTGCCTCGCGCTGCGCCCCCTGCTCGCCCGATCCGGCGTCGACGGCCCGGCCTTCACCTCGATCTTCCAAGGGGCGACGCGCTGGCAGACCTATGTGGCCCTCAGCGTCTCCGGCAGCCTGTTCGGGCCGACCGGGCTCGCGGTGGCCTCGGTGGGAATGATCGCGATCATCCCGATGGTCAACGTCTTCAGCGTGGCCGTGCTCGCACACTATGCCTCGCCGAACCGGCGCTCGATGAGCGAGATCGTCGCCACCGTCATCCGCAATCCGCTGATCTGGGCCTGTGTGGTCGGGCTCCTGCTCAACGTCGTGCATCTGCCGCTGCCAAAGCTCTGGCACGACACCGCCGATGCGCTCAGCCAGGCCTCGCTGCCGATCGGCCTGCTGGTCACCGGCGCGGGCCTGCATTTCGAGGGCCTGCGGCGTGCCGGCGCGGCTGCGGCACTCGGCGTCGTGCTCAAGCTCGTGCTGATGCCGATCCTTGCCATCGGTCTTGCCGCATGGTTCGGCGTCAGCGGCCAGAGCCTCGTGGTGGTGGCGATCTGCGCGGCGGTGCCGACCTCGCCGAGCGCCTATGTGCTCGCCAAGCAGATGGGCGGCGACGCGCCGCTGCTGGCACAGATCATCTCGCTGCAGACGGTGCTGGCGGCGATCACCATGCCGCTCGCGATCGCCTGGACAAGCTGAAATCCGCGCTCAGGACTGGCCGCTCGCCAGCCACATCGTCTGGATCGTGGCCGCGAGGTTGTTGAGCCCGTGCAGCACCATGGTCAGATACAGCGAGTGGGTGCGGTAGCGCAGATAGCCGAACCACACGCCGAGCGAAAACACGTTCAGCAGGGCGAACCAGTCGTATTGAAGATGCAGGACGGTCCAGACCGCTGATGACAGCAGGATGGCCCCGGGCACCCGCAGGAAAGATTCCGACCAGCCGCGGTAGAGAAAGCCGCGCGCCATCAGCTCTTCGGACACCGGCGCCGCGACGCAGAAGGCGATGATCATCAGCCAGACCACGCCGTCGCCTCTCGCCGTCTTCAGGATGTCCACCATGAAGCTCGACGAGGTGTCTCCGCGTCCGCTCAGATGCGCGGCCAGCTCCCAGCAGCCGAGGATCACGACCATCCCGACCACACCGAGGGCGAAATTCTTCCAGCCGGTCCAACGCAGGCCGAGATAATCGGCGAAGGACAGGCGGGTGTGGCGGACGGCGAAATAGATCGGCAGCAGGATCGCCGGCACGCCCATGATCGCCGACAGCGAGACCGTAAGCGACCGGCTCGCGATCTGGACCGCGGCGGTCTGAAGCTCGACCGGCCCCGTGAACGCGCCGTCATGGCGCAGCAGCAGATAGAGGATCGGCGTTAGCTGACCGATGAAGAACAGGACGATGATGAGGAGACCCCACAACGTCGTCCGCCAGAAGCCGAGCGTGCGCGGCTGATGCTGCGCCGGAGCGACCTGCTGCGGCGGCTGGAGCGGGTCGAGGGAATCGATGACGGCGGCTTCAGGCGTATCGGTCAAGGCAGGGCGCGCTCCAGCAAGGCACGGGTGGCGGCGGGCTCGAGATCGATGGCGCCATACATGCTCGGATGAATATTGGCGAGCCGCGTGGCGGCGAACAGCTCGGCGTGAGCGGGCGTCACCGCATTGAGCGCGGCCGCGGCGGCCAGCAGAGCCAGCTTCTCGACGGCAAGACGCGCGATGCGCTCGCTGTCGCCACGCCGGAAGGCCTCACTGATCATGGCGACGGCGTCGGGGGCGCCAGGCAGACCCCGCGCTTCGTCGGCCAGTCTCTTCAGGACGGCAGTGGCTGCTTCGGCTTCACGCGACAGCGCGCGCAACACGTCGAGGCACATCACATTGCCGGAGCCTTCCCAGATCGCGTTGACCGGCGACTCCCGGAAGTGGCGCGCGAGGATGCCGTCCTCGACATAGCCATTGCCGCCGAGGCACTCCATCGCCTCATAGAGAAACGGCGGCGCGCTCTTGCACACCCAGTATTTGATCGCGGGCGTCAGCAACCGCATGTAGGCTGCCTCGGCCGCGTCGTCGTGCATGCGATCGAACGCGCGGCACAGCCGCATCACCAGCGCCGCCGTCGCCTCGACGTGAAGCGCCATGTCGGCGAGCACCGCCTGCATCAGCGGCTGGTCGGCAAGATGTTTCTGGAACACGCTGCGGTGACGCGCGTGATGCAGCGCGTGCGAAAGCCCCGAGCGCATCAGGCCGGCGGACGAGATCGCGCAGTCCTGCCGCGTCAGCTGCACCATCTGGATGATGGTGTGGATGCCCCTGCCCTCCTCGCCGATACGCTCGGCGTAAGCGCCTGCGAACTCGACCTCGGAGGAGGCATTGGAGCGATTGCCGAGCTTGTCCTTCAACCGCTGGAAGCGCAGCGCGTTGACTGATCCGTCCGGCGCAAAGCGCGGCATGAAGAAACAGGTCAGGCCGCCCTCGGCCTGCGCCAGCACCAGGAAGGCGTCGCACATCGGCGCCGACATGAACCATTTGTGGCCGGTGATGCGATAGCTGTCGGCCGTGCGCTCGGCACGCGTCATGTTGGCGCGGACGTCGGTGCCGCCCTGTTTCTCGGTCATGCCCATGCCGAGCGTCATGCCGCGCTTCTGCCACCACGGCGCAAACGCCGGATCGTAGTCGCGGGTCGCAATCACCGGCATGGTCCGCGCCAGCAGATCCGGCTGGGCGGCCAGCGCTGCGACCGAGGCGCGCGTCATCGTGATCGGACACAGGTGCCCGCTCTCGACCTGCGAGGCGATATAGAACTTTGCGGCGCGCACCACCTCGGAGCTGCCTCCGACTGGATTGCCCTGCGCCGTCCAAGTCGAGTTGTGCAAGCCTGCTTCGACCGAGCGCGTCATCATCCGATGATAGGCCGGATGAAACTCGACAACGTCGCGGCGAAAACCCTTGGCGTCGAAGCTGCGCAGCTTCGGCGTGCTCTCATTGGCGAGGCGCCCCTGCTCGGCCATGTCGGCCGATCCCCACAGCGCGCCGAATGACGTGAGTTCCCGCTCGGCGTCAGCGCCGCCACTCGCCTTCACGGCGTCCATCAGCGGCCGGTCGGCCGTGAACAGGTTCACGTCCTCGAACGGCGGAGATTGGTTGAAGACCTCGTGGGTCTCGAATGATGTCGGGGTCATGGCCGTACCCTGGAGAGTTCGATCATCGGCGCGGCCGAATGGGAAAAACATAGGTGGTCGTGCCGGCGCCCGGCAGTGAAAAGTGCCACCACTCCCTGGCATAGTTCACAAACCCTTGCCGCGCCATCACAGTCACCAGCTCGTTGCGCCAGCGGCGCTGCTCCGGCGTCAGGTCTCGTGCTGCAGTATGAGCCTTGCCGTCGAAACAATCGTACCCGGTCCCCATATCGACGCTGCCTTCCGGCGCCCGCAGCGCCGCCGGCGCCGTGCAGTCCGCATAGTCTTTGGCGGGATCGAACACCGCGGTATTGTCGGCCGCGAGCTCGACCAGCGTCAGATCGAGCGCCGCACCGGTCGAATGGCTGGAACGCACGGCGATGTAGCCGAGCCGGAACAGGTCGCGCTTCGCAACGCCAGGCATGTAGCGGCGGCCGGCGGTGGTCTCGACGCCATCTTCGGACCACGCCAGCATCTCCGCGACCGCGCGCACCGGCCGGTAGCAGTCGAGCATCTTCAACGACAAGCCGCGCGGCCGCAGCTCGGTCTGAGCCGCCTGCAGCCGCAGCGCGACATCGCGCCTCACGATGCATTCGGCCGCCTCGTAGCGCGGCAAGGGACGGCCGACGAAGTTGTTGCTGCCGGCATAGCGGATGTCCTGCTGGATCGTCGGGTCGATGTCGCGGAGGTAGACGAAATCCGCCAGCAGCTTGGCCGCCGAGGCCGGAACGATGCCCGCCAGCAGGACCGCCCATGGAAGGAGGCCACCGGCGGCGATCAACCGCCACCTTGCGAATGTCCGGCGGCCCCGGGACGGAACGGGGGATAACTCGGAACCCCGGCTTTCGGCCTTGCCCGCCATGGAAACCGCGCCTATAGCTCTGGCTTTAATGGCAACCTCTCCGAAATCGACTTTCGTCCTCGGGCACCGGCATTTGCTGGGAATCGAGGGCCTTTCCGCCCACGACATCACCGGTCTCCTCGATCTGTCCGAGGAGTATGTCGAGCTGAATCGTCAGGTCGACAAGAAGCGCACCGTGCTGCGCGGCCGGACCCAGGTCAACCTGTTCTTCGAGGCCTCGACGCGGACGCAATCCTCGTTCGAGCTCGCCGGCAAGCGGCTCGGCGCCGACGTCATGAACATGTCGGTGTCGTCCTCGTCCATCAAGAAGGGCGAGACCCTGATGGACACCGCCGTCACGCTCAACGCGATGCATCCGGACATTCTGGTGGTCCGCCACCACGCCTCGGGCGCGGTGGAGCTCTTGGCGCGCAAGGTCGACGGCTCCGTGATCAATGCCGGCGACGGCGCGCATGAGCATCCCACGCAAGCGCTGCTGGACGCACTGACGATCCGCCGCAACAAGGGGCGCATCGAGGGCCTGGTGATCGCGATCTGCGGCGACGTGCTGCATTCGCGCGTCGCGCGCTCCAACATCCTCCTGCTCAACACGATGGGCGCACGCGTCCGCGTCGTGGCCCCCTCCACGCTTCTGCCGCCGGGCATCGAGAGGATGGGCGTCGAGGTCGCGCGCGACATGCGCGAGGGGCTGAACGGCGCCGACATCGTGATGATGCTCCGCCTGCAGCGTGAGCGCATGAACGGCTCCTTCGTGCCGTCCTCGTCGGAATATTTCCAGTATTTCGGCCTCGACCAGAAGAAGCTCGCCTACGCCAAGCCGGATGCGCTGGTGATGCATCCCGGGCCGATGAACCGCGGCGTCGAGATCGACTCCATCGTCGCCGACGGCGCGCAGTCGCTGATCCGGGAACAGGTCGAAATGGGGGTTGCCGTGCGCATGGCCGTGCTCGAGGCGCTGGCCCGCAACCTGCCCAATGCTTGATAGTCGGGACGAAACGACATGCTGACCGACCGCCGCCCGATCCTGCTCGCCAATGCGCGCGTCATCGATCCCTCCCGCGACATCGACGGTCCCGGTGACGTGCTGATCGCCGATGGCGTGATCCGCGACCTCAAGCGCGGCATCGGCGCCGCCGGCGTGCCGGAAGGAACGGATGTCATCAACTGCGCCGGCCAGATCGTCGCGCCCGGCCTGATCGACATGTGCGCCTTCGTCGGCGAGCCGGGTCTCGGCCACCGCGAGACCTTTGCGAGCGCGAGCCAGGCGGCAGCGACCGGCGGCATCACCACCATCATCTGTCAGCCCGGCACCGAGCCGGTCATCGACAATTCGGCGACCGTGGACTTCGTGCTGCGCCGCGCGCGCGACACCGCGATCGTCAACATCCAGCCGATGGCGGCGCTGACCAAGGGCCTGCGCGGCGAGGAGATGACCGAGATCGGCCTGCTCCGCGCCGCCGGCGCGGTCGCCTTCTCCAACGGCCACACCAGCGTGATGAACGCGCAGGTGATGCGCCGCGCGCTGACCTACGCCCGCGACTTCGACGCCCTGATCGTGCACCACACCGAGGATCCCAACCTCGTCGGCGAAGGCGTCATGAACGAAGGCGAGTTCGCCTCGCGCCTCGGCCTCTCCGGCATTCCGCCAGCGGCCGAAGCCGTGGTGCTCGAGCGCGACATGCGCCTCGTCGCCCTCACCAAGGGCCGCTATCACGCGGCGGCGCTGAGCGCGGTCGACTCGCTCGATGTCCTCAAGCGCGCGCGCGACGCGGGGCTTGCCGTCAGCGCCTCGGTGTCGATCAACCACGTGACGCTCAACGAGAACGACATCGGCCCCTACCGCACCTTCCTCAAGCTGACGCCGCCGCTGCGCACCGAGGTCGATCGCCGCGCGCTGGTCGAGGCGCTCGCCTCGGGCCTGATCGACGTCATCATGTCCGACCACAATCCGCAGGACGTCGAGGTCAAGCGGCTGCCATTCGCGGAGGCCGCGAGCGGCGCCGTCGGCCTGGAGACGATGCTGTCGGCCGCGCTGCGGCTGGTGCACAGCGGCGAATTGAGCTGGACCACCTTGATCCGCGCGATGTCGACGCGCCCTGCGGAGCTGCTCGGCCTGCCCGGCGGCACCTTGCGCGCGGGCGCGCCGGCCGACATCATCGTGATCGATCCGGACGTGCCCTGGATCCTCGATCCGGCCGATCTGAAATCATTGTGCAAGAACACGCCGTTCGACGAGGCCCGCTTCACCGGACGCGTGGTGCGGACCATCGTCGGCGGCCGCACCGTATTCGAACATGTCTGACGCACGGCATCACCCGCAAGGAGTTGTGTGATGGGTTCCGAAGCCTTCCTGCCGGTGGCTCTCATCATCGGCTATCTCCTCGGCTCGATCCCGTTCGGCCTGATCCTGACCAAGCTCGCCGGCACCCAGGATTTGCGCAGCATCGGCTCCGGCAATATCGGCGCCACCAACGTGCTGCGCACCGGCCGCAAGGGCCTCGCCGCCGCGACCCTGCTCGGCGATGCGCTGAAGGGTACGGCGGCCGTGATCATCTGCGGTTATCTCGGCGGGCCCAATGCGGCGATGGCCGCCGGCCTCGGCGCCTTCCTCGGACACCTGTTCCCGGTGTGGCTGAAATTCCGCGGCGGCAAGGGCGTCGCGGTCTATATCGGCGTCCTCATCGGCCTGTTCTGGCCGGGTGCGATCTTCTTCTGCCTGGTCTGGCTCGCGACCGCCTTCGCCTTCCGCTACTCATCCTTGGCTGCACTCGTCGCGAGCGTGCTGACGCCGCTCGTGTTGTGGGCTTTCGGCCACACCGCGCTGGCCGTGTTGTTTGCTTTGATCACCTTGTTGCTCATTTACATGCATCGCGAAAACATCAAGCGCTTGCAGGCCGGCACAGAGAGCAAGATCGGTGCTAAGAAGTAATCACTCCGTGCAAATACGGTGCAAATGCGGATATCCTGTGTCTAGCCCTGCAATTACAGAGGCAACGCAGCAACACCGCCACATCATCAGCTAATAAGTTAACGCCGGACTCTGGTGTGAATCATGATTGCCTGTCATGATTCCGGCATCTGAACACGCAAGACCAATTCAAGCGGCTCGCGACTTGCGCGCGAGCACCGCACTGATGAGGAGTCGGCGCAGCAAATGTCTACACCCACGCGATCGAGCGCCAGCGCCCTTCTTTCCGCGGCTCAGATCTGGTCCACCGACGATCCGTTCGCATCGGCCGGCAACGCCGCTGAACCGACGCAGGCTGTAGCGATCGAGCCTGCGGCTCGCGAGGTCGTAGCCGATCCGGTCGTCGAGAGCCCGCTCACGCTGACGGCAAAAGAGACGTCGTGCGAAAGCGCCGCGGCCGTCGTGGAGATGATGATCGCCGCCACGGGCGCGACCGCCATCGCCGAGCCGAAGCCCGCCGAGACGCCGGAGCGCTCCCTGGCCGAGACGATCGCGAACGCAAAGCTGCCGCCGCCACCGCGTGTGTGGCCGCCGCGCAAGCTGTCGCTGGCCTTGCAGGGCGGCGGAACCTTCTCGGCCTTCACCTGGGGCGTGCTGGACCGCCTGCTCGAGGAGCCGGCCTGCGATTTCGACACGATCAGCGGCGCCAGCGCCGGCGCCATCAACGCGGCGCTGCTCGCCAGCGGCCTTGCCAATGGCGGCCGCGACGAGGCCCGCGGTCGCCTCGCCGAGTTCTGGACCGGTCTTGCCGATGACGCCTCGTTCCGCGCATTGATGCTGATCGGCGGCTATTCGCCGGCGAGCAGCGCAGTCTCGTTCGGCACTGGCCTGCGCGGCGGCCGCGCCGACCCGCTCGATCTGGCGCCGCTCCGCGACATCCTCACCGCGACGATCGATTTCGGCGCCGTGCAGGGCGCGGGCGCGCCGCGGCTGCTGGTCGCGGCCACCCGGGTCCGCGACGGCCAGCCGCAGATCTTCCGCAACGGCGACATCACCCCGGACGTGCTGCTCGCCTCGACCTGCCCGGCCCAGATGCATGCGGCCGTGGAGATCGACGGTGAAAGCTACTGGGACGGCGGTTATGCCGCCAATCCGCCGCTGATCCAGATTGCGCACGAATCCAGCGCGGCCGACCTGCTGGTCGTCCAGGTCACGCCGGCGCGCGACGGTGATGTGCCGATGACCTCGGCCGCGATCGATCGCCGCCTCGACCAGATCGCCGCCAATGCCGTGCTCAACGCCGAGCTCGCGGCGCTGGAATGGGCCCGCAGCGACGGGCTGCATCCGCCCCGCATGCATCGGCTCGCCGCCGAGGAGGAGATCGAGTCCCTGGCGCAGCGCGAGGCCACCGACTTCGACAGCGACTTCATCGCCATGCTGCATCAGCGCGGGCGTGAGGCCGCCGAGCGCTGGCTGCGCGAGGCGCCTGCCGGCACGATGCCGGCAATCGCCGAGGAGCGGCCGGTCACCGCCACCGAGGAGCTGCGCGAGGTCGCTCCGGCGTAGCGCCCCCTCTTCCCCGCGCCCTCGGGTTGCTCCATGCTGGCCTTCTTCGAGGAGGCTGGCGTGGACGCGATCAACACGACGATCGAGCTGAGCGACACCGAGCGGCGCGACCGGCTGCGCCTGATCCGCTCCGACAATGTCGGCCCGCGCACCTTCCGCGCGCTGCTCGACCAGTTCGGCACGGCCCGCGCCGCGCTGGAGCGTCTGCCGGACCTGGCGCGCCGGGGCGGCGCCGCCACGAGCGGCCGGATCTGCACCGTAAGCCAGGCCGACGCCGAGCTCGAGGCCTGCCAACGCCGGGGCGTCCAGCTTCGGGCGCCGGACGAGGACGGCTATCCGCCCCGGCTCGCCACCTGCGAAGATGCGCCGCCTTTGCTCGGGGTGCGCGGCGCCCGCGACGCCCTGATGCGGCCGATGATCGCCATCGTCGGCTCACGCAATGCCTCAGCGGCCGGGCTCAAATTCGCCGGCCAGATCGCCCATGAGCTCAGCCAGGCCGGCTTCGTCATCATCTCAGGCCTGGCGCGCGGCATCGATCAGGCCGCCCATCGCGCGAGCCTCGCGAGCGGCACGGTCGCGGTGCTCGCCGGCGGCCACGACCGCATCTATCCACCGGAGCATGTCGACCTGCTCGGCAGCATCGTGAATGGCAGCGGCGCCGCCATCTCCGAAATGCCGCTCGGACACGAGCCGCGCGCCCGCGACTTCCCCCGCCGCAACCGGCTGATCTCGGGCGCCTCGCTCGGCGTCGTCGTGGTCGAGGCCGCGCATCGCTCCGGCTCGCTGATCACCGCCCGCATGGCCGGCGAGCAGGGCCGCGAGGTGTTCGCTGTTCCCGGCTCGCCGCTCGATCCCCGCTCGGCCGGCACCAACGACCTGATCAAGCAGGGCGCCACGCTGGTCACCGAGGCCGCCGACGTCATCCAGGCCGTCGGCCCCATCCTGCAACGGCCGCTGCCCTTGTCGCTGCGCGAGCCCGATGAGGAGCTGTTCGCGCCCGATCCCGAGAGCCACGACCGCGCGCAGATCACGGCCCTGCTGGGCCCGACGCCGGTGTCGATCGACGACCTGATCCGGCTCAGCGGCCTGTCGCCCGCCGTGCTGCGCATGGTTCTGCTGGAGCTCGAGCTGGCCGGCCGGCTGGAACGTCACGGCGGCGGGATGGTGTCGCTCACCTGACGCTCAGCCGCCATCCTTGCGTGCGTCGAAGCGTGAGCGCGCCTGCTCGATCTGGTCCTGGTGCTCGATGGCCCAGTGCCCGAGCGCCTGCACCGGCTGCGACAAGCCGCGGCCGAGATCGGTCAGCTCATAGTCGACCCGCGGCGGGATGGTCGGAAACACCGTCCGCGTCACCAGCCCGTCGCGCTCGAGCCCGCGGAGCGTCAAGGTCAGCATGCGCTGGGAGATGCCGCCGACGAGGCGCTTCAGCTCGTTGAAGCGCTTCGGTCCGTCCTGCAGCATCATGATGACGAACACGCTCCATTTGTCGCCGACACGCGCCAGAATCGATGCGACGCCGCGGCAGTCATTGTGCTGCGGCTCCGGCGGAAGGTCAGGATCATCGCTGTCAGCAGGTGTCACGGATGTACCCGGGTTTCAAAAATGTGCGTTCTTGTGGGGTTACAGCACAGTCACTCATAGTGCGCCAGTTACAAACGAATACCGAGGTGACTGACCTATGACACAACTGCTCCATATCGACTCCAGCGTGCTCGGCCCCAACTCCGTCAGCCGTCAGGTGTCAGCCGCGATCGTCAATCGCTTGCGCGAGATCACGCCCAGTCTCGAAGTCACCTACCGGGATCTCGCAGCCACGCCGCTGTCGCATCTGTCCGGAGCGCACGTGGCGATTGCTCATGGCGTTCTTCCCTCCGACCCTGCCGTGCAGGCGGACGTTGCCGCCGGGCAAGCGGTGCTCGAAGAGTTTCTCAGCGCCGATATCATCGTGATCGGCGCACCGATGTACAACTTCTCTGTTCCGAGCCAGCTGAAGGCCTGGATCGATCGCATTCTGGTCCCGGGCAAGACATTTCGATATGGCGCCAATGGCCCCGAGGGCCTCGTCGGCGGTAAGCGCGTGATCGTCGCACTGTCACGCGGCGGCTTTTACGGCTCTGCACCAGCGGCGGCGCTCGAGCATCTCGAAACCTATCTGCGCGGTGTGCTCGGCTTCATCGGCGTGACGGCGCCCGAATTCGTTGCGGCCGACGGCATCATGGTCGGACCCGAGCAACGCGAGCAGGCGCTGGCAAATGCGCTGAAGACGGCAAGCGCTCTCGCGGCCTGAGATGCTTCGGCGACTGCAGCAAGAGCAGGCAGTCGCCGTTCGCACCGGTGGGGACGCGGCGAGGTGTCGCCGTCGCAGCGATCCTGGCTCCACGATCTTCGCGTCGCCAACGCGGCATGCGGATCGTACCTGGCGCGACCATGTTGAGGCGGATGCCGCCCGGTGACAGCTCGGACGCCAACGCGCCCGCCATCTGCTCTACTCAAGGGACTGGACGCCGCTGCCCCCCGAGGAGACGACCTTGGCGCCGCGTCGAGCCGCAATTCAGGACAGCTTGCGCCGGCTGCGCAGCCGCAGGTGCTCCTCGGCCTCGAGATTGGCCATGCGCAGGAGATAGTCGAGCATGTCGAGATTATGCCGCTGCGCGAGCTGCGACAGGCTCGCCGTGACCTCGGCAATCAGCGCCGCCGCGGCATCGGGATCCTCCATCGACTCTTCTATATCGGGGCCGCGTCTGTCCGCTTCCTTGACCAATCGACCTATCCCATGACGGGTATTTAAGGAAAAACATTGGAAAAAGAGCACGGTTCCAATGGCGCTCCCTACAACCTGATAGGTACTTCCCCAGTGGGACGCAATCGACTTTCAGCGCCCCCCGATTTGACAGGAACCCCCTCACCACCCATGTTCGGATCAACGGGCCGAGCGCGAATCCCGCGAAACCGGCTTCAGTCCCTCCACTAAGCTATTGGAAATACATGAATATCGTCATCGTGGAGTCGCCTGCCAAGGCCAAGACGATCAATAAGTATCTGGGCTCCTCCTATGAGGTTCTGGCCTCGTTCGGCCATGTCCGCGACCTCCCGGCGAAGAACGGCTCCGTCGATCCGGAAGAAAATTTCCGGATGATCTGGGAGGTGGACCCCAAGGCCGCCAGCCGACTCAACGACATCGCCAAGTCGCTCAAGGGCGCCGACCGCCTGATTCTCGCCACCGACCCTGATCGCGAGGGCGAGGCCATCTCCTGGCACGTGCTGGAGGTGATGAAGGAGAAGCGTGCGCTGAAGGATCAGAAGATCGAGCGCGTCGTGTTCAACGCCATCACCAAGCAGGCCGTCTCGGAGGCAATGAAAAATCCGCGCCAGATCGACGGCGCGCTGGTCGACGCCTATATGGCGCGCCGCGCCCTCGATTACCTCGTCGGCTTCACGCTCTCTCCCGTGCTGTGGCGCAAGCTGCCCGGCGCCCGCTCGGCCGGCCGCGTCCAGTCTGTGGCGCTGCGCCTCGTCTGCGACCGCGAGCTCGAGATCGAGAAGTTCGTGCCCCGTGAATACTGGTCGCTGATCGCCACCTTGGCGACGCCGCGCGGCGACACCTTCGAGGCGCGCCTCGTCGGCGCCGACGGCAAGAAGATCCAGCGGCTCGACATCGGCACTGGCGCCGAAGCCGAGGATTTCAAGAACGCGCTGAACGCGGCGAGCTATACGGTCGCGACCGTCGACGCCAAGCCGGCGCGGCGCAATCCGCAGGCCCCCTTCACCACCTCGACCCTGCAGCAGGAAGCCAGCCGCAAGCTCGGCTTCGCGCCGGCGCACACGATGCGCATCGCGCAGCGGCTCTATGAAGGCATCGACATCGGCGGCGAGACCACCGGACTCATTACTTATATGCGAACCGACGGCGTGCAGATCGCGCCCGAGGCGATCACCCAGGCGCGCAAGGTGATCGGCGAGATCTACGGCAACAAATACGTGCCGGACAGCCCGCGGCAGTACCAGACCAAGGCCAAGAACGCCCAGGAAGCGCACGAGGCGATCCGCCCGACCGACCTGTCGCGCAAGCCGGCCGAGCTGCGCAAGCGGCTCGATGACGATCAGGCCAAGCTCTACGAGCTGATCTGGACCCGCACCATCGCGAGCCAGATGGAATCCGCCGAGCTTGAGCGGACCACGGTGGACATCGTCGCCAAAGCGGGCGGCCGCACCCTGGAGCTGCGCGCCACCGGCCAGGTCATCAAGTTCGACGGCTTCCTCGCGCTCTACCAGGAAGGCCGCGACGACGAGGAGGACGAGGACAGCCGCCGCCTGCCGCAGATGAGCCAGGGCGAGGCGCTGAAGCGCCAGAACCTCGCGGTCACCCAGCACTTCACCGAGCCGCCGCCGCGCTTCTCGGAGGCGTCGCTGGTCAAGCGCATGGAGGAGCTCGGCATCGGCCGGCCCTCGACCTACGCCTCGATCCTCGATGTGCTCAAGGCGCGCGGCTATGTGAAGCTGGAGAAGAAGCGGCTGCACGGTGAGGACAAGGGCCGCGTCGTCATCGCCTTCCTGGAGAACTTCTTCCGCCGCTATGTCGAGTATGATTTCACGGCCGACCTGGAAGAGCAGCTCGACCGCATCTCCAACAACGAGATCGCCTGGCAACAGGTGCTGAAGGACTTCTGGACCGGCTTCATCGGCGCCGTCGACGACATCAAGGACCTGCGCGTGGCGCAGGTGCTCGACGCCCTCGACGAGATGCTGGGGCCGCACATCTATCCGCCGCGCGAGGATGGCGGCGACGTCCGGCAGTGCCCGACCTGCGGCACCGGCCGGCTCAATCTGAAGGCCGGCAAGTTCGGCGCCTTCGTCGGCTGCTCCAACTATCCGGAGTGCCGCTACACCCGCCCGCTCGCCGCCGACAGCGAGGCCGCGGCCGACCGCATGCTCGGCCAGGATCCGGACTCCGGCCTCGAGGTCGCCGTCAAGGCCGGCCGGTTCGGGCCGTACATCCAGCTCGGCGAGCAGAAGGACTATGCCGAAGGCGAGAAGCCGAAGCGCGCCGGCATCCCGAAGGGCACGCAGCCCTCCGACGTCGATCTCGATCTGGCGCTGAAGCTGTTGTCGCTGCCGCGCGAGATCGGCAAGCATCCGGAGACGGGTCTGCCGATCACTGCTGGGCTTGGCCGCTTCGGGCCGTTCGTCAAGCACGACAAGACCTATGCGAGCCTGGAAGCCGGCGACGAGGTGTTCGACATCGGCCTCAACCGCGCCGTCACCCTGATCGCCGAGAAGGTCGCCAAGGGCCCGAGCAAGCGCTTCGGCGCCGATCCCGGCAAGGCGCTGGGCGATCATCCCTCGCTGGGCCCGGTCGCCGTGAAGGCCGGCCGCTACGGCGCCTATGTCACCGCGGGCGGCGTCAACGCCACCATTCCCGGCGACAAGGAAAAGGACACGATCACGCTTGCCGAGGCGATCGCGCTGATCGACGAGCGCGCGGCCAAGGGAGGCAGTAAGGGCGGCGGCAAGGCCAAGGCTCCCAAGAAGGCTGCGAAGCCCAAGGCCGCGGCCAAGCCGAAGGCCGGCGGCGACGACGACACGCCCAAGCCGGCGAAGAAGGCCGTGGCGAAGAAGGCCGCGGCCAAGCCGAAATCAGAGTCCACCAGCAAGGCGCGTGCGCCGGTTGCGAAGGCCGCCAAGACATCGGCGAAGCCTGCGACCAAGGCCACGCCCAAGAAGAGCGCCGGCAAGGCCCGCGGATGAGAAAATGATCAAAAAGAGCGACATCGGCTTCCCTCCGCGGGAGGCCATCGTCGCCTTCATCCGCGCCAATCCGGGCAAGGTTGGCACCAAGGACATCGCCCGCGAGTTCGGCCTGAAGAACGCCGACCGCGCAGCACTCAAGGAGCTGCTGCGCGAGCTCATCGCTGACGGCACCGTCAAGAAGAGCGGCCGCAAGACAATCGTCGAGCCCGCGACGTTGCCGGCGACGCTCGTCGCCGACATCACCGGCCGCGACAGCGACGGCGAGCTGATCGCAAAGCCGGCCGAATGGGATGAGGCCGAGCAGTCCGAGCCGCCGCGCATCCGCATCTACGCCTCTCGCTTGGCCAAGCCAGGCGCCACCGCCGGCGTCGGCGATCGCGCCCTGCTCCGCGTCGAGCCGATCAACGATACCGACGGGATCGCCTATCGAGGCCGCGTATTGAAGGTGCTCGACCAGGCGCGCAACCGCGTGCTCGGCATCTTCAAGAGCAACCCAAATGGCAATGGCGGGCGCCTGATCCCGGTCGACAAGAAGCAGGCCGGACGCGAGCTGTCGATTGCGCCTGAAGATACCAAGGATGCCAAGGACGGCGATCTCATCAGCGTCGACCTGCTGCGCGGCCGCGGCTATGGCCTTCCCGCAGGCCGGGTGAAGGAACGCTACGGCTCGGTCGCGACCGAGAAGGCTATCAGCCTGATCGCGATCCATGCCCACGAGATCCCGATGGATTTCTCGTCCGCTGCTGTCGCGGAAGCCGAAGCCGCGCAGCCGGCCACCTTGAAGGGCCGCGAGGACTGGCGCGAGCTGCCGCTGGTCACGATCGATCCGCCCGACGCCAAGGACCACGACGACGCCGTCCATGCCGAGCCGGATCCCGATCCGAACAATGTCGGCGGCTTCATCCTCCACGTCGCGATCGCCGACGTCGCGTACTACGTGCGTCCGGGCTCGGCGCTCGATCGCGACGCGCTGATCCGCGGCAATTCGGTGTACTTCCCCGACCGCGTCGTGCCGATGCTGCCGGAGCGCATCTCCAACAATCTGTGCTCGCTGGTGCCGGGCGAGCCGCGCGGCGCGCTCGCCGTGCGCATGGTGATGGGCGCCGACGGCCGCAAGCGCTCGCACTCGTTCCACCGCGTACTGATGCGCTCGGCCGCAAAGCTGTCCTACGCGCAGGCGCAGGCCGCCATGGACGGCAAGCCGGATGACATCACCGGTCCCCTGCTCGAGCCGATCCTCAAGCCGCTCTACGCGGCCTATGAGGTCGCCAAGCGCGGCCGCGACGCGCGCGATCCGCTCGATCTCGATCTTCCCGAGCGCAAGATCCTGCTGAAGAAGGACGGCACCGTCGACCGCGTCGTCGTGCCGGAACGTCTCGACGCGCACAGGCTGATCGAGGAGTTCATGATCCTCGCCAACGTCGCCGCGGCCGAGGCGCTGGAGAAGAAGGCGCTGCCGCTGATCTACCGCGTGCATGACGAGCCGACGGTGGAGAAGGTGCATGCGCTGCAGGAGTTCCTGAAGACGCTCGACGTGCCCTTCGCCAAGTCGGGCGCGCTGCGGCCATCGCTGTTCAACCGCGTGCTGACCTTGGTCGCCGGCCAGGATTACGAGAAGCTCGTCAATGAGGTGGTGCTGCGCTCGCAGGCGCAGGCCGAGTACTCCTCAGAGAACTACGGGCATTTCGGCCTCAATTTGCGCCGCTACGCGCACTTCACCTCACCGATCCGCCGCTATGCCGACCTCGTCGTGCATCGCGGGCTGTTGCGTGCGCTCGGACTCGGCGACGGCGCCCTGCCCGACAGCGAGACGCCGGATCATCTCGCCGAAGTCGCAGCGCAGATCTCGGTGACCGAGCGGCGGGCGATGAAGGCCGAGCGCGAGACCGCCGACCGGCTGATCGCGCATCACCTCGCCGACCGCGTCGGCGCGACCTTCCAAGGCCGCATCTCCGGCGTCACCCGCGCCGGCCTCTTCATCAAGCTCGACGACACCGGCGCCGACGGCCTGGTTCCGATCCGAACCCTTGGCACGGAATATTTCGATTACGACGAGACGCGCCACGCGCTGATCGGCCAGCGCAGTGGTGCCATGCACCGGCTCGGTGACGTCGTCGACGTGCGTCTGGTAGAAGCTCAGCCCGTGGCCGGCGCGCTGCGCTTCGAGCTGCTGACGCAGGCCGACGTGCTGGTGTCGCGGCATCTGCGCGGCGCGGGGCCGAGGCGCAAGACTACCGTCGGAACCAACGCCAAGGCGACGGCCAAGGCAGCGAAGCGGGGCAAGTCCGAAGCGCGCACGAAGCATAAAGAGAAGAGCCGTAAGAAAAGCCAGAAGGCAGGGGCAAAACGCAAGCCCGGCACATCGAAGAAAGGCCAATCATGGACGCCATGAGCTCAACGCCCCGCGCATTGCCACAGGCTTTGCCCCAGACTTGGACGCGCGACACCGGCCTCGCCGAGAAGCGCGACGTCTGGACCGCAATGAAGCGCGGCCTGCGCGGCCGCTGCCCGCGCTGCGGCGAGGGCAAGCTGTTCCGCGCCTTCCTGAAGGTTGCAGACAATTGCGATCGCTGCGGCCAGGATTTTTCCGGCCACCGCGCTGACGACCTGCCGGCCTATCTCGTCATCGTCATCGTCGGCCACATCGTCGTGCCGCTGGCGCTGTCGGTGGAAACCAACTACGCGCCGCCGATCGCGCTGCAGCTCGCGGTGTATCTGCCGGTGACGCTGATCTCGTCGCTGGCCTTGATCCAGCCGGTCAAGGGCGCCGTCGTCGGCCTGCAATGGGCGCTGCGCATGCACGGCTTCGACGACGCCCCGGCCGAGGGCATTCCACCGGTGTGAGCAGACGACCGTTCAACGAACAAGAACAAGCGGGGAGGACATGAGCGAGACGGCACAGGCGACAGCAGCGCCGGCGGGCAAGCCCGCCGAGAAGGAAGCGGACCACCATCCCTACACCAAGCCCAGGGATGCCGCGACCTTGATCCTGGTCGATCGCAGCTATCAGGTGCCGAAGGTGCTGGTCGGCAAGCGCCACGACAAGGTCGTGTTCATGCCCGGCAAGTTCGTCTTCCCCGGCGGCCGCGTCGACAAGACCGATCACCGCATTCCAGTCGCCGCTCCCATGCCGGCCGAGCTCGAAGCCAATCTGTTCAAGGGCAAGCCGCAAACGACGCCGTCGCGCGCCAAGTCGCTCGCGGTCGCCGCGATCCGCGAGGCCTGCGAGGAAACGGGTCTCTGCCTAGGACGCAAGGTCGACGGCCCCACGCCGAAGCTCGACGGCCCCTGGGCTCCGTTCACTGAAGCCGGCCTGCTGCCAGATCCCTCCAGCCTGTTTCTGATCGCCCGCGCCATCACACCGCCCGGCCGCATCAAGCGCTTCGACACCCGCTTCTTCACCGCCGACGCCTCCGCCATCACCCACCGAGTCGAGGGCGTGATCCACGCTGACGCCGAGTTGGTGGAGCTGGTCTGGGTCGAGCTCGGCTCGAAGCCGCTGGCCGATCTGCACCCGATGACCAAGAACGTCCTCCACGAGCTCGACAAGCGCCTCGCTACCGGCCCGCTGCGCCACGACGCGCCCGTGCCGTTCTTCCACTTCTACGGCGGCAAGATGCAGAAGGACGTTCTGGGCGCGTAGCACCGACGCGGCGGCGCCATTCGCTCCACCCCGAATGATCGCCGACACCTTCCTCAGCTCGACCGCAGTGGCAATGAGATGGGCGGTCTCGCAACACCCACAGCCGTCGTCCCGGACAAGCTACGGCGCGCGTAGCGCGACGTAGCGCCGATCCGGGACCCATACTCTGCGGCGGATGTGATGCGCGAAAATGCCAACCACTAGCCTGCCCCGAACTCCTCCCTGGGGGTATGGGTCCCGGCGTTCGCCGGGACGACACCGTTGTTGCGGTCGGCTGCTCGGCCCTCAATGAAATGAGCGTGCTGCGCGCGCCCTTCAAAACGAAATCGTGTTCTGCGGCGGGTTGCTGACACGCGCCCACGAAGTTCCTATCTCCTCAAAGACAGCAACCATCCGCGGACGCCCCTCATGGCCCCTCGTCAACTCAAGCTCGGCGCGTTCATGCGCCCGGTCTCGATCCACACCGGCGCGTGGCGCTATCCGGGCGCTTGGCCGGACGCGAATTTCAATTTCGGCCATCTCAAGCAGCTGATCCGCAAGCTCGAGGCCGGAAAGTTCGACGCCTTCTTCATGGCCGATCATCTCGCCGTGCTGAACATGCCGATCAATGCGCTCAAGCGCAGCCACACGGTGACCTCGTTCGAGCCGTTCACGCTGCTGTCGGCGCTATCGGCCGTCACCGAGAACATCGGCCTGATCGCGACGGGATCGACGACCTTCGACGAGCCCTATCACGTCGCCCGCCGCTTCGCCTCGCTCGACCATCTCTCCGGCGGCCGCGCCGGCTGGAATATCGTGACAACGTCGAACCCCGACGCAGCTCTGAATTTCGGCCTCGACGATCACATGGAGCATGCCGAGCGCTACAAGCGCGCCCGCGAGTTCTATGACGTCGTCACCGGTCTCTGGGATTCCTTCGCCGACGATGCGTTCGTGCGCGATGTCGAGAGCGGGCTGTTCTTCGATCCCGACAAGATGCATGTGCTCGACCACAAGGGCAAATACCTGAAAGTGCGCGGCCCGCTGAACATCGCACGCCCGGTGCAGGGCTGGCCGGTGATCGTGCAGGCGGGCGCGTCGGAGGACGGCAAGCAGCTCGCGGCGGAGACGGCGGAAGCCGTGTTCACCGGCGGCGGCAGTCTTGCCGATGGCCAAAAACTCTATGCCGACATCAAGGGCCGGATGGAGAAGGTCGGCCGCAACCCCGAGCATCTGAAGATCCTGCCCGGCGCTTTCGTGGTGGTCGGCGACAGCGACGCGGAGGCCAAGGAGAAGCGCGCCCTCCTCGACAGCAAGGTGCATTACGACAGCGCCATCGCCTCGCTCTCCGTCATCCTCGGCACCGACGCCTCCGGCTTCGATCCGGACGGTCCCCTTCCCGAAATCCCCGAGACCAACGCCTCCAAGAGCGGCCGCCAGCGCCTGGTCGACGTCGCCGCCCGCGACGGGCTCACGGTGCGGCAGCTGGCGCAGCGGGTCGGTGGCTATGGTGGGCTCGCCTTCGTCGGCACGGCCAAAACCATCGCCGACCAGATGCAGGACTGGCTGGAAAGCCGCGCCTCGGACGGCTTCAACATCATGTTCCCGTTCCTGCCGGCCGGCCTCGACGATTTCGTCGACAAGGTGATTCCCGAGCTGCAGCGCCGCGGGATCTTCCGGACGGAGTACGAGGGCCCCACTTTGCGGGACAATCTCGGCCTGCCCCGGCCGAAAAACCGGTTCTTCGAGACCTAGGATCCCAGAATCTAGCCCGGCAACCTTGACTTTGGGGGCTGGCTGGGTAGGTTGCCGGCCAACGGCGCCCCCTCTTTGGCCGGCGTCCACCCCCGATTCCATTGCAGAGGTTCAAGACATGGCCAAAGCGGTCACCATCAAGGTCAAGCTCGTGTCGTCGGCCGACACCGGCTTCTATTACGTTGCCAAGAAGAATTCGCGCACCATGACCGACAAGATGGTCAAGAAGAAGTACGACCCGGTCGCGCGCAAGCACGTCGAATTCCGCGAAGCCAAGATCAAGTAAGAGCGCGGGACGATACGACTTCGACGGGGCCGTTTCGGCCCCGTTTTTTATTGTGCGCGCCTGTCCCCGCCTCAGCGCGACGGTAATATTCGACAGTCGGATGGAAATTCACGTTCCGCCGTAAGGAACCATCAACCAAACCCATGCAAATTCGGGCTGGAGAAGCGCCTGCGCGTCGGCGGGCGGCCTCCTCTGTTCACCCAGCTTACCGGGCCCCGCGATGACCGACTCCCAGACCCTGCAGTCACGTCTTGACTTCATCGGCATCGACCACGCGACCCGGGAGCATCTCCGCGAGCTGCGGCCGCTGATCGGCAAGGTGCTGCCCGGCCTGCTCGACCAGTTCTACGCCCATGTCGGCAAGGTGCCGTCGCTCGCCAAGATGTTCTCGAGCCAGGCGGCCATGCGGCACGCCCACAAGGCCCAGCTCGACCATTGGATGTCGCTGGCCACAGCCAAGTTCGACGACGACTACGTGAAATCGGTCACGCGGATCGGCCAGGCCCACAACCGGATGGGGCTGGAGCCGCGCTGGTACATCGCCGGCTATTCGCTGATCGTGACCGGCCTGCAGAAGGCGATCGAGACCGAGCTGCCGGACGGCTGGTTCGCAGGCCAGGCGGCGCGCGAGAAGAAGGCCGCCTTGCAGGCCGCGATCACCAAGGCTGCGATGATCGACATGGACCTCGCGATCTCGGTCTATCTCGACGCCGCCAAGACCGAGCAGCACACCGCCATGCAGCGCATGGCCGACGAGTTCGAAGCCACCGTCGGCCAGATCATCAACAAGGTGCATGCCGACGCGCGGACGCTGGAGGTCTCGGCCAACACGCTGAGCAAGACCGCCGAGCAGACCCAGCAGCTCTCGACCAGCGCCGCCTCGGCCTCCGGCCAGGTCTCCGCCAACGTGCAGTCGGTGGCCTCGGCCGCCCAGCAGATGACCTCCTCCGTCCACGAGATCGGCCGCCGCGTCACGGAGTCGACGACCATCGCCAAGGAAGCCGTGCGCCAGATCGAGCAGACTGACGTGGGCATTAGCGAGCTCTCCCGCACCGCCGAGCGCATCGGCGACGTCCTCAAGCTGATCACCTCGATCGCCGCCCAGACCAACCTGCTGGCGCTGAACGCCACCATCGAGGCGGCCCGCGCCGGCGACGCCGGGCGCGGCTTCGCGGTGGTCGCCTCCGAGGTCAAGGCGCTGGCCTCGCAGACCGCCAAGGCGACCGAGGAGATCGGCCAGCAGATCGAGGGCATCCAGAACGCGACGCAGTCGTCGGTGGCCTCGATCAAGCAGATCGGCGGCACCATCCAGCAGATCTCGGAGATCGCGGCGGGCATCGCCTCCGCCGTCGAGCAGCAGGGCGCCGCGACGGGCCAGATCTCGCGCAACGTCCAGGAGGTCGCCAGCGGCACCGCGCGCGTCGCCGGCAACATCGGCGACGTCAGCAGCGGCGCGAGCGCCACCGGCACCGCCTCCTCGCAAGTGCTGGCGTCAGCGCATTCGCTGTCGCGCGAGAGCCATCATCTCAAGGACGAGTTGGACAAGTTCCTGCGCAAGGTCCGCACCGCGTAAACCACGCGGCGGGCCGACTACATGCCGTGGCTCTGGAACACCGCCGAGCAACGCTTGCTGAGCTTCTGCCGGTTCTGTGTCAGGCAGTTCTGCACGCCGAAATCGTCGCCGAGCTGAGCGCGGCAGAAGCGCTTGGCGTCTCCGGCGCAGGCCTTCTGCTCCTGCGGCGTGCCCATATGGCCCTGGGCCAGCGCGAGCGACGGCAGAACGGACAGCGACACGGCAACCGCGAACATCAGCTTTGTCATTGGGGCTCCTCCTTGGGGCCCAGACAAACGTCCACAGCGCCGGGCGGTTCCGGGCCGCCCCCCGGCCTCCGAAACCGATATTGCGGCCGTTCTGGAGTTGTAACAAAGTACCTGACCTGACGGCCGGACCAACCAGCCGGTCGATGCGCTCGACCGTAATCGGCGTCTTGATGAGACGAGATCAATGAACCTCGAAGACCTCTATCGGCTTCTCCGCAGCAGCCATGTTCAGGCGCAGGGGATCGTGGATACGCTCGATGAGCCGCTGCTGGTTCTCGACGAGAGAGGCGTCGTCCTCGAGGCCAACCGCGCCTTTTTCGCCACCTTCCTGGTCGAGCGGGACGATACGATCGGGACGTCGCTGTCCAATCTCGGCAATGGCCAGTGGAACATCCCTGAGCTCAAGCGTCTCATCGCCGACATCATTCCGAAATCCGCTGCGGTGATCGACTACGAGGTGACGCACGACTTTCCGGTCATCGGCCGTCGCACCTTCCTGCTGACGGCCCGGCGCCTGATCAAGCCGGACAACAACAGCACGCATCTGTTGCTGGTGTTCTCCGACGTGACGCAGAGTAAGGCCAAAGAGCGCGAAACCTCCCTGCTGTTCTCCGAGCTGCGTCATCGCCTCATCAATCTGCTCGGTGTCGTCCAGGCCATCGCCAACCAGACCGAGACGAAGGGCCGGACGGCGGAGGACTACAAGAGCGCCTTCCTGGCGCGCTTCCAGGCGCTGGCCAAGGCTCAGGCGCTGATGGCCGGCGGAAGCGGATCGATCGACCTCGCCACGCTCCTGTCTCACATCCTGTCGTCCTTGAAAGCCGGACAGCTGCTGTTGTCGGGAGGGCCCGCGGTGACCGTCCCGGAAAAGCAGGTCGTCCCGCTGGCGATGATCGTCAGCGAGCTCGCCACCAATGCGTTGAAATACGGAGCGCTCGGCCAGGACGGCGGCACGGTCGACCTGAGCTGGCAGATCACCTCCGCTGCGCCGGACCGGCATGCGCTTCACGTCGTCTGGCGGGAAGCCTGCCCGTCCCCGGTCTCGCCGCCGGGCCGGACCGGCACGGGCACGCTGATCATCGAGGAGATCACGAAATTCAGCCTGCAAGGACAAGCGGAACTTAACTTCGACAGTGGCGCTTTACGAGCCGAGCTCGTTTTCCCACTGGCCTGAGCTGCGATGAACGGGAACGGCGATCAAGCCTTCGTTGCCATGGCTCGAGCCCGGCTCGTGCTGGTGGTCGAGGACGAATATTTCATCGCCATGGACCTCCAAGCGATTCTGACAGGCGCCGGCTACGATGTGTTGGGCCCCGCGAGCACGGCGACAGACGCGCTGAAACTGCTGGACGATGCCAGCCCGGCCGCCGCGGT
The DNA here is from genome assembly GCF_054063215.1 of Bradyrhizobium sp. USDA 4353. Taxonomy (NCBI): domain Bacteria; kingdom Pseudomonadati; phylum Pseudomonadota; class Alphaproteobacteria; order Hyphomicrobiales; family Nitrobacteraceae; genus Bradyrhizobium; species Bradyrhizobium sp. USDA 4353. Next base: position 6,117,056 of record NZ_JBSSGB010000001.1, read on the forward strand.
TCTCGATGTTCATTTGGGAGATCATCGCGTGACCCCCGTCGCTCAGGCGCTGGCCGTCAGGCGCATCCCCTTCGTGCTGGCAAGCGCCTACTCCGCTCAGGACCTCGCCAACGAGCCTCTGCTCGCCACAGCGCCGAACGTGGGGAAGCCGACAGCGCCCGGCCCGCTTCTCGATGCGGTCGCGCGCATGGTCAGCACAGGCTTCCGCGGATAAGCGAACGCGCGCGATGTCGCGCCGTTGTAACTTCGTCGAGAGACCCACGATCCCACTCCGTCATGGCTTGAGCAGCGACGATGAAGAAGACGAGATGGCAGAGCCGTAGGGTGGGCAAAGCGAAGCGTGCCCACCGCGCGCGCCGGGATCATCCATGGTGGGCACGGCGCTTCGCGCCTTTGCCCACCCTCCGCGTCAAGCATCGCCAGGGCGGCTGATCCGCCCTCGCGACAACACATGCTGATCGATTTCGGACTACATCACCCCGTGCGACATCATGACATTCGCCATGTCGTATCTGAGGCGCTCGAGCGTACGGTGGGCTGCGAGATGGTCGAGGTCGCCTTGCGACAGCCCGATGTCGATCAGCTGCGCCTCGCTCAGGTCACGCAAATGGACTCTCATTCTCCTGCGCCGGCGGCTGTCCTGAAAGGCATGCCAAAAGCGTGCAATCCGTCTGAACAGCCAGGGAGCAGCCAAGCCCGGCGGCCCGGCCGCGTTCTTTTCCGACAGCGCATCGCGCAGCCCATTGGCGGATGCGCCTGGGCGCGGCGTCGCTGGCGCCGAATGCGCCGCGGTCTTCACCAATGTGAGGTGACGATCGCGCGTGGCGGCATTGTGCGCGATCTCGGCAGTGAGATGGGTCTGAGGTGGCATCGGTCGCTCCTGCTGCGTGATGCCGGCAGGGAGCGTGACCAAACAAAAGGCCCCGTCCGATGCCGGCGGGGCCTGGTGGAATGATCGTGTCGTCAAAATCCTAGCGCACGACTCCTCCCACGGCCCGGCTGCAGAGGGTCGTCGGTTTACGATTGGAGCGGCGCACGACGTTGATCATGCCTTGCAAGTACCACGACGATTGCGCCAGATCAAGACATGTAGTTCCTGCGCTCACAGATGAGCACCTATGCGCTCAGCTTGCCGAGTGCTTTTACGCTCGACCATTTTTCGAAAGAGCGCCGGTTCGAAGAGAAGCCGATCTCTCCTCCGTCATTGCGAGCGAAGCAATCCAGAGTGATGTGCGAGACCCTGGATTGCTTCGCTGGCGCTCGCAATGACGTCGCGGCGACCATCGCGCGCAATCGGCCAACCGCCCCCTGCATCGCGACGGTCTGCGACCCGCTACGCTCCCCTCCGCGAAACGAGCCCGACATATCGCGGGTCGTGCCTTAAGCTCTCGAGCGTTTGCAGCGCGGCGATGTGCTCGATCTCGGCACGGGTGATGCCGATGTCGGTGAGCTCGCGTTCGCTCAGCTCGGACAGGCTTGCCCGCACGTACTCCCGGCGTTGCCGCGCTTGGATGGCGCGCCAGCAACGGCCGATCAGGCGGATGATCAGCCAGGTCGGCGCGGCCGGCGGACCGGCCGCGTCTTTTTCCGACAACACCTCGCGCAAGGCTGCGGACGCTTCGGACTGCGCCGACGGCTGCACGCTGCTGATCGCGCCGGTGGCTGACGCGATCGAGAGATCGAGGTTGAGCCCTGACATGGGCCCGGCGTCGATCGGCGAATGGATCTGGTGAGGTGGCATGCTTCGCTCCTGCTGTGGTGCCGGCAGGGAGCAAAGGCCAAACGAAAAGGCCCCGTCCGATGCCGGCGGGGCCTGGTGAGAACATCGCGTCGTCGATCTCCTAGCGCGCGACTCCTTCCATGGCCCGGCCGAGGCCGGTCATGCGATCGAAGTTGACGATGCGGATCGATGTTCTCATGGGACGTGGATACCACCGATGTCGGATGAAATCAAGAGATGTTTCGCATGAACACGCATCTCTGACGCGAGTCCTTCGAACTGATGAGCTTGCGGAGCGTCGTAGGGCGGATTAGCGCTAGCGTAGTCTGCCGTCTCGCGGACGGAAGCGGCGGATTACGCTGCGCTGATCCGCCCTACGCAGTTGATCCGTTCTACGGCACTCGCGATCAGATTTTCAGCGTGATCTCGCTGTTGCCCCCGGTCCGCCGATCCGACAGCACTACCGTGACTCCGGCGGCGAACACGGGCAGCCTTCGTATGTGCTGCTCGATCCTGGTCAGATCGAATGCCACATTGGAGAACAGCTCCGCATTCGGACAGAACGTGATTTCCGTTCCACTCCTGGGTGTGCCAGCCACGATCTCGGCGTCTCCAACCATAGTCAACGGCGCCTCGCAACGGCCGCGGCGGAAGCCCATGCCATGCTCCTTGCCGTTACGCCAGATACGCAGGTGCAGCCTCTCCGACAGCGCATTGAGCACGCAAAGCCACGAGGGCCCAAACGCGTAGTCACGACGCGTCATGATGATCTCGATGACGGGGATGCCTTCCGATGGATGCAACTCGGTCGGTATGCCGCGGCCATTGTCGCGGATCGTCACCGAACCCTCGGCATTCAGAACAATGTCGAGCCGATCTCCGAATCCGGCGATGGCCTCGTCAAGGGCATCGTCGACCAGGACCTCGATGAGCCGGTGCAACCCCGTGCCGTCGCTCGTGTCGCCGACATACATTCCCGGACGTCGTTGGACGACATCGATGCCATCATCAGCCATGTGATCAAAAAACCATGTGATCCAGCCATTGCGATTGTCGTGAGCCGGATACTACCACTTTTTGCTTTCTTTTTTTCGGAAATCATGCTACACACCGCTCATCCCACCTCGCCATGAGGGGCGCATCGCGATCGTCACGAGCGTGAGGTGGGTTGCGGTGGGCGTGTCGGGGTGCAGCGTGGCTTGGCCGCGCGGACGAACATCCTGATGCGCACGGTGAAGCCGTGTGGTCCTGGCCTCCCGACGCTGAGGCCAAGCGGGCGCTGACGAAGCGCTCTCGTGACGGGGGCAAGAACGCCGGTCCCCGGGGAGAGCACGGAATAAGCCGTAAAGCCATCGCGCAGGGAGGGCCGGATGTCCGGTCCGTACCTGTGGTTCTGCCGCGTGCTTTTTTTTGCTGCACGCGGACCATGGGTGCGACCAGCACCCGGCCTTCCCTGCGCCCTCTGTTCTCGAAGAGGGTTTTGAATGGCACAGCTCGGGCGCGGAGGCGCGGCGAGGATGAAATGTCATGCGGGTGGGGGTGAGCAGCAGCTCAGAACTCGTGGTCGTTGCGTGCGCGCTTAGCGCCAGCTTCCGAGATGACGCAGGACTATCGCATTTGAAGAATGGGCCACGCTGCAGGAATGATGGCCGACTTGTTTACTCCGTCATGCCCGGGCTTGTCCCGGGCATCCACGTCTTCCGGAATGCGCCGAATGACGTGGATGGCCGGGACAGGCCCGGCCATGACGACGTGGAAACAGTCTGGCCAACACGCAAAGCGCTATAGTCGAAAGCCCAGCGGTATGACGAGTGGGAGCAGCTGTGACCGCTTCAATCAGCCCGTTAGCAGCAGCAATCAGCAGGCGGACCGCCCCTGCTCTCTATCGTCCCCTGCCCGCGGCCTGCGGCAAAAAGGGCGGCGGCTGATGCACCGGCGCGATCGCGACCGCGCGGTTGCGGCCTTCGTTCTTGGCGCGGTACAGCGCGACGTCGGCGCGCTTCATCACGTCGGCGATCGGCTCGCCCTTCTGCTCCAAGGTGGAAATGCCGATCGAGACCGTGACCTCGATGCGCTTCTCGCCCTTGTGCACGGCGAACGGCTCGTTGGCGACCGAGCGGCGCAGCCGCTCGGCGACCATGCCGGCGACATGCAGGTCGGTCTCGGGCATCACGATCACGAACTCCTCGCCGCCATAGCGGCAGGCGAGATCGATGCCGCGGATCGACTTGCGCACCCGCATCGCGAACTCGCGCAGCACGTCGTCGCCGGCGTCATGGCCGTAGCTGTCGTTGATCGACTTGAAGTAGTCGATGTCGAGCATCATCAGCGCCAGCGGCTTGCCGCGGCTCGCCGCCTGGTCTGCCAGGGTCGCCAGATGCGTTTCCATGTAGCGGCGGTTGTGCAGGCCGGTCAGCGCGTCGGTGATCGCCATCTCGATCGAGTTCTGGACGTTGTCGCGCAGATGATCGGTATAGCGCCGCTTGCGGATCTGGGTGCGGGCGCGCGCCAAGAGCTCGTTCTTGTCGACCGGGCGCAACAGGTAGTCGTTGACGCCGATCTCCAGGCCGCGCAGCAGCCGCGAATTGTTCTCGGCCTCCGCGATCGCGAGAATCGGCACGTGCCGCGTGCGCTCCAGCGAGCGCAGCTGGCTGCACAGCCGCAGGCCGTCGAAATCATTCAGGTCGAGCGAGACGATGACGAGGTCGTAATTGCCGTCGGCGGCGTTGAACACGGCCTCCGACGGATGGGTCTCGACGTCGACCGTGTGGTCGATCGCAAGCATCGGCCCGAGCCGCTCGTAGGACGACGGCCGGTCGTCGACCAGCAGCACCTTACCGCCCCTTCCGCTGTCGGCCACCGCATTGCGCTCGGGCGCCTGCACGCCGATCTCCAGCGAGGTCAGCGCGCGCATGCGCAGCTCGTCGGTCATCATCTTCAGCCGCGTCAGCGAGCGCACGCGCGCGATCAGCACGACGTCGGAGACCGGCTTGGTCAGGAAGTCATCGGCGCCGGCCTCGAGGCCACGCACGCGGTCGGCCGGGCTGTCGAGCGCCGTCACCATCACGACGGGAATGAAATGCGTCGCCGGATTGGACTTCAGCCGGCGGCAGACCTCGAAGCCGTCCATGTCCGGCATCATGACATCGAGCAGGATGATGTCGCATTCGGCGCGCTGGCAGATCTGCAGCGCCTCGGCGCCGTTCGAGGCGGTCAGCACGTCGAAATACTCAGCCGACAGCCGTGCCTCCAACAGCTTGACGTTGGCGGGGACGTCGTCGACCACAAGGATGCGCGCGGACACTGCAAAAACTCCTCAGCCGATAAAACGTCGCACGGTTTCTATGAATTTTCCGACCGAAATCGGCTTAGAAAGATAGGCTTCGCAGCCACCCTCGCGGATGCGCTCCTCGTCGCCCTTCATGGCAAAAGCCGTCACCGCGACCACCGGGATCGCGCGCAAATCCGGATCGTCCTTGATCCATTTGGTCACTTCCAGCCCCGAGACCTGCGGCAGCTGAATGTCCATCAGGATCAGGTCGGGCCGCGTCTTGCGAACGATGTCGAGCGCCTCCACGCCGCTGGAGGTGCCGGACGTCTGGTATCCGTGGGCCTCCAACAGATCGCGAAAGAGCTTCATGTTGAGCTCATTGTCCTCCACGATCAGGACGGTCTTGCCCATCCGCCCCTCCGAATCACTGACACCGGCATGTCCTCTGGCGGACGCCTGTCCACCGCTACTGATCTAATTCAAACTAGACCCAGATTCGTTCAAAGCCGTTAAGTCGGTATTCCATCTTTGCCCGAGATGGTTTCCACTTGCTTGAACCGGCTCCGAAGACTCGGGCATGTTGGCCCGCAAAGTAGAGACGACAAGTTAATGGAAAGGCAAATCTCCCGTTGAAAAAGCGTTCTCAAAATCCGCGCGAAGTGGCTGAAATCGTTGCTGTTCAGGCCCTTTCTTTCCTGGCCGGGGAACCCGAGCGCATCGGCCGATTCCTGGCCGAGACCGGGATTGGGCCGGAGACGCTGCGCTCCTCGGCGGCCGACCCGAATTTCCTGGCCAGCGTGCTCGATTTCGTGCTGCGCGACGATGAAACGGTAAAGGCTTTTGCCGCCCACTCCAAGTTACATCCCACCAATATCATGGCCGCGCGGCAGGTATTGGGCGACCGCCAGTGGGAGCGCGACGTGCCGTGACCATGCCCGCGCCAGAGGGTGCTTCGCGCGCGGCGGCCGGGCCGACCGGCTTCTGCCGCGATTGCCTGACGGACCTCGATGGCCGCGCGCGCCGCTGCACCGCCTGCGGCTCGCCACGGCTGGTCCGCCACCGCACCCTGCCGGCGCTGACGCTCGCCCATATCGACTGCGACGCCTTCTATGCGACGGTCGAGAAGCGCGACAATCCCGAGGTCGCCGACCGTCCGGTCATCATCGGCGGCGGCAAGCGCGGCGTGGTCTCGGCCGCCTGCTACATCGCCCGCACCTATGGCGTCAGGTCGGCGATGCCGATGTTCAAGGCGCTGGAGCTGTGCCCCTCCGCAGTGGTGATTCGCCCCGACATGGCGAAATATGTCCGGGTCGGCCGCGAGGTCCGCCAGGCGATGCAGGCGCTGACCCCGCTGGTCGAGCCGCTGTCGATCGACGAGGCGTTCCTCGATCTCGCCGGCACCGACCGGGTCCATGGCATGATCCCGGCGAAAGTGCTGGCGCGGTTCGCCCGCGATGTGGAGCGCGACATCGGCATCACCGTCTCGGTCGGTCTGTCCTGCAATAAGTTCCTGGCCAAGATCGCCTCCGATCTCGACAAGCCCCGCGGCTTCGCCGCGCTCGACCAGGACGAGGCCGTGACGTTGCTGGCCGACAAGCCGGTCGGCTTCATCTTCGGCGTCGGCCCCGCCACCCAGCAGCGGCTGGCAAGCCACGGATTTCGTCTGATCGCCGATTTGCAGCGCGCCGACGAGATCGAACTGATGAAGCAGTTCGGCGGCGACGGCCGAAGGCTGTGGCGGCTGGCGCGCGGCATCGACGACCGCAAGGTGGTGGCCGATCGCGGCGCCAAGACGATCTCCAGCGAGACCACCTTCGACACCGACATCCGTGACTACGCCACCCTGGAGAAGCTGCTGTGGCGCTTATCAGAGAAAGTGTCGGCGCGGCTGAAGGCGAGCCAGCTCGCCGGCTCGACCATCACCCTCAAGCTGAAGACCGCAGATTTCCGCCAGCGCACCCGCTCGCAATCGATCGCGGCCCCTACTCAGCTTGCCGGCAAGATCTTCGCGATCTGCAAGGAGATGCTGGCGCGCGAGACCGACGGCACGGCGTTCCGCCTCATGGGGGCCGGCGTCAGCGCGCTCCGCCCGGGCTCCGAGGCGTCAGACACAGACATGCTCGACCGCCGCTCGGCCTCGGCCGAGCGCGCGATGGATGCCCTACGCAAGAAGTTCGGCCAGGCCGCGGTCATCCGCGGCATCGCCTATGACGGGCCGGAGCAGATGGAATGACGCCCGCGTCAGTTGTTGCAGGCCTTCACGTCCTTGGTGTCCTTGACGTCGAACTTGCCGAGCGAGCCTGCGATGACGAAGTCGTTGTAGTCGAGCACGAGCGCGCGCGAAACGCCGTTCTCGTACAGCTCGAAGGACATCGCATAAACAGGCGTCTGCTCGCCCTCGGTGCGCTTGGCGTCGCGGTCGTAATAGCTGACGGTGACCGGCCAGCGCGTCAGCGCCTTCATCTCGCTGTTGTCGGTCGAGGCATCGGGCTTGGCGGCCGCCTTGTCGCCCGGCACGGCCGCGCCGATCACGGTCAGCGTGTTGTAGACCTTCTCGCCATTGTCGGAGCCGTCGTAGACGGACAATTCGAGCAGCGACTTGCCCTCGCGTGCCGCGGCGATGATGCGCTGGATCTGCTCGGTCGGAAACACGGTGGAGCCGTCGAGCGTAAAGGTCTTCGCCTCCGGCTGCTTCAGCTTGACGGTGATGTGGTCGCCGGTGCGCTCGGCCATGCCGTCGACCGGGCTGGAGGCCTGGTCGTTCATGCGCGAGTCGATCTTGAAGCGATAGCTCTTGCCGGCGCCGTCCTCCCAGGCCGTCGAGCGCAGGTCGCTCAGGGTCGTCTTGCCCTCCCCGAGATCGAGCTCGGAGACCTGGCGGAAGTCCGACGTGTAGCCGGTGCACGCATTGCCGGAGAAATTGTAGAGGATGCGGCCGCGGGCGCTGTTGACCGGGCTGGAGCCGCGCGACTTGAGCAGGCTCAGCTCATAGAGCGCCTGATGTGGCAGGAACGGCACCCCGGCTCCGGCTTGCGCCGGACCGAACGTGATCGCCGCGACAGCGAGCGCTCCCATCGACAGTCGAAACGAATGAGCCATGAGTTTTCCTCGGGGAACGTATCGTTAAAGCGTCACATTAGAGACCGCTGCATTACGTCGCAACTGCGGCTGGCTCACGGAAACGTGCGCTCCAGGCGGCGAATTCGCGCTCGCGCTGGCTGCTTGCATGTCACTGGCAACTGCGCCAAACAGGGCCGCGGTCCGGCACGGGACCGGCGCTCTCGCGACAGAATGGGGATTTCAGATGGCGGGTACGGTTGAACAGAACTTGGCGGCACAGGGCATCAATTTGCCGGCACCGAAGGCGCCGGTCGCCAATTATGTCCCGTTCGTGCGCACCGGCAACCTGCTGTTCGTCTCGGGCCAGGTCTGCCTGGGCGGCGACGGTAAGCTGATCGCGGCCGGCAAGCTCGGCTACAACGTTTCGCTTGAGGACGGCTATGCGGCCGCCAAGGGCTGCGGCGTCAATTTGCTGGCGCAGGTGAAGGCCGCCATCGGCGACCTGGACAAGGTCGTGCGCGTGGTCCGTCTTGGCGGGTTCGTCAACTCGGCGCCCGACTTCCTCGACGGACCGAAGGTGCTCAACGGCGCCTCCGACCTGATGGTCGCCGCCTTCGGCGACAAGGGCCGCCATGCCCGCACCACGGTCGGCGTGTCGTCGCTGCCGTCGGATGCGGCGGTGGAAGTCGAAGGCGTGTTCGAGGTTGAATGATCGAGCGCGCATGATCCGGAAAAGTGTGAAGCGGTTTTCCGGCGAGATCATGCGCCAGCAAAATGGACGGGGCGAATGCGCGCACCTGACTGGCTGACGGCTCGCCCCGTCGCCCATCGCGGCCTGCATGATGCGAGCCGCGGCATCATCGAGAACATGCCGGCCGCCGCGCGCGGCGCCGTCGCCGGCAATTTCGCCATCGAATGCGACATCCAGCTGTCGTCCGACGGCGAGGCGATGGTGCATCACGACTACGATCTGGGCCGGCTCACCGAAGGCTCCGGCCTGCTGATCGAGAAGACGGCGGCCGAGTTGAAGGCTGTCCGCTTCAAGCAGACCGATGAGCGGATGATGACGCTCAAGGACCTCTGTGACCTCATCGGCGGACGCGTGCCGCTGGTGGTCGAGCTCAAGAGCACGTTTCAGGGCGATCGCCGGCTGGTCCGGCGCATGGCGGAGGTATTGTCGGCCTATTCCGGCCCGGTGGTCGGGATGTGTCGTTCGATCCGGACCAGGTGCTGGCGCTGCGCGAGACCATGCCGACGCTGACCCGCGGCATCGTCGCCCAGCGCAGCTATGAGGACGGCTATTGGGCCAAGCTCACCCAGGCGCAGCGTGACAGCATGCTGCATCTCAAGCACGGCATGAGCACGCAGCCGCATTTCGTTGCCTATTGGGTGCAGCAGTTGCCTGCCCCCGCGCCCTGGATCGCACGCAACGTGTTCGGCTGCCCGCTGCTGACCTGGACCGTCCGTACCCCCGAGCAGCGCGCCACCGCCGCGCGATACGCGGATCAGATGATCTTCGAAGGGTTTACGCCGGAGACGTGAGGCCGGCCTTGAAGTCGGTGCTGCGATGCACGATCTTGGAAGCAAGGCAATCCGGACGCGTCCGCTGAGCGTTCCCTGCCGGTGTCTTTTGCAAGGGTTCGATGGCCTCACCTGAGATCACGCTCGAAGCCGTTCCGGGGATCTCCGAGATCCCGGCCGCCGCCTGGGACGCCTGCGCCAATCCCGCCGGCCGCCTCGCGCCCGGCTCATCCGCCGCCTGCGGCCCCTCCTTCAACCCGTTCGTCTCCCACGCCTTTTTATCTGCCTGCGAAGCCTCCGGCTCGGCGACGATCCGCACCGGCTGGGCGCCGCGGCATCTCGTGGCGAAGCTGGGCGACGAGGTCCTGGGCGTCGTGCCGTGCTATCTGAAGTCGCATTCACAGGGCGAGTACGTCTTCGACCGCGGCTGGGCCGACGCCTATGAGCGCGCCGGCGGGCGTTACTATCCGAAGCTCCAGGTCTCCATCCCGTTCACGCCGGCCACCGGGCCGCGGCTCTTGATCCGTCCCGACCAGGACAAGGACGTGATCGGCAATGCGCTGGCCCAGGGCTTGAAGGCGCTGTGCGGGATCAGCGAGGCCTCCTCGGTCCACGTGACCTTCGCTCGCCAAGCCGAATGGGAGATGCTCGCCGCGCAGGGCTTCCTGCAGCGCACCGACCAGCAGTTCCACTGGCACAATCAGGGTTTTTCCAGCTTCGACGATTTCCTGGCGACGATGAACTCGCGCCACCGCAAATCGATCAAGCGCGAGCGGCGCGATGCGCTGGCTCCCGGCATCACCATCCATTGGCTGACCGGCAAGGATATCACCGAAGATGCCTGGGACGCGTTCTTCGACTTCTACATGGACACCGGCTCGCGCAAATGGGGCCGGCCCTATCTCAACCGCAAGTTCTTCTCGCTGATCGGCGAGAGCATGGCCCAGGACGTGCTGCTGGTGATGGCCAAGCGCGACGGCCGCTGGATCGCCGGCGCCATCAACTTCATCGGCTCGGACACCTTGTTCGGCCGCAACTGGGGCGCCATCGAGCACCACCCGTTCCTGCATTTCGAGGTCTGCTACTACCAGGCGATCGATTTTGCGATCCAGCACAAGCTCGCCGTGGTCGAAGCGGGCGCGCAGGGCGAGCACAAGATCGTGCGCGGCTACCTGCCGCAGACCACCTACTCCGCTCACTACATCGCCGACCGCGGCCTGCGCCGCGCCATCGACGACTATCTCAAGCGCGAGCGCGCCTATGTCGAGCAGGCCGGCCGCGAGCTCGCCGAATCCGGCCCGTTCCGGAAAGGCATGGACGAGCAATCTTGACCGGCGGCACGGGCCAATGAGAGTAAGGCGAGCCAGAGGAACCGCTGAAGGAATTTGCCGATGACCGCCTACGATCCCAACAACCCGTTCGCAAAGATCCTGCGCGGCGAGTTTCCTAGCGTGAAGGTCTACGAGAACGACCACGTGCTGGCCTTCCTCGACATCATGCCCCGCGTCCCCGGCCATACGCTGGTGATCCCCAAGGCCCCGGCCCGCAACATCCTGGATATCACCGAGGAGGACTACCTCCACGTCGGACGCGCCGTGCGCACGATCGCCCGTGCCGCCAAGACCGCGTTCGCCGCCGACGGCATCACCGTGCAGCAGTTCAACGAGCACGCCGGCGGCCAGATGGTGTTCCACCTCCACGTCCACATCATGCCGCGCCACAACGGAGATTCCCTGCTCCCGCCGGCGAGCCGCAAGGAGGATCCGAAGGTGCTGGAGGAGAACGCCGCGAAGCTGATCGCGGCGCTCAAGGGCTGATCATGGCTCACGCATCGTCGAGCCCGATGTCCAGAGCGGCCGACGAATGCGTGATCCAGCCGACCGAGATCAGGTCGACACCCGCAGCGGCAATCGCGGGCGCAGTGTCGACATTGATCCGGCCCGAGGCCTCGGTGATGGCCTTGCCTCTGGCCATGCCGACGGCGCGCTCGAGCTCCGCGGGCGTCATGTTGTCGAGTAGCACCGCATCGACGCCGAGCGCCAGCGCCTCCTCGAGCTGCGCCAGATTGTCGACCTCCACCTCGATCTTCACGAGATGGCCGGCATGAGCCTTGGCCCTCGTGATCGCCGCCTCGATGCCGCCGGCAATAGCGATGTGGTTGTCCTTGATCAGCACGGCATCATCGAGCCCGAACCGATGATTGCCGCCACCCCCGGCGCGCACCGCATATTTCTCCAGCGCGCGCAGCCCTGGCGTCGTCTTGCGGGTACAGACGATCTGCGCCCGCGTGCCCTTCACCGCCGCGACCAGCGACGCCGTCGCGGTGGCGACGCCGCTGAGGTGGCAGAGGAAGTTGAGCGCTGTGCGCTCGCCGGTCAGCAGCGCTCGCGCCGGGCCGCTGATGGTGGCGATGAGGTCGCCAGGCGCGACGACGCTGCCATCGCCGCGGATGATCTCCATGCGGACCTCGGGCGAGACCGTCTGGAAGGCGCAGCGCGCGACCTCGAGCCCGGCGATCACGCCATGCTGGCGAGCCCGCAGCTTGAGAGACGCACGCTGCTCGGCGGGCACGATCGCGTCCGTGGTGATGTCACCGGCGCGGCCGAGATCTTCCAGCAGCGCCATGCGCACCAGCGGCTCATAGAGCAAGGGCGAGAGAGGATTGAGGGTCATGATACGACGCTCCTGAGAGAGGGACGCTCGGCCTCGGCAATCTCCTGCGCGGCGGCGACTGCCGAGGACAATGTGAAGCGGGACGGCTGCGCGATGGGCAGCGTGTCCGGACAATCGCTGCGGCAATGGCCGCCGCGGCTCTCCTCGCGCGCAAAGGCTGCGACCGTCATCATCAGGCCGACCAGGGCTGGATCGGCCGCGGCATCTGCTCCCAGCGCCAGCGGCAGCAGGCTGCGGATTGCGGCAGCCATGCGATCGCGGTCGCGCAACACGCCGAGCGCATCGGACAACAGCGGACGTACCGCTGCGGGATTGGATACGGCGGGGATTGCTGCGGCTTCTCCGGGCTTGGCTGCGCGCGGCAGCGTGCCGGCCACGCTCTCGGCCACCCATTGCGCGCAGACGATGGCTTCCATCAGCGAGTTGCTGGCGAGGCGGTTGGCGCCGTGCAGACCGGTGCGGCTGGCCTCGCCGCAGGCCCACAGGCCATCGACGGAGCTGCGGCCCATCGCATCAACCGCGATGCCGCCCATATGGTAGTGCACGGCCGGCCGCACAGGGATGGGATGGATCGCCGGATCGATTCCGGCCATGCGGCAGAACGCGCTGATCACCGGATAACGCGCGGCGAACGCCTGGCCCGGCTTCTCCCGCGCATCGAGGAACGTCCGGTGTCCGGCTGCGCGGTGACGCCACACCGCCCGCGCCACCACGTCGCGCGGCGCCAATTCCGCGCCCGGCTCGCCGGCCATGAAGCGCGTGCCGGTCTCGTCAATCAGCACCGCGCCGTCGCCGCGGATCGCCTCGGTCAGCAGCGGCAGCGGCCGCGACGGGCCGTCGAAGGCGGTGGGGTGAAACTGCACGAATTCGAGATCGGACAGCACGGCCCCTGCCCGCGCCGCCAGCGCCAGCCCCTGGCCGAAGCAACCGGAAGGGTTGGTGCTGTCGAGGAACAGGCCGCCGATGCCACCGGTCGCGATCACGACCCGCGTCGTGGCAAGCACGAGCGGCTCCTCGCCGCGGACCGCGAGCACGCCTTGGAGCATGTTTTCCTCGACGATCAGCTGGCGCGCCTCGACGCCTTCGAGCAGCGTCACCGAAGGACATCGCCTGACGGCTGCGATCAGCGCGCGCATGATCTCGCGCCCGGTGCCGTCGCCGGTCGCATGGACGATCCGCTTGCGGCTGTGTGCGGCCTCCAGGCCGAGACGCCAGCGACCTTGGGCGTCGCGGTCGAACGCCACGCCGAGTTGCGCAAGGCGAGCGACCGCCGCCGGCGCTGCGTCGATGATGCGGCGCGCCGCGGCTTCATCGCAAAGGCCCGCGCCTGCCGCGATCGTATCCGCCAGATGCAGCGCCGGATCATCGTCACGACCGACAGCGGCGGCGAGACCGCCCTGCGCCCACATGCTGGACGCTTCCGCGCCGAGCGGAGACTTCGACAGCAGCACGACCGGTTCTGGTGCGAGCGCAAGTGCTGTCATCAGACCAGCGGCACCGCCGCCGATGATCACGGGACGACCTGCGAGGTCAGACAGGTTGATACTCATCGCGCCAGCATCCTTTCCACCGAACGCCGCGCGCGCTCGGCCATCCCTGGATCGATCGTCACCTCATGCGTGTTGGTCTCGAGCGCATGACGGATGTTCTTCAAGGTGATCCGCTTCATGTGCGGGCACAGATTGCAGGGCCGGACGAACTCGATGTCCGGATACATCACCGCGACGTTGTCGCTCATCGAGCACTCCGTCAGCAGCACCACCCGCGCCGGCCGCTTCATGCCCACAAAATCAGACATCGCAGCGGTGGATCCGGCGAAGTCGGCTTCCGCCACCACCTCGGGCGGACACTCCGGATGCGCCAGTACGGTGACATCAGGATGATTGTCGCGCAGCGTGCGGACATCCTCGGCGCTGAAGCGCTCATGCACCTCGCAGTGGCCCTCCCAAGCCGTGATCCTCACCTTCGTCTGCGCCGCGACGTTGCGAGCCAGATACTCATCCGGCAGCATGATGACGTGATCCGTGCCGAGCGACTCCACGATCTCCAGTGCATTGCCCGAGGTGCAGCAGACATCGGACTCCGCCTTCACCGCGACGGACGTGTTGACATAGGCAACCACCGGCACGCCGGGATGGCGCGCGCGCATCAGCCGGACATCGTCAGCGGTGATGGATTCCGCGAGCGAGCAGCCTGCCTCCATGTCCGGGATCAACACCGTCTTCTCAGGATTGAGCAGCTTGGCGGTCTCCGCCATGAAGTGCACGCCGGCGAGCACGATCACCTCGGCATCGACCTTGGTCGCTTCGCGCGCCAGCAGCAGGCTGTCGCCGACGATGTCGGCGACGCCGTGGAAGATCTCGGGCGTCTGATAGTTGTGCGCGAGCACCACGGCATTGCGCCGACGCTTGAGCGCCAGGATGGCCTCCACATCTTCTTGGTAGACGGCCCATTCCGGCGGCGGGATCACCCGCCGCAGACGATCAGACAGCGCTTCATTCGGCGCGATTGCAGGCAGAACAAGCTCGGCCATTTATACTCTCCATGAGCATAAGATGGTTTATACTTATCCTGAGCATAAGTCGTGTCAAGGGCCGGAGATCACGAGCGCGAGAGCGGCAGCTTGGTTCCGACGACGGCCCGTTCGGCCAGAACGCCCTGGCGGAAGCGGAACAGCTTGGCCGGCCGCCCGATGGTGTCAGCGGCCATTGCGCCAGTCTCCTCAACGAGTTCCTGCTGCTCGATGAGACGGCGGAAGTTCTGCTTGTGGACCAGCCGGCCGGCCAGCGCCTCGACGCTGCGTTGCAGTTGCAGCAACGTGAATTCGTCCGGCAGCAGCTCGAACACGACCGGCCGGTATTTGATCTTGGCGCGCAGCCGGGCAATGCCGGTGGCGAGAATGCGCCGGTGATCGCCTGTCATGGCGCGGCCGGGGACGGCCGCCTCGCCGCCCTTCTCACGCACGCTCTCCGGGATCAGTGCGGCCTCGTACAGCAGTTCGTAGCGCTGCAGCGCCAGCTCTTCATTCCACTCGCGCCCGTCGAGGCCGAAGGTGATGGCGGCGCGCCGCCACCGCGTCTTCTGCAGCGCCGGCTCATCGGCGGACCGCGCCCACGCCTTCAGCTTCGGCGCGATGATCTTCGACAAGATGGCAGGATCACCATCGCGATGGTCCTCCCACGGAAAATAGTCGTACCACGACGACCATTGCGCATCCGCTCCTTTACGGCCCTCCTCCTCGCGCGTCAGTCCGAGATAGCTGATGGAGATGCGGTGCGGCGAGTCGGGGTCACCCGAGCGACCACGATCGGCGAAGGTGTAGAGCTGCTCGACATAGCCCAGGGGATGCCCGGTCTGCGCCTCCACCCAGGCGCGCAAGCCCGTTTGCAGCGAGCGGTGACCGAACTGAAACGGGCCGCTCGGCAGAGCCGCAGCGTGTTCGATGGTCATGATCCTCGGCTGCCCATCGGTCACCGCCACCAGCACGGCGACGAGGTCGGCGGTGATGGCATCCAGAGCCGTCACGGTCTTCTGCGGCCGCTTGCTCACATCTCAAATCCTGGTTGGCCGACCTGCCGGCTTGAGTAGCACGTCTGGCGGACGAAACGGTGCAGCATGAAATGGATCTAGCTATCTGACTTCACGGACTTCATCCTGCCCTCCGGCTCCCGGCGAAACGGCTCGGCGACGACCTGGTACTCGTCCTCGAAGATCACGTAGCCGGGTCGGTCGGTCCTGATCTGGCTCACCGAAACGCCGCTCCGGGCGAGAACGCGGCCGAGCTCGTGCATCTTCGCGACATGCTCGGCGGCCGTTGATTTGAGCCACGACACGCTAGCCGTACGCCTGCGGTAATATCCCTTCGACGTGGTACGGTTGAATCGACGCGGCACCGCAAGGTTCTCTTCAAGCCAGGCCAGCAGAGTCTGCAACTCGGAACGATCCTGCAACGAGGTATTGGGGTCGTCGCGAAGACGATAGGCCTCGCGGAAAATTCCTTCCGCCACGCCAGTATCGGGATGGGGCTCTCGCAACACAAAGCGCAGCAGATCATGCGCCAATCAGCTGACCTCGCTCGCACCCGGCGTGAACACGCAATGATCCGGCTTGAGGTCGATCAGCGGCGTCTCGTCGAGACAGTCGAGGCCACGCACCAGCACGGTGCTGCCCTCAAGCGCGACGAAGCGGACGGTGGAGACGCCAATCGGATTGGGGCGCACCGGCGAGCGCAGCGCGAAGGTGCCGCGCGTCTCGCCGTCATGGTGGCGCGGGCTCTGCCTGACGAGGTCGCGGCGCGCGCGGTTGAGCCAATACAGCACCTGGAGATGGCTGAAGCCGTCGATGCCCTGCAGCGCCGGCACCCAGGGCTCGAAGATTTCGAGCCGGCACACCGGGCCCTCGAAGCTGCCCTGCCGTGGCGTTTCCAGCCGCGAGGTCCAGGGCGTGCGGATGCGGCCGATGAAGGACAAAGCCGCGTCGCGTGGCTGTGGCGCGTCGATCGCGACTTCGCCCGGGCGGAGATCGGCATCAGTGGTCATCTCGAAATCCTCAGATCTCCCCGCAATCTAGCCGAACGCGGCGGCATCGCAATTGCGGTCGCGCAACTCAGCCGAGCCACCATTTGCCAGCCAGCATGACAGCCTCGCCACAGACGACGCCGGCGAAGATCGAGCGGCGGGTCGTCAAAAAGGCCGCCAGGCCGGCCGCGACGGCACCATAGCGCAGGCCCCAGGGGACGCTCGCGAGCGCACCGGGCGGCTGGACGACAATCTGTGCGATGACGCCGGCCAGGATCGCGGTCGCGACCGCCTTGACCCACATCAGCAGGTCCGAGCCTTCGTCGAGGCCGCTGCCGAACCACAGGCCCAGCAAGCGCCAGATTTGGTTGGGGATGACGCCCGCGACCAGCAGCACCACCAAGGCATGCCAATCGCCGATGAAGTCACTCATGCCGCCTCCCGCCGCTCGCGCCATTTGTGGACGGCGAAGGCAATCGTACCAGCGACGACGCCGCTGACCAGGATGTCGAGGCCGCTGTTGAGCTTCGCGGCTAACGGATAGAGCACGAGGCCGAGGCCGAGCGCGAGCACGTCGGCGAGCTCCTTGGCATTGCGCAAGGTGGAGAACAGGAACGCGAGCGGCGTCAGCAGCAGCACGGCGGCGCCGAAGGTCTGCGACAGGTTGGCGGCGAGCAGATAGCCGATGATCGTCGCGACCAGCGCCACCCCCATCAGGCCGCTGCCGAGACCGTGGACGAAGGCGATGCGGCGCTCGCGCGGCACATGCGGCAGGAAGCGATAGCATTCAACCCACAGCGTGACTGCGGTGAAATGCGCGATCAGCACCAGATGCCGCCGCTTGGTCGTCGGCTCGCGGATCAGCGGCAGCACCGCCACCACCATCGGAAACAGCCGGATCGCGCTCATCGTGACCGCGATGGCCGATTGCAGAATCGTCTGGCCGGAGCCGAGCGTCGACACCAGAATGATTTGCGCCGGCCCGGCCCACACCAGGACGGTCGAGAGGATCGCCCAGAGCATGCTGAAATGCGTATCGTGGGCGAGCGCGCCGATGCCGATGAAGGTGACGAACAGCACGACCGACAGAATGGTCGCCGACGTCGCCCGCAGCCCCCAGCCGAAGGCGCGCGCAGAACCATGCCATTGCGGCGAATCGAGCGGAGGAAGCGTCACGGGAGTCCCAGCGAAACGGATCGCGATAAGGCTTGCGAAACGGCCCGGCGTCAACCGCCACGGCACGCGCGCGGCTCTGCACATGATGCAAGTCGCCGGCCCTCAGGCGCGGTTGCGCAGCACGAAACAGGCACCGCCGGCGCCGCGGATGCGGTTGCACAGCGCGTCGGCCTCGCCGCGCGTGTCGGCGCCGATCCGCACCTGGTAGAAGGCGCGATTGCCGCGTGTGCGCATGACAGACGACAGCAGGCTCGGATCGCGATCGCCGATCACGGAGCCGAGCCCCTTGATCGCCCGCGCATACATCGACAGCGCCTTGTTGCGATCGAAGCCGGCCGCCAATTGCACGCCCCACGATTTCGCGGCGGACACAGCGACATGCTGCTCCAGCTGGGTGACGAACGGGTTGGGCGCGCGTTTCAGCAGCGCCATCAATTGATGACATGATGTCGGCCGCGCGCTCGGCGGCATCTTGCCGCCCTTGCCGGCGGTCGCCCACTCGTCGATCGACGTGCCCGTGATGGCCGAGACGTAGTTGCGCGTCTCCCACGGCATCTGGCCCTTGCCGGCGAGCCAGTTCTGCACGCGGCGCGGGCCGGCATTATAGGCCGCCGCAGCGAGCCCGAGATTGCCGAACTGATCGCGCAGCTCGGCGAGAAACTGCGCCGATTTCGGCAGCGCCTGCACCGGATCGAACGGATCGAGCAGCTCGCGCTCGCTCGCGGTGCCCGGCATGAACTGGGCGATGCCCTGCGCGCGCTGGCCGCTGCGCGTGACCGGTCCGACCGCATCGCTCTGGAAGCGGCTCTCCTGCCAGATCACACGGGCAAAGAATTCGAGCGGCAGGTCGTTGGACTTGGCGGCGGACTCGATCATCAGGCAGATCGCCTCGCGCGTGCCGCTCTCCTTCGGATCGGTTGACTTTGCCGCAGCGTCCTTGACCTCCTCCTGGGCCGGAGGCGCCCCGTCCACCAGCGGCCACACCGTCTCGCCTTCATTAGCGGCCACGCTCCCGATCGACGCGACCAGGAGACAGATAGCGACGCTGAGAGCCGGGATCGGGATATGCATGCAAACGATGAAAAACGGCCGGCGTGGCGGCCGGCGATCCAAATGCCGACAGACAAAGCTTGAGCGCCCTTTGGGTTCCAAAGTGCGGCGCCTTGACACGGACCGCTGCCCCGTTAGCAATCCACGACGGCTTCAGGAGAGCGACCGATGACAGGGCCTTCGGACGATCCACTCAGCTTCGCGCCGGTTGACGCAGCACCGCTGGCCTATATGGCGCGCACCCGCGACTATTACCTCGCCATCGGCTACGACACGCCGTATCGCTGGGCGCACTACACTTCAGCGCCATTCCAGCGGCTGCGCAAGCCGCTCGCGCAGTCGCGCGTCACGATCGTCACGACGGCCGCACCTTTCGATCCGGCCAAGGGCGATCAGGGTCCCGGCGCGCCCTATAATGGCGGCGCCAAGTTCTACTCCGTCTATGACGGGGATACGTCGGCGTCGCATGACCTGCGCATCTCGCACATCGCCTATGATCGGACGCACACGACGGCCACCGACTCCAACACCTGGTTTCCGCTGCCGCAGCTGATCCGGCTCGCCGGCGAGGGCCGCATCGGCGCGGTCGGGCCGCGCTTCTTGGGCGCGCCCACCAACCGCAGCCAGCGCGTCACCATCGAGACCGATGCGCCGGAGATTCTCGCGCGCTGCCGTGCTGACGAGATCGACGCTGTCGTGTTGGTGCCGAACTGCCCGGTGTGCCATCAGACCGTGAGCCTCGTCGCGCGGCATCTCGAAGCCAACGGCATCGCGACGATCGTGATGGGCTGCGCCAAGGACATTGTCGAGCACGCGGCGGCACCGCGCTTTCTGTTCTCGGACTTTCCGCTCGGCAATGCCGCCGGCAAGCCGCACGACCCGGCGTCGCAAGCGTTCACGCTGGAGCTCGCCCTCGACGTTCTCGAGAGCGCACCGGCTGCACGGACGACCGTGCAGTCGCCCTTGCAGTGGAGTGATGATCACGGCTGGAAGCGCGACTATAGCAATCCCGCGTTGCTCGCGCCCGAGGAGCTCGCGCGCCGGCGCGCCGAGTTCGATGCGCAGAAGGTGATCGCACGGGGCCTGCGCGGCAGCTCCAGCTGATGCTGTTGAACTGAGCGGGAACGAGACCTGAAGAAGCGAGCGAGCGCGGACGGCTGACGGCCTATTTTTCTTCGGGCTTCGGCTCGGGCCTTTGAAATTGAATATTGCACTTCTTGGCGATCGACGCCTGCTCGATGGCAACCATCTGGCCCTTCATGTTGGCCAACTCGGCGGCTGTCTGCTTATCGCCTCCAACGAGAAATGCCGCCGGCCAGAATATCACGACGGCAGCGGTGGTCGCGATCGTATCATTGGTCCGCTGCTTATCCTGCGCCCCGGAGAGAATGGCCGCACGCGATGACACGCTCTGCGCCTCCATCGCAAGCTGCTGGCAGTTATACGACTGAAAGATCATGGGAGACACATAGGTCGCGGTGATGTCGGCCGAGCTCGACGCACAGGCCCCAAGACACAGAGCACCCAGCAGAACACCCAGACGACTGAGATTACGCCACTCAACCAACATGATTCCCCCCCTTGCCCACGAATTCGTGAAGCAATCTGAGGGCGAGCGCAAGCTGTCGAGGCGATCACGGACAAGATTAGGCCTGAATATCTCGGATCCCCGATCGATTCGGTCGCGTTGTTGATCTGGGAGCAACAGGCTGCGGGTCGGTTCCTCGCCGATATCGCCGGTATGGTGCAGCAGCGCGTCCGCGTGGGCCGACGCGCGCTCTCCGCCTTTACGCAGGCAACCGGTCACCCTGCCGCCTGAGTCTCCGTCGGCGCAACGGTGTCGACCGGAAGCGCGAAACCCTCGACCCGGTTGAACGGCTTCTTGTTGAGCAGCAGCCGCGTGACGTCCGGCCGTGAATAGTGCCCTGCCGGATCGGCGGCGTTCTTGGCGATGCCGATCATGCCGAGATCGATCTCGGCGATCAGCAGCCCCTCCTGCTCCGGCGGCAGCTTCTCGACCAGCATCGAGCCGTCGGGGCCGAAGATCGCGGCATGGCCGCCGCCGACATGCAGCAGCGCGTGCTTGTCGGGCCGGTCGCACAGCTCGTCGATCATGGCCTGCGAGACCGTCGCGCACGGCGCCAGCACGAAGCACGAGCCCTCCACGGCATAGACCCGTGACGCCGCGTTGTTGACCTCGGCGCCGAGCGCCGGCGCGAACGGGTCGTAGAGCGAGAAGCTCGGCCAGGCCGCGACATGCACCTGCTCGTTCTGGGCATACATCGCATATTTCGACAGCGGCTGCAGATGCTCCCAGCAGCACAGCGCGCCGATGCGGCCGATGTCGGGACGCTCATGCACCGCGAGATCGCTGCCGTCGCCCTCGCCATAGACGGTGCGCTCGGCATGGGTCGGCCGCAGCTTGCGGCGCTTGGCGATGGTCTCGCCATCCGGACCGATCAGCCATTGCGCGATGTAGAGGCTGCCGCCGTCGCGCTCGGAAAGGCCGAGCACGGCCGTGAGCTTCGCCTTGCTGACGGCGGTGCGAAGCGCCTCCGCTTGCGGGCTGTCATAGGCGAGCGAATTGTCGAAATAGCGCTGCACGAAGCCGCGGCCGATGCACCAGGCCGGCGAGTCCATCCAGATGTGCCAGGGGTAGCCGGGGATGAAGACCTCCGGGAAGGCGATCAGCTTGGCGCCCTTGTCGGCGGCTTCCTCGATCAGCGCGATCGTCTTCTTGATCGAACCGTCCAGGTCCAACCAGGCCGGCGCCGCCTGCACCACCGCCACCTTGTATTTCGGATGTGCCAGTCCCATCGCGTGAGCTCCCCTGCTGCCGGATCGGCGGCGCGCGGCGCCGCATTCGCCTGCAGTATTGACCTCGGCCCGTATTCGCGCTCGTCTTGGGCGGAACGAAAACTCGACTGCGGCCGCTGAGGAATGCCCTGCCGGCCCGGAATTTGCTGCATTTCCGACGATCCACGCGAACACGGCTGCGGAGGGAGACGGAGCGATGCCGGTCCTGTTCACCACGGAAGGAAGCCCGGGTCACCGCCGGCTGGCGCTTTGGCAGGACATCGTCTGCGACGTCTATGTCGGTCTCGACTGCACGTCCGATCTCGGCAGCGCGTTTCGCGGCGCGGTCACGCACACGACCTTGGGGCCGGCGGTCTGCTCCGAGGTTGCGTCCGACCGGCAGCGCGTGCACCGGACGTCCCAGCGCATCGCCCGGGCAGATGCCGACTACGTGCTGGTCGCGCTCGGGCGCGAGGGGATCGGCGGCGTGACCCAGGACGGCCGGGACACCGTGATCCGCCCGGGCGAATTCGCGATCTATGACACCACGCGGCCCTATGAGCTGCAGTTCGACGCCGCGTTCCGGCAGACCGTGTTCAAGCTGCCGCGCGAGATGTTGCAGCGCCGGATCGGCGCGACCGAGGCCGTCACGGCGATCACCTTCGGCGCCGACAGCGCGCTGCAGCCGCTCGCCTACGACTTCATCATCAAGCTGTGCGAGCGCGCGGACCACATCGGAGCCGAGCATGCCGAGCGCCTGGCCGACCAGGCCGCAGACCTCGTCGCCATGACCCTGGCCGAGCGGCTTCGCACGCAGCCCCTGCCCGCCTCCAGCCATCGCGCGGCGCTGCTCTATCGCATCAAGGCGCATGTGCGCGCGCGACTTTCCAATGCCGATCTGTCGCTGCAGCAGGCCGCACGCGAGCTCGGCCTGTCCACCCGCTACGTCAACGACCTGTTCTCGGATGAAGAGACGTCGTTCCAGCGCTACGTGCTGGCCGAGCGCCTGAAGCAATGTCACCGCGACATCGGCTCGCCGGCGCTGGCGCATCGTCAGATCAGCGAGATTGCGTTTTCCTGGGGCTTCAACGATCTCTCGCATTTCGGCCGCGTGTTCCGCGAGCAGTTCGGCCTGTCGCCGCGCGAGTGGCGGCGCAGCGCGACGAAGCGCTAAGCTCGCCGCAGCGCGTCCGCGCCTGGGGCGGCCGCCAGGATGTTGCCATGCGCCGCTTTGCCATGAAGGCCCTGTACACGTTGCTCGCGCTGAACCGCGACGACGACGATCCGCCGCGCTGGGACCGGATCGTCCTGATCGCATCCACGCTCGTGACCATTGGCCTGGTCGCGCTTTACGCTTATGGGGAGGCGACCGGCCGCTGGTAGCCGGGAGCGGCTGAGAGTCGTCATGAGAATGCAAGCAGGATTAGGCTTGGTGTTGCTGTGCACCATGATCAATCCAAGCCATGCGCTGGACAGCGAGCAGAAGCGAGGAAAAGCGCTCTTGCAAAGCCTTTGCAGCCAATGCCATGCGATAGGTCCCACCGGCGCCAGCCCGCATCCCGACGCGCCCCCGTTCAGGACCTTCGGTGACAGCAAGCTCTATGACGAGGATTTTGCTCAGCGGCTACAGACCGGCCTCTCGACGATCCACAAGGACATGCCGAGCTTCCAGTTCGATCGGCCCGAGGCCGAGGCCGTGGTCAATTATCTCAAGGCGATCCAGGTCCGACCCAAGCGAAGCTGACGCCGGGGCTGCATTCGGCGACATGGAACGGGCATTGTGCGGCGCAGTTGCCCGTGCCCGTCCCTCAACCGCGGCCCGGCTGCGGCTGGAGCCCCTGCAATGACCTCAACAAGCACGATGATGCACGCCGACGGCCTGCCGCTGCCGCAGCGGAATTGGGCGATCGTCACGATCGCGCTCGGCATCGTGCTCGCGGTCGTCGATGGCGCGATCGCCAATGTGGCGCTGCCGACGATCGCGCGCGACCTCAACGCCAGCCCCGCCTTCTCGATCTGGATCGTCAACGGCTACCAGCTCGCGGTCACGATCTCTCTGCTGCCGTTGGCCTCACTCGGCGAGATCATCGGCTATCGCCGGGTCTATCTCGCCGGCCTCGTGCTGTTCACCGCTGCCTCGTTGTTCTGCGCGCTGGCTGACAACCTGCTGCTGCTGACGCTCGCGCGTATCCTGCAAGGCTTTGGCGCCGCCGGCATTCTCAGCGTGAATTCGGCGCTGGTGCGCTTCACCTATCCGCAAGCGCTGCTCGGCCGCGGCATCGGCATCAATGCGATGGTGGTCGCGGTGTCCGCGGCGGTGGGCCCGACGATCGCGGCCGGCATCCTCGCGGTCGGTAGCTGGCCGTGGCTGTTCGCGATCAACGTGCCGCTCGGCATCGTCACCTTCGTGTTCGGCTTCCGCTTCCTGCCGCAGACGCCCCGCGCGCCGCACATGTTCGACTGGCAGAGCGCGGCGCTGAGTGCGGTGACCTTCGGCTTCCTGATTGCCGCCGTCGACAGCCTCGGCCATGGCGAAGCACTTGTGACCTGCGCCATCGAGTTCGTGGTCGCCGTCATCGCCGGCATCTGGCTGGTCTATCGCCAGACCCACATGGCCTCGCCGCTGCTGCCGCTCGACCTGCTGCGCATTCCCGTGTTCGCGCTGTCGATAGCGACATCGATCTCGTCGTTCTGCGGCCAGATGCTCGCCTTCGTCGCAATCCCGTTCTATCTCGAAACGCATTTCGGCTATTCGCCGGTACAGATGGGCCTCCTGATCACGCCGTGGCCGATCGCGGTCGGCCTGACCGCGCCGATCGCTGGGCGGCTGGTGGAGCGCGTGCCAGCCGGCCTGCTCGGCGGCATCGGCCTCGTCATCTTTGCGGCCGGGCTGTGCGCGCTCGGGCTGCTGCCGCAACAGCCCTCGTCATGGGACGTCGTGTGGCGGATGGCGCTGGCGGGCTGCGGCTTCGGCCTGTTCCAGACCCCGAACAACCGCACCATGATCGCGGCCGCCCCGCGCGAGCGCGCCGGCGGCGCCAGCGGCATGCTCGGCACCGCGCGGCTGCTCGGCCAGACCACGGGCGCGGCGCTGGTCGCCATGTTCCTGGCGATTGATCCCTCGGGCGGTACGCGGCTGTCGCTCCTGACCGGCGTCGGCTTCGCGCTGGTCGGCGCCTTCCTCAGCATGCTCCGGCTGTCGCCGGCCGGCGCGCGCGGCGCCGAGCATGTCCGCATCCATGACGGCCAGCGGCTGAAGGGCGAGTAGCTGATTTGACGACGGACTGGACCATGCTCGCTTTGCTCGCGCTCGCCGCGTTCGGCTCGGGCATCGTCAATGCGCTCGCCGGCGGCGGCGCATTCCTGACCTTCCCAACTCTGCTCGCCGCCGGCATCCCGGCGATCGACGCCAATGCGTCGAGCACGGTTGCGCTCTGCCCCGGTCAGTTCGTCAGCGCCTTCGCCTCCCGTGACATCCTGCGAGACACCGAAGCGTCGTGGCGCCGCGACCTCGTGCGGCTGTCGATCATCAGCCTGGTCGGCGGCACGCTCGGAGCCGTGCTGCTGCTGGTGACGCCATCGGCAGCCTTCAGCCGGCTGGTCCCGTGGCTCCTGCTGTTCGCCACCGCCGTGTTCGCCTTCGGCATGCGCTTCACGCCGAAGGACGGCAAGCCGTGGCTCGGGCCGCTGACCATCCAGGCCGTGCAGTTCGTGATCGCCATCTATGGCGGCTATTTCGGCGGCGGCATCGGCATCCTCATGCTGGCCGCGCTGGTGTTCTACGGGATGCGCGACATCCGCGCCATGAACGGGCTGAAGATCTGGCTGGCCGCGCTGATGAACATCATGGCCTCGCTCATCTTCGCCTTCTCCGGCCGCGTGCATTGGGTGGAGACGCTGACCATGATGTGCACGGGCATGCTCGGCGGCTTCGTCGGCGCCCGCCTCGGCCAGATCATTCCGCCGGCCTATGTGCGCCGCTTCATCATCGCGGTCGGCTGCGGGCTCACAGTGTACTTCTTCATCAAGCCGGCCTGAGCACGAGATGCTCGTCAACCACCGGCCTGGCTGAGGATCGGGTGCACTCCCCCTTTAGTCACGTGCCCCGGCAGACATGCAGCTGCATTGCGGGGTGTGTCACGGGGTGGTACACTGCCTCAAACGGGGCGGCACGATGATCGTGAGCTTTCGGGATGATTGGCTGCACCGGTTCTTCGTCGACGACGTCAGGTCAAAGAAGATTCCGGCGGATCTGGAGGACCGGCTGTTCCGGAAGCTCCAGTTGATCGACGATGCCACCACCGACGGTGATTTGCGGTCACCGCCGAGCAATCACTTCGAGAAGCTGCGCGGCCATCTCGACGGATTCCATTGCATCCGCGTCAACAAGCGCTGGCGACTGGTGTTTCGCTGGCACGGCGGCCGCGGCGAGGCGACCGATCTCTATCTCGATGACCACAGCTACGAGTGAGCGCACCCATGCTGATGACCAAACGCAAGCCGGCGACGGTGGCTGAGATCCTGGTCGAGGAGTTCATGCAGCCGCTCGGGCTGACGCAGACCGCGCTGGCGGCAGCGATGGGTGTGCAGCGCAAGCATGTCAACGAGCTCTGCAACGGCAAGCGTAACGTCACCGCCGCCACAGCCCTCATCCTCTCCCGCGTATTCGGCAACAGCGCAGAGTTCTGGCTCAACATCCAGCGCCGCAGCGACCTGTGGAATGCCTTGCATTCGCCCCGTGACCGCAAGCGGATCGAACGCGCGAAGCCGCTCAATTCAGCGGCGTGAGCGACGGGTCGCTTGTCCAGACTGATTGGACAACCGAAGCCTACGAAACTTGGTGACACAGCCTGCGACGGAAAGTGCCTCGACCAGACTTTCCCGTCCAACAGCCGAGGCCTGACGGAGAGAGGCTCAAACACAAAAAGGCCGGCGCGAAGCCGGCCTTTTCAATCACTGACATGATCCAGGCCTCACGCCTTGACCAGCGGCCCCTTCGGCGCCGGGCCCTTCGGGCCGTTGCCGCCGGACTTCGGCTTGCGCTTGCGCGCCGCCGGCACTTCCGACTTCGGCGAGACCGGGCCGTCGACGAACTCGAAGCCGATCTTCTCGTCCACGCCCGACTCGTCCTTGACCAGCACGACGCGGACGTGACCGCCGCTCTTCAGCTTGCCGAACAGCACCTCGTCGGCCAGCGGCTTCTTGATGTGCTCCTGGATCACGCGGCCCATCGGGCGCGCACCCATCTGCTCGTCATAGCCGTGCTGGATCAGCCAGGCCTTGGCCGGTTCCGACAGCTCGATCGTGACGTCGCGGTCGGCCAGTTGGACCTCGAGCTGCAGCACGAACTTCTCGACGACCATGCCGATCACGTCGACCGGGAGATGGCCGAACGAGACGATGGCATCGAGGCGGTTGCGGAATTCCGGCGCGAACTGCCGGTTGATCGCCTCGTGGTCGTCGCCTTCCCGCTTGGAGCGGTGGAAGCCGAACGCCTGCTTGGCCAGATCAGCCGCGCCCGCATTCGTCGTCATGATCAGGATGACGTTGCGGAAATTGACCTGCTTGCCGTTGTGGTCGGTGAGCCGGCCATGATCCATGATCTGCAGCAGCACATTGTATAGATCCGGATGCGCCTTCTCGATCTCGTCCAGCAGCACCACGCAATGCGGATGCTGGTCGACGCCATCGGTCAGGAGGCCGCCCTGGTCGAAGCCGACATAGCCGGGAGGTGCGCCGATCAGACGCGACACGGTGTGCCGCTCCATGTACTCCGACATGTCGAAGCGCAGGAGTTCGACGCCCAAGGTCGCGGCCAACTGCTTGGCCACCTCGGTCTTGCCGACGCCGGTCGGGCCCGAGAACAGATAGCAGCCGATCGGCTTCTCCGGCTCGCGCAGGCCGGCCCGCGCCAGCTTGATGGAGGCCGACAGCGAGTCAATCGCCTTGTCCTGGCCGAACACGACGCGCTTCAGGGTCTGCTCGAGATGCTTGAGCACCTCGGCATCGTCCTTCGACACGCTCTTGGGCGGGATCCGCGCCATCGTGGCGATCGTGGTCTCGATCTCCTTGATGCCGATCGTCTTCTTGCGCTTGTTCTCGGCGAGCAGCATCTGCGCCGCGCCGGATTCGTCGATCACGTCGATCGCCTTGTCCGGCAGCTTGCGGTCGTGAATGTAGCGCGACGACAGCTGCACCGCGGCCTCGATGGCCTCGTTGGTGTATTTCAGGCGGTGATAGTCCTCGAAGTACGGCTTGAGGCCCTTCAGGATCGCGATCGCATCTTCCACCGACGGCTCGTTGACGTCGATCTTCTGGAACCGGCGCACCAGCGCGCGGTCCTTCTCGAAGTGCTGGCGATATTCCTTGTAGGTCGTCGAGCCCATGCAGCGGATCGAGCCCGAGGCCAGCGCCGGCTTGAGCAGGTTCGAGGCATCCATCGCCCCACCCGACGTCGCGCCCGCACCGATCACGGTGTGGATCTCGTCGATGAACAGGATCGCGTTCGGATGCGCCTCGAGCTCCTTCAACACCTGCTTGAGGCGCTCCTCGAAGTCGCCGCGATAGCGCGTGCCGGCGAGCAAGGTGCCCATGTCCAGCGAGAACACGGTCGCGGCCGACAGCACCTCGGGCACATCGCTGTCGACAATGCGCTTGGCGAGACCTTCGGCGATCGCGGTCTTGCCGACGCCGGCTTCACCGACGAACAGCGGGTTGTTCTTCTGCCTCCGGCACAGCACCTGGATGGCGCGGTTGATCTCGGAGTTACGGCCGATCACCGGATCGATCTTGCCGTCGCGGGCCTTCTTATTGAGATTGACGCAATAGGTTTCCAGCGCCTCGCCCTTTTTCTTGGAGTCCTCGTTGCCCTTGGTCTCGGTCTCCTCGTCGACGCCGCGAACCGGGCGCGCTTCGGAAACACCAGGGCGCTTGGCGATGCCGTGGCTGATGTAGTTCACGGCGTCGTAGCGCGTCATGTCCTGCTCTTGCAGGAAGTAGGCGGCGTGGCTTTCGCGCTCGGCGAAGATCGCGATCAGCACGTTGGCGCCGGTCACCTCTTCGCGGCCCGACGATTGAACGTGAATCACCGCGCGCTGGATCACGCGCTGGAAGCCGGCGGTCGGCTTGGCGTCGTCGCTGCCGTCCGTGACCAGATTTTCGAACTCGGTTTCGAGATAGTTGACGAGACTGCCGCGCAGCTTGTCGAGGTCGACGCTGCACGCGCGCATCACGGCCGCTGCATCGCTGTCATCGATCAAGGACAAAAGGAGATGTTCCAATGTCGCGTATTGATGATGACGCTCGTTGGCAATCGCCAGCGCACGATGCAGGGATTGTTCAAGGCTTTGAGAAAAAGTCGGCATGCGCGTCCTCTGTGGCCCCCTGCCATCATGATCGCCGCCGCCCGGTCAGGCAACAACAACCTTTGTCAAATATAGTTATAACCGAGTGCGACAAAAGACCGGCCGAGCGTCTCGATTACGGGTTCACCGGATCGTCAATGCAAAACCCGTTCCGATTGAGGCAAATCCGGCTGCGACAACCGAACGGCACCTGTCCGTCGAACCGCCGGCGAAGGTGAGGCGGCGGCCGTAATTCCCCGGGCGCATCGGCGCCCCTTTTCGGGCATGTTCCGTCATGCAGACCCCGGCGAGCGTGCGCCCTGCCCGTTTCGTGGCGCGCGAGAGCGCCGCGTTATTTCTTCTCCATCACACACTGCAGCGGGTGCTGGTGCTTGCGGGCGAAGTCCATCACCTGGGTCACCTTGGTCTCGGCGATCTCGTACGTGAAAACGCCGCACTCCCCGATGCCGTGATGATGCACGTGGAGCATGATCTTGGTCGCCGCCTCGACGTCCTTGTTGAAGAACTTCTCCAGGACGTGAACCACGAACTCCATCGGCGTGTAATCGTCGTTGAGGATCAGGACGCGATAGAGATTCGGGCGCTTGGTCTTCGGCTTGACCTTGGTGATCACGGACGTGACCGGGCCACCGGTGCCACCGGACTTGTTGTCGTTATTGCTCATCCTGGGCGCGGATCGGTTAAATCTGGAATTTGGCTGCGACATCTTGCACGCGTTAGATAATGCTGCGAGGCTCCCAAAAAAGGGTTTCTCGCACTGTCCCCTCCCGGGCCGCTTCCGCCACCCGGTCCTGCGTTCCAGATCGCCTGTCCCAGCCGACCGGTCCGGTCGGACCGACACCAGGAATATGGGTCAGCGGCCGGTTTGCCGCAAGCGCATCCGAGCAATGGACGGACGCTCCGGCAGGACCGATTCCCTGCCCCGGCGATGAGGCCGGAGGTTAAACAAACCGGTCGCATTTTACAAAGCCCATTCACCGGGCATTGACAGGGAACCGGCGCCGCCACCGGTTCGACAGCCATACTGCGGTATTGGCTCGGTTTTTCGAGCTTTCGATTTACCCACCCTTGACGAAGCGGCGCCGAAATGGCCCGCGAAAAATCATCATTGGTGAGCGACATGACTGCTGAGACCCTCGTCCGCTTCTGCCGCAAGACCGTGCGACGCTTCGTCCGCGACAGCAGCGGCAATATTGCCGTAACGTTCGCGATCGCGCTGCTGCCGATCCTGGCCTTCGTCGGCGCGGGCATCGACTACAGCCGGGTCAACGCCGCGAGATCGTCGATGCAGGCGGCGCTGGATTCGACCGCGCTGATGCTGTCGCGCGACCTGGCCCAGGGAACGATCAGCTCGGCCGACATTGCAACGAAGGCATCGGCCTATTTCAAGGCGCTGTACACCAGCGCGGACGCTAAGGGCATCTCGGTGAACGTGAGCTATACCGCCGCGACCACCACCACGGCGTCCAACATCCAGCTGACCGCCTCCGGCCAGATCGTCACCCAGTTCATGAAGCTCGCCGGCTTCCCGACCATGGACTTCAGCACCAAGGCGACGACGACCTGGGGCGACGTGAAGATGCGCGTCGCACTGGCGCTCGACAACACCGGATCGATGGCCTCCAGCAACAAGATGACCGCCCTGCAGAACGCGGTCGCCGGCAGCGGCGGGCTGATCGACCAGCTCAGCGCGCTGGCCAAGGCCCCGGGCGACGTCTACATCTCGGTCGTTCCCTTCGCCAAGGTCGTCAACGTCGGTGAGAGCAACTACTCGCAGAACTGGCTCGATTGGACCGACTGGCAAAATCCACCCACCGTTCAGCCCAATAACGGCTCCTATCAGGCCGCAATCCCCAACAGCAACTTCACCCAGGCGCAGTGGGACATGGTCGGGCCGGGATCCTCCTGCCCGTTCAAGTCGAGCAACGGCTTCTCCTATTTCGGCTGCGTCAGCGGCCCAACCACGGGCAGCGCCAGCGTCTCGACCATCCCGAAGACGGGCGACGCCAATGCGGGCCAGATCTGCCCGGGCTACGATTCAGCGTCGCACAGCTATTACAACGGGTGCTGGACGACGACCAAGACCTCGACCGTGGTCACCTATTGCACCGGCTCGAGTTGCAAGTGCAGTAACGGCGCCAATGAAAGCTGCACCTGCACGGGCACGTCAGGCACCAGCGGTTACATATGCAAGGTGAACACCTACACCAAGACATGGGTCGCCAACGCCAAGAGCACCTGGACGGGCTGCGTCGCCGACCGCACCCAGCCCAACGACGCGAATGCCGTCTCGCCCTCGACGTCGGACGTGACCACGCTATTCCCGGCCAACCAGCACATGGAGAACAACACCCAATATTGCAGCAGCAGCGCCTCCACCAAGCTCGCGCCGATCGTTCCGCTCAGCTACAATTGGAACTCGCTGAAGAGCGCGGTCAACGCGATGCAGCCGACCGGCGGCACCAACCAGGCCATCGGCCTCGCCTGGGCCGTGCAGTCGCTGATCCCAAACGGCGTGCTGGGCGCGCCGGCGGAAGCCGCGAGCACGACCTATAATCGCGTCATCATCCTGCTGTCGGACGGCCTCAACACGGAAGATCGCTGGCCGGAATACGGCAATGGCTCGAGCCAGGCCTCAGGCAACCCGATCGACGCGCGCCAGGCGCTGCTGTGCTCGAACCTGAAGAACACCAAGGATGCCAAGGGCAATCCGATGTACACGATCTACACCATCCAGGTGAACACCTCGTCGCCGGCCGATCCGACCTCGACCGTGCTGCAAAACTGCGCCAGCAGCCCCGACAAGTTCTACATGCTGACCAGCTCCAGCCAGATCGTGACCACCTTCAACTCGATCGGAACCGCGCTGTCGAAGCTGCGCGTCGCCAAATAGAGTACGGCACTCGCACCACCGATCGTCTCGGCCAACAAAAAAGCCCGGCGCGAGCCGGGCTTTCGACTGTCACCTCGCGGTGACCGCGATCAATGCGCGGCCGGCGGGGTGAACTTGGCGGCAAGGCCTTCGAGCGGCTTGAACGCCTGCTTGGCGAGATCGGAATACAGGCCGGCGATCTTTTGCGAATCGGCGACGAAGGTCTCGTAGGCGGATTTGGCGTACTCAGTCTGGACCTCGAGCACCTTGTCCAGCGACTTCACGCCGGAGAGCTTCTCGACGAACGACTTGGTGTCCTCGAAGGATTTCTTGGTGTAGTCGCCATAGGCGGTGGCGATCGCATGGAGGCCGTTCTGCACGGTCGTCGCGGAATTCACAACGGTCTCGAACTGCTCCTTGCCGTAGTTCTGGAAGTCTTCAACCTTAAACATATGGCATTCCTTTCCCTGACTTATCACCCTCAGGGAAGCCCCGGCTCCCTGACGCGGTCCCAACATAGTGCACCGCACAATAAGAAGCAATAATCTTGTGCAATGCACCATCGGGGGCATTAGGGCGCGCCAAAGTCTGATAATGCCTCAGACCGCTTCAAGTCGGACCAGTTCGACCGAAATCACAGGTATCGGCGCAAGGTTTCTTTAATCCTTTGGCAACTCGGCCGTCCTAACCTCTCCTGTGGTCCCGGCCAATGTCGGCCGAACCGTAAAGCTGTTCTAAAACAGCGTCTTAACAAAACCTCAGTTGGGGCCTTTCGATGCATCACCGCGTCGAGGCGCAAACTGGAGGTCCGACAGGCAAAGATCACGGGGCGGTTTTGGCACAATTTCGCCTCAACTCCCGGTGATCACGTCAGAAATTGGACGGGGATTTCATGCTTCGGAAAAACTTGGCTTCCTCGCGCCTGCTGCGGGTTGGCGTCTATGGGCTGCTCACCCTCACGGTGGCGGCAGTCGTCACGGTCGACAGCGCAGAAGCGCGCCGGCGTCATCGGCACCACCACGCGCGTCACTCTCCGCACAATGACGAGGGCAGCTACAGCCCGGCCTTCGCCTCGATCGTCGTCGACGGCAATTCGGGAACGACCCTGACCGCGACCAACCCGGACGCGCTGCGGCACCCCGCCTCGCTCACCAAGATCATGACACTCTATCTGCTGTTCGAGCGCCTCGAGTCCGGCAAGATGAAGCTCGACACCGAGCTGCCGGTGTCCGAGCATGCCTCCGAGCAGTCGCCGACCAAGCTCGGCCTGCGTCCCGGCCAGTCCATTCGCGTCGAGGACGCGATCAAGGGCCTGGTGACGCGCTCCGCCAACGACGCTGCGGTCGTGATTGCCGAGGCGATCGGCGGCGACGAGGACGATTTCGCCAAGATGATGACGCGCAAGGCGCGCTCGCTCGGCATGAGCCGCACCACCTATGTCAACGCCTCCGGCCTGCCGGCCGACGAGCAGATCACGACGGCGCGCGACCAGTCGATCCTCGGCCGCGCCATCCAGGATCGCTTCCCGCGCTACTATCGCTACTTCTCGACCGAGGTCTTCAATTATCGCGGCCAGTCGATCCGCAACCACAATCACCTGCTCGGCAGCGTGGAGGGCATCGACGGCATCAAGACCGGCTACACCCGCGCCTCCGGCTTCAACATCGTCACCTCGCTCCGCCGAGGCAACCGCCATCTGGTCGGCGTCGTGATGGGCGGCCGCAGCGGCGGCTCGCGCGACGCGATCATGCGCAATTTGCTGGCCGAGAACCTCGAGAAGGGCGCGACCAAGCGCACTGTGGCGGCGATCAGCGAGCGCGGCAATTCCGACGCCGGCGACGACCAGAGCACGGTGCAACTCGCCTCGGCCGCGCCGGAAACGCCGGCCCCGAGCCGCGCCGCGAAGCTGATGGCGACCCTCTCTGAAGCGACCGCGGCGCTGCCGCCGGCGGCACCGAAGGAGGCCAAGGTCGAGCCCGCGCCGATGACATCGGGCGTCATCCAGAATCAACCGATCTCGCTGGTCCCCGGCTCGACCGAGCCGATGAAGCCGGTCAAGGTCAGGACGGTTCAGGTCAAGGCCGGCGCCGTCAAGCTCGCCACGGCCGCTCCGCAGCCGGTTGCGCCGCCGCCCGCCCCGATCGCGCAGCGCATCGAGGCGATCGAGCCGGCGCCGCCGATCGCCCGCGCAGAAGTCGCCCGCCCCGAGATGCCGCCCCAGCCGCCGGGCCATGGCACCGGCAATGGCATCCTCGGCGTGCTCCCGGCGTCCAGCCTGCCGCCCGCCTCCTCTCAGGCGATGGCCTATGCGGCGCCCGCGGCTCAGCCGGCACCGCCACCCGTCCAGGTGGCTTCCGCCAGCCCCGCCGCGGAAACATCTGTGCGCGCCGCCGTGACGCGCAGCGGCTGGATCATCCAGGTCGGCGCGCTCGACAGCGAGGCCGAGGCGCAGAAGCGCATCGAGGCTGCGCGCAGTTCCGCGCAGGGCCTGCTGAGTAAGGCCGATCCGTTCACCGAGACGGTCTCGAAGGGCGACAAGACGCTGATCCGCGCCCGCTTCGCCGGTCTGGACCGCGATCAGGCCGAAGCGGTGTGCAAGAAGCTGAAGCGCGCCGATATCTCCTGCATGACCGTGCACAACTAACGCAGCGACAATCACTGCCATGAGGCCCGCGCGACACACGCGCGGGCCTTTTTCGTTGTGCGCGCGCGACCCGGCGGCGAGCGCGCCCGCGCAAACCACTCGTCAAGGAATTGCCGCTAGTACTTCTTCACCATGTCGAACGATCGCGCCTGACAGAGCCGAGAGCCGCTGATGTCGACGTGACTGTGATGGAAGCCGTTTCGATCTGTGGCGTTGGTGGCGTTGCCGGAGTTAGCCGTGATGCGTACGAAGCAGAGTGTCCTTGGCCTCGTTTACCCGGGCGGCGAGATACGTCGACCCCCCTTGGTCGGGATGCAGTTTCTTCATGAGCGCACGGTGGGCACGCCCGATCTCGTCACGCCCCGCGCCCGGCTTCAGGCCAAGGATCTGATAGGCCTCCTCTTCCGTCATTTTGGAGCTCGACGCCGCGCGGCGCTGCCCCCCTGCCGCATCGCCTTGCGCGTGCTGACGCCAGGCGGGAAACCGGCGGTCCAGATAAGTTTCAAGTAGCGCGACACTGTCGGCGTCGAGGCTTGGCATCATCGCCGCAAGCTGCGGCAGATCGAACTGATCGAGCGAACGCCCGGCATGCGGCCCGGCGACGAAGCGGCCCTGCACCTGGCCGCTGTCGTGGTCGAGCAGCATCTCGATGAATGGCGAGCGCACCCGCGAGTTCTGACCTGACGAGCGCGCTCCGCCGATCCCGAACATGCCGCTCCCGAACATGCCGCCGACATTCCCGAGGCCGCCCGGCGACCAGCCGAGCAGCCCCGCCCCGAAAAGGCCGATCGGAATGGCGACCACCAGCTCGCCGCGAAGGCCGGTGAAGGCGGCGATGGCGAGACAGCCGACACCGCCGGCCATCTTGATGGCGCGCGCCAGCACCGCCGGGTTCGCGGCCCGGAACATCTGCAGCAGAAGATACAGGGTGATGACGGCAACGGCGCCAGCGATGAGGGTCATGGGCAGAATATAGAGCCTGTCGGGACGAAATGCATGATCGCCACGGCGCTGTGTCTGCGAGCCCCGAGATCAGGACCCGCGCAAGCCTCATTTCATCTGGCCGAGCAGACGCGCCGCGCCGCCTTCGGACGCTGCGAGCCGCAACAGCGCCTCCCGGCCGCCGGCGGCATAGGCCGCCGCCGCGCGCAGGAGCTCGCGGAGCTGCGCCGCGGCGCCCGGATCGAAGCGGCACCACGCCCCGCCGGACAGCCGCGCCATCTCGCGAAACGCTCGCTCGGCTGCCGGATCGTTGCCTTCCTGGAACAGGAACAGCGGGACCTTCAACAGCCCAAGCTCGCCGGCCTTTGCGCAGAGCTCGTCGACGCCCTCCTCCATGGCGTCACCGACGAAGACGACCGCGCGGATGCCGGCGGAGATCGCATGGCGGCGTGCCTCGGCGAGGACCTTGCTGATCTGGGTCTTGCCGCCCCGGCAATCGATCTTGCCCATCAGGTGCGCCAGCTCGGCGCTGTCGGAGATCCAGCCGGTGGCGCGGCATTCGTTGAAGCCGCGATAGTAGACCAGCCTGATATCCAGGCTGCCCAGCGCGGCGGCCTCCCGAAACATGTCGGCCTGGAGCGCGCAGGCCATGTCCCAGGTCGGCTGGCGGCTCAAGGTCGCGTCGAGGGCAAACACCAGCCGCCCCCGCGTCCCCTGCACGGTCGGCGCCATGGCCTTCGCCTGCGTGACGAAGGCCGCAATGGCGTCGGCCGTCGAACGCTCTGCCTCTGGCAACCGCTGGCCGCTCGTGCTGGCGCCAGATGCGGAGACGGGACCGGAACGGGATCGGGAGGGGCTGTCGACCATGCACACACCTGCTCGGGATGAGCATGATGTGGGCGGGCCAAGCCGGGGCTGCAATGAGCGTCAGTACCACCAACGCGCGCGTGAGGCGTCAGCAGATGCGGGATCGGGAGATCCGTCCGGGTATCAGTGGGTCAGCGCCTTCGCCGGGCTTGCCGTCTTGCCAACCGGCGCATAGGGCGCGACAGGACCGGGGTCGAGCAGCGGCGCCTTGGTCTTGACCGGGCCGATGTCGCTGGAGCTGTCGCTATCGGCCAGGAACTTGTCCAGCATGGCCTGGATCGACGACTTCGCCTCGTCGGGGCCGGTGTCGCGCATGTCGTTGTGCTGGAAGTCCGTGTTCACCACCGTGATGCCGGTCTGCTCGCAGATCTCGTTATCCGGGATCACGCCAGGGTCGGTCTTGAACTGCGGATCCTTGGAGCGGAAGGACAGGATCTTGAACTTGCCGTCGGTCACGAACGGAACGCGCAGATTGTCGAGCGTGACGACCTTGCGGACATCGTCCGGGTACTGCTTGGCGAAATACATCGAGATGTCGCCGCCCATGGAATGGCCGACCATCGTCAGGTGGTCGTAATCGGCATTCGGCTGGATCTGGCGCATCTGCTCGACGGCGAAGCGGATGTTGGCGACGCCGCGCTGGATCTGCGGCAGGCGGCCGACATAGGGCTCGCCGACCTTGGTCACCATCGGGGGGTCGGTCGGCAGGTCGTGCTGGATGCTGACTGCCATGTAGCCGCGCGCGGCGAACACGTTGGCGACGAACGAATACTCGGTGAACTTGACGGTATTGCCGTGGTTGAGGATCGCGACCGGCAGCTTGATCATGCCGGCCTCGGCCTGCATCTCCTTGTCGCGACGGATGGCGACGGCGACCTCGACGAGGCGGTTGCCGCGCGAGGCATCATAGAACCGGATGGTCTCGTGGCGGATCGCCCATTTGCTGGCGGTGAAGTAGCCGACGGCCGCCAACACGCTGACGGACAACAGGACGGTTATTCCACGCTTCATGTTCGTCCCTCGGGAGCTACAATCGCAGGTAGTCAAAAACCTGTAAGACTCTCGTGACCCGTTCTGTTCAGTATATGTTACGATGCTGTGACAGGAAGGCTAAATGTTGTGTATCCATCGCCCGTTCGTTGTGCGGCGCACCTAGTTGCTGTGCAACATGAGCGCCCGCCTCCGCTCCCTTTGTGACGTGAACCCTGAACGTCAGGTTCAAATCAGTCGCGAATTTGACGGTAATCTAGCGAAAAATGGCGCTCCGGCGTTGACCTGAGACAATTCGAGCAAAAAACCGCCGGCCATGGCCGAGAGCCCTGCCCGAGCTTGCCATGGATCCAATTGGTAGCGAAGGCGTGGGGACGCGTTCAAGGCGCACAATGTCTCAGGCCGACCCGCCCCGGCAGGGGTCGCGTCGCCATCGTCATCAGCATGTAGCAGGGACTTAGTCCGGGAGCGCGATGAGGCTCAGGCGCTGATGATGTCGTGCAGGTCCAGCGGCTTGTCGACCTGGGCGAACCATTCGGCCCGGTTGGCGGCGCGGCGGCGGCCGCGCTCGTCGAGCGGCAGCTTGAGCTGGCGCAGCAGGCTGGTGACCTCCTCCCGCGCCGTGACATGGCCGAGATTGGGCCGCGTGCCGAGCGTCGCCTCGTCGATGTCATCGAGCGCGGTCAGGCCGCGCGGGAAGAACTCGCGATAGACGACGCGCTCGGCAAAGCCGTCGATGGCGCGGAAGCCGAGCCGCAGCGACAGGTCCTTCAGGCCCTCGGCGACCAGTTGCTTGTTGCGCGAGCCCAGCATGGACAGGCGGTTGCGCACCACGATCCAGTCGGTCATCGCGCCGTCGACCTGGCGGCGCTTGCGCCTGACGTCGCGCACCATCTCGGCATAGTGGCTCTCGCCGGTGACGGCATAGGTCGCGGGATCCACGGTTCCCAGCACGTCGAAATCGAGGAAGCTGTCGTTGATCGGGGTGACCAGCGTGTCGGCCATCGAATGCGCCAGGCGCATCAGATAGCTGTCATTGCCCGGCGTATCGATGACGATGAAATCGAACGCATGTTCGACCGCGGTCACCGCCTCCATGAACTGCTGGAATTCGGTGTTCTCGTTCTCGTCGATCTGCAGCGTCTGGCCGAGCTTGATGCAGTAATGGGTCGGCAGCTCCAGGCGCAGGCCGGTCCGGCGCGCCCAGGCGCTGCGGTTGTTGATGTAGTGGGTGAAGCTCTGCTGGCGGCAATCCAGATCGATGGTGGCGACGCGCTGGCCCGCCTTCAGAAGTGCCACGGCAATGTGCAGGGCGGTGGTCGACTTGCCCGACCCGCCCTTCTCGTTTCCAAGCACAACCACGTGGGCCGAGCCCGATTGTCCTTGGCTAGTCTGCACCAGCATGTTTTCGACCCCTTACGATCATCTTCGAGTCACGCTCGTCTGTGGTCAAGTGAAATGCAGCATCATCGTGAATCCACGGGGGGTCGCATCCTCCGCTACTACTTGACGTCAGCGTTTACCAACTCCGCATGTGATGCGCAGACGTGCTAACAGACGTATTCAAGTAAGCTGAGCGGCTTGCCGCCTCCTTGTTAAAGGCGGTCGCAGAAGCGTCAAGGCCGAACAGGAAAACTGCGTTTTTTCGCTGTGAGATCGAGCAAAAATGTCACGACCGCCGCGCGTCGCCCGCACCCTCTCCGTCCTCCGCCGCGAGCTCGACAGCTTGCGCACGCGAAAAGCCAGCATCGCGCTGGTGCCGACGATGGGCGCCTTGCACCACGGCCACATGTCGCTCGTCCGCCTGGCGCAGCGGCGCGCCGACAAGGTCGTCGTGTCGATCTTCGTCAACCCGACTCAGTTCGCTCCGACAGAGGATTTTGGCTCGTACCCGCGTACCTGGAAGGAGGATGTTGCAAAGCTCGCGGCCGAGCGCGTCGATCTGATCTGGCACCCCGACGCGAAGGCCATGTATCCGGACGGCTTCGCGACGCGGATCGTTCCCGAAGGCGCGGCCATCGCGGGCTTGGAGGACCGCTTCCGTCCGCACTTCTTCGGCGGCGTTGCGACCGTGGTGGCGAAGCTGTTCACGCAGTGCCGGCCCGACGTCGCTGTGTTCGGCGAGAAGGACTATCAGCAGCTCCGCGTCGTGTCGCAGATGGCGCGCGACCTCGATCTCGGCGTCCGCGTGGTCGGATCACGTACGGTGCGCGAACGCGACGGGCTCGCGATGTCCTCGCGCAATGTCTATCTCAGTGCAGACGAGCGCAATGTTGCCCCGACGCTGCACCGGGTGCTGAAGCAGACCGCGACACGGCTTCGCGCCGGCGACGACATGGAGCAGGCGGTTCGTGACGGCGCTGCGACAATCACCGAAGCCGGCTTCGCCCTGGACTATCTCGAGGTCCGCCACGCCGACACCTTGGCGCCGATCGGCGCGAAGGAGACGGGACCAAAGCGGGTTCTGGTGGCAGCCAAGCTCGGAACCACGCGACTGATCGACAACATCGCGGTGTGAGACTCGTGAGAGAAAGCGTCACGGCGTCCGAACCAGCACCACTCGGCTGACACCCTCCGCGCGGTGCCAATGACTGCGCCCTCTCCCCTTGCGGGAGAGGGCATGTACGGCATCTCGGCGGGCTCGCTCGGGTGAGGGGTATCTATCCACGCGTCGCGTTCGTGGAGAGATACCCCTCACCCAAGCGAACTTGTGGCACTGTCCTACATGCCCTCTCCCGCAAGGGGAGAGGGCACAGCAACTGGCGCCGCGGATGATGCTCTGCCCTGGGTCGAAGCGGACTAGCGCGTGGCGCGGCGCCCACGCGATGGCTCGGAACCCCGGCCCCTACAACAGCCCCAAATCCCGCAGCTCGCGCCGCAGCGGCTCGGGCATGGCTTCGACGCCGGCGGCGCTGGCTTTGCCGAGATCGGCGGGGGCGTCCTCTGGTGTCAGATAGCGCCAGCCCTGGAACGGCCGCATCGGCCGGGGCGACACCGCGATCACCTTCGGCTGCATGATGATGCGGCAGCGGCCGATGCCGTCGCCGTCGCGAAACGGCTCGATCCCTGTGATCTTCTCGCGCGCGGCGACCTCGCCGCGAATCACCCAGTACAGCGAGCCGCCGTCGAGGATGTCCTCGACCCGCTTCGGCGTCATACGCGTGACGTGGACGTGCTGCTGCGGCAGGCCCTTCTTCTTGGCCGCGAGCATGCGCTCGGCGATCCAGTCCTTGAGCTCTTTGACCGACTCGCAGCCGACGGCCAGCTTGATCAGATGCAGGGGCATGATGGCGGTTCGATCGACAGGCTCTATTCTTCCTTGGCGGCCGGCTCGGCGGCGTCAGGCGCGGCCTGCGGCGCGGCCGCTGCGGGCTTCGGCTTCGGCGCGGCCTTCTTGGCGGCCGGAGGCGCCTGGGCATGGCTGGCGGCGACGCTCGGCGGCGCGGCCGGAGGCGGTGCGAGCTGGGTCGGCGGCTGCGGCTTCGGCGCCGCCGCGGGCGCAGCCGAGCGCGTCGAGGCCGTCGGCTCCGGATTCATGATGCTGACCGGCGGGGTGTTGGCCGAGCTCGGAAACTCCGCATTGGTCGGCTTGCCGGTCGGGGTCGACGGGGCGAGGCCGGCGAACGTCCCCACCACCGGCTGTCCCGGCGCCGCCGGCTGCGCGTTCCATTGCGAGGCGTAGCGCGTCACAAGTCCCTCATAGGTCCGCCCCTCCATGTTGTTGACCAACTGCTGGCGGTCGCCGACGGTGCGGAACATGACGCAGTCGTTTGGCGTGCAGCGATCCCGCGTCAGCAGCACATAGGCCATCAGCCCGTAGCGATCGCGCTCCACCGCCCGCCGCAGCGCCAGCAATTCGGCCGTCATCACCTTGTTGGCGTTGGCGAGGTCGCCGACCTGCGACAGCCGGCTCAGCATGCCCGCGGCATAGCTCACGGCGGCAGCCGTCATGTCCGCCGAGCCGAACAGGCTCTTCTCGCAGTTCGACAGCACGAGATCGCCGGCGAGATCATCGACGCAGGCCAAGGCGGGCGACGACAGGCCGACCGAGGCCGTGGTCGCGGGATCGCCATTGCCGGCCCGCTGCGACGGATCCTGGCTGCGCATCATCGAGGCGACGGCGATGCCGACGGCCAGCAGCGTGATCACCGTCAGCGCGCCGTTGGCGACCGACTTCTCGGCGCGCAGCAGCGTGACCAGGACGATCAGCGCGAAGAAGCCTGCCGCGGCCACCGTGAGCCACATCGGGAACGACGGCGAGTTCAGGAGCTGGTCGAATGACGCGGGCCAGGACGAGTTCACCGTCGAATTCATGCGCGCTGATTCCTGACGCGGGCCAACCAAAACGGCCCCGATGGCGCCCCGACATGGGACGGCCGTGAAACGATCACCAAATTCAAACGATCACCCAAATCCGTCGCGGCCCCACCCCCGATAATAAGGCGATTCCATGCGCCGGTGGGCGCCGGATGGTGTGGAGCTACCCGCTATCCCCAGAGGGATTGCGCAGTCTTCGTAAGAGCTTCGGGCCGCGGCTTTCAGCCCCGTGACATCTGCCGGGTCTCTCCTCCCTAGATTGTCGCCCGCGTCCGCCGACGCGCGCGGCCTGACGTCCTCGGATCGAGCCTCAAGACAAGGCCAATTGGCTCTCTCTTGCAACCCGCTCAAAGGCTTCCGTCGAGCTTTTGATCCGGTACTGGCAATCATCCCCTTCCGTCGGAAGCTGCCGGATGATCTCGTAGGTACCGCTGGCCGCCGGTCGCGAGACATTGCTCGCGGTAAAATAGACTGTCGATCCGATGGGGAACTTGTGTTTCAACGCCCTCTCCTGCTCGCATGCCGGCAAGAGCCCTTAGGTCCCGCTGCCCGGGCCGGCGTGTCTTTATAGATAGCGCTCTATAGCACGACGCCGCCGGCCCTGGCCAGCGGCGTCGCAACATGGCAAACGCTGATATTGCGAGTTTCTTCAACGGGATGGCGCGTTAAACGGTACTCCTGGACTAACAG
Organism: Bradyrhizobium sp. USDA 4353; assembly: GCF_054063215.1. Lineage (NCBI taxonomy): Bacteria > Pseudomonadati > Pseudomonadota > Alphaproteobacteria > Hyphomicrobiales > Nitrobacteraceae > Bradyrhizobium > Bradyrhizobium sp. USDA 4353. The sequence goes on from NZ_JBSSGB010000001.1 coordinate 6,159,526, forward strand.
CGGGTCAGACCTTCTCGACCCGGTCGATGATCCAGTTCTCCGCCAGCCCGTCCTTCACCCAGGCCGCGAAGGCCGGCATCGCCATCATGGTCTCCATATAGGCCCTGGTGTCCGCCGCGACCGGAACCGCGAAGGTCTGGAACCGGGTCACCACTGGGGCGTACATGGCATCGGCTCCGCTGAAGCGGCCGAACAGGAACGGGCCTCCGGCGCCGTAACGGCCCCGGCAGTCGCGCCAGATGTCCTCGATGCGCGCAATGTTGGCCTTGGCGTCGGCGGAGAGCTCCACCGCTCGCACCGGGCGGTGCAGGTTCATCGGACACTCGCTGCGCAACGCCTGGAAGCCGGAATGCATCTCGGCAGAGACGGATCGCGCATGCGCGCGCGCGGCCGCATCGGCCGGCCACAGTCCGGCCTCGGGAAAGCGCTCGGCGAGATATTCGATGATCGCCAGTGAATCCCACACGGTGACCGCGCCGTCGATCAGGATCGGCACCTTGCCGGCCGGCGAATGCGCGACGATGCGGGCCTTGTCGGCGGGGTCATCGGTGTAGAGCGGGATCACGATCTCCTCGAAGGCGATGTCGGCGCCGCGCAGCGCCAGCCACGGCCGCATCGACCACGAGGAATAGTTCTTGTTGCCGATCACCAGCTTCAGGGTCATGTCGCACCGTCTCCGTGTTCAAGCCTCGCCGTCCGGCACGCATACAGGATGATCGACGGTTGCGTCGAGCGACGTCCTGCGAGCTCGTCATCCGAGCGCGGAGGGGTCTGATCGGGCGCGCGATCAGCGGCTGAAATCCTGCGGCGTGAACGACATCTCGATCACCTTCCACTCGTCGTATCGATCGGGCGGCAGCATCGTGTAAGGCTGGCAGGCGTTCAGCGCCTGGACTGCGCTCTCCTTGAGCTGCGCAGCCTTCAGCGGCGCAATGACCTCCCTCACCTCCGGCTCCGTGGCCAGCCTGCCGTCGGGGGTCATCGCGAAGCGCAACCTCACCAGGACACGATCATTGGGCGACATCGATGCCGCGAGATGCGCGCAGCTCCTGACCCGCTGACGGAGCGCCGCCTCCAGATTGGCCGCGAGATTCGTCGTTGCCAACGCTCCGGTGTCCTGACCGTCCTCGGGAGCGTTCGCCGCGGGCAGCGGCGACATGGGCGACAGGGGCGGCGGCAGACCGAGCATCACGCCGTATTTCACCGTGAGATCCGGCTCGGGTTGCACGTAGCGCGGTGCGGATGCAGGCGGCGCCGCCTTGGCAGCCGGCTTCGGATCTGATTTGGCCTCCGGCTTTGCTTCCGACTTGGCCGCCATCTTCGCCGGGGCTTTCGGCGACGGCGACGCTGAGGGCTGCGGCGGCTTTTGCGGCTCCTTGGCCTCCTGCTGCGGCGTCTGCGCGGGCTGCGGCGCCGGAGGTGGCGCGGCGGCCGCCGGCGAGGCGCTGGGAGCCGGCTGTGGCAGGGTCAGCTCGGGCGTCGGTGATGGCGACGGCGTGGCGACGGGCTCCGGCGCCTTCTTCTGCTCGTCGGCATCGACGATGTCGACCGCGACCTCGTCGCTCCGAGGCAGGTCGTAAGGCCTGACCGAGGTCGAGACCACGACCCCGCCGACCAGCAGGACATGCGCGAGCACGGACGCGGCGATGCCCCAACGGATGAACTGCCAACGTTCCATGTTGCTTCACGTCGCCCGCGCATGAGCGGATGCGTGCGCATTCGCTCCGATCATCGACAGGGTATGCGGCGCCACCGGCCGCGCGGCCCGCCGGCCGCCCTCCCCGTCATGTCGGGCTGTAGCATAAACCCGAAGGCTGCGCCCTCAATCCCATTTGGGCGCGAAGGCGAAGTTGGTCATCCGCCCTTCCGGGCTGCCCATCGCGAAGATGTCCGCCATCTCCTGCTCGGAGAGCTCGAAATCGAACAATTCGAGGTTCTCGGACAGCCGTTCGATCTTCGAGGTCCGCGGGATCGCCACGACATTCTGCTGCACCAGCCAGCGCAGGCAGATCTGCGCCGGGCTCTTGCCATGGTCGCGGCCGATCCGCGTCAGGGTGGGATCGTTCTTGATCTTGCCCTTGGCGATCGGGCTGTAGGCGACCACTGCCATGCCGTGCCGCGCGCAGGCCTCGCGGACCTTGGTCTGGTCGAGATAGGGATGATACTCGACCTGGTCGCACACCAGCGGCTCCGTCGACAGCGCCATCGCCTCGTCGAGCAGCGCGACCGTGAAATTCGACACGCCGATATGGCGCGCCAGGCCGAGCGTCTTGGCATGCGCCAGCGCGCCAAGCGTCTCGGCCAGCGGCACATGCGTATTCGGCCAGTGCAGCAGCAACAGGTCGACCTCGGAGACCCGCAGCCGGACCAGGCTCTCCTTGGTCGAGCGCTCCAGGTCATTCGGGGCGAAATGCGTCGTCCACACCTTGGTGGTCAGGAACACCTCGTTGCGGCGGACGCGCGAGGCGCGCAAGCCTTCGCCGACCTCGGTCTCGTTCTCGTAAACCTGGGCGGTGTCGATGTGCCGGTAGCCCAGCGTCAGCGCCTGCTCGACGATGCGGGCGCAGGTTCGCCCACGCAATTCCCAGGTCCCGAGACCCAGAGCGGGGATCCTTGCACCATTGGCCTCGATCGTCAGCATGGCCGTGCACTCCAGACGCGTGCAGGATTATGTAGGCACACAGAGGTGGTTGCCAACGCGCGACCGGTTTTTAGCTTAAGTCTTAGCTAAGGCCGCAAACACGGTATCGGGCGCATGGGCGATCACGGTCAGCAGCGCGCGCGCCGGGCCGCGCGGCATGCGCTTGCCCTGCTCCCAGTTGCGAATGGTCTCGACGGGCACGCCGAGCTTGGCGGCGAACTCCTGCTGCGTCAGTTGCACCCGCCGCCGGAGATCGCGCACCTCCAAGGGGCTTGCCGGCGTGGCCGTCGCAGGCGCGAGCGGAAACTCCCCGCCGTCGCGCAGCTCCACGATCCGTCCGTCCGCCTTCAGCCGCAAGCGTTGTTGCATGGTCCGACTCCATCTCGATGCGGAGTGTCGCCGAGCTGCGTTAAGGCCGGATTAACGATATAAGTCGTTCAGGCGGCGGGCTTATTTCAAGCCGAACCAGAGCGTCGCGATGCCCAGAAACGAGAAGAAACCGACGACGTCGGTCACGGTCGTGACGAAGGTTCCGGAGGCGACGGCCGGATCGGCGCGGACGCGCTCGAGCACCATCGGGATCAGGATGCCGCCGAGCGCGCCGGCGACGAGGTTGGAGACCATCGCCAGCCCAATCACGATGCCGAGGCCTGGCGTCTTGAACCAGGCCACCGCGGCAATGCCGGTGACGAGCGCGAAGGCGAGGCCGTTGACGAGCCCGACCGTGGCCTCGCGCATCACCACGCGCAGCGCATTGTTCGGCCCGAGCTCCCGCGTCGCCAGCGCCCGCACCGCAACCGTCATGGTCTGGGTGGCGGCATTGCCGCCCTGGCTCGCCACGATCGGCGCGAGCACCGCGAGCGCCACCATCTGCTGCAGCTGGCCCTCGAACAGGCCGAGAACCGAGGATGCGAGGAATGCGGTGGCGAGATTGATCAGCAGCCAGTTGAAGCGGCCCTTGGCGATGGTCCAGACGCTGTCGGACAGCTCCTCGTCGCCGGACACGCCGCCGAGCGCCTTGAAGTCCTCGTCGGCCTCCTCCTCGATCACGTCGACGACGTCGTCGATCGTGATCACGCCGACGACGCGGTTGTCGGCATCGACCACGGGAGCTGCGACCAGATTGTACTTGCCGAACAGCCGCGCCACCTCGGCGAGATCGTCGGTGACGGTGATGCGGCGGCGCTCCGCATCGATCAGCTCGGCCAGCGGCACCGGGCGGCGGGCGCGCAGCAGCGCGTCGAGCGAGACCGCGCCCTGCCAGTGCCGCGCCTCATCGACCGCATAGATCTCGTAGAAGCGCTCCGGCAGGTCCGGCGTCTCGCGCATGTAGTCGATCGCCTCGCCGACGGTCCATGCTGGCGGAACCGCGATGAACTCGGTCTGCATGCGCCGGCCGGCCGAGCCTTCGGGATAGTCGAGGCTGCGCTCGAGAACGTCGCGCTCCGATGGCGGCAGGCGCTCGAGGATCTCCTCCTTGTCCTCCTCGTCGAGGCTCTCCAGCAGCTCGACCGCGTCGTCGGATTCGAGCTCGCGCACGCCTTCGGCGACGGTGGCGGGCTCCAGCTCCTCGAGGATCTCCTCGCGGACGGCGTCATCGACCTCGTTCAATGCCGAAAAGTCGAAATCGGTTCCGGTCAGCTCGACCAGCCTGACGCGGTCCTCGGGCGCGAGAGCGGCGATCAGATCGCCGAGATCGGCCTCGTGCAGCTCGGCGACCTCCGCGCGCAGGAACGCCTCGTCCTCGGCCGCAATGGCGGCGGTGATCGCCGCGATGAACTCGGCGCGAATCTCGCCGGATTCGGTGCGCATCGCCGCGCGATCGGGTAGAGTTGCATCGGCAGGGGCAACGTCCAATGTGTCGTTCATGACGTGCCTCACGAGTTCTTATTCAGACAAATGGTCTGATTTGTGCTTTCACGCATTACATAATCGGCAACAGCGAGCGCAACGGGAAAAGATGTCTCAGGCGCGGTGGATGACGGGATGGGTAAACGCAGCCGGCGTGGTGGCCGCGCTGCTGGTGATGCACGGCGCCAGCGCCGAGCCCACGCCCTGTCCACGCGAGGGCACGCTCGGCACCTCGCGCGTGCTCAGCGTGAACCCCAAGAACTATCCCCGCGTCGGCCTGAAGAGCTTCCCCGATACCCTGCCGCTAGAAGACGGCGAGGTGGTGCTGACCTTCGACGACGGCCCGTCGCCGCCGATGACCAACAAGGTGCTCGCGGCGCTCGCGAGGGAATGCGTGCGCGCGACCTTCTTCCTGGTCGGCCAGCCTGCATCGGGCCGCGCCGAGCTGGTGCGGAAGATCGCAGCCGAAGGCCACACGGTCGGCCATCACACCTATACGCACGCGCATCTGGCGCACATCTCGCCGGAACAGGCCGTCGACGAGATCGATCGCGGCATTGCCGCCGATGAGAAGGCGCTCAACGGTGTCGAGACGACGACGCCCTCGACGCCGTTCTTCCGCTTCCCCTACTTCGAATCGACGCCGGCGACGCTGGACCTGCTGCAGTCGCGCGGCATCGCTGTCTTCGGCGCCGACTTCTGGGCGAGCGATTGGACGGCGATGTCGCCGGAGCAGACGTTGAAGCTGCTGGTCAAACGTTTGAACCTGGCGCGCAAGGGCATCATCCTGCTGCACGATCCGCAGCCGCGCACCGTGGCGATGCTGCCTGCGTTCCTGCGCTACCTGAAGGATCACGGCTATCGCGTGGTCCACATCGTGCCGGCGAAGTCGGAGACAGCGGCGGAACCGCACACCGACCAGCACAGCGGCGAGCAGCACAGCGGCAGTCCCTCGCCTGCCGAGCCGCACGGTGGTGGTTAATCCGCCGTTCAGCGCCACCGTTTACGCTTGACTGTCGCAGCGTCGGCGATTCCAGCCGATTGCAATCCGGCAACAGCTACCGGCAAACCGGAACTCAGGACGATGTGATGTCGCGACGGCTCAACATCCCTGCTATGTCTCGGTGGGAGCTTGCCAGCAGGGCTGCAACCTATCATGGACCATCCAGGAGCCGGGCCGAAGGACCCGGCCCGGTGAAGGGAATCGAGCAGCGTGATGCGTGATCGTAAGTCTGCTTGCGTTGGACGGCCAACATGGCGCGCAGTGCTGCTCGGCAGCGTTACCGGAATCGCCTTGAGTGCGGGATCGGCCGCGTCGGCAGCCGACTGCCCCGGCAATCCCAACGCGCTCGGCACCTCGCGCACCCTGGTCGTCGATCCGCGCGAGCATCCGCGCCTCGGCGCGATGCAGTACAAGGAGACGCTGCCTCTCAGGGATCATGAGGTGGTCATCACTTTCGACGACGGCCCCGTGCCGAAATACAGCAACCAGGTGCTGAAGATCCTCGCCGACCAGTGCGTCAAGGCGACGTTCTTCACCATCGGGCGCCAGGCGAAGGCCGATCCCGAAGGCGTGCGCAAGCTCGCCGCCGCCGGTCACACCATCGGCACGCACAGCCAGAACCATCCGCTGAGCATGAACCGGATGACACCCGAGCAGGTGCAGCCCGAGGTCGATCAGGGCATCGCCTGGACCAAGGCCGCGTTGACCGATCCGTCGGCGCTGTCGCCGTTCTTCCGCGTGCCCGGCCTGCTGCGCGGCGACGCCGTCGAGAGCTACGCGGCCTCGCTCGGCCTGCAGGTGTGGAGCGCGGATTTCCTCGCCGACGATTGGCGCAGCATCTCCGGCGCCAAGGTCCATGAGCTCGCGATGAAGCGGCTGGAGGCGCGCGGCAAGGGCATCCTGCTGCTGCACGACATCCAGGCGCGCACCGTGGCCGCGTTGCCGAAGATCCTGGCCGATCTCAAGGCGAAGAACTACAAGATCGTGCACGTGGTGGCGGCGACTCCGGACCGGCCGGCGACGCCGACGGATCCGCAGGACTGGCTGGTGCATCGTCCGTCGGACGACACGCCGGTCGCGCATTGGCCGGCGATCACCCCGGTCGATCTCGCGGGGGCCGACACGCATGTCCGCGCCAAGCTGGACGATTTCGGCAATCTGGATCTGCGGCCTGCGGCTGCGGCATCGGCCAGCTTGCCGAAGCCGGCGTGGCCGCGTCCGGTGGTGACGCCGCGCATCGCCAGCGTCCCGGCCTTGGCGGCGCCGTCGGCCGATTTGTTCGCGTGGCCGCCCGTCGCGCCGTTGACGGCTGGACGGCACCATCTCGCCCGCCTCGAAGCTCCCTCCGCCAAGCCGGCGGCGCGTCCGGTTCGGCTGGCCAGTCTGCGCAAGCGCTGAGCACGCATGAATAAAGCAGCCGTCGCGACGCAAGGCGTCGCGCGCGGGGCTGCAACCTCCGACTACTTCGTCACCAGCTTGCTGAAGCAGAGGATGACGGCGGCGGCCAGGAAGAACAGGTCCATGTAGGACATCTTCTCGCCATCACGCCGCAGCGAGCCGACCTCGTTCATGGTCTGCTTGTTGACGACCTGGCCGACCGGGCCGTCGCCCAGCATGCCGGACAATCGGCGAACGTCGGCCTCGAGCTTCTCGATGCGGCCGAAGAAATGGAACGAGCGCACCACGGTGTAAGAGCGCATCCCGGAATAGACCAGGATGATGAGCGCCAGAACCGCGCGGTTCTGGTAGTTCTCGATGTAGTTGAGGCTCATATACACCGCGCCGAGAAATACGAAATTCGACACGAAGCGGTAGGCCAGGCCCGCGAAATTCATCTGCTCCCCCACAGGATGTTCGGATCACCGGTGGACCACAGAACGTGCGACTAGCGCCTCGCCCCCGCGTTCTGCTCCAACCGAGATGACCGTAGGAGCGCGGGCTTGCGAATGTATGAAATGCGGATTTCTGCACCGCAGAACGGACGTCGTTGGTAAACAAGACGCTGCGTTGAGCCGCCGGCTGCAGCCTAAAATTGCGGGCTGCAGCCGCTCTCGCGGCTTACGCGCCGAAGCGCGCCGGCGCGCACGCCGCGACGTCGACGCTCGCCGCCTCGCCGCTCATCTGCTCGGCGAGGATGCGGCCGGTCGCCGGTCCCAAGGTGAAGCCCTGATGACCATGCCCAAAATGGAGCCACAGCCCCTTATGCCGCGCGGCCGGGCCGACGACCGGCAGCATGTCCGGCATGCACGGCCGGGTGCCGACCCACGGCTCTGGCTCGACCGGCTTGCCGAGGTCAATCAACTGGCGCGCCGCCGCTTCGGCCTTGCCGAGTTGGACCGGCGTCGGCTTCGCATCCGGTGACGACAGCTCGGCACCGGTGGTGATGCGCACGCCCCTCGCCATCGGGTTCATCAGGTAGCCGAACGCGGCATCGCGCAGCGGCAGGTCGAGCGGCGCGCCGCCTGAGTAGTGCCGGTGATAGCCGCGCTTGCGCACCATCGGGATATCGTAGCCGAAGCGCTTCAGGAACTCCGGCGACCACGGCCCAAGCGCGACCACGACGGCCTCCGCCTCGATGCGGCCCTCCTGCGTCGTCACCGCCCAGCCGCTGCCCTGTTGCGCAAGCGTGGTCGCGTCGCCGACCAGCAGCTTGCCGCCGCGCTTGACGAACAAGTCCGCGTAGGACGCGACCAAGCTGCCCGGATCGGACACCGTCCACGGCTCCTGCCAATGCAGGCCGCCGATGCCGGTGTCGGTGAGGCCGGGCTCGGCCTTGCCAAGCTCGGCAGACGTGAGCAGCTTGAACTTGACGCCATAGGCCTTGCCGACCGCCTTGGCCTCCTTGGCCTCCTTGTCGAACTGCGCCTGCGTCCGGTGCAGCACGCGGAAGCCGTCGCGGCGCACGAGATTGCCGGCGCCGGCGGCCGCGATCAGCGGCTCATGCTCGAGCGTTGCCCGTCCGATCAGCTGCGCATAGGTGCGCGTCAGCACGTCATGGCGCGCCGGAAACGAGTTCCACCAATATTGCAGCAGCGGCCGCACGTGATACGGCAGGCCGGCGAGCGTGTAGTGCACGTCGTTGGTGCGCGCCAGCGCGATGTCCAGCACGCCCGCGATGTCATAGGGCATCGCATACGGCCGGACGGCCTCGCTCTGGATGATGCCGGCATTGCCATAGCTCGTCTCGCGGCCGGGCTCGCGGCGGTCCACCAGCGCCACCGACCAGCCCCTGCTCTGCAGGTGCAGCGCCGTGCCGACGCCGACCATGCCGCCTCCGAGAATGATTGCGCTCCGCATCGTCATCACTCCCAATCAGGTCCGCGCCGCCGCGACGACGGTGACCTCTAGCCGAACATCCGCGATCATCTGCGCCTGCACCGTGGTGCGCACCGGCAGCGGATCCTTGAAATGCTTGCGATAGGCTTCGTTGTATTCGGCAAAGTCCGCCTTGTCGGCGAGATGCACCATGCAGGACACGATATCGTCGAGCGTCAGCCCCTCGCCCGCCAGCGTCTCCGAGATGTGCTTGAACACCAGGTCCGTCTGCGCGGTGATGCCCTCGGGAATGCTGCCGTCATCGGCGACCGGGACTTCGCCCGACAGGAACACCAGTCCGCCGGCGCGGCGCACCAGCGAGAACGGCCATGAGTTTGCGTCGGACATGATTAGCTCCGGAAGATGTTGATCATTTTAGGCCCGCCCTAGTCCCAGGCCATGAAGCCCGGCGTCTGCGCCAGCGGCGGCAACGCGGCGAGCTTCGCGAGATCGGGCTGCGGTCGGCGCAGCTCGGCATCACCGGCAAACGCCTGCTCCAGCGCCGCGGCCACGCCGAGCACGAGCGCATCGCCGCCGCGAGGGCCGACGATCTGCAAGCCGAACGGCAGCCCGTTCTCGTCAACGCCGAGCGGCAGGCTGAGTGCCGGATGGCCGGCGAGCGTCACCGCATAGGCCAGCGCCAGCCAATGGAAGTAGGACTTGGTCGGCACGCCGTCGATCTCCGCCGGATACAGCTCCGACCAGGGCCGCGGACTGAGCGTGATGGTCGGGCTGATCAGCAAATCGTGCTTTGCGAAGAAGCTCTGATAGGCGCGATAGATGCGGGTCTGGTTGGCGGCGGCGCGCGAAAAATCCTCGAGGCTGTAGGACAGCCCCTCCTCGACATTGGCGCGGACATTCGGCCCGATCATTTCGGGGCGCTCGCGATAATTCTTGCCGTGCTGGGTCAGGAACAGCGACGCGCGCAGCACCGCAAAGGTCTCGTCGGCGCCGCCGCAATCCGGGGTCGCTTCGTTGGCGTCGGCAAACAGCGGCGCGATGCGTGTCACGCGCGCGCGGAAGGCGCGGCGGATCAGTTGCTCGGTCGGCGCAAAGCCGAAATCCTCGGTGAAGGCGAGCTTGAGCTTGCGCAAATCGACCTGCGGCGGCACCGCCCAGCGCGCGGGCTGCCCGCGCACCGCCTCGCCCGGCAGCGTGTAGGCCAGCGGATCACGCGCGTCGTCGCTCGCCATCACCGATAGCATCAGCGCGGTATCGGCAACGTTGCGCGCCATCGGCCCGTCGGTCGACAGGCACGACCAGCCATGCGCACGCTTGTCGCTGGCGACGAGTCCATAGGACGGCCTCATGCCGACGATGCCGCAGAAGCCGGCCGGATTGCGCAAAGACCCGCCGGTGTCCGAGCCCGAGGCGAGCGGCGCCATGCCGCAGGCGAGCGCCGCGGCCGAGCCGCCGGAGGAGCCGGCCGCCGAGCGCAACGTATCGAACGGATTGCCGGTGGCGCCGAACACGGGATTGCGGGTGTTGCCGCCCGCAGCCCATTCCGGTGTGTTGGTCTTGCCGAAGATGATAGCGCCCGCCGCGCGCAGCCGCGCCACGGAGGCCTGGTCGGCCGCCGGCACGTTGTCGGCCAGGATCGGGCTGCCATAGGTCGAGCGCATCCCGGCGGTGTCCTGGGTGTCCTTGATCAGCACCGGCAGGCCGTGCAGCGGACCCTTGTCCTCGCCCTTGGCGAGCTCGGCCTCGGCGCGCTGGGCGGCCGCCCGGGCGCCGGTCTCATCAAGGGTCACCACGGCGTTGACCGCCGGGTTGACCGCCGCGATCCGCTCCAAGCAGGATTCGAGCAGCGCCACAGGCGATATCGCCTTTGATTTCAGCAGCTTGACCAGCTCGCCGGCCGTCTTGTCGCAAATCGAGTCCACAGGGCTTCTCTTTTCCGATCCGGAAAACTATTTAGCACATAAGAAACAGAATGCACGACTTGAAAACGCAATGTTCCACCGCGCGTCACGCATGGGCGTGAGCCCCGGTCCAGCCCATTGATTCATCAGCCAGTTTCGCGCGACATTCCCCGACTGCCGCCGCGCCCGCAGACAACCTGATCCGCTAACGGATTTTCCGGAGCCCTGAAGTGACCGACACCGTCGTCAGCGAGACCGCCGCCGAAGGCCCGCATTCCCAGCTCGGCCACTGCCTGAAGGCGGCCCGCCAGGCGCGCGGCCTGACCCTGAAGCAGGTGGCGGAGAAGACGGGCATGGCGCTGTCGACCCTGTCGAAGGTCGAGAACGGCCTGATGTCGCTGACCTACGACAAGCTGCTGCAGCTGACCTCAGGCCTGCAGATGGACATCGCCGAGCTGTTCAGCACGGCCGCGCCGCGCCCCGAGCCCGGTCGCGCCGTGACCGCCCGCCGCAGCATCAGCCGCGCCGGCCAGGGCCAGGTGGTCAACACCAAATTCTACACCTACACCTATCAATGCACCGACCTGATCGGCAAACGCATGGTGCCGATGATCACCGAGGTGCGCGCCCGCACATTGGAGGAGTTCGGCCCCCTGCTCCGCCACAGCGGCGAGGAATACTTTTTGGTCACCCGCGGCACCATCGCCGTCCACACCGAGTTCTACGCGCCCGAGATCCTGCACGAAGGCGATGGCATGTATCTCGACAGCACCATGGGCCACGCCTACCTCAACGCCGGCGACACGGAGTCCGCGCAGGGCGTCTGTTTGTGCACGAGCGAGCAGGCCGATCTGTTCGAGCAGCTGCACCGGATCGCGAAGAAGGATGCGGTGGAGTGAGGGCGTCGACAAATATTGAACCAAAGCGCCCGAGCGATTATGTTGAACAAGCTGGCTTTCGTTCAACAGGTTCAAATCCCATGGCCAAGATGAAAGTTCGGAAGTCGCCGGCTCGCCGGGGCAAGGCCAGGGCAAGCGATAAGACGCTGCCGGTCTCCGACAGTCAATCGTCAGCCAATCGGGTTGTTGCGGTCGAGACGCGGGTTGACGCTGTCATGCGGGCGGCAGAGCAGTCCGGGCTGCTGAAAGACAAAACCGGCCGCATTGGCGGACGTGTGAGTTCGGAGCTCGTCAGGCAGGCCAAACGTCAAACCGGGATCGAGGCAGATACGGATCTCATCGAGTTTGCGCTTGCGACGATTGCGTTAGAAGACAACTTCGCGACCGTCTTCAAAGAGACCCGTGGCACCGTCGACCCGAAGCTGAAGCTCGGCTTCTGAGGTGGTGGCATTCGACTTCGATGCGGCTCGGCGCTGGTCGCGCTTTGATCCGGGCAAGACGCTCGCCCGCCGTCGAGACGAGGAGCTGCCTTTTCTCAGTCCGGATCATATCGCTGGTCAGGGACTTCTGCTCGATACCTGCGTCTATATCGATCAGATGCAAGATCGATCTCCTGCAATACTGGACGAGTTGCTCGCGAATAGGCTGGTCAATCATTCGACCATCGCCGTGCAGGAGCTGATGTACACGGTGGGAGTCCTCAATCCCTCGGATCGGCGCACGAGGGCCGTGGTCGAAACTATCCGGAAACATATCAGGGCGATGCCGCCCCATCGCACATTCGTACCGGACAGCGATAACTTTGGACGCGCCGCGTTGCTGTCCGGCATTCTTTGCCGGATTCAGGGTCATGAAAGAGACGGCAAGCCGCGCGCCCTTCATGACTGCGTTCTGTTCCTGCAGGCGCAGAAGCTCGGCCTCGCTGTCCTCACCGCGAATACTGCTGACTTCGACGTACTCTTGCAGCTTGTCCCCGCCGCACGGGCGCTCTTCTATAAGCGACGCGTTCACTAGCACGGATCATTAGTAAACGTCGCCACCGCGTGACGCGCCGTCCGACGGGATCAGCAGCCACGCGCCGGTTGCGGATGTCAGATATCAATCAGAACTCAGCGCCGCCCTCACCGCCTCATCCAGCGGCGTATGCGGCTCCGGCCCGAGCAGTCCGACCAGCCCGCGGTTCTCCAACGCGAGGCCCTGCTTCCACAGCCAGCGCATCTCGATCGCCTCGCGCATGAAGCCGACGAAGGGTGCGGCGAGCCAGAGGATGATCCAGGGGAACGGCTTCACCGGCAGGTCGGGCCGGCCCGTGACGCGGCGAACGGCGTCGGTCATGTCGTGGCCGGTCGCATCGTAGTGGCCGGCGAAATTCAGCATCGTGTAGTTGGGCAGCTCGGGCTGATGTCGACGAGGCGCGCGAAGGTCTCGGCGAGATCGGGGACGTAGGCCCAGGCGTGGCCGATGCCCGGCCGTGTCAGGCGCTGCAGCGACGTCGCCGACATGCCGCCCTTGGCCAGCACCTGGGCAAACCACGAATTGGTCACGCCGGGGCCGAAGAAGTCGCCGGCCCTGATCGCGATCACGCGAACGCCGCGGTCGCGCGCGGCCTGCTCCAGCATCTCCTCCATCTCGAGCCGCACCTGGCCCTTGCGCGTGGTCGGCTGCCGCGGCGTCGTTTCAGTGACGACCGAAGGCGATGCTGATGAGTAGACGTAGACGTTGCCCGGAAACAGGATCGTCGCGCCGACGGCCTTTGCGGCCGCGATGGTGTTGGCGAGCATCGGCAGCGCATCCTCGCGCCAGCGCGCATAGCGCGGCGGATTGACACCGTGCATGATCAGGCTGGCGCCCTCGGCAGCCGCACGCACGGAGGCCGCATCGCGCGCATCGCCGTCGCGCCACTCGACCGGGAAGGCCAAGGACGGCCGCTCGGCCGGCCGCCGGCGCGTCAGCGCACGGATGGTGACGCCGCGCTGCGCCAGCGCCTTGGCAATGGCGCCGCCGATCGCGCCGGTCAGGCCGAGGATCAAAGCGGTTGGGGCGTTGGTGTCGTGGGACATGGGTCGATCTCCTGCTGTCCAGGCAATCTGGTCCGATGACCTCAAAACGGAAATTGCCAATCACTCTTGAGATGCTATACGTTTTCGTATGACAGAGCCTTCGGACTGGAGCCTCCTTCGCTCATTCCTCGCCGTCCTCAGGCGGGGCAGCCTCTCCGCGGCCGCGCGCGCAACCGGGCTGACGCAGCCGACCATCGGCCGCCACATCGACGAGCTCGAAGCCGGTCTCGGCGTCGCCCTGTTCACCCGCTCCCAGGCCGGACTGTTGCCGACCGCGGCAGCAGCGACGCTGCTGCCGCATGCCGAGACGATGGAGGCGGCGTTCGCGGCGCTGGTGCGCGCAGCCAGAACCGGCGGCGATGCAGGGCAGCCGCGCGGCGTGGTCAGGATCTCGGCGAGCGAGATCATCGGCACCTACGTGCTGCCGCCGATCCTCGCCGGCATCCGCAACCGCTTCCCACACATCGTCATCGAGCTCGCGCTCAACAACCGCACCGAAGATCTACTCAGGCGCGACGCCGACATCGCGGTGCGGATGATCCGGCCGAAGCAGGACGGCCTCGTCGCGCGCCGGCTCGGCCGCATCCCGCTCGGCCTCTACGCCCACCGTGACTACATCGCGCGCTTCGGTCTGCCGGATACGATCGAGGCGCTCAAGGCACATCACGTCATCGGCTTCGACCGCGACGATCATTCGGCGCGCTCGGTCGCCAGCGCACAGCTCCCGCTGTCGCGCGAGCTCTTCTCCTATCGCACCGATTCCGACGTCGCCCAGGTCACCGCGATCGAAGCCGGCCTCGGCATCGGCGGCATGCAGAGGGCGATGGCCCGCCGCAATCCGGCGCTGGTCCCGGTGCTCGCCGACCAGGTCGCCTTCGAGCTCGACTGCTGGCTCGCCGTGCACGAGGACCAGAAGAATTCCCCACCGATCCGCGCGCTGTTCGACGGTCTGGCGGAGGGACTGGCGCGGTGGGTCAGCGAGGGCAGCCGCTGACGGAGCAGAGCCTCATTCGGGATCTTGCTGCGGTCCCGGCAGATCGAGCGCCGAGCGCAAGCGGCCCTGCCCTCGCCGATACAAGGTGGCGTAGCTCGCGGCCGCCAACAGGTCGGGATAGGGCTCGAAGCCGTCGACGACCTTGTTGAAGGGGATCTGGCCGCAGCCCGGCACGTCGCATTTCGGCTTGCCCTTCGGGCAGGTGTTGTAATTGCAGAGCCGGCCGAGATAGCGATCGGTCCCGGGCTCGATCAGGAAGATCTCGACCTGGTGATTGGCGGTGCTTGGCCCGTGGCCGGCCTTGTAGGCATTGAGCAGCGCGGCATCCCGCGCGCGGCGGATCGCATCGAGCCGATGCTGCGACCTGATCCAGACCGCGAGGTCGAGATCCCCGCACTCATGCCAAACCTCGATGCCGGCGCGGCGATACTCGCGAAAGCGCGGCACCTCCTTCCACAGCGGCTTGGCGACCGAGCCGATCACCGCGACGGCCTCGATCTCCTCGAACGCGGCCAGCGCATCGGTGACGATGTCCGCGGCCCTGCGGAAGTCGTGCTGCTGACGCAGCAGGTACTCATTCTGCTGTTTGATCTCGGTGCGTGATACCATGGTTGTCCAAGTCGATCTTGCGAGGCGTCCGCGCTCGGCTTCTCCACAAGCTGACGGCTCGAGCGCATCATGGGCCGGCCTATTTGCCGTCGTCGAGATGCACGAGCACCGCGGCATTGGCGATGATGATCGCATCGCTCCCCGCCTCGGCGGGAATCTCCAGCCCGCCCTTCACCGCGGTGACCGTCACCGTGCCATAAGGCAATTCCTTGGCGACCGCCGCGGTGTCGACGGTCTCCGGATTCGGAACGGCAATGGTGACGTCGACCAGCATGTCCTGCGGCGTCTTGCCGACCATGCGGAAAAAGCCGAGGCTGGAATGGCGGATCGCATCCGACACCGCGCGCTTGGCAGCCTTGGTGGCGTCGCGGCCATGGACATCGACGCCCATGCCCATCTCGGTGATACAGCGAATGCGCGCCATGGCGGTGTTCCCTCGATTTGGATTGATCGGCGGGCGACCTTAGCCGAGCGCACGGCCGGCGCAACCCGGCTGACAACAGCTTCCGCAAGACGCAGAATGGTCATCGGCCCCGGGCATATATCGTGCATGATGATCTGAACAACGACGACAGAAGACCCTCGCGATGATGTCCGCCTTATTCACGCCGATGCTCCGTCCCCTCGATCCGGCCTCCGCCCATCATTGAGGAGAATGCCAATGGGTTTCTCACACACGCTGGCCGGCACGACCTATCGCTTCGACGATTTGAGAACGCTGCTCGCCAAGGCGACGCCGCTCCGCTCCGGCGACGTGCTCGCGGGGCTCGCCGCGCAGGATGCGGCCGAGCGAGTCGCGGCGCGGATGGCCCTCGCCGACCTGCCGCTGCGGCACTTCCTCAACGAGGCGGTCATTCCTTATGAGAGCGACGAGGTCACGCGGTTGATCGTCGACCAGCATGACAACGCCGCCTTCGCGCCTATCGCGAGTCTGACGGTCGGTGCGTTCCGCGAATGGCTCTTGTCGGATGCGACCGATGCGACGATGCTCGCCGCGGTCTCACCCGGGCTCACGCCGGAGATGGTCGCTGCCGTCTGCAAGATCATGCGGCTGCAAGACCTCGTGACGGTCTCAGCCAAATGCGAGGTCGTGACGCGCTTCCGCTGCACCATCGGCCTGCCCGGGCGGATGTCGACGCGGCTGCAGCCCAATCATCCGCTCGACGATCCCAAGGGCGTCGCGGCCTCGATTCTGGACGGGCTGATGTATGGCGTCGGCGATGCCACGATCGGCATCAATCCCGCGAGCGACGACGTCGACACTATGGTGCGGCTGCTCGACATGATCGAAGCTCTCCGCCTTGCCTCGAACGCGCCGATCCAGTCCTGCGTGCTTGCGCACGTCACGACCGCGCTCAAGGCAATCGAGCGCCGCGCGCCGGTCGACCTCGTGTTCCAGTCGCTCGCGGGCACCGAGGAGGCCAATCGCGGCTTCGGCATTACGCTTTCGCTACTCGACGAAGCCTACGCCGCCGCGCAAAGCCTTCAGCGCTGCCCTGAAGGCGGCAATGTAATGTATTTTGAGACGGGGCAAGGCAGCGAGCTGTCATCATCGGGCCATTGCGGCGTCGACCAGCAGACCCTTGAAGCCCGCTGCTACGCAGTGGCGCGGCGCTACCGGCCGCTGCTGGTCAACACCGTCGTCGGCTTCATCGGTCCAGAGTATCTCTACGACGGCAAGCAGATCATGCGCGCGGGGCTGGAGGATCATTTCTGCGGCAAGCTGCTGGGACTGCCGATGGGCTGCGACGCCTGCTACACCAACCACGCCGAGGCCGACCAGGACGACATGGACGCGCTGCTGACGCTGCTGGGCGTCGCCGGCTGCACCTATATCATGGGCGTGCCCGGCGCCGACGACATCATGCTGAACTATCAGAGCACCTCGTTCCATGACGCGCTGTATGTGCGGAAGGTGCTGGGCAAGCGGGCGGCGCCGGAGTTCGAGGCGTGGCTGGCGGCGACCGGCATCAGCGATCCCCAGGGCGAGCTGCGCTTCGAGCCGGCGCGGCTGATGCCTTCGCTGCCGCTGCTGGAGGCCGAGCGATGAGCGGCGCGGACGACACGAGGCTCGCAACCTCGTCAGCCGATGATTGGACCTGGCTGTCGCGCTACACCGAGGCGCGCATCGCGCTCGGCCGCTGCGGCCCGGGGCTGCCGACGTCGGCGCATCTCGCGTTCCAGGCTGCGCATGCCGAGGCGCGCGATGCGGTGCTCAAGCCGTTCAATGCCGAGCAGTTTGCGGCTGATGTCAGCGCGCGCGGTTGGCCGGCACTCGCCGTGCATAGCCGCGCCCCCGATCGCGCCATTTATCTGCAGCGCCCCGACGAAGGCCGCCTGCTCTCGCCGGAGTCCGAGGCGCTGCTGTCGGAGCCGCGCGCGCCGGCCGACATCACGTTGGTCGTGGCCGACGGCCTGAGCAGCCGCGCGGTGCAGGTCAACGCCCTGCCCGTGCTCGATGCACTGATGCCGCTGCTCGCAGCGACCGGCCGGCGGCTGTCGCCGGTGATCGTGGGGTCGCAAGGCCGCGTCGCGCTCGCGGATCACGTCGGCGAGCTGTTCGGCGCATCCGCCTCGATCATCCTGATCGGCGAGCGCCCGGGCCTCAGCGCCGCGGATTCCCTCGGGCTCTATCTCACCTGGATGCCGCGCCGCGGCCGCGTCGATTCCGAGCGCAACTGCATCTCCAACGTCCGTAACGGCGGACTTGCTCCGGCCGACGCGGCCAAGCAGGCCGCGGAGCTGCTGGAGCGTATGTTCCGGCATCAGGCCGCCGGCGTTAGCCTCGCCCGGCTGCCGCAACTGCCCGCGCCGGAGGAGTGATAGCTCACACCGCGCAATAGCGGTCCTGGATGTCCTTGTCGGCGAGCAGCGCGGCCGCACTGCTCTCATGCACGACCTCGCCCTGGTCGATGATGACGGCGCGATCAGCGAGCCGTAGCGCCCATTCGACGTTCTGCTCGACCAGCAGCAAGGTCTTGCCCTGGTCGCGCAGCCGCCTGAACAGCACGCCCATCTCCTCGACCAGCACCGGCATGATGCCTTCCGAGGGCTCGTCGAGCAGCACCATGCGCGGCCGCGCGATCAGGGCGCGCGCGATCGCCAGCATCTGCTGCTCGCCGCCGGACAGCGTCACGCCCTCCTGGTCGAGCCGCTCGCGCAGGCGCGGAAAGGTCTCGGCGATCTCCGCGATCGCCGCGCGCTCGTCGATGTCGGCCTTGGCCGCGACGAGCCCGAGCCGCAAATTCTCGCGCACCGACAAGCCCGGCACGATGCGCCGCTCCTCCGGCACATAGGCGAGCCCGAGATGAAAGCGGCGATGCGCCGGCAACGGCAGCAGATCGTGACCGGCGAAGCGTACGCGGCCCTCGGCCTTCGGCATCAGCCCCATCACCGCGCGCAAGGTCGTGGTCTTGCCGGCGCCGTTGCGCCCGACCAGGGCGACCACCTCGCCCTCGTTCACGCGCAGCGAGATGCCGTGCAGGACGTGGCTCGTGCCGTACCAGGCCTGGACACGATCGAGCTTGAGCAATGCGGTCTCAGCCATAGCCTTCACTCTGTCCCAGATAGACCCGGCGCACATCCGGATTGCTGCGGATGTCCTCTGGCTTGCCGTCGGCGAGCAGCCGGCCGTGATGCAGCACGATCACGCGCTGGCTCAGGCCGAGCACCATCTTCATCTTGTGTTCGACCAGCAGAACCGTGCGCTTCTCGGCCAGCCGCTCGAGCAGCGCCACCATCTCCTTGGTTTCTTCCGGCCCCATGCCGGCGGTCGGCTCGTCGAGCAGCAACAGCTCCGGCTCGGACACCAGCGCGATCGCGATCTCCAGCGCGCGCTGCTGGCCATGCGCGAGGTACTTCGCCTGCTCGGCGCGCTTGCCGATCAGGCCCACGGCCGTCAGCGCCGCATCGGCGCGCTCGCCGAGCTCGACGAGATCGGCCCGCCTGCGCCAGATGTCATAGCTCACGCGCATCGCCTGCGCGGCGACCCGGACGTTCTCGTGCACCGACAGGTCCGGAAAGATGTTGGTGATCTGGTACGAGCGCGAGATGCCCTGGTGCACGAAGCGGTGCTGCGGCAATCCGTTCAGCTCGCGCCCCTTGAACCTCAACGTACCCATGCTCGGCGACAGCGTGCCGGAGAGGATGTTGAAGAACGTGCTCTTGCCCGCGCCGTTCGGCCCGATGATCGAGGTCAGCTCGCCCTTGGCGAACGACACCGAGATGTCCTCCAGCGCCGTGAAGCCGCCGAAGCGGCGGCCGATGCCCTCGGCCTGCAGCAACGCGGTGCTCATCGGCGCTCCCTCGCGAACGGCAGGACATCGAGCAGCGTGCCCCAGATGCCCTTCGGCAGGAACAGCACGAACACGACGAAGATGGCGCCGACCACGATCTGCCAATGCGGCGTCCACAGCGACACGACATCCTCCAGGATCAGGAAGGTCGCCGCACCGATGAACGGCCCGAAGAAGCTGCGGGCGCCGCCGAGCAGCACCATCATCACGATCATACCGGAGGTCTGGTAGTGCAGGATATCCAGCGGGACGATCGACAGATGCAGCGCCGACATGCAGCCGCCGATCGCCGAGATCGCACCCGACAGCATGAACACGATCAGCTTGCAGCGCTCGACATCGTAGCCGCAGGCCCGCGCCCGCTGCTCGTTCTCGCGGATCGCCTCGATGACGGCGCCGAACGGCGAGTTGAGGATCCGCGACTGCACCCAGAGCGCCAGCGCCGCGAACGCCATCAGGACGTAGTATTTGTTGACCGGATCGAGGAAGTTGATCTGCCAGCCGAGCAGGTTGATGCGGTCGACGGTGAAGCCGCGCAGCCCGTTCTCGCCGCCGGTGAAGGACGAGGCCTGCAACGCGACGTAATAGACGAGCTGCGCCAACGCGAGCGTGACCATCGAGAAGTAGATGCCGCGGGTGCGCGTGGAGATCGTTCCGATCAGCGCAGCGAGCGCGGTGCTCGCCATGATCGCGAGCGGCACGGCGGCGAACCAGGGCAATCCCCAGCGGCCGATGGCAATGCCGGTCAGATACGCGCCGGTGCCGAAGAAGGCGGCGTGGCCGAACGACAGCAGCCCGGTGTAGCCGAACAGGAGATTGTAGCCCATCACCACGACGCCGTAGATCAGGACGTTGACGGCGAGCGCCTTCGACGGCAGCAGCCAGGGCAGCAAAGCAAGCGCTGCGAGCGAGACCAGCACGCGGTGATCGGACAGGATCGCGAACAGGCGCCGGCTGTGGGACGGCGAAGCGGCCTCGCCGGTCGACTCCACCGTCATCACGCCCTCCCCTTCAGGCCGAACAGGCCCTGCGGCCGGACCAGCAGCACGGCGGCCATCAGCGCGAACATCACGATGGTCGCCATCTCAGGCGCGAATAGCGCCACCATGCTGATGCAGATGCCGACCATCAGCCCGGCGACGACGGCGCCGACGATCGAGCCGAGGCCGCCGATCACCGTCACGACGAAGGCCTCCGCCAGCACCAGCGTTCCCATCTCCGGATTGACGCTGCGCATCGGCCCCGCCAGCACGCCGCCGAGTGCGGCAAGGCCGACGCCGAGGCCGAAGATCGCCAGCCACACCTTGCCGATGTCGACGCCGAGCACGCGCATGATCTGGGGATCGCGCGCACCGGCACGGACGATCAGGCCGACACGGGTCTTCTCCAGCATCAGCCACAGCACCAGCAGCACCACCGCCACCAGCGCTATCACGAACAGACGATATTTCGGGAAGAAGCCGACGCCGAGATCGACGACTCCGATCAGCTGCGACGGCGTCGGAAACGGAAGGCCGTCGCTGCCGAACACGATGCGCACGCCCTCGACCAGGATGTAGCTGAGACCGAAGGTGAGCAGCAGGGGATCATCGATCGACCGGCCATACAGGCGACGGACGAGGACGAACTCGATCAGCATGCCGAACGCGCCGACCAGCACGGGAGCGAGCAACAGCCCCCACCAGAAGCTGCCGGTCAGCGATGCCAGATACAGCCCGGCATAGGCGCCGATCATGAACAGCGCGCCATGCGCGAAATTGACCACGCCGAGCATGCCGAACACGATGGTGAGGCCGAGCGCCGTGATCACCAGCACCGCCCCCAGGGCGATGCCGGAAAACAGCTGCATGATGATCAGCGAGAGGTCCATGCTGGCAGGATCAGGTCGCGTGACCGAGCTCGCTGCAGCTCCGCAGCATCTCGTCGGCGCCGGGGTCATTGGCCACGATCGCGAACAGATCGTTCTCGCCAGCCATCGCCGACTTCTTCTTCGATTCCAGCACCAGCACCGACTGCACCGACTGATGGTCGCATTTGCGGTAGTGCTGCGGGCCCTTGGTCAGGTCGTATTGCAGGCCTTCCAGCGCCGCGACGACCTTGTCGGTCTCGGTGCCGCCGGCCGCCTGCATCGCCTGCAGCAGCGAGCCGACGCCGGAATAGCCGTAGGCGCCGTAGTCGGTCGGGATCGCACCGCCATTGGCCGCGCGGAACGCCCTGTTGAACTCAGCCGCGGTCTTGTTCTGGCTTTCGAGACCCCAACTAATAGTTGGCGCCGCCGACGACGCCCTCGAACACGTCGGGACCGACCGCGAGACGCTGATTGTGCAGGAGCACGGGCACCACGATCTTCATCTGCTGCTTGATGCCGAAATCGACCGCCTGCTTGATCGCGTTGGCCTGGTCGCGGCCGAAATTGCTGATGCACAGCACGTCCGGACGCATCGACATCAGGCGCGGCATGAACGTCGAATAATCGGCGGCGCCGAACGGATGCAGGATCTCGCCGACGCTCTCGGCGCCGATCGAGGCCTGGGCGCGCTTGAAGCCGCGCAGCATCTCATGGCCATAGGCATAGTCGGCGACGAGATGGGCAACCTTCATGCCCTTCTTGATCGTGTGCCGCGCCACGGCCGCCGTGGTCATGTGCGGATTCAGCGCCTCGTGGAAGGTGTATTTGCTGAAATCCTTGGCCTCGTTGATGGTGTCGGACTGGCTGATCGAGACGTAGATCACGCCGCGCGCGCGGGTCACCTCATTGACGGCGAGCTGAACGGCGCTGGACAGCGCGCCGACGACGGCATGCACCTTGTCCTTCTCGATCAGCTCCAGCGTCCGCGTCGCCGCCTCGCCGGCATTGAGCTTGTCGTCGCGCACCAGCAGCTCGACCTTGCGGCCGGCGATGCCGCCCTTGTCATTGACCAGCTTGACCGCGAGCTCGGCGCACTTGACCTGGTCGCGCGCCTCGGCCGCGAACGGACCGGTCAGCGGCGTCGGGAAGCCGATGCGGATGGTGTCGTCGGCGGCACGGCCAAGCCGCGGCATCGCCAGCGCGGCGATGCCCGCCGATAGGCCCATGACAGCGGTGCGGCGGGAAAGTCCTGCTGGTCGCGACTTGGTCTCGTAGGACTTGGTCTCGTAGACTGGCATGATGTCCTCCCTCATCTCGTTTTGTTAGTATCGATCGAGCGCCTTGAGCATGCGCGCGGGCGTGATCGGAATGGCATTGATGGACGCGCCGAACGGCGTCAGCGCGTCATTGACGGCATTGAGCACGCAGGCCGACGCCGCCGCCGTGCCGGCCTCGCCGCAGCCCTTCGCGCCCAGGATGGTGTCCGCCGTCGGCGTCTCCACGTGGTCGATGAGGATATCAGGCATCTCCATCGCCATCGGCACGAGATAATCCGCGAGCGAGCCGTTGAGCAGCTGGCCTGTGTCACCGTAGCGGCATTCCTCGAACAGCGCAGCTCCCAGCCCCTGCACGACGCCGCCGCGCAGCTGCTCGTCTACCAGCATCGGGTTGATGATGCGGCCGCAATCCTCGACGACATAGTGCTTCAGCAGCTTGACGAAGCCGGTGTCGACATCGACCTCGAGATAGCAGCCCTGGATGCCATTGGTGAAGGCAAAGGGATAGCCCTGCGGGGCGAAGTGGTGGCTGACGGTCAGTTGCGCCTGCGTGCCCGGCGGCAGCGTATCGGAGCGGAAATAGGCGATGCGCGCGATCTCGGCGACCGCGAGGCGCGGCTGCTGCGTCGCCTGGCTCACGACCTGCCCGTCGACGATGTCGAGCGCCACCGGCTGCTCCTGCAGGATCAGCCCGGCGATCTCCAGAATGTTCGCCTTGAGCTGCCGCGCGGCCTGCAGCGCGGTCTCGCCGCCGATGCCGGCGCCGCGGCAGGCCCAGGTCGCGCCGCCATGCGGCGTCACCTCGGTGTCGCCGGTCAGGATCTTGACGTGCTCCTGGGCGAGGCCGAGCTGATCGGCGACGATCTGGCTGATGATCGCCTCGGTGCCCTGCCCCTGCTCGGTCACGGAGATCGCGCAACGCACCTCGCCGGACGGCGTCAGGCTGAGCGTCGCGCCGTCCTGCGAGGAGATGCGCGCGCCGCCGACACCATAGAACGCCGGGCTCGGATTGGTGATCTCGACGAAGGTCGCGATGCCGATGCCGCGATGAATGCCACGTTGGCGCAGCTCCGCCTGCTCCGCGCGCAAACGATCATAGTCCATGATCTCGCGCAGCCGCGTGAGACAGGCTTGGTGCGACAGCGCCTCGAACCTGTAGCCGGTCGGCGATGCCGTCGGGTAGGCATCATCGGCGATCACGTTTGTCGCGCGCATCGCCAGCGGATCGAGGCCGACGCGTTCAGCCGCCACATCCACCATCCGCTCGGTGACCGCGCAGGCGATGGGATGGCCGACGGCGCGATACTGGCTGGTCTGCACCTTGTTCTGGAACACGACCTCCAGCGCCGCACGATAGGACTTGAAGTCGTAGGGCGCGCCGATCAGGCGGATGACCTGGTTGCCCTCGACCACGCTGGTGCGCGGATAGGTCGAGAACGCGCCGATCGCGGTGGCGTCGTGGACGTCCATGGCGAGGATCTTGCCCGCGGCGTCCACCGCCATGCGCGCCCGCACCTGGTGATCACGCGCGTGGATATCCGAAGCAAAGGACTCGATGCGATCGGCGACATATTTCACCGGGCGGCCGAGCAGCATCGACAGCCCGACCACCGCCATGTCCTCGTGATAGACATGCAGCTTCATGCCGAAGGAGCCGCCGATATCAGGCGCGATCACGCGCACGCGCGCTTCCGGGATGCCGTAATGGCGGGAGTAGAGATCCTGGAACTGATACGGCGTCTGCGTGGCGTGGTGCACCGTGAGCATGCCGCTGTCGGACTCGTAGTCCGCAATGATCGCACGCGGCTCCAGCGTGACCGGCGTATGCCGGCCGAAGCTGAACGTCTCCTCGATCACATGCGCGGCCGACGCAAAGGCGTCATCGACACCGCCGCTATCGAGCTGGGCGCGGAAGCAGATGTTGGAGCTCGCGGCAGGATTGACCCGCTCGGCACCCGGCTGACGCGCGGCATCGAGATCGACCACCACGGGCAGCTCCTTATAGTCGACCGAGATCAGCTCCAGCGCATCCTCGGCCAGCGCCCTGCTCTCGGCGACGACGGCGACGACCGCCTGGCCGGCCCAGACCACGCGCTCCAGCGGCAGCGGCCATTGCGGCTCGGACGTCATGCCCTTGAAATGATCGAGCGTTCCGGTCCAGGGCGTACAGATCTTGGCGAGGTCGGGACCGGTCGCGACCAGATGCACGCCGGCGAGCGCGCGCGCCGCCTCGGCGTCGATGCTGATGATCCGCGCATGCGCATGAGGACTACGCAGGAACGCCGCGTGCAGCATGCGCGGCAGGCGGATGTCGGTGACATAGCGCCCGCGCCCGGCGAGCAGCCGCTTGGCGTTCGGCCGTGGCACCGCGCGGCCGATATAGGAATTCGGACGATCCAGCGAGGTCAGCGGCGCACTCATGACGACGAGCCCTCCGGCTGCGACGCCTTGGTCGCGCGCGCCTCGGCCACCGCTTCGATGGCGTCGACGATCGCCTCGTAGCCGGTGCAACGGCAGAAATTGCCCGAGAGCGCATCGCGGATGATCTCTCGATCCGGCGTCGCGTGGTGGGTGAGCAGCTCATGCGCCGTGATCAACATGCCCGGCGTGCAGAAGCCGCATTGCAACGCGTTGCGCCGGTGAAACTCGGCTTGCAGGTCGGCAATCACGCCGCTTTCCGTGAGGCCTTCGATCGTGTCGATCCGTGCGCCTTCCGCCTGCACGGCAAACATCAGGCAGGCATGGACGGCGCGGCCGTCGAGCTGGACCAGGCAGGCCCCACACGCGCCCATCTCGCAGCCGGCATGGGTGCCGGTCAGCTCGAGCTGATTGCGCAGACAGTCGACCAGCGTATCACGCGGCGCGACATCGCACGCCGTCTTGCGGCCGTTGACGACCATGCGGACGCGCACGGTGTCGTCGGCGTCGTCGAGATCCCCAGCCATGCTCATGCTGCCTTCCCGAGGCGGCCGAGCAAGCGGCCGAGCAGCACCCGCGCCAGATGCAGCCGCATCGCGGCGGGCACGTCGTCGCTGTCATCAGGTGTAAGATCACGATCCAGCGCTACCTGGGCCGCGGCGATGCGATCGGCGTCGAGGCGCGCTCCTGCCAGCGCGGCCTCCGCGAATATCGCGCGCGTGGGCACATTGCCGACCGAGAACAACGCGATCCTGATGTCCGCGATCAGATCCTGCTCGATGGTCGCGATCATGCCGCACCCCACCAGCGCGTAATCCCCGCGGCGACGCGCCAGCTCGTCGAACGCAATGCGCTGATTGGCACGGAACAGCGGCACATGAACAGCAACCAGCAGCTCGCCGGGCGCGAGCGCCGTCTCGAACAGATCGATGAAGAACTGATCGGCGCCGACACGCCGCCGGCCGGCAGGACCGGCGATCTCCATCTCGGCGCCGAGCGCCAGGACCACGGCGGGAAATTCGGAGGCCGGATCAGCCAGCGCGACGCTGCCGCCCAGCGTGCCGCGATTGCGGATGGCGGGATGGGCGACATAAGGCGCGGCGGCGCGCAGCAGCGGTGCGAACTGCGCGATCAGCGGCTCGGTCAGCATCTGGCAATGCCGCGTCAGCGCGCCGATGCGCAGCCACTCGCCGTCGCGCCTCACGCCGTTGAGATCGTCGATGTGGTTGATGTCGATCAGCAGGCGCGGCGCTTGCAGACGCAGCGCGAGGGCCGGAACGAGGCTTTGCCCGCCGGCGATGAAGCGCGCCTCGTCGCCGTGGCGCGCAGCTGCGTCCAACGCCTCGTCGATCGTGCGTGCACGAAAATAGCTGAAAGCCCGCGCTTTCATCCGTTTCCTCGCCTCCAGGGCTCATCAGCCCGGACCGCCAGATTTGTGACCATCTGGTCTCAAAACAGTTGCACGAGGTTGCCGCCGCGGTCAACCAGAAACGAACGATTGGTCACAAAACTGCTTTCGGCTATCACAGACGCATTGCGGCGACCCAATCAGATCATGGCCAAGCCCCCAAAGACAGCCAACGCGACCAAGACGGCCAACCGCGCCCGCGCGTCGAAAGCGGACAACTTGCCGCAGCCCCGGCGCCGCAACATGCGCGCTGCCGATCGCGAGCGGCTGATCGTCGATGAAGCGATCCGCTTCTTCGCCGAGCGTGGCTTCGAAGGCCAGACAAGGGAGCTCGCCAAGCGCATGGGCATCGCGCATTCGGTGATCTATCGGCACTTTCCCTCCAAGGAAGCGCTGATCGAGCGCGTCTACCAGGAGGTCTATCTCAGCCGATGGTCGCAGGACTGGGGCCCGCTGATCCGCGACCGCAGCCAGCCGCTGCAGGCGCGCCTGACGAGCTTCTATCTCGACTACGTCGCGCGCGTGTTCGAGTACAATTGGGTGCGGATCTTCGTGTTCTCCGGCATGAAGTCGTTCGGCATCACCGGCCGCTATCTCGATCTCGTCCGCCGCGAGATCATCGAGCCCGCCGCGGTCGAGCTGCGTCACGAATTGAAGCTGCCGGATGCCGCGACCTGCCCGCTCGAAAGCCGCGAGACTGAAATGTTCTGGGGCCTGCACGGCCGCATCTTCTATCTCGCGATCCGGAAGTTCATCTACGAGACGCCGGTGCCGCCCGATCTGGAGCAGACCGTCCGCGACGCGATCCTGCTGTTCATGGACGGCGCCCGCGTGGCGCTTCCCCGCCTCCTCCAAGAGCGCAGCTCGCACATTGCGCCCGGCGTCTAGGGCCGGCGTCTAGGGCCGAAGGCTAGAACGACGGCCCTCTGTCGCGAGCCCCCCGGGAAACCGAGGTCATTCTGGCCCGACGGGCGACTCAGCCGGCGGTTGAGCCTGATCAGCGCTGCGGACAGCCCTGGCGGGCGTCGCGCCAGAAAAATTCTTCGCAAGCAGGATCAACATCCTGGCCGTCGCGACATACGGCGCGCGACATTTTTCGCTTTCGCTTTTGCCGAATTCATGATTGACTATCGCCGTCCCGCCTCGGCAAGAGGGGCGCATCGCGATCGTCACGACACGCGAGGTGGGATGCGGTGGCCGCGATCATGCTGCAGCGTGCTCAGTGCGCGCGGACGAACGGCTGATGGCGGACGTGAAGACGCGTGGTCCTGGCGCCCCGAGGCTGGCGCCAAGCTCTCTGGTGATGATGATCCGGAGAGCGACGGTGGCTAACAAGCCGGACACCGAGGAGAGCGCGACATAAGCGTGAAAACCATCGCGCGGGGAATGCCGGGACGTCTCGGCTGAACCTGTGGTGACTGCCGCCTGCTTTTTTTCTGCAGGCGGGCCATGGGTGCGGCCAGCGCCCGGCATTCCCCGCGCCCTCTTCTTGAATAGGGCGGAACGAGCTGGAACCACTCGGGCGCATCGCGTCGCGGGAGCGCTTCGTGACGTCTTGTTCTGCGATCCACGTTATTGCGCTGTTTGACTCCGTGAACATCCATAGATCGGCCTGACGCTAGTCAGGCTGGGACGCATAAGGCAACGGTTGAGGCCTTGCCCTTCGAGACGCTCGCCTATCGCGTCGGCGGCACGAAATGATCGTGCTTGCTCACCGACGTGCCCGTCGCCGGGTCCGTGATCCTGATCTCGATATCAGTCGGCGCGGCGGGCAGATCGGCGCCCTTGGCCTCGATCGAGACACGGATCTCGCGGGTCTGGTCCTGGCCCACATCGATCACCATGCGCCCATCGGCCTCGCGCGTCTCGCCGGCGACCGTCACCTTGGCGTTCGGCAGGCCTGCCACGTCGAGCACGAAGTCCCGTGCGCCGCGCTTGTTGAGGATGCGCACCGTGTAGTCATTGCGCACGCCGCCGTCGGACAGCTGTACGAACAGCGGATTACGCTCGTGCAGCACGTTGATGCCCATCGTGCCGCGCGTCGCCAGCGTATACAGCATGATGCCGCCGACGATCGCGATGAAGCTCGCATAGATGATCGTACGCGGCCGGATGATCCGGTAGATCTCCGGCTTGCCTTCCTTGCGTCTGGCCACGTTGATGTCAGTGTCGTAGCCAATCAGCCCGGCGGGCCGGCCGATCTGTTTCATCACCGAATCGCAGGCATCAATGCACAGGCTGCATTGGATGCAACCGAGCTGGATGCCGTTGCGGATGTCGACGCCGGTCGGGCAGACATTGACGCATTGGTGGCAGTCGACGCAGTCGCCGGCCGGCGCGCCCTGCAGCCGCGCCGCCTCCGCCTTCTTCACCGACATGCGCGGCTCGCCGCGGTCGCCCTTGTAGGTGACGTTCAGCGCCCACTCGTCGGTCAGCGCCGCCTGGATGCGCGGCCACGGGCACATGTAGATGCAGACCTGCTCGCGGGCATGACCGGCAAACATGTAGGTCGTGGCGGTCAGGATGCCGATCCAGAGATAGGCCGTGAACGGCGCCTGGAAAGTCGCGAGGTCCTTCACCAGGGTCGGTGCATCGTCGAAATAGAGCACCCAGGCGCCGCCGGTCCACCAGCCGATCATGATCCAGAGGACGTGCTTGGTCGCGACCTTTCGGATATGGGTGAAGGTCCAGCCCTTCTTGTCGCTCAGCATGCGCTCGCGCCGGTCGCCCTCGACCCAGCGCTCGACGGCGTAGAACAAATCGGTCCACACCGTCTGCGGACACAGATAGCCGCACCACAGCCGGCCGGCGACCGCGTTCATCAGGAACAGCGTCACAGCAGCGAGGATCAACAGGCCGGTGAAGTAGTAGACCTCCTGCGGCCACAGCTCGATGAAGAAGAAGTAGAAGCGGCGGTGCGGGAAATCGACCAGCACCGCCTGGTTGGGCATCCCTGGCCCGCGGTCCCAGCGCACGAACGGCAGCAGATAGTAGACGCCCAGCGTGATGCAGAGGATCGTCCATTTGATGCGGCGGAAACGGCCGTGCACGGCAGCCGGATAGACCTTGTCGCGCGCCTTGTAGAGCGGACCGACGATATAGGTTTCGTCCGAGTCAGCCATGATGTCCTCGCTTCATCGTCGTCTCGCCCCCACCTTGCCTCCTACTCAGGACGACGTGTTGCCGCTCCGGGAGCCCAGCGTCAAGGATCGCCGCCGGGCTAAGGCCGGTGAGCGAGGCCCGGATCAGGCTCTCGCCGACAGAAGCCTGAACAGGAAGCAGTCCGGGCGTGCAGTTCCGCCGAGCACGATGCTGCGCGGGACAGCGCCCCCCGTGAAGGTGAAAACAGTCTTGTCGACGTTCATGGCATGGCCTGCCCGGATTGCATTTGAGCGTGATCAAGCCGGTCCCGCGGGTCCAGGATACAATCCAGGCCTTGCTCGGGGACTGTGTCGGGTGACAGGGCCGTCGTCGAACGCGGCCAATCCGGCGCTCGTCGTCACGATATCCGCGAAGCCACCGCCGCTGGCGGCGATACTTTTCCGTTGCGTTCCTCCGTCAGCAGCCCCAGCGCAGCGCGGCGGTGTGCACCGGCGCGTCCCACAGCGCCAGCGTCGCATCGTCGAGCGCGGTGATGGTCAGCGAGCATCCGGCCATGTCGAGCGAGGTGACATAGGAGCCAACCAGCCCACGGGCAATTGCGAGACCACGGCCTTCAAGAATGCGCCGGGCGGAGTTGGCCATGAGGTAGAGCTCCATCGCGGGCGTGCCGCCGAAGCCGTTGACCAGCAGCAGGCAGGGCGTCCCGGGCTTGGCTGCGAGATCAGCCAGGATCGCGCCCATCATCTCCTCGGCGATCGCATCGGCGGAGGCGAGCTTGACGCGGCGCCGGCCGGGCTCGCCATGGATGCCGACGCCCATCTCCATCTCGTCCTCGCCGAGCGCGAAGGTCGGCTTTCCGGCCGCGGGCACGGTGCACGACGTCAATGCCACGCCCATCGAGCGCGTTCGCTTGTTCACGTCATCGCCAAGCAACTTGAGCGCATCGAGATCGCGCCCCTGCTCGGCCGCGGCGCCGAGAATCTTCTCGACCACCAGCGTGCCGGCGACGCCGCGGCGGCCGGTGGAATAGGTCGAAGTCTCCACCGCGACATCGTCATCGGTGATGACGGTGGCGACCTTGGTCTCCATCATTTCCGCGGCCATCGCGAAGTTCATGACGTCGCCTTCGTAATTCTTGACGATGAACAGCGAGCCGCCGCCGGTCTCCACCGCCTGCGCGGCCGCCAGCATCTGGTCGGGCGTCGGCGAGGTGAAGACCTGGCCCGGACAGGCGGCGTCCAGCATGCCCTGGCCGACGAAGCCGGCATGCAGCGGCTCATGGCCGGAGCCGCCGCCGGAGATCAACGCGACCTTGCCTTGTTTGAGGCTCCTGCGGCGGACGAACTTGTTGTCCTCGCCAAGGGCGACGATGTCGCCATGCACGGCGGCAAAGCCGTGCAGGCTCTCGGTCAGGACGTCGTCGACGGCGTTGATCAGCTTCTTCATGGCTTGCCTCCCGGTTCGGCATCGTCTTTGTTTTCATTGGCTGAGATCAGCGCCGTGATGCCGCGCGCGACGCCGGTGATGATGCGGTCGGCATGGGCGTTCAAAGCGTCGTCACCGAAATCCGGCAACTCCACGACGAGGCGCCGCATCGGCCGCTGCGTCTCGGCTTCTTCGAGGCGGCCGGGATGCGCGGCACGGTAGGCGGCGAGGAACGCCTGCTGCTCATGCGGCGAGAAATGGCAGATGTGAAAAATGGTTTCGAGATGCTGCAGCGGGATCGGCGTCGGATAGGCGGGACTGATGATCTGCGAGATGAAGCTGCGGTTCTTGCCGATCGCCTCCGCCAGCCGTTGCCGCGTGCCCGACGGGCGGCTGTCGATGACGGCACGCAGGATCGCCTTGTAGTCGGCGAGCGGATTCAGCGATCCCGTTGCATCCTGCTCGCTCATGCGTCCTCCGCAAGAGCCGCCAGATCGATCGTCCGGATTGCGGCCTTCACCTGCGGGAGCAGGCCCGGCGAGACCGACAGCACACGCACGCCTGCTTTCAAGAGAGCCGGGATGGCCCTGACATCGCCGGCGGCGTCACCACAGATCGAGACGTCGACGCCTTTCGAACGGCCGGCGCGCACAACATGGGCAATCATCGCCATCACCCCGGGATGCAGCACGTCGGCATAGTCTGCGACCTCGGCACCGTCCCGCGCGGCCGCTGTCGCATATTGGGTGAGATCGTTGGTACCGATCGAGAAGAAGTCGGCGGCCAAGTCGTGCGCGGCGAGCGCCGCAGCGGGCACTTCGACCATGATGCCGAAAGCCGGCTCAGCGAACGCGATGCTGCTGTCGCCGAGTTCAGCGAGAACCGCACGCAGATGCGCGCGCGCCTCCTCCAGTTCAGCTGCGTTCGTCACCATCGGCAGCATCACCTTCAACGGCCCCACCACGGCGGCGCGCGCCAGCGCTCGCAGCTGGACTCGGAAGATGTCGGGATGACGCAGCGAGAGACGAATGCCACGCAGGCCCAGGAATGGGTTGCTTTCTCCATCGACCGTATATCCGGGGATCGGCTTGTCGCCGCCAGCGTCGAGGGTGCGGATCGTCACCGGACGTCCATCCGCCCATCGCATGAGCTCGGCATAGGCCCGATATTGCGCCTCCTCGTCTTGGAGCAGATTGCCCGTCAAAAACTCCGTCCGCGCCAACCCCACGCCATCGCAGGCCGCAGCAGGCAGCGCCGTCATGTCGGCCGGACCGGAGATGTTGACGAGCACCGAGATCGCCGTGCCATCGCGCGTCAAGGCGGGTTCGAGCTGATGCGCGGTCGCATCGGCCCGCCGCCGCAGGAGAGCCGCGCTCTGCGAGCGCGCATTCTCGACCTGCTCCGCGCTTGGATCGACCTCGACGAGACCAGCACCGCCGTCGACGAGCAGCGAGCCGGAGAGTGTCTCCCACGCTGGACCGAGCCCAACGACCATCGGCACGCCCCGACCGCGCGCGAGCATCGCGACGTGACTGGTCGGGCTGCCCTCGCCAAGCGCGATGCCACCGCCCTTCGACCAATCAATCCCGAGAAAGGCCGATGGTGCGAGATCGCGCGCGACGATGATCGCTCCGTTCGGCATCGCGCCGTTGTCCTCGAGGCCGAACAGATGGCGGAGCACGCGATCCCTGATGTCGGCGAGATCGCTGGCGCGGGCGCGAAAATATTCGTCATCGGCCGCCTCATAGCCCACGATCTCCGCGGCCATCGCCGCGCGCCAGGCATCGTCGGCCGCAGCGCCGGTCTCGATCTCGGCATAGGCGGCTTCGGTCAGCGCATCGTCTTCGAGCAGCGCGAGCTGAAAGCCGATCAGCTCAGCGGCGTCGCCGTCGAGGCGCGTGATGAGATCGGCGACCGCCAGTCGCGCGCCCGCCACCGCCGCCGCCAACGCCGCGTGCTCCTCCGTGATCGAGCCCTTGAGCCGGCTGCCCCCTTCGAGCGCGCGCAGGATCACCGCCGGTCCGACGGCCACTCCTTCCGACGCTGCGCGACCTCGGCGTTCCACCATCTACTCCTCGTCGAACTTCCGATTGACGAGATCGGCCAGCGCGCGCACCGCCTCCTCGGCATCAGCGCCGTTCGCGCGCATGTACAGCGTCTCGCCCTTGGCCGCCTTGACGCGCATGATCTTCACCGGGCTCTTGGCATCGGTCCATGGACCATCGGCCGCAATCGCGATCTCGACTGTCGCAGCAAAGCGCTTGGCGAGCTGGGTGAGCTTGACCGAGGGGCGCGCGTGCAGCCCGACCTCGTTGGTCAACAGCGCATGCGCCCTGACGTCCTGCATGCCGATCTCTCCACCATCCGCCATCGTCATTCCCACTCAACCTGCCATCAGCTCTTCGGCGGTCGCGCGGACCGCATCGAGTGGCGAGCCGCCGGACGCCTCCGTCGCCGCCATCACCGCTCCTTCAACCAGCGGCGCATTGCAGATCACGATGCGCTCGCGCCGCTCTTCCGGCATCATCTCGACAGCCATCTCGCTGTTGGTCTCCGCACCGCCGAGATCGACCAGGATGGCGACGCCCGCGTCCGACCACGCCTTGTCGATCGCGCCCATGATGGCGCCGACATCGGTGCCGAGCCCGCCATCGGCGTTGCCGCCGACGGCGGCGAGCGGCACGCTGTCGCCGACCATCTGCCTGACCATGTCGGCCGCGCCCTCCGCCACCTTGGCGGAATGCGACACGATGACGATGCCGACGTTCTTCTGCTCACCCATGTTCAGGCCTCGTTGAATACACTGCAGATCGCCTGCACCAGCAGGCTGGACGAGCGCGCGCCGGGATCCATGTGCCCGATGGAGCGATCGCCGAGAAAAGAAGCGCGGCCCCGGATCGCCTTCATCGGCACGGTCGCGTCAGCGGCCTCGGCTGCGATCGCAGGCAGCCGCGTCGCAAGATCATCGCCGCCGGATGCGAATGCCGCCTGCACCGGAATCAGCACATCCAGCATCGTCTTCTGCCCGGCCTCGGATTTACCCCGCGCCTTGACGTCCTCGATGGCACGGCCGAGCGCCGCCGCGGCGTCGGCCGCAGTGGGCTCCGCCGGCAGCACCTTGCCGAGACCCATCGCCAGCGTGCCGTAAAGTGGACCGGAGGCGCCGCCGACCTTCATCACCAAGGCCATGCCGACCGCCTTCAGTGCGTCCGGCAACGGCTTGGCCGAGATATTGTCGGCATCAGCAAGCACCGCCTCGAAGCCGCGCTTCATGTTGAGGCCGTGATCACCATCGCCGATCGCGGAATCCAGCGCCGTCAGCTCCTCGGCATGGGCAATGACGGCATCAGCCATCGCCACGATCAGTCTGCGCTTGAATGCTTGGTCCATCTCTATCTCACCCGCTGACCCGCCCGGTCGAACAGCAGCGGCCGGGTGAACTCGATAGCGACGGAGTCGCCAACTTTCAATTCCGTGTCCGGCTCGACCAGGCTGACGATCTTCTGATCGTTCAGCGTGATGTGCAGGTGGTTCTGGTCGCCGAGATGCTCGATCCATTTCACCCGCGCCGCCGCGCCGCCATTGGCGCGACGCACGGTCATGTGCTCGGTCCGCGCGCCGATGGTCGCGACGTCGCCGGGCACGGCGAGATCCGGAAACAGCCCGCGCGGCAACAGATTGATGCCGGGACTGCCGAGGCGCGTGGCGACATAGGCGTTGGCCGGGTCCTCGTAGATCTCGCGAGGAGTTCCCACCTGCACCAGCCTGCCCTGGTCTATGACACCGATGCGGTTGGCCAGCGTCATCGCCTCGATCTGGTCGTGGGTGACATAGAGCATGGTGGCGCCGAGATCCTGCTGGATGCGCTTGAGCTCGATGCGCAGATCGGCGCGCAGCTTGGCATCGAGCGACGACAGCGGCTCGTCGAGCAGCGCAATTGCCGGCCGGCGCACCAGCGCGCGCCCGATCGCGACCCGCTGCATCTGGCCGCCCGACAATTGCGTGGCGCGGTTGCCGAGCTTGTCCTCGATCCGCAGCATCGCCGCGACATCGCCGACGATGCGCTTGATCTCGGCTTCCGGCGTCTTGCGCACGGGCGAGCGTAGCGGGAAGGCGAGATTGTCGTACACCGACAGATGCGGGTAGAGCGAGTATTGCTGGAACACGAAGGTCACGTCGCGCGCGGCCGGCGTCGCGTGCGTCTGGTCGACACCGCCGATGATCACCGAGCCACGGTCCGGCGTCTCGAGTCCAGCAACCAGCCGGAGCGTGGTGGTCTTGCCGGCGCCGGTCGGCCCGAGCAGCACGACGAGCTCGCCGTCGCGGATGGTCAGCGAGAGATCGCGCACGGCGGGCTTGCTGCCGAACGATTTGCTGACGGCATTGAGGCGCGTCTCAGCCATGGCGGCCTCCCCTCGCCGGCTGCTCGTAGAGCGCCGTGCGGATCGCGCGGCCGGTCGCGGCATTGAACAGCGAGAGACGGTCAGCCCGGAAGCTCAGTCCGACCGGCTCCGCGCGCTCGACGCGAACCGCTGCAGGGATGCGTGCCTTGACCATGCCGTGCGCTGTGGTGATGGAGACGATCTGGGTGGTGCCGAGATATTCGGCGCCGAACACCTCGCCGCGAAGGCCGCCCTCGGTCGTCAGCGTCACCTGCTCCGGACGGACGCCGAGCACCAGCGCGCTGCCATCGGCATCCTCACGCAGCACGGGCACGCCGATGTCAGCGCCATCGATGCGGACCGTCTCAGTGCCGGCAGAAAGCTTCGCGTCGAAGCGGATGAAGTTCATCGCAGGCGAGCCGATGAAGTCGGCGACGAACATCGAGGCCGGACGGTCATAAATCTCCTGCGGGGTGCCGAGCTGCTCGACTATACCGCGATTCATCACCGCGATCTTGTCGGCCATCGACATCGCCTCGAGCTGGTCGTGGGTCACGAACACCGTGGTGGCCTTGAGGCGATCATGCAGCGCGCGCAGCTCGCCGCACATGATGTGACGGAACTCGGCATCGAGCGCACCGAGCGGCTCGTCCATCAGGAACGCCTTGGGCTCGCGCACGATGGCGCGGCCGAGCGCGACGCGCTGGCGGTCGCCGCTGGACAATCCGCTGACGGGACGATCGATCAGGTGATCGATGCGCAGGATACGCGCGGCTTCCTCCACGCGACGCTTGATCTCGGCCTTCGGGACGCCCATCGACACCAGCGGAAAGGCGATGTTGTTGCGGACGTTCATGTGCGGATAGAGCGCGAACAGCTGGAACACCATGGCGATATCGCGCACCCTGGCGCGGCGGAACGTGACGTCCTCGCCGCCGAGGCTGATCGTGCCGGAGGTCGGCAGCTCCAGGCCTGCGATCATGCGCAACGTCGTGGTCTTGCCGCAGCCGGAGGGGCCGAGCAGGCAGAAGAACTCGCCATCGGCGATCGTGAAGCTGGTACCGCGCACGGCCGCGAAGCCGCCGAAGTGCTTCTCCAGGTTTTCGATCCGGATCTCGGCCACGGCGTCAGTCCGGGAACTTGGAGACGATGGTGAACATCACGACACCCGCAAGGGTTGTGACGAAGGAATAGGTGTAGAGCACCAGCGCGAAAGGCTGCAGCAGCATCAGCACGCCGGCCGCGATCAGGAGGGTTGCCACCGTCTCCATCGGGCCGCGGCGCAAGACCCGCGGCCAACGCGTGATGCCAGTGTCGAGGGGAAGGTTCTGGGTGGCTTCGCTCATTTGCGCACCGCTCCAAAGGTGATGCCGCGCAACAGATGCTTTCGCAGCACCACGGTGAACGCGACGATCGGAATCAGGAACAGCGTCGTTCCGGCCGCCACCGCCGGCCAGTCCTGGCCGCCTTCGCCGATGATGATCGGGATGAAGGGCGGCGCGGTCTGGGCGCTGCCGGAGGTCAGAAGCACCGCGAAGGCGTATTCGTTCCAGGCGAAGATCAGGCAGAAGATCGCGGTGGCGACGATGCCGGTGGTGGCCTGCGGCAGCACCACCTTGAAGAAGGCCTGCAGCCGCGTGTAGCCGTCGACCATCGCCGCCTCCTCATACTCGCGCGGGATCTCGTCCATGAATCCCTTGAGCAGCCAGACCGCAAGCGAGATGTTGACGGACGTATAGAGCAGGATCATGCCGAGCTTGGTGTCGGACAGGCCGAGCTCGCGGTACATCAGGTAGATCGGGATCGCGACCGCGATCGGCGGCATCATCCGGGTCGACAGGATGAAGAACAGCAGATCGTCCTTGAGCGGCACCTTGAAGCGCGAGAACGCATAGGCCGCGAGCGTGCCGAGCACGATCGACAGCGCCGTCGAGCCGAACGCGATCACCAGCGAGTTCACGTAGCGCGGGATGTAGTTCGAGGGACCGGCGATCACCATGTTGCGTTCGCGCGAGATGCGGTCGCACAGGCCCGTGGCCGGCGGCAGCTTGGCCATATACTCCGGCGCCTGCCGCGTCCGCGTCGTGAACAGGTTGCAGTAGCCCTCCAGCGTCGGCTCGGCGATGATCTTGGGCGGATAGGCGATCGCGTCCGACGGCGACTTGAAGCCGGTCATCACGATCCACAGCAGCGGCACGAGCGTGATCAGCGCGTAGCCGATCACGACGATCGCCGCGATCCGCTTCACCAGCGGCGACGGATCGACCACGGAATGGGCTGAGACGAGGCCGGTCATCGGCTTTTCACCCGGTTGAGCGCCTTGACGTAGATGTTGGCGAGGCCGAACACGGTAACGAACAGGATGATCGCGAACGCCGAGGAATAGCCGGTGCGCCATTTCTCGAACGCCTCGCGTTTCAGGGTGATCGAGGCGACCTCCGTCGTCGAGCCGGGTCCGCCACCGGTCAGCAGGTTGACCATGTCGAACATCTTGAAGTTCTCGATGCCCCGGAACAGCACCGCGAGCATGATGAAGGGCAGCGCCATCGGCAGCGTGATCGACCAGAACTGCCGCCACGGCGAGGCACGGTCGACCTCGGCCGCTTCATAGATGTAGTCTGGGATCGAGCGCAGGCCGGCGAGGCAGATCAGCATCACATAAGGCGTCCACATCCAGGTGTCGACGATCACGATGGCCCAGGGCGCCAGCGGCACCTGCGCCAGCATCTGGAACGAGGACGCTGGTGTACCGGTGAGAGCCGAGACGACGTAGTTGAAGAGCCCGGTCTGCGGCTGGTAGAGGAAGGTCCAGAAATTACCGACAACGGCCGGGGACAGCATCATCGGCAGCAGGATCAGGGTGGTCCACAGGCCGTGGCCGCGGAACTTCTTGTCGATGAGCCAGGCCAGGCCGAAGCCGAGAACCGTCTGGATCAGGATGCTCCAGAACACGAAGCGTGCCGTCACCGTCATCGCCGCCCAGACATCCGGATCGGTCAGGATCGACTGGTAGTTGGCGAGTCCGACATCGAGCACCGTCGCGTTGGGACGATTGGCGCGATAGTTGGTGAAGGAGAGCCGGATGGTCCAGATCAGCGGAAAGATGTTGATCGCCAGCAGCAGCAGCATCGTCGGCGTGATGAACAGCCAGGCGATGGCGCGCTCGGACAGGCCGCGCACGTGGCCGGCCACGACGGGCGGCGTCACCAAGGCGGCGCGGTCGACAAGGCCGCTCAATCCGGTTTGGTCGGTCATGCGAGGGACTGCTTCACAATGGCTGTTTGAGGGCGCTGCTCTATCCTCTCGTCATTCCGGGTCGCGCAAAGCGCGAGCCCGGAATCCATAGCCACAAGACGTTCTTTGGGGCGAGATCCGACGGACACATGTGCCTCACACCGCTTGCTGTGGGTATGGGTTCCGGGCTCGCGCTACGCGCGCCCCGGAACGACTCGTGGAGAGATCGGTACTGAGAAGTGCAATCGTCAGAGCTTGCCGTCCTCCTTGAACACCTTGGTCCAGTCGGCGATCAGCCCGTCGAGCGCGCCCTTGGCCGTGCCCTGGTCGGCGACGACGTAGTCATGCACGCGCTTCTGCATGGCGAGCAGCAGTTGCGCATAGGACGGCTCGGCCCAGAAATCGACCACCTGGTCCATCGCCACCAGGAAGTCGGCGGCGAACGGCGCGGTGGTCTTGAAGTTGGGGTCGTTGAGCACGCCCTTGTGGCAGCTATAGCCGCCGAGCGCCCACCACTTCTTCTGGGTGTCGAGCGAGGCGAACCACTTGATGTAGGCCAGCGCCTCGGCGCGGTTCGGCGAATAGGCCACCACCGAGATGCCCTGCCCGCCGAGCTGCGAGCCCTTTTCCTTCTGAGCCGGGTTGACGAAGAAGCCGATTTTGTCGCCGCCGACATTCGGATCCTTGTAGAGGCCTGGGAAGAACGCGAACCAGTTCATCTGCAGCGCGACCTGGCCGGACTTGAAGGCGTCGAGGCCCTCCTGCATGTAGCCGTTGGAATAGCCCGGTGGCGTGCAGCACTTGTAGAGCGCCTTGTAGAATTCGAGCCCCTTCACCGCGTCGTCGGAGTTGACGAAGCCCTGCATGTCATACGGCTTCTTCGGGTTCTGGTACTTGAAGCCGAACGGATACAGCGCATTGGTGACACCCATCGTGATGC
Organism: Bradyrhizobium sp. USDA 4353; assembly: GCF_054063215.1. Taxonomy (NCBI): domain Bacteria; kingdom Pseudomonadati; phylum Pseudomonadota; class Alphaproteobacteria; order Hyphomicrobiales; family Nitrobacteraceae; genus Bradyrhizobium; species Bradyrhizobium sp. USDA 4353. Next base: position 6,199,090 of record NZ_JBSSGB010000001.1, read on the forward strand.
CTTCCGAGCCGCGCTCGGTGAAGATCGCAGCGCCATAGACGGTCTTGCCGTCGATCACCCGCTTCTGGAAGAACTCGGCGATGTCCTTCAGCTCGGCTTGCGTCTTAGGGACCTCGAGTTCACGGCCGAATTTCTTCTTGAATTCCTCGCGGATCTCCGGCCGCGCGAACCAGTCCTTGCGGTAGGTCCAGCCGTTAGCGTCGCCCATCGCCGGCAGCGCCCAGTAGTTCGGCGTGCCCTTCGGCCATTCGGCATAGCCGGCGACGGTCGCCGGCATGAAGTCGGAGATCTTGATGCCTTCCTTGTCGAAGAACTCGTTGAGCTTGACGTATTGGCCGTTCTCGGCGGCGCCGCCGATCCACTGGGAATCGCCGATCATCAGGTCGCACAGCTTGCCCTTCGAGTTGAGCTCGTTGAGCATGCGGTCGGCGAAGTTCGGCCACGGCACGAACTCGAACTTCATGTTGACGCCGGTCTTGGCGGTGAAGTCCTTCGACAGTTCCACCAGCGCGTTGGCCGGGTCCCACGCAGCCCAGCACAGCGTGATGGTCTTTCCTTCGGCACGTGCCGGCGCGGATGCGCCGAGCACTGTCGCGGCGGCGACGGTCGCCGTCAGTGCAAATGTCTGCAGCAACTTCATCTGGCACTCCCTCCCTGTTGGCGCCGCCCGCTTTGTCGCGGATGACGGCGATCTATGCCCGCAGCTGAAAGCGCCGTCACAACGACAGCGCGAGCCGCAGACGTTTCCCCATGCCCTCGGATCAATCGCCCGAGTTAAGTATTTTGTTTAGTAAATTGGTGACAACTAAACATGTCAAGCCGCCTTCGGCACACTTTGCGACGCGTCATGTTTAGCGCCTGCGGTAACATGCTTGTCTGTCGAGACATTCCAGAATGCGGCGGCCGCAAAATTCTTGACGGCCCGGCCCTCATCTCTGCGCGCCCAACCTCAGGATGCGTGCAAGGATCAGCTCTGCGCGAGCTCGACGCCGCAGCCGACCCGATCATCATCGATCAGAAAGCGGCCGGACAAACAGGCCACCGCGGCCGGCCAAGCCGGCTTGAGAACGCGGACCATGTAGGTCCCCGACGTCCAGTCGATAGCCAGCTCGACATCCTGAAAGTCGAGAAAGCCCCGCGTGACCGGATACTGACATTTATAATAGGCTTCCTTGGCGCTGAAGATCAGGATCGGCAGCATCGGCCGGTGCGCCTCGGGCTGGGCGGCGGCCCATTTCCGCTCTGTGGGGGTCAGCACCAGATCCTGCATCGCCCGGTCGAGCTCGCGCCGATTCTCCACGTCGAGGCCGAGCGAGACAACGTCGCGGCTCCGCGCCACGACCACCGCACAGTAATTGTCGCAATGTGAGATGCTGCCGGTGTAGCCGGGCGGCCAGGTCGGCGCGCGGTCGGGTCCGGGAACGAGCGGGATGGGCGCGGCCCCGAGCGCCCCGAGCGCCCTGCGCGCCAATATCCGCGCGGTCGCGAATTCGGCCCGCCGCTTCGGCACGGCAGCCTGAATGAACGCGCGCTCCTCGGGAAACAGCCCGATCTCGGCCGGAGACAGAGCGGACGCCTCTACCGCAACCGGGCACTGAAACAGAGTCGCTATCGCCGTCATGAAGAAACTCTGCACTCCAGTACCAGCTCAGGAATCGCCTGCCGGTGGTTGATCGATCAGCGCCGATCTTACCTGAGACCAACTCAAATTCCCATCATCGTACACAAGCATGGTGCTGGCGCACCATCAGGCAGACCTGCGCCTCGGCGCACGACAGCTACACGCTAAATTAGTCGGTCGTTTCAATCGAACTACGACGACTCCGATTCAATTCGAAGTCTTGTAGTTGCCGTGGCTGTGCACAACGGCTCCGCGTCCTTGTTCGCCTTTGCACCAAATTATATGGTGCGACTTATGCGATAGTTCACAGGGACACCGCTTCTAATCGGATAGTCTGTTGTCATGATTCGGTGTGCGGCAACTCCGTCGGACAAATGAGCGAAGCTTCCAAGCTCGATACACGCTTCATTCCGACGCTGGCAGGTGCAGCCATCGTGATGTCGCAGCTATCAAATTTCGTTTTCGCTCCGGCTCTGCCGGAGATCGGTCGATACTTTGCGATTTCCGCTGGCCGTTCGCAGATGCTGATGAGCGTTTTCCTGACGGGCTATGCCTCGGTCCAGATCGTGGTGGGTCCCCTCGCCGATCGTTTCGGCCGCCGTCCGGTGCTGATCGGGGGGATCGCGCTGCTCGCAGTCGGCGCCGTGACCGCCGCGGTGGCGCAGTTCGTCGCCGGCGTGTTCGTCGGCATCTTTATTCTATCGGTCGGCGCCGGTGTCCTGCCGACGGTCGGCCAGGCAATGATCCGCGACAGCCGGGATGCCCAGGCGACATTGATGATCCTCGCGCGGCTTGGGACGGCGCTGGCGCTCGCCTCAGCGCTCACTCCCATCATCGGCACGTCCCTGGTTGGCACGCTCGGCTGGCGCGGGCTGTTCGCGGTGCTGGCCGCCGTCGTGCTCGCGCTCGGCCCGTTTGCCTTCGCCAGTCCGGAGACCCTCACCCCGCCGGTCGAACAGGACAAGGCCCGACCGCATCTGGTCGTTACGCTGGAGAGCTATCGCATCGCGCTCGGTCAGCGGCGGCTGGTGCTGTACGCCACCATGATCGGCTGCCTGACCGGCGCGCTGACCATCTTCTTCATCGGCGCGCCGTTCCTGTTCATGCACCGGCTGAAGGTGTCTGTCCATACCTACGGCATTCTGGCTTTCGTCGCCTTTCTGCCCTTCATCATCGGATCGATCGTGGTGCGGGAGTCGCTGCGGCGGCAATGGCTGTCGCTTCACGCCAACATCCTCATCGGCTGCGGCTTGGCGGTCGCAGGCGCGGCCATCGGCTGGCTCACCAGCGTGCTCGAGCCCTCGGTGACGCTGATCCTGGTCGCAGCCGGCACCTTCACCTTCGGTCTCGGCATGGCGGTGGTGGTCGGCCGGTCGGCGGCGCTCAGCGAGGCGACGCGCGACATCGCGACCTCCTCGGCGCTGGTCACCTTCCTGATGACGGTGCTGGCAGCAGCCATCTCGGCCACGGCCGGAATCATCGAAACCATCGAGCATGCACCGATCTTCAGCCTGATGCTCGCGAGTGCGCTGATCGGCTTCGCCGCCGCCTATGCCGGCAACTCCATCGCGCGTGCGGCTGCCGTCACATGACTTCGGCCCCCGTGCTCCCCGCCAGCATCGCAATCGTCGGCATGGCCGGGCGTTTCCCCGGCGCCGCCGACATCGCGGCATTCTGGTCGCTGCTGCGCGAGGGGCGCGATGGCGTACGCCGCTTCTCCCGCGACGAGTTGATTGCGGCCGGTCTCCCGGCATCGCTGGTCGACCATCCCGATTATGTCAGGGCCAAGGGCCTGATCGACGACGGCGACTGCTTCGATGCGGAGTTCTTCGGCATTGCGCCGCGCGAGGCCGCCTATCTCGATCCGCAGCATCGCTGGTTTCTGCAGAGCTGCTGGCACGCGCTCGAAGACGCCGGCTGCGATCCCGCGACGTTCAAGGGCTGGATCGGCGTCTTCGCCGGCGAGGCCGAGCAGAGCCATCAGGCCGCCCTGCTCGCGCGCACGCGCGGGGTCGTGGAAGCCGCGAAGTCGACACCAATCTTCTTCGGCAACAGCCCCGATTTCCTCGCCACCCGCGTGTCCTATAAGCTCGATCTGCGCGGGCCGAGCCTCACGGTGCAGACCGCCTGCTCGACCTCGCTGGTCGCGGTTCACCTGGCCTGCCAGTCGCTGCTGACGTTCGAGTCCGATCTCGCATTGGCCGGCGGCGTGTCGATCAGCACGCCCAATGCGGAGGGCTATACCTTCGCGCATGGTTCGGTGGAGTCGCCGGATGGCTGCTGCCGGCCGTTCGATGCCGACGCAGCCGGCACCCTGCCCTCGAACGGTGTCGGCGTCGTCGCGCTCAAGCGGATCGAGGATGCGCTCGACGCCGGCGATCGCATCTATGCGGTGATCCGCGGCACCGCGATCAACAATGATGGCGGCCGCAAGGTCGGCTTTACGGCACCCAGCATTCATGGGCAGGCTGATGTGCTGACGCTGGCGCGCAAGGTGGCCGGCGTCGATCCGGCCGAGATCGGCTTCATCGAGGCGCATGGCACCGGCACCGTGATGGGCGATCCGATCGAGATCGCCGCGCTCGCCGAGGCGTTCGGACCGCCCGAGCCGAGAGCGCCGCGCTGCTGGATCGGCTCGCTGAAGAGCAATGTCGGGCATCTCAAGGCCGCCGCAGGCGTCGCCGGCCTGATCAAGGCGTCGCTCGCGCTCCATCACCGGGAGATCCCGCCGACCCTGCACTATCGTAGCGCCAATCCCAAGCTGGAGCTGGGGCGCACGCGGTTCGCCATCAACGACCGTCTGCAGCCATGGACGTCGGACCGTGCCCGGCTTGCGGCCGTCAGCTCGTTCGGCATCGGCGGCACCAACGCGCATGCCGTGTTGCAGGAAGCGCCTGCGCCGGCGGCTCGCGAGGCGACCAACCAGCGTCCGCTGATCCTGTCGCTCTCGGCACCGGACGACGATGTTGCTGATGCGATGGTCCGCCGCCTCGGTGTCGCGCTGTCGGCGTCACAGCCGCCAGATCTCGCCGACGCCGCTTTCACGCTGCAGACGCGTCGGCGTCACTTCTCCAGGCGGCGGGTGATCGTGGCGACGACCACCAGCGAAGCTCGTGACATCTGCAATGGTCGTGGCGCGATGATCTCGAGCCGCGTCGGCGCCACGAAGCGGCCGCTGTGCTTCATGTGTCCCGGCCAGGGCGCGGAATTCATCGGCATGGGCAGCGCCCTTTTCCGCACCGAGCCGCGGTTCAAGGATGTCGTCGATCGTTGTGCCGCGACGATCCTGCGGCTGACCGGGACCGATATCCGGCAAGTGATCGAAAATGGCCGCCTGGACACGGCAGTCCTCGGCGACACCCGGTGGACCCAGCCGGCGCTGTTCGTGATCGAATATGCGCTCGGCCGCCTCCTGATGCATTGGGGGCTCGTCCCGGACTGCCTGATCGGTCACAGCATCGGCGAGCTGACCGCGGCCTGCCTCGCCGGCGTCATGTCGGAAGATGCCGCCCTGGCGCTGGTGGTCGCGCGCGGCGAAGCGATGCAGGCGAGCCCCGAGGGCGCGATGCTCGCGGTCACCCTGAGCGAGGCTGCCATCGGCGAGCTGGGCCCCGACCTGCGGCTCGCCGCCATCAATGCAGCGACGCAATGCGTGATCTCCGGCACGCCGGAAGCGATTGCGCAGCAGGACGCGCGCTGGAGAGCGATGGGCGTGCAGACGCGGAGACTACCGGCCAGCCGCGCCTTCCATTCGCACCTGCTGGAGCCCGCGCTCGACACGTTCAAGGTGACGCTCGCGCGGACGCCATTGGCTGCACCGCGTATTCCCATCGCCTCCAATGTCCATGGCGGGTGGCTCAGCAGCGGCGAGGCTTGCGATCCTGCCTACTGGATCCGCCAGGCGCTTTCACCCGTGCGCTTCCTCGATGGGTTAGCGTCGGTGCTGGCGCAGGGCCACCACATGCTGATTGAGGTTGGACCCGGACGAACCCTGGGCGGCTTCGCGCGTCGGCATGCCGCGCGCACGCCCGAGACCGAGATCGTGGCCGTGCTTCCGCAGCCGTCATCGTCCGGCATCGACGATGCACGCGCCACCTACACGGCGATCGCGGAGCTCTATGCGCAAGGCTGCGAGCTGGATTGGCAGGCCTTCAACGAGGGCCGGCGGCGACAGCCGGTGTCGCTGCCGCCCTATCCATTCCGCGCCACCCGCTACACCGTGGACATGATCGCGGATCTCGCATTGCCAGCACCTCTTGCCATCCAGCCATCTCCACAAAGCGAGACACTGTTCGTCCCCGCATGGGAACGCCGGCCGCGACGGATTCCGCGTGCGCTGAACGGAACGACCTGGATCGTTGGCGAGCGCGAGAGTGACCTCACCTGGACCATCGCTGCCGCCGTCGACCGCGCTGGGGGACGGCTGGTGCAAGTGTCGGCAGCGGCCGACAGGAACGCGTTGATCGCGCGCCTGCGTGCCGGGATGCCCGACCGCATCGTGCACCTTGCGCTGCTGCAAAATATCGGCGGCGATCCGCGCGAGCGCGGCTATCACTCGTTGCTCAGGGTCGGCGCTGCGCTGGCGGCAGCCAGTGTCGCTGCTCCGATCGACCTGATTGTTCTCGCGCGCGATGTCTTCGCCGTCGACAGCAGCGACCGCCCCGATCCCGATGTCGCCCTGATGCTCGGGCCGGCCATCGTGCTGGGTCAGGAGCAGCCGAACGTCACAGTGCGCATCGTCGATGTCGCCCGTGAGGTAAGAGACGCCGCTGTGGTCACCGCCTGCGCGTCACCAGGTGCCTCGATCTCTGCCTTGCGCGGCGATCGCATGCTGGAACGGAGCTTTCGTCCGTTCGGGGCTGTCGACCAGAGTGCCAGGCTCGACGGCCACTATCTCATCACCGGCGGTCTCGGCCGGCTCGGCCTGACCGTGGCGCGCGAGCTCGCCAGACGGCATGGCGCCCGCCTGTCGCTGCTCGGCCGCTCGGTGCCCGATGACATTGCTCGCCGGCTTGACGACGTGACGGCCCACGGCGGATCTGCGCAGGCGTTCTCGTGCGACGTCACAGACATCGACGCGCTCGCCAAGACGGTCGCGGCCGCCGAGGAGACGTTCGGGCCGCTCGACGGCATCATCCACATGGCCGCGGAGACTCGCGCCTTCGCATCCATTCCCGACACCGACGACGCCACGTCGCAGCACATGCTCGCGGCAAAAGTTGCAGGCGTGCAGGCGCTCGACAACGTGCTCGGCGAGCGCGAGCTGAGCGTGCGCATCCTGATGTCGTCGCTCGCGTCCCTGCTCGGCGGGCTCGGCTTCTCCTCCTACGCGGCCGCGAATGCCTGGCTCGACGCTTATGCGGAGCGCACCGGCCGCTGGGCCTCGCTGTGCTGGGACGCCTGGTCGGAAGGACTGGAGGCAGATGATGTTGCATCGGCGCGCTACGCGCTCACGACATCACAGGCGATGGAGGCCATCGAGCGCGCCGTTGCCGGAGGCTTGACCGGGCAGATCGTCGTCTGCGGCGGAGATCTCGACGAACGCCTGGCACGCTGGACCGCGGTCGCCGGACACGCGGCGACCACCAATGGCGCTGTCGTCGACGCTGCAACGGCTCGCGTCCACGGCATTCGCGACATCTTCGCCGAGGTGCTCGGGCGGGGCGACCTGCCCCGTGATGGCGACTTCTTCGATCTCGGCGGCGACTCGCTGCAGGCCATCCAGGTCGTGTCGCGCCTGCGGCTGCGCTTCGCACTGCCGGTCACGCCCGACCTGTTGTTTGCGCACACCACGCCGGTTCGGCTCGCAGCGGCGCTCGACCATCTCGCGGCCGCGCAGCCGCTCACCACGGCTACCCCTGCCGTCGATGTGGCTCGGCCCGTGAGCGAAGAGGCGCGCCGCATGGTCGAGGTGATGTCGGGCGATGAGGTCAATCGGCTACTCGAGCGGCTGCTTGCGGAGGGGCAACCGACATGACCTCGGCGCGGCTCGCTTCCGATCTGGCCAAGATGTCCACGGCTGAGCAGCGCGCGTTGCTGACCGAGCTGCTCAGCCGCCGCTCCGATCAGCCGAACAGCTATCCACCGTCATTTGCGCAGCAGCGGCTGTGGTTCCTCGACCGGCTCAATCCCGGCAGCCCGGCCTACAACATCCCCGGCGCCTTCGATCTGTCGGGCCCGCTCGACGTTGCCGCTCTGACGGAGGCGCTGAACGATCTCGTCGCGCGACACGCGCCGCTGCGCACCGTCTTTGCCGAGATCGACGGCAAGCCCGTGCAGACCGTGCTGCCCACGATGCGCGTTACGCTGCCGCTCGTCGATGCGGCGGATGAGGATGTCGTCCGGAGCCTGGTCGACGCTGAAGTCGCCATGCCGTTCGATCTGCGCGCGGCCGTGCTCCGAACCAGGCTGATCCGGCTGACGCCGCAGCGTCATGTCCTCGTCGTCGTGCTCCATCACATCTGCGCCGATGGCTGGTCGCTCGCGGTCTTCAATCGCAATCTCGCAGCCGCTTATGCAGCGCGCCGAAGTGGCCACGACCCCAACCTACCCCCGCTCGCGACCGACTATGCGAGCTTCAGCGTCGCGCAGCGAACCGCGCTCAGCGGCGCGCGGCTGCAGCATCTGCTCGACTTCTGGAAGTCCGCGCTTGCCGGCCTGCCCGCGCTCGACCTGCCGCTCGACCGGCCCAGGCCGGCGCTCGGGCGGCTGCGCGGCGATGCGATCGATGTCAGCCTCGAACCGGAGCTGATCGCGGCGGCCCGCGAGCTGGCGCGGCAGCAATCGACGACGCTCTATTGCGTGCTGCTCGCCGCATTCCGCGCCGTGCTCGGCCGGCTTGCTGCGCAGACTGATTTCGCGATCGCCACGCCCGTCGCCGGACGCACCGATCCCGCGCTGGAGAACCTGATCGGCTTCTTCGTCAATACGCTGGCGATCCGGCTCGATCTCGAGACAGCGCTGGATTTCAGCGATCTCGTCCGCCGCACGAGCGAGACGATGATCCAAGCCCAGGCGCATCAGGAGCTGCCGTTCGAGAAGCTGGTCGACGAGCTCAATCTGCCGCGCGACACCAGCCGCAATCCGCTGGTGCAGGTGCTGTTCGCGCTGCAGAATGCGCCGATGCTGCCGCTACAGCTCGACGGCCTGTCGACGGCGGCGTTCCCCTATCGGCTGCCGGCGGCGCGCTTCGATCTCGAGCTGCATCTATGGGACGGGCGGCAGAGCTGGACCGGCGCACGCGATGTCGACGCCGGGCTGACGGGCACATTGTTCTACAACAGCGAGCTGTTCGATCGCGCGACGATCACGGACCTGATCAGCATGCTGAAGGTCTGGCTCACGGCCGCGCTCGCGAAACCAGGCCGTCCGCTCACCAGCTATCCCCTGCTTGATGCGGCCGCACAGGCCGAAATCATCGCGGCTGGTGACGGCGGTCCGGCACCGCTCGTTGATCTACGCGCGCTGCTGGAAAAAGCGCGCGAGCGGTTTGGCGAACGCTGCGCCTTTCATGACGGCTGCGGTCCCGATCTCACCTATGATCAGCTCTATGAGCGTGCCGATCGCATCGGCTCGGCGCTCGCCGCACGAGGTCTTGCGGCCGGAGACGTGGTCGCGCTGGTGCTGCCCCGCGGCCGCGATCTCGTCGCCGCCATGCTGGCCTGCGCCCGCTTCGGCTTCCCATTTGCACCCGTTGATCCTGAGCTGCCGCCGATCCGCCTCGCACAACAGATCGGGCTCGCCGGTGCCGCGCTTGTCCTCTGCGCCAACGAACATGGAATCGACGCGGCGATCAGTGCACCGTCTACGACCGTCCCGAATTTGATAGATCGCGCGGGCCGCGACGCTGCGGCGCCGCATGACAGGCGCGACGACGCCACGCTCTACATCGTATTCACCTCGGGATCGACCGGCACGCCGAAGGGCATCCGCATGCCCGTGCGCGCCTTCGCCAACCTGATGACATCTCAGCTCGCCATCCGGCCGCAGCCGATGCGGACGCTGCTGGCCTCCGCGGTCGGCTTCGACGTTGGGATTCAGGAGGTGCTGTTCACGGTGCTGACGGGCGGCACGCTGGTCCCGGCGCCGGAAGCACAACGGCGCGATCCGCTGCAACTCGCCACGCTGATGGCACGAGAACAGATCGAGCGGGTTTTTCTCCCGTTCCCGCTGCTCGCGCTTCTGGCACGCGGCGCCGTCAGCTCCGGGCAGCGCCTCGTATCGCTGCGCGAGATCATCACCGCGGGTGAGCAGCCCCAGCTCACCGAAGAGGTCCGCGCATTCTTCATGGCGCATCCCGGCCTGCGGCTGATCAATCAGTACGGTCCCGCCGAGACCCATGTGGTGAGCGAGGACGTGCTCGACGGCGATCCCTCGCAATGGCCGATGCTGCCATCGGCCGGGCGCGCGCTCCCGGGCAATCGACTGTATGTCCTCGATCCGGAAGGCCGGCCGCAGCCCTACGGACTCGCAGGCGAGCTTTGCATCGCCGGCCTTCAGCTTGCCGATGGCTATCTCGGTGATGACGCCTACGCCGATCGCTTCGTGGCAGATCCGTTCGCCGCAGATGCCGGCGAGCGGATGTATCGCACGGGGGACCTCGTCAAGCTCAACCGCGACGGGCGTCTCGCCTTCCTGGGGCGTCGCGACAATCAGATCAAGATCCGGGGCTACCGCGTCGAGCCGGGCGAGATCGAGGTGGTGCTTGCCGCTCATCCCGGCGTTGCCGATTGCACCGTAATCGCCGAGGTCGATGCGGCCGGCCACCGCCAGCTTGTCGCCTACATCATCGCAAGCTCGCCCGGTCTCGCGCCCCATTCCCTGCGTGACTGGCTCCGGCCCCGCCTGCCCGACTACATGATGCCCGCCCGTTTCCTGCAGCTCGATGCGCTTCCCTTGTCCGCCAACGGCAAGGTCGATCGCGCCGCGCTGGCTGCTGTCGGGCGGCCGTTCGCATCGCCGACGCCGAACTATCTCGCGCCTTGCACTGAGACTGAACAGACGATCGCTGCGATCTGGGGCGCGGTGCTCCGCCGGGACGACATCGACGTCGACAGCACCTTCTTCGAGCTCGGCGGCAATTCCCTGCTGCTCGTGGAAGCCTACGACAAACTGATGAGCAGCTTCGCCGTGCCGCTCGCCATCGCCGACCTGTTCCAGTTTCCGACGGTGTCGGCGCTGGCGCGTCACATCGGCACGGCGGCGCAGCCGGCGGCCGTGAGCAGCGCGAGCGGGATTCGTGGGCGGGCGCGGCGCATGCGTAGTGAGGGCTTGCGATGACCGAGAGCTCCTCGACCCCGCACGAAGCCATCGCCGTGATCGGCATGGCCGGGCGTTTCCCCGGCGCTGATGATGTCGAGACATTCTGGCGCAATCTCCAGGAAGGCGTCGAAACCGTGCGCCCCTTGAGCGACGACGACCTTGCCAAGGCCGGTGTCCCCACCTCGCTCTCCGCCCGACCGGACTACGTGCGCGCGAAGGCTGTGCTCGATGACGCCGACTGTTTCGATCACGAGTTCTTCGGCTATTCGCCGCGCGAAGCCATGTTGATGGATCCGCAGCATCGGCTGCTGCTCGAGGTCGGCCACGCCGCGCTCGAAAGCGCGGGCTATCGCAAGGGCGGCATCGCCGGCTGGACCGGGGTGTTCGCCGGCGCCGCCCGCGCGGGCTACTGGCTGTCGAACCTCACCGACAATCCGCAAGCTGCCGAAGGCGACGATCAGATCTTCATCGGCAACGAGAAGGATTTTCTCGCGACCCGGCTGGCCTTCAAGCTCGACCTGCACGGACCGGCCGTCGACGTGCAGACGGGGTGCTCGACGTCGCTGGTCGCGGTCCACATGGCGTGCCGCGCTCTGCTGGCCTTCGAATGCGATGTCGCGCTGGCCGGCGGCGTCACCGTCAGCCTGCCGCTCACGGGCGGCTACCTGCATCAGGAAGGATCCGTGCTGGCCCGCGACGGCCATTGCCGCCCGTTCGATGCCGCGGGCGACGGCATCGTGCCCGGCAACGCCGCTGCGATGGTCGTGTTGAAGCGCCTGTCGGAAGCGGTTGCCGATGGCGACATGATCCATGCCGTGATCCGCGGCAGCGCCATCAACAATGATGGCGGGCGCAAGATGAGCTTCACCGCGCCGAGCGTCGAAGGCCAAGCCGAGGCGGTGCTGCTGGCGCAGCAGCTCGCGGGCATCACGGCCGACGAGATCGGACTGATCGAGGCGCATGGCACCGGCACGAGGCTCGGCGATCCGATCGAGGTCAGCGCACTCACGCAGGCGTTTCGCGAGACGACGCAGCGCAACGGCTTCTGTGCGCTGGGCAGCCTGAAGGGCAATGTCGGCCACCTCGATGCCGCGGCCGGCGTCGCCGGGCTGATCAAGGCCGTGTGCGCCGTGCGCGACGGCACCATCCCGCCGACCATCAACGTCAACACGCCGAACCCTGCGATCAACTTCGCCGGCAGTCCGTTCTATCTTGCCATCGAATCCAAGCCATGGCGGGACCCTGTGCGCCGCGCCGGCGTCAGCGCCTTCGGCATCGGCGGCACCAATGCCCATGTCATCGTCGAGAGCTTCACGCCGGCTCGCCCCGCGCAACGGGATGGAGACTGGCGCGTGCTGCCGTTCTCGACACGCGATGACGACGGTGTCGGCCGGCTGAGCACGGCGCTCGCTGACCGCCTTGCTGAAGGACAGATCGCGCTGGCGGACGCGGCCTACACGCAGCAGGTCGGCCGCACGGCTCACGACCAACGTGGCGCGATCGTCGCGCGCGACGCGGCCGAGGCGGCAGCGGCGTTGCGAGGCGACAGCGCCGGTCGCCGCGTGTCGGCACGGGCATTGATGCGGCCGAAATGCGCCTTCCTGTTTCCGGGCGGCGGTGTCGCCTATCCCGGCATGGCGCGCGGGCTGCTTGCGCAGGAGCCGGCGTTCCGCGAGGCGTTGCTCGAGGTCGCGGCGCATCTCGGCACGGCGGGGGTCGACGTGCTGCCGCTGATCCGCGATGCGTCCGACACGCCCGCCGATCGCAGCGCCCGGATCACCCTGCCCGCCACTTTCGCGGTCTCCTACGCGCTGGGCCGGCTGTGGCAGGCGCGCGGCGTCACGGCCGACATCATGCTGGGCCATAGTCTCGGCGAGTACGCCGCCGCGACGCTTGCCGGTGTGTTCACGCTGGCAGAAGCCGCACATATCGTGGCGTTGCGCTCGGCGCTCCAGGATGCGAATGCCGGCGGCGCGATGCTAGCCGTCATGGCGGCGAGCGACACGGTGATGGCCCTCGCAGGCCCAGAGGTCGATCTCGCCGCCATCAATGGCCCCGATCTGTGCACCGTCTCGGGGCCGCATGCCGCCATTGATCAGCTCGAACGCAAGCTCGACGCGCACGGCCTGCGCAGCCAGCGCCTCGTTCTGAACGTCGGCGGCCACTCCCGTGCGATCGATGCCGTCATGCCGGAGTTCAAGGCTGCCTTTACGGGCGTGCCGCAGCGTGCGCCATTATGCCCGATCATCTCGAGCCTGACCGGCGACTGGCTTCGCGCCGGCGAGCTGACACCCGACTACTGGGTCACGCATCTGCGCCACACCGTTCGCTTCGACCGCGCGCTCGCCACGCTGTTGCGCGAGCCCGATTTGGTGCTGATCGAATGCGGTCCGGGCGAGGCCTGCACCGTACTGGCCGCACAGCATCCCGCCTGTGACGCGAGCCATCATCGCGTGACCTCTGTGCGGAAGGCCGGCGTCGCCGATGACGACAAGGCCGTGCTGCTGACCGCCGCCGCGCAGCTCTGGTGCTCCGGCGTCGAGGTCGATCTCTCCGCGACTGCTGGTGTCGCCGACGGTGTTCGCGTGCCGCTGCCGACCTATCCGTTTCAGCGCAACCGGCTGTGGATCGACGCCCCGGCGCCCGGCAAGCGCCGCAGTGCTGCAACCGACAAGCCGATCGACGAATGGTTCTATCTGCCGGCGTGGCGGAGGGCGCTACCGCGGGTGCCGCGAACCGACGCCGCCACCGGCGCCGCGCTGGTGTTCGATGACGGCAGCGCGCTCGCGGCTGGCGTGATCGAAGGACTGCGCGCGGCCGGCCATGATCCGGTGTTGCGCGCGCGGCCCGGTGATGGCTTCGCCATCGACGAGCAGGATGTCTTCCATGTTCGCCCGGGATCAGCCGAGGATCTCGGCCTCTTGCTGATCGCGGCCGGCGCAGCGCCTGCGTTGGCCGTCCATCTCTGGAGTGCAGACGCCGACCGAAGCCCCGCCGGCGAGGTCGACCATGGCTTCATGTCCATCGTCGCACTGATGCAGGGCTGCGCCACAGCGGGATTTGCGCCGCCGGCCCGCACGCTGATCGCCACACGCCATGCGGTGCTGGTCGATCCCGCTGATGAGCTGATCCCGGCGCGCACGACGGTGCTCGGCGTGGCGCAGGTTCTGCCACAGGAATTTCCGGGCTGCGAAGCCTGCGTCATCGATCTCGATCCCTGCGCAACGCCCGAGGCTGCCATCGATGCCTTGCTGCGCGAAGCGGCGGCCGTGAGTGTCGAGCCGATCGTGGCGCTGCGCGGCCGCCGCCGCTGGCTCAAGGACTACACACCCGTCCAACTCAGTGCCGAGCAGCCTGCCGTCCGCGGCATTGCACGCGGTGATCTCGTGGTGATCACGGGCGGCCTCGGCCGCGTCGGCCGGCTGCTCGCCAGCCACCTGGCGCGGCAGTTCGGCGCCACGGTCGCACTGATCGTGCGGCCCGGCTTCCCGGACGAAAGCCGCTGGGACCTCGCCGATCCCAGCCAGACCGAGCGCATCGCCGCGCTCCGACAATGGCGCAGCGAAGACCTGCCGATCGAGGTCGTGCAGGCTGACGTCGCCGATCCCGTGGCCATGGCCCAGGCGATCGCGACGCTCGAGCGGAAGCATGGGCCGGTCGCCGGGATCATTCATGCGGCCGCCGTCACCAGCGGCACGGCGCTGATCAGCCCGATCCTCCAGCTGACGCCGGAGGACGCCGCGACGCAGTTCGCGCCGAAGCTCGCCGGGCTCGACGGCCTGGATGCCGCCGTCGCCGCCTGCGCGAGGCCGCCGCGCTTCGTGGTGCTGTTGTCCTCGAACGCCGCCATTCTCGGCGGTCTCGGCTTTGCCGCCTACTCCGCTGCCAACCAGGTGCTCGACGCGGCCGCGGCGCTCCGCAGCTGGCGCGGCGCCACCGACTGGATCAGCACCAACTGGGATCGTTGGCTCACGCGCGACGATGAGCTCGCGACAGGCGCCGGCACCAGCATGGATGCGTTCGCGATGCGGCCGTCGGAGAGCCTCGAGGCCATCATGCGCATCATCCTGCGGGGCGACGCCGAGCAGTTCGTCGTCACGCGCGGAGATCTCGCGCAGCGCCGCCAGATCTGGATTGCGCGCGAGGCAAGCGCCGAGACGACGCCCGCACTCCAGCCGCTGACCTCCCAGCGCCGGACCGCCTATCGCGCGCCCGAAGGCGAGATCGAGAGCGGGCTTGCCGCGCTGTGGAGCCAGTTGCTCGGCATCGACCGGATCGGCGCCGACGACAATTTCTTCGATCTCGGCGGCCATTCGCTGCGCGCCGTGCAGTTGCTCGCGCGCATCGCCGATCAGTTCGGCGTTCGGCTGTCTCTGAAGACGTTCTTCGCCGCGCCGACAGTGGCGGGCCTCGCCCGCAGCATCGGCCAGGCTCTGACTGAAAGCACGGACAAGGCGACCTTGAGCGCACTGCTCGACGGCCTGGATCAGCTCGCGGGCAAGAGCGTGCCGGAGGCGCTGGCCTCATGACGGCAGCAGCAGACATCGCCGAGCGGCTGCGGCAGCTCTCGCCATCGCAACGCGCCGCGCTGGACGCGCAGCTAGCAGCGGCGCGCGTGCCGCAGGTGAAGCACGCACCGATCGCGAAGGTGCTGCCCACCACGGGTGGCACGGCGCCGCTGACGTCAGCGCAGCGCCGGCTCTGGTTCCTGGATCGGTTGTCGCCGGGCGACTATGCCTACAACTCGCCGCTGCCGCTGCGGCTGAGCGGCCCCGTCGATACGGAGCGCCTCGAAGCCGCGCTGCGCGCGCTGATCGCGCGCCATGCCGTGCTGCGAACCTCGTTCGGCGAGCGCGACGGCGAGCCATACCAGTCGATCGCACCGAGCGTCGAATTCAGGCTTGGCCAGAGCGACCTGGCTCACCTTGCCCGCGACGCGCGGGACGAGCGGCTGAGCGCGGCCATTGTGCGGCATGCCCAGCATCGGTTCGACCTCACTCGCGCGCCGCTGATTGCGGCCGAACTGATCAAGCTCGGCGAGCGCGACCACGCGCTGCTGCTCAATCTCCACCATATCATCACCGATGGTTGGAGCATCGGCGTGCTGCTGCGCGACCTCGACGCGCTTTATCGCGGCGAGACGCTGCCGCCATTGGCGATCGATTATGCCGACCTCGCCTATCACGAAGCCGCCGACAACGAGCGGCTTTCCGACGAGCTGGAATGGTGGCGCGAGACTCTCGCAGACATGCCGGTGACCGAGCTTCCGACCGATCGGCCGCGACCGCCGCAGCAGAGCCACAGAGGCGACGCCGTCGCGGTCGCTATCCCGCCGCAGCATAGCCGCCTGATCGACGCGCTGGCGCGCCAGAACGGCACGTCCGCCTTTGCTGTGTTTCTCGCCGCGTTCACAGCTCTGCTCCATCGCTACACCGCCGAGCACGATCTCGCCATCGGCTCGGTCACGGCCAACCGCGCGCGCCCCGAGCTGGAGCCGTTGATCGGCTTCTTCGTCAACACGCTGGTGATGCGCCAGCGGCTCGATCCGGAGCGCAGCTTCGCCGATCTGGTCAAGCAGACGCATCGCACCGCGATGGCCGCGCTCGACCATGCGCTGACGCCGTTCGACCGGCTGGTCGAGACGCTCAACCCGCCGCGCGATCCCTCGCGCAATCCGCTGGTGCAGGTAGCACTATCGGTGCAGCCGGATTTCCCGGCCAAGGGCCGGCTCGGCGACAGCACAGTCGAGATCCTCTCGGCCGACTACAAGGCGACCCGCTTCGATCTCGAGCTGCATCTGTTTCCCGATGATGCCGGCGGCTGGCGCGGCGTGCTGACCTACGCCGCCGACGTGTTCTCACGCGTGAGCATGGAGGCGTTCGTCGCGCGCTTCCGGACGCTGCTCACGAGCGCCGTGACCCGTCCCGTGACCGCGATTGCCGACCTCGCCTTGATCACAGCCGCCGAGCGTGAAGCGCTGACGGCGCAGGCGACGGGCGCACCCGCACTGCCTTATGTGAGTCTGCCCGAACGCTTCGCCCGCCGCGCCGAAGCGCACCCGAGCCATCCGGCGCTGATCTGCCGCGGCGAGCAGATCAGCTACGGCGAACTCGCATCACGGGTCGACAGAGTCGCCGCCGCACTGACGGAGCTGACGCCGGGCGGCACAGTTGTCGCGGTACTCGGACCTTCGTCTCCGGCACTGATCATCGCGCTGCTCGCGATCTGGCGCAGCGGCCGCTGCTATCTGCCTTTGGCCCATGATCTGCCGCCGGCGCGGATCACCGAGCTGGTCGCCGATGCGCGGCCGGCCATGCTCCTGACCACCGATCCGGCGCAGCAGCCTCTTGCGACCGATGTTCCGCAGCCCTCCGTGACCGAGTTGCTCGCGAACGCCGTGCCACGAGCGTCGCCGCCGCCAGCCGCCGGACAACTCGCCTACCTCATCTACACCTCCGGTAGCACCGGACGTCCGAAGGGCGTGATGGTCGAGCATGGCGGCCTGTCCAATCTCGCCGACGCCCAAGCCGACGACATCATCCCGGACGGGACGGGCGCGCGGGTGCTGCAATTCGCCGCGATCAGCTTCGACGCCTTCATCTTCGAGGTCGTGATGGCGCTGGCGCATGGCGGCACTCTGCTGCTGTCCGACCACGGCGACACCGTCGACCGGCTCTCCGTCTCGGCCCGCATCCGCGCCGACCGGGCGACGCATGTCACGTTGCCGCCCAGCATGCTGCTACACCTGCGCCCCGCCGATCATCCCTCGCTGCGCAGCGTCGTGGTGGCCGGAGAAGCCTGCCCCGGCGGCCTCGGCGAATGGGCCGGCGCGACACGGCTGTTCAACGCCTATGGCCCGACCGAGACGACCGTCTGGAGCACGATCGAGCGGGTCAAAGGCGACGCGTCGCCGACGATCGGCCGCCCAATTCGCGGTCATCGTGTCGCCGTGGTCGATGCGAAGGGCGCTGCGCTGCCATGCGGCATCGCCGGCCAGATCGCGATCGGCGGCATCGGCCTTGCCCGCGGTTATTTCGGCGATGCCGAGCAGACGGCGGCGCGCTTCCGCACCGATCTGCGGCTCGCGCCGGGCGAGCGCTTCTATCTCACCGGCGATCGCGGCCGGCTACAGCACGACGGGCAGATCGCCTATCTCGGCCGGACCGATCAGCAGCTGAAGCTGCGCGGTCACCGCATCGAGCCCGCCGAGATCGAGGCTGCGCTTGGCCGGCACCCTGATGTCGCCGAGGCGACGGTGACGCTCCATGAGGCCAGCCTCGTCGCCTTCGTCGTCTCGCGCGGCTCCGCAACGCTCGAAGGCCCATCGTTGACAGCTTTCTTGCGCGAGCGTCTCCCGGCCTATCTCGTCCCGGATCGCATCGTCGTGGTGCCGGCGATGCCGCGGACGCGGCATGGCAAGCTCGATGTGGCGACGCTGCTGGCGGCGCCGGAGCTCGCGCCTGCCCCGCGCCGCTCCGCTCCAAGCGGCGCGATCGAGACGCAGGTGGCGGCCATCGTCGCCGACGTGCTCGGCCGCAATCTCGCAGAGGCCGCCGAGCTCGACCGCGACGCCGACTTCTTCACGCTCGGCGGCCACTCCTTGCTGCTGCTGACACTGAGGGACCGGCTTCATCGCGCCACCGGCCGCGAGCTGGCTTTAGCGACATTGTTCGCAGGATCGAGCATCGCGCAGATCGCCGCTGCGCTCGCCTCCGACCATGACGCGGCGGCTCTGCCAAGCCAGGTGCTGCCGTTCCGGCGCGAGGGCCGTGCGCCGCCGCTCTTCCTCGTGCATCCGGCGATCGGAACGTCGCTCGGCTATGGCGCGCTGGCCGAGGCGCTGCCGAAGGACTGGCCGGTGTTCGGCCTGGAGGCGCCGGCGGCCGCGCGAACGAGAGACCTTGCGCGGCTTGCTGCAAGCTATGTGGCGCTGGTCAAACGCGTCACGCCACAGGGTCCCTATCGCGTCGGCGGCTGGTCGCTCGGTGGCGCCATCGCCTTCGAGATGGCGCGGCAATTGGAGACGGCAGGTGAGCGGGTGCAGCTCGTGCTGATCGACGCCGGCCTGCCCTGGCGCAGCGGCAAGCTCAGCCCGGTCCGCGCCGCCGCATTGGTCGTGGGCCTCGGCCGCGAATTGCTGCGCAGCATGCCGCGATCGCGAGCCGACATCACCGATCTCGCGCGGCTGGCCGGCGATCGCAACACCAGCGTCAGCCGCGCGATGATCGGGCTCGCCCGCGAGCTGATCAGCCGCTGGCCGTGCTTCACCGCGCTCAGCCGGGCCTGGCTCGACTATCGGTCAGGCCCATACGGCGGAGCGACGCTGATCGTGCGCGCCAGCCTCGATGGCAGGATCGCTCCCGACGATCCGCTGGTGGCGACCGTCAGCGCTCATCTGGCGATCGCGCCGCGGATCGAAGTGGTGCGCGCGGCGCATCTGACCTTGCTGGGTCGCAAGTCCGTCGCAGCCCTTGCCGCAGCGATCACCAACGGTCTCGCCACGGGCGATGGAGTCCAGCCATGACACATCAGCGCATCCTCGCGATGGATGGCGGCATCAGCGGCTACATCACGGCCGAGGTGCTGCGCCGCACGGCCGACCGCATCGGGCGCAATGGCGGTCATTTCCTCGACAGTGCCGACATCATCGCCGGCACATCGGCCGGCGGCCTGAACGCCTTGTTCCTCGCCGCCCATGAGGATCCCGATCACGGCATCGAAGGCGCGCTGAGCTTCTGGGAGCATATCCTCGACACCACCTTCACCTTCAAGCCGACGCGTCTGGTCGCCGGCTTCGTCGGCGCCAAGGCGTTCGACGACCGCAGCCGGATGATCGATTTCCTGGTCAGCTATTTCGGCGCGGACACAAGGCTCGGCGATCTCAAGCGGCGCGTCATCGTGCCCGCCTTCCAGCTGCATCACGAGAACGCCAGCGAGCGGCAGCGGCAATGGCGTCCGCGGCTGTTCCACAACATCCCCGGCATCCTCGACTACTCGCCCGACGAGCGCGTCGTCGACGTCGCCCTGCGCACCAGCAACATCCCGGTGATCAGCCCGATCTTCGCCGGCATCGCCGGCGGCGACATCGGCTATCTCGACGGCGGGCTCGTTGCCAACAATCCGTCGATGTGCGCGGTCTCGGCGGTGTTCGAGCAGCGCCGCGCCGCCGGCGAGCCGATCGACATCGAAAGCATCAGCGTGCTCTCAGTCGGCTGCGGCCGCAAGCCGCTGTCGGTGAAGCCCGAGATCGTCAACGGCATCGCCGATTGGGGCTACGGCCAATGGCTATTGTCGCCGAAGGAGCCGATGCTGCTGGTGCGGCTCGCGATCCGCGGCGGCGGCGCCATCATCGAATATCAATGCGCGCAGCTGCTCGGCGCCAACTTCAAGCGGATCGATCCCTATTTCAACACGGCGCCGCACCCGTTCGATATCTCCGAGACACGCAAGGTCATCGACGAGGCGCTGGCTCATACCGATGTTGAGGCGGCGGTCGATGAGATCTGCCAATGGCTCCACATCCAAGGCTGGATCGGCGACATTCCGCCCGGCCCCGAAGGCCGGGACGTCTTCACCCCGATCATGCAACCCAGCGCAACCTTCGAGCCGGACGCATGATCGCGACGTCACCTGCATCAGGCACGAAGAGCGGCACCGGGCGCGCCTGGATCGGCGGCGATCCCGAGACGCCACGCCGGCTGCGGCTGTTCGCGCTGCCTTTCGCCGGCGGCAATGCCGCAAGCTTCGGTGAATGGCCGTCACGGCTGCCGGGCTGGATCGCGTTCTCGCCCGTGCACCTGCCGGGCCGCGAGCGTCGCATCATGGAGCCCGCGATCGACGACGCGCACGCGCTGATCTCGCAGCTCGTCCCAGCCATCACGCCTTGGCTCGACCGGCCCTACGCGCTGTTCGGCCACAGCATGGGTGCAATGCTCGCTTATGAGCTGACGCACGCCTTGCAGCAGCGCGGCCTGCCGATGCCCGAGCTGCTGATCGTCTCGGGACACGGCGCGCCCAATCTGCCGCGCCAGTTTCGCGACGTGTCCCATCTCGACGACGCCGCGTTCGTGGCGGCCGTCACCGAGCTCGGCGGCCTGCCGTCCATGCTGCTCGACGAGCCCGAGCTGCTGGCGCTGGTGCTGCCGGCGCTGCGGGCCGACTTCAGGCTGTGCGAAACCTATCGCTGGAGCCCGCGCCCGCCTTTGTCCTGTCCGATCCTGGCGATCGGCGGCCGCAGCGATCCGATCGCCGGGCTGCCCGAGCTTCAGAGCTGGCAGGCCATGACGTCGGCGCCTCTCGCCTGTGAGATGTTCGACGGCAATCACTTCTTCATCCATCACGCACTGCCGGCCGTCGTGGCGCTGATCGCCCGCGCCATTGCAGAGCGGCTGCGCGACATGTCGCCCCCGCGTGGTGTCACAGCATCGGAGTTGCGACCTTCATGACCGGGACTGAACCTTCGCGGGCCAAGCCGCGCATCATCATGGTCTCCGGCAAGGGCGGGGTCGGCAAGACCACCGTGGCTGCCGCGACCGCGGTGGCGCTCGCCGCCCGCGGCCGCAAGACCATCGTGATGTCGTTCGACCTCGCGCACAGCCTCGCCGACAGCTTCAACATGAGCGAGGAGCTGTTCAGCACCGCGCGCGGTCAGCCCGTGAAGGTCCGCGACAATCTCGACTTCCAGGAGATCGACGTCCAGGAGGAGATGCAGCGCAACTGGGGTGACGTCTACAAATACATCGCCTATCTCCTGATGGGCGGCGGGCTCGACGGCATCGTCGCCGAGGAGGCGGCGATCATGCCGGGCATGGAGGACATCATCGCCCTCCTCCACATCAACCAATATGCCCGCGAGGCCACTTATGACGTGATCGTGGTCGACTGCCCACCGACCAGCGAGTCCTTGCGCTTCGTCTCCATCATCGGCTCGATCGACTGGTATGTGCGCAAGCGGCTCAAGATCGACCGCCGGGTCGCCAGCGTGTTGCGGCCGATTGCCAAGAAGTTCGGCGGCGAGTCCATGATGCTGCCCGAGGACGGCTATTTCGCTGCGCTGCAGAGCCTGTTCGAGAAGCTCGAAGGCGTCGAGACGATGCTGCACGATCCGACCATCACCTCGCTCCGCCTGGTCACGGTGCCTGACCAGATGGTCGTCCGCGAGACCCAGCGTGCCTACATGTATTTCAACCTCTACGGGATCGCCATTGACATCGTCGTCGTGAACCGCATGCTACCCAAAGGCGACGGCTACTTCTCGCACTGGGTGGAGCGGCAGACCGCAATGATCGACACGGTGCATAGCTACTTCGACCCGGTGCCGATCGCGATTATCCCGTTCCAGCGGAGCGAGGTGGTCGGTGTCGAACGGCTGGAGGAGTTCGGCGCCCAGCTCTATGGCGAGGCCGACCCGGCCGAGGTTCGCATTTCGACGGCGCCGTTCGGCTTTGCCAAGATCTCCGACAACGAGCACAGGCTGTCGGTGCAGCTCCGGTTCGCACCAAAGGACAAGGTCGAGATCTCCCGCGACAACGAGGATCTCTTCATCCGGATCGGGACGTTCAAGCGCGTCATCCTGCTACCCCGCGCCCTGGTAGCAATGCAGACGGCGGGCGCAAAGATGAACGGCGATGCACTCGAAATCACATTCAGAAAGGATGCGCATTCATGATCAGCCGCGGAAGCTTCCCGTTCCTCAAGCGGGCGATGGACTCATCGCAATCGCTGACCGACGATCTGCGCGAGGTCGCGGACACGCATAATTCGGCGATGAGGATCTTACTTGAGCAGGCGCTGAAGGCGCAGGCCGAGCTCTACAAGGGCCAGCTCGCGGTGATCGAGAATCTGATCGGCAAGCTGCACAAGCCGTCGACGCCGCCGCCCGCGACGCATGCGCGCCCGGCAGCAACGGCCCCAGCAGCAGCGCCAGCCAGCACGCCGCACGCGACCACAGCCGCCAGCGTCAGCCCGGTTCATAGCAGCCGCGCCCAGGCGATCGCCACCGCCACCGCTGCAGCCACCGAATCGGCGACGCTGGCCCAGCAGATCAGGCCGACCACCGAGCTGCGCACCGCCATGCCGTCCCGCCCCACTCCCCTCCCCGCCAAGGATACCTGAAAGGACAAGACCGATGACCGAGGCCCATGACAAGGACGACGCGACCGTCGACGCCGCAACGCTCGGACTGAAAGCGATCGATCTGCAGCCGCTGCTCAACTACGCCCAGGCCGCCATCAACCAGGTGCTCGGGCCGCTATTGGCCGGACGCAACGAGAGCGTCCAGATCATGCGCAAGCACATCCTGCGCAGCGAGGCCGAGCTGCTGCGCGGCCTGCTCGCCGTGGTCGAGAAGGAAGAGCAGCGCGCTGACAGCGGCCCCAAGGAGCGCCGTCCGCAACGTGTTCCGGTCGATTAGGTCTTGGCTGGAATCATGAACGGGATCGGCTCGCGCATGATCGTCGACCCCGAGCTGTCGCTGGCCTGGCACGACCACCCGGAGCCGGAACGCGGCAGCATTGGCGATCTCGTCCGCAGCGCGGCCGCGCGCGCGCCCGATCTGCTGGCGCTGATCAGCGCCGCCGGCACCATGACCTATCGCGAGCTCATCGCACGTGCCGATCATGTTCGCGCCACCTTGATCGCCCGCGGCGCACAGCGCGGCGACTTGATCGCCGTGCTCGCAAGCCGTCACCTCGATCTGCCGGCGCTGCTGCTGGGCGTGCTCGATGCCGGCTGCGGCTATGTTCCGATCGCGCCGCATTATCCCAAAGCTTTCACCGACAGCGTGCTCGCGATGGCGCAGCCGGCCTCGATCATCACGGCCAGCGGCATGGCGCAGCAGCTCGGCTCGGAATGGCGCGATCGCGTGATCGTGCCCGGCGCCATTGTCAGCGGCGTGCCAGCGCCGCCGGCCGCTCGCGCCTCGGACACCGCCTATGTGATCTTCACGTCGGGCTCGACCGGTCGTCCCAAGGGCGTCGTCGTCCGCCATGAGAACGTTACCCGGCTGATGGTCTCGCCGAGCTACGCCACGATCGACAGCCGTAGCGTCGCACTGGCTTTATCTCCTCCAAGCTTCGATGCCGCCGTGTTCGATCTCTGGCCGTTCCTCGCAGCCGGCGCGCGCGTGGTGCTGCACCCGGATGCGCCGCCGACGCCCGACAGCATCGCCGAGCTGGTGCGCCGTCATGGCGTCACGACGGCCTTCATCACGACGGGCCTGTTCAACCGGATCGCCGAAGATCGTCCCGACGCGCTCGCCGGCGTCGAGGTCCTGACCGGCGGCGAACGCGGCAGCGCCGAGGCCGCCTGGCGGATTCTCGATGGCGGCGCGAGCGCCGTCGTGCACTGCTACGGGCCGACGGAGACGGCCGTGTTCACCACGACCGCGCGTTTCACCGCCGCCTCGCCTCCCAGCGAGCCGTTCTCGATCGGCGGCCCCGTTGCAGGAACGGCCTGCTACGTGCTCGATCCCGATCAGCACCCAGTCGCGTTCGGCACGGAAGGCGAACTATGGATCGGCGGCGAAGCCGTCGCGACCGGCTATCTCGGCGATGTCCAGCTCACCCGCGAGCGGTTCCGGCCCGATCCCTTCCGCCCCGGCGCGTTGATGTATCGAAGCGGCGACGGTGTCTGCATGCAGCGCGATGGATCGCTGGTTTTCCTTGAGCGTCTCGACGAGCAGCTCAAGATCAGGGGCCATCGCGTCGAGCCCGACGCCATCGCGCGCCATCTCGAAGCGATCGATGGCGTGCGCGGTGCGATCGTGCTCTCGGCCGAGCTGTCGCCGGGCGATGTCAGGCTCCATGCGTTCGTGACCACGAAGTCTCAGAGCGGCCCTGTCGAAGCCGAGCTGCGCTCGCAGTTGCAGGCCGCCCTGCCCGCCGCCCTGGTGCCGTCGCGGATCGTGATCGTGCCGTCGTTTCCGCTGT
Organism: Bradyrhizobium sp. USDA 4353; assembly: GCF_054063215.1. Classification (NCBI taxonomy): domain Bacteria; kingdom Pseudomonadati; phylum Pseudomonadota; class Alphaproteobacteria; order Hyphomicrobiales; family Nitrobacteraceae; genus Bradyrhizobium; species Bradyrhizobium sp. USDA 4353. The sequence goes on from NZ_JBSSGB010000001.1 coordinate 6,223,900, forward strand.
CGGCCAACGGCAAGATCGATCGCGACGCGCTGCTGTCGCATCTCCGAACGGACGCAAGCAGCGAAACAACATTCAACGATCCCGATGAGGCAGCGGTCGCGGCGCTGTTCACGTCCGTGCTGAAGCTTGCACCGGCGAGCACCGACGACGACTTCTTCGACCTCGGCGGCGATTCCTTGTTGGCGATGCGCCTGCTCGGGCAACTACGCGCGCAGCTCGGCTGGCACGGCACCTTGCAGGACCTCTATGCCGACGCCACGGTCCGTGGCATCGGCAGACGCGTGGCGGACGCTGCGGCCGGGCCGTTCGAGGCGGGCGTGTTGTGATCGCAGCCTCGCTTCTCGCCACCCTTCAGAGCCGCGGCATCATCCTGTTCGTGGACGGCGAGCAGTTGCGCTTTCACGCCCCCGCGGGCGCACTCACCACAGAGCTGCGCCAGGCCATCGCAGCCCACCGGGACGACATCATCGCTCATCTGCGCGATCCGTCGCGCCTCTCGGCTGCCGAGAAGCGGTTGTGGTTCGCCAGCCGCCTCGCGCCGGATGAGGCGCCCTACAATGTCTCGGCAGCCTATCGCATGACGGGCGGTCTCGACATCTCCGCCCTTGAAGCGGCCTTCGGCGATGTCGTCGCCGCGCATGCCGCCTTGCGGACCGGTTTTCATGACGTCGATGGCGAGCCTGTCCGTGTCATTGCCCCAGCCTGTCGATTTCAGATCACGCGCCTCGATCGCTCTGAGGTCGCCAACCATGAGCGCGAGTCCGTCGCGCGCGACCTCGCCTCCTGCCTCACGCGACAGCCGATCGCGCTGGACCAACCGCCGCTCATCAAAGCCACTCTGATCCGCTTCGCCGATGACGATCACGCCCTCGTTCACCTGATCCACCACATCGTCACCGACGGCTGGTCGCACGCCGTTTTCTGCCGCGATCTGGCTTCGGCCTATCGCGCGCACTTGAATGACCAGGCTTGGCAAGCCCCGCCACGTCCCGTCATGGCTCGCCCCGCGGTCACGGTCCGCCAGACCGCACCGGCGCGATTGCCGGACGCAAGCCCCGCGCCGGTACCGCATGACGCGATCCGCCCGAGCGGCCGGCGCTTCGACGGCCACACCCTGGCCACACGGCTTCCGTCGCAACTGCATGCGCGCTTGCGCGCATTCGCCCGCCAGCAGCGGACGAGCGTTGCGACCACGCTGCTGGCGGTGCAGATGCTGCTCGTCGCCCGTCTGTCGGCCAGCCCGACGCCAATCATTGCCGTGCCAGCCGCGGGCCGCCGCGATGCCGCGCTGGCGGAACAGATCGGCTTCCATATCGACACCCTGATCGTCACAGCCGATTGCAGTCGCGCGACGCAGTTTGTCGATCTGCTCGGCCAGGTTCATGACAATCTCGCTGCTGCGCTCGATGCCCCGCACGATGAAGCGACCAGCGGATCGTCGCTCTCCGCCCTGCTCGCCGATCCCGCGCTCACGAGCTTCGCCTATCAGGCCACGCCCGACACACCGCTCGCGCTTGACGGTGTCGACGTCAGCGTCATCGGCTTCGAGCGGGGCACCACGCGCTTCGATCTCGAACTTCACGTCTGGCCGCTTGCCGGCCACGCTACATCGGCGCTGCTGGAGCCCGCCCCAGACAGCGAGATCAAACTGACCGAGGCTGACGCAGCCGATCAGGATGGCCTGCGCCTGATGCTGACCGCGCGCAGCGATAGCTTTACGCGCGAAGGTGCGGCGCGCTGGCTGCGCTGCTATGTCCATTTGCTCGATGCCTGCCTGGCCGCACCCGACGCCCACGTTGCCGACCTGCCGCTGGACCCGCCGGCCGACCTGCTGGCTCAGCGACAGCTGCTGGAGCGACAACGTGCGCTGCCCGGCGGCGAGGTCGGTCTCGCCACGCGCTTCAGCGCGATTGCCGCTGCGCACAGTCAGCGCATAGCGATCGAAGGCGATGACGGCCGGGCGCTGAGCTATGCTGAACTCGAGAGAGCGAGCCGCGCCCTTGGTGAACGGCTGGTCGCCGCTGGTGTCGGTATCGGCGACATCGTTGGTATCTCGACCCAACGCTCGGTCGAAGGCATCGTGATGCTGCTCGCCGTCATCCGCGCCGGCGGCGCCTACCTGCCGCTCGATCCGGCGCTGCCGCCGGCGCGGCTCGAGCTGATGCTGCAGCAAGCCGGTGTTCGCCACATCGTCACGACAGCCGGGCTGCGCGACGTGTTCGAACGGGCGCAAGTCGAGGTCATCGTCGCAGACGATGATCCAGCCGGGCTTGCGGGCGCGTCGCTGCCCGGAACGGAGCTGATTGGCGCCGGCCACCCGGCCTATGTCAACTTCACCTCGGGCTCGACCGGCATGCCGAAGGCAATCCTGGTGCCGCAGGGTGCGGTCGCCAATCTGGTGCTCGACACCGACTACGCCGCGCTCACGCACGAGGATCGCATCGCCCAGGCCGCGCCGCTCTCGTTCGATGCCGCGACCTTCGAGATCTGGGGCGCGCTGCTCAATGGCGGCTGCGTTGTGCTGTTGGACAAACAAACCCTGCTCGATTCCGATGCGCTGGCGCGCGTCCTGAAGGCCCGCGCAATCTCCGTGATGTTCCTGACCACGGCTCTGTTCAATCAGATTGCCCAGTCGAAGCCCTCTGCATTTGCGCCGCTGCGCCGCGTGCTGTTCGGCGGCGAGGCGGTCAACGCCGATCATGTCCGCCGCGTGCTCGCGGCAGCTCCAGCCGGCCGGCTGCTCCACGTCTACGGGCCGACGGAAACCACGACCTTCGCCACCTTCCATCCGGTCGAGCAGCTCGCCAGTCGCGCGGCCACGGTGCCGATCGGACGCCCGCTGCCGGGCGTGATCTGCCGCATCCTTGATGCCGATCTCAAACCTGTCCCGGCCGGCATGCCCGGCGAGCTCTGCATCGGCGGCAACGGCCTCGCCAACGGCTACCTCGGCGACACCACTGCCACCGACGCACGCTTCGTAACCGCTGCCGACGGCGTCAGGCTCTATTGCAGCGGCGATCTCGTGCGGCTCGATCCTCAAAACAACATCGAGTTCGTCGGTCGGAGCGACAATCAGGTCAAGATCCGCGGCCACCGCATCGAGATCGAGGAGATCGAGCTGACGCTGGCGCGTCATCCGGCTGTGACTGACGCTGCTATCGTGGTGTGCGGCGACGATGAGCAGAAGTCTCTGGAAGCCTTCGTCACTCTCGACGATGAGGGCACCGAGCCGGTTTCCATCCTGCGCTGGCTGCGACAGCAGCTGCCGGACTACATGATCCCGTCGGGGATCACCCGGGTCGCACGCATGCCGGTCAGCGATCATGGTAAGATCGACCGCGCCGCGCTGCGTCTCATGACGTCGGCGACGCCGACGCTCCCATCGGATGCCGAGGCAGCAAGCGATCTCGAAGCTGAGATCATGGCGATCTGGTCGCAGCTCCTCGCCCGCCCCATCGGACGCGACAGCGACTTCTTCGAGCATGGCGGTCACTCGTTGCTCGCCACCCGCGTGATCTCGCAGCTTGCGCAACGGCGCGGACTCGCCGTGCCGCTGCGGCTTATCTTCGAGCAGCCGACGCCGCGCCTGCTCACAGCCGCGATCGCGCTGAGCGCACCATCGGCGCCGGTCCGTGAGGTCATCGCCGGCAAGGCCGCGCCTGGCGCCGCGCCGCTGTCCTTTGCACAGCAACGGCTCTGGTTTCTCGAACGTCTCGATCCGGGCACGGCCGGCTACAACGTGCCGATCGCCTATCGGCTCGAAGGACCGCTCGACATCGACGCACTTCAGACCGCGCTCGACCACATCATCATCCGGCACGAGCCGCTGCGTAGCCGGATCATGGAACGTGACGGGCAATCCGTGCAGGAGCCGCTGCCGCCGATGCGCTGTCCGCTGCGCCTGATCGATGTCAGTGATCGAGCGGCGGCTGGCGAGCAGGCGCGCATGCTGGTTGCGGAGGCGGCGCTCGAGGCTTTCGATCTGTCGCAGCCGCCGCTGCTGCGTGCGACGCTCGTCCGGACCACCCCCGACAGCGCCGTGCTGGCGCTGGTGATGCATCACATCGCCTGCGACGGCTGGTCGCTCACGGTGCTGGCGCGCGAGCTGTCGCTGCTGATGAGCGGCGCCACCTTGCGTCCGCTGCCGCTGCGCTATGCCGATTTCGCTACATGGCAGCGCGACTGGTTTTCCGGCACACGTGCACGCGAGCAGCTCGACGCATGGTCGGCCCGCCTCGCCGATCTGCCGGAGCTGCGCCTGCCGCTCGATCATCGCCGTCCGACCAGGCAGTCCTATCGAGGCGGCATCGTGCCGATCACGATCGACGCCTGGACGACAGCGCGCCTGAAGGCGCTATCGGAGCGCAGCAATGCGACGCCGTTCATGGTGCTGCTCGCGGTGTACGGGGCGGTCATCGGCCGCGCCGCCGCGCAGGAGGATTTTGCGGTGGCGAGTCCGATCGCCAATCGCCACCACCGCGAGACCGAGGACCTGATCGGCTTCTTCGTCAACACGCTGGCGCTGCGGCTCGACTTGTCGGGTGCGCCGTCGCTCGAAACGCTGATCGCGCGCGTACGCCATGTCGCGCTGGACGCCTATCAGCATCAGGACCTGCCGTTCGAGCAACTGGTGGAACGCTTGCATCCTGATCGCGACCCCGCCCGCAATCCGCTGGTCCAGGTCGCATTCGCGCTGCAGAACGCGACCGACGACCGTCTCGTTCTGCCCGGCATCGACGCCTCGCCGTTTCCAGTGGACATCCGCACCACGCGGTTCGACATCGAGACTCATCTGTTCGAACGCGACGGCGCCATCGAGGGTCTGCTGGTCTATGCGACCGATCTTCTCACGACAGTCACGGCAGGCCGTCTCGCAGCGCAGTTCACCGCGCTGCTGGCGGCCGCCCTCGACGAACCTACCGCAGCGCTGGAATCGCTCGCCGCGGCGTCGGCGTCCGATCTGCTGATCCAGCAGCAATCGCTGGAGCGATCGCGTGCGCTGCCCGGCGGCAAGACCGGTCTCGCAGCGCGCTTCGCCAGCGTCGCTGTGGCGCATCCTCAGCGCCTCGCGGTCGACGGCGATGATGGCCGGACGCTCAGCTATGCAGCGCTCGATGCGGCAAGCCGCGCGCTGGGCGAACGGCTCGTCGCCGCCGGCGTCGGGCCGGGTGACGTTGTCGGCGTCCTCAGCGAACGCTCGGCCGATGCGATCGTCATGCTGCTCGCGGTGATCCGCGCCGGCGGCGCCTATCTGCCGCTCGATCCGTCGCTGCCGCAGGCGCGGCTGGCGCTGATGCTGGAGCAGGCTCGCGTGCGCCACGCCGTGACAACGAACGACCACCGCGAAGTGTTTACGCGCCTCGATCATCCGCTCGGCGTCCTCGTTGCGGACGACTATGACCGGCATCCGCACGCTATGCTGCCTGCGCCGGAAATCATCCGCGCCGACAGCCCCGCTTATGTCAACTTCACCTCGGGCTCGACCGGCACGCCCAAGGCGATCCTGGTGCCGCAGGGCGCCGTCGCCAATCTCGTGCTGGAGACCGACTACGCCGCGCTGACGCCTGCGGATCGCATCGCCCAGGCCGCGCCGCTGTCCTTCGATGCCGCGACCTTCGAGATCTGGGGCGCGCTGCTCAATGGCGGCTGCATCGTGCTCGTCGACAAGCAGACCCTGCTTGATCCCGATGCACTGGCGCGCGAGCTGCGCCGCCGTGCCATTTCGGTGATGTTCCTCACCACGGCCCTGTTCAATCAGGTCGCCCAGTTGCAGCCTGCGGCCTTCGCATCGCTGCGGCTCGTGCTGTTCGGCGGCGAGGCCGTCAATGCGGACCATGTCCGCAACGTGCTCGCGGCCGGCCGGCCCGCCCGCCTGCTGCACGTCTACGGACCGACGGAGACCACGACCTTCGCAACGTTTCATCCGATCGCGCAGCTCGCCGAGCGTGCCGCCACCGTGCCGATCGGACGGCCGCTGCCCGGCGTGATCTGCCGCATTCTCGATGCCGATCTCAGGCCGGTCCCGGCCGGCATGCCCGGCGAGCTCTGCATCGGCGGCAACGGGCTTGCGCTCTGCTATCTCGGCGACACCGACGCGACCAACGCCCGCTTCGTCACGGCCGCCGACGGCACAAGACTCTATCGCAGCGGCGATCTCGTCCGGCTCGATGCCGGCAACAATATCGAGTTCGTCGGGCGACGCGACAATCAGGTCAAGATCCGCGGCCATCGCATCGAGATCGAGGAGATCGAGCTCGCGCTCACCCGCCATTCCTCCGTCGCGGAGGCGGCCGTGGTCGTGCGGACGACGGACGAGGACAAGTTCCTCGAAGCCTTCGTCACGCTCAAGCCGGAGGTTGCCGCCGCGCATCACCAGCAGCACGGCCAGGCGTTCGTGTCCGACTGGCGCGAGCTGTATGAGATCACCTACGCGCCTGCCGCCGATGCGGCCGATGCCGATCTCGCCGGCTGGCACGACAGCTACACCGGCCGGCCGATCGCGGTGGCCGAGATGCGCGAATGGCAGGCGCGGACGACCGAGGCGCTGCTCGCCCTGAAGCCGCGGCGCGTGCTGGAGATCGGCTGCGGCACCGGACTGCTGCTGCGCGGCCTCGCTGATGCCGTCGAATCCTACCAAGGCACCGACTTCTCGCCGCCGGCCGTCACCGGCACGCGCGAGCTCGCACGCCGCAGCGGCTGGAGCCACGTCACCATCGAGCAGCGCGAGGCCAATGATTTCGCCGGCCTGCCGCAACAGCATTTCGATCTCATCATCCTCAACTCCATCGTCCAGTACTTCCCGAGCCGGGACTATTTGCGCCGCGTGCTCGACGGCGCGTTCGCCTGCCTCGCGCCATCAGGGCGGATCTATCTCGGCGACGTCAGATCGCTGCCGCTGCAGCGCCTGTTCGCCGTCTCCGTCGAGGCCCATCAGCACGCGCTCGGCGGCCCCGCCATTCTCGCCGGCGCCGCCAACCGCACGCGCTTCGACAAGGAGCTGGTGCTCGATCCCGCCTTCTTCACCCGCATCGCCGCCGAGCATGGCGCGACGGTGCGGCTTGCCGCCAAGCGCGGCACGGCGGTCAATGAGCTGACCAAGTACCGCTACGAGGTGGTGCTCGAGACTGGCGCCGCTCAATCATCGCCTCCTGCCCTCACCATCCCCTGGACCACTTTCGACGCAGCCGATCCGATCGCTGCGATGCTCGACGCCGCGTGTATGCACGGCTCGCTCTGCATCACCGGCGTGCCCAACGGCCGCCTGACGGACGATCTCAAGCTGCTCGCCTCCATCGACCCCGACACGGTGCCGCCCGCCGCCGCCCCGCATCCTGAGCAGCTCGCGGAGGCCGCAGCCGCGGCAGGCCGCGCAATCGACTTCGCGCTGTCCGAGCGTGGCGGCGAGCTCGACCTGCTGCTGTATCCGCACGGCAGCCGCCGCCCCGTCTCTGCCTTGGAAGCGTCGCGCACGACGAGGCCGTGGGCCGAGCTGTCCAACGACCCGCTGCAGACCGCGCTCGGCCGCAGCATCGGCCCGGACTTGAAGCTCCATCTCGGCGCCCTGCTACCGGACTACATGATCCCCGGCCAGATCGCGGTGCTCGAGCGGATGCCGCTGGCGCGCACCGGCAAGATAGACCGTCGCGCGCTGCCGCCGATCGCGGCCGCCGCGGAGGTGAATGAAGCCGCCGCGCCGGCTGGAGACGCCGAGCATGCGATCCATGCGATCTGGCAGGATCTCCTGCAGCGCGAGCGCATCGACCGCACCACCAACTTCTTCGATGCCGGCGGCCACTCGCTGCTGCTGGTGCGCCTGCTCCATCGTATCAACAGCCATTTCGGCCGCGAGCTTGCGCTGATCGACCTGTTCCGCGCCACCACCATTGCCGACCAGGCCAGGCTCGCGACCGAGGACAAGCCGGCGATTGCCGCGACACCGGATGTCGAGGACCGCGCCGAGCGCCGCCGCCACGCCCTCGCCGACCGCCGGCGGAGCCTGCGATGAGCTCGCCCGATCCCATCCCGTCTCCCGGTCTCGGCGACCGTCTCGGCGTTGAGCCGGCGCAGATCAAGTCGCGGGTGATCGACTTCTATAACGGCCTCAACGCCTATCTGTCCGACGGTAGCCTCGACGGCTATGTGCAGTTCTTCAATTGGGGCTACCTGCCGGTCGAGGGCCGTCCCGATGATTGGAGCGGCAGCCTGCCGGCGGCGATGCTCGATCGTCATGCCGTGCGGCTGGTGCTCGAGCTGCTCGGGCCGATCGGCGTCGACGGCTGCGACGTGCTCGACGTCGGCTGCGGCCGCGGCGGCACACTGGCCACGCTTGCTACGCGCTTTGCGCCGAAGAGTCTCACCGGCGTCGATCTCAACCCGACGAGCATCGCGCATTGCCGCCAGGCTCACGCCGATCCGCGCCTGCGCTTCTTCCAGGGCGATGCGGAGGATCTCGCCTTTGGGGATGCCAGCTTCGATCTCGTCACCAATATCGAATCCTCCAACGCCTATCCGGACATCGACCGCTTCTACCGCGAGGTCAATCGCGTGCTGCGGTTGGGCGGCCATTTCGCCTATACTGACCTGTTGCAGCCCAGCCAGTTCGCGCATGCGCGTAACTTTCTCACCGCCAACGGCTTCGTCATCACCGCGGATCGCGACATCACCGCCAACGTGCTGGCCGCGCGGCGCGAGGCGGCGCAGGTGCAGATGCGCGCCTTCAACGCGGACACTGACGGCGCGGCCGACCCGACACGCGCCGCCCTGATGAGCTACTTCCTCGCCCCCGAAGGCTCCGAGTTCTTCGATCATATCGCGGACCGCCGCTTCGAATATCGCGCCTTGCGGCTGCGCAAGGTCGCCGACTGCGTCGAGCTGTAACGAGGGACGCCGATGTCGAACGACGATCTCTACGATCTGCCCGACAAGGCGACCGCGCCCGAGGCGTTCAAGTCGCGTATCCAGCGCTTTTACGGCTATTGGAACCGACGCGTCGACGGCCTGCCATTCGGCGAGGTCAGCCTGTTCATGAACTGGGGCTATCTGCCGTCCGGCCAGGACGAGGCGCGCCTGCAGCCACGGCCCGATGCCGTCAACGCGAGCTCCGTGCGGCTGATCCTCGAGCTGGTCGGCGACACCGATCTCGCCGGCCGCGACGTGCTCGATATCGGCTGCGGCCGCGGCGGCACCGTGCACACGCTGCTGAACTACTTCCATCCGCGCGAGGTCACCGGCCTCGACCTCACGCCGGAGAACATCGCCTTCTGCCGCCGCGCCGTCGATGCGCCGCGCAGCCGGTTCCTGGAGGGTGACGCCGAGCAGCTGCCTTTCGCAGACCAGAGCTTCGACGTCGTGACCAATGTCGAGAGCTCGCACTGCTATCCGCACATCGCCCGGTTTTATGCCGAGGTGGCGCGGGTGCTGCGGCCGGGCGGCGCGTTCCTCTACACCGACGTGTTCGACCGCGACGACGTGACGGCGCGCCGCGCCGAGCTGAGCGCCTGCGGGCTCGACGTGCTCAGGGACCGCGACATCACGCCGAATGTGATGCTGGCGCGCACCGCCGAAGGCGATGCCCAGCTCGCGGAGTTCGGCGCCGCGGCGCCTCTCGAGGCGGACGATGTCACCACACAATCCGATGCCCGCGTCCTCGACCTCATCATGGCTCGCCCCGGCTCGGAGATGCAGGTCGCGATGACCGAAGGCCGCCTCTCCTATCGCATCCTGCGCGCACGCAAGCGCTCGGTGCTGGCGAGCCGGCTGCGTCGTCAGCGCTGATCAGCCGTCAGATTCACACCGACCAGACTGGCTGACGACAGCGTCGGCGGCCGCGCATGCTCGGTGATGCGGACGAGTCCGTCCGCAGCGGCGACCAATAGCTCGTCGTCCGTGGCCGCGATCACCTGTCCAGCCGTCGGATCAGCGGCAGCGACGTCACTCGCTTCCGCCCGCCAGATCAACAACGGCGCGCTGTGCCCGGCAACGAAGCTGCGCGCGGGCTTGAACGGACTGAGCGCGCGCAGCCGCCGCAGCACGGCCGCGCGCGGCTCGTGCCAGCGCAGCACGTCATCATCAGGCTTGAGCTTGCCGAAATAGCGCCGCGGCCCCGTCCCCGGCGCTCCACGCTTGCCAGCGAGCACGGCGTGCACCGCGCTCTGATAGAAGCCGACCGCGCCGTCGCGCAGCCGCTCCTCGACCGCGTCGCGATAGGGCTCGTCGTCGATCGCAATCCGCCGGGTGCGGATGATCGGCCCATCGTCGAAGGCGGCGCTCATCAGATGCGCCGTCTGGATGATCGCGGGCCAGCCTTCGAGAATGGCGGCGAACACCGGCTCGAGGCCACGCGCGCCGGGGATCTCGCCGGGATGCAGGTTGAGCACGCCGAGCCGCGGCAGCGCCAGCACCTCCGCCGCGAAGCGCTCGGGATGCCCCCAGTTGACGAACAGATCGGCGTCGAGCCCTCGCAGCTTCGCAATCGTCGCGGGTTCGTTGATCGATGGACCGACATCCACGACCGGCAACCTCCGCGCGGCCGCACGGCGCTCCACGCCGCTGCCGAGCGTCCCGCGCGGCGGCACGATCGCGCAGACCGCGCAGCCATCGGCGATCAGCGCGTCGGCGAGCTCGAAGCTCGGCACCGAGCTGCCGAGAATGGCGATCCGTGCTGCGACCATCGAGGTCTGCTCTCCGCTCAGTCACTCCATACCGCGCAAGGCGCGAGTCGGCACGGCCCCATTACCATCGTCCACTTCACGGCTGTCAAACAGCGTTGCCGGCGCGGCGCACGAACGCCACCGATGATCGGCCTTCAAGCATCGAGAGACATGACATCGCGATCCCGCGGCGGATACGCCCGGGCCTTTGCGTTCGTTCGTCCTCTTCCTACCAAGAAGAGGCACAGGGAAGGTCGGGAGCCTGCCGCCCCCATGGCCCCCGTGCGGAGAAAAATGCACGGGGTAGGAACCACAGGTTCGGCTGGGGACGTCCCGGCCTTCCCTGCGCGATGGTTTGAGCGGATTATACGTGATCTCCCTGGGGACCGGCTTGATTGCCCCCATCGCGAACGGATCATCATCTCCGCCCGCTTGACCTCGGCACCGGGAGGCCAGGACCACACGATTTCACCGTCGCATCGCTCCGTTCGTCCGCCCGGTCGAAACCAGGCTGCGGAGCAACGCGCCCACCGCATCGCGGACCCGACGTTCGTGACGATCGCGAAACGTCCCTCTTGGCGGGCCCGGATGCGCGAGAATGTGGATGTGATTTGCCCGACGCCGCAAGTGATCAGTCCGCGACAAACTGGCACGACGGGCAGTTGGCGCATGATGGCGATGCGCGGATTGCTCGTCGGGCATATCGGAGCCGTTTCGAGGCCCAACTGCAAAATTGGTCCGTGTGCCGGCGCCCGCGCTCGGTGAAGCCTAACGGGAAGACCGGGCTAAAGCATCGTAGCGGAACTTGTCGCGACGAGTCTGCCACACACTGCGATTTGCGGTTATGGGTCCCGGCGTTCGCCGGGACGACGGTGATGATGACGCGAGAGCCGGGCTAAACACTCTGCTGCCGTCCCGGCCTTGAGCCGGGACCCATATGCACCGAAGCTGGACATGAAGCGAGCTGGGGTCAGCCCAGCTTCAACTATAGGCGGCGGCGCTTGGCTCCCGCCCTTCGCCGGGGAGACGCGCAGGAGCTGCGCGTCTCAGCGACAAGCCAACACCCTTAATGCGCCGCCGAAGGCGCCTCCTCGTTCGGCGACACGGCGGCTGCCGGCTTGTCGCGCGTGAAGAAGCGGACCACGACGACGAAGAACACCGGCACCCAGAACACGGCGAGGAAGGTCGCCGTGATCATGCCGCCGAGCACGCCGGTGCCGAGCGCCTGCTGGCTGGCGCCGCTCGCCCCGGTCGCGATCACCAGCGGCACGACGCCCAGGATGAAGGCGAGCGAGGTCATGATGATCGGCCGGAAGCGCAACTCGCAGGCCGTGACCGTCGCCTCGATCAGCGGCGTACCGCGGGCGCGCAGATCCTTGGCGAACTCGATGATGAGGATCGCGTTCTTCGCCGACAGGCCGATGATGGTGATGATGCCCACCGTGAAGTAGACATCGTTCGGCAGGCCGCGCAGCCAGGCCGCGGCGACCGAGCCGATCAGGCCGAGCGGCACCGCGAGCATGACGGCGAACGGGATCGCCCAGCTTTCGTAGAGCGCGGCCAGGCACAGGAACACGAACAGGATCGAGAGGCCGAGCAGGAACACGGCCTGCGATCCCGCGAGCTTCTCCTGCAGCGACTGCCCGGTCCAGGCATAGCCAAAACCCTTGGGCAAGGTGCCCATCAGCCGCTCCATCTCGGCGATCGCATCGCCCGAGGTGTAGCCGGGCTTCGGGTTGCCGGTGATGCGCACCGACGGATAGCCGTCGAAGCCAACGACCTGGGTCGGCCCGACCACCCATTCGATGCGCGCGAAGGATGAGAACGGAACCATCTCGCCGGCATTGTTGCGCACGCTGTACGACATCAGGTTCTCCGGCTTGATGCGCTTGTCCTCATTGGCCTGGACGATGACGCGCTGCATGCGGCCGAGATTCGGGAAGTCGTTGATGTAGTTCGAGCCGAGGCTGGTCGAGAGCGCGCCGTTGATCGCGGCGAAGGTGACGCCGAGCGCGGCCGCCTTGGCGCGGTCGACCTCGAGACGGACGAGCGGCGCCGGCGGCAGCCCCTCGACGCTGAGCTTGCTCAGCACCGGCGAGGCCGCAGCCGCCGCGAACAGCTGGTCCTTCGCCGCCATCAGCGCGTCATAGCCGCGCTGCGAGCGGTCCTGCAGGCGGAAGCTGAAGCCCGAGGTGTTGCCGAGATTGTCGATCGGCGGCGGCGCCAGCACCGAGACCTCGGCATCGCGTATCTTCGCAAGCTCCGGATTGAGACGCGCGATTAGCGCGTCCGCGCTCTCGTTGCGGCCACGCTCCGACCAGTCCTTCAAGGTGACGAAGGCCTGCGCCGTGTTCGAGCCCTGGCCGTAGAAGCTGAAGCCGGCGACGAACGACACCGTGTCGATGCCGGGCGTCTCGGCGAGCTTCTTCTCGACCGTCTTCACCACGTCGAGCGTGCGGTTGGTGCTGGCGTCGGCGGGCGTGAGCACGTCGACCATCACGAAGCCCTGGTCGTCGACCGGCAGGAAGCCACCGGGCAGCCGCCACAGCGAGTAGCCGAGCCCAGCCAGCAGCAGCACATAGATGATCATGAACCGGCCGCCGCGCGCCACCACCCAGCGCGTCGCTGCGCTATAGCGGCTCGTCACCCGGCCGAACCAGCGGTTGAACCAGCCGAAGAATCCGCGCTTGGCGTGGCCGTGGCCCTGCTCGATCGGCTTGAGCAAGGTCGCGCACAGCGCCGGCGTCAGCGACAGCGCGAGGAAGGCGGAGAAGCCGATCGACACCACCATCGCGGCGGAGAACTGCTGATACATGATGCCGACCGAGCCGGGGAAGAACGCCATCGGCACGAACACCGCCATCAGCACCAGGGTGATGCCGATCACCGCGCCGGTGATCTGCTCCATCGCCTTCACGGTCGCCTCGACAGGCGACAGCCCCTCCTCCGCCATGATGCGCTCGACGTTCTCGACGACCACGATGGCGTCGTCGACCAGGATGCCGATCGCCAGCACCATGCCGAACATCGTCAGCACGTTGATCGAGAAGCCGAGGCTGAGCAGCACCGCGCAGGTGCCGAGCAGCGCGATCGGCACCACGATGGTCGGGATCAGGGTGTAGCGGATGTTCTGCAGGAACAGGAACATCACCAGGAACACCAGCACCACCGCTTCGCCGAGCGTCATCAGCACCTTCTTCACCGAGGCGGCGATGACCGGCGTGATGTCGTAGGAGACCTCGTATTTGACGCCGGGCGGGAAGAAGCCCGCAAGCTCGGCCATGCGCGTCTTGACCGCCTTGGCGGTGGCGAGCGCGTTGCCCGTCGGGGCGAGCTGCACGGCGACCGCGGCCGCGGGCTTGCCGTCGAGCCAGGATGAGAACGCGTAGGTCAGGCCGCCGACCTCGATCTTGGCGACGTCCGAGAGCTTGACGTTGGAGCCGTTGAGATTGGCGCGCAGCACGATATTGCCGAACTCCTCCGGCGATTCGAGCTGCCCCTTCACCAGCACCATGTTCTGCGTGCGCTGGGTCGATGGCGACGGCGGCACGCCGAGAATGCCGGAGGCGACCTGCGAATTCTGCGCCGCGATGGCGGCGTCGACATCCTGCGGCGTCAGCCCCAGGCCGAACAGCTTGTCCGGATCGAGCCAGATCCGCATCGCGCGCTCGGTCGCGAACAGCCGCGCGCGGCCGACGCCAGGCAGACGGCGCAGCTCCGGCACCACGTAGCGGGTCGCGACGTCGCCGAGGCCGATCTCGTCGAGACTGCCGTCGGTCGAAGTCAGCGTGACGAATTGCAGGATGGCGCTCGAGGCCTCGAGGATGACGACGCCCTGCTTGCGCACGGCCTCCGGCAGGCGCGGCTCGATGCGCTTGATGCGGTTCTGCACGTCGACGGCGGCGAGCTCGATGTCGGTGCCCGGCTTGAACTGGGCGATGATCTCGACCTCGCCGGTCGTGTCGCTCGTCGACTCGTAGTTCAGGATGCCGGAGGCGCCGTTGAGCTCCTCCTCGATCAGGCGGGTGACGCTGTAATAGAGGTTCTCGGTCGAGGCGCCCGGATAGGACGTCGAGATCGAGATCGAGGGCGGCGCGATGATCGGGTATTGCGCGACAGGAAGAAACGGAATCGACAGGATGCCGCCGAGGCAGATGAAGATCGCCACGACCCAGGCAAAGATCGGACGTGCGATGAAGAAACGTGACATGAAAAGGGTCTCCGGGCCGTTGGGCCGCGCTCAGTTCGAAGCGGACGGCTTGTCGGACGCCTTCCACGGCACCGGCTTGACGGCGCTGCCTGGCCCGAACTTCTGGAAGCCGTCGGCGACGATGCGCCAGCCTGGCTTCAGCCCATCCTCGATCAGCATGCCGCCATTGAGCGGACGGCCGAGCCGCACCGGCTGCAGGTTCGCGCGGCCCTCGTCATTGACGACATAGACGGCGCTGCCGCCAGCGGTGGTCCGCTGCACGGCCTGGGCCGGCACGACGATGCCGTCGGCATCGATCGCCTCCTCGATCTGAACGCGGACATACATGCCCGGGAGCAGCTCGCCCTCCGGGTTCGGAAACTCGCCGCGCAGCGTCACCTTCGCGGTGCCGGGATCGACGCTGACGTCGGAGAACAGCAGCTTGCCCGGGTGCTTGTAGATCGAGCCGTCGTCGAACACCAGGCGCACGCGGGCGGCCTCCGGCGAGACGCTCTTGAGCCGGCCTTCGGCGAGGTCACGCCTGAGCTGATTGAGCTCGGCGACCGACTGCGTGAAGTCGGCATAGACGGGATCGAGCTGCTGAATCGTGGCGAGATGTGTCGTCTCGTTCGGATTGACCAGCGCGCCCTCAGTCACCAGCGCGCGGCCGATGCGGCCGGAGATCGGCGCACGCACCGTCGCCCAGTCGAGATTGAGCTGAGCCTGCGCCACGGCCGCCTTCTGCGCCGCGACGTCGGCCTGCGCCTGGCGCTCCGCGGCAACGGCGAGCTCATACTGCGACTGGGTCGTCGCCTCGCCCTTCAGCAGGCTCTTGAGGCGATCCTCCTGCCGGTCGGCCTGATAGAGCACGGCCTCGGCCTTGGCGAGCGCCGCGCGCGCCTTTTCGAGCTCGACCTCGAACGGCGCGGGATCAATCCGGTACAGCACGGCGCCAGCCTCGACCATGGCGCCCTGCTGGAAGCTGCGCTCGATCACGATGCCACTGACCCGCGGACGCACCTCGGCGATGCGCATCGACGTGATCCGACCCGGCAAATCCTTGGTCAAGGTCACGGGCGCCGATTCGATCTTGACCACGCCGACCTCGGGAGGATTGCCCGCATGCGGCGCAGCCGCGCCGCCCTGGTCACTGCAAGCCGCAAGCATCATCACCGAGACTGCGCAGATCGTCGCGCCTGCGGAACGCATCACCTTCTCTCTCAACATGAAGCCCATCTAATCACGTCGCCGGCGCGCATAACTTCCTGCCTGCCGGAGCGATCGGAGTCGAGAGCTCCATTGCCCTTGCCTTCAGGTCGCCGCTCACAAACTTGGCGCGCCGTATACCACGGTCGCGAGCTGACGAATTTTCGTGCGGCGGTTACATAGGCGACCTGATAGCTCCCGGCCAGCTTCTTTCCTCAATAAAACCGCAGCTGCGACAAATACGCCGCGCGGTGTTACCGCGAGGCCCGACCGCGCGCACTTTGTCGCGCCCTCCGATCCGGCGCTATCATTGGGAAATAACAGGCGAAGCGGAGATGATTGAACGACGGCATCTCCGCCATGGATCAATGACTTGCAGAGATGTCGCGAGGTTATCAGCCAGCTTGTCGCAGCGATCCGTTGTGCATCGACATTCAATGAAGCAGCTCACGGATCGGTAACGATACTGTTATCTGGTGCCATCACACCGACCGTGAGGCCGGCCACGCGACGTGATCGTACGCGAGAGCGACGGCTTGGTGACGGCTCTCTTGCTGCTGTCATCAGCGGGTCATCATGACCACCCGCTTGGCAGCGGCCTCGCATGGCGGTGCTCATCATCACTGCTCGTCCTCCGGACGCAGCGGTGTCCGGTGCCAGTCGAATTCGCCGAGCAAGCGCGACGCGGCGGCGTCGTATTCCTCGCGGTAGTGATGGGCGTGAGCGCCGAGCGGCTCGAGCGACGCTTCGCTGAAGCCCGACTTCAAAAGGGCGTCCCTCACCGGCGCGAGCGGCTCGCCTTCGGCGAACAGCAGATTGTGTCGGTCCCAGATCAGGGTCTGGCGGGATTGCGGTGAGTGAACCCAGAGATCGTGCCGGCCATCACAACAAAAGAAGGAGACGTATGTTCTCAGGATGTCGTCGAGCGCATCCCGGCTGAGCTCGGGACTCTGATAGCGCCCGGGCTCCGCTTCGCCCCGCGGCGTATGGAGAATGTAGAGCAGGAAAAATGGCGGCGGCAGCAACGCGGTCAGCCGATGCAGGAGATCGGCGTGGTCGTCCGGCACGCTGAGAACGATCCGCTCCGCGCCGGTCGACATCCTGCGCTGCTCGAACACAGCGGGCGACGATTGCGCGAGCTCGGCTCCGTCGACCAGCAGTGAGAGCTTCTTCATTCGATCGTAGTCCTCTTACCGCTTCACACCACGTCGTCGCCGGCTGACCTGCCGCAATGCACCACATGCAACTGACAGAGCGGGTTCTCCACCGCTCTCAGTCCCGCCTCATCGCTTCGCCGTTTGACAGCGTCGCGGGGTCTCGTTCTACTCGTGCCACACGCCGCGGAACAAGTGGCGAGACAGGAAGACGGTCATGGAGCGACGCGTCGGTGGTGCAGCAGCGATGGTTGCTGTGCGCGAACATCTCGGTCTCACAAGGGCAAGACGATGTGCGGCATGGTGTGCGCGACGCACGATCGCGGCGGCCACAGCGATGCTTGCGATGGCTGGTCTGGGACTTCCCGGCATCGCCACGGCACAGGGGATCACCAAGGACGTGCCGGCGCGGGTCGAGATGCATCCGATCGCCTCGCTCACGCTGTCCGACCGGCAGTTCCTCTCCGGAGACGATGGCGGCAAGCCGGTGACGGTGGTCGGCGAGCTGCGCGTCGCTCAGGGCAGCGGCCGTCTGCCGGTGGTCGTGCTGATGCATGGCTCGGGCGGCGTCGGCGCCAACATCGCTGCGTGGAGCAGAACCTTCAACGCAATGGGGATCTCGACCTTGGTGATCGACGGCTTCACCGGGCGCGGCATCACCGCCACCAGCACCAACCAGGCGCAGCTCGGCCGGCTCAATCTGATCATCGACATCTATCACGCGCTCGACGTGCTGGCGAAGCATCCGCGCGTCGATCCCGACCGCATCGCGCTGATGGGCTTTTCGCGCGGCGGACAGGCCGCGCTCTATGCCAGCCTCGAGCGCTTCCACAAGCGCTGGAACACGTCCGGGCTACAGTTCGCCGCCTACATCCCATTCTATCCGGACTGCTCCACGACGTATCGCGGCGACACCGATGTGGTGGCGCGGCCGATCCGGATCTTTCACGGCGGGCCGGACGACTACAACCCGGTGCGGACCTGCAAGGCGTTTGTCGAGCGGCTGAAGGCAGAGGGACGCGACGTCGAGCTGACCGAGTATCCGGATTCGCCGCATGGCTTCGATCTCGGCCTGCTCGGCGCCAACATGCTCGCGATCGCGCCGAAGGCGCAGACGGTGCGCAACTGCCGCATCATCGAAGGCGACAGCGGGCTCCTGATCAATGCCGACACGCAGCAGCCCTTCACCTATCAGGACGCCTGCGTCGAGCTCGATCCGCATGTCGGCGGCAATCCGGCGACCGCGGAAGCCGCGCGTCAGGCCGTGACGGACTTCCTGCGCATGCTGTTCAAGCTGTCGTGACCAAAAATAGAACGATTTGGATCAATTTTTGAGGTGACAGATCGAACGGATCCGGTCTTGCTGCGTTGTCGCTCGCTTTTCGACGATGAAACGGAGCCCGATGATGCGCGCCTCTCGCCTTGCGATCCCCACTCTGCTCACCGCCCTCGCACTGGGCGGAGCGGCCCATGCGGCGCCCGCCTCGCCGTTCCGGGGGCTTGAAGGCTCCTGGACCGGCGGCGGCGTCATCAACCTGTCCGACGGCAACCAGGAGCGGCTGCGCTGCCGCGCGGCCTATGACGTCGGCGGCGCCGGCGAGCAGATGCGGCTCAACATCCGCTGCGCCAGCGACAGCTACAACATCGACCTCTCCAGCGACGTCGCATATCGCGGCGGCGAGATCTCCGGCCAGTGGACCGAATCGAGCCACAACGCCTCGGGGACGATCGAGGGCCGCGCCGTCGGCAACCGCATCGAAGCCCAGGCGCGCGGCCAGACGTTCTCCGCCGGGCTGGCGCTGACGACCAGCGGCAAGCGGCAGACGGTGTCGATCCGGCCGGCGGGGACGGACATCAAGGGCGTCGACCTGGAGCTGGCACGGCGGTGATGAAAACGTAGGGTGGGCAAAGCACCGCCGTCAGGCGGCGCGTGCCCGCCGCGGCCGCGACTCGGGCGAGATGGTGGGCACGGCGCGAGACACCACCGCTCACAACTAACGACGTGCCCTGCGCCTTTGCCCACCCTACGGCAGCCCGCTTATGTGGCTGCTCGTTTCAGAGCGCCCCGATGTCCTGCAGGCACGCCTGCGTCAAGCTCATGCGGGCCTCGACGTGGCGCGGCTCCGGGCAATCCATATTGAGCGCGAACACGGTCGGCTGGTCGCCCTTGTCGACCCAGCCGACCATCCAGCCGAGCGAGCCCTGCTCTTTTCCAAGCAGTCCGGACTTGGCGTGGATCATGGCATCGCCGACTTTAGTGGTCGGAATGATGTCGCGCGTGAGGTCCTGGCTGCGTTTCGAGACCGGCAGCGCGCCGCGGCGGAGACGATCGATGAAGTCGACCTGCTCCACCGGATCGATGCGAAGCGCGCCCGTCAACCAGAACTGATCGATGCCGCCGCCGATGTCGTGATTGCCGTAGTCGAGCTCCTCCAGGAATGTCTGCATCCGCTCAGGTCCGATGCGGCGGGCGATCTCCTGATAGACCGGCACCGCGGACACGGCGATCGCGCTGCGCAGGGTGTGATCCTTGTTCCAGGCCTCGATCGATCTAGTGACGCCGTCCCACTTGAAGATGTCCTTGTCGGGATCGTCGACCACGCCCGTCTCCAGCGCGATCAGCGAGTTCGGGATCTTGAACGTCGAGGCCGGCAGCCTTGCCTCGTTGGAGCGGTCGGTGTCGCTGGCGATGATGAGATACTCCTCGACCTTGTAGGCGAGGAACGTGCCCTTGGTGCCGAGCTCGGCGAAGCGCTGCGCGAGACCGGCGCGGATCTCGTTGCGCGGCGGCGCCACATGGGCGAAGGCACGCGCGGGCAACAGGCTGGCGCCGGCCATCAGGCCCAGCGCGTGGCGGCGGCTGATCATGGGCATGTGTCTCTCCGTCAGTGCAGCGCCTCCCTATCACAGGGCGATGGCAACCGAAGCATGACGGAGATCACAAATGCTGGGGGCTAGCGCACGGGCCGCGACAGATTGAGCACAAACACCAGCACTTCGGCGACCGCCTTGTAGAGCTCCTCCGGGATCTCGTCGCCGAGCTCGACATTGGAGAGCGCGCCGGCCAGCACCTCGTTCTCCTCGATCGGGATGTCGTGCGCCTTGGCGACCTCGATGATCTTGGCGCCGATCGTGCCCTTGCCCTTGGCGACGACACGCGGCGCGCCGCCCTGGCCCTTCTCGTAATGCAGGGCGACGGCGAGCTGGGTCTTGTTGGCGGCCTTCACGTCGATGCTCATAGCGCGCGATCCAGGAAGTGGCCGGCCTTCGGCGGCATCACCGCGGGTGGCGCGCCGTCCTGCACGACGAGATCGCCGGGCGAGAGTTCGGCGCGGCTGAGCGCCTGACTGAGTTCGGAGAGACCGGCGCGCAGCCGCGCGGCGGTCGCGGGACGCTCTGCCCACATCCGCACCGAGGTGCGCTCGGCATTGAACGAGACCAGCGCATGCACCGGACCGGCAGGCTCGACATCGAGCGAGAAGCGCGCGCGCCAAACGCGCTTGGCGGCTTCGGCTGCTTGCGTGCCGCCGTCGCGCGAGATCTCGAATTGCGCCATCGCCGTGCCCTGCGGCGTGGCGAAGGGGATCTCGAAATTCCAGCGCGGCTGCGTCGGATCGTTGCGCGGGGCCGAGGCGTCGGGACGATCGGGCAGTGAAGCGACTTGCAGCAGGGTCTGGCGCGACAAAGCCTGATCGGTCTCGTCGAGCAAGCGGTGGACGATCGCCGGCAGCGGCGAGCCCTGATTGAGCGTCGGCGTCGCGACGTGCTGCGGCACCGGCGCGCCCCCCCGAAATGGCGGTGGCGGCGTGTTGGTGCGGACGACGACCTCGCCGCGAGCGTTGCGACCCGGAACCAGGCCGGCGGCGCGGGGGATCTGTTGCTGCGCCTCCTGCAGCACGGCCAGAACCGCGCCGGGGGTCAGCGACTGCGCCTTGGCGCCGGTCAGGCTCTCGATCAGCGCAGAGCCGGTGAAGCCGGCGGTGGCGTCCGGGCGTCCCATCGCTGAGGCCCAGGGCTGAGGCGGCAGCTCGATGTCGAGGTCAGGCACCAGCGACGGCGCGGCGTTCTGTTGCGCGGCGGCGGCGCGGCCGGCTTCCGACAGCACCGAGGCATAGGACGCGCCGGGCTGCGGCGTCGACGCGGTGGTGCCGGAATCAACCGTCTGCAGCACCGAGGCCAGCGTCTGGCGCAGCACGATCAAAGCCGCCTTCAGGTCCGAGGGTGCCGAGGCCGTGCTGCCCTTGGCGAGCGAGGTTTCGAGAAACAGGCCGGAGTTCTGGACGGCGGCCTGCACATCATCGGCTCTCAGCGCCGCTGTCAGCGGCGTCTGCTGCGCCAGCACCTGGGCGACGGCTGCGCGCAGCGCGGGCGTCAGGTTCGGCGAGTCGGCAACGGCCTGGAGATCGGCGAACAACTGGCCCTGGCTGCCCTGGCGGGTCGCGGCCTCTTCGCTCGCGATCGAGACGGCGAGCCGCTCCAGGCCGGTGAGCGGATCCGGCTGCGGCGCCACGGCCGGTGCGAGGCGGCCGGTGACGTCGACGACGGTGGCTGCTGGTGTCGGCGTGCCGCTGGTGCCGGAGGCGGTGCCCTGCCCGACGATCGCGAGTTGCAGGCCTTGCGCGGTCTGCGACACCGCGACCTGCACGCTCTGGCCGGCCTGCAGCGGCAGCTCGGTGGCGAGCTCCATCGACAGATTTCCGATCGCGACCTGGACCAGATTCTCCGCGAGCACCTGCTGCACCCTGGCGCTGATCAGCGCACCGGCCTGCAAGGTGGTGCCAGTTGGCGCAGTCGCCGTCGCGCCGGTCGCCGCGGTTCCCACGCTGCGGACGGCGCTCACTGATGGCGGCGGGGTGACACTCTGGACCATGCGCGTACTCGGGTTACGCGCGGCAGACTAGCGGCTCGCCCTAAACCCGGCGTTAACCGGCCTCAGATGGCGGCGTCGACCGCCCCGAGGATACGGACGGCGGCGAGGTAGTCGACCTCCCGGGCGGCGCGGCGGCTCATCGCCTCCTCGTCGGCGCCCCATTGCTCGATATTCCAGTCCTCGTCGACATTGGCTGCGGCCCAGACCTGGCCGGCATCGCGCACGCCATGCGCCAGCGCGAGCGCCAGCAGCGCCGAGCCGGTCACGGTGGTCACGACATGCGCCGCCGCCACCGCCCACGGGCCGGTCGGCAGCGCCTCGCGCGCGGCCTGCACGGCGGCGTCCGGCTGCGTCACGTGCATGATCCCTTCGGAGAGGATGAAATGCGCGCCGAGCGTATCGCGCGCCCAATCCAGCACCGGGTCCCAATGCTCGGCCTCGCGGGCGACCAATCCCTCGGGATGGCCGGCGCGGTAGAACAGCAGGTCGGACTGGAGGTATCTGGCCATATCAGCGCGCACGTCCTCGACGCGGTCGACCACGGATTGGACGACGCTGTTGGCAAATCGCGTCAGCGGCATCGTCGCGGGATCGATGGTCTCGCCCTGCGCGCCCCACTCCGCGGCCACCGCCTCCGCCAGCTCCTTCACGGGAACGACCACGACGCGGCCCGAGGGCGTGCGGATCGGCCGGCCGTCGAGCGTGACGTGATGGCCGCCATCGGCCTCGGCCGTGCCAGCCTCCTTGTAGAAGCGCTTGCGCTGCGGTGCGCGCATCGCCTGCCGCGCCGCCTCCTGCGGATCGGGCTTGCCCTGGCCGACCACCTCGTCAAACAGCTCACGCATCGGAATTCCGGCCCTCTCGCAGGGAAGATCACACAAGATCTGTTGTTTGCGCGGTAGATAAGGCCTGATCGACCGAAATGCGAGCCGCCGATGCGCCTCCTGCTCTCTGTCCTCCTCCTGCTCGGCAGCGCCGTCGCGGCCGTCGCCGGCTTCCGAACGCCGGAATCGCTGGTGCGCAACGTCTATGCATATTACGGCCAGGGAACGCCGGAGCTCTCCGCCGGCCTGCCGCGCACAACCGAGGCGGCGGCGCAGTTCTTCGACCCGAGCCTTGCGAAAGCCTGGACGGCGCCGCGGCGCGAGCCCTACGATTTCCTGGTGCAGAGCCCGCGCTGGAAGCTCGGCCCGGTCGCGATCTCGGTCTTGCGCAAGCAGTTCGACAAGACCTATGTGGCGGCCAGCTTCGACAACCAGGGCCGCCGCGTCACGCTGAACTTCATCGTGGTCAAAGGGCCGGACGGCTGGGTCATCTTCGACGTCGAAACCCCGCACGATTCGCTGCGGCTGTTCGTGGAGCAGTTCAGGAACTGAGCCAGAGCAGGATCGACTCTCCTCCCTTTAGGCAGAGGCCCATCCAAGGAGGTGACCATGACGGTGGCCGAGATCATTCGTCTCGCGATCGCGCTGAGCGAGCCCGACGGCGAGATCACGTTCGACGAACTGAACGGCCTATGCGGTCCGGACCGGCCGCCCGAGGACATCGAAGACGTGTTCTTGGCGCTTCATGACGCGGGCATTCAGCTCGTCGAGCAGAGGAGCTGAGTTTGCCCGCTCACTCCTCCGGCGCGTTCTCGATCGGGTCGAAGCGATCGTGCTCGAGGCCGAGCAGGTTCCAGGATTGCAGCATGTGCGGCGGCAGCGGCGCGGTGGCGTCGATGACGCCGCCGCGCGGATGCGGGATCACGATGCGGCGCGCGAGCAGATGCAGCCGGTTCTGCAGGCCGCCGGGCAGCGACCAGTTCTCGATGTTGAAGTACTTGGGATCGCCGACGATGGGGTGGCCGATATGGGCCATGTGCGCGCGCAGCTGATGGGTGCGCCCGGTCACCGGCTTCAGCGATACCCAAGCGAGCTTGTTGGCGGAGGCCTCGACCACCGCGTAGTAGGTCACCGCGTGGCTGGCGCCCTCGTCGCCATGGGCGGCGACGCGCATGATGGTGTCGTCCTCGCCCTCGTCCTTGGCGAGATAGGTCGAGATGCGGCCCTGCTTCGGCTTGGGCACACCGGCCACCAGCGCCCAATAGACCTTGCGCGCGGAGCGATGGCGGAAGGCACCGGTCAGATGCGTCGCCGCGAAGCGCGTCTTGGCGACCAGCAGACAGCCGGAGGTCTCGCGATCGATGCGGTGCACGAGCCGCGGCTTCTGGCCCTTGGCGTCACGCATCACCTCCAGCATCTGGTCGATGTGCCGCGTCATGCCTGAGCCGCCCTGCACCGCCAGTCCCGCCGGCTTGTTGAGGACGAGCACGTCGTCGTCCTCGTACAAGGTCATCGCCTTCAGACTTTCCAGCGTCTTGCGCTCGCCCTCCGTGAGACCGGCGCGCTCCTTCGGCGCGTCGAGCTTGAGCGGCGGAATGCGAACCGTCTGGCCCTCCTCCAGGCGGTCCTTGGAATCGGCGCGCTTGCCGTCGACACGCAGCTCGCCTTTGCGAACGATGCGCTGGATGTGGGAGAACGACAGGCCGGGAAAGCGCGCCTCGAGGAAGCGGTCGACGCGCATGTTGTTCTCGTCCGCCGTGACGACCACGGTCTGCACCTTCGTGGGCAGCACAGCCGTCTCCGGCTCGGCCTTCTTCGGCGGCGGCTCGGCAACCGGCTTGCGCTCGGCGCCGAAGCGCGCGGGCTGACCTGGAGCGGCGCGCTTGCCGCGCGGCTCGAACGTCTCGCGCCGATCCTCGCGCTCGCCGCGGGGGGCGCGGACGCGATCACCCTTGCCCCGCCCGAACTCGTTGCGCGGCGCGGCGTCGCGCTCGGCGGCAAAGCGCTCGCGGCGAGGACGCTCGCCCTCTGTCCGCTTCATCGGCTCACGCTTCGCCGACTCGCGCTTGGCGGGCGCGCCGGTGCTTCGCGCGGCCTCGGCCTTTGGTCGCGCGCTCTTGGGCCGCTCGCTCTTGCTGCGGTCGGTCGGGCGGTCGGATCGGGTCTGGGTTCGCTTGATGCGGCGGCTCATGGGTGGTGCCTATCGCAAAAGCCCCTGCCAGTCACGGCGAAATCACGGTAAATCGGCGCGGCAAGGCATACCTTGCGCGAATCGGACGTGATCGGAGCTGACCTGATGCTGCTGACGAGACTGGCTTTGACGATCCTGACGACCGCGCTGACGCTCGGTATCGCGCAGGCGCAGCAGAGCCCGATGCCCGACGACATCGCCTGGAAGCTGATCGAGATCGGCCGCGCCATCGACCCGCCGAAGACGGCGGCGATCTACGCGCCGCTCCAGGCGCGGGAACCCTACACTAGCGTCAAGGTCCAGCGCGACGTCCGCTATGGCACCGCCGAGCGTAACCTGCTCGACGTCTTCACGCCGGAGAGCGCGTCGGCTGCACCGCGCCCAATCCTGATCTTCGTGCATGGCGGCGCCTTCATCGGCGGCAACAAGCGCACCACGCCGGACAGCCCGTTCTACGACAACATCATGCTGTGGGCAGTGAAAAGCGGCTTCGTCGGCGTCAACATCACCTATCGCCTCGCGCCGAAATTCCCGTGGCCGGCCGGCATCGAGGATGTCGCCAGCGCCGTGCAATGGGTGGCGGCGCATGCCGCCGAGAATGGCGGCGATCCCGCGCGCATCTATCTCATGGGCCACTCCGCCGGCGCCGTGCATGTCGCGACCTATGTGGCGCATCCCGAATTCCACAAGGTCGGCGGCGGCGGACTGGCTGGCGCGATCATGGCCTCCGGCATCTACGACCTCACCGCGACCCCGCTTGGCGACCAGGAGATGGCCTATTTCGGCATCGATCCCTCGCGCTTCAAGGAGCGCTCGTCGCTGGCCGGATTGCAGGCGTCCAGCCTGCCGCTGCTGATCGCCTCCGCCGAAATGGACCCGCCGCGCTTCGTCGAGCAGTTCGACCTGCTGAAGCAGGCGGCGTGCAAACGGCCATCGGGTTGCGCCCGCGCGGTGATGCTGCCGCAGCACAGCCACATGTCGGAGGTGTATGCGATCAACACCGACGACGACCGCCTGACGCGGGAGATCGCGGAGTTCGTGCAGGCGGGGAAGTAGGACGCGGTGACCTAGGACTCGTCGGCGCTCATCGGCCGAAGTTTTTGAAGATTGAGTCCGAACTATCGCCTCGTGGATGCTGCGCTCCCTCTCCCCGTTCTTACGGGGAGAGGGGCGGGGTGAGGGGCAGACGCACGGGAAGTGTGCGTGGAAAGACCTGTACCCCCTCACCCGGATTGCATCTTTCGATGCAATCCGACCTCTCCCCGCAAGCGGGGCGAGGTGCACTGAGCAAGTCGCTTTATCCCGGCACCTCACTCCCCGCCCCGCTCCTTCCTGAGCTTCGCCCAGTAATCCAGCCGCTTGCGGATCTCGCGCTCGAAGCCACGCTCGGGGGGATCGTAGAAGTGCTGGCGGCCTAGGGCTTCGGGGAAGTAGTCCTGGCCTGAGAACGCATCCGGCGTGTCGTGGTCGTACTGATAGCCCGAGCCGTAGCCTTCGCTCTGCATCAGCTTCGTCGGGGCGTTGAGGATATGCTTCGGCGGAAGCAGTGAGCCGCCGTCCTTCGCCGCACGCTTGGCGGCGCTGAAGGCCTTGTAGGCGGCGTTGGATTTTGGCGCTGTCGCGACGTAGATCACAGCCTGCGCGATCGCGAGCTCGCCTTCGGGAGAGCCGAGAAAGTCATAGGCGTCCTTGGCGGCGTTGGCGATGACGAGCGCCTGGGGATCGGCGAGGCCGATGTCCTCCACGGCCATGCGCACGATCCGGCGCGCCAGGAACAGCGGGTCCTCGCCGGCGTCGAGCATGCGGGCGAAGTAGTACAACGCCGCATCCGGATCGGAGCCGCGCACCGATTTGTGCATGGCCGAGATCAAATTGTAGTGGCCGTCGGCGGACTTATCGTAGATCGGCGCGCGGCGCTGCAGGATGTCCTGCAATTGCACGGCGTTGAAGATCTCGCCCTTGCGCGCGGAGCGCCAGACCTCCTCCGCGAGCGTCAGAGAGGCGCGGCCGTCGCCGTCGGCCATGCGGATCAGCACATGGCGCGCCTCCTCGTCGAGCGGCAGCTTGCGGCCTTCGACTGCCTCGGCATGGCTGTAAAGCTTCTCGATCGCGGCCGCGTCGAGCGAATGAAACACCAGCACGCGGGAGCGCGACAGCAGAGCGGCGTTGAGCTCGAAGGACGGGTTCTCGGTGGTAGCGCCGACCAGCACGACGGTGCCGTCCTCCATGACAGGCAGGAAGGAATCCTGCTGTGCCCTGTTGAAGCGATGCACCTCGTCGACGAAGAGCAGCGTGCCTTGCCCGGTCTCGCGGCGCGCGCGCGCGGCATCGAACACCTTCTTCAGATCGGCGACGCCGGAGAACACCGCCGAGATCTGCTCGAAATGCAGCTCGGTGGCATCGGCGAGCAGCCGCGCCACCGTGGTCTTGCCGGTGCCGGGCGGGCCCCAGAAGATCAAGGAGCCCAGCGTGCGCGTCTCCAGCATGCGGGTCAGCGCGCCGTCGGGGCCCAAGATGTGATCCTGCCCGACCACATCGGACAGCTTGTGCGGGCGCAGCCGCTCGGGCAGCGGCCGCGGCGCGTCGTGCTCCATCCCCGCCGCGGCGAAGAGGCTCGGTCCGCCCTGCTGCGGCCGCTTCGGACTCATCCGCCGAGCGTGACGTTGATCTGCTGGCCGCCGCGCAGCACGGTGATGCGCCAGAGGCGCGCGGACTCGCGCGCGGCCTTGTCGAGGTCGGTGGTTCTGGCGATCTTCTGGTTGTTGACGGCCATGATCACGTCGCCCTTCTGGAAGCCGACATTGGCCGCCGTGGTGCCGTCGCCGGGCTCGAGAATGACGACGCCCTCGGTGTCGGCATCGAGATGCAGCTCGTCCGCGACCGCCGGCGAGATGTTGGCGACCTTGGCGCCCTGGAACGGCGAGCGGCCGTTGATCACGATCTCGTTGCGGCCGGTGTCCGGCGCCGTCTCCAGCGCGACCGCGACCTTCACCGGCTTGCCGCCGCGCTGCACCTCGATCTGCGCGGTGCCGCCGAGCGGACGGGTGGCGAAGCGGTAGTCGAAGGCATTGGGATCATCCACGGTCTGGCCGTCGATCGACACGATCAAATCCGACGATTTGATGCCGGCCCGCGCCGCCGGGCTGTTCGGCGTGACGCTCGCGACCAGCGCGCCGGTCGGCGAGCGCAGGCCGAGGCTTTCGGCGATCTCCGGCGTCACCGCCTGCAACCGCGCACCGAGCCACGGCCGCTTCACCGCCTTGCCGCCGCTCTTGGCCGAGGCCACGACGACGCGCACCATGTTGGCGGGGATCGCGAAGCCGATGCCCTGCGAGCCGCCGGACTTCGAATAGATCGCGGTGTTGATGCCGGCGAGCTTCCCGGTCATGTCGACCAGCGCGCCACCGGAATTGCCGGGATTGATCGCGGCGTCGGTCTGGATGAAGAACTGATAGTCGGTGATGCCGACCTGGGTGCGCGCCAGCGCCGAGACGATGCCGTGGGTCACGGTCTGGCCGACGCCAAAGGGATTGCCGATCGCCAGCACGACGTCGCCGACCAGGAGATCATCGGAGTTCGCGAGGTCGAGGGTTGCAAACTGCTCCTTGGTGCCCTTCAGCCTGAGCACCGCGAGATCGGTGCGGCTGTCCTTCAGCACGATCTCGGCCTCATATTCGCGCTTGTCCGCGAGCGACACCTTCACCTCGTCGGCGCCCTCGATGACGTGCACGTTCGTCACCACGAGACCGGAGGCGTCGATCATCACGCCGGAGCCCAGCGAGCGCTGCATCTGCTCCTGTGGGCCGCCCTGCAGGCCGAAGAAGCGGCGGAAGACGGGATCATCGAGGAAGGGGTTGCGGTTCTGCACCACCTTGGCGGCGTAGACGTTGACGACCGCAGGCTGCACGCGCTGCACGATCGGCGCATAGGACAGCCGCAGCTCGGCCTGGGATTGCGGCACGCGCCGCTCCTGCGCCGCGAGCGGAGATGCCGCCAGCAAGGCGAGCAGCAGGACCAGTGTGGAGCGAATCAACGTCATGCGAACAATCCTGGGAAAATGACCGCTTCGATATAGGCGGAACGGCCGGTGCGGCCAAGCTCAGGCGGCCTGATGCGGCGATTTGATGGTCTCTGCAACCGGCGCGCAGGACAGCCGTTCCTGGTGCCGCTCGCCCCAGGACCTGAGCACCTCGATCACCGGCCGCAGGCTCTCGCCGACCTCGGACAGGCTGTACTCCACCCGCGGCGGCACCTCGGCATAGACCTTGCGGACAACGAGCCCGTCCTCCTCCAGCGCGCGCAGCTGCTTGGTCAGCATGCGCTGCGTGACGCTCGGCATCAGCCGCTTGAGCTCGCCGAAGCGCTGGCTGCCGCCCTGCAGGTGGTAGAGGATGACGCCCTTCCACTTGCCGTCGATCAGGTCGAGCGTGGCCTCGACCGCGCAGCCGGGGCGGCGGGCGAAATTCTTCCGTTTCATGGTGGTTTGGCCCAATAGTATCCAAACGGGGACTAGTTCCCCGTTTTTACAGTACTTGTCGAAACGACGCCAGCACGACAAGTAGGCCCTATCGCAAGGCCAGCCAGGAGGTTGTTCATGAAGGCCGTCGGTTACCAGCAGTCGCTGCCCATCACCGAGGAGCGCGCGCTGTTCGATTTCGAAGCCGCCAAGCCCGAGCCGAAAGGGCGCGATATCCGCGTCGCGGTGAAGGCGATCTCGGTCAACCCCGTCGACGCCAAGGTGCGCAAGCGCGCCGCGCCGCCGGCCGGCGAGACCAAGATCCTCGGCTACGACGCCGTTGGCGTGGTCGAGGCCGTCGGCCCCGAGGTGACGTTGTTCAAGGCTGGCGACGAGGTGTTTTATGCCGGCTCGATCCTGCGCCAGGGCACCAATGCCGAATTCCATCTCGTCGACGAGCGCATCGTCGGACGCAAGCCCAAGAGCCTGTCGTTCGCGGAGGCTGCCGCCCTGCCCCTGACCTCGATCACCGCCTGGGAGCTGCTGTTCGACCGGCTCGGCGCCGTGCCCGGCAAGAGCCTCGACGACCGCACCTTGCTGATCACCGGGGGCGCCGGCGGCGTCGGCTCGATCCTGATCCAGCTCGCGCGCCGCCTGACCGGGCTGACCGTGCTCGCCACCGCGACGCGGCCCGAGTCGCGCGACTGGTGTCTTGCGCTCGGCGCCCACGCCGTGATCGATCATGCCAAGCCGATGAAGGAGCAGATCGACGCGCTCAAGCTGCCGCCGGTTGGCCTCGTCGCGAGCCTCACGCACAGCGACCAGCACTACAAGGCGATCGCCGAGCTCATGGCGCCGCAGGGCAAGTTCGGCCTGATCGACGATCCCGCAGAATTCTCGATCGCCGCCTTCAAGGGCAAGGCGATCTCGATCCACTGGGAGTCGATGTTCACGCGCTCGATGTTCACGACCCCCGACATCATCGCCCAGCACAATCTGCTCAACGACGTCTCCGACCTGATCGACAAGGGCGTCATCCGCACCACGCTCGGCGACAATTACGGCACCATCAACGCCGCCAACCTCAAGCGCGCCCATGCCCTGATCGAGAGCAACAAGGCCCGCGGCAAGATCGTGCTGGAGGGATGGGGCTGATAGCAGCGAGCGCGCTGCGCGATGCAGTGCCCTCTCCCCTTGCGGGAGAGGGCATCAACCGTCCTGTCCACGCGGTCGGTCGGGTGAGGGGTATCTCTCGGCAAACTGCGTACGCGGACAGATACCCCTCACCCAACCGCACTCGTCGCGCCTTCCTACATGCCCTCTCCCGCAAGGGGAGAGGGCACATTCATGAGCACCGCAGCCGCGGCTACACTCCTTCCGATCCACGCTATCAAACAGCCTCGCAGACATGCCTCATCATCCTCGCGACGTCACACATGTGACGACCGCGGTTTGCGCTCATCTCTCTCCGCATCGTCATGGCCGGGCTTGTCCCGGCCATCCACGTCGTCCGGCATGCTGAGAACGACGTAGATGCCCGGGACAAGCCCGGGCATGACGAAGTAACAAACGGGCAGGATCGTTCGGGCGAGACAGTCTCACCACTCGATGATCTCCGGCTGTGGACCTGCGAGCGCGGCCGGCCGGTCGTGATCAGCAAGATTCCCTGACAGCGCAGCGTCTTGGGGACTACTCGCCGTGCTATCGTCGAGTTGGCTTCACGATCAGCAAAGGTCCCGGCAGAGACATGATGGATAACCAAATCTCCTTCATCGCCGGCCCATATCGTTGCGTCGGCAGCCGAGTCGATCGGCACTGGGGGCACGCCCTGGAGCTGAGCCTCCATGACCGCGACAGCGGCGATGTCCTGTATGAAATCGTGTTTGCTTGCCAGCCGGCGTTCGACGGCTACGACGAGCTGCAGGCGCTGAGCACCGAGCAGCTCAGTGCACTCGCTCAGGCGCGATTGGAGAGCGGAACGCTGGACGAGTTGCTGACGCAAGCGCGCGCAGCAAAGCTAAGGCTGCTCGTTCGGTTCGAAGCGCCAGCTTCGTCGATGCATCCAGGGGCATGAGTAGGCTACAGTGCCGAAACCAACAAGCCGACCTCCTGTCGCTTTCACCCACCGCTTCGGAGCCCACCTCATGGTCCATCACGGCGGATGCTTCTGCGGCGCGGTGCGCTTCGAATGCCGGGGCGAACCGATCAACGTGCGCATCTGCCATTGCCGCAACTGCCAGAAGGCGATGGGCTCGCCTTACTTCGCCCGCGCGCTATTCTCGCATGAGGCGCTGACCATTCATGGCGAGACCGCTCGCTTCGCCTCCTCCGATGCGCTCGACCGGATGTTCTGTCCGCGCTGCGGGACGCGGCTGTTCTCCTGGCGGCACACGCGTCCCGTGGTCGGGGTGGCGCTGGCCTGCTTCGACGATCCCGATGCGTTCGCGCCGACCGAGCATATCTGGACCTCGGCCAAGATCGGCTGGGTCGAGATCAACGACGGCCTGCCGCAATTTCCGGAAAATCCCGCGTAGCATCGGGGAACCATCGTGCCTATGTAAGCCGTCACCGCCTTCCGGAACCCGCTCCTTGAACATCTCGCTCTACGGCATCTCCGTCTGGATCCTGCCGATCGTCATCGCCATCACCTTCCACGAGGCCGCCCACGCTTTCGTCGCCTGGCGGTTCGGTGACGACACGGCGCTGAAGCTCGGCCGCGTCAGCTTCAATCCGGTCAAGCATATCGATCCGTTCGGCACGATTCTGCTGCCCGGCATGCTGCTGCTGTCCGGATCGCCCTTCCTGTTCGGCTATGCCAAGCCGGTGCCGGTCAATTTCCGCAATCTGCAGCCGCTGCGGGCCGGCATGATCATGGTGGCGCTGGCGGGCCCGGCCACCAACATCGCGCTGGCGCTGGCCGCAGGGCTTGCGTTCCACGCCCTGCCCTTCGTCCCGGCCGGCGGCGCGCAGTGGGTTGCCCACAATCTGTACAATGCCTTGTCTTTCAACATCCTGCTCGCGGTCTTCAACATGCTCCCGATACCGCCGCTCGACGGCGGCCGGGTCGCCGTCGGCCTGCTGCCATCCGCCCTGGCGCGGCCGTTTGCCCGGCTCGAGCCCTATGGCATGCTGATCCTGATCGGATTTTTGATCCTGCTGCCCCTCGCAGGTTCCCAGTTCGGTCTTAATCTTGATTTTGTGTCGGGGCTGCTCCGCGCCACGACCGATTCTCTCAGGCAACTGCTTCTGTTATTGACGGGTAACGCATAAGTCTCTCGCATCCGGGACGGACAACGAGCTCCGAGGCACTCTTGGTCAAAGCCGCTGACATGATGATCGCGCGCCGCGCCGATACGCGCGCCCGTGCCGATTTCGCGACATGGAAGATGATCGCCAAGCTGAACGGCGCCTCCGGGCTGCCGCCGGCCGCGCAGGAGTTCCTGGCGAGCTACAAGACCCGGCTCGCCGACATGACGGAGCACGACGCCACCGAGGCCACCATCCGCGAGATGTACAAGGCCTATTATGCCGAGATGGGCGGCGGCGGCGCACCGCCCGAGGTGAAGCCGGTGAAGGCCGAGCCAGTCACCGACAACGTCACCGCCTTCCGCAAGCTGCCGCCGAAGCCGAAGGCCGCGCAAGGCGGCGCCACCGCGCCGCGCAAGCTGCCGGTGGCGCTGATCTTCGCGGCGCTCTGCGTGGTCTATGTCGGGATTCGGCTCTACTTGCAGTGAGGCCTTACCGACCCCACCCGCTCATTTCGGCGGGTTGAACTTGACCGGCAGGACGAAGGAGAACTCGTCCTCGGTGAGCCCGGCCGGAGGCTTCGGCACCGGATCCGAGCGGCGGACCATGTTGACCGCGGCCTGATCGAAGTCCGGATCGCCGGAGGTTTCCTTGACGTCCACCGAGACGATGCGGCCGAGCCGGTTGAGCACCAGCGCCAGCTTGAGCTGGGCGGCGACCTTCTTCCCGGACGGATACTTCTTGTGCAGCTCGAAATAGGCGCTGATCTTGCGGCCCCAATTGGCCGTCAGCCGCTCCACATCCTTGCCGATGCCGGCATTCGGCGCCTTGGTCTTCTCGGCTTCGGGCGCCTTCTCATCCAGAGCCTTGCGCGCACTGTCCTCGGACGCCTCCTGGGCCTCTGAGGCCTGGGTCTGGACAGTCGCGACCTTCTGCTCCTCGGTCGGCTTCTTCACGTCCGAGGTCGTGACCTCACGGTCGGCCTCTTCCGGCGTGGTCGGGACATCCTTGGGCAGATCGGTCTGCTCGACCTCCGCCTTCTGCTCCTGCATCTGCGGAGCAGCGGCCTGGGCCACCGAATCCTGCCCGACCGGCACCTCGTCATTATCGACCTTGGGCGAGCCCATCTCGATGTCGATGACTTCGGCGCCGGCCGCGCCGAGGCCGCCGGTCTCCTCGTCGTCCTTGAGATGCGTCAGCGCCAGCGCCGCGCCGCCGACATGCAGCAGCAGCGCGCCGAGGATGGCCAGCAACCAGAGGCGTCGCGAAGGGGCGTGACCGTGATCGAGGTCGCTCATGTCAGGCCGCGCTCCTCAAGGCTGCGCCGGCTGGGCCGCCGGCACAGCCGCAGGCCCCTGAACGGCCGCTGCGGGCGGCGCCTCCAGCGCAACGAGCTTGATCCTGGTGTAGCCGCCGACGCGCAGCAGCTCCAGCACGCCCATCAGCTCGCCATAGGGAACCAGCTTGTCGGCGCGCAGGAAGATCGGACGGTCCTTCGGCTGATCGGTCATGGAGTCGAGCTCGCGCACCAGATCGACACGCTTCACCAGGTTCTCCCCGATCGCGAGCGTGAGATCCGGCTTGATCGAGACATAGGTCGGCTTGTCCGGCTTCTTCTGCGGCGTCGCGCTGGACGACGGCAAGTCGATCGGCAGGTCGACGGTCGATAGCGGCGCGGCGACCATGAAGATGATCAGCAGCACCAGGATGACGTCGATGAACGGCGTCACGTTGATGTCGTGGGTCTCGTCGAAATCGTCGTCGAGATCGCCTTCGGAGAGCGAGACGGCCATCGCCTGCTACTCCGCCGCGCGCGCGTGGACGTTGATGTGGCTGCGATCGAGATCGCGCGACAGCAGCCGCCCCGTGGCGCCCGAGGCGCGGTTGACGAGCTCGAGATAGCCTTTCGTGACGCGCGAGAAATGATTGTAGATGATGACCGCGGGAATCGCGGCGGCGAGCCCAATCGCGGTCGCCAGCAGCGCTTCGGCGATGCCCGGCGCGACCACGGCGAGATTGGTGGTCTGCGATTTCGAGATGCCGATGAAGCTGTTCATGATGCCCCAGACGGTGCCGAACAGGCCGACGAAGGGCGAGATCGCGCCGACCGTGGCGAGCAGGCCCATGCCGACGCGCACACGCCGCGCCTCGGCGCGGACGATCTCGGTGAAGCTCGAGGCCGCGCGCTCCTTGATGCCCTCGTCGCTGTTCAGCCCGGCGGACAGACGCGCCTCAGAGATCGCGGCATGCAGCAGCGTCGACGCGACGTTCTTCGCGCTGTTGCCTTGCCCGAGCGCAAGCTGCGCCTCGGCGAGCGACTTCGCCGCCGTAAGCTTGCGCAGCGCAGCCACGAGACGCCGGCGCAGCACGGAGAACTCGATGCTCTTGGCAATCAAGATCGCCCAGCTCGCGACCGAGGCCAGCGCCAGCGCGATCATGACCGCTTTGACGATCATGTCGGCCTTGAGGAACATGCCCAGCGGCGACAGCTCGTCGAGACCGGTGGCAACCGCCTTGCCGGCGCGGGCAGCGCCGCCGTCTGCGCTCGCCGGAGCCGTCGAGATGGGCGCCGCCTGCCCTGCGGCCGGCTGGCTGGCCGCCGGCTGCGCTGAAACCTCTGTCGAGATCACTGGCGCGGACGGCGCCGACTGACCGACCTGCTGCGCGCCCGCAGGCGTGACGGCCGAAACGGTCAGAAATGACAGGACGATTGCAAACCTTGCGAGGAACGATGTCATCATATCTCGATATCTCGGCCCACTAAACCTCGGCCCATTGCCGGATCAGATTGTGATAGATGCCGGTCAGCTTGACCGCATCGGGATCGTCCCTCCCGAGGCGTTCCGCCAAGCTCTGGATCGCCGTGTCCAGATCGAAGATCATGCTCCGGACATGGGCATCCCGTATCATGCTCTGCATCCAGAAAAAAGAGGCGACCCGGGCGCCGCGCGTCACCGGCGTGACCATGTGAAGGCTCGATGACGGATACAGCACCGCATGCCCTGCGGGCAACTTGACTTCATGCGAGCCGTAGGTGTCCTCGATCACAAGCTCGCCACCGTCATAGGTGTCGGGCTCGGCGAGGAACAGCGTCATCGACAGGTCGGTGCGAATGCGAAGCCCTGTCAGCGGATCGCCGCGCACGGCATTATCGACATGGATGCCGAAATGGTCGCCTCGCGAGGCGGTGTAGCGATTGAACAGCGGCGGAAAGATCTGCAGCGGGATCGCCGCCGACAGGAAGCGCGGATTCTTCGTCAACGCACTGATGATGCGCTGGCCCAGCACCCGCGCCGCCTCGCCATCCGGCGGCAGTTGCTCGTTGCGCTTGACCATGGCCGACTGCGCCCCGGCCGTCGAGCGGCCGTCCTCCCACTCCGCCGCATCCATGATGCGACGGAAATCGGCGACCTCGTCTTTGGACAGCACGTCCGGGATGCAGATCAGCATGATCAGAACTTCGCAGTGGTCATGATGTAGAAGGCGCGGCCCGGGGCGACGGCCACGAACGGCACCGCGCTCCGATACAGCGTGTCGTAGTAAAGCTTGTTGGTCAGGTTCTGGGCGTAGAGCTTCATCGTCCAGTTCTTGTCGATCTTCTTCTCGACGAACGCATCGAACCGCCAGTAGCTCGGGAGCTCGTTGCCGGTGTTGGCCGCGAAGGTGCCGCCATAGACCTTGGAGCGGTACACCGCCTGGCCGCCGATCTCCCAGCCATTGTCGAGCTTGTACTTCGACAGCATGCTGAAGGACTGGTGCGCGATGTTGGCGAGCTGCAGGCCGATATTGGAGGGGATGCCGCTCTGCGTGACCTTGGACTGCATCAGCACCAGGCCGCCGAAGATGCTCCAGCGGTCGGTGAGCTTGCCTTCCGCCTCGATGTCGATGCCCTGGATGCGATAGGCCGCGCCCGAGGTGAGGATGCCGTTGACCGTCTCGCGCGCATTGTCCTTGGTGGTCTGGAACAGCGCACCGGACACCAGCAGGTGGCGATCGACCAGCTCCCATTTGGTGCCGAGCTCGGCCGCCTTGTTGCGCTCCGGCCCGAGCAGGACCGCGGTGTTGGCGGGAACGCCGCCGTAATCCGTCGCGGTGGCGTCGAGCTCGGAGCCGAACGGGTTGGCCGAGGTCGCATAGGCCGCGTAGATGCTGCCGATGGACATCGGCTTGTAAACGAGGCCGACATTGTAGTTGACGAGATCGGCGTTCATCTTGAGGTATTTCGGCGAGTTGGTCGACGAGCTCATGTTGTAGCCGTCGTAACGAACGCCGCCGTTGACGATGATGGTGTCCCGCCAGTTGGCGGTGTCCATCACGTAGACGCTGTTGGTGTTGACGCCGTAGCGCGTCGGATTGCCCGTCAGCGACGGCAATGTCGTGTACTGCCTGTAGGTGTACTGCGGTGAATAGAGATTGACGCCGGTGACCGCGGAGGTGCTCGTTGAGCCCGCCCCGAAGAGCTCCGCCGCCAGACCGGTGTAACGGTCGATCGAGATGTCCTCGTTCGAAAACTCCGTGCCGACCACCGCGGTGTGCTTCACGCCCCAGGTATCGAGCTTGAAGGTGGCGTCGTTCTGGTTGGCCCAGACGTCGACGGTCTGATAGCGGCTCTGCGTGCTCGCCGTCGTGGTCCAGAGCAGCGGATTCGGGCTGGTGGTGATCGGGTTCTGAGGCAGCGTGCCGATGTAGTTCAGCTCGGAATGCTCGCCGCGGAACTTGCTGGTGAGCGTGATCGCCTCGTTGACCTTGTACTCGGCGGCGGCGGTGCCGAAATCCTGCCGCGCGGCCTGGAAGTCGCGGTTGAGGAAGCCATACCAGGTGCCGCGCGGAATGCCGGCCGAGGTCACCGGCACGTTGCCCTGCTTGTAGTAGGGCACGCCGAAATCCGGATAACCCGAGAGGTCGGTATGGACGTAGTTGGTGGTGAACTTCAGGTCTTCGGTCGGCGTCCACTTGGTCGAAAGGAACGCGCCCCAGCGATCGTCGGTGACGAAGTTGCGGCCCGCGACGTTGGAGTCCTGGAACACGCCGCCGGAGCGCACCGAGACGGTCGGCGAGATCACCTGGTTGACGTCGAGGGTGACCCGCTTCTGCTGGTCGGTGCCGAACTCGGTGTCCATCCGCTTGAAGTTCGTATCGCCCGCCTGCTTGGTGACGATGTTGATGGCGCCGCCGGCGGTGCCGCGACCCGCATAGGACGAGGCCGGACCGCGCAGGATCTCGATCTGCTCGGTGAAGAAGTTCTCGCGGATCGACACCGCGGGATCGCGGATGCCGTCGATGAAGACGTCGTTGCGGGCATCGAAGCCGCGAATGAAGAAGCGGTCGCCGAACGCGTTGCCGCCTTCGCCCGAGCCCAGGGTGACGCCGGCGGTCGAGCGACCGATCTCCTTGAGCGCGGTGACGTGCTTGTCCTCCAGCACCTCCTTGCTCATCACGGTGATCGTCTTCGGCGTGTTCAGCAGCGGCTCGGGAAACTTGCCCGACGCCTGGACGCGGTTGACCTTGTAGGGCTCTGCCGCATCCGCATAGGGGTTGGCATCGGGCGCAGCGAGCCCGCCGGCGTTCGGGAACGCCACCGCGCCCTGTTGGGCGCCCTGCGTGCGGGCGGCGCGGCGCAGGGCATTGCGCGCGCGGACCTGCTCGGCGGTCGGCTTGGAGGATGAGGGCTTGGCGCGCGCGACCGGCGCATCGACATTGACCGGCGGCAGATCGGAGGCGGGTTGCGCCTCCACCGACGACACCGACGCCACCGCCATCAATCCGGCGACCGCCGATACTTTGGTGACGAAGGCCCCCTCGCCCCCGTCATTGAACTTTCCGGCAAACTTCATCGCTGCACCCTCGCGCAGCGAACGCGGTGCTCTCACCTGTCCCATTTGAATTTCACGCGCCCCAGATTTTTCTTAGTCGACATCGCTTCCGCGGATCATTCGCAGTGCGACGATGTCTGTTGGTATCGGGCGTGTTTCAGGGGGTCAATTTGAGGAGCCCTAATTTGGCCTTGAATAGTTCCAGATCAAAACAATTCTAAAAACGCTCAACTAATAACGATGCGGAACTTGAAATCGTTCTAAACAGCGCGATTGGGCTCGCGCTGTCCGCCATCCCCGGCGCCCGTCAGTTGGACGAGTCGACGGCGTCGTCGCTGCTCGGCGGCTTCATCAACGAGAACAGCTCGTCCACGGTCTGCACCGCGATTTTGCGCACGCGCTCGGAATCCTCGATGCCGGCGATCCGCACGCCGTTGACGACAGCCCTGATCTCATCGCGGAAATCGGTGAGAAAGCGCAAGGGATCGCGCTGCTCGTTGGCGACGCGCGCGATCAGGCCGGTGACGAGGATCTGGCACGCGAGCATCTTGCCGTTCAGTTCTTCCATCGAAAGCTTCCCATCTCGTTGTGTCGCACGGCGCGTCGTTGCCGCCACGGCCGACGCCGCCCTGCTCTGGTTGAAAACGCGCGCTCGCCCGACGGCTTCATCAGCCGCCAACATCTGCCGCTTCTAATCAGCTCCTATCCGGCGCGACAAGACGGCGACAATACGTCAACCGACGGCACGGGGTCATCGCGACTCGAAACAGGACGCCGGCGCGGCTGCTCGCCCCGACGGAGCAATTCCCCGCCCTTTCGCACACAGGATGCTTCGATCAAGCAACGCAACTCTGGATCGGAGGGATGCCTATCCGAGCGACCCCGGCGATTTGACCGCGATGCCGGTCTTGGCTTCGGACAGCGTCTTGATGCGCTCCTTCAGCTCGCGCAGCGTCGCGAGGCAAGAGGTCACCGCGGCGTCCGGGATGTCCTGCAGCACGTCGGTGGCCACCGCGTCACGCACCTCGTCGAGACTGTCGGCGAGCTCGCGGCCGGCCGCGGTGAGATAGAGTCGATTCGCGCGACGGTCCCTCGGATCGTGCCGGCGCTCCAGCAATCCCTGCTCGACCAGCCGGTCGAGCAGTCGCACCAGCGAGATCGGCTGCAGTTCCAGCACATCCGCAAGATCGACCTGCGACAACCCCTCCTGCGCGCGGAGCCGAAACAACACCACCCATTGCGCGCGCGTTGTGCCGCGCTGCTTGGCACGATGATCAATATAGTTGCGGAGAATGCGCGAGCTTTCGACAAGCTGCGCGATCAGCTGACGTCTGTCGTCCAGCGACATGGCCGTGACCTCCCGTGAAGTCTTGTGATCGCACTGCGAAGCTTGCCAATTGTTTAGGTTCGGCCGAGCTCTCGTGTGTTTACACATTAATTGCGTGCGTACTATATCTGGGCCGCTGGGAATGGCTTTAAAGACCCGTTATCCTGTCCGTTTCAGCATGTGGGCCAGCATGAAGACATCACGAACCATCACATGGATCCTGCTGCTCGCGGCCCTCGGCGGCGCCGGCTATTACGGCTGGCAGCGCACTCAGGACGCCGATGCTGCGAAGAAGACGGCTGCGCAGAAATCATCGCGGCCGCCGGCCGTGCGAGTATCGACGGTCCCCGTCGAGAAGACGGACTTCCCGGTCTTCCTCACCGGCCTCGGCACCGTGCAGGGCTTCAATACCGTCCAGGTCCGCACCCGCGTCGACGGCCAGATCGACAAGATCGCCTTTACCGAAGGCCAGCTCGTGAACGAGGGCGACCTCCTGGTCGAGATCGATCCGCGACCTTTCCAGGCCGCGCTCGATCAGGCCAAGGCCAAGAAGGCCCAGGATGAGGCCAATCTCAACAACGCCAACCTCGATCTGCAGCGCACCACCAAGCTCGGCGAGTTCGCGACCCGGCAGCAGCAGGACACCCAGCGCTCCACGGTCGCGCAGCTGACGGCGCAGATCGCCGCGGACGACGCCGCCATCGCCAATGCCCAGACTCAGCTCGGCTACACGCAGGTCAAGGCGCCGATCTCCGGCGTCGCCGGCCTGCGCCAGGTCGACATCGGCAACATCGTCAATTCCTCGAGCCAGACCGGCATCGTCTCGATCGCGCAGATCGAGCCGATCGCGGTGATCTTCACCGCGCCGGAGGAGCAGCTGCCCTACATCAACGAGGCGCAGAAGACCGCAGCCTTGAAGGTGATCGCGTTCACCACCGACGGCAAGAAACAGCTCGCCGAGGGCAAGCTGATGGTCGTGAACAACCAGGTCGACACGTCCAGTGGAACGATCCGGCTGAAGGCGGTGTTCGACAACAAGGACCATGTGCTGTGGCCGGGCCAGTCGGTCTCGACGCGGCTGCTGGTGCGGACGATCAAGGACGCCACAGTGGTTCCTGACGATGCGGTCCAGCATTCCACCAGCGGGCTCTATTCGTACACCGTGAGCCCCGACAACAAGGCCGAGCTGCGCAAGGTCAAGGTCGGCGCCTCGATCGATGGCCGCACGGTGATCGAAGAGGGTCTGACCCCCGGCCAGCAGGTGATCACGGGCGGTCAATTCAAGGTACAGCCGGGCTCCCTCGTGACCACCGCGGTCGCCAGCACGGAGCCGGCGGCAGCGAAGGTCCGGCAGGAATGAACGGCGGCGGCATCTCGGCACCCTTCATCAAATACCCCATCGGCACCTCGCTGCTGATGGCCGGCATCCTGTTCATCGGTCTGGTGGCCTATCCGCTGTTGCCGGTGGCGCCGCTGCCGCAGGTCGACTTCCCGACCATCCAGGTGACGGCCAACCTGCCCGGCGGCAGCCCGGAGACGATGGCGACCTCGGTCGCCCAGCCGCTGGAGCGGCAGTTCGCCCAGATCCCCGGCATCGCCCAGATGACCTCGACCAGCTACCTGGGCACCGCGGCGATCACCATCCAGTTCGACCTCAACCGCAACATCGACGGCGCCGCCAACGACGTCCAGGGCGCGATCAACGCCGCCTCCGGCCAGCTGCCGAAGAACCTGCCGTCGCCGCCGACCTATCGCAAGGTCAACCCGGCGGACTCCCCGATCCTGCTGCTGTCGGCGACCTCCGAGACCTTGCCGCTGACCTCGGTCAGCGACGCCGTCGACGCCGGCCTCGCGCAGCAGATCAGCCAGATCTCGGGCGTCGCCCAAGTCATCATCGGCGGCCAGCAGAAGCCGTCGATCCGCATCCAGATCGATCCGGCCAAGCTCGTCGCCAAGGGCCTGTCGATGGAGGACGTACGCAGCCAGATCGCGATCACCACGGTCGACGCCCCCAAGGGCAACATCGACGGCGAGCGGCGCGCCTACACGATCTACGCCAACGACCAGCTGACCGACGCCAAGGACTGGAACGACGTCATCATCGCCTACCGCAATGGCGGGCCGTTGCGCATCCGCGACATCGGCCAGGCCGTGTCGGCGGCCGAGGACGCCAAGCAGGCGGCGTGGGCGAACGGCACGCGCGGCGTGTTCCTGGTGATCTTCAAGCAGCCCGGCGCCAACGTCATCGAGACCGTCGACCGCATCAAGGGCCTGCTGCCGCGGCTGGTCGCGGCGATCCCGCCGGCGATCAAGATCGACGTCATCTCCGACCGCACCACCACCATCCGCGCCGCCGTCGAGGACGTCCAGTTCACGCTCATCCTCACCATCTTCCTCGTGGTGATGGTCATCTTCATCTTCCTGCGCAGCTTCTGGGCCACGGTGATCCCGACCATCACGGTGCCGCTGGCGCTGCTCGGGGCCTGCGCCATGATGTGGGGCGTCGGCTACACGCTCGACAATCTCTCGCTGATGGCGCTGACCATCGCAGTCGGCTTCGTGGTCGACGACGCCATCGTCATGCTCGAGAACATCTCGCGCTATGTCGAGGAAGGCGAGACGCCGATGGCCGCCGCCTACAAGGGCGCCAAGGAGATCGGCTTCACCATCGTCTCGATCTCGATCTCGCTGGTCGCCGTGCTGATCCCGCTGCTCCTGATGGGCGGCATCATCGGCCGCCTGTTCCGCGAGTTCGCGGTCGTGCTGGCGATGACCATCTTCGTCTCGATGTTCGTGTCGCTGACCCTGACGCCGATGATGGCCTCGCGCTTCCTGCGCAACGAGCACGCCACCCAGCACGGCAAGTTCTACCAGTGGAGCGAGGCAGCGTTCGACGCGATGCTGCGCGCCTATGAGAAGGGCCTCGACCTCGCGCTGCGCTGGCGCTTCGCCACCCTGATGGTGTTCTTCGCCACGCTCGGGCTGTCGGTCTATCTGTTCATCCTGATCCCCAAGGGCTTCTTC
This sequence comes from Bradyrhizobium sp. USDA 4353, assembly GCF_054063215.1. NCBI lineage: Bacteria > Pseudomonadati > Pseudomonadota > Alphaproteobacteria > Hyphomicrobiales > Nitrobacteraceae > Bradyrhizobium > Bradyrhizobium sp. USDA 4353. The sequence goes on from NZ_JBSSGB010000001.1 coordinate 6,266,849, forward strand.
CCGCAGCAGGACGTCGGCCTGATCACGGCGACCTCGGAAGCCTCGCAGGACATCTCGTTCAAGGCGATGCAGTCGCGCCAGGAGGCGCTGGCCAAGATCGTGATGGCCGATCACGACGTCGCCAGCATCGCGATGAACATCGGCGGCTCCGGCCGCGCCGGCAACAACGGCAACATGTTCATCACCTTGAAGCCGCGTGAGGAGCGCGACGCCACCGCGCAGCAGATCATCGCCCGTCTCCGGCCGCAGCTCGAGAAGGTCGAGGGCGCCCGCCTCTACATGCAGGCGGCGCAGGACATCCGGCTCGGCGGCCGCCCGTCGCGCACCCAGTTCGAGTTCACCCTGCAGGATCCGAACCTGTCCGAGCTCAACGAATGGGCGCCGAAGATCCTGGAGAAGATGCGCTCACTGCCGGAGCTGCGCGACGTCGCGACCGACCAGCAGGCCGACGGCACCACCGTGCAGCTCGTCATCAACCGCGACACTGCCTCGCGCTACGGCATCTCGCCGCAACTGATCGACGACACGCTGTATGATGCCTTCGGCCAGCGCCAGGTCGCGCAATACTTCACCCAGCTCAACTCCTACCGCGTGATCCTGGAGATCCTCCCGGAGCTGCAGGGCAATTTGGATACGCTGAACAAGCTCTACGTGAAGTCGCCGACCACCGGCGACCAGGTGCCGCTCTCGACCTTCGCTAATTGGAGCACGGTGCCGGTGAAGCCGCTGTCGATCAGCCACCAGGGCCAGTTCCCGTCGATCACGATCAGCTTCAACCTCGCCCAGGGCATAGCGCTCGGCCAGGCCACCGACGCGGTCCAGCGCGCGATGGTCGAGATGGGCGCTCCGACGACCTTGAACTCGAGCTTCCAGGGCACCGCGCAGGCGTTCCAGCAGTCGCTCTCGACCGTGCCGCTCCTGATCCTCGCGGCGCTGGTCGTGGTCTATCTGATCCTCGGCATCCTCTATGAGAGCTACATCCACCCGATCACGATTCTCTCGACCCTGCCTTCGGCCGGCGTCGGCGCGCTCGCGATCCTGATGGCGTTCGGCTACGACTTCAGCCTGATTGCGCTGATCGGCGTCATCCTGCTGATCGGCATCGTGAAGAAGAACGGCATCATGATGGTCGACTTCGCCATCGCCGCCGAGCGCGACCAGCATCTGGCGCCCGAGCAGTCGATCAGGCAGGCCGCCCTGCTCCGCTTCCGTCCGATCATGATGACGACGATGGCAGCCCTGCTCGGCGGCGTGCCCCTGATGCTCGGCAACGGCACCGGCTCGGAGATCCGCCAGCCACTCGGCTACGCCATGGTCGGCGGCCTGATCGTCAGCCAGATGCTGACCTTGTTCACGACGCCGGTGATCTATCTCTATCTCGACAAGGTCAACAATGCCTTCGCCCGCTGGGGCCGCGCGCATATCGAGCACGAGCCAGAGACGGCAACCGCAGGGCCGGTCAAGGAAGCTGCGGAGTAATTCTTGCGGCCGCCGCAGGTGGCCGCAGCGAAATCAGGCTGGAAATCCGTCATCCAGCGGCTTGCCAAAGCCGCCGGCATGCGGTTAGAAGAGCGCCAGTCGCCGCCGCCGATTTGCGCGGCCCGGCTCGCATCACGGTGTCAGACAGTTCAACAAGCATTTGAAACTGCTCGGCATTCCGTTGGGGAATGGTGTAACGGTAGCACAACAGACTCTGACTCTGTTTGTCTTGGTTCGAATCCAGGTTCCCCAGCCAGCTTGACCTCGCCGCGACCGCCTGCAGCGTGACGCCTCCCTCTTCGTGATCTAGGCCGGCTCTCTCACGCGCCCCTTCGACGCGCCTCCCCCTCGTTAACCTCTGCTCATTGCGAATCGACGAGAACGGAACAACCATTCCGGGCAACGGAACGCTTCGGCGGAGGATTGCACGTGCAGAGCAGCGTCGGGTCGCGGGCCTTTCAGAACGCACGGCTTCAGAAGCGCGCCAAGAAGCAGGCGGATGCGCTGTTGCCCGCGGCCGTGAAGGCCTATCGCGAGGGCCGGCATCAGAAAGCGCAGGCGCTGTGCCAGCAGATCTTGCACGAGCTGCCGCAGCATTTCGGCGCCCTGCATCTGCTCGGCGTGTCCGAACGGGAGTGCGGCCGGTTCGATCAGGCCGTGCTGCTCCTGACGCGAGCGGTCGAGGTCGACCCGCGCGCGGCAGATGCCCAGTCCGATCTCGGCGTCGCGCTGTCCCGGCTCGGCCGGCACGAGGACGCCCGCGCCCGCTTCGAACGCGCCATCGCGCTCAAGCCGAGCTTCCCGGCCGCGCTCACCCATCTCGGCAATGCGCTGATGAGCCTGTTCCGTTTCGAGGAGGCGATCACGGCGCATGACCGCGCCATCGCGCTGAAGCCCGACTATGCCGAGGCCTACGCCAATCGCGGCATGACGCTACTGTTCACGAGCCGCCACGCCGAGGCCGGCCAGAACTTCGATCGCGCGCTGTCGCTGCAGCCCCGGTTGCTGTCCGCCCTGTTCGGCAAGGCCGTCGCCAGCACCTATCTGCGCGATTTCGAGACTGCACTGGCCGCGCTGAATACGGCGCTGGCGATCAATCCGAATGCGGGCGCCGTGATCGCCCAACGCGGGCGGGTGTATCAGGAGCTCGGCAAGTTCGAGCAGGCGGAGGCCGATTTCGACGCCGCGCTCGCGCGTGAGCCGCTTCTCGAAGCCGCGCTTTGCGGCAAGGCCACGGTGACACTCGCCAATGGCCATCTCGCGCAGGCGATCGCCGTCAGCAACAAGGTGCTGGCCCAGAACCCGAACTCGGAGCTCGCCTGGACCCTGCTCGGCGTCTGCGCTGCGGCGCAGGGCGACACCGCGACCGCCATCCAGCATTACGACCGCGCGCTCGCGATCAACCCGCATCATGAGGACGCGATCACCAAGAAGATCTTCGCGCTGGATTTCCTGCCCGACGTGACCGTGAAGCGCCTTCAGGCCGAGCGGAAATATTGGTGGGACGCGATCGGGTCGCGCTTGCCACTGCGGTCGCTCGGCGCACGGGATCTCGATCCGGACCGGAAGCTGGTCGTGGGCTATGTCTCGTCGGATTTCCGCGACCACTCGGCGGCCTTTGCCTTCATGCCCATCCTGCGCCACCACGATCGCGCGAAGTTCGAGATCCTCGCTTATTCCTGCTCGCCGATGCAGGACGCCAAGACCGAGCTGTGCCGAGCGCTGGTCGATCGCTGGGTCGACGCCTCGCTGTGGAGCGACGACAAGCTCGCCGATCAGATCCAGGCCGACAAGGTCGACATCCTCGTCGACCTCTCCGGGCATTCCGCCGGCCACCGGCTCACGCTGTTTGCGCGCAAGCCCGCCCCGATCCAGGTCTCCGCCGTCGGCAGCGTCACCGGGACGGGCCTGCCCGTCATGGATTATCTCCTGGCCGATCCGGTGGTGATTCCAGCCGCGGTCCGGCCGCTGTTTGCCGAGAAGATCTACGACCTGCCGTCGCTGATCACGATCGAACCGCCGCCTCCCATTCCCGCATCGCCGCTGCCGATGCTTCGGAACGGCCACGTCACCTTCGGCGCCTTCAATCGCATCGACAAGCTGTCGGACCCGACGCTCAGTCTCTGGTCGAAGCTGATGGCGGCAACCCCGGGATCGATCCTGGTCGTCAAGAACCACTCGATGGGCGATGCCCTGCTGCGCGACGGACTGATCGCGCGCTGCGTCGCTCACGGCATTGCCGCGGACCGCGTTCGTTGCGAGGGAAAGACGACGCGCGAGGCCCATCTTGCGATGTTCGCCGACATCGACATCTCGCTCGATCCGTTCCCGCAGAATGGCGGCATCTCGACCTGGGAGTCGCTGCAGATGGGCGTGCCCGTCGTCACCAAGCTCGGCAGCGGCCCCGCCGCTCGCGCCGGCGGAGCGATCGTCAAGGCGGTCGGCCTCGACGACTGGGTCGCCGACGATGACGACGCCTATCTCGCCATTGCGCTGAAATTCTGCTCCCGGCCCGCGGAGCTTGCCGCGCTGCGCGCCCGGCTGCCGGGCCTGGTCTCCCATTCAGCCGCCGGAGACAACGCGCTCTACACGCAGCAGGTCGAGCAGGGCTATCGCAAGTTCTGGCGGGACTACTGCGCGCAAGCCACGGCCAGCGCGGGCGATCGGAATTAACCCGCCATTCACCACGATGCGCACCCGCCCGGAACGATGCAATTTGCATCAAATTATCAGTTCAGGGAGACGGGACATGAGCAGACTGATGGATCTCGAAGACCAGATTGCGCGGGCCGAACGGCTGCAGCGGAGCATCACCGACACGCTGACGATCGAGCGTCTCAGGCAGTTCGCGGCCGAGTGCCGCCGCGAGGCCGAACGGCTGTCGCCTCACCGGCACGCGGCGTGAGGCGCGGCGCGCGTCTGGATGGTCGCCGGGTCCAGCCGATGCCGCATAGAAGGCATGTCGTCCGGCTGAACCCGTGCTCATCGCCGCGTGCACCTTGGCGCACCATCGTCCGTCGGAACGTCGAAAACCTCCCATGCGTGACCGCCCCTCTTCCCGCCTCCTCGTGGTCGATCCCGACGACCGGCTGCTGCTGTTCAAATTCGTGCATCTGGCCGGTGCGCTGAAGGGACAGCAGTTCTGGGCGACGCCGGGCGGCGGGCTTGATCCGGGCGAGAGCTATGAGGCCGCGGCATGCCGGGAGATGTTCGAGGAGACCGGCATCCGCATCGATCATCCCGGGCCTGAGATCGCGCAGCGGGCGCTGACCTTCACGCTGGTCGATGGCGAAGAGGTCAGCGCGGACGAGCGTTACTTCCTCATCAGGGTCGCGCAGGCCGAGCTCTCGTCGATGCATTGGACCGAGCTCGAGCGCGCGGCCATTGCCGCGCAACGCTGGTGGCAGAGGGACGAGCTGACGGCGACGCGCGAGACGGTCTATCCCGAGGACATCGTCGAGATGCTCACGCGCGCCGGCGTCTGGTAGAGCGAGCGCGTGCCGTCAGAGCCGCCCGCCGGCGAGCGCCGCGGCGCGCGGGCGGCCGACATCGTCGAGCGCCCTCGGCATCGGCGAGACCGGGAACACCGCGTTGATCTGGCCCGTTCCCGACGACGGGAAGAACGGCGTCACCACCTCGACGCCGCGGTCGTAATGGTTCCAGCCGAGCGCACCGAGCAGCATCGCGGTGTCGTGCATAAAGCCCTCGCCATGGCCCTTGCTGGCATATTCCGGCAGCATGTCGCAGAAGTCGGGCCACTCGCCCTGCTTCCACATCTGGATCACCTCGTGGTCGAGCCGCTCCAGGAACGGGCTGAACATCTTGTCGCGATATTCATCCGCGGTGCCGTTCTGCGCGAAGCGATGGCTGAGAGAGCCGGACGCGAAGAACGCGACCGTGCCGTCATAGTGATCCTCGACGGCGCGGCGGAACGCCCAGCCGAGCTTGGCGCTGTCGGCGAGATAATGCGAGGTGCACAGCGCCGACACCGACACCACCCTGAAGTGGCGGTCGGGGTTCATGTAGCGCATCGGCACCAGCGTGCCGTACTCCAGCGCCAGCGAGGTCGCATCATGCGCCATGGTCGCAATCCCATGCGCATTGGCGCCGTTGGCCAGGATATGGCCGAGCTCAGGATTGCCGTCGTATTCATACGTCATGTTGGCGATGAAGTGCGGCAGCTCGTTGGAGGTATAGAGCCCCTGGAAGTGCGGCGCGCAGTTGATGTGATAGCCGGCATTGACCAGCCAATGCGTGTCGAACACGACGATGGTGTCGACGCCGGCCTCGCGGCAGCGCCGGCCGATCTCGAGATGGCCGTCGATCGCCGACTGCCGCTTGCCCTTGGCCGGGCCATCGAGCTCGCTGAGATACATCGACGGCACATGCGTGATCTTCGCCGCCAGCGCGAGCTTGCCCATCCCTCGTCTCCCTTCCGGTCGTTCCGCCGGCCTGACAGCGCCGGCCGTTTGCTTGGGCGGCAGATTACCCCTCCAGCCAGACGAAAAAAAGGGCCGCAATCGCGGCCCTCCCTGAGCGTCCGAACCATCTGCCGTCCCGTGATCCTGGGACAGCGCGCGCGGCTGCGCGGCTCACGCCGCCTTGATATCGATGGTCTTGGCGGCCTTCTGCACCTCCGGCTTCTTCGGCAGGGTCACCTTCAGCACGCCCTGCTTGAACACCGCCTCGATCTTGTCGGTGTCGACGCCGTCCGGAATCTGGAAGGAGCGCTCGAACGAGCCGAAGCTGCGCTCGCGGACGTAATAGTCCTTCTTCTTCTCCTCTTTGTCCTCCTGCTTCTCGCCCTTGATCGACAGCACGCCGCTGGCGACCTTCACCTCGACATTCTTCTCGTCGAGTCCGGGCAGCTCCGCCGTCACCTCATAGGCGTTGTCGTGCTCGGCGACGTCGACCGCCGGCGCCACGGCAAACGATCTCGCGCGCGCCAGACCCGGGAGCTGGTCGAACAGCGACGGCGTTCGCCAGACGCCGCCGTGGAAGTCCTCGAACACGCGATCGATCTCGCGGCGCAGGTTCTCGAACGGCCGCCATCCCTGCAAGGACGGCGCATTCGCTTTCTCGGTGTTGACGGGCAGCTTGGTGGGTTCAGCCATGATGTCATCCTCCTGCTTCACGCGAGGATCGGCTCTTCAGCGGCATGGGTGGCCGGTGCACAGCGCGACACCGCCCGCATCCGCTCCCTCGCGCTTGACGGGAAAAATATACCGGGCGCACCGCCGTTCCAGATTGATCGCGATCAAATCGCCGCGCGCTCGCCTTCACCGCCGTCAGGTCGATCGGTCCGCGCGCAAAGCTGAAGCAGCCCTTAAAAATGGTAAACCGAACGTAAACCCGATCGGCTCGCGCGACGCTTTAGCAAAGGCTGCAGAAAGCGTTACGGCCCAATGCGTTACGCAGGTTTGAGGAACCGCGCTTCGAGCCGCGCTCATCGTCCTCCCACGCCGCGGAAGGCAGGCGGCGCGTTCATCATGATGAGCGGTTTAACAAATTGTCCAGTCAGAGCGGCGAAGGTGTCAGCGCAACAATTCACCACAGGTTTCATGACCGTGACATCCTTCGGACGCGTGATCTCGGTGCGAGGCTCCCAGGCCCGCGTCGGCATTCTGTCGACACAGCAGATGACCGTCTCCGACATCCGCGCCACAGTCGGCCGCTTCATCAGCATCCGCTGCCCCAGCGCCACGATCATCGCCATCATCACCGAGGTCACCAGCGAGGACCTCTCGCAGGCCAGCGAATACGTCGCGACGGCGTCTGTGGACCTGCTCGGCGAGATCCTCGGGCCCGCCGAGAAGCCGAAGTTCCAGCGCGGCGTCACCCATTATCCGACCATCGGCGACGCCGTGGACATGATCACCAGCCAGGAGCTGCGCACGATCTACACGCCGACCGCCGGCGACCACATCGATATCGGCGCGCTCCAGCAGGACACATCGGTGCGCGCCTGCGTCAATGTCGAGGAAATGCTCTCGAAGCACTTCGCGGTGCTCGGCTCGACCGGCGTCGGTAAATCCACCGGCGTGTCGCTGCTGCTCAACGAGATACTCAAAGCGCGCCCGAACCTGCGCATCTTCCTGCTCGACGTCCACAACGAATATGGCCGCTGCTTCGGCGAGAAGGCGCTGGTCCTCAATCCGCGCAATCTGAAGCTGCCGTTCTGGCTGTTCAATTTCGAGGAGATCGTCGACGTCCTGTTCGGCGGCCGTCCGGGCGTGCCCGAGGAGCTCGACATTCTCGCCGAGGTGATCCCGCTGGCAAAGGGCATCTACACCCAGTACCAGAACACGGACCGCATCGGCCTGAAGCGCATCGATCCGAAGATGGTCGGCTACACCGTCGATACGCCGGTGCCCTACCGCCTCGTCGACCTGATCAACCTGATCGACGAGCGCATGGGCAAGCTCGAGAACCGCTCCTCGCGCATCATCTATCACAAGCTGATCTCGCGCATCGAGACCGTGCGCAACGACCCGCGCTACGCCTTCATGTTCGACAACGCCAATGTCGGCGGCGACACCATGGCCGAGGTCATCAGCCATCTGTTCCGCCTGCCCGCCAATGGTCGTCCGATGACGGTGATGCAGCTCGCCGGATTCCCGGCCGAGGTCGTCGACTCCGTCGTGTCGGTGGTCTGCCGCATGGCGTTCGATTTCGGCCTGTGGAGCGATGGCGTCTCGCCGCTGCTGTTCGTCTGCGAGGAAGCGCACCGCTACGCCTCCGCCGACCGCTCGATCGGCTTCGGCCCGACCCGCAAGGCGATCTCGCGCATCGCCAAGGAAGGCCGCAAATACGGCGTCTATCTCGGCCTGATCACCCAGCGCCCGGCCGAGCTCGACGCCACCATCATCTCCCAGTGCAACACGCTGTTCACGATGCGCCTCGCCAACGAGCGCGACCAGTCGCTGCTGCGCTCCGCGGTGTCGGATGCCGCCGCCAACCTGCTCTCCTTCGTTCCTTCGCTTGGCACCCGCGAGGTGCTGGCGTTCGGTGAAGGCGTCGCGCTGCCGACGCGGCTGCGCTTCAAGGAGGTGCCGCCGCATCAGATGCCGCGCAGCGAGGCGACCATCGCCACGGTGCGCTCGGTCAATGCGGGGCACGACATGCATTTCGTCAGCGCAGTGCTGGAGCGCTGGCGCGGCGCCACCTCAAGCCGCGACGCTGCAAATGGCGACGGCGGCATGAGCGTGGGCAGCGATCGCGGCAGCCTGCCGAACTCGCTGGACGCCCCGATGCTGCAGCCGTCGATGGGCCTCGATCCCGACCGCTTCTCGCTGCTCAAGAAGCCGCTGCGCTAGCCTCCTCGAACCTCCAGGCTCGCATGCTGGCGGCCGGGTTCCCCGCCAAGCCAGCTTGGGAACTCGCGCTCAAAGTCGTGCGAGCCAATAGATTGCAAGCTACCAATTTTATTCCTATCTATTGCTCATGCCCCCCGTTCCCCCAAATTTCGCTGCGGAGATCGGCCTCCTCCTCGCCCGCGTCGCGCGGCTGTGGCGTCGCGAGGCGATCAGGCGCTGGCCGATCACGGCCTGTCCCAGGCGACCGCCCACCCGCTGCGGGCGCTCGCGAGGCACGGCACCGAGGACGGCAAGGGCATCCGCCAGGGTGCGCTCGCCGAGAACGTCGGCATCGAGGGCCCCTCGCTGGTCCGCCTGATCGACCTGCTCCAGGCCGAGAAGCTGGTCGAGCGCCGGGAGGATCCAAGCGACCGCCGCGCCAAGACGCTGCATCTCACCGCCAAGGGCGCAGCCAAGGCTGAGGAGATCGAAGGCGTGCTGCGGCATGTCCGCGAGGATCTGCTGAAAGGCATTCCGGCTGAGGACCTCGCGACCGCCTACGACGTTTTGCATCGCATCGAGCAGCGCATGACGCGACTGCACGAGGCCATTCCGCCCGATGCTGATCCCGCAGGCGAGCCATGAACAGATTTCCGCTGCGTGGCGCCGACCTCGCATTCTCGGTCAAGACGTTCGGCGCGGCCATGCTGGCGCTGCTGATCGCGCTGTGGATCGACCTGCCGCGGCCGTATTGGGCGATGGCCACCGTCTACATCACCTCCCAGCCGCTGGCCGGCGCAACGGCCTCGAAGGCGCTCTATCGCGTGCTGGGAACGCTGGCCGGCGCCGCGGCGGCGGTCGCGATCCTGCCGACCTTCGTCAATGCGCCCGAGCTGCTCAGCCTGGTCATCGCGCTGTGGACCGGCGCCTGCCTCTATGTCTCGCTGCTCGACCGCACCCCGCGCAGCTATCTGTTCATGCTGGCCGGCTACACGCTGGCGCTGATCGGCTTCCCCGCCGTGACCGATCCCGGAGGCATCTTCGATGTCGCGGTGGCGCGCGCGCAGGAGATCACGCTCGGCATCGTCTGTGCGACGCTGGTCTCCACCATCGTGCTTCCCCGCAGCGTCGCTCCCGCGGTCGCAGCCAAGGTGGAGCGCTGGCTCGGCGAGGCGCGCCGGCTGAGCCGCGACGTGCTGCTTGGCGGTGGCGGCAGCGAGGAGGATCGCGCGCACCGCCTGCGGCTGGCAGCGGAAGCGCTGGAGATCGACACGCTCGCCACGCACCTCGCCTTCGACCGCCAGGCCGACCACGACGCCGTCGAGGGCCTGCGATCCCTGCGGCTGCACATGCAGTTGCTGCTGCCGCTGCTCGGCTCGATCCACGACCGGCTGGCCGCGCTCCAAGGCCATGTCGGGCCCGAGCTGAACGCGCTGCTGCACCGGCTGGCCGATTGGGTGACCGCGGCTCGCGACCGCGAGCCGGCTGATCGCCTGCGCGCCGAGATCGCCGCGCTCCGGGCCTCGCTGGAGGGACACTCATCATGGGACCAGATCATGATCGCAAGCCTGCTGATCCGGCTGCGCGAGCTGGTCGACATTGCCGAGGACTGCCGGGCGCTGAACGCGGCGATCGCAACGAGCCAAGACACGGCCAATGTGCCGCTCGCCTTCCGCACCGAGCAGGGCATCGCGCCGGCGCGGCATCGCGACCACGCATTGGCGCTGTGGTCGGCGGCCGGCGTCGTCATCGCCATCCTGGTCTGCTGCGCGTTCTGGATCGCGACCGGCTGGGCGGACGGCGCCTCTGCGCCGATGATGGCCGCCGTCGCCTGCTCGTTCTTCGCCGCGCAGGACGACCCTGCCCCAAGCATCGTGCGTTTCGCTGCGTGGTCGCTGGTCGCCATCGTCATTGACGCCATCTACCTGTTTGCGATCATGCCGGCGATCTCGGATGTCGAGCTGCTGATCGCCGCGCTTGCGCCGGCCTTCCTCTTGTTCGGCGTGCTGATCGCCCGCCCGCAGACCACGCCGATCGGCATGGCGCTGGGCGCGAACGGCGCCACCTTGCTGGCGCTGCAATCGACCTACAGTGCCGACTTCCAGAGCTACGCCAATTCGTCGATCGCCTTCATGGTCGGCATGGTCGCAGCCGTCGTGCTGACGCGCCTGGTGCGCTCCGTGCGCGCCGAATGGATCGCGCAGCGGCTGTTGCGCACGAGCTGGGAGACCCTGGCGCTGACCGCCGAGCACCGCGGCCATCACGACCGCGCTGCCTTCGTCGGCCTGATGCTCGATCGCCTTGGACTGCTGGCGCAACGCTTTGCGGCCATCCCCGAGGATGACCGCCGCGAGCTCGACAGCCTGAGCCAGCTGCGCGTCGGTCTCAACATCATCGATCTCCGCCGCGCCCGTCATGGCCTGACGGCGGCAACGCTCGGCGCCATCGACACCATGCTCGATCGTCTCGCCGCCGCCTGTCGCAGCCGCGGCGCGGGCGCGATGCCGGCCGATCTGCTGGCCGCGATCGACGTCGCGCTGTTGAGGACGCTGGCCGAACCGGCGGCAGCAGCCAAGGAAGACGCGCTGATCGGGCTGGTCGGCATCCGCACCGGCCTGTTTCCGGACGCGCCGGCCTATCATGCGGACGCGGCAGGTCTGCGGAGTCTCGTGGCATGAGACACGACATCGACATCGCCGGCGTGCTGGTGCCCTCGCTGCTGCTGTGGCTGGTCCTGGCCTATGGCTGCATCGCGCTGCTTCGCGCCCTCCTACGTCGTTTCGGCGTCTACCGCCTGGTCTGGCACCCCGCTCTGTTCGACTTCGCGCTGTATGTCTGCGCGCTCGGGGGCATCGTCTATCTCGCTTCGGAGCTCCTGTCGTGAAAAGCACTTTCGCTCTGCTCGGCCGCGTGGCGGTCACCACCGCCGCCGTCGCAGCGGCCATCCTGGTCGGCAGCTACCTGTGGAGCTACTACATGAAGGCGCCCTGGACCCGCGACGGCCGCGTGCGCGCCGACATCGTCCAGATCGCCCCCGACGTCTCCGGCTTCGTGACCGAGGTGCTCGTGCGCGACAACCAGCCGGTGCATCAGGGCGACGTGATCTTCCGGATCGACCAGGCCCGCTTCAAGCTCGCGCTGCAGCAGGCCGACGCCGTGGTCGCCGGCCGCCTGGCGACGCTCAACGAGGCCAATGCCGATCTCAACCGCTACCGCTCGCTGACCACCGAGGCGGTGTCGCAGCAGCGCCAGGAGCAGGTGCTCGCCACCCAGCAGCAGGCGCAGGCGTCCTATGACCAGGCGCTGGCCGACCAGGCCGTCGCCAAGCTCAACCTGGAGCGCAGCGAGGTGCACGCGCCGGTCAACGGCATCATCACCAACATGGATCTGCGCCCCGGCACCTATGTCGGCGCCGGAAAAGGCGTGATGGCGCTGGTCGACACCGATACGCTGCATGTCGAGGGCTATTTCGAGGAGACCAAGCTGCCGCGCATCCGCGTCGGCGCGCCCGTGCGCATCCGCCTGATGGGCACCGGCGAGGTGCTGACTGGCCATGTCGAGAGCATCGCCGCAGGGATCGAGGACCGCGACCGCGCCGAGGGCGCGAGCCTGCTCGCCAATGTCAATCCGACCTTCAACTGGGTGCGGCTCGCGCAGCGCGTCCCCGTGCGGATTGCGCTCGATGACACGTCGCGGCGCAGCGAGCTGGTTGCGGGACGCTCCGCCACCGTGGAGGTGTTGAACTGAGCGCGGCCGTTGCGCCCCCTCGCCGATCGACTAAGGTTCGCTCGCCATATGCCATGCCGGACCCATCGCTCATGACCCAGCCCGCGACCCAGCCCACGATCAGCCGCTTTCCCGTTCCCGCGATCGATTCGCTGCCGGAGGACATCCGCACCCGCCTGCTGGGCGTGCAGGAGAAGAGCGGCTTCGTGCCGAACGTCTTTCTCACCTTGGCGCACCGGCCCGAGGAGTTCCGCGCCTTCTTCGCCTATCACGACGCGCTGATGGAGAAGGATGGCGGGCTGACCAAGGCGGAGCGCGAGATGATCGTGGTGGCCACCTCGAGCGCCAACCAGTGCCAGTATTGCGTGATCGCCCATGGCGCGATCCTGCGCATCCGCGCCAAGAATCCTCTGATCGCCGACCAGATCGCGATCAACTACCGCAAGGCGGATATCACGCCGCGGCAGCGCGCCATGCTCGACTTCGCGATGAAGGTCGCGCTGGAGGCGCAGACCGTCGGCGATGCCGATTTCAAGACGCTGGCGGAGCACGGCTTCAGCGATGACGACATCTGGGACATCGCCGCGATCGCCGCCTTCTTCGCGCTCTCCAACCGGATGGCCAATGTCACGGGCATGCGGCCCAATGACGAGTTCTATCTGATGGGCCGTCTGCCGAAGGCGAAGTAAGCCTGCAACAAAGCGGATCAATCGTCCGACGCCGGCCCGCACCAGCCGGGCAGGTACACCGCATCATGGCTCTTGGCGAACGCCAGCGCGTGCTCCATCGCGCCGGCAAAGTCGCTCTCCACCATCTTGCGCTTGACCTTGCGGCGGAGGAAGTCGGCCCACAGGAACTCGCTGAACGGCGTGGTGTCCTTGGCGAAGCCACCGGCGCGGCGCAGCTCGCCGGCGAGGCTACGGAAGGGATCGTCCTTCAGATCAGCGACGCTCTTCGGCAGGTCCTTGAAATGCCGCCGCTCGCCCTTGGCGTCGTAGGGATAGACCCAGCGCTTGTTGTCCATCACGTTCCAGAAGCCATCGGGATCGACCATCGAGAGATCGCCGATCACGGTGACCAGCACGTCCTTGACGCCCTCGTCGTGCAGCGCGCGCGCCAGATGATGGTGGTCGACCACGTAGTGCCGCTTGTCCGGTCCGAGCACGACCGGGATCATGTGCTTGCCGATGAGCTCGGCCTTCTTCTTGGCCTTGTGCTCGCGAAAGCGCTCCCGCTTCTCCTTCACCTCGCGCATGCCCACCGTCATCTGCGTCGGACGCAGCGACAGGATCGGAATCGGATGCAGCAGCGGCTCGCGGGTATTGGCCATGGATAAGGCTCCGGATCAAATGATCCGCATTATGCCACGTCTGCCGGCCCCTTGCAGCGCGCCTGCCGGCCTATCCCCGACCGGTTCCAGGCGGCCGCATCCACAGAGCGAGACACTTTGCTGATGCAGCTCAATCGTGGCAAAGTTTCTTTGTGAGAGGTTGTGCCCGCGTGCTAAGAACGAGCATTGGAGTCGAGGCATGAAGTCCCAGCGCCCCATCGCAGCGGAGGAAGAGCATCGTGTGGTGCCGTTCCGGCCCCGCAATGGCCCGGTGCGGCGCATGCCCGAGGGCGGCAGCCCGAGCGTGAATCCCCCTGTGCCGCTGCGGCGGCGCGAGCCGCTGTCCCTCGATCTCTCCCGCTACGAGCAGCCCCGCGAGGAGCCGGACGATTTCCGCCACCGCATCCTCGCCAACATCGCCGCGATCGCCTTCACCATCGCCCTGACCGCGATCGGCATCTGGCTGGCGATGAGCATCGCCGACCTGCGCAAGACCCAGGACTGCCTGCTGACCGGACGGCGCGACTGCGCCCGCATCATCACCGAGACCTACACGCCCTGACGGGTATGGTCGGCCTCCCCCACAGGGCATCACAATCCCGCCACAACCGCCCTGCCCGGCTCCATTGAACTCACGGCGGCGCTCCGATATACGGGCACACGACTCCCGGGCGGCGGGGGTATCAGGGCTCGCATCGGACGCCTTCGGGGCGCGGTGTCCCGCCGTCGCCACCTACCGGATTAGCTCCAAAATATCAAAGGCTTAGTGATGTCCTCAACATTCGATCAGGTCGCCACGATCATCGCTGAAACCTGCGACATCCCGCGCGACACGATCACGCCGGATAGCCACGCCATCGACGATCTGGGCATCGACAGCCTCGATTTCCTCGACATCGCGTTTGCGATCGACAAGGCGTTCGGCATCAAGCTGCCGCTCGAGAAGTGGACGCAGGAAGTCAACGACGGCAAGGCCAGCACCGAGCAGTATTTCGTGCTCAAGAACCTCTGCGCCCGCATCGACGAGCTGGTCGCCGCCAAGGGCGCCTGAGCGCCCGCCATGCAGATCGAATACTTCCTGCTGATCGACCGCATTCTCGACCTCAAGCTGGACGAGAAGACCATCACCGTCGAAGCCAAGGTTCCGACCGAAAGCACGATCTTCGAAGGGCACTTCCCGGGCTATCCGATCATGCCCGGCGTGCTGCTGATCGAGTCGATGGCGCAGACCTCCGGCTGGCTCTTGCTCGCGCTGATGAAGTTCGAGCGGATGCCGTTCCTTGCCGCCGTGAAGGAAGCCAAGATGCGCGGCTTCGTGCAGCCCGGCGAGGTGCTGACCGTCGAGGCCAACGTGCTGCATGAGGGCTCTGGCTACGCCATCACCGAGGCGCGCGTGAAGGTCGGCGGCAAGCTGCGCTCGAACGCGACGATCACGTTCAGCCACGTTCCCTTCCCCAATCCGGAGCTGCGCGGACATATGGATGCCGTCGCCGAGCGCGTCGGCTTTCCGCAACAGATCCTGCAGCGATGAGTGAGACGCCTTCCGTGACATCAGCCCCCGTCGAAGTCTGGATCACCGGCATCGGCCTTGCGACCTCGCTCGGCGAGGGCCTCGATGCGAACTGGGAGGCTCTCCAACGCCGGCCAGATCAATGTCGATGAGAAGGGTTTTGCGCCCTACATCGTGCATCCCTGGGCCAAGGTGAATCTGGAAGCGCAGATCCCCAAGAAGGAACAGCGCCAGATGGAGGGGTGGCAGCGCATCGGCACCTATGCCGCCGGGCTCGCGCTGGATTCGGCAGGCCTCAAGGGCAACAAGGACGTCCTCTCCCGGATGGACATGATCGTCGCCGCCGGCGGCGGCGAGCGCGACATCTCGGTCGACACCGCAATTCTCAACGCCGAGGCGGAAGGCAACTGCACGCCGGGCTTCCTCAACGACCGGCTGATGAGCGACCTGCGCCCGACGCTGTTCCTGGCTCAGCTCTCCAACCTTCTCGCCGGCAACATCGCGATCTCGCACGGCGTCTGCGGCACCTCGCGCACCTTCATGGGCGAAGAGGTCGCGGGCGTCGACGCGTTCAAGATCGCTCTGGCCCGCATCGCCGGTGGACAGAGCGACATCGCGCTGGTCGGCGGCTCGCATAATGGCGAGCGCAAGGATCTGCTCGTTCTCTACGAGTTCGGCGACTACAATCTGAAGAACGAGTTCAAGCCGGTGTGGGCACGCAAGGAGCATCCGGGCTTCGCGCTCGGCTCGGCCGGCGCGTTCCTGGTGCTGGAATCCAAGCCGCATGCCGAGGCCCGTGGCGCGAAGCCGCTGGCGCGGCTGAGCAAGGTGGTCGCCGATCGTGCCCGTCGCAAGGAGGCCGGCGCCGTCACCGGCACGCTCGACCGGCTGTGGTCGGCGCTCGACGTGCACGACGCACCGGGCGCGATCATCACCGGCGCGACCGGTGCCGAGCCCGTGACGTCGGAGGAGCGCGCGTTCCTCGACCATCACAAGGCCTTCGCGGTGCGCTCGAGCGGCACCCGCTTCGGCCACACGATGGAGGCGCATTTCGCGCTCGATCTTGCGCTCGCAGCGCTCTCGATCTCGCGCGGCGCGCTGTTCGCGCCTGGCGACACCTCGGGCGTCGAGAGCGAGATGAAGGAGGCTCCGACCCAGATCGTGGTGGTCGGCGCCGGCCATTACCGCGGCGAAGGCATGGCCTTGGTCGAAGCTGTCAAGTGAACGCGGCGCGCGGCTAACGACGCGACGGGGGACATCATGAGTGTACGCGACAAGTTTGGACGCCCCGTCGTGGTCGTGACGGGCATGGGCATCGTCACCTCGCTGGGTGCGGGCAAGTCCGACAATTGGACCAAGCTGGTGGCCGGCGAGTCCGGCATCCGCACCATCACGCGCTTCCCGATCGACGGGTTGAAGACGACGATGGCCGGCACGGTCGACTTCGTGCCGGTGGCGCCATTCACCTCCACCGGCCTCTCCGAGCGGCTCGGCCATATGGCTGTCGAGGAAGCCATTGCCCAGGCCGGCATCGGCTCCAAGGGCGACTTCCCGGGCCCGCTTTTTCTCGCGGTTGCCCCGGTCGAGATCGAGTGGCCGCAGCGGCTCGAGCTCGCGCATGAGGTCGGCGGCACGCAGTTCACCTATGACGACCTCCTGAAGGTGTGCGGCGGCGGCAAGTTCGTCAACTATCACCACCGCTTCCTGTTCGGCTCAGTGGCGGATTCGCTGTCCGATACGTTCGGCACCAAGGGCTCGCCGATCTCGCTGTCGACCGCCTGCGCCTCGGGCGCGACCGCGATCCAGCTCGGCGTCGAGGCCATCCGCCGCGGCGAGACCGACGTCGCGCTGTGCGCGGCCACCGAAGGCTCGGTGAATCCGGAAGGCCTGGTGCGCTTCTCGCTGCTGTCGGCGCTCTCGACGCAGAACGATCCGCCGCAGGCCGCCTCCAAGCCGTTCTCCAAGAACCGCGACGGTTTTGTCATGGCCGAGGGCGCCGGCGCGCTGGTGCTGGAGAGCTATGATGCGGCCGTCGCGCGTGGCGCGAAGATCCTCGGCGTCGTCGCCGGCTGCGGCGAGCTGACCGACTCGTTCCACCGCACCCGCTCCTCGCCGGACGGCAAGCCGATCATCGGCTGCATCCGCAAGGCGCTGGCCGATGCCGGCATGGCGCCGGAGCAGATCGACCACATCAACGCCCACGGCACCGCGACGCCCGAGAACGACAAGATGGAATATGTCGGCGTCTCCGCCGTGTTCGGCGAGCACACCGGCAAGATTCCGGTGTCGTCCAACAAGTCGATGGTCGGCCACACCATCTCGGCGGCTGGCGCGGTCGAGGCGATCATCTCGCTGCTCACGCTCGAGCATCAGCTGATCCCGCCGACCATCAATTACGACATTCCGGATCCCGCGATCCTGTTCGACGTCGTCGGCAACAAGGCCCGCGAGGCGCGCGTCACCGCCGTCATGTCGAACTCGTTCGGCTTTGGCGGCCAGAACGCCTCGCTGATCCTGACCCGCGAACCGGCCTGATCCGCCTGTCGCATCGATGAGTCTCATTCCCCTCCGGACCAAGCTCGTCCTCCGCCAGAAGGTGAAGTCGCTCGGGTCCTCGGCCGTCGGCGCGATGACGGTCGGCATGCTCAAGACCACACGCTATTTCGATCCGCAGAAGACGGCCGACCGCTTCGCGCGCATCGCGCAGTGGATCGGCCCGCGCTTGCGCGAGCAGCGGATCGGCCGCGATAATCTCACTCAGGCCTTCCCGGAGAAATCGCCCGAGGAGATCGAGCGGATTCTTGCGGGCGTCTGGGACAATCTCGGCCGCGTCGGCGCCGAGTTCGCCCATCTCGACAAGATCTGGGACTATGATGAGGAGCATCCCGAGCGCAGCCGCATCGAGCTGACGCCGCGGACGCATGAGCTGTTCCACCAGCTCCGCCTCGACGGCAAGCCGGCGCTGATCTTCGCGAGCCATCTCGCCAATTGGGAGATGCCGGCGCTCGCCGCGGTCGCCCATAAGCTCGACACCGCGATCCTCTATCGCCGCCCCAACATCGCCGCCGCCGACCGCATCATCCAGGAGATGCGCCAGGTGAAGATGGGCACGCTGATCCCGGCCGGGCGCGACGCGCCGCTGCGGCTGGGCCAGGCGCTGAAGAACGGCCAGCACGTCGCGATGCTGGTCGATCAGTACCTGACCGGCGGCGTCGAGGTGACGTTCTTCGGCCGCAAGACCCGCGCCAACCCGATGCTCGCGCGCCTGCTCCGCCAGGTCGAATGCCCCGTGCACGGCGTGCGCATCATCCGCCTGCCCGGCAACCGCTTCCGCGCCGAATTGTCCGAGGAAGTGAAGCCGGTGCGCGATGCGAATGGACAGATCGACATCCAGGGCATGACGCAGGCGGTCACCAACGTCGTCGAAGGCTGGGTGCGCGAATATCCGGAGCAGTGGCTCTGGCTGCACCGCCGCTGGCGGTAATCGCTTCGCGCGGTCAAATTCCACTGCAAGGAAGGCGTCCTATAGCATCGCCTTCCGTCAACAGGCGATCGGAAGAAAACTCTTACCTCACGTAGCGACGCTCGCTACCTTGGCGCCCTATCCGACACGCTGCTCGGAATCTCAAGGGAGGATAAGCGCTGATGTTTTCGCACATCATGATCGGCACCAACGACCTCGACAAGGCCAAGGCCTTCTACGACAAGCTGCTCGGCACGGTCGGCGTGCGCCCGGCCAAGGTCGACGGCCACCGCATCTTCTACATCACTCCGACCGGCGTTTTCTCGGTCTCCAAGCCGATCAACGGCCAGCCCGCTACGCCGGCCAATGGCGGCACCATCGGCTATGCCTGCAGTTCGACCGAACAAGTCGACGCCTGGCATGCGGCGGGCCTCGAAGCCGGCGGCACCACCTGCGAGGATCCGCCCGGCGTTCGCCAGGGCTCGACCGGCAAGCTGTATCTCGCGTACTTGCGCGATCTCGACGGCAACAAGCTCTGTGCGATGCACCGGCTGGCGTGAGGCAGGTTGAACAAGGATCGCTCGATCGCGAGCGATCCTCTTGCTTCCGGCACTTAAGGCCAATGTGGGCGCAAGCTTCGTCAGTTTGCAAGCGGTCGCATGCGAACGCGACCAGGCTCGATGACCGAGAAGTGGCCCGCCCAGTCGTCCCGCGAAAGAATCAAATCGGCAATGCGCTTGCCGGCATCTTGCGGCGGCGGCATAGGGATACGCAGCAGAATCACGCCGCAAGCGAGGGGCAGCGAGGCGCTTCTTGCCAGTTCGCCGAAATCCTTGTCGAAGGTCAGAAGTATCCGCTCTTCCAGAATGGCCTGCGACAGTACGCTCCTGTCGGTCGCTCCAGGCGAGATGAGGCTCACCCAGGCAATATCATGTCCTGCAGCCTCAATTGCTCTTACCGCTGCAGCAGGAAAGTTTTCGTTGGCCAGAAAGCGCATCTTCAGGCTGCGCTCGGAAAGACCCTCTCGGTCCCCACAATGTCTCGTGCATATGCGAGACATGCGATGACGTCATCGTGGGAGAGGCCGGGATAATTGGCGAGAATGTCCGCCTCTCCCCACCCGTCGGCCATCAAGCCGATCAGGAACTCAACCGAAAGACGCGTACCACGAACGACCGGCTTGCCAGACAGCACGTCGGGAGAAAGAGCGATACGTGGGTGCTCGGACATGATCAAAGCCTCTGCGCTTGACCAATACTACGTCATTTCTGCGCCAAGGCCAACTTGCGTTCAGCGCCCCGTCTTCACCTTCGTCCAGAGCCGGTTGATCAGGCGCTGCGTCGCCGGCTCGCGAGCGGTGATCACGAACAGCTTCTTCAGGGTCGCCTCATCCGGATAGATATTCTTATCGCCGAGAATCTTCGGGTCGATCAGCTTCTGGCTCGCCAGATTGCCGTTGGCGTAGGACAGGAAGTCCGAGTTTTTGGCCGCGATCTCCGGACGATAGAGATAGTTGATCAGCGCATACGCCTCGGGGACGTGCTGGGCATCGGCGGGAATGGCAAAATTGTCGAAGAACATCTGCGCGCCCTCCTTCGGGATCGCGTAGCCGATCTCGATGCCGTTCTTCGCCTCCTCGGCACGGCTGCGGGCCTGCATGATGTCGCCGGACCAGCCGACGACGAGGCAGATCTCGCCGGTGGCGAGCGCGCTCAGATATTCGGACGAGTGAAATTTGCGCACGGAGGATGCGACCTTGCCGACCACCTCGGCGGCCTTCTCGAGGTCCGCCTGCTTCGTCGAGTTCGGATCGAGGCCGAGATAGTTCAGTGCCGCTGGGAAGATGTCGTCGGCGGAGTCCAGCATGTGGACGCCGCAATCCTTGAACTTGGCGAGGTTCTCCGGCTTGAACACCATGTCCCAGCTGTCGATCCGCGCGCCCGGGCCTAAGATCTTCTCGATGGCCTTGACGTTGTAGCCGATCCCGGTCGTGCCCCACATGTAGTTGGCGGCGAACTGGTTGCCGGGATCGTAGATCGCGAGGCGCTCGGTCACGACCGGCCAGGCATTGGCGAGGTTCGGCAGCTTGGACTTGTCGAGCGGCTGGAAGATCCTGGCCTTGATCTGGCGCTGCAGGAAATACGCGGTCGGCACCACGACATCGTAGCCCGACTTGCCGGCGAGCAACCGCGTCTCCAAGGTCTCGTTGGCGTCGAAGGTGTCGTAGACGACCTTGATGCCCGTCTCCTTGGTGAAGTCCTCGAGGACACCGGGCGCCATGTAATTCGACCAATTGTAGAAGTTCACGACGCGCTCGTCAGCGCGGGCGGCCGCGACCGAAAGCGTCAGCGCGGCCAGAGCCAACACGATACGAATGCGGCCGCACGTCATGATGTCCGTCTCCTAGCGTCGGTGGATAGCGTCGGACAGGCGCTCCAGCGCCGTGTCGAGCGTCGCGTCCTTCTTGGCGAAGCAGAACCGCACGACCGAGGTCACCGCATCCTTCTCGTAGAACGCCGACACCGGAATCGCGGCCACCTTGTAGTCGTGGACGATGCGCCGGCAGAACTGCTCGTCGGTCTCGTTGAGGCCGAGCGGCGACAGGTCGACGGTCAGGAAGTACGTCCCCTGCGCCTTCAGCACGGGAAAGCCGAGGCGTTCGAGTCCGGCCGTGAGGCGGTCGCGGCTGCGCGACAGCTCCGCGCGCATGCTGACGAAATAGTCGTCGGACTTGCCGAGGCCGTAGGCCACGGCCATCTGCAGGTTCGGCGCGGTCGTGAAGGTCAGGAACTGATGCACCTTAGCGGCGACGCGCAAAAGCTGCGGCGCGGCGCAGACGAAGCCGATCTTCCACCCTGTCAGCGAGAAGATCTTACCCGCGGAGCCGACCTTGATGGTGCGGTCGCGCATGCCGGGGATGGTGATCAGCGGGATGTGCTCGCGGCCGTCGAACACCACGTGCTCCCAGACCTCGTCGCAGATCGCGACCGCATCGAACTCCTGGCAGAAGCGCGCTAGCAGCTCTAGGTCCTCGCGCGGATAGACCACGGCGGCCGGGTTCAGCGGATTGTTGAACAGCACCGCCTTGGTCTTCGGCGAGAACGCCGAGCGCAGCATCTCCTCCGATAGCCGCCAGTACGGCGGCTCCAGCCGCAGCAGCTTCGGGATGCCGCCAGCCTGACGGATGATCGGCAGATAGGAATCATAGACGGGTTGAAAGCAGATCACCTCGTCGCCGGGCTCGACCACCGACAGGATCGCCGAGGTCAGCGCCTCGGTGCCGCCGGAGGTGACCATCACCTCGCTCATTGGATCGAGATCGAGCCTGTGCCAGTGCTTGTAGTGTGCCGCGATCGCCTGGCGCAGCTCCGGCAGGCCCATCATCGACGGATACTGATTGTAGCCGTTCAGGACGGCATCGGCGGCGGCGCGGCGGATGTCCTCCGGGCCGGGATCGTCGGGAAAACCCTGCCCCAGATTGATGGCGTTGTTGTCACGCGCGAGCTGCGACATCTGCTCGAAGATGGTGACGGGCAGATCGGCGAAGACCTTGTTCTGCGAGATCATGATGCCGTGTCAGCCGCCGGTCTTGATCGGCAGGCCGGCCGCCTTCCAGCCGAGCATCCCGCCCTGCAGGTGCTTGTCATACGGCAGCCCTGCGGATTGCGCGGCTAGCGAGGCCGTCACCGAGCGCTTGCCGGAGCGGCAGGCGAACACGACGTCCTTGCCTTGGGGGTCCGGGATCAGCTTCGGGTCGAAGGCCGACAGGGGAACAACAATGCCGTCGGGGTAGGCTTCCGCAGCAACTTCGTTCGGCTCGCGGACGTCGACCAGAAGAATTCGCCCCTCGGCGATTCCCTTGGCCACGTCCTGCGGGGTCAAATCGTGCACAACAGCCACGCCCATCCTCCAAGCCTTCAACCTTCAAGCCTTCAGCGGAGCCGGACAGGGCCCCGAACCGGCGCCAAACTCGCCCCGGACGCCGGGAAAATCAAGCGCTTCGGCGACCCGTCGGAGGCCCTGCCCCTCAGATCGTGACCTGCGTTCCGACCTCGACCACGCGGCCGCTCGGGATCTGGAAATAGTCGGTGGCGTCGTTGGCCGAGCGGCTCATGGTGATGAACAGGTGATCCTGCCAGCGCGGCATGCCGGAATGCGCCGCAGGCTTCAGCGCACGGCGCGACAGGAAGAACGAGGTCGACATGATGTCGAACTGCCAGCCGAGCTTGCGCGCGATCGCCAGCGCCTTCGGCACGTTCGGCGATTCCATGAAGCCGAAGCGGAGCGTCACCTTCGAGAAGGTCGGGCTGATCTGCTCCAGCCGCACGCGCTCGGCAGGGTCGATGCGCGGGGTCGGCGCGGTCTCGATCGTGAGGATCACGTTCTTCTCGTGCAGCACCTTGTAGTGCTTGAGGCTGTGCATCAGCGCGGTCGGCGCGCTCAGCGGATCTGATGTCAGGAAGACGGCCGTGCCGGCCACCCGCTGCGGCGGCCGCTTCTCCAGCATCGTGACGAGATCGGCGAGCGGGAATTCCAGCTTGCGCGACTTGTCGAACAATAGCCGGCTGCCGCGCCGCCACGTATACATCAAGGTCATCACGAAGCCGCCGAGCGCCAGCGGCACCCAGCCGCCTTCGAGCACCTTCAGGAGGTTCGCCGACAGGAAGGTCAGGTCGAGGAACAGGAACGGCGCGATCAGCGCGCCGGCTGCGATCGGCGACCAGCGCCAGACCTTCCAGATCACGACGAAGCCCATCATCGCCGTCACCACCATCGTGCCGGTGACAGAGATGCCGTAGGCGGAGGCCAGCGCGCTGGAGGATTTGAACAGCAGCACCAGCAGCACCACCGAGACCAGCAGCAGCTTGTTGATGCGCGGGATGTAGATCTGGCCGGAATGCGCTTCCGAGGTGTGGCGGATCTCGAAGCGCGGCAACAGGCCGAGCTGGATCGCCTGCCGGGTCAGCGAATACGCTCCGGTGATCACGGCCTGGCTCGCGATCACGGTCGCGACGGTCGCCAGCGCCACCATCGGGATCAGCGCCCAATCCGGAAACATCAGGAAGAACGGGTTCTCGATCGCCTTGGCGTCGCCGATGACCAGGGCGCCCTGCCCCAGATAGTTCAGCGCAAGCGACGGCAGCACGACGAACAGCCAGGCGGTCTGGATCGGCCGCTTGCCGAAATGGCCGAGGTCGGCATAGAGCGCCTCGGCACCCGTCACCGCCAGGAACACGGCGCCGAGCGTGATGAAGCCGATGATGCCGTGATGCAGCATGAAGGTCACGGCATTGAGCGGATTGATCGCCCACAGCACCTCGGGATGGCGCAGGATCGGCGGAAACGCAGCGACCCCGATCACCAGGAACCAGATCAGCATGATCGGGCCGAAGAAGGCCGCGACCTTGGCCGTGCCGCGCACCTGGACGGCGAACAGCATGACCAGGATGACGATCGTCAGCGGCACCACATAGGGGTCGAACGCCGCCGTCACCAGCTTGATGCCTTCGATCGCCGACAAGACGGACAAGGCCGGCGTGATCACCGCATCGCCGTAGAACAGCGCGCCGGAGATGATGCCGAGCAGGACGATGACGCTGGCGCCGCGGGTCACGCCGCGCTGGGCCAGGGCCATGAGGGCCAGCGTGCCGCCCTCGCCGTGGTTGTCGGCGCGCAGCAGGATCACGACGTATTTGAGGGTGACGACGACGATCAGCGCCCACAGGATCAGCGAGACCACGCCCATGACGGCGTGAGGCGCCGCCTCGCCGCCGCTGCTGGCGGCCATCACGGCCTCGCGCAGCGCATAGAGCGGGCTGGTGCCGATGTCGCCATAGACGACGCCGATGCTCCCCAATGTCAGCGCAGTGAAGCTGGCCGTGGAGTGGGCATCGCCATGCCCGTTGGTCGCCGGCGTTTCCGCGGGCGTGGCTGCGATGTCGGCTGTCATGGGGTAGCCCCCTCGAGGACTGGTTGAATGCTTCACTGCACAAGATGGCAGAGCGCGCGGCTTATAGCTGTAGCGTTTCGGCTATGACCTGCAGATATTGCATATCAGCAGATCGAATTAACATATCTTAACCGATTCGGGGCCGTCGAGGCCTCTCAGATTGTTACCTGGGTACCTACTTCCACCACCCGACCCGTCGGAATCTGGAAGTAATCCGTCGCGTCATTGGCCGACCGGCTCAGCCCGATGAAAAGATGATCCTGCCAGGCCGGCATGCCCGACTGCGACGACGGCTTGAGCGAGCGGCGCGAGACGAAGAACGACGTCGACATGATGTCGAACTGCCAGCCGAGCTTGCGGGCCACGGCGAGCGCGCGCGGCACGTTGGGCGATTCCATGAAGCCGAAGCGCAGCCGGACCTTTGAGAACTTCTCGCTGATCTTCTCCATCCGCACCCGCTCCGCCACGTCGACTCGCGGCGTCTGCGCGGTCTCGATGGTCAGAATGACGTTGTGCTCGTGCAGCACCTTGTTGTGCTTGAGATTGTGCAGCAGCGCGGTCGGCACCGAGGTCGGATCGCTGGTCAGGAACACCGCCGTCCCCTTGACGATATGCGGCGGCCGCTTCTCCAGGCTGGAGACGAGATCGTCGAGCGGCACCTCGATCTTGCGGGTCTTGAGCATCAGGATTGCCGAGCCGCGCCGCCAGGTCCAGATCGTCACCACCATGGCCGCGCCGAACAGCAGCGGCACCCAGGCGCCCTCCAACAGCTTCAACAGATTGGCGGCGAAGAAGCTCATGTCGACGATCACGAAGGGCGCGATCACCGCCGCAGCGACTGCGGCGCGCAGGTTCCACAGCTTCCAGATCACGACGAAGCCCATGATGCCGTCGGCGACCATGGTGGTCGAAACGGCGATGCCGTAGGCGGAGGCGAGATTGCTCGACGTCCGAAACAGCAGGACCAGCAGCATCACGCCGATCAGCAACAGCCGGTTGACGCGCGGCAGATAGATCTGGCCGGCATGGCTCTCCGAGGTGTAGCGCACCTCGAAACGCGGCAAGAGGCCGAGTTGCACCGCCTGGCTCACCAGCGAATAGGCGCCGGTGATGACAGCCTGGCTTGCGATCACGGTCGCCGCGGTGGCGAGCACCACGAGCGGCAGCAGCAGGATCTCAGGCACCATGCGATAGAAGGAGTTCTCGAGCGCGCTCGGGTCGGACAGCACCAGCGCGCCCTGCCCGAAATAATTGATCAGCAGCGCCGGCAGCACGAAGAACAGCCACGCCGACTGGATCGGCTTGCGGCCGAAATGGCCGAGATCGGCATAGAGCGCCTCGCCGCCGGTGACCGCGAGGAAGACCGCGCCGAGCGTCACCAGACCGACGGTGCCGTGCGAGAGCAGGAAGTGGACCGCATAATAAGGGTTGATCGCGGCGAGCACGGACGGATCGTCACTGATGTGGACGATGCCCATCACCGCAAGGCATGCGAACCACGTGACCATGACGGGACCGAAGGCGGAGGCCACCCGCGCCGTCCCCTTGCTCTGCACCGCGAACAGCACGACCAGGATGATCACGGTGAGCGGCACGACATAGTGCTCGAGCGCCGGCGCGGCGAGCTTGAGTCCTTCGACCGCCGACAGCACCGAGATCGCCGGCGTGATCATCGAATCGCCGATGAACATCGAGGCTCCGATCACGCCGAGGGCCATCAGGAACATGCTGTGCCGGCCGAGCGCGCGCTGGCCCAGCGCCATCAGCGACAGGGTTCCGCCCTCGCCATTGTTGTCGGCGCGCAGCAGCAGCAGCACGTATTTGGCCGTGACCACGATGAACAGCGACCACAGGATCAGCGAGAGCACGCCGAGCACGATCATGCGCGACACCGGCTCGCCATGTGCGGCGCCATGCGCAGCCTCGCGGAAGGCGTAAAGGGGCGAGGTCCCGATATCGCCGAACACGACGCCGATGCTGCCGAGCGTCAGCCCCCAGAAGCCCGAGGTGGTCGCAGTGTCCTGTCCGTCGGTCGATGTAGCCGTGGCCGTCATGTCGCTTGGAACGCATCTTCCCGTTTGACCCGGCGCGGGTGAACGCTGACCGGTCTCAGGTCAAGTCTCTACCATAGCAGACCTTGGTTCCCGACCTCTCGGCGAACGGACTTGCACAGATCTCTCGTGCCGCGCCGCAGTATGTCTCGCAGGATGTTCCCGGCGGCGAAAGGTTTGCAGCAGCGGATGTCGGGTCGGCCGCCCGCAAATCAAGGGGTTGCCGGCGCCGTTGAATGCGCTTCGCAACGACTGTGCGGCAATATGAGGCGGCCGGAGGCGGTGCGGCTTAGGGCTTGAGGTCGGGCGGCAATGGCGGGTCTTCCCGCATCAGGGTGATCGTCACGCGGCGATTGGCGGCCAGCGACGGGTCATCGGGGAACAGCGGCTGGGTGTCCGCCTTGCCGGAGACCGCATAGATGTGGCTCGGCGGCAGCCCTTCCCGCTCCAGGATCTGGCGCACCGCGTTGGCGCGATCCGCCGACAGGTCGAACCCGCCATAGTCGCTGCGGGCCGGCACGAAGCCTGCGGCCGTATGCCCCGTGATCTGGACGCGCAGCGGCGTCGCCTTGAGCGGCGCGGCGAGCTTCTCGATCAGCCGGCGCGTGCGGTCATAGGGCACCTTCGAGCCGTCCGCAAACATCGAGCGGCCATCCTGATCGACGATCTCGAGGTTGAGCCCCTGCTTGGTCTCCTCGAACATGATGTGCTTGGAGATCTCGGTCATCTCCGGCATGTCCTGCAGCGCCTGACGCAGCGAGGCGGAGGCCAGCGCGAACTGCCGGTCGGTCTTCAGCTTGGCGCCGTTGGTGTGCTGCCGCTCCTCCTGCTCCGGGCTCGGATCGCGCGCCGTCTCTTCCGGTGAAATATGTGCGGCGTTCTTGAGCTTCGGCCGGGTCGGCAGGCCGTCGGATTCGACGATGCCGGAGTAGCGCGACTCGGTCTGCATGCCGAACGCATCGCGCATCGAGCCGGCGACGACCTTCAGCTTGTTGTTGTCCATGGTCGAGAACGCGACCAGCATGACGAAGAAGGCGAGCAATAGCCCCATCAGATCGGCGAAGGTCACGAACCAGCCGTGACCGCCGCCATGCGCATCGCCGCGTTTCTTCTTGGCCATCTTTCAAGTCCGCCCCTGATCCCCTGCCGCCAGCCGATCAGGCCGGCACCGGCTCGCCCTCGGCATGGCGGTGCTTCTCCGGCAGGTAGGCCAGCAGCATCTCGCGCACCAGAGCCGGGCTCTTGGAGTCGCGGATCATCAGGATGCCGTCGATGATCAGGGTGCGGTTGGTTTCCTCGTCGAGCAGCTTGCCGTGCAGCTTGTCGGCGATCGGCAGACAGATCAGGTTCGCGACGAGCGCGCCGTAGAGCGTCGCCAGCAGCGCGGTCGCCATGAACGGGCCGAGCTTGGACGGGTCGGTCATGTTGGCGAACATCTGCACCATGCCGATGAGCGTGCCGATCATGCCGAAGGCCGGAGCGCAGTCGCCGACGGCGCGATAGATCTTGCTGCCCTCGTCGAGATGCATCAGGAAATTGTCGCGGTCGCGCTCGAGATTGTCGCGGATGAATTCGAGGTCGTAGCCGTCGGCCACGTAGCGGATGCCCTTGGCCAGGAACGGCTCGTCGGTCTCGACCTTTTCGAGGCCGACCGGGCCCTGCTTGCGGGCGATCTCGGCGATGCGGGCGAGCTCGTCGACGAGCTCACGGGCCGACAGCCGGCTCATCGTGAACACGAACTTCATGCCGAGCGGCACGCCGTGGGCGATGGCACCGAGCGGGAAGCGGATCATGGTGGCTGCGGTCGATCCACCGAAGATGATGATCGCGGCGTGATCGCTGACGAACATGCCGAAATCACCGCCCAGCAGCATCATGACGGCGATGACGATCACGCCGACCACGAGCCCTGCGCCCGTCATGATATCCATGAGCTTACTCCACCCGCATACGCAAACAACCGGCCGTCCTGGACGGGCGCGGCGACCCTGCCCCACGCGCAACCAACACTAGATGCGCGCCATTAAGGACGGGTTACTGAATTTGGTAGTCATAATGAGACGTAAACAGAATGCAGCGAGCGCACGCGCATCTGCGCACGCAGGCCGGTCTCAAGCCGCGGCCGCGCCGGACTTGAGCAGGTTCGTCTCGGCGAAGCGGACCGCCTGCTCGAACGATTGCTGCATCTTGTTGACCATCTCCAGCATCTGCGCCGGCTCCATTGTCGCCGAGCCTAGCTCGAGCTCGCGCGACAGCCGCGACAGCGCCGCGAAGCCAAACGTGGCCGACGAGCTCTTGATGGAATGCGCCTCGCGCTTCAGCTCCATGCGATCCTCGAACTTGGCCGCGAGCTTGCCGAACTTGCCCGACGTATCGTCCAGGAAGGTCCGGAGCACCTCCAGCGCATCCTCCTCGCCGAGCTCCGAGATCAGGATCTGGTAGACGGATTCATCGAATTGCACCAGGTCGGTCATGCGACAAGCCTTTCCTTGTGTGTGGCAGCCGCGGCGCGAAGCAGAGCGGCGTTCAGTCGATCGCGCGTGACCGGCTTGGTCACGAAGTCGTTCATGCCGGCATCCGTGCACGCCAGATGATCCTGGCTGGTGGCGTTGGCCGTCAGAGCGATGATGTAGATGTCCTGGGCGGGCGGCGGCAGCGAGCGGATCATCCGCGTCGCCGTCAGCCCGTCCATCTCGGGCATCATCATGTCCATCAAGATCAGGTCGTAGCCCTGCTTCTGCACGGCGGCGACCGCCTGGGTGCCGTTCTCGACGAGGTCGTAGCCATGGCCGAGCTTGTCGAGCAGCTTCTTGATCACGAACTGATTGGTGAGATTGTCCTCGGCGACGAGGATCTTGAGCGGCTCGACGCTGGGCGGACGCTCCTCCGCCGGCGTCTCGCCGACCGGGACGATCGTGGCTTCCGGTGCGCTGACCTGCTCGACCTCGGGATGCGGCTGCGGCTGGACCTCGATCGAGAAGGTGAAGGTGCTGCCCTCACCGACCTTGCTCTGCACCTTGATGTCGCCGCCCATGCAGGTGACGAGGCGCTTGCAGATCGCAAGCCCGAGGCCGGTGCCGCCGAAGCGGCGCGAGATCGAGTTGTCGACCTGCGAGAACTGCTTGAACAGCCGGCCGACGGCCTCCGCCGGAATCCCGACGCCGGTATCGGCGACCGAGAACACCAGCGTCAGGTTCGGGCCGGCCAGGTTCTCCGCCCGCACGTCGATATGCACGCTGCCGGCTTCGGTGAACTTGAGCGCATTGCCGACGAGATTGAACAGCACCTGGCGCAGCCGCGCGGGATCGCCGACCACGTAGTTCGGCACCTCCGGCGCAATCGACGTCGTCAGTTGCAGGCCCTTCTCCTTGGCGCGCGACACCAGCAGCTCGGCGGTCGCCGTCACCGACCGGTGCAGGTCGAACTCGATGTGCTCGATCTCGAGCCGGTCGGCGTCGAGCTTGGAGAAGTCGAGGACGTCGTTGAGGAGCTGCAGCAGATAGTCGGCGGACTCGCGCAAGGTGGTGGCGATCTTGCGCTGCTCGGGCGCGAGATCTGCAGACAGCAGCAGGTCGGCGAGGCCGATGACGCCGTTCATCGGGGTGCGGATCTCGTGGCTCATCATGGCCAGGAATTCCGAGCGCGCCCGCGTGCCGGCCTCGGCGGCGTCGCGCGAGGCGGCGAGGCCCGCCTGGTAGCGTGCGATCAGGATGGTGATGATGCCGATGATCACCGTCAGCAGCGCGCCGACCAGGAGATCGCGATCGCGGTTGAGCTTGAACGCGGCGAAGATCTCGTCGGAGGCCTGACCGACGATGACCACCAGCGGCTGCCCCTTGATGCGCTGAAACGTATAGATGCGGTCAATGCCGTCGATCAGGCTCTTTGCGTTGTAAGAGCCGCTGCTCTTTTGCTGGACGGCCAGCATCACCGGGCTGCCGGCGAGCGAGGAGCCGACGCCGGCGGGACCGGCGGAGGCGCGCGCGCGCACGATGCCGTCGAGGCCGACCAGCGTGACATTGCCCTTCTTGCCGAGATCGACCGAATTGTAGAAGCTCGACAGATATTCGGGATCGAGCGAGACCACCACCACGCCGCCGAACGAGCCGTCCGGCATGATGATCCGACGGGTCAGCTGGATCGACCATTTGTTGGAGACGCGGCCGAAGATCGGCTTGCTGATGAAGAGAAAGTCATCCTGGCCGTCGGCATGGATGCGGAAATGCTCGCGGTCGCGCAGGTCGAGGCCGCGCATCTTCGGATCGATATTGCTAGACAGCATGATGCCGTCCTTGCCGATCACGACCACCTGGAACGAGAAGTCCGACAGAAACTGGCTGTTCTTCGCCCACAGCGACATGTCGAAGTTCTGCGGGTCCTTGGCATAGGAATCGCGGACATAGAGCAGCGTCTGATCCGCGGCGCGGATCGAGCGGATGATCTGCTCCTCGAAGGTGCGCGCGAGATTGGAGCCGTTCTTCAGCGCCGACTGCTCGGTCCGCGCATGCTCCTCCGTGATCGTGTAGAAGATGCCGGCCCATACCAGCGCGATCGCCGACAGGCCGATCACGGCGCTGCCGAAATGCCCGATCAGCCGCACGATTGTGTCGACCGCCCGGTCGAGCTGGCCGAACAACGGCATCGATTTGGATATCAGCCTGCGCATGTCTCTCGTCCTCGAGCGACATGCCTATCTGGACAGGCTAGCCATCAGGTAAAGCTTGATGGATAAAATCTTCTCAACGAGCGAGAGCTGCTTAACCTTCGGCCCGTCCGGCGCAATTACGGGTAATCAGTCACCACGTTCGCAGCGCCCCCGTAATGATCCGGATGAGATCGTCGCAGGACTTGCCGCGCCCCGGTCGCAACAACCCGGTCGCAACAATGCTAAGCTGATGAGCCGCATCCGCCCTTACGGCGCGGCTCATCAGGAGCGCTCTCGATCAGAAGCGCTCAGTGAATCTCAGCCGAGCGCGCCAGCGCGGCCTTGAGCTTCTCGAGCGAGAAATCGGCAGAGCGGGCGATCTCCAGGATCGGCGTCTCGCGGCGGCCGCACAGCTCGGCAGCTTCAGGCAGCCGGGCGGCGATGTCGGCGGGGATCACGATCGCGCCGTGACGGTCCGAATGGATCAGGTCGTCGGAGCGCACGGTCATGCCGGCGACCCGGACCTCGCCGCCGAAGCTCTCGGCATGCACCCAGGCATGCGACGGGCCGATCGAGCCGGCCAGCGCCTGGAAACCATCAGCCCATTGCGGGATGTCGCGGATGGAGCCGTCGGTGATGACGCCAAGACAGCCGAGCGCCTTGTGCACATTGCTCTGCACCTCACCCCAGAACGCGCCATAGCCGATATCGGGGCCGTCGATGTCCTGGATCACGACGATGCTCGGTCCATGGCCGGTGCCGACATATTCGTAATAATCGGTGCGGCGCCTCGCCTGCTCCTCGGCCGGCAAGCCGGACTTGACCACGGAGCGGATCGTCGCGGTGCGCGCATAGCCGACCATCGGCGGCAGGTCGGGAAACGGGCAGACCAGCGGCTTGGTCGTGTAGCCGATCAGGCGGCGCTCAGGCGCCACGATCTCCATCGCGTTGCAGATGGTCGGCGTGTCATAGCGCGCGAGCGCCTCGAGGACGGCGGGAGCGACGGCGGGACTTGTCACGGGCGTTTTCTCCGGATGATGCGGACGGATGTCATCGCCGTCCTTGCATCCGGTATAAACGAGGCTCCCCACGCGGCAAAGCTGCGGGCGGCGGTTGCCGCCCTGCGCTCAGTGCAGCCGCTCCTGCGGCCGTTGCTCCTGATCGGATGCCGCGGCGGGCGCAAATGCCGGCGCCGGGGATGACGGCGACTGCGGGGCTGCCGCAGTCCCGGCCAGCGTCGCGGCATGCCGCGACGCCTGCTGGCGGTACAGCCGCCAGCCGAACGGCAGGCTCACCATGTAGAGGATCGAGACCGCCGACAGGATATGCCAGGGATAGACCACGATCAGCGCAACGAAGAACACCACGGCGGCGAACACCGGCAGCACGAGCTCCGGCGACACCCGCATCCGCGTCGTCTTGCCGGAGAACACCGGCAGCCGCGACACCATCAGGAAGGCGATCAAGAGCGTGTAGAGCGCCGTCACCAGGGCCGGCGGCTTCGGCAGGTCGAGGAAGGCGAGATAGACCGGCAGCAGCACGGTGATGGCGCCGAGCGGCGCCGGCACGCCGGTGAAGAAATTGGCAGCAAAGGGCGGCTTGTTGGGATCGTCGATGCTGGCATTGAAGCGCGCCAGCCGCAGCCCGCCGCTGATGGCGTACATCATCGCGGCGATCCAGCCACCGTCGCGCAGCTCGTGCAGCTGCCAGAAATACAGGATGAGACCGGGCGCGACACCGAAATTGACGAAGTCGGCGAGGCTGTCGAGCTCGGCGCCGAACTTCGACTGGCCCTTGATCATGCGCGCAATGCGGCCGTCGATGCCGTCGAGGAAGGCGGCGAAGACGATGGCGCCGACCGCAAGCTCCATCCGCCCTTCGGTCGACAGCCGGATCGCGGTCAGGCCGGCGCAGATCGCCAGCAAGGTGATCATGTTCGGCACCAGCAGCCGCACCGGGATCGGGCGGAAGCGGCGACGGCGCAGGTCGGGAGAGGTCGGGTCGAAGCTCATGATCACACCGCAAAGTGGATGGTCCAAACCTTGTGCCGCGGCGCGGCCCAAGGTCCCGTTAATGAGTCACGCCGACCGGGCGGCGGTTCACTGGCTCCGGAAGCTCAGGCCGGGCACCGTGACGTCGAAATCGGCCAGGATGGTCTCGCCGGCGATGGCGGTCTGCCCTTCGGAGACCAGAACCTCGACGCCGTCGGGAAAATAGACGTCGAGCCGCGAGCCGAAGCGGATCAGGCCGAAGCGCTCACCTGCGCCCAAGGTCTGCCCCTCGCGCACGAACGACACGATCCGGCGCGCCACGAGGCCCGCGATCTGGACCACGCCGATCTTGCCGTGCGGCGTCGAGATCGCGAGCGAGTTGCGCTCATTGTCCTCGCTGGCCTTGTCGAGCTCGGCATTGAGGAAGGCGCCGGGACGGTAGGAGATCTTCTCGATCCGGCCGGCCACCGGGCTGCGGTTCACATGGACGTTAAACACGCTCATGAAGATCGAGACGCGCAGCAGCGGCCTGTCGCCGAGGCCGAGCTCGGCCGGCGGCAGCGCGCGGGTGATCATCGAGACGCGCCCGTCGGCCGGCGACACCACCAGCCCGTCCCGCTGCGGGGTGACGCGGATCGGATCGCGGAAGAACAGCGCGCACCAGACGGTGAGCAAGGTGCCGATCCAGCCGAGCGGCGTAAAGATCCAGAACAGGATCAGGCTGACCAGGGCGAAGGCGCCGATGAACGGATAGCCCTCGGGATGGATCGGCGGGATCTGGGCACGGATGGAATTGCTGATCGACATGGCCTGCTTCGTTGAGATGTCGTCCCTCTGACCTCAGAGCGGACCGCCGCCTTGACTAGGTCGCTGCGCGGCGAAGGTCAAAATGATTCCTTAACTGTGGATCAAGGCGGTTCGAAGGGCTCATTCGGCGGCGGTGGCCACGGGATCGCTGGCCAACGGCGGATTGCGGTTCGGCGCGGCCGCCTCGTCGCCGATCTGGGCCAGCTTTTCGCGGGCCTCCTCGGCCTCGCGCTGCCGGTTCCACATACCGGCATAGAGCCCGCCGCGGGCCAAGAGGTCGGCATGGGTGCCGCGCTCGGCAATGCGGCCGCGGTCGAGCACGATGATCTCGTCGGCGGCGACGATGGTCGACAGCCGGTGCGCTATCACCAGCGAGGTGCGGTTGCGCGACACGCCGTCCAGCGCCTCCTGGATCTCGTGCTCGGTATGGCTGTCGAGCGCCGAGGTGGCCTCGTCGAGCACCAGGATGGGCGGCCCCTTGAGGATGGTGCGGGCGATCGCGACGCGCTGCTTCTCGCCACCCGACAGCTTCAGGCCGCGCTCGCCGACCTGGGTCTCGTAGCCCTTCGGCGCCATCCGGATCAAGCCATCGATCTGCGCCAGCCGCGCCGCCTCCTCGACCGCGGCATCATCGGCATCCCAGCGGCCATAGCGGATGTTGTAGCGGATGGTGTCGTTGAACAGCACGGTGTCCTGCGGCACCATGCCGATCTGCGCCCGCAGCGACACCTGGGTGACGTCACGGATATCCTGGCCGTCGATCAGGATGCGGCCGCCGGAGACGTCATACAGCCGGAACAGCAGCCGGGAGATGGTCGACTTGCCGGCGCCGGACGGGCCGACGATCGCAACCGTCTTGCCGGCCGGCACCTCGAAGCTCAGCCCTTGCAGGATCGGCCGTTTCGGCTCATAGGCGAAGCGGACGTCCTCGAAGCGGACAGCGCCCGATGTCACCACCAGCGGCTTGGCCCCGGGCGCATCCTTGACCTCGGCATCCCGGGTCAGCACGCCGAACATCATCTCGATATCGATGATCGCCTGCTTGATCTCGCGATACACCATGCCCATGAAGTTCAGCGGCTGGTAGAGCTGGATCATCATGCTGTTGATCATGACGAAGTCGCCGACCGTGTTGCGCCCCTCGCGCACGCCCTGGGCGCACATCAGCATCGCCACCGTCAGGCCGATGGTGAAGATCACCGCCTGCCCCGCGTTCAGCACGGCCAGAGAGGTGTAGGTCTTCACGCTGGCGCGCTCGTAGCGCTCCATCGAGCGGTCGTAGCGCTCGGCCTCGCGCGCCTCGGCGCCGAAATATTTCACGGTCTCGTAGTTGAGCAGCGAGTCGATCGCCTTGGTGTTGGCGTCGGTGTCGGAATCGTTCATCCGGCGCCGGATCTCGATCCGCCACTCGGTCGCGATGTAGGTGTAATAAAGATAGGCGCCGACCATGGTCAGCGTGACCAGCACATAGCGCCAGTCGAACTGCCAGAGCAGCACGGCGGTCAGCAGCGACACCTCGACGATGGTCGGGATCAGCTGCAGGATCACCATGCGCACGATGGTCTCGATCGCATTGCGCCCGCGCTCGAGCACACGGGTCAGCCCGCCGGTCTTGCGCTCCAGATGGAAGCGCAGCGACAATTCGTGCATGTGGACGAAGGTGATGGTGGCGAGCTTGCGCACCGCATGCATGGCGACGCGGGCGAAGATACCGTCACGCCATTGCGTCAGCACGGCCATCAGCACGCGCATCGCGCCGTAGCTCGCGGTCATGACGATCGGCGAGGCCACCAGCCAGAACGCCCAATCGTCCGGCTTGATCGGCGCGGTATTGGCCCCGGTCAGCGCATCGGTCGCCCATTTGAAGGTGAAGGGCAGCACCAGGGTGGCGACCTTGGCGGCGAGCAGCAGCACCACCGACCACAGCACGCGCATCTTCAGGTCGGCGCGGTCGCTCGGCCAGATGAAGGGCCACAAATGCCGCAAGGTGCCGGCCAGCGTTCCCTGCTCGAGGGAGGCTTGCGGCTGGGCGGCGCCATGATGAGGAGACGAATCGGGAGGCATCAAACGATCTGGAACAGCGGGGGTGTTGGCCTGTTATGAGGCGGGGCAGCCCGCCCCATATAGAGTGTCCGACCGCCAGATGCACCCGCCCGTCGACGGAATCCGTTGCGGCGGCGCAGTAATTGCATAACTTGATTCAGATCGCCTGGATTGCCCGTAAAACTCCGCGAACCGCTCCATCCGCCCTCGTCTTGACGCCTTTCAGTTGCAGTGTCACACCCGTCCAATGACTGATATTCG
Source organism: Bradyrhizobium sp. USDA 4353 (assembly GCF_054063215.1). Taxonomy (NCBI): domain Bacteria; kingdom Pseudomonadati; phylum Pseudomonadota; class Alphaproteobacteria; order Hyphomicrobiales; family Nitrobacteraceae; genus Bradyrhizobium; species Bradyrhizobium sp. USDA 4353. The sequence continues at coordinate 6,303,400 of NZ_JBSSGB010000001.1, forward strand.
CACCGTCTGTGTCTATTGCGGCTCCGGCCCCGGCACCAATCCCAGCTTCATCGAATCGGCGAAAGCACTCGGCAAGGCGCTCGCCGAGAACGGCGTCCGACTCGTCTATGGCGGCGGCTCCATCGGCATGATGGGCGCGGTCGCCAAGTCCGTGCTGGATCACGGCGGCGACGTCACCGGCATCATTCCGGACTTCCTGGTGAAGAAGGAAGTCATGATGCCGCTCAAGGATCTCATCGTCACGCCCGACATGCACGAGCGCAAGCGGCTGATGTTCGAGCACTCCGATGCATTCGTCGCGCTGCCCGGCGGCGTCGGCACGCTCGAGGAGCTGGTCGAACAATTGACCTGGAAGCAGCTCGGCCGCCACGCCAAGCCGGTGCTGATGGCCAACATCGACGGCTTCTGGGAGCCGCTGTTCGCCCTGCTCGCGCATATGCGCGAGACCGAGTTCATCCGCCCCGGCTTTCAGATCGAGCTGCTGAAGGCCGACCGCGCCGAGGACATCCTGCCGCGGCTGCGCGAGGCCGCCGCCCGCGTCGCCAAGGAAGAGACGCAGATGGCGCCGGAGATCGCCAAGCGGCTCTGAGCCCTATTCGCTCGGAAACGTCACGGCCTCGATCCGGTTGCCGTCGGGATCGAGCACGAAGGCCGCGTAATAGCGCACGCGATCGTGCGGCCGCAGTCCAGGTGCGCCGTCAGAGACGCCTCCCGCCTCTACCGCGGCGGCGTGAAACGCATCGACCTCGGCGATGGTCTTGGCACGGAAGCAGAGATGCGAGCCGGTGTCGGGCGAAATACGCGGCATTCCCGCTCGCAAGTTGATCCACAGCTCCGGATAAGTCTTGCCGAAGCCGATAGTCGCCGGCCGTTCGATCAGCCGGGTCATGCCGAGCGGCGCGAGCGCAAGCTCATAGAAGCGCGCACTGCGGACGAGGTCGCTGACGCCGACGGAGACGTGGTCGATCATGCGTGTGCCCTCCCTCCGTCATTGCGAGGAGCGAAGCGACGAAGCAATCCAGATCGTGGGCGGGACCCCGGATTGCTTCACTCCGCTCGCAATGACGGTCCCCTAACTCATCCCGCCGCGCCTGACTTCACCAGTTTATAGAACACCGAGTCCATCAGCGCCTGGAACGAGGCATCGATGATGTTCGGCGACACGCCGACCGTGGTCCAGCGCTCGCCTGTTTCATCCTCGCTCTCGATCAGCACGCGCGTCACCGCCTCGGTGCCGCCGTTGAGGATGCGCACGCGGTAGTCGATCAGCTTGAGGCCGTCGATGAAGCCCTGGTACTTGCCGAGATCCTTGCGCAAGGCAACGTCGAGCGCGTTGACCGGGCCGTTGCCTTCCGCCGCCGAGATCAGCCGCTCGCCAGCGACGTCGACCTTGACCACGGCCAGCGCCACCGTGACGCGCTCGCCGAGCGCATTGTAGCGCTGCTCGACATTGACGTCGAACTGCTCGACGCGAAAATACTCCGGCACGGAGCCGAGCGTGCGCCGCGCCAGCAACTCAAACGAGGCATTGGCGGACTCGTAGGCGTAACCCAGAGCCTCGCGCTCCTTCAGCTCCTCGACCAGCCGCGTCAGCTTCGGATCGCTCCTGCTGAACGGAATGCCGCCGCGCTCCAGCGCCGCGATGACATTGGAGCGGCCGGCCTGGTCGGAGACCAGAACCTTGCGATGATTGCCGACGCTCTCCGGCAACACGTGCTCATAGGTGTGCGGATCCTTCAGCACGGCCGAGGCATGGATGCCGGTCTTGGTGACGAAGGCGCTCTCGCCGACGTAAGGCGCGTGCCGGTTCGGCGCGCGGTTGAGCATGTCGTCAAGCGTGCGCGACACCTTCATCAGGCTGGCGAGCTGCTGATCGGAGACACCGATCTCGAAGCGCTCGGAGAACTCCGACTTCAGCTTGAGGGTCGGGATCAGCGAGCACAGATTGGCATTGCCGCAGCGCTCGCCGAGTCCGTTCAACGTGCCCTGGATCTGCCGCACGCCGGCGCGCACCGCAGCCAGCGAGTTCGCCACCGCCTGCTCGGTGTCGTTATGCGCGTGGATGCCGAGGTGACCGCCGGGCACATGCTTGATGACTTGGCCGACGATCGCCTCGATCTCGTGCGGCATGGTGCCGCCATTGGTATCGCACAGCACGATCCAGCGCGCGCCGGCCTCGTAGGCGGTGCGGGCGCAGGCAAGCGCGAACTCGGCATTCTCCTTGTAGCCGTCGAAGAAATGCTCGCAGTCGAGCATCACCTCGCGCCCTGCGGCCTTCGCCGCCGTCACGCTGTCACGGATCGAGGCGAGGTTCTCCTCATTGGTGGTCTCGAGCGCGACGCGCACCTGATAGGCCGAGGATTTGGCGACGAAGCAGATCGCGTCCGCCTTGGCCTCCAGCAGCGCCGCGACGCCCGGATCATTGGACACCGAGCGCCCGGCGCGCCGTGTCATGCCGAAGGCGGTGAAGCGGGCGTGGCCGAGCTTGGGCTTGTGCGCGAAGAACTCGGTGTCGAGCGGATTGGCGCCGGGATAGCCGCCCTCGACATAGTCGATGCCGAGATCGTCGAGCAGGCGTGCGATCACCTGCTTGTCGGCCAGGGTAAAGTCGACGCCGTTGGTCTGCGCGCCGTCGCGCAAGGTCGTGTCGAACAGATAGAGACGCTCCCTGCTCATGACTGCGCCCCTGCGCCGAGCGGCTTCTTCATCGTGGTGTTGGCGAGCCACTCGCCATTGATGGAAACGCTGTTGCGCTGCTGCGCGACGTAGCCGCGCTTCCGGAAGAAATCCACCGCGGTGTCGCTGGCATCGACCAGCAGCCCCGTGGTGCCGCGCGCGCCGGCGAGCTTCTCCAGCGCATCGCACAGCATCGCACCGACGCCCTGCCCCGCGACGCTCGGATGCACATAGAGCATGTCGATGTGATCATTGCCCTTCAGCGAGGCGAAGCCGACCGGCGAGCCCTGCACGGTCGCGATCAAGGTCAGCGTCGACGCCAGCTTCTTGCCGAAGCTCGCCTCGTCATCGGCCGCGGCGGCCCAGGCCTCCTGCTGCTCCTCGCTGTAATCATCGCCGGTGAGCTGCTGGATGCTTGCCGCGAAGATCGCGGCCAGCACCGGCGTATCGGTCGGGAGAAACGGCCGCAGCGCGGCCTTCGGCAGTGACTGTCCCATATCCTCACCAGATCCCATAGAGCTTCGTGACCAGCGCCACCGCGCCCGCGATCACCGCGAGCTTGAGCACGATGTAGTACAGCCAGTGCCGCGGAAACGGCGTGTCGGGCCTCTTCACCGCGCGATCTCCCAGGTCGTGACCGGCTTGCCGTCGGCACCCTTGCCGTCCTTGAGCACGACGCCCATCGCGGCCAGCTCGTCGCGAAGGCGATCGGATTCCTTGAAGTCCTTGCGCGCGCGGGCTTCGTTCCTGAGCGAAATTAAGTCTTCAATCTCACTCGATTCACTTTTTGAAGTCAGTACGGGATAGCCATCTGGCTTCAGTGTAACTTGGATCCCATACTTATCGAGAAAAGCTTCAACTCTCCGAACGCCGTCGTTTAGTCCGTTTGCGTACGAGATCTTCAGCTTCTCAATTTCAGATTTGTAGCGAACCAACACTGCACCGCTCGCTACGGCACCGTGTTGCAGAGCCCCCATTTTGCTCGGCGATAAAACCCCAAGAAAAAAGCAGCTCTCTATAAAATTTCGTACCGAAGCATGATCCTTTTTGGCTTCACTGAAGAGTTCACGAAGGCGAGCAACGGCGGCGGGCGTGTTTAGATCGTCAGAGAGAGCTTCAACTATGCCAACGTCCGGGCGAATCTGACCGCTCTCGTAGACTGCGGCCAGTTCTTGGAATTGGGAGTTCGTGACGAATCCGCTCCATTCGGACAGCTCGTTCCGTGCTTCTACCAAGCGGCTCGCCGTCCAGTTGATGGGCTGTCTGTAATGGGTCAGCAGCATTGCCAATCGGATAGCCTGACCAAAATTCTCCTGAAGCAAGTCTCGGATGGTGATGAAGTTGCCGAGGCTCTTCGACATCTTCTCGCCCTCGACCTGGAGGAAGCCATTGTGCATCCAGACGCTTGCCATGCGTGCTGTGTGGAAGGCGCAGCAACTCTGCGCGACCTCGTTTTCGTGATGCGGAAACACGAGATCTATACCGCCACCGTGAATATCGAACGTCTCGCCGAGATGCTTCCAGGACATTGCCGAGCACTCGATGTGCCAACCGGGACGGCCCTCGGTCTTGATGCCGGCCGGCGACGGCCAGGACGGCTCGCCGGGCTTTGACGGCTTCCACAGCACGAAGTCAGTCGCATCCTTCTTGTAAGGCGCGACATCAACACGGGCGCCGGCAATCATCTCATCGAGCGAGCGATTGGCGAGTGCGCCGTAGCGCGGTAGCACCTTGTTAGCGGCGTTCATCGCTGCCGGAGAGAACAGCACGTGGTCTTCCGCGACATAGGCGAAGCCGCCGGCCACGAGCTTTTCGATGATGGCGCGCATCTCGGCGATGTGCTCAGTTGCGCGCGGCTCGACATTCGGCCGAAGGCAACCCAGCGCATCGACATCCTCATGGAACTGCCGCTCGGTTAGTTCCGTGACCCGGCGAATGGCCTCATTGAGCGGCAACTCGGGAAAATCCCGCGCCGCGCGCGCGTTGATCTTGTCGTCCACATCCGTGATGTTGCGGACATAGGTCACATGCTCAGCGCCATAGACATGCCGCAGCAGCCGGAACAGCACGTCGAAGACGATCACCGGCCGCGCGTTGCCGATATGGGCGAAGTCGTAGACCGTCGGTCCGCAGACATACATGCGGACATTGTTGGGATCGAGCGGCACGAAGGGGCGCTTTTCCCGCGACGCGGTGTCGTACAAACGCAAGTCCATGGTCAGTCCCCGAATGCCTCAGTCCCGAATGCCTGTGCCCTCGTCCCGCCCTAGCGAGACGCAACGGGTGTCCTGCGCCAGATGACGGCCCCGATTAAGGGCGGCCACGGCCGAAATCACGCTGCCGACCTGCCGGCCGGGCGTCCTGATCATCTCTGTTGAGAAAGACGGCCTCAGCCAGCGAATCGCTAGCGCGTAATCTCGCGGCAAATGCAGCAGATGGCGAGGAAACCGTTCATGGGTTTCACCATGATCCAGCGGGGTGTTGCCGTCAAGAGCCGCAAAACGGCCGTTTTCGCCGCTCAAACGCTCCGGCCCTGCCTCAAGGTTAATCATTGTTAACCTTTTTGGCCTAACCATGGGTTGTTTCCTACAGCCACCGGTGCACCATGCGATTCTCCTCAGGCCTGCTCGCCTGCTGTGCTCTCCTCGCCGTCGCGACATCAGCCTCCGCCGAGAGCCGAATCTTCATCATTGCCAACGAGGCCGACGGCTACGGCGTCGACCAGTGCCTGGCCAAGGGCGACCGATGCGGCGCCTCCGCCGCCCGCTCCTACTGCCAATCACGCGATTTTGCGCAGGCCTCATCCTACCGCCGCGTCGACCCCGATGAAATCACGGGATCGGTGCCGAAAGCCGGCGGAAGCTGCGCTCATGGCGGCTGCAGCGACTACGTCGCCATCACCTGCCAGCGCTGAGGCATCAGGGAACGACTGTTCCCGCCACCGGGGCGCCCCGGAAACGACGTGACGATGCCCGACAAAGCGGCTATGGGATGCCCGCCGCTGCCGCGAATTTTCCGAATTCTGTGCTAGCTCCGCGGCAGCACCCATGGACCGGAATACCGCATCTTGATCGCATCCCTGTCTCCGCGCCTGCTGGCCTTTTCTGCGTTGCTCGGCCTCTCCCTGACCGGCTCGCATGCCCTGGCCCAGTCCAGCTCCGATTCCTATGCGCAGATGCCGCCGGGCCCTCCGGGTGCGCAGGCCGGCGTGAACCCGATCTGCCCGCGCCTCGAGGCGCAGCTCGCCACGATCGATCGCGGCGGTGGCGGCGATCCCGCGCGCGACGACCAGATCCGGCGCTATCAGGATGCGGCCGCCAAGCAGCAGGCGGAGCTCGATCGGGTAAGCCAGCAGGCCAAGCGCTCGGGCTGCGACAGCCCCGGCTTCTTCTCGATCTTCAACGGCCGCGCTGCCGAATGCCAGCCGATCAATAACCAGATCCAGCAGATGCGCTCGAACCTCGACCAGATCACCGGCAGCCTGGAGCGGCTGCGCGGCGGCGGATTCGGCGGCGAGCGCGACAACCAGCGCCGCTCGGTGCTGGCTGCGCTCGGCCAGAACAATTGCGGTCCGCAATACCAGCAATATGCAAACGCGAATCGCGGCGGCGGCAATGCCGGCGGCAACTTCCTGACCAGCCTGTTCGGCGGCGGCGGCGAGACCAACCCGGCCGCTTCGCTGCCCCCGCCGAGCGCCGATCTCGCCGCGCCGCAAGGCACCTATCGCACCGTCTGCGTGCGCACCTGCGACGGCGCCTATTTCCCGATCTCGTTCGCCACCGTTCCCGGCCGCTTCGCCGATGACGAGCGCGCCTGCAAGGCGCAGTGCCCCGCCGCCGAGGCGACGCTGTTCACCTATCGCAATCCCGGCGAGGACATGAACCAGGCGGTCTCGATCAACGGCCAGTCCTACAGCGCGTTGCCGAACGCGTTCAAATATCGCACCGAGTTCAACCCGAGCTGCTCGTGCAAGGCGCCGGGCCAGACCTGGGCCGAGGCGCTGAAGTCGATCGACGAGCGGGCCTCCGCCGCCGAGCAAGGCGACATCATCGTCACCGAGGAAAGCGCCAAGCGGATGCAGCAGCGCCAGACCGCCAAGCCGCCGGCGACTGCCGCCAAGAAGGGCGCGGCGCCGGCCGAGGCCGCAGCTCCGAACACGGCGACCGCCGACGGCGCCGCGGGCGACAAGCAGATCCGCACGGTCGGCCCGACCTTCATCCCGGCGCGCTAAGCCGCGTCGCCGGGGCGTCAGCCTCAATCGTCGCGCGCGTCAGTCGCCGCACGGGCGATGAGGTCCGGCGCGATGACCTCGCCTTGAAATCCTAGCGCGTCAGCAGGCTGCCAGCGGTTGCGCAGCGCTGCGAGGCGAATCAGCTGCTCCGGAGGGATATCACCGAGGGGCGTGAAGCCGCGGCCGATCTCGTCGCCGTGCGGCCTCAATGATTGCCCCGGAGCAAGGGCGAGCGCGCCGGAGAGACTCGCCAGTGCGTTCAGCAGCGTCGCGCGCAGCTGCGCCAGCAGCGCGCGATGCGGGCCGCTCGCAAGCTGTCCCGGCAGGATAGCCTCGAAGCCGGCGACAGCGGCCGCGATCGGCATCACCTCGGCGGCAACACCGAGCCGCGCCGCGGCCGCGATTGCCGCCTCCTGTGCCGGTGCCGCCGTGTCCGCCCCGGCCAGCACGACACCGCGCACCTTCGCCGATCCGAGCGCATCAACCGCAATCACCAATGACAGGGCGGTGTCGAGACTCGCGGTCAGCCCAAGCACGACTCCATTGAACCCGCTCTTGGCGACGTGGTCGCGCAGGCCGAGCACGCGCGCCGCGTAGTCGGCTTCGTCGCCCTCAATCAGCTTCGCGACGGGACCCTGGCCCTGCCAGCCGTCGGCTCCCCTGCTCCACGCCAGCGTGGTGACGTCTTCGATGAAGGCCGAGAGTTGTGCGGCGACGGAAAGGTCGGCGTTGAGCGCGAAAGACGCGCCGTCGAACACCTGGCCGACCTGCCCGCCGGTTTGATTGAGCCAGATGAGCGGCAGGTCGCTTTCGGTCACGCGGGCCACCGCAGCCGAGAGCCGCTGATCGCCGCCGCCGCGGACATAGCAAGCGGCCGCGGGGACCACGACCAACTCGGCGCCGGTCTCCGCCAGGGTCTCGACCACGTTCTCGTCGCCGGGCCTCTCGGGCCAGATGTCCTCGCCGATCGCGATGCCGATGCGCACACCGCGCACGCCGACCGGGCCGGCCGCGGGTCCGCGCGTGAACACCCGTTTCTGATCATCAGGCAGATTGATCTTGAAGCGCGTGGCGGCGACGCGGCCGCCATCGAGCAGCGCGACGGCGTTATACGGCTTGCCGTCCTCGACCCAGGGCGTGCCGATCAGCACAGCCGGTCCGCCATCCGCGGTCTCGCGTGCCAGCGCTTCGATCGCCGCGCGGCACGCTGACAGAAACGCGGCGTCCAGAATGGCCTGCTGCGGCGGCGCGCCGGCGAGGAACAGCTCCGGCAGCACCAGGAGATCGGCGCCATCGGCCGCCGCCTTGCTGCGCGCCTCGCGCACCTTCGCCGCATTGCCCACGACATCGCCGGCGACGGGATTGAGCTGGGCCAGCGTGATCCGGAAGCTGTCAGCGGCCATCGCTCAGCTCGGTCACAACAGCCCGAGCCGCTCGGCGATCGCGAACAGCCAGAAGCCGCCGGACATCAGCAGCGCGGCGCCCACAGCAGCAGAGCCGAGGTCCTTCACGCGGCCGATCTGCAGATCGTGCTCGGTGGTCAGGCGATCGGCGAGCTTCTCGATCGCGGTGTTGAGCAGCTCGACGACCAGCACCAGCATGACGGCGCAGACCAGCTCGACGCTGCGCATCGGCGTCGCGCCGATCACGTAAGCGAGCGGCAGCGCCAGGATCAGCGCGATCACCTCCTCGCGCACCGCCTGCTCGGAGCGGAGCGCGAAGGCCAGTCCATTGCGCGAGTTGAGCGTCGCGCGCCAGAGACGCAGCATCAGAAGCCCGCGACCGCCGGCATCGGGGACGACTTGCCGCCGCGCTGCTGCTTCAGCAGCTCGGCGATCAGGAACGCCATGTCGATCGACTGCTCGGCGTTCAGCCGGGGATCGCAGACCGTGTGATAGCGGTCGTTGAGATCCTCGTCGGTGATCGCGCGCGCGCCGCCGATGCATTCGGTGACATCCTTGCCGGTCATCTCCAGATGAATGCCGCCGGCATGGGTGCCCTCGGCGGCATGCACCGCGAAGAACGACCTGACCTCGGAGATGATGCGGTCGAACGGCCGTGTCTTGTAGCCGGAGTTCGAGGTGATGGTGTTGCCGTGCATCGGATCGCACGACCACACCACCTTGCGCCCTTCCCGCTGCACCGCGCGGATCAGCCCCGGCAGATGATCGCCGACCTTGTCGGCGCCGAAGCGGTTGATCAGGGTCAGCCGGCCCGGCTCGTTGTCGGGGTTGAGGATGTCGATCAGCTTGATCAGCTCGTCCGGCTTCAGCGACGGGCCGCATTTCAGGCCGATCGGATTCTTGATGCCGCGGAAATATTCGACATGGCCGTGGTCGAGCTGACGGGTGCGGTCGCCGATCCAGATGAAATGGCCGGAGGTCGCGTACCAGTCGCCGGTCGTCGAGTCGACGCGGGTGAAGGCCTGCTCATAGCCGAGCAGCAGCGCCTCGTGGCTGGTGTAGAAATCGGTGGCGCGCAGCTCCGGATGGCTCTCGAGATCGAGGCCGCAGGCGCGCATGAAGTTGAGCGCCTCGGAAATGCGGTCGGCGAGCTCCTTGTAGCGCCGCGACTGCGGGCTATCCTTGACGAAGCCCAGCATCCATTGGTGCACGCTGCCGAGATTGGCGAAGCCGCCGGTCGCGAAGGCGCGCAGCAGGTTCAAGGTCGCGGCCGACTGCCGGTAGGCGTCGAGCTGGCGCTGCGGATTGGGGATGCGCGCTTCGGCCGTGAAGGCGGTGTCGTTGACGATGTCGCCGCGATAGCTCGGCAGCTCCACGCCATTGATCTTCTCGGTCGGCGACGAGCGCGGCTTGGCGAACTGGCCGGCGATGCGGCCGACCTTCACCACCGGCACCGCACCGGCATAGGTCATCACCACGGCCATCTGCAGCAGCACGCGGAAGAAGTCGCGAATGTTGTTGGCGCCGTGCTCGGCAAAGCTCTCGGCGCAGTCGCCGCCCTGCAGCAGGAACGCCTCGCCGGCGGCGACCCGCGCCAGCGCCTTCTTCAGGTTGCGCGCCTCGCCGGCGAACACCAGCGGCGGAAAGGTCGACAGCTGCGCCTCGACCTCGGCCAGCGCCTTCTGGTCGGGATAGTCAGGCACCTGCTGCACCGGCTTGGACCGCCAGCTCTCCGGGCTCCAGCGCTCCGTCATGGCTCTCTACTCCCTCTCGACATCAGCGCGCTTTGTTCCCCAACAGCGGCGCGCCGCCTTATACACAGCCTGTCCTTGCACCGCCACTTGGAATTTGGATCGCCCGGCCAAGCCCTTGCAGTTGCGAAAGGATTCAAGCCGCAGTTCAACTGCGGACCGAGCGGCCCGCTCGGCCTTGCGTTGCTGCGCTCAGCGCCTCCGCAACCACCGCCGTCATCCCGGCGAACGCCGGGATCCATAACCACCGGCCGATGTCGCCACACGAGATGGCTGGGCTTGCGCAAAGCCAACGAGGGCCAACACGCATGGTCCGATCGCTCGGCGCATCCGGGCGATCTTCGTATCCCCGACGAACGATTGAAGGCCGCGGTCGAATTTGCGGATCCGGCTCCGGAGGATCGCAGCGGCCGAATGCGATGGGTCGTGGACTGCGCAACGAGATCGCGGCTCATTCACGTCGCAGAGCCGCAGCGCTCATCGTCCATCATCCGGTCACACCACCAGCAGCAGCCCCGACGCCAGCAGAATCCCCAGGATGATCTTCCTGAACAGCGCGTCGTTGACCTTGCGGAAGGCGAGGATGCCGAGCGCGGTGCCGGCGAGCAGCGCCGGGATGCTCAAGGCGAGATCGATGACCACCTTGGACGACAGATCCTGCCGGGCCAGCATCACCGCGAGCGAGGCGAGCTGGATGGCGGCGATGAAGGGCTGGACGAGGCCGCGCTGCTCGGTCTTCGGCAGGCCGTGCATCTCGCACCAGATCGTCGGCAACGCGCCGGGCATCGCGGTGAGGCCGCCGATGAGACCGCCGCCGAAACCGACGATCGCGGTGCGGCTGCGGCTCATCGGCTGCAGGCTGCCGAGCGCGGGCTTGAACAGCATGGTGCCGGCGTAGATCGCGATCGTCGCGCCGAACACCTGCTGAAACAGGCGCGCATCCGCGTTGTGCAAGAGCCACAGCGCGAGCGGTACGCCGAGCAGTCCGCCCACGATCAGCACGGCGCTGTCCCTCCAGCGGATGCTGCTGCGAAGCGCCCAGAGGTTTGTGGCCTGCACGCCGACGCTGCACGCCATCATCAGCGGCACGGCCTCCAGCGGTTGCAGGCTGTGCAGCAGGATCGCGCCGGCCACGGCGGAAAAGGCAAATCCGGCGAGGCCCGAGACGAAGGCGCCGAAGAAAACGGCGGCGCTGAGTAGCAAAAATGATCCGAACCCCGGCATGAAAACTCTCCGGTCTGATGAAATTGAAATGCGTGATGGTCAATCAATGTTCTGGAGCGTCGCAACCGGACTTACGCCGGCGCGGTCTGGCGTGTCCGCCCCTCGCAGAATCGCAATCGCGACGATGTGCAGGATCAGGAAGAAGGCGAGAATGAAGGCGCCGAGCCATTGCTTCGAAGCGAATGGCTTCGAAGCGAATGGCTTCGAAGTAAATAGCTTCGACGTGAACGGCTTGAGCCGCGGCGGAACCTGACGGGCCTGCATGTCCGTTGTCTCCAGCAAGTCGGATCGGATTGCTAGCAGCCCAGCGTCCCCTCAGCGTCCCCCGATGGGAGTATGGCGCGGCAGTCGTGACAACCTGCGCTGGCGCGCGTCCGCACGACACGTGCCGCGCAGAACATCCATCGATCCGTCATCACGGCGACACGCGGCAGATGCTATCGCGCCGCCGCTTTCAAACGAGATCGAGGGGGATCGACCCATGAGACTTCACCACATCGCCGGCGCGATCGCCGCCGGCTGCGCCGCTCTGCTGGCCAGCCCGCTGCATGCGGATAGCGGCAGCTTCACCACTTTGACCTACAACGTGGCGGAAACGCCGACGGCCTATAATGGCGGCAGCGACGCGCATTCGCGCGTGATCAGCTGCTATCTGCGCCAGTTCGGCATCGTCAACGTGCAGGAGGATTTTCTCTGGCACGCCGCGCTGTACGACACCTGCGACAACCACCCCTATCGCACGCCGACCTCCGGCACGGCCGGAATCGGCGACGGCCTCAACACGCTCAGCACCTATACGTTCGATGATCTCGACCGCGTGACCTGGACCAAGCGCGCCGATTCCGACGCGCTGACGCCGAAGGGATTCTCGCTGGTGCGCACGCGGCTGGCCGAGGGCGTCTATCTCGACTTCTACAACCTGCACGCCCAATCCGGCACGTCGGCCACCGATCTCACCTACAGCGAGTCCGACGTCGCCCAGATCCTGAGCTATATGGAGACCAATTCCGCCGGCAACGCCGTCATGGTGATGGGCGACACCAACACGCGCTACACCAGGGCCGGCCAGAACATGTGGGAGTTCCTGCATCACGGCTTCAGCGACGCCTGGGTCGAGACGGTGCGTGGCGGCAGCGTGCCGCCGATCGGCGATCCGCTGGTCTGCGGCGATACGCAGACGGCCCGGCCGGATTGCGAGATCGTCGACAAGGTGCTGTGGCGCAGCAACGGCTTCCTGAACCTGCAGGCGACTGGTTATGTCGACCGCCAGGATGCGCTGGATGCGAGCGGCGCGCAGCTGTCCGATCATCACCCCGTCGAGGTCGACTGGAGCTACGCGACGGCATCGAACCGCAAGCTCAGCGACCAGTTCGGCGGCCCGCACGGCACGAGCTACAACGATGTCTCCGCGCTGCCCGCCAATCCCGTGGTCAGCAAGCTGACCATCCGCACCGGCAACCGGGTCGATGCCGTCGAGCTGACGCTCTCGAACGGCTATGTCTACAGCCATGGCGGCAGCGGCGGCACGGCGCAGAGCCTGACGCTCGGCGGCGGCGAGTATCTCACCTCGGTCAATCTGTGCAGCGCGCAGTACCAGGGTCACACGCGCATCTTCTCGGTCGCGTTCGGCACCAGCGCGGGCCGCACCCTGTCGGGCGGCACGACGACGTAGAGCTGCACCAGCTACGCCGCCCCGAGCGGCTGGCAAATCGCCGGCTTCCATGGCCGCTCCGGCGACGGCATCGACAAGCTCGGCGTCGTCTACGCGCCGGTCTCCACCGGCGCGGCGCCGTCGCGCCAGCCGGTCCGCATCGTCAACCGCACATCGGCGCTGTGCATGGACGTCAGCGGCGGCACCATGGCCGACGGCACCGCCGTGATCCAGTGGAACTGCACCGGCGCCGCCAACCAGACCTGGAGCTACGACGATACGACCGGCATGATCCGCAGCATGCAGGACCCACACTACTGCCTGGACAACAACGGCACCTATGGCGACGGCGCGCAGCTGATTATCTGGACCTGCACCGGCAACAACAACCAGCGCTTCCGCTATGATGCGGCCGCCGGCACGATCGCGGTGCGCAGCTATCCGGTCGAGGTGATGAGCCAGAACGGCACCTCGCTCGGCAATCAGCTGCTGACCGCAACCGCCTCGGCCGCCGGATCGCAGCAGTGGACGTTGACGCCCTGATCCGCTCGCCACGACAAATGATCCGGACGGCGCTTCCGTCCGGATCACGCACGAGGCCGAGGGGCTAATCACCGCGCGGGGCCGAACAGTCGTTCCCAAAGGCTGGATCAGCAGGACCCTCCCTTGCCAATCCATCACCGTATGGTTATGGATAGACCCATAACCACCGAGTTATGGATTGAATGGCCCGCTCTCCCGACCTGCTGTTCCGTACGCTTGCCGATCCGACGCGGCGCGCGATCTTCGAGGGGCTGTGCCGTCATGGCGAGCAGACCGTCGGCGCGCTGACGGCCAAGGCCGGCGTGTCGCAGCCGGCGGTGTCGAAGCATCTCGGTCTGCTCAAGCAGGCGGGCCTGGTGCGCGAGCGGCATGAAGGCCGCCTGACGCATTATCGCGCGCAGCCGAAGGCGCTGGCGCCCCTGCTCGACTGGACCAGCCGCATGGCCGCGTTCTGGGAGAGCCGGTTCGACGAGCTGGAAACTCTGCTCAACAGGATGGATCAATGACCTCAGCCGCGCCGGAGACCCGCACCGTCATCGTCGAGCGCGAGTTCGCGCATCCGCCCGAAAAGCTCTGGCGCGCGCTGACGCAGCCGCATCTGATCGCGGAGTGGCTGATGGCCAACGACTTCGTGCCGGCGGTCGATCATCGCTTCAAGCTGAACGCCGATTGGGGCGTCGTCGACTGCCAGGTCATGGCCATCGAGCCGAACAGGACGCTGTCCTACAGCTGGGCGGCGCTCGGCCTCGACAGCGTCGTGACCTGGACGCTGACGCCGACCGCGACCGGAACACATCTGCGCATGGAGCAGACCGGCTTCGCCGCCGACCAGACCCGCGCCTATCAGGGCGCACGCTACGGCTGGCCGAAATTCTTCGAGCGCCTGGAGCAGACGCTGGCGCGGCTCGACTGAGCCGCAGCGGTCTGTGCCACATCATCATGGGGAGGAGCAGATGAACTGGAGCAACACGATCCGTCAAATTCATCGCTGGGTGTCGATCGCCTTCACGCTCGGCGTCATCGTCAACATCGTGGCGATGACGCAGACGCAGCCGGCGTTCTGGATCGGCCTGCTGGCCTTGATCCCGCTGATCGTGCTCCTGGGCACCGGGCTGTATCTGTTCGCGCGCCCCTATCTGGCGCCGAGAACGGTCCGGACCGGAAGCTGAGCCGACGCAATCGCTGAACGCTGCGGCTTCGGCTGCGCGGCGATGCTCGCTGTGCGCTGCGTGGCGAGTTGCTCGGCTCAGCGAACAGCAGAGTCATTCAGAGGTATTCGGATCGGGCCACGTACACGCCGATCGAAAAATCTCTGCGCGGCGCGGAACAATGTCGAGCCACCGTCGTTTCGAAACCTGCCGGCGCGGCAGGGAAGCGAAAGATGTCAGAGTTGATGACCCAGCCCGACAAGCTGCGGGCCGACGCGGCCGAATGCGCCGTCATCCGCGATCTCGCCACCGACCGCGACAAGCGCGAATTGTTCGCGCGCCTCGCCGAGCATCTGAGCAACCTCGCTGCGGACGTCGAGCGCGCCGCGCGCGCGAAGCAGTCGAGCATCAGCTGAGCGATCTCGGCACTGTTGCGTGGAACACGGCGGTCGCCTCCCCGTCGCGGGCCTCAAGCGCGTCAGCCACACAATCGCACGACTCGGCATCGCTATAAGGCAGGATGATCCGCGAGCGATTCGCGCCAGCCAACGCTCATCCCTTCTCTGCCACAGGTGCCGATCTTGCGATCCATCCCCCTTCGCCTCTGCTGCATGTTGCTTGCCGTCATGGCCACTCAGCCCGCGACTGCGGCTGATCTCATCGGCCGCGCCAGCATCGTCGATGGCGACACGCTGGATGTCCATGGCGAGCGCATCCGTCTGTGGGGCATCGATGCGCCGGAGAGCGCGCAGCTCTGCCGCGGCCGCGATCGCAAGCCCTATCGCTGCGGCGCGCTGGCCGCCAACACGCTCGATGCCTTTGCGCGCGGCAAGCTCATACGCTGTCGCCCGATCGAGGGGGATCGCTACGGCCGCATCGTCGCGCGCTGCGCTGCCGGCGGCGCCGATCTCGGCCAGTTCATGGTGTCGCGCGGTCTCGCGCTGGAAGAGCCGCAATATTCGCACGGCGCCTATGCGGCCGACCAGCTCGCCGCGCGCCGTGCCGGCCGCGGCATCTGGTCCGGCCGCTTCGTCGAGCCGCCGCTGTATCGCAGCTGCATGCATGCCGGCGGCACCACGCTGCTGTGCTCCGATGGCGAGATGCAATCGCGGTGAACGCGATTGCGACGGGTGGAGCTCTCGCTGTACGGTCACGCACCGCAAAGGCTGAAGCTGGTGACCAACGATGACCGACAAGAAGATCCGCGTGGCGATTCTGTTCGGGGGACGCTCGGCGGAGCATGACGTCTCCCGCGCCTCCGCCGCCAACATCTTCCGCTCGCTCGATGCGACCCGCTACGCCGTCACGCTGATCGGCATTACGCCGGACGGCCGCTGGATGCTCGCCGATGCAGCCAATGCTGCGACGAGCCCGGCGCTCACCGTATCAGCCGATGGACCGCAGATCGTGCTGCTGCCCGCCGGCCAGGGCCGTGCGCTGGTGCTCGGAGATGGCGTCCCCCAGGAGCTCACCTTCGACGTGATCTTCCCGGTGCTGCATGGCCCCAACGGCGAGGACGGCACCGTGCAGGGCGCGCTGGAGCTGGCCGATGTCGCCTATGTCGGCGGGCGCGTGATGGGATCGGCGGCGGCGATGGACAAGGACGTCGCCAAGCGGCTGCTGCGCGATGCCGGCCTGCCGATCGTGCCGTTCGTCACGATGACGGCTGCATCGCTCGTGAGCTACGAAGCAGCGGTCGCCGCCGTCGGCGCGTCCGAGCTGTTCGTCAAGCCGGCCAATCTCGGCTCCTCCGTCGGCATCTCCAAGGCGCGTAACGCGGATGAATTCGATGCCGCCTGCAAGCTTGCGCTGCGCTTCGACCGCAAGATTCTGATCGAGCGTTGCATCTCGCCGGTGCGCGAGATCGAATGCGCCGTGCTGGAGCATGCCGACGGCGCGGTCAAAGCCTCAGAGCTCGGCGAGATCGTGCCCGCCGGCAGCCACGGCTTCTACTCCTACGACGCCAAATACACCGACGCCTCCGGCGCCTCGCTGCACGTCCCGGCGCAGGTCGAGCCCGCCCTCGCCGCCCGCCTCCGCAAGATGGCGACACAGGTGTTCAGCGTGCTCTGCTGCGAGAGCCTCGCGCGCGTCGACTTCTTCGTCCGCGGCGAGGAGATCTATTTCAACGAGGTGAACACCCTGCCCGGCTTCACCAACATCAGCATGTACCCGAAGATGTGGGAAGCCACCGGCCTGCCCCAGCCGGAGCTGATAGACGAGCTGATTGCCCACGCGCTGGCGCGACACGCGCGGCTGCGGGAGCTGGCGTCGCAGCGGTGAGGACCTCGATCGGCATCGCATCATGACCCGCGCGACGGCACGGCGCGAAACACGACGGCGTCATGCCCATTTACGCCCGATCCGACATATGCCCGCCATACGCCGCGGCTACCAATCGAACGGACAGCCTTGACGAGGAGCACCATGGCCGACAACGACCTCGAAATCTTCCTGACCGCGCGCAATGTGCTGGTCGAACTGCGCCTGAATTTGGCCAAGGCCGTTGCGGCCGGCTACAAGAAGGGCGAGACGGAAACTGCGGTCAAGAGCCTCATCGAGGTCCAGCAAGCCATCGACGTGATCGACCACGCGAGCGAGGAGCTGGAGGAACTCGACGAAGCCGAGCACGACGAGGACTGAGGCGCCGGGCGCGGTCAGGCCGTGCCATGCGACGTCGACCTTCCTCAGGCAGGGTCGCCGTCGGTCTTCATCCGATCGTAGACGGCATCCACCACGAGCTCGGGATGCGTCTCGATCATATTCAGCAAGATGCGCGCAGGTGCATCGGGTTCGTTGCGGTGCTGCTCCCAGTTCTGCAGCGTGCGCTCGTCGAGCCCATAGAGCAGAGCGAACTCCGTCTGTGACAGCTGTTGCCGCTCACGGATCTGCTTGACATCGACGGCTCCGATGTGAGCGACGGAACAGTTCAAGCCGAATGACGTAAGCTCGCCGATCATCTGCTCGACATCGTCGGCCTTGACCTCGACGGCAACCCGTTCTCCGGACGCAAGCCGGTCGATGGCACCATGGGCGCGCTTGAGACTCAGTCCGAAACGGACCAGCGTTTTCGCCAGCTCGACTGGACGAGACAGATCAGTCGCCTCCAGGAGGATCCTGTGGGCGGGGAAACCGGATGGTCCGCGGTCTCCGGCCTTTGAAAAGGCCTGTCGTGCGAGTGCCTCCTTCAATGATAACTTGGTCGGCATCGGCCTCATCCAGCAGTTTGCGACCGATCGCATTCAATCCGCGACGGCCGAGCGCTCCCGGCGACAATCCGTCGATGTGAGCGCGACGGATATGGAGAACACGTCCCGTCAGAGTGACGCTGCCAAGGATCGATACAATTCCCAGGGGCGTGTGAAGCTCGACCAACATGACGTCGTGATCGACGTTGGTGACTTCGATGGTGACGTCTTCAGGATCAAACGTACGCGGATCGCGTAGGGATTTCAAGGAGAGTGAGGCGGTGACGATGATACCATCTCACGACGCTTCCAGCGTAAGGAAGCGTCAAGCCGTGCTCGCAACGAGATAGATCAGCACCGCTGCCCCGAGGCAGCGCCGCCAGGGATTGGCGCCGCGTGCGATCTCGTCGACGGCCCAGACGACCAGACTGGCCTTGACCAGGCACTCCAGATTGGCGCCCATCTGTCCCGGAGGATGCCAGACCCAGCCCACCACGCTGCCGACCAGCACGATCCACAGCGCCGGGTTCGGCATCTGCGCGATCGTGATCTCCCCGGTTGCGCGATTGCGGAAGAACCAGTTCAGGACTCGTGACATCGCACCACCAGCGTTCGTCGACCGGGCCGGACGCTGCGTCAGGCTGCGCCGTCCTTCTGCGTTTCAGCCGCAGCTTTGCTCGTCAGGATACGCCCGATGCTGCGGGAGATGAACGGACGAGCGCGAAGAAACAGCCGGTAGCCCAGCTCCAGGATGGTCAGCACGCCCGGCAGCGAGGCCACCCGCGCCGCCCAACGCCAGCGTGGCAGGCGGCGCCAGACCTCAACGAAGGCCGCGGCGCCCGAGAGCAGCCGCCCGTCGGCGGCGCGCACGTGAAACCGCGCCATCGCCTGCTGCTGGGTCAGTTCGTCCGGTGTCTCAGCATCGGCTTTGGAGACGTCGACGAAGCACAGCGCGCCGGCCTGATCGGTGCGGCTGTAGTAACCGATCTCCGCCCGGCAAAGCGGACAAGAGCCGTCGTAGTAGACGGTCGATCGTGCAGGCTCTGGCGCCATGCGAATCTCCAAGACATCGTCTCCGGTCCCGGAGCATAAACGCCCGCGCGAGCGCTTTGGGTCTGTGGTTCGGAGATTTCGGTGAGGGGGGTCCTCATCAGATAAGGGGACAGCCCGCACTGTCACCGCGGCGCCCCACTCACCGCGGCGGCATCTTGTCGAAGGTCGGCAACGCCGGGTCGAGGTGATCCCAGGCGTATCCGGCCGCAGTCCAGGACAGCAGTTGCGGCCGATAGCGGCTGGGATCGTCGAGGCTCGCCGGAGTCACGATGAACACGTCCGGCATCGCCGGAAACGTCATGTGCATCGACGAGCCGCAGGTCGGACAGAACGCGCGCCGCTTCACGGTGCCGCCGTCGCCGGTCGTCTCCCAGTGTGACACCTCGCCATCGACCTTCACCTCCGCCGCGACGAAGGTGAGGTGCGATTGATGCCCGGTGCCGCTGTCGCGCTGGCATTGCCGGCACTGGCAGTCCAGCATCACCGCGGGCTCACCCTTGATTTCGTAGCGCACCGCGCCGCAGGCGCAGCCGCCGGCATAGACGTTGGTCATGGTGGTTCTCCGTGTGCGTCAATGCGGCCGCTGCAGCGATGTCTCGTCCGTCACGAGTTGATCGAGCTTCTTGACCACCGTCTTCCAGCCCTCGCCCATCTTGCGATACGCGGTCTCGTTGGCCGGCAGCACGAAGCCGGAATGGACGAGGCGCAGGCGCGTGCCCTTGTCCGCTTTCGCAAGGCTGAAAGTGACCACGGTCTCCAACCGCGCGCCGTAGCCGACATTGCTCGCGTGGCCGCCTGTCCACGCATAGGACAGCCGCTCGTTCGGCACGACCTCCCGCACCTCGCAATGAATGGTGCCGTCCCATTCGCCGGCCGGCGTGGTCTGGAAGGTGAAGCGTGTGCCCACCACGGCCTCGAACCCCGTGGGCGCCATCAGCCAGCGGCCGATCAGGTCGCCATTGGTCAGCACCTTCCAGATGACCTCAGGCGCATGCGGAAAGACCTCCTCCACCACGATGGCGTGCGTGTCCGGCTTCACGTTTTGATTCATGGATCGATGTCCTTCAGCAGTTTCCTCAGATCGGCGAAGCGGTCGCGCCAGAACGCGCCGTAATGGTTCATCCAGTCGGCCAGCGGCGCCAGGCCGCGGGGGTCGGCGCGGTAGTAGACCTTGCGTCCCTCGGGCCGCTCGCAGACCAGGCCGGCCTGCTTCAGCGCTTTCAGATGCTGCGAGATGGCGCCCTGCGTGACGCTGCTGCCGCGGGTCAGTTCGACGACGGTGATCTCGTCCGCGTCGACGATGCGCTCGAACACGGCCCGGCGTGTGGGGTCGGCGAGCGCGCGCATGACGGACGTGACGGTTTCTGCCTCGATCATGCAGAAGAAATAGCGCTCGCTAATGAATTAGTCAATACTAATGTTTCCGGAAGTGGGATCGCGCCGAAGAGAACCTGCTCGGCGCGACGCAAAATCCGAATTTTTCCCTTCCGTTTTTCAGAAACACATGCTATGTTACGTCCCATCCCGCCTCACTTGAGGGGCGCATCGCGATCGTCACGAGCGTGGAGTGCGGGATGCGGTGGGCGTGTCGGGTTGCAGCGTGAGCGATCATGCCGACGAACGATCCGATGCGCACGGCGAAATCGTGTGGTCCTGGTCTCCCGGTGCTGAGACCAAGTCTGCGTCGCAAATTGGACGAGCGCGCAAGGCGACGGGGTCAAAAGCCGGTCCCCGGGGAGATCACGTATAAGCCGTAGAGCCATCGCGCGGGGAAGGCCGGATGATCCGGCCCGTACCTGTGGTGACTGCCGCCTGCTTTTTTGTTGCAGGCGGGCCATGGGTGCGACCGGCACCCGGCCTTCCCCGCGCCCTCATTGTCGAGAGGCGATGAGACGAGCAAGACTCGGACGCGACAGCGGGTGCGAGGATGAGATGCTGTGTCGACACACTCCCTCGTCGTCCCGGGCAAGCCGCGACGACGCGACAGCGGCGGCGCGGCGCCGACCCGGGACCCAGACTCCGCGGCGGTTGTATGAGGCACGCCGGAGCTGCCAGCCTTTGCACCAATATCCGCCGGTGGTTATGGATCCCGGCGTTCGCCGGGATGACACTGAATGTGTGGCAACGGCAGTGGCTCCCATTGGTAGGTTTGAACCTTCACCTCCGCCACCGGAACACACCGAGACGCCCTACTCCCGCCCAATCCCGCAGAAAAACCCACTGAACCGCCCTTCCCGATCCGGTACACTCGCCTCGTGACAAACCGCCCGACGATTCTCGTGTTCGACTCCGGCCTCGGCGGCCTCAGCGTGTTGCGCGAGGTGGTGCGGGCGCGGCCCGACGCGCACTACATCTATGTCGCCGACGACGCTTTCTTTCCTTACGGCCATCATAGCGAAGCGGCGCTGATCGCCCGCGTGGTGCCGCTGATGGGCGAGCTGATCACAGCGCACCGGCCCGACCTGATCGTGATCGCCTGCAACACCGCCTCGGTGCAAACCTTGGCGCCGCTGCGCGCGGCCTACACCACGCCCTTCGTCGGCACCGTGCCGGCGATCAAGCCGGCCTGCGCGCAGTCCAAGACCAAGCGCGTCTCCGTGCTCGGCACCAAAGCCACCGTGCAGCGCGAATACACCCACGCGCTGATCCGCGACTTCGCGCAGGGCTGCGCCGTGACGCTGGTCGGCTCGCCGGAGCTGGCCTCGCTCGCGGAAGCAGCGCTCAGCGGAACCGCCGTCAGCGATAACGCGATCGCAGCCGAGATAGCCCCCTGCTTCACCGGCGATGCCGATGCCCCCGGCGCCCGCACCGACACGGTGGTGCTCGCCTGCACCCATTATCCGCTGCTGCTCGACCGGCTGCAAAGGCTCGCGCCCTGGCCCGTCGCCTGGATCGACCCGGCGCCGGCGATCGCGCGCCGCGTGGTCGACCTGCTCGGCCCGCCCACGGCGAACGTCGATGACGCCGGAGCCACCATGCTCTTCACCTCGCAAAAGCCGCATCAACTCAGCCAGGCGCTCACGCCGTTTTTCGGCGGCCGCGTGCCGGCCTGACGGAGACGTCCGATGTCCGCGTCCCCCAAACCGCTGAACCGCCTGAAGCAGGCCTGGCGCGACAAGCGGCCGACCTTCGGCGCCATCGCGACGATCCCGAGCATCCAGACCGTGCGCATCATGGCGCAGCAGCTCGACTGGATCATCATCGACCTCGAGCACGGACCGATCGATCTCTCCAACGCGCATGCGATGATCACGGCGACCGCAGGCACGCCCTGCGTGCCGCTGGTGCGCATCGCCGCCAACGAGCCGCACCTCGCGAAGGCGCCGATGGACTTGGGCGCGCTCGGCATCAACTTCCCGATGATCTCGAGCCGCGCGGAGGCCGAGAAGGCGGTGCGCAGCGTGCGCTATCCGCCCCGCGGCGACCGGCTCTGGGGTCCGTTCCATGCACCGTTCCACTGGAACGTGTCGATGGCCGACTACATGGCGACCGCCGACGACGACATGATCTGCATGGTGACGATCGAGCATGTCGAGGCGGTCGAGCGCATCGACGAGATCATGGCAACGCCGGGCATCGACATCGCTGTGATCGGCCCCGGCGATCTCGCGACCTCGATCAACAAGCGCGGGCAACTCGATGATCCCCTGGTGAAATCGCTGATTGCCCGCGCGGAGGCCGGCATCCTCAAATCCGGCGTGCCGATCGGCGGCGCGGCGCGCTCGGCCGAGCAGGCCAATGCCATGATCGAGCGCGGCTACCTCGCGCTGGCGCTCGGCTTCGACTGGTCCTTGTTCCAGCGCGGGATTGCCGCCAGTTTTGAAGGGATCAAACGCTGAGCCCGTGCGGATGCCCGGACCTCACGTTCCGAACGAAAAACAACATTGGGGGAGAAGACCATGATGAAGAAGACGATTTTCGGCCTGTCGCTGGCCGTGCTCGGACTCGGCGCCGCGCTGGCGCAGCAGCCGGCGATCAAGCGGACCTTGCTGAACAAGACCGATTTTCCGGACGGACATACCATCGTGCAGGCACTCGCCGAGGTCCCCGGCCGGCGGCGCCGCGGGCCGCCATACCCACCCCGGCGTGGAGACGGCCTACATCCTGGAGGGCGAGGCCGAGCTGATCGTCGAGGGACAGCCCGACCGGCACCTGAAACCTGGCGACTCGTTCCAGATCCCGGCCGGCGTCGTTCATGACGCCAAGGTTCATGGCGACAAGGGCCTGAAGGTGCTCGGCGTCTACGTGGTCGACAAGACCAAGCCGCTGGCGTCGCCGGCGCCCTAGAGGGGGTCTTTCTGATGCTGCAGCGCGCAGCTTCGAGGTCAGCTCAGCTGTCACCCTCCCCTGGAGGGGGAGGGTCGCTCGCGCGCGAAGCGGGCGAGCGGGGTGGGGTGAAGCCGCGAAAACCGGTGCCAGTGGAGAGATCACCCCACCCCGGCTCACCTGCGCTTCGCGCATCTGAGCCGACCCTCCCCCTCCAGGGGAGGGTGAGACTGAGATCGCGGCGCCTGCCATCGTCGTCGTCGGGGCGTCGGCGATTTGGGATGACGCGTTTCCACGTCATCGCATCATGCTCTAGAGCCGCACTTCCCTGGCCCGGCCGGCGGTGGTAACAGCAGCCGCCGCCGGCGACGGGGCCAAGCAGAACGAGCGGGAGTGACGGGTTCAGGATGCGCGGACACACCAGGCCGATTTCGCTGCACCGCCGTCTGATCATCGATCTGATGCACGCCTCGCGTGACGTGCCGTTCGTGTCGCTGGAACGCACGCTCCAGCTCGGACCGCTGCTCGACGCCCGCGCTGCCGTCGATCGGCCGCCCGGCTTCGCGGCGCTGTTCGTGAAGGCGTTTGCGCTCATCGCGCGCGACGAGCCGGTGCTGCGCACGCTCTATGTCAGATGGCCGTGGCCCTGCTTCTACGAGCTGCCGCGCAGCGTCGCGACCGTGACCATCGCCCGGGTCGAACATGGCGAGGATTGCGTGCTGCCGCAGCGCGTGTCCGGGCCGGAGACCATGACCCTGGACGAGATCGACGCGGTGATCCGGCAGGGCAAGGAGGCGCCGGTCGAGGACGTCCCGATGTTCCGCAAGATCATGCGGGCGACCCGGTTACCCCTCCCGCTGCGGCGGTTCGCCTGGTGGGTCGGCCTCAGCTTCGGCCGGCAGCGCGCAAACTGGTTCGGCAATTTCTCGGTGACCAGCGTCGCCGCCTGCGGCGGCGGCCAGTTGCTGGCGCTGAGCCCGGGGCCGTTCATCGTC
Organism: Bradyrhizobium sp. USDA 4353; assembly: GCF_054063215.1. Lineage (NCBI taxonomy): Bacteria > Pseudomonadati > Pseudomonadota > Alphaproteobacteria > Hyphomicrobiales > Nitrobacteraceae > Bradyrhizobium > Bradyrhizobium sp. USDA 4353. The sequence continues at coordinate 6,327,529 of NZ_JBSSGB010000001.1, forward strand.
AATTATGACGTCGTCCGGCCCGACCAGACCATGCGCCTCCTGATCCGGTGGGATCACCGGGTGACCGACGGGGCCATGATCGCCAGGACCGCGCTCCGCCTCGAGCAGGTGCTGAACGGCGAGATCGCAGCCGAGCTGAGGGCTGGCCCGATTCCGGACCGCGCCGACCAGGCATGCGGGCCGAAACGGCCGAAAATCACCGCCCTCGGGGGGCCGCAGGGGTGATTTCCCGGCAAGATCGGCGGTTAAGGTTTGACAAGTCAGCGGTTTCTCCCTTAAGAACCGCCCTGCTCGCGGGCCGCTTTCGGCCCGCGTTGCGTTTCGCGACCCGTGGCTTCGTCCCCTCACGCTTTGGGGACCGGCCTGTCGGTGGACCGGGCTTCCCGGACACACAGGAGGGCGCGTTTCCTCAAACCCGAACGAAAGATTTTAAGAGGACGCGATGACTAAGCGCAGTGAGGCGAAGTACAAGATCGATCGCCGCATGGGCCAGAACATTTGGGGCCGCCCGAAGAGCCCCGTCAACCGCCGCGAATACGGCCCCGGCCAGCACGGCCAGCGCCGCAAGGGCAAGCTCTCCGACTTCGGCGTGCAGCTGCGCGCCAAGCAGAAGCTGAAGGGCTACTACGCCAACATCTCCGAGCGCCAGTTCCACGGCATCTATGTCGAGGCCGGCCGTCTCAAGGGCGACACCGGCGAGAACCTGATCGGCCTGCTCGAGCGCCGTCTCGACACCGTGGTGTTCCGCGCCAAGCTCGTCTCGACCATGTTCGCCGCGCGCCAGTTCATCAACCACGGCCACATCAAGGTGAACGGCCGCAAGGTCAACATCGCGAGCTACCAGGTGAAGCCGGGCGACGTGATCGAGGTCAAGGAAGCCTCCAAGCAGCTCGCCATCGTGCTGGAAGCCACCCAGCTCGCCGAGCGCGACGTGCCCGACTACATCGAGGCCGATCACTCCAAGATGACCGCGAAGTTCATCCGCATCCCGGCGCTGTCAGACGTACCGTTCGCGGTGCAGATGGAGCCGCATCTGATCGTCGAGTTCTACTCGCGCTGATCTTGACGGAGCGCCGCTCCGCCCACATCTGATAATCCGAAGGCCCTGGCATGCGCCGGGGCCTTTGTCTTTTGGGCCTCCGTTTTTGGATTTCGGATCATGCGAACCGATTCCCGAATGCCACACTTGCCTCGAATTCGCCCCAGCTGGGCTGACAGCGTGTCGATCCCGTGATTCACTGTCCGCAGTTGTAAAGTAGCGGGGCGTTCGCCATGGAGTTCAACAGGCGCAATATCATCTTCGGTGCGTTGCCGACCGATGCGGTCGGCGCTCCAACTGTGCCGCCGTTGCGGCCGCCGCCCCTCCACGCATCTCCACTACGCGCGCGTCCCTCGGGAATCCGCTACCGATTCAATGACGGCCTCTATCCGTCGACTGTCTTCGACCTTCTTGAACGCTCCTGCTGGCACGTCCAGTCCGACGCGACCGCCCATGTGATCCGCCATCTCGGCACCGGGCTCACCTTTGCCGACGCACAGCTCGGCTACGATCCATTCGCGCTCGAGCTTCTCCATTGTTTCGACACTTCTCCCGAACCGGCCGACGACTGGCACACCATGCTGGTCGGCTGGGCCGCCGTGGACATGGGCTGGAACATCAAGCGGCAGCGCCCGGGCGCCTCGCTGCTTCTTTCGCCCTCGCGGCGCAGCCCACTGGAGTCCTGGGTGTTCGATTGTTCGGAAGCGCCGCTTCTGGTGACCCGGCCGATCGATATCTCGAGGCCGCTGCGGCCGGATATCTGGCTCGCGGCGTGATCAGGAGGGAGGCGCGTTTTGCGGGAGCGGTGCGAGTTGGGTAAGGTCGTGAGGTGAAAGCCGAACGAGGACTGCCGATGTATTACACCCCGCCCCCGCGCGATTCCAAGGCGCCGCCCGTGCGCGTCAATTTGTTGTCGGATACGCAGACGCGCCCGACTCCCGCGATGCGCGAGGCGATCGCGCGAGCCGAGGTCGGCGACGAGCAGATCGGCGACGATCCGACCGTGCACGAACTGACTGCCCGCGTTGCCGCGCTGCTCGGCAAGGAGGCCGCGGTGCTGATGCCGTCGGGCACGATGTGCAACGTCGCGGCGACCCTGGTGCATTGCCGGCCCGGCGACGAGATCCTGGCGCACGAGACCGCACATATCATCTCGCGCGAGGGCGGCGCGCATGCCGCAATCGGCGGTTTTCAGGTGACGCAGCTCAAGGGACCTGACGGGCAGTTCACGCCGGAGACGTTCCGCGCCGCGCTGCATCCGCGCTCGCGCTATCAGCCGCCGCAGACCGTGGTCAGCGTCGAGCAGACCGCCAATATCGGCGGCGGCACGATCTGGAAGAAGGCCGCGCTGGACGAGATCGTGGAGATCGCGAAGGCGCAGGGCATGGCGACGCATATGGATGGCGCGCGGCTGCTCAATGCCACCGTCGCCACGGGCATTTCGGCCGCCGACATGACCGCGGGCTGGGACTCCGCCTGGATCGATTTCTCCAAGGGCCTGGGCGCGCCGATCGGCGGCGTCCTCGCCGGCAGCGCGGCCTTCATCGACGAGGTCTGGCGCTGGAAGCAGCGGCTCGGCGGCGCGATGCGCCAGGCCGGCGTGGTCGCGGCCGCCTGCATCTACGCGCTCGATCATCACGTCGACCGACTGGCGGAGGATCACGCAAATGCGCGCGCGCTGGCGCGCGGGCTGTCGCAGATCCAGGGCATTGAGGTGCAAGAGCCCGAGACCAATCTGGTGTTCTTCAAGCCCGACGGCGCCGGCGTCCCCGGCGACAAGATGGTGAGCGAGCTGCGCAAGCGCGGCGTGCTGCTCGCCATGATGGACGGCCGCATCCGCGCCTGCACGCATCTCGATGTGTCAGCCGCGATGATCGAGGAGACGATCGGCCATGTCAGGGAGATCGTCCGCGGCGCATGAGGATCATGGCACGAGGACTGGAGCGGGCTGCGACCCGCAGGACGGCTGCTTATCGCGGCGATCCTGCGCGAGCGCAGCTCTCGATGGCCCGGCTCAACGCATCATCATGCAGCTCGGCACTCGCCTCCGAGAAGCAGCAGAACACGATCTGCGACAGCGAGGTCTGCTCGCTGATGGCCGCGATGGAGGTCGCGACCGCAATGGACGCGGCGCGATCGGCGGGAAACCGAAAGATTCCGGTCGAGATCGCGGGAAAGGCGACGGAGTCCAGACGGTGCTTGTGGCACAGCTCAATCGAGCGGCGATAGCACGAGGCGAGCAGCTCCGGCTCGCCGCGCTCGCCGCCCTGCCACACCGGACCCACGGTGTGGATTACGTGGCGCGCCGGCAGGCGATAACCCTTGGTGATCTTGGCCTCGCCGGTCTTGCAGCCATGGAGCATGCGGCACTCCATGACGAGATCCGGACCGGCGGCGCGGTGGATCGCGCCGTCGACGCCGCCACCGCCGAGCAAAGACGAGTTCGCGGCGTTGACGATGGCGTCAACGCCGAGCTTGGTGATGTCGGCGGTGACGACCTCGAAGCGGGTCGCGCCGATGGTGCGGACGGGGTAGCTCAGGCCGAGGCCGCCGTGCCGACCGGGATGCCCTTGTCGGTGAACAGCTGCTGCAGCTCGCCGCTCTGGAACATCTCACGCACGATGTCGCAGCCGCCGACGAATTCGCCCTTCACATACAGCTGCGGGATCGTCGGCCAGTTGGAGAACGTCTTGATGCCGTTGCGCAGCTCGGCCGATTCCAGGACGTTCAGGCCCTTATAGCCGACGCCGACATGATCGAGGATCTGCACGACCTGGCCGGAAAATCCGCACTGCGGAAACTGCGGCGTCCCCTTCATGAACAGGACGACGTCGTTCGACTTCACTTCGTTGTCAATGAATTGCTCGATGCTCATCTTCGCTTCCTCTAGGGCGCCTCAAGGAACGCCTGGGGCTCGGTGCCGCTCCGGTCGCGTCGGGCCGATTTCGGCCGCGGCCGACCATCACTCCCGCTATATGTAGCGCAAACCGTTGGTCTGCCAAAGTAAAATGCCAAGGATCGGCCCGCAAGGCAGGCCCCCGCGCAGGCCATGGGCTGATGACGGCAATATAATCACCCGGCGAGGGTTTCATCCCGTAACCGAGCCCCCATCTAGGACGAACTGCCCGAAGGAACTTGTTCCGTCGAAAATCGTTCTCTCCACGCAAACGGAGACCCGCGTGACCAGTTCAGCCTCCGCCACAGCCTCGCTTCCCGTCCCCGCCGACCTTGAGACCCAGAGCTCCGGCCCCCGCGCCGGCAGCCTGATCGAGGCCTTTCTGGCCGTCCGGGGCGAGACCGAACGGCGCGCAGCACCGCTGAGCCCGGAGGATCAGGTCATCCAGTCGATGCCGGACGCCAGCCCGGCGAAATGGCATCGCGCCCATACCACGTGGTTCTTCGAGCAATTCGTGCTGGGCGCGCATTGCCGGGGCTACACGCCGTTTCACCCGGACTATGCCTTCCTGTTCAATTCCTATTACGTCAGCGCCGGCCCCCGCCACACGCGGGGCGAGCGCGGTCTGATCACCCGCCCGGGAGCGGCCGACATCACAATCTACCGCCGCCATGTCGACGCGGCGATGGTCGACTTTTTGAACCGGGCCGACGCAGCGACCTTGGAGGCCGTGGCGCCGCTCATCGAGGTCGGACTCAATCACGAGCAGCAGCATCAGGAGTTGATGCTGACGGACATCCTGCATGCCTTTGCGCAGAATCCGACGGCGCCGGCCTATGATCCCTCATGGCGCTTCCCCGTCCCGGCCGGCAGCGGCGATGATTGGATCAGCCTTCCCGAGGGCATCCACACCGTCGGCCATGCCGGCGACGGCTACCATTTCGACAATGAGCGGCCGGCGCATCGGGCGCTGGTCGGGCCAGTGAAGCTGGCACGCAACCTCGTCACCAATGCCGAGTGGCTCGCCTTCATGGATGCCGGTGGTTATCAGACCGCCACGCTCTGGCTGATGGACGGCTTCGCCGCTGCGAGCCGCGAAGGCTGGCAGGCGCCCGGGCACTGGTACAAGGTCGAGGGCGAGTGGCGCGTGATGACGCTCGGCGGGCTGCAGCCGGTCGATCCGGACGCCCCGGTCTGCCATGTCAGCTACTACGAAGCCGATGCGTTCGCGCGCTGGCGCGGCCAGCACCTGCCGACCGAAATGGAATGGGAGGTCGCCGCACGCGGCGGGCAGCTCAACGACGCCTTCGGCATTGTCTGGCAGTGGACGCGCAGCGCCTACAGCCCCTATCCCGGCTATTGCCCGATCGAGGGCGCGCTCGGCGAGTACAACGGCAAGTTCATGGTCAACCAACTGGTGTTGCGCGGCTCATCGCTGGCGACGCCGGAAGGGCACAGCCGCGTCAGCTATCGCAATTTCTTTTATCCGCATCACCGCTGGCAATTCACGGGGCTGAGGCTGGCCGATTACGCCTGAGAGCCCCGCCACATCTTTCGCCGATCACCGCGCCTCTTGCGCGTCCAGGAGAGTATCATGAACGTGCACGTCAACGCGCTGGTCGATGCCCATCTGCCCGACGACAAGACGTCGGCCTTCGCGCAGGATGCCGTCGCCGGCCTCAGCAAGCAGCCCAAGCAGCTGTCGCCGAAGTACTTCTATGACGCGGCCGGATCGGATCTATTCGAGCAGATCACGCGGCTGCCGGAATACTATCCGACGCGGACCGAGCTCGGCATTCTCCGAGACCGCGGCGCCGAGATCGCGGCCATCATTCCCGACGATGCCGCGCTGATCGAGTTCGGCGCCGGCGCCACGACCAAGGTCCGTCTGCTGCTGGAGAGCTGCCGCTTTGCGGCTTATGTGCCGGTCGACATCTCCGGCGATTTCCTCACTGCGCAGGCCGACAGCCTTCGCCGCGATTTCCCTGATCTCGCGGTCCATCCGGTCATTGCCGACTTCACCACGGCGTTCAAGCTGCCCGAGGCGATCGAAGGCAAGCCGAAGGTGGGCTTCTTTCCGGGATCGACGATCGGCAATTTCGAGCCGCACGAGGCCTGCCGCTTCCTGCGGTCGGCGCGCGAGATCCTGGGCGCCGGCGCGCTGATGATCGTCGGCGTCGACCTGGAGAAGGACGAGCGCGTGTTGCATGCCGCCTATAATGATGCGGCTGGCGTGACCGCGCGCTTCAATCTCAATCTGCTGCTGCGGATCAACCGCGAGCTCGGCGGCAATTTCGACCTGTCCGCCTTCGTCCACCGCGCCATCTACAATCGCGAGCAGCACCGCATCGAGATGCATCTGGTCGCGCGCAAGCCGCAGACCGTCCGGCTGCTCGGGACCACGGTGTCGTTCCGCGTCGGCGAGAGCATCCACACCGAGAATAGCTACAAATACAGCATCGAACGGTTCGGGGCGCTGGCCAGCGGCTCCGGCTGGAAGGTGCAGACGGTCTGGACCGATGCCGAGAAGATGTTCTCGGTTCAGGCGCTGGTGGCCGAAGCGTGAGGCACAGCGTTCTCTGGAAAACAGGCACCCGCAGACCGTGCGGGTGCGATCAGCCGGGGCGCGACGGGCGCATCACCGTTCAGCGCTGGTCCGGCACCCCGGTCTGCAAGGCCAGCGCGTGCAGGACGTCGCCCATCTGGCCGCGCAGCGACTGATAGACGAGCTGATGCTGTTGCACGCGCGACTTGCCGCGGAAGGCCTCGGAGATGACTGTCGCAGCGTAGTGGTCGCGATCGCCGGCAAGATCACGAATCGTCACCTGGGCGTCGGGAATGGCGGCCTTGATCATCTGCTCGATCACGTGGGCATCCATAGGCATCCCAGTCCATCTCCTTCTGTAGCACGAGCGGCTCAAAGCGCCTGATGGCCGCGCAGCAGCCCCTTAGTGGCCCGTTGCACGATACGAATCAAGGCGCTCTCGCGTGACCGTGATGGCCGAATCTAGCCCGAACCGGTTTCGAGGTCACGCCCGGAACCCTTATATATCAGGTTCACGCAAAATCCGCCGGACCGGGTGACGCACCCGGGCTCGCTCGCGAGGGAGATGACATGAAGCTTCCAGGACCGGATCACCCGATCACCATCACTCCCAACACCAGGCGCGTACGCGTGCTCGCCGACGGCGTCGTCATCGCCGACACCACGCGCGCTTTGACGTTGAAGGAGGCAAGCTACCCGGCGGTCCACTACGTGCCGCGGGCCGATGCCAATATGGCGGTGCTGCAGAAGACGGACCGCGTGACGCATTGTCCCTACAAGGGCGATGCCAGCTATTTCAGCATCGCCGTCGGCGGCAAGACGCTGGCCAACGCGATCTGGAGCTATGAGGCGCCGTTCCCCGCGATGGCCGAGATTGCGGGCCACCTGGCGTTCTATCCCGACAAGGTCCGGATCGAGGAAGTTGCGGCTTCCTGATTCCCGCCGCCCGGTGGGCCCGTTGCGGCGGGCATTCAGTTCGCGGCCTGCTACACCCTGAAGATCGTCAGGCCGAGGATCAGCAGCACGAGGAAGATCACCAGGAAGATATAGAACAAGATCCGCGCTATATCTGCGGAAGCTGCCGAGATTCCCGTGAAGCCGAGAACGCCGGCGACCACCGAGATCAAGAAGAACAGCAGCGCCCATTTGAGAATAGTCACGGTAAGGTCCTCCAGTCAGGCGCCGTACCCGGCGCGGTCGCCTGACTAACGGCGTTGGCGGGAACCAGTTCCTTCGGGGATCGAGCCTTGCCGGAGATCCGCAACTCGAGCAGGGCTGGCTCGTAACTTTCGCGGCAGCCGCTTCGTAACCGTGGAGAAGACGACAAAGTAGCGGGGCTGTGAGAAATCGGCTTGCGGGCGGCTCCGGCAGCTGATTTGCAGCACTGATCGGGCGAGACGACAGCGGCGTTTTTGGGGGACAGATGGTCATATCGGTTACGCAATCGGCGGCGGCCGCGAAGGTCGAGCTTCAGGTCCGGCCAAAGGCACGGGCGCGAAACGCTGCGCTCGATCACGCCCGCACCTTTCTGACCCTGGTGGTGCTGCTGCATCACGCCGTGATCCCCTACACCTATTTCGGGCACACCGATCCGACCTCCTTCCTCGGCTTCGACGGCATCGTGCTGGCCACCGACAGCTTCTTCATGGCCATGTTCTTCTTCCTGTCGGGCCTGTTCGTGTGGTCGGGCCTTGCCCACAAGTCGACCTGGCAGCACCTGCGCGATCGCCTGCTGCGGCTCGGCCTGCCCTTCGTCATCGCCGCGCTGACGCTGATGCCGCTCGCTTATTACGCGATCGAGCTGCGCGCCAATCCGGACGCCAGCTTCTCCGCCTTCTGGTGGAAGACCGTCACCGTCGGGCCCTGGCCGAGCGGGCCGATCTGGTTCATCTGGGTGCTGCTGGCGTTCGACGTATCGGCGGCCCTGCTGTACCGCATCTCTCCCGGCCTGCTCGATCCGATCAACCGGCTGTCGCTGCGCGGCTTCGAGCACCCGCGCGACTTCTTCTTCGTCTTCCTGCTGATCACGGGCCTGCTCTACATACCGTCGCGGCTGTTCTTCGGACCGACCCATTGGTTCGAAGCCGGCCCCTTCTCGGTGCAGGCCAGCCGCATCCTGCTCTACGCCGCCTATTTCTATGTCGGCGCCGGCATCGGCGCGGCCAATTTCGAGCGCGGGCTGCTGGCGGCGGAGGGACAGATGTCACAGCGAGGTCTCGGCGCCTGGATCGTGGTGACGCTGGTGCCTTACGCGCTGCTGTGGGTGCTGATCACGATCAAGCGCGAGGTGCTCGGCAATCCGCCGGACCTGCCGCACTGGTACGAGGGAGCGTACGGCTTCTTCTTCGTGATCTTCAGCGCGGCGATGATGTTCGCGATCCTGTCCTACTTCCTCAACCACCGCCGCTCGGAATTCTCAGTGCTCGACCGGCTGCAGGCCGACGCCTATGGCATGTTCCTGGTGCACTATCCGATCGTGCTGTGGATCCAATACGGGCTGTTCGATCTCAACCTGCCGGCCATCGCCAAGGCCGCGATCGCCTTCATCGGCAGCGTGCTGCTGAGTTGGGGGGCAACCTGGGTGCTCCGGCAGATCCCGGGCGCGAAGAACGTGCTTTAAGGCGCGCTCGTGATGACGCCGCGGGCGACCCCCGCTCGGACGGCAACCTCCGCCGTCGTCCCTGCGAACGCAGGGACCCATAACCACAGGACTTTGTTGTTGGCACAGGTCGACGACCAGCGTGCCCGACAATAACGGCCGCGGCGTATGGGTCCCGGATCGGCGCCACGCCAGCGCAATGCGCCGTCGTGGCTTGTGCGGGACGACGGCTGAGGGTTATGCGGCGCTACCGCCCATGTAGCTTGGCAGCCAACCTTCGAACCGAGTCTTGAGCGTAGCCACTTCAACCGAGGCTTCGCCGGCGATCGCCAGCGCCGTGCCGCCTGTCGTGCCGATGCGGGTGCATGGCACGTTGGCGCCGCGCATCTTGGCGAGGACGCGACCGGCCTCGGTCTCCGGCACCGTCACGAGATAGCGGGCCTGATCCTCGCCGAACCAATAAGCATGCGGCACGATGGAGGCCGGTGAAGCCAAAAGCCGCGCACCGATGCCGGAGGCCATCGCCATCTCGGCCAGCGCGACCAGCAGGCCGCCGTCGGAGAGATCGTGCGCGGCCGTCGCCGTACCCGCATGGATCATGCCGCGTATGACATCGCCGATGCGCTTCTCGGCGGCGAGATCGACCGGCGGCGGAGCGCCCTCCTCGCGGCCGCAGACGTCGCGCAGATAGACCGACTGGCCGAGCCAGCCATGGGTGTCGCCGATCAGCAGGATCGCCTCGCCCTCGGCCTTGAACGCGATGCTGGCCGACTTGGTGAAGTCGTCGAGCAGGCCGACGCCGCCGATCGAGGGCGTCGGCAGGATCGCCCGGCCGTTGGTCTCGTTGTAAAGCGAGACGTTGCCGGACACGACCGGGAAGTCGAGCGCGCGGCAGGCTTCCGAGATTCCCTTCAGGCAGCCGACGAACTGGCCCATGATCTCGGGCCGCTCCGGATTGCCGAAGTTGAGGTTGTCGGTGATGGCGAGCGGCCGGCCGCCGACGGCGGTGATGTTGCGCCAGGCTTCGGCCACGGCCTGCTTGCCGCCCTCGAACGGGTCGGCCTCGCAATAGCGCGGCGTGACGTCGACGGTGAGCGCGAGGCCCTTCGGCCCGTCCTGCACGCGCACGACGGCGGCATCGCCGCCGGGACGCTGCACGGTGTTGCCTAGAATGACGTGGTCGTACTGCTCCCAGATCCAGCGCTTGGAGCACAGATCCGGCGTCGCGATCAGCTTCTCCAGCGCCGGGATGATGTCCATCGGCGGCTTGACCTCGCGGGCGTGGATCACCGGCAGCGCGGGCGATGCCACATGAGGACGGTCGTAGAGCGGCGCTTCGTCACCGAGCTCCTTGATCGGCAGGTCGGCCATCACGTCGCCGCCATGCTTGACGACGAAGCGCTTGCTCGGCGTGGTGTAGCCGACCACAGCAAAATCGAGCCCCCATTTGCGGAAGATCGCCTCGGCTTCCTTCTCCTTCTCGGGCTTCAGCACCATGAGCATGCGCTCCTGGCTCTCGGAGAGCATCATCTCATAAGCGCTCATGCCGGTCTCGCGCGTCGGCACGGAGTCCAGATCGAGGTCGACGCCGAGGTCGCCCTTGGCGCCCATCTCGACCGCCGAGCAGGTCAGGCCGGCCGCGCCCATGTCCTGGATCGCGATCACGCAGTCGGCGGCCATGATCTCGAGGCACGCTTCCAGCAGCAGCTTTTCGGCGAAGGGATCGCCGACCTGCACGGTCGGGCGTTTCTCCTCCGAGGAGTCGTCGAACTCGGCCGAGGCCATCGACGCGCCGTGGATGCCGTCGCGGCCGGTCTTGGAGCCCAAATAGACGATCGGCATGTTCACGCCGGAGGCCGCCGCGTAGAAGATCTTGTCGGCGTCGGCGAGGCCGACCGCCATGGCGTTGACCAGGATGTTGCCATCGTAGCGGGTGTGGAAGCGGGTCTGGCCGCCCACCGTGGGCACGCCGAAGGAATTGCCGTAGCCGCCAATGCCGGCGACGACGCCGGACACGAGATGCTTGGTCTTGGGATGCTCCGGCGCGCCGAACGACAGCGCGTTCAGGCAGGCGATCGGACGCGCCCCCATCGTGAACACGTCGCGCAGGATGCCGCCGACGCCGGTGGTGGCACCCTGGTAGGGCTCGATGTAGCTCGGATGGTTGTGGCTCTCCATCTTGAACACGACCGCCTGGCCGTCGCCGATGTCGATCACGCCGGCATTCTCGCCCGGCCCCTGGATCACCCAGGGCGCCTTGGTCGGCAGGCCCTTGAGATGGATGCGCGACGATTTATACGAGCAATGCTCGTTCCACATCGCCGAGAAGATGCCGAGCTCGGTGAAGGTCGGCGTCCGCCCGATCAGCTTCAGGATGCGCTCATATTCGTCGGGCTTCAGGCCGTGGGCGGCGACGAGCTCGGGGGTGATCTGCGGTTCATTGCGCATGGAGAAATGCCTTTGCCCCGTGGGCCGCTGGTCCCTTAAACCCTGCTTCATAGAAAGCGGGGCCTGATGCGAAAAGGCCTTTTACGGCCCTCATCCGCCCTGTCCAGAGCTTTGGCCCGGACCGCGTGGCGGGATATTTGCAGATTATCGGTTGATCGGATTTAAGACGGTCAATCAACAGTTAAAGGCCCCGTCCCGTGCACGATCTGTCCCGTTCCGCCTTCGAGAACCGCCCCGGCATCCACATCGCCACATCAGGCGAATTCGCCGGCTGGCGCACCTGGATGCGCGACAGCTACGAATCCCACACCGGGCCGTTCTGGCACCGGATGGAGGAGGATGGTTCGATCCGCTGCGCCTTCCGGGTCGAGAAGAAACACCTCAACGGGGCCGGCAACATCCATGGCGGCTGCCTGATGACCTTCGCCGACTATTGCCTGTTCGCCTTTGCCGCCCCGATCCTGCAGGGCCCGGGCGTGACGGTGTCGTTCTCGAGCGAGTTCCTCGATGCCGCGCGCGAGGGCGAGCTGATCGAAGCCACCGGCGAGGTCACTCGCGCCGGCGCCTCGCTGATCTTCCTGCGCGGCATGCTGCATTCCGGGACGAAGCCGCTGTTCTCGTTTTCGGGGACCATCAAGCGGGTGAAGCGGCGGACCCCGGAGACGGCGAGCTCGCCGTAGCCTCGGTGGAGTGGCGTTCGAGCATTCACCGCGAAGGCGATGCACTCCCTCTCCCCGTTCTTCACGGGTAGAGGGTTGGGGTGGGCAGCCACAAGCACCGGACTCGCGGAGAGCCCCCTCACCCGGATTGCATCTTCGATGCAATCCGGCCTCTCCCCGCATGCGGGGAGAGGCGAAGACCTCGCTCGCTGCTCAAAGTGTCCCGTACAACAGCTAACCCGCGATCTGCTTCTCGGCGATCGCGATCCACTCGGCCTGCGCTTTCCGGACGTGGCGGGGTGAGCGCTTCATCTGGATCAGGAGCTCGGTGAAGACGACCTTGGCCTCGTCGACGCGGCCGACCAGCTTGAGCAGCGTGCCGTAGCGCGCCTTGGCCTCGCTGCTCGGCGCGTAGTCCAGGAGCGCCTGGTATTCCTCCAGCGCCTCCTCGGTGCGGCCGGCGTCCTGCAAGGCTCGCGCATACAACAGATGCGCCTCGGCTGAATTGTAGTCCGGCCAGGTCTTCTGCAGCTCGTCCAGCGTCGCCAGCGCGTCGGCCGGACGGCGCCGCGCGAACTGCGCCTTGGCCTTGCCGAGCGCGAAGATCGCCTCGTGGCCCATCGGCAGGCTCAGAATGTGGTCGTAATGCTGCTCGGCCTCGTCATAGCGACCTATCGCGACACATTCCTCCGCCAGCGCGGCGCGGTTGGCGATCGTATCCGTCACCGCCACACGATCCGACAACTCACGGTAGTACTTCTCGGGATCGAGCTTGTTGGCGACGCGCTTGCGCGCCTTCTGCACGTCGTGGCTCCCCAGCCATTCCGGCAACAGCTCGACGACGATATAGGCGAGCGCGCCGATCATCGGGACCATCAGGATGATGAAAGCCCAGGGCTGCAGGCGGCCGGTGCGGGAGGCATGATAGATCAGCGAGATGTCGAGCAACAGAACGACAAGTGCAATCGGCACGGCAGACCCCCACAACCAACAACGCTACACGCCAGCGTTGATAGCGTGGCCATGCGCGATGGACAATCCTGTGGCCGGCGCCGGCTCACCAGTCCTTCTGGTTTGACGCATGACTGCAACGGCCGGTTCAAGCCGTCGCGGCAATCGCGTTCGCTGGGCGGACGGCGATCGCCTTCATCGCGAGGGCACAAGACAAAGGGCGGAAGCGCTCTGCGCTCCCGCCCTTCCGTCACGCACTTAGGATCACAGCATTACTACTGCTGGTCGATGACCTGAACCACCTTCTGGTCGCGCGGATCGACCAGCACGACCTGATCGCCGATCGCCAGATATTGGTAGTTGGCCAGCTCCGGATTGGCGCGAGCGAGCTCATCGGGCACGCGGCGCAGGCTCAGGCAGCTCGAGCCGGAGGAGGACGACGACGAAGACGTCGTCGAACCGACCGTGCCCGTCTCGGTCGCAGCGCGGCGCAGGATCTGGCGCTGATCGTCCGACAGCACGATGTGCGTCGAGCTCACGCCGTAGCCGCCGCGGTCATAGCCGCGATCGGCCCGCCGGCCGTCCGGTGAGATGACGTCGACGATCTCACGGCTGCGCGGATCGACGATGGCAATCTCGTCATGCACCACCGTGTACTCGTAACCGCGATATTCCGGCACGACAGTGACGATGTCCGACGGCAGCGGACGCGGCCGCACGCGCTCCGGCAGGCGCTCGCCGACATTGACGTTGATGTTGATGTCGGTGCGCGCGCGGTCGAAGTCGTGATCGCGGCGGAGCTGATCGACCACACGGGTCTTCTGCTGCTCGTTGACCTGGACCTGCGCGTTGGTGCGGCTACCGTTCGGCTGGGTCTGGTTGTTGGCCTGTCCCGTCTGCGGACCAGCGCTGGCCGGACCGGTCTGCTGGTTCTGCTGCGCGGTCGAGCTCTTGGTGTCGGTGCCGCCAGGCTGATTGGCCTGCTTGTTGCGGTCGTTGTCCTGCCTGTCGCCAGCCTTGTCCGCGGCCTTGTCGGGCGTGCCGGTCTTGCGCTCGTCCTGGCTCTGCCGGGTCTTGTCCTTCTCGGTGCCGTTACGATCGTTGCGATCGGCCTCGCGGTCGGACTTGCGATCCGTCGCGCCCGACTTGGACTCGGCGGCGCGATCCTGCTCAGGCTTGGAATCGGCCTTGGTCGACTCCGCCTTGGACTTGCTGTCCGACTGCTTGCTCTCGGTGGTCGACTTCGTCTCAGCGCTTTCCTTTGCGCTCTCCTTGGCATCGCGGCCGCGCTCGGCGGCTGCACCGCCCTTGCTCTCGGCACTCTGCTTGGCGTCATGCGCCGGCCGCTCGGCGGCGCGCTCCTGGGCCTGCTCGCGCCCGCCGGCTGCCGGCTCGCTGCGATGCTCCTGCGCGCTCTGCCGCGTCTCAGACGCGCCACGCTCGGCAGCCGCCGCGCCGCCCTTGACCTCGCTCTTGGCCTCGCCGGCGGGCCGTGTCGCCTCGCGGGCGGTCGGGGCAGCGGCCCCGCCTTCACGCTTGATGTCTCCCTGCGCCGATGCAGCACCTGATGCCGTGCCGATCGCCAGGATGATTGCGGCCGTTCCCAGCCAATGTTTCGTCGTCATGAGAGAACCTCCTTGGTTCCCTGCCCCATTCGCGGGCGGACAACGCGAACATCCGCCCGGCGTTGCCGGGGGTGTGAGAAAAATCGCGCGGAACGTTTTCGATGAACGGCCTCTTCATCGAAGCCTCAATCGGCGAGTGGCAAAGGCGCGAGGCGCGCCTGCTCAGACCGCCGCAATCACGATCATCGCCGCGGCGGCGAGCCAAGCAGGACCATGACGGGAGTCGCGAACTGCGCGAAGTTGCCGGTGCTGCCCTTTTCGCTGTCGGCCGAGCTGATCAGGCTCGCACTGCCCTTCACGCCGAACAGCACACCGCTGACCTGATATTCCTTCGTCCCATCAGGCGCCACCTTCAGGCGCCGCACGCGAAACACCCGCGGCACCCCGGTGCCCTTGTCGCCATCGACGCCGAGGATCGTCGTGGTCTGGCCGGGCACGCGCTGGTCCAGCGGCTTGATTGTCTGCTCCTGGGAGGCGCGGAATTGCTCGATCGTCATCGTCGTGTTCGGCGGATAGAGCCGATAGCTGACCTTCGAGCCGGGACTGCATTTGGCGTCCTCGCACAGGAAGAAGGTCACGTCGGTGCCGTTCGGCCGCTGCGGCTTCCAACCACTGACCGCGAACGGCGCAGCTGCCGCAGACGGCGGTGCCGCTGGTGTCTCAGCGCGGACCCCGCCGAGGCCGGTGACGGCCGAGAGCGACAGGGATAGAAGAAGAAAGCGCAGGGCAAGCCGAGTGAAAGGCAGCGTCGACATCAAGGCACCGTCGGGATCGAGGCAAAGGCGGACGTCGGGGACGATCCGGGAGATGGAGGAACGTCCCGCCCCCTCGATCACCAGTCGGTCGTTTATAGGTCCGGCCTATGAGCGGCCGAATGACACGTGATGGAGCGCTCCAAGGCGATCAGGCGGCGCGGTCGAGATGCGCGACGAGGCCGGCGAACAGGCCGCGGCCGTCGGTGCAGCCCATGATGTCCTCGACGTGATTCTCGGGATGCGGCATCATGCCGAGCACATTCCCGCTTTCGTTGACGATTCCGGCGATCGAATGCGCCGCGCCGTTGATGTTGCTGAGGTCGCCGACCTCGCCGTCGGCCGAGCAGTAGCGATACAGCACGCGCCCATCGCCGTTGAGCCGCTTCAAGGTCTCCTCGTCGGCCGCGTAGTTGCCCTCGCCATGGGCGACGGGGACGCGGATGACCTGCCCCGCATTGTAGCCGCGGGTGAACGGCGAGTCCGAGCGCTCCACACGCAGGTGGACGTCCTTGCAGATGAACTTCAGCCGGTCGTTCCGCATCAGCACGCCTGGCAGCAGGCCGGACTCGCACAGGATCTGGAAGCCGTTGCAGACGCCGAGCACCAGACCGCCCTTGGCGGCATGATCGCGCACGGCGTCCATCACGGGGGCGCGGGCCGCGATCGCGCCACAGCGCAGGTAATCGCCATAGGAGAAGCCGCCGGGGACGACGACGAGATCGGTGCCCTTGGGCAGCGACGTCTCGGCGTGCCAGACCATCGCCGGCTCATGGCCGGAGATCATGCGCAGCGCGCGCGCCATGTCGCGTTCGCGGTTGATGCCGGGGAAGACGAGGATGGCGGATTTCATAGCGAAGGCACATCATTGAGTTCAAGGCGCCGCTCGATGCGATCGAGACGGCCCTCGTGGCGAACCAAGGTGGCGTGAATAGCAGAGATTTCTTGATACACGCCGGTGATATCTTGCCGAGTGGCATTCTGAGCTGTGCCCAATGCCATCATGCCCTGCTTGAGTTCATCGATCTTGCCGTCCATTTGCGTAAGTCGCGCCTGGATCGACTTCAATATTTCTAGCAGGAGCTCGCTACTGACCTCGGCCATGTCGCCCTACCCCAGCAGCTCCACCCGGTAATTCTCGATCACCGTGTTGGCGAGCAGCTTGTCGGCGGCGGCCTTCAGGGCCGCCTCCGCCTGGGCCTTGTCGGCGCCGGCGAGCTCAATGTCGAACACCTTGCCCTGCCGGACCGACGCGACGCCGTCGACGCCGAGCGATTTGAGGGCGCCCTCGATCGCCTTGCCCTGGGGATCGAGGATGCCGGTTTTCAGTGTCACCGTGACACGCGCTTTCACGTCTAGCTTCCCTTTAGCTCTTGACCAGGACCGGGCCGGAGCCCGCCGGACGCTCGTTCTCCATGAGGATGCCGAGCCGCTTGGCGACCTCGGTATAGGCCTCCAGCAGGCCGCCAAGATCACGACGGAAGCGATCCTTGTCGAGCTTCTCGTTCGACTTGATGTCCCACAGCCGGCACGAATCGGGGGAAATCTCGTCGGCGACGATGATCCGCATCATCTCGTTCTCGAACAGCCGGCCGCACTCCATCTTGAAGTCGACCAGACGGATGCCGATGCCGAGGAAGAGGCCGGTGAGGAAGTCGTTGACGCGGATGGCGAGCGCCATGATGTCGTCGATCTCCTGGGGCGTCGCCCAGCCGAACGCGGTGATGTGCTCCTCCGACACCATGGGATCGTTGAGCTGGTCGTTCTTGTAATAGAATTCGATGATCGAACGCGGCAGCTGGGTGCCTTCCTCGATGCCCAGGCGCTGCGACAGCGAGCCCGCCGCCACGTTGCGCACCACGACCTCGAGCGGCACGATCTCGACCTCGCGAATCAACTGCTCGCGCATGTTGAGCCGGCGGATGAAGTGGGTCGGCACCCCGATGTCGTTGAGGTGCTGAAACAGGTACTCCGAGATCCGGTTATTGAGGACGCCCTTGCCTTCGATGACCTGGTGCTTCTTGGCATTGAAGGCGGTGGCGTCGTCCTTGAAGTGCTGGATCAGGGTGCCCGGCTCCGGACCTTCGTAAAGGACCTTGGCCTTGCCTTCATAAATGCGACGCCGACGGCTCATTGGGATGTACCGTGTTTTGTTGAAATCCATGAAATGGTGGGCTCCGGATGACTTTGGACAGGACCACGACGGAGCTGCCGCGAGGGCCTGGATCTCTACGGAAACAGAACAAGAACCGGGCCAATTTGAACCTATCCCATTGGGGTCCCGAGCACAATCGATCCGGACCTCCGGACCTTAGTTTTACCGGCCTTCCCTGCGGCCTCGTGCCCGTTGTATTGGCTTTGTGTTCCAATTATTTAGGCATGCGGCCACCGCCCCGCAACCGCCTGCGCGGTTAACCCTTTTCGGCAACACTGGAAGTTCCGGCCATGACCACGTTCGACAAGCGCGAGGACGCGTTCGAGAAGCAATTCGCCCATGACGAGGAATTGAAATTCAAGGCGGAAGCCCGCCGCAACAAGCTTCTCGGCCTGTGGGCGGCCGAAAAGCTCGGCAAGGCCGGCGCTGACGCCGACGCCTATGCCAAGGAGGTCATCGCGGCCGATTTCGAGGAAGCCGGCGACGCCGATGTCGTGCGCAAGGTGCTGGGCGACCTCTCCGCCAAGGGCGTCACCGAGGCCGAAATCCGCGCCAAGATGAGCGAACTGCTGGCCACCGCGGTGGCGCAGATCAAGGCCGGACAGTAACAGCGGGCGAATAGCGAATTGGGAGTAGCGAGTAGGGATGTCGTTTCCCCTATTCGCTACTCGCCATACGCTACTCGCTCATTCCTCTTTGAATCCATATTCCGGCACGTTGCCGCTCGCGCCGTAATATTTGTACGGCAGGAACTTGCCCGACATCGTGATCTTGACGCGGTCGCCCTTGGCGTTGGGCAGGCGCTCCATCACCATGTCGAAGTCGATCGCCGACATGATGCCGTCGCCGAACTCCTCCTGGATCAGCTCCTTCCAGGCCGGGCCGTTGATCATCACGAGCTCATAGAAGCGGTAGATCAGCGGATCGGTCGGCGGCATCGTGACGCCCTCGCCGCGCATTGGCGTCTCGTTCAGCATCGAGACCTCGCTCTTTGAGAGACCGAACAACTCGCCGGCGTTCGCCGCCTGCGGCTTGGTCAGCTTCATCTGGCCGAGAATGGCCCCGACGATCAGCACCTCGGAATAGCCGCCGATCTTTTCGCAGATGTATTTCCAGCTCCAGCCCTTCTCGCGCTTGATGTCGAGCAGCTTTTCGGTGAGGTCGGATCGCTTCATGCTTGGTCTCCCTTGATGGGCCTTCGTTGAGGGTTTCTTCTGAGCGTCAGCGCGCCGCCGCCTGCGGCGTATCGCTGTCGGCCAGCTTGGACGCGACGATCGTCGGCTCGGTGCGGCCAATCTTCACCAGGGGCACCTTGCGCGGATCATGATCTGGCGTCTCCGTGGTGAAGGTCTTGCTGCGGCTGACCAGGAAATCGATGATGTGGTTGCGCAACGCGTAGTACAGCGGGTGGCGGTGCAGGTCGCCGCGCAGCCGGTCCTTCGGCAGCGGGTTCTCGACGATCTCGGCCAGCACCGCACCGGGACCATTGGTCATCAGCACGATCTTGTCGGCGAGATAGATCGCCTCATCCACGTCATGGGTGATCATGAACACGGTCTGCCCGGTCTCGACGCAGATGCGCCGGACTTCGTCCTGCAAGGTGCCGCGCGTCAGCGCGTCCAGCGCCGAGAACGGCTCGTCCATCAGCATGATCTTCGGCGTGATCGACAGCGCCCGCGCAATGCCAACCCGCTGCTTCATGCCGCCGGAGAGTTCGGACGGACGCTTGTGCTCCGAGCCGGCGAGCCCGACCAGCTCGATATATTTCAGCGCATGCGCCTTGACCTTGGCGCGATCCCATTTGCGCCATTTCGATGAGACCGCATAGGCGACATTGCCGAGCACCGTCCGCCACGGCAGCAACGCGTGGCTCTGGAAGATCACCGCGCGATCAAGGCTAGGCCCCTCGATCGCCTGTCCGTCGACCACGACCACGCCCTCACTCGGCGCATCGAGGCCGGCGAGGATGTTGAGCACCGTCGTCTTGCCGCAGCCGGAATGCCCGATCACGCAGGCGAACTCGCCGCGCGCCATTGCGAGCCAGAGGTTCTCGAAGATCGTCGTGCTCCGCACGCCCTCGTAACGCTTGGCGATGCCTTCGATGGAGATGAACTTGTCGGAGATCATCGAGCGTCCTCTCCGAGCACGGTGCGCCCCCTCTCCCCGTTCTTCACGGGGAGAGGGTCGGGGTGAGGGGCAGCCGCGCGGGCGGTGCGAGTCGTAGGCGAATACGAGTGGCACACGCGCCAGGTGTGTGTGTCGCGAGACCTGTACCCCCTCACCCGGATTGCATCTGCGATGCAATCCGACCTCTCCCCGCAAGCGGGGAGAGGTAAGAGGGCAGCGTCGCTCTTGAGCAGCATCACCGCCCTACTCCGGAAACGTCACGAGCCGCGAGACGCGGGCGAGGATCTGATCCAGCACCATGCCGACCACGCCGATCAGCAGGATGGCGATGATCACGTTGGTGATCGACAGGTTATTCCACTCATTCCAGACGAAGTAGCCGATGCCCGTGCCGCCGACGAGCATCTCGGCCGCGACGATCACCAGCCAAGCGATGCCGATCGAGATGCGCATGCCCGTCAGGATCGTCGGTGCTGCCGCGGGCAGAATCACCGTGAAGGCGCGGCGAAGGTTTCCGACCTCGAGCGTCCGCGCGACGTTGATCCATTCCTTCCGCACACTCGCCACGCCGAACGCGGTGTTGATCAGCATCGGCCAAACCGAGCAGATGAAGATCACGAAGATCGCCGACAGGCTGGAATCCTTGATGGTGTAGAGCGCCAGCGGCATCCAGGCGAGCGGCGAGATGGGCTTGAGGATCTGGATGAACGGATCGAGCGCCTTGCTCATCAGCGGCGACATGCCGATCAGGAAGCCGAGCGGAATCGCGACCGCGATAGCGATCAGATAACCCAGCATCACCCGCCCGATCGAATAAGCGAGCTGGATGCCGAGACCCTTGTCGTTCGGGCCATTGTCGTAGAACGGCCGCCGCAAATGCTCCCACAGCTTGGCCCCGACATCGAGCGGCCCAGGCATGGCGGATTTGCCTTGCGTGGCCGTCATGCCCATCAGCTTGGCGTATTCCGGGCTCATGTTGGCGGCCGTGCCGGTGCTGCGCGTGGCGAGATGCCAGGCGCCAAGGAAGACCGCGAGCAGCACGATCGAGACGACGCCAGCGCGCAGACGAAGTGAGGTACTCATCAGCCGCCCCACCCACCGCCGTCATCCCGGCGAACGCCGGGATCCATAACCACCGAATTCCGTTGATGGACAAGATTGTCGCTGCCGCCCCTGCCCCAAGCGAGGTCACGGCGTATAGGTCCCGGCGTTCGCCGGGACGACACCATAGATCGTGTTGGCAGCGTCGCGCCCAACGCCCGCATCACGACGCCTTCTTGATCTTGAAGCTCGCGACATAATCGTCCGGCTTGGTCGGATCGAAGCTCTTGCCCATCACTGAGAACGATTTGTAGGAGTCCTTCGGCGGGGTCAGCCCCATCTCGGTCATGACCTTGCGGGTATCGGTCGCGAGATAGATCTGCTCGGCGACCGCCTTGTAGTCGACGTCGCCCTTGATCTGGCCCCAGCGCTTCATCTGGGTCAGCATCCACACCGCGAAGGACTGCCACGGGAACGGATCGAAATCGACCCGCTTCGGATCGGTCTTCACGCCGCCCAAGCCATCCGCATACGTGCCTGTCAGCACCTGCTCCAACACCGTGACCGGCGCGTTGATATAGTTCGCTGGCGCGATCGCCTCCGCGATCTGCTTGCGGTTCTCGGCCTTCGATGCATACGCCGTCGCATCGACGATGGCGCGGGTCAGCGCGGCAAAGCTGTTCGGTGCCGTCGTGATGAACTCGCGGCTCGCGGCGAAGCTGCAGCAGGGATGGCCGTCCCAGATCTCCTTGGAAAGAATGTGCAGGAAGCCGACGCCGTCATAGATCGCGCGCTGGCAGATGTTGTCCGGCGCCAGGAAGCCGTCGATATTGTCGGCACGCAGGTTCGCGACCATTTCCGGCGGCGGCACCGAGCGCAGCTGCACGTCGGTGTCGGGATCGATGCCGTGTTCGGCGAGGTAATAGCGAAGCAGGTAATTGTGCATCGAATAGTCGAACGGAATGGCGAACTTCAGGCCCTTCCAGTCCTTCGGGTCGCGCTTGTCCTTGTGCTTCATCGACAGCACGATGCCCTGGCCGTTGATGTTCTCGATCGCGGGCACGGTGAACGGGATCGGCTGCGCCCCGAGGCCCAGCGAGATCGCGATCGGCATCGGCGCCAGCATGTGCGAGGCGTCGTATTCCTTGTTGATCGTCTTGTCGCGGATCACCGCCCAGCCCGCGGTCTTGACGACCTCGACGTTCAGGCCGGCCTTTGAATAGAAGCCGAGCGGCGCCGCCATGATGATCGGCGTCGCGCAGGTGATCGGGATGAAGCCGACTTTCAAGTCCTTCTTTTCCGGCGTGCCGGACTGCGCGAACGCTTCCGTCGCCGTCCTCAGCGGAAAGAACTGTGACACCGCAGCAAGCGCCGTGGCGGCGCCGACCGTCTTCAGGAACGCGCGGCGGGTGGCGGCTTCCGGAAACACCGCGCGCAGCACGGCGGACGCGACGACGTTCTCGTAGCGCTTCTCATCGCTGTCGACCACCGGCTCGCAGCGTAGCGCCATCGCATGCTCATGTTCGGCCGGGCTCTGATGCTGCCCGCAAATACAACCGGCATTCACGCGGGAATTGGCATCGAACGGATCATCGAAAATCGACATGTGCTGCGCCCCTTTGTCACACCTGTAGTCAGACTTGCGCTGACTGCGCCTTCAAACGGCTCGTCCGGCCGCGCTTTTCAGCGGCCGGACGTGCATCTCATGCAGCTTCTATGCCGCTTTGCTGGTCAGCGCCGGCATCGGCAGGCCTTCCTCGATCGGCAGCGACGGATCGCGCGACCACTCGTTCCACGAGCCGAAATACATCCGCACATCCTTCACGCCGGCGTTCTTCAGCGCCAGGAACGTGTTCGACGCACGCGCGCCCTTGAAGCAGTAGAGATAGACCGGCGTGTCCTGGGTGATGCCGACGGTGGCGCATTCGGCGAGGATCTCGTCCTTCGACTTGAAGCGCGGACCCTCCGCGGTCGGCTTCATCATGCGGTACCATTCCAGCCAGACGGCGCCGGGGATGCGGCCCTTGCGCGGGCAGAAATCCTTGCCGTAGGGCGAGGAGGAGTCGCCGATCCACTCGTCGACGTCGCGCACGTCGAGGATCGCGATCGCGGGATTGCCGACGGCCGCCAGCATGGCTTTCGCATCGATCAGGATGCTGCCCGCCTCGGGCACGATCTTGAACGAGGCCTTTGTCGGCGACGGCACATCGGTCGTGACCGGCATGCCGGCCGCGGCCCAGGCGTCGTAGCCGCCATGCAGCACCTTGACCTTGGGATAGCCGAGCATCGTCAGCAGGAAATAGCCGCGGCACGACTGGCCGAAGCCGGAGTTCATCGACTGCTCGTAGACCACGGCGGTCTCGGCACCCGACAGCCCGGCGGCGCCGAACGCGTCGGCGAACTTGGTCTTCAATTCTTCGATGCCCTCGGGCGTGGACGTCGCGAGATAGGTGAAGATCTCATGGACGTTCACGGCGCCGGGAAGATGGCCCGCAGCGTAGGCATCGGGATTGCGGGTGTCGATGACGACACACGGCTCGGTCTTGATGAAGTCAGCGAGTTCGCCGGCAGTAATCAGTACGTCCGTCATGGCAGGCCTCTCCTGGTCTAAACTTCGTTGTTTGCCGTTCTCGCCGGCGTCAGCCGTCGGCGAGCATCTTGCGGAGCTGCTTGGTCGCGGGGGTGACGATCGCGACGAAATAGGCCTCGCGCAGGCGACGTTCGGCGCGATTGCCCTTGATGTAGCCGCGCGCTCCGCAATGGAGCATCGCGGCGTGAGCCGCGGCGACGCTGGCCTCGCCCGCCCGCAGGCGCAGCGCGACCACCTTGCGCCAGTAGGTCTCGTCGGTGTTGTAGGGATCGCTGGCGAGTGCCGCGGTCTCGCGGCCGAGCTCGTCGGCGAGCGCGCTGAAGTCGACCGGCTGCTGCGGCAGATAGCGGTTGATGTGGCCGAGCGGCGCCTCGACCTCCTGCATGATCTTGATGCAGTCCTTGATCAGGCCGAGCGCCATGCCGGCCTGCAGCAGGATGAAGCCGGCGCGGATCTTCTTGACGAACGGACCGGCGGGATCGGCCAGGATCAATTCATCCGGCACGAACACGTCGCGAAACTGCAGGCCGTAGGTGCCGGTGCCGTCCATCGCGACAAAGGGCTGACACGGCGACAGCGTCACCGCCGGATCGGCGCAATCGGCGACGAACATCACGATCTCGCCGGGCGCATCCTCGCGCTCGAAGATCGTGCCGAACATGTGATCCGGCCCGAGATTGGAGACCCAGGGCAGCGCGCCGCGCACGACGTAGCCGCCCTCGACCTTCCGCCCCTTCAGCTTGAGCTTTTCAATGCCGAAGAAGCTCTTCATCGGATTCGACAGCCCGGTGCCGCCGAGCAGCCTGCCGCTGGCTGCATCGTCGAGCAGACGATCCTTCAACGCCGCGTTGCTCGAATTGGCGATGTACCAGACCAGCGTGTTCTGGCACCACGCCATGAAGGCCGAGGCGCCGCAGACCTCGCCGATCGCGGCGATCGAGCCGATCGCGCTGTTGAGATCGG
Source organism: Bradyrhizobium sp. USDA 4353 (assembly GCF_054063215.1). Lineage (NCBI taxonomy): Bacteria > Pseudomonadati > Pseudomonadota > Alphaproteobacteria > Hyphomicrobiales > Nitrobacteraceae > Bradyrhizobium > Bradyrhizobium sp. USDA 4353. The sequence goes on from NZ_JBSSGB010000001.1 coordinate 6,351,919, forward strand.
CTGCGCCATCCTGCGGCACATGACTGCTCCACGCGCCGACCTCGCCGAAGCGGCGGAGCACGTCAGCCGGGTACACCGTGCCGGCGTCGATGCCAGAGGCGAGCGGCGCGAGCTCGTTGCGCGCGATCGCCGCGACCTGCTCCACGGTCGACGGCACGGGCATCACGCCCGCGCCATCGACCGCCAGATGCTGTCCGAGTGAACCCATGATGACGTCCTCCGCTGCGCGTGGTCAGCTCAGATCCCGACTTCGAGATTGACCGGGCGCGTGAAGGTGTTGGCAACCGGCGACCACTTCTTGACGTGATCGATCAGCGCCTGAACCTCCTCCTTGGAGATGCCCTCGCACTCCATGTCGACCTTGACGCGCACATCGGTGAAGCCGACCGGCTTCTCGGACACGTCGCCCGTGCCCCAGACCGCAGTGATGTTGAGATCGCCCTCGAGCTCCAGCTCGAGCTTGTTGACGATCCAGCCGCGGTGCACAGCGTTGGCGTGCAGGCCGACGGCGAGGCACGAGCCGAGCGCGGCGAGCGAGGCTTCCGACGGATTCGGCGCGGTGTCGTCGCCCAGCAGCCCCGGCGGCTCGTCGACGATATAGGGCGCGAGGTTGCGGATGTAGTTGGCGTGCCGGAACTTGCCTTCCGCGACGGTCTTGCACTTCAGGGTCTTGATGACCTTGGGGTTGGCCTTGCCGTTGGCGATGAGCTGTTCGAGGCCACCTCTGTCGATGGGCGCGAGGCAGCCCGTCAACGCCGTCTTCTGAACCACAGCGGTCATCTCTTTTTCTCTCCCTGGGATCGAGGATACCGAACGGTCTGTTTTCTGCACGAAGCGTGCCAGGGAGCCAGGAAATCAAAAGGCGGAATGATCCTCGCGGCTTAGAAGAACATGGCGGGATCTGGTTCACGCTCGCCTGCCCAAGCGCGGTGCAGAGTGCTGCCATCAGCGATGAAATTGAGCGCAGCGCTGCCTCATCCGCATCAGCGGTCTTGCTGACTCACGCGCACCGCGATTAAGCTTGCGCGCATGGGCAAGAAAGAGATCAAGCCGGCCGCGGGCAAACAGTCAGCCAAGAAGCAGGCGGTCGCGCGACCGATCACCGCGGGTGATGACGAGTCGGCGCGCGGTCGTCTGCTCGGCGCGGCGACGCATCTGTTCTGCAAGAACGGCATCAACGCGACCGGCATCGACGCCATCATCAGCGAGGCCGGAACGGCGAAGACCACGCTCTACAAACTATTCGGCTCGAAGACCGCGCTCGTCACCGCCGTGCTCGAGAGCGAAGGCAGGCAGTGGCGCGAATGGTTCATCGGCGCGATGGAGAGCGGCGGCGGCGATGCCGAGACCAAGCTGTCACGCATCTTCCCGGCGCTGAAGAGCTGGTTCAGCGAGGAGCGCTTCTATGGCTGCCCGTTCATCAACGCGGTCGGCGAGCACGACAAGGACCAGAAGCAGTTCCGCACCATCGCGCTGCGCCACAAGAAGGTGGTGCTGGCGCATATCGAGAAGCTGGCGCGCGAGATGGGCGCCGCCGAGCCGGAGAGCTTTGCGCATCAGCTGGCCCTACTAATCGATGGGGCGATCGTGGCGGCGATGGTGTCGCGCAATCCGGAGGTCGCGGATACGGCGGGCATCGCGGCGAGCGCGCTGTTCGAGCCGGCGAAGCAGAAAACGGCCAAGCGCGGCAGCAAGGCGGATCCGCAGCTTGCGGCGGTGTGAGGCGACAGCGCGACCTCCCCAACAACAGAGCTAGCGGAAGTAGTCCGTCACGCGCCGCAGATCAGCCTCATCTGCCCCTGCTCCATTGAGGCCAGTATCAATGATGCGGCGGCAGGCCGCCACGGTCGCCTCGTCGCCGAGCTCATTGGCGGCTTCGAGGACGTGCCAGGCGGGCATCGACCGCGGCGCGGTCCGCAGCGGCATTGCGTCCGCTTGGCCGCTGCGCGCTGTGGAGATGACGTCCCATGCCGGTCATTCGCCGTCACCTCTCTCGCTGCTGACTCAATGAGCAACTGCGCGCGGCGCGTGCGCGCCGGCAGCCTTCCCGGCATTCTTGCGCGACTGGTAGAATTCGAGCACGCTGCGCGATGTCTGGGTCTGCAGACGGGCATAGTCGCGCTCCAGCTCGTCCAGCTCGCCGGCGGTGATCTTGTGATCGCGGGCGCCGAGGAAGGCCAGCGCCATCATCGTGTCCCAGGAGAAGCCGAGCGCCTTGGCGAGCATCAGCAGCATCTCGCGGTTGCGGTCGAACAGCGCGCGGTCGACGACGTCGACCGGCAGCGCCGACAGCAGTGAGAGGCCGATCGTCACCTCGTCGACCTTGTGCGCGGTCGCATAGCCCGCAATGGTGCTCTCGTGCAGATTGCCGAGGCGGTGCTGGATCGTCACGGTGCGCTTGGCGACGAAGTAGTTGCGCGAGCCGGGCCCGAACTTCGACTGCAGATCGCCGGCGATGTTGGCGACCGAGCTCTCGATCTCGCCGAGCAGCTCCGGGCGCTCGCTCGCCAGCCGCTTGCCGACATCGTTCGACGCTTTCGCGATCAGCTGCTGGAACAGATGCCGGGGAATGTCGAGGCGGCGGCCGAGATGCTCGGCCAGGATGGAGTCGTTCTCGGCGCGCTTGACCATGTGGAGGAAGCCCGCGCCGGAGAACTGTGCGCCGTGATTGCGCGCCACTGCGGTCGCGACATCGCGGTCGCCGCGCCGCGCCAGCACGTCCGTCACCTCCGGGCTCAGCGTCTTGCGCTCGGCGATGGCGAGCAGATGCGCCTGGCTCTTGGTGCTGGCATTCTCGACCAGCGCGGCATCGTCGAGCCGCTCGGACTCGCGCAGCACAGGACCCGCGACCCAGATCTCGTCATCGAAGGCGAGCTTGCGGATGACGCTGGCCGGCGAATACTCGATCCTGGCGAGACGGTCGGCCAGCTTGGCGCGCGCCTCGACCTCGATCTCGTCGGCGAGCCGGCCGATCACCTCGCCGAAGGTCGAAATCTCCTCCTCGCAATAGCGGCCGGCGAGCAGCAGATCGGTCGCATGCCACAGCGCGCGCTCGCGGCTGTCGGCCGTGCCCCGCGCAATCGCGTCTTCCAGGTCGCGCAATACCGATTTCGTCTCGTTCATGATGACAAGCCACAACACCGCAATGAGGAAAGCGAATGCCGGCGAACATACCTCTCGAACGCCAGCGTTCCGTAAGCGCGCGCGTGCGGATTTGAGGTTACGTTTTTGCTCAAATGCACCGCAGCCCGTTAAGCATGGCGCTCGGCGGCAGGCTCAGCGCTCGCGCATGGCGTCGTGGACATGCTCGCGCAAGGGAGCCAGCAGGAAGTCGATGATCCGCCGCTTGCCGGTCAGGATCTCCGCCTTCACCGACATGCCCGGCACCAGCGGCCGCCGCGCGGCCGTCGACGTCGAGCGTCGCGCGGTCGACCGCGATATGCACCATGTAGCGCAGCCGCTCGCTGGCCTCGACCCGGTCGGTCTGGTCCGCCTGCCGCTCGGCGCCCTGCACGCCGTTGGGATTGACCGGCGCCGCCTCGGCGTCGCGATCGACCGAGGTCACTTTGCCGCCGAGCAGGCCGTAACGCGTGAACGGGAAGGCGTCCACCTTGAGCTCGACGCGCTGGCCGGCCTCGACGAAGCCGACATCGCGGTTCTCGACCACGGCCTCGACCTCGATCCGGTCGTCGTCGGGCACCACGGATAAAAGCTGCTGCGCCGGCGTCACCACGGCGCCAGCGGCCGCGACGTGCATCTGCTGCACCGTGCCGTCGATCGGCGCGCGCAAGGTCTGCAATTCGGCGCGGCGCGTGGCCTTGGTCAGCGCCTCGCCCGCGGCGCGGGCGCGCTCGCGCGCGGTCGCGAGATCGCGCATCGCCTTGTCGCGCATATCGGCTTCCGTCGCCGCGATCTTCTGATCGAGGCCGGCGATGGTGGCATCCAGCGCAACGATCTTGGCCTTGTTGATCTCGAGCTCGGAGCGCGTCTCCACCAGCAGCTGCTGGCTCTCCAGACGGGCGATGATCGAGGCGTTGCCGATCTCGCTCGCCTTGGTGCGGATGTCGGCGCGCTGCGTCACCATCGGCAGGGTCTGCTCGTATTTGGCGACGGTCTGCTGCAGCGCCTCGCGCTCGGCAATGTGCTGCGCCCGTTCCTGCGCCAGCGCCGCCAGCTGGCTGGCGCGCATCGCCAACTGCGCCGTCAACTGCGCCTGCGCGCGGGCGCGGTCGAGCGGCTCCGTGCCGACCACCAGTTCAAAGGGTCCATTCTTCACGCCATCGAGAAACGCCGCCAGCCGGACCTCGTCGAGCAGGCTCGCGATCAGGTCGCTGCGGGCGCGGTCGGCCTCCGCCGTCACCGCCGTCTTGTCGAGCTCGATCAGCGCGTCGCCGGCGCGCACGCGCTGGCCGGGCTGCACCAGCACGGCCTTGACGCTCGCCGTTTCGAACGGCTGCACCACCTGGGTGCGGGTATGCGAGATCACCTTGCCGCTTGCGACCGCGACGATGTCGACCTTGCCGAGCACCGCCCAGCCGAGCGCCGCGAAGGTCACGGTGCACAGCGCCAGCGCGGTGATGCGCCCGAGCGGATTGGGCGGCGTCTCGGTGACTTCGAGAGCTGCGGGCAGGAACTCGTGCTCGGAGGTCTTGCCACCGAAGGAGAAGCCACGCAGCAGGCTTGCAGATTGAGACATCGCGCTCTCCTCAACGGCCCGCCGACTGGATTCGGTGCAAGGTCGCGTAGCGGCCGCCGCCGGCCACCAACTGGTCGTGCGTGCCGTCCTCGACGATGACGCCGTTCTCGATCGTGAGGATCCGATCGGCGCTGCGCACCGTCGACAGCCGATGCGCGATGATCAGCACGGTGCGGCCACGCACGATGTCGCGCATGTTGGCCTGGATGATGCTCTCGGATTCGTAGTCCAGCGCCGAGGTCGCCTCGTCGAAGATCAGGATGCGGGGATCGCCGACAAGCGCGCGCGCGATGGCGATGCGTTGGCGCTGACCGCCGGACAGCGACACGCCGCGCTCGCCGATTTTGGTGTCATAGCCCTGCGGCATCCGGCAGATGAACTCATGCGCGCCGGCGAGCTTCGCAGCCTCGACGATCTTCTCCATCGGCAGCGCGGGATCGGCGAGCGCGATGTTGTCGCGCACCGAGCGGTTGAACAGCACGTTCTCCTGCAACACGACGCCGATCTGGCGCCGCAGCCAGGACGGATCGAGCACCGCGGTGTCGACGCCGTCGACCAGCACGCGCCCTGCCTCGGGCTGATACAGCCGCTGCGCCAGCTTGGCGATCGTGCTCTTGCCGGAGCCGGAGGGGCCGACGATGCCGACCACCTGCCCTGCCCCGATTTTCAAGGAGACCTCGCGCAGCACCGGCTGGGTATTGAGACCATAACGGAAGGTCACGCGCTCGAACTCGATCGCACCGTCCAGCGGCGGCAGGTTCTGCTCGGCGCAGCCGCGCTGCGCCTCCACCGGCGTGTTGAGGATGTCGCCGAGCCGCTCGACCGACAGCCGCACCTGGTGGAAATCCTGCCAGACCTGGACCAGCCGTAGCACCGGACCTGAGACTTGGTTCGCCAGCATGTTGAAGGCCACGAGCTCGCCGACCGTCATCTTGTTCGCGATCACGAGCCCTGCGCCGACGAACAAGGTCAGCGCGCCGACGCCCTTGTTGAGCAGGCTCGCCGTCTGGCTCGCCCAATTGCCGATCTGCGACGCCGAGAACGATGCGCCGACATAGCTCGCGAGCTGCTCCTCCCAGCGCCGCTGCATCAGCGGCTCGACCGCCATCGCCTTGATGGTCTCGACCCCGGTGACGCTCTCGACCAGGAACGCCTGGTTCTCAGCGCCGCGGCGGAATTTCTCGTCGAGCCGGGCCCGGAAGGCCGGCGTGGTCGCGAGCGACAGCAGCGCGTAGACCGGCAAGGTCGCGCAGACGATCCACGCCAAGGTCGAGCTGTACAGGAACATCACGCCGATGAAGACCGCGGCAAAGGCGAGGTCGAGCACCAGGGTGATCGAGGACGAGGTGATGAACTGCCGGATGGTTTCCAGCTCGCGCACCCGCGCGACGCTGTCGCCGACGCGGCGACTCTCGAAATAGGCCAGCGGCAGCCGCATCAGATGCCGGAACAGCCTCGCGCCGAGCTCGACGTCGATTCGGTTGGACGTATGGGTGAACAGATAAGTCCGCAAGCCTGACAGCACCGCCTCGAACAGCGCGATCAGAGCGAGACCCGCGACCATCACCTCGAGCGTCGACAGGCCGCGATGCACCAGCACCTTGTCGATCACGACCTGGAAGATCATCGGCGTCGCCAGGCCGAACAGCTGGATCACGAACGAGGCCAGCAGCACCTCGATCAGGATGCGGCGATATTTGCCGATCGCGGCGACGAACCAGCCGAGGTTGAATCGGCGCGCGGTGTCGGACAGCTCCGCCCGCTTCGCGATCAGGATGAGCTGGCCGGACCAGACCGCTTCGAACTCGGAGAAGGCGAGCAGCCGCGGACCCGCATCGTTGAGTCCTTGAATGAGCACGCCGGTGTCGGTCACCTTGCCGATCACGGCATAGCCGCCATCCTTGAACACCGCGATGGTGGGCAGCGGCGTGGACTTCAGCCGTGCAATCTTGGACGAAACGAGCTTGGCCTTGACGGGAAAGCGCGCGGTGGCGCGCAAGAGATCATCGACCCCCAGGGCGTCGCTGCGGCCGGCCTCGTGCTGGATGCGGCCGGGATCGGCGACGATGCCGAGCAGGTGCAATGACAGCGCCAGCGCCCATGCGCCCTGATCCGTACACGCCTGCATCGACTGATCCCGCCTCGTGGTTCGACGTCCCCGCCGACACCCTCCGGGACCTGCGTTCGCATGGCGTTAAGTCGGATGCTTAACAGATGACGCACCCCGATCCGCCATGCCTCGATCGCGCTGGTGACGGGTGCGACAAGACCGCCCAGGCATGCCTGGGCGGTCCCATGTGAATTCCAATCCTTTGGATCACGCCGCCATCGGCATCGCCAGCGTGTGCTGCTGCGAGGCCAGGCCCTGCGTGAACGCCACGTTCGCCGAGCCGCCATCGGTCAGCGAGGCGATCGCCTGGACGAAGCCGGAGGCCGCGCCCGCGAGGTCGTTGACATCTGCGGTGAGCTTCAGTCCCGATGACGTGGTGGTTGTCGCCGCCGCCAGCTTCTTCGCATCGCCGACATTGTCGATCGTGATCGTGTCGCCGGCAGCCAGCAGGCTCGCGAGGCTGACCTCGAAGGTGGTCTGCCAATACTGGCCGGCCGCCGAGCCCCAGGGGTTGCGGACCTGCAGCATGCCGGTCGAGCTGTTGTAGCCGTAGATCGACATCGCGTGGTTGGCGACCAGCGTCGTCTTTCCGGTCGCATCCTTGGCGTTGGTGTAGGACGACAGGATGACGTCGTCGCCCGCCGCAAGACTGGCCGCGATGGTCGATAGCACGCCCGACGTCGAATTGCCCGTTGTATAGTTCGTCACGCCAAACGACGAGTTGTAGACCACCTTGCCCCACGAGCCGCCCATGGCGCGGAAGTCGGTGATCTGGCTGGCGCCGGTGATCGCCTCCAGCGCGATCTCCGGCGCGCCGCCATTGCCGATGGTGGTGTAGGAATTGCCGTAGTTGATCGAGTTGCCGGTGTAGACCCCGCTGGCCTGCAGCTCGGCATAGGCCTTCTCGGCAAGGCTCGCCCAGATCGCGGCGCCACCATTGTTGAAGATGGTGCCGCCATTGGCGAGCGCAGTATTGACCGTGACGTAGCGCGCGGTGCCGTTGACGTAGAAGCGCACGCCATAGGTGTTGTTGCCGTTCGCCGTGAACATCGACGAGATCACCGACTGCTCCTTGTAGGAGACCTCGGCCAGGCCGGCGAGCAGATAGCAGTCGCCCAGATAACCCTGGTTGATGTCGCTCATGCTGGCGCCGGCGGCAGAGAACAGCGGCTTGGTCGAGTTCGAATACGACACCGAGAACTGCGTGCTGCCGAGGATCACCTTCGATGACGGCAGGTCGGTGCCGAGGAACCATTTGCCGATCAACTCGGCGAATTGCAGCTCGGTCGATCCGCTGGCGAGGTTGCCGAGCGCGACCGAGCTTGCGGCGCCGCCGGTCCAGCTTGCGTTGGCGGCGTTGCCGTTGACCAGGGCCTGGGTGATGTAGGTCAGGTAGCTCGAAGTCGACACGCCATTGTTGAGATTGGCGGCGATGGTCTTGAGGTCGGCGAGCTGGCTGGCGCTCAGCTTGGTCTTGGTCGCGGCGAGCGTCGCATCAATGTCGGTGAAGACCTTGAGCAGGCCGGCATAGGTGACCGTGCCATTGGTGATCGCCGCGGTCATGTCGGCCTTGATCTGGGCGTTGGTGAGCGTGCTCACCCAGGCTGGCGCGGTGGTCTTGGTGGCGGTCGACGCGGCGGAGACCGTCGAGATGATGGGTGTCGTTGTTGCCACGGTCTTGGTGGCAGTCGACGAGGTGGTCACCGTCGCAGCGACGCTGCAGAAATTGCCAAAGACCGCGATCACCGCCGAGGAATCCGAGGCTGGGGCCGCAGCCGGCGGCGCGGCAGCAGCGGGAGCCTGCTGGGTCAGCCAGAATTGGGGGAGACCCTGCATAAGCCAGCTGTCGTTGTCGAACAATGCCGTCTGGTCGCTGGTCTGGTCGGTCTGCGGCTTGCGTAGGCCCTGCGGCTGGATCGGCATTGGTCGAGGCTCTCCGTGAACGATGTGACTTGTTCTGATCGTCGTCGCGATCGGCTTGCCATCGTTCGCATCAGCCGTTGCGGCAATGCTGCGCGATCCGTTCGAATTTTAGAAACTTGTCTCGATCACCTGTATCCCACGGCAGTTCGATGGGTAGGAGTTTACGGATCGGCGGCAAATGGTAAGGGGGCCGTAGTCTTACGGGGGCATGTTGGCGAGGGGGTCATATTCAGCGCGCGAAACCACCCTTGTGGGTTCGCGCACCGAGACCGGCCTGCACCGTCCGGGATCAATCCTGATCAAGGCACGACGCTGAGAACGCGCGCCTCCGCAGTCGCGACCGATCGCAAGTCGGATCCGAGCGGGCATCCGGCGAGGGCCTGGTCCATCAGTTTGATGGCCTCTGCTTCGTGGTTCTGCTGGAGCATCAGCTCGCCGGCAAAAAAGCTAGCCTCGCAGCGCCGCGTCCTGCGCAGGGCGGGACTGCCGTCGGCCGCAGCGAACACTGCTTCGATGCTTTCTTTCCCGAGGAAAAAACGGACAAGCGGCGCTGGCCACTTCTTCATGTCGAGCTGTTTCGCCTGCGCCGCGAGCTCGCTCGCCTGCCCGGCACGGCGGCGCGCCAGATCGAGCCACAAGGCCACTTCGGCATTGCCGGGATCGATCGCACTAAGCCGTCTAAACTCGTCCTGCGATTGCTCCAAGAGGCCGGCCTGGAAGCTCGCAATGCCTAGGCCGCGATAGGCTCGGGCCCGATCGCTGTCGGATCCGGGCGTCCGCTTGGTGCCGACCAGCGGCAACGGCTCGCCGCCGCGCTGGTCCGGGGCGCGATTATAGGCGGTGAGAAGATCGGCGGAGACATGCACGATCACCCGCCTGTAGTCGTCGATGGCATGGTCGAGATCGCCCTTCTGAAAATACGCGCTGGCGCGCGCCAGATGCGCTTTGATCACCTGACGGGCCGCCGACTGGCCTTGCGCGATGACCATGGTGCAGCCAGCAATCCGCGTATCGACGTCAGCCTTGCTCGTGCACCGCGCCGCATCCGCCGATGCGGCGGTCACTGATGAGTTGAGGATCAGCCCTGTGACCAAGGCCTGACCTGCGCGCAGCCACCGCCGTCGCATCACTAATCGTCGCATCGCCGATTCTTGCATCGCCATCTGTGTCCCCCAGCTCTTGTTGTGATGCGGCGATGTTACCTATGCCGGCCGGGGGAGCCACAATCTGCAATTGCATTCACGGATCATCGTTCAGCCGGTGTAAACGGCGTCGCGGATTCTGCGGCACAGAACGGGATCATCCCTGCGGGCCTTGTTGATCTCGTGGTGCAGTGATTGTCTCGTCACCGCTGCGTTCTGATGGGATCGCAACTGACGGCCGCAACAGAGCGGGCCTGTGCGGTCAGCGTCGCGCGGCCGAACACTCAATCATCACGGTCGAGACGGGCGAAGCAGACGCGACATTCACCGCGGCAGAACAACTTGGACCATCGACTACTTCGCCTCAGCAATCAGCGCCTGCAGCTTCACCAGCTCAGCTTCGAGATCCCCCTCCACATCCGCCGTCCTCACCTCGGCGACGCGATAGTCGCGGCTCTCCAGCCACGCCTTGCGCTGTGCGCGGTCGGCGACCACGCCCTCGCTCTCGTCGGTCCCCACCAGCTCGATGGCGAGGCGATGAATGAAGGAGACGAAATCCGGGATGTGGCGGCCGACCGGGGTCTGGCGCTTGAACTGGCCGGCGAAGCGGCGGTCGCGCGACAGCGCGTGCCACAGCGCCCGCTCGGCATCGGTCGGGTTGCGGCGGAGCAGCCGCGCCAGCCCGCGCAACGAGCCGCGCGAATCCGGCAGGTTGGCCACCGTGCCCTGCTCGGCGATCAGCGCACGCAGCCGCGTCGCCTGCGTGCTGTCGAGCACGCCGCCCTTGGCCGGCCCCTTGCGCCCCTCGGCGATCGCCATGATCACCCCGTGCAGGGTGTGAATGTCCTGCTTCGTCGGCTCCATCCGAAAGAAGATGTTGCGCAGATTGACCAGCATGGTCTCGCGCTTCTCGGCCGGGCGCAGGAATTCGACCCGGTCGAGCTCGCGCACGAGGTTCTCGAAGAACGCCTCCAGCTGCTCCTGGGTGGCGCGCTCGGAGCGCTCGGGCATCGAAAACGGCAGGGCGCCGGATGTCGCGAGCTTGAACCACTCATAGCCCATCAGCAACACGGCCTGGGCGAGGTTGAGCGAGGCGAAGCCCGGATTGACCGGATAGGTGATGATGCGGTTGGCGCGGGCGACCTCCTCGTTGGTGAGGCCCGATCGCTCGCGGCCGAACAGGATGCCGGCCCGGCCGCCGGCCGCGATCTGGCCCTGCATCTCCTTCGCGGCCGCCTCCGGCCCCATCACCGGCTTGGCCTGGTCGTGGGAGCGCGCTGTTGTCGCGAACACCAGATCGAGATCGGCGATCGCCTCCGGCAGCGTGTCGAACAGCCGGACATGGTCGATGATGTGGTCCGCCCCGGCCGCCGCCCGCTGGGCGGCGATGTTCGGCCAGCCGTCGCGCGGGTTGACCAGGCGCAGCTCCGTCAGCGCGAAATTGCCCATCGCGCGCGCGGCCATGCCGATGTTCTCGCCGAGCTGCGGCTCGACCAGGATCACCACCGGACCCGCGATCTCGATTCCTGCCTTGGTCTTGTCGGTGCCCGACACGATCGGTCCTCAACTTCCATGTCAGATGAAAAGCGCTATTGCCCGCTCCGTTGGCCCGGCTGGCTGGAATTCTCAAGCAAAATAATCGGCTTAAGCCGGAAATTTGCAGTTTACTCGAAACGGCAGACGGCCGCCTTGCCGGCTTTGCCCACCGCATGAGCGGGCTGCGAAAATCAGCACCGTGGGCCTACCGGGTACGCTTCCGCATGCGGTGCAGCAGTGCTATGACGCGCTTGATTTCACAAGCGCTTTCCATTCCTGGCGCGCTGTTCCCAAGAAGGCCCCATCGATCATGGCAAAAATCAAGGTGACCAATCCGGTCGTCGAGCTCGACGGCGACGAGATGACCCGGATCATCTGGCAGTACATCAAGGACAAGCTGATCAACCCGTTCCTTGAGATCGATCTGCAGTATTACGACCTGGGGATGGAGAGCCGCGACAAGACCAACGACCAGATCACGATCGACGCGGCCAACGCGATCAAGAAGGTCGGCGTCGGCGTGAAGTGCGCCACCATCACTCCGGACGAAGCCCGCGTGAAGGAATTCGGCCTCAAGGAGATGTGGAAGTCGCCGAACGGCACCATCCGCAACATCCTCGGCGGCGTCGTGTTCCGCGAGCCGATCATCTGCAAGAACGTGCCGCGCCTCGTCCCCGGCTGGACCAAGCCGATCATCATCGGCCGCCACGCCTATGGCGACCAGTACCGCGCCACCGATTTCAAATTCCCCGGCAAGGGCACCTTGTCGATGAAGTTCGTCGGCGAGGACGGCACGGTGATCGAGCGCGAGGTGTTCAAGGCGCCGGGACCGGGCATCGCGATGGAGATGTACAATCTCGACGACTCCATCGTCGATTTCGCCCGCGCCTCGTTCAACATGGGCCTGGCCAAGAGCTACTCGGTGTACCTGTCGACCAAGAACACCATCCTCAAGGTGTATGACGGCCGCTTCAAGGACCTGTTCCAGGAGGTCTACGACAAGGAGTTCAAGGACAAGTTCGAGGCCAAGAAGATCACCTATGAGCACCGCCTGATCGACGACATGGTCGCTGCGGCGCTGAAGTGGTCCGGCGGCTATGTCTGGGCCTGTAAGAACTATGACGGCGACGTGCAGTCCGACACCGTGGCCCAGGGCTACGGCTCGCTCGGCCTGATGACCTCGGTGCTGCTGACGCCGGACGGCAACACGGTGGAAGCCGAGGCCGCGCACGGCACGGTGACCCGCCATTTCCGCGAGCACCAGAAGGGCAAGGAGACCTCGACCAACTCGATCGCCTCGATCTTCGCCTGGACCCGCGGCCTGTCGCACCGCGCCAAGCTCGACAACAATGCCGAGCTCGCCAAGTTCGCCTCGACCCTGGAGAAGGTCTGCGTCGACACCGTCGAGGCCGGCTACATGACCAAGGACCTCGCGCTCCTGGTCGGCGCCGACCAGCGCTGGCTGTCGACCACCGGCTTCCTCGACAAGATCGCCGAGAACCTGACCAAGGCGATGGCGGCGTAAGTTTCGCCACTTTCGCCCTTCACATTCGTGACCTATCAACGGGCCGCGCCGCCAGCGCGGCCCGTTTCATGTCTTCCGTGACCCTCGAGGACTAGACCATGCGCGTGATCCCGACCTTGTCGCTGCTCCTGCTGGGCGCCCTCTCCATCCCTGTCCAGGCCGCCGAGACCACGATCCCCGATGCTCTCGTGGCCGCCGGCGAGAAGCCGGTGCTGACGCTGCACGCCGAGGGCGCGCAGGTCTACGAATGCAAGGACAAGGACGGCAAGCTCGCCTGGGCCTTCCGCGAACCGATCGCCACGCTCTTCGCCGACGGCAAGACGGTCGGCCGCCACTATGCTGGGCCGAATTGGGAGCACCAGGACGGCTCGGGCGTGACCGGCCGCGTCGTGGGCACCGCCATCGGCGCCACCGAGGCCGACATCCCCTGGCTCAAGCTCGCAGCCACCGCGCACAAGGGCTCCGGCATCCTCGCCGACGTCACCACCGTGCAGCGGATCAACACCGCCGGAGGCAAGCTCGAGGGCGCCTGCGACACCGCCGGCCAATTCCGCAGCGTCGCCTACGCCGCGGACTACGTGTTTCTGAAGAAGGAGTGAGGCCTCACGCCTCGCGATAGTCCAGCAGGATCAGCCCGACCAGCACGAACGCCACCGGCCACACCCAGGCGGCGGCGCGGCTGATGCGGCCGTCCAGGCGCAGCTCCAGCCAGCGCGCCCAGCCGGCGGTGATGCCGCACAGCGCCAGCGGCGTGTGGCTCATCTCGATCAGGAGCTGGTCCTTGATGTTGGCGATGGCGTGCGAGTGGGTCATCAGCAGCGCGCCGCCGGCGGCGACCGTCAGCGGAAACACCAGCGCCGCGCGCCCGGCCTGCTGCCCGCGCAGCCGCACCCGCCATTCGAACAGGCCAAACAGGATGATCAGCACCACGAACAGCCGGTGCTGCGCCACTTCGGGATCGCGCCACGACGCCCAGAAGCCGATCGGGCCGAGCGGCCAGGCCATCTCGTCGGCGCGCAGGAACAGGAACGCCGCCATCACCAGGAACAGCAGCGGCCAGTGCCGCGCCCAGCGCCCCCAGGAGAAGCGCTCGATCAGTGCGAGCACGCCGATCAGCACGACGAAGATGCCGGCCCAGTGGTGGTTGTATTCCGACCAGGCGATGTCGGCGGCGCTGCGCGGCAGGATCACGCCCTCGCCTGGCACATAGGCCTGCGGCGCGGTCACGCGCTGCGCGTCGGTGGCGTCGATCTTGGCCTGGAGCTGCGAGATCGTGAGCTGGTCGAGCGAGGGGCTGCTCAGCCGCGGCCATTGCGGCGCGGCGCGCTCGACGATCTCCGCCCAGCTCAGCCGGTCCTGGCTGAGATCGATGCCGGGCGGCAGCGAGGTCAGCGAGCCCGCGGTGAGCAGCACCGTCAGCCCGATGCCGAGCTCGACCTCGACGAAGCGCTTCATCCGCAACAAAGGCGCTGACGGATCGCCGCGGCGCAGCCGCTCGACGGCAAAGAAGTTGCCGGCGCCGAGCGCGAGCAGCATCACGAGCATCGCGACCTTGGCCGAGGTCATCACGCCATAGGCGGTGCCGTAGATCGCCTCGAACGAGCCGAGATAGGCGACCGCCATGACGGTGCCGCCCACAACGATCGCCGCCACCGAGGCCATCGACATCAGCGAGTAGCGCCGGCCGATGCGGCGCTGGTCGTCCTCCGCCTTGCAGCCGTTCAGCGCCAGCAGGAAATACGGCAGGCCGCCGATCCAGACTCCCGCGCCGAGCATGTGCAGGAAGTCCGCCGCAAGCAGCGGCCAGCGCACGTCCAGACGACTGGCGGCGTGCGTCAGGTTGAGCTGCATCGCCAGCGCCAACCCCATCAGGGCGACCAGCGCGGCGGCGCGCCAATTCACCCAGGTGCCGGTCCGCGCCAGAGCGGCGATGCCGAGCGCGCAGGCGGCGACCACGACGCCCGAGCGGGCGAAATCCGCGCCGATGGCCTCGCGCAGCGACAGATCGAGCGTGCCGGTGAGCGCGGCCATGTTGACGGCCAGCGAGACCATCACCACCGCAAACCAGCCGAGCGCGCTGCGGCGCAGGAACCGCTGCGCCCGCTTTCCCACGACCAGCGCATCGGCCGACAGCTTGTCCTGCATCGGCCGCAGCAGCAGGAGCTGGAACGCGATGCCGCCGACCGTGAACGACTGCGCCAGCAGGGTCAGCCCGCGCAGCACCACCGAGAGATAGCCGAAGATGTCGAGGAACAGCGCCATAGCAGCAGTACGTGGGCTAGCGCACGTTGAACGGGATATCGCCGCGGGTGATGTGGCCGTCGACGCTGAGCACCTGCCATTGCAGGTGCCAGGCGCCGGGGCTGAGCGCCCGGGCTTGCGCGTCGATCTCATCGGCCGGCGCATCCAGGGCCGGCGTCAGCGCCTGCTCGGCGCCGTCCGGCGCCTTCAGCTTCAGCCGCGACCTGGTGTGATCGATGCGGCTGTTGAAGCGCAATCGGATCGCGAGCGCGTCCTTGTCGATGGTCGCGCCCGAGGCGGGCTGCGAGGAGACGATGATGGCATGGGCCGAGGCGGCGCCGGGCAAGGCGAGTAGGGCCAAGGGTAGCAGGAGGCGAAGTCGCGGAGCGAGCATGGGATGATTGCCGACATCTGAGGATGCACAGCGTCCGGCAAGCAAGAGCTGCGCCCAGAAAAGAACAACTCCGTTCTAATCTATGGCAGCCGCCCGTTCCACACCTCACCACAATGCCGTGAGCGGAGCTGTGGACAGCCCGTTTCGCGCGCACCGGCCGGCGCCTGCCCTACCCGTCCCGCATCCCCGCTGCGGCGAAATTTAGGGTCGAATCGTCAAGGACTTCGCTGTATGCCTCGCCGCATCATTGCCCGTCCGAGGGTCCGCCCCGGACCAACATTGCCGCTCCCGAGGAACGCCTTAAGGAACCCGTCATGCCCGCCTATCGCTCCCGCACCTCCACCCATGGCCGCAACATGGCCGGCGCCCGCGGCCTGTGGCGCGCCACCGGCATGACCAATGAGGATTTCGGCAAGCCGATCATCGCCGTCGTCAACTCCTTCACCCAGTTCGTGCCCGGCCACGTGCACCTCAAGGATCTCGGCCAGCTGGTCGCGCGCGAGATCGAGAAGGCCGGCGGCGTCGCCAAGGAGTTCAACACCATCGCGGTCGATGACGGCATCGCGATGGGCCATGACGGCATGCTCTACAGCCTGCCGTCACGCGAGCTGATCGCCGACAGCACCGAATACATGGTCAACGCGCATTGCGCCGACGCCATGGTCTGCATCTCCAACTGCGACAAGATCACGCCCGGCATGCTGATGGCCGCGATGCGGCTCAACATCCCCGCGGTGTTCGTCTCCGGCGGCCCGATGGAGGCCGGCAAGGTCAACATCCAGGGCAAGCTGCGCAAGGTCGACCTGATCGATGCGATGATCGTCGCCGCCGACGACAAGGTGTCGGACGCCGACGTCGAGGTGATGGAGCGCTCGGCCTGCCCGACCTGCGGCTCCTGCTCCGGGATGTTCACGGCCAACTCGATGAACTGCCTCACCGAGGCGCTCGGCCTGTCGCTGCCCGGCAACGGCTCGGTGCTGGCGACGCATGCGGACCGCAAGGGCCTGTTCGTCGAGGCCGGCCACCTGATCGTCGACCTCGCCCGCCGCTACTACGAGCAGGACGATGCGTCGGTGCTGCCGCGCTCGATCGCCAACTTCAAGGCGTTCGAGAATGCGATGAGCATGGACATCGCGATGGGCGGCTCGACCAACACCGTGCTGCACCTGCTCGCGGCCGCGCATGAGGGCGAGGTCCCGTTCACAATGACCGACATCGATCGTCTCTCGCGCAAGGTCCCCTGCCTGTGCAAGGTCGCGCCCGCCGTGGCCGACGTGCACATGGAGGACGTGCATCGCGCGGGCGGCGTGATGGGCATCCTCGGCGAACTCGCCCGCGCCGGCCTGCTGCACACGGAGTTGCCGAGCGTGCATTCGGCCTCGCTCGCATCAGCGCTGGAGCGCTGGGACATCCGCCAGACGTCGAGCGAGAGCGTGAAGAACTTCTACATGGCCGCCCCCGGCGGCGTGCCGACCCAGGTCGCGTTCAGCCAGGACCGCCGCTATCAGGAGCTCGACCTCGACCGCGAAAAGGGCTGCATCCGCGACCTCGACCACGCCTATTCCAAGGACGGCGGCCTCGCGGTGCTGACCGGCAACATCGCGCTCGATGGTTGCATCGTGAAGACCGCCGGCGTTGATGCCTCGATCCTGAAATTCTCCGGCCCCGCGCGCGTGATGGAGAGCCAGGACGCGGCGGTCGAGGCGATCCTGACCAACAAGATCAAGGAAGGCGACGTTGTCGTCATCATCTATGAAGGCCCGCGCGGCGGCCCCGGCATGCAGGAGATGCTGTATCCGACCAGCTACCTGAAATCGAAGGGCCTCGGCAAAGCCTGCGCGCTGATCACCGACGGCCGCTTCTCGGGCGGCACCTCGGGCCTCTCGATCGGCCACGTCTCGCCGGAAGCCGCCGAGGGCGGCCTGATCGGCCTGGTGCAGGACGGCGATCGCATCGAGATCGACATTCCGAACCGCACCATTCATCTCGCAGTGTCGGATGCCGAGCTCGGGCAGCGCCGCGCCGCGATGGAGGCAAAGGGCGATCAGGCCTGGAAGCCGAAGACCCGCGCCCGCAAGGTGTCGACCGCGCTGAAAGCTTACGCGGCCTTTGCGAGCAGCGCCGCCAAGGGCGCGGTGCGGATCGTGAAGTAAGTGAGCTGCCCCCTCTCCCCGTGAAGAACGGGAAGAGGGGGCGCAGCGTTCGTGTGGAGATGCCTCGTATCGCTCGGCGATACGAAGCTCATCATGAACGGCAAGCTCATTCTCTTGAGGCAGCAATCTGTCGGCGCCGACGGTGCGACCTCTCCCCGCCCTTTGCGGGGAGAGGTCGGATTGCGCAGCAATCCGGGTGAGGGGCATGGCACTGACGAAGCCTCATCGCAGCTCCATCGGATTCGTAAGGCGTCCTTAGCAGCACCACCCGTGCGGCTGCCCCTCACCCCACCCTCTCCCCGTGAAGAACGGGGAGAGGGAGCGCACCGCTTGCGCGGCCATTCATCGAGCCTCAGCTAACAAACGGCTCGGTAGATTTCGTTCTGTTCATCCCCTTAATACGCCTTCGGATCCCCGCTGTCGTTCGGCTGCGCGAAGGCCTTCTGCAGCACCGCCGTCATCGGGAAGTTGAAGTTCACGCCCTTCGGCGGCACCGGGGCCATAAACCATTTCGCGTAGAGCGTCGCGATCTCGGGGCTGGTGTAGAGCTTCGCCGTGGCGCGGTCGACGACGGCCTTGAAGGCGGCATCGTCCTTGCGCAGCATGATTCCGTAGGGCTCCGGCATCGAGAACTGGTCGGTCGAGATCGCGTAGTCCGACGGCGTCTTGGCGCTGGCGACGAGCCCGGCAAGCAGGATGTCGTCCATCACATAGGCGTCGGCACGGCCGTTCTCGACCATCAGGAAGCCCTCGGCATTGTCCTTCGCGGCCACGATGTTCAGGCCGAGCTGGCGAGATGTATTGGCCTCGTAGAGCTGCTTGATGTTGGTGGTGCCCGACGTCGAGGCCACCGTCTTGCCCTTGAGATCGTCGATCGTCTTCAGGCCGCTCGCCGCCTTGGCGACGAAGCGGTTCGCGGTCAGGAAATAAGTGTGGGAGAACGAGACCAGCCGCTGACGGTCGAGATTGTTGGTGGTCGAGGCGCATTCGAGATCGATGGTGCCGTTGGCCATCAGCGGAATGCGGGTCGCCGACGACACCTGCGTCAGCTTCACGTCGAGCTTGTCGAGCTTCAGCGTGGTCTTGATCTCGTCGACGATCCGGCTGCAGATGTCAAGTGCGAAGCCGAGCGGCTTCTGGTTGTCATCGATGTAGGAGAACGGCAGCGAGGTTTCGCGGTAGCCGATCGTGATCGTGCCGGTCTCCTTGACCTTCTGCAAGGTGCCGGTGAGCTCCTCGGCAACCGCAGGCGCGACCAGCACCGTTGCGACCAGAGCATACGCGACGAGACGTGCCTTGTTCATTCGTTTCCCTTGCCTTTGGATGCGGGTCACTCGGCGAAAGCAAGGAGCGGGCCACGGCGGCTGCATCCGGCCCTTCAGGTTTGGCTGTGGCAACATCAGCGACGGCGCTGCGTCCCTCGCGGCTGGCGCGACGGCGCGACCTGGCTCATAATACCGGGCGTATCGAGATGAGGCGCGCATGCTGTTCATGGTCATCGAGCGTTTCAAGGACCGCGATCCGATCCCGGTCTATCGCCGCGTCCGCGACCCCGGCATCACCTTCCCCGAGGGGCTCAAATATCTCGGCAGCTGGATCGAGCCGAATTTCGACCGCTGCTTCCAGTTGATGGAATGCGACGACGCCCGCCTGCTGCAGCAATGGATCCTGTCCAACGCCCGCGACACCGGTATGACCTTCGAGATCGTGCCTGTCGTGACCAGCGCCGAGACTCGCGAGGTGGTGGCGCCGTATCTCGATCAGGCGTGAGCGCGGGTTGTGTTCGATTATCCGACGCAGCTTTTCGGGATCTGCATCATCTCCTATGCCATCGCAGTCCTGATGCCGTCGTGGCGCGCGCTGCTGGTGGCGACGGTGCTGCTCGTGCTGACGACCGCGATCGGCGCCCTGCGCGACTGGTGGACGCCAGCGCAAGGCGGCTGCAGCCGGGCTTGTATGCTCGAAGATCTGCTCGACATCCCGTTGTTGCCGATCGCAAGAGCCGGCTTCATCACCGGAGCGATCGTTCGGGCGCTCACATTCTTGCCGCAGGCCCGCAGCCTATCGGCCCCGGCCGTCGTCCTGGTATGCCTCGCCGGGGGCGCAGCTGCGCTTGCCATCCTCGTGTTCACGCCGAGCCTCGTCTACTGGCGGCCGCTGCGGATCCTCTAGATGCGGAGATAGCGTCGTTCATTGCCGCGGTGACACGTGCTGCGTCGCGTGCGAGCGTCAGCCACCGGGCGAAAACCTTGAACGTGTAGACAGTAAGGCTGCGTCTTTTTCACCTTCACCGCTGACGGTCCGATCTCATCCCGTCGTCCCCGAGAGGAAACGCTGGTCACATCTGGCCAACCGCTCATCCCACGGCGCTGGTCCAGACCTGCCGATCATGGCTCGTTGCGACGGTCGGCCGCAATAAGGCGCATCCCGCCGTCCCCCGCGCGGTCGGCCCATGTCAGGAGGTTCACATGTCGTCTCGTATCCGCTCTCTGGGCATTCCCGCGCTGGCCCTGATTGCCACGATATCGGCATCATCGGCCCACGCCGCTGATGCAGCTCCGGTCGGGGGCAGGTTCATGTGCAAGAATGACGAAGAGCACAAGAACCGGGTGGAAGGCGATCCCGCCCACGAGCTCATTCTGCTGAGATCCAAATGCGACGGCCGCGCCTCCGGCGCATCTGTCCGCTTCGACGGCGGCCAGGTCATCATGCTCGAGCTCGACGATCTCGTCCGCGGCAACGGCACGCTGCGCGGCTACGACCACATCAAATACCCCGATGGCAGCGTGCAGATGGACAGCTATATCGGGCAGCAGACCACGACCGTGGTGAACGGCAAGCAGGAATGGACGGCCGTCGGCACCTGGGAGCAGACCGCGGGAACGCGCAGCCTCGCCACGTCGCATCTGCGCGGCACATGGACCGCCAAATCGACATCCGAAACCGAGTACGTCATCGATTGGGAGGGCGCGTCCGCCGAGACCGCTCCGTAACGTGCGGACGCTGTTTCGCCTGCGAACGCCAAGCCGCCATTTGTAGTTCGTCGGGTGGGCAAAGGCGCTCCTCCGCTATTTCCGCGCAGAGGATGCCAGAGCGCCGTGCCCACCATCTTGCTGATGAGAACGCCGATCGACGGTGGGCACGCTGCAGCCTGTCGGCTGCCGCTTTGCCCACCCTACACAGTAACCCCTAGCCTTCGAACGCAAACAGCTCGATCGGGTCGCTGAAGCCGCGCACGGGAAACTCGCCGACGCGCTCCAGCGCAAAGAGTCCTTCGACGAGCTCGGCGAAGGCACGGGACATCAGCACCGGGCGCCCCACCTGCTTGGTCAGGGCCTCCATGCGCGAGGCCATGTTCACGGCCGGTCCGATCACGGTGAAATCCAGCCGCGTGCGCGAGCCGATATTGCCGTACATCACGTCGCCGACATGGATGCCGATGCCGTAGCGCAGCGGCGCGCGGCCACTCTCTTCATGCCGTGCGTTCAGCTCCGCCATCGCCTGTTTGGCACCGGTCACGGCGTGCAGCAGGTTCTCGCAGGCGCCGGGCTGGCTGAGCGGAAAGATCGCCAGCAGACCATCGCCGATGAATTTCAGGATCTCGCCACCATGCTGCGTGATCGGCTCGACCATCGCGTCGAAATAGCCGTTGAGCAGGTCGATGACATCGTCGCGCGGCCAGTTGTCGGAGATCTTGGTGAAGTCACGGAGATCGCAGATCATGATCGCGGCGCGCACGGTCTCGCCGCTGCCGCGGCGCGTCGCGCCCGCCAGCACCATCTCGCCGGCATGCGGGCCAACATAGGTTTCGAGCAGGGTGCGCGCCAGCCGGTTCTTGATGCGGATCTCGCTGACCAGCGCCAGCACCGGCATAAGCCGCAACAGCGCATCGATATGCTCCTGATGGAAGCCGCCGCGTCGGTCGGTCGCGAAGGTCACGATGTGGCGCTTGCCGAGCGTATGATACATCGGCCAGGCGACATAGTCGGTCAGGCCCATGGCACGCATATCGTGATAGACCGCGTGCTGGCGGCCGAGCTTCGGGTCGCGTGCGAGATTCTCGCGGATCTCGTCGGCACCGTCATAGATCTCGCTGGCAGGGCTGCCGATATATTCCGAGCGCTCGCGCACGTCGTAATCGACCCGCGCGATCTCCGCGCCCTCCATGCCGTCGCTCCACAGGATGCGGGCGCCGAGCCATTGCGGATGGTTGATCTGGACGTGCAGCGAGGCGCGCATCACCGGAATGCCGGCTCGCTGCAGCCGGATACACATCTGGCCGAAGATGTTGTCGATGAAGCGCTCGTCGCGGGTGCCGTTGGTGAGCCAGTCCACGACCTCGTCGCCGAGGCGCTGGCCGGGGACGTGATGGGCGTCTGCTGCGGTCATGGCGATCTCCTGGCGGCCGTGCTTGGCGGTCCGGGGAGATGTCGTGCGGCAGTGCGAAAGAGTCAATCGACGTCTTGGTCTGGCAGGCTGCCCGGATGGGCAGGCCCGCGTCCATCCTCATGGTGCGGCGACCGGCTTTGGACGGCCGACCAAATCGGCGTTTTCTGTTGCGGGCGGATGACACGCATCCGCCCGCTCCAACCTCGTCGATATCAGAAGTGCACCACCGTGCGCAGGCCGAGAACCACGGCATTACCGGTCTTCACGCCGGCCGCGTTGAAGCCGCGTCCGCCCGGATTGATCACATACTGGGCGTCGAACTTCAGGTTCATCCAGCCGGTCGCTTGCCAGCCGTACCAGGCCTCCAGCGGAATCTCGTTGCCGCCGGCATTCGGCGTCAGCGCGGCCGAGTTCACGTGGGTGGTGCCGACCGCGAAGCCGACCTCGTCCTCGGGCCGGAACGAGAAGGTTCCGGTGTGCTTGATGCCCCAGGAGATCTGGTAGTCCTGATAGGCGGTGCGGTGGTCGGCCACGCTTGTGTTGAGGAAGGTGTACCAGCCCTGCGCCTTCGGCCCCTCGACGGTCAGGCGCTGCAGGATCGATTCGTAGATCCCGTAGCGGCCGCGCGAGCTGCTGAGATTCTGGTCGCCGACGCCCGGGCCACCGGCGACGACGCCGATGATGCCCGGCAGACCGCCGTCAATGGTCGAGGCGCTGTCATACCAGCCGCCGAAGCGCCAGGTGCCGTTGAGCGGACCGCTCGGCTCCCACACCACCTCCACGGGCACCAGCACGCCAGCGGCCGGGTTGGAGCGCGGAATGCCCGGCGCGAGATAGACGCCAGCATCCGACGTCGTGAGGTAGTTCGGGTTGGCATCGTAGACGCCGACCGACAGCTTCCACTCCTTGGTGAAGTTGTAGTGTACGACGCCGGCCCACTGGCTGACCGGCCAGTTGTAGATGTAGCCGCCCTGGATGTTGCCGGGCTGGCCGCCGCAGAAGGTCAGGTTGATGAACTCGCACTGGCCGAAGAAGAAGTCCGAGCCGACCGGCAGCCGGCCGCCCTTCAGCACGAGACGGTCATCGAACAGCTTCTGCTGATAGTAGAACTCGGTGAGGCGCAGGATGTTGCCGCGGCCGAACACCTCGTTGGTCAGTTGCAGCGCCGGAATGCCGGCTTCGCTGTTGAGGTTCTTGCCGAAGCGATCGACCAAGGTGACGCCGATCAGACCGCCCTGGATGCCGGCCAGCTTGGCCATGTCGAACTTGGCCTCGAACCACAATTGACCGGCATTCGCCGACGTCTTGCGCGATCCGCCCGACAGATTGGTAACGGCCTCGTCGCCCAGCGTCAGCGCGAGCGAGATGCCCTGCTCCTTCAGCTTGGTCCGGCCGAGGTCGCCGAACAAATAGGGCCGCGTCCAGAAATCATCGGTATAGGGGACCGGCGCCGGCGCCTTCGTCGGCAGATCCGCCGCGACAGCCCCACTCCCCATCAAACAAGACAAAGCGACCCCTGCGCCGCACATGCGCGCGGTCGTCACAAACCCACTCATTTTTTCTGCTCCTCGCAGCGCCCCAGGCTCTGGCTGTTATCTGACGCGTCCGGCCCAGAGCCCTCGTCCCGGCGCGCGCTTCCCCACGGCTCAACCCCAGCTGCCGCCCATTTGTTGGGCGAATTCGTCAACCTGAGATTGGATGGCTAGCCTAGCAAGCGCTGCGGTGCCTTTGAATAGTCATATAATATCTGGGAGTCGGTATAACCGTAAGTGTGACATGAGTGTCACATACTGCAATGCGGAATATATACGCATGCGCTAGGCACTCATTGCCTGCAATTGCATTACGCCGCATCGGGCACGTGATCATCGCGGCTTGGGCCACTCGATCCGGGAATGCCGACCACCACCCGTGCCGCTCCGATTCGGGCCAACGAACGAGAACTCGCATCAAGGTTGTCCGAGCTCATCTTGTTCGACGCAGACTGGGCCAGCCTCCGGGCCATTGCCCCCCTGCGATCGACGCACCGCCCTGCGACACCTCGAGCAGGCGGAGGCGCCATCCCTGGGGGCACGGTCAGGTTCGACGTTACGGGCGCAGGCGAGTTGATTCGGCCGACGAGCAGCGTGGTGCCCGCTGACGCGGCCCACGACCATCATCCTGGCATCGATATCTGCTGCGTCGAAAACATCAATTCGTCATCCCTCTCAACTACATCGCTCGTTTCAAGAGGAGAGGATCAAAATAATCATCTTCCGAAAATCAGCAAATCATGTTTATTCTCTTGCCGTTCCGGTCCGGATGAGGGGCGTACGCGTCGTCACGACACGTTGGGCCGGCAATGCGGTGGACGTGAGGGCATCAGCGCGCTTTTCAGTGCGGACGAATGATGCACTTGCGGACGTGAAGTCGCGTGGTCCTGACACCCCGAAGCTGGTGTCATCAGCGCAATGCGCGCAAGCGCATTGTCGCGGCACGGTGGCCAAAAAGCCGGTGCACCGAGGAGATCGCGTATAAGCGTTAAAACCATCGCGCAGGGAATGCCGGGTCGAATCGGCTGCACCTGTGGTGACTGCCGCCTGCTTATCTTGTTGCAGGCGGGCCATGGGTGAGGCCTTCACCCGGCATTCCCTGCGCCCTCATCATCGTTCGAGGGCGGACGCCTTCCGCATCCTCCGGGCGCGATCGCGCCGCGGATGCGTCGTCACACGTCCTGCTGTTTGACCGGTTGAAGATGATGGACGGAGCGCGCCGGAAGACGAACGCCTGCCGAAGCGGTCGTCAGCCTTCGAGCAGCGCCGTGAACACCCGCCGCACCTCGCTTTGCGTCTCGCGCACACGCGCCTCCAGGGCCGAAAAGTCCGGCGCGTCGCCGGCGCGCGCCAGCACGCGCAACAGATCCTCGCCGGCCTGGTCGGGCTTGAACTTGTCGCTGACGCACAGGCGCAGGATCTGCGTGAGGTCGTGATAGAGCCGTGCGGCCTGGCGCAGGATCACGGCCTCCGCGCGCGGCAACACGCCGAGCCGCTCGGCATTGTCGAGCACCGCGAGCGAGCTGACGTCGAGAATTTCCGGCGCGGTCGCGGCGTGAATGAGCTGCAGATACTGTGCGACGAAATCGATGTCGACCATGCCGCCGGCGGCGTGCTTGAGGTCCCACAGATCGGCCTCGCCCTTCTCGGCGGCGATCGCACGGCGCATGTCCGCGACATCGCGCGCGATGGCCTGGGCATCGCGGCTGCGGCGTAGCGCGGTCTGGATGATCTCCTCGATGCGCGCGCGGAACGCAGGCGAAGCCGAGATCACCCGCGCGCGGGTCAGCGCCATGTGCTCCCAGGTCCAGGCTTCCTGCTCCTGATAATGCGCGAAAGAGTCGATGTGCGAGGCGAGCGGGCCGGCGCGCCCGGAGGGACGCAGCCGCATGTCGATGTCGTAGAGCACGCCGTAATTGGTGCGCGAGGTGAAGGCCGAGATCAGCCGCTGCGTGAAACGGGCGAAGTAATGCGCGCCCTGCAGCGGCCGCTCGCCGTCAGAGTCGGGCGCGTCGGCATCGAAGTCATACAGCAAGATCAGGTCGAGGTCCGATGACGCGGTCATCTCGCGCGCGCCGAGCCGGCCCATGGCGATGATCGCCGTCTCCTGGCCCGCAATGCGGCCATGCTGCGCGGCGAAGCGATCTGTGACCAGGCCGTGCACCGTGTGCACGATGCCCTCGGCCACGTCGGCAAAGGCCGTGCCGGCCTGTTGCGCCGACACTGTGCCCGAGAGGATGCGCGTGCCGATCAGGAACAGGCTCTCCTGGCCGAACAGCCGGAGGCGGTCGAGAAACTCCTCGTAGGTCCCGGCGTCCTGCAGGGTCGCGGCAAGACGTGTCGACAGCTCGCGCTTGTCGGGGATGGCGCCGAAGAAGCGCGGATCAATCAGGCCATCCATGAGCCGCGGCTGCCGCGCCAGCATGTCGCCGAGCCGGGGGGCTGCGCCGAGCACGAGAGCCACGAGCGCGACGAGATCGCGGTTCTGGCCGAGCAAGGTGATGAGGCGGCCGCCGAGCTGCAATGCCTGCAGGAAGCGGTCGAACGCGACCACGGCGCGATCGGGCTCGTCGGCATGAGCGAGCCCGACGATCAGCGCCGGCAGGAACTCGTTGAACGCGGTGCGCGTCGCGTCCGTGCGGAACACGCGGTACTCTCCCGCGAGCCATTGCTGCAGCGTCTTGGCGACCATCACCGGATCGCGGAAGCCGAGGCCGGCGAGGTGCTCCATCAGACGCGGCTCGTCTGGACCGGCGCCGTAATTCACCGGCGGCAGGCTGACGGTGCCGGTCGGGTCCCCCTCGAACAGCCGCGCATAGTGGCCTTGGACGATGTTGAGGTGGAACAAGAGGTCGGTCGCAAAGCGCTCGCGGCTGTCATAGCCGAAGAAGCAGGCGAAGCGCGCGACGCCCTCGACATCGTCCGGCAGGCTGTGGATCTGCTCATCGGCGATCATCTGCAGCCGGTGCTCGACCCGGCGCAGGAATTCGTAGGCCGTGGTGAGCTCCTCACGCGCCTGCTCGGTGATCCACTTGCTGGCGGCGAGAATGTCGAGCGCCTGCAAGGTCGGCCGCACCCGCAGCTCGGGATGTCGGCCGCCGGCGATCAGCTGCTGGGTCTGGGCGAAGAACTCGATTTCGCGGATGCCGCCGCGGCCGACCTTGACGTTGTGGCCTTCGACCGCGATCTCGCTGTGGCCGCGATAGACCTGCATCTGGCGCTTCATGTCATGGACATCGGTCAGCGCCTGGAAATCGAGATGCTTGCGCCAGACGAACGGCGACAGCTCTGCCAGCATCGCCTCGCCCGCAGCGACGTCACCGGCGCAGATGCGGGCCTTGATCATCGCGGCGCGTTCCCAGGTCCGGCCCTCGCGCTCATAGTAGTGCAGCGCCGCCTCGGTCGACATCGCCACCTGCGTCGAGGCAGGATCCGGCCGCAGCCGGAGGTCGACGCGGAACACATAGCCATCCGCGGTGCGACTTTGCAGTAGCCGCGCCATGGCTTGCGTAACCCGGACGAAGAACGGCTGCGGCTCGATGTCGCGCGCGAGCGAGGTGGCGTCGGGATCGAAGAACACGATGAGATCGATGTCGCTGGAATAGTTCAGCTCGCCCGCGCCCATCTTGCCCATCGCGAGCACGAACAGCCCGCTGCCCTGCTCCGGCTGCGCGGCATCGGGCGGCGAGAGACGGCCGCGCGCAGCCTCCTGCCGCAACAGATAGCGCAGCGCCATCTGCACCGAGGACACCGCCACGTCGGTCAGCCCCGCCGTCACCTGCATCACAGGCCAGACGCCGCCGATGTCGCACAGTGCGATCAGCAGGGCCGCCTCCGCCTTCAGCTGTCGCAGCAGCCGCATGACATCGGCTTCGCTGGCTGCGGCGAACACCTCACGGCCGGTGCGCGCGATCAGCTCGGCGAGATGAGCCTGCGGCTCGCAGCGCAAGAGGCGCTCCAGGCGATGCGCGTCGTCGCGGACGAGGTCGTAGAGATAGGGCGAGCATTCGGCGATGCCGAGCAGGATCGTGCGCGCCCAGCCGTCTGCGAGCAGCGCGCCGAGGGAGGCGGCCTGGGCGGGCTCGAGCTCGGCGAGCCAGTCTTGCAGACGGTGTTCGGCTTTATCGGGCGCACGGACATGCGGGCCGGCTACGAAACGCCCGGCCAGACTGCTTTGCCCGTCCGCGTTTCCCGGCGCGGAGGAGGTCATGCCGCCTTCTGTGGCACATCCTGCGTCGGCGCCGCAAGCTTCGCGGGCACGCCTGCGCCGGCCGGCAGCACGAGCGTCGCGATCAGCCCCGGTTTGGCATCGCCGAGCCGGAGCTCGCCGCCATGCAAGGTCGCCACCGCGGAGGCGAGACTGAGGCCGAGGCCGGAACCCGGCAAGGTGCGGCTCGCCTCCAGCCGCACGAAGCGTTCGACGGCGTGCTTGCGCTCGGCTTCGGGAATGCCCTCGCCATGATCGGTGACGCTGAGCAGCACCTGGCCGCCCTCGCGCCGCGCCTCGATCAGGATCTCGCGGCTCGCCGCCGCCGCCTGGGCATCGAGCGGCAGCGCGGCCGGCTTGCCATATTTGATCGCGTTCTCGACGAGATTGGCGAGCGCCTGGCTGATCAGCTCGCGATTGCCATGCACCGGCGCCGCCGCGGCGTTGACGCGCAGGGTCATCTCATTGTCCTCGGCGAGCGGCTCATACAGCTCGTGGATGCCGCCGGCGACCTCGGCCGCATCGAACTCCACCATATCGCCGCGCGCCTGGCCCGACTCCGCCCGCGCGATCATCAGGAGCGCATTGAAGGTGCGAATGAGGCCATCGGATTCCTCGATCGTCCGCTCCAGCGCGCCGCGATACTCCTCCTCCGAGCGCGACTTCGACAGCGCCTCCTCGGCGCGGTTGCGCAACCGCGTCAGCGGCGTCTTGAGATCATGCGCGATGTTGTCGGAGACCTCCTTGAGGCCGGTCATCAGCGCCTCGATGCGCTCCAGCATCGCATTGAGGTTCTCCGCCAGACGATCGAGCTCGTCGCCGCTGCGCCCGACCGGCAGACGGCCGGACAAATCGCCATCCATGATCCGCCGCGTCGTGCCGGTCATCGCGTCGATCCGGTGCAGCACGCGCCGCGCGACAAAAATGCCGCCGCCGATGCCGAGCACGACGACGACCAGCACCGACCATTGCGCCGCCTTGGCGACGATGCCGAACAGCCGCCGGCGCTCCTCGAGGTCGCGGCCGATCAGCAAGCGAAAGCCGCTCGACAGCTGCGTGACATAGACCAGCGCGCGGTGGTTCTGCTCGCTGGTGTCGTCGAGCCGTCGATAGAACGTCTCCGACCAGCCCGACGAGCCCATCACGCCCGGCGCGAGCGAGCCGACATTGCCGGCGATCGCCTGCCCGGTCGGCGTGGTGATCAGATAGAGATTGGCGCCGGGACGCAGCGCGCGGTTCTCGATGTTGAAGACCAGCCCGCGCAGGCCGCGATGCGAGAAGATGTCGGTCATCTCGCTGATCTCGGCGGTGACCGTGGTCGAGATCTGCTCGGTGATGAGGCGGCGGGTGTTCCAGGCGAAATAGCCGAGCAGCGAGGCGGCAAACAGCGCAAACAACAACAGATAGACCAGCGTCAGCCGGAACGCCGTGGTGCGGATCAGCTTACCGAAGGCCGTCACGGAGACGTCCTCGCAGGACCGCCTGTGTCACTCTCTATCTCAAGGTGCATAGCGAGACTCACGAACGTTTGAAGTGCCGAACGCCGGTTTTGTGAACGGCCTCACCGACTGCGCTGAAATCAACGTCTACTGAGTTCACGTCCGGCGCAAACGTTGGACCTTCATTGTCGCAAACCATCATTTCAGAAGGGGAGAATTGAAAATGACGACCAAGATCGCCGACATCAACAATCAATCTGCGGCACCCGTCGCTTACGTCGGCAAGGACGGCAACACGTCCACGGGCTGGGCCGCGTGGGGCTTCGCTCCCAACGCCGACCAGGGCTTCGGCTGGGACGTCACGGCCAACTTCAAGGACCAGGCGCTCTTCACATCGGCCGGCGAGTGGTGGGTCTGGGATAACAACTGGACGATCTATTTCCAGAACGTGCAGACCGGACAGCAGGTCTCGGTGCCGGTGAGCGGCAGCGGCATCTTCTACATCCAAGTCACGGTCGACGCTGCCGGCATGGTCTCTGGCAAGCAGCTCAAGTCCGAGACGGCAGACGCCCAGCTCAAGCGCGCCAGCTGAAGCGCTCCGATCAGCAAGACTGGCGGCCGACCCCATGGTCGGTCGCCATGATCTAGCGAAGGCCGTCACGGATCATGTACCCCGCGCCGCGGATGGTGTGGAGCAAGGGCCGGTCAAAACCCTTGTCGATCTTGGAGCGCAGCCGCGAGATGTGGACGTCGATCACGTTGGTCTGCGGATCGAAGTGATAGTCCCAGACGTTCTCGAGCAGCATCGTGCGCGTCACCACCTGCCCCGCATGCTTCATCAGATATTCGAGCAGGCGAAACTCGCGCGGCTGCAGGGTCAGCTCGTCCTTGCCGCGCGCCACCCGGTGAGAAAGCCGGTCGAGCTCGAGATCGCCGACCTTGTAGGTCGTCTCCTCGGCCGGCCCGCCATGGCGGCGCGACAGCACCTCGACGCGGGCGAGCAGCTCGGCAAAGGCATAGGGCTTCGGCAGATAATCGTCGCCGCCGGCGCGCAGGCCCTTGATGCGGTCGTCGACCTGGCCGAGCGCGGACAGAATCAGAACCGGCGTGCGGTTGCCCTTGTCGCGCAGCGCGCCGATCAAGGACAGGCCGTCGCGCTTGGGCAGCATGCGATCGACCACCAGCACGTCGTAATCGCCGCTTTCGGCCATGGCGAGGCCCTCCTCGCCGTCGCTGGCGAGATCGGCGACGTGGCCGACTTCGCGGAACGCCTTGACCAGATAGTCGGCGGACTCGCGGTCGTCTTCGATGATCAGGAGGCGCATTGTGGAAGCAAGGGCGGCGGTCACGGTTCAATGTCCATCTACATGGCCCGGTTGCCGGTTCCGTGCAAGGCGGCGGGTGCCCGGGGTTGATCGACAGGAAAGTGGACGGCGAGGCTGGGGGACCTCACCGCCCGAGTTCCTTCCGACGGAGGGGGGCATTGTTCCTGACGGAAGGTGTGTGGGAGCGGGACTTTGAGCCCACTCCCAGGAAGAGCCGCCGACGCGGGGGCAACATGCCGGCGGCCTCCCATCTCGTGAACGCCTTTAGCCTTTCGCCAGCGGCACCGCGACGAAGCGCGACTGGCCGCCGCTCTTCACCCGCATCAGCACGCTGTTCTTGTTGTCCGACTTGGCCGCATTGATGGCCTCGCGCACGTCACCGGCCGAGGTCACCGACTTGCCGGCGACTTCGAGGATGACGTCGCCTTCCTTGAAGCCGCGATCGGCCGCGGCGCTCTTCGGATCGACCTGGGTCACGATGACGCCGTCCTTGCCGGCGCCGGCCACGCTGGACGCGGGCGCGACGGTCATGCCGAGCCTCGGCACGTCGGCGCCGCGGGTCGGGTTGGCGTTGTCGTTGTCTCCGCCGGTGTCGGCCTTGGCCTCGACGGTGTTCGGCAGCTTGCCGAGCGTCAGGTTGATGGTCTTCTCCTGGCCCTTCGACAGCACGTTGAGCTTCACAGCGGCGCCCGGCGCGATGCCGCCGATGGTGCGGGCGAGCTCACGCGCGTCCTTCACCGGCTCGCCATTCACCGCCGTGATGACGTCGCCGGACACGATGCCCGCCTTCGCCGCCGGGCCATTGGCCTGGGGCTCGGCGACCAGCGCGCCCTCGGCCTTCTTCATGCCGAGGCTGTCGGCGATGTCCTGCGTCACCGGCTGGATCTGCACGCCGATCCAGCCGCGGCTCACCGAGCCGTTGTCCTTGAGCTGCGCAATCACGCTCTTCACCGTCGAGGCGGGGATCGAGAACGCGATGCCGACGCTGCCGCCAGACGGCGAATAGATCGCGGTGTTCACACCGACGACGTTGCCGTCGACATCGAACGCCGGGCCACCCGAATTGCCCTTGTTCACGGGCGCGTCGATCTGGATGAAATCGTCATACGGGCCGTTGCCGATGTCGCGGCCGACCGCCGAGACGATGCCCGCGGTCACGGTGCCGCCGAGGCCGAAGGGATTGCCGACCGCCAGCACCCAATCGCCGATGCGCGGCTTGCCGTCCGCGAGCTTGGCGAACGGGAAGTTCGAGCCGCCCTCGACCTTGATCAGCGCGAGGTCGGTGCGCTGGTCGGTGCCGATCACCTTGGCGCTGTAGGTCTTGCCGTCGTCGGTCGTCACCTCGACCTTGTCGGCGCCGTCGACCACGTGATTGTTGGTCACCGCATAGCCGTCGGCGGAGATGAAGAAGCCGGAGCCCTGCCCCGTCACCGCGCGACCGCCACCGCGGCCGCCGCGACCCGGCATGCCGGGCATGC
Source organism: Bradyrhizobium sp. USDA 4353 (assembly GCF_054063215.1). Classification (NCBI taxonomy): domain Bacteria; kingdom Pseudomonadati; phylum Pseudomonadota; class Alphaproteobacteria; order Hyphomicrobiales; family Nitrobacteraceae; genus Bradyrhizobium; species Bradyrhizobium sp. USDA 4353. Next base: position 6,384,009 of record NZ_JBSSGB010000001.1, read on the forward strand.
CGTTCTCACCACCGAAGCGGCGGAAGAAGCGCTCCATCGGCGAGCCCGGCTGGAACGGCGTGTCCTCGTCATTGTCGTTCTTGGCGACCTTCTCGGCGATGTTGACCTTGACCGAAATCACCGACGGCTTCACCCGCTCCACGATATCGGCAAAGCCGACCGGACGGGCAACCTTGCTGACCTCGTTGGCGACCTGCGCCTGCGCCGAGGTCGAGAACAGATCGAGCGGCGCGCCCTGCGGCGACAGGCCGTAGGCGGCTACGCCGAGGCCCGCGACGACGGAGGCCATCAGCGCGAATTTGCGCGCCGAGAGCAGCCCGCGGCGGGGCTTGCGATAGGATGGAAGCGAGGACAGGTCAGTCGGGTGGTCGGTCATACGGTTTTCTCCGCAAGTGATTTTGGTCAAGGTCTGAACATGTGTCCCGGGCAAGTCGCCCCGTTCGCAACGGAAGATGGGGCTTGCCGCCTTACGGCGTGCTGGCTGCGGCGTTAAACTTCTGTAATGGACGGACACACAGACTGCGGCAGAATGGCGCGGATGGTGGAACGCAGCCGAAAAGCCTTATGAGCCCAGGGACTTGCCAACGCCCCGTCCGCCCCGTAGCAGCCATCATTATGGCCGTTCCGACCAAAGTCGTGATCCCCTCCTAGGGCCGGTTAGCCGCAGGCGTAATCCGCCGCCTTTCCAACCGCCCGAGCCAGCCACCGCATCTGCCCGCTGCCCTGTCGCGCAAACCGCCCACCGCCGTCGTCCCGGACAAGCCGCGACGCGCAAAGCGCGGCACGGCGCCGATCCGGGACCCATACGCCGCAGCCGTCATGTGGGGCGAAAAAGCCAATGACCAGCCGAGCGTCAAACTTCTCCCTGGGGGTATGGGTCCGGCGTTCGCCGGGACGACACTGTGCTTCTTGAAATGCCACGCCGCCAACAAGCTCCGTCATTGCGAGCGAAGCGCGCTTTGCTCGCAATGACGCGCGAGGCAACATGCCGATCCACATTGTCAAACAGCGCCTGGAGAAACATCCCGACAAGTCGAGCCTCCACAGCCTCGCGACGCATCCCGCGCCCGAGTCATGCCCGACATCTCACCCTCAGCTAACAGAGGGCGCAGGGAAGGCCGGGAGCTTGCCGCCCCCATGGCCCCCGTGCGAACAAAAAGCACGGGGTAGGAACCACAGGTTCGGCTGAGACATCCCAGCCCTCCCTGCGCGATGGTTTTAACATTTATACGTGCTCTCCCCGGGGACCGGCTCATTGACCCCGTCGCCAGCGGATCATCACCACCGGCTTGACCTCGGCACCGGGAGGCCAGGACGACACGATTTCCTGTCCGCAAGGCGACCGTTCGTCGGCGAGGCGAAAACCCCGCGTGCAGCCACCCGCATCCATCGCATTCCGCAACCCGCGTCCGTGACGATCGCGATACGCTCCCTCAGCGGTACGGAACGAGGCTGAGGATAAGGGTGATTTGGGGTCGGAGGCAAGAGTATTTTTGATTTTCAGAATTTTGACGCATTTTTGGGAGGTGCGATTTTGAGGATCGCCAACTCCCATGCGATCGCATGTAGTTTTCGTGCTGTCTGCTTGTGATTCCAAGCGATTTCGTTCGCTTCGAGGCTCTCGCTTAGAGCGAGGCGGCTATAATCCCGGTCCCAGCGCGTGAGTCGCCTTTTGGTTAGCCTCTGGCGCTGAGATAAACCTGGGAGCCGAACGTAATGTCGCTCAACGGCATCAGCGACGAGCTACTAAAAGAAGTGCTCGCCGAACACCTGACACCTTCTAAGTCAATCCAAACGCCGGAACGGCTGTTCGGTCGGACCAAAAACCTTCGCACCATCGATCGGGCGCTGAGTTCTCCAGGGCGGCAGATCTTCATTCATGGAGATCGAGGCGTAGGCAAAACATCATTAGCGCTCACGGCAGCAAACCTTCACACCAGTAGCGAGCTAAAACCGATACATGTGATGTGCGGTGCACATAGCACCTTCGCCGAAGTTATCCAGTCGATTGGAGCCGCAACGGTTCCGGTGGAGCGAAGGCTTGGAGAGCGCGCAACAGGGGGCGGCTTGAACTTCAACCTACCGGGTGGAATCGGCGGAGTGGGCTTCACCCGGCCTACTGTTAGTGGTGGCTCTATAGAAGCGCCAAACTCGCTCAACGAGGCGTTGGACATCGTTCGCTATGTGGCGAAGATCTCTAAAGGCAAGCAGGTTGTGATCATCGATGAGATGGAGCGTATAAGCTCGGCGGATGAGCGAGAAAAGTTTGCAGAATTTATCAAGAATCTCCAGGAGATGCCGGATAACCTTCGTTTCATCTTCTGCGGAATTGGGCACGACCTGACGGAGCTTTTACAAGCGCATGCCTCCGCCGGTAGGATATTGGAGACGATCAAACTGGAGCGCTTGAACCATAGCGATCTATGGCAAATCATCACCGTTGTTGCTGACAAGCTGAAAGTAAGCATCCAGCGAGACGCGCTCATTCGGATAGGCCAGATCAGCGATGGCTTTCCGCACTACGTTCACTTGATCGGCGAGTCCCTTTTCTGGAGCATGTTCGACGATCCAGAACCTGTAACAGTATCTAACGCCTCTCACTTCAAGGCAGGGATCGAGGGCGCGCTTCAACGAACCGAGGCGATGTTAAGAGCGCAATATGAAAAAGCTACACGAAAGACGCGCAACACCGCGGACTATGAGGATGCACTATGGGCCCTTGCCGATAGCACGGCCGATAGCCGCCAGATCGCCCAGATCTATGAAAGTTCGTACACGTGGATTGTAGCCAAACGCGCCCGTGTGCGTTTGCCGCGTGATAGACTCAACCAACGTTACTTGGCTCTACGAAAGGACACGCACGGTCGTATCGTTGTTGGGTTCGGCTCCGGGTGGTACGCCTTTCGGGAGAATATCATGCGGGGCTATGTGCGGTTACGTGCGGTCCACGAGGGCATTGATCTCGGTCGGCACAATGCGACGACGGGTGATTAGAGCGTAGACTGGATGAACGCAGCGATATCCGGGATCATCGCTACAAGCTCTTGTGAACCCGGATGTCGCTGAGCTCATCCGGGCTACGGACCCGCCGACTCGAGCTGCGGTGCGTAGGGCGGCGGCTTAGCCGGAGGCGTAAGCCGCCGCTCTGTCTCGGACCGTGATGGCGGATTACGCTGCGCTAATCCGCCCTACTGGTTTGGCAGTTAGTTACTCCGTCATGCCCGGGCTTGTCCCGGGCATCCACGTCGTTCTCAGCATGCCGGGCGACGTGGATGGCCGGGACAAGCCCGGCCATGACGATGGGGAGATGGACGAGCGCACCACTGCGACCGTGAAATGCGAGAGCCCTGCCTCACGCCGCCTGCAACGATCCCAGGAACCGGCTCACCTCGCGCTTCAGCCTTCCGCTCTCCGCCGACAGCGACCTGGCCGCCGTCAGCACCTGGGCTGACGCCGATCCCGTTTCCGACGCCCCTCGCTGCACATCGTCGATGTTGCGCGAGACGCGCTGGGTGCCGTTGGCGGCGTGCTGGACGTTGCGGGAGATTTCCTGGGTGGCGGCGCCCTGCTCTTCCACCGCGGCGGAGACGGCGGCGGAGATTTCGGAGAGGCGGCCGATGGTTGAGCCGATCTCCTTGATCGAGCCGACCGACTCCTCGGTGGCGGCCTGGATGCCGGAGACCTGCTGGGCGATCTCGCCGGTGGCTTTCGCGGTCTGCTCGGCCAGCGCCTTGACCTCGGCGGCGACCACCGCGAAGCCGCGGCCGGCTTCGCCCGCGCGCGCGGCCTCGATGGTGGCGTTGAGCGCCAGCAAATTGGTCTGGCCGGCGATGCTACTGATCAGCTCGAGCACGTCGCCGATGCGCGCGGCCTGCTTCGACAGCGTGCCGACGCGCTCATTGGTGCGGTTGGCCTGCGCGACGGCTTCGCCGGCAATGCGCGCCGATTCCTGCACCTGGCGGGAGATCTCGCTCACTGACGAGGACAGCTCCTCGGCGGCGGAGGCCACCGTCTGCACGTTGGACGAGGCCTCCTGCGAGGCGGCGGCGACCTCGGTCGACAGGCCCTGCGCGCGCGAGGCCGTGCTGGTCAAGGTGCCGGCAGAGGCTTCGAGCTCACTGGAAGCCTGCGACACCGCGTCGATGATCTCGCCGACGGCCTGCTCGAACTGATGCGCGAGCCGGGCCATGTCGGCCTTGCGCTCGTGCTCGCGGCGCGCCTCGGCGTCGCTCTGCTCGGCGCGCAGGCGCTCGGTCTCGGCCATGTTGTCCTTGAACACCTGGATGGCGGTCGCCATCGCGCCGATCTCGTCACGGGCGCCGCGGCCGGGGATCTCGACGGCGACGTCGCCGCTCGCGAGCCGGCCCATCGCCCGCGTCATCGATGTGAGCGGGCCGACGATGCCGCGGGCGATCAGGAACGCAACGAGACAGCCGAACAGCACCGCGGCGGCGCCGACCTGCATCTGCAGTGAGATGGTGTGGCCGATCGCGCCTTCCGCAGTCGTGCGCGCGGCGTGATAGTCGGCATTGATGCTTGCTTCGGCGGCTTTGAGGGTCTCGATGCTCCGTGCGATCAGCGGCTCGATCGCGTTGGCGTAGACCTCCTCGGACTTCAAGGTCGCGGCCGCAGTGGCCTCGAACGCGTTCTTGTTGAGATCGAGCGAGGCCTTCACCGGCGCGATCGCCGCGAGCACGCTCGCGGGCGGCGAATTGCCTTCGAGGGTGGCGAGGCGCTGCTCGACATTGTCGACGCCGGCGCGGAAGGCGGAGGCGGCCTTGGCGTCGCGCAGCGCCAGGAAGCGCCAGGTCGCGATGCGCACCAGTTGCAGGCGGGTGTCGATGTCGGCGACGGCGGTCATCACCTCAGGTTCTTTGGAAATGCGCGCGGAGATCGAAAGCTTGGCGGTCTTGGCGGCCAGGTCCTCGCCGCCCGGCAGCAGCGCGGCGCGGCCGGTCTTGATCTGCCTGACGGCGTCCTGCAACTGATCGCGCAGGGTTCGCATCTGCGCGATGTCGGAGAGCAGATCGGCATAGGCCTTGCGGCGCTCGGCGGAGAGCGGGCCGTTGCCGGCGGCCTGCAGCAGCTCGGTCGCCGCCGTCTCGCGATCGGCGGCCTCCTTCAGCGCGGGCTCGTTGGCATCGTGGATGTAGCGCAAATTGGCGCGCTGGATCGCCTGGAGATGGTTGGAGATCTGGAGGATGCGCGCGGTCGCATCCGACAGCGCCGACATGCTCGCGACCTGGTCGCTCACGGCGCGCAGGTTCCACACGGCAACCGCCGCCATGACCATGCCCACCGCCACCAGCGCCGCGAAGCCGGCGTAGAGACGCCCCCTGATCTTCAACCCGAAGCTCATCATTCCCGTTGGCCCCTTCCCTTGTGCGGTCAGCGGACATCTCGTTCCGCGGCTCCGGCACAGCATCCGCCGCGCGCGGCGGCGACTCCTCCCAGCAGAGCGCATGCACGATGAGGGGTATTTGCTAATAGGCGGTTAGAGCGGCCGGTGAAGCTCCGCGACATCGTGATGTTGTCGAGCTACTTAGTTCCGATGAGTTGCGTGGCGCGCCACCGCAACTCGGGATGCCGGAATCGTCGGGCGGCTTGGGCCGCGGGCGTATGCCGGGGCGCGGCACATCGCTGTCCATTGTGAGGGAGTGGCGGATTACGCTGCGCTCATCCGCCCTACTCACTGCCCGTGTCGCGCGAGTGGCCGCCACAACCACCACTGTCGTCCCGGCCTCGAGCCGGGACCCATACGCCGCGGCGGTTATGGTGAGACACGATTGGGTCGGCATCTCGCCCGACAACATCTCCCTGGGGTTATGGGTCCCGGCTCAAGGCCGGGACGACAGCGGAGGACTGGGTGAGAACTGCGCGTCGTGGCGGAGGAATTCGGCTGGCTGAGCAGCCGTCCCCTGTCCTCAGCTCGCCTTCACGCTGACGATGAACGCGTCGACCTCGCGCTTCAGGGTCTCGGCCTGTTGCGACAGATCGCCGGCGGCGTCGCGGGCGTCGGTGGCGAGGCGGCCGGTTTCGGCTGAGGTGGAGGTGATCTGGGCGATGTGGTTGGAGACGTCGAGCGTGCCCCGGGCGGCTTCCTGGACGCTCTTGGAGATGTCCTGGGTGGCGTTGCGCTGCTGCGAAGTGTCGACCTCGATGCCCGACATGATGGCGCTGATCTCGGACAGCGTCGTCGAGATGCCGTCGATGGCGCCGCGGGTCTCGGCGGTGATGCCCTGGATGCTGGCGACATGCGCCGAGATCTCGTCGGTCGCCTTGCTGGTCTGGTCGGCGAGGTTCTTCACCTCGGACGCCACGACCGAGAAGCCCTTGCCGGCCTCGCCGGCGCGCGCGGCCTCGATGGTGGCGTTGAGCGCGAGCAGATTGGTCTGGGCTGCGATCGCCTGCACAAGCTGCACGACGGTGCCGATCTTCTCGGCGGCGTCCGACAGCGAATGGATGGTGTTCTTGCTCTTCTCGGCCTGCGACGCGGCGCCCTCGGCGCGCTGGGTGGCATCGGAGACGCGGCGGCTGATGGTGCCGATCGAAGACGTCATCTCCTCGGCCGAGCCGGCCACCGTCTGCACGCTGCGATTGGCGTGGGCGGCGGCGGCCTCCACCGCATTCGCCTTCGCCGAGGTGTCGTTGGCGGCGCGCGACAGGGTCTCGGCATTGCTCTTCAGGCGGACGGCCGAGGAGGCCACGCTGCTGACGACGCTGGCGACCAGCTCGTTGAAGGAGTGGATGCGGCCGTCGAGGAAGCGCGAGCGCTCGCCCTGGCGCTGCGCCTCCTGCAATTCGCGCTCGGTGAGACGCTGGCGCTCGATGCCGTTGGTCTTGAACACCTCCAGCGCGCCGGCGAGTTGGCCGATCTCGTTAGTGAGGCCAAGGCCCGGGATGCGGGTGTCGTATTTCTGGCCGGCGACGTCGCGCATGGCCGCGACCATCGCGGCGAGCGGACGCAGGATGCCGTTCTGCACGGCGGCATAGGTCATCAGGCAGACGGCGCTGGCGAACACCGCGATGGCGACGCAGGCGGTGATGAAATAGGAGAACGCCGACTGCGCCTGCTGATAGGTCAGCATCGCATGATCACGCGCCGGGCCGCTGAGGGTCGCAAAGTCCTGCGACAGGCTGGTGATCTGGTTGTTGAGATAGAGCACCGCAATGAAGCCGGTGCCGCCGCCGATCGCCAGCAGCATCAGGAGCGAGGCCACGACGCCTCCCACGAGGAAGCGGATCGTCAGATTGCTGTTGGAGAACATTGGCTTTGCCCGGACACGTCAGACGGAATGTCAACGCACATTTCCAGACAATGGTAAAATAAGATGAAAGCCGGCGGCCGGGCGGAGCACGGGGGTGCGGGGGTTTTGTGGCGGCGATGGCGGTGCGCTCCCTCTCCCCGTCCTTCACGGGGAGAGGGTTGGGGTGAGGGGCAGCCACGCACACCGACCGTGCGGAGAGTCCCCCTCACCCGGATTGCATCTGCGATGCAATCCGACCTCTCCCCGCCTTAGCGAAGCTACGCTTCGCCCTGGCGGGGCGAGGTGCAGCGAGCGAGCCGCAACACCTATGACCTAACCAAAGACTTATACCGGCGGCTGCTGCTCCGCCGCCATCAGCGCGGCAAGGCGCGCCTCCTCCTCCGCCGTCAGCTTCGGCACAGCCTCCGCACCGCGCTGGCCGCGGCGGCGGACCTGGAGCCACAGCGCCAGCCCGCCGCCGAGCAGCAGCACCGGCGGCAGCAGCCAGAGCAGCAGCGTCTGGCGCTCGAAGCGCGGCTTGAGCAGCACGAACTGGCCGTAGCGGGCGACCAGGAAATCGAGCACCTGATTGTCACTGTCACCGGCGGCCAGGCGCTCGCGCACCAGGAGGCGCAGGTCGCGCGCCAAGGGGGCGTCGGAATCGTCGATCGACTGGTTCTGGCAGACCATGCAGCGCAGCTCGCGCGACAGCGCGCGGGCGCGCTGCTCCTTGGCGGTGTCGGACATGACCTCGTCGGGCTGCACGGCATGTGCTGCTGGCGCAGCGAGTAGCAGCAACAGGAGCGCGAGCGAACTGAGAATGCGTCGCATCCGCCCTACTCCGCCGGCTGCAGCGCGCGCGCCGCTCGCGCCGGGCGCGGAGCGCCGACGCGCAGGCGGCGATCGGACAACGACAGTAGTCCGCCGAACGCCATCAGCACCGGGCCGAACCAGATCAGCAGCACCAGCGGCTTGTGATAGATGCGCACCGCCAGCCCGCCATCGGCGGTGGTGTCGCCGAGCGAGACATAGAGTTGGCTGACTCCGCGCGTCAGCAGCGCAGCTTCCGTGGTCGACATGCCGCGCGTGGCGAAGCTGCGCTTGGAGGGCGTCATCACCGCGAGTTGCTTGCCGTCCTCGCTGATCACGAAGGTGCTGATCACCTCGGTGAAGTTCGGGCCCTGGCGCTGGGTCATGCCGTCGAACTTGATCTGATAGCCGGCGAGGTTGCGCATGTCGCCGGGGCGGAGCGTCGAGATCAGCTCGCTGTTCCAGGTGGTCTCGCAGACGATGCCGAGCAGCGCGACACCGAGGCCGGCATGCGCGAAGGCCGTGCCCCATACCGAGCGCGGCAGGCCGCGCGTCCGATGCAGCGCTGTCTTGAACGGAACACGGGTGATGCCGCTGCGCTCGACCAGATCAACGATGGCGCCTGTGATCACGAATACGCCGAGGCCGATGCCAACAGGCGCCAGCGCGCTGCCGCCGCGCGCCCAGGCCCAGGCGATGGCGATCGCGGCCAGCGAGGCGACGCCGGCGGCGAGCAGACGCTGCGTCGCCGCCAGGAGATCACCGCGCTTCCACGCCAGCATCGGGCCGAACGGCACCATCAGCAGCAAGAGCGCGAACAAGGGGCCGAAGGTGAGATTGTAGAACGGCGCGCCGACCGAGAGCTTGAAGTCGAGCGCTTCCATGATGACGGGATAGAGCGTGCCGAACAGCACGGTGGCGCAGGACACGGTGAGCAGCAGATTATTGAGCACCAGCGCGCCCTCGCGCGAGATCGGCGCGAACAGCCCGCCCTGCTTCAGCGACGTGGCGCGACCGGCGAACAGCGTCAGGCTGCCGCCGATGAACAGCACGAGGATGCCGAGGATGAACACGCCGCGGGTCGGATCGCTGGCGAAGGCATGCACCGAGGTGATGACGCCGGAGCGCACCAGGAAGGTGCCGAGCAAGGACAGCGAGAAGGTCAGGATCGAGAGCAGGATGGTCCAGACCTTGAGCGCGTTGCGCTTCTCCATCACCAGCGCGGAATGCAGCAGCGCGGTGCCGGCGAGCCAGGGCATCAGCGAGGCGTTCTCCACGGGGTCCCAGAACCACCAGCCGCCCCAGCCGAGCTCGTAGTAAGCCCAGTACGAGCCCATGGCGATGCCGAGCGTCAGGAAGATCCAGGCCATCAGGGTCCACGGCCGCACCCAGCGCGCCCAGGCCGCATCGATGCGACCCTCGATCAGGGCGGCGATCGCAAACGAGAACGAGATCGAGAAGCCGACATAGCCGAGATAGAGCATCGGCGGATGCACGGCGAGGCCGATGTCCTGCAGCACCGGATTGAGGTCGCGGCCCTCGATCGGCGGCGTGGCGAGGCGGGCAAAGGGATTCGAAGTGGTCAGGATGAACAGATAGAACGCGCTCGCGACCCAGGCCTGAACGGAAAGCACGCGGGCACGAAGCGACAGCGGCAGATTGTTGCCAAAGGCCGCGACCATGGCGCCGAACAGCGCCAGGATCGACACCCACAGCAGCATCGAGCCTTCGTGGTTGCCCCACACGCCGGTGATCTTGTAGAGCAGCGGCTTCATCGAGTGCGAGTTCTCGAACACGTTGGCGACGGAGAAGTCCGAGGTCACGTGCAGGGTGATCAGCGCGATGAAGGAGAGGCCGGCGAACAGCAATTGCGCCAGCGCGGCGGAGCGGCCGACATTCATCAGCGCGACGTCGCGTTGATGCGCGCCGAGCATCGGCACCGTGGACTGGATCAGCGCCAGCGCGAGCGCCAGCACCAGGGCATAATGTCCGCTCTCTGCAATCACTGCGTCGCTCCTGCGGCCGTCTTCTCACCCTCGCGCATCGACACCGGGCCCGGTTTGGCTGCGCCCTGCGGCTTGCCGTAATCGTCCTTCCAATGGCCTTGTTTCTTCAGACTGTCGGCGACTTCCTTCGGCATGTAGGTCTCGTCATGCTTGGCGAGCACGGTGTCGGCCTTGAACACGCCGGAGGCATCGAGCGCGCCCTCGGCGACGACGCCCTGCCCTTCGCGGAACAGGTCCGGCAGGATGCCCTTGTAGGCGACCGGGAGTTTCGCCCCGCCATCGGCGACTTCGAAGGTGACCGCGAGATCGTCGCCGCGCTTCAGCGAGCCCGGCTGCACCAGGCCGCCGAGGCGGAAGCGCTTGCCCGGCGCGACGTGCTTCTCCGCGACCATGGTCGGCGTCGAGAAGAACACGATGGAGTCGCGCAGCGCGTTCAGCACCAGCCCGGCTGCGACCGCGAGCACGAACAGGGCCCCGCCGATGATCGTCAAACGCCTCTGCTTGCGTGTCATCCCACTATCCCGTTCGCGGCGGACGCGCCGCTTCTCATCCATCCAGCCCGAACGTCTTCACGCCCTCGTTGAGCTGGCGCAACCGCTCGGCATCCTTCACGGCCTGCCGCGCATCCGATAACGCTGACTTGGCCTTGTCGAGATCACCCATCACGACATAGGCGCGCACCAGCCGCAGCCAGCCCTCGACGTCGTCGCCATTCTGCTTCAACCGCGTGGCGAGACGATCGACCATGCCGCGGATCATCGCGTCGCGATCGTCGGCGCTCATGTCCTTGGCGGCAGCCATCGCCTCGTTCGGCAGCGCCGGCGCCTCGCCGCCGCCGACGCGGGCCAGCGCCGCCACCACCAGCGGCCGCCATGGCGCGTCCGCCGGGCCCTTGCTCAGCATGCCGCGCCAGATATTGGCGGCATCGTCCTTGCGGCCGTCCTGCTCGGCGGCGAGACCGAGATAATAGTTGGACTTCGGCTCGTCGGCGTCGAGCGCATGGCCGCGCTCGAACTCCGCCTTGGCCTCGGCCGTCACCACGCCGCCCGCGGCAGCCGTGATCACCTCGCCGAGATCGGCGCGCTTGGCGGCGCCGTCGCCGGCATAATTGATCATGTTGCGATAGGCGCGGATCGCGTCCTCGGTGCGGCCGAGCCGCGCCAGCACGGGGGCGAGCACCGTCCAGCCGCGGCCGTCGGTCGGGTTCTTCTGCAGATGCTGCTCGACCTGCGAGACCAGGTTCTCCAGCGGCTGCGCGCCGTCGGCCGGCTTGGCGCGGGCGGTGAGCGGAAAATCCGGCAGTTGCGGCGAGCCGAGCGGCAGATAGACCGCGAGCGCCACGATCGGCACGCCGATCAACGCTAGCACGGCCGCCACCCGGCGCAGACCGACGCTCGGCTTGGCTGATGGCTCGCTCTCCTGGTCGGCGGCGGCGAGCAGGCGGCGGCCGATCTCGACCCTGGCAGCCTCGGCCTCGACCTTGCCGATCAGGCCGGTCTCGACGTCGCGCTCGATCTCGGCCAGTTGGTCCTTGTAGACGACGGCTTCGCGGCCGTCCGAGGCGCTGCGCGCGCCCAGCCCGAGCGGCAGCAGCACGGCGAAAATCGCCGCAGCCGTCATCACGGCGAACACGAACCACAGCGTCATCGGACCCAACGCATCATCGGAGAGAGTTCCAGGCAGCGCCCACCGGCGGACACGCGTTGCGGGAGCTTTTAACCAGCACCGTTCCCGGCGGCAATTCACAATTGCCGCCCTGGTAGCCCAGCCGTCCGCGCCGAAAAACTCAGGAGGATTACGTAATTAGCGGACCTCGAACTCGGCGCTCTTGGCGAGGTAGCTGCCATGGCCGTTGAGCGCGACGAGGAAATAGGTCCCCGGCCGAACCTCCTCGCTCAGCCGGATCCGCAGCGAGCCGGCCGGCACCGGCGAGGCGATGGTGGTGACGGGATCGGGCAGTTGCGTCCCGCTGGTCTTGTCGACCAGCACGACCTTGGCCTTGATCATGAGGTTGCGATAGGTCGCGCTGACGACGCGATTCTCGAGCTCGACGAATTTGATGACGGAAATCATGGTCTTGATGAAAAATATGAAACCGGCGGGAACTTATGCGTCGCCCCAGGAAGGGGTCAACTCAAAATTGCAAACTCGAAAACGCTGGCAGATTAGCAGAAAATCTCAACCGGCGCGCGAGGATTTTCGCTCGCCGCTCATGGCGTTCTCGGCCGCCCGGCTCATCAATTGGGCGTAGTCGTTGCCGAATAGCACGTGGCAAAAGCGGATCGCCGCCGAGACCTGCGACTGCCGATAGGCGCGCGCCCGCGCATCGCCGGAGCGCAGCGACTGCACCAGCGCTTCCGTGGCCTTCTCGACATATTGCTGCAGGTCGGTGTAGGTGCGCAGCGTGACCTCGTTGATCGCGAGCTCGCTGGCATAGTTGCGGCACACCGCGACGAACTCGATCAGCGCCGCCACCTCCTCGACCTCGCCAGCATCGACGCCGGCGCCGGCCGGAATGTCCTTGTCGGCGCGCTGCCGCAGGATGCGGCGGGCGCGGCCCGGCACGCTGTCGATCTCGGATTGCAGCGCGTTGGAGATATCGGCGCGGATCGCCGTGAGCTGCTTGCCCCAGTTCGACTCAGAGCGCAGATCGAGCTCGGTGCGCAGGCCGCGGACACCGTCATGCAGCGTCTTCAGCGTGTCGCCGAGATTGGAGAAATGCCCGCGGCGGATGTCGGCGCGCAGCAACGAGGCGAGGTTCGCAAGATCGTTGAGAGCGATGGTCACGGCGACGCCGAACGGGGTCGCCGCGACGCGGATCTCGTCGTCGGAGGCGGCGATCTTGGTCGCCAGGCGGATGATCTGCCAGGGCGCGGCGAGCCGCTGCATCACCAGCGACAGCGCAAACGGCAGCATCAAGGGCGTCTGCAGCGACGGCACGTTGATGGCTTCGGTGACCGAGGCAATCTGAGAATCGCCGAGCACGCGGATGATGCCGGGCAGCCGGCCGTTGAGGCCGTCGAGCGCCTCGCGGTTCTGCAGCACCAGCCCGATCGGCAGGAGATCCTCGATCACGCTGGGCGCGCCGATGCGGGCGAGCAGGCGCTGGCGGTCGCCGGTGGCATTGGGGCCGACCAGCTTCATCAAGGCTTCGGCGGCCGCGAGCTGCAGCTTGCGGGCGGCCATCTCGACCTCGCGCGAGCTGTCGCTGCCGGCCGACATCGCGGCCTCGAACTCGGCATAACGCTCCGGCGCGCCTTCGCGGCCGAGCCACTGCCAGACGGCGAGCAGCGACGCGCGGCGGATCTGCCCCGGACGGAGAGGACCGGTGGAATCGGTGAGGAATGGTTCGAGCGGCCGGAACAGCCGGCGCGGGCCATCGCCGCTCTGGCGGCGCTCCTCGCGCGCCGGCGGACGCGCGACCTCGACGGCGGGCGGCGGACGAACGGGGTCGGCTGCGGGCAGCGGAGCAGTCGGGGTGGCGGCCGGACGCACCACCTTGCGCAGCTGCTCGAGCACCATGGTGGCCACGGCCACGTCCTGGCCGCGCTCGATGGCGCGCTCGAACTCGCGCATCAAGAGCGACTGCGCGTTTGGCGGCAGCTGCCCGAGATATTCCCTCAACCGTTCGTGAGCTGTCTGACCCATGCGCCGGCGTGCAAATTTCCACGGCGAGAGCGCACATCGCGCACCCCGGCCCCCACCATAGCGACCGCGGTATTAAGAAGACCTTTAGGATGGGCGGATTCCACCGCCCCGTTAAATGCCGGGCAACACCAGCTCCGCCCGCAAGCCCCCGATCGGGGCATCGCCCAGGGTCAGGCGGCCACCATAGAGCGCCGCCAGATCGCTGACGATCGACAGGCCGAGCCCCGACCCCGGCTTGGACTCGTCCAGCCGCTGACCGCGCCGCAACACCTGCGCGCGTTCGACGGCCGACAGGCCGCGGCCGTCGTCGTCGACCACGATCCGCAACATCGGCGTCGCCCCGGCCTGGGCCGGCGGCTGCACCGCGACCTCCACTGACACCCGCGAGGCCGCCCATTTGCAGGCATTGTCGACGAGATTGCCGACCATCTCCTCGAGGTCCTGGCGCTCGCCGCGAAACCGCGCGGCGGGATCGGCGGTCGCCTCCACCGCGATGCTGCGCTCGCGATAGATCTTTTCCATGGTGCGGCGCAGCGCCTCGATCGCCGGCGCCACCTCGGTCACCGTCGACACGATGGTCACGCGGGCGGCGATGCGCGCCCGCTCGAGATGATGGGCGACCTGGTCGCGCATCACGTCCGCCTGCTCCATCACCTTGGCGGCGAACGGGTCGGCCGCATGGGTGGTCGCCTCGTTCACGATCACCGACAGCGGCGTCTTGATGGCATGGGCGAGATTGCCGACATGGGTGCGGGCGCGCTCGACAATCTCGCGGTTGGCATCGATCAGCGCGTTGGTCTCGCGCGCCAGCGGCGCGATCTCCACCGGAAACTCGCCTTCCAGCCGCTCCGCTCGGCCCGAGCGGATATCGGCGATCGATTCGGAGATCCGCTTCAACGGCGCCAGGCCGTAGCGGACCTGGAAGACGGTCGTCAGCAGCAGCACGACGCCAAGCGCCGTGAAGGTGCCGCCGAGGTAATAGTCGAAGCTGCGGGTCTCGTCGAAAATCTCCGAGGCGTCACCGGCGACGCTGACCAGGAATTTGCCGTCGGAGCCGAGATCGACCGGACGCTCGACCATGCGCAGATCCTGATTCTCCGGCCCCTCGACATAGCCGATCCGGATACCGGCCGCAGTTAGATCGATCCCCTGCTCTTCCAGCTTCGGCAGCTTCTTGTCCCACAGCGAGCGCGAGGCCCGCACCTCCGGCTTCTCGGTATCGGTGCGGGTGATCTGCCAATACCAGCCCGACAGCGGCAGCTCGAACAGCGGCTCGCCGAGCGACTGGAATTGGCGGTCCGGCGGATCATCCGGCGTCGCCACCTCGGCGATCAAGGTGCGGAGATAGAGATTGAGCCTGCGGTCAAAGGCGCGCTCGGTCGCATTGCGATAGACCGAGGACAGCACGATGCCGGTGATGGCGAGGATGACCACGAGCCACGCGGTCGCGGACAGGAACAACCGGGTGGCAAGTGAACTCTGGCGCATGATCGCAAATTAGCGAAACGGCCGGCGCCCGGCCACCTCTATGGCGGGCGCCGGTTCGGATCAGGCACCGGCTGCCGGCGGCGGCGTCAAGAGATAGCCGAGGCCGCGAACGGTCTGGATGACGTCGCAGTCGAGCTTCTTCCTGATGCGGCCGACGAACACCTCGATGGTGTTCGAGTCGCGGTCGAAGTCCTGGTCGTAGAGGTGCTCGACCAGCTCGCTGCGCGAGACGACCCGGCCGGAATGATGCATCAGATAGGACAGCAGACGGTATTCGTGTGAGGTCATCTTGACGGGATTGCCCGACACGCTGACCTTACCGGTGCGGGTATCCAGCGTGACCGGGCCGCAGGTCAGCTCGCTCTGGGCGTGGCCGGCGGAGCGGCGCAGCAGTGCGCGGATGCGGGCCAGCACCTCCTCAAGGTGGAAGGGCTTGGCGACGTAGTCGTCGGCGCCGGCGTCGAAGCCTTGCACCTTGTCGCTCCAGCGATCCCGCGCGGTCAGTATCAGGACCGGCATCGCCCGGCCGTTGCGCCGCCACGCTTCCAGCACCGAGATGCCGTCCATCTTGGGCAGGCCGATATCGAGCACGACGGCGTCGTACGGCTCGCTGTCGCCCAGATAGTGCCCCTCCTCCCCATCGAACGCACGGTCCACGACGTAGCCGGCGTCGCTCAGGGCCGTGGTGAGCTGACGGTTGAGATCCGGATCGTCCTCGACAACGAGCAGACGCACGCTTGCCTCCAAAGCTGAACTGCACGATTTCCGCCCTCAAGATGAACCGGAAGGCCGTGAACCGCGCATGAACGGAACCCGACCGAGGGGTTACTTTTTGGTCATCTCGGTCAGGGCCGCCGGCAAGGGCCGACAGAATTGGGGCGGATATAAGCTCTGGGACACCACGATGAAAAGCCCGGCCATGGGGATGGCCGGGCTTGGCTTGCGTGCGAAGCGATCGAAGCCGGCCGCCCGTCACGCGGCCGGTCAACACCTCGATGCCGCTCTCAGGTGTGGAAGAACACGAACCACACGAGGCCGAGGACCAGGAGCGCCAGTCCGGTGGAGATGGCCAGCATGGCCAGGACTGACGGGCCGGGTTCGCCCTGCCGCGCTTCGGTGGGAGTTTCGACGATCTGCGACCCTCGTCTTGTTGCCATGGCGCCCTCAGCTCGCTGCTACGATCTCGAACGCGGTATCGCGTTCTCTCATTTGCTGATTGGCAACGTCGCCCCCCGAACGATGTTCCGGCCCGGCCCCCTGCTGCGACCAGTTAACGCCGCTCTCAGAATCTGCAGGCCAGCTTGTTGAATCCGGGGGCTGCGATGTTATCCTCGCGGCTCTCAGCGACAACTACGTCGCAGCAGCCCGGTCCCGGGGGATTCCGCCCGTCAGTTTGCAGTTGAGTGGAGTTGAGACATGGCCCCGCGCGCCAATTGGAAGGGTTTTCTGCGGCTGTCGCTCGTGACCTGTCCGGTCGCGCTCTATCCGGCGACCTCGGAGTCCGAGAAGGTCTCCTTCAACCAGATCAACCGCAAGACCGGCCATCGCATCAAATACAGCCGGGTCGACGCCGAGACCGGCGAGGAAGTGGCCAATGAGGACATCGTCAAGGGCTACAAGGTCGACACCGACACCTACATCGAGGTCACCAAGGACGAGCTCGAGGACATCGCGCTGGAATCGACCCATACGATCGAAATCGATGAGTTCGTGCCGCGCACCGACATCGACAGCCGCTATCTGATCCGCCCCTACTACCTCGTGCCTGACGGCAAGGTCGGCCATGACGCCTTCGCGGTGATCCGCGAGACCATCCGCAGCATGGACAAGGTCGCGATCGGCCGCGTGGTGCTGACCAATCGCGAGCACATCATTGCGCTGGAGCCGCTCGGCAAGGGACTGATGGGCACGCTGCTGCGCTACCCCTACGAGGTGCGCAATGAGCAGGAATATTTCGACGACATCCAGGACGTGAAGATCACCGGCGACATGCTGGATCTCGCCAAGCACATCGTCGAGAAGAAATCGGCCGACTTCCAGCCGGAGAACTTCGAGGATCACTATGAGGCCGCGCTGGTCGAGCTGATCAACAAGAAGCGCAACGGCGTGACCATCACCGCCAAGGCTGCGCCGAAGTCGAGCGGCAACGTGATCAACCTGATGGATGCCCTGAAGCGCAGCCTCGCGAGCGAGGGCGACAAGGCGCCGGCGGCCTCAGCCCCCGCTCCGAAAGCGAAGCCCAAGAAGGCGAAGAAGCGAGTCGAGGGCCAGCGCGAGATGCTGCTACCGATCAGCGGCAAGAAAGCCAAGGACGAGGCGAAGAAGACCGACGAGCCGAAGAAGGCCGAGAAGCCGGTGCGGACGAGCGCACGCTCGCGCAAGGCGAGCTGACGCGCCGAGACGATCCGTCGCCTCTGCAACAGCGAGCCTCAGTCTCCGAGTTCCCGTGCGGAACTCCACGGAGGGGCATGCCCAAGCTCCAGGCCCCTTCTCCCTGCTATCGCGATCCACCCAGACGACGCCGTCCCCCGCACGCGCCTGCGAGCAGCTACGATTCTCGCAGGGCCGTCCGATCACCTGAGTCAGTCAGCCATTTGCAATCCCAGACGCGGATTTGTGATCACCACGAAACGGCGTCGATGCTTGCGGAATGAGCACGTCCCGCCTAGCTCTGCGGCGCGGGTGAATGATCGGGCGCGTCGAATCGGTGCGTCCGGATGGTGGAACGATCTTGGCGGAGTCGTTTCGGTTGCACCGACGCGGTGTGTCAGGGGGTGTGCATGTTTCAGCGCGATGAGAGACAGGATCAGGCGCGGCACGACTAGGGCATGGCGCGCGTTCAATTGTCCGAGCTCTCGGCGTTCGCGGCGGTCGCGGACACGCTGAGCTTCACCAAGGCTGCCGCTCACATCGGCTGCTCGCTGCCGACGATCAGTCAGACGATCAAGGGTCTCGAGGAGCGGCTGGACGTCAGGCTGTTCAACCGGACGACCCGCAGCGTTGCGCTGACCGAGGCCGGCGAGCGGCTGCTCGCGGAAATCCAGCCCGCTCTCGAGCGCGTGGATCAGGCGATCGAGAGCATCAACGCGTTCCGTGACAAGCCCGTCGGCACGCTCCGGCTGGCGGTGTCGCGCGTGTTCGCCCTCAGAGGGCTTGGGCCGCTGATCACGTCGTTCCTGGCCGAATATCCGTCCATTCAGCTCGAGCTCGCGGTCGACGACACCAACAGCGACATCGTCCGCAACCGCTTCGACGCCGGCATCCGCTCCGGTCAACGGGTCGAGCGCGACATGAAGGTGATTCGCGTGGTCGACGATTGCGATTTCATCGCCGTTGCCTCGCCGAACTATCTCGCGAGCCGTCCGGCGCCATCCCGCCCCGATGAGCTTCAGACCCACAATTGCATCCGCCACCGCTTTCCTGCCGATGACACTTTGCAGCCGTGGATCTTCGACAAAGGCGAGCAGCGGGCCGAGATCGCGGTGGACGGTTCGCTGATCGTCAACGATTTCGATCTGGCCCTGAATGCCGCGCTGGACGGCGTCGGCATCGCCTATCTGGTCGAGCCGATGGTCGATCAGCATCTGGCCGATGGGCGCCTGGTGCGGCTGCTGCCGGACTGGAGCTACGCGACTCCAGGACTGTTTCTGTATCATCCGAGTCGGCGACAGCCGCCGATGCCGCTGCAGGTGTTTCTCGACTTCGTGAAGCGATGGCGAAGCGACAGCACGCGCCAGGCGATGACGCCGATCACGAGATTCGGCGGCAGCGCACTTGTCGTACCAACGTCACATTGCCCCTCGGTTCAGATCGAATCGAGCCAGTGACACCGCGCGCAAGACGACCATTTCCGTGGGCAAGTCAGTGACTTGCCCACCTACGATGATGTGCGCAGCACCGCCCCCGGGATTGTTCGGGATTCCCATCTACCCTATTCACGAATAACGTCATTAACAAATTGCCACCGAGAGGCCAGAAGGGTGGCGTGATCGCGTCGAAGCGCGTGCGAACCAACGGCACGTTAACGACGATCGAGCGGAACCCGAGCAAGCGAGCAACTTTCATCAAATTGAAATGGGCTCGTGCACAATTCGTTCACGCGATCCGAGAGCCGAGCGTATCGGTGTGGGGACTTGAAGTCTGGCGACGCCAGGGGCGACACGCGGGGGGCCGTGTGGGCGCCGATCAACCGGAGATACAGAATGAAGACGATGAGGGGCCTGCTTCTCGGGACGGGAGCAGTGATTTTGTCAGCCGCGGCGGCTCAGGCCGCTGACCTTCCGATCAAGGCCAAGGCCGTCGAATATGTGAAGGTGTGCTCGCTCTACGGCACGGGCTTCTACTACATTCCCGGCACCGACACCTGCATCAAGCTGGGTGGCTATGTGCGCGCGGAAACCGCGCTGTGGACCAACAGCAATTATGGCGGCGCCTATTCCGCCCAGGCCGGCGCGGACAACCGCCTCAGCAACCGGCTTCAGACCCGCGCACGCCAGGACCTGAACATCGACACGCGCACCGCGACCGAGTATGGCGTGGTCCGCACCTATTTCGACGCGGTGTTGACCTGGACGTCGGGCACCTATGCCGGCGTCGGCAACGGCGGCACCCAGTATAACACCGGCTCTGCCAGCACGACCGCGCTGACCTCCGTCAACGGTCTCAGCAATGACGGCATCTCGGGCGGCTCGCTCGGCGTCTACTATGCCTTCATTCAGTTCGCCGGCTTCACCATGGGCAAGGCGGTGTCGACCTTCGACGCGCCCTGGACCAACTATCCCGGCAACAATTTCGACGGCCTGGTCGGCGGCAGCGGCTCCAACAACGGCGTCAACCAGTTCACCTACACGGCCGATTTCGGCCAGGGCATCACGGCGGCGATCTCCGTCGAGGACCAGAGCCAGTTCTTCACCAGCAACATCTGGAACACGTCCGGCATCACCGCGTCCGGCGTGCTGGGCGGCGCCTATGGCACGAACAGCATCGGCGGCAACGTGGCGCCCGACATCATCGGCATGGTGCGCGTCGATCAGGCCTGGGGCCTGTTCCAGGCGTCGTTCGCTGCGCATGACAACCACGCCGGCTACTACGCGCCGGGCGTCGAGACCGCCGGTCATCCGTCGGACAAATGGGGCTGGGCCGGTCAGCTGTCGCTGTCGATCAAGAACATCCCGACCGGTCCGGGCGACGTCCTGAACCTGCAGGCCGTCTATACCGACGGCGCGAGCCGCTACAACTTCCAGAGCCTCGCCAACACGTCCTACTCGATGTATGGCAGCACCGGCGTCGCCGGCGCCTACCAGAGCATCGGCTTCGCCGGCGTGGCCGACGCCGTGTTCGGCAACGGCACGGGCCTGTCGACCGTGCAGACCTGGGGCATGCGCGGCGCCTTCACCCATAATTGGGATCCGCACTGGAACACCGCGCTGTACGGCGCCTATGCCCAGGTTCGCTACGGCCAGACCGGCTCGGATTTGATCTGCACCCGCATCGCCGCGACCGGTTTGCTCACGGCGGGCTCGACCTGCAACCCCGACTTCAACCTGTCGCAGATCGGCCTGATCACGCGCTGGGTGCCGGTCAAGAACCTGACCTTCTCGGCCGACGTGACCTACAGCCATCTCGACCAGAAGTTCTCGGGAACGGCGAACGCTCCGACCATCGCGAGCACCGCGAAGCCGGCCGCGATCTACCAGCTCAAGGACCAGGACACCGTGAGCATGCTGCTGCGCGCCCAGCGTAACTTCTGACGCTGGACGACCGAACCTCCGAACAGGCCACGAGCTTCCGGCGATGCCCCGCCGGAAGCTCGTGCTTCAAACGGCCAGGAGTTCGGATCGCATAGGAGATACGAGCAGGCGCGCGCGTTTCGGCAGCGAGGTCGATTACTTGATCGAGCTGTTGATCGACGTGAACTTGCTGCTGAGGCCGGATCCCAGCCCGTTGACGGCGGCCAGGATCACGATGCTCAGGCCGCCGGCAATGATGGCGTATTCGATCGACGTCGCGCCGGCCTGATCTTTGAGAAAGCTCGCAATCAACTGCCGCATCTACCACTCCGGTCGGGCTCGATCATCTGATGCGCCGGAAGGGCGCGCCAAGGCCGGGACGGACGCCCCGGAGAAACCCTGCGTCATCGACTTGAACAATGGGTTAACCCGACCTGGGAGCCACGGCGTCCGGATATCATGGCGCGAAGCCAAGGCGAGCACGCGTCTGCGTTGTCGCGGCACGTTCAAAGACATCACAAGCGGCTGACGTCATTGCATTTTGTTGGCGGCTCGTCGCCCCCCGGCGGTCGACCGGACCGCTTCGCTGCATCCGAAATCTCAACCGATACATTTAGAAAAAATTCGGCCTGTCCGGCAGATGCGATCTGAAGATCTGATGGCATGATCTGGGTCAACGGTCATGGAGCCGGCCGGCATAAGGTTGATCCTGACCGCCATGACCGCATCAGATACCGCCCGCCCCCAGCTCAAGATCCGCAGCGTCGCGCTCGATACCGGCCGCGAGAACGTCGTCGTGATCTCGCGGCGCTCGCGCGCGCTGCGTCCCGAAGTGTTCAGCGGCTTTTCCCGCGTCGAGCTGCGCTGCAATTCACGCACCCTGCTCGCCACCCTGCTGATCACCGATGACGACGCCCTGGTCGGGCCCGACGAGATCGGCCTGTCGGAGCCGGCGCTGCGGCGCTTCGCCGAGCCGGCCGGCACGCTGGCCACGGTGTCGCCGGCCACCCCGCCCGAAAGCCTCGAGTTCGTCCGCGCCAAGATCCGCGGCGAGACCTTGAGCGACCAGGCGATCGCGGCCGTGATCGATGACCTCGCCCATTACCGCTACTCCGACATGGAGATTGCCGCCTTCCTGATCGGCTCGGCGAGCTTCATGAGCTCCGGCGAGCTGCTGGCGCTGACGCGCGCGATGGCCAATGCGGGGACCCAGCTGAAATGGCCTGAGCCCGTGGTCGTCGACAAGCATTGCATCGGCGGCATTCCCGGTAACCGCACCTCGATGGTGGTGGTGCCGATCGTCGCCGCGCACGGCCTGACGATCCCGAAGACGTCGTCGCGCGCGATCACTTCGCCGGCCGGCACCGCCGACACGATGGAGGTGCTGGCGCGGGTCAATGTCGGCGCCGAGGAGATGAAGTCGATCGTCGCGGCCTGCAATGGCTGCGTGATCTGGGGCGGGCACGTCAACCTGTCGCCGGCCGACGACATCCTGATCTCGGTCGAGCGGCCGCTCAGCCTCGACACCAGCGAGCAGATGGTGGCCTCGATCCTCTCCAAGAAGCTCGCCGCCGGCTCGACGCATCTGCTGCTCGACCTGCCGGTCGGGCCGACCGCCAAGCTCACCAGCGGCGTGGAAGCGATGCGGCTGCGAAAGCTGTTCGAGTTCGTCGGCGACCGCTTCGGCCTCGAGGTCGAGGTGATCACGACCGACGGCCGGCAGCCGATCGGCAACGGCATCGGGCCCGTGCTGGAAGCGCGCGACGTGATGGCGGTGCTCGGCAATGAGCCCGATGCGCCGGCCGATCTGCGCGAGAAGTCGCTGCGGCTCGCCGCGCATCTGCTCGAATATGATCCGAAGCTGCGCGGCGGCGCCGGCTATGCACGCGCGCGCGAGCTGCTCGACAGCGGCGCGGCGCTGAAGCAGATGCTGAAGATCATCGACGCCCAGGGCCCACCGACGAGCCGCAGCGAGCTCGGCGATCTCGCTTTCGACGTCAGGGCTGAGCACGACGGGATCGTGTCCGCGATCGACTGCCTGCGACTCAATCGTCTCGCCCGCACCGCCGGCGCGCCGGTCAACAAGGGCGCCGGCATCCGGCTGTTCAAGAAGATCGGCGATCGCGTCGAGCAAGGTGAGCCGCTCTACCGCGTGTTCACCTGCGATCCCTCCGAGCATGATCTGGCCGCAGCGGCCGCCGGCGCCAACCACGGCTACGCGCTCGCGGACGGACGGCCGTGACGCGCCGCTGTCGCAGCGCGACTCATTCCCAGGAGATTGCCGCATGAGTATCACGCTTCGCTTCTGCGGCGCCGCGCAGACGGTGACCGGGTCCTGCTATCTGGTCGGCACCGACCATGGGCAGATCCTGATCGATTGCGGCCTGTTCCAGGGGCAGAAGACGCTGAAGGAGCTGAACTACGGCGACTTCCCGTTTCGCCCCCACGACATCGACGCCGTGCTGCTGACGCATGCGCATATCGACCATAGCGGCCTGCTGCCGAAGCTGGTGCGCTTAGGCTTCGACGGCAAGATCTTCGCCACGCGCGGCACCATCGATCTGTGCTCCTGGATGCTACCCGACGCCGGCAATATCCAGGAACAGGAGGTGCTGGCGCTGAACCGGCGCAACATCGCGCGCGGCCGCGACGAGGTCAGCCCGATCTACACCCAGGGAGATGCGATCGCGTCGCTGCAATATTTCCAGCCCGTGCCGTTTGAGACCTGGACCGACATCATCCCGGGCGTGCGCGCCCGCTACTGGAATGCCGGGCATCTCCTGGGCTCGGCCTCGATCGAGATCGAGCTCGCTGGACAAGGCACCGGCGGCGCGCCGCTGCGCCTGCTCGCCTCAGGCGATGTCGGGCCCGACGCCAAGCTGCTGCAGCCTGATCCCAGAGCGCCGGAAGGCTTTGACTACGTGATCTCGGAAGCCACCTATGGCGATCGCATCCGCGAGCCGACGACGCCGGAGCTGCGCCGCAACCGTCTCGCGGGCGAGGTGCGCGACGCCGCGGCCGCCAAGGGCGCGCTGCTGATCCCGGCCTTCGCGGTCGAGCGGACGCAGGAGCTGATCGTCGATCTCGTCGGGCTGATGGAGCAAGGCGCCATCCCGGCCGCGCCGATCTTCCTGGACTCGCCGCTCGCGATCCACGCCACCGAGGTGTTTCGCGCGCACACCGAGAGCCTCGACGGCGGCCGCGATGTCGGCCGCCTGCTGTCGTCGCCGCATCTGCGCTTCACCGAGACGGTCGACGAGAGCAAGGCGATCGCCAAGCTCACCGGCTTTCACATCATCATCGCCGCCAGCGGCATGTGCGATGCCGGGCGCATCCGCCATCACCTCAAGCGCTGGCTGTGGAATAGCCGCGCCACCGTGCTGCTGGTCGGCTACCAGGCCAACGGCACGCTCGGCCGCTTCCTTCAGGACGGCGTCAAGGCGGTGCGCATCCAGGGCGAGGAGATCAAGGTCGGCGCCCGCATCCGCGGGATCGACGACTATTCGGGCCATGCCGACGGCGCCGAGATCGCGCGCTGGATCGCCGCGCGCCGCCCGATCGCGCGCGGGCTGTTCCTGTCGCATGGCGAGGAGGCGGCGATCGCCGCATTGGCGGCGCGCATAGGCGAGCGGATCGTGCCGGCGGCCAAGGTGTTCTCTCCCCTGCTCGACGACGTCTATGAGCTGACCAGCACCGTGCCGACGCTGCTCGACGTCACCAGCAGGCGAAGGCTCGCGCCGGAGGCCGTCACCCGGCTCGATTGGCACAACGACATGTCCGGCCTGCTGCTCGACATCCACGCGCGCATCGAGCAGGCCGCTGACGACCGCGCCCGCGGCGTCATCATCCGCCGTCTGCGGCGGGCGCTCGAGGAGTGATGCTCCGCACGGTGGCGTGAAGACGGGGGCAGAAGCTTCGTCGTCGAACGGTCACAGTTCGATCGCACCCTCGTCGCATCGGACAGGGATCGATGACGCGCGCGGAGCACGGCTGCCGAAAGCGACGCCATCTGCGCTTGTGCATAGGGAACGGCACAACGCGCAGACGGCTGGTCTCGGGGAACTATTCTGCTACGCTCGACGGGTGGTTCACGACAACGGCACGATCCGGGTGAACCCGGCGCAGGTGGGGAAACGGGGGGCTCTCACATGCATCAACCATCGAAATGGTGGACGGGACTGATTGCTGTCGCCGTGCTCTGGCTGGCCGCAGTGAGCTTCAAGACAGCAGGTGTCGAAGACGAGATTGCACCGCGGGTGCGCGCCGCGGTCGCAGCCGCCGCACCGGATACCGCCGCGGCGCTGAAGGTCTCGGTCGCCGGCCGCGACGTTCGCATCGAGGGGCCCGAGTTCAGCGCCGATCAGTCGGAGCGCCTGAGCGATGCCGCAGCCGTGAGCGGCGTCCGGCTCGTCGATGACAGCTACGACAAGCTGCCGACACCGAAACCCTACGCATTCCGCGCCGCACGCAACGGCAACCAGCTCGTGCTCGAAGGCGGCGTGCCGACGCCAGCGGTCCGTCAGGCCGTGTTGAGCGCGGCCCGCGCCGCGGGCGGCGGCGAGGTCGTCGATCGGCTCGGCTACGCCCTGGGTGCTCCGGTCAACTTTGCCGCCATCGCCGGCCATGGCGTGGCGCAGGCCGCCAAGCTCAATGGCGGCAGCTTCTCGCTCGCGGACAAGGCCTATTCGATCGCGGGCGCGGCCGCCTCGTCGGATGTCTATGAGGCAGCCATTGCCGCGACACGGCAGCTGCCGAGCGGCGCCGTGCCCGACAAGATCGCCATCCTGCCGCCGGAGGCGAAGCCCTTCATCTGGAGCGCGGTGCGCGACGACAAAGCGGTCGTCTTGTCCGGCGTCGTGCCGACCGACGACATCAGGCGGGCGCTGGAGACTGCCGCGGCCAAGGCGTGGCCTGGGTCGTCCGTGATGCATCAGATGCAGATCGCGCGCGGCGCGCCATCGGGCGATTTCAATGCCTATACCACTTACGCGCTGGCCGAGCTGGCGCGGCTGAGCACGGGCCGCGTTGTCATCTCCGACGCCACCTATGCGATCACCGGCGAGGCGCCCTCCTCTGCCGCCTACGACGAGGCCATGGCCGGCGTCGGCAAGCTGCCGGCCGGCCTGACGCTCGCCAAGGCGGACATCCTGCCGCCGGAGATCAAGCCGTATCGTTGGACGGCAGAGTTCGACGGCAGCGGCCTGAGCCTTGCGGGTCTCGCGCCCAGCACGGCCAGCCGCGAGGCGATCATGGGCGCGGCGAGCGGTCAGTTCGACGGCAAGCCGATCAAGAGCCAGATCGGCATCGCGCGCGGCGCCCCCGACGGCGATGTCGCCAAGGTCGGTGCCAGCCTGCTGCAACAGCTCGCCAGGCTGTCGGGCGGCCGCGCCGAGATCACGGACACGCAGGTCTCGATCCGCGGCGTCGGGCTTGCCAATGTCACCGGGGCTGCGGTGCGCGAGCAACTGGCCGGCGCGCTGCCTGCGCCGTTCACGCTCGCCGCCGTCGACGTGCGCGACGGCCCGGTGTCGCCCTACGCCTTCAGCCTGCAGAAGCAGGACGGCCGCGTCCGGCTGAGCGGCTATGTGCCCGACGATGCCGCACGTCGCGATCTCATTGGTGCGGCCACCTCGGCCTTCGTCACCGAGACGGTCGAGGATAGCCTCAAGATCGCCGACGGCGCGCCGAAGGATTTCGTCAAGTCGCTGAGCGCGACCTTCCCGGCCCTGGCGCGGCTGTGGTCCGGATCTCTGACGGCGAAGGACGCGACCCTGTCGGTCGACGCGCTCGCCATCTACGACAAGTCAGCCGATCAGGTGCGCAAGGAGCTCGCCGACGCGAGCGGCAATCTCAAGCTCGACGAGGTCAAGATCGGGGTCAAGCCGGAGAGCCCGCCGCTCCCCGTGGCCGAATGCCAGCCGGCCTTCGAGGGCCTGCTCGCCAAGGGCCGCATCCGCTTTGCGACTGGCAGCGCCGAGCTCAGCCGCGAGTCGCTGGCGTTGCTCGACCACATCGTCGACGTGGCGCAGCGCTGCAAGGACGCCGAGATCAGGATCGAAGGCCACACCGACAATGTCGGCGACGAGGCTGACAATATCGACCTCTCGAAGCGGCGCGCAGCGGCGGTGGTGAGCTACATCAGCGAGGCCGGAATCGACACCTCGCGGATGACCTCGGAAGGCTACGGCCAGAACCGACCCGTCGCCTCCAACGACAGCGCGGAAGGCCGCGCGCAGAACCGCCGCATCGAATTCGTCGTGAAGTGAGGCGCCGATCATGATGTACGACCTGACGACGTTCTTCCTCTGGATCCTGCTCGCCATCGTCATCGGCGGCTTCGTCGGCTGGCGCACCTGGTCGGATGCGAAGCAGCCGGACTGGATGAGGACCTGGCTGTTGCCGGCCATTCTGGCCGTCCTCATCGGCGCCCTGATGGCGATGCTGAGCGTGCTGCCCGGCCGCGCCGGGCTGTGGCTCGAGGTGGCGCTGCTGATGGTCGGCGGCTACGTCGTCGGCTGCCTGGTCGGCGGACAGCTGAAGGAGTATGTCGGGATCGGCGACTCCAGCGCGATGTCCCCGGGCGGACCGGGGAACGTCGCGGCGTTCACGGCGCCGGCTGCCGCCCGTCCCTGGGCGGACAGCCCCTCGCCCGCCGCGCAGGCCGCGGCCCAGGTCGAAGCCGATCGCCTGGCTGCGGAGGCCGCAGCAAAGGCGGAGGCTGATCGTCTCGCGGCCGAAGCCGCCGCAAAAGCGGAAGCCGAACGTCTTGCCGCTGAAGCTGCCGCGAAGGCCGAAGCAGATCGTCTCGCTGCCGAGGCTGCTGCGAAAGCCGAGGCCGACCGCCTCGCTGCTGAGGCGGCTGCAAAGGCCGAAGCCGACCGTCTTGCCGCTGAAGCTGCCGCGAAGGCCGAAGCAGATCGCCTAGCTGCCGAGGCTGCTGCGAAAGCCGAGGCCGATCGTCTCGCTGCCGAAGCTGCTGCGAAGGCGGAAGCCGACCGGCTTGCCGCCGAGGCTGCTGCGAAAGCGGAGGCCGACCGGCTCGCCGCTGAGGCTGCTGCGAAGGCCGAGGCCGATCGTCTCGCTGCCGAAGCCGCCGCAAAAGCTGAAGCCGATCGTGCTGCTGCGGAAGCTGCGGCAAAGGCCGAGGCCGAACGTCTTGCGGCGGAGGCCACCGCGAAAGCCGAGGCGGAGGCCGCGCGCCTCGCTGCAGAAGCCACGGCGAAGGCCGAAGCCGATCGCCTGGCTGCCGAGGCGGCCGCGAAGGCCGAGGCCGAGCGTCTCGCCGCGGAGGCCGCAGCGAGCGCGGAGGCCGATCGCCTCGCCGCCGAGGTCGCGGCGTCGGCCGCAGAGCCTGCCCCGGGCAGCCGCAATGGCACCGCTGATGGCCGGCCGCCAGCCCTGCCCGCGCCCGACGGCGCGGCCGACGATCTCAAGCTCATCAAGGGCATCGGCCCGAAGAACGAGGCCATCCTCAACGACATCGGCGTGCATCATTTCCGCCAGATCGCGGAGTGGTCGCCGGTGCATGCCGAGTGGGTCGGCCACCACATGGCCTTCCCCGGCCGGATCGAGCGCGAGCACTGGATCGCGCAGGCCAAGCTGCTCGCGGCCGGCCTCGACACCGCGCATTCGACCGCGGTGAAATCTGGCGCGATCACCATCGACGACCAGGCCGACGCGCCGCTGAGCGAAGACGAGGCCCGCTACCTCCTGGCCCACCTGCCGGCGCTGATGCCGCCGGTCGAGAACGAGGACGCCCACGCCGGCAGCCGGCCGCTCGGCCTCGCCGCGCCCCGTGGCGGACAGGCTGACGACCTCAAGCTGATCAAGGGCATCGGCAAGCAGAACGAGGCCCGGCTGCATGGGCTCGGCATCTGGCACTTCGATCAGGTGGCGGCGTGGACCGCCGAGCACGCCAAATGGGTGGGATCCTATCTGGCCTTCGCCGGCCGCATCGAGCGCGAGCAATGGATCTCGCAGGCGAAGGAGCTGGCCAGCGGCGGCACGACGGAGTTCTCCAGGCGCGTCGAGGCAGGTCTGGTCAAATCGTCGCTCGACGACGGCTCGCGCGGCCAGGACAATGTCGAGGTGGTGCAGCCGCGCGAGTAGGACGACGATCAGCCAAGTCCCAGCGCGCTGCCAGATACAGTGCCCTCTCCCCTTGCGGGAGAGGGCATCTGCGGCCCGTCCGCGCAGGAGATTGGGTGAGGGGTATCTATCCGCGAGCGATGTGCGCGGAGAGATACCCCTCACCCGACCGACATCGCCGCACGTTCGTGCATGCCCTCTCCCGCAAGGGGAGAGGGCACATTCATAAGCACCGCGCTCATCTTGCGTTCGTACTGCCTTAGTGAGCTTGCTGTTTGCTACTCCGCCAGCTCCACCGGCTCATTCCGCGACGGGCCGGCCAGCGGGCGCTCCTCCATCAGGATCATGCACACCGAGGCGCAGGCGAGCATCGCGGTGGCGGCGGCATAGACGAAGCGGAAGGCGTGGATCATGTCGGCTTCTGCGATGCCGCTGACGGCGCCGTGGGCGCCCTCGGCGAGCGAGATGTCGGCGCCGAGCACCATCAGAAGGATGGCGCTGAAGGCTGCGACCGTGAACGAGGACATCATCGAGCGGAAGAAGTTCATTGCGCCGGTGATGGTGCCGATTTGCGAGCGGTCGACCGCGTTCTGCAGCGACACCACCGAGATCGGGAACGCCGTGCCGAGCCCGATGCCGAAGATCGACAGTAGCACCATCAGCACCCACAGCGACGGCGTGGTCACCGTCATGACCGCGGCGGCGATGGTGCCGATGAAGGTGCCGACGATGGCGACGCGCTTGTAGTGCTTGACCCGCGCCATGGTGCGGCCGGCGATCGCCGCACCAAAGGTAGAGATCGCCGCGATCGGGATCAGGCCAAGGCCGGCCTGGCTCGGCGTGAGGTGATAGACCAGCTCGTAATACAGCGGCAGATGTACCGTGAGCCCGATCAGCGCGCCGAGCGCGCAGCCGCTCGCCAGCATGCCATAGGGCACAACCGTGCCGCCCATCAGCGACAGCGGCAGAAACGGCTCGTCGGCACGCTTGGCGTGCCAGACGAAGGCCAGGCCCAGAGCGATCGCGCTGCCGATCATCGCCAGGATGGTCGGCGATAGCCAGGCCAGCTTGTGGCCGCCCCAGGTCAGCACCAGCATGAACACGACGGCCGAGGCCATCAGTAGCAGGCCGCCGGCCCAGTCGACCTTGCGAAGGCGGTGATAGACCGGCAGCCGGCCCATCTTGGGCAGCAGCAGCGCGAGCGCCGCGATCGCCAGGGGAACGTTGATCCAGAAGATCATCGACCAGTGCAGATGGTCGGCGAAGAAGCCGCCGATCACCGGACCGAGCAGACCCGCCAGCAGCCAGACGCCGCTGAAATAAGCCTGGTACTGGCCGCGCTCGCGCGGGCTGACCACGTCGGAGATCACGGTCTGCACCACCGGCATGATGCCGCCGCCGCCGAGTCCCTGCAGGCCGCGCGCAAGGATCAGCACCGGCATGTTCGGCGCGAGCGCGCAGACGACGGAGCCGACCACGAACAGGCTGAGCGCGGTGATGATCATCGAGCGTCGTCCATAGATGTCGCACAAGGTGCCGAACACCGGCGCCACCGCCGTCGAGGCCAGCAGATAGGCCGTGATGACCCAGGAGAGATTGGTGACGTCCTGGAACTCGCGGCCGATGGTCGGCAGCGCGGTCGCGACGATGGTCTGGTCGAGCGCGGCCAGGAACATCGTCAGCAGCAGGCTCATCAGGATGGTGCGGACCTCGGCCGGGGTCAGCGGCACCGGGGCCACGAGCGACGGCGCATCCTCGATCGCCTGCACCTGCGGCGGGATCGCCGGCAGCTCGGCTGCGAGCTCCTCGGGCAAGGACGGGGACGCGGCAGGGTAATGGCTCTGCCGATCAAACTTGTTCATGGGGATAAATTGCTACGCCGCGCGCGGCCAACGCCGCGCAGATTCGCCAGATAGCGAACTACTTAAGGCATAATTTTCCCTTGCGGCAGCGGGCCGTGCGCATGGGTGTATCCCGACAGCACAGGACCGGTCGCACCATCGTGACTTGCTGCGTCTGCGAAGTGATCGCGCCTATTTCGGCCGGCGCTTCAGCTTGGCGCGCTTGGGCAGCAGCACCGGCCATTGCACGATGTGATCCTCGAGCTGGTCGTCCGGGACGTCGTCCTCGGTTCCCTCGACCCGGCCGCGCACGGACACGCCGGCTTCATGCACCGTCTGAGGATCGCCCGAAATCAGCGGATGCCACCAGTAGAGGTCGCGTCCCTCGGCCGCCAGCCGATAGCCGCAGCTCGGCGGCAGCCAGGTGATGGTGCGGACATTCTCAGGTGTCAGGCGCACGCAATCCGGCACCTGCTCCGAGCGGTTCGGGTAATCCTTGCAGGCACATAGGCCGGCATCCAGAAGCTTGCAGGAAATGTGCGTGAAGTAGATGTCGCCGGTATCCTCGTCCTCGAGCTTCTCGAGGCAGCAGCGCCCGCAGCCGTCGCACAGGCTTTCCCATTCCGCCTCGGACATCTCTTCCAAGGTCTTGGTTTTCCAGAACATTCCCTCCTGGCCCGAGGGACGTTTGAGCGGTGCGGTCATCGGGCGATTCCAAGGGGGGCGCGGCGTGGCCGCCATCTAGGTGCCCGGCCCCTTCCCGCGCAAGGGCGGCAAGCAGCGGCTCATCCATCACGTTAGCTTTGTGCATCAAATTGTGACGGGAACCCGTTGGTTTGTGCCACCTGCTCAGCTAGATATCGGCTACACAAGAGGCTTGAGTCACTCCGGCGGCGGTGTGCAGGGCCATCCGGCCCGGTGCCTTGGGTTTGCCGCAACATACGCGCAAGACCCTTCGAAGGCTTCAGCCCCGCTTGCTGAGTGCTTCGAAGCCCGCTGACACGATTTCGAAACGACCAGGGTTCCCGTGCGGCAGATCATTCCAGACGATTGGAAGAAGCGGATCAATAATTTCCGCCTGGATCTCGACGCCCGTTTCGATTCGGCGCTGTTCTCCTCCCTGCGCGGCACCCGCGAGCTGTACGAGCGCTATTCGGCGTTCATGGACCGCTTCTATGTGGGGGGGTGGAAGCGCTGGGTGTTCGTCGAGCCTCTGTCGGAAGCCGCCACCATCGGTCTCGGCGGCCTGGTGCTGATGCTGGCGCTGGCCATCCCTGCGTTCCGGGAGACCGCCGACGAGGACTGGCTGAAGAAATCTGACCTCGCCGTCACCTTCCTCGACCGTTACGGCAACCCGATCGGCAGCCGCGGCATCAAGCACAACGACTCGATCCCGCTGGAAGACTTCCCGGACAATCTGATCAAGGCGACCTTGGCCACCGAGGACCGCCGCTTCTACGACCATTTCGGCATCGACTTCCCCGGCCTCGCCCGCGCGCTGGTGACCAATGCCCAGGCCGGCGGTGTCCGCCAGGGTGGCTCCTCGATCAGCCAGCAGCTCGCCAAGAACCTGTTCCTGTCCAACGAGCGCACCATCGAGCGCAAGGTCAACGAGGCGTTCCTGGCGATCTGGCTGGAAACCCGCCTGACCAAGAACGAGATCCTCAAGCTCTATCTCGACCGCGCCTATATGGGCGGCGGCACCTTCGGCGTCGACGGCGCGGCGCATTTCTACTTCAACAAGTCGGTGCGCGACATCAACCTGTCGGAAGCGGCGATGCTCGCCGGCCTGTTCAAGGCACCGACCAAATTCGCGCCCCACATCAACCTGCCCGCCGCGCGCGCCCGCGCCAACGTCGTGCTCGACAACCTGGTCGATGCCGGCTTCATGACCGAGGGCCAGGTGTTCGGCGCCCGCCGCAATCCGGCCTTCGCCGTCGACCGCCGCGACGAGAGCTCGCCGAACTACTTCCTCGACTTTGCCTTCGACGAGATGCGCAAGCTGGTCGACACGTTCCCGAAGTCCTACACCGAGCGCGTGTTCGTGGTGCGGACCTCGATCGACATGACCGTGCAACACGCGGCGGACGAGGCAATCGAGAACCAGCTTCGCCAGTTCGGCCGCGACTATCACGCGACCCAGGCCGCGACCGTGGTCTCCGATCTCGACGGCGGCATTCGCGCCATGGTCGGCGGCCGCGACTACGGCGCCAGCCAATTCAACCGCGCCACCGACGCCTACCGGCAGCCTGGCTCGTCGTTCAAGCCTTACGTCTACACGACCGCCCTGCTCAACGGCTACAAACCCACCTCGACCATCGTCGACGGCCCGGTGTGCATCGGCAACTGGTGCCCGCAAAACTATGGTCATTCCTATTCGGGCACCGTGACGTTGACGCAGGCGATCACTCGCTCGATCAACGTCGTGCCGGTCAAGCTGTCGATCGAGCTCGGCAAGCCGAATGGACCGAAGGCCGGCCGCGCCAAGATCGTCGAGGTTGCCCGCCGCTTCGGCATCAAGGCGCCGCTGCCCGACACCCCGTCGATGCCGATCGGCTCGGACGAGGTGACGGTGCTGGAACATGCCGTCGCCTACGCGACCTTCCCCAACAAGGGCAAGGCGGTCACGCCGCACTCCGTTCTGGAGGTGCGCACCGGCGCCGGCGATTTGGTGTGGCGCTGGGACCGCGACGGGCCGAAGCCGAAGCAGGCGATCCCCGCCTCCGTCGCCGCCGACATGGCGGGCATGATGAGCCACGTCGTCAGCGAAGGCACCGCGCGCCGCGCCGCGCTCGACGGCATCCCGACCGCCGGCAAGACCGGCACCACCAATGCCTATCGCGACGCCTGGTTCGTGGGCTACACCGGCAACTTCACCTGTGCGGTCTGGTACGGCAATGACGACTACTCGCCGACCAACCGCATGACCGGCGGCTCGCTGCCGGCGCAGACCTGGCACGACATCATGGTCGCCGCGCATCAGGGCGTCGAGGTCAAGGAGCTGCCCGGCGTCGGCATGGGCGAGAAGCTGCCGCCGCAGCCGCCGTCCGCGGCGATGGCGCAGGCCGGCCAGCCGAAGACGCTGGAGATCAAGCCCGGTCCGCCGCCGATCCTGACGCGTCGCGGCGCCGAGGTGCTGGTGCAGGTGGAGAAGATGCTGGACGACGCCGCGCGCGTCGCCGAGAAGGCTGCGCCTGCCGACCCGAAGAAGCCCGGCAAGCCGGTGTCGTCGAGCGCGCTGGCGTTTCCCGAGAATTACGCCACGGCCACCGCCGACAGCGTGCCCAACCCTGCCTTGCGCAAGAACTGACGACAGCGAACTCCCGTGCGGCTGCTCTTCATCACCTTGATCGCGCTCCTGATCGCCACCGGCGTCGGCGTCGGCGCGACCTGGATCACCACCACCCGCGGCACCGAGTTTGGCACCTTGACGATCGGCGCCTGGACCGCGCGTCCGAAGACCGGCACAGCCGATGTCGATCCTTATGCGCGCGCCACCATCACCCGCAACGGCGAGCTGCCGATCGGCACCGGCGACGGCGTCGCCTTCACCGCCAACACCGATGACAAGAAGAAGCCGCTCGACGGCCGCTGCGACATCCTCGTCAGCGGCGTGACGCCGCCTGCGCGCTTCTGGACGATCACGCTGTATGACCGCAAAGGCCATCTCGTCGCCAACACGCTGCAACGCTACGGCTTCACCAGCCAGGAGCTGGTGCGCGGCGCCGACGGCTCGTTCGAGATCCGGGTCGCCGCGCGCTCGCGCGCCGGCAACTGGCTGCCGACCGGCGGCATCGAGCGCTATTCGCTGATGCTGCGGCTGTACGACACGCCCGTCGGAGTCGCGACGCGCACCCAGCGCGATGCGCCGATGCCCGCGATCACCACCGTGGGCTGCCCGTCATGATCCGGCTGCTGTTCACGATTCTGGTCGGCGTGCTGCTCGGCGGCGTGGTCCATCTCGTCAGCGTGCTGGCCCTGCCCCGCATCTCGACGCAGGACGCCTATTCGCGCCTGACGCCGATGACCAAGCTCAACGCAGTCACGCCGCTGCCACTCGCCGATCCCAACAACTCGCCGATGCCGTTCATGGACCCGGCCTTCGCGATGGCGATCTGCCGCTACGACCTGTCGGACGGGCCGCTCAAGCTCACCGTGCCGGTGAGCCAGGCCTACACGTCGGTGTCGTTCTACACGCGCAACGAGATCGCTTATTACGCCATCAACGACCGCTCCGCCGGCAAGCGCGTCATCGAGCTCGACCTGATGACCGAAGCCCAGCACGAGGATCTGCCCGAGGACGAGGAGGTCACCGCGGCCGACCGGCTGATCATCGATTCGCCGACGACGACGGGGCTCATCGTGTTGAAGGCGCTCGCGGCCGAACCCGGCCTCATGCCGCAGGCGCAGGCCTCTCTTGCGTCCGCCACCTGTGGCGTGCAGGCGGAGGCGCCCGCCAAGGCTGAAAAGCCGCGCGGCAAGCGCTGAATGGTAAGTCGTTAAGCGGACCTTCGATCAATTCGACAACGCGCTCTTCATCCTTCGTGGCATAGTGTTCATCACGCTCCGTTGCTATGACGGTTCAGGACGGCGAAGTTTCGCTTATCAGCAGGTCATGCCCCTCGAAATCGAACGAAAGTTTCTCGTCAGGACCGACGCCTGGCGGGCTCAAGCGACGCACAGTGAATACCTTCGCGACGGGCTCGTCGCGCGTCAGGACGGCCTCAAGGTTCGCGTCCGCTGCTACGGCAATCGAACGACCCTGTGCGTGAAGAGCGGCCGCCGCGGGCTGGCGCGCGAAGAGTTCGAATACGACATCCCGCGTGATCATGCGGAGGCGATCTTCGCGCATTGCGAGGGGCGCATGATGGAGAAGACGCGCCACTATGTTCCAGGTGAAAGCGGCATCTGGGAGGTCGACGTCTATCACGGCGAGCTCGACGGCATCATCATCGCCGAGATCGAGCTGCCGAGCGAGACGACCGTCGTGACGCTGCCCGACTGGATCGGCGACGAGGTCACCGGTGATCCCCGCTACAGCAAGGCCAACTTGCTGAGCGAGCGTCTGCGCGCCGCCAAGGTCCGAGAGCTGCGTCGCGCCTGCCTTGCAGGGCCTTAACCGGCCCCAAGGCCGCCGGGCCTTGACCCCTGTCAAACCGCCGTCGAGAGGCCCAGCTTAAACAGCGCGGGACTTGAACAGCGCGACTTGCGGTCTGAACGATCGCGCACGGAGTTGGCAGGATGAGCTCATCGCAAGTGATGTCGCAGGCGCTGCGCGCCAAGATCATGTCGGCGGATGATGCCGCCGCGCTGGTCAAGCCGGGCAGCCATGTCGGCATGAGCGGCTTCACCGGCTCCGGCTATCCGAAGGCCGTGCCGCTGGCGCTGGCCCGCCGCATCGAGGCGGCGCATGCGCGCGGCGAGCCGTTCCGCATCGGCGTGTGGACGGGCGCATCGACCGCACCCGAGCTCGATGGTGCGCTCGCCAAGGCCAACGGCATCGACCTGCGCCTACCCTATCAGTCCGACCCGACGACGCGCCAGCGCATCAATGCCGGCAGCATCGACTATATCGACCTGCATCTCAGCCATGTCGCGCAATTCGTGTGGTTCGGCTTTCTCGGTCATCTCGATGTCGCGGTGATCGAATGCTCCGGCATCATGCCCGACGGGCGGCTGATCCCGTCGACCTCGATCGGCAACAACAAGACCTGGCTAGATCTCGCGGACCGCGTCATCATCGAGGTCAATTCGTGGATGAACCCGGCGCTGCTTGGCATGCACGACGTCTATTACGGCACCCGCCTGCCGCCGCATCGCAAGCCGATCCCGATCGTGGCGCCCGGCGACCGCATCGGTGAGACCACCTATCGCTGCGACCCGGACAAGGTGATCGCCATCGTCGAGACCCATGCCCCGGACCGCAACACGACCTTTGCTGCGCCGGACGAGGTCTCCAACGCGATCGCCGGACACATCCTCGAGTTCTTCGCGCATGAGGTGAAGCAGGGCCGCCTGCCGCGCAATCTGCTGCCGCTGCAATCCGGCGTCGGCAATGTCGCCAACGCCGTGATGGCCGGGCTCGATGAAGGCCCCTTCCCGCATCTGACCGCCTACACCGAGGTCCTGCAGGACGGCATGCTCAATCTGATCCGCTCCGGCCGCATGGATCTGGCCTCCGCGACGGCGTTGTCGCTGAGCTCCGAGGCTGCGATCGAGTTCAACCGCGAGATCGAATTCCTGCGCGACCGCATCGTGCTGCGGCCGCAGGAGATCTCCAACCATCCCGAGGTGATCCGGCGGCTCGGCGTGATCGCGATGAACGGCATGATCGAGGCCGACATCTACGGCAACGTCAACTCCACCCATGTCCGCGGCAGCAGCATCATGAACGGCATCGGCGGCTCCGGCGACTTCGCCCGCAACGCCTATCTGTCGATCTTCATGACGCCGTCGACCGCCAAGAACGGCACCATCTCCTGCATCGTGCCGATGGTGACGCATGTCGACCACACCGAGCACGACGTGCAGATCCTGGTCACCGAGCGGGGGCTGGCCGATTTGCGCGGCCTGTCGCCGAAGCA
Organism: Bradyrhizobium sp. USDA 4353; assembly: GCF_054063215.1. Classification (NCBI taxonomy): domain Bacteria; kingdom Pseudomonadati; phylum Pseudomonadota; class Alphaproteobacteria; order Hyphomicrobiales; family Nitrobacteraceae; genus Bradyrhizobium; species Bradyrhizobium sp. USDA 4353. Next base: position 6,421,450 of record NZ_JBSSGB010000001.1, read on the forward strand.
GCGCGCGCGCGTCATCATCGAGAACACCGCGCATCCGCGCTTCCGGCCGGCGCTCGACGATTATTTCCAGCGCGCCTGCCGCGACGCCACCGGCAAGCACACGCCGCATCTGCTCGAGGAGGCGTTCCGCCTGCTCAGGCCGGAATGACGGCCGCGAAGGCCGGCGATCATCCCCGCGTCGTCAGCGGCCGCTGGATGTAGGGACGCGCCGCCACCGGCGGATTGGCGGTCTGGGCGGCCAGCTCGTTGATCAGGCGATCGGCCTCGGCGGCCATTCCGTCGGGCGCCTGCAGCACCAGGCGCTCCAGCGCCCAGCGGTAGGACGAGACGCGCTGCTCCAGACAGATCTGCACCCACTGCACGATCAGCGAGTTCTCCTGCATGCGCGCGACCGCGTCGGCCTTCTCGCGCGGCGACAGCTCGGTCATGTACTTCATGCTGGCGTCGCGCTTGCGATCGAGGTCGATGACGCGGATGGCGGACGCAAAGAACGGCTCGAAGCGCGTGAGGTCGTCGCGGACGTCGTCGGTGAGTTGCGCATAGCGCGAGGCGTGCGATCGATGCGGCTCGTCGATCAGAGCGCGGCCATAGGCGGTGCGGTCGAACACGACCTTCTGCCGCCAGGGCGACGCCGACGGCTGATAGTCGCCGAACACGGCCTTCCAGGCGGGGCGCGAATGCGGCGGCTCGATCAGCGGATAAGCGAGGTCGCGCAGCTGGCGCTCATTGTCGGTCAGTTGGAACTGCGATGGCGCGACGCCCACGCTCGCCGTGGCTTCAGCGCCGATCCATTTGTGCATGTCGTCGTTGCGCATATCGGCGCGGGTGCGGCCGAAATCGCCGCCGCTGCAGGCGCCAAGCAGTCCGCTACAAAGAATGAGTGCGACGGCCGGAGCGGCTCGCCGGACCCGAACCATCACGTCCGGCATTCCCATTCCCCTGATGTCAGCGGCGACGCCGGCGGCGGCTCGGAGCGGTGCCCTCGCGGGGATCGCGATCGTCGGTCGTGCTCTCGCGCTCGATCCTGATGACGGGAAGAATCAGGATCGTTCCCATGCCCTCCTGCGGCGCGCCGGTCACGGCAGGCCGCGCGCGACGCGCAATGTCCGCCGGAAATTCAATGATGGTCGCCATGTTGACTCTCTTTCGTGCCCGAAGTTCTTACCCCCCAACTCCCCGTTGCCCGAACTTCGCAGGCAAGAGAGCACGCAAACTGACGATCACGAATGCCGACCGCACTGACAGGCGACGCGGCATCCAACGCGGTGAGGATCAGGCCGGCGGCGCGACGAGGCCAGGGCGAGATCATCGAACGGGTCGATTAAGATCAGGACGTGGTTAAGAGGATCTTAATGCGGCGCAATGGAACACGGATCGCGTGCAGACGTCGCGCAAATGGCACGCGGGCGTTGCGCCTTTGTCTCACCGGGAAAATTCGGCCGATCTTCACCGATTGTTTTCCTTAACGGCCCATTAAAACAACTGCGGTCTAATCGGCGCAACGATTGCCGAAGTTGCGTACCCGACATGACCAGATCATCGCTGTTTCCCGGCTTCGACGGGCTGTTGACGCTCTCGCGCCGCGAGGGCGTCGACATCAAGCCGACCTTGCTGCGCGTGCTGACCGACCTCTATGTCCAGGCGAGCACGCATTCGGCCGATGAAGAGAGGCAATTCGTCGAGCTGGTGTCGCGGCTCATCGACGATGTCGACGACACGACCCGCGCCGCGGTGCGCGCGCGTCTCGCGATCTATCCGGGCACGCCGATCGAGATCTTGAGAAAGCTCGGGCTACGTCCTGCGCCTGACGAAGCGCTGCTGCCGCTCGCCGGTTTGATCCCGCCTGCTCTTCGTCCCCACGCGCCCGCGCCCGACGAGGCCGCGCCGGCCGGACTGGCGATGCAGCCGAAAGACGCGGCCGAGCTCAGCGAGATGTTCCTGCGCGCCGCCTCCAAGGAGCGTATCGCGATCTTGCAGAATCTCGCCACCGCCCCGCTGAAGCCGGCGGCGCCGATTCCGCAGCATCGCGCCGCGCATGCGATCGAAGCGCTGGAGATGGCCGCCTTCAACGCTGACGTCGAGACCTTCACGGTGGAGCTCGGCGAAAGCCTGATCCTTCCGGCGCGCATCACCCATGAGGTGATGAACGATGCCAGTGGCGAGCCGCTCGCCTGTGCGTTGAAGGCTCTTGCCATGCCCGCACCCGTGTTCGAACGCGTGCTGTTGTTCCTCAAGCCCGAGATGGGCCAGTCCGTGCAGACCGTGTTCAGGCTGTCGCGCTTCTACGAGCGGCTGAGCGAGCGCGCGGCGCTGGTGATGCTGGCGGCCTGGCGCGGCTCGGCCGTCGCGGCGATGCGCGCGAAACATCGCGCGGCGTTGTACGACGACGAGCGGCAGCATGTGCGCGGCGGCAGCTCGCGGATGGGTGCGCAATCGCCAGCCAAGCCGATCGTGCGCACCGGCACCGACGGCTTCAAACGCTGAGGCAGGCTAGGAGCGCTCCGGCGCGAGATCGAGGAAGTGGCGGCCCTGCTTGTCCTCGGTCTCGACGATCCAGGCATCGGGATCGAAACGCAGCTCCTTGCGGAGTCGTTCGTCGACCTCGAACTCCGGCATCGGCTGCGGCGAGGCCACAACGAACAATCGGTCGATCGGCCGGCTGTCTTCGTAGACCGTCTGCGGTGCGGGAACGTAGAGCTGAGCCGTGCGATCCATCAGCGCGACCTTGACGAAGACGGCGCCCGCCTCCTCCGCACCGCGATGGCTGATCGCGCCGAACACCCCGGCCGACTGGCAGCGGCGCAGATAGGCGCTGACCCAGATGCTCGTCTTCAACCGCATGATGGCTCGGCCAGGTGAATGCGCGCTGCCAAGCGCAGCCGCCGGCCTGCTCTATTCGATCGGGTGCCCGATGACAATTGCCAGCTCGCGCACCAGACGATCCGATACCTGGCCCGTCACCGGCAGCTTGCGCTCGCGTTCGAACTTCTGGATCGCGGTCTGCGTGTCGGAGCCGATCATGCCGGTCGGCTTCAACTGGCCATAGCCATATTCGGTCAGCGCCCGCTGAACCGCCGCGACGCGACGGGCATTGCCGCCCTGCTGGGTCGGCTGCGGCCGCGGGATGCTGTTGCCCTGACCGCCGCTGACGGAACGGACGAGATCAGCCAGGGGATCGGCGTATTTCTGATCCGGCCGGGCATCAACCGTTCGCTGATCGGGCACCTTCGGCTCGGTCGCGCGGGTCTCAGGCGGCCGGGTCTCGATCACCTTCGGATCGAACGGAGAGATCGCCTCCGCTGGCCTTGGGCGCGGCATCGGATTGGAGCTGGTCAGCACCGGCGGAATGGTCACGATGGAACCGAACATCGGCGCCGGATGCGGCCCCGATTGCAGGAAAACGGCGTTGACGATGATCGCGCTGGCCGCTGCGCAGGCCAGAAGACCGGCGAACAGATCCTTGGGGCTGTAGAGCATCGCGCGCATCACAAAACCGCGCTCGTCGGCCACTTCGACCACCGCGGCAGCGGCAGCAGCCCGCTTGCGACGGCGCGGCGGCGCCGAATCATCCTCTGCAACTCGTCTAGGCACTCTTCTTCACCTGAATCACCTGCCCGGCCTGGGCGGACCGCGAGGGCGACAGCGGCGTCACGGTGGCGCCGGTGCTCGCCTCGGCGACGCAATTGATCGGCAGCGCGATCGTGACCGTCGTTCCCTCGTCGATCTTGCTTTCTATCGACATTTCGCCGCCGTGCAAGTTCACCAGGCTCTTGACGATCGAAAGCCCGAGACCGGTTCCCTCGTGACGGCGCTGATAAGTCTTGCCGGCCTGGAAGAACGGATCGCCGATGCGCTTGAGATCGTCGGCGGCGATGCCGACGCCGGTATCGGTGATTCGCAACAGCAGGTTCGCGCCATCGACGCCGGCGGACACCGCGACGCGTCCGCCGCGCTCGGTGAACTTGATCGCGTTGGAGACGAGGTTGATCACGATCTGCTTGAAGGCGCGCGGATCGCCGGTGATGAGCGGCAGATCGTGCGGCGCATCTGCCGAGAGGTCGACGCCGTTTTCTCGCGCCCGCAGCGCCAGCAGATTGCAGCAATTGAACAGCGCGGCGCGCGGCGCGAACGGCTCCGGCGTCAGCTCGAAATTGCCGGACTCCATCTTCGACATGTCGAGGATGCCGTTCACGACCGACAACAGATGCTGGCCGGAATCATTGATGAGCTGCGCGTATTCGCGGCGCCTCGCGGCGTTGAGCACGAGCACCTGCTCCTGCATCAGCATTTCCGAGAAGCCGATGATGGCATTGAGCGGCGTGCGCAGCTCATGACTCATGGTCGCGAGGAACCGCGTCTTGGCCGCGTCGGCACGCTCGGCTGCGCTCCGCGCCAGCTCGAGCGCCTGCTCCTGCAATTTGCGATCGGTGACGTCGCGCATGACCGCGACCACCTCATGCTCCGATCCGGCCGGCGTCGGAGCGGCGTAGTCGAGCGGCCGGCAGCGCATCTCGACCCAGATGAAGTCAGCGCCGTGAAGCGAGCCGCGGCCCTCGCCGGGCGCATCGCGCCGCAGCCGGAATTCGACGCTTGAGGCTTCGCTGCCGCCCGCCGCCTGCGACAGCGCCGTGAGGTAGGCTGGCCGGTCGGCGACGTGAACGCGCTCGAACAGGCCGTGGCCATGGAGTTGCGCGACCGGCGTGCCGAGCAGCGTCTCCGCCGCGGGCGAGATGAACATGACCGCGCCGTTGCGGCGATGACGCGAGATCACATCGCTCATGTTGCGCGCGAGCAGCCGATAGCGCTCCTCCTCCATCGACAGCAGCGCCACGCTGGTGCGTGCGAGCGTATCGGCGGCGAAGGCGAGCACGGCCGCGTAGAGCGTGGCCGAGGCGACGCCGAAGGCGAGCAGCGCGGTCCGCAAAGCGGGGTTCGTCTCGGGCTTCGGGAGCCAGCCGAGATGGCCGATCAGGATCAACAGCAGCGCGCAGGACAGTGCGAGCGCGGCGGAGAACACGACGACGCGGCGAGAGGCCGAGAACGCGGCCTCCAGCGGCACGACGATGAGCCATACCGCGGCGAAGGATTCGATGCCGCCGGTCTCGATCGACACCGCCATGATCAGCGCAGACAGCGCCAGCGACGACAGCGCGCAGGCGCTCTCATAGCGGCCGGTGCGCGACAGATACCAGGACAACAGAATGGGTGCGATCAGCCAGGCGAGCGCGCCGACCTCGAGCGCGCTCGGTGCGCCGCGCATCGCAAGATAGGCGGGAAACACCGCGAACGCAGCGAGGCTGCCGAGCAGGCGCGGCGCGATGAAGGCGCGATGGCGCGCGCGCGTCATCGCATCAGTTCGAGCCGATGGATGCAGCAACGCATCAAGACAATCGCGGATGATACTCAACACACTCACGGCTCTCGCGCCTCGGCCTATTCGGTCGTTCTACAAAAGAGAACGCGCCGGGACGCCCCCTGTCGTCGAAGGCCACCGTGTCAGACTCGCATTAAGCGAACGCTAAGGGCCAGACTGCGGCGAGCCCGGCATTCGGCCGGGATGGTGAATGCATCGTTTCAGGCCGCGCCTGCGGTTGTGAAAGCGCAGCGATCCACAGCCGGTTGCACGGCGCATGCAGCTCGCGCCAACCAAAAATTTACGCCGAAAAAAGTTCGGGGGTCCGCTTTGCCAATTCTCAACCAATTAAGCCCAAAGCAAGCAGTCGCGACATAGAACAAGAGAGCTGCGATCCCGGTTATCGCGATTGAGGACGGACGCGGGATCAGCAGCACGGTCGGGGTTGCGTGATGTTCTTTCTGCTTCGCATGGCATTCTGGCTCGGGCTCGTGCTGGTGCTTCTGCCGCGCGAGAAGAGTCCTGACACCGACAAGCTGCCGCAGATCAACGCGCATGAAGCCGTGCAGGCTGCGACCGCCGCCGTCTCCGACATGAGTCAGTTCTGCAAGCGCCAGCCGCAGGCCTGCGAGGTCGGCGGCCAGGCCGCCACCGTGATCGGCCATCGCGCCCAGGAAGGCGCGCGCAAGATCTATCAGATCATCACCGACAAGCCCGAGACGGCCGAGAAGCCTGGTGCCGCCGACAAGTTCATCGGCCCGGTGAAACCGGCGAGCCTCGACAAGCGCAGCAACGATCATACCGGCTCGATCGATGCGGCCGTGACCGAAACCGATCTGGTTCCGGCCAACGAGGCCCCGGCCGATACGCTCTCGGCCGACGATCTCAGCGCCGAGTGGCAGCTGCCGCCGACGCCCTGATTGCCTGGAACCGACTGTCGCTTTCGTCGCGCCGACCCCCTATATGAGGGGTTCGGACGGGACTGAAGAGCATCATGACGATCGACGACATCCGCGACAATTTCGCCCTGCTGGACGACTGGGACGACCGCTACCGCTACGTGATCGAGCTCGGCCGCACCCTGGCGCCGATGCCCGAGGACGAGCACTCCGCGGCCAACAAGGTGCAGGGCTGCGCGAGTCAGGTCTGGCTGTCCAAACATCCCGATCTCAGCGGCGGCGTTCCGGTGCTGAACTATCTCGGCGACAGCGACGCGCATATCGTGCGCGGCCTGATCGCGATCCTGCTGACGCTGTATTCCGGGCGCACACCGCAGGAGATCCTGACCATCGACGCGCCCGCCGTGTTCGACGAGCTCGGGTTCCGCGAGCACCTGACGCCGCAACGTTCCAACGGCTTGCGCTCGATGGTCGAGCGCATCCGCTCCGACGCGCGCGAGGCGCTCGCCGCCGCGTCCTGATTTCTTGAGCTACTTCTCGCGCTCGGGACGCTGCTGCCCCAAGCCCATCTTCTTGGCGAGCTGCGAGCGGGTCACCGCGTAGTTCGGCGCCACCATCGGGTAATCGGGCGGCAGGTTCCATTTGTCCCGATATTGTTCCGGCGTCATGTTGTACTGCGTGCGCAGGTGCCGGCGCAGCGACTTGAAGCGCTTGCCGTCCTCGAGACAGACCAGATAGTCCGGGTGAATCGACTTCTTCACCGGCACCGCGGGCCGCGCCGGCTCAGGCGCCGGCTCGCTGCGTCCGGCCGCGACGCGCGTCAGCGCCGCATGCACCTGGCTGATCAGCGAGGGGATCTCGGCTGCGGGCGTCGGATTGTTGCTGAGATAGGCCGACACGATGTCGGCCGTCAGATCGATAAAGCTCTTGCCGGCCCCGTCGGTCATCGAAGCGCACCCCCACTGTCGCGCACTGACTTTCACTCGCAAGTATCACCCGTGCGAGTGCCCCGCGTCGTCTGTCAATTCTCCAAGCAATATGGGCGAATGACTGGCAAAATGACAATAAGGTGAGGACTTCTTCTTGAGAAGTCTGTCCTCGCCTCAGTACTGTGGCTGATATGCCAGTCTAAGCACCCTGACGTGCGTCAGGTGCGCCCTTCCAGGTGGGTGCGCAGCTCGTCGATCGAAGCGAAGCGCATCATGCCCTCGGGCATCTGCGCTTCGATCGAGCCGTCAGAATAGAGCGAGTACGCCATTCCATCGACCACCCCCGACTTGATGATGCTGGCGGCCGGCACCTCCGGCTCCTGGGGCTCCGGCGCCGGCGGCGGCTCGGGCTCGACGAAAGCCGGCGCGGCCCGCGCCAAGCGGCGCGGGAACGGCGGCCGCAGCGAGTCCGAGGCCCGCGTCCGTTCGGGCCGCGACCGGTTGTCGTCCAGCGCGGGAGGCGCGGGCTCCGGTGCCGGCTCATCGAGAGGCGCAGCCGGCGGCTCGCTGAGCGGCGGCGACCGGAAGTCCGTCGGCATCGGCTCTGCGGCGCGCTTGTCCCGCTCCCGCTCGCTTCGCGAGCTCGACGCGAACAGCAAATTGCGCCTGGGCCGCTCGGCCGGCTCCGGGGCCGGCTCGTCCGATGCCGGCTCCACGCTGGCGGCGCGCAGGCTCGCGGACAATGCCGAGGACATCGGAGGCGGCGCCAGCGGCGCTGATGACAATGGCCCAGACAGGTCGGGCATCCGCGGCCTCGGCCGCGGCGCACCGCCCTCGCGCCACATGTCCTCCGACGGCGGCACTGGCGGCGTGTCGAGCTCAGGCTTGGTCATCGCGCCCGGGAGCTGCAGGGGCCGAACCTCGGTCTCGGAGGGATTGCGCGTCCGCAACCTGTGGGAAATCACCTTCAGCTCGCTCAGGACCGCCGAGAGGCCGAATAGGATGAGCCCGCTGCAGACGCCGAGGGTGCCCGACAGGATCAGCGTGTTGCCGAGACTGAACTCCTTGACCGGAATTCCCCAGGCGATCGCTCCAAGCCCAGCCAGCACGGCCAGGGCCCCAGCGGCCAACAAAGCACTCATCATTCGAACCTATCCCCTAATGCGTCGGTTCCGGACGGCGTCCCGACCGATATCACACTAGCTAGCAGCGGTTGCCCCGCGTCCCCTGGCTGCTTCTAGTCGAAATCCGCGACAATTTGCAGCAGAACTTCGGCCAGACCGTCGTCTCACCCCGATGGAGGGGATTCGCGCGCCACGATCGCGCCACATTCCGCCCCCGCCAACCCACGGAACCGACTAGGGTTCCTCCGGGTTTGTCCCGAGGCTGATGGTTCAGGACGCGTTCATGTCACTGTGCCACTATGGCACCAAGCAGCCGAAATTCGGGCCCCTGCTGCACTGCGATGGAAGCGTGACGTTCATATTTCCAACACCTCGGAAACCGGGACGCGCTATACGCAGCGGGACATACAGGCCTGAACCGCGGAAGCGGGGTCGTTAGGGGACGCCGGGTCACACTCAGCCATGACATCGATAACCACTTCGGTCCTCGAGACGCCGACGCGGCGGACCCTCGAGCGGACTTGTGACGATCTCGCCATGTTCGCGCTCGCCGCCGTCGCGGTGGTGGCCGGACTGACGTTCCGCGACTATGGCCTCGGCTGGGACGACTACACCCACGCCGAATATGCCGATCTGTTGCTGCGCATGTACGGTTCCGGTTTCAGGGACCAGGCGGCACTGTCGTTCGCCAATCTGTATATGTACGGCGGCGGGTTCGACATGGTTGCAGCGCTGCTGCACAAGATCTTGCCGCTGGAGCTGTTCGAGACGCGCCGGCTGGTCGGCGCCATCGTCGGGCTGATCGGCCTCGCCGTCACCTGGCGGCTGGCGCGCCGGATCGGCGGCGCCGTGGCCGGCCTTGCCGCCCTGCTGCTGCTGGCCCTGTGCCCGATCTTCTACGGCCACATGTTCATGAACCCGAAGGATGCGCCGTTCGCGGTCGCGATGGTGGTGCTGCTGATGGGCTTGGTGCGCCTTGCCGAGGAGTATCCCTACCCCTCGCCGCGCACGATCCTGATCCTCGGCCTCGGCGCCGGCTTTTCGATCGGTTGCCGCATTCTCGGCGGCATGGCGGTGGTCTACGCCATGGTCGGCTTCCTGCCGCTGTTCCTGGAGGAGTACCGCACGCAAGGCGCGCGCGAGGCGATCCGCCGCTTCGCCCATGTGCTCTACGTGCTGATCCCCGGCCTGATTGTGGGTTATCTGGTCATGGGCCTGATCTGGCCCTGGTCGATCATCGAGCCGGCCAATCCGTTCCGCGCGCTGACCTACTTCTCGCACTTCTTCGAGAAGCCGTGGAAGGAGATGTTCGACGGCGCGCTGGTCTCGGTGCCGGACATGCCGTGGTCCTATCTGCCGACCTTGTTCGCGCTGCAACTGCCCGAGCTGATGCTCGCGCTGTTCGTGGCCGGCGTGGTGGCCACGCTGATGTCACTGTCGCGCCCGGACATGCCGGCCCGCCAGAAGACGATCCTGTTGATGCTGACCTTGGCGGCGACGCTGCCGATCCTGATCGCGATCGTCAAACGCCCGGCGCTGTACAACGGCATCCGCCACTTCGTGTTCGTGATCCCGCCGATGGCGCTGCTCGGCGGCATCGCGTTCTCGTGGCTGCTCTCCTGGCTCAACAATGACGAGCGCCGCAGCTGGCAGCCGGTGGCCATCGCCGCCTTCTCCTTTGGCCTGCTGCTGCCGCTCGCCGAGATGATCCGGCTGCACCCCTATCAATACACGCACTTCAACTACATCGCGGGCACGGTGCGCGAGGCCGACACCCGCTTCATGCTGGACTATTGGGGCCTGGCGCTGAAGCAGGCCTCGGACGGGCTCAAGGAGCAGCTCGACGAGCGCCAGGAGGTGCCGCCGATCGGGCACAAATGGAAGGTCGCCGTGTGCGGTCCGCAGCGGCCGGCCCAGGTCGCGCTCGGCCCGGACTTCACCATCGGCTGGGACAGCCATGCGGCGGACTTCGCGATGACGCTCGGCGAGTTCTACTGCAAGGGACTGACGGCTCCCGTCATGGTCGAGATCAAGCGTGACGACGTCGTGTTCGCCCGGGTCTACGACATCCGCGGCCGCAGCATCTCCAGCCTGCTGTCGATCCCGGCTCCGTAAGGCGATTGGCTCAGCCAAACGACATGACTGCCCTCCCGGCTCCGCGCCTTGCCGAGCCGGGAGAGGCCGCTTAGGCTCCGATCAACCCTGAGATCGGAGAATGCCATGTCGCCAGCCGAAGCGCGCCTGAAGGAAGTGCCGTCCAACATGACGGAGGCGGAGTGGTCGCAGCGGGTCAACCTCGCCGCCGCCTACCGCCTGGTCGCCATGTTCGGCTGGGATGATCTGGTCGACACCCACATCTCGGCCCGCGTGCCCGGCCCCGAGCATCACTTCCTGATCAATCCCTATGGCCTGCTGTTCGAGGAGATCACCGCCTCCAGCCTGATCAAGGTCGACCTCTACGGCAATCAGCTCTCCGAGAGCGAGTACAGCATCAACCCGGCTGGCTTCACCATCCATTCGGCGATCCACGAGGTGCGCGAGGACGCCGGCTGCGTGATCCATCTGCACACGCTGGACGGCGTCGCGGTGTCGAGCTGCGCCGACGGCCTGCTGCCCGCGAACCAGATCGCGCAATACGTCACCCACGACCTCGCCTATCACGACTATGAAGGCGTGGCGCTGGACCATGACGAGCGGCCGCGGCTGCAGCGCGACCTCGGCACCAAGAACCACATGCTGCTGCGCAATCACGGCACGCTGACCGTGGGCCGCTCGGTCGCCTCGGCGTTCGAGCGGATGTATCACCTCGAGCGCGCCTGCTCGATCCAGGTCCGCACGCGCACGCTGGGGCCGGTGGCCTACCCCGTCCGCGACGAGGTCATCGACAAGAACGCCAAGCTGTTCGAGAGCGAGGACCGCGCCGAGCTCCGCTCCAATCAGCTGGTCTGGCCGCCGCTGCTGCGCCGGCTCGACCGGGTCAATCCGGGGTACCGGAATTGATCGTCGCGCGCTGATCGGCTATAAGGGGGCATCACCCTCTACGCTATTTGGAATGAAACGCCGCCCAATTCCGGGCGGCGTTTTTATATGGTTGGTCAGCAGCACGCCGCCTGCGCCGACGGCGGCCGCTCCGACAGTCCGTGCAACTGCTGCAGTTCCTCCGTCAGCCGGCGCTCGACGAATCGCCGCTCGTGCTCGGCGAGCCGGGTGGCCAGCAGCTTGCGATAGCGCCGCACATTGGCTTCGCGCGAGAACCGCAGCCGAGCGGCTGGCCGCATCCGACTTCCACTGCCGAGAGCATGATCCGCCGCAGCCCCATCGGCCTCGACATCGACGCGCGGAACAATGCGCATCGCGGCACCGCCGCGCGGCCGCGGTGGCTGATCCTCGCGATCGAGCTGGCGCAGCGCACCGAGGATGTCGGACAGACGAAGCGGCCTCGCGATGCCCGGGATCTTGCGCAGGCCCGGCTGCGATTCGACCGCATACATGTCCGACGCCCAGGATGACAGGATCAGCCGCTTCTCGGCTCGCGACAGCTTCGCATCGTTCAACAGGTCCGTCGGGGATGCGTAATGCGAGACCGGATGGAAACCGGCGCCGCTTGCGGTGATCGAAACACGGTGATCGCTCATAGCGTGTCTCCTCCTCCACTCCTTTCACAACAGAAGAATGATGCCGCGACGCGGGCGACGATGCAGCCCGCGTCGCGGGTCAAAAACCTCAAGCAGCTCTCGACTGCGCGATCTGCTCGGCGGGCGCGGTGCCGATGGCGATGCGACGCGGCTTCATGGCCTCGGGGATCTCCCGCACCAGCTCGATCCGCAGCAGGCCGTTGTCGAACGCGGCGTTCGTCACCTGCACATAGTCGGCCAGATTGAACTGCCGCTTGAAGGGCCGCGACGAGATGCCCTGATACAGGTACTCGCGGGTTTCCTTGTCGGCCTTGCGGCCCTCGACCGTCAGCACATTGTGCTCGGCCGTGATGGTGAGCTCATCCGGCGCGAAGCCGGCCAACGCCAGCGAGATCTGATAGCGGTCGTCGCCGATCCGCTCGATGTTGCAAGGGGGATAATTGTCCTCGACGGCGCGCTGGGTCTCGTCGAGCAGGCTGAACAGCCGGTCGAAGCCGATGGTCGAACGCCACAGCGGGCTGAAATCATACGTCCTCATAACCAAGTCCTCCAGGGAGCAAGATGGATACGAAGGAGCGCCGGGCCGATGCAGGACTACTTCTGAGAACCAGACAACCGGTCAGCGCCCAGATCATTGCCGGGCCCGAAAGGCACCCGGCGCCGCCGAAGCGGCGACAAACGACTTAGAAAAACGTCGGGCTGTTTCAAGAGCCTCAAGCCATTTTTTTTGCCACGAGCCGGGCGGTATCTCCAGGCGTCACGCTGCCACAGCCGACAGCCGCTGCAACCGCATGGTGGCCTCGCGCAATACGCTGACCAGCCGCTCGCGCTCGCGCGGATCGATGTCGCCCCGCGACAGCACGGCCTGGCAATGCGCGACGACGCGCTGCTCGCTTTCGATGAGAAACCGCGTCAGCCGTCGCGGATCCGCGATCGGCATGACCGAGGTCGGATTTGGCGGCGGATGATTATACTGCCACGCAGCCATGTTGGCCCTGCAAAGGCTTCTGCGCTGCACTGAGACCGGGCGGCGCGACAGCGCCCAACCGCACCTCCCGTCGACCGTCGATCCATCCACGCGCCGGCCGCGCTCTGGCGATTGTGGCCGGCTCTGTACGGATTGCGGTCGTAGCTCTGACTGATAGCTGCGCGTTGTGGCCGATCCACGGCCAGCGGCGGCAGCAACTAACTTTCTTTTGAAGGGCCGTGACGGACGGCGCGTCAGGCAGTCCGTCACGGCTGAGAGCGATCAGTAATCCATCGCCGGAGCGGCTGCGGCTTCCGTCTTCTTCGGCTTGTCAGCCACCAGCGCCTCGGTGGTGATCAAGAGCGAGGCGACCGAGGCCGCATCCTGCAGCGCGGTGCGGACCACCTTGGCCGGGTCGATCACACCGGCCTGCACCAGATCCTGGTACTCGCCGGTCGCGGCGTTGAAGCCCCAGCTGTAGGTGTCCTTCTCCAGCAGCTTGCCGACCACCAGCGAGCCGTCGTCGCCGGCGTTCTGCACGATCTGCCGCACCGGCACCTGGATGGCGCGTCGGATGATCTCGACGCCAGCCTTCTGGTCGGCGTTGGCGGTCTTGATGCCGTCGAGCACCTTGGTGGCGCGCAGCAGCGCCACGCCGCCGCCGGGCAGGATGCCCTCCTCAACGGCCGCGCGGGTGGCGTGCAGCGCGTCGTCGACGCGGTCCTTGCGCTCCTTGACCTCGACCTCGGTGGCGCCGCCGACGCGGATCACCGCGACGCCGCCGGCGAGCTTGGCCAGCCGCTCCTGCAGCTTCTCGCGGTCGTAGTCGGAGGTGGTCTCCTCGATCTGCAGCTTGATCTGCTGCGCGCGGGCCTCGATGTCCTTCTTGGCGCCGGCGCCGTCGACGATGGTGGTATTCTCCTTGTCGATCACGACCTTCTTGGCGCGGCCGAGCATCGACAAGGTCACGTTCTCCAGCTTGATGCCGAGATCCTCTGAGATCGTGGTGCCGCCGGTGAGGATCGCGATGTCCTCCAGCATGGCCTTGCGGCGATCGCCGAAGCCCGGCGCCTTGACGGCCGCGATCTTCAGGCCTCCGCGCAGCTTGTTGACGACGAGCGTCGCCAGCGCCTCGCCCTCGACGTCCTCGGCCACGATCAGCAACGGCTTGCCGGACTGCACGACGGCCTCCAGCAGCGGCAGCATGGTCTGCAGACCCGACAGCTTCTTCTCGTGGATCAGGATGTAGGGGTCCTCGAGCTCGACCCGCATCTTCTCGGAGTTGGTGACAAAATACGGCGAGACATAGCCGCGGTCGAACTGCATGCCCTCGACCACCTCGAGCTCGGTGTCGAGGCTCTTGGCCTCCTCCACCGTGATCACGCCCTCATTGCCGACCTTCTGCATGGCCTCGGCGAGGAAGCGGCCGATCTCGCTGTCGCCATTGGCCGAGATGGTGCCGACCTGCGCGATCTCGTCATTGCTGGTGATCTTCTTGGCGTGCGACTTGAGGTCCTTGACGATGGCGTCGACCGCCAGGTCGATGCCGCGCTTGAGGTCCATCGGGTTCATGCCGGCGGCGACGGACTTCGCGCCTTCCTTCACGATGGCCTGGGCGAGGACGGTCGCGGTGGTGGTGCCGTCGCCGGCGAGATCGGCGGTCTTCGAGGCCACCTCGCGCACCATCTGCGCGCCCATGTTCTCGAACTTGTCCTCCAGCTCGATCTCCTTGGCGACCGTCACGCCGTCCTTGGTGATGCGCGGCGCGCCGAACGATTTCTCGATCACGACGTTGCGGCCCTTGGGACCGAGCGTGACCTTGACGGCATTGGCGAGGATGTCGACGCCGCGCAGCATGCGGTCGCGCGCGTCGGTGGAAAACTTCACGTCCTTGGCAGCCATGTTCGTCGTCTCCTTTCTCGTATGACTGTCAGTTCCGAGGAATCACGCGGCCTTCTTGGCCGCGGCGGGCTTGTCGACAATGCCGAGCAGGTCGCTCTCCTTCATGATCAGGAGATCCTTGCCGTCGATCTTCACCTCGGTGCCCGACCACTTGCCGAACAGCACGCGGTCGCCTGGCTTGACGTCGAGCGGCACCAGTTGCCCCTGCTCATTCCGCGCGCCCGGCCCCGCGGCGACGATCTCGCCCTCCTGCGGCTTCTCCTTGGCGGTGTCGGGAATGATGATGCCGCCCTTGGTCTTCTCCTCGGCATCGATACGGCGCACGAGCACGCGGTCGTGCAATGGACGGAAATGCATGCACATCCTCCTTCACAAGATCAGCGATGTCATAAGCCTCGGGTCCCATGAGGCCCCCGGGCGAGCAACGACCTAGGAAAGCCGAACTTTTCGTTCAAGAGGGTCACGCAAAATTTTTGGCACTCGGTGGGAACGATTGCCAGGACGGCTCTTGACCGCGGCAGCCGTCCTGACCAGTTCTACGGGCGCCAAAATCCGCCCCCGTCCGTCGAGGAAAAAACGATGCAGATTCTGCGTTGTCTCCGGCCTTTGGTCCTGCTGCCGGCGATCCTGCTCTCCCTCCTGGCTGCCCCCGCTCTCGCCCAGATCCCCGATCTCAAGCTTGGCCGCGTGCCGACGCTGGCGCCGCTGGTCAAGGAGGTGACGCCCGCCGTCGTCAACATCTCGGTCGAGGGCAAGGTCCGGCAGGACAATCCGCTCTATCAGGACCCGCTGTTCCGCGACTTCTTCGACGTGCCCAAGCAGGTCGAGAAGCAGATCAGCGCCACCGGCTCAGGCGTGATCGTCGATGCGGCCAGGGGCTACGTGATGACGGCCAACCATGTCGTCGAGCACGTCACCACCGCCCAGATCCGCACCAAGGACGGCCGCAAATTCTCCGCGCGCCTGGTCGGCCGCGATCCCGCCACCGACATCGCGCTGCTGCAGATCAAGGACCCGACAGAGCTGAAAGCGATCGCGATGGGCGACAGCGACGCGCTGGAGGTCGGCGATTTCGTGATCGCGGTCGGAAATCCCTTTGGTCTCGGCCAGACCGTCACCTCCGGCCTCGTCAGCGCGCTCGGCCGCACCGGTCTCGGCAAGCAGGGCTATGAGGATTTCATCCAGACCGATGCCGCGATCAATCCCGGCAATTCCGGCGGCGCGCTGATCAATCTGCGGGGCGAGCTGGTCGGCATCAACACCGCGATCATCTCGCCCGGCGGCGGCAATGTCGGCATCGGCTTTGCCGTGCCGATCAACATGGCGCGGCGGGTGATGGAGCAGCTGGTCGCCAACGGCCGCGTCGATCGCGGCCGCATCGGGGTCACCCTGCTCGATCTGGATTCGGCGGCGGACGGCCGCGTCGTCGGCGCGCGGGTCGCCGATGTGAGCGTGGGCTCGCCCGCCGAACGGGCCGGCCTGCGCAAGGGCGACATCATCGTGAAGGCCAACGACATGCCGGTGCGCAGCGCGACCCAGGTGCGCAATCTCATCGGCCTGACGCCGGTCGGACAGCGCGTCCGCCTCGTGTTCGAGCGCGACCGCGCGCTCGGCAATGCGACGGTCGAGGTCGCTCCGATCGCGGAGGAGCGTGCCCGCGTGCGCACGTCGGGTTGAGGATGGCTCGGCCCTCAGCCTGAACGGCACCGATTCAAGTCAAATTTTACCGTCCATCAAGCATGCAGTCAGACGAGGATACCTCCCTAAAGACCTGTTAAGTGCCATGCGGCTTATTGCAACCCCGCGGAGGTATTGACATGCGGGGTGATGGTCTGGCTTTCAGTTTGCCACGCTGGCGCGTGACGCGCTGGCTGGCAGACCCGGGACATCCGGTGTCACCGGATATCCGCCTGGCGTTGACCGGCGAGCTCTATGGCTGCTGGTCGGTGTTCGCCGGCGGCGCCGTCAACACCGTCGCCGTTGCGGCCGCGCTGGCGCTGCGCACGCCGACCGCCCTCTTCATCGGCTGGCTCATGCTCGAAGTCGCGATCTGCCTGTCGCGGCTGATCGTCATGATCATCTCCTATCGCCGCGCCCGCCGGCAGCTCGCGACGCCGACCGACATCCACATCCTCCTGGCCGTGGCATGGAGCGCCAGCGTCGGCTTCGGCGTCGGCATCAGCCTCGCCTCCGGCGACTGGATCGCGGCGTCGCTCGCCTGCATCTCCTCGGCGGCCATGGTCGGCGGCATCTGCTTCCGTAATTTCAGCGCACCGCGCCTGGTCGGCACCATGATCCTGTGCAGCATCGGCCCGGTCATCCCCGGCGTCGCCATCTCGCACGAGCCGCTGCTGTTTGCGATGTATCTGCAGATGCCGGTCTACTTCCTCGCCATGACCGGCGCGGCATTCCGCCTGAACAAGATGCTGGTGGCGGTCATGCATGCCAAGAGCGAGAGCGATGCGCAGGCGCGGCGCGATCCGCTCACGGGCTTGTCCAACCGCGCCGGCCTGATCGACGCCCTGCAAAGCCGTCTGTCCAGCAGGGTTCAGGGGCAGCAGAGCTTCGCCGTGCTCTACCTCGATCTCGACGGCTTCAAGCCGGTCAACGACACCTTCGGCCACGCCGCGGGCGATGAGTTGCTCAAGACCGTCGGCAAGACATTGCGGAGCATCGTCTCGCCCTCTGACGTCATCGCCCGGATCGGCGGTGACGAGTTCGTCGTCCTTGCCACCGATCCGGATATCGATCACGCCCTGGCGCTCGGCGAGCGCCTCATCGAGGTGATGACGGCTCCCATCGCGCTGCCCGGCGGCGCGCGTGTCAACATCGGCATGAGCATCGGCATCGCGGCTGCGCCCGATCACGGCAGCGATCCGGAATCCCTTCTGTTCGCCGCGGATGCGGCGCTCTATGAAGCGAAATCGAGCGGAAAATCCTGCTGGCGACTGGCCTCCGCCGAGGCCAACCTCGCAGCGCTGCGCAAGATCGCAGGTCGCGATCTCGCGCAGCCGGTCGCCAGTGCGGCTTGAGCTGACTTGCGCGACATCCGCGCTCTCTCCACACGATCATTCCGCGCTCTCGCGTTCGCGCGCCCGGAATGACGGGCGAGTGCGGCGTTCACTCTCCCATCACACCAGCATGACCAAGAGGCGAGCCGCCCGCCCTACCGCGGCATCTCCGCGAGCGCGGCGAGGATGCGGGCCCAGGAGCGGATGCCCTTGTGGTAGCTCTTGAGGTCGTACTTCTCGTTCGGCGAATGGATGTTGTCGTCGTCGAGGCCGAAGCCGACCAGCAGAGAGTCCAGGCCGAGCGTCTTCTTGAAGTCGGTGACGATCGGGATCGACGCGCCCGAGCCCATCAGGATGGTCTCCTTGCCCCACTCCTCGGTCAGCGCCTGCTTGGCAGCGGCGAGCGGCTTCATGGTCCAGTCAAGCGCGATCGCGGCGCCCGCGGAGTGATCGCCGAACTCGACCGCGCAGTCGCCGGGGATGCGAGCCGACACGTAGTCGCGGAACGCCTTGCGGATCTTCAGGGGATCCTGACCTTCGACCAGGCGGAACGACACCTTCGCATGCGCCAGCGACGGAATCACCGTCTTGGAGCCCTCGCCGATATAGCCGCCCCAGATGCCGTTGATGTCGCAGGTAGGGCGCGACGAAATCTGCTCGATCAGCAGGCGATCCTTTTCGCCGGCGGGAATCGACAGCCCGATCGGCTTCAGAAAGCTCTCCGGCGTCAGGTTCAGCTTCTTCCATTGCTCCAGGACTTCCGGCGGCACGTCCTTCACGCCGTCATAGAAACCAGGAATGGTGATGCGACCATCCGCATCGAACAGTCCGCCGAGCACCTCGGTCAGCACGCGGATCGGATTGCGCGCACCGCCGCCGAACACGCCCGAATGCAGGTCGCGGTTGGCGGCCTTGATCTTGATCTCTTCATAGAGAAGACCGCGCAACGAGGTCGTGATCGCCGGCGTGTTCGGGTCCCACATGCCGGTGTCGCAGACCAGCGCGAAATCGGCCTTGAACTCGTCCTTGTTGGCTTCGAGGAACGGCACGAAGTTCTTCGAGCCGACCTCCTCCTCGCCCTCGATCACCACGGTGATGTCGAGCGGCAGCGACCCCGTCACCTTCTTCCAGGCGCGGCAGGCCTCGACGAAGGTCATCAGCTGGCCCTTGTCGTCCTCGGCGCCGCGCGCGACGATGATCTTGCGGCCGTCGGCGTGGTCAGTGACCACGGGCTCGAACGGCGGCCGGTGCCACAGCTCGAGCGGATCGACTGGCTGCACGTCGTAATGGCCGTAGAACAGGACATGCGGCTTGGCCGCACCATGGCCGTTGCTCTTGCCGACGACCGCCGGGTGGCCGGCGGTCGGGCGCACCTCGGTGGCGAAGCCGAGCGTCGCGAGATCCTTGGCCAGATGATCGGCGGCCTGCTTGCAATCCTCAGCGAAGGCCGGATCGGCCGAGATCGACTTGATGCGGATCAGCTGGAACAGCCGGTCCAGGCTGTTGTCGAAATCGCCATCGATGTGGTCGAGCACGGATTGAAGCTGCGCATTGGCCATGGCCAAGAGATCCCTTCGCTGGTGACGCCTGTTGGCTCGCTTGTAGCCCCGTTGCGCGCTCGGGACCAGCGTGATGCCGTGAGCATCACGCTGGCGATGCCGGCATGGCTCAGCGCCGCAGCAATCCGCCGAGCGCGCCGCGCACCAGGGAACGGCCGATCGAGCTGCCCAAGGAGCCGCCGACCTGCTTGCCGAGATCGGCGGCGATGCCGCCGACAACCTTGTCGGTCACCTGGCGCGCGACGTTGCGCGCGATCACCTGCGTGGTCGAGAGCTGGCCGCGCTTGACGTTGGTACCGAAAATCGTCGCAGCGAGATTACCGATCGTGCCGAGCACGCCACCGGACGAGCCTTCTGTGGTTGCCGCCTTTCCGGCGATCCGCTGCTGCAGGAGTTCATAGGCGGACTCGGCGTCGATCTCTGTATCGTACTTCCCCTTCACCGGGCTTGCCGCGATGATCGCCTTGCGCTCCTCCGGCGTCACCGGCCCAATCCGCGCCGACGGCGGCCGGATCAACACGCGTTCCACCATGGCCGGCGTGCCGTTGCCTTCGAGGAACGACACCAGCGCCTCGCCCTTGCCGAGCTCGGTGATCACCTTGGCGGTATCGAGCTTGGGATTGGGACGGAACGTGTCGGCGGCGGCAGCCACCGCTTTCTGGTCACGCGGCGTGAACGCGCGCAGCGCATGCTGCACGCGGTTGCCCAATTGTCCGAGTACGCGATCGGGAACGTCGAGCGGGTTCTGCGTGACGAAATACACGCCGACGCCCTTGGAGCGAATGAGACGCACCACCTGCTCGATCTTGTCCAGCAGCGCCTTCGGCGCATCGTTGAACAACAGATGCGCCTCGTCGAAGAAGAACACCAGCTTCGGCTTGGCGACGTCGCCGACCTCCGGCAGCTCCTCGAACAGCTCGGACAGCATCCACAGCAGGAAGGTCGCGTAAAGGCGCGGGTTCTGCAGCAGCTTGTCGGCGACGAGGATGTTGATCATGCCGCGGCCTTCGCGGTCGGTCTTCATGAAGTCCGTCAAGGTCAGCGCCGGCTCGCCGAAGAACTTCGTGCCACCCTGGTTCTCCAGCACGAGCAACTGGCGCTGGATGGTGCCGACGGTCGCGCGCGTGACGTTGCCGAACGATTGCGCGGCTTTCCGGATCGGCGCCAGCGGATCTTCGGCTGCATCCGCGCCCTTCTTCGCTTCCGGGATGATGGCATCGAGCAGCGCGCGCAGATCCTTCATGTCGATCAACGCAAGCCCGTTCTCGTCGGCGACACGGAACGCGACGTTGAGCACGCCTTCCTGGACATCGTTGAGGTCGAGCATGCGTGCGAGCAGCAGAGGTCCCATCTCGGTGACCGTCGCGCGCACCGGATGGCCCTGCTCGCCGAACACGTCCCAAAATACCGTCGAGAACTGATCGGGCTGATAGGTCAGTCCGAGCTCCTGCGCGCGCTTGACGATGAAGTCCTTGGCCTCGCCGGTCTGCGAGATGCCGGAGAGATCCCCTTTGATGTCCGACGCGAAGACCGGAACACCGGCGCGCGCAAAGCCTTCGGCCATCACCTGCAGCGACACGGTCTTGCCGGTGCCGGTCGCGCCCGTCACGAGGCCATGGCGGTTGGCGAGTGCAAGCGTCAACCAGGCCGGCTGCTCGCCGGCACCTACGAGAATCCTGTCGTCGGTATCAGCGAGTGATTTTCCGGATGGTGCCATGTTGATCCGTCTCTCGATCATGTTGTTGCGCATCGCACGATGGAGCCGCGCCTTGCCTGCGGCGTAACATACTTCAGTTTCACTGCCTGGAACCAGCCGCAGAGCCCCTCACCGCCGCGAACTCCATGCCGCATTCATACCATCGGCGCTGCGCGACGTGCGGGTTTCATCCGCAAATTGGCCATCGGGTCTTGCATCGCTGCAACAGTTGATCCGCGATCGCGAATCGATTCGCGCGCGACGCGGGGTGGTCGCTTGTAATTCACGGATCGTCCGATCAAGATGAATTCAGCGAGAGGACATCCGGTCGGGGGGCCCGATGGAGACGGGGTTCACATGGACGAGTTGTTTGAGCCGCTGGCTAGAACGGCCGGCATCGCTACAGTCTTGGCCGAAGTGTCAAGACATCATTGTTCAGAACGTTTTTTTATCGACCAGATTTTTGTTGAGGGTCTGTGCAACGATAAGCCGCAGCGGCAGTTTGCTACCCGCTCGATTTCGGGCAATGACGCGCAGGCAAACGATTTTGCGACCGACGGACACCCCGCCCTTGAACTTTCCGGGTTCTTCCAAGACCAAACCGGAACGGACCAGATGATCACGATGCGGTTGGGCACGCGAGGCCTGAACCAGTTCGTTTGAAGCACCTTCGCGCGCCGAGTCTCATGACATATCCGATCACCGAACTCGAAGGCATGACGACCTTCTATGCCTCCAAGCTGAAGGCTTTGGGCATCCGCACCACCGACGCGTTTCTCGAGGCTGCCCGCACCGTCAAGGGGCGCAAGGCGCTGGCCGCCAAGACCGGGATCAGCGAGCAGCAATTGCTGGAATGGGCCAACGTCGCCGACTACATGCGCATCCCCGGCATGGGCAAGGCCAAGGTCTGCCTGGTGCGTGCCGCCGGCGTCACCACCGTCCGCGAGTTGGCGCACCGCAACCCCGCCAAGCTGGCGCAGAACATCAAGGAAGTGAACACGCGCCGGCAGCTGGTTCGCATCCTGCCCTCGGAAAAATCCGTCGGCCAGCTGATCGAGAAGGCGCGCCGGCTGGAGCCGAAAATCAGCTATTGAGCAGTCTTTATCCGGCTGCATCGGCCTTGTGCGGTGCGACACCTTGACTTGGGGGTAGCAACCGCGCAAAGCGGCGGCCATGAGCGCAATTTTGCCGCACCCTGCTACGGACCTCAACGCGAGCCACCCGCTGCTGCGGCCGTGGCTGGCGCGTCCCTATCCCGCGGTCATGGGCATCCTGAATGTCACGCCGGATTCGTTCTCCGATGGCGGCCGCTTCAATGCGCCGGAACGCGCGATCGAGCAGGCCAAGGCGATGATCGCGGCCGGCGCCGACATCATCGATATCGGCGCCGAATCCACCCGCCCCTATAAGGGCGCGGAGCCGGTGAGCGCCGATGAGGAGCTGGCGCGGCTGCGGCCGGTGCTGGCCGAGATCATCGCACTCGGCGCGCCCGTATCGATCGACAGCATGAAAGCGCAGGTTGTGAGCTTCGCGCTCCAGGCAGGCGCGGTGATCGCCAACGATGTCTGGGGCCTGCAGCGCGATCCTGATATGGCCGAGGTGGTTGCGGCGCATGGCGCGCCGGTCGTGGTGATGCACAACCGCGAGGCCGTCGATCCCGACATCGAGATCATCGACGACATGCTGCGCTTCTTCGCGCGCTCGCTCGACATCGCCGCAAAGGCCGGCATTCCCGCAGGCAATATCGTGCTCGATCCCGGCATCGGCTTCGGCAAGACGGCGCAGCAGAGCATGACGGCGCTCGCCAGGCTCGATGCCTTCACGCGCTTTGAGCTGCCGCTCCTGGTCGGCGCCTCGCGCAAGCGCTTCATCAGCACCGTGGTTGCATCCGAGCCGCATCAGCGGCTCGGCGGATCGATCGCGGCGCATCTCATCGCGGCTCGGCATGGCGCCGCGATCATCCGGGCGCATGACGTCGCCGAGACGGTTCAGGCCGTGCGCGTGGCAGCGGCAATCGAGGCTGAGGGATGACCGACACCATTTTCATCAAAGGCGTTCTCATCCATGCCCGTCACGGCGTGATGGAGCATGAGAGCGAGGTCGGCCAGCGCTTCGTGATCGATCTCGAGCTCGACACTGATCTGTCGGACTCCTCGCGCAGCGACCGGCTCGCGGACACGGTCTCCTACTCCGACGTGGTCGAGACGGCGACGGCCGCGTTCAAGGATGTCAACTATCGCCTGCTCGAACGCGCCGCGGGCGCGGTGGCCGACGCGATCCTCGCGACCTTCGCCCGCATTCGCGCCGTCAAGGTGACCGTGCACAAGCCGCACGCGCCGATCGCCGCGATCTTCGAGGATGTCGGCGTCGTGCTGACCCGCTCGCGGCATCCGTGACGCCATGGCCAGCGCGCTGATCGCCCTCGGCGGCAATGTCGGCGACGTCAGGGCGACCTTTGCGCAGGCCATTCCCGAGATCATCAGCCGGGCCGAGGCCAAGCTCGCCGCGCGCTCCTCCGACTACATCACTCCGCCCTGGGGCGAGGAGCAGCAGCCGCCCTTCATCAATGCCTGCATCGCGATCGAGACCACGACCGCGCCGCATCTCCTGCTCGCGATTCTGCACGAGGTCGAGCGCATGTTCGGCCGCAATCGCGCGCAGGAGACGCGGTGGGGCCCGCGCACGCTCGACCTCGATCTCATCGCGTATGATGATGTCAGGATCGACACGCCCGACCTCACCTTGCCGCATCCGCGCCTGTTCGAGCGCGGCTTCGTGCTGGTGCCGCTCGCCGAGATCGCCCCCGAGCGCCGGATTGCCGGCCGCCGGGTGGCCGACGCCCTGCTCGCCGTTTCGCGCGACGGAATCCAGCCGCTGCCCTCAGCCGAA
The DNA here is from genome assembly GCF_054063215.1 of Bradyrhizobium sp. USDA 4353. Classification (NCBI taxonomy): domain Bacteria; kingdom Pseudomonadati; phylum Pseudomonadota; class Alphaproteobacteria; order Hyphomicrobiales; family Nitrobacteraceae; genus Bradyrhizobium; species Bradyrhizobium sp. USDA 4353. The sequence continues at coordinate 6,445,414 of NZ_JBSSGB010000001.1, forward strand.
TAGCTGACATCCCCCGCGAAACAACCGTTTGGCTTGGCGGTCGCGACGTGGCATTTTGCGCCACAATCATCGCGATAACAGACGCTTCCGGGAGACACGGGCCGCATGACCACCGACACCGAACAGCTGCGATTGGCCGCCGATTTCGCGCCGGCCAGCGAGGCGGACTGGCGCAAGCTGGTCGATGGCGTGTTGAAGGGCGCGGCGTTCGAGAGACTGGTCGGCAAGACCTATGACGGCCTGAAGATCCAGCCGATCTACCCGCGCGCCAAGGACGCTGCGCCTGTCGCCGGCCGCGCGCCGGCGGCGGCGTGGCAGATCATGCAGCGCGTCGATCATCCCGATGCGGCCAAGGCCAATGCGCAGGCGCTGCTCGACCTGGAGAATGGCGCGACCGGGCTGACGCTGGTGTTTGCTGGATCGAACGCCGCGCACGGCTTTGGTCTACCGGCCACAGCCGATGCGCTGGCGCGCGCGCTCGACGGCGTGCATCTCGACGCTGCGATTGCGATCGAATTGCAGGCCAGTGACGTCGCTGCGGCCGCACTGCTCGCGGACTACGTCAAGCAGCGCGGCGTCAAGCCTGGTGCCTGCGACATCCGCTTCGGCCTCGATCCGATCGGCGATGCGGCGAGCCGCGGCGCGAGCGCGCATGATGCGTCGACGCTCGGCGGCAGCTCAGGCTCGGTCGTGAAGCAGTTGCTTGAGGCCGGCTTCAAGGGGCCCTTCCTCGCTGCGGACGGTCGCGTCATCCATGATGCCGGCGGCTCAGAGGCGCAGGAGCTCGCCTTCGTGCTCGCCTCCGCCGTCGCCTATTTGCGCGCGCTCGAAGCGAGCGGCGTTGCATTGGAGACCGCGCGCGACCTGATCTCTGCGCGGCTCGCCGCCGACACCGATCAGTTCCTGACGCTGGCAAAATTCCGCAGCCTGCGCCGGTTGTGGGCGCGCATCGAAGAGGCCTGCGGTCTTACGCCGAAGCCGCTCTTCATCTCCGGCGAGACGGCGTGGCGCATGCTCACCCGGCGCGATCCCTATGTGAACATGCTGCGCGCCACCATCGCCACCTTTGCCGCAGGCCTCGGCGGCGCCAATGCGGTGACGGTCCTGCCGCACACGGCCGCGCTCGGCCTGCCCGATGCCTTCGCACGCCGTGTCGCGCGCAACACGCAGCTGGTGCTGCTGGAGGAAAGCAACCTCGCCCGCGTCGCCGACCCCGCCGCTGGGGCCGGTGGCATCGAGGCGCTGACGGCCGAGTTGTGCGGCACCGCCTGGGCGCTATTCCAGGAGATCGAGAAAGCCGGCGGCGTGGTCGCTGCGCTGCAATCCGGGCTCATCCAGTCCAAGGTCGCCGCGGTGAAACAGGCGCGCGACGCCAACATCGCCAAGCGGCGCGACGTGCTGACCGGCGCCAGCGAGTTTCCGAATTTGAACGAGGCCGAGGTGGCCGTGGAAGCGGTCGCGCCTTCGGCTCCTCCGCCTGCGCCACAGGCTGCGCTCAGCTTCGCGCCGCTCACGCCGATCCGTCTCGCCGACGCCTTCGAGACGCTGCGCGACCGCTCCGATGCTTTGTTGAAGAGCAAGGGCCAGCGTCCCCAGGTGTTCCTCGCCAATCTCGGCACCACCGCCGACTACACCGCGCGCGCGACCTTCGCCCGCAGCTTCTTCGAGGCTGGCGGCATTGCCGCGATCGATGGCCAGGGCGGCGCCGATCCGGCCGGGCTTGCGGAGGCGTACCGCGCCTCCGGCGCCGCGATCGTCTGCCTCTGCTCGACGGACAAGGTCTATGCCGACACTGCGATTCCCGCCGCCAAAGCGCTGCAAGCGGCCGGCGCGCGACATATCTATCTCGCAGGCCGCGGCGGCGAGCAGGAGGCTGCGCTACGTGAGGCCGGGATCGGCAGCTTCGTGTTCGCCGGCGGTGACGCGCTGAAGACGCTCGAACACGCCTATACGCATCTGGAGTGAGCATGACCGAGGCGACAAAACCCGTCCTCACCGGCGGCTGCCAATGCGGCGCGATCCGCTATGCGCTGATGGCCGCGCCATCGCGCGTCACCATCTGCCATTGCCGAATGTGCCAGAAGGCGACGGGCGCGCCGTTCGCGTCGCTCGCCGACATCAACCACGACAGCTTCGCTTGGACGCGGGGCACGCCGGGAACGTTCCGCTCCTCCTCGATCGCGAACCGCTATTTCTGCGCCGCCTGCGGCACGCCGCTCGGCTTCGGCGCGATCGACGGGCCGCGCATCGAGATCATGACCGGCAGCTTCGACCGTCCCGACCGCGTCGTGCCGACACGGCAGTTCGGCTCGGAATCCCGGCTCGGCTGGGTGGTCGCAATCGCCAACCTGCCGAGCCAGACCACGCAGCAAAATTACGGACCGGAGAAGATGGCGACCATCGTCAGCCATCAGCATCCGGATCACGACTAACGCGATGAGGACACGAGGCCATGAGCCGCATTCCTGATTTCAGCGCCATCGCATTCGAGCCCACCGCCGCCCCCGCGCCCGCTGGCGCCGCCGAGCCGTGGCTGACGCCCGAGGGCATTCCGGTGAAGCCGGCCTATGGCGAGGCCGATCTCGCCGGCATCGATTTCCTCGACACGTGGCCGGGCACCCCCCCCTATCTGCGCGGCCCCTACCCGACCATGTATGTCAACCAGCCCTGGACGGTCCGGCAATATGCCGGCTTCTCCACGGCCGAGGATTCCAACGCCTTCTACCGCCGCAACCTCGCTGCGGGTCAGAAAGGCCTGTCGGTCGCGTTCGATCTCGCCACCCACCGCGGCTATGATTCCGATCATCCGCGTGTCGGCGGCGATGTCGGCATGGCCGGCGTCGCGATCGACTCGATCTACGACATGCGCACGCTGTTCGCCGGCATCCCGCTCGACCAGATGAGCGTGTCGATGACCATGAACGGCGCGGTGCTGCCGATCCTCGCTCTGTTCGTCGTTGCCGCCGAAGAGCAAGGCGTGCCGCCGGAGAAGCTGTCGGGCACCATTCAGAACGACATTCTGAAAGAGTTCATGGTGCGCAACACCTACATCTATCCGCCGTCGCCCTCGATGCGGATCATCTCCGACATCTTCGCCTTCACCTCGCAGCGGATGCCGAAGTTCAACTCGATCTCGATCTCCGGCTATCACATGCAGGAGGCCGGCGCGACGCAGGACCTCGAGCTCGCCTACACGCTCGCCGACGGCGTCGAGTACTTACGCGCCGGCATTGCCGCAGGCCTCGATGTCGACCGCTTCGCGCCAAGGCTGTCGTTCTTCTGGGCGATTGGCATGAACTTCTTCATGGAGGTCGCCAAGCTTCGCGCCGCCCGGCTCTTGTGGGCCAAGCTCCTGAAGCCGTTCAACCCGAAAGACCCGCGCTCGCTGTCCCTGCGCACGCATAGCCAGACCTCCGGCTGGTCGCTGACCGCGCAGGACGTTTACAACAATGTCGTCCGCACGGCCGTCGAGGCAATGGCGGCCACGCAAGGCCACACCCAGTCGCTGCACACCAACGCGCTCGACGAGGCCCTGGCACTGCCGACCGACTTCTCCGCGCGCATCGCCCGCAACACGCAGCTCTTCCTGCAGCAGGAGAGCGGCACCACCCGGATCATCGATCCCTGGGGCGGCTCGTACTATGTCGAGCGTCTCACCCGCGATCTCGCCGCCAAGGCCTGGGGCCACATCCAGGAGATCGAGGAGCTCGGCGGCATGGCCAAGGCGATCGAGGCCGGCGTGCCCAAGCTGCGCATCGAGGAAGCCTCGGCCAAGACCCAGGCGCGCATCGATACCGGCCGCCAGTCGGTGATCGGCGTCAACAAGTACAAGCCCACGGATGAGCCGCCGCTCGACGTGCTCAAGGTCGACAATTCCACCGTGCGCCGGTTGCAGATCGACAAGCTCTCCAAGCTGAAATCCGAGCGCAAGCAGGCCGAGGTCGACGCCGCCCTCGCGGCGCTCACGCGCTCCGCCGGCGACGGCAACAGCAACCTGCTGGCGCTCGCCATCGAGGCCGCGCGCGCCAAGGCCACCGTCGGCGAGATCTCGGATGCGCTGGAAAAAGTGTTCGGCCGCCACCGCGCCGAGATCAAGTCCATCACCGGCGTCTACAAGCGGGAGATCGCCGCCATGTCCGGCAAAGCCGAGAAGCTGCAGGCGCTGATCGAGGCCTTCGAGGAAGCGGAGGGACGCCGTCCGCGCATCCTCGTCGCCAAGATCGGCCAGGACGGCCACGACCGCGGCCAGAAGGTGATCGCGTCGGCCTTCGCCGATATCGGCTTCGACGTCGACATCGGGCCGCTGTTCGCCACCGCCGACGAGGCCGCGCGGCAGGCGGTCGAGAACGACGTTCACATTCTCGGCGTCTCCTCGCTCGCCGCAGCCCATCTCACCGCGGTGCCGGAGCTGAAGGCCGCGCTGAAAAGCCAAGGCCGCGAGGACATCATGATCATCGTCGGCGGCGTCGTGCCGCCGCAGGATTATGATGCACTCTACCAGTCCGGCGCCGAGGCGATCTTCCCGCCGGGCACCGTCATCGCCGACGCGGCCGAGGAGCTGATCCATAAGCTCAACGCGCGGCTCGGCCACAGCGAGGCGGCGGAGTAGCGCGCAACGCGCCGGGCGATCCTGATCAGACCGCCCGGCCCGCGAGCGACCTAATAGCCGCTGACGTCGATCAGCCGGTAGCCCTCGCCGACCAGCTTGTTGAACTCGGACTGGTACTCGTTGCTGGTCATGCCATGGCGGGCTACCCAGCCCGGCGAGGCCTTCTTGTCCCAGATCGCCGCATAGAGCGTCTTGTCGCCGACCCGATAGCCGTTGACCATGGCCAGCCGGAAGCCCTGTCCGACATTCTGATCGAACGCCTGCTGATAGTCGGCCGAGCTCATGCCGTGACGGGCCACGAAGGGAGGTCCGAGGTCGCGTTGCCAGATCGCGGCGTAGCGCGCCTCGTCGCCGACGGCGTAGCCGCTGACGACCACGAGCCGATAGCCCTGCGCGACGTGCTTGTCGAACTCCGCCTGATACGCCTCGCTGGTCATGCCGTGGCGCGCGATGAAGGCGGGCCCCTGGCTCTTCTCCCAGATCGCGGCATAGCGATCCTGGCCGTTGACGGTGTAGCCGTTCACCCAGACCAGCCGATAGCCCTCCCCGACCAGCTTGTCGAACTCGGCCTGGTAGCTCGCGCTGGTCATGCCATGGCGGGCCTGCCAGGGCGCTGAGGACACCTTGTTCCACAACGCCGCATAGCGGGCGCTGCCATCGACCTCATAGCCGTCGACCTTCACCAGCCGAAAGCCCTGGGCGACGAACTTGTCGAACTCCTGCTGATATTGATCCGACGTCATGCCGTGGCGGGCCACCCATGGCTCGGCGCCGGTCTTGGCCCAGATGGCGGCATAGCGATCCGGGCTGCCTTCCGTAAATGCTGCGGCATACAAGGTCAGACGGCAGACCGGCGAGTTCGGCAGCGGATGCTCGTCGCGCCGCAGCGCGCATTTCTGGATCTCGAGCGCCGAATTGAGGTGGCTCTGGCTGAATACGGTCTGGCCCGGGGTCATCCACAGCGGCGAGCTCGCCGAGTCCGGGTTCTTGCTGTGATTCTTGTTGTGATCCCAGGCGGCGGTGGCACGAATGCCGAAATCGAGCGCGGTGCCGGTGCCGGAATTCGCGTCGAGCGCCGTCAGGTTGCTGACACCCATGCGGTGGCAGTCGTTGCAGAGATTGCCCTCGACCTCGACCTTGTAGGCCTTCCATGACGAGAAGTCCGAACCGACGAAGGCATAGGGCTGCGTGCTGTTGAAGTTGGAATCATGCGATCCCGGCAGCACGTTCTTCTCGTTCGGATTGTCCTTCAGCTGGGTGAGATAGGGCGAGCGGATCAGGGGACCGTTGTCGTGGCATTCGGCGCAACGAATGCCCGCGGTGTCCGTCGGCGTCAGCCAGAAGCCGCCCGTGCCCTTGGACGGCGCCTTGACGTCACCCGACAAGGTGCCGAGCGCCTGATAGAAGCAGGTCGCGCCGTTCTTCTTGTTGTACTGGATCACGGCGATGTCGCCGAAATGCCCCGCACCCTGGCCCTTCTTGCGGCAATGCGCGACGACAGCCGCGTTGGCATCGTCGGTCAGGACCTGGAAGCGGCTGCCGGGATCGCAGACCATGTTGAGCTGGTTCGGCCGATCGCAGCGGTTTCCGGTCGGATGCGTGTCGGGCACCAGCGTGCCGGCGCCGCAGACGAAGTCGGGCACGGTGACGCCGACCGCCGCATCACACTTCTGCGCATATTGCTCGAGCGTATCGGATGCCCGGGCCGGGAGCGGTGAGAGGGCAAGACTACAAAGTAAGAGTGATTGCAGCACACGTTTCATCGTGTCGACCTCCAATGAAGCGCCGCTGCACTCCACCCGGCTGCCCGGCGCCTCTATGGGTGCGGACGACCGCGCCTGCAATTCAAAAGAGATGAAAATTTTCTGGCATCTTATGGTGGTATTACAGTCGGGCGCTTGGTCTCGCACGGTCTCGACGAGCCGGCATTGAACTTCGCCGCGTCCCAGCGCACAGATGACAGACGATGCGGCCAGCGGATGCGGCCGCAGCAACCGACCGGACAACGCATGCCATCCTTCAGACCAGGTCTCGCACTTCTGCTCGCCTTGATCTCGCTTCCGGCGCTCGCCGCCGAGCCCAAGCCGGACGCCGCCATCAACACCAAGGCGATCGAGGCCAACGTCACGCTCGATGCGCAGATCAAGGCGGACGCGCCGCTCGCTGCCTATTGCCTCGCCGACGGCAAGAAGTGGATCGACAAGAACGCGGCTGATGCCGCCAAGGAACGCAAGGAGGACCCGCAACTGTTCCGCGACCGCAAATGGTCGTTCGAGCGCAAATATTCCGTGCGCTCCGTCGTCGCCGACCGCTATGTGAGCGTGCTCAGGGACGACTACATGGACACCAATGGCGCGCATCCCAATAGCGACGTCAACACCATCCTGTGGGACAGATCCGCCGCCAAGCCGATCAGCATCCGCCCCTTCTTCACCGAGACCGCCGACAACGGCCCGGCGATGAAGGCGATGCTGGCCGCGATCCTCACCTCGCTCAAGGCCGAGAAGAAGAAGCGCGATGCGACGGAAACGGCGACAGCCGAATGGTTCAAGGACCTGGAGCCGAAGCTCCTGAAAATCGGTGCGGTGACGCTCGCGCCGTCCACGGAGGCCGGCAAGAGCTCCGGCCTGACCTTCCATTATCCGCCCTATGCCGTCGGTCCCTACGCCGAAGGCCAGTACGTCGCCTTCGTGCCCTGGGAGACGCTGAAGCCATATCTCAGCCCTGAGGGCCAGGCGATCTTCGCCGGCAGCCGGCCGAAGGGGGACGCCGAAGACAACTAGCTGGCCGCGCCGTCTGCATCCGCTATAACGGGCGCATGTCTTCCCGCTCCTCCGCTCCGTTTGGAATCACGACCTTGGCCGACGACATCCGCGCCGGCAGCCGCGCGGCGCTCGCGCGCGCCATCACCCTGGTCGAGAGCCGGCGTGGAGATCATCAGGCATCCGCACGCGAGCTGGTCCAGGCGCTGCTGCCGCAGACCGGCAATGCGATCCGCGTCGGCATCACCGGCTCGCCGGGCGTCGGCAAGTCGACCACGATCGATGCGCTTGGCATGTACCTCATCCAGCAGGGCCAGAAGGTCGCCGTGCTCGCGGTCGATCCCTCCTCGGCGCGCACCGGCGGTTCCATCCTCGGCGACAAGACGCGGATGGCGCGGCTATCGCATCACGAGCACGCCTTCATCCGCCCCTCGCCCTCCTCCGGCACGCTTGGTGGCGTCGCCGCCAAGACGCGCGAGGCGATGCTGTTGTGCGAGGCCGCGGGCTTCGACGTCGTGCTGGTCGAGACGGTCGGCATCGGCCAGTCCGAGACCGCCGTCTGCGACATGACCGACTTCTTCCTCGCGCTGATGTTGCCGGGGGGCGGCGACGAGCTGCAGGGCATCAAGAAGGGCCTGGTCGAGCTCGCCGACATGATCGCCATCAACAAGGCCGACGGCGACAACGTCAAGCGCGCCAACATCACCGCTGCGGACTACCGCGGCGCGCTGCATCTGCTCTCGCCGCGCTCCGAGCATTGGCATCCGCCGGTCGTCACCTATTCGGCCATGGCCGGCACGGGGATCGCCGAGCTGTGGCAGAAGGTGCTCGACCATCGCAGGGCGATGATCGCCTCCGGAGAGTTCGCCGCGCGCCGCCGCGACCAGCAGGTCAAGTGGATGTGGACCATGCTGGAGCAGCGCCTGATGGCGCGGCTGCGCACCGATCCCTCCATTCGTACGAAGGTGAAGAAGCTGGAGACCGACGTCGCCGAGGGCCGCGTGGCCCCTGCGCTGGCGGCCGAGCAGCTCGCGGAGATGCTGACTTGAGCAAGCGGCCGCGCATCCTGATCACGGGCTTCGGCCCGTTCCCCGGTGCCCCCATCAATCCGACCATGCCAATGGTGAAACGGCTGGCCGAGCTGCGCCGGCCGGCATTGGCTGATGTCGAGATCTTCAGCCACATCTTTCACGTCACCTACGACACCGTCGATCGCGAGCTGCCGCAGCTGATCGCCGAGCGCCGGCCGCACGCGCTGCTGATGTTCGGCCTCGCGGCGCGAACCTCTTACTTGCGCATCGAGACCCGCGCCCGCAACGCCATCACCACCACCTTCCCCGATGCCGACCGCCACGTCGCCCGCAAGGGCGTGATCGTCCCCGGCGCGCACGCAATGTCGTTCGGCCCGCACATGGCGCGGCTGCTACGCGCCGCCCGCGCCACCGGCATCGATGCGCGGCCATCGCGCGACGCCGGCAGCTATCTCTGCAACTACCTGAGCTGGCGCGCGATCGAGGCGACGCAGAGCGAAGGCGGCCCGCGCCTCGCCGCCTTCATCCACATCCCCCCACTGCCGCGCGCCGGAACGGTGCTGCCCCACGGCAGCGCGCGCATCACGCTGGAAGCGCTGGTCGATGCCGGTGAGGCGATGCTGATGGATTTGGTGAAGCTCGCGCGGGTGAAGCGTTAGTCGAATTCGTTCAGACCCATCGGTTCAATTCAATCGAATTGATATGACTTGTCAGTTCGAGGCCGAGCTAGCACATCGCGCACGGTGGGCTCCCTCTCCCCGTTCTTACGGGGCCGCGACGAGCTTCGCCCGCGCTGAGAGGGTTGGGGTGAGGGGCAGCCACGCGCACCGGCCCAGCGGAAAGCCCCCCTCACCCGGATTGCATCTTCGATGCAATCCGACCTCTCCCCGCCTTAGGGAAGCTTCGCTTCGCCCTGGCGGGGAGAGGTGCGCACAAGCCACCGAATATCAGCCCAAGAAACGATGCGCCTTCATTGCCATCTCAGACAGCGGTTGCTGCGGGTAAAGATTTAACCCTACCCGCAACAAACAACCCCTGCGGCGCCGCGCCAAAGCCGGCCGTCAGCGCTTTCGCGTTATCTCAGACCGAGAGCTGAACCAACGCGAGCCTGACACCATGGACGTCAACCGCCGCAACCTGATCGGCGCGACTGCGGCCGGTGCCGCCGGCGCCCTGGCGCTACCGAGCGAGCCGGCGAAGGCTGCCCCGCTGATCGCCACCCTCGGCCGGGACGCGACGCAGTACGGCGTCAAGCCCAACAGCCCTGACGACCAGACCCGCGCCCTACAGCGCGCGATTGACGCGGCCGCGCGCGCGCAGGCCCCACTGGCGCTGCCGCCTGGCACCTATCGCACGTCGATGCTACGGCTCGCCAAAGGCAGCCAACTGGTCGGCGTCCGCGGCGCGACGAAGCTCGTGTTCACCGGCGGCGCTCCGTCACTTTTGTCAGCAGAAGGCGCCGACAGCCTTGGAGTCACCAGCCTGTCGCTCGACGGCGGCGGCATCGCCCTGCCCCAGCGTCGCGGCCTGCTGCACGTCGCCGCCGGCAACGATGTCCGAATCCTCGACTGCGAGATTATCCGCTCCGGCGGCAGCGGCATCTGGCTCGAGCAGGTCTCGGGCGACATCAGCGGCAACGTCATCACCGACATCGCGGTCACCGCGGTGGTCTCCTTCGATGCGCTCGGCCTGATCGTGTCGCGTAACACCATCCGCGGCACGCGCGACAACGGCATCGAGATCCTGCGCACCGCGATCGGCGATGACGGCACGATGGTGCTCGACAACCGTATCGAGGACATCAAGGCCGGTCCGGGCGGCTCCGGCCAGTACGGCAACGCCATCAACGCTTTTCGCGCCGGCAACGTGATCGCCAGAGGCAACCGCATCAGGAATTGCGACTACTCCGCGGTGCGCGGTAACTCCGCCTCCAACATCCAGATCGTCGGCAACAGCGTGACAGACGTCCGCGAGGTCGCGCTGTATTCGGAGTTCTCGTTCGAAGGCGCGGTCATATCAGGCAATACGGTGGACGGCGCCGCGTTCGGCGTGTCCGTCTGCAACTTCAACGAAGGCGGCCGCATCGCGGTCGTTCAGGGCAACATCATCCGCAACCTGATCCCGAAGCGCCCGATCGGCACCGCGCCCGACGACGATGCCGGCATCGGCATCTATGTCGAGGCGGATTCGTCGGTGACCGGCAACGTGATCGAGAACGCCCCGTCCTACGGCATTGTCGCCGGCTGGGGCCGCTATCTCCGCGACGTCGTCATCTCGGGCAACGTGATCCGCAACGCGCTGGCCGGCGTCGGCGTCTCGGTCATGCCGGGCGCGGGCACGGCGCTCGTCAGCGGCAACATGATCTCCGGCACGCCGCGCGGCGCGGTGATCGGGCTCGATCACATCAAGCCGGTGACGTCGGATCTTACGCAGGACGGCGCGCAGCGGTTTGCGCAACTGAACGTCAGCGGCAACGCCGTGGTTCGATGAAGGTCTGGAGCATGATCCGGACAAGTGAGAATCGGTTTTCCGAAGAGATCATGCTCAAACAAAGAGATCAGATCATGATGCGTTTCCGCGGAAACGCATCATGATCTAATAGGCCACGGCCAGCGCCGGATAGCGACGCTCGATGGCGTCGAGGTCGACCACCGGCTCGTCATACCCTGCCTCGGACTCGTCCATGCCGATGCTCAGGGCCTGCTCCAGCGCCGACATGTCGATCCGCACCGGCGCGTCCGTCAGATCGGGTGCGATGTCGGACGCGATCTCGTCTTCGGATACGTCGCCGGATTCGACGAGGTCGAAAGTCTCGAAATCCTGCCCGGCCAGCTCGATCTGAGGCTCGGGCGCGACGATGATCTCGGAGTTCGCAAGGATGGTTTCGAGCGACCGCGGCAGCTCGATGGGCCGGTGCTCGACGATCGGCGCTTCGATCCTCGGCGCCGCGATCCTTGGCATCTCGACCGGCGGCTGCTGGATGTGATGAAGCGTGATCGGCTCCGGCTCGGCGAGGCGCATGGGAGCTGGCGGGATGGCGAGTGTCGCCGCGGCCGGCCTTTGGCTCGGCACGATGCTCACCGGCTCTGGCTCGGCGCGACGTACAGGAGCCGGCGGCATAGCCATTGTCGCAGCCGGCCTATGGCGCGGCGCGATGCTCGCCGGCTCGGGCTCGGCACGGGACAGCCCCTGCCAAGTCTGCACCGCCGCCTTGGCGTGGCGAAGGTCGTCGAGGAACGCCTGCTCGGTGTAGTAGCGACGCCAGCGGCCGCTATCGAACAGCTCGGTGAGATGATCGAGACGCCGTTCGGCAAGCGCGCACCAGCGCGCAGCCAGTTCGCGGCTGCAGGCCACGTCCAGTCGATGTGTCATAGGGGAGCCCGAAAAAAGGGGACGGACGCACTCGGCACGAATCAACGCAACGTGACGTGAATATTTTGTGGAAAAGGTTAACAAAGTCTAGCTAACGCCATCTTCTTTGGCGGCCAAACCGTAGTCGTGCGGACATTTTATCCGTGCTTTCGCGGGCTCGGCCGCATCAAAACAACGCTGGCGCGTCCGCCGAGATCGTCTAGCAACCCAAAGCTGTAGGCCGAAGCCGGCAGCGACCCGCCCGTCGCGGCCTCGCATATCCCCAAAACAAAAGAGCCGTCCGGGGGGACAACCGGACGGCTCGAGCCATATGGGCGCTTGGGGTGGATGGGCGCTCGCGCCTGATATAGCCGTGGGGAGGGGATCACCGCTCCCACGTACCATCTGTCGTGACCGCCCCAGCGCACGTTCAAAGTGACAGCGGGAATTTTGGAGCATTCACGAAAACGTTGACGCTACTGCTGCGCTGGCCGAACGGGGTCGGCACGCGGTGCGTCGGTCGCCATATCGGTTGTCATATCGGTTGTCATGGCCGAGGTCGACGCCGGGCGCAGCTCGCGTGCGGGCGGCGCCTCCTGTCCGTTGTCGCCGGGCCGCCCGGCCGCAGGTGCCGCCGAGACTGCGGGCCGATCCTGCGGCGAGAGCACGGCCTGCACGGCCGCCAGCGCGTCAGCCTCCCCTGCCCCGAACAGATCATCCGGCCCGGGCGAGCCGAGATCGCGCGCGGTCCTGGTCAGCACCGTGCGCACCGTCTCCGGCTTCAGCGCCGGATTGCGCTCCAGCACCAGCGCCGCAAGACCGCTGACATAGGCTGCGGAGAACGAGGTGCCGGAAATGATCTGATACTTGCCGTCCGGCGCCGGGAGGAAGATGTCGGCGCCGGGCGCGGCGAGCGCGATGTAGTTGCCGCGGTTCGATGCCGGCAGCAACTGATCCCGTGTGTCGGTCGCGCTGACGGCGATGACATTCGGATTGGCCGCGGGATAGAGCGGCGGCGATTTCGCCCCGGCATTGCCGGCGGCGGCGACCATCACGACCTCCTTTGCCGCGACCGCTGCGATGGCGCGCTCGATCACCGCATCCTTCGGGCCGGCGAAGCTCATATTGATGATCTGCGCGCCATGCAGCGCCGCGTAGTCCAGCGCCTTCAGGATCACATAGGAGCTGCTCTCCGGACCGCCCTTCTTGCCCACCCCGAACGCACGGATGGCGATGATCCGCGCATAGGGCGCGCTGCCCATCAGCCGCTTGTGCGAGACGATCACGCCGGCGATGCCGGTGCCGTGCACATGCGGCCCCTCGTCGCCGCCGAGCGCATCATACGTATCGAACGACGCATCGGCGAATTCCGGATGCTTGAGGTCGACCCCGGAATCGATCACCGCGATCGTGACGTTGGAGCCCTGCGCCAGCCTGTGCGCCTCCGGCAGCCGCAGCTTCGTCAACGCATATTGCGCCGGGTCGCCCTCGGTTGGCGTGGCGCTCTGCTGCAAAGCGTAGCGATAATTCGGCTGCACCGCGCGGACGCTGCGATCCGCCGCAAAGGCGCGGCTGGCCGCCTCGACGGAACGGCGGTCGGTGATCCTGAACAGGCCGATGGTGGCGCCGATCAACGGAAAGCTCTGCGAGCTGATGCGCTGCAAGCGATAACGACGAGCCAGCGCGTCGGCCTGGTCGGTGGACAGGCTGCCGTCGATCTCGGCGACCAGCTCATTGGCGATGCTGCGCGGATCGCTTGCCCCTGCGGCGGAGGGCTCGCGCCGCTGCGCTGACTTCGCCGACTTGCCCCCGCCCGACGTCCCGTTCGTCGACGTCGCCGTCTCTGATCCGCCCTCGGCTGTTGCCGACGAGCGCCTCGCGCATTCACCTGAGGCGGTGCGGTCGGGCGGGCTGCAGGACGTCTGCAGGTTCGGCGAGAAGCGCGCATTCGGCAGCGCCGGCCGCATGACGATGCCGGGGCTCGGCCCGGGCGCCCGCATCGCCGCGCCTGGATTGATGCTCGGCACCCGGCTCGGAATGTTGATGGTGGGCGAGCGCATCATCGCCTGCGCCGATGCGCTGAGATCGCTGCTCGTCATCACGAGCAGCAGGCCTGCACTCAGCGCGGCGAGATCTCTTGCGGACCGCAACAATGCGCGCAGCGACATGGAGCCTCCGAACGACGCCTTCGGACGGCGCAACCTATTGAGCGGCCACCGCGAGGCTGACGATCTTCTCCCGCGACAGCCGGCCGATCAGGCCGTCGGCGTCCGCCCGCGACAGCGGCTGGGTGCCGAGCTGCAGCTTGACCAGGCCGCCCTGGGCGCCTCCGACGATCGAGGCCTGATAGCTGTCGAGCAGCGCGGTGACGTCGGCCATGCGCGCATCCGGCGCGAACCGCACCAGCGCGTAGACCGGCGCGGTCGATCCAGCGACCTGCGGGCCGAGGCCGCGGATCAGCGGCGCAGCCGGGGCCGGTGCTTCAGCCATGCGCTGGCGGGCCACGCTGTTGTCAGGCGCCCGTTCGGCCACAGCCGGCGCGGCCGCGCTAGGCGGCGGCGGTGCTGCTGCCATCGGCTTGCTCGCGGGCGCAGGCGCGACACTCTTCTCCTGGACAAGCTTGTCCTCGGCGACCGAGGCGGTCTGGTAGGTCGCGGTCTGCGAGCGCATCAGCACGGCGCCGATGATGCCGGCCTGCGCCACCACCAGGAGCGCGCCGAGGCTGACGGTCCATACCAAGGTGCGCGGCGACAGGCTCTCGAAGAACGCCATGATACGCGCGCCGAGGCCGGGCAGCGCCTTGGGCGCCTGCTCCGGCTCGGCCTCGATCGCGGCAAACAGCTTCTGCATCGCGCGCATCGACGGCGCACCGAGGCTTTCGTTCAGCGCGATGGTCTCGGCATATTCCTTCTGAATCTCGGCGTATTGCCGGGCGAGATCGGCATCCTGGGCCAGCGCCTCCTCGACGCGGCGCATGTCGCGCGCATTCAGCGTGCCGGCGGCGTACCACGGCAGCAGCAGCTCGATGTCACCGGGCTCTTGCTCCAGCATCCTCTTGCTCAATGCCATCATGGCCAGCCTCTTTCAATGCCGGCCGCCTTCAGGAGTTCGGCCAATTTCTTGCGCGCATAGAACAGGCGCGTCTTGACGGTGTTTTCCGGAATTCCGACGATCTCGGCCACCTCCTCCACGGACTTCTCGTGGTAGTAGACGAGATCGACGATCTCCCGGTGATCAGGCGAAAGCGCGGTCAGGCACTTGCGCAGGGCTTCCCCGGTATTCTTCTTCTGCACCGCCACTTCCGGATCGTCGGACGTATCCTCGATCGCGTTGGCGGCGTCGTCCTCGAGCTCAACGTCCTTGCGGCGCCGAAGTGCCGAAAGCGCCTTGAACCGCGTGATGGCCAGGAGCCAGGTGGAGACGGCAGAGCGGCCCTCGAACTTGCCGGCCTGACGCCACACGTCCAGGAAGACCTCGCTGATGAGATCCTCCGCGACCTGTTCGTCCCGCACGAGCCGCAGCCCGAAACGGTACACCCTGACATGGTGCCGTCCATACAGCACCTGCATGGCGAGCCGGTCGCCTTGAGCGATCCGGGCAATCAGGGTTTCGTCTGACGCCGCTGCTGTCACGCTCAATGGCCGTCTCGCAAGATTGGTCTGGAGGAGTGAGATCGCGGTTCGAATACAACCGCAAAATTCTTGAAAATACCGGAAAGATACGTCCCCGCGTGTGAGCTGGCGCACAGACACGCATATTTTGCTGCATCAACCGGGGCGATCGCGCCCGGCGGGTTCCCGCCTGCCATGTTACGTCCCCGCCCTGACCAACTGCGCCCGAAACCCGTCAATTCCCTGCCGCGGCAGGCCGCAGCGCCACGTCGTCATGGTTCCCTAGATACCAAAGATAAAGGCTTTCCCACGTAGATTTTCAGTTGAACCGAGACAAATTGCGCGCGCATGGGCACCACGGCACCGCCTTATTCCATTCCCGACGTTGCCGATGCCAAGGGCTCGCGAGCGTCGCCGGCGCGCGAGCTGCGCGTCCGTCGCGCCGGCCGGCGCCGGCAGATCCTGGCGATGATCGCCGCCTGCTACCTGATCGACGCGGTCATCCTGCTCATCTACGCCCAGGCCGGCACCGTGCCGACCGCGATCGCCCCGTCCTATGCGGCGATCGGCGTCCTCACCGTCGCCTTGTGGACGGTGCTGTCGGAGAGCGGGTTCAACGACCGCTTCCATGATCATTATCTGGTGGTGCCGCAATCGATCGTCAGCATGATGATGACGGTCGCGTTCTGCTACATCGCGCCCGAAGTCAGCATCGTGTTCCTGTGCACGCTGTATCTCGTCGTCGGCTTCAGCTCGCTGCGCGCCACGCCGCGGCAGACCGCGATCTGCTGGACCTTCCTGGCGCTCGGGCTCGCCGGCCTGTTCCTGCTGACCGACAAGCCGCTCGGCATGCCCACCGGCAGCCCGCTGGAGCGGCTCGCCACATTGTTGGTGTTCGTGCTGACCATCGCCGGCTGCATGTTCCTCGGCATCTTCTCCAGCGCGCTGCGCGAGACGCTGTATCAGCGCGGCCAGAAGCTGAAGGAAGCCTATCGCCGCATCGAGGAGCTCGCCGAGCTCGACGAGCTGACCGGCGCGCTCAACCGGCGCTCCATCATGCACGTGCTGGAGGAGGAGCTGGCGCGCGCGCGGCAGGCCGGCAGGCCCTGCTCGGTCGTGCTGATCGATCTCGACTGGTTCAAGCGCATCAATGACGAGCACGGTCATCCGACCGGCGACGACGTGCTGCGCACCTTCGCCATCACCATGTTCGCCAACATCCGCAGCAGCGACCGCTTCGGCCGCTATGGCGGCGAGGAGTTTCTGCTGGTGCTGCCCGGCGCGCCGCAGGAGCCGGCCTGCCGGCTGGCCGAGCGGCTGCGCCAGATCATCGCCGACCTCGACTGGAGCGCGTTCTCGACCGGCCTCCAGGTCACCTTCTCGGCCGGCGTCGCCACGGCGCGCGGTGACGAGACCACGGAATCACTGCTGTCGCGCGCCGACCGCGCGCTGTACGAATCCAAGGCGCAGGGACGCAATCGCGTCACCCGCGCCTGAGCGATCCGGCCCCCATGTCGGTCAAGCCCAAGCCCAATGAGAGCCTGCTGGACGAGTTGGAGGACACGCTCGCGCATGGCACCGTGGCGCGGCGGGTCGAGACCCTGCGCAAGGTGACCGACCTGTTCGTGGCGGGCACGGCGGATTTTGCCGACAACCAGGTGGCGCTGTTCGATGACGTGTTCGAATGCCTGATCGACCATATCGAGACCTCGGCGCGGGCCCTGCTCGCCAGCCGGCTCGCGCCGCTCGACCGCGCGCCGCCGCGGACCCTGCACCGGCTCGCCGATGACGATTCCATCGAGGTCGCCGGCCCCGTGCTGTCGAAATCCGAGCGGCTCGACGAAGCCGCGCTGATCCGCACCGCCGAGACCAAGAGCCAGGCCCATCTGCTCGCGATCTCGATCCGCCGCGTGCTGAGCCGCGCCGTCACCGACATCCTGCTCCGGCGCGGCAACGACGCGGTCGTGCACAGCACCGTCAGCAATCCCGGCGCGGACCTTTCGGAGCGCAGCTTCGACGCGCTGGTCGACCGCGCGGCGCTCGACGAAAATCTCGCCGCATGTCTCGCCTTGCGGCCCAACCTGCCCCGGCATCTCTATCTGAAGCTCGTCGCCAAGGCCTCGGCCACGGTGCGCGCGCGGCTCGAGGCGGCCAACCCCAAGCTGGCGCCGGAAGTCTCCTCCGCCGTGCGCACCGCCGGCCGGCGGGCGCGGTCGAGCGCGGTGGCGCTGACCAGCCAGACCGAGATCGCGCATGCGCTGGTGCGCTCGCTGCACGCCGACGGCCGGCTCGACGATCGCCTCCTGGTGCAGTTCACCGAGCAGCGCAAGTTCGACGAGGCGAATGCCGCGGTCGCCGCCATGGCCAACGTGCCGGTCGCGGTTGCCGAGAGCATCATGGTCGAGAGCCGCGCCGAGGGCGTCATGATCCTCGCCAAGGTCGCTGGCCTCGCCTGGCCGACGGTCAAATCGATCATCCAGATGCGCGATGAGCTGGCCGGCGCCGCCGCCACCGATCTCGTCGCCTCCAAGGCGACCTATGAGCGGCTGCGGCGCTCCACTGCGCAGCAGGTGCTGCGCTTCCATCGCGTGCAGGATGCCGCGGCGCCGGTCTGAGCGGTCCCCCGCTCAATAGCGCAGCACACGCCGGCCGATCAGCGCGCCGAGCCCGGCCATTGCGAGCGCCGCAAGCGTGTACCAGGTGGCGACGAACAGCGGTGAATCGTCGGTGCAATGCGCGGCGTAGAGCGTCGCCGCAATCCCGGCAGACACCAGCCCGGCGATGCCCCCCGCGACGCCCGGGCGTGACGGCGCGCCGTGACGCAGACCGAACAGCGCGGCGGCGAGCATCGGCAGCGACAGCGCCGGGATTGCACACACGCACAGCATCGAATTGTGCCCGACCAGCCGCGCCATCATCGGCGCCCGCTGCGGCAGCATCATCTCGGCCGCGATCCCGCCGATCAGGACGACGATCGGCGCGATCAGCAGCCAGCCCCAGCCGTGCAGCGACGCTTCCGGCCGCGACAGATGCACGCTGATGATCAGCGCCGGGATCGCCAGCGCCGTGGTGACGACGAATTTCAGGTCGAAGAACGGATTGCGCACCGCAAGCCAGATGTCCGGGCGGATGCCGAGGCCGATCAGCAGCATCGCGGTCGACACCGGCGTCGCCGCCATCAGGGCCAGCGCCAGCACGATCCCGACCGGCAGCGCGCGCTGCGCATTGTCGGCGGCAAGGGTGCGGATGAGCTGATCGGTGTCCATGATTCACGTGTCCCGTAGCTTGGCCGTCAGGGTCGAGAGCGCCCGGTGCAGCGCCACGCGCACCGCGCCCTCGCTCATCGAAAACTTCTGCGCCGTCTGCTTGATCGAGGCGGCCTCGACCGCGATCGATTGCAGCACGTCGCGCTGGCGCTGCGGCAAGGTCTTGAGCTGCGCCTCGACCTCGCTCGCGGAGACGCTCGGCGCCGGCGGCTCGTCGGCCAGCGTCTCCGAGAAATCATCGATGTCGACGAACACGCGGCGGCCGCGCCGGCGCAGCATGTCGATCAGCTTGTTGCGGGCGATCGCGAACAGCCAGGGCGCGAACGGCGCATTGACGTCCCAGGTGTGCCGCTTGAGATGAACCGCCAACAGAATTTCCTGCACGATGTCCTCGGCCTGGTCGGGGGGTTGGCCGGCGCGCGCGAGGCCCCGCCGCGATGCCGCGCGCAGCACCGGCGTGATCGCCTTCAGCAGGCGATGATAGGCCTCGTCGTCTCCGGCGACGGCCTGGCGCATCCAGCCCGTCCACTCGTCGTCACGCTCGCGCACCTGCGCTCCCACCCGACAATTCGCCCTGGACCCGCTATCTGTTACACGACCCGCGAACTGATCACAAATTAGTGATCAGTCCTTCGGCCTCGGAACCATCCGAGTTGCGCCACACGGAGAGCACGCCAGCGGGCAAATCTCGGAACCGCTCCATAGCACCAAATCGATCCACGCCAAGATCGGTTTGTCAGCTCCATTGCGCGAGGCCGCCGACATGCTCGGCGTCGCCTCCATTTTGCCGTGAGCGGCAGGAAGATACCCATATTCTGCCCCGTTCTCGACATCTGTCGGGGTCTCACTCCGTCATGGGCTGGCAGGGTGGGGAGAAGGCCAATATGACGATCCAAGCCAGTGGACGTACAGCATTCATCATCGCAGCCGCGTTCGTCCTGAGCCTCGCCGGCACTGGAGCGGGACGCGCGGCCGAACAGCAGACCTATAGTCCGTTCCTGCCGGTCGGCTCCGACACGGCGCAGGCCGCCAAGCCGGACGTGTTTCCGGCACCGACCGCCGAGGCGCAGGCCGCGCCTGTGGCGGCCCAGCCGGCCGAGAGCGAATCGGCGGCCGCCGAGCCGACAACCGTCAACATGGTCACCGTCAGCAATGACGACGGCTCCGGCTGGGACAAGGCCTCGATCATCGGCAAGATCTTCATCGCCTGCGGCACCCTGCTCACCCTGGGCTCGGCCGCGCGGATGTTCATGATCTGACGCAGCCAGCCTCCCCACCTACTTGATGCGCGGCCGAGCAGCGGGCAGATTGCCCGCTGTTTGATTTGGGGGGATGGAAACATGAGCGTTTTCGAGCACATCATCGTCGAGGGCAAAGGCGCGGTCGGCGTCATCACCTTGAACCGGCCGAAGATGCTCAACGCATTGTCGTTCGGCGTCTTCCGCGAGATCGCCGCCGCCGTCGACGATCTCGAGGCCGACGACGCCATCGGCTGCATCGTCATCACCGGCAGCGAGAAGGCGTTCGCCGCCGGCGCCGACATCAAGGAGATGCAGCCCAAGAGCTTCATCGACATGTTCTCGAGCGACTTCACCGCGATCGGCGGCGACCGCGTCGCCCGCTGCCGCAAGCCGACCATCGCCGCCGTGTCCGGCTACGCGCTCGGCGGCGGCTGCGAGCTGGCGATGATGTGCGACTTCATCATCTGCTCCGACACCGCGAAATTCGGCCAGCCGGAGATCACGCTCGGCACCATCCCGGGCATCGGCGGCACGCAGCGCCTGACCCGCGCGATCGGCAAGGCGAAGGCGATGGACCTCTGCCTCACCGGCCGGATGATGGACGCGGCGGAAGCCGAGCGCTCCGGCCTCGTCAGCCGCGTCGTGCCCGCTGACAAGTTGATGGAAGAGACCATGGCGGCGGCCGAGAAGATCGCCGCTATGTCGCGCCCCGCCGCCGCGATGGCCAAGGAGGCCGTCAACCGCGCCTTCGAGACCCCGCTGTCCGAGGGCATGAACGTCGAGCGCAACCTCTTCCACGCCACCTTCGCCCTCGAAGACCGCGCCGAAGGCATGGCCGCCTTCATCGAGAAGCGCAAGCCGGTGAACAAGAACCGGTGAGCGGTACAGAGCGATCCTCTCCGAAGTAGTTCGACTTCTCGCCGCACGAACGGTGCCCTCCCTCTCCCCGTTCTTACGGGGAGAGGGCTGGGGTGAGGGGCAACCACGCGGGCAGTGTTGCCATAGAGCGCGAACGTGCGAGTCCGAAGGCGCTGGGGATGTGGCTCCGCCAGTGCCATGCCCCTCGCCCGGATTGCTATGCAATCCGACCTCTCCCCGCAAAGGGCGGGGAGAGGTTGCAGCCGTCGCGCGGCGCGAGACTGCCCTTGATCGGTGTCTAGCTGTCAACGCGCAATTGCCCCGGCACCGCGCGCGGCTGTGCCCGTTCTTCGCCGAAAGATCATTCGGGACGTGCAGCGCGCCGGTCACAATCACTCGCAACTATCAGACTGATTCGCGTTATTCAGCTCCGGCATTTCTCGCCGCCCACTCACCCGCCTACCGCGCGGCCGTCCCGGTGCACCCGCCGCGCGGCGCCTGTGGCGCGGCCGCCACAACAAACCATGGAAAAGCCTGCCGGAATCCACATCCGCGGTTTGTGTGTGGCCGCGCTCCGCCGTAAACAGGTAAACGATTGGTTAAGACAGTGAGACGCGGCGGAGTCGGATGGTGGGTCGAGCCAAGACGTTTGGCGTCGGCAAGGGACGTGCACGGAGGTTCGGCTCTGGCCTGATCCTCGCCGCCAGCCTTGTCGCTGTCTGCTCACCGGCGCGCGCCGAGGATCTCGCCGCGGCGCTGGCGAAAGCCTATCAGACCAACCCGGCGCTCAATGCCGAGCGCGCGCGGCAGCGTGCGACCGACGAGAACGTGCCGCAGGCGCTGGCCGGCTATCGCCCTCAGCTCATCGCGAGCCTCAGCGCCGGCCTGCAGGCGGTGCGCAATCTGCTGCCGACCAACGCGATTCAGAGCCAGACGCTAAAGCCCTGGACCATTGGCCTTACCGTCAACCAGACCCTCTTCAACGGCTTTCGCACCGCCAACAGCGTCCGCGTCGCCGAGCTGCAGGTGCAGTCCGGCCGCGAGGCGCTGCGCAATGTCGGCCAGGGCGTGCTGCTCGACGCCGTCACCGCCTACACCAACGTTCTCGCCAATCAGTCGCTGGTCGAGGCGCAGCGCTCCAACGTCGCCTTCCTGCGCGAGACGCTGTCGGTGACGCAGCGCCGCCTCAATGCCGGCGACGTCACGCCGACCGACGCCTCGCAGGCGGAGGCGCGGCTGTCGCGCGGCCTGTCCGACCTCAACGCCGCCGAGGTCAATCTCGCGATCAGCCAGGCGACTTACGCGCAGGTGATCGGCATGACGCCGAGCCAGTTGCGCGCCGCCGACCCGATCGACCGCCTGCTGCCGCGCTCGCGCGACGATGCGATTGCGCTCGCCAACAAGGAGAACCCGGCGGTCGCCGCGGCGAGCTTCGACGTCGACGTCGCCACGACCTCGATCAAGGTGGCCGAGGGAGCGCTGCTGCCGACCGTGACCTTGCAGGCCGGCGTCAGCCGCAGCCGTGATTCGGATCAGACGCTCGGCACCTTCGGCACCGACCAGGCCTCGGTGGTCGGCAGCGTCACCGCGCCGATCTATGATGGCGGCACCGCGGCCTCGCAGACCCGCCAGGCCAAGGAGGTCGCGGCGCAGAGCCGCCTGGTGCTCGACCAGGTCCGCAACCAGGCGCGCACCGCCGTGGTCAGCGCCTGGGTCGCGAACGAAGGCGCCAAGGTCGCCGTCAGCGCCTCAGAAGCCGAGGTGAAGGCCGCGACCGTGGCGCTGCAGGGCGTCTCGCGCGAGGCGCAAGGCGGCCAGCGCACCACCGTCGACGTGCTGAACTCGCAGGCCGACCTGATCCAGGCCAAGGCCCGCCTGATCGGCGCCCAGCGTGACCGCGTCATCGCCTCCTACACCCTGCTCAGCGCCGTCGGCCGGCTCGACGTCAAGAACCTCAATTTGAACACGCCGGACTATCTGCCCGAGGTTCACTATCAGCAGGTCCGCGACGCCTGGCACGGCCTGCGCACGCCCTCGGGGCAGTAGGAGCATCATCAGTCGATCAGTTCGCGACGGAGCCGGACACCCACCTCTCCCGGAGGGAGAGGTCGGATTGCATCGTCAGATGCAATCCGGGTGAGGGCTTACGGTCGATCGAGGAAACTGCGCCCCCTCACCCGCGCCTAGCGGCGCGACCTCTCCCCGCTGGGGAGAGGTGAAACCGTGCCGCACCCGACCTGCACGCCTCACCAACACGCGAGGAATGCCCGCGCTGTTCGCTCTTGCCCCCTACTGCGCCCCGGTCCACGCTGATGGCCGAAACCACGCGCGTCACCCGCAACGCACGCGCGACATTCGGGGAGGACCACCATGTTGAACCGCCGCAGCCTGCTTCTGGCCTCGCTCGCCGCCGGAGTGACGATGACCACGACAGCCCGTGCCAAGCCCTCGCAGCCCGCCACGCCGGTCGATTTCGACGTCCCGGCTGACGCCTGCGACTGCCACACCCATATCCACGGCGATCCCGAGAAGTTTCCGTTCGCTGCCAGCCGCGTCTACACGCCCGAGCCGGCCCTGCCGGAGGAGATGGCCGCCCTGCACAAGGCGCTGCACATCAAGCGCGTCGTCATCGTGACGCCGAGCGTCTACGGCACCGACAATTCCGCGACGCTGTACGGCATGAAAGCACGCGGCAATGACGCCCGCGGCGTCGCCGTGATCGACGACAAGACCACCGACGCGCAGCTCGATCAGATGAACGCCGACGGCTTCCGCGGCATTCGCCTCAACCTCGCGACCGGCGGCATCAACGATCCCAATGTCGGCCGCGCCCGCTTCCAGGCCGCGGTCGAGCGCATGAAGGCGCGCGGCTGGCATGTCCAGCTCTACACCAACACGCCGATGATCGCCGCGATCAAGGACCTCGTGATGCAGTCGCCTGTGCCGGCCGTGTTCGATCATTTCGGCGGCGCCCAGTCCGAGCTCGGCCTGGAGCAGCCCGGCTTCTCCGACCTCGTCGAGCTCGTCCGTAGCGGCAAGGCCTATGTGAAAATCTCCGGCGCCTACCGCGCATCAACGAAGGGCCCTGATTACACCGACGTCATCCCGTTTGCGAAAGCGCTCATCGCCGCCAACCCCGACCGCATCGTCTGGGGCACCGACTGGCCGCACCCGGATTCCTCGCCGCATCCGGAGCTGAAGGTGACGGATGTCAGGCCGTTCTATCAAATCGATGACGGCCGCCTGATGAACCAGCTCCCGGTGTGGGCACCGGATGCAGCGATCCGGAAAAAGATCCTGGTCGACAATCCCGCGCGGCTTTACGGGTTTTGAGAGGCGGTCCAGGCGCGATTGGCCGGCAATGCATTTGTGAGGTCGTAGGACGGATTGCGCTCCGCCAATCCACCCTACTCGCTCGAGGACTCTTATGATCTTTAATGTCATTGATCGACGCAGCCGCCCATACCGGTGGAAATCCGTCAACGCCATCATAGAAGCCGTCGAGCACGACAATAGTTGCCGCGATGCCGACCAAGCCGATGAGGCTCCCGTGTCCGAAGTCATCGACTACGAGGAGCGAAATGGCCTGTCTGTTTCCGAAGCCGTTGCATGGGCGAATGCACAACGCTGTCCTGTAACCCTCTATCTCTACGATGCTGACGGACAGACGAAGGGAAGACATTTTGAAAACTGCGGCGAGCGCTTTGGCGCGAACGACAATTAGCTCCTAGGGCGGGATAGCGGAGCGTAACCCGCCGCAACACTCTCCTCGACATTACGACGGAATAAGCTTGCTAATCCGCCCGACTTGCCACGTCGGCCACCGCGCGATTCTCGCTTCGCACCACCGTGAACATCTCCCAGATCGCGATGAACATCGCCGCGATCACAGGGCCGATGATGAAGCCATTCAACCCGAACACCTCGATGCCGCCCAAGGTCGACAGCAGCACCACATAGTCCGGCATCTTGGTGTCCTGCCCGACCAGGATCGGACGCAGCAGATTGTCGACGAGGCCGATGACGAGCGCACCATAGGCGATCAGGATGACGCCGTGCCAGATCGAGCCGGTCGCCAGCAGATACAGCGCGACTGGAAACCAGACGATCCCCGCGCCCACTGCAGGGAGCAGCGACATGAACGCCATCACCACCGCCCACAGCAATGGCGCGGTGATCCCGAGGAACCAGAACATCAAGCCGCCCAGTGAGCCCTGCGCCAACGCGACCACCAGATTGCCCTTCACCGTCGCGCGGATGACGATGATGAATTTTGAAAGCAGCGCGTCGCGTTGCTCGTCGCGCAGCGGGATGGCGTCCGTGATCCGCCGCGACAACCTCTCCTCATCACGCAGCAGAAAGAACAGCAGATAGAGCATCAGGAACAGGCTGACGAAGAACTCGAACGTGCCCTGCCCGATGTTCAGCGCCTGGCCCGCGATCACCTGGCTGCCTCGCAGCAGCAGCGCGGACAGCCGATCCTTCAGACCAGCCAGGCTGCCGATCCCAAAGCGGTTGAGCAGGTCGACGATCCAACCGGGCAGCGCGTCCAAGATCTTCTGGAAATACTGACCGACATCGAGCTGGCCGCCCTGCGCCTGGCCGTAGACGCCGGCCGCCTGCTGCGCCAGCGCCGTGCCGATCAGCGACAACGGAAGGATCACGATCAGGACAACGAGCAGCACCACGATCGCAGCCGCGAGTCCATCTCGGCCGTGCATCGACCGCGACAGCCGGCGATGCAATGGCGCGAACACGATCGCGCCGACCACGCCCCACAGCAGCGCGCCATAGAACGGCAGCAGGATCCAGCCGAGCGACAACGTGATCACGGCGAGCAGGAACAGCAGGACTCGGTCTTCGAAACTGCGCATCTCGACTTTCCAGTGTGGCCGCGTTTTGAACGGCACCCATTTTGAACCCGGCGGCAACGCGCCTCCGACTCGACTCGACACGGTCAACGCGGGAGCGTTGCTTTCGACCCTGCGCATAAATGCTATTTTCGGCTGCGTTCGCAATGACAAAGCCCGTTTCAAGCGGCCCGCCCAAAATAAATCACTTCCGAAAATCAGCAAATCATGCGTATAACATCCGCGTTCCGGTCCGGATGAGGGGCGTACGCGTCGTCACGACACGTTGGGCCGGCAATGCGGTGGACGTCGGGGCATCGGCGCGCGTGATGTGCGGACGAGCGATGCACTGACGTACGTGAAGTCGCGTGGTCCTGGCCTCCCGGTGCCGAGGTCAAGGTGTGCGGAGGTCTGACGAGCTCCGCGGCCGACGGGGTCAACAAGCCGGTCCCCGAGGAGAGCGCGTATAAGCGTGAAGCCCATCGCGCAGGGAATGCCGGGATGTCTCGGCTGACCTGTGGTGACTGCCGCCTGCTTTTTTCTTGCAGGCGGGCCATGGGTGCGGCCAGCGCCCGGCATTCCCTGCGCCCTCATCACTGACGAGGGCCCGCTATCCGGATCAGCCCGGGCGCCCAGCGCCGCGGGATCGAGAGCGCGCGCCGGCTGCTTGACTGGTCTCAGTAAGAAGGAGGCACGTTGCTGCCCACACTTGCCGAGGCAAACGACGTCCGATGATGAGATCGCTCGCGCAGCAATCTCATCCACCCTCCCCTTGAGGGGGAGGGTCGATCGCACGCGAAGCGGGCGAGCGGGGTGGGGTGAGCCACACAAAGACCGCCCATGGGACTCACCCCACCCCGTCCCACATTCGCTCCGCTCATGTGAGACGACCCTCCCCCTCCAGGGGAGGGTGGCAGCGGGTTCCGCAGCGAGGCGTGAGCAGAGCCTTGCACCAGCTCGGATTCCGACATCGCCTCGCCCCGTTGCCAACCGCGCGGCAAGTCGCAATAAACAGCGCTTTCCGAGCCGGCCTACCCCGGCCCGTCGACCTGGAGGCATGATGATGACGACGAGACCGGCCGCAAAATCATCCGACAAGGATGTCTGGCGCGTCGGCGTGCTGTTCTCGCGCAGCGGCCTGATGCAGGTCACGGAGTCCGAGCACTTCTTCGGCACGGCGCTGGCGATCCAGGAAATCAACACTGCCGGCGGCGTGCTCGGCCGCGAGATCGAGGTCATCGCCTATGATCCGGGCTCGCAGCCGGAAACCTTCCGCAAGCTCGCCGACCGCCTGCTGACCGAGGATGGCGCCTCCGTGATCTTCGGCTGCTCGACGTCGGCGGAGCGCAAGGCGGTGCTGCCGGCAATCGAGCGCCGCAACGGCCTGCTCTGGTATCCCTCGCTCTACGAAGGCTTCGAATACTCCCCGAACGTGATCTACACCGGCCCGGCGCCGAACCAGAACGCGTTCCAGCTCGCCGAATATATCGTGCGCAAGCACGGGCCGCGCGTCTATCTGATCGGCTCCGACTACATCTATCCGCGCGAATCCAACCGCATCATGCGCGACCTCGTCGAGTCCTATGCCGGCCGCGTCGTCGGCGAGCAGTATGTGACGATGGAAGCCACCGACGCCGAGCTGACGCGCGGCCTCGACGCGATCAGGGACGCAGCGCCCGACGTCGTGTTCTCGACCATCGTCGGCCGCACCGCGCAGCGCTTCTATCGGATGTATGCGCAGGCCGGCTTCGATCCGAAGCGGCTGCCGATCGCGAGCCTCACCATGGCCGAAGGCGAGGTGCGCGCCATCGGCGCGGAGTATTGCGCGGGCCATCTGACCGCGGCGAGCTATTTCGGCACGCTGGCGCGCGACAGCAACGACCGCTTCAAGGCGGCGTTCGCGGCCACCTTCGGCGCCGACACGCCGGTCAGCATGTGGAGCGCCTCGGCCTATGCGCAGATCAAGCTGTTCGCGCGCGCGCTCGAACAGGCCGGTAGCCTCGACACGCAGAGACTGGTGGAGGCCGCGCTCGGCCTCAGCCTCGAGGCGCCGGAGGGGCCGATCCGGATCGATCCCGACAACAACCACGTCTGGACGACGCCGCGCATCGGCCGCGTCCGCGCCGACGGCGAGTTCGACATCGTGTGGGAGAGCAAGAGCCCGATCAAGCCGGACCCCTATCTGTCGGTGTCGCCGATCGGCGGCCGCTGGCTGAGCGAAGAGGCGCTGTCCGCATGAGGCCGGATGACCGCATGAAGCCCGGCGTGCGCCGCCTGATCGAGGAGCTACGCGGCGCCCGCGTGCTGGTGATCCATCCGCGCGACGCCGAGGGCGATGCGCTGATCGACCAGCTGAAGCGCATCGGCTGCAATGTGCGCGGCGTGTGGCCGCCGCCGGCGGCGATCCCGCACGACATCGACACGGTATTCCAGCTGATCGAGACCTCGGAGGAGATGATCTTCCCCGAAGGCACGACCGAGCATCCCCTCACCTTCATCGCCATCGTCGACTACGAGAACCCGACCATCCTCAAGCGCCTGCTCGACAGCAATGCGCATGGCGTCGTCAACAAGCCGATCCGCTCGTTCGGCATCCTCTCCTCGCTGGTGCTGGCGCGCTCGCTGCGCGGCTATACGCGCCGGCTCGAAGGCAAGGTGCAGAAGCTGGAGGAGACGTTGAAGGCGCGGCGCGACGTCGACAAGGCGGTCAAGATCCTGATGGGGCTGAAGCAGGTCGGCGAGGTCGAGGCCTATGAGCTGATCCGCGCGCAGGCGACGCAGAAGCGCGTCGCGATGGCCGACATCGCGATCTCGATCATCAATGCGCAGGAGACGCTGGGAGGATTGGGGGTGCTGGATGCGCCGGTGTCCCGCTAGAGGTTTGCCGCGCCCACGCGTTGGGCAGCAACGGCCTCAAATTTTTGCAAGCGACGGCGTTGACTTCGCTTCGCGCATTTGAGTTACTTGATGTCGTTGCGGACATCGCATGTCCGCCAATGGCCGGTCGGCCATTTCACATCAGGCTATGCAGCCCTCGTATTGCGCCGCAAGGCGCAGTCGGGGGCTTTTTGTTTGGCGCGCGCGAACCTCGCGAACGCAACGGAGACTCGTGCCTTGACGACGGATGACGACAGCAAACTGCGGATCGCCTGCATCCAGATGCAACCGATGGTCGGCGAGTTGGCCACCAACCTCGCCCACAGCCTCGACCTGATTCAACAGGCGCTGGCCCAAGGCGCCAAGCTCGTGGTGCTCCCCGAGCTCGCCTCCTCCGGCTACGTGTTCAAGTCGCGCGAGGAGGCCTTCGCAGCCTCCGAGACGATTCCAGGCGGTCCCGCGGTGACCGCCTGGAGCGAGATCGCGGCCAGGCACGGCCTGCACCTCGTCGCCGGCATCTGCGAGCGCGATGGGACGAAGCTCTACAACAGCGCCGTGCTGATCGGGCCGAAGGGCTATATCGGCACGTTCCGCAAGGTGCACCTGTGGAACGAGGAGAACCTCTATTTCGAGCCCGGCAATCTCGGCTTCCCCGTCTACCACACCGAGATCGGCCGCATCGGCATGGCGATCTGCTACGATGGCTGGTTCCCGGAGAGCTATCGCCTCAACGCGCTGCAGGGCGCCGACATCGTCTGCGTGCCGACCAACTGGGTGCCGATCCCCGGCCAGGCCGAGGGCCGCGAGGCGATGGCCAACATCCTGGCGATGGCGGCGGCGCACTCCAACTCCATCTTCATCGCCTGCGCCGACCGCGTCGGCGTCGAGCGTGGACAGCCGTTCGAGGGCCAGAGCCTGATTGTCAGCTACACCGGATGGCCGGTCGCCGGCCCCGCGAGTCGCGACAAGGAGGAGATCGTGATCGCCGACGTCGCGCTCGGCGAGGCCCGCCGCGCCCGCAACTGGAACGCCTTCAACCAGGTCCTGCGCGACCGCCGCTCCGACGTCTACGACGAGATGCTCGGCAGCGAGGTCAAGCGCGGCTGGTACTGAGAACTTCGCCTGTCTGTTTTCGACCATTCATGGAGGACCATCAATGACGTCGCGTTTGCTCACCACCTCTCTCGCGCTCGCCCTTACGGCGACCGCGCTTTCGTCTGCCTTTGCCGCCGATCCGATCAAGATCGGCGTGCCTGTCGGCCTGTCCGGCGCCAACTCGGTCGTCGCGCCGTCTGTCGTGCAGTCCGCCGAACTGGCGGTCGAGGAGATCAACGCCAAAGGCGGCGTGCTCGGCCGCAAGCTGGAGCTGGAAGTGGCCGATGACGCCTCAGGCGCCGCCGGCGCGCAGAAGGCGTTCGACGCACTGATCTTCCAGAAGAAGGTCAACGTGCTGATCTCGATGGAGACCAGCGCCGCCCGCAACGCCGGCCTGCCGATCGTCGCCCGCGGCAAGACGCCCTACATCTACACCTCGTTCTACGAGGGCAAGTCCTGCAGCCCCTATCTCTACGTCAACGCCTGGGTGCCGGACCAGCAGGTGCCGCCGATCGTCGACTACTTCAACAAGGAGAAGAAGGCGAAGAACTACTTCCTGATCGGCTCCGACTACGCCTTCGGCCGCGGCATGCTCGCCTTCACGAAGATGTACATCGAGAATACGGGCGGAAAGGTCGTCGGCGAGGAATATCTGCCGATGGACGGCTCCGACTGGACCTCGATCATCTCCAAGCTCAAGGCCTCCGGCGCCGACGCGCTGATCACCTCGACCGCGGGCGGCGCGCCGAACGTCACTTTGACCAAGCAGCTCCGCGCCGCCGGCGTGAACCTGCCCTACGGCAACCTCGCCGTCGACGAGGGCACCGCCAAGGGCATGGGCGCTGACGCCGCCGGCATCTATCTGTCTGCTTCCTACGTCACCGGCATCGACACACCAGCCAACAAGACCTTCCTGGCCTCGATGGCCAAGAAGTTCGGCGGCGAGCTGAAGACGCCGAACGATCTGTCGGTGCCGCAATATGAGGCCGTCTACGCCTACAAGGCTGCTGTCGAGAAGGCCGGCAGCACCGATCAGGACAAGGTGCTCAAGGCGCTCGCTGAGGTCTCTGTCGACGGCCCGCGCGGCACGATCAAGATGGACAAGCAGCGCCATGCGCCGCTGACCATGTATCTCGGCCAGGTCCAGCCCGACGGCAGCGTCAAGGTGATCCAGAGCTTCCCCAACGTCGATCCCGGCGCGCAGTGCCCGGGCAAATCCTGAGCGTTTGGCTTCTGATCGGGTATGATCCCGCGGGGCGGACCTGAGGCCCGCCCCGCTTCTCTCAAGTGGAAGTCATCATGCTGACCGTCGCCCTCGATGCCGTCACGACGGCCGCCATGCTCTTCATTATTGCCGCCGGCCTCCTGATCGTGTTCGGCGTGATGAAGATCATCAACTTCGCCCACGCCGCGTTCCTGACCGTCGGCGCCTATTCGGCCCTCGTCGGCGCGCAACTCGGCTTGCCCTGGTTCCTGGTTCTACCGCTGGCCTTCATCGCCGGTGCGATCTGCGGTGGCATCACCGAGATCGTCATCGTCCGCCGCCTCTATAAGCGCCCGCTCGATGCGATCCTCGCCACCTGGGGTCTCGGCATCGTGCTGGGACAACTCATCACCCTGATGTTCGGCCGCGAGGTGCAGTTCGTGCAGGCGCCGATTTCCGGCACGGTGCATCTGTTCGGCGCCGACTATTCGGCCTACCGGCTTGTCATGATCGTCGCGGCCGTCATCGTCGGCCTGCTGTTCACCGCGCTGCTCAACGGCACGCGGCTGGGCCTATCGACCAAGGCCGTGATCATGAACGAAATGCTGGCACAGGGACTCGGCGTCGATTCCTCGCGCGTGCGGCTCATCACCTTCGCGCTGGGCAGCGGACTCGCCGCGCTGTCCGGCGCGCTCATCACGCCGCTGTCGAGCGTCGATCCGAACATGGGCGTGCCCTGGCTGATCGGCGCCTTCATGCTGGTCATGGTGTCCGGCGGCTCGCTGCTGGCGCTGGCCGGGTCCTGCGCCGTGCTGGGGACGTTGCAGGTGCTGGTCTCGACCTTCGTCAATCCGATCCTCGGTGGTCTGACGATTGCGATCTGCGCCGCGATTGTGCTGCGGATCCGGCCGGAGGGTTTTGCCCGTGCCTGAAGCGCGCCCCCTCGTCTCTCCCGCGACATCCCCAACGAGCCGTGCGATGCCGCGCCTGATCGTCCCCGCGTTGCTGGTGGCGCTCGCCGCCGGCGTGATCCTCGTCGCGCCGCTGCTGCTCGATACGTACCTCGTGAACATCCTGGTCCGCGCCTGCTTTGTCGCGATCGCGGCGATCACCGTCGACATCATGTGGGGCTATTGCGGCACGCTGACTTTCGGCCAGTCCGCCTTCTTCGGCATCGGCGCCTACGCGCTCGCAATCATGTTCACCGAATATGGCTTCGGCACGTGGCAGATCTTCGCTGCGATCGGCGCCGCGGTGGCCGTTGCTGCGGCGGTTGCCGCCTTCACCGGCTGGCTGTCGTTCTATCCCGGCTCGACACCGCTCTACGCCTCGGTGATCTCGCTGGTGGTGCCGATCGTGCTGGTGCAGATCCTGTACTCCGGCGGCACGTTCACCGGTTCGTCGAGCGGCCTCGTCGGCTTCGAGAGCTTTGACCTGGAGATCGAGACCTGGCTGCGCCTCGCCGGCCTCGGACTGCTCGCGACCGCGGTGCTTGCGCTCGTCATCATGCGCAGCGACACCGGCCGCCTTTTGTCGGCGCTGCGCGACAATGACGCGCGCTGCACCTATCTCGGCATCGACACGTCGCGCCTGCGCATCATCGTGCTGGTGCTCTCCGCGATCGTCTCCGCACTGGCCGGCTTCTTCTATGCCGGCTTCGGTGCGGTCGCCGCGCCCGAGAACGCCAGCTTCACCTTCGGCACCAATCTCGTGATCATGGTCGCGCTCGGCGGCCGCGGCACGGTGATCGGTCCTGTGATCGGCGCGCTGTGCATCGAGGTCGCCAGCGCCTATCTCGCCAACAGCCTGCCCTATGTCTGGGAGCTGATCGTCGGGCTGGCGCTGATCGTAGTGATCCTCGTGTTCCCCGATGGCCTGCTCGGCGCAGTGATGCATCTGATCAAGCGCGGGCGTTCGGCAGGCGCTACGACGGTTCTGCAGCCCGCCATCGCCGCCACCGTCGCCGACAATCCAGATGCCGTCGCCATTGAAGTACGCGCGCTCGGCAAGCATTACGGCAGTCTCGCCGTGCTGGACGGCGTTGAGTTCACGGCGTATCGCGGCGAGTTGCTGAGCTTGGTCGGTCCCAACGGCGCCGGTAAGACCACGTTGATCCGCTGCCTGTCCGATGGCCGCGAGCGCTCGACCGGCGACGTCGCCATCGTAGGCCACGACATCGCGCGGCTGCCGCCGGATCGGGTCGTTCGTTTCGGCCTGGGGCGCAAGTTCCAAACGGCGTCGGTGTTCGAGACGCTGACCGTCGCCGAA
Source organism: Bradyrhizobium sp. USDA 4353 (assembly GCF_054063215.1). Classification (NCBI taxonomy): domain Bacteria; kingdom Pseudomonadati; phylum Pseudomonadota; class Alphaproteobacteria; order Hyphomicrobiales; family Nitrobacteraceae; genus Bradyrhizobium; species Bradyrhizobium sp. USDA 4353. The sequence goes on from NZ_JBSSGB010000001.1 coordinate 6,478,437, forward strand.
TGCCTGCGCGTCGCGCGGACTCATGCCGATCCGCCCGCCCTCACATCGCGTTCGGACACCTTGGCGCTGCCTCCCGCAGCGATGTCGGTCGTCGAACGGTCCGGCCTCGGCGAACGGCTGGACGAGGAAGCGCGCAATCTCAGCCACGGGCTGAAGCAGGCGCTCGAGCTCGCGATGGTGCTGTCGCTCGAGCCCGACGTGCTGCTGCTCGACGAGCCCACCGCCGGCCTCACCCGCGCCGAGCGCCAGGGCTTCGCTGATATCCTGACCACCCTCGCCCGTCGCGACCGGCTGTGCATCCTCCTCGTCGAGCACGATCTCGATTTCGTCCGCGAGATCTCCTCGCGCATCATCGTGCTGCACCAGGGCCGGCTCGCGCTCGACGGCTCGGTCGACGAGGTCGTCAACAGCGAGTTGGTCCGCGAGATCTACACCGGTCAGCACGTGGCGCATGCGGAGGTGCCGGCATGAGCACGACGCTGGAAGTCAAAGAGCTCGCGAGCGGCTATGGCTCCTCGGAAGTGATCAACAATGTCGGCTTTGCGCTGGCGAAAGCCGAGACGCTGGCGATCGTCGGCAAGAACGGGATGGGCAAGACCTCGCTGCTCAAGGCCATCCTCGGCTTCCTGCCGGCGTGGCGCGGCAGTGTCACGCTTTCGGGCAAGGACGTCACACGGGTGGCGCCGCATCTGAAGCGCAAGATGGGGCTGGTCTATGTGCCGCAAGAGCATGCGCTGTTCCAGGACCTTTCCGTGCGCGACAACCTCCGGCTCGGTCTGCTGTCGGACAAGGATATCGATGCCCTGTTCGAGCAGGTCGGCGGCTGGTTTCCGGTGCTGACGAAACGGCTCGGCCAGCGGGCGGGAACGCTGTCCGGCGGCGAGCAGAAGATGCTGATCGTGGCGCGCGCGCTGATGGCCAAGCCCGACGTGCTGCTGCTCGACGAGGTCACCGAAGGCCTGCAGCCCTCCGTCGTCGACCGCCTCTCCGAGGTGCTGGTGCGCGTCCGCCGCGAGATCGGCACCTCCATGATCGTGGTCGAGCAGCATCTGCCTTTTGCCCTGTCGATCAGCGACCGCTACCTCGTGTTCAAGCGCGGCGAGATCGTCGATGCCGCCACTGTTGATGCCGGTGCAGCCGCGCGGATCGACGAGCATATGCGGATCTAGCGAGCCCTCCGGCGGGAGAACAGCGAGATCAGCACCGGCAATGTGATCAGGATGACCATCGGCGCCAGCATCATGCCGGTGACGACGACGATGGCGAGCGGCTTCTGCACCTGCGAGCCGATGCCGGTCGACAGCGCCGCCGGCAACAGGCCGATGCCGGCGACGACGCAAGTCATCAGCACCGGGCGCAGCTGCAATTCGCCGGTGCGGATGACCGCCTCGATGCGCTCGACACCCTCGTCGATCAGCTGGTTGAACTGCGACAGGATGATGATGCCGTCCATCACGGCGATTCCGAACAAAGCGATGAAGCCGATCGCGGCGGACACGCTGAACGGAATGCCGGAGAGAACAAGGCCGACGACGCCGCCGAAGATCGCCATCGGGATCACGCTCATCGCAAGCAAGGTGTCGGCCATCGAGCCGAAATTGAACCACAGGAGCACGCCGATCAAAGCGAGGCTGATCGGCACCACGATCGACAGCCGCTTGATCGCGTCCTGCAGATTGCCGAACTCGCCGACCCACTCCACGCGTGAGCCGGCCGGCAGCTGCACCTGCTCGGCGACCTTCTGCTGCGCCTCCTGGATGGCGCTGCCGAGGTCGCGCTCGCGCACTGAGAACTTGATCGGGAGATAGCGCTCCTGCTGCTCGCGATAGATATAGGCCGCGCCCGACACCAGCTTGATGGTCGCGACCTCGCTCAGCGGAATCTGCGTGATGCCGTTCGGCCCCTGCGCGCCGATGCGCAGATTCTCGATCGCCTCGGCGCTCTTGCGATATTCCGGCGCGAGCCGGACGATGATCGGAAAATGCCGGTCGCTGCCCGGCTCATAAAGATCGCCCGCGGTGTCGCCGCCGATCGCGACCTTGATGGTGGCGTTGATGTCGCCGGGCGCCAGCCCGTAGCGGGCAGCCTTGGCGCGGTCGATATCGATCTGCACGGTCGGCTGGCCGAGCGAGGTGAACACCGCAAGGTCGGTCACGCCCTGCACCGTCGACAGCACCTGCTTGATCTTGTTCGCGGTATCGGTCAGCGCCTGCAAATCGTTGCCATACAGCTTGATCGAGTTCTCGCCCTTCACGCCGGACACCGCTTCGGAGACGTTGTCCTGCAGATATTGCGAGAAGTTGAACTCGACGCCCGGGAAGCGGTCGTCGAGCTGCTTCAACAGCTCGGCGGTGAGCTGGTCCTTGTCCTTGGTGCCCGGCCAGTCCTTGACCGGCTTGAGCGGCGCGAAGAACTCGGCATTGAAGAAGCCCGCGGCGTCGGTGCCGTCATCGGGACGGCCGTGCTGCGAGACCACGGCCTCGACTTCGGGGCGCGCGCGGATCATCTTGCGCATTTCGTTGACGTAGGCGTTGCCCTCCTGGAGCGAGATGGTCGGCGGCAGGGTGGCGCGAATCCAGAGGTTGCCCTCTTCCAGCTTCGGCAGGAATTCGAGGCCGAGCAGCCGGCCCACCACCACCGTGAGCAGCACGAGACCGATCGCGCCGGCCATCACCAGGTTGCGGTTGCCGACCGCCCAGCGCAGCACCGGCGCATAGATCGCGTGCAGGATCCGCATCAGCCGCGTCTCGGTCTCCTCGACATGCGCCGGCAGGATGATGGCGCTCAGCGCCGGGGTCACCGTGAACGTGGCGAGCAGACCACCGGCCAGCGCATAGGCATAGGTGCGTGCCATCGGCCCGAAGATGTTGCCCTCGACGCCGCTGAGCGTAAACAGCGGCAGGAAGGCCGCGATGATGATCGCGGCGGCAAAGAAGATCGAGCGCGACACGTCGGCGGCCGCCGACAGGATGGCGTGGCTCTTCATGCCCATCATCGTCTCGGGCGAGATGTGGCTCGACTCCGCCTCCGACAACGGCGTGGTCTGCGTGAGGCGCCGGAAGATCGCCTCGACCATGATCACGGTGGCATCGACGATCAGGCCGAAATCGATCGCGCCGACCGACAGCAGGTTGGCGGACTCGCCGCGCAGCACCAGGATGATCACGGCAAAGAACAGCGCGAACGGAATCGTGGCGCCGACGATCAGCGCGCTTCTGAGATTGCCGAGGAACACCCATTGCAACAGCACGATCAGGCCGATGCCCACCACCATGTTGTGCAGCACGGTGTGCGTCGTGGTGTCGATCAGGTCCTTGCGGTCATAGATGCGCTCGATGCGGACGCCCGGGGGCAGGATGGTCGAATTGTTGATCTGGTCGACCAGCTGCTCGACGCGCGCAATGGTTGGCGAGCTCTGCTCGCCGCGCCGCATCAGCACGATGCCCTGGACGATGTCGTCATTGTTGTTAAGGCCGGCGATGCCGAGCCGCGGCTTCTCGGCCACCGTGACGTTGGCGACGTCCTTCACCAGCACAGGGTTGCCGCCGCTCTGCGACACCATGGTGTTGGCGAGGTCGTCCATCGAGCGGATCAGGCCGACGCCGCGCACCACGGCCGATTGCGTGCCGATCTCGACCGTGTTGCCGCCGACATTGATGTTGGAGTTGCCGACCGCCTGCAGCAGTTGCGGCAAGGTCAGGCCGTTGGCGACCAGCTTGTTGAAGTCGACCTGGATCTCATAGGTCTTGGTCTTGCCGCCCCAGCCGGTGACGTCGATGACACCAGGCACGGCGCGGAAGCGCCGCTGCAGCACCCAGTCCTGCAAGGTCTTGAGGTCGAGCACGCTGTAGCCGGGCGGGCCGCGCAGCCGGTAACGATAGATCTCGCCGACCGCGCTGAGCGGCGAGATCTGCGGCGTGACGTTGCCCGGCAGCGGCGACAATTGCGACAGGCGGTTCAGCACCTGCTGCAAAGCCTCGTCATAGGTGTAGTCGAACGAGAACTGCAGCTTGACGTCGGACAGGCCGTACAGCGAGATCGTCCGGATGGTCCGCAAATTCTTGATGCCGGCGACCTGGGTCTCGATCGGGATCGTGATGTAGCGCTCGATCTCCTCGGCCGACAGGCCGTTGCTCTGCGTCACGATGTCGACCATCGGCGGGGTCGGATCGGGATAGGCTTCGATGTTGAGCTGGCGGAACGCAATCAGGCCGCCGATCAGGACGGCGACGAACATTCCAACCATCAGGAAGCGCCGCTGAACGGCGATGGAAACGAGGCGGTCCATTCAGGTCGGAGCTTTCAGCACGGCAGGCAGGAGGACTTTACTCAGCTGCCGGAGGCAGCGCGATCGATGAACAGGCTGCCCTTTGTGACGATCTGCTCGCCCGCGCTCAGATTGCTTTCGACGGCGACTTGGTCGCCATTGATCAATCCGGTCTTGATCTTGCGCAGCTCGATCGACTTGTCCGGACGTGCAACCCAGATGCGGACCTGGTTGCCTTCATAGATCAAGGCCTGACGGGGCACAGCGACAGCGGGCTGCTCGCCGGGCGAATAGATCGTCACGTTGGCGAACATCTCAGGCTTGAGCACGCCATCCTTGTTGTCGATGGTCGCCCGCACCAGCAGACGGCGCGTTGCCGGATCGATCGACGCCGCGACGTAGTTGATGTTGGCCTTCAGCGGCCGGCCGGGCAGCGCCAGCACGTTGACGAGGATCTCCTCCCCGATGTTCACCAGCGCCGCATCGCTCTCGCGGACGAAGGCCGTCAGCCAGACGGTGGAGAGATCGCCGATCACGAACACGGGGTCGCTCGCGCCGGAGTTGACATACTGGCCGGGACCGACCTTGCGCTGCACGACCGTCCCGCCGATCGGCGCGTAGATCGTGATCTCGCGGTCGATCACGCCCTTGTTCTGGAAGTCGCTGATCGCGGCGTCTGTGAAGCCGAGGATGCGCAGCTTGTTGCGGGCGGCCTCGAGCGCGGTCTGCGACGACCGCATGTCGTTCTGCGCCTGAACGGAGGCCGCCTCCGCCTGTTGGAAATCCTTGAGCGGGATCGCCCGGCCTTCGAACAGATCCTTGGCGCGCTTGTACTGGATGTCGGCGAGGTCGAGCGCCGACTTCGCCTTGTTCATCGAGGTGATGGCGGTGATGAAATCGTTCTGCGCCTGCACGGTGTCGGCGGCCTCGATCACGAACAACGGCTGGCCCTGGCGCACGGTCTCGCCCGGGCGAGCCAGCAGCTTGGTGACGCGGCCGGCATAGGGGGAGAACACCGGCGTCGAGCGATCCTCGTCGACGGCGACCTTGCCCTCGGTGATGTGCTCGGCGCGGAATATCTTTTCACAGACCGGCTCGATCGTCAGCGTCGCCCACTCCGCCGCCGACGGCGTGAAGGTCGTGCCGTTGCGCTTCGACTGGCTGGAGAGCTCGATGTTGTCCTTGGACGACGGCGCCGAGCTCAACTGGGTGTAGCCGTAGGCGCCCGCGCCGGCGATTGCCAGCACGGCCAGGCCCAACACCAGCCGCTTGGTGCTGATCATCTGCGGAAGTGGGTTCGTGTCAGGCGCCATGGCTGTTTATGACTGGCTCGTTTGATCCGTCGACGATTCCGGCATTGGCGGGCTCATCGTTGCGCTAATAGTGCGGAACTGGAGCTTTAAACAACCTAAAAATCGCCAAACTCGCCTCTGTCTTGCTTTAAAAATTTGAAACTTCAACGACCGCCGTTCAGCTTGCATTCAGGTCATTTTGAGCAAGCGTCACTTTCTTCTGCGTCGCACCATGATGTCATCCTGTCGTAATGATCGCGGGGAACGGTGTCGGGACCTCACGGGCCAACTTCAGCGGGTATATCCCTACTCCGCCGATCATGTTCACACATAGGCCGCCGCATCTGGCAGGCGGCGGGACATGCCTGATCATTGCGGATCTCCGAAATCACCACCTCCAAGACGAACATAGCAACTTAGCCTCGCGGCGCAGATGCGTCCGAGTTGTGCCGTTCGTTTCACCCTCTCGTGAGGAGGGCGCAGGGAAGGCAAGGCGCCGACTGACGCCTGCGGCCCGCCTGCTAACAAGAATGCAGGCGGCAGGTACCACAGGTGCAGCCGAGATCACCCGGCCTTCCCTGCGCGACGGTTTTCACGTTTATACGCAGTCTGCCTGGTGCGCCGGGCTTTTTGGCCACCATTGCCCACGCGGCGCGCAAGCGCCGTCGCGAACGTAGCACCAGCGTCGGGGTGCCAGCACGCTGCGATTTCACGTCCGCGCGCTGCCGTTCGTCCACGTGCCAAGCACGCTGCGGCAACACCACGGCCATCGCTCCCCGCCCCGCGTGTCGTGACGATCGCGCGCTACGCCCCTTCTCGATGGGACGGGATACGCGAGAATAGAACATGATTTCGTAAAAATGTAAAGCCGTTTTCTGGAAATGCGAAGCAACGGGACCGACTGAACACCGTCTGGACGACGCGGCGGGTGGGCACGTCACGACGCGCGATGCGCGCCGTGCCTTTGCCCACCCTACAGATTGAGGCTTGATCCTACAAACTAACAAGAAGGCTCGGGGGTCAGCGCGAGGCAGCGGAGCTGCATCGACCAGCAGCCGCACAGGCAGCTTCGCGCAGGCCTTGCTCGGATTTGACTCGATGGATCTTAGGTTCGAACCATTCCCGGCTGAGGCAATCCTGGCCCGCAGCGGTTCTTGGACGGATCCGCGGCACCCTCTGCGGGTTGGCCATGGCTCGCTTGAGGGGGAACCTTTCGCAGGCGGAAGAGCAATCGATTGGATCGGGCAATCGGCCGAGCTCCGCGGGAGGGAGCTTGGACAAGTCAGCCATGAAATGCGCATAATGCGCAATTTGCATTTGCATTCTGCGTTCATCGAGCATAATTGACCAAAGAGCGCATATTATCTCTCATAAATTGCGCAAAATGCTCAGAACTGACGTCATCAGGGAAGGACGCGGGACATGCAGGTGCCCATCAAGCAGACGATCGAGAAGGTGCCGGGCGGGATGATGGTGGTGCCGCTGCTGGTCGGCGCGCTGATCGCGACGTTCTTCCCCGAGACGCCGAAATTCTTCGGCTCCTTCACCGGCGCGCTGTTCTCGGGATCGCTGACCATCCTTGCCGTGTTCTGCGTCTGCATGGGCGCCAGCATCGACTTCCGCGCCACGCCCTACATCTTCAAGAAAGGCGGCACCCTGCTGGTCGTGAAGGTCGGCGTCGCCGTGATCCTCGGCGTCATCTTCGGCCGCCTTCTCGGCGAGACGCCGGTGACCTCGGGCATGTTCGCAGGGATCTCGACGCTCGCCATCGTCGCCGCGATGAACGACACCAATGGCGGCCTCTACATGGCGCTGATGGGCCAGTATGGCCGGCCGCGCGATGTCGGCGCCTATACGATCATGACCCTGGAAAGCGGCCCGTTCCTGACCATGCTGACGCTCGGCGTCGCCGGTCTGTCGGCCTTTCCGTGGCAGGCGCTGGTCGGCGCCATCCTGCCGCTGGTCGTCGGCATGATCATCGGCAATCTCGACCGCGAGATGCGCGCCTTCCTGAGCCGCGCGATCCCGGTGATGATCCCGTTCTTCGCCTTCGCGCTCGGCGCCGGACTCGATTTGTCGAAGGTCTGGCAGGCCGGCCTGCTCGGTCTCGGCATGGGCGTCGCGGTGGTCATCGTGACCGGCATTCCGCTGTTCCTTGCCGACCGCATCACCGGCGGCACGGGCGTCGCCGGCGTCGCCGCGGCCTCCACCGCGGGCAATGCGGCGGCCGTTCCGGCCATCGTGGCCGCGGCCAATCCGGCCTATGCCCCCGCGGCCGGCCCTGCCACCATCCTGATCGCGGCCTGCGTCGTCGTCACCGCCATCCTGACGCCGCTGTTGACCGCCTGGGTCAGCCGCAAGGTCGGCCCTGGCGCGGACATGGAGAGCGAGGACGAGGTGGCGAGCGCCGCTGCACTGACACCCACGCCACGTCCGGCAGGTCACTGATCCCATGGCAGGCTGGCTGATCGTCGCGGACGACCTCACCGGGGCAGCAGATTGCGCGATCGCCTTCGGTCGGCGCGGTCGCGCCGCCGCGGTGACCTGGGGAGAGGACGCGTCCGATCACCGGCTGCCCGTGCTCGCCTATGACGCGGCGAGCCGCGGCCTTTCGGCCGAGGACGCCGCGCGCCGGCACGGCCACGTGCTGGCGCGGCTCGCCCGGCCGGGAGTGCGGCTGTTCAAGAAGATCGACTCGACGCTGCGCGGACAGCCGGCAGCGGAGACGGCGGCGACGCTTGCGCATCTCGCGCAATCGGGCCCGGCCTTCGGCGTATTCGCGCCCGCCTTCCCCGCGACCGGCCGCACCACGGTGAGCGGGCGCATCCTGGTGCAGGGACGGCCGCTCGAACAGGCCGAGGTCTGGCAGCGCGACCACAGCTATCCGACCGCCGATCTGGCCGACGTGCTCGCAACCGCCGAGGTGAATAGCGAGAAGGTGGCGCTCGCCGCGGTGCGCGGCCCCGGCCTGAAGGACACTCTGGCCCGGCTCGCGGCCGAGGGGAACATCGTCGCCATCTGCGATGCCGAGACCGAGCACGATCTGCATCTGATCGCGGCCGCAAGCAGCGAGGTCTCGCCGGCGCCGTTCTTCATCGGCAGTGCCGGCCTCGCGCATGCGCTGGCCGGTCTCGAGGCCGAGGAGACCGGCGAGACGTTGCGGATTCCGGCCAGCGCCTGCGGCACCCTGATCGTGGTCGGCTCGCTCGCGGGAGCCTCGCGCGCGGCGGCCCGCGCGCTGCAGGCGAGCGGCACCGCAAGGCATTTTCCGGTCGCACCTGAGATGCTGCTGGCTCGGGATGACGACGCCCGCGCCGCGCTCGCCGCCGGCGTGACCGCGCATCTTGCGCAAGGCGGCAATGCGCTCGTCGAGATCACGATGACCGATCACCCCGACATGCGGCTGGGCGCGCAGCTTGCGAACAGTCTCGCTGACGCGCTGCAGACGGTCGCACCCGCCATCGGCGCTTTCGCCGCAACCGGCGGCGAGACCGCGGCCGCCCTGCTCACGCGCTTCGGCGTCAACGGCATCCGCCTTGCTGACGAAATCGAGCCGGGCGTGTCGCTCGGCCTCACGCTTGGCCAGATCGCCGTTCCCATAGCCACCAAGGCCGGCGCGTTCGGCGACGCGCACAGCCTGATCCGCATCAGCGAACGGCTGCGCACGATCCGAACCAGAGGAAGCTTTTCATGACACGTCCGACCATCGCAATCACCATGGGAGATCCGGCCGGCATCGGGCCTGAAGTGATCATGAAGGCGCTGGACCATCCGGAGACGCGGTCGATCTGCAATCCGCTGGTGATCGGCGATGCCGCGCGCCTGCGCAAGGCGGGTGCAATCGTCGGCACCGCTCGCGGAGTCGATTCGCTTGGCGAGGCCAACGAAGCCAACTTCGCCTCCGAAGCTGTTCAATGCGTCGACCTGAAGCTCGTGCCGGACGATCTGCCGTTCGGCCAGGTGTCGCCGGTGGCCGGCGAAGCCGCCTATCGCTTCATCGAGAAGGCCGTCGAGATCGTGCAGGCGGGAACCGCGCAGGCGATCTGCACCGCGCCGCTCTCCAAGGAGGCGCTGCATGCGGCCGGGCACAAATTCCCAGGGCATACCGAACTGCTGGCGCATCTCACGGGCACGCCCGAAGTCTCGATGATGCTGGTGTCGCCGAAGCTGCGCGTCATCCACGTCACCACGCATATCGGCCTCTTGGACGCGATCGCGAAGATCGAGCCGGGGCTCGTCGAGCGCGTGATCACGCGCGGGCATGACGTGCTGGTGCGCGCCGGAATCAAACATCCGAAGATCGGCGTCTGCGCGATCAATCCGCATGCCGGCGAGAACGGCTTGTTCGGCCGCGGCGAGGAGGCCGCCAAGATCACGCCGGCGGTGGAAGCCTGCCAGCGCAAGGGCTGGGACGTGCGCGGGCCCCTACCCGCCGACACGCTGTTCTTCCTGGCCGGCCGCGGCGACTACGACATGGTGGTGGCGATGTATCACGACCAGGGCCACGGCCCGATCAAGGTGCTGGGGCTGGAGGCCGGCGTGAACATCACGGTCGGCCTGCCCGTGATCCGCACCTCGGTCGACCACGGCACGGCGTTCGACATCGCCGGGAAAGGCATCGCCGACGAGCGTAGCCTGATCGAGGCGCTGCGCCAGGCGGCGGATCTGGCGCCGAAGCTCGCGGCCTGACGCATTGCGCAGGCACGCCGGCATGCTATGGCGTCCCCTCATCAGCGGGCGCCATGAACAGGGCGCGGCATTGAGGGTGAGAGGTCGATGTCGATGCGCAGCAAGGAGCGGCATGCCCGTCTCCTCGAAGCCTTGAACGCCGGCGAGATCGATGTCGACGATCTCGCCCGGCGCTTCGACGTCTCCGCCTCGACCGTGCGCCGCGACCTGCAGCATCTGTCGAAGAGCAACGCCGTGCGCCGCACCTATGGCGGCGCCATTCTCACCGGCCATGTCGCCGAGGCCACGCTGGAGCAGCGGCTCGCGGTGCAGGGCCGCGAGAAGCAGGCGATCGCGCGCGCGGCGGCCGAGCTGATCGAGGATGGCGACACCTTGATCCTCGATGCCGGCTCGACGGTCGCCGCCTTCGGCCGGCTGCTGCTGCAGCGGCGGCTGCGCATCATCACCAACAATCTCGCGCTGCTGCCCTTTCTCGCCAAGGCGCCGGCGCTCGAGATCGTGGTGCTCGGCGGCGCGCTGCGCACCACCAGCATGAGCACGATGGGCCCGCTGGCGGGCGATGCGTTGCGGCGGATCACGGCCGACCGCGCCGTGATGAGCGCCGACGGCGTGGTGACGGGCCGCGGCCTGTGCGAAGCCGATCTCGACCAGGTGGCGCTGAAATCGCTGATGATGCAGCAGGCCCGCGAGCTGATCGTGCTCGCCGACGCCGGCAAGCTCGGCCGCGCCGAACAGGACGCCTGGGCCCCCCTGCCACCGCGCTGGACCCTGGTGACGGATGACGGCGCCTCGGAGACGCAACGCGCGGCGTTCGCGGAAGCCGGCGCGCGGGTCGTGATCGCCCGCACCGGCTGAGACGCGATCTGCGTCCGCCTCAATGAAAATCGCGCGAGCGCGGCAGGATGCGGACGTTGCGGGGGTGGCTGACGCGCTGGGAGGAATTGTCCGGGTGATCGCGGCGGTCGTCGTTGAGCGGCTCTGCCGGCATCTGACCTTGCGGGATGGCGCCGAGGCGGTCGTCGGACAGCAGGGCGAGATCGGCGGTGCGGTCGACCAGGCGCTCGGCCACGAGGTGTACCACCTTCTCCGGGCTGCTCTGGATGCGGCCTTCGACCAGCACCAGGCGCGCGCCCATCACCTCCTTGCGGAAGGTCTCCATCACCTTCGGCCAGACCACGATGTTGGCGATCCCGGTCTCGTCCTCCAGGGTCATGAACACGACACCCTTGGCGCTGCCCGGCCGCTGCCGCACCAGCACCACGCCGGCGCAGCGGATACGACGGCGGTCATTGGCGTCGTTGACGTCGCGGCAGGCCAGCACGCCCTCGGCGGCGAAACGCCGGCGCAGGAATTCCATCGGGTGGCCCTTCAGCGACAGGCGGATGGTCTGGTAGTCCGCGACCACATGCTCCGGCAGCGGCATCTCGGGCAGCGGCTGTGCCCCCTCGTCCGGCTGCTCGCGGGCGATCGCGGCCTCGAACAGCGGCAGCGGCACATCGTCGGGCAGCCGGCGCACGGCCCACAGGGCTGCGCGGCGGTCGAGCCCGAGCGAGCGGAACGCATCGGCATCGGCCAGCAGCAGCAGCGCGCGCTTGGGCAGCGCGGTGTCGCGGGCAAAGTCTTCCAGCGAGGTGAACGGACGGCGCTGGCGCGCGCGGATGATGCGGTCGGCCCAGTCGTCCTCGCGGTCGGCATCCGACAGCAACATGTGAGCTTGTTGTTCGTTGTCATTCCGGGGCGAGGCGACAGCGTCGCGCTCTCGAAATCCATCAATGAATTGTGAGTCGGACAACACTCTATCCCCGCCGTCATTCCGGGGCGCCCGGAGGGCGAGCCTGGAATCCATACTCCCGATCGTGGTTATGGATTCCGGGCTCGCGCTGCGCGCGCCCCGGAATGACACCGAGGATATAGTCGGCAACGAACGTGTAGAAACGGCCAATGCTTCTTTACGCACCGCTTCCGACAACTTCCTGATCCGCTCCTCGTCGCGGTCGATCCAGCGAAAGCCGTCGATCTGGCGGAAGCCGAGGCGGACGGCGCAATACTTCCCATTCGTATCCTCCAGCGTGTTGTCGGCAAAGCTGTAGGAGACATCGATGTCGCGGATCTCGACGCCGTTCTTGCGGGCGTCGCCGACGATCTGGGCCGGCGCGTAGAAACCCATCGGCTGCGAGTTCAGCAGCGCGCAGCAGAACGCATCGGGATGGAAGCATTTCAGCCAGGACGAGACATAGACCAGCTGCGCGAAGCTCGCGGCATGGCTTTCCGGGAAGCCGTAGGAGCCAAAACCCTTGATCTGGTCGAAGCAGCTCTTGGCGAAGGCCGGGTCGTAGCCGCGCGCGATCATGTTCGAGACCATCTTCTCCTCGTAGGAGCCGATGGTGCCGACATTGCGGAACGTCGCCATCGCGCGGCGCAGGCCGTTGGCTTCCTCCGGCGAAAATTTTGCGGCTTGAATCGCGATCCGCATCGCCTGCTCCTGGAACAGCGGCACGCCGAGCGTCTTGTGTAGAACTTTGTAGAGCTCGTCGGACGGGCCGTGATCCGGCGACGGCGCGGGATAGCCGACCTTCTCGAGGCCGTTCCGACGGCGCAAGTACGGATGCACCATGTCGCCCTGGATCGGGCCGGGCCGGACGATCGCGACCTCGATGACGAGATCGTAGAAGGTGCGCGGCTTGAGCCGCGGCAGCATGTTCATCTGTGCCCGGCTCTCGACCTGGAACACGCCCAGCGACTCGCCCCGCTGCAGCATCTGGTAGACTTCGTTGTCGTCCTCCGACTTGATGTCGGCGAGCACGTAGCGCCTGCCCTTGTGATCGGCGATCAGAGCAAAACTCTTGCGGATGCAGGTCAGCATGCCGAGCGCGAGCACGTCGACCTTCATCATGCTGAGCGCGTCGACATCGTCCTTGTCCCATTCGATGAAGGTGCGGTCGTCCATCGCGGCATTGCCGATCGGCACGTAGCTGTCGAGCCGGTCCTGCGTCAGCACGTAACCGCCGACATGCTGCGACAGATGGCGCGGAAAGGTGATCAGCTCCGAGGCCAGCTCCACGGCGCGGCGGATCATCGGATTGGTCGGATCGAGCCCGGCCTGACGCACCTGCATGTCGGAGAGGCCGTCGCCCCAGCTGCCCCATACGGTATCGGCGAGCACCGAGGTGACGTCCTCGGTCAAGCCGAGCGCCTTGCCGACATCGCGGATGGCGCTGCGCGGGCGATAATGGATGACGGTGGCAATGATCGCGGCGCGGTGGCGGCCGTAGCGGCGGTAGACATATTGCATCACCTCCTCGCGCCGCGAATGCTCGAAATCGACGTCGATATCCGGCGGCTCCAGCCGCTCCTTGGAGATGAAGCGCTCGAACAGCAGGTCGATCTTGGTCGGATCGACCGAGGTGATGCCGAGCACGTAGCACACGGCCGAGTTCGCCGCCGAGCCGCGGCCCTGGCACAGGATGCCCTCGCTGCGGGCGTAGCGCACGATGTCGTGGACGGTGAGGAAATAATGCGCGTAGTTGAGCTCGGCGATCAGCGCCAGCTCCTTGTTGAGTACCGCGCGCAATTTGTCATCGAGCTTGTCGCCGAAATAGGTCTTGGCGCCGGCCCATGTCAGGTCCTCCAAATGGCCTTGCGCGGTCTTGCCCGGCGGCACCGGCTCGTCGGGATATTGATATTTGAGCTGGTCGAGCGAGAAGGTGATGCGATCGGTGAAGCGCAGCGTCTCGGTGATCGCGTCGGGATGATCTCGGAACAGCCGCGCCATCTCGTGTCCCGGCTTGAGATGGCGCTCGGCATTGGCCTGGAGACGGCGGCCGATGCTCTCGATCGAGGCCTTCTCGCGGATGCAGGTCAGCACATCCTGCAGCATGCGCTGCTGCGGGTGATGATAGAGCACGTCGTTGGTGGCGATCAGCGGGACCTTGGCTGACGCCGCGAGGCGCGCCAGCCGCGTCAGCCGGCGGCGATCGTCGCCGCGATACAGCAGGCTGCCGGCGAGCCACACGCCTTCGGCGGCGCTGTCTTTCAGACGGGTCAGGATTTTGCCGAGGGCATCCTCGTCGAAGCGATGCGGCGGCATCAGGACCAACAGCTGGCCGTCGATGAAGTCGAACAGATCCTCGAATGTCAGGCGGCAATCGCCCTTGGCGACCTTGTCCAGATCGCTGCCGCGCTTGCCGCGGGTGAGCAGCTGGCATAGTCGGCCATACGCCGCGCGGTCGCGCGGATAGACCAGGATGTCCGGCGTGCCGCAGGTGAAGACGAGCCGCGCGCCGTAGAGCAGTTTCGGCTTGTAGCTGAGCTGGTCGTTGCTCAGCTCGCTATAGGCACGCACGATGCCGGCCAGCGTGTTGTGATCGGCGATGCCGATGCCGGTGAGGCCATAATCGGCGGCCTGGTGCACATAGGCCTGGGGATGCGAGCCGCCGTGCAGGAAGGAGAAGTTGGTGGTGATGCCGATCTCGGCGTAGCGGGTGGGAGTCATGGGGCGGCCGCGGAGATTGGGACGGCGCGTGGTCTATGCACGACATCGTTAGTGTGAGCACATCTCTCGCAGCTTGCGCGGTCCTTACCTCGCCCCGCTTGCGGGGAGAGGTCGGATTGCATCGCAAGATGCAATCCGGGTGAGGGGGGCTCTCCGCACGGTCGGTGGGCGTGGCTGCCCCTCACCCCAACCCTCTCCCCGTGAAGAACGGGGAGAGGGAGCGCACCGGTCGCGCTGCAAGTGCTCGGATCCAATGTCCAAGCTAGCTTCGTTCCGATGACAACGGGGACCGCAAACGCGGATGGTCTGTCACCCCACCCCGGCTCGCATGCGCGCATGCGAGCCGACCCTCCCCCTCCAGGGGAGGGTGAGCAGCGCGCTTGCCGTGCGACCACCCTGCCCCTCATGCAAATAGCCCGTGCATGTACCAGGAGGGCTGCACCGGCGGGCCGTTCTCCGGCTGCTCCAATTCACGGTCATACAAGCCGTCGCGGTAGAGCCAGAAACGCAGGCCATGCTCGTCCTCGACGCGGAAATAGTCGCGGGTGAGGCCCTGACCGTCGGGGCGCCACCATTCCATCGCGATGCGCTCGGGGCCTTCGGCGCGGACCACCGCATGCGCGGCGCGGCGCCAGACGAAACGCGCGGGCGGGCCGTCGGGGATGCCGGCGATCACCTGGATCGCCTCGGGGCGCGCGAAAAGCCTTAAAGGACGCAGCGGCGGCTCGCCGTCGTGGCGTTCGGGCCAGGCGGCGGTGCTGGTGGCCGCGAGATTGTGCTGGGCCGGCAGCGGCAGCGCCGCGCGCTCGGGGAGATGCGTGTCGACCGGCAGGTGCACGACGACGCGTTTGCCGCCGATGCGGGCGGCGATGCGGTCGATCAGCGCCGAGAGCTCGTCATTGTCGTGGACATGGGCATCGAGATCGCGCTGCTGCTGCACCACGATCTCGCTGCGGCCGGCGGCGAGGCGGATCATGTCGAAGCCGAAGCCGGGATCGAGTGGATCGTTCAGCGCCTCCAGCCGCTCGCGGAACAGCCGGTCGATGACGGCGGCGTCCGTCACCGGCTGGCCGGTGTCGATGGCGATGATGCGCACCAGCCCGTCGGTGCGGAAGAAGCAGGCCTCGAGCCGCCGCGCGCCCTTGCCCTGCTGCGCCATCGCCGCCACCAGCATCGCGGCCAAGCTGGAGAGGCTCGCCGCGATCACCGTGTCGGTCGCGACCGGCTCGGCAAAGCGCTTGTCGACGATGTAGTCCGGCGGCACCTTGCGCGGGCTGATCGGCGCATCGGCCTCGCCCAGCGCCTGCGCCAGCACGCGGGTGAAGGCGGCGCCAAACCGGGCTGTGATCTCGTTGCGGCCGCGCGAGGCGACATCGCCGATGGTCTTCAGGCCGGCACGGCGCAGGCCGAGCGTGATCGCGTCGCTGCCGCCGAGGGCGGCCACCGGCAGGGTTGAGACCGCGGCCGCCTCCTCGCCATCCGGCACGATGCGACCATGCACCTGCCGGTTCAGCGTGCGGGCACACACCGCGTTGGAGGCGATCGCCGCCGACACAGTGAGGCCATGCGCGGTCAGCGCATCGCACACCGACTGCATCAGCTTCGCCTCGCCGCCGAACAGATGCACGCAGCCGGTGATGTCGAGCGACAGCCCGTGCGGCGGGTCGAGCGCCACCAGCGGCGTGAAGCGGTCGCACCAGTCGGCGATGCTCTCCAGCAATTTGGCATCGGCGGCGAGATCGGCCTCATGCGCGACGAGATCGGGACAGACCGCGCGGGCATTCGCCAAGGGTTGGCCAAGCGATACGCCGTGGCGCGCCGCGGCTTCATCCAGCGAATGAATCAGCAGCGCATTTGCGTCCTTGATGACGACGACCTGCGGCTTGCCTTGCTCAAGCGGATCGGCGACGCGGCTCCGCTTGATGCGCTCGATGGGCAGGCGCGGCAGCCACAGGCTGAGGATCCGCCGCCGGTTCGCTGAAACGGCACGCATCGGGCATCCACTCCATGATCCATCGTCCGGTCTGGCCGTGACGGTTACGAATGAGCTCGGCATCGAGGCGCGGCGCGCCCCATGCCATCCATGGCGCCACCGCCGGCGACGGCGCGGTGCGCACCATCCAGCGCGTCTCCGCGGTCGACGGCTCCGGCGACGCGGCGACGCGCAGCAGCAGCGCGGTGACACCGGACTCCTGCGCCGCCAGGGTCAGCTTGCGGCTGGCGACGAGATCGAGCTTTGGCGTCTCGCCCCACACCTCCAGCATCACACCGCCCAGCGCATCGCAGGCGAGCGCATCGGCGGCGGTGCGCAAGGCGTGATCGAGATCGGGCGCGCGCACGACCACGAGGCGGCGCGGGTCGAGGCCGAGCTCGGCGAGCCCACTCATCGACAGCGCGCCGGCCTCGCGCTCGGCAAAATCCTGCCGGATCCAGATCAGCGGCCGCCGCGCGGCAACGCGCGCGGCGAGGCCCCACACGAAGCCGGTCGCGGCCGCCGCCTGGCGGCCGCCTTCCGCAAACACCTCGTGCAGCGCGCCGGTGGCAAGCCCGCCCTGCAGCACCGCATCGGCCTCGTCATGGCCGAGCGCGACCCGGCGCAGATCATGCGCGCCATCGGCCGCTTCGAGCCTAGCAATGCGGCCGCGCAGACGCGCGAGCGTATCCATGCGTGCGCCGGTCATCCGTCGCCGCTCCTTTCAATCCATCGTGCGGGTGCAGCCGTTCTCAAAAGAAAAGCTGGCTGTTGAACCCGCGACGAACCTCTTTGTTCATGATGTGTTCTAATATAAAGCTAACGCGTCCGAGAGAGTCAATCGGGATTGCCCCGGTCCGGATTCAACGAGTGGAATCAAAGGGATTCAAAAGCATGGAGCTGCTGCGCAAACTGGAGATCCTGGCCGATGCCGCCAAATACGACGCGTCCTGCGCCTCCAGCGGTACGGAGATGCGGGATTCCCGCGACGGCAAGGGGCTCGGCTCGACCTCGCCGGGCATGGGCATCTGCCATTCCTATGCACCGGACGGACGCTGCATCTCGCTGCTCAAGATTTTGCTGACCAATGCGTGCAACTTCGACTGCCTGTATTGCGTCAACCGCGCCTCCTCGAACGTGCCGCGCGCCCGCTTCACGGTCGACGAGGTGGTGAAGCTGACGATCGACTTCTATCGCCGCAACTACATCGAGGGGCTGTTCCTGTCGTCGGGCATCATCCGCAGCCCGGACTACACGATGGAGCAAGTCGTCTCCGTCGCGCGCAAGCTGCGCGAGGAGCATCGCTTCCGCGGCTACATCCATCTGAAGACGATTCCCGAGGCCGACGAGGCGCTGATCGCGGAAGCCGGCAAATATGCCGACCGGCTCAGCATCAACATCGAGACGCCGCTGGAGGACAGCCTCACCAAGCTGGCGCCGGAGAAGGACCAGCGCGCGATCCGCCGCACCATGGGCCGTCTCCGGCTCAAGCTCGACGAGACGGCGGAGGCGAAAAAGACGGTGCGCCGGGCCAAGCCGCCGCGCTTCGCGCCGGCCGGCCAGAGCACGCAGATGATCGTCGGCGCCGATGCCGCCAATGACCGCACCATCCTGTCGACCTCGGCCAATCTCTACGGCGCCTACAAGCTCAAGCGGGTCTATTACTCGGCCTTCAGCCCGATCCCCGATGCCAGCCGCGCCCTGCCGCTGCAGGCCCCGCCGCTCGTGCGTGAGCATCGGCTGTATCAGGCCGACTGGCTGATGCGGTTCTATGGCTTCGATGCCAATGAAATCGTCGAGGAGAACGAAGGGATGCTGCCGCTCGACATCGACCCCAAGCTCGCCTGGGCGCTGCGCCACCGCGACCGCTTCCCGCTCGACATCAACACAGCCAGCCGCGAGGAGCTGCTGCGCGTGCCCGGCTTCGGCACCCGCACCGTGCAGCGCATCCTCGCCACCCGCCGCACCACGACGATCCGCTTCGCTGATTTGGCCCAGCTCAATGTGATCCGGAACAAGGCGCTGCCGTTCATCGTTTTGTCAGACCACCGGCCGTCGCCGTCTTTGCTGGACGGCGCCAGCCTCAGGGCCCGGCTGCGGCCGAAACCGCAGCAGCTGGGATTTGGATTTTAGCCAAGTCGTCATTGCGAGGGGCGAAGCCCCGAAGCAATCCAGGGGCGACACGACGACCCTGGATTGCTTCGTCGCTCCGCTCCTCGCAATGACGTGAGGAGACAAATGCACGTCGTAACCCTCGACAGCGACACCGATTTCGATGGCTGGCGCAAGGCGGCGCGGGCGCTGGCGATGAACGACGTCAGGGCCGCCGATGTGAGCTGGCGGGTGAAGGGCGCGACGGCCGATCTGTTCGACGATCAGTCGGAGTCACGCCTCCCCGACGTGCCCAAGGGCGCCTTCTCGGTGCCTGCGAGCTTCATGGAGCTGGCCGAAAGCGCGATCCTGCACAGCGATCCCAATCGCTTCGCCCTGCTCTACCGGCTGCTGTGGCGTCTGCGCACCAACCACGACCTGATGGATATCGCGACCGATCCCGATGTCGCCCAGGCCAACGCGCTGGCGCGCGCCGTGCGCCGCGACGTCCACAAGATGCACGCCTTCGTCCGCTTCCGCGAGGTCGGCCGCGAGCGCGACGCGCGCTACGTCGCCTGGTTCGAGCCGGAGCACCACATCGTCGAGCGCGCCGCTCCCTTCTTCGCCCGCCGCTTTGCCGACATGCCCTGGTCGATCCTGACGCCGGAGATCTGCGCGCATTGGGACGGCAGCCGGGTCTCCTTCACCCCGGGTGTGAGCAAGGCTGAAGCGCCGACCGAGGACCGGCTCGAAGAGGTCTGGCTGCGCTATTACGCCAGCATTTTCAATCCGGCGCGGCTGAAAGTGAAGGCGATGGAGAAGGAGATGCCGAAGAAATATTGGCAGAACCTGCCCGAGGCGAAGCTGATCCAGCCGCTGATCGCGGAAGCCAGCCGGCGCACATCCATGATGATCGCCGATGAAGGCACCGAGCCGCACAAGCCGCAGAAACGCGTCGAGGAGACCGCGATGACCCGCAAGCCGAAAGCGCACGCGCCTGCTGCCGCTCAGACTTCACGTGATGTCGAGGCGACCGATCTTCAGACCTTGCGTGAAGAAGCCGCCGGCTGCCGCGCCTGCCCGCTGTGGAAGGACGCGACGCAAACCGTGTTCGGCGAGGGCCCGGAGCACGCGCCGCTGATGCTGGTCGGCGAGCAGCCCGGCGACAAGGAGGACCTTGCCGGCCATCCCTTCGTCGGCCCCGCCGGCCAGATGCTCGACCGCGCGCTCGAGGAAGCCGGCATCGACCGCTCCAAGGTCTACGTCACCAATGCGGTGAAGCACTTCAAGTTCGTCCCCCGCGGCAAGATCCGGCTGCACCAGAAGCCGGCGACACCGGAGATCAAGGCCTGCCGGCAATGGTACGAGCGCGAGCTTGCGGCCGTTCGCCCCGCTTTGGTCGTGGCGATGGGCGCGACGGCCGCTCAGGCGGTGTTCGGCAAGATCACCCAGGTCACCAAGAACCGCGGCCACATCGTCGAGCTGCCCGAGGGGTCCAAGGCGATGATCACGGTGCATCCGTCCTATTTGTTGCGGCTCCCCGACGCGGAGGCCAAGGCGCGGGAGTACGAGCTCTTCGTTAAGGACCTGAAGATCGCCGCCGCCGCGCTCAAGCGCGCGCACGCTGCTTGAGCGACGCGCGCTGCCCGCCGCCGAGCGCCGGTCAACTTTCCTCCATCGTCTCGCCTCGACAATGCAACCATGAGCTGATCGAGATCGTCCACGCGCGGCGAGAGCTCGTCATGCTTGATCTTGGCAACCGCGTTCGGCATTCACATGCATGTGGGGGATCACGTGGCTGCGGTCGCGGAAGAGGTTGGGGTCGAGGCAGGGGCGATGACGGATGATCAAGCGGCGGCAAGCCCGACAGCCACTCCCCCGAACGACTTCAAGCCCGGCGAGCATCGCACGACCGAATTCATCGAGCGGCGCAGCCTGCTGCCGCGGATCTTCCTCGGCCTGATCATGGCCGTGGCCGTCGGCGGTGGCAGCCTCTATCTGCTGCGGCCCGATTTCGCCGCGCCGGTCGATCAGGTCATCCAGACCTTCCGCAGCTCGGCGGTGGCGGAGCCCGATCGGCCTGCGACGGCAGCGGAGGCCAGGGCGGAAAGCCGATTCACCGGCCTCTACCAACGCTACCGCGTTGCTCCCCTTCCGGCCGGCCTCGAGAGCGGCGCCAAGCTGAGCAGCCTGCTCGCCACCTTGCAGAAGGAGCCATGCGACAAGCAGACCGCCTTCCACGCCTCCGTCGCGCTCGAGGAGCGGCGCGAGACCCGGTTGGCGGCTGACCTCCTGAACGGCTTCGCCGACAGCTGCCCGGAAAGCACCGCCGAGCGCGCCCGCGCCGGCGAGCTGTATTATCTGCTGGGCGACTATGACAAGGCGATCCGGCTGAGCTCCGAGGTGATCGGGCGCCGTCCCGAGGTGCAGAAGCCCTATGTGATACGCGCCCGGGCCGAGCAGGCTCTGAAGCGCTATGCGGCGTCGATCGACGACTACACGACCATGATCAGCCTGATGCCCGATGCAAAGATGATCATGTCCGATGTGTTCACCAGCATGTCCGACAGCTACGAGAAGCTCGACCGCCCGTGCGAGGCGATCGGCCCGATCCAGACCTACATCGCGCTCGACAGCGAGAAGCGCTCGACCCAGCCGCTGCTCCGCCGCATCGCCACGCTGGCGGCCAAGGGCAATTGCACCCAGGTCTACGCCACCGGCACCGCCCGCATTCCGCGCCGCTCCAGCGGCGTCACCACCGCCAAGGTCCAGATCAACGGCGTCACCGGCACCTTCGTCATCGACACCGGCGCGAGCTTCGTCATGCTCACCCGCGGCTTCGCCGACAAGGCCAAGCCGCAGATGTTCAAGACCGACCCGGTCGAAATCCAGACCGCCAACGGCACCACCTCGGCCAATCTGGCGACCGTCGACAGCGTCAAGCTCGCCGGCGTCTCCGCCTCCGGCGTTCCCACCATCATCGCCGCCAAGGGCATCGGCGACGGCATCGACGGCCTGCTCGGGATGTCGTTCCTGAGCCGCTTCACGGTCGTGATGTCGGACCGCGAGATCCAGCTCAAGGCCAAGACGCTGAACGAGTAGCGGCGGCTCACGCCACCACGCGGCGTGCTCACTCCGCGGCAACGCCGGCATCATCAGGGACAGACGTCACGCGATCATGCCCTCCGCGCACCGATAGGATGGCGATCGCGCGAATGAGCAGCGTCGCCAGGAAGCCGGCGAGGATGGCCCAGGCTTGCGGCACCTCGAGCAGCCGCATCGCCGCCACCACGCCCGCGCCGAGAAAGGCCGCCTCGAGGATCCAGTGGCGGGGGCGCAGCGTCGCCGGGACTTCGTTGATCAAGACGTCGCGAATGATGCTGCCGAAGCCGGAGCCGATCGCCCCCATCAGCGCGCACAGGATGAAGAGCTGCGCCGTGGCCAGCACACCGGGACCGATCGACAGCGACAGGATCGCGTAGGCCTTGGTGGCGCCGAGCGCGGCAAACGAGGCCAGCGCAATCGCCTCCGCGCTTTCCCTGATCACCCTGTCGCGCCTTGCGATGAGCCGTTTGACCAGCGCGACATGCGCATAGAGCATCGCCACCGCGAACACCGCGACCACTTCGAGCGGATAGACGATCCAGAAGAAGGGCTGCGCCGCCGGCCCCAGCAGCAGGTCGCGCAAGGTGCCGCCGCCGAACGCGGCCGCGAAGGCGCAGGCGAAGATGCCGAGCGCCGACAGTCTCTTGGCGTCGGCGACGATCATCGCATTGACTGCGAACGAGACGATGCCCAGGGTCTCGATGGCGACGAACCAAGCATGACTCGAACGCATGATCTGCAACGCCTTCTTCCGTCCCGCGGATGACGCAACAATTCCAGACGCGGCTGCGGCATGCAACGCCGGGCTGCCCAGTTTGATCACGCCGGGCTCGGAGGCCGCCATCCGTCATGCTATGCTCCTTGCAGTTGAGGGAGATGGCCATGAAGGACCTGCTGCTGATCGCACGCCCCGACTGGTTCGAGGGACAAGGCGGCGCCGCGCCAATGGCGTTGGCTTTGGCGAAACAACTCACAGCACAGCTGTCGGTCATGGTCGCTGCGCTGGAGCGCGACGACCGCCCACCGCCGCCGGACAACATGCAGCTTGGATGGCGACAAGAGCCGGCGGCTGCTCCGATCGCGGAGGCGATGCGCCGGCTCGGCGCGAGCGCGGCCGAAGCCGAGGTGACGATGACCGCGCTCGATGCGCCGGCGGAGACGGCCGCGCTGCGCGCAGCCGCCGTCGACCACCTCAAGCTCCGCGACGTCGCCCTGATCGATGTGTTCGGCACGAGCGCGACAATGCGGGCCGGCCTGGTCGAGGCCATGCTGTTCGGCAGCGGCCGCCCGGTGATCATCGTTCCCCCCGATCGCCGGGCCACCGCCATCCGGAAGGTCCTGGTCGGCTGGGACGCCTCGCGCGCGGCGGTCCGCGCCATCCATGACGCGCTGCCGCTGCTGCAGCGGGCAGACCAGGTGACGCTGCTGTCGATCGCCGACGGCGGCGCGGCCGACCTGAAGCCCTCACCTGCGGCGATGACCCAGCATCTCGCGCGTTGGGGCGTTCGCGTAGAGGCAACCATCGTTCGCGGCGAGCGCGCAGCGGTCGCGGCGACACTGCACGCTTACGCTACTCAGTCGGGTTGCGACCTGCTGGTCATGGGCGCGGCCGGCGCATCGGCCAGGGATGCGTTCGTGTTCGGCAGCGCCGCGCGCGACATGCTGGCAACGTCCATCGCGCTGCCGGTGCTGCTCAGCCATTAGCGGTCGGAGAACGATCCGGAAGGCAGTCTCACTCTTCGAAGACGTTGCGCTCAGCCCCTAAGTGATCACCAGACCAGCGCTGACCACAGCAACATCCGAGACGATCATCCCGATGGGCCTCCCCCGCTCACGGCTTGATCGCCATGATCTCCTCGAGGCTCGGAAACAGCAGCTTACGGCAGGATTCAAGCGAGGGGGCGCGGTTCTGGTATTCGGCCTGGGCGATGCCGAGCTGCGCCTGCTTGTCGAGCAGCGATGACAGCGATTCATTGCGCTGCCGGTACAATTGCTCGGCGCGCGCAACGACCTTCTCCATGAAGTCGAGCCGCGCCTTGGTGGCGGCAACCTCGTCGGGCCCCTTCTCGCAGCCGGCCTCCCAGCCCTTGCGGAAGGTAGCGTAGATCGCGTCGGTGGTCTGTGGCACGCCGCCGAAATGCTTGGCGAGCTGCACCATGGCCTGGTACTCGGCCTGGACATAAGCGAGATTCTTCTCGGCGACGACGAGCTGGGCCTTGTTCCAGGTGTCCTTGAGCTGGGCGATCTCCAGCTCCACCAGCGGAATCGATTTGCGCTCGTAGAGCTCCTGCTTCTGCTTGAGCAGGGTCGCGTCGCGCTCGAACTGGGCGCGGTCGCGGTCCAGCTGGATGCGCGCCATCATCACCTGATAGCCATAGGAGCGGCCGTAATCGACCAGCAGCATCACGGCGATCTGCTTGTCGTTCACCGGGGCCTGCTCC
This sequence comes from Bradyrhizobium sp. USDA 4353, assembly GCF_054063215.1. Lineage (NCBI taxonomy): Bacteria > Pseudomonadati > Pseudomonadota > Alphaproteobacteria > Hyphomicrobiales > Nitrobacteraceae > Bradyrhizobium > Bradyrhizobium sp. USDA 4353. Next base: position 6,502,786 of record NZ_JBSSGB010000001.1, read on the forward strand.
TGCGCCGCCGCAACCCGCACAAGGCTCAGGAGCGTCACGAGAGTCAGTGCGAGCGGTCGTCGCAGCGCGATCATCTGCGTTCCTCAATGGCCGAACAGCCGCACGACGGCGCCGCCGCCATGGACGTTGATGGTCTGGCCGCTGATCCACGCGCCCGCCGGCGAGCACAGCCACAGCATGGCGTTGGCGACGTCCTCGGGGCGGCCGGGCCGACCGGTCAGCGTGTCCGGATGCATCATCCTCTGTTGCGTCGCCTCGTCGATGCCGGCGGACTCATAGCCGGCCGTGATGACGGTGCCGATGAGGATCGAGTTGACGCGCACCTTGCGCGCCAGCGCGTGCGCAAGGCTCACCATCATCTGGTTGAGCGCGGCCTTGGCGGTCGCGTAAGCGAGGATGTCATAGGCCGGCACGGCCGATGAGAACGAGCCGGAATTGGTGATGGTCGGGTTACTGGCCTTGGTGAGATGCGGCAGGCAGGCCATGCTCATGCGGTAGGCGCTGATCGTGTTGAGCTTGTAGGAGGCGATCATGTCGGCCTCGCTGATCCCCAGGGGATCGGGATGCACGCCGCCCCAGCCGACATTGTTGATCAGCGTCGAGATGCCGCCGAACGCCTCCGCGGTCGCAGCGACGACGGCGGCGATGTGATCCTCCCGGGTCACGTCGCAGGCGATGCCGCGGCAATCATGGCCAGTCTCGCGCGCGATCGCGGCTGCCGTCTCCTTGGCCTTGTCGCCGTTGAGATCGGCGATCATCACCTTGGCGCCGGCGCCGGACAATGTGCGGGCGATGCCGGCACCGATGTTCTGCGCCCCGCCGGTGATGATGGCGCTGTGACCGGTCATGCGGAATTCCGCGAACGCATCGAACGTCATGGGCAGCCTTCCTGCTTTGCGATGATGGGATGAGCTCGGGCCGGCGCTCAATCGAGCTCCTGCACGCCGCCGCCGGAGACGGTCAGCACCTGGCCGCTGATCCAGCTCGATGCGGGCGCGCACAGGAACAGCGCGGCATGCGCGATGTCGGTGGCCTCGCCGAGCCGGCCGAGCGGGGTATGCTTGAGCATCGCGCGCTCGACCTCCGGCGTCAGCACCGAGCCGAGCGCCGCCGTCTTGATCGCGCCCGGCGCGATGGCGTTGACGCGGATGCCCTTGGGGCCGAGGTCGAAGGCGATGTTGCGCGTCAGATGGTTCACCGCGGCTTTCGACGAGCCGTAGGAGGCCATCCGCACATTCTTGTTCTCGCCGGCCATCGAGGAGATGTTGAGCACCGCGCCGTGCCCCGCCTGCTCCATATGCGGCACCGCGAGCTGCGTCAGGCGAAACAGCGAGAATACGTTGAGGTCATAGGCCCAGCGGAAATCGTCCATCGGCATCGCGAACGGCTTGGGCCCGCCGCCGCCGGCATTGTTGACGAGAATGGTGAGGCCACCGAATGATTTTACGGCCGCAGCGACGACGCCGGTGAGGTCGGCCTCGGCGGTCACGTTGCAGGCCAGGCCGATCGCCTGCCCGCCGCTCTGCTTGATCCCGGCCGCGACCTGCTCGGCAGCCTCCGCCTTGAGATCGCTCACCACCACCTTGGCGCCGGCCGCTGCAAAGCATTCCGAAATGGCCTTGCCGATTCCGGCGCCTGCGCCGGTGACGACGGCAATCTCGCCGTCCAGACGAAACAGTCCGGGATCGAACATGACGCCCCCCACGCAACGTTTTGAAGCGTGGGTATCCACATCCCGCAAAATCGCACAAGCGGCGACCTGCTCAAAATGAGCAGGTCGCCGGGGATCTCGCAGATGCAAGATCAATGGTGCGGAATCAGGCTCTTCAAATCGCAGAGCAGGCCGGCCACGCGATCGTTCGATGGCTCATCGAGCGCGAACGTCGCGCGACCTGTTTCGGCGCGGCGGCGGTTCGCCGCGCTCACGCCGCCAGCGTGTTCTCCACCACCTTGATGAAGAACGAGGTGCCGTAGACGATCGCCTCGTCATTGAAGTTGTAAGCGGGATGATGCAGGCCGGCCGAGTCGCCGTTGCCGACGAAGATGAAGGCGCCGGGGCGGGCCTCCAGCATGTAGGCGAAATCCTCGCCGCCCATCATCGGCGGCATCTCGTGGACGTTGGCGTCGCCCGCGACCTCCTTGGCGGCGCGGATGGCGATCTCGGTCTGCTCGGCGTGATTGACCACGACCGGATAGCCGCGGGTGTAGGCCAGGTCGATCTTGGCGCCGGTCATCTGGGCCACGCCGGCCACGACCTCGCGTACCCGCTTCTCCATCAGCTCGCGGATCTTCGGCGTCAACGTGCGCACCGTGCCGCGCAGCACTGCGCTGTGCGGGATCACGTTGCGGGCATTGCCGGCGTGGAACTCGCAGATCGACAGCACGGCTGCTTCCAGCGGATCGACATTGCGGGCGACGACCTGCTGCAACGCGGTGACGAGCTGGGCGCCGACCATCAGCGAGTCGATGCAATTGTGCGGCTTGGCGGCGTGACCGCCATGGCCCTCGATGGTGATGTCGACCGAGTCGGTCGAGGCCATCAGCGCCCCCTGGCGGATCGCGAACGCGCCGACCGGCAGGCCCGGACCGTTGTGCATGCCGTAGACCTGGTCGATCTTGAAACGCTCGATCAGGCCGTCCTTGATCATCGCGTCGGCGCCGCCGCCGCCCTCCTCGGCCGGCTGGAAGATCACGGCGACCTCGCCGGCGAAGTTGCGGGTCTCCGCGAGATAGCGCGCGGCGCCCAAGAGCATCGCGGTGTGGCCGTCATGGCCGCAGGCATGCATGATGCCCGGGGTCTTGGAGGCATAAGGCAGGCCGGTGATCTCCTCGATCGGCAGCGCGTCCATGTCGGCGCGCAGGCCGAGCACCTTGACGTCGCCATTGCCGGGCTTGCGGCCCTTGATGACGCCGACCACGCCGGTCTTGCCGAGACCCGTCACCACCTCGTCGCAGCCGAACTCGCGCAGCCGATCGGCAACGAAGGCGGCCGTCCGGTGCACCTCATAGAGCAGCTCGGGATGCGAATGGATGTCACGCCTCCAGGCCTGGATATCGGGCTGCAGATCGGCGACGCGGTTGACGATGGGCATGGGGAATCTCGTAACTCCAGAAGGGATTTGAGCCGTTCTAGCATGCAAAAGTCACACCGCCCAAGCTGGGGGCTGCGCAAGCCTCATGGCTCGGTCAACCAGCCATGAACGGGACGCTTGTCCCGCGCCCTCCCGGCTGACTAAAAGCTGGCCCAAAGATTGGGAAGGGAATGCCGATGGGACGCCAGCTCGCGGGGGATTTCGACTACATCGTGGTGGGCGCCGGCACCGCCGGGTGCATCCTCGCCAACCGCCTGTCCGCCGATCCCCGGAACCGGGTGCTGATTCTCGAGGCCGGCGGCAATGACAACTGGATCTGGTTCCATATTCCGGTCGGCTACCTCTTCGCGATCGGCAATCCCCGCTCCGACTGGATGTTTCGCACTGAGGCCGAGCCCGGGCTGAACGGCCGCTCCCTCGCCTATCCCCGCGGCAAGGTGATCGGCGGCAGCTCGGCGATCAACGCGATGATCTCGATGCGCGGCCAGGCCGCCGACTACGACCATTGGCGCCAACTTGGGTTGGCCGGCTGGTCCTATTCCGATGTGCTGCCGGTGTTCCGGCGGCTGGAGGACCATTTTCTCGGCGAGAGCGAGCACCATGGCGTCGGCGGCGGCTGGCGGATCGAGGCGCCGCGGCTGTCCTGGGCGGTGCTGGACGCCGTCGGCGATGCTGCCGAGCAGATGGGCATCCGCCGCATCCCGGATTTCAATACCGGCGACAATGAAGGCATCAGCTATTTCCACGTCAACCAGAAGCGCGGCCGGCGCTGGTCGTCGGCACGCGGTTTCCTCAAGCCCGCGCTGAACCGGCACAATCTCCGGCTCGAAACCAACGTTCACGTCGATCGCCTGATCGTGGAGAACGGCCGCGCGGTCGGCGTGCGCTTCCGGCAGAATGGCGAGACCATCGAGGCGCGCACCAAGGGCGAGGTGATCCTCAGCGCCGGCTCGATCGGCTCGGTGCAGGTGCTGCAACGTTCGGGCATCGGCCCGGCCGAGTGGCTCGGCGAGCTCGGCATCGATGTCGTCATCGACAAGCCCGGCGTCGGGCGCAATCTGCAGGACCATCTGCAGCAGCGCGCGATCTACAAGGTGTCAGGCGTCAAGACGCTGAACGAGACGTACTACTCACTGGTCAAGCGTGGGCTGATGGGGGTCGACTACGCGCTCCGCCGCCGGGGTCCGCTGACGATGGCGCCGTCGCAGCTCGGCATCTTCACGCGCTCGGATCCAAGGCGCGACCGCGCCAACATCCAGTTTCACGTCCAGCCGCTGTCGCTCGACAAGTTCGGCGATCCGCTGCATCGCTTCCCGGCGATCACCGTCAGCGCCTGCAATCTGCGCCCGACCTCGCGCGGCACGGTGCGCATCCGCTCGGCCAAGCTCGACGAGGCGCCATCGATCGCGCCGAACTATCTGGCGACCGAGGACGACCGCCAGGTGGCCGCCGACGCCATCCGCGTCACGCGGCGGCTGATGAAGCAGAGCGCATTGGTGGCCTACAAGCCTGAGGAGTATCTCCCCGGTCCCGCCGTCGGCGACGATGACGCCGCGCTCGCCAAGGCCGCCGGCGACATCGGCACGACGATCTTCCATCCCGTCGGCACGGCGAAGATGGGCACGGCAGATGATCCGATGGCGGTGGTCGACGAGCGGCTGCGCTTCCGCGGCCTCGACGGCCTGCGCATCGCCGACGCCTCGATCATGCCGACGATCACGTCAGGCAATACCAACACGCCGACCGCGATGATCGCGGACAAGGCGGCGTCGATGATTTTGGAGGATGGGCGTTGACGATCTCCATGCCGCTCGCCTGTCGCGAGCGGCATGACGCGAGATCGAACTCCTGACGATGGCTGTACGCTTACGCCGCGCGAACCGGCAGCGTTTTAGCGGCCCAAGCTGACACTTCTCTGACAGCGCGCGACCATCGGACGCGATGCAGGACAGTGGGAATAACGTCCGCACCGTCATCCGCCTGTCGTCACTTCATGCCGCAAAAACGTAGGGTGGGCAAAGCGACGCCGAAAGGCGGCGCGTGCCCACCGTCTTACGGCAGACTCCGCGGCAAGATGGTGGGCACGGCGCGCGCGAGTTCATCGCGAACAGCCGACATCACGGCCCGCCTTTGCCCACCCTACAGATCATCGCACGACCTAGATGATCCGCGCGACCAGCGGAATTCGCCGCAACAGCGCGGCGGCCAACCAGCTCACCGCCAGCGTCCCCACTAGCACGATTGCGAATTTCACCGCCGCGGGCCACGCCGGATCGAACACCAGATATTGCAGCCAGAGCAGCGGCAGGAAGTGCAGCAGATAGATGCCGTAGGCCGACGGCTGCATGCGGTCCATCAGCGACAGCGGCGCACGCGCCCAGCGCAGGAAGAAGGTCGGCACGCCGAATGCCATCGACGCGCAGAAGCTTGCGACGGCGCTCCCGTAGGCCGCGCGCCACCACAGCGGCGGAGAATCGAAATCGGCGATCCAATTGTGATGGGCATAGGCGAGCAACAGGACCAGGCCGTAGCAGCCATAGGACAGAGCGAACCAGATCGCCCAGCGCTGCACCAGCGCGCTGTCCTGCGCGAACGGGCCGGTGCGCAGGCCGGCGGCACCGATCGCGATGCCGGCGACGAAGAACGTCGGATAGAGCAGCGCGCGGCTCGCTTGCAGCGGCAGCGGGAAATGGCCGGGCATGAACCACAGCCCGTCGCCGAAGACGAGATGCGGCGGCAGATAGGCGGCGTTGGCGATGGCGAGGAAGACGACAAAGCCCGTGAGTGGATAACGCAGCAGCGCGCCGGCCCAGCGTCCGAGCGCCGGGATCATGCGCGGCGCGACAGCCCATGTGAGAGCAGCGAGCAGATCGAAGATCAAGAGCACGCCGAGAAACCAGGCCGAGCCCGACGGCCACGGACCTTCGCTGATCATCCGCCACCACACCGTCGTGAACTGATCCTCTGCGACGTAGTAGCGGTAATAGGCGATCGGCATGATGACGAAGATCGAGACGATGTAGGGCACGCCGAGCCGCAGCGCGCGGCGGCCGACATAGTCGGAGGCGCCCCGCCTCGCCAGGCTCGCCGGCACGAACAGGCCGGAGATGAAGAACATGCACGACATGAAGTAGCTGTCGTTGAACAGCGCGACGAGATCGAAGCCGAGCCAGTGCATGCGGTCGCCGCCCTGCCCGAAATAAGTGTAGTTGATCGCGGAGTGATAGAGAACGACCGACAGTGTGATGAAGGTGCGGGCGCGGTCGAGCGCGACGATGCGGCCGTCGGCCGCCTCGGTCCGTGGCTGGGTTGAAATCACACGCTCATGCATCAACGTCGGGTCCAGGGATCAGCAATGCCATGAGTTTCTTTATACCGTTCAAAATCTAGAACGGATGACATCCTGCTTGAACAATCCGAGCCTTGCCTGCGACCCGCGCGATCACGAACGCGTCAATGCCGAGCCAGATGCGGGACGCCGGGAATAAACCCGCCGCGAAACCGCTCTCCTCCTCCGCAAGCCCAGTGAGGGCGACGGGAGAGCACGATGAGCTTCGACAATCATGATGACGGCAGCCACAGCCGCCGCAAGGTCCTGGAATGCATGACATGGGCCGGCACCGGCGTGCTCTGGACGCTGGCCGGCGGCGTGCCACGCTCGCTCGGCCTCGTCGAGGCCGCGCGCGCGGCTGAGCAGAAGGCCACCGGCCTTACCTTCCTGCAGATCAGCGATAGCCATGTCGGCTTCGACAAGCCGGCCAATCCCAATGCGATCGGCACGCTGGAGGAAGCGGTCAATCGCATCAAGGCGATGCCGGTGAAGCCGGCCTTCATGATCCATACCGGCGATATCTCGCATCTGTCGAAGGCGGCCGAGTTCGACGATGCCGACCGCATCATCTCGCAGACAAGGCTCGACGTGCACTATGTGCCGGGCGAGCATGATTTCCTCGACGAGGACGTCAAGCTTTACAAGGAGCGCTACGGCAAGGGCACGCGCGGTGCCGGCTGGTACTCGTTCGACGCAAGCGGCGTGCACTTCATTGGCCTCGTCAACGTCGTCGATCTCAAGGCTGGCGGCCTGGGCAATCTCGGCGCCGAGCAGCTCGCCTGGCTGGAGCAGGACCTGAAGGGCCGTTCGCGATCGACCCCGATCGTCGTGTTCGCGCATATCCCGCTGTGGACGGTGTATCCGCAATGGGGCTGGGGCACCGAGGATGGCGGCCGCGCGCTCGACATGCTCAAGGGTTTCGGCTCGGTGACGGTGCTGAATGGCCACATCCATCAGGTGATGCAGAAGGTCGAGGGCAACGTCACCTTCCACACTGCGCGCTCGACCGCGTTCCCGCAGCCGGCGCCGGGCACGGCGCCCTCGCCCGGCCCAATGAAGGTCGAGGATGCCAGGCTGCGCAGCCTGCTCGGCATCGCCAGCATCGACTTCAAGCTCGGCGACGAGCGCCTCGCCATCATCGACACGCCGCTGGCGGGCTGAAGGACTGCGTCATGATCAAGCTTGTCTCGCGGGGGCGAAGCATCCGCCTCGCCCTCATCGCCGCCGCCGTGCTCGGCGCCGCGCCGCTGCACGCCGAGACCGTCAAGGTCACCATCGACAATTTCACCTTCACGCCGGCCGACGTGAAAGTGAAGGTCGGCGATACCGTGACCTGGACCAACCATGACGACATCCCGCACACCGTGGTGTCGGCCGGCAAATACAGGTCGAAGACGCTCGATACTGACGACAGCTTCTCATTCACCTTCACGTCGAGCGGCGACTACAAGTACTTCTGCTCGCTGCATCCGCACATGACAGGGATGGTCAAGGTTGAGTAGCCTGACGAACCAGGGCATGAGAGCAGCGTCATGGCCGGGCCTGCGGCAAGCCGCCGCTCCGGCCGTGATGCTGCGCCCCGAACCGGAAAGGACGCCGGTGAGCACATCGCCTGACGATCCCGAGCGGGCGCGGCGCTTCCGCGAGGCGGCGCTGCCTTATCTCGACGACGTCTACACGCTGGCGCGCTATTTGCTGCGCAATCCGGCCGACGCCGAGGACGCGGTGCAGGAATGCTACTTGCGCGCGCTCAAGCATTTCCACACCTATCGCGGCCCTGCGATGAAGCCGTGGCTGTTCGCGATCCTGCGCAATGTCTGCCATGCCGAATTCGCACGCCGCGCGGTCGCGCCGGTCAAGACGCTCGACGATACGCCTGACGCTGTCGAGCAGGCGCCAATCTGGCAGGAGACCGCCGAGACTCCGGAGGGCACGGTGCTGCGCGAGCGCGACGCGTCCGCCATCCGCGCCATGATCGAGACCTTAGCCGAGCCGTTTCGCGAGACCTTCGTGCTGCGCGAGATCAACAATTTGTCCTATCGCGAGATTGCGGAAGCCGCCGGCGTGCCGGTCGGCACCGTGATGTCCCGCCTCGCCCGCGCCCGCGCGATGCTGCGCGCCGCCTGGCTCGCGCAGGAGGAGCCACAATGATGACCTGCGACGAAGCCGAGATCCTGATCCACGCGCTGGCCGACAACGAGCTCGACGCCGGCCACGCCCGTGAGGTCGAGGCTCATGTGGCGACCTGCCCGCGCTGCGCCGCCGACCTCGCCGCCATCAGGCAGATGAAGCAGGCGCTGGCGAGCACCGACCTGAGCTTCAAGGCACCGGCCGCCCTGCGCCAGCGGATCGAGGCGGCGCTGCCGCCGGCGCAGCCGTCGAACGTGACGCCGCCCGTTGCCGCGCCGAGCCGTCGCTCGTTGCTGAGGGGCTTCGCCATGGGGTCGGCCGTCTCGGCGCTCGCCGCCACCGGCCTTATCGCCATCGTGCTGCGCAACGACGATCAGCAGCGCATCGAGGCGGAGATCGTCTCGGCGCATCTGCGCTCGCTGCAGGCCGGCCACCTCACCGACGTGATCTCGACCGACCAGCACACGGTCAAGCCGTGGTTCAACGGCAAGCTCGACGTCGCACCGCCGGTGATCGATCTCACGGCCGAGGGTTTCACGTTGATCGGCGGCCGGCTCGATTATGTCGATGCGCGCGCGATCGGCGCCGTGGTCTATCGCCGCCGCCAGCACGTGATCAATCTGTTCGTCGCGCAGACGTCCTCGACCGAACGCCGAGCACCGCGGCTGGACGCGCTACAAGGCTTCAATATCCGCTCGTGGCGCGACCGCCGGCTGAGCTACTGGGCCGTGAGCGACATCAATGCCGAGGAGCTGAACGAGTTCGGCGAGCGCTTCGAGCGCGCGATGGGTGGGTAAGCGGGAAAGGATGAGTAGTACCGAGACGACCCGTCGACGCACTAAGCCCGAAAGAGACGATCAGACGCGGTGTCAGTGAATGCGCCCTCTCCCCTTGCGGGAGAGGGCATGTAGGAAAGTGCAGCAAGCTCGGTTGGGTGAGGGGTATGTTTCCACACGCGTCGCTCGCGTTGAGATACCCCTCACCCAATCGAGAACTTGGATGAGCCGGCGATGCCCTCTCCCGCAAGGGGAGAGGGCACTGTATCCGGCAGCGCAAACGCGGCTGGCTATGAGCTGTTGTGGCGATAGGTGGGCAAAGCGAAGCGTGCCCACCGAAACGGGAGATCACATGGTAGGCACGGCGCTTCGCGCCTTTGCCCACCCTCCATATTCACCGGCTCACGCCGACTTGCGGATCGCGTTGTCGACCAGGGTCTTGCCGAGCGACCAGATCGCGCCGGGGACTTTGTGGCTCTGGGCGATGACGTCGTCGAAGGCGCGTTCGATCCAGGTGCAGTCTTCCTCGGTGATGGTCAGCGGCGGCAGCAGCTTGATGGTGTGGAGGCCGTGGCCAGCGACCTGGGTCAGGATCTTGTGGTCCTTGAACAGCGGCACGGTAATGAGCTGGCAGAACAGGCCCTTGTTGGCGCTCTCCAGCATCGTCCAGGAGGCCTTGAGGCGGAGCGATTTCGGCGGGCCGAACTCGACGCCGATCATCAGGCCCTTGCCGCGCACTTCCTTGAGCAGCTCGTAGCCGGGCACCATCCGCGTCAGCGCCAGGCGCAGCTCGGCGCCGCGCTTGGCGGCCGCCTCGACCAGCTTCTCGGCCTTGAGCACCTCGAGGGTGGCGATACCGGCGGCCATCGCGAGGTCGTTCTTGGCGAAGGTCGAGCCGTGCACCACAGCACGATCCATGCGGTTGAAGATCTTGTCGAAGATCGCCTTGCGCGTCAGCAGCGCGCCGACCGGCACATGGCCGCCTGACAGCGCCTTCGACAGCAGCACCATGTCGGGCTCGACGTTCCAGTGTTCCACCGCGAGGAACCGGCCGGTGCGGCCCATGCCGGTCTGGATCTCATCGGCGATGAAAATCGTGCCGTACTTCTTGCAGAGCGCGGCCGCCCCTGGCAGGAACTCGTCGGAGGGCATGTTGACGCCCTTGCCCTGGATGGGCTCGACGATGAACGCTGCAATTTCGCGTGATGAGAGCGCCTGCTCGAGCGCGGCGAGATCGTTGAACGGGATGGCGGTGCATCCCGGCAGCAGCGGCTCGAAGCCGGTGCGGAAGTTCGAATCATCCGTCAGCGACAACGCGCCGTAGGTGAGGCCATGATAGGAATGCCCGCAATACACGATGCCCGGCCGGCCCGTGGCACCCCGCGCGAATTTGATCGCCGCCTCGACGGTCTCCGCACCGGAATTCGCGAAGAAGACCTTGTCCAGATACGGGACATATTCCAGCAGCCGCTCGGCAAGAACACCCGCGAGCGTGGAGACGTCGAGCTGAACGAGGTTCGGCAAATCGCTGTCGAGAACGCTTTTCAGCGCATCACGCAGGGTCGGGTGATTGCGCCCGATTGCAAAGACGCCAAAACCGCTGAGTAGATCGAGGTAACGGGCGCCATCGCGGTCGTAGAGATACTGCCCTTGTCCCTTTTGGAACCCGACATCATACCCAATCGTCTTGAGGACGCGGACCAATTGCTCGTTCAGATGCCGAGAATGCATGGTGCTGCGCTGCGCCTGGCGCTCCACAAACATCTCGGAAACGTCTATATTGGGCTTTAGCATCGGCTACATACTTCGGTTGATGGACGTGACGTCAACTGAAAACGCGCAATGCGGCGTTTTGCCCTCATTCGCACCATCAAAGCAAGCACGGGTTTCTGCCAATGTTGCATCGCCTTAGATCTCTCATGTCGACAACGATAGCATACTCCGCAGTGGTGTTCGCCGCAGGAATTTCTTCTGCCTTCGCGGCCGATCCGACGGGCGACTGGCGGGTGGCCGACGGGGTCGCGAATATCCGAGTCGCACAATGCAATGGCAGCATGTGGGGCGTGGTGGCCTGGGAGAAGACCCCCGGCGGGCGTGACGTCAACAATCCCGACCCGTCGCGGCAGAGCCGGCCGACCTTGGGCATGCCGATCCTGATCGACATGAAGAAGAAGGCCGGCGCGGAGGCCTGGGAAGGCCAAGTCTACAACGCCAAGGACGGCAAGCTGTACGCCTCGACGATCACGCCGACCGATCCGGATCACCTGGAGATCCAGGGCTGCGTGCTCGGATTCCTCTGCGGCGGCGAGACCTGGACGCGCGTCGGTCCTCCGATCCCGTCGAGCCCGGTCAACAGCATGGCGAAAGGTACGCAAAAACCAATTGCGCCGGCCCCTGCTCCCGCGCCCAAGACCACGACCGGCGTCGGCAGTGGCGCGATGGCCGCAGCCAAGCCGGCTGCGGGCAAGCCCGCCGATCAGGTCGGCGACATCTGCCTGCTGCCGGAGGTCGCGCGCCCGCGCTGACGCAAGCTTCCACCGAACAAAAAAGCGGCCGATTTGCATCGGCCGCTTTTTTCTTGTTGCGAATAGTTCGCCCTATTCATGCACCTCGCGGGGCTTGCCCATCAGCGCTGGCTGGAACAGCAGCACCGCGGCCAGGGTCGTCACCAGCGACAGCGCCAGCAATTTGCCCATGCTGGATGTGCCGGGATGGCTCGACAGCCACAGGCTGCCGAACGCGGTCGCCGTCGTCAGCGCGCTGAAGAAGATCGCCCGTGTCAGGCTGGTCTGCAGCAGGTCGGTGCGGCCGCCGCGCCACGCCACCACGTAGTAGATCTTGAACGCCACACCGATGCCGAGCAGCAGCGGCAGCGCGACGATGTTGGCGAAGTTGAGCGGCAGCTTGATCAGCACGCAGATCTCGAGCGTGACGGCACCGGCCACCAAAAGTGGCACCAGCGTCATCAGCACGTCGGAGAAGCGGCGCAGCGTGACCCACAGCAGCAGGCTGATCACGACCAGCGAGTAGATGCCGGCGTGGATGAACGCCTTCACGATCGTGTCACCCGACTTCAGGATCGACACCGGACCGCCGATCGCGTTTGGCTCGGCGCTCAGCACGGCATTGGCGAACCGCCGGAGATTGTCGTTGTCGTTCGGATCGCCCTTCGGCTGCGCCTCGACCCGAATCAGCCCGTCCTTGCTCTTCCACTGCGACACCAGCTCGGGCGGCAGGTTGGCGAGCGTCACCGGCTGGGCCTGCAGCGCGGCGCCGAGCTGCGTGAGCGTGATCTTCCAGGGCTCGACGAACACGTCCTGCGCCTTGTTGCGCACCGCCTCGGTGGCGCCGGCGAGCTTGGCGAGCGCGTCGGCCAGGCGCCTTGACGCGACGGCGCCGGGGCCCTTGCCGTCGCCTGCGGTGCGGCGGAGGTTGTCGACGGTCGAGTTCAGCGCGTCGATATTCTCCTTGTCGGTCGGCGCGGCGTCGATCTGGTCGGGATTGAGCGCGGGCCCCAGCACCTTCGCGCCCTGCGCGATCAGCTTCAGCTTGGTCTGCTGGTCCTCGGGCACGAAGCTGTCGAGCGACATCACCCGCGCCACCTCGGGCACCTTCTCGAGCTTGGCCTCGATCGCCTTCGCCTCGGCCTCCGAACGCGTCAGCACGTCGATGGCATTGGCGCCGGTGTTCGGATCCTTGCGCAGGTCCAGATAGGTCGCAATCGACTCGGCGTGCGGGTTGCGCAGGTTCATCGGGTTGAAGTCGAACTTCATGTAGTAGAGCAGCGGCAGGCCGGCGATGACCAGGCCCAGCGTGCCGACGATGATCGGCACGCGGTGCTTTTCCAGGAAGTGGTCGACCGGCGCCAGGAAGGCGTAGCCGACCGGCTCCTTCTCGCCGGGCGGATTGAGGATCTTGAGCAGCGCCGGCAGCACCGTGATCGAGGACAGGAAGGCGATGATCATGCCGGCACCGGCGATCGCGCCGAGCTCGGAGATGCCCTTGTAGTCGGTCGGCAGGAAGCACAGGAAACCGGCAGCGGTGGCCATCGCGGCGAGCGACAGCGGCACCGCTGAGCGGCGCGCAGCCTCGGCCAGCGCCTCGGGCAGATCGTCGTTCTTGAAACGCTCGGAGCGGTAGCGGACGCTGAACTGGATGCCGAAATCGACCCCGAGGCCGATGAACAGCACGGCAAAGGCGACCGACAGCAGGTTCAGCGAGCCGACCATCATCAGGCCGACGGCCGTGGTGAGGGCGAGGCCGATGAACAGGTTGATGAAAACCGCCGAGATGATCTTGGCCGAGTGCAGCGCCAGCCACAGGATGATCAGCACGACCACCACAGTGCCGATGCCGTTCGTCACGGCGCCCTCCTGCACGGTGGCGTATTCCTCGTTCGCAATCGGCACCGGCCCGGTCAGCCTGACGCGCGCATGGAAGCGGTTCGGGAAATCGAGCTCGGCGGCCGCCTGGCGGATCGCGTCGGTCGCGGCCTTGCCCGGCTCCAGCGCCTGGTAGTCGAGGATCGGCTTGAATTGGATGAAGGCGCGCTTGTCGCTGTCGGCGAGCGGCTTGTCGGAGATCAGTTGGCGCCAGGAGAAGGTCGCATCGCCCTTGTCGAGCACGGTCTCGACGGTCTGCGAGATGTAGTCGAACGGCCGCGCGGCATTGTCGAGTTGGACCTGGCCGCGCTTGACGCCGGCAAGGCCAGTCTCCAGCGCGCCGGTCAGGCCGCGGATCGAGGGATCGCCGGCCATGATCTCGACCAGCGGCGCGGCTGCGGCGAACTGCTCGGTGAGCTGCTTCACCTGATCGGTCGGCAGGAACAGCAGGCCGTTCTTGGCAAAGAACTCGCCGCCGCCAAGCAGCTCGACCGAGGAGAAGTTGGCGGTGTCGCCCTTCAGCTTGTTGGCCAGCGCGTCCGCTGCCACGCCGGTCAGCTCCGGCGTCGCCGCCTCAACCACGCCCAGGATCATGCGGTCACGATCGAACGCCTGCTCGTATTGCTGGTCGCGCTTGCGCCAGTCCAGATCGGGAGAGATCAGCTTGTTAATGTCGGTGTTGATGGAGAAATGGCGGGCCGTGTAGACCCCCGCGCCCACCGACAAGAGCAGGCCCACAATCAATGTCGGCCACGCAAACCGGGTGCAGGCCTTGACGATCGAGACGACAAACGTTGTCAGCACTTCGTGACTTTCTAATGTTTAAAAGAGCTGGGCGGAAACGTCCGCTTCATGGCGGAGTTCCCAGGCCAGCGCCAGCTCGGAGCAGGCTCCAGCCGGGTCTGACCCAGTCTTCGGAGACGAGGATGGTCCCTGGACGGCGGATCAGGTGGAACGATGCACGGAACCGTCGGGGCGGCTGATATAGCGGCTGTTCTCGGCGGTAAAGTGACGAACGAGTGAGATCATAACCTACTCAATTGACTGAATTAATCTATCATTACCCTAATACCTTCAGACCATTCACCCGGTGTGTGCCGGCGGTCACATGCGAGCGGGTTGCAAACCGGCTTTCCTATCTGCTCGATTTTTGACACAAAGCCCTGCGCTTCCATGCTCATCGGCGGGCAAAATGGGGCAATCGCTTGGTGCGGATATTGCAAACCCATCGCACGCACGGAGGTGGCAGGTCGAAAGTGAGGCAACGTGGCTGACGGACGTCCCTTGCAGGTGTATCTCGCGCAACCGCGCGGTATTTTGTGCTGGCGTGGTGCGCGCGATCGAGATCGTCGAGCGCGCGCTAGAGAAGTATGGCCGCCCCGTTTATGTGCGTCATGAGATCGTGCACAACAAATACGTGGTCGAGAGCCTGAAGGCCAAGGGCGCCGTGTTCGTCGAGGACCTCTCGGAAGTGCCGCCGCGCGCCGTGACCGTGTTCAGCGCCCATGGCGTGGCGCGGACGGTGGAGGAAGAGGCTGCCGCGCGCGACCTCCCGGTGCTCAATGCGACCTGCCCGCTGGTGACCAAGGTTCACAACCAGGGCAAGCGCTATGTGTCGAAGGGCCGGACCCTGGTGCTGATCGGCCATGCCGGCCATCCCGAGGTCGAGGGAACCATGGGGCAGGTTCCCGGGCCGGTCTATCTGGTCCAGAATACCGCAGATGTGCCCGCCCTGCCCCTGCCCGTCGACACCCCGATGGCCTATATTACCCAGACCACGCTCAGCGTGGATGACACCAAGGACATCATTTCGGCCCTTCAGGCCCGCTTTACAGACCTTCAAGGTCCCGATATCCGGGATATCTGCTATGCGACACAAAACCGGCAATCTGCGGTAAGGGACTTAAGCAAGCTGGTGGACGTTATCCTGGTGGTGGGCGCCGCCAACAGCTCCAACTCGAACAGACTGCGCGAGATCGGCACCGAGGCCGGAATCGACAGCTATCTGATCGCTGATGGCAGCGAGCTCAATCCGGATTGGCTGAAGGGGGCCAAGGCCGTCGGCATCACCGCCGGCGCCTCGGCTCCCGAAGTGCTTGTCGACGACGTTATCGAGGCCCTGCGGCGCATCGGACCTGTCGAGGTCGCGGTGGTCCCGGGGCGGGAAGAAAACATCGAATTCCGCCTGCCGGCCGAGCTGGTCGCGGGTTGATCGGTCCTTGTTTGGTCCAGAAAGAAGAGACGTAATGGCAATCCCCTTCCATAAGGAACTGCGTATCGGGGCTTATCTGATGAAGCAGAAGCTTCTCGGCCGCAAACGCTATCCTCTCGTTCTGATGCTGGAGCCGCTGTTCCGCTGCAACCTGGCCTGCGCCGGTTGCGGCAAGATCGATTACCCCGATGCGATCCTCAACCGCCGCATGAGCGCGCAGGAGTGCTGGGACGCCGCCGACGAATGCGGCGCGCCGATGGTGGCGATCCCCGGCGGCGAGCCGCTGATCCACAAGGAGATCGGCGAGATCGTGCGCGGCCTGGTCGCGCGCAAGAAGTTCGTCTCGCTCTGCACCAACGCGCTGCTCTTGGAGAAGAAGCTCGATCTGTTCGAGCCGTCGCCCTATCTGTTCTTCTCGGTGCATCTCGACGGTCTGCGCGAGCATCACGACAAGGCCGTGTCGCAGAAGGGTGTGTTCGACCGCGCCGTCTCCGCGATCAAGGCCGCCAAGGCCCGCGGCTTCACCGTCAACGTCAACGCCACGGTGTTCGACGGTCACCCGGCCGAGGAGATCGCAAAATTCCTCGACTTCACCACCGAGCTCGGCGTCGGTGTCACGATGTCGCCCGGCTATGCCTATGAGCGCGCGCCGGACCAGGAGCACTTCCTCAACCGCACCAAGACCAAGCAGCTGTTCCGCGACGTCTTCAAGCTCGGCAAGGGCAAGAAGTGGAACTTCATGCATTCCGGCCTGTTCCTCGACTTCCTCGCCGGCAACCAGGAGTTCGAGTGCACGCCCTGGGGCATGCCCGCGCGCAACATCTTCGGCTGGCAGAAGCCCTGCTATCTCCTCGGCGAAGGCTACACCAAGACCTTCAAGGAGCTGATGGAGACCACCGACTGGGACTCCTACGGCACCGGCAAGTACGAGAAGTGCGCCGACTGCATGGCGCATTGCGGCTACGAGGCCACCGCGGCCAATGCGGCGCTGAGCAACCCGATCAAGGCGATGGCCGTGTCGCTGCGCGGCATCCGCACCGAAGGCCCGATGGCGCCGGAGATCGACCTCTCCAAGCAGCGCCCGGCGCAGTACGTGTTCTCCTCCGAGGTGCAGAAGCGCCTCTCGGAGATCCGCAAGGACGAGGCCCTCGAAGCGCAGCAGAAGGCCTCGACTGCGGCCTGAGGCTTTGACAATCAACAAACAACAAAAAGGCCGCCGAGCAATCGGCGGCCTTTTTTGTTTCGGGCGTCTCGGCTCTTCTCCTCAAAAAAGAGCCACTCACTTCTCCAGAAGAGACCCGGTGTCACCCACTCCGCTGTGAGTAGGATGCGAGAAATCAGGCCGCGCAAGCGGTGCGCTCCCTCTCCCCGTCCTTCACGGGGAAGAGGGCTGGGGTGAGCGACTATCTGGATTGTCAAGTTGCATTAGCGAACTCTGCGCGTGCCTCGCGAGCTTTTGCGTTGAGGATGACGAGAAGCTTGCGGGCGAGGGCGATCCGAACAACCATCTTTTCCTTGCCGGCTTTGATGAGCCTGTCCCGGAAGTCGCGGAGATGCTCGTCGTAGCGGGCGGCTGTGCCCGCGACAATGAAGAGGATGGTCCGGACGCCTTCGCGTCCACCGCGGGTAGATCGTTTGCCTCGTCGCTTCCCGCTGTCGTCAGCGAGCGGGGCGAGACCGGCAAGCTTTGCGATGGCCTTGTTGGAGAGGATCCCGATCTCCGGAAGCTCGGCGTGCAGACGCGCGACGGTTCTTCCCGCGACACCTTTCACCTCGCGCCAGGCTTCGGCGAGCTTTGCCCACAAGGGGTCGTCGTCGATCATGGATGCGATCTCCCCCTCGAGCGAACGGGATTGACGCTTGAGCAGGGCGATCACCTCGTCGAGGCTGGCCTGGATCTCCGCATTTTCGAACGCGCTGGAGCGCCGTTGTTTTTGGACGGTCAGGTCGTCGGTGACCTGCCGGAGCCTAGCGACGAGGGCTTTCAGGCGCTGCTGTGCCTGGCTCTGCAGCGGCGTCGGCGCAAGATCCTTCGCGTCGGCGAACCGGGCGATGACAAAGGCATCGATCCGATCCGTCTTCTCCAAGATACCCATCGCCTCGGCATAACGCCGCACGCTGCGGGGGTTGGTCAGGGCGCAGCTGATGCCGTGTGCCCACAGCTCGGCGAAGGCACGTCTCTCGTAGCCGCCGCTGGCTTCCATCACCACCAGCTCGACGCCGTTTTCTTTGCAGAACGCGATGAGTGCTGCGATGCCTGCTGCGTCGTTGTCGAAGCTCGCAAACAGATGCCCTGGCTCAATACCGGCATCGAGCTTGGCCTTCGAGATATCCACTCCACAAGTCGTCTTCTTCACGGTAACCTGCCTTGTCCATGCGATTGGAACTCAAGCGACTGTTCGGTCGTACGTGACATGGCGAAGATCCCAGAGCTCACCCACGGTTTTAGCCGGAGGGGTAACGGGCGACATCGCCACGCGCCGTGGCCGGTGGCCACCGGCCACGGCGCTAAGTCGCTTGAACCACAAAATTCATGGTCTTGCAGATACAAGGGGCAGCCACGCCCACCGACCGTTGCGGAGAGTCCCCCTCACCCGGATCGCATCTGGCGATGCGATCCGACCTCTCCCCGCAAGCGGGGCGAGGTTAGACGGAGCAAGCCGCAACCAGCACGCGTCTTTTGGGCTGCGATGGAGATGTGGGAATGCGTCTGCGCTCCGGATCAACCGAAACGCACGAGCTTACGTCGCGCGTGACGTCCTCCAGAACGCGACCTCACGCCTCGGCAGCGGCCAGCGTCTCGGTCTCGAGGAAGTGCTCGGCTGCGAGCACGCCGCTCAGCAGCAGGTCGCGGGCGCCGCGGAGTGATCGGAGGGCACGGTTGAACTCGATGCCCGTCGAGACCAGGCCGCCCAGCACGGCCGGATTGCGGGCGACGCCGCGCAGGATCATCGGCAGGTCGATGGCACCGTTCGGCTTGATCGCGTCCTTGGCCAGCGACGGCAGCGTGCGATGGGCGGGATCGGAAATCACGCGCAGGGCCGCGAACGGCAGCCCGTATTCGGCGGCATAGGCGGCTGCGATGTGGCTTTCCATGTCGACGGCAGCAGCACCGGTCTTCATGCGCAGCGCCGCCTTGCGCGCCTTCGCCACCACCACTTCCTCGGCCCCGGCGAGCACGCCGCGCACCACGCGGCGCTTCTTCAGCGCGGCGCGGGCGATGTGCTCCTCACGCAGCGACAGCCCAGACAGCCAGCGCGCATCACCGGCCGTGACCTCGGTCGCAACGACGATGTCGCCGGCCTTGAGGCTGGGATCGAGACCGCCAGCGACGCCGAAGCTGACGACGCCGCGGATCGAGGTCGGGTCGAACACCGTGAGCAGCGAGCGCAATTGCTTCGGATCGCTCGAGCTGCAGATCACCATCATGCCGGGCCCAGCAGCAATGCGAGCCTCCTGCACAAGTCCCGTCACGACCAAAACCGGCCGCGGATCAATCGGGCGATCCGTGGACGTGTCGTCCCCCATCCCCAACTTCACAATCCGACCCCTGACACCTTCTCGGACGTCGCAAAATCCGACGTCTCCGTCTCTTGTTTCAAAGCCTTAAGCCGCGGCGGCGCCAGAGCGGAAAAGACCTTAACAAACCGAGGATTACGCAGAAAAAATCCGCGAGGAAACCCCGTTTGCGCCGCACTGCACCGGCCCACGATGCCTTTTTTACCCGGTGTTGCCATTTAGTCCCGCACGCCCCTGTTCCACGGTGAAACAGAAGCGAGCCAGCATCACCGCCGCTGGAACTTTAAGCAAAAACTGCGCCACGAAGATGTGAGACTCGCGTCGCGAGCGCAGTCTCCAGGCGACTAGATTCGGCCGACATCGCTAGAGCACGTTGTTTTTCTTTGGAATCGGATTCCCAGGCGAGTGAATCTCTGATTCAAGCTTCATGCTGGGGTACGGAGGCCAGCATGGATGACGCGACCCTATTCGGACGATATCCGTGAGATTGCTCTGGCGCGGGCAGATGCCGGCGAGAGCGTGCGTTCGATCGCAGGCAGTCTCCAGATCAGCCCGTCCTGCATCCCGAAATGGAAGAAGCTCAGGCAGGAGACCGGCGGTATCTCTCCCGGCAAGATCGGCGGTCACAAGAAGCCAGTTCTATCTGGAGGCAACGCTGATTGGTTGCGTCAACGCATCAGTTCGGGGCCTTTCACGCTGCGTCAATTGACAAGAGAGCTGGCGACCCGCGGGGTAAAGACAGATGTCCGCGCGGTGTGGACCTTCGTACATGCTGAAGGGCTGAGTTATAAAAAAAACGATCCGCGCCGCCGAACAAGATCGACCAGACGTCGCGCGTAAGCGAGCGCGCTGGAAAGCTCACCAGGGCAAGATCCACGTCTCTCGGCTGGTCTTTATTGATGAAACGTGGATCAAGACCAACATGGCGCCACTGCGCGGTTGGGGTCCTTGTGGACAACGTCTGGAGGCATCGGCTCCCTTCGGCCACTGGAAGACCATGACCTTCATCGCGGCCCTGCGCCACGACCGGATCGCCGCGCCGTGGGTTATTGATGGCCCCATCAATGGCGAACTCTTCACGCTCTACGTCGAAAATGAACTGGCTCCGACCTTGAGCAAGGGAGACGTCGTTATCCTCGACAATCTCGGGAGCCATAAGGGCCAAAAAGTTCGTGAGATCATCCGCGCCAAGGGAGCGCATCTGCTCTTTCTGCCGCCCTACAGCCCAGACCTCAATCCGATCGAGCAGGTGTTCGCAAAACTCAAACACCTCCTGCGGGCCGCAGAACCACGGACGATCGAGGCGACCTGGCGAAAAGCCGGAGCTCTCCTCGATATGTTCTCGGAAAAAGAATGCGCCAACTACCTGAAAAACTCAGGATATGTTTCCGTATAAAAACATCACGCTCTAGCCCAGCTCGCTCAAACACAACCGGCGTCGTCCCGGACAAGCCCGGCGACGCGCAGCGTTGGCGGGCGCCGATCCGGGACCCATACTCCGTGACGCCCATGAGTTGAACCCGCTCGATCGGCACTGTCTTCGAACCACACCCGCCGCGGCGTATGGGTCCCGGCGCGGAGGCCGGGACGACACCGATGATGAGGCGCCTTGCTCGGGCATCTCCGCAAAATCGTGGCGAGTGCAGACGTAGCGGAAGTGGTCACCCCTACGCCAGCAACAGATCGGCCGCCCGATCACCGGATCGGACCGAGCCCTCGATCGTCGCCGGCAGGCCGGTGTCGGTCCAGTCGCCGGCCAATGCGAGATTGCCGAAGGCGGTCTTCGCACCCGGACGCAGCGCGTTCTGCTCGGGCGTCGCCTCGAAGGTGGCGCGGCGCTCGCGGACGATCTGCCACGGCGGCAGCTCGGCCGAGATGCCGGCGGCCTTGCAGACATCGGCCCAGATCGCCGCCGCCAACTCTTCGCGGGGCATGTCGACGAGCCGGTCGCCATTGCTGATCGTCACCGACAACCGCTGCGGGAAGGCGAACAGCCATTCGATCAGGCCGCCGACGACGCCGAGCAAAGCCGGCGAATCCTTTGGCGGCGTGATGCGGAAATGAGCATTGACGATGGCGCGATATTTGGTCGGCCCGGTCAGGCCCGGCAGCAGCCCCATCGCGGGCCGCGGCGGCACCGCCAACACAACGACGTCAGAAGCCCCGAGCGCAACAGTCTCGTCGCCGAACTTCAGGCCAGTCACGCGACCGCCCGCGCTCTCAAGGCCGCGCAGCTCGCGGCCGATCCGAACGCTGCCGCCCTTGCCTTCCAGGAATTTGACCGCGGGATCAATCAGCACGCCCGACAGGCCGTCGCGCGCGATCAACGGACGGCAGGCCTGGCCGCCCGCCAGCAACGTCTCGCGGACGATGGCGCCGGCGAGCCCGGCCGAGCCTTCAGGCGGATCGCAGTTCAGCGCCGCCAGCAGCAGCGGCTGCACCAGGCGGTCGTACAGCGTGCCCTTGCAGGGAATGGTGTTGCCGATCGTCTTCGAGGTGCCCGCCCAGATCAACGGCGACAGCGCGAGGTAATCGCCGAGCGTGGTGTCGGGCACGCGGCGGCTCTCGTCGAACACCCACAGCGGCAGCCGGCCGCTGCCGAGATCGAGCAGCCAGCGCTGCCCGGTCTTGATGTCGACAAAGGCGAACTGCGCCTGCTTCGGCCCGACCAGCCCCGCCTCCGAGCCGATCGTGCGGGCATAATCCAGCACGTGGTGGTTGGCTGACAACAACAGATGGTTGCCGTTGTCGATCACGAGATCGGTCGCAGCATCGTAATACGAGCGGCAACGGCCGCCGAGCTGCTGCGTGGCCTCGTGGACATGGACGGTGTAGCCCGCATTGGCGAGCCGCACGCCGGCGGAGAAGCCGGAGATCCCGGCGCCGATGATGTGAGCGGTCTTGGTCATCAGATGAAAGCGTAGCGGAGGATGATGCCGATCTTCGTGAGCTTGCTCACTTTGACGGGCTCGCGCGGCAGCGCGAAGCCGCGGTCCATCAGGAGATCGAACACGGCGCGATAGTATTTGGACATGATCCGCGGCGCGCGCACCGCGCGGCGGCGATTGCGCCGCATGATCTCGTCGGCCTTCTCGAAATGGGTCTTGGCGCGGACGGCTACGGAGTTGCAGACCTTGGGCAGCGCGCGCTCCTGCGTCACCTTGGCGGGATCATCGCCGGTGATGCCCGCGAACAGCAGCGCCTCGCGCGGCAGATAGAGCCGGCCGATGGCGGCGTCCTCGTCGATGTCGCGCAGGATATTAGTGAGTTGCAGCGCGCGGCCGAGATGATGGGCGAGCAGGATGCCGTCCTCCTCGGGCATGCCGAAGATGCGCACCGACAGTCGGCCGACCGCGCTCGCGACGCGATCGCAATACAGATCCAGCGTCGCGAGATCCGGCGCGCGGATCTCCTGCGGCACATCCATCTCCATGCCGTCGATGATGGCGAGGAAGTCCTCACGCTTCAGCCCGAAGGTCTTCACCGAGGCGACGTAGTCGCGCAGCCGCGGCGGCGGATGGCCCTGGTACAGCGCGTCGATGTCCTCGCGCCATTTCTGCAGCGCTGCCAGCCGTTCGGGTCGCGGCCCGTCGGAGTCGGCGATGTCGTCGACCTCGCGGCAGAAGCTGTAGACCTGGAACATCGCATCGCGCTGGGCGCGCGGCAGGATGCGCATGGCGGCATAGAACGAGCTGCCGGAGGCGGCCGTGCCGTGATCGATAGTCTCTGCGGTGGCTTCGAGGGTCATGCGCCCGCCGATTTGGTCTGGGGATGGCGGCCGGCGATGCGGCGGCCGATCTCGCCCATCACAGACGTGAAGGTGAGGCCGAGCATGCCGGCCGGCGTCAGATGCACGCGGTCGCTCAGGGGATCGCGCAACTGGAGCAGCGCCACGATGCGATCGGCGAAGGCCTGGATCACCGCGATCTCGAGCCCGAAGCGGAAATCCTTGACGCCGCTGTTGAGGTCCCTGCCCTCTTCCAGCAGCGCCGCGTTGCGCACCGCGAGCTTCTGCAGGCAAGCCAGCAGTTGCGGCGACGACTTGGACTCGCCGAGCATCTCGACGGTGGCGCCGGCCTCGGCCAGCGCATCGCGCGGCAGATACACGCGGTTGAGCGCCCTGTAGTCCTTGCCGCAGTCCTGCAGGTGGTTGTTGATCTGCAGCCCGGCGCAGATCGCGTCCGACGCCGCCCACGTCGACACATCCTCGCCGTGCACGTCGAGCATGAAGCGGCCGACCGGCATCGCCGAGTAGCGGCAGTAATGGATGACCTCGTCCCAGTTCTCGTAGCGCAGCTTGGTCACGTCCATCCGGAATGCGACCAGCAGATCGAGCGCATGGCGCGGCGGCATGCCGCGCTCGGCGAGCGCCCGGCGCAGGCTCACCGCGACGTCCTGGGTGTCGCCCGTTCCCGTCAGCTCGGCCTCGAGCAGATCGAGCAGCCGCAGCTTCTCATCGCCGGGCAGGCTGGGGTGATCGGCGATGTCGTCGGCGGTGCGCACGAAATTGTAGAAGGCGAGAATCAGCGCGCGGTGCTCGGGACGGATGATCCACGAGGCGACCGGAAAGTTCTCGTCCCGGTGTGTCTTGCCGGATCGCAAATCGCTCGCGGTGGTCATGGACGAAACAGCTATCAGGTTGAAGGGGCTTACGGAAAACAGTGCCCGCCGCTTCGCTCATGCGAACGGATTGCTGGCCCCCATATAGGGCAAGATCCGGCCAAAACCAATGCAATCGATGCCGGGCCGCCCATACGGCGCGGCCGCCGTCCACCCCTGACGGGCGGATCGACGGCCGTTAACCAAGATGGATCGTAAGCGCGCTTCCGATCGCCAACCGCTTACTGGTTGTGGTTCTTGAGCACCTTGTCGCAATCGGGGCTGATCTTGGGGCGGTTCTCCTTGAGGCACGCCAGGATGGTGAAGTCGCCCTGATCGATCACGGAACGGCAGAACTTCTGAACGTCGCGGGTGCAGGCCGCCTGCTCCTCGGCGGTGCCACGCGCGCCTTGCGCGAAGGCGCCGGTGGAGATGGTCAGCGACAGCAGGGAAAGTGCCAGGCAAATCTTACGCATCGTGTTCCTTCATTTTGACAGCAGAGGCCACCTCCCGGGGATCGCCGATGCGGACCGGGAAACACCTGTTTGGTTCGGCAAGGACCGCAAGCCCCCCAGCGCCGGAGCTACGCTGCCAAATGCGGCCAAATTCGCGCCCTATGATGCCGAGCGAACAAGCTCGGCAACCACAGCTTTGGCACAAACAAGGCGTTGATACTAGGGCATTATCCGGACGCCACGTTTTTCGCATTTGGCTGTTGCAAGCATGCCGCGCGGACCGTTAGATGCAGCGCCGTCGGAGCTTTGAGGGCGAGCTCTGCAGCCGTTTCTCGCGCGGGCGCGGTTACGGCAGGCACGTGATGCCGTCTTGCAAAGCGCCGGACCGGTCGTCATTTGAACCTAACGTTCGGCGAGAACACCAAGTGTTCGAAGCGGCGACACACGCCGGCACAACGGTGTCATTTTGGATGGGAAACTCGATATGAAACTGTTCGGCTCACCTCTTTCCGGGCGCCTCGTCAAGGCCGCCGGCCTCGGCGTCGCGCTGCTGATCTCGGCGTCGGCCGTTCATGCGCAGTCGGGCCCGTTCGCCGGCTTCGACGGCTCGTGGTCCGGCAACGGCACGGTCGCGCTATCCGACGGCACCACCGAGCGCATCCGCTGCAAGGCCAGCTACAAGGTGACCGGCGCCAATCTCAAGCAGAGCCTGCAATGCGCCAGCGACAGCTACAAGTTCCTGCTGACCAGCGACGTCACCAGCCAGGGTGACCGCATCTCCGGCAATTGGAGCGAATCGAGCCGCAACGTGAACGGCGAGCTGCAGGGCACCGCCGGCAACGGCCAGATCGACGTGTTCGTCCAGGCCGCCGGCTTCGCCGCCAGCATCAACCTCCGGACCAACGGCAACAAGCAGGTCGTGCAGATCTCCTCCAAGGGCGAGATCCGCGGCGTCAACATCACGATGTCGAAGACCTGATCGGCTCGATCAGAGCTGAATATGCAAACGGCCCTGACGATGTCAGGGCCGTTTTGTTTGGGCGGCTGGGCTGTTGAATCCGGGCACAGTTTGAAGCCACAAGTCATTGACCGGGATTACCGGCAAACAACGACCTCCGGGCGATCACCTCGTGAAGAGTCGTTCTGACCCGCTCGACGACCTCCGCCCAGTCGCGACTCTCGCCCTGCCGGAAAAGGCGCATGGTCGGGTACCAGGGGCTGTCCTCACGATCCAGCAACCAGCGATAATCCGGCGTGTAGGACAGCAGCGTCCAGGTCGAACGACCAAGCGCGCCGGCGAGATGGGCGACGCTGGTATCGACCGTGATCACGAGATCGAGGCAAGACACCAGCGCAGCGGTGTCCGCAAAATCGGTGAGATGACTTGTCAGATCCAAGATCTGACCCGCCTCCCGAAGCACAGCCTTGTCTTCCGGCTTAGGTGCTTTCTGCAGGCTGATGAACATCGCGTCATCGCTGAGCAGGCGGGACAGCGTGCGCAACGGGATGGAACGATTGTGGTCGTCCAGATGATTCGGGTTGCCTGACCAGACCAGACCGACACGCAACTTTTCATGTGGACCGAGACGCTCCTCCCAGAACTGGACCCGTTGCGGATCGGGCGGAGGCAAATAGGAGACGGGTGCGGGAATCGTCTCCGGCGATGTCCGACATGCGAAAGGAAGGCTCATGATCGGGCAATGGAGATCCACGGCCGCGAGGTCCGCTGCCTCCGAGACCGAAATACACTGCGAAATCCCGGGCATAATCGACAGGAGAGGAAGCAGCGGCTTCTGGACCGCAAGAATGACGCGCGCGCCGAGCGCCGCAACCATGGGCACATAACGGGCAAACTGAATCGTATCGCCCAGCCCTTCGTCGGCTGCGATGACGATGACTTTGCCGGCAATGTCGCCCTGCCCCTGCCACATCGGCTGCTGGAACTGGGGATAGGCACTGGGCAACTTCCAACGAGCCTCTCGCCCCGACCAGCCCGCGTCGAAATTCCCCAGCAAGAGGTTCAGATGCGCTGTTCCCAGATCGGCTAAAGCATCGTTTGGATCGACGTCCTTTAGCCGCCTGTAGATGGCGAAAGCCTCGTCAAACCGCCGAAGCTTGGTCAGAACAGCGGCCTTGTCGTGCAGCGCATCCCTGGAGTGAGGTTGCAGAGCGAGCGCTCGCTCGAACCATTCCAAAGCTTCTTCGTCCCTCCGCATCGTGCGCAAGACAATGCCCGTCTTGACGCAGATATCGGAGTTACCAGGCTCGATCGCGTGAGCTCGCTGACAGATCGACAGAGCCTCATCGAAGCGCTTCAGGGCGTTCAGAAGCGCACCACGCATCAAGAGAGTTGGCACATGATTGGGCCGCAAAGCGTCGCTCAGGTCGAGATAAGCGAGCGCTTCGTCGAGGCGCCCCAACCGTTGAAGCGTGATGCCGCACTGGTTTGCGGCATCCCAATTCTGCGGATTCAGCTCCAGCACGCGTTGGAAGCTCAGGACAGCGTCTGCCAGCTGCTGCAGAGCAACGAGGGCATTGCCCCTCAGCATCCACAGATCGGGGCTTTCAAGACCGAGCGTCCGTGCCTTGTCGAAGACCTTGATCACCTCATCAGAGCGTCCCTGGACCTGCAGCACCGTACCAAGGGTCAGGAGGTATTGCGGCTGAACATCCTGCTGGATCGCGCGGGATACCCACTGGAGCGCGGCATCATGGTGCCCAGCCTGCAGGGCAAGGATACTCAGCAGGTTGAGTGTCGGCGCATGCCCTCCGTCGATCGCAAGCGCCAAATGGCAACAGCCCTCGGCGTCCGCATGGCGCCCATTCGCGATCTCGCGTAAGGCTGTCTCATACAAGATCGCAGCACTATCGGGTCGAACAGGTTTGGGCTTCGCAGGCGTATGCGACGCTCGACGCTCACGGCGGCTCATTGTTGCAAGTTACTCCAGCGGCCCTACTGGAGTAGGTGATTCTCACTATGGTTGAAAGTCGAATTCTATCTCAAATTGCATATCGCACTCAATAGTTGCAATTCAAGCATCAACTGTCGCGATAACCTACATCTTCGGGCGGCCGTCGTTGCTCGCCGCTACCGAGGCCCTTTAAGGCTCCGGCACGCCTTTCGGTTCGTGGCCGCCCCGAAGCCAAAAGGCTTAGACGGGTCGGGCGATGACAGTTGGGGGTGGGGCTTGGACAAGCCCCTCCCCTCACACCGGCTTGCGCTTCAGCTTCTGCGACAGGTTGATCAGGAACATCGCGGTCGGCCGCAGGATAAACAGGTCCGCAAACAGCGCGGCCACCATCGAGAACGCGCTCAGCCAGCCGAACAGCCGCAGCGACGGCAGGTCCGAGAACACGGTGACGACGAGGCCACAGGCCAGCACCACCGTGGTGAGGATCAGCGCCGGGCCGACCAGCACCGTGGCACGCTCCACCGCGACCGCGGCGCTGACTCCGGGCGCGCTCTCCATGCGCAGCCGGTTCAGGAAGTGAATGGTCGCCGACAGACCGAGCCCGAACGAGACGGTCAGCGCCACGACGCTGGCGAATTGGAGCCCCTCCCCCATCGCCCACAGCAAGGTGCCGGACATCACCACCGGAAAGATGCCGGGCAGGATGCAGGCCAGCATCACCACCCAGGAGCGGAAGGCGAGGCCGATGAACATCGCCACCAGGGCGAATTCGATGGTCAGGCCGTGGTTGAGCTTCTGGATCATGCTGGCCGAGTTGCGCGCGGCGATGGCGGCAAGACCGGTCACCGCGACCTCGTAGCCCGGATGCTTCTTCCTGACCGCATCGAGCTCGCGGTCGAGCTTGTCGACCACCGGCAGCAGCTGGCTGGAGTCGAGATCGGGCACGCGCCCCGCGACGACAACGGCGTCCTGCTCCTTGTCGATGAAGCGGCGCACCAGGTGCTCGGGGATCAGGTTGACGTACTCCTGCAGGGTCGCTGTGTCGGACGACTGCGCCTTCTCGGCCAGCCAACGCCTGAGCGTCTCGACCGACCAGACATTGCCGACGCCCGCGGTCTTCTCGACCGTGGCGTGGACGTCGGCAATGGTCTGCAGGGTCTCCGGCGCGTAGAGCGAGGCGCCCTTGGGGAATTGGATGAGCACGTTGACCGGATTGGCGCCGGTCAGCTTGGCATCGAGCCGATCGCTGGCCGCGACCGCCTGCTGCTTGTCCGGCACCTGGTCGGCAAGGCGGTAGCGCGGCTCCAGGCCGGCATAGATCACCGCGAGGCCGCCGACGAAGATCACCGCGATCAGGCTGAACAGGCCGGGACGGCCGACCATGCGCACCGCGATCCAGTAGCAGAAATTACGCAGCGCCTGCACGCCGGCGTCGGCCCCCTGGAATTTGACCGCGAACGTCTTCTCGTTGCGCACCAAAAGCACGCCGAACACCGGCACCAGCGAGAGCACGGCGAGCAGCGCGATGATGGTGGCGGCGAGCCCCGCCTCGCCGAACTTGCGGATCAGGTCGCTGTCGGAGAACTGCAGGGCGATGAAGGAAATGCCCGCGGTGGCGTGGGTCAGCACGCAGGCGGGGCCGACGACCAGCACGGCGTTCTTGAACGCCGTCACCTTGTCCTGCCCCGCGATCAGGCGGTCGCGCGCGGCGAAGGTGAGCTGCATCGAGTCGGAGAAGCTGATGACCATGATGAGCGGCGTCATCACGTTCAGGAACATGTTGAGATTGAAGTTCGCCCAGCCGAGCGCACCGAGCGCGAGCAGGATCGCGATCAGCGGCGGAAACGCCGCCGCGATCATGAAGGAGACCTTGCGGAAGAAGATGATGGCGATGATGCAGCCGGCGAGAATGCCGAGCACGTTGTAGGTCAGCCCGTCGCGCTCGACCGCGTTGCGGATCTCGAGCTGCATGACCGGGACGCCGGAGAGCTGCACGTTCAGGCCGGTGTCGCCGAGGTCGTCGGTCATGAGCTTGCGGATGTCGCCCACGACCTTGCCGAGATCGTTGGAGGCGACCACCTTGGGCTCGAGCGACAGCACGATCAGAGCGAGCGTGCCGTCCTCGGACAGCAGCTTGCCGCGGATGATCTCGTTGGACTTCACCGTCTCGATGAACTTGTCATAGGCCTCGCCCTCCGGCAGCTCGGAGGGAAACAGCGCCGCCGGCAGCTTGCCGGGGGCCGGCGCCTGACGGGCCGAGAACAGCGACACCAGGCCGCGAGTGCCCTCCACGAGTTGCAGGTCGGTGACGAAGTCGCGGAGCTTCTCGAGGTTCGGCCGGGTCAGCAGCGTCTTGCCCTCGACCACGACGAGGACGTCGAACTCCTCGGCCGGGAACTTCTTCGTGACCTCCTCGTACTGGTGGAATTCCTTGCTGTCGGACCGGAACAGCTGGCTCAGCGAATCGTCGATCTGGATGCGCTTGATGCCGAACACGGCGGCCACGATCAGCAGCAGCAGGACGATGCAGGACAGCACCGGCACCTTGACCGCCAGGAGGCCGATGCGCTCCAGCCCGAAGGCGATGCTGTCGGCCGGCCGCTGCTCGACCTTCTCGACATGGACTTCGTTGTCGTGCCTGACTTCCAGCATACGGGGGGTCCAGTGGTTACGGCGCGGCCCCATTCGGGGGGCCTTGAGCGCATAGGGCAGAAATAAGGCCGCTCAGCGAAGCTGACATGACCGCATTGTGGCCCGCAGCCGAAGCTAATCCTTGAAAACACGCAGAAATTTGTCGGGGGGTCTAGCAGGGTTCACGGCCCGCCCGCAACCATGCGAGCCACACAAGACGGAGAGCCCGCACGGAATGCGATGACGCCACGATTCTGTCCTGCTTGAAAAGGGTTCGGGCGGCTCCAGAGGGCCGCCCGACTCCTGACAAGCTCAATGATCCCGACAGGTACGATTTGGCGCCGCCCCTGCTCCAAGCTCCGCGCCGCGGCTCCGTGGCTCGCGGACGCGCGGCGGTCACCCGGCGGGAACGGCGGCCTCGCGGAGCCTGATCGAGTAGTTCGAGGCGTTCTGGTGACCGCGGGAGGCGGCGCGGGCGAACATGATCAGGTGATGGGCGATCAACGCGACCGCGATGAAGTTCTCGATCTCCCCCCGCCTCAGCTGGCTCCAGGCGAAGCGCCAGAACGGCCGCTTGTAGTCGCCGAGCACGCCGACCTTCCAAAAGATCTTTCCCATCATGACGAGGCCGCGCCTGATATTCGACCAGCTCTTCATCTCGTCGCTGACCGGCACCTTGATGCGGTTGGAATAGGTGTTGTCGCATTGATGCTTGAAGCGCGCGAACAGCCGCTCCGGCTCGTAGGCCACCTCCATGCAGCGCCGCCAGGCGGTGACCACCTCGTCATAGGGCATCAGGAACTTGACGTTGGAATCGCGGCTGTCGTCCTGCACCAGCCGGCCCTCGCGCTCCAGCCGGTCCCACAGCGGCGTTTTCGGCAGCGCCTGCAGCAGATTGATCGTGAGCAGCGGGATCCGGCTCTCCTCGACGAATTGCAGCAGCGCGTCCGCGGTCTGCGGCGTGTCGGTATCGAGCCCCATGATGATGCCGGAGACCACCTCCATGCCGTAGCTGTTGATGGTCCTGATCCCCTCCAGGATCGGCACCATCATGTTGTGGTCCTTCTGCATCGCCGTCAGCGCCTCGGGATCGGGCGTCTCGATGCCGCAGAAGATGGTGATGAAATAGGCATCGCGCATCTTCTCGAGAATCTCGGGCCGCTTGGCGATGTTGAGCGTCGCCTCGCAGGCGAGCCGGATCACATAGCCGGTGCGCTTCTGCCATTCGATCAGATGCGGCAGCAGGTCCATCGCCGCCTTGCGGTTGCCGATGAAATTATCGTCGACGAAATACACCGAGCCGGTGACGCCGCATTCCCTGAGCTTGTCGAGCTCGGCAATGATCTGCTGCGGCGACTTGATCCGCGGATTGCGGCCATAGAGGCCGGGGATGTCGCAGAACTCGCACTGGTAGGGACAGCCGCTGGAATATTGGATACTGCCGAGGAAGTACTTCCTGACCTCGGCGAGCTCATAGGCCGGGACCGGAAAGTCCGTCATCGCCACGCGCTCGCCGGTGCGCAGCACCACCTGCTCGGCCGGCCGCGACGGATCGCGCGCCAGGCGCCTGATCAGCTCATCGGTCGCATCGCCGAGCTCGCCGACATGCAGATAGTCGAAGCTCGGATAATAATCGGGACAGGCGCTGACCGAGGGCCCGCCGAGCGCGACCGGCAGACCGAACGCATGCGCGCGCTGGCAGATGTCGTTCATCTGCTGACGCTGGATGTGCATACCGCTGACGAAGACAGCTTCCGCCCAGGCAAAATCCTCTGCTGTCGCGGGGCGGATGTTCTCGTCGATGAAGCGAACCTGCCAGGAGCTCGGAAGATAGGCCGCGATCAGCAGGAGCCCCTGCGGCGGCATGAAGGCCTGGACGCCGTCGGTGAGCGGATAGGCGTGCTCGAAAGTTCCGAACGAGGACGTGTAGCGGGGAAACACACAAAGGATGCGGCGTGTCGTTTCGATGCCTTCGAATCTCATTCGACGGTCCTCGCAACAAAATGCTATTCCGTTACCTTACGGCGAGAGACAGACCTCCGCTACCCCTTCCGGAAAAGTTGAGCCATGGGCGGATGCGGCAGACAGGCGCGGCTCAGCACGACCTTTTCACGAGGACCGCCCGAAGTTCCAGCTTCTCACGTCCGCTCTGCCGCCGACGTGGCGATCGCCGCTGATGCGACGCAGTCCTGCGCCGCTCGAAGCACCGGAGGCTCACCAAATCACGCCTCATGGGCAAGCCGATGCGCAATGCCATTGCAAGGCAGCAGGCTACCCGCGACCTCCAATTCCAATCCGTAGTCCAACGGAAGCCGCCCTGTCTCGGCCGCATCGCAGCGGGCTACTAATCAATTGAAAAACAAAGCAAAGTAAGCAGGGGTTGCATCACACTGACAACTCCCACTTAACGCTTTCTCCATGAAGCTTTTGCATAACTATTAACGATCAATCGTCCTGCGTCGTCGTCCAACTCTGCGGTATCCCACCTCATGACCTCCCGTCCGACGTCAACGAAGACGGCCACCCGGCATTCCATCGCAGTCAAGCTCTACGCGATCTTCGCGCTGTTCGCGCTCTTGACCGCCGCGATCACCTGGTTGTCGGACTACAATTCGCGGCGCTCGGCCGAGCTCACCAAGGCGATCGAGACGGCGAATCTCGCAGCCCTCAACGTGCAACTGGTCAACGGCCTGGTCTACGCGGTGGTCATGGAGTCGCGCGGCATCTACATGTCGACCGATCCCGCCGTCGTCAAACGATACGGCGAGGGCCTGCTCAAATTCAACGCCGAGATCATCAAGGTCGTCGACAAATGGCAGTCCATCGTGCAGGCGGACGATGCGCAGCAATTTGCGACCTTCAAGAAGCGCATCGAGCAGTTCGTCGACTTCCGCAAGGAGCTGGTTCGCCGCGCCAACGAGATCAGCCCCGCTGCGGGACGTGAATGGGGCGACAACGACGCCAACCGTTCGGTCCGCTCCGCGTTGAACAAGGACCTCGACGAGCTGTCCAAGGTCTATCTGGAGCGCGGCCGCAAGATCGGTGAGGACACCGAGATCAACCGCAAGCTCTCGCTGGTGCTCACTTTGCTCGGCGGCGTGATGCTGCTGCTCGTCGTCGCCGGCGTCGTCATCATCGCCCGCTCGATCGCGCGTCCGCTGTCGCAGATTACCGACACCATCCGCCAGGTCGCCACCGGCGCCGAGAACGTCGAGGTGCCGCATGCCGGCCGCGCCGACGAGGTCGGCGAGCTCGCCCGCGCCATCGGCGTGTTCCAGCAGGCGATGGCGCGCAACCGCGACCTCAACAATCAGGTCTCGCAGGATTCGGAGATCCGCGAGGCCCGCGCCCGCCACATCGAGGCCGCCGTCGAGGAGTTTCGCACCGCGATCGGCAGCGTGATGCGCACGGTCACCGAGAACGCGGCGGCGATGCGCCACACCGCCGAGACGATCACGCGCCTCACCTCGGATGCCAACGAGCGGGCCGTCACGGCCGCCGGCGCGACGTCGCAGGCCTCGACCAACGTCTCCGCCGTCGCCAGCGCCGCGGAGGAATTGTCGACATCGGTCGAGGAGATCGGCCGCCAGATCCAGCAATCCGCCGGCGCCGTCGCGCAGACCGGGCAGCGCACCGAGAAGTCGATCACCGAGATCGAGGGCCTCGCCGCCGCCACCCAGCGCATCGACGGCGTGCTGACGCTGATCCAGACCATCGCCGAGCAGACCAACCTGCTGGCGCTGAACGCCACCATCGAGGCCGCCCGCGCCGGCGAGGCCGGCCGCGGCTTCGCCGTCGTCGCCCACGAGGTCAAGGCGCTGGCCGGGCAGACCGCCAAGGCCACCGAGGAGATCAGCCAGAATGTCGGCCTGATCCAGGCCTCGACCAAGACCGCGGTCGATGCCGTCCGCGAGATCGGCGATGCCGTGCGCGGCATCAACGAGATCACCACCAACATCTCCAATGCCATCCAGCAGCAGGATCAGGCCACGCGCGAGATCTCGGTCAATGCGCAGTCGACCGCGCAGGGCAATCAGACGCTGGTCATGAACATCGGCTCGCTGCGCGACGCCATCGGCGAGACCTCGACGGCCGCCGCCTCGGTGCTGTCCGCCTCGGGCGACCTGAGCTCGACCGCGCAGACGCTGGCCCAGGAGGTGGAGAAGTTCTTCCAGAACCTGCGCTCGGGCCCGTCGGCCGAGGCGCGGCTGCGCAAGGCGAGCTGAGCGCTAGCCTCCTGTCAGGCGGGCACGGCGGCCGGATCAGTGAACGCGATGATCGGCGCGGCCGCGAGCAGCGCCTTGGTGTAGGCGTGCTGCGGCCGGTCGAACACGTCGTCGCGGCTCCCCTGCTCGACGATCCGTCCAGCTTGCATCACCACCACGCGGTCGGCGATCTGCTCCACGGCGGCGAGATCGTGGCTGATGAACAGGCAGGCAAAGCCATATTGCGCCTGCAGCCGCTCGAACAGCTTGAGCACCTGCGCCTGGATCGTCATGTCCAGCGCCGACACCGGCTCGTCGGCCACCACGAAGGCCGGCCGGCGGATGATCGCCCGCGCAATCGCCACGCGCTGGCGCTGCCCGCCCGACAATTCATGCGGCCAGCGCTGCGACAGGCCTGACAGGCCGACCTCCTCCAGCATCTCCGTCACGCGGTTCGCCCGCTCGGCCGCCGTGAGCGCGGTGTGACGGAGCGGCTCGGCGACGATGTCGCCGATGCGCATGCGCGGATCGAGCGAGGAATACGGGTCCTGGAACACCAGCTGCGCAGCAAGGCGGAAATCCTGGTCGATCGCCGCCGTCACCTCGCGGCCGAGGAAGCGCACCTCGCCGGTCGCGAGCGGCAACAGCCGCAGCATCGCGCGGCCGAGCGTGGTCTTGCCCGAGCCGCTGCCGCCGACGACCGCCACAGTCTCGCCGGCGCGGATGGTGAGATCGACACCGTCCACCGCCATCAAGCCCGGGTCACGGCGAAACAGCCGCTGCCGGCCGGCAAACGCCACCTTCAGACCGCGGACGGCCATCACGACCTCGGTCGCTTCAGGGACGGCTCGGGCGGCCGCGCGGCGCGGCAACGCCTCGACCAGCTCGCGCGTATAGGTCTCGCGCGGTGCCGTGAGGATCTGCTGCGCCGTGCCGGTCTCGACCAGCCGGCCGCGACACAGCACGACGGCGCGCTGCGCATAGCGCGCGACCAGGCCGAGATTGTGCGTGATCAGCATGACCGCGGTGCCGTGATCGCGTGCCAGGGCGACCATCAGATCCAGCACCTCGCGCTGCGTCAGCGTGTCCAGCGCCGTCGTCGGCTCGTCGGCGATCAGGAGCTTCGGCCGCAGCAGCATCACCGAGGCCAGCATGATGCGCTGGCGCATGCCGCCGGAGAATTCGTGGGGATAGGCGTCGAACGTCTTCAGGGGATCGCGGATCTGCACCCGCGCCAGCATGTCGAGGCAGCGGCGGCGCGCCTCGTTGCGCCCGAGGCGCTCGTGCAGCAACAGTCCTTCCATCATCTGCGCGCCGATCGTGAGCGCTGGATTGAGCGAGACCATCGGCTCCTGGAACACCATGCCCATCACGGGTCCACGCAGCGCGCGCAGCCTCCGCGGCGACAGCGCCGTCAGATCCTCGCCATCGAGCAGGATACGTCCCTGGCTGCGCACCAGGCCGGCAGGCAGAAGGCCGAGCACGGCGCGTGCCGCCGCGGTCTTGCCGCTGCCGGACTCGCCGACGACGGCGACGAACTCGCCGCGGCCGATCTCGAACGACACCTCATGGACGATCGGCGCGCCAGCGGCGGTCCCGATGCCCAGGCCCTCGATCTGAAGCAACGGCCCGCTCATCGCTGCGCCATCCGCGGGTCGAGGCGATCGCGCAAGGAGTCGCCAAGCAGATTGATGCCGAGCAAGGTCAGCGCAATGCACAGGCCGGGCGCAATGCTCAGCCAGGCCGCGTTCTCCATATAGGGCCGGCTGCCGGCGAGCATGTTGCCCCAGCTCGGCGCCGGCGGCGGCACGCCGAGGCCGAGGAAGCTCAGCGCGCTCTCCGCCAGCAGCACCCAGCCGAACATGCTGGTGGCGAGCACCGCCACCGGCGCCACGGCATTGGGCAGCACGTGGCGCAGCAGCGAATAGAGCTCGGAGTTGCCGAGCACGCGCGATGCCTCGATATACTCCTTCTCGCGGATCGACAGCACGGTGCCGCGGACCACGCGCGCCACCGACGGCATGTAGGCGAGCGCCAGCGCGAGCACGAGGCCGAATGTGTTGGCCCCGATCACGATCATCACACCGAGCGCCAGCAGGATGCCGGGGAATGCCAGCAGTGCGTCATTGACCGCCATGATCAGGCGATCGGTCCAGCCGCGCCAATAACCGCTGATGCTGCCGACCAGGATTCCGACGGTCACCGCGAGCACGACCGTCGCCAGCGCCACGAGCACGCTCGTCGAGGCCCCGGCCATGATGCGGCTCAGCACGTCCCTGCCGAACTCGTCGGTGCCGAACCAATGCTGCCAGGACGGCGGCTGCAATCGCGCGCGCAGATTGACGCGCAGCGGATCAAACGGCGTCCACACCACCGCGCCGAGCGCGGCACCGCCAAGCAGCGCGATCAGGACGCCACCAATCGCCGTATTGGCCCTGATCCTCATGCGACGGCCACCCGGGGATCGAACAGCGGATAACAGAGATCGACGATCAGGTTGACGGCGACGTAGATCAGCGCGGTGAACAACAGGCAGCCCTGCACCACCGGATAGTCCCGCGCGAAGATCGAATCCACCAGCAGGCGGCCAAGGCCGGGCAGAGTGAACACCGTCTCGATCACCGCGATGCCGCCGAGCAGATGCCCGAGCACCAGCCCGATCAAGGTCCAGGTCGGCGCAAAGGCATTCGGCAGCACGTGGCGCGCCAGCACCCGCCATTCCGGCACGCCCTTGGCGCGGGCATGGGTGACGTAGTCCAGCCGCAGCACCTCGATCGAGGCGGCGCGGGCCATGCGCGTGAGCACGCCGACCTCGATCATCGCCAGCGTAGCGATCGGCAGCACCATGAACAGCGCGGCGCCGACGAAGCTCTCCGAGAACGGGACATAGCCGACGACCGGCAGCCATTTCAGCCTGAGACCGAACAACAGCAGCAGCAGCAGACCGAGCCAGAAGCTCGGGATCGACAGCAGCAGCGTGGCGCTGCCGACGATGACGAGATCGATTGCGGTGTTCTGCCGCCATGCCGCGATCAGCCCGGCAGGCACCGCAATGCAGGCCGCGATGGCGACGGCGATCAGCACGATCACCGCGCTGACCTGGAACCGCTCCAGGATCAGCGGCAGCACCGGCAGGCCATTGGTGATGGAATGGCCGAGATCGCCGACCGCGAGTCGCTCCAGCCAGTACAGGAACTGAACAGGAATCGGACGGTCAAGTCCGAGCTGCTGCTTCAAAGCCGCGGCTTGCGCCGGATCGGCCGCATCGCCCAGCATGACCTGGACGGGATCGCCGGGGATCAGGCGCACCAGCAGGAAGACCGCGATGGCCACGATCAGGAGCGTCGGGATCGTCGTGACCAGGCGGCGCAGCAGATAAGCGAGCATCGTGGACGGACTCCGGGCTCAGGGCTGCAGGCTCACGCCCCAGAACCGCGCCTGCGGGAACAGCCAGCCGGCGTAGCCCTTCACCGCCTTGCGCAGCGCGGTGAGCTCGGAGCCGTTGAACAGCACGATCATCGGCACGTCGGCGATGAAGCGCCGGTGCATCTCATCGAAGAGCGCCTGGCGTTTGGCGGGATCGGATGTAAGCATCGACTGACGCAGCATCTCCTGAGCCTCGGCATTGTCCCATACCTTGCGCGGCTGCGTCGCCTTCGGTCCCATCAGCATCTCGAAGCTCAAGGACGGATCGAGCCGTGCCGAATAGATAAATGCCATCGCCTGGTAGTCGCCGCGATTGTAGCGGTCGAGCTGCGCCGCCCAGTCCAGCACCTCGAGCTCGATATTGATCCCGGCGGCACGCGCCATCTCCTGCGCCAGCACCGCGGCATCGAACACGAAGCTGTAGCGCTTGTTGGTGATCAGCTTGATCGGCTGGCCGCGATAGCCGGCAGCAGCGAGCAGCTTCTTCACCTCGGTGAGATCCTGCTGATAGCCCTGTCCCTGTACGCTGCCGTGGAATGGACTGCCGATCGGCAGCGCCGAATTGTTTGCCCGCGCGGTGCCCTCCATCACGACATCCACGATCTGCGGCATGTCGAGCGCGAGCGCCAGCGCACGCCGGATACGGACGTCCTGGAGCAGCGGATCGCGGGTCTGGAGCAGAAGCCCGGTCATGCTGAGCGAGGGCGTGATGCTGAGCTGCACCTCGGGCCGCGTCTTCAAATCGTCCATGTCGGGGATCGACAGACTCATGATGACGTCGAGCGCGCCCGAGAGCAGACCGGCCTTGGCGGCGGCGCTGTCCGGAATGACGTTGAAGCGCACGCGGTCGACCGCAGCCGTCTTGGCGCCGGTCAGGCCGGTGCGCGGCTCGCTTCGCGATACGTAGCCGTCGAACTTGACGACATCGACATATTGGCCGCGCTTCCACTCGCCGAGCTTGAACGGGCCGGTGCCGACCGGCGCAATCCATTTGCCGTCGGCGCCGACGGAGTCACGGTGAATAATCGCGGTCTGCCCGCAGTCGGGCCGCGCCAGCGTCGGCAGGAACAGCGCCGTCGGCTGATCGAGCGTGATCGTGACGGTCTGCGCATCGACGGCCTCGATCCTCTCGATACGGGCAATGCCGCTCGGACCGAACTCCGACAGGCAGCGCCATTGCGTGGCGGGATCGAGCCAGCGCTTCAGCGACCAGACCACGTCATCGGCGGACATCGTCGCGCCGTTGTGGAATTTGACGCCCGGACGCAGCTTGAATGTGTAGCTCTTGCCGTCCTCCGAGACCGTCCAGCTCTCCGCGAGCATGGGACCGACCGAGGTATCGTCACGGAAGGCGACGAGGCCCTCGACGACATGGGCGATCACGCCGTCGGTGTTGGCGTCGCGGTTGGTGCCGGGATCGGTCGAGCGGATATCGGCATTGAGGCGCGTACGCAGCAGCGTCTCCGCGCCCGCACCGGACGGGCCGGCCAGCAGCGCAGCGGATACGACGCC
This sequence comes from Bradyrhizobium sp. USDA 4353, assembly GCF_054063215.1. Classification (NCBI taxonomy): domain Bacteria; kingdom Pseudomonadati; phylum Pseudomonadota; class Alphaproteobacteria; order Hyphomicrobiales; family Nitrobacteraceae; genus Bradyrhizobium; species Bradyrhizobium sp. USDA 4353. The sequence goes on from NZ_JBSSGB010000001.1 coordinate 6,541,968, forward strand.
GACCAGCACCAAGGGGGCGCGCCGGATCGCCCGCATCACGACGCCAATGCGACTGTGGCGCGGTCCGCGCCCAAGGCCATGTCGAGCTTGTAGCTGGTGAACTGCTTGTTCAGCGCCGGCAATGGCGCGACCTCCATCAGCCCCTCGGCCGGCTCCATCACGATCATCGCAACGGTGGCGCTGAGATTGTTGCTGAGATTGCGCCGCGGCGGGCGGCACACCGACCAGGGATCGGCGAAATTGTCGAACAGCGCCGCTTTCACCGCATCCTTGGTGATGGCGCCGATCTGGGGCTGCAAGAGATCGCGGACGCGAATGTCGCGATAGAGGCTGCAGGGTGTGTTGGCGATGCCGGTGTCCTTGAGCTTCGACAGCGCCACTGGGCTGACGAAATGATTGGCATGCACCAGCAGTCCCCGCTCCGGATGCACCTGGAAGGTCTCATCGGGCGCGCATTCGAAGTCGATTGCGACGCCGTCGCAATGGCTGACGATCATGTTGTTGGCGGCGGACTTCTTCGTGCAATACACCGCGCGCATAGCGAGCGCGACATGCTCGCTCTCCAGCACCTTGCGGCGGATCAGCGCCAGGGGCACCCCGACCTCGCGATAGTCGCGATCGGATTCGAGGTAGTTGGCGGTGATGGCGACGCCGATCGCGTTGAAACCGGAGCGCCCCAGTGCGCCCGCCTCGGTGAAGGTCAGGAGATCCGGACCGTCATCACGGCGCACCCGCAGCACCACGGCGGTCTCGACGCATTCGCGCTTCCAGTCCCAGTTCTGCGCGTGAATGAGACGCCGATGAGCGGTCGCCACGGGCAATACGACGACGCCGGTGCAGCCATCGGGCTCGTCCGGCGTCTTCAGTCGCGCCCGCACCTCGGGCCGCGCCAGCTTGAGAATCTCGGTCCGTGCATTGAGCAGCGCGATGTCTTCGAACGGCACGTCGGCGCCCGCGGCTATGCCGCGCATCTCCTCGACATAAGCAGGCTCGAACTGCTCGATGACCGGCAGATAGTCGCGGACCAGCGCGGCGACGCCGGCTGCATCGAGCGAAAGCTCCCTCAGCTGCGACAGGTAATGCGTCGTGCCCTTGCGGATGCGGGCTACCGCCTGCTGGCCATATTGAACGCCCCGCTGGTACGGCGCACCGGAGATTTCGATCAGGGGAAACGGTTCGATCATCACTGTCGCGAGCTTCCTTTACGCAACTTCCCTTTGCCTTCCTCGGAACCGTAATGTATTTTGTGATGACATGAAACAAAAATCTTCACGCCCCTCGCGCATGACGCCGAGTAGGCTGCAGCAGCAGCTGTCGGCGGACATTCTCGAGCTGATCAGCAACGACGGGATGCCGCCGGGCACGCGCCTCGCCGAGGTCGCGCTGGCCGAGCGCCTGCAGGTGTCGCGCACGCCGGTGCGCGCCGCGCTCAAGCTGCTCGCATCGAAACGCTTGATCCGGCGCGGTGCGTTACGCGGCTATTTCGTCGCTGACGCACCGCCTGCCCCCGGCAAGACCCCGGCCAAGCCTGCACCGGAGCAGACCGAGCAACTCTTCCTGGCGATCGCCCGGGATCGCCGCGCCGGGCGTCTGCCGCTCGACGTCTCCGAGCGCGACCTGATGCAGCGCTACCAGGCGACGCGCCCACTGGTGCAGCGGGTGCTCGCCAAGCTCGCGGAGGTCGCCGCCGTCCAGCGCAAGCCCGGACATGGCTGGCGTTTCGAGCCCAGCCTCGCCGACGCCGACGCGCGCGCCGAAAGCTACCGCTTTCGGCTGGTCGTCGAGCCGGCCGGCCTGCTCGAGCCGAGCTTCCGGCTCGATCCCGCATGGGCCGCCGAGATGCGACATCAGCATCAGGCGATGCTCGAGGCGCGCTGGAGCGAGACCGCGAGCATCGCGCTGTTCGAGATGAACGCTGAATTCCATGAAGGTCTGGCCGCGGCCTCGGGCAATCGCTTCCTGCTGGTGTCGGTGCAGCAGCAGAACCGGCTGCGCCGCTTCGCCAACTACGACTGGGCGTTCGGCCATGAGCGCGTCGTGGTGAACTGCCGCGAGCACCTCGCAATCCTCGACCAGATCGAGGGCGGCGACCGGCAACGCGCCGCCGAATTGTTGCGGCGGCATCTCGAAAGCGCCGCCGCGCTCCGGCGGCCGCCCGGCAATGGCCGGAAATCCACATGATGATCACAACTAGAGCTGCTCGTTCCGGAGTGTCCCCATGACCGCCGCCTCTTCCGTCCCCGCAGATCTCGTGCTCAGCGACGCGGAGCTGAATTCGTTCTGGATGCCGTTCACGCCGAACCGGCAGTTCAAGACCAACCCACGCCTGTTCGTCGCCGCAGAAGGCATGCACTACGTCAAGCCGGACGGCAGTCGCGTGCTCGATGCGATGGCCGGGCTGTGGTGCGTCAACGCCGGTCACGGTCAGCGACACATCGTCGAGGCGATCCAGGCGCAGGCCGCCAAGCTGGATTTCGTCTCATCGTTCCAAATGAGCCATCCGGCCGCGTTCGAGCTTGCGGCGCGCATTGCCGCGATCGCGCCTGACGGCCTCGATCATGTGTTCTTCACCAACTCCGGATCGGAGTCCGTCGACACCGCGCTGAAGATCGCCCGCGCCTATCACCGCGCGCGCGGCCAGGGCGAGCGCATCCGCTTCATCAGCCGCGCCCGCGCCTATCACGGCATGGGCTGGGGCGGGTTGTCGGTCAGCGGCCTGTCGCGCCATCGCCGCGACTTCGGGCCTCTGTTGCCCGAGATCGATCATCTGCCGCATACCCACGATCCCGAGCGCGCCGCGTTCTCGCGTGGCCAGCCGCAATGGGGCGTCCATTTCGCCGACGAGCTCGAGAAGCTGCTGGCCCTGCACGATCCCTCGACCGTGGCCGCCGTCATCGTCGAGCCGGTCACCGGCTCGGGCGGCGTGCTGCCGCCGCCGGTCGGCTATCTCGAGCGGCTGCGCGAGATCTGCACCCGCCATGGCATCCTGCTGATCTTCGACGAGGTCATCACCGGCTTCGGCCGGGTCGGCGCGGCCTTCGCCGCCAATGCCTTTGGCGTGATCCCCGACATCATCACCTGCGCCAAGGGCATGACCAATGGTGCCGTGCCGATGGGCGGCGTGATCGTCGATCGCGACATCCACGACGCGATGATGAGCGGCCCGGCGGGGATCGAGCTGTTTCACGGCTACACCTATTCGGCTCACCCGCTCGCCTGCGCCGCCGCGCTCGCGACGCTCGACGTTTATCAAGAGCAGGATCTGTTCGGACGCGCCCGGCGGATCGCGCCGTTGTGGGAAAAGGCCGCCCACGCGCTGAGACAGGCCCCGCATGTGATCGATATCAGGAATATCGGCCTGCTCGCGGCGATCGATCTCAAGCCGCGCGACGGGGCGCCGGGCGCCCGCGGCAGCGAATGCGCCAATCGCTGCTTCGAGGACGGCGTGCTGATCCGCGGCTCCAGCGACACGCTGGTGCTGTCCCCGCCTTTGATCATCTCGGAGGAGCAGATCGAGGCGGTGTTCAGGACGATCCGGCGGGCGCTCGACGCCGTCGAGTGATGGGAAATATCGCCGCGTCGGTGAATTTCTCGGGGCGGTGATCCACGGCGGCAGGGGTTCCGTTTCCCTGCTTTCGGAGAGCCCCCGTGCGCAACACAGCCAAGAAACTCCCCTTCGTCTGCGATCCCGTCACCGTCACCCAGGACGACGTCGAGGACGCCATCCGCACCATCCTCACCTGGATCGGTGAGGATCCGTCGCGCGAGGGCCTGTCCGAGACGCCGGCCCGCGTCGCCCGCGCCTACAAGAGCTACTTCGCCGGCTACGACCAGAACCCCGAAGACTATCTCCGCAAGACCTTCGAGGAGACCGCCGGTTACGACGAGATGGTGCTGCTGCGGAACATCCCGTTCCAGAGCCATTGCGAGCACCATATGGCGCCGATCATCGGCCGCGCCTGGGTCGGCTACGTGCCGCGCAGCCGGGTCGTCGGCATCTCCAAGCTCGCCCGGGTGGTCGAGGCTTATGCGGCGCGGCTGCAGATTCAGGAGCGCATGACGGCGGAGATCGCCAACATCATCGACGAGGTGCTGCAGCCGGAGGGCGTGGCGGTCGTGATCAAGGCGGCGCACCACTGCATCAGCTCGCGCGGGGTCAAGAAGCACGGGGTCGACCTCACCACCAGCCGCATGCTCGGCTGCTTCCGCACCGATCCGATGAGCCGGCAGGAGTTCCTGGCGATGGTTAACTCCGACCTCAAGGATTGAGGGTCCGGGGAAAAATCTTAAGGCTCGTTGTGATCCAGCCCGACATCCCGTGCGTTCCCCGGTATCGAAAAAGCGTGCCGGGGATCATGACCACGCGACTGAGAGCGGCTAGATTAGCGCCATGGAACGTGGCATCGTCCCGCCAGAGATTTTCGCGGGGCGGAGGCGCCCGTGTCGTGGCGAGTGCGAGCAGAGGGCCGAAGGCAACTGTGGACTGGGCGGAATTGATCGGACGTGTCGCCGCGCGCGGCGACCGCGAGGCTTTCAAGGCCCTGTTCGAGCATTTCGCGCCGCGCATCAAAGGCTTCCTGATCAAGACCGGCTGCAATCCCGACGAGGCCGAGGAGATCGCCCAGTCGACGATGGTGTCGGTCTGGACCAAGGCGGCGCAATTCGACCCGACCACGGCGGGCGCGGCGGCCTGGATCTTCACCATCGCACGTAATCAGCGCATCGACGCCGCCCGCAAGGCGACCCGCGAGGGCCGGCTGAGCAAGGAGATCGTGCTCGACGAGGAAGCCGATCCGACTCTCGCCGCCGACCAGATCGTGTCGCGTGTCGAGGACGCCACACGCGTCGCGGCTGCGATCGAAAGATTGTCGGTGGAGCAATCCACCGTGATCCGCTTGTCGTTCATCGAGGAACGACCGCATTCGGAAATCGCGGCCGTGCTCGGGCTGCCGCTCGGCACGGTCAAATCACGAATCAGATTGGCGATGAATCGCCTGAGAGACCTGTTGGACGACGCGACATGACGATCAGCCATCACCCGCCGGAAGACCTGTTGGCCGACTTCGCCACTGGTACGCTCGACGAGGCCGAGCGGCTCGTTGTCGGCGTCCATGTCGCCGGCTGCCCACGCTGCCGGCGCTTCGTGCGCGCCATCGAGCAGCTCGCCGGCGCCGCGTTCGAGGCTGCCGAGCCGGTCGCAATGGCGTCGGACGCGTTCGATGCCTTGATGACGAGGATCGACCGCCGCCCCCAGCTCGCACCGCGGGTCCGTGAGGTTTCCGAGCTTGACCCGGAGCTCGCCGACCTGCCCGAGATGGTGAAGCGTCACAAGATCGGCAAGCGCCGCCGCGTGGCGCCGGGCATCAGCATGCGCCCGATCATGCTGTCCGGCGCCGGCAAGTCGCGCGCCTTCCTGCTGCGCTCCGAGCCCGGCGCGCGGATGCTGGAGCACACCCATTCCGGCAACGAGCTGACCTGCGTGCTGAAGGGCAGCTTCAGCCATCTCGGCGGCTATTACGGCCCCGGCGATTTCGACTATGGCGACGACGAGGTCGATCATCGCCCTGTCGTCGGCGACGAGGGCCCCTGCCTCTGCCTCGTGGCCATGACCGGCGACCTGCGCATGCACGGCCTGCTCGGCCGCATCATCAGCCCGTTCGTCCGGCTCTGATCTCACCATCCATCGTTGTGATCGACACGTGGTCGTCCAGACGGACTCGCTCGTCTGGACAAACAGCCAGTTGCCCTGCCGGCAAAGTCGGCTGAATGGTGACGGTGATCCGCATCACGCCCTGCCCCGTTTCGAACAAGGAAGCGGATGGAGGAGACGGATGCGGACAGCAAGCACGGATCAGAAGGGCTACGTCGTGCATCTCAGCAGCCTTTTGGCGCGCGCGGGAGACGGCGACGAGCAGGCCTTTTCCGAGCTGCATGCTGCAACCCGTGTGAAAATGCGCAAGACCGTGCGTGCCCTGCTGCCCTCCTCGGCCGACCTCGATGACATCCTGCAGGACGGCTACGTGAAGATCTGGCGTCACGCCGCGAGCTTCGATCCGGCGCGCGCGTCGCCGATTACGTGGATGTGCACGATCATGCGCAACACCGCGATCGACAGCCTGCGTGCGACCGGCGTGCCGACTTCGGAGCTCGATGAGGCGCTCACGGTCGCCGATCCCTCCGCGACCGAGGCCGATGACGAGTTCGACTACGCGCAGGCGGAGCCGATCGCCCGCGAGGCGCTCAAGCGGCTGCCGGAGGAGCGCAGGCGTCTGCTCGCACTTGCTTATCTCGAGGGCGAAAGCCGGACGCGGTTGTCGGAGCGGTTCGGCGTGCCGGTCGGCACCATCAAGACCTGGCTGCATCGCAGCCTGGTCACGGTGCGCAAGGACTGCCTCGGCCAGGCCTCCGCCCTGCCAGCCGCAGCGGCCTGATCAGCTTCATGGCCAAGGCGCATCCTATCAAGATCAGGCATCTCGTCGTCGTGCTCGGCGACCAGCTCGATGCAGATTCCGCTGCGTTCGACGGCTTCGATCCGGCGCAGGACGTCGTGCTGCAGATGGAGGTTGCAGATGAAGCGACCTATGTGCCGCAGCACAAGATGCGCATCGCCTTCTTCTTCGCCGCCATGCGCCACTTCCATGCCGATCTCGAATCCCGCGGCCGCAACGTGCACTACGTGCGGCTCGACGATCCCGCCAACACCGGCGCGCTCGACAGCGAGATCGCGCGCCATCAGGCTCTGCTGCAGCCCGAGGCGACGATCGTGCTGGAGCCCGGCGATTTCCGCGTGCGCGAGAGCTTGGGCAAGCTGCCGCAGCGTCCCGACATCCGGCGCGACCGCCACTTCCTGTGCACCGCGGACGAATTTGACGCCTTCACCGAGCGCCATCCGCGCCCGATCATGGAGACGTTCTACCGCGCCATGCGGCGCAAGACCGGGCTGCTGCTCGACGACAGTGGCCGGCCGATCGGCGGCAGCTGGAATTTCGACGCCGAGAACCGCAAGGGCTTTGGCAAGTCGCGGCCGCCGATCCCAGTCCCGCGCTCCTACGCGCCCGATGCGATCACGCAGGACGTCATCAAGCTCGTTGCCAAGCGCTTCTCCAACAGCCCCGGCAAGCTCGAGCGCTTCGACCTGCCGGTCTCGCGCGTCGACGCGCTGACCGAGCTCAACGATTTCGTTAGCTGGCGCCTCTCTCTGTTCGGCACCTATCAGGACGCGATGCTGACCGACGAGCCGTTCCTGTATCATTCGCGGCTGTCGGGCGCGCTGAACCTGCACATGCTCAACCCGCGCGAGGTGGTCGACGCCGCGCTCGAGAGCCGTAACGCGCCGCTCAATGCGCTCGAAGGCTTCGTCCGCCAGATCATCGGCTGGCGCGAGTTCGTGCGCGGAATCTACTGGCAGCGCATGCCGCATTATGCGGAGGAGAATGCGCTCGAGGCGACTCTGCCGATGCCGCGGTTCTACTGGACCGGCGAGACCGACATGCGCTGCCTGTCGCAGGCGATCGGCCACACCATCGATCACGCCTATGCGCATCACATCGAGCGGCTGATGGTGCTCGGCCTGTTCGCGATGCTGCTCGGCGTCAAGCCGCACGACGTGCATCTCTGGCACATGTCGATGTTTCACGATGCGATCGACTGGGTGTCGCTGCCCAACACGCTCGGCATGAGCCAGCATGGCGATGGCGGCGTGGTCGGCACCAAGCCCTATGCGGCCTCGGGCCACTACATCGACCGCATGAGCGACCACTGCCGCAACTGCCGCTATGATCCGAAGCAGGCGACCGGCGACAAGGCCTGCCCATTCACGACGCTGTATTGGAGCTTCCTCGCCAAGCACCGCCGCCGCTTCGCCAATAACGGCCGGATGCGCAACCAGTACGTCAATCTCGAACGCCGCAGCGCAGCCGAAATCCGCGCCATCCGCAGCCACGCCGATACCATCACCGCCGCCATGGTCTAGCCGGGCAGGCTTGCTGCCGGGCGCCGATCGGTCATATCCTCGAGGCAGGCTCTTCCTGCCGACGCCGCGAGTCGTGCGCTAACATCTTCCGCATTGACCGCGGCCATCGTGCAGGACAATTGCGGATCGGCGCATGCGGCGGTTTGGACATATTCTTGCAGTCGTTACGCCTGAAGTTGTCACGCTTGCACTTCTCACGCTTGCACTTGTCACGGCCCTGCTGCTCGGCGCAGCTCCCGGCCACGCCGAGGACACGACGCTCAGAAGCGGCTACGCGCTCGGGACCGCCAGTTGCGGCGAGGCTCCCCTCGCCTTCCCGCGATTGCAGATCGAGATGAAGGCAGGATTCTGCGCCGGCCTCGTCGCCAGCGGCGAGGATGGCCTGAAATTTCCGCGCAGCATCGTGCAGATCCCCGGCCAAAAGCTGTTCGTGGTGGCCGACATGGGCGGCTGGGGCCATGACGATGGGCGGCTTTTGATCCTCGATCCCGCAGCGCCTGCCGGCCAGCGCCTGCGCGAGGTCATCACACGGCTGTCCTATCCGTTCGGCCTCGCAGTCGGGCCCGAGGGCAAGATCTACGCGTCGACCGACACATCGATCTTCCGCTTCGACCCGCTCGCCCCCGATCCGAAGGCAACCATCGAAACGATCATCCGCAATCTTCCCGGACGCAAGCTCACCTTGCCGGACGGCACACGTGTCACCGAGACCGCGCATCCACTGAAGGCCTTCGCGTTCGACCGCACCGGCCGGCTGTTCGTCAATGTCGGCTCGCACAGCGATAACTGCCTATCCTCGGCACCGGGCCGTTGCACGGCCGCCGAAGGCGCCTCGCCGCTCGCTGCCATCTGGCTGTTCACGCCGCCCGCAGGCGGCGTCTTTCCCGCGTTGAAATCAGGCGATGCCGATCCCCCTCACGAGGTGTTCGCGCGCGGCCTCCGCAACTCGATGGCGCTGGCGCTGCATCCGCGCTTTCCCGATCCCGGCACCGCCTTCCTGCAAGGTGAGAACGGGCGCGATCTCCAGGACGTCTTTGCGCCGAACGAGGAGATCAATGCGATCGAGCAAGGCCGCCATTACGGCTGGCCCTATTGCTACGATCTCGCCACGCCGAGTCCGGAGTTCAAGCGCGTGCTGCAGTCGGGCGCCCTCAAAGATTTCTGCAGGACGACCGCGCTCTACAAACAGCCCTGGTCGCTGCTGCCGCCGCATGGCGCGCCGCTCGGCATGCTCTACTATACGGGCGAGCGGTTCGACGAGCTCAAGGGCAAGCTGCTGGTCGGCCTGCACGGCTATCGTCCCACCGGCAGTCGCCTGCTCGCCTATGAGGTCGACGATCGCGGCTTTCCGAAAGTGAGCCCGCCGCCGGTGCGCTATCACGTCAGTTGCGCGGCCGAGCCGACCCGCGCCTTCCGGACGTCGGCGGGTCCCGCGCCCGCTGCCGCTTTCGAGGAGATCATCACCGGCTGGCACCGCGTCAACGGCATCCGCCCACAGGGCGCGCCGGTCGGCATGACCATCGCTGACGACGGCGCGATCTGGTTGGTCGAGGACAAGAACCAGACCGTCATTCGCATCGATCGCACCAGCGAGGCCGCGCCAGAGCCGCTGCCCTGCGACATCAGGAGCAGTCAGTTGATCGACCGGCTCGCCGCCTTCGTGATGGATGATGCCGCGAGCCGTCAGCGTCTGACGACCGTGCGAAAGAACCTGGTAGAGAAACATTGCAGCGGTTGTCATTCGGAGTTCGGCCTGAAGCTCGGCCAATCCGAGCGCGACAAAGACAGCGCCGTGCTGCGCTTCATGCTCGCCCAGGACGGCTGGATCTATCCCGGCGATCCCGAGTCCGGCCGCCTCCGCCAGCGCCTGCGCGGCCTCGGCGCCGAACGGCAGATGCCGCCGGGCGCCAACCTCATCAAGACGGAACCAGGCTACGCCAAGCTGCTTGACGTTGCCGACGACCTCGTCGCGCGCATGGTTCCAGGCACGCGGATGCGGATCAAGCCCGGCGGCCCGCCGCATCGCAAGTTTGTCGCCCGGGACGGCCGCGACTGCGGCGATATCCCGTTCGGCAAGGTCGTGGTGGTCACCGAAAGGTCTGCCGTCAATAAGCCCGGCTTCAGCCGTTTCTTCCGGCCCGCCGACACCTACCTCAACGGCACCTGCACGGACGACAATGGCTATTACATCCAACAACAATTCCTGGTGCCGCTCTGACCAAGCTCTGAACGAGTTGAAACCGGTCGTGCCCAAGCGCACGCTGCGCTCCCCTCCCCCTTGCGGGGAGGGGTCGGGGGTGGGGGTGGCCTCGGGCGCCGCCATCAACAAGGAGCACGTCGCACCCGCAAAGCGTAGGGTGGGCAAAGCAATCGCCGCAGGCGATGCGTGCCCACCGGCCGCCGGCGCCGGTGCAAATGATGGTGGGCACGGCGCGCACGAGACCGCGTCTGGACGCCACCACTATCGCCTTGCGCCTTTGCCCACCCTACGCATCTCGCGCGTAGCTGCCGCTCTGCTAGTGTTAGCAACCGCCCCCGCCCTCGCCGCACCAAAGCTGTTTGACAGCACCCAGCTCACGCCCTCAGGCGAATACACCTTCGGCATCGAGGGCCCCGCCGTCGATCGCGACGGCAATCTCTACGTCGTCAATCTCGGCAAGCCCGGCACCATCGGCAGGCTCGCGCCCGAAGCCGCCGCCTCCGAGAAATTCACCGAGCTCCCCGACGGCAGCATCGGCAACGCCATTCGCATCGATGCCGCCGGCACGATGTTCATCGCCGACTACAAGCGCCACAACATCTTCGCCATCGCGCCCGGCACCACGGAACCCCAGATCGTCTTCCATACCGACGAGATGAGCCAGCCCAACGACATCACGCTGTCGCGCGACGGCACGATCTATGCGAGCGATCCGGCCTTCAAGGCGCGCAGCGGCCGCATCTGGCGCATCGCGAAGGGGCCCGACGGCGCAATGCAGGGCTCTGCGATGACCGCGCCGCGCGCCATGGGCACGACCAACGGCATCGATCTCAGCCCCGACGGCCGCACGCTCTATGTCGGCGAATCCAACAGCGGCGAGATCTGGTCCTACGCGATCCAGGGCGAGGCGCTCACGCAGCCCAAATTGATTACCAAGTTCGAGCCGAACACGATCGACGGCCTGCGCACCGATGTCAGCGGGCGACTGTTCGTCGCCCACATCCTGAAGGGCAGCATCGCCGTCCTCACGCCAGACGGCCGCCTCATCCGAGAGATCGCGCTAAAAGCCAAGGAGCCGACCAACCTCGCTTTCGGCGGCAGCGACGGCAAGACGGTATTCGTGACGCAACGCCAGGGCGGCTTCATCGAGTCGTTTAGGACAGATGTCGAAGGGCGCGAGCACTGCCTGCAGATTCGGAAGTGTTGAGCCTCAGCCGTTGAATACTGCAATTAGTCGGACTCGCTCTCTCAGCCGTCATGGCCGGGCCTGTCCCGGCCATCCACGTCGTCCGGCATACTGAGAACGACGTGGATGCCCGGGACAAGCCCGGGCATGACGGAGTAACTCATAGGCAGGAAGGTTCGCCGGGAAAGCTCCGCATCTCTCCATGCGATAGCGCTGTCGCTCCCTGCGTCCCGCCCAACAAACAGTTGGGGTTATGGGTCCCGGCGTTCGCCGGGACGACACTGGTTGTTTGGCGCGTGCATTCCAACTCACTCGAAGCGGAAAGCCCCCGCATGCGCGAGGGCCTTCCTGAAAACGACGACGATTTACCGCCCGTACACCACAGGCGCGCGGCGGATGATCAGCGGCGGCGGCAGGTCGCGCTGCCAGACGCGGCCGTCGTCGAACTGGATGCGCATGCCGTCGGGCGAATAGACCGCGCTTTCGTCGCGGGCATCGATCCACAGCCGGCTGTTCGGCGCATTCCAGTCCGGCCAAGCCTGCAGCGACTCGCCGGTCTCGGTGGTCAGGTTCACGGAATCGCCGTTCTGGGTCACGAAGGCCGGCGCGCCGATCATGCCGTCGCGGCACATCTGGATGCAGCGGTAGGTGCCGGTGAGATTCGCGCTCGGCTGAGCGGAGGCGGAGCCGGCGACGCAGGCGCCAACCAGGCCAATGAGGATTGCAACACGCTTCATATCGATCACTCCATCGCTCGAAAGGGTCAGCCAGCCCCCCTCGGGCAGATCAAGTGAGAAGCGGCAAAAATGTTCCGGGAGTTCCCGAGGCGGGAACCGCCCTACTCGACCAGCACGACGTCAACGGCGACGCCGAGCTTCTGCTTGGGCGAGCCGACGATGATACCGTCGATCGGCGAGACATCGGAGAAGTCGCGGCCCATGCCGAGGATGATGTGATCGTTGCCGACCACGAGATCGTTGGTCGGATCGAAGCCGATCCAGCCGAGCGTCTCGCCGCACCATAGCGACACCCAGGCATGCGTCGCATCGGCGCCCTGCAGCGGCTTCTCGCCTTCCGGCGGAATGGTCCGCAGATAGCCGCTGACATAGGCCGCGGGCAGGCCGAGGCCGCGCAGCCCGGCAATCATCACGTGAGCAAAATCCTGGCAGACGCCGTGGCGATTGTCGAACACCTCGCGCAGAGGCGTCGAGATCACGGTGGCCTTCGGATCGTATTTGAACTCCTTGCGGATGCGCCGCATCAGGTCGGCCGCGCCCGCCACGATGCCGGTGCCCGCCGGGAAGCTCGCGGACGCGTAGTCCGTCACCGGCGCAAGCACCGGAACCAGCGCGCTGGCGAAGACGTAGCCGATCGGCGACGCCGGCCCGAGGCTGGTAGCCTCGAAAGCGGCATCGCGCACGCGCTCCCATGCGGTGCTCGGCGCCTCGCGGTCCGGGGAGTTGCGCGACAGCTTCACCCGCGAGCGCGAGTCGACACGGAGATGGCGGTGCTGGGTGTCGATGACGATGCTCTCGGTCAGCGTGCCGAAGAAGTCGCGGCGCGCGGTTCGCTCCGAGGGGCGCGGCCGGATGTCGACGCTGTGCGAGATCAATTCCTGACCGTCGCCGCTCAGAGGCTCCAGGCGGAGCGAGCAGCGCGCGAAGCTGACTGCGCTCTCATATTCGTAGGTGGTGACATGCCGGATGTCGTAGATCACGCGAGGCCCGTGAGCTTTTCCGGCCGCGTCGCATTCGGACCGTGCGGGAAATAATGCTGGCCGATCGCCTCGGACAGATTGAGCAGATCCTGCTCCAGCCCGAACAGCGTGCGGCCATCGAGATGCGCGGCCTCCGCCGCGGTCAGCCGCGCCCCCAGCGACACCGACAGCCGCTGCGGCCGCTCGATCAACCCGTTCTCCTTCAGAATCGGGAGACCCGCGATGTGATCGTTCAAGGTCTCGATCTGGAAGGCGACCGAGCGCGGATTGTAGAGGTCGAGCACGACGAGGTCACGGATCGGCGCCAGCGACGGGCCGATCAGATAGCGCGAGCGATAGGTGATCTGGCAGTCGACCAGAGTGAGCAGGACATCGAGATCCTCCGGCGTCGCCTCGTCATAGCCGAACTGCCGCGCAAAGCGCGCGGTGTTGATGGCGCGCTCGGCGCGGCGGCCCATGTCGAGAAAACGCCAGCCGGCGGCGCGGTTCATGTTCTCCTGGGCGAGCCCTGCGAAGCTCGCGAGCTTCTCCAGAATGAACTCGGCCGTGCTGACGACAGCGTCCTCATCCTCCGCCTCCTGCGCCAGCCGGCCCGGCATCTCGGTGATGACCTGCCAGGCGTCGGGCGACAGCCGCTCGCGTAGCGAGGTGGCGGTGCGCTGCGCCGACCTGAGCAGCGAGAGCGCCGAGCCGAACTGCGCCTCGGATTGCAGCGCCTCGGCGGCGGCCTGCGCGCCGCGCATGCGGGAGGTCTGCGAGATCGCGCCCCACGCCAGCAGCAGCCGCTGGATGCGCTCGGCGGTGTTGAGCTGCGCCGGCGAATCCTTGCCGGGGTCGCGGTTCTGCGCGGCGAGCACGCGGATCAGCCGCAACGTCGCCTCGGCACGTTCGAGGTAGCGGCCGAGCCAGAACAGATTGTCCGCGGCGCGGCTCGGCAGCACGCCGGCGATGCGGCGGATGCGGACATTGTCGGAGCCGGGCAGCAGGCTGCGCGCCGCCACCGCCTTGTCGCCGACCACCCAGACGTCGGCGGCGCGCGCGCCGTCGCCCATCGAGATCGCGCGCGCATCGAGCTTCTCGGCGATACGGCAGAAGCCGCCGGGCATCACGGTCCAGCCACCGTCGGGCGTCACCGCCGCAAACACGCGCAGCACGAAGGGGCGCGGCGCGATCCGGCCGCCTTCCCACACCGGCGTGGTCGACAGCCGCACCACCTCCTGGCCGACATAATCGATGCCGCGCTGGCTGATCGCCGCGCGCAGGCGATCGCGCTCGGCCGCCGAAAGCTCGCTGGCCAGCACCGGGCCGTGGTTCGCGATGCCCGGCACCGCGCGGCCATAGGCGCCCTCGATGGCGAAGTCTTCGAGCCGCGACAGCACCTCGTCGCGCGCCGATTTCTGGCCGCACCACCAGGTCGCGATGTGCGGGATCTTGAGATCCTCGCCGAGCACGCGCCGGGACAGGCTCGGCAGGAAGCCGAGCAGCGCGCGCGCCTCCAGCACGCCGGAGCCCGGCATGTTGGCGAGCACCACGCCGCCCTTGCGCACCACGTCCATCAGGCCGGCGACGCCGAGCCGCGAGGCGGCATCGAGCTCGAGCGGGTCGAGCGAGTTGGAATCGAGCCGCCGCAACAGCACGTCGAGGCGCTTCAGCCCCGCCACAGTGCGGATGTGGACGCGATCGCCGCTGACGGCGAGATCATCACCCTCGACCAGCAGGAAGCCGAGATAGCGCGCCAGCGTGGCATGCTCGAAATAGGTTTCGCTGAAGGTGCCCGGCGTCAGCACGCCGATGCGCGGCTCGTCCCGATCGGCGCTGGCGCGCAGCGCATCGCGGAAGGTCTCGAAGAACGGCGCGAGCCGCTCGGCATTCATCGACTTGTAGATCGACGAGAACGCCCGCGACAGCACCAGCCGGTTTTCGAGCGCATAGCCCATGCCGGACGGCGCCTGCGTGCGATCGCTCAGCACCCACCAGCGCCCGTCGGGTCCGCGGCCGATGTCGGCGGCGTAGATGCTGAGGAAGCGGCCGCCCGCCGGCTTGATGCCGCAGACGGGGCGCAGATATTCGCTGGAGCCGGCGACGGCGGCCGCAGGCAGCGCGCCGCTCGCGATCAGCTTCCCCTCGCCATAGATGTCCTGCAGCACGCGCTCCAGAAGCTCGGCGCGCTGCACGATGCCCTGGGACAGTTGCGCCCATTCGGCCTCGTCGATCAGCAGCGGCAGATGACTGAGCGACCAGGACCGTTCGGCATTGTCGCCGGGCGACCGGTAGGTGACGCCGGCTTCGCGCAGATGACGATCGGCGGAGGCGAAGCGGCGGTCGATGTCGGTCGGCGCGAGCGCGGCGAACGTATCGGCGAAGCGGGTCCAGACCGAACGCGGCTGGCCGTCGGCGCCGATGAACTCGTCGGGAATGCCGGGCAGCCTCGTATAGTCGCGCGCCCATTGCGCAGCCCGGCGCAGCGGAGGACGCGCCGCCGGCCGACCGGCCGCGGGGCTCGCTCCCTGGTCCTGGCCGCTCGGGCCGTCCATACCCTGATCCTCCGCACACGCTCGCCTTCATCAATGCAGGAGCGGCCTGCGCAAGTCGAGGGTCATCGGGAATTCATTTGTGCGTTCTTCCGGCG
Organism: Bradyrhizobium sp. USDA 4353; assembly: GCF_054063215.1. NCBI lineage: Bacteria > Pseudomonadati > Pseudomonadota > Alphaproteobacteria > Hyphomicrobiales > Nitrobacteraceae > Bradyrhizobium > Bradyrhizobium sp. USDA 4353. The sequence continues at coordinate 6,557,672 of NZ_JBSSGB010000001.1, forward strand.
GCATCGCGATTCGTCCGGGAGTGTGGCCGTGATCCTGGAATCGGGCGAGCCGTCGCGCCTCGGCCTCGTAGGAGTTGATCGGCTTGGTGTCGTAGCTGCGCCCGCCGGGATGCGCCACGTGATAGACGCAGCCGCCGAGCGAGCGGCCGTTCCAGGTGTCGATCAGGTCGAAGGTCAGCGGCGAATGCACGGGGATCGTGGGGTGCAGGCCGGACGCCGGCTGCCACGCCTTGAACCGCACCGCCGCGACCGCTTCCGCGGAGCGGCCGGTTGCGGTCATCGGCATTCTCCTACCATTGCAGGTGATGAGATGGCGGCCCTCGACGAAGCCTTCAGCCTTCACCTGAAGTCGCTCGACCGACGAATCCACGTAGCGCACGGTGCCGCCCGCGGCCCCCTCTTCGCCCAGCACGTGCCAGGGCTCCAGCGCCTGCCGCAGCTCCAGGGTCACGCCGCCATGCTGCACGCGGCCGAAGGTCGGAAAACGGAACTCCAGTTGCGCTTGATACCACTCCGGCGAGAAGTCGTAGCCGGACGCGCGGAGCTCATCCAGCACATCAAGAAAGTCCTCCCATATGAAGTGCGGCAACATGAAGCGGTCGTGCAGCGCCGTGCCCCAGCGCACGAACTTGCCGTCCTGCGGCTCGCGCCACAGTTTCGCAATCAGCGCGCGGATCAGAAGCTGCTGCGCCAGCGACATGCGCGGATCGGGCGGCATTTCCAATGCGCGGAACTCGACCAGACCGAGACGGCCGGTCGGCCCTTCCGGAGAATACAGCTTGTCGATGCAGATCTCCGAGCGATGGGTGTTGCCGGTGATGTCGACCAGGAGATGCCTGAACAGGCGATCGACCAGCCACAGCGGCACGCTCTGCCCGCGAGGTGGCACATTGGCGAGCGCGATCTCCAACTCATACAGACTGTCATGCCGCGCCTCGTCGATGCGCGGCGCCTGGCTGGTCGGCCCGATGAACATGCCAGAGAACAAATAAGACAGCGCCGGATGTCGCTGCCAGTACAGCACCAGGCTCTTGAGCAGATCCGGCCGGCGCAGGAATGGCGAATCCGGCGGCGAGGAGCCGCCGACCACGACGTGATTGCCGCCGCCGGTGCCGGTGTGACGGCCGTCGATCAGGAAGCGGTTGGCCCCGAGTCGCGTCTTGGCGGCGTCCTCATAAAGGCCAAAGGTGATGTCCACCGCCTGCCTCCAGCTCTGCGCCGGCTGGATGTTGACCTCGATCACGCCCGGATCGGGCGTCACCTTGATCACGTCGATGCGCGGATCGAATGGCGGCGCATAACCTTCGACATGAACCTTGATCTGCATCGCCTCGGCCGTCGCTTCAACGGTGGCGATCAGCTCCAGGTAATCCTCGATGGTCTCCACCGGCGGCATGAACACGCAGAGGATGCCGTCGCGAATCTCGACCGACATCGCGGTGCGCACGCCGAGCCCACCCCAATACTGATACTGCACGTCCTGCTGTTGTTGTGGCGGCCGATCGAGCGCCTTCAGCGGCGGCACCTGCGGCACGATCACGGGACGGCCCTGCGTGTAGGCCGGCAGCGGCCCGCGCGGCTCCATCGGATCCTGCTCGTGAATATACGGGAAATCTTCGGGCGGAATGTAGACCAGCGAATTGATCGGCAGCCGCAGGCCGAGCGGCGAGTCGCCGGGAATCAGGAACAGCCGCTTGCGCCGAAGGCCCCAGCGCTCGCTGCGCCAGCGCGCAGGTTTCGCATTCCAGCGCTGGATCGGCAACACGAAGCCGCGCGGAATGTGCAGCCCTTCGTCGAACACACGCGCCATGCGCGCGCGCTCTTCCGGATCGGCGAGCTTGGAATCGAGCGCATCGACGTTCTCCGGCAGCGCGGCTTCCTTCTGCAACCAATGCGCGGGATCTTCGAACGCCGGCAACACGTAGTCGGCCTCAAGTCCGAGCGTCTGCGCCGTCGTGTCGAGAAAGCGCTCGGCATCCGCGATCGTCGCCATGCGCGGGCCATCGATGCTCGCAATCAGATCGGGATTGCGCCAGATCGGCTCGCCGTCCTTGCGCCAGTACAATCCGAACGCCCAGCGCGGCAGACTTTCCCCGGGATACCACTTGCCCTGGCCATAATGCAGCAGGCCACCGGGCGCGAAGCGCGTGCGCAGACGCCTGATCAGGCTGTCCGCCAGCCCGCGCTTGGCCGGGCCGACTGCGGCCGTATTCCACTCGGCGGATTCCATGTCGTCGATCGACACGAAGGTCGGCTCGCCGCCCATCGTCAGCCGGACATCATGAGCGGCGAGATCGGCATCGACGGCTTCGCCGAGCCGGTCCAGCTTGTCCCAGGATTCATCGGAGAAAGGCCGTGTGATGCGCGGCGCTTCGCGGATGCGCTTCACGTTCATCTCGAACGCGAAGTCGACCTCGGCAATTCCGGCGCTGCCGCTGATCGGAGCGGCCGAGTGATAGTGCGGCGTCGCTGCGACCGGGATGTGGCCCTCGCCGGCGAGCATGCCCGAGGTGACGTCGAAGCCGATCCACCCGGCACCGGGCAGATAGACCTCGGCCCAGGCATGCAGATCGGTGAAATCGCTCTCGACCTCCACCGGCCCTTCGACCGGATCGATATCAGGACGAAGCTGTATCAGATAGCCGGAGACGAAGCGGGCGGCGAGCCCGAGATGACGCAGCGTCTGAATCAGCAGCCAGGCCGAGTCGCGGCAGGAGCCGGCGGCGGAGGACAGCGTCTCCTCCGGCGTCTGAACGCCAGGCTCCATACGAATGATATAACGAATCCTTTTCTGCAACTGGGCATTGAGGTCGACGAGATAGTTGACCGTGTTGTCGGCCTCGCGCGGGATCGACTTCAAGTACTCCGCGAACTTTGGCCCGGGCTCGATCGTTTCGAGATAGGGCGCGAGTTCCGTTTTCAGCCCCTCCGGGTAGCTGAACGGAAAGCTATCGGCATAGGGCTCGACGAAGAAATCGAACGGATTGATCACGGTCATCTGTGCCGTGAAATCCACCTCGATTTTCAGTTCGTTCACCTTCTCGGGAAAAACATAGCGCGCCAGCCAGTTGCCTTGCGGGTCCTGCTGCCAGTTCACGAAATGGTTGGGAGGGGTGACCTTGAGCGAATAGCTCAGCACCGGCGTCCTGGTATGTGGTGCCGGACGCAAACGGATGGTCTGCGGGCCCAATCCGACCGGACGATCATACTTATAATGAGTGACGTGATGTAATGCGACGTAGATTGACACGTGGGTTCACCGCTCCAGCAACTTTTTTAAGCAGAACATTGACGTGCCCAGGGATCAAGCACTAACAACGGGCAGAGCTGCCTAATGAACCATCCTAAGCCCGAAAGCTGGCATTCCGGCTGATTTCGATCTCCTGGGCTCCCCGATCATGTGTCCGAGCTGCACGCACCGGTGGCTTTTGCGGCGAGACCATGACCAGACCAGGCGTCCTAACAAGAACGAGAGAAGAACAAACAACCCGCGACACCGTGTTCCATCGGAGTTGTCCACAGGCAACGCGAGACGCAGTCACGGAAGATTGACCACTCTGGAATAGCAGGGATTAACCCCAAAAGTTGAACTAACAAGAACTAATAGCGTTGCATTCGCCGCAATCGCTTGATAGCTCGACTACACGTGCTATTTAGGACGCCCATTGCCAAAAGGAGAATCACGTTGGCCAAGACAGCTAAGAAGGCAGCTACCAAGAAGTTGGCGCGCAAGCCGTATACCGCCGCCGACATCAAGCTGCTGAAGCAGCACTCGAAGTCCAAGACCCCGGTTGCCAAGATCGCCAAGGCGATGAAGCGGACTGAAGGCTCGCTCCGCCAGAAGGCTCTGGCGCTGGGCATCGGCCTCGGCCACCAGCGGTAAATCGCTCGGCGCCGCTGTCGCGCGCGCATCAACGCGCGCCTTACCCACGGCGGCGCTCGTCATCGGTCATCTGATCTCAGTTGCGATCGAGTCTCAGCTATGCGGCAGATCTCAGCTGCGATCAGATGCCGGTCGAGAAACAACCGGCAATCAAATCATCTGCAAGCGAACAATCTGCGATCATAGTCGCAATTGATGAGCCGGAGCATCCCGGCTACATCGTGGCGCCAAGCACCCAAGGTGCAAACTCAGCCCCGCCGAAATCGAAGCTCTCGCTCTTGGTCGGCTGCCCCGACGCCGTCTTCAGCATCAATTCGAAGATGCGCTGGCCGCATTCCTGCACGCTCTCCTCGCCATCGAGGATGGTGCCGCAATTGACGTCCATGTCGTCTTCCATCCGCTTGTACATCGGCGTGTTGGTTGCCAGCTTGATCGACGGCGCCGGCTTGCAGCCGAACACGCTGCCACGCCCGGTGGTGAAGCACACGAGATTGGCCCCGCCGGCCACCTGCCCCGTCGCGGCGACGGGGTCGTAGCCAGGCGTGTCCATGAAGACGAAACCCTTCTTGGTCACGGCTTCGGCATAATGCAGCACATCCACCAGATTGGTGCTGCCGGCCTTGGCCATCGCGCCGAGCGACTTCTCGAGGATGGTGGTGAGACCGCCGGCCTTGTTGCCCGGGCTCGGATTGGCGTTCATCTCCGCGCCTTCACGCGCTGTATACTCTTCCCACCAGCGCATCAGCGACACCAGCTTCTCGCCGACCTCGCGGCTGACCGCGCGGCGCGTCAGCAGATGCTCGGCGCCGTAGGTCTCGGGCGTCTCCGACAAGATCACCGTGCCACCATGCCGCACCAGGAGATCACTCGCCGCGCCGAGCGCGGGATTGGCCGAGATGCCGGAATAGCCATCGGAGCCGCCACATTGCAGAGCGACCGTCAGCTCACTCGCGGGGACCGTCTCGCGCCGCACCTTGTTGGCGTCGGCGAGCGCTTCCTTGACAAAGGCGATGCCGGCCTCGACGGTCTTGCGGGTGCCGCCGACCTCCTGGATGTCCATCGCGCGTAAGCGGCCGGCGAGCTTCTGCTCCTCCATCAGCCCGCCGATCTGGTTGGCCTCGCAGCCCAGACCGAGCACGATCACTGCCGAGAAGTTCGCGTGGCGCGCGTAGCCGCCGAGGGTTCGCCGCAACAGCTTCAAGGGCTCGTCGAGGGTCATGCCGCAGCCGGTCTTGTGCGTCAGCGCGACGACGCCGTCGACGTTGGGATAGTCGGCGAGCGGATTGTCGCCGGTGAACGGATTCCTCTTGAAGACATCGGCGACGAGGCTTGCGACATGCGCGCTGCAGTTCACCGAGGTCAGAAGCCCGATGTAGTTGCGGGTGGCGACGCGGCCGTCCGGGCGGCGAATGCCCTCGAAGGTCGCGGGGAGATCGAAGTTCGGCGTCGGCTTGACGTCGACGCCATAAGCGTAGTCCTTGGCGAAGTCGCCCATGCCGCAATTCTGCGTATGAACATGCTGGCCTGGCGCGATCGGCGCGGTGGCGAAGCCGATGATCTGGCCGTAACGCCGGATCGGCTCGCCCTGCGCAATCGGACGCACTGCGACCTTATGCCCCGCCGGAATGCTGTCGGCCGTGACCACGCCATCAGCCACTGCAAGTCCAGGCGGCAGGCTCGCGCGCGCGATCAGCACGCTGTCCTCGGGATGAAGCCGGATGACGGGAGCGGGAGCCATGGCAGTCTCTCTCGTTGAAACTTTGGAAAAGTGGGCGAATAGCTGACGGCGAGTAGCGAATGGAAGGGGCCTCTACTCGCTACTCCCTATTCGCCATTCACGACGTCTTACGCCTTGCCGCCGGAGTCCTTGCGCGTCTGCGCGACCTGCTGGCGGGCATAGACCTGCATCAGGCCGACCTCGTTCGACAAGGTCACCAGCTTGAAGCCCATGTTGATGGCGCGGACCGCGCCCTCGGCGCCGCTGCAATGGATGCCCGGATTGAGGCCGCGCTTGCCGCATTCCTTCACGATCTTCTCGTAGATCTTCAGGATCTCCGGCTCGTCGCGATCGAGCTTCGGCACGAGGCCGTAGGAGAAGCCGAGGTCGGACGGGCCGATATAGACGCCATCGATGCCCTCGACGTCGAGGATGGCTTCCATGTTCTCGACCGCCGTCCTGGTCTCCATCATCGGAAGCAGCACGATCTCGTCATTGGCCGTCTTCTGGTACTCACCCGCGCTGCCATACATGCCCGAACGGATCGGGCCATTCGAACGCACGCCCTTGGGCGGATACTTCGAATAGGACACGAGGTTGCGGGCTTCCTGCGGCGTATTGACCATCGGGCAGATCACGCCATAGGCGCCGCCGTCGAGCACCTTGCCGATGATGCCGGGCTCGTTCCAGGGCACACGGACCATCGGGGTCACCGGATGCGCATGCATGGCCTGGAAACACTGCACCATGGACAGATAGTCCTGCACGCCGTGCTGCATGTCCACGGTGACGCTGTCGAAGCCGCACTGCGCCACGACCTCCGCGGAGAACCCCGAGGGGATCGCGAGCCAGGCATTCACCACCGTCTTGCCTTCGGCCCAGAGCTGCTTGACCTTATTGTTCGCCACGACTGCGTTTCCTTCCCTTGTTGTTGAATTGACGTTGTTGGAACTCGTTGTCGCCGATGCGCGCGCGTGATGCAATCCCGCACACGGCCTGCCTCACGGCCTCGGCCATCAAGCCGGTCTCACGAAGCTGCCCGCTGAATGCTCGCTTCGCTCACCCCGACCTCGCGCGCCGTGCTCACGATCGCTGCCCAGGTATCATCCGGCAAGGGCACGCCGTTGGTGGTACGATCAGCCCGCGTCTTGCGCTCGACGTCGCCCGGCACCAGCACCTGGTCGACGCCCGCCACAGGCTTCGTCGCGCGGATGAAATCGGTGTAGCGGGTGATCTCGCCGTCGAAGAAGTTGGTGGGATCGACCACCTTCGGATCGATGTAGATCGCGAGCATGCCGTTGGCGAAGCGCCGGCCGGACGAGGTCGCACCTGTCCCGGTCAACGCCCCGCCGAGCAACTCACAGATGAAGGCAAGGCCCGAGCCCTTGTGCTCGCCGAACGCGCGGATCGCCCCCGTGCCCTTGGTGTGGTCGCGGGGGCCTTCCGCCTCGTAAGCACCGTAGAGCACCGAGGGATCCTCGCTCAAGGTCCCGTCGGCATCGATCAGCGCCCCCTTCGGCAGCTTCTTGCCGCCGCGGCTCGCGACCAGCACCTTGCCTTCGGCAACGATCGAGGTCGCGAAATCCAGCACGATCGGATCCTGGCCCTGCCTGGGAATGCCGACACAATAAGGCGCCGTCGAGAACCGCTTCTCGACGCCGCCATAGGGCGCGACCAGCAGCGAGCCGGCAGCGGTCACGAAATGGATCGAGACGAGCCCTTCGGCGGCGGCCATTTCTGCCCAGTCGCCAACGCGGCCGAGATGGCCGGAATTGCGCAGCGCCAGCGCCGCCAGGCCGCTCCTCTTGCACCGCTCGATGCCGATCTTCACGGCCTGCGGCGTCACGGTCTGGCCGTAGCCGAACTTGCCGTCGACCACCACCAGCGAGGGCGTATCCACCACGATCTCAGCGGCCTGGTTCGGGACGATCGACCCCATCTTCTGCCAGCGGATGTAGACGGGGACACGGATCACGCCATGGCTGTCATGCCCGGTGAGATTGGCGGTTGTGAGATAAGTGGCGATCCGGCGCGCCTCCTCCGGCGAGGAGTGAGCATGTTCGAAGACGTCGGCAACGAAATCGATGAGGCGCTCAACCTTGATTGTGACCATGACAACTCGCGGGTTCGATCAGCATGCGAAGCAGAGTTAGCATGGATTGCCATGCCTGCGACGCACGCCCTCTCCGCTCGACTGCATCGCTTCTTATCAAACTGTTGAAGTGACTGCCAAGCATGAGGACTGATCAGGCACGATTTTGCGTGGGGTTTGCACGATGTCATTCATCGGCATCCGCATCCCTCTCACTCTCGTCGCCCATGCTCTGCTCGAGCTCGCCCAGCATTTTGTGCAGCGCGGCAAGCTTGCGCGCGCCGTAGCGTCGGGCAATCGTGGCGTAGATCGCCTCGGAATTCGGCGCAACCTGCGCAATCAGTTTCATCCCCCTGGTCGAAATCGACAACACGCCACGTCGCATGTCGCGCGCATCCACCTCGCGCTGAACGAGGCCGCGCGATTCCAGATCGCGCAGAATGCGCGACAGGCTGGGACCGAGCAGGAAGGCGACGCGCGCCAGCTCCGTCACCTCGATCGCATCGACCGCTGCCAGCGCACGCAGGATGCGCCATTGCTGCTCTGTCAGCCCGTGCGCGCGCAGATTGGGGCGGAACTGCCGCATGACCGCCTCGCGCGCCCGCAGCAGCGCCATCGGCAGCGATTGCGAGAAATCGCGCATCGGCACCTTGCGCGCGTCCTTGGCCGGCGGTCTCACGCCCCTTGGCTTGCTCTCACTCATGTCACCATCCCAGCCGCCCGACTATTTGCACTGCAGCAAGAACCGTTTCGATTTGCCGGCCGAAACTTAACATGTTAATCAACCGCTGCCATCTGTTTCCGTCAGGGAATACGCCTCATGCCGCTGTCGAGCGACCAGATTCACAGCTGCGCGCTGCGCCTCGATCTGGCCGAGAAGTCTCGCCGCCAGATCCGGCAGCTATCGCAAGAGCATCCGGACATCACGATTGCCGATGCCTATGCGATTCAGAAGGCCTGGATCGACATCAAGGTGGCGGAGGGACGCATCATCAAGGGACGCAAGATCGGGCTGACGTCGAAGGCGATGCAGAGCGCGCTTGCCATCGATGAGCCGGATTCGGGCGTGCTGCTCGACGATATGTTCTTCGCCGATGGCGGCCTCGTGCCGTCCGACCGATTCATCGCCACGCGGATCGAGGCCGAGCTGGCCTTCGTCATGAAGCATCGTCTTGCCGGCCCGGACTGCACGCTGTTCGATGTGCTCAACGCGACCGACTTCGTCGTGCCCGCGCTGGAGATCCTGGACACGCGCATCGAGCGCGTCGATCCGCAAACCAAGGCGACGCGCAAGATCTTCGACACGATCGCAGACAACGCGGCCAATGCAGGCATCGTGCTCGGCGGCCGGCCACTGCGACCTCTCGACGCGGACCTGCGCTGGATCGGCGCCCTCTGCTACAAGAACGGCCAGCTTGAGGAGACCGGCCTCGCCGCGGGTGTCTTGAACAACCCGGCCACAGCCGTCGCGTGGCTCGCCAACAAGATCGCCGCCCACGGATCGGCGCTAGAGCCCGGGCAGGTGGTGCTCGCCGGCTCGTTCATCAGGCCGATCGAGGCGCGCAAGGGCGATACGATCCAGGCCGACTATGGTCCCTATGGGACGGTGAGCTGCTATTTCGCCTGACGGAGCGAGCCCATCATGCCGCATTTCAGCATCGAATACTCCGCCAATCTCGACGCCCGCGTCGACATGCCCAGGGTATGCGAGGTCGTCCGCAAGGCCGCCAGCGAGACTGGGATTTTCCCGATCGGCGGCATCCGGGTGCGCGCGATCCGTTGCGAGCATTATGCGATTGCCGATGGCAAGCCTGACTACGGCTTTCTTGCGATGCTGCTGCGGCTCGGTGAAGGCCGCGATCTCGAAGCCCGGCAGAAGGCCGGCCAGCACGTCTTCAAGGCACTCTCGGATTACCTCGACCCGGTGTTCGCGAGCAGCAAGTTCGCGCTGTCCTTCGACATGCAGATCAACGACGCCGCGACCAGTTGGAAACGCAACAACATCCACGACGCACTGAAAGCCAAAACGCCCTGAAAGCGGAGGCATCCCATGGATAAGGCCACTCCCAAGACCGACATCTACAAGGCCAATCTCGACCGTGCCGCTCCCCTGCTCGTGAAGCTGAAGGACGAGGGCATCGGCCATTTCATTGACGGCAAGGTGGTGCCGGCGATCTCGGGAGCGACGTTCGAGACGAAGTCGCCGATCGACAATGCCGTGCTTGCCAAGGTCGCGCGAGGCAATGCCGAGGACATCGATCGCGCCGCGACATCGGCCGCGCTCGCGTTCAAATCCTGGCGCGACATGGCGCCGGCGCTGCGGCGCAAGCTCTTGCATCGCGTGGCGGACGCGATCGAGGCTCATGCCGACGACATCGCCGTGCTCGAATGCATCGACACCGGTCAGGCCTATCGCTTCATGGCAAAGGCCGCGATCCGCGCCGCCGAGAATTTCCGCTTCTTCGCCGACAAATGCACCGAGGCGCGCGACGGCCTGAGCACGCCGAGCGACGAGCATTGGAACATCTCGACGCGGGTGCCGATCGGCCCGGTCGGCGTGATCACGCCCTGGAACACGCCGTTCATGCTGTCGACCTGGAAGATCGCGCCGGCGCTCGCGGCGGGGTGCACGGTCGTGCACAAGCCGGCTGAATGGTCGCCGATCACGGCGCAATGGCTCGCAAAGCTCGCCAAGGACGCCGGCATTCCTGACGGCGTGCTCAACACTGTGCATGGCTTCGGCGAAGAAGCCGGCAAGGCCTTGACCGAGCATCCCGCGATCAAGGCGATCGGCTTCGTCGGCGAGAGCGCGACGGGGTCTGCGATCATGGCGCAGGGCGCGCCGACCTTGAAGCGCGTGCATTTCGAGCTCGGCGGCAAGAACCCGGTGATCGTGTTCGACGACGCCGATCTCGACCGCGCGCTCGATGCGGTCGTGTTCATGATCTACTCGCTCAACGGCGAGCGCTGCACCTCGTCGAGCCGGCTGCTGGTGCAGCAGAGCATCGCCGAGACCTTCACGGCCAAGCTCGCTGCGCGCGTACGCGCGCTGAAGGTCGGCCATCCGCTCGACCCGGCGACCGAGATCGGGCCGCTGATCCATGAGCGGCATCTCGCCAAGGTCTGCTCCTATGCCGACATCGCGCGGCAGGACGGCGCGATCATCGCCGTCGGCGGCAAGCGGTTCGATGGCCCAGGCGGCGGCCATTATGTCGAGCCGACGCTGGTCACGGGCGCGAGCCAGACCATGCGCGTCGCGCAGGAGGAGGTGTTCGGGCCGTTCCTGACCGTGATCCCGTTCCGCGACGAGGCCGACGCGGTCGCGATCGCCAACGACGTGCAATATGGCCTCACCGGCTATGTCTGGACCGGCGACATGGGCCGCGCGCTGCGCGTGGCGGATGCGCTCGAGGCCGGCATGATCTGGCTGAACTCGGAGAACGTGCGCCATCTGCCGACGCCGTTCGGCGGCATGAAGGCGTCGGGCATCGGCCGCGACGGCGGCGACTATTCGTTCGACTTCTACATGGAGACCAAGCACGTCTCGCTCGCGCGCGGCACCCACAAGATCCAGCGGCTCGGCGTATAAGGAGACCAGCCCATGACCTCCCCTCGCCTCGCCACCTATTCCGCCGATGGCTCCGTTCGTTACGGGCTCGTGACCGACAAGGGCTTCGTCGATCTCTCGGCGCGCTTCGCCAAGGACTATCCGACCCTGCGCGAAGTCATCGCGGCCGGCGCCCTGCCCCGGCTGGTCGACGCCGCGGCCGGCCTGTCGCCAGATCATGGTCTCGATGCCATCACCTGGCAGCCGCCGATCCCCTCACCGGAGAAGATCATCTGCATCGGGGTCAACTATCCCGATCGCAACGCCGAATACAAGGACGGCCAGGACGCGCCAAAATATCCGTCGATGTTCATGCGCACCCCGCGCTCCTTCGTCGGCCATGAGACACCGCTGGTGCGCCCGCGCGCCTCGCCGCAGCTCGACTATGAAGGCGAGCTGGTGCTGATCATCGGCAAGGCCGGCCGGCACATTCCGGAAGCAAGCGCGCTCGATCACATCGCCGCCCTCACGCTGTGCAACGAAGGCACGATCCGCGACTGGGTGCGGCACGCCAAGTTCAACGTCACCCAGGGCAAGAATTTCGATTCCACCGGCAGCCTCGGGCCGTGGATCGTGCCCTACACCGGCGAGAGCCAGATCGCCGACATCCGCCTCACCACGCACGTCAATGGCGAGTTGCGCCAGGACGACCGCACGTCGCGGCTGATCTTCGGCTTTCGCTATCTCATCAACTACATCTCCACTTTCACCACGCTTCAGCCCGGTGACGTGATCGTGACGGGCACGCCGACCGGCGCAGGAGCACGGTTCGACCCGCCGCGCTATCTCAAGCCCGGCGATGTCATCGAAATCGCCGCCGAGGGCGTTGGCACCCTGCGCAACGGCGTCGTCGACGAAGCCTGACAGAACGGAACAGCAGCATGACCACATTGACCGGCGGCGAAGCCATCGTCAGCGGGCTCACAGCCCACGGCGTCGACACCGTGTTCGGCCTGCCCGGCGCGCAGGTCTACGGCCTATTCGACGCGTTCCATCAGGCGCAGCTCAAGGTCGTCGGTGCGCGCCATGAGCAGGCCTGCGGCTATATGGCGTTCGGCTACGCCCGCGCCAGCGGCAAGCCTGGCGTGTTCAGCGTGGTGCCCGGCCCAGGCGTGCTCAATGCCGGCGCGGCGCTCTTGACCGCCTTCGGCTGCAACGAGCCGGTGCTGTGCCTCACCGGCCAGGTGCCGACGGACTATCTTGGCCGCGGGCGCGGCCATCTGCACGAGATGCCGGATCAACTCGCGACCTTGCGCACCTTCGTCAAATGGGCCGAGCGCATCGAATATCCCGATCATGCGCCGACACTCGTGTCGCGCGCGTTCCAGGAGATGCTGTCGGGGCGACGCGGCCCGGCCGCACTGGAAATGCCGTGGGACGTGTTCACGCAGAAGGCCGAAACGTCAGCAGCGAAGCGGCTGGCCGAGTTCGCGCCGCCGCAGCCCGATCCCGACCGCATCGCCAAGGCCGCGGCGCTGATCGCCGGCGCCAGGGCGCCGATGATCTTCGTCGGCTCCGGCGCGATCGAGGCGCGCGAGGAGATCCTCGATCTGGCCGAGATGATCGACGCGCCAGTCGTCGCGTTCCGTTCGGGGCGCGGCATCGTATCCAATGCGCATGAGCTCGGCCTCACCATGGCGGCCGCCTACAAGCTGTGGCCGACCACCGATCTGATGATCGGCATCGGCACCCGCATGGAGCTGCCGACGACGTTCCGCTGGCCATTCAAGCCTGATGGATTGAAGTCGATCCGCATCGACATCGATCCGAGCGAGATGCGGCGCCTCGTCGTCGATGCCGGCATCGTCGCCGATGCCAAGGCCGGCACCGCCGCGCTCGCGGCGGCCGTCAGCAAGGCCGGCTACCGCAAGACCTCCGGCCGCCGCGCGACCATTCGCGAGGCGACCGCGGCGACCTTGCAGGAGATCCAGAAGGTCCAGCCGCAGATGGCCTATCTGAACGTGCTGCGCGAGGTGCTGCCGCATGACGCCATCGTCACCGACGAATTGTCGCAGGTCGGCTTCGCCTCCTGGTACGGCTTCCCGGTGTACGAGCCGCGCACCTTCATTACCTCGGGCTATCAGGGCACGCTCGGCGCCGGCTTTCCGACCGCGCTCGGCGCCAAGGTCGCACATCCCGACAAGCCTGTCGTGGCGATCACCGGCGATGGCGGCTTCATGTTCGCGGTGCAGGAGCTGGCGACCGCCGTGCAGTACAACATCGGCGTCGTGACCCTGGTGTTCAACAACAATTCCTACGGCAATGTCCGGCGCGACCAGCGCGAGCGCTTCGACGGCCGCATCGTCGCTTCCGATCTGGTCAATCCGGATTTCGTCAAGCTCGCCGAATCCTTTGGTGTCGCTGCTGCCCGTGTCACTGCGCCGGATCAGTTCAAGACGGCGCTGGAAAAAGCCCTGGCACATGGCGGGCCGTATCTGATTGACATCGAAGTGCCGCGCGACAGCGAAGTCTCGCCCTGGGCCTTCATCCATCCGGCCAAGCCGGCCTGATCAGCGCGCGCGGCGGAAGGTCAGGTTGATGCGCCGGCGGCCGAGCAGCGCATGCTCGCCGTCGGCCAGCGGCGCGACGCCGTGAAAGACAAGCCGCGCCGGCCCGCCCCAGACGACGACGTCGCCGTGAACGAGACGATGGCGCTGCGTCTTGTCGGTGCGCTTGAGGCCGCCGAACAGGAATGTCGCGGGCAGACCGAGCGACACCGAGACGATCGGCGCGCCGATGTCGCGCTCGTCGCGGTCCTGATGCAGCGACATCTTCGCGCCGGGCTCGTAGCGATTGATCAGGCAGGCATCTGGCGCGAAGCCTGGAAAGCCAGCCTCGCGCGCGGCATTGTCGGCGAGCTCACGAAACAGCGGCGGCATCGCCGGCCAGGGCTGCCCGATCTCCGGGTCGACGGGATCATAGCGATAGCCGCTGCGGTCCGTCACCCAGCCGAGCGGCCCGCAATTCGTCATCGCCACCGACATCTGGTGGCCGCCCGGCGTGATCATGCGGCGGAACGGCGCCTGTGCTGTGATCGCTTCGATGGCGGTGATCAACTCCATCTCGTGCGGCCGCGCGAAGCCGCGCAACAGCACGGCGCCCGGCGCGAGCGGCTCGCGCGCAGGCCCGCTGACATTGAGACCATCGAACAAATCAGCCGTCATGCGCCTCACTTCGCATCATGAAAGATCACGCCGAGCGTATGACGCCGCCCCGCGCGCAGCCGGCTGACGCCGTGCCGCATGGTAACGCGATAGCTGCCGCGCGTCCCCTGCACCGGCCGATGGTGGACCGCGAACACCACGGCATCGCCCTGCTTCAGCGGCACCACCTCGGCGCGCGACTGCATCCGCGGCCGCTGCTCCGTCAGCACGAACTCGCCACCCTCGAAATCGCGCCCCGGCTCGGACAAGAGGGTCGCGACCTGCAGCGGAAACACATGCTCGCCATAGAGATCCTGATGCAGGCAATTGTAGTCGCCTTCGTCATATTGCAACAGCAGCGGCGTCGGACGCGTCTGGCCGGCCTCGTGGCAGCGCGCCAGAAATGCTGCGTGATCGTCGGGATATCGGACGTCGATCCCCATCGTCGCATTCCAGCGATTGGCGATGGCAACCAGGCGCGCATAGAGAAGCGGCCGCAGTTGCGCGATCGGCCCCGGCAAGGGATAACTGAAATACTTATACTCGCCGCGCCCGAACCCATGCCGCGCCATGATCACGCGACTGCGGAAATGGCTGTCGTCCGGATAGAGCGACGCGAGCGTGCGGCACGTGTCGGGCGAGACCAACTGCGACAGCACCGCGCAGCCGCAGGTATCTAGGTCGCGTTCCACCGCCGTCCAGTCGATCGTGTCAACGCGTTGCAACGTCTTCGGCGGAACGGATACGGCTGGGCTGCGAGCGTTCGTCATGACCACAATGTGGTCGTCAGAAACGTGTTTCGCCACCCGATTTCCGTGTTCCCCGAGCTTCCCCCTCAGCCCCGCACCCCACCCTCGACCCCCGCCGCGATCTCCAGCAGCTTGCGATCCTGGCCGCCGGCTTGTGCCAGCATCAGGCCGACCGGGACCTCGCCGTGGCGATGGGCCGGCAGCGAGATGGCGCAGCCGTCGATCATGTTGATGAAGGTGCAGTTGCGCAAGGCGCGGATGTTCTCGCGGGCGAAGGCCGCATCGTCGGCGAGATCGGCGATGACAGGCGGCGCGTTCGCCGTGGTCGGCATCACCAGCGCGTCGTAAGGGGCAATGCGCGCGGCGGCGCGCTTCACCAGGGAGCGGCGGGCGTTGAGCATCTCGATGTAGTCGGGCACGGTGATCGCCTCGCCGCGCGCGATGCGCACGGAGACGCGCGGATCGTAGACGTCGCCCTTGGCCGTCAGCAGGAAGCGATGCCAGGCATAGCTCTCGGCCGCGGCGAAGCCGCCCTTCATGCCGATGATGCCGACATCGAGAAACTCCGGAAATTCGATGCGCTCGATCAGCGCGCCCTGGCGGGCCAGCGTGTCCAGCGCGCGCTCGAAGGTCTCGGTGATCACCGCATCGAGTTCGTCGAGCACGACCGTGGTGGGCACCGCAAGGCGCAGGCCTTTCACAGGACGCGAGACCAGCGGCCGGATCGGTTCGTCCGCTAGTACGGAATCCAGCACCGCGCAACATGCGACCGTATTGGCAAGCGGGCCAAAGCTGTCGAGCGTGGTCGACAGCGGCACGCCGCCGTCGAGCGGCACGCGGGACTGCGTCGGCTTGTAGCCGACAATGCCGTTGAACGCCGCGGGGATGCGGCAGGAGCCGCCGGTGTCGGTGCCGAGCGCGCCATAGGCCATGCGGTCGGCGACGGAGACCGCCGCGCCCGAGGACGAGCCGCCGGGCACGTAGCCGACCTCGCGCTTCCAGGCGCTTTTCGGCGTGCCGTAATGCGGATTGATGCCGATGCCGGAATAGGCGAACTCGGTCATGTTGGTGCGGCCGATCACGACGAAGCCCGCCTTGCGCAGCCGCGCCACCGCCGGCGCATCGGCGTCCGCCGGCGCGGAATCCTCCAGCGCCCGCGAGCCGGCGCGGGTCACCTGCCCCCGGATGTCGAACAGGTCCTTGATCGAGACGGGAATGCCGGCAAAAGGCGACGGCGCCGCGTTGGCCTTGCGCAAGGCGTCCATGCCGTCGGCAGCCGCGAGCGCCGCATCCTTGTCGACGTGGATGAAGGCGCGCTGTCCCTCGCCTGCGGGATCGGCGATGCGGGCGAGACAGTCCTCGACCAGCTTGCGGGAGGTCGTGCGTCCGGCAGCAAGATCATCGGCGAGCGCGGCAAGGGTCGGATTGGCAGCGGTCATGGCATCCTAACTTGGGTCTAGATTTGGGTCAGCGGCATCAGCGGAGATATTGAGCTCGAGCAGCGCGGAACTCAGCGATTTGCCGTGCGCATCCAGCGCCAGCGAGCGGGTCACCCCGCCGCCAAGCGCCCGGCTCATCACGAAGTTCAGCGCCGCGATGTTGGGCAGCTCATAGCGAACCACCTCCCCCTGGACAATGCCGGCAAAGTGCGCCCTGACCCGCTCCGCCGTCACCTCTGCGAGCAGCAGCGGATAGTGCCTGGGATCATAGGCGATGACCGAGATGTTCGAGGTGTCCCCTTTGTCGCCGGTCCTGGAATGGGCGATATCACGCAGCTTCATCGCGGCTCCGATCATGTGATCACATCAAAGACCAATTTTCATCGGGCGGCAATTGCCACCAAGGCACCTCTGCACCATTAGGAGGGCCGCATGCGCGGCGCGATAGACCGTTGACGCCCCCTCGCCACATGGCGCATCAAAACAGCAATGCAGCGGGCGACGCAGCCCGCCTCACGGGAGGATCACCGGGATGGCCGAGCCGATGCGCGCACGCCCCAAGCCGACGCCGGAGACGCAGCATTTCTGGGACGGCACCCGCGCCGGCGAATTGCGCCTGCAGCGCTGCGACGCCTGCGCCCACGTGTATTTTCCGCCGCGCCCGTTCTGTCCGTCCTGCGCCAGCCGCAAGGTCAGCATCTTCAAGGCTTCAGGCAAGGGCACGCTCTACAGCTACGTCATCAATCATCGCCCGGCCGCGCCCGGCTTCACGCCGCCTTACGCGATCGCCGTCGTCGCGCTGGAGGAAGGCCCGCGGATGATGAGCAACATCACCGGCTGCCCGCAGACGCCCGAGGCGCTCGAGCTCGACATGCCGCTCGAAGTCGCCTTCGAGAACATCGACGACCAGATCACCCTGCCCCTGTTCCGACCGGCGAAAGGATAACGCCATGCATCGTAACCAGGTTGCCGTGGTCGGCGCGGCCGAGACCACCGAGCTCGGCGTCATCCCGAGCATGTCGCAGATCCAGCTGCATGCGGATGCCGCGCTGAACGCGATCGCCGATGCCGGACTGAAGCTCTCGGACATCGACGGCTTTGCCACCGCAGTCGAGACGCCGCAGCAGATGTGCCACTATCTCGGCATCACGCCGACCTGGGTCGACGGCACCTCGGTCGGCGGCTGCTCCTTCATGCTGCATGTCCGGCACGCTGCGGCAGCGATCGAGGCCGGCCTTTGCAAGACCGTGCTGATCACCCATGCCGAGAGCGGCAAGTCGATGGTCGGCAAGCTGCCGCGCTCGATTCCGGCCGACAGCCTGCAGGGCCAGTTCGAGGCGCCGTTCGGCGTGTACGGCCCGCCCAGCATGTTTCCGATTCCCGTGCTGCGCTACATGAAGACCTACGGCATCAGCCATGAGCAGCTCGCAATGGTCGCGGTCGTGCAGCGCGAATGGGCGGCGAAAAATCCGCGCGCGATGATGAAGGACCCGATCACGGTCGACGACGTCCTGAGCTCGCGCATGATCGCCTATCCGTTCCGGCTGCTGCAATGCTGCCTCGTCACCGACGGCGGCGGCGCGCTGATCCTGACCTCGGCCGATCGCGCCCGCGATTTTCCGCGCAAGCCCGTGTACATTCTCGGCACCGGCGAGAGCGTGGAGACGCCGATGGTCAGCCAGATGGAGACCTTCACCTCGTCGCGCGCCTTCAAGGTCGCGGGCCCGCTCGCCTTCAAGGAGGCCGGCATCACGCATGCCGATGTCGATCATTTGATGATCTACGACGCGTTCGCGCATCTGCCGCTGTTCGGCCTCGGCGATCTCGGCTTCATGCCTCATGAGGAGACCGGCCCGTTCATCGCCGCCGGCCACACGCGGCCGGGCGGCAAGCTCCCGCTCAACACCAATGGCGGCGGCCTGTCCTACATGCATTCGGGCATGTACGGCATGTACGCGCTGCAGGAAAGCGTCCGCCAGATGCGCGGCATCGCCCCTGCCCAGGTGCCGAATGCCAAGATTTCCGTGTGCCACGGCGTCGGCGGCATGTTCGCCGCGTCGGGCACGATCATCTTCACCAATGAGAGGTAACGACGCGGGACAGTTCGTGGCAGTCAGCACGGCCTCCAACGTCCTTCGAGACGCCCGCCTTCGGCGGGCTCCTCAGGACGAGGACTGATTTCGCGGAAAGAGAACTGATACCTGGGAGAGATCTCAACCCTCATGGTGAGGAGCGCCTCTTCGGCGCGTCTCGAACCATGAGGCCCCAACCGCCAAACATCGCCCCCCTGCGGCGGGCAAGGTCACAACACACATCCAGCCAAGGAAGCTCCCATGACCAAATCACTCCAGGACAAAGTCATCATCGTCACCGGCGCCGGCCGCGGCATCGGGCGCGAGATCGCGCTGCTGTGCGCCGCCGAGGGCGCCAAAGTCGTGGTCAACGATCCCGGCGTGGCCTCCGACGGCTCGGGCACCAGCGCCGCGCCGGCGGAGGAAGTGGTCGAGGAGATCCGCAAAGCCGGCGGCACGGCGGTCGCGAATTTCGAGAGCGTGTCCGAGGCGATCCCCGCCAGCAAGATCGTGAAGGCCGCGACCGATCATTTCGGCAAGCTCGACGGCGTGGTCAACAATGCCGGCATCCTGCGCGACATGATCTTCCACAAGATGAGCATCGAGGCGTTCGAGGCCGTCATCAAGGTGCATCTGATGGGCTCGTTCTATATGTCGCACTCGGCGGCGCGACTGTTCCGCGAGCAGGAGAGCGGCTCCTTCGTGCACTTCACGTCGACATCCGGCCTGATCGGCAACTATGGCCAGGCCAACTACGCGGCCGCCAAGCTCGGCATCGTCGGCCTGTCGAAGTCGATCGCACTCGACATGGGCCGCTTCAACGTCCGCTCCAACTGCGTGTCGCCGTTCGCCTGGAGCCGCATGATCGGCACCATCCCGGCGGAGACCGAGGCCGAGAAGGAGCGCGTCGAACGCATGAAGCGGATGGGACCGGAGAAGATCGCGCCGGTCGTCGCCTATCTCCTGGGCGATGCCTCCAAGGACGTCACCGGTCAGATCTTTGCGGTGCGCATGAACGAGATTTTCCTGATGGGCCAGTCGCGCCCGCTGCGCTCGGTGCATCGCGGCGAAGGCTGGACGCCGCAGACCATTGCCGAGCACGGCATGCCCGCGCTGAAGCCGTCGTTCTACAAGCTCGATCGTTCCGCCGATATCTTCGGCTGGGATCCCATTTGATCGCTGCGACGCGCAAGAGCTGGTTTGCAGCGCACACCATCTCAAGTTGTTATTTATCGAAACGACCCGCACGTCGCCACGATTCCGTCGTATGGTCGCCTCCCAACAAAAAACGTTTGGAGGAAACCATGACGAATTCACGACACGATCTCACCAAGGACGTGCCGGCCGAAGCCGATCGCTTCGACCGGCGCACGCTCCTCAAGGGCGTTGCGGGCTTTGCCGCCGCGGCTGCCGCGGTCTCCCCCGCGATCGCGCGCGACTATGGGCCGCATGCCGAGCCGCAGCGCTATCCCGATCCTGACATCGTCGTGATCGACGAGAAGCGCTTCAAGGCCAAGGTCGGTAACACCACGATCAAGCGTCTGTTCACCGGCTGCCTCTGGGCGGAAGGTCCGGCCTGGAACACGCAGGGCCAGTACCTCGTCTGGAGCGACATTCCCAACAATCGTCAGCTCCGCTATCTCGACGACGACGGCCACATCTCGCAGCAGTTCAGAAAACCCTCGAACGAGTCGAACGGCAACACCTTCGATTATGAGGGACGGCAGATCACCGCGGAGCGCACCCGCCTCGTTCGCTTCGAGCACAATGGCACCGTGACCGTGCTGGCCGAAAAGGCCAACGACAAGCCGCTCAACGGCCCGAACGACATGGTCGTCAATCCCGCCGACAAGTCGATCTGGTTCACCGACCCCGGCTACGGCGCGATCAACCTCTATGAAGGCCAGAACGTCCGCAACGGCTCCAACCAGCCGTTCCAGAAGGAGGCGGTGTACCGCGTCGACGCGCAGTCCGGCGCAGTGACGAAAGTGGCCGACGAGCCGTTCAAGCCGAACGGCATCGCCTTCAGCCACGATTACAAGAAGCTCTATGTCTGCGACACCGGCACCACGCATTATCCGAATGCGAAGAACGTGATCTGGCAGTACGACATCAATGGCGACAAGCTGTCCAACGCCAAGGCGTTCATCGACATGACGCTCGATGGCAAGTCGGGCTTGCCCGACGGCCTCCGCGTCGACATCGACGGCAACATCTGGGTCGGCGCCGGCTGGGTCGGCGAAGGCTATGACGGCGTCCACATCTTCGCGCCCGACGGCCAGCGCATCGGCCAGATCAAGCTGCCGGAAATCTGCGCTAACGTCTGCTTCGGTGGCAAGAAGCGCAACCGCCTGTTCATGACCGCCAGCCAATCACTGTATGCGGTGTATGTGGAGACGCAGGGCGCGCATATTTGTTAGGTCGCGCGATCGCTCTCAGGATGACGCCTTGTTACCCCATGCGTCCTCCACATCGACCATGAACACGCCGCTCGGCGTGTTCATGCAAAAGGACGGTCTGAGATCGGCGCTGCGCATAGACCATCAGCAACGCTTACGGGGAGGCGACACGACGTCGTCGCGGCACTGTCGGTGCGCTCCCTCTCCCCGTTCTTCACGGGGAGAGGGTTGGGGTGAGGGGCAGCCACGCCCACCGCCCCCGCGAAAAGCCCCCTCACCCGGATTGCATCTAACGATGCAATCCGGCCTCTCCCCGCCCTAGCGAAGCTTCGCTTCGCCCTGGCGGGGAGAGGCTAGCAGCGAGCCTCGCCGCCACGCGCCGACGCTCTCTCTCGGATGTTCTATAAAATAAAAATATCTTGCGTTTTTTCCGCATTCATGCTTTTCTCCCTCCATCCCGCCTCAAGCAAGGGGCGTAGCGCGCGATCGTCACGACACGCGAGGCGGGGATGCGATGACCGCAGTGGGCCGCAGCGTGTCTTCACGGATGCGCGGACGAACGGCTTTGTTGCGGACGTGAAATCGCGTGGTCCTGGCGCCCCGATGCAGGCGTCAAGTCAGCGGTGATGCCCAGCATCCCGCAGGCGACGGTGTCTACGAGCCGGCACACCGGGGAGATCGCGTATAAGCGTGAAGACATCGCGCGGGGAATGCCGGTGATCGGCTGAACCTGTGGTGACTGCCGCCTGCTTTTCTTTCTGCAGGCGGGCCATGGGTGAGGCCTTCACCCGGCATTCCCCGCGCCCTTGCATGGTTGTGAGGGACGTCAGTTGCATGCACTCGGGCGCGATGCGCCGCGAGAATGAGATGCTGTGTCCCGTGTTGTTTGAGACTGTGAACGGAAGATGTCCAAGCGACGCTGCCGTAGGGTGGGCAAAGGCGCGCCTCAGAGCCTGCGTTCCAAGCCGCGCTCCGTCGCGCGCCGTGCCCACCATTGCCTCCGACGACGTAGCTCCACGGTAGGCACGCAGCCGCCCAAAGGGCGGCCGCTTTGCCCACCCTACGGCAGCTACGAGTGCACTGCTCATGAATGCGCCCTCTCCCCTTGTGGGAGAGGGCATGTAGGAAGGTGCAGCAGGTTCGGTTGGGTGAGGGGTCCCTCTCCACGAGTTTTGCACGTGGCGAGAGTCCCCTCACCCAACCGAGTGCATGGAGAGGCCAGCGATGCCCTCTCCCACAAGGGGAGAGGGCGCTGTATTTGACAGTGCGCCTGCAATGGACAAACCGGGCCAAGACGGCGTCGATGCAGAGCTCTCGCCTACCCCGTATTCCTCAGCCCCGCCGAGATGCCGTTGATCGTGAGCTGAATCCCGCGCAGCACCTGTTCGTCCGGGTTTTGCGCGCGGTGCGCCTTCAACAGTTCGACCTGCACGTGATTGAGCGGATCGAGATATGGAAAGCGGTTGCGCACCGAGCGTTCCAGCAGCGGATTGCCCTGGAGCAGCCGCTCCTGGCCGGTGATGTCGAGCAAGGTCTCGATCACCAGATTCCATTCGCGGCGGATGCGGCCAAAAATCTTTTCGCGCAAGGCCTCGTCGGGCACCAGCTCGGCATAGCGGGAGGCGATCGCGATCGAGCTCTTGGCGAGCACCATGTCCATGTTCGACAGCAGCATGCGGAAGAACGGCCATTCGCGATTGAGCTCGCGCAGGAACGGCATGCCCTGCGCCGGATTCTCCGCGATCCAGGTCTCGACCGCGCTGCCGAACCCGTACCAGCCCGGCAGCATCAAGCGGCACTGCGCCCAGGAGAACACCCAGGGAATCGCGCGCAGATCCTCGATCGCGCGGGTCTTCTTGCGCGACGCCGGGCGGCTGCCGATGTTCAAAGTCGCGATCTCGTTGATGACGGTCGAGGCCCAGAAGTAGTCGACGAAGCCGTCGGTCTCGTAGACCAGGCCGCGATAGGCCTTGAAGGCGAGCTCCGAGAGCCGGTCCATCGCGGTGAGATATTCGGGCTTCGGCGCCGGCTGGCGCGGGTGCAAAAGACTGGCCTCGAGCGTCGCGGCCGCGAGTATCTCCAGATTATAGCGGCCGACTTCGGCGTTGGAATATTTGCTGGAGATGATCTCGCCCTGCTCGGTGATACGGATCTGGCCGTTCACCGCACCGCCGGGCTGGGCGATGATGGCGTCATAGCTCGGGCCGCCGCCGCGGCCGACCGAGCCGCCGCGGCCGTGGAACAGCCGCAGCCTGACGTGATGCCGCTCGAAGATCTCGACCAGCCCGATCTCGGCCTTGTAGAGCTCCCAGCCCGAGGTGACGAAGCCGCCGTCCTTGTTGCTGTCGGAGTAGCCGAGCATGACCTCCTGCACGGCGCCGCGGCTGTCGACCAGGCGCCGGTAATCATGCAGCGCCAGCATCCGGTCCATGATGCCGCTGGAGGCCTGCAGATCCTCGATCGTCTCGAACAGCGGCACGACGTTGACGGCGCAGCGCCCGGAAGGATCGATCAGCCCGACCTCCTTCAACAGCAGCGCGACCTCGAGCATGTCCGACATGCCCTTGCACATCGAGATGATGCACTGGGAGATGACGTCGGCGCCGAACGTGGCATGCGCCTCGGCCGCGGCGCGGAACAGGTCGAGCTCGCCGACGGTCTCGTCGCTGTATTTGACGAATTGCGACACCAGCGGCCTGTTATTGCGCAGCTCGCTGACCAGAAGGCCGACCCGCGCGTCCTCACTGAGCGCCATGTAGGACATGCCGGGCATCGCGGTGTCGATCAGCTCGGCCACCGTGCGCTCGTGCACCGCCGAGTTCTGGCGGATGTCGAGCCGCGCCAGATGGAAGCCGAAGCAGTCGACCGCACGCCGCAGCATCCGCAGCCGGCCGCGCGCGATCACCTCGGCATTGTTGGCGATCAGCGAGCGATGCAGCACGTCGAGATCGTCCTGCAGCTGCTTGACGCTGTCGTAAGGCGCGACATCCGCCACGGGCAGGCGGCTGATCTGGATACCGAGCTTCTTCGCGGTGGCCGCGAGGCGCGCATAGATGCCGGACACCGCCAGCCGATACGGCTCGCCGCTGCGATGGGGCGACGTGTCGGGCGAGCGCTCGGCGAGGACACGCAGCTCCTCGGAGACATCGGCGAGATGGGCCGCCATCGACAGCTCGCTGCCGAGCAGATGCAGCTCTTCGAGGTAATAATGCAGCGCCAGGCTGGACTGCAGCTTCAGCGTGCCGCGCATCACCTCGGCGGTCACGAACGGATTGCCGTCGCGATCGCCGCCGATCCAGCTGCCCATGCGCAGGAACGACGCCAGATCGCCCGCGACCTCGGCGCCGTCATTGAGCCGGTCCTCCAGGGTGCACAGCAGCCGCGGCACCTCGCGCAGGAAGGTGTAGTCGTAGAACGACAGCCCGTTGGTGACCTCGTCGAGCACCGTCAGCTTGGTCCGGCGCAGCAGATTGGTCTGCCACAAGGTCAGCACCGCGCGGCGCAGCGCCTCGTCATTGGCCTCGCGCTCGTCCGCCGTCAGCTGCATCCGCTCGCGGCGGTCGAGCAGCATCGCGACCTCCATCTCGCGATCCATCGTGCTCTTGCGCCGCACTTCGGTCGGATGCGCGGTCAGGACGGGGCTGACCAGCGCGGTGGAGAAGAACTTGCGCAGCTCGTCAGCCTTGAACCCGGCCGACTTGGCGTGGGCGAGCGTCGCCGCCAGCATCCCGGCGCCGCCATTGCCGTCGCTCTTGGCGCGCATGCGGCGGATGTTGTTCTGGTCCTCGGCGATGTTGGCGAGGTGAGAGAAATAGCTGAAGGCGCGGACGATGCGGACGGTCTCCGCCGTAGTCATGCCGTCGAGGATCTGCTCCAGTTCGCGGCGCGCCTGACGGTCCTCGTCGCGATGGAAGCGCACGGAGGTCTGGCGGATGCGTTCGACGAGGTCGAACACGTCAGCGCCCTCCTGGTCGCGGACGGTGTCACCGAGGATGCGGCCGAGGAGGCGGATATCGTCGCGCAGCCGCGCGTCCTCCTCCATGGCTTGCGCCTCGGCGGCGCGGTTGGGACGGATTTCCTCGGATGGCATGGTTTGCGGCGACATGGATGCGCTCTCCAGCAGCTGCCCATTTACGGGTCAGTCTGCCGTATCCGTACCGCAGCGCAAGATCAAGAAAGAGGCGTCACCTGCCTTATTGAATGCGGCACTCGCTTCCCGTCACTGCCGACCGCCTCAGATCTGCCGTCCCGCCCGCTCCCAATACGGATCGCGCAGGCGCCGCTTGAAGATCTTGCCGGAATCCTCGCGCGGCAATTGGCCATGGATTTCGATGTGCCTGGGCACCTTGTAGTCGGCCAGCGACGCCTTCAGCCGCGCCTTGATGTCGCCGGTGTCCAGCGTCACGCCGGGCTGCGGCTCGACCACCGCCATCAGCGCCTCGCCGAACTCGGCATCGGGGATGCCGAACACGGCGCAATCATGCACGCCGGGAACGGCGTGCAGCACGGCCTCGATCTCGGCCGGATAGATGTTGACGCCGCCCGAGATCACCATGTCGCGCTTGCGGTCGCAGAGGAAGACGTAGCCCTCTTCGTCGATGTAGCCGACATCGCCGGAGGTGATGAAGCCGTCGCGGTCGATCTCAGCGCGCTTTTCCGGCTTGTTGTGATAGGTGAAGTCCGGATTGCCGGCGATGCGGGAGTAGATCTCGCCGACTTCGCCCTGCGGCAGGATGCGGCCGTCCTCGCCGATGAAGCGCAACTCGGCGCCGGGCGAGACCTTGCCGACCGTGCCGGGCTTCTTCAGCGCGTCTTCGGAGGTCGCGAAGGTCACGGCACCCGATTCGGTCGAGCCGTAGAACTCGTAGATGACCGGCCCCCACCACTCGATCATGGCGCGCTTGACGTCGGCCGGGCACGGTGCTGCGGCGTGGATGATGTGGCGCAGCGACGAGACGTCGTAGCGGCGGCGCACCTCGTCGGGCAGCTTCATCAGCCGGATGAACATTGTCGGCACCATGAAGACGGTGTCGATGCGCTCGGCTTGGATGAGCTCGAGAAACGCCTCCGGCTCGAATCGCGGCATCAGCACCAGCACGCCGCCGAGCCGACCGGCCCGCAGGCCGAAGGCGTTCGGGGCCGAATGATACAGCGGCCCCGGCAGCAAAGCGCGCGAACCCGGCTTCAGCCCGTAGATCAGCGCCCGCATCCGCTCGGCGGAGGCCGCCTGTTCGGCCGTCGGCGCGGCACGGCGGACGCCCTTGGGGTGACCGGTCGTCCCCGAGGTGTAGATCATGTTCTGCGGCTGCGGCACCTGCGGCCCGTCGTAGGCGGTCTGCTCGGTGAGCCAGTGCTCGAACTCGATCGCAAAGTCAGGCGTCTCCAGCAGCTCCGCGCTGATCTTGTAGTTCGACAGGATCTCCGGCGGTGTCGGCACGCTCAGCACGGTCACGCCGGCCAGAATCAGGCCGCGCAGCTGATGCAGCAAATCGGCGTGGCCGATCAGCACCCGCGTCGCGGAATCCTTCAGGATGTAATCGATCTCCTCTGGCTTGAAATGCCAGTTCACCGGCACGCCATAGGCGCCGAGCCGCATCGCGCCATAGGCGGCCTCGATGAAGGCG
Source organism: Bradyrhizobium sp. USDA 4353 (assembly GCF_054063215.1). Classification (NCBI taxonomy): domain Bacteria; kingdom Pseudomonadati; phylum Pseudomonadota; class Alphaproteobacteria; order Hyphomicrobiales; family Nitrobacteraceae; genus Bradyrhizobium; species Bradyrhizobium sp. USDA 4353. Next base: position 6,584,397 of record NZ_JBSSGB010000001.1, read on the forward strand.
ATGTCGTTGCGCATCAGCATGCAGACGCAATCGCCCTGGCGCACGCCAAGCTGCGCGAGGCCGCTGGCGATCCGCGCGGCGCGGTCGGCGATCTCGGGATGGCTGCGCCGGCGATCGCCGGAGATGATGCCGCAGAACAAAGAGGACGTTTCCATTCTTATTACCTTGTCCGATCTAACGTCGGTTCGAGTGGCGTCGTCATTCCGGGGCGATGCGGAGCAGCGAACCCGGAATCTCGAGATTCCGGGTCTGCTCCTTCGGAGCATCCCGGAATGACTGCATTAGTCAGCGAACTTTGGCGCGCGCTTCTCGATGTTGGCACGAACAGATTCGAGTTGGTTGGGACTGCCGATGAGCTTCTGCTGCTCGACGGATTCAGCGAGCAACGCCGGGCCCGGATCGACCGAGAGATTGTTCAGCATCCGCTTGGCGGCGCGGATCGCATCCGGATTTTTGCCCGCGATCTCCCGCGCCGTCTCCAGCGCGGCAGCGCGCGGATCGGCACAGATGCGCGTGACCAGGCCGTACGCCTGCCCCTCTTCCGGCGAGAACACCCGGCCGGTGTAGGTCAGCTCACGCAGGATGTCGTCGCGCATCAAGGTCGCGAGAACAGGCGTGCCGGCCATGTCGGGCACCAGACCCCATTTGATCTCCATGATCGACATCTTGGTATCAGGCGCGACGTAGCGCATGTCGGCGCCGAGCGCGAGCTGGAAGCCGCCGCCATAGGCTACGCCATGCACCGCAGCAATCACCGGCACCGGCAGCTGCCGCCAGCCCCATACCGCCTGCTGGGCGAAGTTCGCCTTGCCGTGGGTGCGAACGGTGAGATCACGCTTCTCGCCGCCAGCGATACCATTACCACCGGACTCCTTCATCGCCGCGAAGCGGCCCATGTCGAGCCCTGCGCAGAATGCGCGCCCCTCGCCGGACAGCACCACCGCGCGCAGCCCCTTTTCGTTCGACAGCCGTTCGGTGGCCGCCACCAGCGCCGCAAACATCTCCTGATCGAGCGCATTCATCTTGTCGGCGCGGACCAGGCGGACATCGGCGACGCCGTCCTTGATCTCGATCGCGATGCGGTTGTCCATCGGGCGGTCTCCTCACGATTGTCTTTGTGACTTTACAGAAGGCTGTCGGAGCAGTTTAGTCAATCGACCAATTAACTCACAACATGTCAGGCGGGAAACTTCCATGTTCAAGGACAATCTCCTCGAGGGTCGACGCATTCTGGTGACCGGCGGCGGCACCGGCCTCGGCAAGGCGATGGCCGCCCGCTTCCTGCAGCTCGGCGCGGAAGTGCATATTTGCGGCCGGCGGAAAATCGTCTGCGACGAGACCGCCACCGAGCTGATGGATCTCTATGGCGGCCGGGTCACCAGCCACGGCGTCGACATCCGCAACGCGATGGCGGTCGAGGAAATGATCGAGGCGATCTTCCAGGAAGGCGGCCTGACCGATCTCATTAACAATGCCGCCGGCAACTTCATTTCCCGCACCGAGGAATTGAGCCCGCGCGGATTCGACGCAGTCGCCAACATCGTCATGCACGGCACGTTCTACGTGACGCATGCGGTCGGCAAGCGCTGGATCGCGGCGAAGCAGCCGGGCAACGTGGTGTCGATCACGGTGACCTGGGTGCGCAACGGCTCGCCCTATGTGGTGCCGTCGGCGATGAGCAAGTCGGCGATCCATGCGATGACGATGTCGCTCGCGACCGAATGGGGCCGCTACGGCATCCGCCTCAACACCATCGCGCCCGGTGAAATCCCGACCGAGGGCATGAGCAAGCGCATCAAGCCCGGCGACGAAGCCGGCGCGCGCACCAAGGCGATGAACCCGATGGGGCGGGTCGGCACCATGGAGGAGTTGCAGAACCTCGCGGTGTTCCTGATCTCCGGCGGCTGCAACTGGATCAATGGCGAGACCATCGCGATGGACGGCGCCCAGGCCTTAGCGATGGGCGGCAATTTCTATCAGCTGCGCGACTGGAGCGACGACGACTGGACCAAGGCAAAGGAGTCGATCAAGGCGCAGAACGAGAAGGACCGGGCGACGCGAACGAGCTGACGACGCTGTTGATTGGAGGCGCGTAGCCCGTCGTCTGACTGCAAGATGCTCGCTCCGGGCGTAGCCCGGGGCGAGAAAGAAAGGACCATAAATAAGCAATAAAACACAATCGGAGGGAAACATGTCCGTCACGACGGCAGCGTCGACGCTCGTCGACGTCGTGCGCAGCCAGGCGCAGGCACTCGGCTCCGCCACCGCCTATGAGTTCGAGGGCCGCATCACCAGCTTCGCCGAATTCGACCGCAAGACCAACCAGGTCGCGAACGCGCTGAAGGCGCTCGGCATCAAGCCGGGTGAGCGCATCGCCTATTTCGGCAAGAACAGCGACGTCTATTTCGAGCTGCTGGTCGGCGCCATGAAGGCCAATGTCGTGATGGCGCCGGTGAACTGGCGGCTCGCCGGTCCCGAGGTCGCGTTCATCGTCGAGGACTGCAAGGCCCCTGCCCTGTTCGTCGGGCCGGAGTTCATCACCATGATCCGGCAGATCCGCGACCAGCTTCCGAGCGTGCGGCACATCATCACCACCGAGGGCGGCGCACCGGAATGGCAGGATTTCACCGCGTGGCGCGATGCGCAGAGCGCCGATGATCCGGGCGTCGACATCACGCCGAAGGACATCGCGCTGCAGCTCTACACATCAGGCACGACGGGCAAGCCGAAGGGCGCGATGCTGTCGCACGCGAACTTCCTCAACCTGGTCAACACCGGCAATCCTGCGGAGAAGCCGGACTGGAACAAATGGTCGACCGAGGACGTGTCGCTGATCGCGATGCCGATCTTCCATATCGGCGGCTCCGGCTGGGGCCTGATGAGCCTGTATCACGGCGCCCGCGGCGTCATCGCGCGCGAGTTCGATCCGACCAGGATCCTCGATGTCTTCGAGCACTCCGGCATCACCAAGCTGTTCATGGTGCCCGCCGCGATGCAGTTGGTGGTGCGGCAGCCACGGGCACGGCAGGTCGATTTCTCGCGGCTGAAATACATGCTCTATGGCGCCTCGCCGATTCCGGCGGCGCTGCTCAAGGAATGCATCGACGTCTTCAAATGCGGCTTCGTGCAGATGTATGAGATGACGGAGACCACCGGCACCATCATCGCGCTGCCGCCGGAGGACCATATCGAAGGGCTGGAGCGGATGCGCTCGGCCGGCAAGCCGCTGCCCGGCGTCGAGGTGGCGATCATCGATCCCGTTGGCAATCCGCTGCCGCCGCGCGAGGTCGGCGAGATCGCGACCCGCTCCGGCTCCAACATGGCGGGCTACTGGAATCTGCCGGAGGCAACCGCGCGCACCCTCGGCAAGGACGGCTGGCTGCGTACGGGTGACGCCGGCTACATGGATGAGGACGGCTACGTCTACATCCACGACCGCATCAAGGACATGATCATCTCCGGCGGCGAGAACATCTATCCGGCCGAGGTCGAGAGCGCGATCTGCGATCACCCTGACGTCGCCGAGGCCGCCGTGATCGGCATTCCCGACGACAAATGGGGCGAGGCCGTGAAGGCGATCGTGGTCATGAAGCCGGGCAAGCAGGCGACCGCGACCGACATCATCAATTTCACCCGCACCCGCATCGCCGGCTTCAAGACGCCGAAGACCGTCGACTTCCTCGATGCGCTGCCGCGCAATCCCTCGGGCAAGATCTTACGGCGAAATTTGCGCGACCCTTATTGGGCGGGCAAGGACCGGCAGGTGAATTGACCAAGGACTTGCCCGACGACTCCTGGATCGCTTCGCTCGCGCTCGCGATGACGTGGAGAGAGCGTGCGCCCTCTCCCCACCGTCATTGCGAGGCGCCCTTGCGCCGAAGCAATCCAGGGGCCACGTGACAGGTCTGGATTGCTCGCGAATGCTCACGATGGCTGTCTTCGAACTACAACCGCCTCACCTCTTGTTCGCTCCCATATATCCAAACAGGAACCCCGCCACCTTGCGCATCTGGATCTCCTCGCTGCCCTCGGTGATGCGGTAGCGACGGTGGTGGCGGTAGATATGCTCGAACGGCTTGTGGCGCGAATAGCCCATGCCGCCATGCACCTGGATGGCGCGATCGGCCGCCTCGCAGCACAGGCGGTTAGCCCAGTAGTTGCACATCGAGACCTTGTCGGACAGCGTGTGCTCCACCTGCGCCTGGGTGAGCTGATCCATCTCCCAGGCCGTCTTGCGGATGAGGAGCCGCAGCATCTCGGCCTGCGTCGCGAGCTCCACCAGCGGCCACTGGATCGCCTGGTTCTCGGCCAGCGCCTTGCCGAACGGCTTCCGCTCCCGCGCGTAATTCACGCTCTCATTGATGCAGAACACCGCCGCGCCGAGCGAGCTCGCGGCCTGCCGGATGCGGTTCTCGTGCACGAAACATTGCGCCAGCGACAGGCCGCGCCCGACCTCGCCGAAGACAGCATCCTCCGGCACGAACACGTTGGTGAAGCTGACGCGGGGATGGTCGGTCGGCATGTTGAAGGTCCAGAGATACTCCTCGACCTTCATGCCCTCGCTCTTCGCCGGCACCAGGAAGCAGGTGATGCCGCGGGCGTCGCCGTCATTGCCCGAGGTGCGCGCGAACAGCGCGCAATGGGTGGCGACATGCATGCCCGTCGTCCACATCTTCTCGCCGTTGATCAGCCAGCCCTTGACGTTGTCGCGCGTCGCCGGAATGGCCTTGGTCTCCATATGGGTAGCATCCGAGCCGTGATGCGGCTCCGTCAAACCAAAGGTGATGCGGTACTTGCCGGTGATCGAACCGTCGATCATCGCCTTCTGATCGTCGCGGCCGTAGCGGTCGAGCATGGTGACGATCGGGAGATTGCCAACGATGGAATGCTCGTTCTGCAGGTCGTTATGCAGGCCGAGCCCCTTCGACGCAAAATGCTCTCGGATCACCGCCATCCAGAGGTTGGAGCCGTCCTTGCCGCCATAACGCTTCGGGATCGCGAAGCGCAGGTGACCTGCGGCATCGGCGCGGTCCTTGGCCTTGCGCAGCAGCTGCTCCCACTCATGCCGCGGCAGCCCGCCATTCTCGAAATCCGTGCGCGCCCATTCGCGGCGATGGTCGAAGAAGCGGATGTTGTCGTCGGCCTCCTCCAGCGGCTTGATCTCGGCGGCGATGAAGCGGTCGAGCTCGTCGAGATAGGCGACCAATTCCTTCGGCAAGGAAAAATCCATGGCGTGTCTCCCTATGCATGTCGTTGTTGTTCTTGATTGTGGGCGGCCCGGCTCTCCGCCGCGTGCTTGTGGCGCGCAGCGCGGTTGCGTATTTGGATGACTGCAGATGCAGCGCAGGCGCTAAGCTCGCGCAACGTTGCCAATCAGAAACCAGGAGGAAAGATCGATGGAGCTCAAATTCTCGAAGGTCACGCGCAAGGGACCGGTCACGATCGTCACCCTCGCCCGGCCCGAGGTCTACAACGCGCTGCATACCGACGCACATTATGAGCTCGAGGCGGTGTTCGACGGCTTCGCGGCCGATCCCGAGCAATGGGTCGCGATCGTCACCGGCGAGGGCGACAAGGCGTTCTGCGCCGGAAACGATTTGAAATGGCAGGCGGCCGGTGGCAAGCGCGGCTGGGGCCGGAGCGGCTTCGGCGGCCTCACCTCGCGCTTCGATTGCGACAAGCCGCTGATCGCCGCCGTCAACGGCGTCGCGATGGGCGGCGGCTTCGAGATCGCGCTCGCCTGCGACCTGATCGTCGCCTCGGAGAATGCGACTTTCGCTTTGCCCGAGCCGCGCGTCGGCCTCGCCGCGCTCGCCGGAGGGCTGCAGCGGCTGCCGCGCCAGATCGGCATGAAGCGCGCGATGGGCATGATCCTCACGGGGCGCCATGTCGGCGCGCGCGAAGGCCATGAGCTCGGCTTCGTCAACGAGGTGGTGCCGCAGGGCGAGGCGCTGGCGGCCGCGGAGCGCTGGGCGGAGACGATCGCCAAGAACTCGCCGATGTCGATCCGCGCCTCCAAACAGGCGATCGAAAAGGGCCTTGCGGTGTCGCTGGAGCAGGCCATCACCGAGCAGCGCGACTACCCGGCGGTGCAGGCGATGATCCATTCGCAGGACTATATCGAGGGTCCGAAGGCGTTTTCGGAGAAGCGGCCGCCGAAGTGGCTGGGGCGGTGAGCGCCACGTGAGTTGGTCATTCCGGGGCGCGCGCAGCGCGAGCCCGGAATCCATATCCACGATCGAGCGTATGGATTCCGGGCTCGCGACTGCGTCGCGCCCCGGAATGACGTCAGAGGTGATGGACGGACCTGCTCCGCTCTCACCACCGTCATTGCGAGCGAAGCGAAGCAATCCAGACTGCATCTGCAGAGGCAGTCTGGATTGCTTCGTCGCTGACGCTCCTCGCAATGACGGCCGAGAATTAGGCGCCATCCTGGCTCCTCCCCGCCTCGCGTTTGTAGGATGCGTAGTTCGGCTGATCGACAGCCAGCTTGTCGAGCGTGGTCTGCCAGAGATGCTCCTTCAGCCCCGGCGTCGCGAGGTCGACGGCGCCGCTCGCGATCTGGTTCGCCAGAGCACGATTGAGATCAACCAGCGCGCCGTCCTCTCCGAGCAATTGCTTCAGCCGTGCATGCTCGGCGGCGTCAGCTGCAGCCGCCTGCGTCAGCTGCCGCACGACGAGATCAAGCGCATTGATGCCCACGCGCAGCTTGAAGGCCTGGTGGCCCGAGATCAGCGGCGTGATATCGTTGCGCAGGAAATCCGCCACGGCCTGCACCAGCTCGGTCGGCGTCGGTTCGTCCTGCATCAGCCTTCTCCTCGCGGCGCCAGCAGCCGCAGCAGATCGATCTCGGTCTCCGACGCACGGCGACCGATCATCGCGCGCTCCATCGAGTGGTCGGGACCGATCCGAAACCGCTGCATCATGCCGCAGCACATCACGCCCCAGCGCAACGTGCCCATGACCTCCCAGAAATTCACCCTGTCGGGATCGACCTTGCGCCCGGCGGCCTCGTAGCTGGCGAACAGATCCTCCCGCGCGCCGAAGCCGCCGACGGGCTTGTCGATTTCGCCGAACCGCCAGGAGTTGACGCAGATCCAGCCGAGGTCCTCCATGGGGTCACCGAGATGGGCGAGCTCCCAGTCGAGCACGGCGCGCACGCCGTCGGACCCGATGATCAGATTGCCGTTGCGGAAATCGCCATGCACGAGCGTCACCACGTCCGAGGGCCCGGGATCGTTTTGCGACAGCCAGCGCAGCGCCAGTTCGAACACCGGCCGCGGCCAGTCGAAGCTGCGATATTCGCGCGCAAGCTCCGCGATCTCCCGGGTCGCGTTCATCTCGCGCAACGCCGGCAATTTCGCGCGCGCAATGCCATGAATCCCCGCAGCGATGCCGCCAAGCTGGCGCGCGAGACGCGGCCGCGCCTCGGCGAACTCAACATCGCGCAAAATCTTGCGCGCGATGGTCTCGCCCTCGACGCGGCGCATGATGAAGCCGGTGCCGAGATCATCACCGGGCGTCAACACGTGCAGCACCTCCGGCGACGGCACGCCGGCGGCGTGTGCGAGACGCATCAACGCCGCTTCATTGTCGAGTCCTGCAGCCCGTCCGGGGGCTGCGCCATAGCCCTTCGGCGAGCGGCGCAGGATGGCACCGATATCGCCGTCGGGATGGACGATGTCGAAGCGCCACGTCTCCTGGCTGGCGCCTCCGGACAGCTTCGCGGCGCCGCGCACGCCGGTCGCGCCCGGCATGAACGCGGCGACGCAAGCTGACAGCTCGGTCTCGATCATTGGCCCTTGAACTTGGCGGGGCGCTTTTCGAGGAACGCGGTGACGCCTTCCTTGAAGTCGGACGTCGCGCCGGCGATGCGCTGCGACTGAAATTCCTCGTTGAGCTGCTCCTCGAAGGAGTTCTCCGGGCTCTCCCAATACAGCCGGCGGATCTGCGCCAGCGCCACCGTCGGACCGTTGGCGAGTTCATGCGCGAGCTTCATGGTCTCCTCCTTCAGTGCCGCATCGTCATAGACGCGGTTGACGAGGCCCCATTGCAGCGCCGTCTCGGCCGGCAGCTTCTCACCAAGCAGCGACAGCTCGATCGCACGCGCCTTGCCGACCAAGCGCGGCAGCAGCCAAGTCGAGCCGCAATCCGGCACCAGGCCGATGCGGCGGAACGCCTGCAGGAAGTAGGCGGATTTCGCGCACAGGATCATGTCGCCCATCAGCGCGAAGCTCATGCCGGCGCCGGCGGCCGGGCCGTTCACCGACGTCACGATCGGGCAATGCAGATTGCGCAGACGGCGCAGGAATGGGTGGAAGGCGGTCTCCAGCGCAGCGCCGGCATTGCTGCGGCCGGGCTTGGCCTGCGCGTTGCGCCCCTGCAGATTGGCACCCGTACAGAACGCGCGACCAGCGCCGGTCACGACCAGGCAGCGCACCTCAGCCTTCCTCTCCTCGATCTCGTCGAGCGCCTCGGCGAGGCCGCCGAGCATGTCGATCGAGACCGCGTTCATCACCTCCTGATGATCGAGCGTGAGGATGGCGACGGGCCCGTCGAAATCGAGCGTGACGTGCTTGAACTGCATGGTTTCCTCTCAAAAGCTTGTCGAGCGCTGCATTCTTCGCGGCGGAAATTCGCAGCATCGCTTGGTTCGTGCAGCATATTTGATTTTTGCGCTTCGCTTGTCCATGGTTGCGTCATCCAAATAATCGAAGCGCCGAGAGCGCGCTCGCACCTCACGGAAACGCTCATGACAATGTTCGATCTCACCGGCCGTGTGGCCGTCGTCACCGGCGGCAATGGAGGCATAGGCCTCGGCATTGCCCAGGCACTTGCGTCCAGTGGCTGCAACATCTCGATCTGGGCACGCAACGCCGAGAAGAACAAGGCTGCTGCCGCATCGATGGCCGCAGGGCCCGGCAAGGTCGAGACGCGCATCTGCGATGTGACGAGCCCTGCCTCCGTCGCGGAGGCGATGAAGGCGACGCTGGATACGTTCGGCCGCGTCGATGGCTGCTTCGCCAATGCGGGCATCGGCGGCGGTGGCCGCAAGCCCTTCATCGAGCGCAGCGAGGAGGAATGGCGCACCATGTTCGCGACCAATCTCGACGGTGTCTTCCATGCCTTCCAGGCCGCCGCGAAGCACATGACCGCGCGGGCCGAGGCCGGCGATCCGTTCGGCCGGCTGGTGGCGACATCGAGTCTCGCTTCGCTGTTCGGCACCGCACGCAACGAGCATTATGCGGCGACCAAGGCCGCGATCAACGCGCTGTGCCGCGCGCTCGCCGTCGAGCTTGCCCGCTACGGCGTCACCGCGAATGCCATCCTGCCCGGCTGGATCAAGAGCGACATGACGGCGGGCATCATGGGCAACGAGAAGTTCGTCGCCAACGTCATGCCGCGCATTCCCGTCCGCCGCTTCGGCGAGCCGTCCGATTTCGGCGGCATCGCGGTGTATTTGATGAGCAAGGCGTCGTCCTATCATACGGCCGATAGCTTCGTGATCGATGGCGGCTATACGGCGTTTTGACGCACCTCGGCGTGGTGAGCCGGCCCACTGGTTCGCCACTCCCGAATTCGTTCCGCCCCTGCGCCGCAAGATTTCGGAAATTTAATCCGTTTGTCCATGCCACACCCCCGTGACCTCGGCGTTGTCCCGCATCACATGACCGGGAGAATTCCGAGGGGAACGATGCCATGAAACGCGGTGTGACGGTGTTGGCCTGTGTGTCTGCGCTAGCTGTGGCAGGCTACTTTGCGATGGCCAAATGGGGCATCCAGCACGAGAGCCGCGAATTCTATGACGCCGCGCGGCAGCGGCCGATCAATGTCGATATCGCGGTCCGCAAGGACTACGAGATGAAGGCCAATGCCGGGCTGTGGCGGCTGCCGGTCGCGGTCATCAGCAACGGCAACACGGTGAAGAACACCGAGTACTCGTTCCTTGCAAACGTGTTCGCCGCACGCGGCTACCTCGTCGCCAGCGTGCAGCAGGACCTGCCGACCGATCCGCCGCTCGTCACCAAGGTCGGTCTGCCCTATGTCGGAAGGCTGGACGTCTACAAGAAGGGCGAGGCCAACATTCTCTGCGTCCTGAACGAGATGAAGAAGCGGCATCCGAATGCGGACTATGATCATCTCACGCTGGTCGGCCACTCCAATGGCGGCGACACCGCGATGTATTTCGCCAAGGAGCATCCGAACATCGTCTCCCAGGTGGTGACCTTGGACAATCTGCGCGTGCCTTTCGTCGTGCGGGACAAGCTCAAGATCCTATCTTTCCGCTCCGACGATCCCGAATTCAAGACCGATCCGGACGTGCTGCCCAAGCAGCTCGGCCAGAAGAGCGGCATCGACATCATCAAGACCGAGTTTCAGCATACCTGGATGAGCGACCGCGGGCCCTATACAGCGCGGGAACGCATCCAGGCGACCCTCGACAAATATCTCGGCGGCGATGCGACCAGCGAGCTGGCGCCGGCGGATACGGACAATTTGATCGTGACCAATGGCGCCGCCGCGCTGCCGTGACTTGACCGGCCGTACTCTGGCGGCCGGACTGTTGCTGCAACGAGGATTGGCTCAATCGAAAGGGGCGACTGCGGACGCAGCCGCCCCTTCAAATACCCGCTCAGTCTTGCGGCTTCTTCGCCGGCGGGCCGTTCTTATTGCCCGGCATGCCCTTGATGTTGGACGTGTCCTGCGTGCTGACGTCGGGATTTTGACGGTTGATGGTGGACGACGAGCCGACCGTTCCGGACTCGGTCGCCGGCGGCCCGTTCTTGTTGCCGGGAGCCCCTTGAATGCCTGCACCGGAATTCTGCGCACTTGGCGGCGTCGTCGTTTGCGGCTGCATTCCCTGTGCCAGGGCTGACGTGGCCGAGATGACGAACGCGCACGCGATCAGGCTGACCGTCGATCTCATGGCGTGACCTCCATTTGTAGTTGTTGGTCTGGTCGAACGTGGCGCTGCCCGAGCCGTTCCCGGGAACGTCGAATTTCCCATTGAGGGAACGCCGCGGACGCACGCAACCACTGCCCGCTTTATCGGCTTCCGCATCGCATCATCGCCCACTACGGTCGGCCGACCAACGCACCAGAGGCCGTGACCATGCAATACCTTTCGACCGATCTCAGCCCGCGCGAGCGCTACAAGATCCTGACCTCCTTCGTGCTGCCGCGGCCGATCGCCTGGGTCACGACCAAGGGCGAAAGCGGCGTTGTCAACGCCGCCCCGTTCTCGTTCTTCAACGTGATGGGCGAGGACCCGCCGCTGTGCGTGTTCGCGATCAACCTGCGGCCGGACGGCCGTACCAAGGACACGCTCGTCAACATCCGCCGTTCGGGCGAATTCGTGGTGCACATCACCGACGAGCCATTGGCGCAAGTGATGCACGAGACCGGCGGCGACTTCCCGCCCGAGATCGGCGAGCCCGATCATCTCGGGCTGAAGCTCGCGCCGTCCCGCATGATCGGCGTGCCGCGGCTGGCGGACGCACCGTTCGCGATGGAGTGCAAGACCTGGCAGCTGATCGACGTCAACGGCGATCGCGTGCTGGTGCTCGGCGAGGGCTTGGCCTTTCACATCCGCGACGAGTTGTGGGATGCCGAGAAGATGCGAGTGGAGATGGAGCTGTTCCATCCCGTGGGACGCATGTTCGCGGATCGCTATTGCCGGACGAACGACCGGATGGATTTTCCGCCGGCGAAGGGGATTGGCTGAGGAGCTACACATCTCATGCTCCACAATCCGGACTGGAACTCAATGCCATACAGTGGTGGTGAATGCGCCCTCTCCCCTTGTGGGAGGGCATGTAGGACAGCGCTGTCATGTCGGTCGGGTGAGGGGTATCTCTCTACGAATGTCACTCGTGGAGAGATACCCCTCACCCAACGGAGAGCTTGGATGGGCCGAACATGCCCTCTCCCACAAGGGGAGAGGGCGCTGTATCACGCAGTGCACGTTGACTGAGATAGCGGTGAGGGACGATGGTAGCGCGGCGCGCTCGATCCTTCCTACGCAACAATGACGACCTCGACGCGCCTTTGCCCACCCTACATGCGCAACTACTTGCTCTGCCCGATCTTGTCTTGCGTCTTTGTGTCGAAGTCGCTGGCATCGTGGCGTTCGTGGAGCTGGCTGGCGGGGTCGCCGGAGATGCGGTTGACCATGCGGCCGCGCTTCACAGGCACGCGCTGCGCGATCTGGTCGGTCCAGCGCTGGACGTTCTTGTAGTCCTGCACCGAGAGGAACTCGCCGCCTTCGTAGAGCAGGCCCTTGGCGAGCGCGCCGTACCACGGCCAGACCGCGATATCGGCGATGGTGTAGTCGGGGCCGGCGAGATACTCGCTCTCGGCGAGACGCCGATCGAGCACGTCGAGCTGGCGCTTCACCTCCATCGCAAAGCGATCGATGGCGTATTCGATCTTGGTCGGCGCATAGGCGTAGAAGTGGCCGAAGCCACCGCCGAGATAGGGTGCGGCGCCCATCTGCCAGAACAGCCAGGACAGGCATTCGGCGCGCTTGGCCGGCTCGGTCGGCAGGAAGGCGCCGAACTTCTCGGCGAGATACACCAGGATCGCACCGGATTCGAACACGCGGATCGGCTCGGGTCCGCTGCGGTCCAGGAGCGCCGGGATCTTGGAGTTCGGATTGACCGCCACGAAGCCAGAGCCGAACTGATCGCCCTCGCCGATGCGGATCAGCCAGGCGTCATACTCAGCGCCGCTATGCCCGAGCGCCAGCAGCTCCTCGAGCATCACGGTGACCTTCACGCCGTTCGGCGTGCCCAGCGAATATAATTGCAAGGGATGACGGCCGACAGGCAATTCCTTCTCATGCGTCGGTCCTGCGATCGGGCGGTTGATGTTGGCGAAGCGGCCGCCGCTGGCCTTGTTCCAGGTCCAGACCTTGGGCGGCACATAGCTGTTCTGTTCGGACACGAATAACTCCGGCGTGAGCGGCAAAAGGAGCGATGGTTTTAGGCGCATATGCCGCCGAGCGGAAGCCATGCCGCGCGCGGATGCCATCGGCATTTTCCGCATTGCGCGGTCGAACCGGCGGTGACAGAACGAAGACAAGACCACAATGACGGTTCGTCACGGACCGCTTTTCGGAAACGCCCATGACTGCAGCTGCCCTGCCCCCGGACCGCATTCCCGTGATCGTCGGCGTCGGCGAGATCGTCGACAGGCCCAAGGAGATCACGGAAGGACTGGAGCCGCTGGCGCTGCTCGAACAGGCGATCCGTCGCGCGGAAAATGATGCGGGCGCCAAGCTCATTCAAGACACCGGCTCGCTCGATGTCGTCAACTTCCTGAGCTGGCGCTATCGCGATCCCGAGCAATTGCTCGCGCAGCGGCTCGGCGTGACACCGGCGCACTGCACTTGCGGCCCGGTCGGCGGCGAAAGCCCGATCCGCTATCTGCACGAGGCGGCGCTGCGGATCGCCCGCGGCGAATGCGACGTCGCCATCGTCTGCGGCGCGGAGGCGCAGTCGACCGCGACCAAGGCGGAGCGCGCCGGCGTGACCCTGCCGTGGACGCCGTTCGCGCATGACGTCGAAGAGCCCAAGCGCGGCGCGGCGTTCCAGAAGCCGCTCGCGGTGAAGCTCGGCGTGTTCCGTCCGGTCTCGGTCTATCCGTTCTACGAGGTCGCGAGCGCGGCGAAATGGGGCCAGACGCCGCGGCAGGCGCTCGCCGAATCCGGCGAGTTGTGGTCGCGCTTCTCGGCGGTCGCCGCCTACAATCCGAACGCTTGGCTGAAGCGGCACTTCGCGCCGGACGAGATCACCACGCCGTCCGCCGACAATCGCCCGATCGCCTGGCCCTACACCAAGCTGATGGTCGCCAATCCCATGGTCAACATGGGCGCCGCGCTGATCCTGACCAGCCTCGCGAAGGCGCGCGCCGAGGGCGTTGCCGAGAACCGCATGATCTATCCGCTCGGCGGCGCCTCGGCGGAGGATCCGCGTGACTATCTGACGCGCGATCAGTTCGCCGAAAGCCATCCGCAGAATGCCGTGCTGCAGGCGGCGATGACTCTCGTCGGCGGCAAGGGCACGGCGTTCGACGTGATCGAACTCTATAGCTGCTTCCCCTGCGTGCCGAAGATGGCGCGGCGGACGCTCGGGCTCGGCGCCGATGTCGAGCCGACCGTGACAGGAGGTCTCACCTTCTTCGGTGCGCCGCTCAACACCTATATGACGCATGCCGCCTGCGCGATGGTGCGGCGGCTGCGCGGCGGGGGCGCCAGACGCGGCCTGCTCTACGGCCAGGGCGGCTTCGTCACCAAGCATCATGCGCTGGTGATCTCGCGCGAGCCGCCCTCGTCGCTGTCGCATGATGTCAGCGTGCAGGCAGAGGCCGATCGTCACCGCGGCACCGCGCCGGAGTTCGTTAGCGAAGCGTCCGGCAACGGCAAGGTCGAGAGCTTCACGGCGCTGTATGATCGCAATGGCGAGGTCGAGCACGGCGTAGTGATGCTGCGCACCGAGCAGGACACGCGCACGCTGGCGCGCGTGCCGGCACAGGACAAGGCGACGCTGACGCGGCTGATGGACCTGGACCGGACGCCGGTCGCCACGCTCGGTCCGATCAGCATGGCCGCTGACGGCGTGCCGGAGTGGCGGGCGAGCTAGGCGCACCCAGCGCCGATCGCCGCTGACTCACACCTCCCGCGCCTCGCGCTGCCAGCGCGCATAGGCCGTGTCCCAACCGGGATCGGCGTCGGCCGGGAAGCCGAGAGTCTTGCCGCCGCCGAGGTCGCGAAAGCCGATCATCGCGCGGCGATGCGCGCCGCTTCTGACATAAGCGCGCATGCTGGCCTCGTCGCGCCATACCGTCAGCGTGTGATAGATGCCATCGACAGGGCGCAGCTCGACGCGCAGGTTTCCCGGAGCACCACGCGCCTGGCTCACCGCGCGGGAGGTGTGCCACCAGAAGCGCAGCAGGCGGAGCAGCCCGGGATGCGGACGGAAGCCGGTGACGGACACGTAAACGCTCATGAGAACCCCTGGGATCACCGACCGCGCCGCACAGCTACGATTGCTCATACGGATCGGCGTGAGCACAACGATGCTCGGAGCGTTCTGGATGTCCTACCGCCCATCGCACGCCGACGCCGCTCAGCGCGCGGTGCGCTTGGGCTTCGCATCCTCGGGCAGCGTGCCCGTGGTCTCGGCGGGCACTGGAACGGCGCGGCCGTCGCCGGCCAGCACCTGCTCGCGCTTGCGTGCGAGCGCATCGTCGCGGCGCGCCACCGCGGTCGCCAGCTCCGGATTCAGCTTCAGCGCCTGATTGAAGTCGGCGAGCGCGCGGTCGTAGCGCCCCTTCGCGAGCCAGACCGCGCCGCGGTCGCTGTACAGCTCGGCATCGCTGAAGCTCATGCGCACCGCGCGATCGAGATCCACCAGCGCCTCGTCGAGCTCGCCGGTCTGCTGCAGCGCCAGCGCGCGATCATGCAGCAGCGCCGGATTGTTGGGATCGAGCCGGATCGCCTTCTCATAGTCCGCCACGGCGCGGTCCCAGCGGCCCCTGCGGCCGAGGTCCCGGGCGCGATAACGGTAGAGGTCGGCATTGCGCGGCGCGAGCTGGACGGCCTCGTCGAAATCGGCGATGGCGCCGTCGAGATCACCCTGCTGGCTGCGCTCCAGCGCCCGCCTGACGAAGCCGGCCGCTGTGGTCGGCTGTGCCGGCGAGACCTGCTGGCCTGCGGATGCCTCCTTCGCCGGCGACGGCGCCGGGCTTGCTTCAGGCGCTGGTGGCGCAACCGGCAGCACGGCGCCGGTCGCGTCCTGGGCGGCTGAGGCCGCTTCACGGCCGGCCTCGCGCGGCGGCTCGGAGCGAGGTGGCGCCGGCGGCTGCACGGTGACTGAGCGCATCGCGGGCGGACGACTCGTCCAATCGCCGAGCGAGGGGAACAGCAGGATCTCCAGCCCGATCAGGATCGCGCTGAGCACCGTGGTCGCGGCGGTGAACTGCAGGACCGCGTCCCAGCGCTCGCGGCGGATCCGCGCGCGCTCGGAGGCGAGGCCCTCGTCATATTCGGCGCGGCGGCCGGCATCGCGCAGGACGTTGTAGGCGATGATGATCATTTTGAGCTGATGCTCGGACGCGGCATCGCGTCCTCCCGTGAGATCGGGATGATGCGCCTTGGCGGCCTGCCGGAACGCCTTCTTGATCGTATCGAGATCGGCGCGCGGCGAAACTCCGAGCACCTCGTAATGCGTTTTCATCAATCTGCCTCGCGGCCCCCTTCCGCGCTCGCGTCGTGATCATGCCGAGAGCATGTCGAGCGCATAATGGGCGCCGTCGCGAACGAGCCGGCCAAACCCGGGCCATGGAAAATGCGAGCCGCAGATCAGCATGTCGTCTGCGACCACCCTGTCGAGCAATCTGCGCCGGCTGACCTCCGCGGCCGGAGCATCCTGGTCATAGGCGCCGTGCCATTCGGGGTGGCGCAGGCTGAGCGCCGGCACATAGGCCGTGTCGCCGGAGATCATCAGTTGCTCCTGGCCGGAGCTGAGATGAAAGGCGGTATGTCCAGGCGTATGACCGTGCACGCTGACGAAATGGATGCCGGGCACCACCTCGTCCTCGCCCTCGACCGGCAGCACGTTCTTCCAGCTCGGCAGCACGCTCTGGATGCGGCGGGCGAGCGCCTGCCGCCACGGCGGCAGCCGGCTGGTCATGGTCGGATCGGTCCAGAACTTGTACTCGGCCGCGGCGACGATGATCTCGGCATGGGGAAACACCGGCGCGTTGCTGTCCTCGCCGAGCAGTCCGAAAATATGATCGGGATGGAAATGCGAGATCAGGATGGTGTCGATGTCCTGCGGGCGAAGGCCGGCCGCCTTCAGATTGTCCAGCATGCGGCCCGACACGAAGATCGAATCGGAATTGTAGCCCTGCACCTGGCCGCCGCCGCCGGCGTCGCACAGCACGGTCTTGCCCTTCAGCCGCACCACATAGGTGCTGATCGGAACGGGGACGAAAGCGGGACTGAGGCCGGCCGCGCGCAGCGCCGCCTTGACGTCATCGACGCCGGCATTGCTGAGGAAGCCCGCCTCATGCGGCTTCTCCCAGATGCCGTCATAGAGCGCGATCACCTCGGCCTCGCCGACGGTGAGCCGACGGAAGCCGCGCTCCGGATCCACCGTGCGGCGGCGCGGCTTGGCGGCAATGGCGAGCGGCGCATCGAGACCGAAGGCCGCGGCCGCGATGGCGGCCGACAGCACCAAGGTTCTGCGCGAAGGTCCGCACGCGATCACATTGTCCGCCAATAATTTGTACCGCTGGTTGAACAAAGCTCGGATGCAAGGAACCTTTGCACCTTAGCGGGATTATGGCGCGATGGCGGCGTTTATGGCCGGTCCGTAGCTTCCTGGCCAATGGATGCAGAAAACGCACAGTCGTGGCCTTCCAGGCCGCCGCACGATGAACAAGCTGCGAACAGGTCGCAGCTATGGAGCTTCGTCGACGGCCTGCCTTCCAAGCAAAACGGCGCCGAGCAGGCGCCGTTCAACCATCGCACGCGACGTGCTCACAGAGATCAGGCCGCGCGGACCGACTGGAGGAAGCGGCTGACCTCCTGCTTGAGGCGGTTGCTGTCTCCCGAGAGCTGGCGCGCCGCGGTGAGCACCTGGCTCGACGTCTCGCCGGTCTCGCTGGCGCCACGCTGGACGTCGGTGATGTTCGACGAGACCTGCTGCGTGCCGGTCGCGGCGTGCTGGATGTTGCGGGAGATCTCGGCGGTGGCGGCGCCCTGCTCCTCGACCGCGGCGGCGACCGTCGCGGCGATCTCGGACAGCCGTTCGATGGTCGTCGAGATCTCGCGGATGGCGCCGACGGATTCGTTGGTCGCGGCCTGGATGCCGGAAATCTGCTGGCCGATCTCGCCGGTCGCCTTCGCGGTCTGCTCGGCCAGCGCCTTGACCTCGGAGGCCACCACGGCGAAGCCGCGGCCCGCCTCGCCGGCGCGCGCGGCCTCGATGGTGGCATTCAGCG
Organism: Bradyrhizobium sp. USDA 4353; assembly: GCF_054063215.1. Lineage (NCBI taxonomy): Bacteria > Pseudomonadati > Pseudomonadota > Alphaproteobacteria > Hyphomicrobiales > Nitrobacteraceae > Bradyrhizobium > Bradyrhizobium sp. USDA 4353. The sequence continues at coordinate 6,602,406 of NZ_JBSSGB010000001.1, forward strand.
CCAGCAGGTTGGTCTGGCCGGCGATGGTGTTGATCAGCTCGACGACGTCGCCGATGCGGGTGGCGGCCTTCGACAGCTCGCCGACCCGATCGTTGGTCCGCCGCGCCTGCTCGACGGCATCAGAGGCGATGCGCGCGGATTCCTGCACCTGGCGGCTGATCTCCTTGACCGAGGATGTCAGCTCCTCGGTTGCGGAGGCGACGGCCTGGACGTTGGCCGAGGCCTCCTCGGAGGCTGCGGCCACGCTGGTCGACAGCTCCTGGCCGCGCAGCGCCGTGCTCGACAGCGAGTTCGCCGAGCTCTCCAGATGGCCGGAGGCCGAGGAGACGGTATCCACGATATTGCCGATCGCGCCCTCGAAGCTGTCGGCGAGCGCGGACATCTCCTGCTTGCGCGTGCGCTGAGCCCGATGCTCCTGCTCGATCAGCTCCCTCGCATTGAAGCGCACCATCGTCTGCACGGTCTGCAGGTTGCGCAAGGCGCGGCCGATCTCGTCGTCACGCTCGATGTGCATGCGGGTGTCGAGCTTGCCCTGGGTGATGCTCTCCATCGTCTCGTTGAGATGATCGAGCGGGCCGACGATGACGTTCATCGTGCGCAGGCCGACCATGCCGCACAGCACGATGCCCGCGCCAGCAATCGCCGCGGCAATCATGCCGCCGAGCCCGCCCTCGCCGAACGAGATCGCGCCGAGCACGATCAGAAAGACGGTCTGCAGCGCGATCAAGGTGCGCAGCCGCGACGCGATCTTGCCGCTGAACATCGCGAGATGATCGAACACCGAGCGGCGGCGGACGATGCCGTCCTCGATCTTGTAGCCATGCGGCTTGTTCTCGCGGATGGCGGCATAGACCTGCTCGGCCTCGGCGCGCTGGTCGGACGGCAGCTTGGTGCGCACCGAGGTGTAGCCAACGACCTGGCCGTCCTTGCGGATCGGCGAGGCCGTCGCCAGCACCCAGTAATAGTCGCCGTTCTTGCGACGGTTCTTGACCGCGCCGACCCAAGGCCGCCCGGCCTTCAGCGTGCTCCAGAGATTGTCGAATGCCTCCGGCGGCATGTCGGGATGACGCACGATGTTGTGCGGCTGGCCCATCAGCTCCGCCTCGGTGAAGCCGGCGGCCTTGACGAAATCCTCGTTGAAGAATGTCAGCTTGCCCTTGGCGTCGGTCTTCGAGACGATCAGGGTGTCATCCGTGATCGGATATTCGACGTTGGTCACAGGCAGGTTCTTGCGCATGGCGCGGAGTCCGATCTGCAATGATGGGGTGAGTCACGCCGGCACTGGCATGACTAATGTTTCAGCAATCGATCTGCCGACTATCTCCTCAGTCCATTAACCTACGCTAAAACGTCGCAACCGCGAAAATACGGTTATTCTTGCTAACGCTTCCAGGTTGCATCTCCGCACCAGCGACAAGCAGAAACGGCGGCAAACGTATTTGCCGCCGTCCGTTCTGAATCCTCGGCCGCCGTTCCGATCAGGCGGCGCGCACCGTCTGCAGGAAGCGCGACACTTCGGCCTTGAGGCGCGTGCTGTCGGCCGAGAGCGACTTCGCGGCCGACAGCACCTGCGACGAGGCGCTGCCGGTGTCGGTGGCGCCGCGCTGCACATGCGCGACGTTGGAGGACACCTCGCCGGTGCCCGCGGCCGCCTGCTGAACGTTGCGGGCGATCTCCTGGGTCGCCGCGCCCTGCTCCTCGACGGCGGCGGCGATGGTCGACGAAATCTCCGACAGCTTCTCGATCGTGACCGAGATCTCGCGGATGGCGCCGACCGAATCCTGCGTCGCCGCCTGGATGCTGCCGATCTGCTGGCCGATCTCGCCGGTGGCCTTCGCCGTCTGCTCGGCCAGCGCCTTCACCTCGGAGGCGACCACGGCAAAGCCGCGGCCCGCTTCACCGGCCCGCGCCGCCTCAATGGTGGCGTTGAGCGCCAGCAAGTTGGTCTGGCCGGCGATGGTGTTGATGAGCTCGACGACGTCGCCGATGCGGGTCGCGGCCTTCGACAGCTCGCCGACGCGTTGGGTGGTCGAGCGCGCCTGGCCGACGGCCTCGCCCGCCATCCGCGCGGATTGCTGCACCTGGCGGCTGATCTCGGTGACAGAGGATGACAGTTGCTCGGTCGCCGACGCCACCGACTGCACGTTGGTCGAAGCCTCCTCCGACGCAGCCGCGACGGTGGTGGCCAAATGCCTGGAGCGGTCGGCGCTCGACGACAGCGACGCTGCCGAGGATTCCAGCTCGGTGGACGCCGACGTCACCGTCTCGATGATCTCGCCCACCGCGGCCTCGAAGCTGTCGGCCAGCTTCTGCATCTCGGCGCGACGCTGCTGGGCTGTGAGCTGATCCTGCGCGAGCTTGGCCTCCGCCTCCTGCCGCGCCCTGTCGGCGAGCATATTGCCGACGCCCTCGACGGCGCGCGCGGTCTCGCCGATCTCGTCCTTGCGGTCGAGCCCGACCATCGCCGGGGATTCGCCGCGCGCCATCCGCTGCAGCACCTCGGCAAGCGCCTGCATCGGCCGGGCGATCCCGAACACACCGACGACCAGGGCGGCGCCGATGGCCATGATCGTCGCGATAACAGCCAGGACGAGCGTGGTGCGCGTATCGGCGGTGACCGCCTCATGCTGTTCGGCGGCCTTTGCCTCGGAGAAGGCCACCACATCGCTGACGGCTTTCAGCAAGTCGGTGATCGCAGTGTTGAGAACCGGGCTACACTCGGCGCGCAGCTTCTCCGCGGCCTTTGCGTTCTGCTCGGACGTCGTCGCCTTGCTCGCGACCTGGATGGCTGGATCGCAGCTCGCGAAGGCACGATTGACCAGCTCGATGATCTTGCCGGTATGCTCGGCCTTCTCCGGCAGATCGGTCCTGATCTTGTCCAGCCCGCTCCTCACCTGCGCCGCCGCCTCCTGCGTCGCCTTGAGCAGACGGGCGTTGCCGGCATCGGTGGTCTCGGCGACCAGCTCGAAGGCGGAGGCGCGATAGGTCTCGGCCCGGCGACCCGTCCGCGCCAGCAGCACCGTGGTGGCGTCGATCCGCTTGACGACGTCCGTATAGGCGCGATCGACCGCCGACATCTGAAGCGACATGTAGCTGGCGAGACCGATCATCGCCGCGCCCATCAATAGGGCGATGAGGCCGACCTTGAAAACCATGCGAAGATTGCTGAGCACGACAATACGTTCCGTATTCCTGAACAAAAGGTTGTAACGACGTCGACACTCGCCGATTTGGAATTAACGCAAGTTAAAGATCGGCCGGCTTGTACGGATTTCACGGGCCCCCTGCGCTGCACGCATGCTTCGTTGACACGACCGCGCCAAGCAAAAGGGCGCAGCCTTGCGGCTACGCCCTGGTATCTTGCAGTAGATGAGTGAGCTTAGGCGGCGCGCACCGTGTCGAGGAAGCGGCTCACCTCGGCCTTCAGCCGGTTGCTGTCGGATGACAGCGCCTGTGCGGCGGACAGCACCTCGGAGGAAGCCGAGCCGGTCTCGTTGGCGCCGCGCTGCACCTCGACAATGTTGGTCGAGACGTCCTTGGTGCCCTGCGAGGCGTGCTGGACGTTGCGCGAGATCTCCTGGGTCGCGGCGCCCTGCTCCTCGACGGCGGCGGCGATGGTCGAGGCGATCTCCGACAGCCGCTCGATGGTGCCCGAGATCTCCTTGATGGCGCCGACCGATTCCTGGGTCGCGCTCTGGATGCCGGAGATCTGCTGGCCGATCTCGCCGGTCGCCTTGGAGGTCTGCTCGGCCAGCGCCTTGACCTCGGTGGCGACGACCGCGAAGCCGCGGCCGGCTTCACCGGCGCGCGCCGCCTCGATCGTGGCGTTCAGCGCCAGCAGGTTGGTCTGGCCGGCAATGGTGTTGATCAGCTCGACGACGTCACCAATGCGGGCGGCGGCCTTGGACAGCTCGCTCACCTGGTCGTTGGTGCGCCGTGCCTGGTTGACGGCCTCGCTCGCCATGCGCGCCGATTCCTGCACCTGCCGGCTGATCTCGGTGACCGACGAGGACAGCTCCTCGGTGGCCGAAGCGACCGACTGCACGTTGCTCGAGGCGAGCTCCGAGGCCGAGCTCACCGTGGTGGTCAGCTCCTGCGCCCGCTCGGCGGAGCGGCGCAGCGTGTTGGCGGAGCCTTCCAGCCGGCCCGAGGCGGTCGACACCGCATTGACGATGTCGCCGACGGTCTGCTCGAAGCGGCCGGCGAGGTCCATCATGTCGCGGCGGCGGTTCTCGGCCTGGCGACGCTCGGTCTCCTTCTGCTCGGCCTCGAGCGCCTGGACGCGGATGGCGTTGTCCTTGAAGATCTGTACGGCCCTGGCCATGTCGCCGACTTCGTCGCGGCGATCGGCATAGGGGATGGTGACGCTGAGATCGTTGTTGGCGAGACGGCCCATCGCGGCGGTCATGCTGGTGATGCCGCGGGTGACCGCGGAATTCAGCACGAGCAGCGAGACGACTGCGATCAGGGCCATCACGATGCCGCCCGTCATGATCGCCGTTTTCGACGAGGTCAACGCGGCTTCCGCGGCGTCCGCGCGCGTCTGAAGCAGCGATGCTTCCATGTCGATGGCTTCCTTCACCAGGGCGCGGAGAGCGTCCATGTGCTTCTTGCCGGCGCCGGAGGCTTCGAGGTTGCGCGCCTCCTGCACCGTCTGCGGATTGCGCATCAGCGCGATTTCTTTCTCCGCGACGTCCTGGCGCCAGCTGGCAGCGGCCTTCGCGATCTCGTCGAAGCGGCGCTGCTGGGTCGGATTGTCGGAGGTCAGCTGCTTCACCTCGGTCAGCGCCTTCTTGAAGGCGACGTCGGAGTTCTTGTAGGGCTCGAGGAAGTTGTCGGTGCCGCCGACCAGGAAGCCGCGCACGCCGGTCTCGGCGTCGACCATCGCGGAGACCAGCGCCTTGGTCTGATCGATCACCTGATAGGTATGGACGGTCCAGCCATTGTTCTGGGCCAGCGTGGAGAGGTTCTGCCACGTGATCAGGCTGGCGACCACGGACACGATGATCGTCATCAGGAAGCCGGCGGCGAGCTTGCGCGACGTCTTCATGTTCATCAGGACGGAGAGCATCTTCTTCTTCTCTTCGGGGCTGAACCTCCTGCCGCACGCAGGAGGCGAGTTGGACGGAACTTCGCTTCAATTGGTCAGAACAAATTGAAACATAGATTAACTTCTCGGCCAGTAGTTCCCACGCGACAGCGCTGCGCCACTGCTTTGGCTCGCGCGAGCGACTGGTCCTCGGGGCGAGCCGAGCAACATGCACGCGGGCAGATTGCCAAGTGATGTCATGAGCTTGGCATGCAAGCACCGGCTTTCTTCTCAAGCCGAACGAATCGAATGTCTTGCGGTGCGAACGAAAGACATCTTAATTTTCCGTACCGTAGGACTCCGGCCGGACGGGAATGAATGAGACGCGCAGTGCCGACTGCGCGTCTCATCATGGTGCTGGAACGGTGCTAGGCCGCGCGCACGGTGTCGAGGAAGCGGCCGACCTCGAGCTTCAGGCGGTTGCTGTCGCCCGACAGCATCTGCGCGGCGGACAGCACCTGCGACGAGGCCGAGCCGGTCTCGTTGGCGCCGCGCTGCACCTCGGCGATGTTGGCCGACACCTGCTGGGTGCCGATCGAGGCCTGCTGAATGTTGCGCGAGATCTCCTGGGTCGCAGCACCCTGCTCTTCGACGGCGGCGGCAATCGCCGACGAAATCTCCGACAGTCTCTCGATGGTGCCGGAGATCTCGCGAATGGCGCCGACGGACTCTTGTGTCGCCGCCTGGATGCTGCCGACCTGCTGGCCGATCTCTCCGGTGGCCTTCGCCGTCTGCTCCGCCAGCGCCTTCACCTCGGAGGCCACGACCGCAAAGCCGCGGCCTGCTTCGCCGGCGCGGGCTGCCTCGATCGTTGCGTTCAGCGCCAAGAGGTTGGTCTGGCCGGCGATCGCATTGATCAGCTCGACGACGTCGCCGATGCGGCTCGCGGCCTGCGACAACTCACCAACGCGATCATTGGTGCGCCTGGCCTGCTGAACGGCGTCGCTGGCCATGCGGGCGGATTCCTGCACCTGCCGGCTGATCTCGTTGACCGAGGAGGCCATCTCCTCGGTGGCCGAGGCGACCGACTGTACGTTGGTCGAGGCTTCCTCGGACGCCGCGGCGACCGTGGTCGCCAGCGTCTGCGAGCGTGCCGCGGTCGAGCTCAGCGAGGTCGCCGACGCTTCCAGCTCGGTCGAGGCATGCGACACGGTGCCGACGATCTGCCCGACCGCCTGCTCGAAGCCGTCGGCCATCTGGTGCATCTCTGCGCGGCGCTTCTCGGCCACCAGCTTGTCCATCGCGATCTTGGCCTCGGCCTCCTGCTGCGCCTTCTCGGCCAGCATGACCTTGATCGCATTGACGGCCTGCGCCGTCTCGCCGATCTCGTCGCCGCGTCCCTCGCCGGAGATCGCGACCTCCTCGCCCCTGGCCATCCGCTGCAACACGGCCACCAGCGCCCGCATCGGCTTGGCGATGCCGTACTGGCCGATGACGAAGCCGAGCGCGAGCCCGAGCACGATGCCGACACCCGCAACCATGATCAGCATCCGCGAGGTCTGCTGGTACTGCTCGTCGGCCTGCTTGGCGAGGTTCTCGACGCGCGCGTTCAGGCGGTCGGCGACATCCCTGATCTTGAACTGAAGCTTCTCCGAGTTCGCGCGGCTCTTCAACGCGGCATCGCGCATCTTCTCGGTCTGCTCGTTGAGCTGCATGTCCTTGGAGGTGGCAATGACGCGGAACGTCTCCTCCATGCCCTTGACGTACTCGTCATAAAGCACGCGAACGTCCGGGATCATCGCGCGCGCCTGGTCGTCCTTGGTCTTGGCGACCTCCTCCAGGCGTTCGGCGAACTGCTTGCGCTGCTCCTCGACGACCTTCAACGCGGCCTCGCGGTTTTCGTCGCGCGGGTCGAGCGCTGCGCGGAATTCGGCACGGTTCAGCGCGATCACGTTCTGATTGGCGCGGGCGGCCAGCAGGGCACGGTTGGCAGCGGACTTCATGAGAACCGCGCCTTGCGCCACCGTCTCCAGCGCGGTGATCGCGAACCAGCTGATGGTGCCGGCGACGGCCGCCATCAGCACCACGATCGCGAGGATCTTGGTGAGAACACGGAAGCGAGACAGGAGCGACATCGATGACCTCGTCGGAGCTCTCGGATGCAACAGACGAGGACGGTGAGACCGTGTGCGAAGTGCTCGTCCGGCATCATTGGCGGATCTGAAAACCGCGCCAGTTTGAGTCGTGCGCACCGCAAATTGATTAAGATTTGATGCCGTAGAAATCCGCCCGGAAAACCGCGGAGGATCCGGTCGCCGTTCAAACGGTCCGCGCCATGACGGGTGGCAACGAACAATCAAGGGCGCCGCTGGCAGCGACGCCCCTCGTCAAGAGTCCGGCTTTCTCCGGTCAGGCCGCGCGCACGGTGTCGAGGAAACGACCGACCTCGAGCTTCAGGCGGCTGCTGTCGCCCGACAGCATCTGCGCCGCGGACAGCACCTGCGACGAGGCCGAGCCGGTCTCGTTCGCGCCGCGCTGCACCTCGGCGATATTGACCGACACCTGCTGGGTGCCGATCGAGGCCTGCTGGATGTTGCGCGAGATCTCCTGGGTCGCAGCGCCCTGCTCTTCGACGGCGGCGGCGATCGCCGATGAAATTTCCGACAGCCTTTCGATGGTGCCAGAGATCTCGCGGATGGCGCCGACGGACTCTTGTGTCGCCGCCTGGATGCTGCCGACCTGCTGGCCGATCTCGCCGGTAGCCTTGGCAGTCTGCTCCGCCAGCGCCTTCACCTCGGAGGCCACGACCGCGAAGCCGCGGCCTGCTTCGCCGGCACGGGCCGCCTCGATCGTTGCGTTCAGCGCCAGGAGGTTGGTCTGGCCGGCGATCGCATTGATCAGCTCGACGACGTCGCCGATGCGGCTCGCGGCTTGCGACAGTTCACCGACGCGATCATTGGTGCGCCTGGCCTGCTGAACGGCATCGCTGGCCATGCGGGCGGATTCCTGCACCTGCCGGCTGATCTCGTTGACCGAGGAAGCCATCTCCTCGGTGGCCGAGGCGACCGACTGTACGTTGGTCGAGGCTTCCTCGGACGCCGCGGCGACCGTCGTCGCCAGCGTCTGCGAGCGTGCCGCGGTCGAGCTCAGAGAGGTCGCCGACGCTTCCAGCTCGGTCGAGGCATGCGACACGGTGCCGACGATCTGCCCGACCGCCTGCTCGAAGCCGTCGGCCATCTGGTGCATCTCGGCGCGGCGCTTCTCGGCCATCAGCCTGTCCATTGCGATCTTGGCCTCGGCCTCCTGCTGCGCCTTCTCGGCCAGCATGACCTTGATCGCATTGACGGCCTGCGCCGTCTCGCCGATCTCGTCGCCGCGTCCCTCGCCGGAGATCGCGACCTCCTCGCCCCTCGCCATCCGCTGCAACACCGCCACCAGCGCCCGCATCGGCTTGGCGATGCCGTACTGACCGATCAGCCCGCCCATCAGCAGGCCCGCGATGATGCTGACGCCGGAGATGATCATCATCTCCCGCGATGTCTCGACATACTCCTCGGCCGTCGACTTCGCCAATTCCTCGACCCGGTGATCCATCCGCTCGGCCACCGCGCGCATCCTGGTCCGGAGCGTATCGGCAACAGCGTCGCTGGCCTTGACGGCCTCGAGCAGTTTCTGGGCGGAGTCGCTGATCTGGTTGGAGGACGCCGACTCGACAACGGCCATCGTCTTGGCGATGCTGCCCTGATAGGCCGCGAACGCCTCGCGCACGCCGCCGAGCAGCGCCTGGGTTTCCTGATCGCTCGTCTTGGCGACTTCGTCGAGGCGCTCCTTGAACACCTTCATCTGCTCGTCGATGATGCGGTGGGCGGCGTTGCGGTTGTCGTCGCGGGGATCGAGAGCGCTGCGATACTCGGCCCCGACGATCGACATCACGTTGGTGTTGGCCCGCGCCGCCAGCATCGAGCGCCGCGCGGCACGCGCCATGCGCTCGGCATTGTCGTTGAGATCACGCATGGCTCCGGTCGCAATGTAGCTCAGCACGCCCATCATGGCGCTGAGCAGGAGCACGATCGAAAGGATCTTCGTCAATATCCGGAAGCGGGACAGAAACGACATGGACGGCCTCGTCTGCTGCAATGTCACGCCGCCTGAGACCATCACGGCCTTGCGAAAGGACTCCCATTGCGAGTCGATGGCGGCATCGAAGTGCGCCGACTCTGATCAGCCGAAAACGAAATTGAGTTAATTTGTTCGTCCGTGGAACTCCGGGCCGGAGAAACACGGGAGCAGCGCGCCGGCGGTCAGCCAGCGCGCCCGAACCTCGAAGAGCTGCCGTCAGGTCTGGACCGAGGCTTCGAACTATGCGGCGCGGACCGTCTCGAGGAAGCGGCTGACCTCCAGCTTGAGGCGGTTGCTGTCGCTCGACAATGACTTGGCCGCAGAGAGAACCTGCGACGATGCCGACCCCGTCTCGCTCGCGCCGCGCTGCACGTCGGCGATGTTTGCCGAGACCTGCTGCGTCCCTTGTGCAGCCTGCTGCACGTTGCGCGAGATCTCCTGCGTCGCCGCGCCCTGCTCCTCCACCGCGGCCGCGATGGCGGACGCGATCTCCGACAGCCGTTCGATCGTGCCCGAAATCGTCCGGATCGCATTGACCGATTCCTGCGTCGCGGCCTGGATGCCGGAGATCTGCTGCCCGATCTCGCCGGTGGCCTTCGACGTCTGCTCGGCCAGCGCCTTGACCTCGGTGGCGACGACCGCAAAGCCCTTGCCGGCTTCACCGGCGCGCGCAGCCTCGATCGTGGCATTGAGCGCCAGCAGATTGGTCTGCCCTGCGATGGTGTTGATCAACTCGACGACGTCGCCGATCCTGGCGGCCGCTTTCGAGAGCTCACCGACCTGATCGTTGGTTGTGCGCGCCTGGGTGACGGCCTCGCTCGCCATGCGCGCTGATTCCTGCACCTGGCGGCTGATCTCGGTGACCGACGAGGACAGCTCTTCCGTTGCAGACGCGACCGACTGCACGTTGGTCGAGGCTTCTTCCGACGCGGACGCGACGGTGGTGGCCAGCCGCTGCGAGCGGTCGGCCGTGGTGGTCAGGGTGCCGGCCGAGGCCTCCAACTGGCTCGAGGCAGTGAACACTGTGTTGACGATCTCACCCACCACGGCCTCGAACTGCCGCGTCACCGCATCGACCCGTCGGCCGCGCTCGATCTTCGCCTCTGCGTCCTTGGCGGCGGCTTCGTCGGCTGCCTTCTTCGCAATCAAAGCCTCCTTGAAGATCTGCAGTGCGTTGGCCATCGCACCCATCTCGGTCTTCTCACCACGATGCGGAATCTCGGCGGACAGGTCGCCCTCGCCTAGCGCCTGCATCGGCTTTACGATCGAGGCGATCCCCTGCGAGACGCTCTGCAGCATCAGGTAGCTCACCAGCGCACCAACGATCAGCATCAAGGCGTTGATCCCTCCGAGCATGGCAAAGGAGGTCGAATAGGTCGATGCCGCATCGGCGGAGGCCTTGTCGGCGCCTCCGTTGTTCAGCTCGATGCTCTTCCTCAACACCTCGTCCGCTTCCAGCCCAATCTTGTTGACCGTGTTCTGGTTCAGCTCGTGCGCCTCATGAGGGACCTGGCCGGCCGCCTTGCGCGACAACTCCATCACCTTCTGGCCGCCTGCGAGATACCGGTCCCAGGTCGCCTTCCATTGCTGATAGATCGCCCGTTCCTCCGGCAGGCTGATCAGCGCCTCATAGGTCCTCGCCGCCTTGCCCGTCGTCTCCAAGGTGGCGGCCGCGGTCTTTTCCTGTGCGAGCTTCTCGTCCAACGTTTCCGCCAGCATGTGCTCACGAATGATGTTTCGATAGGTGATGGTGGCAGCCCGGAGCTCGCCGAGAACACGAACGCTCGGCAGCCAGTTCGTGGTGATGTCCACGGCGTTGGCGTTCATCGCGCGCATGCTGGAGATGGCCAGCAGGCCCATGCCGGTCAGAACGACGAGAAGCAGCGCGACCACTGACACGATCTTGCTTCGAATGGACATGCTGGCGAACATGGGACGATCTCCTCGGTCGGCGCTGACCGCAATGAATGATGCTTAACGATGAGTTTCATCCTTACGGAATCTTGGATGGGAACTGCGTTAACACCGGTCTGCGTAGAATTACGGAGACCTCCCCGCTGAGAAGCGCGGCGTGCAGAAACGTCGAGGCCACCGGCTTGCCGCTGGCCTTTCACGTCGGCACGGAAGGTGAACCGGCGGACGGCCGCGCTGGGGTTACGCCGCGCGCACGGTCTGCAGGAAGCGGCTGACTTCGAGCTTGAGGCGGTTGCTGTCGGTCGACAGGGTCTGCGCGGCCGACAACACCTGCGACGACGCGGTCCCGGTCTCGCTGGCGCCGCGCTGCACCTCGGTCACGTTCGACGAGACCTGCTGCGTGCCCTGCGCGGCCTGCTGGACGTTGCGGGAGATCTCCTGGGTCGCAGCACCCTGCTCCTCCACGGCGGCCGCGATCGTCGACGAGATCTCCGACAGCCGCTCGATCGTGCCGGAGATGGTGCGGATCGCATTCACCGATTCCTGCGTCGCGGCCTGGATGCTCGCGATCTGCTGGCCAATCTCGCCGGTCGCCTTGGAGGTCTGCTCGGCCAGCGCCTTGACCTCGGTGGCGACGACGGCAAAGCCCTTGCCGGCCTCGCCGGCGCGCGCCGCCTCGATGGTCGCGTTCAGAGCGAGCAGGTTGGTCTGTCCGGCGATGGTGTTGATCAGCTCGACGACGTCGCCGATCCGGGCGGCCGCCTTCGACAACTCGCTGACCTGCTCGTTGGTCTGGCGCGCCTGGCTGACGGCCTCGGTGGCCATGCGGGCCGATTCCTGCACCTGGCGGCTGATCTCGTTGACCGAGGACGACAGCTCCTCGGTGGCCGAGGCGACCGACTGGACATTGGTCGAGGCCTGCTCGGAGGCTGCCGCAACGGTCACGGCCATCTGCTGCGAACGTTCAGCGGTCGACGTCAGTGAGCCCGCGGACGCCTCCAGCTCGGTCGAGGCCGAGGAGACCGTCTCGATGATCTGGCCGACCGAACGCTCGAACGAGTCAGCCAAATGATTCATGTCGCGTTTGCGCTGCTCGGCGGCGATCGCGTCTGCCTGCGCCTTCTGCTCGGCCTCGGCGCGCGCCTTGGCCTCGGCATTCTCTCTGATGACGACAACGTTCTTGGCCATGTCGCCAACCTCGTCGCCGCGATGAGCACCGGGGATCTGGATGTCGAGATCGCCTGAAGCCATGCGGCCCAGCGCGCCGTTGAGCGCCACGATCGGGCGGGAGATGCCCATGAAGCCGAACGTCACGGAGCCAGCGAGCACCAGCACGAGCACGACGGACAGCGTGAAGTTGACCTTCGTCGCGCTCGCCGTCGCGGCCTCGGCATTGTCCTTGGCCTCCTTCGAGAACTTGTCGGCCGCCTGCACGGCTTCCGCCATCAGCTTGCCGGCCTCGTCCGCTGCCGGGAACATCTTCTCGGTGAGGAGCTTCGTCTTGGCTTCCTCCAGCGCGGCGGCCTTGCTCGACGATTCAATGTAGACCTTGAGGTCACCGCGCAGCTTCTCGATGTTCGGCTTCGCCGCTTGCGGCACCCGGTCCATGATCTCCACGAAGCCCTGATCGAGCTCCTTGGCGCGCGTCATCATGCCCTCCTTGGACTTGACGTCGCCGGTCGCCAGATAGCGCCATGCATTGGAGCGGATCGACATCCCCGTCGCATTCAGCTCGTGCAGGTCGCGCTCGAGCGCGGTGGCATCTGCCGCGGCCTTCAGGGCCGGCGACTTGATCAGAATATCGAACTGCTTATTCCAGTCGGCAGCCTGCGTATCGCGCAGCGCGTTCGCCGCGAGCAGCTCCTTCTGCATCCTGGCGATGTCTTCGGCACCCTTCTTGTAGTCGGTCGTGAGCGCGAGAATCTTGCCGAAGCGCTCCTTGCTGACGGGGCGGACGGCGGTGTTCTGCGCGGTTTCGAGTCCGGTCTTGATCTTCGCCTCGATCTTGTGCTCGTCCTCCAGCAGCTTGTCGACCTCGGCCACGCTGCGCGCGAGCCGCACGCCGCGATTGGCGAGCTGCAGGCTACGCAGGTCGGCGTCCGCGGTGAGAGCGAGCTTCCTGATGGCAAGCTGGCGATCCGAATTGCGGGTGGCCTCGTCGACCACGGCTTGCGACATGTGCTGATTGACCAGCGCGGCGCCCGCCAGCAGCATGCCGACGAGACCGGCGAGGCCGAGCTTGTAGCCGATACGATTGAGCTTCATGTCTTTCGCTTCCTCGGTGAAGCGCTGCCAAATCCCGTCTTAGGGACACGCGGCGCCAATATGCGCAATTCGAGAAGTGCAAATTGGAACTCGCCCGTAGGTGAAACCTTAACGGGCCGGCCCGGACGTCTACGGCAACGAGCCGACCAAGCTGCGGCACATTGACGCGAAAGACGTAGAACTACGGGCGCGTGGACGGCGCACGGCTCGCAAAAGAAAACGGCCGGAGCGGTGCCGCTCCGGCCTTTCGTAAGATCGTGCCTCGTCGTTCGGTGAGCTTAATCGCAGCTACGCCGCCCGCACCGACGACAGGAAGCTCGCGACCTCCTGCTTCAGCCGGCTGCTGTCGCCCGACAAAGCCTGCGCCGCCGACAACACCTGGGAGGAGGCCGAGCCGGTCTCGGCCGCGCCGCGCTCGACCTCGATGATGTTGGCCGAGACCTGCTGGGTGCCGTGCGCCGCCTGCTGCACATTGCGGGAGATTTCCTGCGTCGCCGCGCCCTGCTCTTCCACCGCGGCTGCGATGGTCGAGGAGATTTCCGACAGCTTCTCGATGGTCGAGGAGATCTCCCGGATGGCGCTGACCGACTCCTGCGTTGCCGCCTGGATGCTCGAGATCTGCTGGCCGATCTCGCCGGTCGCCTTCGCCGTCTGCTCCGCCAGCGCCTTGACCTCGGAAGCGACGACGGCAAAGCCGCGGCCGGCATCGCCGGCGCGCGCCGCCTCGATGGTGGCGTTCAGCGCCAAGAGGTTGGTCTGGCCTGCGATGGTGTTGATCAGCTCGACGACGTCGCCGATGCGGGTGGCGGCCTTCGACAGCTCGCTGACGCGGCCAGTGGTGGTGCGCGCCTGGCCGACGGCATCATTGGCGATGCGCGCGGATTCCTGCACCTGGCGGCTGATCTCGGTGACCGACGAGGCCATCTGCTCGGTCGCGGACGCCACCGACTGCACGTTGGTGGTGGCTTCCTCGGACGCCGCGGCCACCGCCGTCGTCAGTCCCTGAGACCGCGAGGCGGCCTCGGTCAGCGTGGTGGCCGACTGCTCGAGCTGGCTCGAGGCCGACGACACCGTGTTGACGATCTCGCCGACGGCGGCTTCGAACTGCTCGGCGAGCCGCTGCATGTCGGCCCTGCGCTGTCGCGCCGCGATCGCGTCCTGCGCGCTCTTCTCGCCGGCCTCGGCACGCGCCTTCTCCTCGGCATTACGCTGGATCACGGTCACGGTCTTGGCGAGATCACCGATCTCGTCACCGCGCGAGGCGCCGGGAATGACGATGTCGAGACGGCCGCGCGCCATCTCGCCGAGCGCCGCGTTCAGCCGCGTCAACGGCCGCGCGATCCCGAGGAACGAGAACACGACCGAGCCGATCACCGACAGCAGAACGGCAAGTCCGACGAACAGCGTGATGTAGCTCGCCCGCGCCGCCACCTGGTCGGCATCGAACCGGGCGCTGGCGTTGCGCGCGCGCGCGTCCTGGATCGCCGCATTCATCAGCTCGCCGGCCTCGCCGAGATAGATCAGCGTGCGGTCGCGCAGCACGGCCTCCTTGATACCCTCGATCTTCACCACCTCATCGTTGGCGGCGACGAAGTCGGAGGCAATCCCATTGAGCTTGGTGATCGTGGCCTGGACCTCGCGATCGTCGGCGAGCATGCGCGCATCCGTCAGCGAGCTCTTCAGGCCCGGGATCGTCTGCTTGACCGTCTTGATCGTCGCGGCATCGCCGGTCATGCCGAAGCGCCAGGCCTGGGCGCGCATGTAATTAAGCTTGGCGTCGGCCGTTTGAAGCTGGCGCTCGACGCGTTCGCGGAAGGCGAGGTTCGGCAGTGCCGGCGAGGCGAGCAGCGCCTTCAGACCGTTGCTCCATTCGTTGGAGACCGAGCTACGCTTGTCGATCTGGATCAACAGAGCCTTTTGCGCCTCGGCGAGATCGACCGCGCCCGCGGCATAGCTCGTCATCAGCTCCTTGATCCGGGTGAGCCGGGTTCGGTTCTCGGCCGTCGACACATTGGTGAGCGCCGCGTCGATGTCGGTGACCATGGCGGTCGAGAACTGCTGAATGTCGGCAGCCGCCTTCTCGGCCTCGGCCTGCGACCGCGCCAGCCGCGCCGAGCGGCCGCCGAGCTGGGTCTGCTGCATGTTGGCGCTCGCCGACAACACGCTCTCGACCACCCGCCGCGCACGCTCGGCCTGCTGGTTGGCCTGGTTGACCGCTCTCTCGGCTATCATCTGGTTGGCGATCATGCCGACCGCGAGAGATGCGCCGATGGCGCCAGCGAGCCCGAGTTTGTAGCCGATCCGATTCAGTTTCATTGCCCTACCCACAGAAGAACGCGCGCCGCGCGACGGTCCGTGTAGGCGGTATAGAGGTGAGGTCCGTAGAGACCGTTAATTTACGGGAGTCATCGTGCATTACACGCAAAAAACTTCTGCATTTTCCGTGTGCGTCCCGATGCTTATGACAGCAGAGAGCGCCCGCGCCCCGTGCTGTGGGCTTACAAACTATGCAGATGATGAGCGCGGGATCGCCGCTGGCGCCGGCGTTCCAAAATCCGGCACGATGCAGCCGCCACCGCCGATGCAGAGCTAACTCATCAACTCCAGCGCTTCGGCGAAGAACCGCGGCCCGCCAAAATTGCCGGACTTCAGCGCCAGCAGCATCTCGCCCGCGTCAGCGCCGATCGCGCGCAGCACCGGCACGCCGGCCGCGATCTCCTGCCCGACCAGGAACCCCGGAATCCGCAGCCGATCGACCACGGCGCCCGAGGTCTCGCCACCCGCGACAATCAGTCGCCTGACGCCGGCGGCGATCAATCCCTCCGCCAGATCGGCCATCGCCTGCTCGATCGCATGTCCCGCCGCCTCACGGCCGTGCCTCGCCTGCAGCGCGCTGACCTGATCAGGCGTCGCGCTGGAGGCGATCAGCACCGGCCCCTTGCCGATGCGCTCGCGCGCCCAGCCAAGCGCGCGCTGCGCCTCATCCGGACCAGCGACCAGGCCGGCAGCATCGAGATGCAGCACCGGCATCATCGTCTCCGCCTGCGCGATCTGCTGCAAGGTCGCCTGCGAGCAGCTGCCCGCGAGGCACGCCGCGAGGCCACCGACCGGCGAGTCATGGTGATGGCCGAGGCCATGCGCATGCACGTGGCCGGCCTCGACCAGCGCCCGCGCCAGGCCGAGCCCGATGCCGGACGCGCCGACCGAGACTTTGTGCTTCAAGGCCGCCGCGCCGATCGCGGTGAGATCGGCATCGAATACGGCGTCGACGACCGCCGCGCCGATACCCTGCCCCGACAACTCCTGCAGCCGGTGACCGATCGCCTCGGGGCCGTGCACGACGGTGGCGAGATCGACCAGGCCGATCTTGCGGCGGCTCTGCCGGCCGAGCACGCGCACCAGATTGGCGTCATGCATCGGATTGAGCGGATGATCCTTCAGCGGGCTCTCATTGAGCGGCACTTGGCCCACGAACAGGTTGCCCTGATAGACGGTGCGCTTTGTCTCCGGGAACGCAGGCGTCACCAGCACGATGCCATCACCGGCGTCGCCGGCGAGCGCGTCCATCACCGGACCGATATTGCCGGCGTCGGTGGAATCGAAGGTCGAGCAGATCTTGAACAGCACATGATCAGCACCTCGGGCCCGTAGCCACCTGTCCGCCTCGCGCGATCGGGCCACCGCCTGCGCGGCCTCGATCGAGCGGCTCTTCAGCGACACCACGACGGCATCGACCTCGGGCAATGCGAGATCGGAGGCCGGCACGCCGATGGTCTGCACGGTGCGCAGGCCGGCGCGGGTGAGCGTATTGGCGAGATCGGAGGCGCCGGTGTAGTCGTCGGCGATGCAGCCGAGCTTCAGGGTCACGGCTTCACTCCCTTGTAGGGCGCGAACCAGCCGAGCCCGTCCTCGGTGCGACCGCGCGGATTGTATTCGCAGCCAACGAAGCCGGCATAGCCGAGCCGGTCGAGCTCGGCGAACAGGAACGGATAGTTCAGCTCCTCGCCATCGGGCTCATTGCGCGAGGGGATGCTGGCGATCTGGATGTGGCCGGTGATGTCGATCATCTCGCGCAGCCGCATCGTGACGTCGCCATGGATGATCTGGCAGTGATAGATGTCGAACTGCAGCTTCAGGTTCGGGATCCTGAGCTCGCGGATCAGGTCGCGGGCGAAGCCGAAATCGTTGAGGAAGTAGCCGGGCACGTTGCGCGGATTGATCGGCTCCAGCACGACGTCGAGGCCATGCGGGGCGAAGAACTCCGCCGCCCAGGCCACCGATTTGTAATAGGCCTCCACGGCTTTCGCATCACGGCGATCGGCGATGCCGGCCATCAGATGCAGCCGCTTCACGCCGGTCGCCTTTGCATAGGGCAGCGCGGTCTCGAGGCTCGCCTTGAGATCGTCGAAGCGCGCGGGCAGCGCCGCAAAGCCCTTCTCGCCGGCATCCCAATTGCCCGGCGGCAGATTGAACAGCGCCTGGGTCAGGCCGTTGCCGTGCAGCCGTTTGCCGACCTCCTCGACCGGATGATCATAGGGAAACAGGAATTCGACCGCGGTGAAGCCGGCCTTGGCGGCGGCTTCGAAGCGGTCGAGGAATGGATGCTCGGTGAACATCATCGAGAGGTTGGCGGCGAAGCGGGGCATGGCGAGCTCGTGTCTTGTTATTATTTAGATGAGCCCGGCAGCGTGGTGCCGGTGACCTGCGCGTACATCCGCGCCACCGAGGCGTCGTCGTCGCGGCCCATGCCGGCGGCCGCCGTCATCAGGAACATCTGCAGCGCGGCGGCCGAGACCGGCACCGGGAAACGGTGATTGCGCGCCATGTCCTGGATGATGCCGAGGTCCTTGACGAAGATCTCGACGGCGCTGCGCGGCGTGTAGTCGCCGTCGAGCACGTGCGGCATGCGGTTCTCGAACATCCAGGAATTGCCGGCCGAGGCCGTGATGACCTCATAGACCTTCCTGATATCGAGCCCCTGCTTGGCGGCAAACGCGATCGCCTCGCTGGCGGCGGCGATGTGCACACCGGCGAGCAGCTGGTTGATCATCTTGAAGGCGGCGCCCTGCCCCGCGGCATCGCCGAGCTCATACAGCTTGGCGGCCATCGCATCGAGCGCCGGACGCGCCTTGGCGAACGCCGCCGCGCTGCCTGAGGCAAGGATGGTCAGCTCGCCCTGTGCCGCCCGCTGCGCGCCGCCGGAGATCGGCGCGTCGAGATAATGCCGTCCTGTCGCTTCGAGCTGCTTGGCGAGGCGCCGCGCGACATCAGGGTCCATGGTCGCGGAGGAGACGAACACGGCCTCCTTCGGCATGGTCTCGGCAGCACCGCCTGCGCTGAACAGGATGGCTTCGGTCTGCGCCGCATTGACAACGACGCTGACGACGATGTCGGCCCCCGCGGCCGCCTCAGCCGGGCTCTTCGCCCCCTTGCCGCCGTCAGCAACGAACCGCGCCACCGCATCCGCCGAGACGTCGCATCCAGTCACCGTGAAGCCCGCGCGCTTGAGCGACGTGGCCATGCCATAGCCCATGGAGCCGAGTCCAATCACGGCGACGTTCAATTGCGATGGCTGCGGCATGCGGCAAATCCTCGAAGCGTTTCCTGGTGATGTCCGATTGGCCCGGACTGGACCTTGGGTAACACGGCTTGGCCGCGTTGCCAAAGCGTGAGACAAAGCGGAAAACGAGGAACGATCGAGGACACCAGCCGTGGCGGACATTGCGATTCGCGAGGCCATCTGCCGGTTCGGCCGCTCGCTGTTCGAGCGCGGGCTGACGCCGGGCTCGTCCGGCAACATCAGCGTGCGGCTCGACGATGGCGGCTGGCTAGTGACGCCGACCAATGCCTCGCTGGGCTTCCTCGATCCGGCCAAGCTGTCGCGTCTCGATGCCTCGGGCAAGCTAGTCTCCGGCGACGCGCCGACCAAGGAGGTGCCGCTACATATGGCGCTGTACCAGACCCGCGATGCGGCCCGTGCCGTGGTGCATCTTCACTCCACGCATTCGGTCGCGCTCTCGATGTTGCCGGAGATCGATCCGCGTGCCGCGCTGCCGCCGCTGACGCCATATTATTTGATGCGCTGCGGTCAGACCGCTCTGGTGCCCTATCATCGGCCTGGCGATCCCGCCGTGGCCGACGCCATCAAGGGTCTCGCCGGCAAATACGCCTCCGTGCTGCTCGCCAATCACGGTCCCGTCGTGTCCGGCGACACGCTGGAGGCGGCGGTGTTCGCGATGGAGGAGTTGGAGGAAACGGCCAAGCTCTATCTGCTGCTGCGCGGGCTCAACCCGCGGCAACTGTCGCCGCAGCAGGTCGCCGATCTCGTCAAGGTGTTCGGCCTGACCTTACCCGATCACGACCATCAGCACTGATCGAACCGGCGGCCGACGCGCATGCAGTACCCTGCACCTTCGCCCGCCGAGATCGAAGCCGCCGCCCGCGTGCTGTTTGAGGAGGCCCGCTTCTATCGCTGGTTTCCGATCACGACCGATTCCTTTGAGATCTTCGCCGAGACCGATCGGATCGGAGTCGCCGAGTTGCGCGGCATTGCCGAGCGCATGCTGATGGCGGCGGCGCATGCCAAGCTAGGGACAAGGTTGCGCTAGCTAAAGCGTCACATCAAGCAGCCTGGCGCGCGTTTGCGCTTCCGCGCGGGTAGCGTGGAGGCGAGCCCCGCTGTCACCCTCCCCTGGAGGGGGAGGGTCGTCTCACATGGAGCGCAGCGCAATGTGAGACGGGGTGGGGTGAGCCACACGGGCAGCGCCGCCGTGGCTTCACCCCACCCCGCTCGCCCGCTTCGCGCGCGATCGACCCTCCCCCTCCAGGGGAGGGTGAGACCGAGATCGCGGCGTCTGCCGTCGTCATCATGGGGGACGAAGGTCCCGCAGAGCGGCGCCTCGGCTCATGAGTCATCACTCAGACTACAGGACGGCCGTGGGACGCGACGTCACTCGCCAGTTCGCCTTGCCTCCGATTGGGTTTGATGCCTAATATTGAGGCAGAACTTGGCTGCGCAGGCTGTCAGCGGCCGCTCGATCGATAGGCAGGCTGGGGCCGATGTGACCCATCACCGCGTCCGCGGCCTCTACCGTCGATTGCAGCGGATTTCGCATCACACGTTCGGCGCACAGACAGGAACAGGCAAAGTGCCTCCACAACGCCGTGGTTGCCGCTGTTTTCCCGGTTTATGGCCTGGCCATAGCCGGTGTGCGCGTCGTCCGCCCGTGCATTGCATACGCGTCACCTGCAGCGCGCGCTCCTTATGCACGTGGCAATCCGGCTGCCGGTCATTGGCATATCCGTTGCAGACACCACGCAGGTCGGGAGCCGGGCGCCCGAACGTGCGAACGATAAGTCGTGCCCGGCTGTCGCGATTGATTTGAGAAGATGTGGAGGGCGGATGGCGGCGGGCGCGAGCTTGGAACTGGTGAAGGTGACGAAGATGTACGGTCACGTCACCGCCGTCGATGCGATCGACCTGCGGATTCCCGCCGGCTCCTATTGCTGCCTGCTCGGCCCGTCCGGCTGCGGCAAGACCTCGACCCTGCGCATGATCGCAGGCCATGAATCGGCTACGTCGGGCGACATCATCGTCGGCGCCAAGAACGTCACCGAGCTGCCGCCCGCAGGGCGCGGCACCGCGATGATGTTCCAGTCCTACGCGCTGTTTCCGCATCTCTCCGTCATCGACAACGTCGCCTTCGCGCTGAAGATGAAGGGCGTGTCCAAGCCCGAACGCCACGCGAAAGCCCGCGAGCTACTCGAGCTCGTGGACATGCAGAGCTATGCAGCCCGACTTCCCGCACAGCTCTCCGGCGGCCAGCAGCAGCGCGTGGCGCTGGCGCGCGCGCTGATCACCTCGCCGCAAATTCTCTTGCTCGACGAGCCGCTGTCGGCGCTCGATCCGTTCCTGCGGCTGCGCATGCGTGCCGAGCTGAAGCGGCTGCAGCGCGAACTCGGCCTCACCTTCATCCACGTCACCCATGGCCAGGACGAGGCGATGGCGCTGTCCGATCTCGTGGTGCTGATGAATGGCGGCAAGATCGAGCAGCAGGGCAGCCCGCGCGAGATCTTCAATCACCCGCGCACGGAATTCGCCGCCCGCTTCATCGGCGGCCACAATGTCATCCCGCTCAAGGGCGAGACGTTTGCTGTTCGTGTCGACCGCATCCAGCTGAAGGCGCCGAGCGCGGCGATCGATGGCCCCGCGGTGCCCGGCACGATCAGCAAGATCGAATATCAGGGCACTTATGTGCTGATCGCGGTCGCGACCGACGGCGGCCCGGAGATCTCGGCCCAGCTCAGCGACGACCAGTTCGACGCGGAGACCCACGTGATCGGCGAGCGCGTCACCGTGACCTGGAATCCGGCGCTCGCCGATGCCCTGACGCCCCGCCCTGCTGCTGCTGTCGCGCCGGCCGCAGAGCTCGTGGCCTGATTTCGCCTTCTCGTTTTTAATCCCAAGGAGATGATCATGACTGATCGATCGAAAAAGACATCCATCAGCCGCCGCTCGCTGCTCAAGGGCGCGGCCGGCGTTGCCGGTCTTGCCGGTACGGGCACGCTGCTCAGCGCGCCCTACGTCCACGCCGCCGACCCGAAGGTGCTGCGCTATCTCGGCACCGCCGTGAACGAGGGCGACGAGATCTCGAAGAAGTGCCTCGCCGACACCGGCATCAAGATCGAGTACATCACGGCAACGACCGACGACGTCACCAAGCGCGTCATCACCCAGCCGAACTCCTTCGACGTGCTCGACACCGAATATTTCTCGCTGAAGAAGCTGGTGCCGTCGGGCAACATCTTCCCGCTCGACGCGCGCAAGATCAAGGAATTCGACAACATCACGCCCGTGTTCACCAAGGGCGAGCTGCCGAACGGCAAGAAGATCGGCGGCCAGGGCACCGCGCCGTGGAAGGTGCTGTATCTCGACGGCCCGAACTCCAAGACCTTCTCGGCGACCCCCACCGAGTACGTCACGCTGATCCCGACCGTGTACAACGCCGACACGCTGGGCATCCGCCCCGACCTGATCAAGCGCCCGATCAACTCCTGGGCCGAGCTGCTCAATCCCGAGTTCAAGGGCAAGGCCTCGATCCTCAACATCCCCTCGATCGGCATCATGGACGCCGCCCTCGTCGTCGAGGCGACCGGCCAGTACAAATATGCCGACAAGGGCAACATGACCAAGGCCGAGATCGACCTGACGATGAAGGTGCTGACCGAAGCCAAGAAGGCCGGCCAGTTCCGCGCCTTCTGGAAGGACTTCAACGAGTCCGTCAACCTGATGGCTTCGGGCGAGACGGTGATCCAGTCGATGTGGTCGCCGGCCGTCACCAAGGTGCGCTCGATGGGCATCGCCTGCACCTTCCAGCCGCTGAAGGAAGGCTACCGCTCCTGGGCCTCCGGCTTCTGCGTCTCGAAGGCGGTCGCCGGCGGGCCGAAGCTCGACTGGGCCTATGAGTTCGTCAACTGGTACCTGTCCGGCTGGGCCGGCGCCTATCTCAACCGCCAGGGCTACTACTCGGCCGTGCTCTCCACCGCCAAGGCCAACATGACCGAGGACGAGTGGGGCTACTGGATGGAAGGCAAGCCGGCGAAGAGCGACATCAAGGCGCCGGACGGCACCCTGATGGAGAAGGCCGGCGCGGTGCGCGACGGCGGCTCCTATGATGACCGCATGGGCGGCGTCGTGTGCTGGAACGCCGTGATGGACGAGAACGACTACATGGTCCGCAAGTGGAACGAGTTCATCGCCGCTTGATGTGACCGCCATTGCTGCCGCGCCCGCGACGCCCTGGGCGCGGCAGCTCTTCTCAGCCGTATCCTCCGCGACCGGACGACAGGTATTTTCCGTGGCCGTGACGATCGACAATTCGCCCGACACCGTGGCGCCAGCGCAAGGCACGCTCCGCAAGATGACCATGCGCTCGATCGCCTGGCTGCAGGCCGGGCCGATGTCGCTGGTGTTCGCGCTGTTCTTCCTGCTGCCGCTCGTGCTGGTCGTGATCGTCAGCGTCTGGGACTACAACGAATATGAGATGATCCCGGCGCTCAGCTTCCGCGGCTACACCGACACGTTCGAAGGCTGCGTCGCCAACCTGCCCGAGCTGTGCACCATCCTGAAGACCTATCTCAAGACGCTGAAGCTGTGCCTGCTGACCTGGGCCCTGACCTTGATGATCGGCTTCTGGGTCGCCTACTTCCTCGCCTTCCACGTCCGCAGCAAGACCTGGCAGATCGTGCTGTCGCTGTTGTGCACGATCCCGTTCTGGACCTCCAACGTGATCCGCATGATCGCCTGGATCCCGCTGCTCGGCCGCAACGGCCTCGTCAACCAGGGGCTGGTCGGCGCGGGCTTCATCAACAAGCCGATCGAATGGCTGCTGTTCTCCGAATTCTCGGTGGTGCTGGCGCTGGTGCACCTGTTCACCTTCTTCATGGTGGTGCCGATCTTCAATTCCATGATCCGCATCGACAAGCGACTGATCGAGGCCGCCTATGACGCCGGCGCGTCGGGCTGGCAGACGCTGGTCAACATCGTCATTCCCTTGTCGAAGCCTGGCATCGTGATCGGCTCGATCTTCGTCATCACCATCGTGATGGGCGACTTCGTCACCATCGGCGTGATGGGCGGCCAGCAGATCGCCTCCGCCGGCAAGATCATCGAGGCGCGCCTCTCGGCGCTGCAGTTCCCCGCCGCCGCGGCCAACGCCGTGATCCTGCTCGGCATCACCATCATCATCATCTCCGCGCTGACGCGGATCGTCGACGTGCGCAAGGAGCTCTAAAGAGATGGGAGACAAGCGCCCCCGCTCCTTCTACATCCTCGCGCTGTTCTTCGCGGCCTATGTGCTATTCCTGTACGGCCCGATGATCGCGATCTACATCCTGTCGTTCCAGGGCCCCGACGGCGGTCTGACGTTCCCGATGAACGGCGTCTCCCTGACCTGGTTCGGAAAGGTGTTTTCCGGCGGCGGCATCGTCGACATCGGCGCCGCCTTCAAGCGCTCGCTGGCGCTCGGCCTCGTGGTGATGGTGATCACCGTGGTGCTGTCGGTCGCCGCGGGCATGGCGTTCCGCAAGCCGTTCCGCGGCGCCTCGGTCCTGTTCTACACCGCGATTGCCAGCCTGATCATGCCCTCGATCATCACCTCGCTCGGCATCGCCTTGGAATTCCGCCTGATCGACGATTTCATCAACAAGCATGCGGCTGACTACGGCCTCGGCTGGCTGGCCGAGGGCCATACCACCGCGATGGGCCTGTTCACCTCCGGCTTAGGGGCGCACCTGACCTGGACCTTGCCGTTCGGCCTCCTCATCATGTTCGCGATCTTCAACCGCTTCGACGGCCGCCTCGAAGAAGCCGCCCGCGACCTCGGCGCCACCCCCTGGCAGACCTTCCGCCACGTCGTGCTGCCGATCATCCTGCCGTCCGTGGTCGGCATCGGCCTGTTCGGCTTCACGCTGTCCTGGGATGAACTGGCGCGCTCCAGCCAGGCCATCGGCTCGGTGAACACGCTGCCGCTGGAGTTGCAGGGGCTGACGACGACGGTGACCAAGCCCGACATCTACGCGCTGGGCACGCTGACCTCGGCGGTGTCGTTCGTTGTGATCTTCGCCGCGCTGTCGGTGATCCTGGTGCTGCAGGCACGCCAGCGGCGGCAGGGCTCGGATGCCGGCAAGGGGATGGTGTAGTTGCTTAGCTGGGGAGCCGTCGTGATACAGCTCGTCGGCACAACTGTTAAGGATAAGCAGCAAGCGCGGTGCTCATGAATGCGCCCTCGCCCCTTGTGGGAGAGGGCATGTATGACAGCGTAGCAAACTCGGTTGGGTGAGGGGTCTGCCTCAACAAGTCGGGCTTGCCGAGAGAACCCCTCACCCAACCGCGTACGCGGATAGGCCGTACATGCCCTCTCCCACAAGGGGCGAGGGCACTATATTGGGCACCGCGTGGATGCGCTAATAGGTCCGTAGGGTGGGCAAAGGAGCGCCCTACTCTTCATCGTGGAAATGATTGCTTCGCGCGCCGTGCCCACCGGCCGCACTCGCCGGCACTGGCGGTGGGCACGCGACGCCTGACGGCGACGCTTTGCCCACCCTACGAGGTCATCGCCTCACAGCCCCAGATACGCCTTCCTTACATCCTTGTTGCCGCTGATCTCCGCGGCCGTACCTTGCATCAGCACGCGCCCCGTCTGCAGGATGTACGCACGATCCGCAATCTCCAGGCACTCCGCCATGCGCTGCTCGACGATCAGCACGGTCATGCCGGCGTCGCGGATTTTCTTCACCGCCTGGAAGATCTCATCCACCAGCTTCGGCATGATGCCCTGTGACGGCTCGTCGAGCATCAGGAGGCGCGGCCGGGTCATCAGCGCGCGGCCGATCGCCAGCATCTGCTGCTCGCCGCCGGACAAGGTCTCGGCGCGCTGCTCGAGCCGCTCCGACAGACGCGGGAACAGCTTGAACACGAAGTCGAGCGGCTCCTCGCGATTGGCTTCGCTGCGATAGAGATAGCTGCCGAGCCTTAAGTTGTCGCGCACCGAAAGCCGCGGAAACAGCCGGCGGTTCTCCGGCACATAGGCGATGCCGCGTGCCGTGATCAGGTGCTGCGCCATGCCGTCGATGCGGTTGCCGTCGAACGTGACGCTGCCCGCGCGCGGCCGCTCGGCCCCGGCGATCGATTTCAACAAGGTCGACTTGCCCGCGCCATTGGCGCCGGCGACACAGACGATCTCTCCCTTCTCGACGTCAACAGAGACGTTCGAGATCGCAACCAGGCCCTGATAGGCGGTGGTGACGTCACGCACCGACAGCATGGCGGTCTCCGAGATAGGCGGAAATGACTTTGGGATCGCGGACGACATCGGTGGGCTTGCCTTCGATCAGCACCTTGCCGAGATCGAGCACGATGGCGCGGTCGACCAGCGGCATCACGATCTCCATGACGTGCTCGACCATCAGCACCGTAATGCCGGTGTCGCGCACGCGGCGCACGAGCTCGACACCCTTCTGCGATTCGACCGGCGTGAGGCCGGTCAGCACCTCGTCGAGCAGCAGCAGCTTCGGCTCGGTCGCAAGCGCGCGCGCCACCTCGAGCCGGCGCTTCTCGGACGGCACCAGATCGCTCGCCAGCACGTCGGCACGGGCATCGAGCCCGCAGAACGCCAGCACCTCGTGCGCCTTGCGGCGGGCGTCGCGCATGTTGGTCGTGCGCACCAGCGAGCCGACGATGACGTTTTCGATCACCGTCATGCTCTCGAAACTCTTCACGACCTGGAAGGTGCGGCCGATGCCGCGCTGGCAGCGCTCGGCCGCCGGCAGCGCGGTGACGTCCTCGCCGTCAAACAGGATCGTGCCTTCGGTCGGCTTGAACGCGCCGGCGATCAGGTTGAACAGGGTCGACTTGCCGGCGCCGTTCGGCCCGATCAGGCCGACGATCTCGCCGCGCCCGACCGAGATCGAGACGTCGGAGTTCGCCGTCAGGCCCGAGAAGCGCTGGGTGATGTTGCGGGTTTCCAACAACGCGGTCATGACGCCACCGCCTCTCGCGCCGGCTGCGCCGCCGGCTTCGGCTTGCGGGAGAACAGGCTGACGAGCCCTTGCGGCCGTGCCAGCGAGATCGCGATGATCAGGCCGCCATAGACGATCAGGTCGACGCCGCGGCCGGAGCCGCCAATATAGGAGCGCGTCAGTTCGGTCAGCGGGATCAGGATGACCGCGCCGAGCATCGGACCCCACAGGGTGCCGATGCCGCCGAGCACGGCCGGCAGCGCCATCAGCAGCGAGAACTGGAAGCCCATCACGCTCTCGGGGTCGATGTAGGAGACGAACTGGGCATAGAAGCTGCCGCCGATCGCGACCAGGAAGGCGGAGACGGCCGCCGCGCCCATCTTGGAGTTGAACACGTCGACGCCGAGGCTCTCGGCCGCGAGCGGATTGTCCTTCACCGCGCGCCACCAGTAGCCCCATTTGGAATCCTCCAGCCACCAGGTGACGAACCAGGCGACGCAGGCGAGCGCCAACGCAAAGTAGAAGTATGGCAGCTTCGAGCGGGTGAACTGGAACGTCAGCCAGGAGTCGCGCCGCACCGGGATGTCGATGCCGAGCGCGGCCCCTGCGAAGTCCCAGTTCTGGAACAAGAGCAGCGTGATCTCGGCGATGACGATGGTGGCGATGACGAAGTAATGGCCGCCGAGCCGGAAACACGGATAGCCCAGCGCCATCGCGATGACTGCGGAGATCAGGCCGCCGGCGAGCATGCCGAACCACGGCAGCACGCCGAACTTGGTGAACAGGATCGCGGTGGTGTAGGCGCCGAGGCCGAAATACAGCGCGTGCCCGAGCGAGATCTGGCCGCAATAGCCGGACAGGATATTCCAGCTCTGCGACAGCGCCGCATACATCAGGGTCAGCACCATGATGTTCTGGACGTAGACGTCCTTGACGAAGAACGGCACGGCTGCGGCGACCGCGGTCAGAAACGCGGCGAGGATGAGGTCGCGCCGGCGACGTTGAATGAATGCCTTGTCCATCAGATCGATCCGAACAGGCCGCGCGGGCGGACGAAGACGACGAGGAGATAGACGCCGTAGATGCCGACGGTCTTCAGCGACGGCGGCAGAATCAAGGTCGTGATGGCCTCGACGAGGCCGACGACGATGCCGCCGGCGAAGGCGCCGAACACGCTGCCGAAGCCGCCGAGCGCCACCGTGACATAGGCGATGGTCGCGAACGACGCGCCGACATCGGGGAAGACGTAGAAGAAGATCGCCATGACCGCGCCGGCGAGGCCGACCAGGGCCGCGCCGAGACCCCAGCCGAGCGCGAACACCTTGTTCTTGTCGATGCCGACCAGCGCCACCGCCCCGGCATCCTCACGCGTCGCCTCCAGCGCGCGGCCGAAATCGGTACGGTGGATGAAGAAGTACAGCCCGGCAAAGGCCGCGATCGCGATGAGCGCGCCGACCAGTTGCGGCTGCGGCAGGTAGATGCCGGCGATCGAGATCGTCTTGCCGCCCAGATAGGAGTGCGGAATGCTGCGATAGTCAGGCGTAAAGAAATACTGCGCGACGCCGCGCATCAGCACCGCGAGACCAAAGGTCGAGAAGATCTGCACCATGCCGGTGTTGGCCTTGGCGCGGACGGCAAATCTCACGATCAAGAGATACACGACGGCGCCGAAGACGAACAATCCCGCCGCGACGATCGGAGCCGACAGCAATGGGTCGAGCGCGAAATAGGCGAACAGGAAGAAGGTCGCGTACATAGCGATCATCAGGAACTCGCCATGGGCGAAGTTCACGACGTCCATCAGGCCGAAGATGAGCGCCAGCCCTACGGCGATCAGGCCGTAGAGCAGGCCCATCAACAGGCCGCTGGCGAGACTTTGGATGATTGTTTCTGCTGTCACAGATCTTGCCCCACTCTCGATGTGACTCGGGGTGTCGTCCTGGCGAACGCCAGGACCCATAACCACGAATGTTTGTGTGGGGCACGACGACAACCAGTCATCGTCCAACCACGGCCTCGGCGTATGGGTCCCGGGTCGGCGCCGCCACGCCCTGGCGCGCGTCGCGGCTTGCCCGGGACGACATCCGAGAAAGTTACTTCATCGGCCAGCTGGCTTCGGCGACCGCGGCCTGGGTCGGGAAGATCGTGACGAACTTGCCGCCGACATATTGCAGCAGCACCGGGTCGGCGTCGTTGTTCTGGCCGTTCTCGTCGAACTTCACCCGCTTCCACGGCATGATGGTCTGATCGCCCGGCATGTCGGTCGCGGCGAGCGCGTCGCGGATCTTCTCGCCGTCGGTGGACTTGGCGCGGTTGATGGCATCCGCCATCACGATCAGGCCCATGAACTGGCGCGACGAGAAGTCGTTGAGGTCCTTGCCCGACTTGGCCTTGAACATGTCGTTGACCTTGCCGACCATCGGCCGCTTGGCGGCGAGATCGAGCGAGAACGAGCCGCGCGAGATCACGCCTTCGAGCTTATCGCCAACGGCGTCATACAGCGCCTTCTCGGAGAAGCCGGCGTCCTGCGCGACGATCGCGTTCGGCTTGTAGCCGAGCTCGGCCATGGTCTTGACCAGGAGGATGCCGTCCGTGGTGTAGCTCGACGGCATCAGCACGTCGGCATTGGCCGCCTTGAGCTGCTGCACCTCGGCCGACAGCGACGGCGAGTTGGCGCGGTACTTGATGTCGGCGACGACCTTGTAGCCGCGCTCTTGCGCAAGCTTGAGCTGGGCGTTGCTCGAATCGGTGCCGAAGATGGTGTCCTCGTGGAACAGCGCGAGCGTCTCGATCTTGGTGCCCTTCTTCTTCATCGCGTCGAAGAAGTCGAACATCGCCTGCGAGAACATCTCGTCATGGGGCGCGGCGCGGAAATAATACTTCAGGCCGCGGCGATGCAGGCTCGGCGAGGAGTTGTCCGCCGACAGATACGGGATCTGGTAGCGCTCGCAGATCTGGCTCGCGGTGACCGCAACCGCGCTCTGATAGGAGCCGATGACGGCGGCGACCTTTTCCTGCGTGATCAGGCGCTCGGCTTCGGCGCGGCCCTTCTGCGGATCGGCCTGGTGATCGGCGAACACCAGCTTGATCTTGGCGCCGCCGAGGCCGGGCAGGCCCTCGGTGCGGGCGAGCGGAATATCGAAATCATATTTGCCGTTGATGATCTCGGCCGCGGTCTCGAACGCGCGCTGCGCGTCGACGCCGATCTGTGCACTGGCGCCGGAGAACGGATAGATGATGCCGATCTTCACCTCGGAGGTCTGCGCGCGGGCGGCGATTGGCCCCAAGGCGGCGGCAGCGGTGGCTCCAAGCAGGACGTGACGGCGCGTAATGGTCATGACGAGATCCTCTGATGAAAGCGCATCGATGAAGCGGATGAAGTCGGCGGTAAAGGCTCAATTAGCAGCACGACTGCCTGATTAGAGGACAGCGAGATCCTTGTTCTTGAGATCGGTGATCAGCATGAGGCCAGGCGCATGGGTGATGGCGAACGGCAGCTTCGCGGCGGCGATCACCGCCTGCGGAGTCACGCCACAGGCCCAGAATACGGGAATTTCATCGGCGCCGACCGGCACCGGATCACCGTAGTCAGGCTTGTTGAGATCGGCGATGCCGATCTGCTCGGGCAGACCGAGATGCACGGGCGCGCCGTGCACGGCGGGAAAGCGCGTCGTGATCTGCACCGCGCGGATCGCCTGCGCCGGCTTGAACGGGCGCATCGACACCACCATGGGACCGGCGAACGGGCCCGACGGCGTGCAGGCGATGTTGGTGCGATACATCGGCACGCGGCAGCCCTGCTCGATATGGCGGATCGGCAGGCCGTCGGCCATCAGCGCCTCTTCGAACGAGAACGAGCAGCCCAGCACGAAGGTGACGAGATCGTCGCGCCAATGCGCCATCAGGTCGCTGGGCTCTTCCACCATCTCGCCGTCGCGCCAGACGCGGTAGCGCGGCACGTCCGTGCGGATATCGAGATCGGCGCCGAGTGCCGGAATATGAGGATTGCCCGGATCGGACATGCCGATGATCGGGCACGGTTTGGGATTGAGCTGACAGAAGCGGTGGAAGGCGCCGGCATACTGCTCCGGGATGATCGCGAGATTGCCCTGGACGAAGCCGTTGGCGATTCCGGCCGTGCTCCAGCCCTTGCCGGTGCGATAATCCAGGCGGGCCTGATGGCTCGGAAGCAGCGTCGCTTCCCCCGTCGATTGCTGCAATGCCGCAGAAACAGTCATTTGTGCCATTTGCCTAATATCTCGACAAACTCACTCAACATCAGCCATGCTATAAAGTCTAATCTTCGTTTTTAATCAGGATCGATAAACCAAATTGATCCATGGCGGGGCCAATGTTGGATTTCCGGTCCATCGAGACCTTTCTCTGGGTGGTCAAGCTCGGCAGCTTCCGGGGCGCGGCGCAGCGCCTCAATACCACCCAGCCGGCCATCTCCCAGCGCATCGCGCAGCTCGAGCGCGAGCTCGGCGTCAAGCTGCTGAACCGCGACCATCGCGTGGCCTCGCCGACCGCGGTCGGACGGCAGATGCTGGTTTATGCCGAGAAGCTGATCGGCCTGCGCGCGGAGATGCTGGCCGAGGTCGGCGACCGCTCGGCGATGCGCGGCGTGCTGCGGCTCGGCGTCGCCGAGACCATCGTGCACGACTGGCTGCCGCGGCTGATCAAGAGCGTCAACGAGAGCTATCCGAACCTGTCGCTGGAGATCGAGGTCGACGTCACGCCCCATCTGCACGCGCGATTGCTGGCGCAGGAGATCGAGCTCGCCTTCGCATTGGGGGCGCCGTCGGAGTCGGGCATCCGCAGCCGGGTGCTGTGCGACTATCCGATCAGCTTCCTTGCGAGCCCTGCGCTGGGCTTCGGCTCGGGCGTGGTCACGGCGGAGCAGATGGCGCGCTTCCCGATCATCACCTTCCCGCGCAACACCCAGCCTTATGACAACGTCCGCTCGCTGTTCAACCGGCCACATCTGCCGCCGATGCGGCTGCACGCCAGCGCCTCGCTGGCGACCGTCATCCACATGGCGGTCGAGGGCCTCGGCGTCGCCGTCATTCCCGCCGCGATCGTGGCGCATGAGATCGAGCGCGGCCGCCTGCAGGAGCTGCAGACGGATTTGCGCATCCCGCCACTGACCTTCACCGCGAGCTGGCTGTCGTCGCCCGAGATGGTCGCGATCGAACGCGTCGCCGAGCTCGCAGCCCGGACCGCGCAGACGGCCAGCCATCCCACCGCGTCGGTTGACGCGCTCGTCGCGGCGCGCGATGGACAGGATGCCGGAGTACAGGGAATTCAAGCATGAGCCGCGCCGTCACCAATCTGCAGATCGATTCCGCCCGCCTCTGGGACAGCATCCACGAGACCGCCAAGTTCGGCGGCACCCCGAAGGGCGGCGTGCGCCGGCTGACCCTGAGCCAGGAGGACAAGCAGGTCCGCGACTGGTTCCGGAAAGCCTGCGAGGACGCGCGCCTCGAGGTGCACGTCGACACGCTCGGCTCGATGTTCGCGCTTCGCAAGGGCCGCGACATGTCGAAGGCGCCGGTCGGGCTCGGCTCGCATCTCGACACCCAGCCGACGGGGGGCAAGTTCGACGGCATCCTCGGCACGCTCGGCGCGCTGGAAGTGATCCGCACGCTGAACGATGCCGGCATCGAGACCGAAGCGCCGCTGTGCATCGTCAACTGGACCAACGAGGAAGGCTCGCGCTTCGCGCCGGCGATGATGGCGTCCGCGGCCTATGTCGGCGACTTCACCGTCGAGGACATCTTGTCGCGCAAGGACGCGGAAGGCGTCACCGTCGGCGAGGCGCTGGATGGCATCGGCTATCGCGGCGAGACCAAGGTCGGCACGCAGAAATTCTCGGGCTTCGTCGAGCTGCATATCGAGCAAGGTCCGATCCTGGAGGCCGAGAACAAGACCATCGGCGTGGTCGATCACGGCCAAGGCGTGTTCTGGTATGACGGCAAGATCACCGGCTTCGAGAGCCACGCCGGCTCCACGCCGATGCCGCTGCGCCGCGACGCGCTGCTGACGTTGTCGGAGTTCGCGCTGACGCTGGAGCAGATCGCGATCAAGCTCGGGCCGAATGCCGTGGCGACCATCGGCGAGGCCGTGATCGCCAATCCCTCGCGCAACGTTATCCCCGGCGAGATCGCCTTCACCATCGATTGCCGCAGTGCCAATGCCGACACGCTGGAGGCGCTCGACGCCAGCCTGCGCGCGGCCGCGGGCGAAATCTCGAAGAAGCGCCGCGTCGAGATCGCGATCGACCAGGTCTGGCGCAAGCCGCCGACGCATTTCGATCCCAAGCTGGTCGACGCCGTCGAGCGCGCCGCAGGCTCCCTCGGCTATTCCCACCGCCGCATCACCTCCGGCGCCGGCCACGACGCCTGCAACCTCAACACCATCATGCCGGCCGCGATGGTCTTCGTCCCCTGCAAGGACGGCATCAGCCACAACGAGCTGGAGGACGCCACGCAATCCGATTGCGCCGCCGGCGCCAACGTGCTGCTGCACACCGTTCTGTCGCTGGCCGGCGTGGCGTCGTAATGAGCTGGTTCAATCAGCTCCACCAGAACTATTAGTTATCTATCACAGGCCTGAATCGCGCGGGCACGCTGAGCTCCCCTCCCCCTTGCGGGGAGGGGTCGGGGGTGGGGGTCCCCACGGGCAGTCTCGCCCGGGGCTACCCCCCCTCCCCAGCCCTCCCCCACAAGGGGGGAGGGAGCGCACCTTGGTCCGCGCTGCCGTCTGGAGCCTTCATACAAGGAGACCATCCCGTGCGCGGAGTTTTCATCGACGCCAACCCGTCGCTTGCCGAGATCTTCGAACGGCAGCGTCAGCCCGGCGATCCCGAGATGCGCGTGCATCTCGACCCCGACATCAAGCCGGAGGATTGGCCGGCCATCCTCGACGGCGCCGAGATCGGCGTCGTCGACCACACCGCGCTGCCGACCGATGTCGCCAGGCAGTGCAAGAACCTCAAGCACGTCGTCTTCCTCGGCACCGGCGCCCGCAGCTACATGAACCCCGACGAGCTCGCCGAGCTCGGCATCACCGTCCACCTGATCAAGGGCTATGGCGACACCGCCGTGGCGGAAGCCGCCATCGCCTTGATGTGGGCCTCGGCCCGCGGCATCGCGCAGATGGACCGCGAGATGCGCGCCGGCAACTGGCTGCGCGACGACGGTATGCAGCTCACCGGCAAGACGCTCGGCCTGATCGGCTTCGGCGGCATCGCCGCCGAGGTCGCGCGCATCGCGGGCGGCAGCGGCATGAAGGTGATCGCCTGGAACCGCTCGCCGAAGAGCCATCCGGGCGTGGAGT
The DNA here is from genome assembly GCF_054063215.1 of Bradyrhizobium sp. USDA 4353. Classification (NCBI taxonomy): domain Bacteria; kingdom Pseudomonadati; phylum Pseudomonadota; class Alphaproteobacteria; order Hyphomicrobiales; family Nitrobacteraceae; genus Bradyrhizobium; species Bradyrhizobium sp. USDA 4353. The sequence goes on from NZ_JBSSGB010000001.1 coordinate 6,636,589, forward strand.
TCGTGTCGCTCGATCAGTTGCTGGCGACCAGCCACGTCGTCTCGCTGCATCTCTTGCTCAACGACGAGACCCGCGGCTTCCTCTCACGCGAGCGCATCGCGCAGATGCGCAAGGGCGTGATCTTCGTCAACACCGCCCGCGCCGCCATCGTCGACGAGCCTGCGATGATCGACGCGCTCCGCTCCGGCCACATCCGCCACGCCGGCCTCGACGTCTTCACCACCGAGCCGCTGCCGGGAGATCACGTGCTGACGACGATCCCCAACGTGACGCTGTCGGCCCACTCGGCCTTCCGCACGCCGGAGGCAAGCGAGAACCTGATCCACGCCGCCTGGGAGCACTGCCGCCGCGTGGCGAAGGAGTAGTTGTGAACACGTAGGGTGGGCAAAGCAGCCGCCGAAGGCGGCAGCGTGCCCACCATCGATCAGCGCACTCGCGGCCAGACGGTGGGCACGGCGCCACAACGATCTTATGTGGGGATACAGCGAGGCAGCGCCTTTGCCCACCCTACGGCCTCTCCGTCATTGAGAGCGAAGCGACGCAATCCAGAGTCCCGCGAAGGCTCTGGATTGCTTCGTCGCTACGCTCCTCGCAATGACGATGTGGGCCGAGCTGCGGCCAAAACCACCACCGTCGTCCCGGCGAACGCCGGGACCCATACCGCGTGATCTATCAGTAGCGAACGGTAGTGGACACCTTGCTCGACAACGACGGCCGGTGGTTATGGGCCCCGGCGTTCGCCGGGGCGACAACTAATAGCGGACCCTAATCCACCATCTCCGCCACAGCCTTGCCGCACGCGACCGTATCCGCATTCCCACCTAGATCCCGCGTCCGCAGCGTTCGCTCCGCCAGCGTCCGCTCGATCGCGCCGACGATCGACTGCGCCGCGGTCTTCTCGCCGAGATGCTCCAGCATCATCGCGCCCGACCAGATCATGCCGATCGGATTGGCGATCCCCTGCCCCGCGATATCGGGCGCCGAGCCGTGCACCGGCTCGAACACCGACGGGAAATTGCGCTCAGGATTGATATTGCCCGACGGCGCGATGCCGATGGTGCCGGTGCAGGCAGGGCCGAGATCCGACAGGATATCGCCGAACAGGTTCGAGCCGACGACGACGTCGAACCAGTCCGGATGCAGCACGAAGTTCGCGGTGAGGATGTCGATGTGGTACTTGTCCCACTTCACGCCCGGATAGTTCTTGGCCATCGCCTCGACGCGCTCGTCCCAATACGGCATCGTGATGGAGATGCCGTTGGACTTGGTCGCCGACGTCAGATGCTTCTTCGGCCTGGATTGCGCGAGCTCGAAGGCGAACTTCAGGATGCGGTCGACGCCGGTGCGAGTCATCACCGTCTGCTGCGTGACGAACTCGCGGTCGGTGTCCGGGAACATGCGGCCGCCGACTGAAGAGTACTCGCCTTCGGTATTCTCGCGCACCACCCAGAAATCGATGTCCCCGGGCTTGCGGCCCGCCAGCGGCGACGGCACGCCCGGCATCAATCGCACGGGGCGCAGATTGACGTATTGATCGAACTCGCGCCGGAACTTGATCAGCGAGCCCCACAGCGAGACGTGGTCGGCGATCTTGGCCGGCCAGCCGACGGCGCCGAAATAGATCGCGTCATGGCTGCCGATCTGCGTCTTCCAATCGTCCGGCATCATCTGGCCGTGCTTCTCGTAATAGTCGTAGCTGGAGAAGTCGAAATGATCGAACTGCACCGCGACGCCGTGCTTCTTGGCGGCCGCTTCGATCACGCGCAGCCCCTCGGGCATGACCTCCTTGCCGATGCCGTCGCCGGGAATGACTGCGATGCGATAGGGCTTCTTGCTCATCGAGCGGGTCCTTGCGTTGTCGCCGGTTGTCCCGGCCGAAATTATCGACCGCCTGAATGGACCAAACGACGAGGAAGCGCAACGCTGCGGTGCAAGATTGACCGCATGGCTGACGCGCAAGACAATCCGCGCGGCTCCCCACCTCAGCGAGTATTGCCATGGACCTTCATCTGCGCGGCAAGCGCGTTCTCATCACCGGCGCCTCCAAGGGCATCGGCGCCGCGGCGGCCGAGGCTTTCGCCGAGGAAGGCTGCCATGTCCGCCTTGCGGCGCGCAGCGCCGACCGGCTCTCGGCGCTGATCGAGCAGCTCCGCTCCAAGCACCAGATCGATGCGGCCGCGCATGTGGTCGACCTGCGGAAATCCGAGGACTTCACGCGGCTGGCGCAGGAGGCCGCCGACATCGACATCCTCGTCAACAATGCCGGCGACATTCCGGGCGGGCCGATCGACAAGATCGACGAGGCAACCTGGCGGCACGCCTGGGACCTGAAGGTGTTCGGCTTCATCAACCTCGCGCGGCTGGTCTATGCCCAGATGAAGGCGCGCGGGTCGGGCGTGATCATCAACGACATCGGCGCGGCCGGCGAAAAGTTCGATTTCAACTACATCTGCGGCAGCGCCGGAAACGCGGCGCTGATGGCCTTCACCCGCGCGCTCGGCTCCAAGAGCCTCGCCGACAACATCCGCGTCGTCGGCATCAATCCCGGCCCGGTCGGCACCGACCGCCACGTCACCCTACTGAAGACCCGCGCCAAGCAGCAGTTCGGCGACGAGAGCCGCTACACGGAATTCCAGAAAGGCCTGCCGCTCGGCCGTCCCGCGCATGCGCGCGAGATCGCCGACCTGATGGCGTTCCTGGCGTCCGACCGCGCCGGCTATACCTCCGGCGTGATCTATACCGTCGATGGCGGCATCAGCGCAGGGTGGGGTTGAGCGCAGCGATCTTTCCACATTTAACGAAACGTGGTCTACGAGGCGGCGCCGGGATGCTTCCAATCAGGAGAACCAAGCTTTGGCCGACCAGGGATTGATCCGCGAGACCGCCTGCACCGTCGTCGACAAGTTGAAGACGGGCGAGGTCACCCCGCTCGATTGCCTCGACGCGCTGGAGGCGCGCATCAAGGCCGTCGACGACAAGGTCAATGCGCTGCCGACCCTGTGCTTCGATCGCGCGCGCGATCATGCCAAGGCGCTGATGCAGAAGCCGGCCGCGGAGCGCGGCCTGCTCGCAGGCTTGCCTGTGCCGATCAAGGATCTCACCGATGTCGCGGGCGTGCTGACCACACAGGGCTCGCCGATCTTCAAGGACCGGATTCCGGAACGCTCCGATCTCATGGTCGAGCATCTCGAGACCAATGGCGGCGTGATCTACGCCAAGTCGAACACGCCGGAGTTCGGCGCCGGCGCCAACACCTTCAACGAGGTGTTCGGCGCGACGCGCAATCCCTGGGACACGTCCCGCTCGGCCGCCGGCTCGTCCGGCGGCGCGGCGGTCGCACTCGCCACCGGCATGGCGTGGCTGGCGCACGGCTCCGACATGGGCGGCTCGCTGCGCAACCCTGCGAGCTTCTGCGGCATCGTCGGCCTGCGCCCGAGCTTCGGCCGCGTCGCGCATACGCCGGCGGTCGCCGTGGATCGCAACCTCGGCGTCCAGGGCCCGATGGCCCGGACGGTCGAGGATCTCGCGCTGCTGCTCGATGCGATGAGCGGCGAATATGCCGCCGATCCGATCTCGCTGCCCTCGCCCGCGACCTCGTTCCTCGCGGCCGCCCGCTCCGGCAAGAAGCCGGTGCGCATCGCCTACTCGCCCGATCTCGGCATCACGCCGGTCGACCCGGAAGTGATCGCCGTGACCCGCAAGGCGGCGCAGCGCTTCGCTGAGCTCGGCGTGATCGTCGAGGAAGCGCATCCGGATTTCAGCGAGGCGCATGAATGCTTCCACGTGCTGCGCGCACTCGATTTCGCGATGAGCAAGCAGGAACTGCTGCGCACCAAGCGCGACCTGTTGAAGCCCGAGGTGATCTGGAACATCGAGGAAGGCCTGAAGCTCACGGTCGCGCAGATCGCGCGCGCCGAAGCGCAGCGCGTGACGATCACCGCGCGCGCCGTGAAGTTCTTCGAGACCTATGACCTGCTGCTAGCGCCCGCGACAATCGTGCCGCCCTTCCCGGTCGAGAACCGCTACGTCGCCGAGTGCGCCGGGCATAAATTCGACAACTACGTGCAATGGCTCGGCATCGTCTACGCCATCACGCTCGCCTGCTGCCCGGCTCTGTCCCTGCCCTGCGGCTTCACCGCATCCGGCCTTCCGGTCGGCCTGCAGGTGATCGCCCGCCCGCGCAACGACGCCAGCCTGCTGGCCGGTGCCAAGGTGCTGGAAGACATCCTCGGCGTCGCCAGCTCCACCCCGATCGATCCGCGCGCGCCGAAGAGCTAAGCAGGCCAAAATCGTAGCCCGGATGAGCGGGAGCCAGCGCCCAAAGGGCGGAGGCGGACGCGACATCCGGGTTCTCACGAACTGTCGCCGCTGAACCCGGATGTCGCTTTCGCCGACGCCGAAGTGGCGTCGGCTGTCGCTCATCCGGGCTACCAGACGTCCGCACCAGCCGCCCCAGGGTTCCGCCACCAGGAACATGGCACCCCCGCCGTTATTCTATATTGGCAATCCCGGCGGCTCCCGTAGAAGGGCCGGAAAATCATGCTTGCCCGGAGACCGGAAATGACAGACCAGGCGATCGAGCCTGCCGCAGAGCCCGCCACATCGATCGCGGACGTCGAGCGCCGCATCAAGGCGATCCTGATCGGCTCCGCCGGCAACCTGGTCGAATGGTACGACTTCTATGCCTACACCGCGTTCGCGCTGTATTTCGCCCCGGCGTTCTTCCCCTCGAAGGACCCGGTCGTCGAGCAGCTCAACGCCGCCGTGGTGTTCGCCGCGACCTTCCTGATGCGCCCGCTCGGCGGCTGGCTGTTCGGCTATCTCGCCGACCAGTATGGCCGCAGGCTGTCGCTGACCGTCTCCGTGCTCTGCATGTGCTTCGGCTCGCTGATCATCGCGGTGACGCCGACCTATGCGACGATCGGCATCGCCGCGCCGATCATCCTGGCGCTCGCCCGCGTGATCGAGGGGCTGAGCCTCGGCGGCGAATACGGCGCCAGCGCCACCTACCTCTCCGAGGTCGCCGACGCCAAGCATCGCGGCTTCTATTCCAGCTTCCAATACGTCACCCTGATCGGCGGCCAGCTCACCGCGATCATCGTGCTGCTGTTGCTACAGAAGGTGTTTCTCACCACCGACGAGCTGAAGGCCTGGGGCTGGCGCATCCCGTTCTTCATCGGCGCCTGCCTGGCGATCTTCGTCGCGGTGATGCGGCGCAATCTGCACGAGACCGAAGCCTTCGTGGAGGCCAAGAAGAAGGCGGGCTCGTCCAGTTCGATCGCCACGCTGTTCCGATATCCGCGCGAGCTCCTGCTCGTCGTCGGCCTCACCGCCGGCGGCACCGCGGCGTTCTACACTTTCACCACCTACATGCAGACCTTCGTGAAGCTCTCGGTCGGCCTGACCGAGGACCAGACCACGATGGTGATCTTCGGCTCGCTGCTGTTCGCCTGCGTGCTGCAGCCGCTGTACGGCGCGATCTCCGACCGCATCGGCCGCAAGCCGCTGTTGATCTTCTTCGGCATCGCCGGCACCCTGTCGACGATCCCGATCCTGACCGCGCTGAAAGGCACCAAGGAACCATTCACAGCCTTCCTGCTGATCTGCGGCGCCTGGATCTTCACTGCCGGCTACACCTCGATCAACGCCGTGGTGAAGGCCGAGCTGTTTCCGACCAACATCCGCGCGCTCGGCGTCGGCCTGCCCTATGCGATCACGGTGTCATTGTTCGGCGGCACTGCGCCGGCGATCGCGCTCTACTTCAAGAGCATCGGGCACGAGACCTGGTTCTATTATTACCTGTCGGGCGTCATCTTCCTCTCGCTGCTGATCTATGCGACCATGCGCGACACCAAGCATGCCTCTGCCATGCACAGACACGAATGAGCCCGCACAAATTGACGAGGTGCTGAGATGGCAGATGAGTCCGGGCTGCCGCCCGAGAGCAAGCTGACCCGAAGCAAAGAGCGCTGGGCGCGCGAGGGCAAATTCCTCACCGGCCGCATCGTCAGGCCGGAGGACGAGCGCCTGCCGCCGGGCCAGCATCTGACCCGCGACTGGCCGGTGCTCGACCTCGGCCTGACGCCGAGCATCACCCGTGAGCGCTGGCGGCTGGACGTCTACGGCGCGGTGGAAAATCCGCTATTCTGGGACTTCACGGCGTTTCTCGCCCAGGAGCAGCGGCAATTCGTTTCCGACATCCATTGCGTCACCACCTGGTCGCGCTACGACAATCAATGGGAGGGGCTTGCGACACGCGACCTGCTCGCCGCCTGCCGGCCGCGCGACAATGCCAATTTCGTCGTGCTCCATTCCTATGACGGCTACACCACGAATCTGACCTTGGAGGATTTCGCCGCCGAGGACGCCCTGCTAGCGCACAGCTGGTCCGGCGCGCCGATCACCGGAGAGCATGGCGGCCCGGTGCGCGTCGTGGTGCCGCATCTGTATTTCTGGAAAAGCGCGAAATGGCTGAAGGCGATCGAGTTTCTCGACGCCGACAAGCCCGGCTATTGGGAAGTCCGCGGCTATCACAACCGCGGCGATCCCTGGGCCGAGCAGCGCTATTCGGATTGAGGGCCTGCGCTAGGAGCCAAGCCAACGGAGCCGTAGGGTGGGCAAAGACGCGCAGCGTCGTGCCCACCGTCGTTTCCCGAAATGAAAGGAATGGTGGGCACGCTTCGCTTTGCCCACCCTACGAACTACATGCTATCGCTTGCGCATCAAACGCGGCCACCGCGATATCCGAACGTGCCAGAGACCCAGCATGGAGTTCACCTCAGAAACCGGCAAGATCCCCAAGGGCTATGGGTATCTGCTGAAGCCCTCTGTCATCCTTGCCGCGTTGACCGCAAAGGATCTCGGCGGCATCCGCATCCATCTGGTGCGCAGCCACGGCAGGCGTCTGTTCGATGCGCGCTACCGGCCGCCGGACGGCGACATCCCCTATGAGCGCCTCAACATCAAGGTCGGCACCGCGCACGAGCGCGACCTGCCTCCGCTTCGCAAGCAGGCGAAGGAGGACGGCCTTCCGACGCTGGTCCAGTGGATTTCCGACCTCGTCGCCCAGGACCTGCCGACCGCGATCCGGAACGGCGAACAGGTGATCGAGCTGATCCCTCAGCGGGAGTGACCGCGGCTGGCAACTTGCCTCGCTCTGCACTTTGCAGCACGGGGTGTCGTTGCTGACGTCATCGCGTGATTGCTGAGCCCCTGGATCGCTTCGCTTGCGCTCGCGATGACGGAGTTTGTGGAGCGTCCGCTGCCCGCCAGGGCCGTCATCGCGAGCGCAAGCGAAGCGATCCAGGGGCCGCACGAAAGGTGCCGATCGTTTCGACGCACCGATACATGCAGGCCCGATCTGTTATACGACAGTGTGAGATCAGGCGGCGTCATCGCCGCGAACGGACGCAACGATGGGGGATCACATCATGCCGACCGAACGTTTCCAGTTTGAAGGCGCAAGCGGCGACAAACTGTCCGCGGCGCTCGACCTGCCGGACGGCGCGCCGAGGGCGTATGCGTTGTTGGCGCATTGCTTCTCCTGCGGCAAGGACACGCATGCGGCGCGGCGCATCGCGATGGCGCTGACGGCGCATGGCATCGCGGTGCTGCGGTTCGACTTCACCGGCCTCGGCTCCAGCGAAGGCGATTTCGCCAACACGACGTTTTCCTCCAACGTCGCTGACCTCGTCCGCGCCGCCGATCATCTGCGTGAGACCCGACAGGCGCCGGCGATCCTGATCGGCCACAGCCTCGGCGGCGCCGCCGTGCTGGCCGCGGCCGGCGACATCGCGGATGCAAAAGCCGTCGTGACGATCGCCGCCCCGTCCGATCCGGCGCATGTCACCGACATGTTCAAGGACAGTCTCGAGGCGATCCGCCGCGACGGCTCGGCGGAAATCTCGCTGGCGGGCCGTCCGTTCCGCATCAGCAGCTCGTTCCTCGACGACGTCGCCGAGCAGCGCCTGCTCGACAAGGTCAAACATCTGCACAAGGCGCTCTTGGTGATGCATTCGCCCGTCGACGATACCGTGGGGATCGACAACGCGACCCACATCTTCGTCGCTGCCAAACATCCGAAGAGCTTCATCTCGCTCGACCATGCCGATCATCTGATCAGCAGCAAGGCGGACGCCGCCTATATCGCCGAGGTGATTGCGAGCTGGGCCAGCCGCTATGTCGCGCCTGCGCCTGCCGAGCCCGCGGCCACCGATGGTCCGCGCGACGTGGTCGTGCGCGAGACCCGATCGAGCAAGCTGCAGCAGAGCATCGCGCTCGGCCCGCATCGCCTCACTGCCGACGAGCCACTCTCGGTCGGCGGCCAGGACAGCGGCCCCGGCCCCTACGATCTGCTGCTCGCCGCGCTCGGTGCCTGCACCTCGATGACGATGCGGCTCTATGCCGATCGCAAATTCCTGCCGCTCGACCGCATCACCGTGACGCTCCGCCACAGCAAGATCCATGCGGAGGACTGCGCGGAATGCGAGACCAAGGTCGGCCTGATCGATCAGCTCGAGCGCGAGATCCACATGGACGGGGCCCTCGATGACGAGCAGCGCAGGAAGCTGATGGAGATCGCCGACAAATGCCCGGTGCACCGGACCCTGACCTCGGAGATCCGCATCGTCACCCGCGCGGTGGAGTGAACTCTAACCACAACTCGACGCCCGACGTTCGACGGCGGTGCGCTCCCTCTCCCCGTCATTACGGGGAGAGGGTCGGGGTGAGGGGCAGACGCACGGGAAGTGGATGTGGTGAGACCTGTACCCCCTCACCCGGATTGCATCTTCGATGCAATCCGACCTCTCCCCGCAAGCGGGGCGAGGTACACCGAGCCAGCTGCAAGATGGCTCTTCATTCAATCGAAACGCATCGTGATCTAGCGCGCCGGCTGCGCTTCGATCTTCAAGGGCCGCACGCGCAGTGCACCACGCAGGCCGATCGCCGAGCCAATGAAGATGCCGCCGATCGCCACGAACGACGGCAGCGCCAGGGTCGACAGTCCCGTCAACCCCTGCCCGACCGAGCAGCCCAGCGCCATGACGCCGCCGATGCCCATCAGCGCGGCGCCTGCGGCCGAGCGCAGCATGTGCTGCGGCGAGTGAAAGCCTTCGAGCTTGAAGCGGCGCGTGACGATGGAGGTGACGAGACTGCCGGCGAGAATACCGGCCACGGCGGCGATGCCGAAATTCACCGTCGAGCCGGTCGACAGCATCACATATTGCAGGGCATCGGCGATCGGCGCGACGAAGGTCAGCGACGCCACCTGCACGGGATTGAAATCGTCCGCGCCAAGATATCCGGTCGCGAACCAGCCGCCGGCGATCAGCAGCCCGACGATGAGGCCCGCGAGAATCTGGCCGGGCGCGCGCCGGAACGGCGCATGCGCAAAGGCGAAGACGAGCAGCGCGCCACCGATCGCCAGCGCCGGCGAGAGCCGCGCCGGTGCGCCGTGCAAGCCGCCGATCGAGAGCAGCGCCGGAAGCGACGTCGCCGTGGCCGTGGTCTGCGAGCCCTGCATCAGCGCGATGCGCAGCGGCGCGATCAGTCCCTTCAGCGTCATCTCCGCCGCGATCGCCAGCACGGTCACCACGACGAAGGAGCGGAGATTACCGCGTCCCAGCAGCACCAGCGCACGCGAGCCGCAGCCGTTCGCCAGCACCATGCCGTAGCCGAACAGCACGCCGCCGGCCAACATCAGCGGCAGCGAGAAGCTCGGCTGCAGATAGATCGACTTGCCGAGATCGACCGCGCCATTGGCCGCGAGCAGTTGCGTCGCGATGACGGCGATGCCCATCGCCAGCGCGTAGGTGCGCACCAGACGGCCGTCGCCACCGGCCCACCAGCCGCGCAGGCTGCTCATCATGCAGAAGCCGCTGAGCAGCCCGACCACGCCATAGACGAGGCCAATCCCGAGACCGGCCATCACGGCGACATCAGCAGCTTCCAGCACGCGCGGCAGTCCTTCTGGTTGCGGGGAAAACGCGGCGGCACGCAGGCCATTCAAGCATCGCTTTCGCTTGACGCGCGCGGAATATTCGCCACGATATCGCGCTTAACTAGTTCAGAATGCTTGTTCCAACAAGCATCACCGGGAGAGAACGCCGTGGTTTCAGAAGCGCATCCTCATGCGCCGGTCGTGGCCTGCGCGCGGCCGGAGGCCCGCCGATGAGCGGCGCGGCGCCCCTCTCCCCCGACGCCCTGGCCCGCGCCTGTGCGGATGCGATGTGGCAGGACGATCGCGCCAGCCAGGGGCTGGGCATGCAGATCGTCGAGATCGGCCCGGGACGTGCGACCCTTCGGATGACGGTCGAGCCGCACATGGTCAACGGCCACGGCATCGCCCATGGCGGCTTCATCTTCACGCTGGCCGATTCCGCCTTCGCGTTCGCCTGCAATTCGCACAACGACCGCACCGTGGCCGCTCAGGGGAGCATCAGCTTCATACGGCCGGGCAAGCTCGGCGATATCATGACGGCGCGCGCCCACGAAGTGTCGCGCAGCGGCCGCTCCGGCATCTACGACGTCCGCGTCACCGCGGGCGAGACCGTCATCGCCGAATTCCGCGGCCATTCGCGCAGCATCGGCGGCACGCTGGTGCCGACCGGGACGCGAGAGGCCGCAAGCTGATCCGCCGGAGGACCTGACCCATGACCAAGCATCAATCGGCAGGCAGCTACGTTCCCGAGATGGACGCCGCCGAACGCGCCTCGCGCGACGAGATCATGGCCTTGCAGACCCAGCGCCTCGCGTGGTCGCTGAAGCACGCCTACGACAACGTCGCCCATTACCGCCGCGCGTTCGACAAGGCCGGCGTCCATCCGTCGGATTTCCGCGAACTCGCCGACCTCGCCAAATTTCCGTTCACGGTGAAGACCGATCTGCGCGACAATTACCCGTTCAACATGTTCGCGGTGCCGCGCGAGCAGCTGGTGCGCGTGCACGCGTCCTCAGGGACGACCGGCAAGCCGATCGTCGTCGGCTACACCCGCAACGACATTGCCACATGGTCTTCCGTGATGGCGCGCTCGATCCGCGCGGCCGGCGGCCGCAGCGGCATGATCATCCACAACGCCTATGGCTATGGCCTGTTCACCGGCGGCCTCGGTGTCCACTACGGCGCCGAGCAGCTCGGCTGCACGGTGGTGCCGATCTCCGGCGGCATGACTGAGCGCCAGGTGCAGCTGATCAACGATTTCCGGCCCGAGATCATCACGGTGACGCCGAGCTACATGCTGGCGATCCTCGACGAGTTCAAGCGCCAGGGGCTCGACCCCAGGCAGAGCTCGCTCAAGATCGGCATCTTCGGCGCCGAGCCCTGGACCAACGCGATGCGCGCCGAGATCGAGGATGCGTTTGCGATGGATGCCACCGACATCTACGGCCTGTCCGAGGTGATCGGCCCCGGCGTCGCGCAGGAATGCCTGGAAACCAAGGACGGGCTGCACATCTGGGAAGATCATTTCTATCCGGAGATCGTCGACCCCGACACCGGCCGTGTGCTGCCCGACGGCGAGATGGGCGAGCTGGTGTTCACCTCGCTGACCAAGGAGGCGTTCCCCGTCATCCGCTATCGCACCCGCGACCTGACGCGATTGCTGCCGGGTACCGCGCGGCCGGGCATGCGGCGGATGGAGAAGGTCACGGGCCGCTCCGACGACATGATCATCCTGCGCGGCGTCAACCTGTTCCCGTCGCAGATCGAGGAGATCCTGCTCACCACCGAATGGTGCGGCGGCCATTTCATGCTGGAGCTGACGCGCGAAGGCCGCATGGACGAGCTGACGATCTACGCTGAATCACGCCCGGAGCATTGGGACGAGAGCGGGCTCGGCGAGCATGCCGAGCGGATCTCGATCCACATCAAGAACACGATCGGCGTGACCGCAAAGGTGAAGGCCGTGCCGCCGGACACGCTGGAGCGTTCGGCGGGCAAGGCGAAGCGGATCAAGGATCGGCGGCCGATGGAGTGATGAACTCGCACCAAAATAGAATCGAGATATCGCGACGGCGCCGCTGCGCTCCCTCTCCCCGTTCTTCACGGGGAGAGGGCTGGGGTGAGGGGCAGCCACACAGGAGGTGTCGATAGGGGCAAACGCGACGGGAGTTTCCGCGGAAAGACCTGTACCCCCTCACCCGGATTGCATCTCACGATTCAATCCGACCTCTCCCCGCAAGCGGGGCGAGGTTGCACCGAGCCCGCCGTAAGAGCGTGCTCACATCGAGATTCTATCAGCGGTGAGATTCGGACACGCCTCTCACATATGATCGTAATCCACCACCACCCGCTCCGTCACCGGCTTCGCCTGGCAGGTCAGCACGAATCCCGCCTGCAGCTCCCAGGGCTCGAGCGAGTAGTTCAGCTCCATCTCGGCCTTGCCCTCGACCAGCTTAGCGCGGCAGGTGGAGCACATGCCGCCCTTGCAGGCGAACGGCAGATCGACGCCGGCGCGCAGGGCCGCGTCGAGAATGGCCTCGCCCTCGGCGACGGGGACCTCGCGGCGCTTGCCGTCGATGATCAAAGCGGCGATCGCCTTGGGCGGCGCCGAGTCGGGCACCACCAGCTTCGGCCGCGGCTTGCCGCCGGCACCGGAGACGAAGCGCTCGACATGGACGCGGTCGTCGGCGATGCCCAGCGCGCGGCAGGCGGCCTCGATGTCCTCGCTCATCCCCGTGGGACCGCAGATGAAGACGTGGTCGACGCTCTCGGCCGGCACCAGCGAGCGTAAGAGCACACGCACCTTCTCGGCGTCGAGGCGGCCGTGCAGGATCGGCAGATCCTGCTCCTCGCCGGAGATGACGTGGAACACCGAGAAGCGCTGGAGGAAGCGGTCCTTCAACTCCTCCAACTGCTCGCGAAACAGCATGCCCGCCGTGGTGCGGTTGCCGTAGAACAGGAAGAAGCGGCTGTCCGGCTCGCGCCCGAGCACGGCCTTCACGATGGAGAGGATCGGCGTGATGCCCGATCCCGCCGCGAAGCCGACATGGGTGCGCGCGACCGCAGGATCCAGCGCCACACCGAAGCGTCCGGTCGGCGTCATCACGTCGATCTCGTCGCCGCGCTTCAATTCGTCGGTCACGAAGCTGGAGAACGCGCCGCCATCGACGCGCTTCACGGCGATGCGGATCTCGTTGTCATCCGGACCCGAGCAGATCGAATAGGACCGCCGAACCTCCTCGCCGCCGAGCGTCGTCTTGAGCGTCAGATATTGCCCCGGCGCGAAGCGATAATCGTCGACCAGCTCATTGGGGATGGCGAACGTCAGCGATACCGCATCCGGGGCCTCGCGGCGCAGATCACGAACGGCAAGACGATGGAAGCGCGGCGTTGTCGACATCGACTCTCTCCCCGCGTCATTGCGAGGAGCCAACGGGTCCGCGCAAAGCGCGGCCCGATGACAGGCTCCGCGACGAAGCAATCCAGGGCTCCGGGCGTGACCCTGGATCGCGTCGCTGCGCTCGCGATGACGGATGTGGTTGCATCAGTGGCACTTGAAGTAATCGAACGGCTCGCGGCACGATTTGCAACGCCAGAGGGCCTTGCAGGAGGTCGAGCCGAACTCGGCGAGCTGCTCGGTGTCATCAGAGCCGCATTGCGGGCACGCGACCTCGGCGACGCCGAACAGCGCACGGCGGCCGCTAGCGGCTTGCGGCGGCGCGATGCCGTACTCCCGCAGCTTGCGCCGGCCCTCTTCGCTCATCCAGTCCGTGGTCCAGGCAGGCGACAGCACAGTGCGGACGTTGGCCTCACGAAACCCGGCGCGCTCCAGCGCGAGCTCGATCTCCAGCGCAATCATGTTCATCGCCGGACAGCCGGAATAGGTCGGCGTGATCGCGACCTCGACGCGGTCGCCGATCACCTCGACTTCGCGCAGCACGCCGAGATCGTCGATCGTCAGCACCGGAATCTCCGGATCAGCCACGGACGCCGCCGCCTCCCAGGCGCGCTGCCGCAGCTCGGCCGGGCTGATATCGGCGACTACCACGCCGCACCGGGAAAGCTGCGCTGCATGTATTGCAGCTCGCTGAGGAGATGGCCGAGATGCTCGCTGTGGCGACCATCGCGGCCGCCCTGCTGCATCCAGTCGTTCTCGGGCAGCACCAGCGTCGCCTCGCGCGCGACATGCGAGACGATCGACAGCCATTCAGGGAGCAGCATTGTCGGATCGATCGCGATGCCGGCATCGATCAGGCCGCGCTCGGCATCGTCGACGTTGAACATCTCGCCGGTGAAAGCCCAGAGCTCATCGATCGCTCCTTGCGCGCGGAGGTGGCTTTCATCGGTGCCGTCGCCGAGGCGGATCACCCACTCGCTGGCATGCCGCAGATGATAGGCGAACTCCTTCTCCGACTTCGCCGCGATGGCGGCGAGCGTCGAATCGGTTGAGCCCATCATCCCGCGCCAATACAGATCGGCAAAGGCCGCATAGAACAGCTGCCGCACCATCGTCTGCGCGAAGTCGCCATTGGGACGCTCGACAAGCAGCAGGTTGCGGTACTGCCTGACGTCGCGGAGATAAGCGAGCTTGTCCTCGTCGTTGTCGCGGCCCTCGACCTTCGCCGCGTAGCCGTAGAGCTCGCGCGCCTGGCCGATCAGGTCGAGCGCCATGTTGGACAGCGCCATGTCCTCTTCGAGCATGGGCGCGTGGCCGCACCATTCGGAGAGGCGATGGCCGAGGATCAGCGCATCATCGGCGCGGCGCAGGGTGTAGAGCACCAGCGGCGTTTCGGAGACGGTGATCGAGGGTGCGGTCATGGTGTGTCTGCCTCAGAGCCACGCATTCGACCTCATCCTGAGGAGCCCGCCTCAGGCGGGCGTCTCGAAGGATGGGCCACAGGCCATATCGGGCCTCATGGTTCGAGACGGCGCTGCGCGCCTCCTCACCATGAGGAGCTCCAACTACATATGCCCGACTTCGTCCGGCACCTCGTAGAACGTCGGGTGGCGATAGATCTTCGTCTCCGCCGGCTCGAACATCATGCCCTTGTCGGCGGGATCGGATGCGGTGATCGCGCTCGACGGCACCACCCAGATCGACAGGCCCTCGCCGCGGCGGGTGTAGAGGTCGCGCGCGGCCTGCAATGCCATGGTCGCGTCGGGCGCATGCAACGAGCCGCAATGCTTGTGCGCAAGCCCGTTGCGGCTGCGGATGAAGACCTCCCACAACGGCGTGTTCGGCGTTGCCATGTCGATCTCCCCTATCTATTCGGCGGCTTGCGCCATCTGGCGCCGCGCGCGCTTCTCGGCATAGGCGGCCGCGGCGTCGCGCACCCAGGCGCCGTCGGCATGCGCCTTGCGGCGCGCCGCCAGCCGGTCGCGATTGCACGGCCCATTGCCGGCGAGCACCTGCTTGAACTCGTTCCAGTCGATCGGACCGTGTCGCCAATGGCCCTGCTCATCCTGCGTCATCTCGGGATCAGGCATTGTCAGCCCGAGATACTGCGCCTGCGGCACGGTGGCATCGATGAACTTCTGGCGCAGCTCATCATTCGAGAAGCGCTTGATCTTCCACTTCGTCGAGGCATCGCTGTGCTGGCTCGCCTGATCCGGCGGGCCGAACATCATCAGCACCGGCCACCACCAGCGGTTCAGCGCGTCCTGCGCCATCGCCTTCTGCTCCGCCGTGCCGCGGCAGAGCGTGAGCATGATCTCGTAGCCCTGGCGCTGGTGGAACGACTCCTCCTTGCAGACGCGGATCATCGCGCGCGCGTAGGGCCCGTAGGAGCAGCGGCAGAGCGGGATCTGATTCATGATCGCGGCGCCATCGACCAGCCAGCCGATCACGCCGATATCTGCCCAAGTGAGCGTCGGGTAGTTGAAGATCGAGGAATACTTGGCCTTGCCGGCCAGCATCGCATCAACCAGCTCCTCGCGCGAGGCGCCGAGCGTCTCGGCGGCGGCGTAGAGATAGAGGCCGTGGCCGCATTCGTCCTGGACCTTGGCGAGCAGCGCCGCCTTGCGGCGCAGGCTCGGCGCACGCGTGATCCAGTTGCCCTCGGGCAGCATGCCGACGATTTCGGAATGAGCGTGCTGGGAAATCTGCCGGACCAGCGTCTTGCGATAGGCCGCCGGCATCCAGTCGTTCGGCTCGATGCGCTCCTCGGCATCGATGCGGGCCTGAAAGCGCGAGGCGCGCACGGCGTCCTCGGCGTGGCTGCCCTCCTCGGGCGAATTAAGCGCCTGCGTATACATGCGGCGGCGTCCTCCCAGGACTTGGTTGCCGCCAACATATTACAAAATTCGAGAGATGCAATCGAATTCCGTAATATATCAGCGCACCTCATCCTCGTCAGTGAACCGCCGCATCAGCGCCGCATCGGCCGCCGGCAGCGGCCCGGCCTCGTTGGTGGCGTGCGCATCGAGCCAGCGCTCGGCGCCGGGCAGCAGCAGCCGGTAGATCTCGCCGCACAGCGCCCGCGCCTGCCGCCCCGGCCAGCTCCCGGGCAGCAGCTCTGCGGGCAGCAGCGGATCGCGCAAGACGATGCGGCGATAGTGATGGATCAGCAGGATTCGGGCGGTGAAGGCCTGGCCGTCGGTCAGAGGCTCGCCGCGTTGCATGCTGGCCTTCAGCGGCGCGAAGGAGGCGCTGAACTTGCGATAGGCCTCTGCCGTCCGCTCCAGCGCCCAGCTCCCGGCGACCAGCCGCCGAGCCATGTCGGAGCCGGCGGAGGCCTGCAGACGGATCGCGCCTTCCACGGCGTCGGGCACGGCGATGCTGGAAGGCGCCACGAACACGCCCGGCAGCGGGCTGCCGAAGCCGGCGTCGCGCAGCGCGGTCCGCGCCTGCTCGCGATCCTCAGTGCTGCCGATCAGCACCAGTTCGAAGCTGCCGTTCCATTCGGCCGGCGGCGAATCGTAGATGTGGCGGGTGGCGCCGGCGAAGGTCTGCTCGCCGCGCCGGGTCAGGCGATAGAAGCTGTTACGACCGCTTTTGGTCCGCTCGAACCAGCCCTCCGCGGTCAGCCGCGACATTGCGGTGCGCACCACGCTGCCGTCGATCGCGAGCCCTTCGAAGAACGCCAGCAGAGTGCCCAGCCAGACGCTGCCGCCGCGCGGCACGATGGCGTCGCCGAACACGGTGATGATCAGCGAGCCCGTGCGCGACGGCTCGCTCTTCAGCTGGTCGACGATCCGGGACAGCGGCTGCGGCATGGCCATGGCTTTAGCCGGTTTCGCCTGTTCGCAAAAGAAAAGGCCCGCGAGAGGCGGGCCTTGAAGATCGTTCGTCTGACGCGGGAAGCGCGATCAGGCGGTCTTGTTGTAGGCCTTGGCCATGTTCTCCTGGGCGACCTTTGCACCCTCAGTGACCAGCTTGCCGACATATTCGCTGGTCGACTTGGCGCGGGCGACGAGCGCCTCGCCGCGGGCACGGGCCAGTTCACCCTGGATCGCAACGGCTTCGCTGATCGACTTGGCGGAGGCCAGCCGGTCCAGGCCGTCGAAGAACGCTTCGGTGTCCTGGTACAGCGCCTGCTGGATGTTGCGGCTGATCTTGCCGGCCTCGGTGACGCCATCGAACACGGCGGTCTCGATCGCCGAGGTCACCTTCTCGGAGCCGGCGAGGGCCTCCGCAGCGCGCTCCTTGGCGGTCGACGCGGTCTTCTTGACGAACTCCCGCGCGGATTCCGGCACTTCCATGGTCTGCAGGTTCTTGAACGCGTCGGTCATCGGCGCAAAGGCATCCTTGACGGTCTCGAACACTTTGTTGGTCTCGGTGGTCATGGTCGTCTCCATCCTCATCTGAGCTATGGGCTCGCTTCTCCGTTCCTAAGAAACCGGAGTAACTCAGCTATACCATCAATCATGGTGCAATGCAACATTAATGTTGCAATGCACCATTGCGGGAAGTTGGAGAGATCGATCAGGTTAGCCGCCGCCGTGCTTCTTGTTGCGCGACTTGCCGTGCCGGGGCGGCTCGGGGGCCCTCGGGGTCTCGGCGGCAGGAGCATCGCCGGTCGTAACAGCCGCCTCGGCGGCGACGGGTGCGGGTGCGGCCTCGCCGGCCTGCTGGGTTTGCTTCACCACCAGGGCGAGTGCGTCCCGGATCCCGCGCAGCTCCGCCTCTATCGGGACCGCAGGGGTTGCATCCGTCGCCCGCGCATCCTTCAGAAGTTGGTCGAGCAGCGCCTTGATCTCGCTCAACTGCGGCGTGACGTCGATGGGCGGCTTCGCTTCCGGCTGAGGCGCCTTGGAGGCGGCCACAAGCTCGCTCAGCAAGGCCTTGATCTCATTGAGCTCAGGGGTCACGTCCACCGGAGCGGGTGCGACCGGCGGCGGCACCTTGGACGCCGCAACAAGCACGTCGAGCAAGCCTTTGATCTCGTTCAGCTGCGGACCCAGGTCCTGAGCCGGCTTCTCCGCCGGCGGCGGTGCCTTGGCTGCAGCCAGCAATTCCTTCAGCAGCGCGCGCGTTTCCGTCAGTTCGCCTTCGATCGACGTCAGCCGCTCGCTCAGCGCGGTGAGCTGACCGCGGCTCGGCACATTCATGCCGGCGAAGTAGTTTTCCATCAGATCGGCCATGGGCTTCTGTCCGTTTCCAGAAGTTGCGGGATCATGGGAGGGGCTGGTCGTCGCGCCCATCGGGCGCAGCCGCGTGAAGGCCGTGAAGCTCTTCTGCATCTCACCGACCATCTGCTGCCAGAACGCGATCGGGTCGCCGGATTTGTTCGTCATCGGCACGCTCCTTCAGGCCACGCGGAGACTCAAAGCACAACCTCTCATAGCACGGTTACGTTGCAATGCGGGAGACGCGGTCTGCTTCTCTCCGTCAGCGGAACCGTGGCATAGAAGACCCGTTGGCCTTGAAAGAGGATTCCCGTGACAGCAACCGCTCATCAGCCGCCGCAAATCGCGCGCGCCAACGGTATCGACATCTGCTACGAGACGTTCGGCGATCCCACAGCGCCCCCGCTGCTGCTGATCATGGGCTTGGGCGGCCAGATGATCATCTGGTACGACGAGTTCTGCGAGCAGCTCGCAAGCCGCGGCTTCCACGTCATCCGCTTCGACAACCGCGACGTCGGCCAATCCAGCAAGCTGCATGGCGGACGCCGGCTGACCCCGTTCGAGCTGCTCAAGCTGCGCTTCTTCAACATTCCGGTCGAAGCCCCCTACAAGCTGCTCGACATGGCCAAGGACACGGTCGGGCTGATGGACGCGCTCGACATCAAGTCGGCGCATCTGGTCGGCGCGTCGATGGGCGGCATGATCGCCCAGGAGATCGCGATCAGCTTCCCGCAGCGCGTGCGCTCGCTGACCTCGATCATGTCCACCACCGGCAACCCGCGTCTTCCGCCACCGACCCGCGAGGTCGCAATGATGCTGATGGCGCCGCCGCCCAAGACGAAGGACGAGTACATCCGCCGCTTCCTGAGGACATGGAAGGTGCTGCGCGCCGGCTCGTTCCCCGAGGACGAGGCCCGCGACGTGGCGCTGGCCGAGCGCTGCTTCGCGCGCGGCACCAGCCCCGCCGGCGTCGGCCGCCAACTGCGCGCGATCCTCGCCTCCGGCAGCCGCAAGCCGCGGCTGCACGCCGTTACAGCGCCGACGCTCGTGATCCACGGCAAGCGCGATCCGTTGGTGCATCACACGGCGGGCAAGGACACCGCGGAGTCGATTCCCAATGCCAGGCTGCTGATGCTTGACAATATGGGCCACGCGATCCCGACGCCGACCTGGCCTGTGATCATCGATGCGATTGCTGACCATGCCCACGGCGCAAACGCGCAAGCGGCATAGGCTGGCAGCTGAGAGCCACCGCTGCCGCTCCAACAACGAGCTGTCATCCCGGCGAACGCCGGGATCCATAACCACCGACTTTCGAGGTTACGACGCGCTGTGGCTCCAGCCCGCTTTCACCATCAGGGACGGTGGCTATGGATCCCGGATCGGCGCCCGCCGACGCGTTGCGTCGGCAGGCTTGTCCGGGACGACACCGGTTGTTGGGGGCCGCGATTGCCTCTTCCTGAAGAGCGTTTGTGTCTGGTGCTCAGCCGGTCTGCAGCCGAACCGCGCCGCGCCCTACCCGAATCTCCGCCGCCGCCATTCGATCAGCTTCGCGCTGACCTCCTCCGGTTGCTCCTGCTGGGTCCAATGGCCGCTGTCCCGCACGAGGTACTTCTCCAAATCCGGCACCAGCTTCTCCATCCCGTCGGCCGCGGACGGCGGCAGCACGGCGTCGTTCTCGGCCATGATCATCAGCGAGGGCACCCGCACGGTATGGTCGAGCCCTTCCGAGCGCTGCCAGTTGCGGGTCATGTTGCGATACCAGTTGATGCCGCCGGTGAAGCCGGTGCGCGCGAACGTTTCGACGAACACCCGCTTCTCCGCCTCCGACAGGATCGGCTGCCGCGTATCCTTGGCGGCATCATAGGCCGCGATCATCTGCGGGAACGCCAGATTGAGCGACGGCGAGGCCGCGATGCCGCCGGCCGGCGGCTCGGTCGAGGGCGCGTCGTGGCGGGGCAGCGGCTTGCGCATAAAGGCTTCGAAGGTCTGCTCGACGCGGCTGGCGAAGATGCGGTCCGGCTCGCGCGCGGGGTCCTGAAACTGCACGATGTACATCATATCGCCGAACCGCTTGCGCATGATCGCGATCGGGTCGGCCGGCGCGCGCGGCAGATGCGGCGTGTTGATGCCGACCACGCCGGCGACGCGGTCTGGATATCGCAGCGGCATCTGCCAGACGACGAAGCCGCCCCAGTCGTGGCCGACAAAGATCGCCTTGTTGATCTTAAGATGATCCAGCAGACCGACGAGATCGGCGGTGAGATGCTCGAGATCGTAGGCCTCGACCGGCTCCGGCCGGTCGGTGGCGCCATAGCCGCGCTGGTCGGGGGCGATGACGCGGATGCCGGCCTCCGCGAGCGCCTTGATCTGGTGGCGCCAGGAGAACGCGATCTCCGGCCAGCCGTGACACAGGATCATCGGCGGCTGATCCGTTGCGGGACCGGCCTCGTAATAGCCCATGCGAATGCCGTTCGTCGTCGCGAACTGCAGCGGCGGCATGTCGGCCGGATCGCTCATGGGTCCTCCCGGATTGGCTCAGCCGGCCTTCGCTGACCGGTCTTTGGCTTCGGCACGGAGCGCGCTCCGGACCGAGATATCAAGGCAGATCGCAGCGTTCCACAAAGCGAACGCCGCTGGTGGCGTCCCCGGAAGCTCAGGCCGACTTCTTGTCGCTCGACCGGCTGCCGCCGAGCCCCGTCATGGTCAGCATGAGATCCTGAAACCGCTCGGCGAGGCGCGGATCGAAGTTGAACCAGCTCTGCATGATCGCTTCGGGCGTCAGCTTGTCGATGTTGCTGGTCATCTGGTGCTGCAGCCGGTCCATCACCGCGGATTGCATCGGCCCGACATCGGGAAGTCCGAAAAACTGCCGCGCCTCGAGCGGGGTGCAATCGATCTCGATATTGACTTTCATTTCCGCTCCGCCCTGTTCAAAACCACGCCCCACACCGTGCTCCCCCGCGGGTCCGGCGAGCGGATTCGCGACGGGAAGGGCGTACAGTATCACCGCGCGCCCCCCCCTCTAGCAAGCGGCGCGTTGCTGCAGGTGCGCAATTCCCGGGACATGGTCAACCCGGCACCGGCCCCTCGCGTGCTGCACAGCAGCGCCCATAACCATATCGTTGAGGCTTCAACAAACTGGCTTGTGTGCCGCCGCTGAACTCTGGCAACATCTTGCGCATCGATGTGCCGCCGGTCGTACGGCGCAGCGGCCGCCGACAGTCTCCGGATCGTTCCGGCGCGGCATCAGACTTGTCGGCATCAGACTTGCAAGCATATCGCCCGGCGTCTTGTTGCTTCTTGAAGTTCGTGCAAGAGGCGCTGCTGAGATCACGAACTTCGAGACAGACTCCAAGCCAAGGCAGGCCGGATCAATCGCGCCTGCCGCGAAAACAAGCGTCAAACGCGGAGAATTTGAACATATGTCGGGACGCAAATCCCTGCTGATCGCGGCAGCGGTCGCATTCGTCGGCTTCGCCATGCCGGCCTCGGCGCAGACCCTGCGCTACGCCAACCAGGGCACCCTGAAGTCGCTCGATCCTTATACCTTCAAGGAATCGACCACGATTGCGCATCACGCCCACGTCTATGAAGGGCTCACCGCGCGCGACAAGGATCTCAAGATCATCCCGGGCCTCGCCGAGAGCTGGGAAACGCCCGAGCCGACCCGCTGGCGCTTTCATCTGCGCAAGGGCGTCAAGTTCCACAATGGTGAACCCTTCACCGCCGACGACGTGATCTTCTCCGCCGACCGTGTCCGCGCCACCGGCTCGAACTTCCTGTCGAACGTTCCGCCCGACGCAAAATTCGTCAAGGTCGACGACTACACGGTCGACGTAAAGCTCGATGCGCCCAATCCCATCCTGATCTCGCAGTGGGATACGTGGTTCATCATGAGCAAGAAGTGGTGCGAGGACAACAACTCGGTCGCGCCGACGCCGGTCTCGGCAACCACGCCGAGCTTCGCCTCGCTGCACGAGAACGGCACCGGCCCCTTCATCATCGAGAGCCATCAGCCGGGCGTGAAGACCGTGTTCAAGGTCAATCCGAACTGGTGGGGCAAGCCCGAGCATAACCTCAAGGAGATCGTGTTCACGACGATTTCCTCGGATGCCACGCGCGTCGCGGCGCTGCTGTCCGGCGAGGTCGACATCATCGAGCCGGTTCCGGTGCAGGACATCGGCCGCGTCGATTCCAGCCCGAACGCGCAGGTGCTCAAGGGACCCGAGCTGCGCACCATCTTCCTCGGCATGGACGAGACCCGCGACGAGCTGCTCTACTCCAACATCAAGGGCAAGAATCCGTTCAAGGACATCCGCGTCCGCGAGGCCTTCTACAAGGCGATCGACGTCGAGCTGATCAAGACGCGCGTCATGCGCGGCCTGTCGACGCCGTCGGCGCTGATGGTCGCTCCGCAGCTCTATGCGCTGTCGAAGGACTTCACCCGTCCGAAATACGATCCGGATGCGGCGAAGAAGCTGCTGACCGAGGCCGGCTATCCCGACGGCTTCGAGGTCGGCATGGACTGCCCGAACGACCGCTACGTCAACGACGCCGCGATCTGCCAGGCCGTCGTGGGCATGCTCGCCCGTATCGGCGTGAAGGTGAACCTGAACGCTCAGCCCAAGGCGCAGTACTTCGCCAAGGTGCTGAAGCCGGGCGGCTACAACACCTCGTTCTTCCTGCTCGGCTGGACGCCGTCGTCGATGGACTCCCACAACGTGATGCACGACATCATGGGCTGCCGTGACGACGCCAAGGATCCGACCCGCGGCGAGGCCAATCTCGGCAACTACTGCAACAAGGAGTTCGACGCGATCACCGACAAGGTCCTGGTCGAGGCCGACCCCGCCAAGCGCGATCAGCTGATCAAGCAGGCGTTCGAGATCGGCATCAAGGACTACGGCTACATCCCGCTGCACCAGCAGGCCGTGGCCTGGGGCGTCTCGAAGAAGGTCAAGATCCCGCTGCGCGCCGACAACGCCGTGCTGATGTACTGGGCCAACAAGACCGAGTAGTTCGTCTGACGACCAGGAGTCCCGGAAAGCAGGACTGCTTTTCGGGACTTTTCATTTTCCGCGGCAGGTGCTACCCGCCGCGCGATCGAGAGGGACTGAAAGGACCAGATGCTCGCCTTCACGCTTCGCCGAGCAATTCAGGCCATCGGCGTCATGATCGCCGTCGGGATCATCGCGTTCGCCATGTTCCGCTTCGCCGGCGACCCGGTCAGCCAGCTCGTGGCGATCGACGCCTCGTCCGCGGAACGCGCCCAGATCCGCCAGTCCCTCGGCCTCGACGATCCCTTCATCGTTCAGTTCGGGCGCTATCTGCTCGATGCCGCGCAGTTCAAGTTCGGCGTGTCCTACCAGTTCCGCCAGCCCGTGTCGGATCTCCTCAAGGAACGCATGCCCGCGACGCTGGAGCTCGCGGTGTGCGCCACGATCCTCGCGCTGTTCTTCGGCATCATCATGGGCGTGTTCTCGGCGCTGCGCCGCGACTCCCTGATGGCAAAGCTGTTCCAGATGGTGTCGCTGATCGGCATCTCCTTGCCGACCTTCCTGATCGGCATCCTCCTGATCTACCTCTTCTCGGTGACGCTCGGCTGGCTGCCCTCGTTCGGCCGCGGCGACGTCGTGAAGCTCGGCTGGTGGTCCACCGGCCTGCTCACGCTCTCCGGCTGGAAGGCGCTGATCATGCCCTCGATCACGCTCGGCCTGTTCCAGATGACGCTGATCATGCGGCTGGTGCGCGCCGAGATGCTGGAGGTGCTGCGTACCGACTATATCCGCTTCGCCAGGGCCCGCGGGCTGACCACGCGCGCGATCCATTTTGGCCATGCGCTGCGCAACACCCTGGTTCCGGTCATCACCGTGGTCGGCCTGCAGTTCGGCTCGGTCATCGCCTTCTCGATCATCACCGAGCAGGTGTTCCAATGGCCGGGCATGGGCTTGTTGTTCGTGCAGGCGGTGCAGAACGTCGACATCCCGATCATGGCGGCCTACCTGATGATGGTGTCGCTGATCTTCGTCACCATCAATCTCGTGGTTGATATCCTCTACACCGTGGTCGATCCGCGCCTGCGCGCGACCATCAGCCGTCCGGCCTGATCATGAGCGACGCAGCCCTGCCCCACCCCACCCCCGTCGAAGCGACGCGCGCCACCAGGGATGGCTGGCTGAAACGCGCGCTGGCGAGCGACCTGTTCTACTCGTTCCGCCGTTCCAAGCTGACGGTGGCCGCCGCGACCGTCACGCTGCTGTTCTTCCTGCTCGCGATCTTCGCGCCGCTACTGTCGCCGCAGAACCCGTTCGATCCGGCGCAGCTGCAGCTCCTCAATTCCCGCATCGCGCCACTGTGGACGGCCGACGGCCAGAGCCCGTTCCTGCTCGGCACGGACGAGCAGGGCCGCGACGTGCTCTCCGCAATCCTCTATGGCCTGCGGATCTCGCTGCTGGTCGGCATTCTCGGCGTCGTCTTCTCCGGCGTGCTCGGCATCGGCCTCGGCCTCGTCGCGGGCTATTTCGGCGGTCGCGTCGACACCGTGATCATGCGCATCGCCGATGTGCAGCTCACCTTCCCGCCGATCCTGATCGCGCTGTTGGTCAACGGCATCGCCAAATCCGTCTCCGGCAATCATCTGGACTGGCTGAGCATGCTGGGCGTGCTGGTGCTCGCGATCGGCCTGTCGTTCTGGGTGCAATATGCGCGCACGGTGCGCAGCTCGGTGCTGGTCGAGAAGAACAAGGACTATGTCGCCGCCGCCCAGCTGATCGGCCTGCCCGCGCCGGTCATCATGCTGCGCCATGTGCTGCCCAACACGACGGGCCCGGTGCTGGTGATCGCCACGATCAATCTCGCGCTCGCGATCATCACCGAGGCGACCCTGTCGTTCCTCGGCTCCGGCATGCCGGAGACGATGCCCTCGCTCGGAACCCTGATCCGCATCGGCAACAACTATCTGTTCGCCGGCGAATGGTGGATCGTCGCCTTCCCCGGCATCGCGCTGGCCGGCCTGATCCTCGCGATCAACCTGCTCGGCGACTGGCTGCGCGACGCGCTCAACCCGAAACTGCGATGACCCCGTTCACGCGTATGAAGGCTTTGACCTTGAAGGCTTGGACCTCATGACCGCCCCCGTTCTGTCCGTGCGCAATCTGCAGGTCGAGTTCGAGACAAGGCGCGGCACCCTGCGCGCGATCGACGGCGTCTCCTACGACATCGCCAAGGGCGAGGTGCTCGGCGTGGTCGGCGAATCCGGCGCCGGAAAATCCGTTACGGGCCTCGCCGTGATCGGCCTGATCGACCGCCCCGGCCGCATCTCCGGCGGTGAGATCCTGCTGTCGGGCCTGCGGATCGATAACCTCCCGCCGGAGGAGATGCGCAAGGTGCGCGGCAAGCGCATCGGCATGATCTTCCAGGACCCGCTGACCTCGCTCAATCCGCTGTACCGTGTCGGCGACCAGATCGTCGAGACGATCAAGACCCACACCAATCTCACCGACCAGCAGGCGCGCAAGCGCGCCATCGACCTGCTCGCCGAGGTCGGCATCCCCGCCCCCGAGAAGCGCATCGACGGCTACCCGCACGAATTCTCCGGCGGCATGCGCCAGCGCGTCGTGATCGCGCTCGCGCTGTGCGCCGGGCCGGAACTGATCATCGCTGACGAGCCGACCACCGCGCTCGACGTCTCCGTGCAGGCGCAGATCATCTCCCTGATCAAGCGGCTCGGCCGCGACCACGGCACCGCGGTAATGCTGGTGACCCACGACATGGGCGTGATCGCCGAGACCTGCGACCGCGTCGCGGTGATGTATGCCGGCCGCGTCGCCGAGATCGGTCCGGTCCAGGAGGTCATCAAGAACCCGCTGCACCCCTATGCCAAGGGCCTGATGGGCGCGATCCCGACGCTCGCAGGCGAGGACAAGCGTCTGGTGCAGATCCCCGGCTCGATGCCGCGGCTGTCGGCCATTCCGCCGGGCTGCTCGTTCAACCCGCGCTGCAGCTTCGCCTTCGACCGCTGCCGCACCGACCGGCCGGAGCCGCTGCGCCAGGGCACACAGGCGGTCGCCTGCCACCTGTATGATCGCGCGACGGAGACCGCGGCATGAGCGATTTCGTCGAGGTCAAAAATCTGCGCCGTGTGTTCGACGTCTCGAAGCCCTGGCTCAACCGCGTGATCGAGCGCCAGCCGCAGGAGTTTCTGAAGGCCGTCGACGGCGTCAGCTTCGGCATCAAGAAGGGCGAGACGTTTGCGCTGGTCGGCGAGTCCGGCTCCGGCAAGACGACGGTGGCGCGCATGGTGGTCGGGCTGCTGGCGCCGACCTCCGGCGAGGTCATCATCGACGGCGTCTCGATGAGCGAGGCGCGTCAGGCACAGGTGCGTCGCAAGCTGCGCCGCCGCATCCAGATGGTGTTCCAGGATCCCTACGCCAGCCTCAACCCGCGCTTCCGCGTCGATGCCATCATCGCGGAGCCGATCCGCGCCTTCAACGTCATCGAGGGCGAGCGCCAGATCAAGGACCGCGTCGGCGAGCTGCTGACGCTCGTGGGCCTGCATCCGGACGACGGCCAGAAGTTTCCGCACGAATTCTCCGGCGGTCAGCGCCAGCGCGTCGCGATCGCGCGCGCGCTCGCCTCCGAGGCCGAGTTCATCGTCTGCGACGAGCCGACCTCGGCGCTCGACGTTTCCGTGCAGGCGCAGATCCTCAATCTGATGCGCGACCTGCAGGACAAGTTCGGCCTGACCTATCTGTTCATCAGCCACAATCTCGCGGTCGTCCGCCACATGGCGAGCCGCATCGGCGTGATGTATCTCGGCCGCATCGTCGAGATCGCGGAAGGGCGCACGCTCTTCAACGATCCGCGCATGCCTTACACCAAGATGCTGCTCGGCGCGGTGCCGGACCTGTCGATGTCCGGCCGCCAACGCATTCCGGTGAAGGGCGAGATCCCCAACCCGATCAATCCGCCATCGGGCTGCACCTTCAATCCGCGTTGTCCACTGGCGTTCGATCTGTGCCGGCAGAAGTCGCCGGAGCTGATCGGCGGCGTCGCATGTCACGCGGTGAACCAGCCGGCCGCAACGGCCGTTCCGACGGCATCGGTGGCGTAAAGGCGACACGGCAAAATTTGGAATGAGGTCGTCATTGCGAGGAGCGAAGCGACGACGCAATCCAGGGGCGTCATCCTGGGCCCTGGATTGCTTTGCTTCGCTCGCAATGACGGCGAGTACTAGGATAGGTCAACGCCGCCCATGAGCTTCATCAATCCCGATCCCTTCACCACCCGCCCGGAGATCGACGGCACGTTCGGCGTCGTCACCTCCACGCACTGGCTGGCCACCGCCGTCGGCATGGCGATGCTGGAGCGCGGTGGCAATGCCTTCGATGCCGGCGTCGCGGCCGCCTTCACCCTGCAGGTGGTCGAGCCGCACCTCAACGGCCCCGGCGGCGACGTGCCGATCATCCTGCACGACGTGAAGCGCGGACGTACCGAAGTGATCTGCGGCCAGGGCCCGGCGCCATCAGGCGCCACCATCGCGCACTACAAGCGCGAGGGCCTGGACATGGTGCCCGGCACCGGTCTTCTGGCGGCCTGCGTCCCCGGCACCTTCGAATCCTGGATGCTGCTGCTGCGCGACTACGGCACGATGCGGCTGCGCGATGTGCTGGAGCCTGCGATCTCCTACGCGCGCGACGGCTATCCGCTGGTCGAGCGCGTCTCGGCGACCATCCAAACCGTCGAGCAGTTGTTCAAGACGCATTGGCCGACCTCGGCCGCGCTCTATCTGCCGAATGGCGAGGTGCCGCGTCCTGGCATGCTGTTCACCAATCCGCAGCTTGCCGAGACCTACGCGCGCATCCTAAGCGAAGGCGAGAGCGCCGGCGGTGATCGCGACGCGCAGATCGAGCGTGCCTGCAAGGCGTGGTCGCAAGGCTTCGTCGCCGAAGCGATCGATCGCTTCTGCCGGACTCAGGAGGTCATGGACGTCTCGGGCTCGCGCCACAAGGGCGTGCTAACCGCCGACGACATGGCGCGCTGGCAGCCGACCATCGAGGCCCCGCTGACCTATCAGTACGGCCGCTACACCGTCTGCAAGGCCGGCGTCTGGAGCCAGGGCCCGGTGCTCTTGCAGCAGCTCGCACTTCTCAAGGGTTTTGCGCTCGACGGCCTCGATCCCACGGGTCCCGATTTCATCCACTGGCAGATCGAAGCCGCGAAGCTCGCCTTCGCCGATCGCGAAGCGTTCTACGGCGATCCGAACTTCGCCGACATCCCGATCGAGACGCTGCTGTCCGATGCCTACAACGACGAGCGGCGCAAGCTGATCACCGAGAAGGCCTCCCTTGAGCTTCGTCCGGGCAAGCTCGACGGCTATGGCGCCGAGGTGAAGCTGCGCGAGGCCGCAGGCAACCGCGAGGCCGTCGGCGCGATGGGCTCGGGCGAGCCGACCGTCGGCCGCTTCGGCGAGGTGCGCGGCGACACCGTGCATTTCGACATCATCGACCGCGACGGCAACATGATCTCGGCGACGCCGTCGGGCGGCTGGCTGCAATCCTCGCCCGTCATTCCCGAGCTCGGCTTTTGCTTAGGCACCCGCGCGCAGATGTTCTGGCTCGAAGAGAATCATCCGGCAGCACTCGTGCCCGGAAAGCGGCCGCGCACCACGTTGTCGCCGACCATGGCGCTGCGCGACGGCGAGCCTTACGTCGCCTGGGGCTCGCCGGGCGGCGACCAGCAGGACCAGTGGAACACGCAGTTCTTCCTGCGCCATGTCCATGCCGGCATGAACCTGCAGGAATCGATCGACGCGCCCGCGTGGCACTCCGAGCACTTCCCGATCTCGTTCTGGCCGCGCACCGCGCGCCCCGGCGTGCTCGTGGTCGAGAACCGCGTGCCGAAGACCACGATCGAAGAGCTGCGCCGCCGCGGCCATGTCGTCGAGGTCGGCCCCGACTGGTCGGAGGGCCGCCTGACCGCGGCCTCGCGTGTCGGCCGCCGTCGCCGTGCCGCCGCCAATCCGCGTGGCATGCAGGGCTACGCGGCCGGACGATAAGAGAGCGATACGCCGATGACCTGGTCGATCATTGCGAAGGACGATTCCACCGGCCGGATCGGCATCGCCGTCGCCACGCGCTTCTTCGCCGTCGGCGCGCGCGTGCCGTTCGTCGTTGCCGGCCGCGGCGGCATCGCCACGCAGGCGCTGGTCAATCCCTATTACGGCATCGACGGCGCGACGCTGCTGCGCGACGGCCGGCATCCGTGCGACATCGTGCAGCTGCTGACAGCGGCCGATCCCGGCCGCGAGAGCCGGCAGGTCCACATCCTCGATCTCAACGGCCAGATCGCGGCCCATACCGGCCGCGACTGCATCGACTGGTGCGGCCATCTCGAAGGCCAGGGCTTTTCGATCGCCGGCAACATGCTGGCCGGCCCGCAGGTGCTGAACGAGACCGCGAACGCTTATCTCGCCAACAGCGCCCTGCCGTTCGCCCAGCGCCTGATCGCGGCGATGAAGGCCGGTGAGGCCGCCGGCGGCGACAAGCGCGGCAAGCAGTCGGCTGCGCTGCTGATCCACGGCAAGGACGAATGGTCCGAGCTCGATTTGCGCGTTGACGATCATGCCGATCCGCTCGCTGAGCTCGAACGGCTGGAGAGCGTGAGCCGCAAGCATTGGACGGTGTTCCGCCAGTTCCTGCCGACGCGCGAGAGTCCGGCCGGCGTCACCGATCGCGCGACGATCGATGCTGGCATCGCGGCGGCGCTTGCGAACCCGACATGAGCCTCGGAAGGACTGCATCTGGCCGGGGTTTGTATGATTAGTGCAACAGCGCAGGCTGCATTCGTAGGGGACATCCGATGATCAGGACTTGGTGCTTGGCCGCGACCGCGGCCACTGTGATGGTGACATGCAGCCCGGCCGTACAGGCCCAGACCACGTTGCGCATCGGGCTTGCCGAGGATGCCGACATCCTCGATCCGACGATGGCGCGGACCTATGTCGGCCGCATCGTGTTCGCCGCCGTCTGCGACAAGCTGTTCGACATCGACGAGAAGCTCAACATTGTGCCGCAGCTCGCGCTGTCGCACGAGACCTCCGCCGACGGCAAGGAGGTCACGATCAAGCTGCGGCCAGGCGTGAAATTCCATGACGGCGAGCCGTTCGATGCCGAGGCGGCGAAGTTCTCGCTCGATCGTCATCTCTCGATGCCCGGCTCGTTCCGCAAGCCGGAGATCGCCTCGCTCGACCATGTCGATGTCGTCGATCCCCTCACGATCAAGCTGGTGCTGAAGACGCCGTTCTCGCCGCTGCTCGCCCAGCTCACGGACCGCGCCGGCATGATGGTGTCGCCGAAGGCGGCCAAGGAGGCCGGCGACAAGTTCGGCCTGCGCCCAGTCTGCGCCGGCCCCTACAAATTCGTCGAGCGCGTCGCGCAGGACCGCATGGTGTTCGAGAAGTTCGCCGACTATTGGAACAAGGACAATATCTTCATCGACAAGATCGTCTATCAGCCGATCGTCGATGCCACGGTGCGGCTGGCGAACCTGAAGTCCGGCAGCCTCGACATGATCGAGCGCCTGCTCGCCACCGATATCAAGGACGTCACCAGCGACAAGCGGCTGAAGCTGTCGACGGCGACCAGTCTCGGCTATCGCGGCGTGACGCTCAACATCGGCAAGGACAAGACCAAGGGCCCGCTCAGCCAGTCGGCCAAGGTGCGCCAGGCGCTGGATCTGTCGATCGACCGCGAGGCGCTCAACCAGGTGGTCTTCAACGGCGAGTTCAAGCCGGGCAATCAGTTCGTCAATCCCGAGAATCCCTACTATCAGTCCGCCTTCCCGGTGCGCGGCCGCGACGTCGAGAAGGCCAAGGCGCTGCTCAAGGAAGCTGGCGTGACGCCGCCGGTGACCGTCGATTTCATGGTGCCGAAGGAAAGCGAGAGCGAGGCTGCCGCGCAGGTGCTGCAGGCGATGGCGGCCGAGGCCGGCTTCGATCTCAAGATCCGCATCACCGAGTTCGCCACCTCGCTGAAGCAGGCCGAGGCCGGCGAGTACCAGGCCTACATGCTGGAATGGAGCGGCCGCAGCGATCCCGACGGCAACACCTACAATCACCTGCATTCGGGCGCGGCGCTGAACTACACGGCCTGGACCAACACCGCTGCCGACAAGGCGCTGGAAGACGCCCGCCTCGTCAGCGACATGACCAAGCGCAAGGCGATCTACGAGACGCTGGTGAGGGAGCAGCAGGCCGACGAGCCGATCCTCTACCTCTACCACCGCAAGTTCCTGTTCGCGCAGACCACGAAGCTGGAAGGCTTCAAGCCGATGCCGGACGGCCTGCTGCGCGTGGTGGGACTGAAGCTGAAGTGAGCGATCACGTGCCCCCTGCTCATTGGGACGCGACACCGACGCCCCGCACGCGCTGCGCTCCCTCCCCCCTTGTGGGGGAGGGTTGGGGAGAGGGGTGCCACGCACTCCGACCTCGCTTGGGGCACCCCCCTCCCTGTCCCTCCCCCACAAGGGGGGAGGGAACGCTAGGGGCGCGACCGGTTGCTCGTCGTGAGCATGCTCCTCGGCGCGCGAGGCAATGACCATGCTGACCTTCCTCACCCGCCGCCTCGCCCAGATCATCCCGACCTTGATCTTCGTCTCGATCCTGATCTTCTCGCTGCAACAACTGCTGCCCGGCGATCCCGCCCTCGTGATGGCCGGGGAGGAGCGTGATCCCGCCGTCATCGAGCAGATCCGCAAGCAATATCGTCTCGACCAGCCCCTGCCCGTGCAATACGGCTACTGGATCAAGGGCGTGCTCTCGGGTGATTTCGGCGAGTCGCTGCGCATCAAGATGCCGGTGCGCGATCTCATCCTGCAGAAGCTGCCGGTGACCTTGCAGCTTGCCTCCATGGCGATCGTGATCGCGTTCCTGATCGGCATTCCCGCTGGCATCATCTCCGCGGTGAAGCGCGGGACGCCTTGGGACTACGCCGCCAATCTGTTCGCGCTGTGGGGCATCTCGACGCCGAACTTCTGGCTCGGGATCATGCTGATCTTCGTGTTCTCGATCCAGCTCGGCTGGCTGCCAGCCTCCGGCTACGTGTCGCTGGCCGAGGACTGGCGCGCCAGCCTCGCCGCCACCATCATGCCGGCCTTCGTGCTCGGCAACGCCATCGCCGCGATCCTGATGCGCCACACCCGCAGCGCCATGCTGAAGGTGCTGGGCAGCGACTACATCCGCACCGCCCGCGCCAAGGGCATCTCCGAGCGCCAGGTCATCCTGCGCCACGCGCTGCGCAATGCTCTCACGCCCGTCATCACGCTGGGCGCCCTCGAGCTCGGCACGCTGCTGTCGGGCGCCGTGCTGACCGAGCAGATCTTCTCCATCCCCGGCTTCGGCAAGCTGATCGTCGATGCCGTGTTCAACCGCGACTACGCCGTCGTGCAGGGCGTCGTGCTGGTCACCGCCACCGTCTACATCATGCTCAACCTGATCGCCGATCTCGCTTACGTCCTCGTCAACCCGCGCTTGAGAAGCTGACATGGCCGAGACCACGCTGTCAGCACCGGGCATCCGCACCCTCGCCCCGCTCGAGCGGCCGATGCAGCGCACCTGGCGCCGCCTGGTCAAGCGCAAGGGGGCGATGGTCGGGCTCGGCCTGATCATGGCCTTCATCCTGCTCGCGCTATCAGCGCCGCTGGTCGCGCCCTACGATCCGATCAAGACGAGCTGGACGCTGGTGCGGAAAGCACCCTCGGCGGCGCACTGGTTCGGCACCGACGATCTCGGCCGCGACGTGCTGGCCCGCGTCATCTATGGCGCCCGTGCCTCGCTGCTGGCCGGCGCGATCTCGGTCGTCATCGCGCTGGCGATCGGCGTCCCCATCGGCATGATCGCGGGCTATCGCGGCGGCTTCATCGATGCCCTGATCAGCCGCATCACCGATGCGATGCTCGCCTGTCCGTTCCTGATCCTGGCGATCGCGCTGGCGGCGT
Source organism: Bradyrhizobium sp. USDA 4353 (assembly GCF_054063215.1). Lineage (NCBI taxonomy): Bacteria > Pseudomonadati > Pseudomonadota > Alphaproteobacteria > Hyphomicrobiales > Nitrobacteraceae > Bradyrhizobium > Bradyrhizobium sp. USDA 4353. The sequence goes on from NZ_JBSSGB010000001.1 coordinate 6,670,094, forward strand.
TCCTCGGGCCCAGCCTCGGCAATGCGATGATCGCGATCGGCATCTCGGCGACCCCCATCTTTGTCCGGCTCACGCGCGGCGAGGTGCTGAGCGTCAAGGTCGAGGACTATGTCGAGGCCGCGCGCAGCGTCGGCGACACCGACCTGCAGATCGCTGTCCGGCACATCCTGCCGAACATCATGCCGGCGCTCCTGGTGCAGGCGACCCTGTCGGTCGCCGCCGCCATCATCGCCGAGGCCGCGCTGTCGTTCTTAGGGTTGGGCCAGCAGCCGCCGGCGCCGTCCTGGGGCAGCATGCTCAACGCCGCACAACGTTTCCTCACCAACGCGCCGTGGATGGCGATCTGGCCGGGGCTCGCGATCTTCCTCGTCGTCCTCTCCCTCAACCTGCTCGGCGACGGCCTGCGCGACGCGCTCGATCCGCAGCAGGAGGAGTGAGGCGTCTCGCGGAGGAATTCCGCCTGCGCCACACACTCCGCCGTCGTCCCGGCCTCCGAGCCGGGACCCATAGCCACGGTCGGTCATTGTTGCACGAGAACGTCACTCCGCGCCTGCCTCAAACCACAGCCTATGGTTGGGTCCCGGCTCAAGGCCGGGACGACAGCGAGAGCGTTGAGGGACCGCCAAAACAAGACGGCGGCTACCGAAGCAGCCGCCGCTATTGTTGTTAGCCTCGCAGCGCCCGCTCACGTCGCCTTCAGCGCGTGGTCCGGCTCCGCGTCGAACTGCGCGATCTCGCGGGCGCGCTTCGACTTGGCGGCGGCCTGGTGGTCGGTGGCGATGACGGTGTAGACGGCCGGCAGCACGAACAGCGTGAACAGCGTGCCGATCGACATGCCGGCGACGACGACGAGGCCGATCGAGAAGCGGCTGGCGGCGCCGGCGCCGGACGCCGTCAGCAGCGGGATCAGGCCGGTGACCATCGCCGCCGTCGTCATCAAGATCGGCCGCAGGCGGATGCGCGCCGATGTCTCGATCGCCGACCGCCGATCCATCCCCTCATTGAGCTGCAGCTCGTTGGCGAACTCCACCATCAGGATGCCGTGCTTGGTGATCAGGCCGACCAGCGTCAGCAGACCGACCTGGGTGTAGATGTTCATGGTCGCCAGGCCAAAGAACAGCGGGATCAGCGCGCCGACGATCGCCATGGGCACGCTGATCATGATCACCAGAGGATCCCGCAGGCTCTCGAACTGCGCCGCCAGCACCAGGAAGATGATGATCAGCGCGAAGCCGAAGGTGATGGCGAGCTGATTGCCTTCCTGGACGTATTGGCGGGCATCGGCGAGATAGTCATGGCTGAAGCCCGACGGCAGGTTCTTGGCCTGCTGCTCCAGGAAGTCGACCGCCTGACCGACCGTGACGCCCGGCATCGGCACCGCCGAGAACGTCGCCGAGTTGAGCTGGTTGAAATGGGTCAGCGAGTTCGGGTCGGTCGCCGTCTCGATGTTGACCACCGTCGACAGCGGCACCTGCTGGCCGGCCGCGGTCGCGACGTAGTAGCCGGTCAGCGATTCCGGTGACAACCGCTTGTCGCGCGGCACCTGCGGGATCACCTGGTAGGAGCGGCCCTCGAGGTTGAAGCGATTGATGTAGTTGCCGCCGAGCAGCACGGCCAGCGTGTTGCCGATCGACTGCATGGTGATGCCGAGATCGCTGGCCTTGCTGCGGTTGATCCAGACCTTCACCACCGGCTGGTTGAACTCGAGGTCGCTGTCGGAGACGATGAAGATGCCGCTCTTGCGCGCCGCGTCCTTCAGCTTGGCCATCTGCTCATAGACGGCCTGGAAGCCGCTGGTCGAGCTGATCACCATCTGCACCGGCAGGCCGCCCGGGCCGCCCGGCAGCGCCGGCAGGTTGAAAGCGAAGGCGTTGATGCCCTCGATCTTGGACAGCTCCGCCTGCACCAGCGGCTTCAGCTTGATCGAGGAGCGCGTGCGCTCGTCCCAGGGCTTGAGCAGCATGCCAGCAAAGCCGCCCTGCGGGCCCTGAATGCCGTTCAGCACGAAGCGCAGGTCGGTCTCTGGAAACTTCGCGAACGCCTTGTCGAGCTTGTCGGTGTAGAAATTGATGTAGTCGATATTGGCGTATTTCGGCGCCTTGGTGATCGAGAACACGATGCCCTGATCCTCCTCCGGCGCCAGCTCCTTGGAGGTGTGCATGTAGAGGAAGCCGACCAAGCCGAGGATCGTCAGCGCGAACAGGCCGGTGACCGGCCGGTAGTCGAGCGAGCGGTCGAGCTGGCGGCCGTACCAGTTCGTCATCGAACCGAACACGCGGTTGACGAGACGGGCGAAGCGGCCCTCCTCCGCGCTGCGCAACAGCACCGAGCACATCATCGGCGACAAGGTCAGCGCGATGACGCCGGAGACGATCACCGAGCCCGCGAGCGTGAAGGCGAATTCGCGGAACAGCGATCCGGTGAGACCGCCGAGGAAGCCGATCGGCGCATACACGGCGGCGAGCGTGATCGTCATCGAGATGACGGGTCCCACGATCTCGCGCGCGCCCTGCAGCGCCGCCTGCACCGGTGTCTTGCCCTCCTCGAGATGGCGATGAATGTTCTCTACCACCACGATGGCGTCGTCGACGACGAGGCCGATCGCGAGCACCATGGCGAGCAGGGTCAGCAGATTGATGGAGAAGCCGAGCGCCAGCATCATGGTGCAGACGCCGATCAGCGACAGCGGGATCGTCACCACGGGAATGATGACGGAGCGCAGCGACGCCAGGAACAGGAAGATGACGACGATGACGATCAGCACGGCCTCGCCGAGCGTGTGCTCGACCTCGTCGATCGACGACTGGATGAACTTGGTGGAATCATAGGCCACCTTCATCTTCATCGACGGCGGCAGATTGCGCTCGAGATCCGGGAACAGCGCGCGCACGCCCTTGACGATGTTGAGCGGGTTGCCCTGCGGCGTGGCGTCGACGCCGATGAAGATCGCGCGCTCGCCGTTGAACGCGACGCTGGCGTCGGTGCTCTGCGCGGCGAGCTCGACGGTCGCGATGTCCTCCATCCGCACGAAGCCGCCGTCCTTGGCCTTGACGATCATCCGCTTGAACTGGTTGACGTCGGTCAGGCCGGTATTGGTCGTGACGTTGGAGACGATGAAATAGCCCTTGGCCTGTCCGGCGGCGGACTGGAAGTTGTTGGCGGCGATCGCGGTGGCGACGTCGGTCGGCGACACGTTGCGGCCGGCCATCTTCTCCGGATTGAGCCAGATGCGCATCGCGAAGGTCTGGCCGCCCAGGATGTTGGCGGCGGCAACGCCATCCACCGTCGACAGCACCGGTTGAACGACGCGCGTGAGGTAGTCCGAGATCGCCGAGCCCGACAGCTCCTCGCTGGAGAAGCCGAGATACATCACCGAGGTCGTCTGCCCCGTGGTTTTGGTGACGATCGGGTCGTTGGATTCCTTCGGAATGAGGTAGCGAACCGAGTTGACCTTGGCGAGCACCTCGGTGAGCGCCTGGTTCGGATCGAAATTGAGCTTGATGAACACCTGGATGGTGCTGGTGCCCTGCACGGAGGACGAGGTGATGTAGTCGACGCCTTCGGCCGAGGCGACCGCCTGCTCCAGCGGCGTGGTGATGAAGCCCTGGATCAGGTCGGCGGACGCGCCGGGATACACCGTCGTGACGTTCACGACCGTGTTCGACAGCTTTGGATATTGCCGGATCGGCAGCTCGAAGGCGGCACGCAGGCCGAGCAGCAGGATCAGCATGCTGACCACCAGCGACAGCACAGGCCGCTTGATGAAGATATCGGTGAAACGCATCGCGGCAATCCTGTCAGCAGACGTCAGGTGAGGACCGAACGGGCCGCCACGATCAGCAGGCGGCCCGGCATTGGCTCAGAGGCTCGCTCAGTAGCGCGGCGGCTTCGCCGGCACCGGCGGCGGCGGATCGGTCGAGATCGCAACCGCGGCGCCCGACTGGATCTTGAGCTGGCCGACGGCGATGACGCGGTCGCCCTCCTTCAGGCCCTTGATGATCTCGGCGCGGCCGTTGATGCGATCGCCGGTCTGCACATAGGTGCGGTCGGCGGTCAGCGTGGTCTTGCCGTCGTCGGTCTTCTTCTCGTTGATGACGAACACGGAGTCGCCATACAGCGTGTAGTCGACCGCCGTCTCCGGCACCGTCAGCACCGGCGGCTTGTCCGGCAGCACCACGGTGGTGGTGGCGAACATGCCGGGCTTCAGGATGCGCTCGGGATTGGCGATGGTCGCCTGCACGCGGATGTTGCGCGTGTCGGTCGCGATCTGCGGCTCGATCGTGGTGATCTTGCCTTCGAACGTCTTGCCAGGATAGGCATCGACGCCGACGCGCACGGTCTGGCCGACCTTGAGCTGGCCACTGTCTTTCTCGGTCACGGTGAAGTTGACCCAGAGCTGCGACAGGTCAGTCAGCGACACGATCTGCGTGCCGGCGGACAGATACTGGCCGACCTCGACCTTGCGGACGCCGAGATCGCCGTCGAACGGCGCGCGCACCAGCTTCTGCGCGATCAGCGCCTCCGTCTTGGCGACGCCGGCCTGCGCCTGGTCATAGGCGGCCTGGGCCTGGTCGACGGTCGCCTGCGGGCCGAACTGCCGCGACGCCAGCTGCTTGGCGCGCTCGAGCGACAGCTGCGCCACCGTCACCTGCGCCTTGTAGTTGGCGAGATCGCCCTGCTCCGGCGCGTCATAGAGCTGCACCAGCGGCGTGCCCTGCTTCACGGTCGTGCCCGGCATGAACATGATGTCGGTGATGCGGCCCGACGCGTCGGAAGTGACGTTGACCTGATGCACGGCGGCGAGATCGCCGACGGCGGTCAACAGGTTCGGCACTGTCTCCGCCGTCGCCGTGGCGACGCTGACATTGATCGGCGGCGGCTTCATGTTCGCGAAGAACTGCGCGATCATCTTGTCGCGGAACATGTTGAACCACACGAAGCCGCCGACGAGCGCCGCGAGCAGCAGGCCGACGACGATGAACCACAGCACCGGGCGGGTGCGCTTGCGCGGCTTGTCGTCGAACGGCTTTCCAGAGAGCTTGGGTTCCGTCGCAATGTTCATGTCATGCACTTTCTGCCGTCGCCGGCCGGGCCGGAGGTTGCGACAATTCGTGGTCGAGATAGCACGCAATCGCGGCATCGGTCAGTCCGATGCCGCGGAGGATGAACTCGCTGAGCTGGCGCTCCAGGCTCGCTGCGGTTCCATAGGCCAGACACGGGGTCGATGGAAGCCGCGTCAATGCGGCCATCAACACGGTGTGGTGCGCAAACCAGAACAGGTCACGCGGCGTGGCTGCTGATCGGACGGCATCACCACAGGCGACGGCCCTTTCCAGCGAGTGAACGAATTTGGCGCCGATCAGATCATCGATCTTGGCGTAGATGATCCGCGCGAACTCGCCATCATCGAGATGGCTGCTCGCCATCAGCCGCAGCCGCTGCTCCTCTTGGTCGTTGGGGCCGTCGGCGATGCTGAGAAAATGGCGCACCATCCCGGCCATCAGCTTGACCAGCGTCGCGGTCGAAGGTTCCTGCCCCAGCAGCAGCTCGAAATCCGGATCGGTCTCGCATTCCTCGCTGAGGATCTCGGCATAAAGCGCCGCCTTCGAGGAGAAATGCTTGAACAGCAGCGCTTCGGAGATCGCGGCGGCCGCAGCCACGCTCTTCGTCGTCGTGCCGGCATAGCCGTGGCGCGCGAAGCAGCGCTTGGCCGCGCCGAGGATCAGCTGCCTCCGGAGATCGCTTGTCATGCGCAAAGTGGACATCGCCCGTGAGTAAATACTCACTTGATTGATGTCAAGAAACATGCCGCGGCGCAGCAGGTTGAGCGGCCAAGTCGCTGAAATCATTACTGAGAAACGCCACCGCCGAAGGCAGCTTCATACCGTTCCACTAAGGCGGATCTGCGGCACGCCCCGGTGGTGCGCAGGCAGAGCCACACCATCGGGCGGATTTTCTTCCCTCGCGGTCCGTGCGACCGTCGCCGCAACGAACGAGAATCGGCCGGGAGGACCTCACATGACCGACGACGCAGCGCTCGCCGAAAGCTTCGACCTCGAGAGCCTGACGCCGGCGTTCTACGCGGACCCCTACCCGACCTATCGCGCGCTGCGCCGGCATGCCCCGGTCAAGCGTCTGCGCAACGGCTCGTATTTTCTCACGCGTTATGACGATCTCGTCACCGCCTACAAGGCGACCAAGGCATTCTCATCGGACAGAGAGGCGCGAGTTCGCGCCGAAATATGGCTCTTCGCTGCTGTACGAGCACCACACCACGAGCCTCGTCTTCAACGACCCTCCCGCGCATACGCGCGTCCGCCGCCTGATCATGGGCGCGCTGTCGCCGCGCGCGATCGCCGAGATGGAGCCTTCGCTGATCGCGCTGGTCGACGGGCTGCTGGACCGGATCGCGGCGAAGCAGACGTTCGAGCTGATCGAGGATTTCGCCGCCGCTATTCCGATCGAGGTGATCGGCAACCTGCTCGGCGTGCCGCATGACGAGCGCGCTCCCTTGCGCGACTGGTCGCTTGCCATCCTCGGCGCGCTGGAGCCGGTGCTGACGCCCGAGCAGCTTGCCCGCGGCAACACGGCTGTCGGCGGCTTCTTGGAATATCTCGAAACCCTCGTCGCGCGCCGCCGCGCGGCCCCCGGCCATCCCGAGCGCGACGTCTTGACGCGGCTGATCCAGGGCGAGGCCGACGGCGAGCGGCTCAGCGAGAAGGAGCTGCTGCACAATTGCATCTTCCTGCTCAACGCCGGCCACGAGACCACGACCAACCTGATCGGCAACGGCCTCGTGCTGCTGTGTCAGCATCCGGAAGAGCGTCAGAAGCTGATCGAGGCCCCAGCCTTGATCCGCACCGCGGTCGAGGAGATCCTGCGCTACGAAAGCTCCAACCAGCTCGGGAACCGCATGACGACGGAGGCTATTGAGCTCGGCGGCGTCATGCTCGACGCCGGCACCTCCGTCACCCTGTGCATCGGCGCCGCCAACCGCGACCCCGCCCAGTTCGACGCCCCCGAACGCTTCGACATCACCCGCCTCCCCAACCGCCACCTCGCCTTCGGCACCGGCGCGCATCAATGCGCGGGCATGGCGCTGGCAAGGCTGGAGGGTGCGGTGGCGATCGCACGGTTTGTCAGGCGGTTTCCGAGCTATCAGCTGAACGGCGAGCCGGTGCGTGGGGGACGGGTGAGGTTTCGGGGGTTTGCGAGCGTGCCGTGCGTGGTCGACGACAGACCTGGCCATAATAATTGAACCCCGAACGCGACAGAGAGACGAACGTCGGCGCGGCGATGTCGGTGCGCTCCCTCTCCCCGTTCTTCACGGGGAGAGGGTTGGGGTGAGGGGCGGCCACACGGGCGGTGTAGATTTCTCTGCAGCAAACTCTCACCCGCTCGGCCCTGCTGGGCGGCGATGACGTCATCACAACTCGCATTCACGTGCCCGTCCGATGGACAAGCGATCCGCGCTTCGTACGTGCCATGCCCCTCACCCGGATTGCTGCGCAATCCGACCTCTCCCCGCAAAGGGCGGGGAGAGGTTTGCACCGCCCCAGCCGAGAGATCGGTGACATCAGCAACGACAAAGGCGGTGCGCTCCCTCTCCCCGTTCTTCATGGGGAGAGGGTTGGTGGCGCTGAGAAGTCCGTCGAGGCGCGGGCAAAAAAGTACTTTCTTTTTTCCAGAAATCATGATTATATCTCCTCGTCCCGTCTCACACGAGGGACGCTTCGCGGTCGTCACGAACGTCGAGGCGGGATGCGGTGGGCGTGTTGGTGCTGCGCGTGGGTGATCTGCGCGGACGACAGCAGCGATGCGCACGGTCAAGTCGCGTGGTCCTGGCACCCCGATGCTGGTGTCACGTCCGTACCGGCGCTCACGCGCCGCGCGGGCAACGGTGGCCAGAAAGCCCGGCGCACCGGGGAGATCGCGAAGCAGCCGTCAAAACCATCGCGCGGGGAATGCCGGGTGTTACTCGGCTGAACCTGTGGTACCTGCCGCCTGCATTTTTTTTCGCAGGCGGGCCATGGGTGCGGCCAGCGCCCGGCATTCCCCGTGCCCTCTTTTCGAAGAGGGCAGGACGAAGAGCAAAGCTCGGACGCGAAACGCGCCGCGAGACAGAGAGCGCATGTCTCACAACTGCCGTTACAAGTCTCACCGCCGTGATCACCGCTCTCACCACCGTCATTGCGAGCGCAAGCGACATGTCCGCCAAAGGCCGAAGGGCGACGACGGAAGCAATCCAGGGCCACGCGCGTGACCCCGGATTGCTTCGCCGCTTCTCTCCTCGCAATGACGCGGAGAGAGACGGACTCAAAACACGGCATGATCACCGCGCTCGGCCATCACTTCGCCACGGATCAGCTTGGCATAGTAGTCGAACAGCGTCTCGGAGCCGGTGGATGGCGTGGCGTCGGCGTCGTAGCGGCGGGTGGCGGGATTCAACACCAGCATCGACTCCGTCGCGTAGTAGCGGCCGATGCGGGCGAGCTCCGCCTTGTCGGCAAGCGACGGCACGATGCGCTTGGCAATGTCGAGCCCGCCGATGATGACGTCGAGCAGCGCCACCGGCACGCGCCGGATGCTCGGCTTGCGGCCGAGCAGCGCGAACAGGTGTTCCGCTTGCTCGATCGGCGTGATCGCAGGTCCGGGGCCGCCGATCGGCAGCACGCGGTTCCAACGCGCCTCGTCATCGAGACAGCCGGCCAGATAGTCGCCGAGATCGGCGTCGCTGATCGGCTTGCAGGCGGTGAGACGGCCGTCGCCGAACACGAGATAGGGCCGCCCCTGCTGCACGCGCGCGACCTGGCCGGCCAGCGACTTGAAGAATGCGGTGGGACGGACGATGGAATAGATCAAACCCGCCTCCATCAGTTCTGCCTCAAACGCCAGCTTGGCCTGCTGAAACGCCAGCAACGGCTTCTGCGCGCAGATGGCGGACAGCAGCACGAACTGCGTGACACCGCCCTGACGCGCTGCATTCAACACGTTCACATGCGCCTGGTAGTCGATCGCCTGAGCATCCCTCGGCACGCCGGTCCGCGACGCCATGCAGGACACGACGGCGTCAAAATGCTCACCACGAAACCCGTCGCGCGCGAGCGAGACGGGATCGGTGACATCGCCGGTCTTGACGGTGGCGCCAGGGATCGTGATGGCGTCGCCGCGCAAGCGGACGAAACAAACCACCTCGTGCTCGCGCGCGACGAGCGCGCGCACCGTGGCGCGGCCGATCGTCCCGGTCCCGCCGAGCATGAACACGCGGCGCGGGCCAGACGTAGGAGATCCAAGAGGAGACATGATCGGCTTCAGTGGAGTTGTGAGAACCACCTCGGTCTATATCACGCCTTGTACTTTCGCGGCGCTGGGCCTTCCAATGAGACACTCGTCATGCCCGGGCTTGTCCCGGGCATCCACGTCGTTCGGCATACGTGATGTGACGTGGATGGCCGGGACAAGCCCGGCCATGACGGCGTGGGTGGGGAGAGGCGGGTGCAAGCAGACACGTAGGTTTGCTGCTCCACCTGCCGTTCCATCAGCTAAGCGCAGGACAACAAGTGCAGCACGGGCCTCACTCCGCCGCCTGCGGCGTCTTCTCCAGGATCAGCGTGTGAATGCCGCAGGTGCCGCTGTACAAGCTCATCACCCGGGTGCCGGGCTTGCGCCCTGCCCTGGGCTCAGACACCTGCAAGCCGGCAGCAAGCAGCCGCGCGCGCGTGGCCTCGATGTCGGCGACGCGCCAGCTCAGGCCCCAGAGCTTGTCGTTGGTCTTGTCGTTGCCGGCGACCGGGCGCTTCACCACCTCGACGATCAGATCGCCGCAGCGGAAGAACATCAGCTGGCCCCATTCCTGGTGGCTGCGGTCGAGCGCCATGTCCAGGCCGAGCCGCGCGCCGTACAGCGCGGCGGCGCGCTCGGGATCCTCGGTCGAGACCACGATGTGGTCGAGCCCGAGAACGGCACTCTCCGCGGTCTTCTCCGACACCGGCCGCGGTCTTGCGAGCTCCAGGAAGAACATGCGCACGCCACGGGTGAGATCGGTCATGGCGCGCGTGCGCTTCCAGTGTAAGGTCTGGCCGGAGACGCGGTCGGTGCTGTCGACCTCGGCGATCGGATCCGGCTTCAGCGCCACGCGCTCCAGCCTTCGATGCATCTTGCCGATATCGGAGGTCGCGAAGCAGATGCTGGCGAGCCCCTCGCCCCAGATCTTGAGGACGTTGCGGATGCGATCGGCGCCGGGGCCCTGGCCGACCGGCGCCATCAGTTCGAGGCTCATATTGTCGAGCGTGAACAGCACGCGCTCGGCGCCATCGCTCGAATTCTGCCAGGACGGCTTGCGGCCGAGCAGCGTCTCGAACGTGGCGCAGCCCGCCTTGATGTCCTCGAGCAGGACTACGACGTGGTCGAGACCGGTGATCACGGAAACAGCCCTCGCGTGTTCTTGGCGTTGCGCACCTTCTCGACGCCGATGGCCATGGCCGCCGTCCGGTGCGCGATGTTGTCGGCCTTGGCGCGCGACAGCATGCGCTCGAAGGCGCGGTCGAGGATCTGGTATTCCCGCCGCATCACCTCTTCCTCCTCCCAGAACAGCTGCTGCAGATCCTGCACCCATTCGAAGTAGCTGACGACCACGCCGCCGGAGTTGCAGAGAATGTCGGGAATGAGAAAGATCTCCTTGCGGCGCTGGTCGAGCACCAGATCGGCATCCGGCGTGGTCGGGCCATTGGCGGCTTCGGCCACGATGCGGCACTTCAGGTTCGCCGCGACCTTGGCGTCGATCACGCGCTCGACGGCTGCCGGAATCAGGATGTCGCAGGCCAGCGTGAGGATTTCCTTGGGATCAAAGGCAAGCTCGGTCGAGAAGCCGGCGATGCTGCCGTGGGCGGTGGCATGCTCCATCAGCTTCGGAATATCGAGACCGCGGGGGTCATGGAGCGCGCCGGTATGATCGCTGACGGCAATCACCTTCATGCCCATCTGGTGGAAGCCGAGCGCGGCGTAGGAGCCGACATTGCCAAACCCCTGCACGACGGCGGTGGACTTGGTCGGGTCAATGCCGAGCTCATCCATCACGCGGCGGGAGACATGGGCGACGCCGCGGCCGGTCGCCTCGCGGCGGCCGAGCGTGCCGCCGGAGAATACCGGCTTGCCGGTGACGATCTCGGTCACGGTCTGGCCCTGATACATGGAGTACGTATCCATGAACCACGCCATCACCTGCTCGTTGGTGCCCATGTCCGGCGCCATCACGTCGGTATGCGGGCCGACGAAGGGGATCATCTCCTGCATGTAGCGGCGCGACAGCGACTCGAGCTCGCGCCGCGACAGCTTGGAGAGATCGACATTGACGCCGCCCTTGGCGCCGCCATAAGGCAGCCCGACGAGGGCGCATTTCCAGCTCATCCAGATCGCCAGCGCGGCGACCTCGCCGATGTCAACGGTCGGGGCAAAGCGGGTGCCGCCCTTGGTCGGGCCCATGGTCAGGAGATGCTGGACGCGGTATCCCTCGTAGACGGCAATGGTGCCGTCGTCCTTGTGGATCGGACACGAGACGGTGATCGCCCGCTTGGGCAGCAGCAGCCGGTCGCGCTCGTCGCCTGGGATGCCAAGATGGTCGGCAATCACGTTGAACTGATTGGTCGCCATCTCGAAGACCGGACCCGCATAGACAGTCATCTTCCACTCCCGAATCTGCGCCTGCAGGCCGGCAACCATAGCGCGACCGGTGCATGGGCGGCAGGGGGCCGCCGGTTGCAAAGGGGCGATCTCAACCACCATGGTGACGATTTGACGAAGAATTTCAGCGTTGATCCGCTTTAACCGCTTGCTAATCTGCGGCGCCGGGGCCGCAACACCCCTCGAGTGAGACAGAAATGCCAATGCAGGCCCTCTTTATCGGACAGACCTACATCGACGTCACGTTCATCACCGACCACATGCCGACCGGAGACGAGAAACACGTCGCCTCCGACTATGCGGTGTCGTTCGGCGGCAATGCGGTCACTGCGGCATTTTGCTGCGCCAAGCTGGGCATCGTGCCGGACCTGATCGCCACGATTGCGAATGACTGGCTCGGGCGGATGTTCCAGGACATGACCGCAAAGTACGGCATCTCCGTACATCCACGGAAAGTGAACGCCTCCTCGCTGTCCTTCATCATGCCGAAGGACGGCAAGCGCGCCATCGTGCGCTGCCGCGATGACGCCCACATCCATCCGTTCCCGCTGCTCAATCTCGGCAATTGCCGGGCGCTGCATGTCGACGGCCACCAGCCCGACGCGGCGCTGCATTACGCAAAACTGTGCCGCGAGGCCGGCATCCTGACCTCGCTCGACGGCGGCGGCCTGCGCACCAATACGCATGAGCTGCTGGAATACATCGACGTCGCCATCGTCGCCGAGCGACTGTGCGAGCAGATGGACCTCACGCCGGAGAAGATGCTCGACTACCTCAAGAGCCGCGGCTGCCGCATCGGTGGCGTCACCCAGGGCGAGAAGGGCCTGCTGTGGTACGACGAGGTCGGCGCGGTGCATACCTTGCCCGCCTATCCGATCCCGCGCGAGCGCGTCATCGACACCAATGGCGCGGGCGACGTGTTCCATGGCGCCTATGTATACTCCTATCTCGCCAATCCGGCGAAGAGCTGGAAGGAGCATTTCGAGTTCGCCCGCGCGGCCTCCACCTACAAGATCCAGAAGCTCGGCAACGAGGCCGGCCTGCCGACGCTCGCCGACATCGAGCTGGTGAAGCAGGAATTCGAGGCGCGCGTGTAGCGGCCGTTGGGGAGAGAGCGGATGGGGCGGGTCGTCGTTGCCGGCAGCATCAACATGGATGTCGTGGCGACGGCCGAGCGCCATCCCCGAGTCGGAGAAACCGTCGCCGGGCAATCGGTGATGTATTTTCCTGGCGGCAAAGGCGCCAACCAGGCTGTGTCAGCAGCCAAGCTCGGCGCGCAGACCGTGATGGTCGGCCGTCTTGGCCGCGACGCGTTCGGCGAGCAGTTGCGCGTATTCCTCGCCGATCAGGGCATCGATCTAGCGGCGGTGAAGGACAGCGCGAGCGCATCTACGGGCACGGCGATCATCACGCTGGCGAATGCCGACAACACGATCGTGGTGATCCCAGGCGCCAACGCCGAAGTCAGTGCTGATGACATCGGGGCGGTGAGTTTGGCGGAAGGCGACGTGGCGGTGAGCCAATTCGAGATCCCGCAAGCGAGCATCGCGGCGTTTTTCCAGCGCGCGAAAGCCGTCGGCGCGACGACGATCCTCAACCCCGCTCCCGCCAGCGCCTTCGCTCCGGGGCTTTTCGTGCTGGTCGACGTTCTCGTGCTCAACGAGACTGAGCTGGGCTTCTTGTCCGGCGTCGAACTCGGCGACACGCCAACGCCGCAGCAGGTCGTCGATGCCATCGACAAGCTCCATCCACGCGCGGACCATACGATCTGCGTCACCCTCGGCGCACGCGGCGCGATCGCGGTGCGTAGCGGCGACGCCAAGCTGGTCGAGGGCCGCGCGGTGAAGGCCGTCGACACCACCGGCGCCGGCGACTGCTTCGTCGGCGCGCTGGCGACGCGGCTGGCGCAGGGCGCTGCGATGGCAGATGCAATCGCCTACGCCAACGTGGCGGCGTCGATCTCGGTGCAGCGCATGGGCGCCGGCCCGTCAATGCCCACAGCAGAGGAGGTCCGCGCGCTGCTCTAGGCGAGAGCGCTCTTCAGGTCGAAGCTCGGATCGGCAGCCTTGGCCGCATCGATCGTGCCGCCCGCAGCCAACAGCTTGCGGCCGAACATGTGGTCACCGGCCTTGTTGACGGACTCGATGCCGACCAGCCGGCCCTCTTTGTAGCAGAATGCGGAGAATGCCTTTTGCGCCGGATCCCCGCGCAGCACAACCTGATCATATCCCGTGGTGAGCCCCGCAATTTGCAGCTTGTCATTGGCCTGATCGCTCCAGAACCACGGCTGCCCGTCATACGGCTTGACGTCGCCCGTCAGCCGCGCGGCGACGCAGCGGGCCTGATCCGTGGCGTTCTGCACCGACTCCAGCCGCAAGGTGCCGCCGAAGCGCGGGCTGGCAAACAGCGCGCAATCGCCGATCGCCGAGATATGTGGATCGCTGGTGAGCAGATATTCGTCGACTACGATGCCCGAAGCAACCTGCAGACCCGCTTCAGCCGCGAGCTCGACATTCGGCAGCACGCCGACGCCGACCACGACGAGATCGGCCGGAATGTGCCGGCCGTCGCTCAGACTGACGCCGGTGACCTTGGTGCCGTCTGCCTCGATGCTGGTGGACTGCACACCGAGATGGATGCGCACGCCGGCGTCCGCATGCTGCTTCTGGAAGTAGTCGGAGATTTCCGCCGTCACCGCCCGCGCCATCACCCGCGCGCCGAGTTCGAGCACGTCGACCTCGAGGCCCTTGATGCGCGCGGTCGCCGCGAATTCCAAGCCGATGAAGCCGGCGCCGATCACGACGACGCGCTTGGCGTCACCGAGCAGCCCGCGCAAGGCTTCGCTGTCGTCGAGGATGCGGAGATAACGCACCGCCGGAAGGTTGGCGTTGGGAATGTCGAGCAGCCGGTTGCGCGCACCGGTGGCGAACACGAGGTGGCCGTAGTCCAGCGTCTGGCCCGAAGCGAGCAGCACCTTGCGCTGGTCGCGGTGGACCGCGACGACACGGTCGTAGACGAGGTCGATGGTCTGGTCGGCATAAAACTTCTGCGGCCGGAACATCAAGGTCTCGGGACCACCGGTGCCCTTGAGAAACGCCTTCGACAGCGGCGGGCGCTGGTACGGCAAATGCGGCTCGTCGTTGATCAGGTGGATCGGATCGGCAAAGCCAGCCTGACGCAGCGAGGTCGCGAGCTGAAAGCCCGCATGCCCCGCGCCTACGATCACAACCGGTCCCTTCGTCACAGCACCCTGCCCCATTCGATCCGTATCCCGTGTTTGCAAGCCTTGCCTGCTGCGGGTTTACCTCCCGTCGCGCCAGCGGAACCGCCTTGTCGCAGACTTCCCCGGCATTGTCACCGGGCCGCTGTGCGCCTTAAATGCGGCAACAACGATACAAGGGAGGACTGAATGTCGGACGCAGCCGCGGAACCCGCCCGCCTGAGCATCGAAGGCCCGATCGCGACGATCACGCTCGACCGTCCCGCCGCGTTCAACGCCATCAACCTCGCCATCGCCAAGCGCCTCGAGCAACTCGCGGCACAGGTCGAGGCCGATCCGACGATCCGAGTGCTGGTGCTCAAGGGTGAAGGCCGCGCGTTCTGCGCCGGCGGCGACCTGCAGACGATCGGCGCCGCGGCCGAGGCCGACACCATCACGCCGGTCGTGAGCGAGTTGCTGCATCACTACCATGCCTTCATCGCCAGCCTGCGGCGCATGCCGAAGATCGTGCTGGCGAGCGTGCACGGCTCGGCCGCCGGTGCCGGGATGTCGCTCGCTTTTGCGGCCGACCTCTGCATCGCTGCCGAGGAAGCCCGCTTCACGCCCGCCTATGCCAAGCTCGGCGTGTCCCCTGATGGCGGCGGAACGGTCGGCATCGTCGCGAGCGCAGGCATCCGGCGCGCGCTGCAGATCTTCCTGGCCGAAGACAGCTTTACGGCCGCGCAGGCCTTTGACTGGGGCCTCGTCGCGAAGGTCGTCCCTGCCTTCGAGCTCGCGGCCGCCACCGAGGCGCTGGCGCAACGGCTGGCGCAGAACATGCCGGCCGGAATTGCTGCCACCAAGGCGCTGATCCACCGCGCGCCGACCAGTTCGGTCGAGGACCAGCTCGCCGCCGAGCGTGACGCGATCGTCAACTGCATGCACACGGGCGAATTCCGTGCCGCCGTGAAGCGGTTCACCAGCAAAGGAAAGTAGGACTGCGCTCACCCCTTCCCTTGCCCCTTCCCCTTCCTGCGCATGAAATCGAAATCGCAGCCGTCATCGGCCTGCAGGATGGTTTCATGAAACAGATGCGCGTAGCCGCGCTCAGCCCAGTCAGGCGTCGCGGCTTGCTTAAGGGACGCGCGACGTCGAGAGAGCTCGGCGTCATCGACCAGCAGGTCGATGCTGCGCTTGGCGACATCGAGCCGGATCATGTCGCCGGTCCGCACCAGCGCGAGCGGCCCGCCGACGGCCGACTCCGGAGTAATGTGCAGCACGATCGTGCCGAACGCCGTGCCGCTCATCCGCGCATCGGAGATGCGCACCATGTCCTTAGTCCCGCCCCGCGCGAGCTTCTTCGGGATCGGCAGGTAGCCCGCCTCCGGCATTCCCGGCGCGCCCTTGGGTCCCGCGTTACGCAGCACCAGCACATCATCAGCCGAGACATCGAGCTCGGGATCATCGACCCGCAAGGTCATGTCCTCGACCGACTCGAACACGACGGCGCGGCCGGTGTGCTGCAGCAGCTTGGGGCTCGCAGCAGAATGCTTGATGACCGCACCGCGCGGCGCGAGGTTGCCCCTGAGCACGGCAAGGCCACCTTCCGGCTTGATCGCGTCGGCGCGCGCGCGGATCACATCCTGCCCGGGCACGTCCTCGGCGGCAGCAACGATATCGCGCAGCGACTGGCCGGTGATGGAGCGGCAATTGAGATCGATGAGGTCGCCGAGTTGCTTCATCAGCTTCGGCACGCCGCCGGCGTGGTGGAAATGCTCCATGTAGTGATCGCCGGACGGCTTGAGATCGACCAGCACGGGCACCTCGCGGCCGATCCGGTCGAATGCATCGAGATCGATTGTGTGCGGCGTGCGGCCGGCAATCGCCGTGAGATGTACGAGGCCGTTGGTCGAGCCGCCTATCGCCTGCAGCACCACCTGCGCATTCTTGAAGGCGGCCGGCGTCAGCAACTCGCTCGGCTTCGGCCTCTTCGCCTTGGCCATTTCGGCAGCTACCCGGCCGCTGGCCTCGGCCGAGCGAAAGCGCTCGGCATGCGGCGCCGGGATCGTTGCACTCATCGGCAAGGAGAGGCCAAGCGCCTCGGTGATGCAGGCCATGGTCGAGGCCGTGCCCATCACCATGCAGGTGCCGACCGACGGCGCGAGCCGGCCGTTGACCGCCTCGATCTCGCTGTCGTCCATCTCGCCGGCGCGATACTTCGCCCACAGACGGCGGCAGTCGGTGCAGGCGCCGAGCACCTCGCCCTTGTGATGCCCGACAACCATCGGCCCCACGGGAATGACCACTGTCGGCAGATCGGCCGACACCGCGGCCATGATCTGCGCCGGCAGGGTCTTGTCGCAACCGCCGATGACGACCACCGCATCCATCGGCTGCGCGCGGATCATCTC
The DNA here is from genome assembly GCF_054063215.1 of Bradyrhizobium sp. USDA 4353. NCBI lineage: Bacteria > Pseudomonadati > Pseudomonadota > Alphaproteobacteria > Hyphomicrobiales > Nitrobacteraceae > Bradyrhizobium > Bradyrhizobium sp. USDA 4353. The sequence goes on from NZ_JBSSGB010000001.1 coordinate 6,687,383, forward strand.
CTCGGTTTCCATCGCCATCAGGTTGCGCAGATACATCGAGGTCGGATGGGCAAAGCTTTCTGCGATCGAGATGGTCGGAAATACGAACGGCATCGCGCCGGACAGCATGACGCCGCGCTTCACCGCCTCCAGGATCTGCGGCACGTTGCCGTGGCAGGGATTGTAGTCGCTGTAGGTGTTGGTGATGCCGACGATCGGACGATCGAGCGCGTCGTCGGAATAGCCGGCCGCCTTGATGAAGGCCTTGCGCAGGAACAGCGAGAAGCCGGCATCGCCGTAAGCGGTCAGTCCCTTGCGCAGGCCATCGGTCATGGTCTTCTCTTCTTTCATTCTCATCGTCATTCCGGGGCGCGCAGAGCGCGAACCCGGAATCCAGAAGTTAGTTTGCACTCTCACATCGAGATTCCGGGTTCGCGTCCTGCGGACGCGCCCCGGAATGACGATGTCTTATCAACCCCAGTCGATGATCCGGCTGGCGTCGCCATCGAACTCCGTGGTGCAGAACGCGCCGCCCTGGAAATAGTCCCCGATCGGATCGGCGGGCAGCTTGGCCTGCTCGGCCATGGCGTGCTCGCGGAAATCCTCGGCGCGGCCGGTCGGGCGGTATCCGAGATCATAGGCGCGCTGATTGTCCCACCAGGCACGCTCGTTGAGCGAGGCGCCGTACAGCACTTCGAAATGGATGTCGGGATGCTCCAGGCCGATGCGGCAGAGCTGGACGAGATCCTCCGGCTTCAGCCAGATCGACAGCCGCCGCTTGTCGAGCGGCTTCTCGCCGAAATTGCCGATGCGCAGGCACGTGACCTTCAGCCCGTGCTTGTCGGCATAGAGCGACCCCACCGCTTCGCCGAACACCTTGCTGACGCCGTAGCGGCCGTCGGGACGCGGCTGCACGTCATTGTCGATCTTGCGGTGGCGCGGATAGAAGCCGACCGCATGGTTCGACGAGGCGAACACCACGCGCTTCACACCCTTGCGGCGCGCGGCCTCGAACAAGTTGTAGCCACCGATGATGTTGGCCTGCAGGATGTCGTTCCACGGACCCTCGACCGAATAGCCGCCGAAATGAATGATGCCATCGACGCCGTCGCACAGCGCCTCGACCTGGGAGAGGTCGGCAAGATCAGCCGCCTTGAAGGTCTCCTGGCTGGAGAGATCGGCGGGCGCGCGGAGGTCGCTGAGCAAAAGGTCCGAATAGATCGGCGGCAACAGCTTCCGCAAAGAAGAGCCGATTCCACCGCTCGCACCGGTCATCAAGATACGTGGCATTTCATCCCTCGTGTTGGGTCCGCAGGTTTGCGGTCGTGACAAGCCGATGATAGCAGAGATCGCGAACGCACAATAACGGGACCAGCCAAATGTCCGACGGAAACGCTCACACGCAGGGCTGGCGCCCTGCAACCTTCTATCCTGATCCGGCGATCCACGCGCTCGATCCGCGGTTCGAGAAATACTGGCTCAAGCTCTCGGCCGTGGAACGTCTCGCCACAGGGCTGCGCTGGGCGGAGGGGCCGGTGTGGTTCGGCGATGGGCGCTACCTGCTGTGCAGCGACATTCCCAATCAGCGCATCCTCAAATGGGAGGAGGAAACCGGCGCGGTGTCGGTGTTCCGTAAGCCCTCGAACTTCGCCAATGGCAACACCAGGGATCGGCAGGGCCGGCTCGTCACCTGCGAGCATGGCGGTCGCCGCGTCACGCGGACGGAGTATGACGGGTCCATCACCGTGCTGATGGACTCGTTCGACGGCAAGCGGCTGAATTCGCCGAACGACGTCGTCGTCAAGTCCGACGGCTCGATCTGGTTCACCGATCCGACCTTCGGGCTGCTCGGCAATTACGAGGGCTACAAGGCCGAGCCGGAGATCGACACCCATGTGTACCGGATCGACGGCACCACCGGCCAGGCGACGGTCGTCGCCGAGGGTGTGCTGGGGCCGAACGGGCTGTGCTTCTCGCCCGATGAATCCATCCTTTACATCGTCGAATCTCGCGGCGCGCCGACGCGCAAGATCCTGGCCTATGACGTCTCCGCCGACGGGACTAAGCTCACCAACAAGCGCGTCCACATCGATGCCGGTCCGGGGACGCCGGACGGCATGCGCTGCGACGTCGACGGCAATCTCTGGTGCGGCTGGGGCATGGGCTCGCCCGAGCTCGACGGCGTCATGGTGTTCGCACCGGATGGCGCGCCGATCGGGCGCATCGCCCTGCCCGAGCGCTGCGCCAATGTCTGTTTCGGCGGCCTCAAGCGCAACCGCCTGTTCATGGCCGCCAGCCAGTCGATCTACGCGCTCTACGTGAATACGCAGGGCGCGCTCGGAGGTTGAGCGCAGGGTGGGCAAAGGCGCGGAGCGCCGTGCCCACCGTTCTTGTTCGTGGCGGAGATGGTGGGCACGCTTCGCTTTGCCCACCCTACGCATCCTCACCAATCAGGCCGCGTTGTAGCCTGCGACGGCCTTGACCTCGAGATACTCCTCGAGACCGAACCGACCCCATTCGCGGCCGTTGCCGGACTGCTTGTAGCCGCCGAACGGCGCGGTGCGGTCGTTCGGAACGCCCTGCAGGTTGACGTTGCCGGCGCGGATCTTGCGGCCGATTTCGCGGGCCTTCTCGATCGTCGGCGCCGTGACGTAGCCGGCCAGACCATAGGGCGTGTCGTTGGCGATCTTGACCGCCTCGTCCTCGTCCTTGGCGCCGATGATCACCAGCACCGGCCCAAAGATCTCCTCGCGCGAGATCGTCATCTCGGGCTTGACGTCGGCGAAGATCGTCGGCCGCACGTAGAAGCCCTTGTTGACGCCCTCGGGCAGGCCCGGGCCGCCGGCGACGAGGGTTGCGCCTTCCTCGATGCCTTTGTTGATCAGCGCCTGGATCTTGTCCCACTGGCCGCGATTGACCACGGGGCCGATCGTGGTGCCCTCGCCGCGCGGGTCACCCGCCCTCGTCTTGTCGGCGACGCCCTTGGCGATCGCAGCCACTTCCTTCATCCGGGCGGCCGGCACGATCATGCGCGACGGCGCGTTGCAGGACTGGCCGGAATTGTTGAACATGTGCATGACGCCGCCGGTCACCGCCTTGGTGAGGTCGGAGCCCTCCAGGATCACGTTCGGCGACTTGCCGCCGAGCTCCTGGCTGACGCGCTTCACGGTCGGCGCGGCGCGCTTGGCGACGTCGATGCCGGCGCGGGTCGAGCCGGTGAACGAGATCATGTCGATGTCCGGATGCTCGCTCATGGCGGCACCGACCTCTGGCCCCAAGCCGTTGATCAGGTTGAACACGCCTTTCGGCACGCCGGCTTCATGCAGGATCTCGGCGAAGATCAGCGCCGAAGTCGGGGTGAACTCCGACGGCTTGAGGATCATGGTGCAGCCCGCGGCCAGCGCAGGCGCGACCTTGCAGGCGATCTGGTTCAGCGGCCAATTCCAGGGCGTGATCATGCCGACAACGCCGACCGGCTCGCGCACCACCACCGACGAGGGCAGCGTCTCCTCGAACTCGTACTTCTTGAGCACGTCGAGCGTCGACATCAGATGGCCGAGGCCGGCGCCGGCCTGCAGCTTCTCCGCCATCGGCAGCGGCGCGCCCATCTCGTCGGACACGGCGGCGCCGATCTCCTTCATGCGGCCCTTGTAGATCGTGATGATCTTCTCGAGCAGCGCGACGCGCTCCTCGCGCGAGGTCTGCGAAAAGGTCTCGAAGGCGCGCTTGGCGGCGGCGACGGCCTTGTCGACATCGGCCTTGGAGCCCAGCGCAACCTCATACATCGCCTCTTCGGTCGCGGGATTGACGACCGGGGTGGACTTCTTGACGACCGGATCGACCCAGGCGCCGTCGATGTAGAATTGCAGGCGATTGACCATCGGAAAACCTCTTCAGGTGGAAGCATATGGGGGAGCGGCTGCGCGCGGACCGGCATCCTGGCACGCGCGATCCGCGGGATGAACCCGCCACATGCGGGGACCGGGGTTGCGTCCCGCGGATATAGGAGCAAGGCCGCGACCGGCGCAAGCCGACGGGCCTGCGTTTCGTCGCCGCTCCATTTTGCGCCGCAGCAAGTGCGGCTCCCCTCTTTGACTCTTCCACCGGCCATCATTCCGGATGGCAGAATTCGTCTCCCGTAAATTTCCCGTCCAAATGTGAACTGCTTCACATCAAGGCTCGATCGTCCTGGCTAATCTCCTCGTCATAGACATGACGGCATCTCGAAGGGGCGCCGGACACGATTTCAGAAGTTGATATTTTCGCCTGTTGTTATTGCGCAGCCTTTCAGTACGTAGACATTTGATCCAAGTTGCGACGCCGTCTCCTTCACCCCAGGTGAGCGAGGCGGCGTCCTCGTTTCTGCCCCCTCACACCGCCATCTTGCGATGCCTGACCGGTGCGCCGGTCAGGCTCTCTGCGGCGTCGATGATCGCGTTCGCATCCATGCCGTTGTGGCGATAGAGATCGTCGATCGTGCCGGTCTGGCCGAACTTCTCGACGCCCAGCGCCTCGACGCGATGGCCGCGCACCGAGCCGAGCCAGCCGAGCGTCGCCGGATGGCCGTCGATGACCGTGACAATGCCGCAATCGCGCGGCAGCGGGGCGAGCAGCTGCTCGATATGGCCGAGATGCTGCACGCCGCGGCGATGCCGCCGCAGGCTGCGTGCCGCGGTCCAGCCGGCATGCAGCCGGTCCGCCGAGGTGATCGCGAGCAGGCCGACGTCGCGGCGAGATTCGCCGATCAGGCCGGTGGCTTCGATCGCTTCCGGCGCGACCGTCCCGGTATAGGCGATGATCACCTCCGCGTTCGGCCCTGGCTTGCGCAGCCAATAGGCGCCGGCGGCGATGTCGGCTTCCAGCTCCGGCGTCATGATGCGCTGCGGCTGGTCGACCGGGCGCGTCGACAGCCGCAGGTAGACTGAGCCGCCCTCGCCCGGCGCGGCCTGCATGTGGGCAAAGCCCCATTTCATGATCGCGGCCAGCTCATCGACGAAGGCCGGCTCGAACGACGACAGCCCGTCCTGCGCCATGCCGATCAGCGGCGTCGCGATCGACTGGTGCGCGCCGCCTTCCGGCGCCAAGGTGACGCCCGACGGTGTCGCGACCACCATGAAGCGCGCATCCTGGTAGCAGGCGTAGTTCAGCGCATCGAGGCCGCGCTCGATGAACGGATCGTACAGCGTCACGATCGGCAGCAGCCGCGCCCCGTTGATGGAATGCGACAGGCCGAGCGCCGAGGCCATGATGAACAGGTTCATCTCGGCAATCCCCAGCTCGATGTGCTGGCCCTTCGGCGACGCCGCCCAGTTGAAGGTCGAGGGGATCTTCTCGCTGCGGAACAGGTCGGCCTTCTCGGCATGCGCGAACAGGCCGCGGCGGTTGACCCAGGCCCCGAGGTTGGTCGAGACGGTCACGTCAGGCGACGACGTCACGATGCGCGAGGCCATCGCGCTGTCGCTGCGGGCGAGGTCGTTGAGGATCAGGCCGAAGCCTTGCTGCGTCGACATCTGCGCCGCCGCGGTAAAGGTCAGCCTGGGCACGTCGAACACGGCGTCATCGAGCCTGCGGCCGTCGCGGTTGAACGGCACGGAGGCCAGGAACGCCTCCAGCGTCGCCGCGTCCTGCGTCAGGCCTTCGAACTTGTCCCACTCATGACCCGGGCGGATGTTCTGCTGCGCGCGCCACGTCTCCATCTGCGCGACCGTCATCAGGCCGGCGTGGTTGTCCTTGTGGCCCTGGAACGGCAGGCCGACGCCCTTGATGGTGTAGGCGATGAAGCAGACCGGACGGTCGTGATCGATGGACTCGAATGCTTCCAGCATGCTCGCCATGTCGTGGCCGCCGAGATTTGACATCAGCGCCAGCAGCTCGTCGTCGCTGCGCTTGTCCAAGAGCCGCGTGACGTCGCCCTGGTCGCCGATCTCGTCCTGGATGTGCTTGCGGAAGGCGGCGCCCCCCTGGAAGCACAGCGCCGCGTAGAGCGCGTTCGGGCAGTTGTCGATCCAGCGGCGCAGCGCCTCGCCGCCGGGCTCGGCGAAGGCCTCGCGCATCAGCCGGCCGTATTTGACGATCACCACGTCCCAGCCGAAATTGCGGAACATGGTCTCGAACTTCTCCCACAGGCCCTCGCGCACCACGGCATCGAGGCTCTGGCGGTTGTAGTCGACGATCCACCAGGTGTTGCGCAGGCCGTGCTTCCAGCCCTCGGCCAGCGCCTCGAAAATGTTGCCCTCGTCCATCTCGGCGTCGCCGACCAGCGCGATCATGCGTCCCTCGCGGCGGTCCTCCATCCAGCCATGCGCCTTGACGTAGTCCTGCACCAGCGAGGAGAACAGCGTCTGCGCCACACCGAGGCCCACCGAGCCGGTCGAGAAGTCGACATCGTCGACGTCCTTGGTGCGCGACGGATAGGACTGCGCGCCCTTGAAGCCGCGAAAATTCTCCAGCTTCTCCTTCGTCTGCCGGCCGAACAGATATTGGATCGCGTGGAATACTGGACTCGCATGCGGCTTCACCGCGACGCGGTCCTCAGGGCGAAGCACCGAGAAGTACAGTGCCGACATGATGGTCGCGAGCGAGGCCGAGGACGCCTGATGGCCGCCGACCTTGAGGCCATCGGTGTTCGGCCGGATGTGGTTGGCGTGGTGAATGGTCCAGGACGACAGCCACAGCGCCTTGCGGGTCAGCGCGTTCAGGATGGCGAGACGGTCTGACGATGCGGATGCTGTCGATGCGGATGGCGTCAATGCGGATGGCTTGGCCATGGCGCGCGGCTCCCAGGGGCGTTCGGTGGATTCGGTGACTCTAATCCCGCTGACGTGGCCATAATTCTCAAACTTTCGCGTGCGCCGGGTCATTATTGGGATATTTTCCCACCGCTCTGATCCTTTCCGGGACCGTATCCCAATGCCCGACCTCGACGCCATCGACCGCAAGATCCTCGGCCACCTCCAGACCGACGGCCGCATCACCATGCAGGAGCTCGCCGACAAGGTCGGCCTGTCCGTCTCGCCCTGCCACCGCCGCGTCAAGCTCCTGGAGGAGCGCGGCGTCATCACCCGCTATCTCGCGACGGTGGACCAAAAGGCGCTGGGGCTGCACGTCTCGGTCTTCATCTCGATCAAGCTGGCGCGACAGAAGGAGGAGGATCTCAAGCGGTTCGAAAAGGCGATCTCGGCTTGGCCCGAGGTGCTGGAGTGCTATCTGATGACGGGCAATCGCGACTACATGCTGCGCGTCGTCGCGGCGGACCTGTCGTCGTATGAGGCGTTCCTGAAGACCAAGCTGACCAGGCTCGACGGCATTGCCTCGATCGAATCCAGCTTTGCGCTGAGCCAGGTGAAGTACTCGATCGCGCTGCCCGTGTGAGGCACGCCAGCGCAACACCCACCGCCGTCGTCCCTGCGAACGCAGGGACCCATACTCCGCGACGGGTGTGGTGGAGAAAGACTGGGCCGACATCTCGCGCAACAACGTCTCCCTGGGGGTATGGGTCCCGGCGTTCGCCGGGACGACACTGGAGTGCTGGGCGAGAGCTTTCGTCACTACCGGCACAGAGCGTCCATCGTCACAGGCGTCCGCCTCCCCGCGACGCGTTGCGTCCGAGCTATGCTTTATCTCTTCGCGCTCCTCAAACAGAGGGCGCAGGGAAGGCCGGGCGCTGGCCGCGCCCGTGGCCCGCCTGCGGAAAAAAATGCAGGCGGCAGGTACCACAGGTCTGGCCGAGAACGCCCGGCCTTCCCCGCGCGATGGTTTTAACGGCTGCTTCGCAGTCTCCCCGGTGCGCCGGGCTTTCTGGCCACCGTTGCCCGCGCGGCGCTGGAAGCGCCGGCGCAAGCGTGACACCAGCATCGGGGTGTCAGGACCGTGCGACTTGACCGTGCGTGCATCCTTGTTCGTCGGCGCGAATGATCACGCTGCAACGACAGACGCCCACCGCATTCCGCTGCCGACGTCCGTGACGACCGCGATACGTCCCCTCCGACGCAACGGAACGAGCGGACAATAATGCTGATTTTACGAAGTCGGCAAGCGGTTTATTTTTCGCGGCGGGGCTGGACAGGATTTTCGCGCACGACCTGATTTGCCCGTCGGGTCGCCACACGCACCTCTGCCCGCCTGCGGCAGGGCTATCGCGTATGAAGATGCCGCGCTGTCGCGACGAATAATCCTGCGAGTTAGTTGCTCCGTCATGCCCGGGCTTGTCCCGGGCATCCACGCGGTTCTCAGCATGCTGAACGACGTGGATGGCCGGGACAAGCCCGGCCATGACGACGTGAGATAGACGAGTCCACCGCTCCGATTGGCATATGCGATGGCCCTGCCGCCTGCGGGGAGAGACCGGATTGCATCGTCAGATGCAATCCGGGTGAGCGGGACTCTCGGCAGGGCTGGTGCGTGTGGCTGCCCTCACCCCGACCCTCTCCCCGTGAAGAACGGGGAGAGGGGGCGCACCGAGATCGGCGCGACGGCGTTGGCCGACTTCAGCAAAGGAGGCGCGAACGAAGGAGGCGCGTGGCGCCGTCTCGAACCATGAGGTCCGCAATCAGGTCCGAATCCTTCCCGCCTTGATCGCGCCTGCGATGCGTCACAGCCGAGGCCGTCATTGATCCAGATCAAACGGCTTCGACAAGGCGCGCAAGACGCCGATCAAATCCTTGATGTTCCTCGGTTTGATCCAGATCAAACGGCCGCAGGCCGACCGCAGCATGGCCCAGGGACGTCCATATTGGCCGTCAAAAAGCGCCACATCTCGTCGCCAGATTCTGCGGCACAGCATGCGCTGATGACGCGAACTAACAGGCATGGCGGACTGATGCGCCCGGCCTGACATCGTCACACTAGCGCGCCCGTACAGAGAAACCAGCGTCCTGGAAAGCAATGCAGAACAACAGCGCTCAACGTTCGGCCCAACATGACTACACGTCGCATCCACGACAGGCCCGGCCGCTTAAGCATGTGGCCATCAACGTCGCCCCTGCCCACTATCAGCCGGCGGCGCAGCCGGGCAGCCGCAGCACCGGTCGCGCCGAACGGCGGTTCTGGCTGACGATGCAGACGATCATGCTGGCTGTCGGCGTTCTCCTGGTGAACCTGTTGCTGTTCTTCCCGCCGCTCGGCATCGCGCTGATGTGGAATCTGCTGATCCCGATCGCGCCGGCGCTGGTGACGATCTCGCCGGGGCTGTGGCGCAACATCTGCCCGATGGCGACCTTTCATCTGCTGCCGAACAAGATGGGCATCTCGCAGAACATCCGGATGCCCGAATGGGGCGCGGCGACGCTCGCGGTGATCGGCGTGACGCTTCTGTTCATCGTCGTGCCGATGCGGCGCATCGGACTGAACGTCGACGGCCCGCTGACCGCGCTGATGCTGCTGTCGGCCGCGTTCATGGCGTTCGCGATGGGCTCGGTATTCGAGATGCGCTCGGGCTGGTGCACCTCGCTGTGCCCGATCCACCCGGTCGAGCGCCTCTATGGCACGAACCCGGCGCTGACCTTCAAGAACGCTCGCTGCAACATCTGCGAAGCCTGCAGCAATCCCTGCCCGGACTCGACGCCAGAGCTGACGCCGACCGCGGGCGTGCCGACGAAGGTGCAGCAATTCCTCGGCAACTTCCTGATCGGCAGCTTCCCGGGCTTCGTGTGGGGCTGGTTCCAGGTGCCGGACTATCCGCCGGAGCAGGTCGGCCGGGCCGAGATCATCACCGCCTATGCCTGGCCGTTCATCGCCGCGATCATCAGCTATGCCGTGTTCAAGGTTGGCGAGCACGTGCTGCGCTACAAGCCGGCCCAACGCACCAAGATGCATCGCATCTTCGCGGCCGCCGCGATCAGCACCTACTACTGGTACCGCCTGCCCGGCCCCGCGTCGCTGCTGCCGGACTGGTTTCCGCTAGTCTCGCATCTCGTCACGACGCCGTTCTTCTTCTGGTTCCTGGTGCTGCGTAACCCGAAGGTGAGCTGGCTGAAGCGGCCGGTGATGGCGTCCAACTACTGGTCCAGCCGGTTCGAGAGCACGGCCAACAAGAACCTGATCCGCGTCTCGCCCGGCAAGGCGTGATCGCCGCGGCACACATCGTCCACCAGTTACAGCGTCTACGATCGAGGAGTTGAGCATGTCGAACTTCAGGACCGTCACCGTCAAGGGCCGCCAGTTTCGCGTCCGCGCAGGCGACGTGCTGCTCGATGGCGCGCTCGCCAACGGCGTCGAGATTCCGTTCGACTGCCGCGCGGGCACCTGCGGCACGTGCATGGTTCACGTCGCCAAGGGACAGACGGTGTGCGGCGAGACGCATACGCAAGGCATGATCTATGCGTGCCAGGCGCGCGTCGTATCGGACCTCGAGGTCGATGTCGAGGACGTGCCGGAGATCGACATCAGCAAGGCGCGGCTCGTGGGCCTGCGCGAGGTCGCGCCAGATATCATGGAGCTGATGATCGCGCCGGAGAAGAGCATCAGCTATCTGCCGGGCCAGTACTTCAAGTTCACCTTCGCCGGCTATCCGGCGCGTGCCTACAGCCCGACCGCCTCGTTTGACGGCCGCATCGGCGGCCGCGTCATCCACCTCAACATCAAGAAGGTGCGCGGCGGCCGCGTCACGCAGGCGCTCGGCAACGGCATCCGGCCCGGGCATCGGTTGCGCATCCAGGGGCCGTATGGCCACGCCTTCCTGCGTCCCGGCGGCACCGGCCGGCTCGTCCTCGCCGGCAGCGGCACCGGCTTCGCGCCGATCTGGGCGATCGCGGCGATGGCGCTGCGCGAGAACCGCAGCCGGCCGATGGTGATCATCGCCGGCGCCAAGAAGCTGCCGCAGCTCTACATGACCCCGATCCTGGCGCAGCTCGCGCGGCTGCCGAATGTCACGGTGATCCCGACCGTCGAGGAAGGCCCGATCAATCATCCCTCCATCCGTACCGGCCGCATCGAGCCGCAGATGCCGACGCTCACCGCGTCCGACGTCGTCTACGCCTGCGGCTCGCCGCGCATGGTCACCGCACTCGCCGGCATGGTGGAGAAGGCCGGCGCGACGTTCTACGCCGACCCATTCGAGCCGGCGCCGCCGGAAGCGCCGTCCGGCATCATCGGCCGCATCAAGACCTTCGTGGCGCGGCGTCCCGCAGAGCCCGAGCCGAGCCGCGACGGCGGCAAGGGCCACGACGCGTCGCTCGATCCGTTCGCGCGCGCCTTGTCGCTGGTGCCGAAGGATCCGATCGAGGACGACATGGTCATGCCGCGTGCCGAGCCCCGCCGCAGCACGGCGGCCGAGCGCGACCACGCGCTGTCGCTGGTGCGCGAGCGCGCGCTGGGCGATGCCGCCCAGCTCCAGGAGCGTCCGCGCCGCGCCGCCGGGCAGATGGCCTCGGGGCATGTCTGAAGCCGACCGTTGCCGTCGCAGACCGCGGCGGACTGGATCGCCCGGCCACCATTTTGAAGACGCGCTTCGCGCTTTTGCCGGGCGATGACAGGTGAGTGCCGGGAGGCGCCTGAAGGCCGTCCCTGCCGGGCGCCCTCGCCCGCAGCTCTTGATCGCGTCGCAACTGTCACAACACTGTATTACGGTGAAACCCTTGCCGGCCGAACCGCCGGCCAGCGAACTCTGGTCTCACCGATGCCGCCAACAGCTGCTTCGACGAACAGTCCAACGCCGCGCCGACGCCGGCGTTTTCCCAAGCTGCTCGCGCTGGCGAGCGGGCTGTCGTTTCTGACCGTGCTGCTCGCCATCGGCTACTGGCTGTCGCAGCCGCAGACCCTGCGCATCGCGGTCGGGCCGGCGGGCAGCGACGATGACGTGCTGGTGCGGGCGCTGGCGGATACGTTCGACGCCAATGACAGCGCCATCCGGCTGACCCCGGTCGCAACCGATGGACCGCTGCAGAGCATCACCATGCTCGCGAACGGCCAGGCGGAGCTCGCGGTCGCGCGCGGGGACCTGCAACTGCCGCCGACGGCCCGCTCGATGGCGATCCTGAGGCGTAACCTCCTGGTGCTGTGGTCGGCGCCGCGCGGGCCGAAGCCGAAGTCCGAGGCGCGCATCAAGAGCATGGCCGATCTGGCCGGGCGCAGGCTCGGAGTCGTCGGCATCAGCCAGGTCAACGTCGCCCTGCTCCGGGTCGTGCTCGGCGAATCCGGCGTCAATCCGGACAAGGTTGCGATCGTGCAGTTCGGCGCCAACCAGATCGCCGAGATGACGGCGGATGCCACGCTCGACGCGTTCGCGATGGTCGGGGCGCTCAATGACAAGACGATCGCGGATGCGATCGCCGCGACCGCGCGCCGTCGCGGCGAGCCACGCTTTCTTGCGGTCGACGTATCGGAGGCGATCGCCGAGCGTCATCCGCTCTATGAGTCCGAGGAGATCCCGACCGGCGCCTTCGCGACCAAGCCACAGCGGCCCGACGACAAGGTGGAGACGGTCGGCATCAATCAGCTGATCATCGCGAACGCGGCGCTGCCGGAGGAGACGGCCGGCGCGTTCGCGCGGCTGCTGTTCACGTCCAAGGCTCAGCTCGCCAAGACCGTGCCGGGCGCGGCGAGGATCCAGAAGCCGGACACCGACAAGGATGCGGCGCTGCCCGCCCATCCCGGCGCCGCCGCCTATATCGACAACAATGAGCGCAGCTTCCTCGACAAATACAGCGACTATCTCTGGGGCGGCGTGCTGATCCTGTCCGGCCTCGGCTCGGCCGCGGCCTGGCTGCGGCACTTCGTGAAGCGCGGCGAGCGCCAGGACAATACCGATCATCGCGACCGCCTGCTGGCTGCGATCGCGGCCGCGCGGCAGGCGCAGAGCCTGGCCGAGCTCGACCGCATGCAGACCGAGGCCGACGTCATCCTCGGCGAGACCTTGGCCTGCCACGATGACGGCGCGATCGAGGACGGCGATCTCACCGCCTTCAACCTGGTGCTGATCCAGTTTCACGAAGCCGTCGCCAACCGCCGCGCCGCTTTGGCGACCGAAAGCCAGCGCGCGCTCTCGCCGGTGCGCAGCGCGTGAGGCGACGATCAATCCACATAACAAGGCGGCCGCGGGCGAGGACCGAATCGCCGATGCTCACCCGTCCCTACGTCGTCATGGCCGGGCTTGTCCCGGCCATCCACGTCGATCGGCATACTGGGCTCGACGTGGATGCCCGGGACAAGCCCGGGCATGACGAGTAACTAAAAGATAGCTTCAGATCAGCTTCCGTCGCGCCAGGCTGCGCATCAGCGCACCCACGCCGAACGTCCACGGCTCGCATTCGTCGCTGTTGCGCATGCGATTGACGAGGCGGCCGAGCTGGGGCGCGGAGATGGTGACGATGTCGTCGCGCTTGTGCGTAAAGCCCTGGCCCGGCGCCTCGCGGTCCTTCACGGGGGCGAACATCGTGCCGAGGAACAGCGCGAAGCCGTCGGGATATTGATGCACGGCACCGATCGTCTGGGCGACCAGATCGGTCGGATCGCGGCTGATCTTCGAGATCGAGGAATGCCCGTCGAGCACGAAGCCGTCGCTGCCGGTGACGTTCAGCGCAACATCCATCTTGCGGACGTCGTCGAGGGTAAAGCTCTTGTCGAACAGGCGGAGCAGCGGGCCGATGGCGCAGGAGGCGTTGTTGTCCTTGGCCTTGGACAGCAAGAGCGCCGAGCGGCCCTCGAAGTCACGCAGATTGACGTCGTTGCCGAGCGTCGCGCCGACGATGGCGCCGCGGCTGGAGACGACCAGCACGACCTCCGGCTCCGGATTATTCCAGGTCGATTTCGGATGCAGGCCGGCATCCATGCCGGTGCCGACCGACGACAAGGTCGGCGCCTTGGTGAAGACCTCGGCGTCAGGGCCGATGCCGACCTCGAGATACTGGCTCCAGGCGTTCTGCTCGATCAGCACCTGCTTCAGGTGCATCGCCTGGTCCGAGCCCGGCTTGAGCTTGGAGAAATCGTCGCCGACCAGGCGCACCACCTCTGTCCGGATTGCCTCGGCGGAGGCCGGATTGCCGCGGGCGCGCTCCTCGATCACACGTTCCAGCATCGAGATCGCGAAGGTGACGCCGGCGGCCTTGAGGACCTGCAAGTCGACCGGCGCGAGCAGCCACGGCTTGGCCGGATCGCGGCGATCCGGCGGCGTGTTGGCGAGGATAGCGGCGAGGTCGCCGATGCGCTCGCCCTTCATCCCATTCAGCGCCGCGGCGGGATCGTCGTGCTCGCACAGCGCGGTGACCGTCGGAAAGGCCGAGGTGACGTCGAACACGCCGTCGGCGCGCACCGCGACCACGGCGGGACCATCTGCCTCGGGCCGCCAGACCCGGCCGACCAGAGTGCCGCTAGCGCCGTCATCAGGCAGGACGGATTCGGGCGTGAGATGGATCATGACGGCAGCTCCCCTGTTGTTCTTGTTGCTCAGCGCACCCGTAGCATCCGGGCGCGCCGGCTCCAAGCCGGACGGAGGAGTCACGGATTCGGCGAGCTTTCGCCGGCCACTTGCAGCAGTTGTGAGCGGCGGACGCGCTCGCGGTGGGCGGTGTAGAGGCCGCTGGAGACGATGAAGGCGGCGCCGACGATGGTCCAGACATCCGGCAGCTCGCCGAACACCAGGAAGCCGAGGATGCTGACCCACAGCAATTGCGTGTAGGAGAAGGGCGCCAGCACCGAGGCGTCGGCATAGCGGAACGCCAGCACGACGATCCACTGCCCCATGGTCGAGGCGACGCCGACCAGGACGCCGAAGCCGATGTCCTGCCAGGACGGCGTCACCCAGACGAACGGCACCATCATCGACAGCAGGCAGACGCCGGCGATCGACGAATAGGTCATGATGGTGATGGCATGCTCGCGGCCGCTCATCATGCGCGTCATGATCAGGGTGCAGGCCCAGGCGAAGGCCGAGGCGATCGGAAACAAAGCGGCGAGATGGAACGCGCCGGTGCCGGGGCGGAGGATGATCAGCACGCCGAACAGGCCGACGGCGGTGGCGATCCAGCGGCGCAGGCCGACCTTCTCGCTGAGGAAGACGATCGACAGCGCGGTGACGAACAAAGGCGCCACGAAGCCGGTGGCCGAGGCTTCCGCGATCGGCAGATAGCGCAGGCCGGAGATGAACATGATCGACGAGCCGAGCAGCGCGACGCCGCGCAGCAAATGGAACTTCACCCGCTCGGTGCGCATCGCAAACAGCGGCGATCCCGGGATCATCGCCGGCACCATGATCATCGCGAACACCACGAAGCGGATCCAGGTGATCTCGATCGAGGGCAGCGTCTTCGACAGATACTTGGCCGTGACGTCGGAGGTGCCGAGGAAGACGGTGGAGAGCAGGATCAGCGCGATGCCACGGAACGGGCGGTCGGCACGAGCCGGGGCGCGCTTGCGCGCGGCGCTCGGCTTCGTCTGCACTTGGGTCGGCACATCGTCGAGTCGCGCGGCGGCTGCCGCACTCGGAGGCGGGGTCACGGTCGAACTCGAAAGGTTGAGAAGCGGAACGATTCGGTGAGAGGCGACAAAACGCCAATCACGCCGCCGCGACAACCCGTTGAAAGCGGGCAGCATCTATGCGCTGGCCACGCGCCGGAGTAGCAAACATCCGTAATACTCCGTGATGCTGCGCTACAGCATCGGCAGGCCCCGCGGCTTCGGCCCGCGCGGAAAGGCGCGGTCGATCGCGGCGATGTCGGCCGCGGTCAGCTCGATGTCGCCGGCGGCGGCGTTCTCCTCGGCGTGCTCCGGGCACGAGGCCTTGGGGATCGCGAGCAGCGACGAGGCGCGGGTGAGGAAGGCCAGCGCGATCTGGCGCGGCGTGGCCTGATGCTGCTCTGCGATGCGCTGCAGCACCTCGCCACCGGGACTGCGGCGCTCGGGGAAATCGTCGTGGCCGAACGGCGAATAGGCGACCACGGCGACGCCGTGCTGGCCGCACCAGGGGATGACGGCGTGCTCGATGGCGCGCTC
Source organism: Bradyrhizobium sp. USDA 4353 (assembly GCF_054063215.1). Lineage (NCBI taxonomy): Bacteria > Pseudomonadati > Pseudomonadota > Alphaproteobacteria > Hyphomicrobiales > Nitrobacteraceae > Bradyrhizobium > Bradyrhizobium sp. USDA 4353. The sequence continues at coordinate 6,703,286 of NZ_JBSSGB010000001.1, forward strand.
CTGCAGATGATAGAGCACCTGGTTGCAGGCGATCTTGCCGGGGCCTGCGACATCGAGCAGCTCGTCGAGATCGTCGACATCGAAATTGCTGACGCCCCAGGACGCGATCTTGCCGGCGGCTTTCAGCTCCTCGAACGCGGCCACCGTCTCTTCGAGCGGATAGGAGCCGGGCCAATGCAGCAGGTAGCAGTCGAGGCGATCGGTCTTCAGCCGCTTCAGCGAGCGCTCGCAGGCGGTGATGGTGCCACGGCGGGAGGCGTTGCTCGGCAGCACTTTCGAGACCAGGAACACCTCGTCGCGCCGCCCGGCGATGGCCTCGGCAATCACGAGTTCGGCGTTACCATACATCTCCGCGGTGTCGATATGGCTCATGCCGCGGTCGAGCCCGCGCTGCAACGTCGCGATGGCGCGCTTGCGATCGGCATGGTCGAGATACCAGGTGCCCTGCCCGATGACGGACACGCCAGCGCCGCCGGTTCCGAATGTCCTCTGCTTCATGGCGGCGAGCATAGAGGATGACGGCGGTGGCGTCGATTGGCCACTGCCGTCATTGCGAGGAGCGAAGCGACGAAGCAATCCAGAGGCGTGGGCGGGACTCTGGATTGCTTCGCTGCGCTCGCAATGACGAGGGCTGCGCCCTCCTCTGGAGGTCCAATTGGCTAGCTCGCCACTTTCACGGCATCAGCCGCCTGCACCGGCATCTGCGCGATCAGGCGCTTCATTTCCGGGATGCAGGAGCCGCAATTGGTGCCGGCCTTGAGCTCGGCGCCGATGGCGGCGGGCGTGCGGGCACCTGACGCGATCGCGTCGCAGATGGTGTCGCGGCCGACGCCGAAGCAGGCGCAGACGATCGGTCCGCCGCTGGCGCCGTCCGGCGCGCGTCCTGACAACAGCATGCGGCGCTGCTCGTTATCGAGGCGGTCGGCGGCGAACATCGTCTTCACGACGTTCCAGTCGCCGGCGTCGTGGCCGGGGCCGACGAACAGGCAGGTCGCGATGCGATCGCCCTCGAACGACGCGGCACGATAGACGCCGCCGCCGACATCCATGTAGTCGGCGACGTCGTCGGTGGCGCGCGCCTTGAGCCAGGCCGGCCAGCGCATCAGGTCGCCATTGTCGGCGAACAGATAGCCGAAGCCGCCCGCGATGGTCGCGCGCGCCCACCACAGATTCGGCGGCAGCGTGAGCTCGGTGCGCGACAGGATGAAGCCGCGGAACACGTACTCGTAAGGCGAGATCGCGGCCGGCGTCGCCTTGGCCTCGGGCTGGCCGGAGAACGGATCGGTGTAGGAGGACACCAGCGCGCCGACGCGACCATGCGAGGAGTTGGTCGCGTTCCAATGGATCGGCGCGAACAGCATGCCGCGCTGCTGGCGCTCGCTGACGACCACTTTGAGGATGCACTGGCCATGCTCGGTGGTGACCTTGGCAAAGCCGTCATGCATCAGGCCGTAGCGCAGGGCGTCGTCCGGATGCACCTCGACGAACGGCTCCGGCAGATGCGATCCCAGGCGCGGGCTCAAGCCTGTGCGCGTCATGGTGTGCCACTGGTCGCGGATGCGGCCGGTGTTGAGCCGCAACGGCCGCGCGGCAGTGGTTTCGCTGCGTAGCGCCGGGACCTCGGGCGCGACGAAGCGCGCCTTGCGGTCGTTGGTGTAGAAGGCGCCGTCGGCGAAGAAGCGCGGCTCGGGCGGTTTTCCCGCGCGCACCGGCCACTGCACCGGGGCCAGCGTGTCGTATTCGTCATCGGACAAATTCGCCAACGCACCGATGTCGAAATCGCGGCTGCCGTCGTTCTCGAACGCCGACAGCGCGGCGTGCTCGCGGAACACGTCGGCGGCGGAGCTGTAGTTGAAGGCGGCAGCGTGGCCGAGCCGCTTGCCGACCTCGCTCAGGATCCACCAGTCCGGCTTGGCCTCGCCGGCCGGCGGCATGAAGCCGCGCTGGCGCGAGATGCGGCGCTCGGAGTTGGTTACGGTGCCCGACTTCTCGCCCCAGGCCTGCGCCGGCAGCAGCACATGCGCGCCGACATCGACGGTGTCGTTGGAGCGGACGTTCTCGGAGATGACGAACAGTTCGAGCTTCTTCAGCGCGGTGCGGACCAGATCCGCATCGGGTAGCGACACGGCGGGATTGGTGCCGATCACCCACAGCGCCTTGATCTGGCCGCGCGCGATCGCCTCGAACATCTGCACCGCCTTCAGCCCCTCGTGGGTTGCGATGTCCGAGGCCTTCCAGAAGCGCCTGACACGATCGATGTCCGGCGGCGAGAAGCTCATATGGGCGGCGAGCTGATTGGCGAGACCGCCGACCTCGCGGCCGCCCATCGCATTGGGCTGGCCGGTCAGCGAGAACGGTCCCATGCCCGGCTTGCCGATGCGCGCGGTGGCGAGATGGCAGTTGAGGATCGCGTTGACCTTGTCGGTGCCCTGCGCCGACTGGTTGACGCCCTGGGAATACAGCGTGACGACCTTCGGCGTGTCGCGGAACAACTTGAAGAACGCCACGACATCGGCCTCGGATAGGCCCGTGGCGAGCGCGGTTGCAGCCGCGCTGCCGGCGAGATGGCGGGCCCGCGCAATGGTCTCATCGAAGCCCTGGGTGTGACGCGCGATGTAGTCGCCGTCGAGCGCGCCGCTGTCGGCGAGATGCACCAGCAGCCCGGAGAACAGCGCGGAATCGGTGCCGGGCTTCAGGCCGAGGAACAGATCGGCTTCGCTGGACGTGTCGGTGCGGCGCGGATCGATGACCACGAACTTCGCGCCACGCGTCTGCTTGTTCGCGAGCATGCGCTGGTAGAGCACCGGATGGCACCAGGCGGCGTTGCTGCCGACGAATACCAGGAGATCGGCCTGGTCGAGATCCTCATAGGTCCCGGGCACGGTATCGCTGCCGAACGCGCGGCGATGGCCGGCGACCGAGGACGCCATGCACAGCCGCGAATTGGTGTCGACATTGGCCGAGCCGAGGAAGCCCTTCATCAGCTTGTTGGCGACGTAATAATCCTCGGTCAGCATCTGGCCGGAGAGATAGAACGCCACCGCATCCTCGCCGTCGCGGGCGACGATGTGCTTGAGCCGTGTCGCGACGTGATCGAGCGCGTCGCTCCAGGCCACCCGCTCCATGCCGTGCTTGCAGCGGACCATCGGATAGAGCAGCCGATTCTCCAGCCCGAGCGTCTCGCCGAGCGCCGAGCCCTTCGAGCAGAGCCGGCCGAGATTGGCGGGATGCACGGGATCGCCGGAGATGGCCGCGCCGCCGCTGCCATCGGGCGTGGCGAGCACGCCGCAGCCGACGCCGCAATACGGACAGGCGGTGCGCACGGTGCGCAGCTTCGGATCGACACTGGTCATCTCGTGCGAGGCCCCTCTCTCACGCTGCCTTTGGCCGCGTCCCCACGCGGCCGAACATCATCTCGGTCCGGATCGACGCGATCGGCTCGCGCTTGCGGATCAGGTCGCGATACCAGAGTGCGTCCTGCGTGTCGCCGATCAGCACGACACCAGAAAGTCGGCCGTCTGCGATGACCAGCTTCTTGTAGATGCCGCGCCTGGCATCGTTGAGCACGATCGCTTCGCTGCCCTCGGCACCGATGAAGTCGCCGGCTGAGAACACCGCGACGCCGGACACTTTGAGATTGGTCGAGACCACGCTGCCCTGATAGGCGGCCTTGCGGCCGGCCAGATGTTGCGCCAGAACCCGCGCCTGCTCATAGGCGGGCTCGACCAGGCCGTAGCAGGTACCGCGATGCTCGGCGCATTCGCCGAGCGCGAAGATGCCGGGCGACGACGTCTGTAGAGCATCGTCCACCACGATGCCGCGATTGACAGCAAGCCCCGCCTCCTTGGCGAGCGCCACGTTGGGCTTGATGCCGGCGGCGAAGATCACCGCGTCGGCCGCGATGCGCCGTCCATCGGCGAGCTCGACGCCTTCGACCCGCGCCTCGCCATGGATCGCCGCCGTGCTGGCCTGCAGCAGGACTTCGATGCCCTTGCGCTCGACCAGCACTTTCAGCAGCGCGGCCGCCGGCGCATCGAGCTGCCGCTCCATCAGGCGGTCCATCAGATGCAGCAGCGAGACCTTGGCGCCGGCGCGCGCCAAGCCATAGGCGGCCTCCAGCCCAAGCAGGCCACCGCCGACGACCACGACGCGCGCCTTCTTTGCAGCCAGGCTCAGCAGCACATCGGTGTCGCGGCTGTCGCGAAACGTATGCACCCCCGGCAGATCAGCGCCGGGCACGGGCAACCGCAGCGGCAGCGAGCCGGTGGCGAGCACCAGACGCGAGAACGCGACGTTCTCATCATTCTCGATCTGCAACTCGCGCCGACCGACATCGATGCCGGTGACGCGGGCGCCATACTTCAACGTCACGCCGCGCTCCCGCCACCACGTGGCGGGCTTCAGCTCGATCTCGTGCGACGCCGCCTCGCCGGCCAGCACCGACGACAGCAGCACGCGGTTATAGGCGAGCCGCGGCTCCTCGCCGATCACGGCGATGGCGTAGCGGCCGAGCGCCGTCTGCGACAGCTCCTCGACCAGCTTCGCGGCGGCCATGCCGTTGCCGACGATGACGAGCGGCTCACTCAAATGACCTACTCCGCCGCCTGCGCCTTGCCATAGGCTTCCGAAATCATGAATCCCGACAACGTGCCGTAAGCCGCTGTCCAGGCGTCAGCGACCTCGGCTGTCCAGGCGGAGCCAAGCCCCTTCTCCAGCGTCCACAGCAGAGCCGCGCCGACCACGGGATAATGCTCGGGCTTGGCACCGTAGTTCACGTGGCGCTTGGCGAGTGCGCTCGCCGCCGGCAGGATCGCAGGCAGATTCGACAGTCCGTTCACGACGACCGCCAGTGTCGCCATCAGCTTCTTGCGCTGCTCGGTGAGATCATCGGGAAACATCGCGCGCACCTGCGGCGCCACGTCGAACAGGCGATCGTAGAAGATGGCCGCGGCCTGATCGGAGATCGGTGCAACCTTGGCAAAACTATCCTGAACCAATGTGATCTGAGACGGCGTCATGGGAAATCCTTCGATGATTGAAACGAGAACCCGTTAGTCGCTCACGGCGGAGAGCGGTTCGATCCGCTCTCCGCTTCGGTCATGAAATCGTCACGCCGCCTCGACGAAGCAGTGCCGCTCATAGAGGAATTCGAGCACGCGCTGGCGGCACTTCACGTAGGTTGGGTTGGTCGCGAGCTCGAGCCGCTTGCGCGGCCGCGGCAGCTCGACCTCCAGCACCTCGCCGATATGCGCGCTGGGGCCGTTGGTCATCATCACGATGCGGTCGGACAGCAGCACGGCCTCATCGACGTCGTGGGTGATCATCAGGATGGTGTTGCCGAGCTTCTGATGCAGCGCCATCACCGAATCCTGCAGATGCGCGCGCGTCAGCGCGTCCAACGCGCCGAACGGCTCGTCGAGCAGCAGCACCTTCGGCTCCATGGCGAGCGCGCGGGCAATGCCGACGCGCTGCTTCATGCCACCGGAGATCTCGTTTGGGCGCTTGTCCTTCGCGTGGGCCATCTGCACGAGGTTGAGATTGTGCATGGTCCAGGCGTCGCGCTCGGCCTTGGTCTTGGTCCTGGCGAACACCTTGTCGACGCCGAGGCGCACGTTCTCATAGACCGTGAGCCAGGGTAGCAGGCTGTGGTTCTGGAACACGACGGCGCGGTCCGGCCCCGGCGAGTTCACCTCGCGCTCCTCCAGCAGCACGCCGCCTGTCGTGGCCGTGGTGAGGCCGGCGACGATGTTGAGCATCGTCGACTTGCCGCAGCCGGAATGGCCGATGATCGAGACGTATTCGCCCTTCTCGATCGTCAGGTTGATGTCCTTCAGCACCTCGGTGGTGGCAGCGCCGCGGGTGAAGGTCTTGTCGACGTGGTCGAGCTTCAGATAGGCCATGATGCTGGTCCCTCTCAGTTCGTCGCGGTGCCGCGGGTGACGATCTTGCCGACCACCGCGATGAGACGGTCGAGCACGAAGCCGATGATGCCGACATAGAACAGCGCCAGGATGATCTCGCTGATATGCGAGGAATTCCACGCATCCCAGATGAAGAAGCCGATGCCGACGCCGCCGATCAGCATCTCGGCCGCGACGATCGCGAGCCAGGACAGGCCGATGCCGATGCGCAAGCCCGTGAAGATGTAGGGCGCGGCCGCCGGGATCATGATCTTGGCGAAGAACTCCAGCGGATTGAGCTGCACGACGGCCGCGACGTTGCGGTAGTCCTGCGGAATGTTGCGGATACCGACCGCGGTGTTGATGATGATCGGCCACACCGAGGTGATGAAGATGACGAAGATCGCCGAGGGCTGGCCGTCGCGGAACGCCGCGAGCGACAGCGGCAGCCAGGCGAGCGGCGGGATCGTGCGCAGCACCTGGAAGATCGGATCAAGCCCGCGCATCGCCCAGACCGACTGGCCGATCAAGGTGCCCAGCGCCACGCCGACGACAGCGGCGATGGCGTAGCCGATCGCGACGCGGCGCAGGCTGGCCTCGAGATGCCAGAACAGGCCCTTGTCGATGCCGCCATGATCAAAGAACGGATCGAGGATCAGCTCGCGGGTCTCCGTGAACACGCGCGAGGGCGGCGGCAGCGCCGAGCCGGCGCGGCGGCAGAGCAGCTCCCAGACGATCAGGAACAGGGCGAGCACGATCAGCGGCGGCACCACGCGCACCGCGGCCTCGCGGGCCATCTTCACATAGCGCTCGGCCTTGGGCGGCTGCTTCGGCGTCATCGTCACCACCGACGCCGTGGTGGATGCTGAAGCCGTCGGGACGACCTTGGGCACGCTGTCGTTGGTCAACGCTGGCATGGACATCGGAAGCCTTTCTCCGTGCAATGAGAGGAGCCGCGCGCTTGCCACGCGCGGCATGAGGTCCTGATCAGGCGTCGACGCGCTTGATCGACAGCGACTTCAGATAGGCGGCGGGATCCTCGGGATCGAACACCTTGCCGTCGAAGAACGTCTCCTTGCCGCGCGACTTGGAGGTCGGAATCTCCGCCGCCGGGACGTTCATCTCCTTGGCCGCCTCGCGCCAGATGTCCTCGCGGTTGACCTTGGCGATCAGCGACTTGGCGTCGAAGCCCGCTTCGTATTTGCCCCAGCGGATGTCCTCGGTGATGAACCAGAGGTCATGGCTCTGGAACGGATAGGAGGCAAAGTCGCGCCAGTACTTCATGATGTGGGGCGAGCTCTCGACCACCTTGCCGGTGCCGTAGTCGAACTTGCCGGCCGAGCGCCCGGCGACGTCATCGACCGGACAGTTGATCCACTGCCGCTTGGCCATGATGGTCGCAAGCTCCTGCTTGTTCTCCATCTTGTCGCACCACTGCTGGGCTTCCATGACAGCCATGGTCAGCGCCTTCGCGGCCTTCGGATATTTGTCGACGAAGGCCGCGCGCATCGCGAAGGACTTTTCGGGATGCTTGTTCCAGATCTCGCCTGTGGTCACCGCGGTGTAGCCGATGCCCTGGTTGACGAGCTGCGCATTCCACGGCTCGCCGACGCAGAAGCAATCCATGGTGCCGACCTTCATGTTCGCCACCATCTGCGGCGGCGGCACCACGATGGTCTCGATGTCCTTGTCGGGATCGATGCCGCCGGCGGCGAGCCAGTAGCGGATCCACAGATCATGGGTGCCGCCCGGGAAGGTCATCGCGGCCTTCACGGCCTTGCCCGAGGCCTTCTTCTTCTCCAGCGCCGCCTTGAACGGCGCGGTGTCGAGGCTGAGCTTGAGGTCGGCATACTCCTTGGCGACCGAGATGCACTGCGCATCGAGATTGAGCCGCGCCAGGATGTACATCGGCGTCGGCTGGTTGTTCTGCGTGACCTTGCCCGAGGAGATCAGATACGGCATCGGGGTGAGGATATGCGCGCCGTCGATGCCGTTGCCTTCCGAGCCCAGCACGAGATTGTCGCGCGTCGTGCCCCACGAGGCCTGCTTCTGCACGTCGACATCGGGCATGCCGTATTTGGCAAAGATGCCCTTGTCCTTGGCGACGAACAGCGGGCCGGCATCGCTGAGCGCGATGAAGCCGAGCTTGGCGCTCGTCACCTCAGGCCCGGCGCCTTGCGCGAAGGCGCCGCCCGGCAGGTTCAGCTTCGCGGCCGCGAGCAGCGCTGCGGTGCCGGCACCGGCCTTCAGGAGCTGACGTCGGCTAAGGCCGGAACGGCGGGGATGGGCGGTCTTCGTCATGAGTGCAGTCGTCCTTGTCTGAAAGGCGCTCGGTGGATTGAAGGCCCGTCCAGGCACCGCGTGGTAGCGCATAGGGGCGCGTTCCGAGGAGAGCCTCGGAGGGGCAGCGTCGGATGTCGGATGGGGGTTTGCGCAGACGGCATCGATGGCGTCGAAGCCATCTATTCAAGCTTCATGCCAAGGAGCGACGAAAGCAGAAGCCGTGACTCATCAAGAGCCTAGGCAAATCGAGCAACGCTGTGAAAGCGCGCGGCCGCTCGTAAAATTTGCGATTCGCCCACTTCCTGTGCGTTGCACAAGAAGTGGGCGGGGCGTTCAGCCCTACTCGGCTGCCTCGCTCGGCGCGTCCGCCAGCATCGGCTTGGGGGCGACGCCGGCCCCGGGCTTCATGCGGAATTCGTAGGTCATCAGATGCCAGGGCGCCGCCGCGAGCTTGCCGTCGGGCATCACGGGATCGGTGCGCTGCTCGACTTGCGCGATCAGCTCATCCTTCACGCCGAACACCACGTCGCTGTCGAGATATTCGTCGCCACCGATGAAGACATGAGTGACGAGCGGCTCATGGCCCTTGGCGTCGACCAGGAAGTGCACATGGGCCGGCCGCATCGGATGGCGCCCGGTGCCCACGATCATCTGCCCCACCGGACCGTCGGTCGGGATCGGATAGCTGCACGGCAGGATGGTGCGGAAGAAGAAGCGTCCGTCAACATCGGTGATGAAGCGCGCCCGCGACGACGGACCGTCGGAGGCATAGTCAGGCCGCTGCGAATCGTAGAAGCCTTCGTCGTCGGCATGCCAGACATCGACCGCCGCGCCCACCAACGGCGCGCCGGAGAGATCGGTGACGCGGGCCTGCACGAACATCTTCTCGCCCTTCAGGTCCGCCGAGATGTCGGCGCCATGAGGCGTGACCTTGTGCTCGCCGACATAGAACGGGCCGAGCACGGTGGTCTCCGTCGCCCCTGCCCTGTCGCGGTGATTGATGGCGTCGACCAGCATCGACACGCCGAGCACGTCGGACAGCAGGATGAACTCCTGCCGGCTCGCGGTGCAGGTCTGCCCGGTGCGGGTGAGGAAGTCGATCGCGGCCCCCCACTCGTCGAATGTGAGATGGGTCCGGCGCACATAGTCGTGCAGCGACTTGACGAGCTCCTGCAGCAGGAACCTGGCGCGCGGATCCGGCGCGCCGTCGAAGCTCGCGACGACCGCGTCGGTCAGCTCCGTCTCGTTGAATTGCGTCATGGCAGATCCTCCCTGCGCAAAGGGTACACGAGGCATCCCAGCCTTGCCATTGGAAGTGGGGCGTTTTTCGGCTATCACCCGGCTCAAATGGCCGTGCGCGTGATGCGCGCGCGAGTCCTCGAAAAACCAGATCACAGCGGAGACGTCCCGATGCTCGCCCCGACACCTGCCTCGCCCGACACCGTCGGCATGTCGAAAGCCGCGCTCGATCGGATCGATGCGCATCTGCAGCAGCGCTATGTCGACGCCGGCCGCTTCCCCGGCACGCAGCTGATGGTCTATCGCCGCGGCAAGATCGTGCACCAGAGCTCGCTCGGCTACGCCGATGTCGAGCGCAAGGTGCCGGTGACGGACCAGACGATCTACCGCATCTATTCGATGACCAAGCCGATCACCTCGGTCGCCTTCATGATGCTGGTCGAGGAAGGCAAGGTCGCACTCGACGAGCCGGTCGCGAAGTATATTCCGGAGTGGAAGAATCTCGGCGTGTTCGTCGCGGGCACGGCGCCGGCCTTCATCAGCCGGCCGCCGACGCGGCCGATGCTGATCGTCGACCTGCTGCGCCACACGTCGGGACTGACCTACGGCTTCCAGCAGCGCTCCAACGTCGATGCGGCCTATCGCGACGCCAAGATCGGCGCGGTCGAGAAGGCCGGCACCTTGCAATCGATGATCGATGACCTTGCGAAGATTCCGCTGGAGTTCTCGCCGGGCGAGGCCTGGAACTACTCGGTCTCGACCGACGTGGTCGGCTATCTCGTCGGCAAGATCGCCGACAAGCCGTTCGAGCAGTTTCTGAAAGAACGCATCTTCGATCCGCTGGGCATGGCGGATACCGACTTCCATGTCCCCGCCGCCAAGGCGCATCGGCTGGCGGCGTGCTATTCGGCCGATCCCGCCGGCATGATGTCGTTCCACGCCGCCGACCGCAAGGGCGGCCTGACGTTACAGGACGATCCCGCCACCAGCACGTTCCTCAGCCCGCCCGACTTCATCTCCGGCGGCGGCGGCCTGTGCGCGACGACGGCGGACTATCTCACCTTCTGCCGCGCGCTGATCAATGGCGGCGAGCTCGGCGGCGTCAGGCTGCTCGGGCCGAAAACGTTGAAGCTGATGACCTCGAACCATCTGCCGGGCGGCGTCGACCTGCCGGCGCTGTCGCGCTCGATGTTTGCTGAGGCCGCCTATAACGGCATCGGCTTCGGCCTGGGCTTCTCGGTGACGATGGACCCGGCCAAGACGCTGATCGCCGGCAGCGCGGGCGAGTACGCCTGGGGCGGCGCCGCCTCGACCGCGTTCTGGATCGATCCGGCGGAAGAGCTGATCACGATCTTCATGACCCAGGTGCTGCCGTCGAGCGCCTACCCCATCCGGCGCGAGCTGCGCTCGATGGTGTATGCCGCGATCAGCGAGAGCAATGTGTAGATCATGATACGTTTCGGCGGAAACGCATCATGATCCTATGTCTTTGTTTGAGCATGATCTTTTCGGAAAACCGGTTTCCACATTTCCGGATCACGCTCTCGGAGTTGCTGTGGCGCGAAAGCCGCTGCAGGAACCGAGGGATCGTGATGCATTGAGCTTGGCGCGCACGTGCCGGGCTCCTATGCTGATACGGAGGTGAACGGCCGTTATCGCAAGCAATTGCGAATGCGCCCGCCACAGCCTGATATCCACTCGCGTTACCCTGCGCGCCTTCGTATCTGTCCTTCCCCGGCGCGGCACGGCGATCGCGAACGCCACCAACGGGGCATCCGTGCCGAAGCTTTCCCTGCCTGTCCGGCTTGCGCTTCTGGTCGCGGGGACCACGTTGCCGCTCATCCTGTTCGCGGGCGGGATCGTCTTCCACAACTACATGCAGGACCGCAACGAGGCGCGGCAGCGCGTGCTCGATACGGTGCGCAGCATCCGCCTTACGCTCGATGCCGAGATGCAGCGCATGACCGGCGGCATCCAGGTGCTGGCCCTCACGGATGCCTTGAAGAGCGGCGATTTCGATCGCTTCCGTCCGATCGCGATGGGCTTCCTCGAGCAGTACGGCAAGGACGGCACCATCCTGGTTGCCGACCGCGAGGGACACCAGCTGTTCTCCTCGGCCACGACGGACACGGCGCACCTGCCGCTGCGCAGCAACCGCGAGATCACCCGGCGGGTGTTCGAGACGCGCCAGCCGCAATATTCCGACCTGTTCTACGGCATCGTGAAGAAGAGCCTGATCGTCACCGTCGAGGTGCCGGTGTTTCGCGACGGCGAGGTCATCTACGACATTTCCTTCAGCCCGCCGATCGCGATGTTTCAGACCATCCTGGACAAGCAGCTGCCGAGCGCCGACTGGACGTTGTCGCTGCTCGACCGCCAGGCCACGGTGTTTGCGCGCGTCCCCAATCCGGCGGCGACGATCGGCAAGAAGGCGTCGCCGACGGTGATCGACCGCATGATGAGCGAGCATGAGGCGACGCTGTCGAGCACCTCGCTGGAGGGCTTGCCGCTGCTGTCGAGCTTCACCCATTCCACCTTGACCGGCTGGATCATCGGCGCGGGGATCACCGAGACCTCGCTGGTCGCGCCGTTGTGGCGCAACCTCGCCATCACCAGCCTGATCGGCGGCATCATGCTGGCGATTGGCCTGGCCTTCGCGGTGCGGATGGCGACCACGATCGCGCGCGCCGAGATGCTGCACGACCTGCTGATCGAGGAGCTCAACCATCGCGTCAAGAACACGCTGGCGATCCTGCAGGCGATTGCAGTTCAGACCTTCCGCAGCGCCAGCCGCCATGAGCGCGAGAAGTTCGAAGGCCGGCTCGGTGCGCTGGCGGAAGCGCACAACCTGCTCAGCAAGGAGAAATGGCAGGGCTCCGAGCTCGAGGACGTGATCGGCCGCGTGCTCAAGCCTTACCAGTTGAACAATCCCGAGCGGATCAGGATCGCCGGCCCGAAGGTCGCGCTGTCGCCGCGACTCGCGGTCGTGCTGTCGATGATCGTGCATGAGATCGCGACCAACGCCGCCAAATATGGCGCGCTGTCCAACGACACCGGCACGGTCGATCTGTCCTGGGAGTTCACACCGGCGGATGCGGCGAAGAAGCTGCCGGCACGGCTGCGCCTGGTCTGGCGGGAAACCGGCGGGCCGGTGGTGTCGGCGCCGATCCAGCGCGGCTTCGGCTCGCGCCTGATCGAACGGTCAGCGCGCGACCAGCTCGGCGGCGAGGCCACCGTCGACTTCCTGCCGCCCGGCGTCGTCTACACCATCAGTTGCAAGCTCGACGACTGAGCCGCATTGCGGCGCTCAGCCGAACCTCTGCAGCGCCGGGAAGGTCTCGAGCAGCCAGATGCTGAAGGTCGATACGGAGCCGGTCAGGAAGCCGATGCCGGTGGCGATCATCAGCACGCCCATGGCCCGCTCGACATTCACCAGGTGGCCGCGCATCCGCATGAACAGAGCCGAGAACTGCTCGATCATGAAGGCGGCAACCAGAAACGGAATGCCGAGGCCCGCTGAGTAGATGGCGAGCAGCCAGGCTCCTTCGGCCACCGAGGCCTTGGACGCAGCAATCGAAAGGATCGCGGCGAGGATCGGCCCGATGCACGGCGTCCAGCCGAACGCGAAGGCCAGCCCCATGACATAGGCGCCCCACAGGCTTACCGGCTTCGGGATCGGCAGCCGCCCCTCGCGCATCAGGATGCCGATCCGGGTCAGACCGAGGAAGTGCAGGCCCATGATGATGATGATGACGCCGGCCAAAATGGACAGCTCGGCCGACCAGGTGCGAAGCTGCCGGCCGATCTCCGAGGCGCTCGCGCCCAGCATCACGAACACGGTCGAGAAGCCTAGCACGAACAGTGCCGCGGACAGCATCACCGCGCGGCGCGACGCCGCGGGCGGCTCCTCGCTCTCGATATGCTCGATCGTGGCGCCGGTGAGATACACCAGATAAGGCGGAACCAGCGGCAGGACGCAGGGCGACAGGAAGCTCACCAGGCCGGCGATGAAGGCCGCCGGAATCGATACGTTCTGAATCATGCAAGTCCCGCGATACGCCCCGTGAGCAGCGTCCTGACGCCGGGGGCCCGACGCTTCATGCCGCCGATGCCGGGAATACGCAACAGAGGCGCCGAAGTTACGGCGTCGTCGGCGAAGCAACGGGACTGAAGGCAGCCGTCGAGCTGGAGCGATCAGACCGCGCGCGTCGCCCGGCCCCATAAGAATTGCCGGATAAGCTCGCAATTTGCCGAAGAGGATGCCCTTTGGACAGACCAGCGCACGGTCCGGAGGTCCACCGGTCGCGCCATCACAGCGCGATCACGGCATATCACGAATGCGCCAAATGCACCTTTGTGCACATAACGAACTATGCTACTTGACCACTCGCAGCAGCGGCTGACGGCGCTGGCCCGGCTGCAGCTTCGGATCGCGCAGCTTGTCCGGGTTGTCAGATTGGACCATTTCATCGCACAGCGACTTCAGATCATCTTCGCTCAAGCTGTTCAGCTTCATGCGCAGATCGAGGATCGCCACCGAAATCAAATGCGCCGATTCGCGATTGCCGGTCGCGACGAGGGTCGCGCGGCATTGCTCCAAGGACGCGAGCACTGCAAGCATTTGGTCATCTGAATGGGCCACGGGCGTCGTTCCGTTTTAGCGTGCGGCGAGATGGAGCCGAGCAAATCCCGACTCGCGGATGGCTTTCCAATACGTCATCTGTTGCTCCCCGTCCGCGCTCCGCCTGCGGCTTTGCCGTGCGCCTCGTCCGAAGCCGACCCACCGGCCTCTGCGCGCGTGACCACAGGAAGACGCAACGTCGAACACAGGGATTCGATGAGTCAGCGCCACCATCCATTCATCAAGATAGCATGACGCAGGGTCTTCTTCGAATACCATTTCGCTGTGGTCGACGCAAAAACCATCGCTGTGCGGAATGATTCGCGCTAAGCGTGTCCCTGGCATACATGGTGTGTACCCCTGCGCATCTGCAGGTGGTAAGACCATGCTGCAAATGTGAGAGGTCGAAAGACTCATCTCGCGCGTCAATGTCTCAACCAATCCCATGGCGCAAACGCCGCCATGTTCCGTAGTTCATCGGTGTCACTCTAGCAGGCGGAGAGAGCTTGTATGCGCGTTGCGGCGGAACGGGGCGTTCCTCAGGAGGAACGCCAGGAGTCAGTTGCCCCCCAGGTGACCCAGCAGGTCACCCTGGCGCCGGCCGCGCATGACGATGCGTCTGCTGCTTCAGGTACCGGCGGAGCCCAGGCGCGCGACGACGCCACGAACGGCCCTGCATCAGGCAAGGCGCCTGCGCGTTCGACAACGAGTCGCGCCGCGCCGGCCAAGGCCGCGCTCAGCAAATCGACGCTGGCCAGTCTCACCGATTGGGATGCTGCGCGGATCTTCCTCGAGGTGGTCAGGGCCGGCAGCTTCCGCTCCGCCGCCGAACGCTTGACGCTCTCGATCAACGCGGTCCGCCGGCGCATCGATGATTTCGAGCGGCAGATCGGCGCGACGCTGTTCACGCGCGACGTTCACGGCGCGCGACTGACCGACGAAGGCGCGCTGGTGGTCTCGGCGGTCGAGCGCATGGAAGCCGCCTCCTTCGAGCTGCTGCGCGCCGGCGACGGGCTTGCGGGCGCGGCATCCGGCGAGGTCCGCGTCGCCGTCACCGAGGGCCTCGGCACGTTCTGGCTCGCGCCGCGTCTGGTGGAATTCCAGCAGAGCTTCCCAAACGTGATGGTCGACCTGTACTGCGCGATGCGCTCGGCCGACGTGTCGCGTCACGAGGCCGACGTCGCCATTCATTTGTCGCGGCCGGCGGCGCTCGACGTCAAGCTGGTCCGGCTCGGCCGCATGCACCTGATGTGCTTTGCCAGCGAGAAATATCTCGAAACGTATGGCACGCCGAAGACGATTGACGAGCTGGTGAAACACCGGTTGGTTCTGCAAGTTGCGGATGAGGCGGCGGCGAATGCAGCTTTCGCGACCATCTTCCCCGGCTACGAGCAGCGTGACCTGATCGCGATGACCACCAATGTCTCCAGTGCCAATTATTGGGCCGTCGCTCACGGCGCCGGTATCGGCGTATTCCCAACCTATGCGAGCGCCTTGGGCGGGAAGATCGTCCCCCTGGAGGTCGACCTCAAATGGTCCTACGACATCTGGTTGTCGTACCACGCCACCACCGGGCGCATCCCTAGGGTGCGCCATATGATCGACTGGCTTGTGGAGGCTTTTAACCCTGGCAAATACCCGTGGTTTAAAGACGAATTCATTCATCCACAGCAACTTAAAACAGTATATATGGGTGAACCCCTGACCCATCTATTCGGGGGCTTTCCGACGGAAGGACGGTAAAATCAGTATGAATAAATCAGCGGCAAAGAAGATGAAGCAACGCAGCGCCGGCAAGCCCGACATCGAGCTTGGCAAGCGCATTCGCCTGCGGCGTGTGGAGCAGAAGATCTCGCAGGCAGAGCTCGGCGAAAAGCTCGGCGTCAGCTTCCAGCAGGTCCAGAAGTACGAGAAGGGTGTCAACCGGGTCGGCGCTGCGCGTCTTCAGCAGATCGCCACCGCGCTCGACGTGCCCGTGACGTTCTTCTATGACGGCGACAACAAGGCGCGCGAGGTCGAGAGCCTCCTGTTCCTGGACTCCGCCTTCAGCCTGCGGTTGCTGCGTGCCTACAGCAAGATCAAGGACCAGACGGTGCAACGTCAGCTGGTGTCCCTGATGGAATCGATCGCTGCCAACGAAGAGTAAGCGAGGCCGTCTGACAGGCCTGCTCGTGATGGATATGGGCCATCTTCGCTCGAGGGCGCAACTTGGGGGCGCCAGGCGCTCAGCCGGCTCGGGCGAGTTCACGGCGTCGGCCTGCTAGGCCGATCGACCGATGCCCCGGCCTTTCGAGTCCGCCCAGCAATGGCTGCGCGGTCCGAGGCTTCGTCACCTTTATCAGCCTCATCTGCCGTCATAGGAAGTGGCGGCGTGCCGGCGCGTCACCTGCGCGTCTCATATGCCTTGATCTGCGTTGACGACACCCCTGGCGCGGTGAAGCATGGGCTGAAAGCCCTGTCGTCCCGGATTCCCCCGCCATGCCGCAATCGTCCGCCGCCTTCGCCGAGGGCACGATCCTCGTCTCCGTCGACGACCGCGTCGGCATCGTCACCTTCAACAATCCCGACAAGCGCAATGCGATGTCGCTGGAGATGTGGCAGGGCCTTGGCGAGGCGCTCACAGCCTTGCGCGATAATCCCGAGATCCGCGTCGTGGTGCTGACCGGCGCCGGTGGCAAGGCGTTCGTGTCCGGCGCCGACATCAGCCAGTTCGAGCAGAGCCGTCACAACGCCGCGGCCTCGGAGACCTATGCCGAGCGCAGCGCCGCCCAGCGCGCCCTGCTCGCGACCTACCCCAAGCCGACGATCGCCTGCATCCGCGGCTTCTGCCTCGGCGGCGGCTTGCAGATCGCCATGCTCGCCGACATGCGCTTTGCCTCGGATGACAGCCAGTTCGGCATCCCCGCCGCCAAGCTCGGCATCGCCTATGGCTATGACGGCCTGCGCAACCTGGTGTCGCTGGTCGGGCCGTCGCAGGCACGGCTGCTGCTGTATACCGGCCAGCGGATCGACGCCACGGAGGCGCTGCGGATCGGCTTGGTCGACCGGACCATGCCGGTGGATGAGCTGATGCCCGCGACGCTCGAGATCGCCCGCACCATTGCCGGCAATGCGCCCTTGGCGGTGCAGGCCGCCAAGATCACCATCGCCAGGTGCTCAAGGACGAGAGCCGCCGCGACATGGAGGCGATCAAGCGGATCGGCGACGCCTGCATGGATTCGGAGGATTTTC
The DNA here is from genome assembly GCF_054063215.1 of Bradyrhizobium sp. USDA 4353. Lineage (NCBI taxonomy): Bacteria > Pseudomonadati > Pseudomonadota > Alphaproteobacteria > Hyphomicrobiales > Nitrobacteraceae > Bradyrhizobium > Bradyrhizobium sp. USDA 4353. Next base: position 6,720,560 of record NZ_JBSSGB010000001.1, read on the forward strand.
GCGAAGGCCGGCGCGCCTTCATGGAGAAGCGCAAGCCGGCCTTCAAGGGACGCTAGATCATGATGCGTTTCGACGGAAACGCATCATGATCTAACCTGTTTGTTTGAGCATGATCTTTTCGGAAAACCGGTTTCCACTTTTCCGGATCATGCTCTAGAGCGCCTCCAGCACCGCCTTGGTCACGTCGATCGTGCCGGCGCGGCCGCCGAACTCGAACGGCTTGAGGCCGGCGGCGTAAACCTTGTCGACCGCCTGCTCGATCCGCTGCGCCGCCTCGGCGGCACCCTCGATCCCCCGTGTGTCGGCCAGCCAGTCGAGCATCATCGCCGCCGACAGGATCATCGCGGTCGGGTTGGCCTTGCCCTGCCCCATGATGTCAGGTGCGGTGCCGTGGCAGGGCTGGAAGACGGCATGGCGATCGCCGATGTCGGCCGAGGGCGCCATGCCCATGCCGCCGACGAGGCCGGCGGCGAGATCGGAGAGAATGTCGCCGAACATGTTCTCGGTGACCAGCACGTCGAAATGCCAGGGACGCTTCACCAGCATCAGCGCGCAGGCATCGATGTAGAGCCGCTCCGTCCTCACGTCAGGATGAAGCTCCGCGACCTCGTCGAAGATCTTGCGAAAGTAGGCGAAGGCCTTGAACACATTGGCCTTGTCGACGCAGCCTAACGTACCCGGGCGGCCACGCGCGCGGCGCCGCTCGGCGAGCTTGAAGGAGAAGTTGAAGAGGCGCTCGGAGGTCTTGCGGGTGATGACGAGGGTCTCGCGCGCCTCCTCATGTGTCACCACACCTTTGCCCATCAAGGCGAACAGGCCCTCGGTCGATTCGCGGATGACGACGAAGTCGATGCCGCGCTCGGCGGCGCCGACGATCGGGCTCGGCACGCCCGGGATCAACCGCGCCGGCCGCACCCCGGCATAGAGATCGAAATGGAAGCGCAGCTCGATCTGCGGCGCGATCTCGGTGTTGTCGGGATAGCGCACCGACGGCAGGCCGCAGGCGCCGAGCAGGATGGCATCGGCGTCCTCGCACAGCCGGATCGTCGACTCGGCAATCGAGACGCCGGTCGCGAGATAGTTGTTGGCGCCGGCCTGGGCCTCGGTAAAGCGGAGCGACAGGCCGGCCTTGGCCTCGACCTTACGTAATACTTCAAGAGCGGGCGCCATGACCTCCGGCCCGATGCCGTCGCCGGGAAGGACTGCGATGTGGAGGGCGTTGGTGGATGGCATGTTTTTCTTCACGTCCGTAGTGAGTTAGCGCCGTCATTGCGAGCGAAGCGAAGCAATCCAGGGCCGAGGTTGAGACTCTGGATTGCTTCGTCGCTTCGCTCCTCGCAATGACGAAAGGAGAGAGCTACCACTACGGCGTCAGCACGGCGCGGCCGACGAGCTGGCCCTTCTGCAGGTCGCGCAGGGCGTCGTTGGCCTTGGCGAGCGGCATCGGGGTGACCGGGATCGGCGCGATGTTCTTGGCGCGGACGAGGTCGAGCAGCTCCTTGGTCTCGCGGAGATTGCCGACATAGCTGCCCTGGATCGTCACCGCCTTGATCGGAATGAGCGGCAGCGCCCAGGGCGCGCCGCCGCCGAACAGGCCGACGATGACGAGCTTGCCGCCCTTGGTCAGGCAATCGAAGCCGAGCTGGGCGGTGGCGGCATTGCCGACCAGGTCGATCACCACCCGAATCGGCTCGCCGGCCGCCTTGTTGAGCTGCTCCAGCGCGTCGGGCGCCTTGCCGTCGACCGCGGCGAGCGCGCCGGCAGCCAGCGCCGCCTCGCGCTTGCGCGCATCGATGTCGACCACGATGGCGCCCTTGCCGCCCATCGCCTTCAACAGCGACAGCGCCATCAGGCCGAGGCCGCCGGCGCCGAAGATCACGATCGGCGTATCAAAGTCCTTCTCGACCTTCTTCAGCGCGCTGTAGGTGGTCACGCCCGAGCAGGCGTAGGGCGCGGTGGTCACGGGATCGAGACCCTTGAGGTCGATCAGGTGGCGCGGATGCGGCACCGTCATGTGGTCGGCATAGCCGCCGTCGCAATAGACGCCGAGCGAGGCCGGCTTCAGGCACATGTTCTCGTCGCCGGCCAGGCAGGTGGCGCATTTGCCGCAGCCGATCCAAGGGTAGACCAGCGCGACGTCGCCGACCTTCAGGCCGCCCTTCTCCGCCTCCGTCACATCGGGACCGAACGCCACGATCTCGCCGGCGCTCTCATGCCCCATGGTCCGCGGCAGCGACACGCCGCGATCCTTCAGCGACAGCGGCTTGCGGCCGTGGCCGAGATCATAGCCGCCTTCCCAGATGTGCAGGTCGCTGTGGCAGACGCCGGCCGCCTTCACCTTGATCAGCACCTGCTTGCCGAAGGGCTGCGGCGTCGGCTCGTCGATTTCGGTCAGCGGCGCGTTGAAATCGGTGACCTTGAAGCTCTTCATGGTTTCACTCCCGTAGTCCGGTGAGCTGGCGGGACCGGACGGCGTCGTGACGGGCCACGCGGACGACGGCTTGCGCTGGCGCAAGCCGACCTCGACATCTCCTCCCGGCACGAGCGCGTCCGGCGGATCCGGACTGTTCTTGCGATATCAGGAACATTGGCCGGAAACGTGGGGAGCAGCAAGGCCGCGCGCATGGCGCGCATTCATGGCAGCCCTGCAGCGTTTTGCGTCAGCGCGTGTCAGCCTTTGTCCGGCGCCATCGCAGCCGCCTCGCGCAGGACATCAGCAGTGTGCTCGCCGAGACGGGCCGAGCGCGATCCGGCTGCGACCTTCGCCTCCGACATCCGGAACGGCAGGTTGACGACCTTGAAGGTGCCGGCGTCATCCTCGACCTCCGCCAGCGCGCCACGATGCGCGATCTGCGGATCGGCCAGCGCCTCGGCGACGCTGCGATAGGCCGAGCTCGGCACACCGCCGGCGTTCAAGGCCGCGACACAGTCGGCGACGCTGAGCCGGCCCGACCACGCTTCGACGCCATCCATCAGCGCGCCCCAATTAGCCCGCCGGTCGGAATATCTGGCGAAACGGGCATCACTGGTCCATTCGGGATGGCCGATCACCCCCATCAGGTTCTGGAACGTCTTCTCGCTGGCGATCGCGATCATCACATAGCCATCGCGGCACGCCGCCGGGCCGAAGGTCGGCCGCGACGGCTGCACCACCGGAAATTGCGACCATTGGATCTCGTTCAAGGTCAGGCTCAGCATCGATTCCAGCATCGAGCAGTCGATGTGCTGGCCGCGGCCGATGCGCTCGCGCTGATACAGCGCGGAGGCGATGGCGCCGAAGGCGTAGGTCCCGGTGACCACGTCGGCATGATAGATGCCGCAATAATCCGGCCGGTCGCGCCCTGGCTGATAGGCGAGATGCGCCATGTCATAGCCGGAGGCGGCGTGGATCACGGGCGCGTAGGCTGGAAGTTCCGCCGACGGGCCGGTCTGGCCGTAGCCTGAGATCGAGCAGTAGATCAGCCGCGGGCTGAGTGCACTCAAGGCGGCATAGTCGAGTCCGAGCCGCTGCATCACGCCGGGCCGAAAATTCTCGACAAGGATATCAGCGGATGCGACCAGCCGACGCACGGCCTCGACGCCTTCGCTCGATTTGAGATCCAGCACGACACTCTTCTTGCCGACGTTGAGCTGACCGAAAGCGGTGGAGCAGCCATGCCGCATTGGCGGCCGGGTGCGCATGGTTTCACCTTCGGCTGACTCGATCTTGATCACCTCCGCACCCATATCAGCGAGCATGCGGGCACAATGCGGGCCGGCGATGGTGGTCGAAAAGTCCAGCACGCGCAGGCTCTCGAAGCATCCTGTCAAACGGCTCTCATGCTCTCGATCTAGACTCACGCGTGCAGCTCCCTCTTGTCGGCGTTTCTTCTGTGCCGGACGTGGCAGAAGGCCAGCCCGTACTCGCATTCATGAAGCGTAAGCCATCGGACGCCGTGCCCGTCTTGTCCAGATCGAACCAATCGAGGTCGAGCGCGTTTGGCCTTTCGCGGCGCTGCGGCATCGCTTTTTGTTGATGGCTGAATTTGGACCCTTTCTTGCATAGGACGAACATGGGGCTTGATCGAGGACATCTCTTGCGGGTTCTGTTCGTTACGACCGAAATGGACGATTTCGTCCGGGTGGGCGGACTGGCTGCGGTTTCCGCAGCACTTCCCCGGGCACTGCGCTCTCACACCGACGTTAGGATCATGCTGCCCGGCTACCGGGACGTGATCGAGCAACTCACTCACATCGAGATCGTCGGCCACTGCGCGCCGCTGGCAGAGATGCCGGGATGCGCTCTCGGCCGCTCATCGACGCGCGACGGCCTGCCGGTCTATGTCCTGCTCTGCGACGAGCTGTACGACCGGCCGGGTAACCCTTACGGCGACGAGAACGGCAAGGACTGGGCGGACAACGACGTCCGATTCGGCCGTCTCGCCGCGGCAGCGGCCGAGCTCGCAGCAGGCACGCTGGACACGAGCTGGGCAGCGGACCTCGTGCATGCCAATGACTGGCAGGCCGCGCTGGTGCCGGCCTATCTGGCGTGGCGCGGCGTCGATGTGCCGTCGATCCTCACCATCCACAATCTTGCCTATCAGGGCCTGTTCCCGCGGGAGTCGCTGCGCCGGATCGGCGCGCCGGAATCCTCGTTCCACATCGACGGGCTCGAGTTCTACGACAAGCTGTCGTTCCTCAAGGGCGGCCTGGTCTATGCGTCGCATCTGACCACCGTCAGCTCGACCTATGCCAAGGAGATCACGACCTCGGAGCTCGGCTGCGGCCTTGAGGGCCTGCTGCGGCAGCGCTCCAATGCGCATGAGCTGACCGGCATTCTCAACGGCATCGACGAGAGCTGGGATCCCCGCTACTGCCAGCAGCTCGCGCAGCCCTTCGCCGCCGGCGACTGGAACGGCAAGAAGGCAAATGCCGACTACGTCCGCAAGCAGTTCGGGCTGGCGGTGTCGCGCGGCCCGATGTTCGGCATCGTGGCGCGGCTGGTGCATCAGAAGGGCATCGATCTCGTGCTGGAGGCGGCCGACGAGATCGTCGGCGCCGGCGGCCAGATCGTCGTCACCGGCACCGGCGAGCCCGCGATCGAGCGCGCGCTGATGGATGCCCATCGCCGCCGTCCCGACGCGATCGGCGTGGCCATCGGCTTCAACGATGCCCAGGCCCGGCGCATCTTCGCCGGCAGCGACTTCACTTTGATGCCGTCGCGGTTCGAGCCATGCGGCCTCAGCCAGATGTATGCCCAGCGCTTCGGCTCGCTGCCGATCGGCCACCAGACGGGAGGCCTGGCGGAGACCATCACCGACGGCGAGACCGGGTTCCTGTTCGAGAAGCCGTCGGCGGAGTCGTTCCTCGGCGGCGTCAAGCGCGCCTTCTCCGCCTTCAAGCGCACCGAGCAGTTGAACGCCATGCGGCTGTCGGCGATGGCGCGCTCGTTCAGCTGGGACCTGTCGGCCGCCTGCTACAACGCGCTGTACCGCAAGATGCTGGCGTCCTGATCACGACGCTTGGTCATCTGAGCAACAAAAAGCCCGGGCCTTGGCCCGGGCTTTTTCGTCTGCGACGCTTTTTCGTCTGGGCCGTGCGGCCGATTACGCCGCGCGCACCGCTTCGAGGAAGTTGCCGACCTCGCGCTTGAGGCGGTTGCTATCGCCGGCGAGCGACTTGGCCGAGGACAGCACCTCGGCGGAGGCGGAACCGGTCTGGGCCGCGCCGCGCTGCACGTCGGTGATGTTGGAGGAGACCTGCTGAGTGCCGTGCGCCGCCTGCTGCACGTTGCGGGAGATCTCCTGCGTCGCCGCGCCCTGCTCCTCGACCGCTGCCGCAATCGCGGCGCCGATCTCGGCGAGGCGCTCGATCGTGGAGCTGATCGCCTGGATCGCGTTGACCGATTCCTGCGTCGCCGCCTGGACGCCGGAGATCTGCTGCGAGATCTCGTCGGTGGCCTTGGCGGTCTGCTCCGCCAGCGCCTTGACCTCGGTCGCGACCACGGCGAAGCCGCGGCCGGCCTCGCCGGCGCGCGCCGCCTCGATGGTGGCGTTGAGCGCCAGCAGGTTGGTCTGGCCGGCAATCGTGTTGATGAGCTCGACGACGTCGCCGATGCGCGCGGCCGCCTGCGACAGCTCGGCGACCCGGCTGTTGGTCTGGCGCACCTGCTGCACGGCATCGCCCGCCATGCGGGCCGAGGTCTGCACCTGACGGCTGATCTCGGTGACCGAGGAGGACAGCTCCTCGGTGGCGGAGGCCACCGACTGGACGTTGGCAGAGGCCTCCTCCGACGCCGCCGCCACGACCGTGCTCAGCTCCTTCGAGCGGTTCGCCGTTCCGGTCAGCGTATCCGCCGAGGTCTCGAGGCCAGAGGCCGCCGAGGACACCGTGTTGACGATGTCGGCGATCGTCGCCTCGAAATTGCGGGTCAGCGTATCGAGCCGGCGGGCGCGATCGATCTGCGCCTGCGCGTCGCGCTGCGCCGCCTCGTCGGATTCCTTCTTGGCGATGAGGGCATCCTTGAAGATCTTGAGCGCGCGCGCCATGGCGCCGATCTCGTCCTTGCGGGTATCGTTCGGAATGTCGGCGCTGAGCTCGCCATTGGCGAGACGCAGGGTCACGCCGGTCAGGCCGACCAGCGGGCCGATGACGCCGCGGACGACGCCGATGACCACCGCGATCGACACGAGCGCAACCAGCAGCAGCACGCCGAGCGCGATGAACAGACGCAGCTGCGCAGCACCGATGGCCCGATCGATCGACTGATGCGCCGACTTCAGCGCCGCATCGCGCAGCACGTTCACGTTGTTCAGCATCGGCGAGGTCCAGCGCCCCCACTCGTCCACGCTGATCGGGGACGGCTGGCCGTCACGCGCAGCCGCGACGATCTGCCGGTAGCGGCGCTCGCCGTCGCCCATCAAGGTCGAGCGGACATGCTCGAGCGCGGCCGAGACCTCCGGCGTATCACGAATGCTGCGCGCGGCCAGCTCGATCTGCTGCCACAGCAGCGTGACCTGGCCGCTGGTCTCGGTCACCTCGGAGAGCCGGACCGGCGTCCAGCCGATGTTTTGAATGAAGAAGCGCAGCACCGCGGACCGGGCGCCGTTCACCGTGCGCATCGACTGCGAGAGCTGCGCCAGCTGCGCCGACGGCAACAGGTTTTCGACATCGCCGCCGGTGCGCACGAGCTCGATCGCGGCCTCATCGATGGCTGCGGTCAGCGACTCGCCGGCACGCCCGAGGCCGTCGATCGTGGTCACCTGGATGTTGGCCGGCCGCTGCGCTGCAGGCAGCACCGCGGCGGCACGCGCCGCAGAGCGAACACTGCGCAGAGTCTGCTCGGCCGCCTCGATGTTCTTCGTCGATAATCCGGCCGCCTTGGTGGACGATTTGGCCCGGCCGAGCATCTCGTCGGTGCTCGCAACCGACTGATCCAGCTTGGCGGCATCTTCAGTCGAAAGGGGCGCCGGAGCAGCCAGCACATTCCACACGTTTCGTTCGAGCGGGATCTGGGCGTTCACCTTCATCACCAGCTCGAACGCATCGAGAACCCGCGCCGCCTGCTCACGCTTGCCCAGATCGCCCCAGCTGCTCCACGCGAGCACGCAGGCAAAGGCCATGGCAAAAAAGCCGGTGAGCAGATTTCCGGCCAGGATCTTCCATTTGAGACTGACCGCCCCAGCCTCCCGGTGAAGAGGATCGCTCTGCATCGTCGCAAGGTCAGACATCGGTCATTCCCAATCGATCATGTTCTGCCGCGCTGCGACTCCTGATGTGGCCGCAACTACGCACCGCGACACCGCTGCCGCGCCACAATGATTAAGAACGAATGGCGACTAATCCCTTAAACTACATCTTGCTCGCTGGTATCGGGATGCGGATCAGTTCAATAAAGGCTCGGGCTTGCCTGATGCGGTTCAACCGTCATTCGGCAGCGGCTGCGGTCACAACTTGGGGGTCGTGCAGCACCACGCCAGCCAGCGGATCGAACTCACCCGTCCAGGGCATCCGCTCCAGCACAGATCGGGTCTGCTGATAACCGGCGCGCCAGCGCGCGGTGATGCCGCGCTCGCTGAAGTCGATATCCTTGGTGTGGCTCTCCCGATCGAGCCGTGGCGCCTGTAGCTGCACGACATGCATCCGCGTCTGGCAGCCATAGCTCGCGAGCTCGCGCATCGCCGGATCGTTGCGGGCCTGCTCCGGCAGCCGCGCAGCCAGTTCCTTGATGATGTGGCGGAGCCGGTGAATCTGCTCCTGGCGGGCGATCTGGCTGCCCATGCGGCTCGCATATTGGACGTCCTTATGGCGGTTGAACACCTCCGCCATGGTCGCGGGCTCGGCCCCTTCCGGATTCCACAGATTGACCGCGAAGATCAGCGAGTCTCGGCGCGGATTGTCGTCGAACACGACCTCGGTCGGCGTGTTCGAGAGGATGCCGCCGTCCCAATACAGCTCGCCATCGATCCGAACAGCCGGAAAGGCCGGAGGCAGCGCACCCGAGGCCAGGATGTGGCGGGCATCGAGCGCACCATCGCGGCTGTCGAAATAGTGCATGCGGCTGGTGCGGACATGCGCGGCTCCGACCGTCACGCGGGGGCTGCCGCTGTTGAGGAGATCGAAATCGACCAGCTCCCGCAGCGTCTCGCGCAGCGGTGCGGTCGCGTAGTAGCCGGCCTGCTCGGGCCCGAGCGGAAACATATCGCCGGCATGGGCCAGCGCGTTGGGCGTGAAGAAGCCGCTGATGCCGTGCATCAAGGTCGCCCAATAGGATAGCCTGTCGTCAAATTCCGGAGAGGCGGTTCGGAGAGTCCAGATCGGACGCGCGTGCATCCGCATCCAGAATTCCCGCAGCCGCGCCGTGCGCTCATGCACCGGGTTGCCGGCGATCAGGGCCGCATTGATGGCGCCGATCGAGGTCCCGATCACCCAGTCCGGCTCGACGCCCGCCTCGCTGAGGGCCTGGTAGACGCCAGCCTGGTAGGCGCCGAGCGCGCCGCCGCCTTGCAGCACCAGGACCACCTGTCCGGGAAGCGTGCTGCGATCGATCACCGCGCGCGTGGTATCGGCGCCCTCGGCCATGTCTGCCTCTTCATCCGCGTGAGCTCTTGGCCTGTTCGCAAGGCCCGCGTCCTTGTTACGACAGGGGCCGTCGATGCGACAGTCTCAGCGCTCGCGCGGATGGTATGGGGGTCAGGGCCGCGAGGGCGCAGCCTCCGGCTGAGCCGGCGCGGCCGGCTCATCATCATCGGCAATGGCGCGCCAGGCGGCGCCTTCGAGATCCTCGTACTGACCACTCTTCAGCGACCAGAGGAAGCCGACCAGGCCTGCCAGGCCGAGGGCCAGCGCCAGCGGCACCAGGATGATCATCACTTCCATGACGCAGCCTCCTCGCGAACCTTGCGGGCGCGCAACGCATTCAGCATCACCAGGAGCGACGAGCCCGACATCGCGGCCGCCGCGATCAGTGGGGTGACGACGCCGCTGATGGCGAGCGGTACGGCGAGGACGTTGTAGAGCACCGCGAGCCACAGATTCTGCCGCATCAGGTGCAGCGCCTTGCGGGCGTAGTCGATCGCCGCGAGCACCGGCGCCAAGGGGCGGCCGAGGAAGACGAGATCGGCGGTGGCCTGGCTGAGATGCGCGGCCGAGATCGGCGACATCGAGACGTGGGCAGCGGCGAGCGACGGCGCGTCGTTCATGCCGTCGCCGACCATCATGACCTTGACGCCGGCGCGCTTGAGCTCCTCGACGCGGGCGATCTTGTCGGCCGGCGTCACGCCGGCGCGCCATTCGGCGATACCCAGCGCCTTGGCCGCAGCGGCCACGGCGGCCTCGCGATCGCCGGAGAGGATCTCGACGTTGATGCCACGGCGCTGCAGGCCGGCAACGATCTTCGCCGCATCGGGACGCAGGCCCTGGCGGACCGAGAACAGATATTTCTGATCGCCACGGCTGAAGGCGACCACGGAGGCTTCGGGATCCAGCCCGGCATTCTGGGCGGCGAGCTGCTCAGCCCCGCAGAAAGCCGGACGTCCCAGCCGGATCTCGACGCCGTCGACGACGGCACGGACGCCCTGCCCCGGCTCCTCGACGGCGCCCATCAAAGGCGACCGCGATTTGGCCGCCTGGGCGACCGCCGCCGCGACCGGGTGATGGCTCGACAATGCGAGCTGGCCGGCCACGGAGAAGATGTCGGCTGGAATGTCGGCGGCGTTGACCACTTCGAGCTCAGGCAAGGTCAGCGTGCCGGTCTTGTCGAAGATAACGTGATCGGCTTCCGCCAAGCGTTCGATGGCATCGCCGGCATTGAGCAGCACGCCGGACTTGAACATCGCGCCGGAGGCCACCGTCTGCACCGTCGGAATCGCGAGGCCGAGCGCGCAAGGACAGGTGATGATCAGCACGGCGATGCCGGTGACGATGGCATCGTGCCAGCTCGCCCCCGCAAGCGCCCAGCCGAGCACGGTCAGCGCCGCGGTCGCATGCACCACGGGCGCATACAGCCGCGAGGCGCGGTCGGCGAGCCGCATGTAGCGCGAGCGGGCCTGCAGCGCGGTGTCGAGCAGGCGCGTGATCTCGGCGAGCAAGGTGCCTTCCGCAGCGGCGGAGACACGGACGCGCAGAGTACCGGAGATGTTGAGCGAGCCGGCATAGACCGCGGTGCCCTGCTCGGCCGGCACATACAGCGTCTCGCCGGTGATCAGGCTCTGGTCGATCTCGGAGCGGCCCTCGACCACCACGCCGTCGACGGCGCAGCGCTCGCCGGGCCGCAGCAGCACGAGATCGCCGGCGCGAACGGCGGCGACCGGCACCTCGGAGATCTCGTCAGGACCGATGAACTTGGTCGCGGTCTCCGCCTTCAGCGCGGCGAGATTGCCGGCCACCGCGCGCGTCCGCCGCCGCATGTTCTGGTCGAGATAGCGGCCGACCAGCAGGAAGGTCAGCAGCATGATCGCGGCGTCGAAATAGGCGTGCTCGGCGTGATGGAAGGTCTCGACGATGGACATGCCCAACGCCAGGATCACGCCGATGCAGATCGGCACGTCCATGTTGACGTTACCGGTCTTCAAGGCGCGCCACGCCGAGCGGAAGAACGGCTGGCCGGCATAGGCTGCCGCTGGCAGCGCGATGACAGCCGACAGCCAGTGAAAGAAGTCGCGCTGCTCCGGCAGCATGTCGCTGACATTGCCGGACCAGACCGGGATCGACAGCATCATCACGTTCATGGTCGCGAACGCCGCGACGCCGAGGCAGCGCAGCAGGAAGCGCGATTCCTCGGCCTCGGTGGCCTCGGCGCTCGCCTTCTCGAACGGATAGGCCTTGTAGCCGAGCTCGGCGAGGCGATCGATGAACTTGGCGGGATCGAGCGTGCCCTGCTTCCATTCCAGCGCAACGCGGCGGTCGGTGAGATTGACGCGCGCCAGGGTCACGTCCGGCAATGCGGAGAGGCCGCGCTCGATCTTGGCCATGCAACCGGCGCAGCTCACGCCCTCGACCGCGAGGTCGATGTGCTTCAGGCCGGCGCCGAGATCCTTGACGTAGTGGGAGAAGTCACGCGTCACGTGCATGATCGAGAAATCCTTCAGTTCAGCAGCACGCGGTTCTTCGACAAGAACATGCGCCGGCCGCTGGAATCACCTTCGAGCACGAGATCCCACTGCCCGGGCGCGATCGCCTCCGCCGTGCCGCGATAGACGCCGATGCCGACCTCGGCGAGATCGACCTGCTGATCGGCGCGCTTGTCGGCGGGACGCTCGAGCCGGCCCTGGAAGGTCAGGCCGGAGACCGGATTGCCGCTCGCATCGCGCGCATTGACCTGCACGACGGCCGCGCCAGCAGCGCTCCGCTCGACATGCGCCTCGACCTTCCAGCGCCGCGCCTCCTGGTCACGCGCCGCCGCAATCTCCTTCTCGTAGCCAAGGCTCGCGGTGTAGGCGCTGTCGACATCGGTGCCGGGCAAGGTCGAGATCGCCATCTTCATCATGTAGACGTTGACGCCGATCACGAGCCCGAAGAAGCCGATCAGCATCGCGAGCACCATGCGTCCGGTCAGCTGGAAGGACGGTTGGGAACGGCTGGCCATGGACGGGCTCCTAAGCTTCAAGGGCTGACGAAATTGTCGGTGGCGGAGGCGACGACGCCGAGGCCGATATCGGTGATGTGGAACTTCACCGGGATCGACTTCTCCGGATTGCTCTCCTCCGGAGCGGTGACCAGGAGCCGCAGCTCCTCGGTCTGGTCGCGGCCGACCACGATCATCGGACGGTCCGGCGTCACCGAGTCGGCGCCGACGACATGGACGGTCGCGTTGACAGGCCCCTCGATGTCGATGGCGATGACGCGGTCGAAGCCGTGCTTATTGAGCACGCGCACCGTATAGGCGTTGCGGATCGAACCGTCGGACAGCTTGATCGCGATCGGGTTGCGGTCGTGCAGCACGTTGACGTCGAGCAGCGAGCGGGTCGCGAGCTTGTAGACCATCGCGCCGCCGACCACCGCGATGATCGCGGCATAGGTGACGGTGCGCGCGCGCACCAGCTTGTAGATCGGCGCCTTGCCTTCCTGGCGGCGGTGGATGTTGATGTCGTTGTCATAGCCGATCAGCCGCGTCGGTCGGCCGATCTTGGTCATGACGGTGTCGCAGGCGTCGATGCACAGGCCGCACTGGATGCAGTCCATCTGCGAGCCGTCGCGGATGTCGATGCCGGTCGGGCACACCGCCACGCATTGCTTGCAGTCGATGCAGTCGCCGGCCGGCTGACCCAGCGCGCGCAGCTCGGCGGCCTTCTTCACCGACATGCGGTTCTCGCCGCGGTCATAGCGATAGGTGACGTTGAGCGCCCACTCGTCGGTCAGCGCCGCCTGGATGCGCGGCCAGGGGCACATGTAGACGCAGACCTGCTCGCGCATGAAGCCGGCGAGCGTGTAGGTCGTGGCCGTCAGGATCGCGATCCAAATATAGGCCAGCGGCGGGCCCTGGAAGGTGACGAGATCTTTGACCAGCGTCGGCGCGTCGCTGAAATACAGCACCCAGGCGCCGCCGGTCCACCAGGCGATCATCAGCCAGATCGAATGCTTGAGGACGAGCTCCGAGATGCGCTCCAGCTTCATCGGGTCGCTGGAGGCGTCCTTCTTCATCCGCTCGCGCCGGTCGCCCTCGATCAGGCGCTCCACGGCATAGAACAAGTCGGTCCAGACCGTCTGCGGGCAGAGATAGCCGCACCAGATGCGGCCGCCGATCGCGTTCATCAGGAACAGCGCGATCGCGGCGATGATCAGCAGGCCGGTGAAATAATACACCTCCTGCGGCCACAGCTCGATGAAGAAGAAATAGAAGCGATGGTTGGGGAAGTCGATCAGCACCGCCTGGTCCGGCGCGCCGAGGCCGCGATTCCAGCGCACGAACGGCAGGAAGTAATAGACGCCGAGGCAGAAGCCCATCAGGCCCCATTTGATGCGGCGGAAGGTGCCCGAGACGCTCTGCGGATAGACCTTCTTGGTGGGCGCGTACAGTGGACCGTAATCGTCCACCGGCTGCGCCTCTTGAGGCTTCAGGTCGTCGGGTTTTACCGTCTGGTTCATGGCAGGCGCGTCATGGCTGGGGTCTTCTCGCAGTTGCGGCCGAAGGTATGCCCACCTCCGGCCGCTCAGTTGATCCAGCTCAATTGGAAGGAAAGTTCCGTTGGATTTCCGTTACTTTCCCCCGCCCAGCGAGTGGACATAGACCGCCATCGCCTTGATCGTGGTCGGGTCGAGACGGCCCTCCCAGGCCGGCATGACGCCGGCGCGGCCATTGGTGATGGTCTCGATCAGAGTGGGCTCGTCCGAGCCGTACAGCCAGATCTTGTCCGTGAGATTCGGCGCGCCGACCTCCGGATTGCCCTTGGCGTTGTCGCCATGGCACGCCGCGCAATTCTCGGCGAAGATCTTGGCGCCGGCCTTGGCGTCATAGCCTTGCCGCGTGGGCAGGCCGGCCAATTCGCGGACGTAGTTGGCGACCGTGACGATCTCCGCCGGCTTCAGGACACCGTCCTTGCCGAAGGCGAGCATCTGGCCTTCACGCGTCTTCGGGTGACCCGAGCGCACGCCATACAGCAGGGTCTGCTGGATCTGCTCCAGCGAGCCGCCCCACAGCCAGTCGTCGTCGTTCAGGTTCGGAAAACCCTTGGCGCCGGCCGCACCCGTGCCGTGGCAGGCGGCGCAATTGTCGCCGAACACGGTCTTGCCCTTGGCACGCGCCAGGGCCAGCATCGCCGGATCCTTTTCGATGTCGGCGAGCGAGGCGGTCGCGAGCGCCGCCATCTTGGCGCCGCGGATCTTCTCGAGATTGGCGAGCTCGACCGCCACGTCCGCGCGGGACGAGTAGCCGAACAGGCCCGTCGTGTTGCTGGTGATGGTCGGCCAGGCCGGATACACGATCCAGTAGCCGATCGCCCAGACGATGGTGATGTAGAAGGTGATCACCCACCACCGCGGCAGCGGGGTGTTGAGCTCCTTGATGCCGTCCCAGGCATGGCCCGTGGTGGCGGTGCCGGAGACGCTGTCGACTTCGTTGTGGTCAGCCATGTTGAATTACTCCTCCCGCAACGGCATGCTCGCCGCCTCGTCGAAAGCGGCCTTGTTGCGAGGCCAGAGGGCATAGGTCACGATCGCGATGAAGATCGCGAAGAAGATCGGGGTCCACAGCGTCGTCACGAGTGAGGACGCGATGTTCTCGACTGCAAGGATGGGCTTCATGATGTCAGGCTCCCGATCTCAGCGCAGATTGGCTTTTTCATTGTAGATCTTGAAGTCGACCAGCGTGCCGAGCATCTGCAGATACGCGACCAGCGCATCCATTTCCGTCGGCGCACCCGCCTTGCCGTCGAAGTTGCGCACCACGGCCTTCGGATAGCGCTTGGTGAGCGCCTCCGCGCCGGGACCGTCCGGATCGACCTGCGCCTTCAAATCGGCGGCAGCGTTGGCGATCTGGTCGTCGGTGTAGGGCACGCCCACGGCCCGCAACGTCTTCAGATGATCGGCGACGTTGTCGGCGTTCAGCTCGGTCTCCTTCAGGAAGGGATAGCCGGGCATGATCGACTGCGGAACGATGGCGCGCGGGTTGGTCAGATGGGTGACATGCCAGTCGTCGGAGTATTTGTTGCCGACGCGGGCGAGGTCCGGACCCGTGCGCTTGGAGCCCCATTGGAACGGGTGGTCGTACATGCTCTCCGCGGCGAGCGAGAAGTGGCCATAGCGCTCCACTTCGTCACGCAGCGGGCGGATCATCTGCGAGTGGCAGAGATAGCAGCCCTCGCGGACATAGATGTTGCGGCCGGCCAGCTCGAGCGGCGTGTAGGGCCTGATGCCGTCGACCGCCTCGATCGTGCTCTTCAGGTAGAAGAGCGGAGTGATCTCGACGAGGCCGCCGATCGCGATCACCAGCAGGATGCCGATGATCAGGATGATCGAGTTCTTCTCGAAGACTTGGTGTCGTTGCCAAAATGACATAGTTGGATACCTCACTCCGCCGGCTGAAGGGCGACGGGGGACTGAACCTCTTCCTCACCGACACGGACCGTCATCCAGAGATTGTAGGCCATGATGAGTGAGCCGATCAGGAACAGCGCGCCACCGGCGGCACGGATGATGTAGAAGGGATGCATCGCCTCGACGGTCTCGATGAAGGAGTATTCGAGGAAGCCGAGCGCCGTGTAGGACCGCCACATCAGACCCTGCAGGATGCCCGAGACCCACATCGCGGAGATGTAGAGCACGATGCCGAGCGTGGCCGTCCAGAAGTGCCAGTTCACGAGCTTGAGGCTGTAGAGACCCTTGCGGTTCCAGATCCACGGCACGAGGCAGTACAGCGCGCCGAAGGACACGAAGCCGACCCAGCCGAGCGCACCGGAATGCACGTGACCGATGGTCCAGTCGGTGTAGTGGCTGAGCGAGTTGACCACCTTGATCGACATCATCGGACCTTCGAAGGTCGACATGCCGTAGAAGGCGACCGAGACGACCAGCATGCGCAGCACCGGGTCAGTCCGCAGCTTGTCCCACGCACCCGACAGGGTCATCAGGCCGTTGATCATGCCGCCCCAGGAGGGCATCCACAGCATGATCGAGAAGGTCATGCCGAGCGTCTGCGTCCAGTCCGGCAGCGCCGTATAGTGCAGATGGTGCGGGCCGGCCCAGATGTAGAGGAAGATCAGCGCCCAGAAGTGGATGATCGACAGCCGGTAGGAATAGACCGGACGCTCCGCCCGCTTCGGGATGAAGTAGTACATGATGGCGAGGAAGCCGGCGGTCAGGAAGAAGCCGACCGCGTTGTGGCCGTACCACCACTGGAACATCGCATCCTGCACGCCGCCCCAGGCGATGTAAGACTTCGAGCCGAAGAACGACACCGGAAGCGCCGGGTTGTTGCCGAGATGCAGCACGGCGATCGTGACGATGAAGGCCAGGTAGAACCAGTTCGCCACGAAGATGTGCGGCTCCTTGCGCTTGATGATCGTGGTCAGGAAGACCAGCAGATAGACCACCCAGACGATCGTCAGCCACAGATCGGAGTACCACTCCGGCTCGGCGTACTCCTTGCCCTCGGTGACGCCGAGCAGATAGCCCGTGCCCGCGATGAGGATGAAGAAGTTGTAGCCGACCACCACGAACCACGGCGCGAGGTCACCGGCGAGGCGGACGCGGCAGGTGCGCTGCACGACATAGAACGAGGTCGCCAGCAGCACGTTGCCGCCGAACGCGAAGATCACCGCCGAGGTGTGCAGCGGCCGCAGGCGGCCGAAGCTGGTCCAGGGCAGATCGAAGTTCAGCGCCGGCCAGGCGAGCTGCGAGGCGATGATGAGGCCGACGGCGAAGCCGGCGATGCCCCAGAACATGGCCATGAACGAGGAGAACTTGATCGGCCCGAGATTGTAGTTCGGCCGGCCGTTGATCTCCTGCGGCGGCAGCTCGCCGCGCTCGAAGTAGCGGTTGAGGATGAAGAAGACGGACGCCGCGCTGGCGGCAGCCGCGAGCGAGGCGTGAAACGCGAAGGCCGTATCCAGTGCCTTCGCCGCAGCGAAGACGCACAAGAAGGCGGTGACGGCGAAAATGAGCGATAGCCCACTCTCGCCGATGGTCATGGATTTTGTTGATGAGGACGCGCTCATGCGGAATCTCGCTGAAAGAACACGAGACCAGCAACCATAATCGGTCACACGTGGAATTGATCGAAATCAACCTTGCGACCGGTTCGCCGGTAAACAGCCGGGATGTTGCGGAAATCAGCGCGGCGCGAAGCACCCAAGCACATCGTCCCGCACGCCTGAGGCGTACGGGACGAGGCCGGTCTTAGACTTCCGTATCAGTTACGGGCGCGGCCGCAATCAGTCCTTCGCCGCCGCCGCCAGCGCCCGCACGATGTCCTCGCGGGCGATGATGCCGACCAGGCGGCTGTCGCCGTCGGTCACGGGCAGGCTGCGGATGCGGTGCTCGACCATCAGCTGCAGCACGCGCGTCAGCTTGGTGTCCGGCCGGACATAGATGAACTCCGACGTCATCACGTCGGCCACGGTCCGGTTCATCAGGTCGCTGTAGCGCGGCAGCATCTGGTTGGGCGTGAACGCAAAGCATTTCAGCACGTCGAACTTGGTGACGATGCCGATGACCTCGTCGTTCTCGACGACGGGATAGGTGTTGAAATCGTCGCGGTCGAACATGTCGCCGAGCTCGCGAATCGTGGTGTCGCGGGTCACGGTCGTGATGGTCCGCGTCATGTAGCTGCCGGCGGTGTCCTCGAGAAATTTGTACAAGGCGGCAATCCTGCTCTCGGATGGGACGGTTGAAGATTCAGTGCGACAGCAGCACGCAACGTTCGGTGCGCGTCACGAGATGCTCGGTGACCCCGCCGAGCACGAGCTCGCGGAATCGGGAATGGCCATAGGCGCCGGCGACGACGAGCCCGGCGGAGAGATCCGCAGCGATCGCGTCGAGCTTGGTCGCCACGTTGCGCCCCTGCCCCGGCTCCTCGATTCGGGCCGATGCGATGATCTTGTGGCGGCCGAGCCAGGCGACGACGTCCTCGAGGCGCGCCTCGCACGAATCGTAATCTGAGGTGCTCTCGACGATCTCGACGACGACGACATCGGTGGCTTTGGCAAGCAGCGGCAGCGCGTCCGTGATCGCCCGGCGCGCCTCCGGCGTCTCTTTCCACGCCACCACCACGGTGCCGAGATCGAGCCAGCTGGCGCTGTCGGGAACCACGAGCAGCGGCCGCCCCGCCTGCATCACGAGATCCTTGGGGCTGGCAATCGCGAACGCATCGGTGACGCCGGGAGGCACGCTCCCCGTGACCAGGATGTCGGCGACGCGCGCCTGCGCCAGCGTGTAGCGGAGCGGAAAATCCAGCGCACTGCGCCAGCCCAGCGGAACCGCCCGGCCGGCGACGGCGGTCCGGAATTGCTGCTCGAGCTCGACGAACCGGTTCTGCAACGCGGCCTCGCCCTGCTCGATGAGGTCCTGGGCCTGCTCGCCGGTCGTGAAATACAGCGGCGGCGTGAATTCCGCGGCGGCCACGCCGATAACCCCGGCCTCAAATCGACCCGCGAGATCGCACGCGACCTGAAGACGGGCCTCGTTGGGCTGGTTGAGCGCCAGGCTCACCATGACAGTCGCGAGCGTCATCCCGCCTCTCCAAACATTGCTTCCATGCAGCTCTTAGAGGTGAAACGCCCCACCGTGATGAGATAGATCAATGTGCGGCCGCGGAGCACGCGGGGAACGGCGACCATGGAACCCAGCCAAGTGGGGAGAAAGCCTTGAATTGTCGAACCAAAGTCTAGGCCCGCCCGGATTGTCACGGCACAATCTGGTATAGAATAAGGTGGCTGGCTCTCCTGGCCGTCCACGACAAAGGCTCCTGCTGGAGCGGCTCTTGGCAACAACGGCGAATCGATTGAAGGCTTCGACGTGCGCGGCGTGACTGAACCCTTTCCCGACGCGGCCGCCCGGCCCGACGACGCGCAGGCGCTCGGCTTCGGCGCGTGGGATCTGGATCTCGCGACCGGCGATTTCTATTGGTCGGCCACGACGCGCACGCTGTTCGGGGTCGCGACCGATCAGCCCGTGACTTATGGCTCCTTCCTGGCGCTGCTCGCTGTCGGAGATCGCGCGCCGGTCGAGGCGGCGATCGAGCATGCGCGTCACCAGGGCTCCTGGTTCGACATGTCCTTCAGGGTGCCGAAGGGTGGGCACTGGATTCGGGTGCTCGCCGGCGTGGTTCCCGGCGACGACGGCCAGCCACGGCGGCTGCGCGGCATCGCGCTGGACATCGACCAGGAGAAGCGTCTCGAGGAGGCGCTGCGGCTGCGCGAGCAGCATTTCCGTTCGATCCTGGACACCGTGCCCGACGCCATGATCGTGATCGACGGCGGCGGCATCATCCAGTTCTTCAGCGCCGCGGCCGAGCGGATGTTCGGCTACACCGAGGAGGAGGCCGTCGGGCTCGACGTCAGCGAGCTGATGCCCGAGCCGGACCGCTCGCGCCATGCCAGCTATCTCACCCGCTATCACGGCACCCGCGAGCGCCACATCATCGGCATCGGCCGCATCGTCACTGGCCGCCGCCGCGACGGCACGACCTTTCCCATGCATCTGTCGATCGGCGAGATGCAGTCCGGCGGCAAGCCCTATTTCACCGGCTTCGCCCATGACCTCACCGAGCATCAGCAGACCCAGGCGCGCCTGCGCGAATTGCAGTCGGAGCTGGTTCACGTGTCCCGCCTCAGCGCCATGGGCGAGATGGCCTCGGCGCTGGCGCACGAGCTGAACCAGCCGCTCGCCGCCATCAGCAACTACATGAAGGGCTCGCGCCGGCTGTTGTCCGGCAGCAGCGATCCCAACACGGCCAAGATCGAGAGCGCGATGGACCGCGCCGCCGAGCAGGCGATCCGCGCCGGCCAGATCATCCGACGTCTCCGCGACTTCGTCTCGCGCGGCGAATCGGAGAAGCGCGTCGAGAGCCTGTCCAAGCTGATCGAGGAGGCCGGCGCGCTCGGCCTCGCCGGCGCCCGCGAGCAGAACGTGCAGCTCCGGTTCCAGCTCAACCCCGACGCCGATCTCGTGCTCGCCGACCGCGTGCAGATCCAGCAGGTGCTGGTCAACCTGTTCCGCAATGCGCTGGAGGCCATGTCGCATGCGAAGCGCCGCGAGCTCGTCGCTACCAACAGGCGCGTCGCCGACGACTTGATCGAGGTCGCCGTGTCCGATACCGGGACGGGGTTCCACGACGACGTCATGCCCAATCTGTTCAAGACCTTCTTCACCACCAAGGACACCGGCATGGGCGTCGGCCTGTCGATCAGCCGGTCGATCATCGAGGCTCATGGCGGCCGCATGTGGGCCGAGAACAACGAGGCAGGCGGCGCGACCTTCCGCTTCACCCTGCCCGCCGCCCCAACCAAGGTTGAGCATGATGGCTGACAAGGCCAAGGTCTATGTGATCGACGACGACGATGCGATGCGGGATTCGCTGAATTTCCTGCTCGACTCCTCCGGCTTCGACGTGACGTTGTTCGAGAACGCGCAGGTCTTCCTCGACAGGCTACCGGCGCTCGGCTTCGGCTGCATCGTCTCGGACGTGCGGATGCCGGGAATCGACGGCATCGAGCTGCTCAAGCGCATGAAAGCCAATGGCAGCAGCTTTCCGATCCTGGTCATGACCGGCCATGGCGACGTGCCGCTGGCGGTCGAGGCGATGAAGCTCGGCGCGATCGACTTCCTCGAAAAGCCGTTCGAGGACGAGCGCCTGGTCGCGATGATCGAGACCGCCATCCAGCAAGCCGAGCCGGCGGCAAAGAACGAGCAGGTCACGCAGGACATTCTCGCGCGCATCGCGAGCCTCAGCCCGCGCGAGCGCCAGGTGATGGACGGTCTGATGGCCGGCCTCTCCAACAAGCTGATCGCGCGCGAATACGACATCAGCCCGCGCACCATCGAGGTCTACCGCGCGAACGTGATGACCAAAATGGGCGCGAACAGCCTGTCGGAGCTGGTGCGTCTGGCGATGCGCGCAGGCGCCTTCAAGGATTGAGCTAGATCAAGCGGCCTGGACAGATTCGGGTGTTATGTTGCGCCTTGGTTCAACATCACATCTCGCGCGGCACGTGCCATGTCGGTTCACGCCAAACCCAAGGTCTACGTCGCCGACGACGATGCTGACGTCCTCGGCTCGTTGCGTTTTCTGCTGGAGGCCGACGGCTTCGACGTCCGCACCTTCCGCAGCGGCACCGCGCTGCTGAAGGCGTCGTCTCACGCACCGGTCGACTGTTTCGTGGTCGATTACAAGATGCCGGAGCTGAACGGTGTCGAGCTCGCGGAAAGGTTGCGCAAGCAGGGCGCAACCGCGCCGGTCGTGCTGATCACGGGGCATTACGACGACCGGCTGGAGGCCCGGGCCGCGGCGGTCGGCATCCAGGATTTTCTGCTCAAGCCGCTGCTCGACGACAATCTGGTCAAGCGCATCCGCAAAGCGATCGCCAGCGACCATCGGGCTACCGCTCCTTGAGCCTTCTGGGCCCGGATTGCGGCCGCACCTACGTACATCTACGTAAGGGAACCCCCTTAAGATAACGGCCCAAATGTCCTTAACGGGAGCCGCGAGGTACCACATCGCCATCCGCCGCAAGGAGATGGTCATGCTCAATCAGTCGCTCACCCATTCGGTCGTTACCCCCAGCGCCACTGCCGTTCCCTCTCCTGCTGTCCCCTCTCCTGCCGCCAATCCCTTTGCCGAGATCACCGGCCATGCCGGGCTGATCGCCAGCGAGTTCTCCTACAAGAAGGACGAGGAGATCTATGGCGAGGACGAGCCGGCCGAGTACGTCTACCAGGTGATCTCCGGCGCGGTCCGCAGCTACAAGCTGCTGTCCGACGGCCGCCGCCAGATCGGCGCCTTTCATCTTCCGGGCGACGTGTTCGGTCTCGAATTCGGCTCGGTGCATCGTCTCGCCGCTGAAGCCATCATCGACACCACGGTGCGCCTGGTGAAGCGTCGCAGCCTCGAGCAGGCCGCCGGCACCGACGTCACCGTCGCCCGCAAGCTCTGGACCATGACGGCGCATGATCTGCGTCACGCC
Source organism: Bradyrhizobium sp. USDA 4353 (assembly GCF_054063215.1). Classification (NCBI taxonomy): domain Bacteria; kingdom Pseudomonadati; phylum Pseudomonadota; class Alphaproteobacteria; order Hyphomicrobiales; family Nitrobacteraceae; genus Bradyrhizobium; species Bradyrhizobium sp. USDA 4353. The sequence goes on from NZ_JBSSGB010000001.1 coordinate 6,742,654, forward strand.
GAGGACCACATGCTGCTGCTCGGCCGCAAGACCGCGATGGAGCGCGTCGCGACCTTCCTGCTCGAGATGGACCGCCGCCTCGCGGTCGCCGGCATGATGGCGCTGCCGATGTGCCGCCGCGACATCGGCGACTATCTCGGCCTGACGCTCGAAACCGTCTCCCGCGCGCTGTCGCAGCTGCACAGCCAGGGCGTTCTCGGCTTCTCCGGCGCCCGCCAGATCGTGCTGCGCAACCGCCAGCGCCTGCGCAGCATGGACGCCTGATCCTGATCTGCTCTACGCCCTGCTCGCGCGCTGTCGCGTCTCCGGCATCAACAGCGCGATCAGCAACAGGCCTGTCAGCGCCACGCCCGACAGGCCCATGAAGGCGGTGACGCTGCCGTAGCGGTCGCTGGCAAAGCCGGCGACCACGGTGGACAACGATCCGCCTATTCCGGACGCCGTTCCGACGATCCCCTGCGCCAGATTGAAGTGTCCGCTGCCGAAGGCGACATCGGCCACCGTGAGCGGAATCATCACCGCGAACACCGCAGCTGTCACGCCGTCGAAGATCTGCACGGCCACCAGCACATAGGGATCGTGCACGATCGCAAACAGCGCGCCGCGAATCGCGAGCGCCGCAAATCCCAGCATCAGCAGCGGCCGCCGGCCCCATTGCTGCGCCACCGCGCCGACCGATGGCGAGGTCAGCGCCACGATCGCCTGGGGCACCACGATGCAGAACGCGATCAGCATCGGCGCCCATTCGCTCGACTTCGTCGTCACGACGCCGGCCATCAAGGGCAGCATGGCGGCGTTCGCCAGTTGCAGCAGGAACACGCCGAGCGCGAACACCAAGAGCGCCCGCTGCCGCAGCAGCCCGAGCAGATTCGACAGCCGTGCGTCGTCCCTATCCTCCAGAACGGCGTGGCCATGCGCACGCGCGACATCGATCTCGTGCTCGCGGATGCGAGACAGCGCGATCAGCGTCGGGAACGCGAGGATGAAGGTGACGAGGAACACGGCGCGGCTCGACAGCAGATAGCCGCAGGTACCCATGATGGCCGCCGCCACGCCGTTGCCGAGCGAGGCGAAGCGCGCGTTGCGGCCGAGACGTTCGGCCATGCCCCGCGGCCCGACCAGGCCGAGGCTGATCGCGGCGATCGCGGGCCCGAGCACACAGCTCGCGGCCGCATGCAGCATGGCCGCGCCCGCCACCACCGGAAAGATCGGCCAGACGGCGTAGGCCAGCGCGCAGCAGCCGATGGTCGCCACCGCAAAGCCGGCCACGCGCCGCTCCGATCTGGCGGCATCGATGATCGCGCCACCCGGCATCTGTCCGATCAGGCCGACGATGCCGCCGATCGACAGCACCAGGCCGATCTGCGCCTGGGTCCATTTCTGCGTCGTGAGGTACACGGCGATGAACGGACCAAACCCAGTCTGCACGTCCGCGAGAAAGAAGATGAACCAGTCGAGCCCGCGCAGGCTCTGCCGCGACGGCGCCGGCTTGGCCACCTGGCCATGATCCAGCACGCAGTCACCGCGCGGCTCGGACTCAACGTCCGGCGTGGGCTCCCGATCAGGTGATCTGGACGGCCGTGGATTGGCCATGGCTCTTTACATCTCAATGGACAAGGATTCTTGGGACAAAACGTCCCTCGCCGGTCCCGCAGCACGCGTCTACCGGAACGGCGGTCTCACGCATCAACTCAATGATCGAAATCCCAGGGTGACAGCTTGCCGGCGGCGCCGAGCACGACGACGGGCTTGTCCTCCTTGTACTCGGGCGCCGCCTTCACCTGCTCCTTCGTGAGATCAAGCGTCACCTGATCGCTCTTCTCGGTGATGTGCTTGAAATCGAGCGCGGTCCAATCGACCACGATCTTGCGGCTACCGACGCCAAGGAAGCCGCCGAAGTCGATCACCGCCGCGCGCACCGTGCCGGTGAGATCGACGATGACATCGACGATGTGGCCCATGTCCTCCCCGGTCGAGCTGCGCACGTCGCGGCCGAGCACGCCATGGGCATCCCGCGCGCCGAGAATGGTGACCGAGGGCGGCGGTGCAGGCTCCTTGGCCGGGGCCACCGTCTCCTTCGCGGCAGGCGTGGGCGATGCCTGCTGCGCAGCCGCGTCGTTCGCCTGCAACATCAGGAGGGCGAGAGCGGACATAGCACCGAGGCCGCGACGATGATCTGGCGTTCTCATTGCGCCAGCACCAGCGAGACCTGGATCTGCCCGCGACGGCGCAGCACCTCCATCGACACGTCCTCGCCGTGGCGACGCAGACGCAGATCAATCGCCGAGCCGCCAAGCCGGAGGTCGCGCAGCACGACCCAGTCGAGGAATGCCGGCAGTCGCGGATTGCGCAGCCGGATCTCGCCGCGCGCGGCATCGAATTCCAGCCCGAGCGAAGCTTCGAGCAAGGTGAACGGCGTCGCACTCGCCCAGGCCTGCGGCGCGCAGGCCACCGGATACAGCGTCGGACCACGATGCTTCTCGCGCCGGAAGCCGCAGAACAATTCCGGCAGCCGGCGCAGATCCATGTAGGACGCGGCGTCGAACAGGCCCCTGAACACCTGCTCGACCGCATGCTTGAGGCCGTAGCGCGACAGGCCGAGCGTGATCAGCGCATTGTCATGCGGCCAGATCGAGCCGTCATGATAGGACATCGGATTGTAGCGCGCTTCTCCGTAAGCAACCGTGCGGATACCCCAGCCCGAGAAGAAATGCGGCCGGAGCAGATCGGCGGCGACCTTGCGGGCGCGATCCTCACGCACCATGCCGCTGAACAGGAGCTGCCCGGCATTGGAGGTGCGCACCCGGCACGGCTGCTTGTTGCCATCGAGCGCCAGCGCGTAAGTGTTGAGCTCCTCGCACCAGAAGGCGTCCTCGAACCTCTCGGCCAACCGCGCCGCCTCGGCATCGAGCCTGTCCGCCATCTCGGCCTTGCCGAGCCGCCGCGCGCAACGGGCCGCCAGCTGCTTGCCGGCGAAGACATAGCCCTGCACCTCGGCGAGCGCGATGTAGCCTTCCGCGAGGCGCCCATCGGCGTGGAACACCGCGTCGTAGGAATCCTTCCAGCCCTGATTGGCGAGGCCCTGCTCCGAGGCGCGCTGATATTCGACGAAGCCGTCGCGGTCGGGATCGCCGGGTCCGTCGATCCAGCCGAGGCCCAACTCGATTGCCGGCCACAGCTCCTTCAACGTGTCGAGATCGCCGGTGCGCTCGACATAGAGGCCCGCGAGTAGCACGAACAGCGGCGTCGAATCGACGCTGCCGTAATAGCACGCGAACGGCACCTCGCGCAGCGCCGCCATCTCGCCGCCACGCATCTCGTGCAGGATCTTGCCCGGCTCCGCATCGGCCAGCGGATCGGTCTGCTTTGCCTGATATCTGGCGAGCCGGCGCAGCACGCCGCGGGCGATGCGCGGATCAACCCACAGCATCTGCATCGCCGTGATCAGCCCGTCGCGGCCGAACGTCGTCGAGTACCAGGGAATGCCGGCATAGGGATAGCGCCCCTCCGGCGTGTCCGTCATCAGAATGTTGAGATCGGCCGCGGCCTGGCACAGCACCTCGTTCAAGATGTCATTCGATGTCTCGATGCTGGTCGCACCTTGCGTGCTGCGGCGCATCTCCCTGCGATGCGCCAGCAGGCTGCGGAAGAAGCGGCCCGGCTGCTCGCCCGCGGCGGCGTTGCAGGTCACCGCGATGAACAACGAGGCCGATTGCTGCGGCTCCAGGTCGAAATGATAGGTCGCGACGTCGATCGAGAGCCGGGACGGGCGCGGATCGAAATGCAGCGCCGTGGTGCGCGTTACACCGTCGAGGCCGCGATAGTCGAGCATCACATCGGATGGGCTTATCATCCGGCCCGAGCCCGCGCCGCGTCGCGGCCGCACGCTGCCGCGGACCTCGAACAGGTCGGCAAAGTCATTGTCGAAGGCGAGCTTGAGATCGAAGCTTGCGCGCCGATCGCCATGGTTCTGCAGGCCGATGCGCTGATAGAAGGTGCCGTGCCACAGGAAGATGGTGCGGACGATGTGCAGCATGTCCTTGGGCAACACCAGCCGGCCTTGATCGTAGATATCAGGATTGGTCAGATCGATCGTGAGCGCCGAATTATCGTCCCGCAGGCTGGATCCCAGCAGCAGCGGCTGCACCTCCTCGAGCGTCAGCTCGAGTCGCGCCAGATAGCGGGTGTCGGAATTGAACAGGCCATCCGGCCCGCCGGCCGACGCGCCGATATCGCCATGGCCGTCAAGCACGATGAAGGTGTCATCGTGCTTGAGCGAGCGGCGCGGCCGCGCCGCGGGCCCCGTCATCGGGATGTAGAACGGTTGCTCGGCCGGCTCGTCCGCGCGGTCGATCGATCTGAGTGTGCTGGCGACTTCGGCCGACATGATGACCTCGTGCGATGTTGGAGTGGCCACGCGATCGGCCTGGCACGATCGCGACGCGACGCAACGATCAGGCGGCGAATTTGGCGAGCCGGTTCATTTCCTGCGTGACGAGTTCCCGATACGGACCCTCGCTCTGCATCAACCGGTCAGGCGCACCGTCCTCGATGATCCTGCCCGATTTCAGCACCACCACGCGGTCAAAATTCCGCAAGGTCGCGAGCCGATGTGCGATCGCGATCACGGTGCGCCCGCGCATCAGCCGGCTCAGCGCCTCGCGGATCGCCTCCTCGGATTCGCTGTCGAGCGCAGCGGTAGCCTCGTCGAGCAGCAGGATCGGCGCATCCTTGAGGAACGCGCGCGCGATCGCGATGCGCTGGCGCTGGCCGCCGGACAGCTTGACGCCGCGATCGCCGACCATCGTCTGCAACCCCTCCGGCAGCGTCTCGACGAAATCGCAGCGGGCCGCGATCGCCGCACGCAACACCTCGTCATCGGTCGCACTCGGCCGGCCGTAGCGGATGTTCTCCAGGATCGAGCGATGGAACAGGGAGATGTCCTGCGGAACCACCGAGATCGCCTCCCGCAGGCTCTGCTGGGTGACCTTGGCAATGTCCTGGCCGTCGATCGTGATCCGTCCGACCTGCGGGTCGTAGAACCGCTGCAACAGGGTGAACAGACTCGACTTGCCGCCGCCGGACTGGCCGACGAGACCGACGCGCTGGCCGGGCTGCAGCCGCAGCGAAAAGCTCTCGAACAGCTTGTGCCCACCCGGATAGTGGAAGGTGATGTTGTCGAAGGTGATCGCCGCGCCGCTCTTGACCAGCGGCTCGGCCTCGGGGTGATCGCGCAGCTCATGCGGCTGCAGCAGCGTCGCGATCGCCTCGCTCATTCGCGCGACATGTTGGGTTACATCGACCAGCGCCACCGCGAGATCGCGCGTCGCATTGAGAATGCAGAGGCCGAGCGTGCACACAAGCACGACGTCGCCGGTGCTTGCCCCGCCGCGCTGCCACAACGAGATCGCCCAGGCCATCAGCGCCACCGTCAGAACGATCGTGACCGTGGCATGAAGGATGCGCAGCTTCTCAAGATAGCGCAGGCTGCGCCCGCGCGCCTCCAGCTCCTTGTCGACCGTTGCATCGAACCGGTCATGCTCGTGACGCAGCCCGCAGAAGGCGCGCACCAGCGGCATGTTCGAGATCACGTCCACCATCTCGCCATCGACCATCGCCGCCTTGTCTGCGAAATCGTCGTGCAGCGGCTTGCCGGCCGCGGCCAGCCGGAACATCGTCAGGACCATCATGGCTGCAATCAGCAGCAGCGCGATCGCCATCGGGCCGCTGACTGTGCCGATCAGGATGATTGCCGCGACCGTGGCAAGGCATGGCGGCAGCACGTTCCAGACGAACATGTTCTCGACGGTGAACACCGCATTCGACGTCGCGGTGATGCGGCTCGACAACATGCCCGGCAGACGGTCGCCGAAATAGCTCGGTGCATGTCCGGTGAGATGACGGAAGATGTCACGGCGCAGGTCCCCGGTCACCCTCACGAAAGTAAAGCTCGCGATCCAGCTCGCCACGCGCCAGAGAATGTTGTCGGTCGCGATCAGCGCCATGAGCAGGATGAACGCTGCCCAGACATTGCCATTGCCCCGCGGCCCTGATGAGAGGCTGTCCACGAGGAACTTGACTCCGTATTGCGTGCCTACCGAACAGGCAACTGCACCGACAACGGACAACAAGATGATGAGATGGGCCGTCGGACGCTTGCGCAGATAGCGCATGACGAACGGGAACGGCCGGTGCGCATAGCCTGATAGTTGATCCATATTCGTCCCGTGCGACTGTTGGCGACACCCGTGCGGCCAATGAACCGCAGAGAGTTTCTTCAGTTCCGCGCTGCAACAGCAATAACGCTCTGTTCAAGGTGCATGGTTCGCGACGCAAGCGATGGAGAGTTCGGATGGCATCATTGCGACGAGAGGGAACACGTTGTGTCGAAGAAAGAGTGATCACGACAGCGGAACTTCGCAGATGCGCACACGTTCCCGCTGCGGCAGTGCCGGTGCCATTGGGGGCTTTCATCCATGATCACGAAGAGGAGACGGTGAGATGCGCATCGCGCAGGTTGCTCCATTGACGGAGGCTGTGCCTCCGAAGCTCTATGGCGGCACGGAGAGAGTCGTTCACTGGTTGACCGAAGAGCTCGTCGCTCTCGGGCATGACGTCACGCTGTTCGCCAGCGGCGATTCGCAGACATCGGCAAAACTCTCACCCACCTGGCCGAAGGCGCTGCGCCTCGACGGCTCGGTGCGGGATCCCAACGCGCTCCACATGGTGATGCTGGAAGGCGTGCGGCGGAAATGCGACGACGAGGAATTCGACATCCTGCACTTCCACCTCGACTACTATCCGTTCTCCCTGTTCCACCGGCAGCCCACCCCCTTTCTCACCACCTTGCACGGCCGGCTCGATCTTCCCGAGCACCAGCCGGTGTTCTCCGTCTTCAAGGATGTTCCGGTCGTCTCGATTTCCGACGCGCAGCGCCGCCCGGTGCCGAATGCCAACTGGGTCCGTACCGTCCTGCATGGCCTTCCCGAAAAGCTGTTGATGCCGAAGCCGTCCACGCCGAGCTATCTCGCCGTGCTCGGCCGTATCGCGCCCGAGAAGGGCGTCGACCGTGCGATCAAGATCGCGATGCGCTGTGGCATCCCGCTCAAGATCGCGGCCAAGGTCGATCGCGCCGACCAGGACTACTACGACCAGCTGATCTATCCGATGATCAACGGCAACCCGCTGGTCGAATATATCGGTGAGATCGGCGATCACGAGAAGCCTGAGTTCCTGTCCGGCGCGCTCGGCCTGCTGCTGCCGATCGACTGGCCCGAGCCGTTCGGGCTGGTGATGATCGAGTCGATGGCCTGCGGCACGCCCGTCATTGCCTACAACCGCGGCTCGGTGCCTGAGGTCATCGAGGACGGCGTCACCGGCTTCATTGTCGAGGACGAACTCAGCGCCGTCGCCGCCGTCAACCGCCTGCACGATCTCAGCCGCGCCCGGGTGCGCGAGCGCTTCGAGCAGCGCTTCACCGCGCGGCGAATGGCGCTCGATTATCTCGCCGCCTATCGCGGCCTGATCGATCATGCCGAGCCGCGTATCCGGCTGGTCAGCAGCGCGGAGTAGATCGCCTGCGTTGGAGGTCGGTCCCGGCCGACCTCCCTCTTCCTCAAATGACCTTGGACCGCTTCGGCGCGACGATCTCGAACATCCGCGGAAACTCGTCCATTAGCGACATCAGCTCGGCCAGCCGCATCGGATTGCCGACGAAGCTGATCTTTCCGGCCGCCACAGCTTCCGGGAACGTCGTCGCCTTGGCGATGATCTCGTCGAGCGTCGCGCGCGCCAAGGTGAAGCCGGCATCGGCCGTGGAGGCCTGCACGCCCGCCGCATAGGTCAGCGCGCAATTCTGCAAGGTGAGCACGAAGCGCTCGCCGGTGTCGGTGAAGCTCCAATTCAGCACGATGTGCTTGCCGTCCGCCTTCGGTCCGTTCAGGCGAACGCCGAGCACATCCCACAATTGCTCGGTGCGCAGCGCCGCCAGGGTCTCGCGCGGCATGCCCGGACGCGCCGGCACCTCCGGCATGCCGTGGCGCAGCTCCTGCGCGCCGAACAGATAGGCGTTGCGCCAGGTCGCGCTCTCCGCGGCATAGCCGAGCTGCTCCAGGGCATCCGCCAGCAGCGCGCGTGCATCGGCATTGTCGGGCTCGGCAAACACGAGATGACCGACCACCTGCGCGACGAAGCGGAATTCGCCTCTGGCAAAGTCTTCGCGCGCCCGCGCCAGCAACGACTCCGCGCCGCCCATATACGCGACATATTTCCTCCCCGCCTCGATCGGCGGCAGCGGATCGAGATTGACCGGATTGGCGTCGTACCAGCCGAGATATTTCTGGTAGATCGCTTTCACATTGTGCCGGATGTGGCCGTAATAGCCGCGTGCATGCCAGGCGCTGTGGAGGCTCTTCGGCAGCGCGATCTGCTCGGCGATCTCGCTGGCGGTCAGGCCGTGGTTCATCAGCCGCAGGGTCTGGTCATGCGCGAATTTGTAGAGGTCGCGCTGCTCGCGGATCATCGCATCGACGCGGCTCGTGCCCCACACCGGCCAATGATGCTGGCCGCACATCACCTCGGCCTTGCCGCCCCATAATTGCAAGGCTTCGCCGAGATATTTCGACCACGCCAGCGCATCGCGCACATCGGCGCCGCGGAACGGCAGCAGATTGTGGAAATTGTGCGTGCAGTTCTCGGCCAGGTTCAACAGCCGGTAGCGCGGCACGTAGAAATGCATCTCGGCCGGCGCCTCGCTGTTCGGCGCCATCTGGAATTCGAAGCTCACGCCGTCGATCGTCCTGGTGTCGCCGGTCGCCATGATCAGGTCGGTCGGCCGCAACAGGGCGACCCCGCCGGCGGCCATGGTCTTGCCAAGGCCGCAATCGACATGGCCCTTCGGTCCCTTCGCCAGCAGCGGCCCGAACTGATACTGAGCCCGGCGCAACATCGCCGGTCCCGCGATGATGTTCTCCGACACCGCGTGCTCGATGAACAGGTTTGGTGCGATCAGCGGCACGCGACCGCCGGTCACAGCCTCCTCCTCCACCACGCCCCGCGCGCCGCCCCAATGGTCGGTGTGGGTGTGCGTGAACATCACAGCCGTGACCGGCCGTTTGCCGCGATGCTGATAGTAAAGATCGAGCGCGGCGCGCGCGCCCTCGATCGAGGTCAGCGTGTCCACGACGATCACGCCGGTGTCGCCCTCGATCAGGGTCATGTTGGCGATGTCGAGCCCACGGACCTGATAGACCCCGGGGACGACCTCGAACAGGCCATGATGCATGTTCAGCTTCGCCTGCCGCCACAGGCTGGGATTGACGGTCGGCGGTGCCTCCTCCGCATCGAGGAAGCGGTAGGGCGCGAGGCTCCAGATGGTGCGTCCTTGCGCATTCGTCACCTTGGCATCGTCGATGGTGCCGAGGAAGCCGCGCGCGGCATCGTCGAAATCGGCGGTGTCGCCGAACGGCAGCGTCTCCAGCATCGCCTGCTGCGCCGCGATCACCGCCGCGGTGGCGTCCTTTGGCTGCGTGTTGTCGCTGGCCGGCGCGTTCATGGCTCAAGTCCCCCCGCAATGCTGATTGTTCGGGCGATGCTAATGCGGGGAACCGTGAAGCGCAAATGCGCTGAGCGGAACAACGATCAGAGCACGTGATCCACAGCCTCGTCGATCGCGGCATAGATCGTGTCGAGATCATCCGGGGTGACACAATAGGGCGGCATCACGTAGATCGTCTGCCCGAGCGGCCGCAGCAGGACATTGCCGGTGCGGAAGAACGCTTGCAGCTTCGGTCCGACCTCGGCCAGGTAGCCCGGCTCATCGGCGTGGAGATCGAGCGCCGTGATCGTGCCGCAGCGCCGCAGATCCGAGAAGCGCTCGTCATAGTGGAAGCGTGCGAGGCAGCGCGCCTGCGCGTCCGCCAGCCCGGCGATCCGCGCCCGCGTCTCCGGCTGTCGCCACAGTTCGAGATTGGCCGAAGCCGCCGCGCAGGCGATGGGATTGGCCGTGTAGGAGCTCGAGTGGAAGAACGTGCGCGCACGATCCGTCGAACGATGCGCCTCGAAGATGGCGGAAGTGCACAGCGTGACGGCGAGCGGCAGCGCACCACCGGTCAGCCCCTTCGCATAGCAGGCGATATCCGGCGTGATCTCTGCCTGCTCGCACGCGAACAGCGTGCCCGTGCGGCCCCACCCCGTCATGACCTCGTCGGCGATGAACAGCACGCCGAATGCCCGGCAGATCCGGTGCATCTCGCGCAGCACAGTGGCCGGATACATCAGCATGCCGCCGGCGCCGAGCACCAGCGGCTCGACGATGAAGGCCGCCGGGCGGTCGCGCTCGCAGATCGCGGCGAGCGCATCGAGCGTCGCTTGCTCCTGCCCTTCCGCCGGAAACGGCACCACGGCGACATCGAACAGCAGCGGCTCATAGGCGGCATTGAACACGCCGCGTTCGCCGACCGACATCGCGCCGATGGTGTCGCCGTGATAGGAATGCTGCATCACGACGATGCGCGTGCGCGGCGCGCCGATGTTCCTGAAATAGCCGAGCGCCATCTTCAGCGCGACCTCGACGCTGGTCGCGCCGGAGTCCGAGAAGAACACATGCGCCAGGCCGGGCGGTGTGAGCTCGAGCAGCCCGGCGGCGACCTGCTCCGCCGGCTCGTGCGTATGTCCGGCGAAGATGACCTGGTCCAATCGCTCGGCCTGCGCCTGGATCGCCTGCACGATCGCCGGGTGGCAATGGCCATGCGTGACCACCCACCAGGACGCGATCGCATCGATGATGCGGCGGCCATCCGCGCCGTAGAGATAGGCGCCCTCGCCGCGGACGATCGGGATCATCTCCGGCTGCAATGCATGCTGGGTGAACGGGTGCCAGATCGGCGAGGTTGCTGTGCGCGTCATCGCTGGAAATCCGACCGTCGAAACGCGGCTGCAAACGCCCGCTGCAACGAACCCGCGGTCAGCGTCGCAAGCCACGGCAGGCAGCCGAGACGCTTCACCGCACCAAGACGGCAGATCGTCTGCTCATTGTCGGAATGAGCCGCGCCGATGAAGGCGATGCCGAGCACGTCGATGCCGCGGCTGCGCAATGCCGACAGCGACAGCAGCGAGTGATTGATGGTGCCGAGACTGGTGCGCGCGCACAGCACGACCGGAAGACGCCAGCGCGCGTAGACGTCCAGATAGAGCGTGTCGCCATCGAGCGGCACCATGAGGCCGCCGGCGCCTTCGATCACGATGGGCCTGTCGTCCGCGTCGGGCGGCTCCAGGCGGAGCGGATCGATGCTGATCCCTTCCAACCGCGCGGCCAGATGCGGCGACGCCGGCTCGGCCAGACGATAGCGCTCAGGAATCACACGATCGTCAGCGAGCGCGGCGAGCTGCTGGACGCGGCGCGAATCCGTTTCCTCGGCAAGCCCAGCCTGCACCGGCTTCCAATAGCGCGCGCCGAGCAGCCCGGTCAGGCCGGCGGAGAAGACCGTCTTGCCGATGCCGGTATCCGTGCCCGTGACTACGATGCGCTGCGCCATCGCGGCTCTCCTTCGAGCTCGACCAGCGCGTCGAGCAGCGCCGTGATCGCGGCCTCATCGACATTCAAGGTCAGCGACAGCCGCAGCCGCGCCGTGCCGGCCGGCACCGTCGGCGGCCGGATGCCGCGGATGTCGAAGCCGCGCTGCTGCAGACTTTGCGCAAGCGACATCGCGCGCGCATTGTCGCCGACAACGTAGGGAATTATCTGCGACGACGACCAGCTCTCACCGAAGCGCGCGATGATCTCGCGATGCGCGAAGGCCACGAGCTGCGCCAGCCGCTGCTGCCGCTCGGGCTCGTCTTGCAGGATCGCCAGTGCCTCCGAGACGGCCACGGCCATCAGCGGCGACGGCGCCGTGGCAAAGATGAAGGGACGGCAGCGGTTGATCAGCGTCTCCCTCAGCACGCGGTGGGCCGTGACGAGCGCGCCGGCAGCGCCGAGCGCCTTGCCGCAGGTATGCACGACGACGATGTCGTCGCGGCCCTCGAACCGTGCCGCAAGGCCCCGCCCCTGCGGACCATGCACGCCGGTCGCATGCGCCTCGTCGATCAGCAGGAAGGCGTCGTGGCGTTCGGCCACCGCGAGCAGATCGTCCACCGGCGCTGTGTCGCCATCCATGCTGTAGAGGCTTTCGACCACGATCCATGGCCGGCCGACGCCGCCATCCCTGCGCCACGCCAGAATCCTGTCCTCGGCGGCATCAGCATCGTTGTGCTTGAACTGACAGATCTCCGCGCGGCCGGCGCGCGCGCCTTCATGGGTGCTGGCGTGGACGAACGCATCGAGCACGAGCAGATCGTTGCGCTGAGGCAGCGTGGTCAGCACAGCGAAGTTGGCAATATAGCCCGAGCCGAAAAACAGCGCGCTGTCGGCGCCGAAGAAGCGCGCCGCCTCTGCCTCCAGCCGTTCATGCTCATCACAATTGCCGCGCAACAGCCGCGATCCGCCGGCCCCGACCGGCGTGCCCGCCTCCATCGCCGCGGCGATCGCGCGCTTGATGCGCGGCGACTGAGCGAGGCCGAGATAGTCGTTGGAAGAGAAGTCGAGACCGGACCGTGGACTGAGACGCCGCAGACGGTCGTCGGCTGCGAGAGCCTGCAGACTGTCGGCATAGGTCGCCAATTTGTCGGAAGACATGTTGTATCCGTTCTCCATCGATCAGCCGCACTCACTGGGAGCAGCGACAACATGAGGCCAAGGTCGGGGCCTCGCCCTTCGAGACGCCCGCCCGAAGGGCGGGCTCCTCAGGGTGAGGGGAACGTGGTTCGCGCAGCTGCCAAGCACCACGGCCGATACGGCGGCCCGCTACGTCTTCATGCGCGAGCGGCTCATGGCCCAGTGTCATGGTCCTGTGCAGTTCCGATTGCGGAGCTCACCCCCCTCCATGAACACGCCACTTGGCGTGTTCATGGTCCGGTGTGCAGTCCCCGCCGGCTTTTGACCCTCATGGTGAGGAGCGCCGCGCATCCGATCGAATCGTCGCGAACGGTCGCAGTGGCGGCGCGTCTCGAACCATGAGGCCCGTCATCCTGCTCCATCACGCAATGCTTGAATGATGCGCCGCCGCTTCCCTTGCATCCCTGCTCTCACGCGCCGACAATGACGACGTCATGCCGAGCCGCGCCAGCAGATCGGCGTCGCGCGCGGCTTGCGGATTGGCCGTCGTCAGCAGCACATCGCCGATGAAGATCGAGTTGGCGCCGGCGAGCAGGCACAGGCTCTGCAACTCGTCGCTCATGTATTGCCGCCCCGCGGACAGCCGGACCACGCTCTGCGGCATCATGATCCTGGACACCGCGATCAGCCGCACCAGCGCGATCCCGTCGGGCCGCGCGGCCGTGTCGTTGACCGGCACGCCCTTGACCTCGTTCCACATGTTGATCGGCACGCTGTCCGGATGCGCATCGAGATTGGCCAGCAGCACCAACATGCCGAGCCGGTCGTCGACCTCCTCGCCCATGCCGATGATGCCGCCGCAACACGTCTTGATGCCGGCGTCGCGCACATGCGCCAGCGTGTCGATGCGGTCCTGCAAGGTACGGGTGGTGATGATGCGGTCGTAGAACTCAGGCGAAGTATCGACATTGTGGTTGTAGTAGTCGAGCCCGGCGGCCTTGAGCCGCTGCGCCTGCGGCGGCGTCAGCATGCCCAAGGTCACGCAGGTCTCCATGCCCAAACCTTTCACCGCGCTGACCATGTCGCAGACCTGGTCGAGATCGCGGTCCTTCGGACTGCGCCAAGCCGCGGCCATGCAGAACCGCTCGGCGCCCGCCTGCTTGGCGCGCCGCGCCGTCGCGACGACGGCCTCGCGGTCCATCAGCTTGGTCGCCTTCAGGCCTGTGTCGTAATGCGCGCTCTGCGAGCAATAGCCGCAATCCTCCGGACAGCCACCGGTCTTGATGCTGAGCAGGCTCGCCGTCTCCAGCCGGGTCGGGTCGAAGTGCCGGCGATGCACCGACTGGGCGAGAAACATCAGGTCCGGAAACGGCAGGCCATACAGCGCCTCGGCCTCGGCCCTGGTCCAATCATGCCGAACCTCGCTCTGCTGGACTGGCTGCGACGACGAACTGCTAAGACTGGTCATACTGATGCTCCAGGATCATAGATTTTCCTAGACGTTATCTATGAAATTTAGTCTCTTTGGACCGTAAGACAGCACGGCTTCCTCTGCACCAGCTTTTTCGATAGATAATCTATCGCCATGCAGGACGAAAATCTCACCACGGCGCATCGCATCGCCGAAGCCATCACCGAACGCATCGTCAGCGGGGCCCTGCCCCCGGACGTTGCCTTGCGGCAGGACCACATCGCCCGCGAGTTCAACTCCAGCCACGTGCCGGTGCGCGAGGCGTTCCGGCAGCTCGAGGCAATGCATCTGGTGGTCGCGATGCCGCGGCGCGGCGTGCGGGTGGCGCCGCTCGACGCGAAGGCGACCAAGGAGATCGTCGAGATGCGCGTCGCGCTCGAAGTGGTGGGCCTGCGCAACGCCGCGCCGCGCTACACGCCCGCGCATCTCGCCGCCATCGAGCTCGCACTGATCGAGGGCGACAATGCCGAGACGATCCAGGAGTTCGAGACCGCTAACCGCGCCTTCCACCGCGCTTTGGTCGCGCCTTGCGCAATGCCCCGCCTGCTCGCGAGCCTCGACGGACTCCGTCTCGCCAATTCGCGCCTCGTGCTCACCATGGCCCGCACCGCCGGCTGGCGCCCGCGCAGCAACGGCGATCACCGCCTGATCCTGCAGGCGCTGCGCGAGCGGCAGATCGGGCATGCGTGCGAGCTGCTGACGCGGCACAACCAGACGATCGAGCGATTGGCGCGGCCGGGGGGTGCTTAGCTCTGCGCACGCGCGAGCACGTTGCGGGCAGAAGTCTAACGTACCCGAAGGTCGAGCATCTGCTCCTCGCGCCGAACAGGTGATTTTGGATCATGCGCTAGAATGCTCGCAATCCATTCCACCAGCACAGGAACTTTCTTGGCCTCAAATTCACGGCGTATAGGGCCTACTCGGTCTACCGGTACAGAGCCGACACGAACGTAGAGGCGTTCATAGGGAACGTTGGGATTGGGCGGCCAAAAATGTGCGTCGAATAGCGTGCCAGGCTGCCGAATGAGATGGACGTCGATTGAAACGCCGGCGCGCTTAAGCGCATCCTCTAGCGTTGATGGACGAAGCGGATACCCTTGTCTCTTCGGGAGCTTTGCAGTCTGGGACCTCATCTCTCCAGTCTGCCAGCCGATTGCCCGATCAATCAATAGGCGCATTCAGTCGGCACAGACAACGACTAACGGACGACGACAAAGGAGCCTTTAAATCAAAATAACGGTGACAGTGCATAAAACTTCTAGCTATGCTTCCCGCCCAATTAGTGTCACCGTAATTCGTCACCTCACTACCATCCGGGCCCACGCGGCAATCGAGGCGTTGTGATGCTATTAAACTTGACCTTCACAAGCGACCAGATACCGGCGACTTGCACTTGATCAGAGTTACGCCAGACGAGCGAGTCATCGAGCTGTGTTGCATTAAACTCGACGTAGTTTCCTGCATGGGCACGCAGAACTCCGCCATCGTAGCTGTAGCCAACAACGCCAAGATTGTCCGCGATCCGGATCACGAGCAACTGGATTTGGTCGTTAGCGATGCTCCGCACAAGCATTTTGCCGGTCCACTTACTCAGTTTCTTGGGTATTTTCTTGCAACACCGGTGAATGGAAAGTGCGGTTGTTGATGCGCGCTGCTCTCCACGACCGCTGGAAAGTGGCCTGATCGGTGGGGACAGGGAGTGGCTGGTTCTCGGGATCCAACTCACTATTGTCTGGCGGAGTGGCCGATGCTTGGTCTGGATCACCGCCACATGCAATTAGGGGCGCACAAAGCATCGCCCCGACGACGGCCCTCCGTGATATCGGGATAGAGGTAGGGCCGGCTGGAACATGCCGTTCTTTCATGGGGCGGACCGAGACTGGAGCGACAACAGGCTTAGGTTGCAGATGTCCCCTGGGCAACTCGTCTTCCGGAACGTGCTCAATATTTGATGAAACTCGCGGGACGACACAGCGAGCCAAGAAAAAAAGTCCTCGCGGCGCCCCGCCCGAAGGTCCGCAAAGGGTCAAGTGCAGATATTCCCAGAGCGGCTTAAAACGTCCGCTTTGGGTCATTGCGGAAGATGGGTTAAAGACTGCACCACGCTCTCTATCACCCCCCGGGCCCATCCTTCATGATGTAGCCCATCAGGTCGTCGACGTTGTGCTCCAGATCCCGGATGATGTTCTTGACGACGTCGCCGATCGAGATCACGCCGACGACCTTGCCGGCGTTCAGCACGGGCAGATGGCGAAAGCCGCGCTGGGACATCATCGCCATGCAGCTGTCCAGCCGGTGGTCCGGTCTGACCGTCACCGGATTGGCCGTCATCACCTGAACGACCGGCGTCTCTTTCGCGTCGAGCCCGGGCAGCAGCACCTTGATGGCGCAGTCGCCCTGGGTGATGATGCCGACCAGCGCACCGTCGTCGACGACCAGAACCGAGCGGACCCGGTTGTCGCGCATCTGGCGCAAGGCTTCGACGACCATGTCGCGGGAGCGAACATGGATCAGGGAGTTGCTCTTCTGGGCCAGAGCGTCTTTGACTGTGCTCATTGCTCTCCTCGTGGGCTCCCTGTTTTGTCTGCCTTGTTGGTCGGCATGCAAGTCTAGCCCAAATAGGTTGCCGCGTCAGCACCGCCCGATGCCGCCGGCCCACCCCCGCGCATAAGCCCATGCGCCCGCGACGGCTGGGGCTCTCGCCCGCGCCCGTGTACACGCTCATGGCAGACGCGCGCAACGAAGGCCCCCACAGGTCCCCATGTCCAACCGCCACCATGCTTCGAAGCTCGCCGGCGACGGCCCGGCCGATGGCTTGCCCGCGAGCCAGCGCTCCTGGGCGATCGCGGCGATCTTCACCGCGCTGTCGATGGCCTCGCTCGACGTCGCCATCGCCAACATCGCGCTGCCGTCGATCTCCAACGATCTGCATGTGTCTCCGGCCGAAGTGGTCTGGGTCGTCAACATCTATCAGATCGCGCTCGTCGCCACCCTGCTGCCGCTCGGTGCGCTCGGCGAGATCGTCGGGCACCAGCGGATCTATCTCGGCGGCCTCCTGTTGTTCACGCTGGCCTCGGTCGGCTGCGCGCTGGCCTGGTCGCTGCCGACATTGGTGATCGCCCGCGCGCTGCAGGGACTCGGCGCCAGCGGCATCATGAGCGTCAACACCGCGCTGGTGCGCTATGTCTATCCCGGCAAGATGCTGGGGCGCGGCCTCGGCCACAACGCGCTCGTCGTCGGCATCTCCTTCACCTTCGGTCCCACGATCGCCTCGGCCATCCTCTCGCTCGGCTCCTGGCCTTGGCTGTTCGCGATCAACCTGCCGTTCGGCCTGATCGCGATCGCCATCGGCATGAGGATGCTGCCGAAGACGCCGCGCGCCGAGCACGCTTTCGACTTCCTCGGCGCCGGCCTCGCCGCGCTGTGCCTCGGCCTGTTCATCACCGGCATCGGCAGCGCCGCGCATGGCGCGACGCCGGCGATGGTGGTGGCGGAACTCGTCGGCGCGCTGGTGCTCGGCATCATCCTGACGCGGCGCCAGGCCGATCATCCCGCGCCGATGCTGCCGATCGACCTGTTCCGCCGCGGCGTGTTCGCGCTGTCGGCCGCGACCGCGGTGTGCTCGTTCTCCGTCCAGGGCCTCGGCTTCGTCTCGCTGCCGTTCTATTTCGAGGACATATTGCAGCGCTCGCAGGTCGAGACCGGCTTCTTCATGACCCCTTGGCCGCTCGCCGTGACGATCATGGCCCCGATCGCCGGCCGGCTGTCGGATCGCTTTCCCGCCGGCCTGCTCGGCGGCATCGGCCTCGTCATGCTCGGAACCGGCATGGCGCTATTGGCGATGCTGCCGGAGAACCCGAGCATCCCGAACATCGTCTGGCGCATGCTGATCTGCGGCATCGGCTTCGGCTTCTTCCAGGCGCCCAACATGAAGGCCATCATGTCAAGCGCCCCGCCGCATCGCAGCGGCGGCGCCAGCGGCATCGTCGCGACGGCGCGGCTGACCGGACAGACCACCGGCGCGGCGCTGGCCGCGCTGTGCTTCAGCCTGGCCGGTCGCGAGGGCGCGACCATGGCACTGGCGCTCGGCGCGGGCTTTGCGGCCCTCGGCAGCGTGATGAGTTTCCTGCGGCTGGCGGTAGCGCCACCGCGCGGGTCGTGACAGCGAACAACAAACAACCCCGCCCCATCACAAATCTTCCGCGCCGCAAACGCATATTCTTGATTTGAAGGATTCCAAGCTTCGCGCCACAGTGCGGTCCTCAGTTCAACGGGCGCGTTGAACGAAAGGGATCTGCGATGGCAAACCTCACGATTAACGGAAAATCCTATACTCTCGATGTCGAGCCGGACACGCCCTTGCTGTGGGCGATCCGCGAGAACGCCGGTTTGACCGGCACCAAATACGGCTGCGGCATTGCACAATGCGGCGCCTGCACGGTGCATATGGACGGCACCGCCGTGCGCTCCTGCGGCGTCACCGTCTCGGAAGCCCAGGGCAAGCAGATCACCACCATCGAAGGCCTCGCGGCCGACAATGGCCTGCACAAGGTGCAGCAGGCCTGGCTCGAGAACGACGTTCCGCAATGCGGCTATTGCCAGAGCGGGATGATCATGGCTGTCGCGGCGCTGCTCAAGGACAATCCGAAGCCGAGCGACCAGGACATCAACGACGCCATCACCAATATCTGCCGTTGTGGAACCTTCGCGCAGGTGCGCGAGGCGATCCATGCCGCGGCGAACGCCTAGAGGAGGCCGGCATGAACCAGCACGTGACGCCGCGCCTCAACCGCCGCTCCTTCGTCATCGGCACCGCTGCGCTCGGCGGCGGCCTCGCGCTCGGGCTCGACCTTCCCTTCGGCGGCCCGCACGTGGTGCGCGCCGCGGACGGATCGCCGGAGGTCAATGCCTGGGTGGTGATCCGGCCCGACGACACCGTGGTGATCCGCATCGCCCGCTCCGAGATGGGCCAGGGCTCGCTGACCGGTCTTGCGCAACTCGTGGCGGAAGAGCTCGCCTGCGACTGGAGCAAGGTGACGACGGAATATCCGACACCAGGCCAGAACGTCGCGCGCAAGCGCGTGTGGGGCGATTTCTCCACCGGCGGTAGTCGCGGCATCCGCTCGTCGCAGGACTACGTCCGCAAGGGCGGCGCCGCCGCGCGCATGATGCTGATCCAGGCCGCCGCCGACGAGTGGAAGGTGCCGGTGGCCGAGTGCACCGCCGCGAACAGCGTCATCACCCACAAGCCCTCGGGCAAGACCACGACTTACGGCAAGGTCGCGGAGGCCGCGGCGAAGCTCACGCCGCCGGCCGACGTGAAGCTCAAGGATCCTAAGGACTGGATCCTGATCGGCAAGGGCGTGAAGCGGCTCGACACCGCAGACAAGGTCACCGGCGCGATGGTCTACGGCGCCGATCTCAAGCTGCCGAACATGCTCAACGCCGCGATTAGGGATTGCCCGGTCACCGGCGGCAAGCTGAAGAGTTTTGACGAGGCCAAGATCGCCGGCATGAAGGGCGTCAAGAAGGTCGTGGCGGTCGACGGCACTGCGGTCGCCGTCGTGGCCGATACCTGGTGGCACGCGAAGACGGCGCTCGATGCGCTGCCGATCGTGTGGGACGAAGGCCCGAACGCAAAAGTCTCGTCGGAGTCGATCGGCAAATGGCTCGCCGAAGGCCTGGACTCCGGTCCCGCCTTCGTCGGCAATGAGAACGGTGACGCCAAGGCGGCGCTGGCGACCGCGGTGAAGAAGGTCGAGGCTGTCTACAACTATCCCTATCAGAACCACGCCACGATGGAGCCGATGAATGCGACCGCGCTCTACACGCCCGATCGCTGCGAGGTGTGGTGCGGCACGCAGAACGGCGAGGCGGCGTTCGCCGCGGTGCTCGAAGCCTCAGGCCTGCCGGCCGACAAATGCGAGGTGCACAAGCTGATCCTTGGCGGCGGCTTCGGCCGGCGCGGCCAGACCGACTATGTCCGCCAGGCCGTGCAGATCGCCAAGACTATGCCGGGCACGCCGATCAAGCTGTTGTGGTCGCGCGAGGAGGACATGACGCATGGCCGCTATCACCCGATCACGCAGTGCAAGCTGACCGGCGGCTTCGACGCCGACAACAACCTGACCGCCTTGCACATGCGCATCTCCGGCCAGTCCATCCTGTTCAGCCTGCGTCCCGACGCGCTGGTCAACGGCAAGGACCCCGCGACCTTCCAGGGGCTCGCGCCCTCGGGCGAGGCGACGATCGGCTACTCCGTGCCGAATTTGCTGATCGAGCACTCCATGCGCAACCCGCACATCAATCCGGGCTTCTGGCGCGGCGTCAACGTGAACCAGAACGCGATCTATCTCGAATGCTTCATGGATGAGCTCGCCAGCGCCGTCGGCCAGGACCCGCTGGAGTTCCGCCGCAAGCTGATGGCCAAGAACCCGAAGCATCTCGCGGTGCTCAATGCGGTCGCCGAGAAGATCGGCTGGGGCACGCCGGCGCCGGAGGGCGTCTATCGCGGGCTGGCGCAGTTGCACGGCTATGGTAGCTATGTCGCGGGCGCGGCCGAGATCTCGGTGGTCGACGGCAGCAAGATCAAGATCCACCGCATCGTCGCCTCGACCGATCCGGGCTATGTGGTGAACCCCGCGCAGGTCGAGCGTCAGATCGCGGGCTCGTTCGTCTATGGTCTGTCGGCGCTGTTTTATGGCGGCTGCACCGTGAAGGACGGCCGCATCGAGCAGACCAATTTCGATACGTACAACTCGATGCGCATCGCCGAGATGCCGAAGGTGGAATCGATCATGATCCCGAGCGGCGGCTTCTGGGGCGGCGTCGGCGAGCCGACCATCGGCGTCGCCGCGCCGGCCGTGCTGAATGCGTTCTTTGCCGCGACGGGAAAGCGCATCCGCTCAGTGCCGCTGCGCGACCAGAACATCACCTTCGCATGAGAGCCGTGGCGGCGGCCGTTGGGACCAACGGCAGCCGCCGTGCTAGTCTGAAAGCATGACATTCACCCGATCGCGCACGCGCAGAGAGGTCGGCGGCCTGATCGCGGCAAGCGCTGCCCTGATCGCCGCCCCTGCCGTGCTGCGCGCGCAAACGACGGCGCGCGTGGTCGTGGTCGGCGGCGGCTTCGGCGGCGCGAGCTGCGCCCGCGCGCTGCGCAAGGCCGATGGCAAGCTCGACGTCACGCTGGTCGAGGCCAACAAGACCTTCACCTCCTGCCCCCAGAGCAACGAGGTGATCGCGGGCCTGCGCGACATCGGCGCGCAACAATTCGGCTACGACAAGATCGGCGCCGAAGGCGTGCGCGTGGTGCTGCAAGCGGCGACCGCGATCGATGCACCAGCGCACGAGGTCACGCTCGCCGACGGCACGACGCTTTCCTATGACCGCCTGGTGCTAGCGCCGGGCATCGACGTCGATTTCACCGCCTTGCAGGGCTACGACGAGGCGGCGTCAACCATCATGCCGCATGCCTACAAGGCCGGTGAGCAGACCGTGCTGCTGCGCAAGCAGATCGAGGCGATGCCGGACGGCGGCACGGTGGCGATCTCAGTCCCCGCCAATCCCTCGCGCTGCCCGCCCGCGCCTTACGAGCGCGCTAGCCTGATCGCGCATTACCTCAAGAGCCACAAGCCGAAGTCGAAGGTTCTTATCCTCGACGCCAAGGACAATTTCTCGCAACAGAAGCTGTTCGAGCAGGCCTGGCAGCAGCTCTACCCGGGCATGATCGAGCACATTCCGTTGTCGCAAGGCGGCCGCGTCACCGGCATCGAGGTCGGCACGCGCACGGTGGTCACCGAGTTCGGCAACTACAATCCCGATGTCGCCAACATCATTCCGCCGCAGAAGGCTGGCCGCATCGCTGCACTCGCCGCCGCGGTCGACCGCACCGGCTGGTGCCCGATCGACGCCGCGACCTTCGCCTCCAAGCTCGTGCCGGACGTCCATGTCATCGGCGACGCCTGCCTCGGCGGCGGCATTCCGAAATCGGCCGGCGCGGCGCAGGCGCAAGGTCGAGCCTGTGCGGCCGTGATCGCGCGCGACCTGATCGCACGGCGGATCGAGCCGCCACCGCTGCTGACCGGCATCTGCTACAGCACCGTCGCGCCGGACTACGCGTTCTCGCTGTCGGGCGTGTATCAGCCGAGGGGAGATCTGTTCGCCGAAGCGGAGGGTGGCAAGGCAAGCCCGGTCGACGCCCCGCCGGCCGCCCGCGCGGCCGAGGCGAACGCGGCAACAGCCTGGTTCAAGGCGCTGACCGATGATGCGTTCGGCTAGCCGCGTCATCGCCGTGATCGTTGCCGCCCTGCCCGCGGCCGCCGCCGCGCAGGCGCGCGCGCCGTACACGATCAGCGGCGACGGCATCGAGCAATCGCTCACCGGCCAGCCCGGCGATGCCACGCGCGGTCGCGCGCTCGTGCTCGCGCGCAGCTCGACCTGCATCCTCTGTCACTCCGGCCCATTCCCGGAAGCGCGCTTCCAGGGCGACCTCGCGCCGAGCCTCTCCGGCGCCGGCAGCCGCTCGACGATCCCGCAATTGCGGCTGCGGCTGGTCGATGCCCGCAGCATCAATCCCGAGACGATCATGCCGTCCTACTACCGCGTGGACGGGCTGACCCGCGTCGGTTCCGCCTGGCGCGACAAGCCGATCCTGTCGGCGGAACAGATCGAGGACATCGTCGCCTATCTCGCGACCCTGCGCGAGTGATCCCATATGCACAGCATGTTCGACCCGCTCCACCTCTCGCGCCGCCACCTGCTGCAATTGGCGGGAACTGTCGCTGCAACGAGCGCGCTGCCGCTGATCACGGTCCGGCCGGCGCAGGCGACGCCCGCGATGCTGGCGTCCGCGATCGGCAATCTCGTCGGCGAAGCCAAGGTGCAGGTCGGCAAGATCAGGCTCGACATCCCGCCGCTCGTCGAGAACGGCAACACCGTGCCGATGACCGTCAGCGTCGATCATCCGATGACGCCCGACAACTTCGTGAAAAGCATCCACGTCTTCAACGAGAAGAACCCGCAGCCCAACGTCGCGAACTTCCATCTGACGCCGAGCGCCGGCCGCGCCCAGGTCACGACCCGCATCCGGCTCGCCGACACGCAGAAGGTCGTGGCAATCGCAAAGCTCTCTGACGGCACGTTCTGGTCGGCGAGCGTCGACGTCGTCGTCACGCTCGCCGCCTGCACCGAGGAGATGCCGTGATGGCCGCCGCCCTCGTCAACGTTCCTGCGAAGGCCAAGCGCGGAGCGCTCATCGAGATCAAGACCTTGATGAGCCACGTCATGGAGCCGGGTTATCGCCACACCGCCGCTGGCGAGATGGTGCCGCGCGACATCATCACGAGCTTCACCTGCAGGTTCAACGGCGCCGAGATCTTCCGCGCCGATCTGTATCCCGCCATCGCCGCCAACCCGTTCCTATCGTTCTTCACCACGGCCAGCGAGAGCGGCAAGTTCGAGTTCGAATGGATCGGCGACAACGGCTTCGTCGCCACGGCGTCGGCGGCGATCACGGTCGAATGAGGCGGCGCGCTCTCCTCGCTGCGGCTCTGCTCGGCATGGCGCTGCCCGTGCTGGCCGGCGAGATCGCCCCCGCCGACCGCCGCTCCGGCTATGAGTTCATGTCGCCGGATACCAAGACGATGCAGGATGACGACACCGCCAATCCCGCGATGCTGTCGGTGCTGGACGGCGAGACGCTGTGGACAACGAAGACTGGCGCGGCGAACAAGTCCTGCAATGACTGCCATGGCTCAGCCGATGTCAGCATGAAGGGCGTAGCCGCCCGCTATCCCGCCTTCAATGCCGCGAGCAGCGCGCCGGTCGATCTCGGCCAGCGCGTCAATCTCTGCCGCAAGCAGCATCAGGAGGCAGATCCGTTCGCGCCGGAGAGCCGCGAGCTGCTCGCGTTGACGGCGTTGATCGCCAAGCAGTCGCGCGGGATGCCGATCGCGGCCGGCGACGATCCACGGCTGAAGCCGTTCGTAGCACGGGGACGCGAGTTGTTCGTCCAGCGCCAGGGCCAGCTCAATCTCGCCTGCGCCAATTGCCACGACGACAATTGGGACAAGCATCTCGCGGGCTCCGCGATCACGCAGGGACAGCCGACCGGCTATCCGATCTATCGCCTGGAATGGCAAGCCATGGGCTCGCTGCAACGCCGCCTGCGCGGCTGCATGACCGGCGTCCGCGCCCAGGCCTTCGACTTCGACGCGCCCGACATGATCGCGCTGGAGCTCTATCTGATGTCGCGCGCTCACGACATGACGATGGACGCGCCGGCGGTACGGCCGTGAGCGCGACGAGCTTCTGATCCGTGTATCATCGGATGGCGCTGCAACGGAAGTCAACCTCTCCCCGCCCTTTGCGGGGAGAGGTCGGATTGCGCAGCAATCCGGGTGAGGGGCATGGCACATAGTCGCTCAGATGTCGGTCCTTCGGACGGGCACGGCAACGCCGCGACGTAAGCGGACTTGGACTTATTTTGCCGCGCGGCAGCAGATCAGTAAGGCGCGGTAGCGGCACTTCCCGTGCGGTTGCCCCTCACCCCACCCTCTCCCCGTGAAGAACGGGGAGAGGGAGCGCACTGGTGATGCGGCAATGAGTGGGGCCAATCTGGCTGATGCTCGAAGTCGAGCATGAGGACACTCATGCTTCGTCCAACCCGCGAGCTACAAGCTCCTCTCCTCACGCCTCCATCTTCCGTCCCTTCCTCGCCAGCACCGCGAGCGGGTCGATCGCAGTCGTCGGGCCGTCGGAGGCCTGCTTCATCAGCGGATCGGTGGCGATGAAGTCGATGAAGGTGCGGACCTTGGCGGAGAGATATTTCCGGCTGGGATAGACCGCCAGCAGCGGCGCCTTGATCGTCAGCAGCTCCGGCAGCACAGCCTCGAGCCGCCCCGCCGCAAGATCATCGGCCATCAGCCAGCGCGGCAGCACGGCCATGCCGAGGCCTGCGACGGCGGCCTGGTGCAGCAGCGTCTCATTGCCGCTGATCAGCACGTCGCGGAAGCCGAGCGCGACCTCGCCGTCCGCGTGGGGGACCAGGATCGTGCTCACCGGATAATGCGCATACTTCAGAAAGCCATGGCCATCGAGATCGGTGAGCGTCGCCGGCCGCCCCGTGGAGGCCAGATAGGCCGGTGACGCCACGAGCTGCATCAGCACCGGCGGCAGCGGACGGGCGATCAGCCCGTCTCCCGGCGTCGCCGAGACGCGCAACGCGAGATCAAAGCCCTCCTCGACGAGATTGACGAGGCGGCCGCTGAGATCGAGGTCGAGCACCACGTCCGGATGGCGCGCGTGATAGGCCGCGAGCATGCGAGCGAAGCGCGGATTGGCGAACCACACGGGCGCACTGACCTTCAACGTGCCACGCGCAATCACCGTGGCCCTGCTGACGACGGCCTCGGCCTCGTCGAGCTGATCGAGCATCGGGCGCACCTGGTCAAAATAGACCTGCCCGGCCTCGGTCAGGCCGACCCGCCGGCTGGTGCGGTTGAGCAGCCGCGTCGACAACCGCTGCTCCAGCTGCATGACGTGCTTGGAGGCCATCGCCGGCGACAGGCCCAGGCGGTCGGCGGCCGCGGCGAAGCTCTTGAGCTCGGCGACGTGGCAGAATACCCGAATACTGACGAGTGTATCCATCATCAACCCAAGGGAAACGATGCTTCAATGAGAAGCATAATGATCAAATCCGGCGAAATCATCAATGTCGGCGCAGGAATCAATCCCGGAGACCCCTGATGTCCGCGACGACGACCAACGATCTTCCCCTCCAGCCCTCCCTCGCCCTGCGCATCGGCCTGTGGGCTGCCCAGGCTCTGCTGTTCGCCCTGTTCGCCTTCGCCGGCGTGACAAAATTGTTCACGCCGATCCCGGAGCTGTCGCAGATGATGCCCTGGGCTGGCGAATATCCGGTCGGCTTCGTCCGCACCCTCGGGCTGATCGATCTCGCCGGCGGCCTCGGCATCCTCCTGCCCTCGCTGACCCGCATCATGCCGCGCCTCACCGTGCTGGCCGCGCTCGGCTGCACCATCTTGCAGGTGTTCGCCTTCGTCTTCCACATCTCGCGCGGCGAAGGCGCGGTGACGCCGCTGAACATCGTGCTGCTGGCGCTGTCGCTATTCGTGCTGTGGGGCCGCAACAGCAAGGCGCCGATCGCGCCGCGCGGGTGAGCCGAGGTCACTCGGCGCTGGGTGATCCAGCGCCGGCTTCCATCTCACGCACCCCAAAGGAAGCAGCGATGAGCGACCCTGTTGCATCCGTCTCGCGCCGCGGCTTCCTCGCTGGCGCGACGGCCCTCGGCGCCCCAGCCCCCGCCGTGCCGGCCGTCGCCCAGCCTCGCCACGGCATCGTCGTGCTGATCGACCGCAACGACCCGCATGTCATGGGCCATGCGATCAGCTACACGGCCAATCTGTCCCGGCATTTTGCCGGCAAGGGCCAGGCCGCGCCGCCGATCGAAATCGTCGCCAACGGCTCTGGCATCGATGTGTTTCGCGCCGACAAGTCGCCGCTCAAGGAGCCGCTGGCGACGTTGCGCCAGATGTTTCCGAACGTCGTGTTCAGCATGTGCGCCTCGTCGAAGTCGATCGCCGAGAGCAAGGAGAACGTCACCATTCAGCTGATCGACGGCGCCAGGCTGGTGCCGTTCGGGATCGGACGAATGGTCGAGCTGCAGATGAAGGGCTGGGCCTACGTTCATGGCTGAGCCCGTGTTGTCCAGCGCGCTGACACGCCGTGCGGCGCTGGTGGGAGCGGCCACCACGATCATCACCTCCTCAGCGCGCGTCCGCGCTGCCGAGCAGGATCTAAGGCCGCCGCTGTTCAGCAGCGGCCGCAGCCAGTTCATCGTCGAGCGACCGCGCAATCCACTGCCGCCGCTCAAGCTGCAGGACATGAGCGGCAAGGACGTCACGCTCGGGCCGAGGCCCGGCCATGTCACGCTGGTCAATCTCTGGGCGACATGGTGTGCGGCCTGCAAGACCGACCTGCCGACGCTCGCGGCGCTGGAGCGCATGCACCTGCCGGCTACAGATATCTGGACCATCTGCACCGACCGCCGCGACATCAAGACGATCCGCCGCTATGCGGAGGCGATCGCGATGCCCCGTCTCTCCTTCGCCGATCCACACGCGCAGGCGACCAACCCGGCCAACACCGAGGCCTCCATGTTCGCTACCCCGGCGATGCCGATCACCTATCTGATCGGCACCAGCGGCCTGATCGAAGGCTACGTGACGGGCGCTGCCGAATGGCTGTCAGAACCCGGCCAGGCTTTGCTGCGCTACTATCTCGATCTGCCGTGAGCATCAAAGCCGGCGGCAAGGCCGCCGGCTGAGTTCGCAATCACGAGCCCAACTACTCCGCCGGCGCGGCATGCATATCAGCGTGCGGCACGTAGCTCTCGGACATGCCGAGCCGTCCCAGCCAGAACAACCCGCCCGCGACGACGACATAGGCCAGCGCCACCGCCGGCGTGACGCCGAAGCCGCCGCCGATGCCGACGGCCTCGCCATGCATGAAGCCGAAATAGGTCATCACAGCTCCGGCCAGCGCAAAGGCCGCCGCCTTGGTGAAATCGCGCTCAATCACGAACACGCCGATGGCACCGAGCACGAGGCCGGCGAGGATCGAGCCGCCGCCCATCACTTCCAGGCCGTGATACAACACGCCCTGCTGCGGCAGCGCGGCGATCGCCGCGGTCTTGACCGCATCGACCTTGTCCGCCGCGAGCCCGCCGACCGCTTGCGCCGCCGTCACCGTGGACGCCAGCATGGTGTCGATCTGCAGCTTGGCCCAGGCGGCGAGATGCGGCGTGAAGGCGAGCACGATCGCCGGCGCATGCTTGACCGGCGTGGTCTGGAACGCCTGCGCACCGATCAGCATGCCGATGTACAGCAGGATCGGCGAGATCGCGACCACCGGCACCAAGGCCAGCAGCACCGAGATGATGCCGAGCCAGGACAGCACGATCACCATCAGCCCGGTCGCCGCGGAGTAGCCGATGCGGCCGCCCATCGCCTTCCAGCCGGGATGGCCGATGTACACGGCGTTGATGAACGGGTTGCCCATCATGCAGCCGATCAGGCTGACGACGCCGTCGGCGGTCAGCACGCGCGTGGTCGGATATTCGTCGCCGGCGGCCTCCGCGCTCTCGACGTTATCCATGGCCTCGACGAGGTCGTAGATGCCGAACGGGATCGCGGTCACCAGGATGATCCCGAGATATTCGAAGCCGGAGAACACCGTGCCGAACGCCGGCAGCGGCACCGAGAAGCCGAAGCTCGCGAAGGCATCACCGACGCCCTGCACGCTGAGCCCGCCGAGCCCGAGGCCGAACAGGTTCGAGCCCCACGCGATGATCATCCCGACCGCGATCGCGACGAGGCCGGCCGGCAAGCCCTTCGGATATTTCACACCGCCGAACCAGCTCACGAGGATGATCGCGAAGCATACCAGCCCGATCTGCGGCGTCATGTACATCTCGAGCGCCGGCCGCATCGAGATGAAGGTGACGGAGACGCCGGCGAGCGTGCCGAGCAGCGCTGCGCGCGGCGTGATCTTGCGGATGTAGGGCGCGATGAAGCCGCCGATCATCAGGATGAAGCTCTGGAAGAACACCCAGACGAGGCCGGCCGACCAGCCCTTCAACGGGTCCCCGGTCTTCAAGGTGATCGGCAGCATGATCACGAAGGTGACGATGAACATGTGCGGGACGCTGACGCCTGAGGGCAGCGCGCAGACGTCGCTGCGCCCGGTCTTCTGCGCCAGCCGATAGGCGAGGAACGCGTAGTAGAAGGTCGAGAGGCACATCATCAGGCCGAGCGCCGGCAGGATGCGGCCGAACACCAGGCTGTCCGGCATCTTCAGGACGAAGCGCAACAGCCCTGTCAGGACGAGCATGTTGACGAGGATATTGGTGCCGAAACCGAAGAACGCGTTCCAGTCGCCGGGTGTCCAGAGCACCGGCTTGAAATCCGCTTTGACCGAGCTTGCCGTCCCGCTTCCGCTCATCGCCTTGCTCCCCTGTTTGCCGTCCGCTACATGGTCGAACTCATTCGTCTCAGATCTCTCAGTCCGTCCCTCAGGCCATCTCTTAGGACATGGCCTTCAGCACCGCGGCGGAGTCCGCGACCCAGCCGAAGATGCCGCCTTGCGCCTTGATCATCCTCAGGCCCATCTCGTGGAATTCCGGAAAGTAGGAGGCGCAGCCGTCTGATATGACGACGCAGCGGTAGCCGCGGTCATTGGCCTCGCGCACGGTGGTGTTGACGCAGACCTCGGTGGTGACGCCGCACACCAAGAGGTTCTCGATGCCGTGATGCTTCAACACATCGCCCATCTCGGTCGCGTAGAACGCGCCCTTCCCGGGCTTGTCGATCACGACCTCGCCGTCGGTGGGATAGAGCGCAGGAATGATGTCGTGCCCGGCCTCGCCGCGAATGAGGATGCGCCCCATCGGCCCGGGATCGCCGATGCGCAAGCTGGGAGCGCCGCGCTCGACCTTCGCCGGCGGTGCGTCGGACAGATCCGGCTCGTGGCCTTCACGCGTATGGATCACCAGCATGCCGGTCTTGCGCGCGGCCGCCAGCACATTGGCGATCGGCTGCACCGCGCGCGCGAGCTGCGAGACATCGTTGCCGAGCGTCTCGCCGAAGCCGCCAGGCTCCATGAAGTCCCGCTGCATGTCGATGATGACGAGCGCTGTCCTGGAGAGATCGAGCGCGATCGGCTCCGGCTCGGCGGTGATCGTGGCGGTTGCCGCTACCGATGAGTTCGCCATGTCAGCCGCCTGCCTCCCCGCGAGAATTCCTCGCAACTGATGAAGCAAGCGCTATGCCATTGTGTACAATGGCGAGGATGCCGAGAACGGTCAGGAAGGTCGAGCCAATTCAACGGCTTGAGCCGATGGATGGCGCTGCCCGGTCGCTGAGCAGCGATCAGGTGCCCGCACGTCAGCTTATTTCTTGAGCCGCCATTGCATGCACTGCTCGCGGCCATGCATCTCTGCGCGCCAGCTCAACCAGCGACTCGACATGACGAGCGGCCACTCCTCCAAGCGAGACCTCAATTGAAGAGATGCGCCGTTTCCGTCTTTCCGCTTCCGAGACGAGACGGCAGCGGTGCGGGCTCAGATCCGTTGGGCGGAGTGGTTCGCCACGCCGCTGATGTCCTTCAGCTACCGAATCTCGATTGCGCCGACGCTCAACTCAGCGCTGCTCCGGAACTGGGCTGCAGGTCGTGCGGCGAGGCTGTTGGCAGAGCTCTTTGCAGTGCTCTCGGCGCTCGCAGCTTTGTTGGCAGACGGGACAAGTCCCGATGTCGCGTTGAATGTCACCGTTAGTTCTTTGGTATCGCTCCCCCCTAGTTTCTGTATCGCTTTGGTAATGTCGAACTGGAAGGTGCGTGAGACGCTCCCATGGTGCTGCATCCCCTCCATCGGATCGAAAACTCCGAACCAATTGATCGTGCCGACATGCTCGCGAACATCAGGCGCATCCTTGCGCGCGACAAACACGCTGAGAAGTGCTCCGGGATCAGCCTGAGAGCTGACGTCACGCAGCACCAGGGTCGTTCGTTCTGGTGAGGGCGCGGCGAATTGGCGGAACTTTCGATCCTCGATCGCGACATTGACCGACGTCACGGTTGAATTCAGCCGAATGGGCTGTGACTTGGCTGAAGCGTTCTGATCGGATCCATCGGCCTGGGCCACCAATGTCGGCGTTGGCGTTCGCGTGCAAGCGCTGTCGTTGTCGTACATGTAGCCGAGCACCTTGGTATCGAGGAAGTCTTTCACCGGCCGCTTCACCAACTCACCGTTCTCGTCCACCAAGCTGAACTCCTGGTTCTGCCAATCGCCAGGCTTCTCGTCCGGGTGGGCGTGTTGCCAGCACGACCACATACGATCGATATTGGCGTGATGTTCATAAAAGATCGGATCGTTCGCCGCTACACCGACGAGCCCCATCACCGGGACCGGGCAGGTCTCACCGACGGAACAGTGCACGTTACCATGCACGCCCCGTTCAATATCGCCCTCATACTGCAAGAAATTAGTGTCCGTAGTGAGAGGACCGTCGATATCCGTGATTTGAGGATCCAATCCGGCCGAGCCGTCGTTCAAGCTATCAGCACGTCGCCAATCATAGAGCGGAGAGGCCGGATCGCGGAACGCATCTGGGAGAGCCGTTTGGGCCGGATCGGTATAGTCCCAATACGGCAAGGTGAGCGTCGGATCATTCGCGGCCCACCGCAGCACGCGCTCGAAATAATAGAGATACATTCTGTGCCAGCCGAAGAAATTCAGCTGCTGGCCCTGCGGGGAATGTTGGCAAGTCGCCCATACGGCATTCGCAATCGCGTCTGGCGGCGTCTGATCCTGGAAGCCCGGCTTGCCATCCGCTCCGAGCAAGCGCGGAATGAATTGCGAAAGACCGAGATCGTTCAACCGGTTTTTCTGAAAGTCCACCGTCCGAAACTTGCTGGACGGCCCCAGATAGCCGTGAATGTTGGCCCAGTACTTCCAACTGCGTCGAAAATCGACGCTGTCCGACGGACTGCTGTCGAGCGACCTCATCTTCGCGACCGCCTTCTCCAGGCTCGCGAGCCGCTTGGCGCCGTCTGGCCCGGCGATGAAATCCTGCCATTTCATCCGGAGTTGCGGTGCGGGGGCGGATGCCTGCCCATAAGCACCATAGCTCATCATCGATACGACGAGACCAAGCATCGCTCGGGCTGCCCAGGTGGATATCCCCGCCATCACAACCTCCTCGACCAAATCATGTCGTATGGCCACAGCCGGCGTCCGGTCTATGTCAGTCGCATTACAAACCTACGAGCCATTGCATTTGACTATTCCACTTCTGGTAGATTTATATGTCAAGCGTTTCGGAGGTCTCCGGTGCTCGAAACCGCATTTCGATCTTACTGATCCGCCGCTTCCAATTAGATCGCCCGAGTGCACTGGGGGCTTATGAGTGGCTCGTCACAATCAAACACGAGGACTTTGCTGTTCGGTCACCCCATGGAGAGACGTGTGACCTCCATCGCCCATACGGACGTCGACGCGCATCGCATAAGCTGATTGACGCAGCCCTCTCTGTTGCGATGGCAGTGCCGCCATGGTACTTTGAACTATTCCTCTTGTCTTAGATCTTTTGCGATAGCCTGCTCCATCATCGCCTCCAATGTTTCGTGAGGGACTTACAGATGGCCAGCTCAGATTTGGTCGGCTCGTGGACCTATCGAAGTTTCCGTAATGATCCGACGCCGGTCGACGGCGACCCACAAAAGGCGCTGGGACTGTTTTTCGCCGAGGCCGAGTTTCGCTTCGAGGCGATCTCAGACACGGCCTTCAAGGGCGTGATCGATTGGGGCAGCGGCGGGCTGGACCTCGCTGGCGAGATCAGAACCGGGAGCGCTGACACCCCGGTCGCGTTTGCAATCACCGGCATCGGCCGACCGGGCACCCAGACGGACGGTTGGGAATACGACTACAACGGCTGCCTCGCCTACCAATGGCCCGCCGGCATCCGTCAGGTCCAAGCGCTCGTCGGATCTCTCATCCGCGCCAAGCCGCACAATGGAGCACCGGCAGGTTATACGGCTTCCTTTATCGCCGTGCGCAGACCATAGCCACAGCAGGGGTACGCCGATGAAGCTGGGAATTCCCGTCTATCAGGGCGTCAACCTTCTGGACGTCGCCGGTCCCTTGGAGATGTTCTATTGGGCAGGCCAAATCAAATCGGACTTCGAAGCCATCCTGATCTCGGAGGACGGCCAGGCCGTGACGTCGATCAACGAAGTCCGGTTTGATGCTCACGCGAGCTTTGCCGAGGCCCCCATGCTCGACATTCTCTGGGTCCCGGGCGGGAAGCCCGAAGCCCTCGAGACCATCATGCGCGATCCCGACTCGGCCTACCTCAACTATCTGCGTCAGATCGCGCCCAACGCCACCTGGGTCTGCTCGGTGTGCGAGGGCGCGCTGCTGCTCGCCAGAGCCGGCCTGCTCGATCATCACGAGGCGACGACGCATTGGGCTTTCGTCGACTGCTTGAAGAAGTTTCCGGCGATCAAGGTCGATACGACCTACAAGCGCTTCCTCGTGTCAGGCAACCGACTCACGGGCGGCGGCATCTCATCGGGACTGGACGAGTCTCTGGAGCTCATTCGGCTGATCTTCGGCGCCGACGTCGCGAAGGACGTTCAACGGACCACGCAGTACTTTCCGCAGCCGCCCGTGCATGCGCAACTGCCGGCAAACGCTCCGCGCTGCGACATGGTTTGGGAATAGCGCTGGCGCCTTGAGGCGGGTTCTGGTGACAAGACCTCGCGTGTCGTTCGCCAATTTAGTGCGCCGGCAACGACAGATATGGCGCTGAGGTCGACATCACCGGGGGATGGGTCGCGCAGCAGGGCCTCGCACCGGCACCGATATCTCACGTCATTCTTATCTCGGAGAACGTCGATCACGTCTCCCCACGACTCCCGCCGCGGAGTAAGGGTCCGGGGCAAGCCCGGCACGACAGTGGCGGATTCCGGGAAATAAGCACAATCCCAGCTTTTCACCGTCTCGCCGACGCGCTTCACGCAACCAGCGCCCGGCCCGTTCCTGACGTGTTCGAGACATTTATTCTCGCGGGCCGCATCAGTTCAAAAGAACAATCCACCGGAGTCCGGCTATCATCTCCTCCACCGAAGATCGAATTTTACCGCAATCACAACCAATTGAGTTTCAAAGGATAATGACAGCAGCCGTCATTCTTGATCGAATGATCGGCGGTCAATCGGGTTGATCGCAACCGGCCGGCCGATCGAGATCTTGCATCGAGACGCTGCCGCGCCAAAACTCAGAACGCCCCGCAAGCGAGGAACCGGAATGCCAACCACCTTGGACCTGAAGCTGCTGCGCTCATTCGTCATGGTGGCCGATCTCAAGAGCGTGTCGAGAGCGGCCCAGCATCTGCACCGGGTGCAATCTGCCGTCAGCCAACAAATCCAGAAACTCGAACTGCAGGTCGGGGCGCCTCTCTTCGGAAGAGCGAAGGGCGGCTTCACGCTGACCCCGCTTGGCCAAACCCTATACCCGATCGCCGTCAAGTTGCTCGCTCTGAACGACGAGATGATCGAGCAGGTCGATCGACGACATCACAAGAATGTTCTCATCATAGGCACCTCGGACGTCTACGCTCAACACCACGTTGCGCAGATACTCGGGACGTATAACGACACATTTCGTCACGTCCGAACCGAGCTGGTTTGCGGCTACAGCTCCGCCATCTGGCATCTTCTCCTGGAGGGAACGATCGATGTTGCGATCACGCAATCGCGGCCGGATTCGGTACCCGGCGAAATCCTCTACGCTGAACCCTTGGTATGGGTCGCTGCCCGACACTATACTCCCGATCAGCTACGCCCATTGCCACTCGCTCTCTACGGAGACGGCTGCGCCGATCGCACAGCCGCGATCAAGAGCCTGACCCGCGCAAACATTGCTTATGATATCATCTCGGAGAGCAACCATTTTTCGGGCGTGATCGCGCCGGTCAAGGTCGGCATCGCCGTTTCGGTTCTTCCGCTCTCGGCTGTGGATCGGACGATCAGCGTTCTGAGCCCATCGCACGGGCTGCCGCAACTTGGTACGCTCGAGATCTCCATCTCCCAGAGGCGCCGGACGCCGCCGAAGGAGCTCACCGGCTTCTGCGAAGCAGCGCGATCATACTTCGCGAGCGCTATGATGAACGCACCCACGGAGCAGCGTCCGACGGACCCGAAGCCGCTAATACGCCCTCGTCGCGCAACTCACGCCTGAAGATCACCGAGCACGTTCTTCAACGGACAAAGCTCCTGGCAATGGCGGCGGCGACAATGAGGAGAACGGCCGAGAGAACAGCGGCAGCGTGCATCCCGTCCACGATTTTGTCAGGACCACCGGCGATCAGCGCGCCGAAAACGGCGACACCGATCGCTCCTGCCGCCTGACGTGCCGCGTTGAGCACCGCGGAACCTGTGCTTGACCAGGCCCTCTCCACGCTGGACAGCATCGCATTGGTCATGGCGGGCACCGCCAAGCCCATCCCTGCCGGGATTGTCGTGAAAGGCAGGAGCATGGCGTAGTACGCCGATTGTGAGCTCAATGGCAACAACAGGGCAAAGCCTCCAGCGCAAATCAGCGCGCCCGTCACCATTGGACTGCGGTTTCCGTGGCGAGCAGCCATCCAGCCGCTGAACAGATTGGCGAGAATGAACGTCGCCGTCAGCGGCAGGAAAGCAAGACCGGCCAGGTCAGCCGAATAGCCACGAACCTGTTGGAGATAGAGGCTGACGACAAAGATCAAGCCATAATAGCTGAAGTTGATCGCGATGCCGAACAGCACTGTCGCACTGAAGTTCGGGTGTGTGAAAAAGGTCAAAGGCAGCATTGGATCAACCGCCCTGCTCTCGATGTAGATGAAGGCCAGCCCGCTCACCAGTGAGAACGCCAACCCGACCAAGACTATCGGATGAAAGAGACCAAGCGAGCCGGATCTGATGACTGACGCGATCAAGAGCGTGAGCGTCAGGACAGCGGTGACTTGTCCGCCCAGATCGAACCTGCGCGGCAGCCCGCGATGGGTTTCCGCGATGCGTGCAGTGATGGCGAGGCCGAGCAGACAAAATGGAATATTGACGAAGAAGATGCTCCGCCAACCCAGGGTACCCAGCAGGAACCCGCCGACAATCGGCCCGGACGCAACCGATACGCCGGCGACCGCCGTCCAGGCGCCAATGGCGCGGGCCCGCAGAGCCTTGTCACCTGCGCATGCATGATTGAGCAGCGCAAGCGACGGAGGCACCAAAATAGCCGCTCCAATCCCTTGCAGGATGCGGGCAGCAACCAATTGCTCGATCGACTGAGCGACGCCGCAGATCATCGAGGCCGCTCCAAACACCGCGAGGCCGATCATATAAGCGCGCCGAACACCTATTCTGTCGCCGAACGCGCCCGCCGACAGCAGCAGCACAGCAAACGGCAAGGTATAGGCGTCCACGATCCACTGCAGACTGTCGACACCCACCCGAAACTCGATGCTCAGATGAGAGAGCGCGACGTTGACGATGGAGACGTCCAGCTGCACCACGGCGAAGCCAATGCTCGTTGCCATGACGACCCAGCCAATGGGAAGGCTCATGGACGTCGCTTGATGTCGCTTTGGACAGCTCAACTCGATCTCCCGTGACGTCGCATCGATCAGATCAACCCGCACATTCCGCGGGACGCTCCATGGGTGCCAACTCATCCGGACGCCAACAGACATGCGGGCGAGGCAGAGCATCACGCGCCACCAGGCCATGACGCGAGATCACACCGCAAACGAGAAGATCTGATGCATCTATTACAATTCGCGATATGCGCCGATGGCTCGCGAGGTCCTCAAAACCCGACGATTGTCACATGCGCAACGGCGAGCTTTCAGACATCGTCGGTCTCACGGAACGGCAATGCGCTTCCCTGGCTCCAGAGCCTTGGCCAAAGGGGCCGATCGTGTCTCCCAATGCAGCGAGGTGGACCTCAGTGAATTCTGAAAAAAATAAACATCTTGCATTTCTACCGAATTCATGATCTTCTCTCGCCATCCCGCCTCACTTCGGGGCGTTGCGCGCGATCGTCACGACACGCGAGGCGGGGATGCGATGGCCGCGAGAGCTCGCAGCATGTCCTCCTGGGCGTGCGGACGAACGGGCTGTCACGGACGGTCAAGTCGCGTGGTCCTGGCCTCCCGAAGCTGAGGTCAAGTTTGCGTCGCTGCTGATGCACGGCGCGGATGACGGTGGCCAACAAGCCGGTGCACCGGGGAGACCGCGGAGCAGCCGTCAACCCATCGCGCAGGGAATGCCGGAATGTCGGCTGAACCTGTGGTACCTGCCGCCTGCATTCTTGTTCGCAGGCGGGCCATGGGTGAGGCCCTCACCCGGCATTCCCTGCGCCCTCTGCATTGTTTGCGGGGGCGACCTGACCGCAGGACTCGGGCGTCATGCGCCGCGAGAGCGCGATGTCATGTCCATGCTGTTTGAGACTGTGAAACCGGCTACACGACGCGACCGTAGGGTGGGCAAAGGCGCGCCCTGAACCTGTGTTTGAGCCAAAGCTTCTTCCCGCGCCGTGCCCACCATGGTTACCCGAGCAGGCAGATGCACGGTGGGCACGGCGCGGGATGGAGCGGAGCGAACAACTCACAACCCGGCGCGCCTTTGCCCACCCTGCAGACGACAAATGATCCTTCGTTACTGTCTAATGCAGAGAACGCGCCCCACCCACATCTGTCGTCCCGGACAAGCCCGGCAACGCGCAGCGTTGTCGGGCGCCGATCCGGGACCCATACGCCGCGGCAGATGTGTTGGGCAAAAGGCCAATGACCAGCCTGCCTCAAAACGCTCCCTGGGGGTATGGGCCCCGGCTCAAGGCCGGGGCGACAGCGCTGGGCGACGCCACGGCGCAGCGCTCCACGACGATCAGGACGCCTGTCGCGCCGCCGGCTTGCGCTCCACCGGGTGGATGTCGATGCCGCGCAATCGTCCCAGCCGCAGCACATCCATCGCCACGGTGCGGCCGATGCGGTCGCGGTCGAGGACGCGGATCAGATCGTCGACGCCGTTGATGTCGACGCCGTCGAGCTTGATCACGACATCGCCCGGCAGCAGGCCGGCGCGCGCCGCGGGGCCGTCCGGCTCGATCTGCATCAAGAGCGCGCCCATCTTGTTCTCGACGCCCGCGAGGACGGCATGACGCCGCGGCACCGGCGCGGTCTGGCCGGAGACGCCGATATAGGCGCGGCGGACGTAGCCGTGGCGGATGATCTCCGACAGCACGAACTGCGCGGTGTTGCTGGCAACCGCAAAGCAGATGCCCTGCGCGCCCTGGATGATGGCGGTGTTGATGCCGATCACCTCGGCGGCCGACGACACCAGCGCGCCGCCGGAATTGCCGGGGTTGAGCGCCGCATCGGTCTGGATGACGTCCTCGATCATGCGCCCCGAGACCGAGGGGATCGAGCGGCCCAGCGCCGAGACGACGCCCGCCGTGACGGTCGACTCGAAGCCCAAGGGGTTGCCGATCGCGACCACGAGCTGGCCGCGGCGCAGGCTCTTGGAGTTGCCGAGCGCCGCATAGCGCAGGTCGCGCGCATGATTGGCGCGCAGCAATGCGAGATCGGTGTCGGGATCGACGCCGAGCACCTGGGCATCGGTGACGACGCCCTCGACATCGCGCAACCGGATGTCCCTGGAGCTGCCGACCACATGGCTGTTGGTCAGCACCAGCCCATCCGGCGAGATCACGATGCCGGAGCCGAGGCCGCCGCGCTCGGCGCGGGAGCCGGCGGTCGATCCAGCCTTGGGACCAGTCTCGACGCGCACGACCGCGGGCCCGACCCGCTCGGTGACGTCGATGACCGCATTGGAATAGGCGTCGAGCAGCGCCCGGTCATCGACCGGGACGGCAGAAGACGCTTGCGCCGGCGACAGCTCGTCGCCGGCGACAACGGAGGTGAAATCCAGCATGACGTAATTCCTTCGTAACGTCAGATGGGTAGCTGGCCCCGCCAACGCAAGACGGGCGCTCGCTGCGAACCCGGCTGCCCTTGGCGAGACTCATGGTCGATGTGATAGGACTTCAATCGGGTATTTCATGATTGTGATTGCGGGAGAAAACATGCGGCTGCGAGACCGGCTGTTGTCATTATGTGCGGCGATCGTGATGGGGGCCGGCATGACCGGCGGTGCGTTCGCCGCGACCGCCACGGTGCGCAGCGGCGACACGCTCCAGCTCGGCGACACCGTGTACCGGCTCGACGGCATCGATGCGCCGGAGGTCGATCAGGTCTGCATCGACGACCATGCCGATCCCTGGAGCTGCGGCGTCGAGGCGCGCGAGCAGCTCACGAAGCTGATCGGCGGCCGCTCGGTGCGCTGTGAGGATTTAGGCCCGGACAAGCCGCTCAAGACCCGCAAGATCGGCCTTTGCGCTGTTGATGGCGACAAGGTCAGCCTCAACCAGCAGATGGCGCGCGCGGGCTTCGCAGTTAGCGTCGAGCCGGCCGCCAAGGCACGCGTCAAGGACGACATTGCCGCCGCCAAGGACGCCGCGCGCGGACTGTGGAAGGGATGCTTCATCGCTCCCGCCGAGTTCCGCAGCGACAAGAAGGATGGCGCCCTGCTCGGCGCCGCCTGCCGCGCCGATCGCGACCGCGAGATCCGCGCGGTGCTATTCCCGGAAACCCCGAGCGCGCCGCCCGGCTGCACCATCAAGGGCAAGTTCGCCGTGCGCGCCCGCGTCACCGGCAATATCGGCATCTATCACCTGCAGGGCTGCCCGAGCTATCCCGCGACCACCGAGCCCGACCGCTGGTTCTGCTCCGAGGACGACGCGAGAGCCTCCGGCTTCCGTCGCGCGTTCAATTGCCGGGCGGGGAGGAAGTGAGCCGGCACTGAATCGTAGGGTGGGCAAAGCGGCGCCGCAGGCGTCGCGTGCCCACCATCTGTCCGAGCATGCGGGAGATGGTGGGCACGGCGCGGGTGAGTTCGGCGCAACACAACAGATGCTCGGGCGCGCCTTTGCCCACCCTACGGACCCCGTAAACGTCAGCAAGTCTCACTGCTGCATCTGCATCAGCTGATTCATCGGCATCATGTTGTGATTGAGGTTCGCCATGATCCACAGCGAGCCGCCGACGACGAGGAACACGATGATCAGACCAAACGCCAGCGCCAGCACGTTGTTGGTGTTGTCGGGCCCGGTGGTGATGTGGAGGAAGAACACGAGATGCACGCCCATCTGCGCAATCGCGAGCACGATGATGGCGACGGGAATGGAGGGCTGCCAGACGAGATGGGTGCCCGCGATGAAGAACGACACGGCGGTGAGGAGGACGGCAAGCCCGAGGCCGGCGAGATAGAACAGAACGTGCGAACGCAGGTCGCCATGCTGCTGCTCGCCGGGCGCGAGATCGCCGCGGTCGCCAAATTCCTGGGCGTGATCGCTCATGTTGCACTCCCAAGCAGATAGACCACGGAGAACACCGCGACCCAGATGATGTCGAGCGCATGCCAGAACAGCGCGAAGCACAGGATGCGGCGCTCGATGTCGGCGCGGAAACCCTTCGCCACGACCTGGGCCATCATGGTCAGCAGCCAGAGAATGCCGGCCGCGACATGCAGGCCGTGGCAGCCGACCAGCGTGAAGAACGCCGACAGGAAGGCGCTGCGGCTCGGTCCGTCACCGCGGCCGACGAGATCGGCGAACTCGCGAATCTCCATCAGCAGGAAGCCGGCGCCGAGCAGGCCGGTCACGGCCATCGCGATCTGGAACCACAGCGCGTTGTGGCGATCGGCGGCGATGCTCGCCATGCCGCAGGTGAAGCTCGACAGCAGCAGCAGCGCGGTCTCGATCGCGACGTTGCGGATGTCGAACAGCTCGGCGCCGCCGGGGCCGCCGGCCGTGCCGCCCGACAGCACCGCGAAGCTCGCGAAGAAGCACGAGAACATCACGATGTCGGAGAGCAGGAAGATCCAGAACCCGAAGCCCGTCACGATCCGCTTCGGCGCCGGCCCCGGATGCTCGGTGGCGCGCAGATGATGCGGGTCAGTAAGAGCCGGCGATTGCTCGACCGTGGTCACCGACATCGGCCCACTCCGGCTGCAAACAGATCAATGCGCATGCGACGCTCCGCTCTCCTCGCGCGACTTGTTCTCGCTGAGCTGCGGTCCCGGCGCCGGCGCGATGTGCTGCATGGCGATCTTGCCGAACAGCTCGGGATCATCGAGCCGGTAGGTCTTCGGCGTCTTCTCGATCGACTGCACCGCGAGCTGCTTGTAGCTGCCCTCGTCGAGGGTCTGGTCGCTCTTGGCCGCGTTGGTCGCCCAGTTGGAGAAGTCGGGCTGCGACACCACATTGGTGTCGAACATCATGTCCGGAAAGCCGTCGCCGCTGAACTGCGAGGCGAGCCCCTTATAGGTGCCGACATGATCACCACGCAGGTTGAGCCGCGTGACCATGCCGTTCATGGTGTAGATCATGCCGCCGAGTTGCGGGATAAAGAACGCGGTCATCACGCTGCCGGAGGTCAGCTCGAACTGCAGCGGCGCGCCGATCGGAACGGTGAGGCTGTTGACGGTGGCGATGCGCTGGTCGGGATAGATGAACAGCCATTTCCAGTCGAGCGACACCGCCTGGATGCGGATCGGAAGCCCGGTGCCGTCGACCGGCTTGGCGGGATCGAGCTCGTGCGAGCCGATCCAGGCGACGCCGCCGAGCAGGATCACCGTGAGCGCCGGGATCGACCACACCACGAGCTCGACCGCGCCCGAATAGGCGAAATCAGGCCTGTAGCGCGCGCGGGTGTTGGAGCTGCGGAACCAATAGGCTGCGGCCAGCACCGCGATCGACGTCGGAACGATGATCGCCAGCATGATGATCACGGAATCGATCAGGATCGTCTGCTGGGCGGCGGCGATCGGTCCCTTGGGATCGAAGATGTTCATGCGGTCTTCCGGCGTTCAACCCCGCACACAACCGAGTTGCGCTGCGGAGGTTCCTGCGCCGCAAAACACACATTTGCGGGTGACGCGACAGGTCGTGCCGTTACCGTTGTCGGAACTCAGCGTCTCCCATCGCAGGCGATGGGACGACCGGCCGCGGTGGCGCGATCAGGACAACGCGCCGAGCACGCCGCGCGTGGCCTGGTCGATCTCCTCGACATAGCGGCGACGGGCGAACGACTCGGTCAGGAAGCCGATCACCTTGCGGCTGTTCTCCGACTCCAGCACGGCGAGCTCCTCGGCGCCGGAATCGTCGAAGATCTTCATCGCCGTCTTGACGTTCATTTCCGGCAACAGCGCGACCTCGAAATATTTGGCGAGCTCGACCACCTGGATCTCGTCGGCGATGGAGTCGAGCTCCCCGGAGAACAGGTCGGGCAGCGACACCAGCCCGCAATAATCGTCGCTGTTGTTGACCACGACCACCGCCTGCCGCGTGCCGAGCGCGAATTCGCGGCGGCAGGCCGCGATGCTGGTGGTGGTCGGCACCTTGGCGACGTCGGAGCGCATCAGCCGCTCGACGGTGAGGTTGCGCAGCCAGCCGACATCGTTGGCGCTGCGGATGGTCTCGCCACGCAGATGCAGCCGCCAGGTCGAGAACGAGTGCCCGAACAGCACGCGCACGCAGACGGATGTCACGATGCAGGCGCCGAGCACGACGGCGGTGACGTCGACGCTGCGGGTCATTTCCAGCACCAGGAAGGACATCGTCAGCGGCCCGCCGACGATGGCGACTCCCAGTGTCGCCATGCCCGTGAGCATCGCGACCAGCGGATCGAGCGCCAGGCTCAGTCCGGCCATCGCGAGCAGGCCCGCGAACAGCTTACCGAGCAGGCTGCCGATGAACAGCGAGGCGAAGAACAGGCCGCCGCGGAAGCCGGAGGCCAGCGAGATCAGGCACGCCGCGAGCTTCAGCACGATGATCGTGGCGATGAAGCCGACCGCCATCTCGCGATGCAGGTCGAGCAGCATCGCGCCGTGACCGGCCGCCAGCACCTGCGGCGTCACGATCGCCATGGCGCCGACGCAGACGCCGCCGATCACCGGCCGCAGCCAGACCGGGATGCGGACGAACAGCCGCTCCACCGCCGGCGAGGCGCGCATCACCACGATGCCGATGAAGGCGACCAGCAGCGCCAGCACGAACAGCGCGATGTACTGCTCGAAGCCGACGGCGCCGACCTTCTGGATCTCGAGCGAATACGGCGCGCCGGTGAGATATTGCGAGGTCAGCGCGCCCGCCAGCGAGGCCGCCAGGATCGGCGCCGCGCTGCCGACCGAGTAGACGCCGACGATCAGCTCGCAGGCGTAGAATGCGCCCGTGATCGGCGCGCCGAAGGCGGCGGCGATGGCGGCGGCCGCGCCGCAGCCGACGATCAGCCGGAGGTCGTTGCGGCGGAGCGTGAGATACTGCCCGAGCAGCGAGGCCACGCCGGCGCCGATCTGGGTGTAGCCGGCCTCGAGGCCGACCGAGGCGCCGGATCCGTTGGACACCAGGGTCTGGCTGCTGACCACGATGCTGTCGCGCATCGACAGCCGCCCGCCACGCAGCGCATTGGCTTCGACCGGGTCGACCGCCGCGGCAATCTTCCAGCGCCGCCGCAGCCATTCCATCAGGCCGAGGACGAGGCCGCCGCAGGCCGGCGCGATCAGCGCGACGACCGGGTTGACCCAGGCATTGGCGCTGAGGCGGACGTCGATCGGGATGCCGTAGATGATCACATGCGCGAATTGCGCGATCAGGCTCATCACCGTCACGATCGCGCCGGTGCTGACGCCGATCACCAGGGCCAGCGGTATCAGGTAGAACTCGTTGCTGCGCAGCAGCGCCCGCAGCCGCGTGACCACCCGGTTCGAAGCCTTGCGATCGATGATATGCGACAGCGTCGAGAGCACGAGAGCCATTTCTTCTACAAGGAGGCCTCTGCGTGGCAATAACCTGCCGCAATTTGCGGAACAAGCGCGAATTCCTTTCCAGCCGAAACGTGGTTGACTGGTCCGGAAACTGGAACCGCAGCGGCCCGTGTCGACGCGTCAACGGCGCAACGCGGCGAAAGTGGCAAGCCACGTTCCGAAACGGCGACGCCCGCTGCGGCCGGGCCGGAGCGGGCGTCGCTTGCGGATCGCAGGATTTGGGCCGCTCAGACCCGCTCGATGATGATCGCCGGCGCCATGCCACCGGCCGCGCACATCGTCACCAGGCCGCGCTTGAGGTCGCGCCGCTCCAGCTCGTCGAGCAAGGTGCCGATCAGGATGGAGCCGGTGGCGCCGATCGGATGTCCGAGCGCAATCGAGCCGCCGTTCACATTGACCTTGGCGCGGTCGAGCTTGAGGTCGCGCATGTACTTCTCGGCGACGACTGCGAACGCCTCGTTGATCTCGAACAGATCGATGTCGTCGATCGTGAGCCCGGCCTTGGCCAGCACCTTGCGGGTCGCCGGCACCGGAGCGTTGAGCATCAAGGTGGGGTCATCGCCCATATTGGCCATCGCCACCACGCGCGCGCGGGGCTTCAGGCCATGCGCCTTGGCGTAGGACGGCGAGGCCAGCAGGATCGCGGCGGCGCCGTCGACGACGCCGGAGGAGTTGCCGGCGTGATGCACGAACTCGATCTCGAGGCCGGGATAGCGCTGCAGGATCAGGTTGCGATAGGTCGTGCCCTTGTCGTCGAGCGCATAGTCGGCGATCGCCGGGAACGCCGGCTTCAGGCCGGCCAGCGCCTCCGCCGTGGTCTGCGGCCGCGGATATTCCTCATGGTCGAGCGCGAGGCTGCCGTCGTCGCGATGTACCGGCACCAGGCTTCTCTTGAAGTGACCGCCCGCGATCGCCGCCGCCGCGCGCTTCTGGCTCTCCAACCCCAGCGCATCGACATCGGCGCGGGTGATGCCTT
Source organism: Bradyrhizobium sp. USDA 4353 (assembly GCF_054063215.1). Taxonomy (NCBI): domain Bacteria; kingdom Pseudomonadati; phylum Pseudomonadota; class Alphaproteobacteria; order Hyphomicrobiales; family Nitrobacteraceae; genus Bradyrhizobium; species Bradyrhizobium sp. USDA 4353. The sequence goes on from NZ_JBSSGB010000001.1 coordinate 6,787,249, forward strand.
CCATGGTGGCGATGGCGTCGGCGCAGACGCCCTGGTGCGATTGCGGGTGCAGCGCGCGCAGATGCAAATTGCCGGCGTCCATCATCAGCGGCCCCTCGCCGCGCCGTCCCTCCATCGACATCATCTCGCAGCCGCCGGCGACGACGAGATCCTCCTGCCCGGCCATGATCTGGGCGGCGGCGATGTTGACGCTGGTGATGCCGGAGCCGCAGAAGCGGTCGAGCGTGACGCCGGAGGCGCGGATGTCGTAGCCGGCATCGAGCGCCGACATGCGGCCGAGATCGCCGCTCTGCGGTCCCCGCTGCGAGGAGCAGCCCCAGATGATGTCGTCGACGTCGGCGGTGTCGATGCCGGTGCGCTCGGCCAGCGCACGCAAGACGGTCGCGCCGAGGTGTTGCGGATGCAGCCCAGCCAGCGCGCCCTTGCCGGCCTTGCCGATGCCGCGCGGGGTCCTGCAGGCGTCGATGATGAGCGCGTCGGCCATGGTGTTTCCTCTCCTGATCAGCTGCAACCGGCGGTCCGGTCGTCCTTGCTTTGGTCGATAGCATTGCGCCGTCGCGCTCGACAACCGCGTGAACTGCGGATCAGGCTTGAATGCCTCGCGCTCAGGTGCTTGACGGAGAACGCTTTTTTCACGGCACGGAACCGCCCGCGCAAGCCGCGGACAGGATCTCGCTCCGACGCGACTTCAACCGGTCGAGCAGCACCGGCAACGGAGCACAGCACAGCGCCATCACTCGCAAGCCGCACGCAAGGACGTCGCGATAAGCCGATGAGCGCAGGAGACAATTTGGCTCTCGGCTGGGAGGTGACGTCAAATGTGGGGGATGTCGGATGGCGGCGAGCGCGATCCTTCTGCAACACGATAGCCGTGAAATGATGGACACATCACAAGCGCACTTTGCGTCCACAGCATTTGACGCGATGACGCGAAGCTTCCATGAAGATGCACCCCTCCCCCGCCTTCCGCTCGACAGGACCTGACATGAGCAGTTCGAGTTCGACCCTCGCCGTCCCCGCCAGCCGCGCCTGGTGGAAGGAGCTGTGCGTCCAGGTCCTGATCGCGATGGCCGCCGGCATCGTGCTCGGCGCGGTCAAGCCGGATCTCGGCGCGCAGATGCAGCCGCTCGGCGACGCCTTCATCAAGGCGATCCGGATGCTGATCGCGCCGATCATCTTCTGCACCGTCGTCAACGGCATCGCCCACATGGCCGACATGGCCAAGGTCGGGCGCGTCGCGATCAAGGCGCTGGTCTATTTCGAGGTGGTCACGACGCTGGCGCTGATCATCGGGCTCGCGGCCGTGAACCTGTTTCAGCCGGGCGTCGGCATGAATGTCGACCCGGCCACCATCAACTCCGCGACCATCGAGCCCTACGTCAAGCAGACGGCCGCGGTCGGCCTGGTGCCGTTCCTGCTCAACATCATTCCTCAGACCTTCGTCGGCGCCTTCGCCGAGGGCAACATTCTCCAGGTCCTCTTCATCTCCGTCATGTGCGGCTTCGCCCTGATCTGGCTCGGTGACCGCGCCAAGGCGGTGACCGACGTGATCGAGGTCGCCGGCCAGATGATCTTCGGCGTCGTCCGGATCGTGATGTGGGCGGCGCCACTCGGCGCCTTCGGCGCGATCGCCTTCACCGTCGGCAAGTTCGGAATCGGCTCGCTCGCCAAGCTCGGCCTGCTGCTCGGCAGCTTCTATCTGACCTGCCTGATCTTCATCGCCGCCGTGCTCGGCCCGATCGCCGCCTTCGCCGGCTTCAGCCTGTGGAAGCTGATCCGCTATATCCGCGACGAGATCCTGGTCTGCATCGCCACCACCTCGTCCGAGACCGTGCTGCCGCGCATGCTAGCGAAGCTCGAGGCCGCCGGCTGCGAGCGCAGCATCGTCGGCCTCGTCATCCCCACGGGCTACTCGTTCAATCTCGACGGCACCTGCCTCTACCTCGCGACTGCCGCAGTCTTTCTGGCGCAGGCCACCAACACGCATCTCGACATCGGCCACCAGATCGGCCTCCTGCTGATCCTGCTGGTGACATCCAAAGGCGCGGCCGGCATCGCCGGCGCCGCCTTCGTCGTGCTCGCGGCGACGCTTGCAGCAACCGGTACCATTCCTGTCGCCAGCGTCGCGCTCGTGCTCGGCATCCATCGCCTGATGTCGCAGGGACTGACGCCGACCAACCTGATCGGCAATGCGGTGGCGACCATCGTCATTGCACGCTGGGAGAATGGATTGGACGCGGCGCGCCTGAAGCAGGTGCTGGATGGCGAGACAGTGGCATCTGATGCAAATTGAAATCATCCGCATAGGTGTGGATTTGCTTTGGCTGCCATGACGCCGATCAAACGGCGCATGACCTAAAATTAATAGTTATCTCCTTCGTCCCGCCTCCGCACTCAGCTAATGAAGCGGAACGGACGGCTGATGGCCTACGTGGTCGCGTCCGAAACGATCAGAAACGTTCACGGAGTGAGCGCCTGCGGACAACCGTCTCGCCACGCCATCGGTGTGCCTGACGATCATTCGGAGATGACGATGAACAAGCAGCTGCTGCTCAAACTCCACCGCTGGATCAGCCTGACCTTCGCGCTGCCCTTGCTCGTGATCATTGCCACCGGACTGATCCTCTCCTTCGAGCCGATGGCGCAGGTCGCAGCCGTCAAGCCCGGCAGCGTCGACCCGGCCCGCGTGGTCGGGCTAATCAAGCAATATGACCCGGACGGCAAGGCGCGCGGGATCTCGATCAATCCGACGACGCAGCATCTGACCTTGCAGGGACGCCCCGGCACCGAGCTGGACATGACCACCGGCGCCGTCGCGGACAAGCCTGCGATGTCGAGCCTGTTTCAGTGGGCGCGCGTGACGCATGAGCACCTGATCGGCATCGAGGGCCTCACGACGATCTCCACCATCGGCATGATCGTCATCATGATCATCGGCATCCTGATGGGGCTGCCGCGGCTGCGCAACACGCTGTCCGGCTGGCACAAGGGCGCCGCGTGGTTCACGCTGCCGCTGATCCTGCTGAGCCCCTTGACCGGCGTCCTGCTCGACCCCAGCAACAGCTTCTTCAGTGCGCCGGCGACGTCATCCAAGCGCGTGTCCTTGACGGAGGCGGTCAGCATCGTCGCCAGGGATCATGATCTTGCGACCGTCAACATGATCGGTAGCCGCGGCGGACGAATGATGGCGCGGATCATCGAGGGCGACGAGTTGCGCGCCTATGCCGTGACCGCCGACGGCCTCTCCGCGCTGCCGCGCAACTGGGTGCGGCTGCTGCACGAAGGCAATTGGTCGCTGATGGGCAGCGGTGCCAACGTGCTGATCTCGCTGGTGCTGCTCACGCTGCTCATCACCGGCGTGCTGATCTGGGCGCAGCGCCGGCTGCGCCGGCCGCAGCGGACGAGAGAGCTCCGGGCGAGCCCCGCGACGTCTTCTGTCACGCCCTGATGGTCACGGCCGTCTCGCCGCCGATCCGAGCGATCGCCGCAGCGAGGCCTTCGAGGTTTTCGCACGCGGCCTGGGCCTCACTTCGGCACGCCCATAGGCGGCGATGAACACCTTGATTCCACTTTCGAGCTGCGTCCTGTATTCGGCCGGACTCGGAGCCTGCATGGACAGAGCCCATGTGAGCGGCAGGCGGCCCTGGATCAAGGTGAGAAACTGAGTCGCGGCGAGCCTCGCATTGGGCACATCGAGCAAGCCCTGGGCCTGCGCCGCGCGCATGAACGCTGCGACCTCAGCATCGCAGCGCTCCGGCCCCGCCCGCATGAAGGCCTGCGCCACGGCGGGATACCGCGAGGCGCATGACATGATCAGGCGATACATCGCCAGTCCCTGATCGTCGAGAAACATCGCCAGAAATCGGCGGGCGATCTCGCGCAGATCTCGTTCGAGATCGATCGCGCCCTCGTGCTTTGTCCACAGCGACTCGCGCCGGCTTCGACAATCCTCCTCGACGAGCGCGAGCAGCAATGCATCCTTGTCCGTGAAGTGAGCGTAGAGCGTCGCCTTCGACACTCCCGCATGGCGGGCGATCGCATCGACGCTGGTGGTATCGAAGCCACCTTCCAGAAATAGCGTCCGCGCACTGTCGAGTATCTGCGTCTGCTTTCGCTCCGTACGGCTTGTGTCCGTAACGACACGCGATGGACCTGATTTAGTAGAGGATGTCATCATCCTCCCTCCTAGCACCAAAGTGACTTGACTCAAACCTAAGGCGGGCAGCATCTTCGCTCAAGAAAAACTAAACGGTTTAGTTTTATGAAGAAAGATGTCCAAATGTTTCAGGCCTGGTGGCGGCCCGGCGCAACACGCGGGACGATTGTCGCGCCGCTCGGCCTCGTCGGCTGCGGCGTGCTGCTCGCATCCTGCGCGATGGGCCCGGACTTCATGTCCCCGGACGCGCCGGCGACGGCGGGCTACACGTCCGAGCGTCGCCTCGCGGCGACCGCCAGTGCCGAGACACCAGGGGGCAACGCGCAGAGCTTCGCACCCGGCAGCGACCTGCCCGGCAATTGGTGGGCCGTGTTTCATTCGCGCCAGATCAACGCCTTCGTCGAGGAAGCGATCCGCAACCATCCCGATGTCGAAGCTGCGCAATATGCGTTGCGGGCCGCGCGCGAGAATGCGCTGTCGCAGCAGGGCGCGCTGTTTCCGCAAGTGAGCGCCAGCGGATCAGCCGAACGTACGCAGGCCTCTAGCACGCAGCAAGGGCAGTGGCCCGGCCAGACCTCGCTCTACACACTCTACGGTGCCTCCGTCAGCGTCAGCTACGCGCTCGACCTATGGGGCGGCACGCGGCGCCAGGTCGAGGCGCTGCAGGCGCAGGCCGACTATCAGGGCTTCAAGATGGAGGCGACCTATCTGGCGCTGACCGCCAACGTGGTGACGGCGGCGATCACCGACGCCTCATTGCGCGACCAGATCGCGGCGACCGAGGAGATCATCAAGGCCGAGACCGATCAGCTCGGACGCATCCAGCGCCAGTTCGACGTCGGCGCCATCTCGAAATCCGACGTGCTGTCGCAGGAGGCCACGCTGGCGCAGGCCAAGGCCACCCTGGCACCCCTGCAGAAACAACTGGCGCAGCAGCGCAACCAACTGATGGCCTATCTCGGCCGGCTACCGAATCAGGACCGCGGCGAGCATGTGACGCTCGCGGAGCTGAAGCTGCCGCGGAAGTTGCCCGTGTCGCTCCCCTCCTCGCTCGTCCGCCAGCGCCCCGACATCCGGCAGGCCGAGGCCACTCTGCACCAGGCCACCGCGACCGTCGGCGTCGGCATTGCCAATCTGCTCCCGCAGGTGACGCTGTCGGGCAGCTATGGCGCGAGCGGGCCGGAGCGACTGTTCTCGCCGACGACCCTGGTGTGGGACGCGGCATCGAGCGTCAGCCAGAAGCTGATCGACGGCGGCGCGCTCTATCACACCAAGGAAGCCGACGTCGCAACCTTTGAGCAGGACCTTTCGCTCTACAAGAGCACGGTCATTACCGCGTTCCAGAACGTCGCCGATTCGCTGCGCGCCATCCAATACGACGCCGAGGCGCTGAAGGCGCAGGCCGCCGCTGAAAAAGCCACCGCCGACAGCCTCGCGATGGCGATCGAGCAGTTCAAGAGCGGCGCCGTGCCCTACGCCAACGTCATCACCGCGCAGCAATCCTATCTCAACGCGCGCGTCTCCCGCGTCAAATCGCAGGCCACCCGCTTCACCGATACCGCCGCGCTGTTCCAGGCGCTCGGCGGCGGCTGGTGGAATCGGCAGGACGAGACACCAGCGGCGCTGCCGCGCGCCAATCCCGGCTATTTCGCCGGCCCCAATCGGACCATCCAGGAAGCGATGTAATGAAGAAGCGCATGACGATCATGCTGGCTGCCATGGCCGTTCTGTTCGGCGGCCTCTACGGATTCCAGACATTCAAGGGCATCATGATCGCCAAGGCGATCGGCGCCATGGCGAACCCGCCGCAGACGATCTCGACTACTGTCGCGGCGACCGCACCGTGGCGCTCCAATCTCACCGCCGTCGGCTCGCTGCGCGCCGTCAACGGCGCTGATCTCGCGTTGCAGGCCTCCGGCATCGTGCAGAGCATCCAGTTCAATTCCGGCGATTCGGTCGAAGCCGGTCAGCCGCTGCTGCAGCTCGTCGCGACCGACGATGTCGCCAAGCTGCAGTCGCTGCAGGCCACCGCCGAGAACGCCGCCATCGTCGTCAAGCGCGACGAGGAGCAGATCAAGTTCAACGCCGTCAGCCAGGCGACGCTCGACAGCGACCGCGCCAACCTGAAGAACGCGCAGGCGCTGGTCGCGCAGCAGAGGGCGGTGGTCGAGCAGAAGACCTTGAAGGCGCCGTTCGCCGGCCGGCTCGGCATCCGCGCCGTCGACCTCGGACAATATCTCAGCGCCGGCACCACCATCGTCACCCTGCAGAGCCTCGATCCGATCTTCGTCGACTTCTACCTGCCGCAGCAGTCGCTCGCCGATATCAGGATCGGCCAGGACGTCGGCATCAGCGTCGACGCCTTTCCGGGCGAGCGCTTCACCGGTCAGATCTCGGCGATCAATGCCAAGGTCGATTCGACCAGCCGCAACGTCCAGGTCCGCGCCACCCTGCACAATGAAAAAGCGCGCCTGCTGCCGGGCATGTTCGCCAAGGTCGAGATCGGAGTAGGCCAGCCCGAGCAGCTCGTCACCCTGCCGCTGACCGCTATCGTCAGCAACCCCTATGGCGATCTCGTCTATGTCGTCGACGATCTCAAGGACGGCCAGGGCAAGGCGCGGCAGATGTTCATCAAGAGCAAGCCGGCCAAGGGCGATCACATCGCGCTCACCGACGGCGTCAAGCCCGGCGAGACCGTGGTGATCGCCGGGCAGATCAAGCTGCGCAATGGCAGCCCCGTGAAGATCGATAACTCGCACGTGCCGGTGGCCGAAGCCGCCCCCAACGTCGTCGATCAGTAACCGCGCAAGCCCACGCTCAGAGCCTCCCATGCGTTTCACAGACATCTTCATCCGCCGGCCGGTGCTGGCGCTCGTGGTCAGCGCGCTGATCCTCGTGCTCGGCCTGCGCTCGATGACGACGCTCGCCATCCTGCAATATCCGCGCACGCAGAACGCCATCGTGACGGTCAGCACGGCCTATGCGGGCGCGGATTCCGACATCATCGCAGGCTTCATCACCACGCCGCTGGAGAACGCGATCGCCCAGGCCAACGGCATCGATTACATGACCTCGACCAGCGTCACCGGCAGCAGCACCATCACGGTGAACCTGCGGCTGAACTACGATTCCGGCAAGGCGATGACCGAGATCAACGCCAAGGTGAACTCGGTGCTGAACCAGCTACCGACCGGGACGCAGCAGCCGACCCTCACCTTGAAGGTCGGCCAGACCATCGATGCGATGTATATCGGCTTCGCCAGCGAGGTGCTGGCTCCCAACCAGATCACCGACTATCTCACCCGCGTGGTGCAGCCGAAGCTGCAGGCCGTCTCCGGCGTGCAGACCGCAGAATTGCTCGGCGCCAAGAAGTTCGCGCTGCGCGCCTGGCTCGATCCGGACAAGCTCGCCGCCTACGGTCTGACCGCGACGGACGTGTCGACCGCTCTGTCGGGCAACGACTACATCTCGGGTCTCGGCACCACCAAGGGCCGGCTGGTGCAGGTCGACTTGGCCGCCGCGACCAATCTGCATTCGCTGGAGCAGTACCGCAACCTCGTCGTCAAGCAGGTCAATGGCGCGATCATCCGCCTGCGCGATGTCGCCAACGTCACGCTCGGCAACGATGATTACGACAGCGCAACCCGCTTCAACGGCAAGACCGCCGTCTATATCGGCATCCAGGCGGCGCCGACCGCCAACCTGCTCGACGTCATCAACGGCGTGAAGGCGGTGTTGCCGGACCTGCAGCGCCAGCTGCCGAACGGCATCACCAGCGAGGTGCTCTACGACTCCACCGACTTCGTGAACTCGTCGATCGACGAGGTGGTGCATACGCTCGTCGAGGCGATCGCGATCGTGATCGTCGTGGTGTTCATGTTCTTAGGCTCGTGGCGCTCGGTCTTGATCCCGGTGATCGCGATCCCGCTGTCCCTGATCGGCACCTTCGGCCTGATGCTGCTGATGGGCTTCTCGATCAATCTCCTGACCCTGCTGGCGCTGGTGCTGGCGATCGGCCTCGTCGTCGATGACGCCATCATCGTGGTCGAGGCGGTTCACCGGCTGATCGACGAGGGTGTCTCGCCGGTCGACGCCGCGATCCAGTCGGCACGCGCACTGGCGAGCCCGATCATCGCCATGACCGTGGTGCTGATCGCGGTCTACGTGCCGGTCGGCTTCCAGGGCGGCCTGACCGGCGCGCTGTTCACAGAGTTTGCCTTCACGCTCGCCGGCGCCGTCACGGTGTCCGCCGTGATCGCGCTGACCTTGTCGCCGATGAACTGCGCCTGGCTGCTGCGCCGGACCGAGCGCGGCGCCACCACCTTGGAGGCGCGGCTGGTCCGCACCATCGACCACGTGCTCGAACGGCTCGCCCACGCCTACCGCCGTGGGCTCGAGAGCGTGTTCACCACCAAGCCCGTGGTCGTCGTGTTCGCGCTGCTGCTGCTGGCGATGATCCCCTGGCTCTATGCCAGCTCGACCAGCGAGCTCGCCCCGGACGAGGACCAGGGCATCGTGCTGTCGCTGACGAATTCCGCGCCCTCCGCGACGCTCGAGCAGCGCGAATTCTATGGCCAGCAATTGTTCGGCCTGATCGCGCAACGCCCCGAGACCCGCACCGTGTTCCAGATCGACACCCCGACGCAGGCGATCGGCGGCTGGGTGCTCAAGCCCTGGGATCAGCGCAAGGCGACGACCAAGACCCTGCAGCCGGAATTCCAGCAGATGCTGAACGGCATCGCCGGCGCCCGCTCGGTCGCCTTCCAGCCCGCCCCGCTGCCGGGCAGCAACGGCCTGCCGGTGCAGTTCGTCATCGGCACCACCGGATCGTTCTCCGAGCTCAACGACGTCTCGCGCGAGTTCATGGCCAAGGCGCTGGCGAGCGGCAAGTTCATCTTCCTCGACACCGACCTCAAGATCGACAAGCCGCAGACGACGGTCGTGTTTGACCGCGACAAGGCCGCCGATCTCGGCCTCAAGATGAGCGATCTCGGCGGCGCGCTCGCGACCATGCTGGGCGGCAACTATCTTGACTATTTCAGCCTGGAGGGCCGGTCCTACAAGGTGATCCCGCAGGTCCGGCAAAACGATCGCCTGACTGATCATCAGCTGCTCGATTATTCGATCCGCAGCAGCGGCAACACGATGGTGCCGCTGTCGACGGTCGCCCGGCTCGAGCACAAGACCATCCCGGAATCGATCAACCACTTCCAGCAGATCAATGCGGCGACGATCTCCGGCGTCGCGATGCCGGGGGTCGCGATGGGCGATGCGCTCGCCAGCCTGAAGGAGCTCGCGACGTCGCTGCCCTCGGGCTACTCGATCGACTATGGCGGCGCGTCGCGGCAGCTCGAGCAGGAATCCGGCGGCTTCGTCACCACCTTCGTGTTCGCGCTGATCATCATCTTCCTGGCGCTCGCCGCCCTCTTCAACAGCTTCGTCGACCCGATCATCATCCTGGTGTCGGTGCCGATGTCGCTCGCCGGCGCGCTGATCTTCATCAGCCTCGGCATCGGTGGCGCCAGCATCAACATCTATACCCAGGTCGGCCTCGTCACCCTGATGGGCCTCGTCAGCAAGCACGGCATCCTGATGGTGGAGGTCGCCAACGAGCTGCGCGAGCAAGGCAAGGATCGCACCGAGGCGATCATCGAGGCCGCCACGATCCGGCTGCGGCCGATCCTGATGACGACCGCGGCGATGGTGCTCGGCGTCATCCCGCTGATCGCGGCCAGCGGCGCCGGCGCGGTGTCGCGCTTCAACATGGGACTCGTGATCGCCACCGGGCTCGCCATCGGCACGCTATTCACGCTGTTCGTGGTCCCCGTCGCCTACGCGCTGATCGCCCATCGCGGGACGCACGAGGCGACTGTTCATGGCAACGAGGCCGTGGCCACGTCTTGAACGCTCGTAAAATCAGTGTGTTAAAGACGGATCGCGGGAGCTACATCGACCAGCATCGACAAACGATACTTATAAACGATATATCGTTCGTGTGAAACGGAGATCATATCGTATGAGACATCATCATTGGACATTCGGCCGCTCGCGCTGCGATGACGACCATCAGGAGCGCGGCTGGAGCCATCGTGGACGTCACCATGGACATCACGGCTTCGACGAGGCTTCCGACGACATCCGCATGGGCGGGCGCGGCGGCGGCTTCGGTCCGCGCGGACCAGGCCTGTTCGAACGTGGCCGCCGCGGCGGCCGTGAGGAGTTCGGGCGTGGCGGCGGCGGCCGTGTCTTCGGTCCCGGCGACCTGCGCAGCCTGCTGCTGTGGCTGATCGGCGAGAAACCCCGCCATGGCTATGAGCTGATCAAGGCGGTCGAAGAGCTCGTCGGCGGCGCCTATTCGCCGAGCCCCGGCTCGGTCTACCCGATCCTCAGCCTGCTCGAGGACATGGGCCAGATCGAAGCCGCATCAGCCGAAGGCGGCAAGAAGCTGTTCGCGATCACCGAGGCCGGCCGCCAGGCTCTCGCGGATGACGCCGCCGCCATCGAGGGCCTGCTCAGCCGCCTGCGCATCCTGGCGCGCTCGATGGGCGGCATGCGTCCGTCCGAGCAGGTGATGCAGGCGGTTCAGACGCTGAAGATGGCGCTCAAGATGCACCGGCGCGGCTGGAGCGACGCGGAGTCGAAGCGCGTCAGCGACATCCTCACCCGCGCCATCGCCGAGATCCAGGGCGACGACGACACCGCGACCTGACACTCAGACACAGATCAAAGGAGCATCGACATGCCCCACTCCTACGCCATCGAGGTCACCGACATCGGCCCGCGCACCGACGGCGCCGCCGGTCCGAGCTACGACTTCACCTTCTCGAGCCACGACGATCTCAACGAGATCCTCGCCCGCATCCAGCGCCGCGGCCTGTTCGACCACAATGAGAGCAAGGTCTTCGTCACCGGCCTCAAGCTGCTCGGCGGCGTGATGCTCAACCACCGCAACGAGCCGCTGTTCGCCGAGTTCGGCCCGGCGTTTGTGCAGTTCATGAAGACGCTGAAGTCAGGCGCGAAGGCGCAGGAGGCGGAGGGATAAGATTCTCCAAGGGATGAGAATCCATGTTTGAGAGCACCATGCAAGCCTCACCAACGGTGCGCCCCCTCTCCCCGTTCTTCACGGGGAGAGGGTCGGGGTGAGGGGCAGCCGCACGGGCGGTGCGTGCCGACGCGAGCAACCGACACCAACGTCCCTCGATAGCTTCCGGGGTATGGGTCCCGGCTCAAGGCCGGGACGACACCGGTGATGTGGGGCGCGGTTGTGCCAAACCCATCGGCGAGGTGGCACGCGATCGGACCTAACCCACCGCCGTCGTCCCGGCCTCGAGCCGGGACCCATACCGCGTGATCTCTGTTGTCAGACCGGATGCGAGTAATCGTCCCCCACAACAGGAATGACAGGAGCCGCTACGCCGGCTCCAGCACCATCAATCCCGTCGCGGTGTTCGAGATCGGGATGTGATAGTTCGCATGCTCCTTGCGGACCTTCTCCGGCAAGGCGCCGCGCGCAACCATCCAGTTCAAGAGCTCGACGCCCTGCGTGCCCGACAACTCGACCAGCTCGGTCGTCGAGTACTTCGTCGCCCAGGCGGGGTCGTCGACCATGCTGGCCATGAATGTCTCGTCGAACTCCTTGTTGATGAAGCCGGCACGCTCGCCGTCGAGCTGGTGCGACAGGCCGCCGGTGCCCATCACCACGACACGCTCGTCCTTCGGCCAGGATTCGATCGCCCGCCCCAGCGCTTGGCCGAGCTTGTAGCAACGCGCGGCCGACGGCAGCGGCGCCTGCACGGTGTTGACGACGACCGGCACCACGCGCACCGGCCATCTCTGGTCCGGCCAGCACAGCGCCATCGGCAGGGTGAAGGCATGATCGACCACCATCTCCTGGCAGGTGGTGAGGTCGAACTCCTCGTTCACCAGATGCTCGATCAGGTGCCACGACAACTCGCTGTCGCCCTTGAACGGCGCGGTCTGCGGAATGCCCCAGCCCTCGTCGGCATTGCCATAGCTGTCACAGGCGCCGATCGCGAAGGTCGGCATCTTGTCGAGGAAGAAGTTGAGGCCGTGGTCGTTGTAGACGAGCACGACGACATCCGGCTTCACCTTGGCGAGCCAGTCGCGGACATGCGGGAAACCGTCGAAGAACGGCTTCCAATACGGGTCCTGCTGCAGCCCCTTGGCGATCGCGCCGCCGATGGCCGGGACGTGCGAGGTGGTGATGCTGCCGACGATCTTTGCCATGATGATTACCCCCGGGCCGCGAGAAGCTTGGCCTTGAACTGCTCCTTGGTCAGTCCGGTCTGCTGCGCGCCGATGTCCTGCATGTCGAGCCCGAAGATGCCGGCGAATTTGGCGAGGTAATAGGCGTTGCCGCCGGCCTCGATCAGCGCGAGCACGTTGCGGCTCTTGATCGCGGCGCGCTGCTGATCGTTGAGGCCGTATTTCGTGCAATAGCTGTCCTCGTCGGCGACGAAGGCCTTGCGGTTGGCGGCGTCATTGAACGAGTAGCACATCTTGTTGAGCGCATAGCCCTTGCGGGCCTGCTCGCCGTCGAAGATGGTGGTGCCGGGCACGGGCTGCCGGGCCGATGTGGCGGACATTGAAACCTCCCCTGAAGCGTTCTGACTGCACGCGTTTGATCTGGATCAAACGCGGCGTCATCCATGCCCGCCAGTATCGCCCCGAGACACATCCGATAAAGGCCGCCCGACTGATCTGATCCATGAGCCAATTCGATCATTTGGACATCGACGGCCATCTGCTGCAGCTCCTGCTCGCCGTCATCGAGGAGGGCTCGGTGACGCGCGCCGCGATCAGGCTCGGCGTGACGCAGTCCGCCGTCAGCCATCTGCTCGACAAGCTGCGCGCCATCACCGGCGATCCGCTGTTCGTGAAGTCAGGCCGCGGCATCGTGCCGACGGCGCATGCGCAATTACTCGCGCTGCGGGCTCGCGCGCTGCTCGACGACCTCCAGAGCTTCTCGCAGGCCGCCGCGTTCGAGCCCGCGAAGATCTCCGCACAGGTGACGATCGCCGCCAATGATCTGCAGCGCGACCTGCTGCTGCCGTCGCTGCTGCGCTACACCCGGGCCCAGGCGCCCGGCCTCAGCCTGCGCGTCATTCCCTCGGGCGCGCCGACGCCGGAGATGCTGCGCGAGGAACATTGCCAGCTCATGATCACGCCGCGCCCGCCCGACGGCAGCGACATCCTGCAGAAGCGGCTGTTCGAGGACAGCTACCGCGTGTTCTACGATGCCGGCCAGCGCGAGCCGCCGGAAAGCCTGGAAGACTATCTCGCCAGCGATCACGTCACCGTCGTCTACGAGCCGCGCCGGCGGCTCGACATCGACGAGATCCTGGCCGAGCGCGGCGTCGTCAGGCGCTTCGTCGCGCAGGTGCCGGGTTTTGGCGGCATCGGCCCGTTCCTGCGCGGCAGCCGGATGATCGCGACGCTACCGAGCCTGCTCCGCGCCTACATGCTGCGCGGCCTGGCGATCGCCCCGGTGCCGGTGCCCTGCCCCGCCATGCCGATGTACATGGTCTGGCACCTGCGCCACCACGACGATCCCCTGCACCGCTGGCTGCGCCAGCAGCTCGAGATCGTGGTCGCACCGAGCCTTGCCGCCGCCGCCGAGCACATGCCGGCGGCGGCGTAGTCGAGCCATCCCGCGCAGCTCAGCGCAGGATGTGATGCAGCACCTCGCCGTCGACCTGCTGCGGCTTGACGCCGAGGATCCGCATGATGGTCGGCGCAACGTCGATGTTGCGCATCCGCCGGATCGTCGTTCCCTCGCGGATGTCAGGGCCGGCCGCGATGAAGGTTGCGCTCATCTCCGCGATCTCCGGATCGTGGCCATGGGCGCCGTAGAAGTTCGGCATCGACAGCGTCGTGGTGGTCGCACTGAACGGCGCGTCGCCGAGACGGGCGACACCGGGATTCTGGATGCCGTCGAAATTGTAGCCCGGCGCCATCAGCGCGAACACATCGCCGAAATCCTGGCCGATGGTCTTGCTGGTGCACAGGCCGGTGCCGGCATCGCACTGCAGCGGCCGGCTCTCGACCACCGTGAACAGCCGGCCGTCCTTGAGCGAGGTGTTGAACTTCGGATTGGGATCGACGGCGTTCTTCACGGCATTGGCGACCTGCGTCACCAGCGCATTGTAGCTCGCCGGATCGACCGTGCCGCCGGCCTCGCGGTTCTGCAGGTTGACATAGATGTTGACCGCAGGACCCGAGGTGCGGATCGCGAGCTTGGTCGTATCGATCCCCGCGTTGCGCAGGATGTTGAGCATGCTGACCGAGGTGTGGAACGGCGCGAAGCCATGGTCCGACACCACGATGATGTTGCTCTGCCGGCCCGCGGTCTCGCTGATCCGCTTCACGGCCTTGTCGGCCGCCTGATACGCCGCCCTGATGTAGGACGCATAGCGCGCGACCTTGGCAGGGTCCTGATTGGCGCCGATGGAATTCGGGTCCTTCGGGTTGGTGCCCTGGCGCGGATCGGTCAGCAGGAACTGGTGCTCCGAGCCGTCGGGCTGCTCGATATAGATCATCACGAGATCTGCGTCGGGATGGTTGCGGATCGCGCGCTCGCCGATCGCGGCCTGGTAACGCACGAAGGTCTTGACCATGTCCTCGAACATCGCCTCGATCTCGACGTCCGGGAAGCTCGTGAAGCCCGGGCTCAGCCGCTCCGGGATGCGGAAATCGGCCTGCGGGCGCCAGAAGCCGATGTTGTTGTTGATGTCGTCGACATCGGCCAGCACGGGCGCGTTGCGCGGGATGTAGTTGGCGCCGTAGCGGGCGAAGCGCACCACTGAGAGGTCCGGCGCCAGCGCCGAGACGAAATAGGCCGTTCCGACCTTGGCGCCGCTGCCCTCGAAGAAGAACGGCGCGTTCTCGCCGCCGAGCTTGGCGAAGGCCGGCCCGGTCGACGGCGCCTGGAACGGGCCTGAGCTGATGCCGCGGGTCGTATCGAAGAACACCAGCGTGTCGTAGTTCACCTGGCCGTCATTGGTGGTGTCGATCGCGGCGACGCGGATCGCGTATTTCAGGTCGAGCGTCGCGGCGGCGGTGCAGGTCGCGGGCGCGGCGGACGCGCAGGAGAAAGTCTCGATCGGCGCCGCGGTGACGAGCACCGGGCTGTAGGATGAATGGCCCGCCGACTGCAACGCGGCGATCACGGCCGGGTCCGACACGAAATCGCTGCGCGTGAGCGAGAAGCCCTGCGCCGAGAGGCCGCCGAAGGCGCCGAACGGAACGGTGTAGTCGGTGACGCGGGTCGGCTGCGCGGGCTGCACCACCGTGTTGTTGATCGAGATATCGGCGCCGTCGCCGCCCGGCCAGGTCGCGGTCACCACCTTCTTGCCGTGCTGGCGCAGCTGCACCCACAGCGGCGCCGCGGTCGGCTGCGGGCTCGGTCCGAGCGGGCTCAGCCGGTAGCCGCCGATCGGCGCGGCAAAGCCGCTGATGCTGGAGGTGATCGGCGCGACGATCGCCTGGAATGTGTTCGACGGAATATCGTTGTGAACCGCCGTGGAGCCGGTGGCGATCTCGACATGCGACACCGCCGTGAGCGAGGGCGAGGCCGTGACGTTCTGCTTGGCGACCACGCCGCGGCGGCTGAGCCGCGCCAGCCCGCCGTCGCGCGGCAGCACGCCCTGCTCGATGAATTTCTCGATGAAGTCGGGCTTGGCCCCGTCCAGTGAGATCAGCACCACACGCGGCGAGCGGCGGCCGTGGCGGTCATGATCGCGGTCGCGATCATGGTCGTCATCGCGGCCGTGATAGAAGCGGTCGCCGTTCGCGTCGCGATCATCGGCGTGGGCAGGCATGGCGAAGGCCGCAAGCAAGACCGCGAGCGCTGCGCTCGACAACGCCCGGTGAAAATTCCTCGACTGCATGAGACGCCCCCCATCGCTGCGCAACCTGCGCGCTCATTCTTGAATGGGCGTATCGACTAGCGGGCTTGGCTGACGCGCATGTGACGCGCGCACGACAGATGTGACGATCTCGCGACGGCCGACATGCGAACGAACTACGCCGCCGCGATCACCTCGCGAGAATGAGCTGCGCTGTCTGCCGGCCGCTCGCGAGCGCCGCCTCCACAGTTCCCATGTCGCGGCCTTGATACAGCGCCTCGCCGGAGATCAGCACCGGCCCGCCATCCCACGACGTGAGCACATCCTGCGCGCGTCGGGTGGCCAGCGTCGCATAGGAATAGGCGCCGCGCGCAAACGGCTCCCTTGCCCAGTCGGTGACATGAGCTGCGGTGAGCTCCTGCCGGAGCACGGTCACGGGCTTGGCGAAGATGTCGGCCAGCGCAACGAGTCCGGTCTCGACCAGCGCATGGTCGTCGAGCGCAGCGAAGGCGTCGGTGGGCGGCCCGGCGAGCCAGCCGGTCAGCACGGCATGGTCGTTCGGATGCTGCGTCCACCACACCGGCACGGTTGCGTCCGACAGCACGAACAGCATGTCGGACAAATCATGCGTCTGCATCGCCGTCCACCAGCGCCGCTCGAAGCGCAGCAGCAGCTTGATGACGTTGCCGAAGCCGATATCGGCGGAGGCCGCCACCTGCGCCTGCATCGCCGCAGGCAGCGCAAGGGATGACAACAGCGGCAGCGGCACCGTCAGAACGACGACATCGGCGCGATGCGTCTGGCCATCAGCACAGCGCACGAGCGCGCCACCATCCGCGCTCTCGATCGCCGTCACGACCGCCTGGAACGCAAACGTCACGCCGCGCGCGCGGCATTCCGCGACGAGATAATCCAGCAGCACGCCATAGCCGCCAACGATGCGCGCCTGGTCGCCGCGCTCGCCGCCCATCCACTCCTCGCGTAGCGCGAACACGCTGGCGCGATCGGGATCGGCGGCATCATAGCCCTGGACCATGCCGAGCACGGAGTCGCGCAAGGCCGCGAACTCCGCGCCGGAGAAATGCCGCTCGAGCAGCGCCGTGACGGTGAGATCCTCCTCGAGCGTCGCCAGCACCTGATGCAGGCGGTCCATCTGCCGGTCGGCCGGATCGGTGCACGTGAAGACGCCGTTCTCGACATGCCAGCGCGCGCCACCGATCGGCTGCGCCGAGAGGCCCGCCTCTTTCAGCAGCTGATAGGTGACCCGTGCCTCGCCGTGAATGAACTCGGCGCCCGCCTCGGCCCTGTATCCGAACACGTCTTCGCTGAGCGGATGAATGCGCCCGCCGCAGCGATCGCGGGCCTCGAGCAGCGTCACCTTGCGTCCGGCGCGCGACAGCTCGCGCGCGGCCATCATGCCGGCAGCGCCCGCGCCAACGACGATGATGTGATCTCGTCTCTCAGCCATGGCTGGCCTGTGCCGGCATGTCCGAGCCATTGGTGATCTTGTAGCGCAGCCATACCGCCCCGCCCTCCAGCATCTTGGTGCTCTCCAGCGTCATTGCCGTGATCGGCGCCCGCGCGCCGGCGTCGCTCTCGGCCGAGTCGAATACGCTCGGCGCGCCCTTCGTGCCGTCGATCGCCGGGCACAGCACGAGGTTGAACTCGTCGACCAACCCCGCACGCAAGAAGGCCCCATTGGCGCCGCCGCCCCCTTCGAGCAGCAGCCGCTTCACGCCGAGCTCGCGCGCGACGATGTCGAGCACAACGGCGAGATCGAGCTGCCGCTCGCCGGCGAAGACGTAGGACACGCCTTCGCTGCGCAGCCCCGCCAGATGCGCGTCGGACACCGCCTCCGTCAGCACCACGACGATCGGATCGCCGCCGATGTCGGCGCGGCCCCAGCAGATCTTGCCGTGCGCATCCAGCACGATGCCATAGGCCTTGGCGTCGCGCCGCGCGATCCAGCTCTCGCGCGGGAACCGCTCGCTGGTGGTCGCCGGATAGGCCGTGCCCTTGGCGAATTCCTGGCCGGTGACGCGGCCGATCAACCAGGCATCGCCACCGAGCTGGTCGTGCACCTGCTCGAACAGATCGCCGGATCCCCGCGGGCGCCAGCGGCTCGGCAAGGTGCGGCCATCGACGCTCGAGGCCATCAGGCAGATCACATCCGGTTTCATGGGCACTCCTCTTCGACGCTCAACGAATATGGCTCCGGCAGGGCTTGTCAACGAAGCGGCGCGGGTTTCGTTCGATCGCAGTGATGTCGCGGCATCGCCGTGCTGGCCGCTGTCACCGGACAGATCCATGCGCTAGGTTCGGCCCGGAACGGAGCAGGACATGGACGGCGCGACGCGCGGACGAAACGCCATCGGGATGCGCGGCATGGCCTTGCTGGCGGCTACGCTGGCCGGCCTCGCGCTCTGCGCGGCCGGGCTCTGGCGGCTCGAAGCCGCGCGCGGCGGCGTGAGCATCAATGAGCTCCAGACAGGCACGACGCCGATCACCGTCTATCGGCGCGAGGGCGCCGCAGCCGCGCCGATGGTCGTCATCGCGCACGGCTTCGCCGGCTCGCGCCAGTTCATGGAAGCCTATGCGCTGACCCTGGCGCATGCCGGCTATCTCGCGGTCTCGTTCGATTTCGAAGGCCATGGCCGCAATCCCACGCCGATGTCGGGCGATGTCACGCGTGTCGACGGCACCACCCGCAAGCTGATGAGCGAGATCGCTCGCGTCACCGATGTCGCGCTAGCGCTGCCGGGCGCCGATGGCCGCGTAGCCCTGCTCGGGCACTCGATGGCGTCCGACATCATCGTGCGCCAGGCGCTCGCCGATCCCCGCATCTCGGCAACGGTCGCGATCTCGATGTTCTCCGAAGCGGTCACGGCGAGCGCGCCGGGCAATCTGCTGATCATCACCGGCGAATGGGAGACGGCTCTTCGCCGGGACGCTCTGCGCAATCTGAAGCTCGCCGACTCCAACGCGCGCGAGGGCGACACGGTCGGCGATCCCGCCGGCAACGGCGGACGCCGCGCGGTGGTGGCCCCGGGGGTCGAGCATGTCAGTGTGCTCTATTCGGCAACGGCGCTGCGCGAAGCGCGCGATTGGCTCGACCAGGTGTTCGGCCGCACCAGCAGTGGTCCGGTGGCCGCGACCGGCGGCGCGATCGCGCTGCTGCTCACAGGCATCGTGCTGCTGGCCTGGCCGCTGGCCGGATTGCTCCCGAAGGGCGATGCGATGCCAGCGCCCCTTCCCCTGCGCAGCCTCGCCGTCGCCACCGTGCTGCCAGCGGTGGTGACGCCGCTCGCATTGCGGTTCGTCAACACACGCTTCCTGCCCGTGCTGGTCGCCGATTATCTCGCGGTCCATCTGTTCGTCTATGGCGCGCTGTCGCTGGCGCTGCTGCGCTGGAGCGGCGTTCGCTTCGGCCGCGTGGCCTGGATCGCCGCGCTGGCGCTCGCCGCCTATGGCATCGCCGTATTCGGCGGTGCGCTCGATCGCTATGTCGCCTCGTTCATGCCGATCGCTGCACGCCTCCCGATCATCGCCGCGATCGCCATCGGCGCCGTGCCCGCCATGCTGGCCGACAGCATCGCCAATCAGGGCGGCCACGCCGCACTGTGGCGCACGCTGTGGATCAGGACCGCCTTCCTCGCCTCGCTCGGCGGCGCGGTCGCGCTCGACACGCGCAGGCTGTTTTTCCTGCTGATCATCATCCCGGTGATCGTGCTGTTCTTCATCGTGTTCGGATTGATCGGCGGCTGCGTCGGCCGCAGAACCCGCTCGCCCACTGCAGAGGGCATCGGCCTCGGCCTGATCCTGGCGTGGTCGCTCGGCGTGTCGTTTCCGATGTTCCTGCCGGACTAGCGCTTCATGACACCAAAACGAGAGAGGAGGCGTTCATGGCGAAACACCGCATCTACACGATGAGCTTCGCGAGCGTGTACCCGCTCTATGTCGCCAAGAGCGAGAAGAAGGGACGCAGCAAGGCCGAGGTCGACCAGATCATCTGCTGGCTGACGGGCTACGATCAGAAGCAGCTCGAAACCGAGCTGCAAAAGCAGACCGATTTCGAGACCTTCTTCGCGCAGGCGCCGGCGATGAATCCGGCGCGGTCCCTGATCACCGGCGTAATCTGCGGTGTCCGCGTCGAGGAGATCGAGGAGCCCTTGATGCGGGAGATCCGCTATCTCGACAAGCTCATCGATGAGCTGGCGCGGGGCAAGGCGATGGACAAGATCCTGCGCAAATCCTGACCGCGCTCAGTCCTGCTCCTGCCCCGGCGTCTGTCGCAGCATGAAATGACCGAACGCGGTCGCGATCGGCTTCGTGGCATCGTCCTGCCAGGCGCGCGCCTCGAAGGCGATCACGCGGCGGCCCTGCTTGACGATCGAGGCCGAAGCGAAGCTGTCGAGCGCGCGGCCCGACCTGAGATAGTTGATCGTCAACCCGATCGGCTTCGGCGGCGACACGCCGAGCTCACGCATCACGGTGACGATCGCAGCGGTCTCCAGGAACGCACCCGTCATGCCGCCATGGATGGCGGGCAGCACCGGATTGCCGATGATCCGCTGCGAGAACGGCATCACCAGCGTGTCGCCGGTGCTTGAGCGAATGCCGAGACAGCGCGCGAACGGGCTGTTGGCAAACAGGCCTTCACCACCGCCGGGCGCGTCGAGCGGCGGCGGCGCGCCGGTGAAGGCCGGCCGGTCGGTCAGCATGTTGGTGCGGTTGGCCGCGATCATGAAGCAGGCGGTCGCGGTCGCCACCGGCTCGCTCTCCTCCTCCTGATAGGCGGTGGCGCGGACGAAGGCGATCGAGCGGGTGACGCGGTAGCACACCGCATGCGCCTTGATGTCGAGGCCGGGCGTCGCCGGCTTCTGATAGTCGATGCGCAGGTCGAGCGTGGCGATCGCGCTGCTGCCGTCGAGCGCGAGCTGCACCGCCATGCCGCAGCTTTCGTCGAGCATCGCGGTGACGACGCCGCCATGGATCACGCCGGTGTCGCTGTCGCCGACGAACACGGGACGATACGGAAGGGTCGACCATGCCTCACCGGGCGCGAAGCGGTCCATCCGCAGACCGCTGATATGGCCGTACACCGAGCGGCGATGCCTGATCGCCTCGGCGAGCTGTTCGAACGCCTCTGATGCGGCGTTGGTCGAGATGTCCATGGTTGGGATTTACCGCATGATCACGGGAGGAGCGAAGCGAATTCAGAGATCCATGTTCGCGAAACGAACGAGGATGGTCCGAGCTGAAGACCTGACGCAACCTTCCGATGCATTCACCGTCTGCAACATCGTCCGGCACTTGTTTGTAGCTCGAGCACCACGAAGCAGCCCCTCCCCCGCAAATCTACGTGCATCAAAAGTGAACCGAGCGGGGCGCGCTTAGAACATTGGCAACCTTAATAGGGTCATAATGGTCTCAATCAAATCCCGGAGACCTGTCGATGCGCAAACCCATGACGCCGGATGTCCCGCCGAAGAGCGGCACGGCTTCCCTACGAATCGCGATGAGCCTCGCGCTGGCGGCGAGCGCCGGCGTGATCTGGTGGAGCGGCGGCGGAGCCAACGGCTTCACCTTTGCCGGCAACGGATCGCCGTCGCTGGAGACGCGCGTCGCGGCGCTGACCTCGGAGCTCACCGAGCTCAAGGCGGAGACCGCCCGGCTGCGCGATCGCCAGAACGATGCGTCCGGCGAGCTGATCCAGCTTCGCGCCAGCCTGACCAGCGCCGAGACCGGGCTGGCGACGCTGCGCGCCGCCGCTGACGAGAGCGAGGGCCGCCGCCGCGACACCGCCGACAGGATCGAGCAGGACATCGCGCTGTTGAAGCGGCAGGCGATCCGCCTGCGCACCGCGCAGGAGGATACGTCCGCGGAGCTGAGCAGCTTGCGCGTCGCCGCGGCATCCAGCGACATGAGCATCGAGCAACTGCGCACCAGCACCAGCGAGATCCGCCAGCAGGTCGCCCGCATCGAGACGGCCCGCGAGGCCACCAGCTCGATCTCCCGCATGCACAAGCATCGCGCCCGCCGCGTCGCACGCGCGGCCGAGGTCGAGCCGCAGCAGGCTCAGCCATTCATGATGCAGTGGCCGGGCGTGGTGCCCGCGGGCCGGAACTGAGCGCTGAGCTGATCGAACGACCCGACCGCGCGCCTCCCGCGCGGTCTCGACATTGCCCCGCCTGCTACCACCAGCCCGGCTGCACCGGCCGGTAGTAGGTCGGAGGCGGACCGCGCCGGCGCGGCGCGGCGATGGGCTGGCCGTCCCAGCTGCGCTGGAAGACATTGCCGAAGCCGTTATCATAGTCTTCGCCGCTGGCGATCACGTCGACATTGGTGGTCGGCCGGCGCGTGATGAAGCCACCTTGCGGCTGGTTGCTCAGGACGGCGACGAACTCGGTGCGGTAGTTGGTCTCGCTCGACAGCGGCTCGTCCGAGACGATGATCGAGGAGCGCGGCACCGCCGTCGGCGCGATCCGCGCGAGCACATCCTTCGGAATGGTGATGCGGTCGAGCGCGTCCTTGGCGTCGTCGCCATCGTCGATCGTGACTGCGGTCCAGCGCAGCCCGGCGCCGTTCTGCGCTACCGCCGTGAACACGTGGGTGCCGAGCGGCCGGTCGGGATCGCGGATCGTCACCGGCGACTCCAGCGACGTATCGAACACCTCGCCGCCGCCGTCGCGCGCCGGCTTGTGCGTGTTGCGCCGGACGTAGAGCATCTGCGTGGAGCGGCTGATATAGACCGACACCGGCTCGGTCGCGAGCTTCGCCTCCTCGGCCGCCTTGGCGGTCTCGCTCTTCTTGGCGGCGGCCGCCTTGGCCGCGTCCTTCGTCGTCGCGGCCGTCGTGAGCTTGGCGACGGAGTCCGATTTGGCCGCCTCGAGCTGCGCCGCTGCCTCAGTCGCCTTCGCCTCCGCCTTCTGCCGGGCGTCCTCCGCCTGCGCCTTGGCCTCATCGGTCTTGGCGGCCGCCAGTCTCTTGTCGGCAGATTTCAGCTCGGCATCGCTGCGCGCCTTGGCCTGCTCGAGCTTGCGCAGGGACGCCTTCAGCGACTTGGCATCGCGATCGGCCGCGGCCGCCGCGGCCTTGGCTTCCTCGGCGAGCTTGGCGGCGTCCTCGGCGTCGCGCCCGAGCGTCGCGGCCCGCGAGGGCGCTCCGGTGAGCGCATCGGCGCTCGGCACGAACAAAGCGGGATGCGAGAACTCGACCGGCGCGACGTCGCCTGGCGCGATGATCACCCGCATGCCGATATAGGTCCGGTCGAACAGCTTCTCTGCGAAGCCATAGGGCATGCGGACGCAACCATGCGAGGCGGCATAGCCGGGCAGCGGCCCGCCATGCAGCGCGACACCGTTCCAGGTGATGCGCTGCATGTTCGGCATCCAGGCATCATCATACAGCGTCGAGTGATGGTCCTTGTCCTTCTCCAGCACGGCGAACACGCCGGCGGGCGTCTCGCGGCCGGAGACGCCGGTCGACACCGGCGCACGCCAGATCCAGCCCTCCGAATCGTAGAACGTGACCTTCTGCGCCTTGATCGACACGATCGCCATGATCGGATCACCATGCGCCCGCGGCGCCGTCGCCTCGGTGGTCGGTGCGGGCCGCGCCTGCCGCGCGATCGCGTGGGACCCGGGCATAGCCCAAGCGGTCACGACCGCAACAGTCATCAAGGCCGCTCCCCGACGCCGCATCGTTGCGATGGTCCGAGGTCCCGTGGATCGTGTCACCATGCCGTGTCCCGATTCAATGCTGTTCATCTGGCCTCCGCGCGATCGGCGCAGGACGATTTATAAGCTCGAACATGTCTTGGGGTGAAGTGAGGCGAGGTCGCACACGCGCTACGACCCATGCAGCACCGCGATTATGTCGAATTCTGGAACACGGCATGACGCGACGCTGTCCGTTGTCATGATTCGCCCCCGCCGTGTCATCCATTCATGAAGCCGTTGCCGAGCCATTAACGCCGACGAGGCCGGAGAGGTCCGTGGTCCCCGTGCGAGGCTCGTTCCTGTCAGACGCAGGCGGGACCGCGCCCCGTTCAATCAAACTGTGCAGCCGCGCTCGCCGGCCATCTCGTTGCCGAACAGGTCCCGGCGCGGGCACCTGGCATCGCCCCCGGCCAGGGGCCAGGGGTCGTGCCGCCTAGCGAGCATGATACGGAAAAGTGCGCAGCGGTTCTCCGAAAAGATCATGCGCAAACAAAAACCTAAAGCGCGATGACGATTCATCCTGATCTCATCGGGCTCTAGGACGACCTGACCGACGTCGCGGATCGTGGCGATCACGTCAGCTTGAATCAGCTGCGCTGCACACCCACTCTGTATGTGATTGCCGCCGACAGACCTTTGCCCTCCGGCGCCCGATTGCAGACAGGGAGATGACGCCTTGCCCGATCCGCGCGACTTTCACGTGCCGCAATCGTCCTACACGCGAGAGGATCTGCTCCGCTCCAGCGAGGGCGGCTATTTCGGCCCGGGCAATGCGCAGCTTCCGGCGCCGCCGATGCTGATGATGGATCGGATCACCGAGCTCAGTCTCGACGGCGGGCGCTACGGCAAGGGACGCATCATCGCCGAGCTGGACATCACGCCAAAGCTCTGGTTCTTCGACTGCCTGTTCCGCGGCGATCCCGTCATGCCGGGCTGCCTCGGCCTCGACGCGATGTGGCAGATGGTCGGCTATTGGCTCGGCTGGTCGGGCTCTCCCGGCAAGGGACGCGCCACCGGCGTCGGCGAAGTGAGCTTCACAGGCCAGATCACGCCGGACGTGAAATGCGTGCGCTACGAGGTCGACATGCGCCAGGTCAAGCGCGGCCGCCTCGTGCTCGGCATCGCCGACGGACGCGTGCTTGCGGACGGCGCCTGCGTCTATGAGGCAAGGAACATGAAGGTTGCGCTCACAACGGCATGAGCGTTGATGTCGTCATATCAGCCGCTTCTCGAAAAACAGATCCGGATAGGGATCGTCGTTGAAGCGGTCGATCTCGGTCCAGCCGGTCTTGCGATAGAGCTGCTGGGCCTCGCCGAGGGCGCTGTTGGTGTCGAGCCGGAGCGTCGTGATCGACAATTGTCGCGCGGCCGTCTCGGCCGCGTTCATCAGGCGGCGGCCGAGGCCCAGGCCGCGGGCGGCGGGGGCAACCCAGAGGCGCTTGATCTCGGCGGTGGCGCCGCCGCTTCCCTTGAGGCCCACGCAGCCGAGCGGCAAGCCGTCGGACAGCGCGACGAAGAAGGCGCCGCGCGGCGCCATCATGTCCAGGGCGTCGGGATCGCGTGACAGCGTGACGTCGTAGCCGCGCGCGAAGCGGCGTGACAGCTCGGCATAATATTCGTGCAGACAATAGCGCGCCTGCTCGCCGCGCGGATCGACCTCGTCGATGGCGATGCGGTCGCGGCCGAGTGCTGCGGCGACCATGTCCATCGCGGCCAGCAACGCGTCCGGTTGGCTGTGGCGCGCGATCATCGCCTGTGCCTGCGCATTGGAGAGCGTCTCATAGGCCTCGAACTCGCGCCGGCCCGCAGCAGTGAGCCTGGCGATGCGACGGCGCGCATCGTCGGGATGCGGCCTGGTCGTCACCAGCCCCTCCTCCTCGAGGCTGCGCAGGAAGCGGCTCATCAGGCCGGAATCGAGCGCGAGATAATCGCGCAGCTCCGCCACGTCGCTGCGGCCATGGCCGATCGCATTGAGCACCCGCGCCGCGCCGAGCGGCCGACCGCGGCCAAGGAACGAGGTGTCGAGCGCACCGACCTCGGAGGTGACGGCGCGATTGAAGCGGCGGACGCGGGCGACGGGATCGAGCATGATATCTGACTTAGGTCAGATATCATCCGATGTCAACGCAGTGCGGATTGCAAATAAAAAGGGCGGCCCGGTCGCCGGCCGAAGCCGGACGCCGGACCGCCAGGTTTTCCCCGGGAGGAACTTCAGATCAGTTCAACAGCTTCGCGACGTTATCCTTGGTCACGAGATCGAGGCCGGTGTAGATGATCTCCGGCACCTTCTCGCCCTTCTTGATCGCGAGCAGCGTATCCATCGACTTCTCGCCCATCTCGAACGGACGCTGGCCGGTGAGCGCATTGGAATAGCCGTCGCGCAGCAGCTCAAGCTGCATCTTCAAGGTGTCGGCGACGACGAGCGTCAGCTTGCCGGCGTCGATGTCCTTCTTATTCTTGTTGACGAAGGCCTTGTAGCCCTCGGGCGCGAACATCGGCCAGCCGCCGATCGGCACGATGGCGCCGAGATCCGGAGTCGCGGTGCGCAGATCGGCCATCTGCTGCACGGCGAGCGCAGGATCGTCGTTGCAGAAGGTCGGCGAGCCCGCGACTTCCGTCCACTTCGAGCCCTTGAGCGCCTCGCGCACGCCGTCGACGCGCTCGGCCAGGTTCTTGGCGCCGGGACCGCCGGACACCACGGCGTACTTGCCGCCGTCAGGCCGGAGCTCGCGCAGCTGCTTGCCGAGCGCCAGGCCAAAGTCCTTGTTGTTGGTGCCGATATAAGCGAGCCGCTTGGAGCCCGGCGCGTCCGCGTCGAAGGTGATGACGGGGATGCCGGCCGCGGTCGCCGCGTCGATCGACTTGGTCATCGCGGCGACGTCGGCGACCGAGATCGCGAGGCCGTCGACCTTCTGGGTGATGAAGTCCTGGATGATCTGCGCCTGGGTGGCCGGCTCGTGCTCGACCGGGCCCTTGTAGATGCACTCGACATTGCCGAGCTCCTTGGCGCGCTTCAGGCAGCCGTCGCGCGCGACGTCGAAGAACGGATTGTTCATCGCCTTCGGCACGATGGCGAAACGATATTTGGTCTCGGCCTGCGCCGGGCCCATCAGGATCGCGAGCGATGCGACCGCATATAGCAGCTTCTTCATGGCTTCCCTCCTCCATGTCTATCCGTGATGATTGTCTGTGCCGGGCGCGGATAGACCTGATCAGTCACATCCCGGCCAGTATTCGTTACAAGAGCCTTGTCACAACAGCCTTGTCACAAAAGCCTTGCGCGGATGCGATCCACCAGCACCGCGGCGATGATGATCACGCCCACCAAAGTCTGCTGCCAGTAGGAGTTGACCTGCGCCAGCACGAGGCCGTTACGGATGACCTCAAGCAGCACGCAGCCGACGATGGCGCCGAGCGGGCCACCGATGCCGCCGGCAAGATTGGCGCCGCCGATCACGGCGGCCGCGATCACGTTGAGCTCGTAGGACGTCGCCATGTTGGCCGGCGCGGAGCCCAGCCAGCCGGAGATGATGATGCCTTGCAGCCCAGCGGCGAGCGCGCCGACCACATAGACCTCGATCTTGACGCGCGGCACCGAGACGCCGGTCAGCTCCGCCGCCTTCTCGTTGCCGCCGATCGCGAACACGTGGCGGCCGAAGGTGGTGTGGTGCAGCACCAGCGCCATCAGCAGCGCCAGCAGGATCAGATAGATGAACGGCGCGGGCACGCCATACAGGTCGCCCTGCGTCAGCGCATAGAAATACTCCGCATCGGGCCCGCCCGGAAAGCTGCCCTTGCCGTTGGAGATGACATAGCCGAGGCCGCGCACGATCGAGAGCATGCCGAGCGTCGTCACGAACGGCGACAGGCCGAGCAGCGCGACACAGACGCCGTTGATGAGCCCGACCACGAGCGACACCGCGAGCCCGGCCAGCACCGAGACGATCAGGATCAGCCCGGGCAGGTTGGCGACCACCGTCTTGCCGTCGGCGGCGAGATGCACGAACAGCGACGACAGCGGCATGCCCGGCGTCGATAGCGACGTCATTACCATCGAGGTGATCATCGCCGCGAAGCACATCAGCGATCCCACCGACAGGTCGATGCCGCCGGTGATGATGACGAAGGTGATGCCGAGCGTCGCGATCGCGATGAACGAGAAGTTCTTGGCGACGTTCTGCAGATTGCCTTCGGTCAGGAAATATGGGCTGGCGAAGCTCATGATCACGATGAGCGCGACCAGCGCCAAGGTCACATAGGCGGTCTGCGACGCGAACACGCCGCGGTGCCACCATCGGATGGCGCCGACATTGGTGAAAGTGACCTCGGGGCTCGCTGGGCTCGTCTCGGATGGCACGGACATCACGCCGCCTCCTTGGCGCCGGTGATCAGCGCGGTGACTTCCTCGGGGCTGGTCTCGGTGACCGGCTTGTCGGCCCGCTTCTCGCCGCGCCGCATCACGACGACGCGGTCGCAGACCGCGAAGATGTCGGGCATGCGGTGCGAGATCAGGATCACGGCGATGCCCTGCTCCTTCAGGCGATGGATCAGGCTCAGCACCTGCTCGACCTGGCGCACCGAGATCGCCGCCGTCGGCTCGTCCATCATCACCAGCTTGGCGTTGGAGAGCCGCGTGCGTGCGATCGCCACCGCCTGGCGCTGGCCGCCCGACATGTCCTTGACGAGATCATGCGGCCGCGTCTCCGAGCGCAGCTCGCGGAACAATTCCAGCGCGCGCGCCTCCATGCCCTTGTGGTCGAGCAGCTTGAGCGGACCGAAATTGCGCCTCATCTCGCGGCCGAGAAAGACGTTGGCGGCGGCGGTGAGATTGTTGGCGAGCGCGAGGTCCTGGTAGACGACCTCGATGCCGACGCTGCGCGAATCCATCGGGCGATGGAAATGCACCTCGCGGCCGTCGAAATGGATCGTGCCCTGGCTCGGCGGAAAGTTGCCGGCGATGATGCGCACCAGGGTCGACTTGCCGGCGCCGTTGTCGCCCATCAGGCCGACCACCTCGCCGGGCAGAATCGAGAGATCGACGCCG
This sequence comes from Bradyrhizobium sp. USDA 4353, assembly GCF_054063215.1. Taxonomy (NCBI): domain Bacteria; kingdom Pseudomonadati; phylum Pseudomonadota; class Alphaproteobacteria; order Hyphomicrobiales; family Nitrobacteraceae; genus Bradyrhizobium; species Bradyrhizobium sp. USDA 4353. The sequence continues at coordinate 6,816,037 of NZ_JBSSGB010000001.1, forward strand.
TGCAGCGCGCGGATCGCGCCGAACTGCTTGCCGATGCCCTTCAGCTCGAGCACCGGCGCCGCCGCGGCCATGACACCCGTCGCCGCCCCGCTCACCGAAGCATTCACGTTGCTGTCGTCAGACATAACGGTTCACCACGCTTTCGAGATATTCCTGCCGGCCGGAGCGCGGCTGCGGATCGAGGCCGGTGTTGACGGCGCGGTCGGCGAGCTCCGCGAGCGAGCGGCGGCCGGCGAGGATCGCCTGCCCCTCCTCACCATCCCAGCCGGCGTAACGCGCCGCGAGCGGCGCGGTCAGCGCGCTGTCGGTGAGCATCTCGTCGGCCGCGATCAGCGCCCGGGCGCACGCGTCCATCGAGCCGACATGGGCGTGCAGCAGATCGTCCGGATCGATCGACTGCCGCCGGATCTTGGCATCGAAGTTGAGCCCGCCGGTGGTGAAGCCGCCGCCCCTGAGGATGTCGTGGAACACCAGCGCCAGCTCCGGCACGTTCATCGCGAACTGGTCGGTGTCCCAGCCGAGCAGATCGTCGCCGCGGTTGATATCGAGCGATCCGAACACGCCGAGCGCCTGCGCCAGCGCGATCTCGTGCTGGAACGAATGGCCGGCAAGGATGGCGTGGTTCTGCTCGATGTTGAGCTTGACGTCGTCGAGCAGGTCGTAGCGCTTGAGGAACCCGTAGCAGGTGGCGACGTCGAAATCATACTGGTGCTTGGTCGGCTCCTTCGGCTTCGGCTCGATCAGGAGCGGGCCCTTGAAGCCGATCTTGTGCTTATGCTCGACCACCATCGAGACGAAGCGGCCGAGCTGATCGAGCTCGCGTTTCATGTCGGTGTTGAGCAAGGTCTCATAGCCCTCGCGGCCGCCCCACAGCACGTAGTTGGCGCCGCCGAGACGATGCGTGACCTCGAGTGCGGCGCGTACCTGGCCCGCCGCATAGGCGAAGACGTCGGGATCGGGATTGGTCGCGGCGCCCGCCATGTAGCGGCGATGCGAGAACAGGTTGGCGGTGCCCCACAGCAGCCGCACCTTCGTCTGCTCCATCTTCTGCGCGAACAGGTCACCGATGGCGTTCAGGTTAGCCACCGACTCCTTCAGCGTCGCGCCTTCCGGGGCGGCGTCGACGTCATGGAAGGTGAAGAACGGCACGTCGAGCAGGCGGAACAATTCGAACGCGACATCGGCCTTGGCGCGCGCCATCGCCAGTGCATCGTCGCCATGCTGCCAGGGCCGCAGGAAGGTCTCGCCGCCGAACGGATCGGAGCCCGGCCAGCAGAACGAGTGCCAGTAGCACACGGCAAAGCGCAGATGGTCCTCCATCCGCTTGCCCCTGATGACACGATCCTTGTCGTACCAGCGGAACGACAGCGGGCTGCGCGATTCCGGGCCGCCATAGGTGACGGTCGCGCCGGTGTGGAAGAAGGGAGCCTGGACGTTCACGGGGATTACTCCTTGAGAGCGGGATAGAGCTTGCGCCAACGCGCATAGGCGTCGTCGTAAGCGGCGCGCTGCGCGGCGCGGGGTTCGAAACTCTGCAGCCGCTGCGGCTTGCGGCAGACATCGGCGGGTGCTTCGCCGGTCGCGGCGAGACGGCCGAGCCGTGCGGCTCCAATGGCGGCGCCGACCTCGCCCTCCTCGACGCGATGCACGGTGACGCCCAGCACATCGGCCATGATCTGTGCCCACAGCAGAGAGCGCGAGCCGCCGCCGACGAGGTCGAGCTCTCTGATCTCCTGCGCGCTGCGGCCGAGGGCGGCCAGCATGTCGCGTGAGGCAAAGGCGACGCCTTCGAGCACGGCCTGCACGAGATCGCTGCGATCAGCGGCGCTGCGCAGGCCGACCAGAGCGCCCGCGGCGTGCGCATCATTGTGCGGGGTACGCTCGCCGTCGAGATAAGGCAGGAACTGCACCGGGCTCGGCCGATCGACGCTGCTGCCGAGCGGCGCGAGCAGCGTGGCCTCGGGAGTTTCGAGGATGCGCGCCAGCCACGACAGCGACGCCGCGGCCGACAGCATCACGCCCATCTGGTGCCAGAGACCACCGAGCGCATGGCAGAACGCGTGCACGGCGGCTTCCGGCGCCGGCGCGAAGCGATCGGTGACGCGGAACAGCACGCCCGACGTGCCCAGCGACAGGAACGCATCGCCCGGCCTGATCGCGCCGAGCCCGATGGCGCTCGCGGCATTGTCGCCGGCCCCTCCGGCGATCACGACATCGGCGCGCATGTCCCAGCGCTGCGCCAGCTCGCGCGACAGCACGGCACTCGGCTCATTGCCCTCGACCAACCTGGGCATGTGATCGAGACCGAGCCCGGTCGCCGCCAGCAGCTTTTCAGACCAGCGCCGCCCGCCGACATCGAGCCACAGGGTGCCGGCGGCATCCGACATGTCCTCGACCATCTCGCCCGACAGCCGGTGGCGCACATAGGCCTTCGGCAGCAGCACCTTCGCCACGCGAGCGAAGATCTCCGGCTCGTGCTTCGCCACCCAGGCCAGCTTGGGCGCGGTGAAGCCCGGCATCGCGAGATTGCCGGCGATGGCATGCAGCTCGGGACAGCGCCGTTCGAGCTCGACGCATTCGGCCTGCGAGCGCCCATCGTTCCACAGAATCGCCGGACGCAACGGCAGGCCGTCGCGATCAAGCAACGTCGCGCCGTGCATCTGGCCGGACAGGCCGATGCCGTGCACCGCCGAGGTCTCGCGCGGATGGCGCGCGGCGAGATCATCGACCGCGCCGATGACCGCCTCCACCCAATGATCCGGATTCTGCTCGGACCACAACGGCTGCGGATGCGACAGCGCCAGCGGACGGCCCGCGCTCGCGACCAGCGCGCCCGCTTCGTCCTCCAGCACGGCCTTCACGCCGGATGTGCCGACATCCAGTCCGAGAAACACTGCTCACTCCTCCCACACGGGCCACCGATCATCAGCGCTCTGCGGCGCCTCGAAACCGGTGACCTGCTCGCTCTCATTCTCGTTCCGTGACCCGTCCGGCCGCGTGCGCCGCGGCCATCAGCGTCACGGCAAATTGTCCCGCATCACGATGTCGATGCGGATCGCTTCCTGCTCGCTCAGGATCGCCTCGCCGCGCGCCAGTGCCAGCAGCACGCGCACGGCGGAGCGCGCCTCATGCCCCGGATTCTGCGAGATCGCCGCATGCATCACGCCAGACAGCAGCAGCTTGCGCGTCAGCGCGGTCACGTCATGGCCGACGAACACGATGTCCCCGGCGCGCCCGGACTCCGTCAGCGCCTTGGCGACACCGGCCGTGCCGGCGCCGACATTGTAGAGGCCGACGATGTCGCGGTTCTCGGCGAGCAACGCCCGCATGAGGTGCTCCGAGCGATCGTCCGCGTCATGCCCCTCAGCGACAGGCGAAACCTCCAATTGCCGAAACTCCGCGGCCAGCACCTGGCTGAAGCCGAAGATGCGCTCGGCGTGGTCGCGCAGGCCCTGCGAGCCGGCGATGATCGCCACCCGTCCCGGCTTGCCGCCGGCGAAGCGTCCGACCAGCGCACCCGCGGTGCGGCCGGCGGCGATATTGTCGATCCCGACGTAATGATGTCGCCGCGACGACGGCACGTCCGACACCAGCGTCACCACCTTGGCGCCGGCCTCGACGAGATCGTTGATGGCCGCGCGCACGCTCGGATGATCCAGCGCAACCACCGCGACGCCGTCGACGCGGCCAACCAGATCTTCGAGCTTGCCGGCAAGCACGGCGGGATCGAACACGTCGGTGGTGACGACATCCGCGGTCAGCCGACGCGCGGCCATCCAGTTGCCGAGCTCGCCGAGATGCGCCTGGATCTGCTGCATGAAGGGATTGACGCCGACCGGCATCACGAAGGCAAAGCGCCGCGAGCGGGCGCGCGCCAGCTCGGAGGCCGCGGCATGCGGCTGGAACGCACTGCGCGCCATCGCGTCCTTGACGCGCCGCACCGTGTCCGGACGCACGCCCGGACGGTTGTGCAGCACGCGGTCGACGGTGGCCAGGCTGACGCCGGCCTGCCGCGCGATATCCCGCAATGTCAGCGGTGCGTTCATGCTCCTCCCCTTCGGATTGAGGAACTTAGCGCGATTTTTGAGGTGCGCAACTCATTTTTGAGGTGCGGCGATGATCGGCGACCGATGCGGCAAGGAACAGGACGACTGCGGAGCGCCCCTAATCGATGCGCTGGCCGCCGGAAATGCCGGAGATGCAGCACGGATTGGCCCGCGCCCGCGGCACCACCCGCTTCAGCCAGCACCGCGCCGGCGGCTGCTGCGGCCCACGCCAGGAGGTCGGCGCCTTGACATAGGTCCAGGCGCGACAGCGCGGCAGCTCGCGATTGCAGGTCTGCCGGCAGGCCTGCGCATCATCGAACGTATCGAAGCTGCGATAGTCGCCGCCGGGACGATCGATGCCGGTCGCGAAGAAGTCGTTCGCCAATGCGGGTGCTGCAAGTACAGAGGCGAGCGCGAAGGCCGCCGCGGCGATCAGATGACGAAGATGCATGGTAGCCTCCTGTCAACTTCCGCGATCAAGTAGAGAGCAGCCCACCATCCTTGTCAAACGATGTCTGTGCGCGCGATGACGCATGACATGAGGACGCAGCGTTAGCTCCCGATCCGGAGCGAACACGTCCTCCCCCTCAAAGGGATCATCTACACGAAAACGACCTCAACGCGCTTGTCGCTCCGCGCGGTCATGCGGCAGGCGCGGGAGAGGCCGTCGCCGGCGATCGCGAGCTTGAAGTGCTCGGGAACCTCGGCGGTCGAGAGCACATCCAGGGCGGCCGCAGAGTCGGACAGCGCTCGGACCGTGCAGTCGAACGTCGGCTGTCCGGTGGCGAAGGTAATCTGCCCGGCCTTGAACACGCGCCTGAGCGAGGGCGCCAGCGATGGAGCCGCCTCGACCCATGCGACCACCCGGTCCCGGCCGTCGTTCTTCGCCGCATACATCGCTTGGTCGGCACGCTCCAGCATGCTGTCGAACCGCAGCCCTGGGGAGACGTCGACCGCGCCGAAGCTCGCCGTGACGCGGATCGGTCCGGCCGGCGTCTCGATCGAGAGTGCGGCGATGGCTGCGCGCATCTTGTTGAGCACCGCCAGTCCATCAGCAAGGCTCGTATGCGGCAGGACGATGCCGAACTCCTCACCCCCGAGGCGACCGATGACATCCGACGCGCGCAACATCGCCCGGCAGGTCTCGACCACCCTGGTCAACACGAGATCACCGACGGCATGACCGTAAGTCACGTTCACCGCCTTGAAGTGATCGATGTCGAGCAAGGCGCAGGTCAACGCGTGGCGGTGCCGCTCGGCGAGCGCCCGCAGGCGCTCTCCTTCATTGCGGAAGGCGCGGCGCGACAACGCGCCGGTCAGGCTGTCGCGCAGGCTGAGATTGCGCAGCATCAGCTCGTCGACGGCGATCGCCGCGAGATCCCTGAGCATGTCGAGCTCGTGCGCGTTGAATTGGCGCGGCCTGGTGTCCATCGCGCACAGCGTGCCGACGTTGACGCCGCCGAAGCGAAGCTGCACGCCGGCATAGAAGCGGATGGACGGGTGGCCGACCACCTGGGCACCGTCCGCGAAGCGCGGATCCTGATGCGTGTCGGGAACGACCAGCGGCTCCGATTGCTGGATCGCATAGTTGCAGAGCGCCGGCCGCCGCTCGCCTTCGCGCGCCGTCATGCCCTCGGCGGCCTTGAACCATTGGCGATGGCCGTCGATGAAGGTCAGGGTCGACATCGGCACGTCGAAGATCTTCCGGCAAAGCCCGGTCAGCCGGTCGAAGGCATCCTCGCGCGGCGTATCCAGGATATCCAGCTCCGCCAGGGTCTCCAGGCGGCGCGCATCGTCATGGTGTTCCGTTGACATCGCTATCTCCTCACAACCACCATTCCCGGCCGGTCTTAATGCGCGATTTAACGGAAGGATTAGGAGAGTCCTAAAACGGTCGCGCGTAGTTGCGGAACCGATCCTCGCCCGGTGCAGCACGCAAGCCGGCGTATCCGGGCTAATCCGGATATGCGCAGCTCTCGATCTCCGACGGCGGAAGCGACAGACCGGCCCGAAACTATTTTCCGCTTTCCAGAAGATTTTGCTTTCGCTTTATCGGAAGATATGCTTATCTTGCGGCATCCCGCCTCAACGAGAGCAACTGTGCTTTTGAGGTAGGCCGGCGAACGGCCGGCCTCAAGGCTGGCGCGAGACGCGCCCCCGCCTTCGGCGGCTGAAGGCCTTGACCCCGTCCGCTCGCCGTCCTGTTGGCTTGGCATGCGCTCGGTCGTGAACCGAGCGCATGTGGCGCTCGATCAGCTCATCGCAACGCGCGGCTGCTTGGGATTCCATTTTTCGCCGCGGGCGATCATCGTGTTGAGGATGATGATCAGCTTGCGCATACAGGCGATGAGGGCAACTTTCGGCTCTTTGCCCTTGGCGATGAGGTGTTCATAGTAGGTCTTGAGCACCGGATTATGCTGCGTCGCTGCTCCGAGGCAGGGAAGGAACAGGCCGTTTCTCACCCAGCGCCGACCTCCCTTGATGTGGCGCTCGCCTCGGCGCTTGCCGCTGTCGTCGTCGTAAGGGGCAACACCGATCAGGGCAGCGGCGATCCTATCACTCACCTTGCCGAGTTCCGGCGCTCCTGCGATGAGGAGCGCGGAGGTCATGACGGCAAGCCCCGGCACACTTTCAATGATCTCGGCGCGCTCGGCAAATTCCGGCGTCGCCTTGACCCTGGCGAAGATCGCAGCCTCGAGCTTCACAATCTGAGCCGCGAGCGTCTTCAACACCTGGGAATGGGCCTTCTGCGCCAATCCCGGCACAACATGCTCGGTCTGGTTCTGCAAACGGGTTTTCAGATCCATCAGATTCTTGCGCGCTTTCACCAGCCCCGCCAGTTCCTCGCGTGCAGCATCGTAGATCTGGCTCGGTGCCTCGTCGAACGTCTCGGCGAACCAGGCGATCATCTCTGCGTCTATCGTGTCGTTCTTCGCCAGTCGACCCGCCGACAAGGCGAAGCTGCGAACCCGTTTGGGATCAACGATCCGCACCTCTATCCCGGCCTCGCGCAGCGCCTTGGCCCATTCGCGCTCATAGCCGCCGCTGGCCTCCATGACGGCCTTGGTCACCTTGTGCTTGCGAAGCAAGGCCACCAACTGGCGATGCCCAAGCGAACTGCTCGGGAATGTCTGCCGTACTCCGAGTTTCCGAATGCAGCCGTCCACCTTGTCCTTGGCCACATCGATACCAGCGACACCATTTGCGATCTGTGTCATCATCCACTCCCTTCCTTGCCTTGTATGGGCTCGAAGCCCTTGCAACTGTTCGGGTTGAGGAAGATCACCGGAGCTGTCCCTCGCTCTGATACAGGCTCTGCCGCGTTTGGGGCGTTACGGGCTCAGATCCAGCGACGGGCGGTTTTGCGAGAACCGCCCGTTCGCACATTCTGACAGAATTTCTGAACACAAGGGGCGTTGCGCGCGATCGTCACGACACGCGAGGTGGGGAGGCGATGCCGCGGGAGATCGCAACATGCTCGGCAACGAGCGTGCGGACGAACGATCGCCTGCGGACGCGAAGTCGCAGCGGCCCGACACCCCGAAGCTGGTGTCATCCGCGCCATGCGCGCAAGCGCATTGTCGCGAAAGCGACGAGGCTTGGCCTCGCGCGGAGGTGGCCAACACGCCGGCGCACCAGGGCGACTGCGTATAAGCGTGAAGACACCGCGCAGGGAATGCCGGATGCTCGGCTGCACCTGTGGTACCTGCCGCCTGCACTTTTTCTCGCAGGCGGGCCATGGGTGAGGCCCTCACCCGGCATTCCCTGCGCCCTCTCATCTTTGCGAGGGACGAAGCGATGGCAGACCTCGGGCATCAGATGCCGCGAGAACGCGATGCTGTGTCCGGCGCTGTTTGAGATGTGAAGCGGATTTTAATCGGCGTTGCGACCTTGGGACCCAGATCACGACTCTTGCGGATCGAGAGACGAAGCTCGCCAGTGAATGCGCCCTCTCCCCTTGTGGGAGAGGGCATGTAGGACAGTGCGCCAAGCGCGGTTGGGTGAGGGGTATCTCTCCGCGCATGTCGCTCGTGGAGAGATACCCCTCACCCAACCGAATGCTTGGACAGGCCGAACATGCCCTCTCCCACAAGGGGAGAGGGCGCTGTATCCGACAGCGCGGCTCTGACCGTCTGTTCGGGTGGGCCCAACCTGGAGAGAATGGTGGGCGCGGCGCGTGATCAAGCGGAGCAAATAACTCACGGATTTGGCGCGCCTTTGCCCACCCTACAGACAGCGTAAGCCTTCAGAACGGCAGGCCGACATAGTTCTCCGCCAGCGAGCGCTGCGCGGCCTCGGACGAGAACAGATAGGCGAACTCGGTGTCCTGCAGCTTGTCCTCGTACGGCAGGCGATCGGGGAAGCGATGCAGCAAGGTCGTCATCCACCAGGAGAAGCGCTGCGCCTTCCAGATCCGCGCCAGCGCGCGCTGCGAGTAGCCGTCGATGCCGCGGTCGTCGCCCTTTTTGTAGTGATCGAGCAGGCCATGATAGAGATAATAGATGTCCGAGGCCGCCGAGTTCAGCCCGCGCGCGCCGGTCGGCGGCACGATGTGCGCGGCGTCTCCGGCCAGGAGCATGCGGCCGTAGCGCATCGGCTCGGCGACGAAGCTGCGCAGCGGCGCGATGCTCTTCTCGATCGACGGTCCCGTGATCAGCTTGGCGGCGACCTCCTCCGGCAGGCGGCGCTTCAGCTCCTCCCAGAACGCGTCGTCGCTCCAGCCCTCGACCGTATCCGTCAGCGGCACCTGGATGTAATAGCGGCTCAGCACCTGCGAACGCAGCGAGCACAGCGCAAAGCCGCGCTCGTGCTTGGCATAGATCAGCTCCGGCGACACCGGCTTGGTGCGCGAGAGCACGCCGAGCCAGCCGAATGGATAGACCCGCTCAAACTCCTTGATCTTGTCGTGCGGGATCGACTTGCGGCTGACGCCGTGAAAACCGTCGGCACCGACGATGTAGTCGCAATCGACGCGGATGACCTCGTCGCCGGTGCGGTAGGTGACGTAGGGCGCGTCGGAATCGATGTCGTGCGGCGTCACGTCGAGCGCGTTGTGCACGACCTTGCCGCCCAACTTGTCGCGGGCCTCATAGAGATCGCGGGTCAGCTCGGTCTGGCCATAGACCATCACCGAATTGCCGCCGGAATATTTGTGCAGGTCGACGCGGTCGAGCTTGCCGTCATGGGCGATGTAGAAGCCGTGATGGATCTCGCCCTCTCGGTCCATGCGCTCGCCGCACTGCGCCTCGCGCATCAGCTTGGCGAAACCGTGCTCGAGCACGCCGGCACGGATGCGCGACAGCACGTAGTCGCGGCTGGACTTTTCGAGGATGATCGTATCGATGCCCTGCAGATGCAGGAGCTGCGACAGCATCAGGCCCGAGGGGCCGCCGCCGATGATACAGACTTGGACTTTCATGGGCATCTTCTCCCGGATTTCGACAGGCTGCGTTTTGTACTTTCTCAGCGATGCCTGAATTTACCAAGGAACCCATCCGGCCACTTGGATGGACGCTGCATTCTCTTGCACTTTTCCGACGTCCGGACGCTGCTGCATCGCGGTATAATGGTCCTGATCGTGTCAGGCTCCGACGCCGGCGCTCTCGTCGGAAACGCCCAGGGCCCGGCGATAGTCCCTCGGGCTGGCGCCGGTATGGCGCTTGAAGAAGCGGCAGAAATAGGCCGGGTCCTTGAAGCCGAGCTCGAACGCCAGCTTCGATACCGGTGCTGCGATATAGGTCAGCCGGCGACAGGCCTCGCGCGCCAGCCGCGCATGCACGATATCAAGCGCGGACTGTCCGGTCTCCGCCCGGGTCAGCCGGTTCAGCCGCTCCGGCGTCATGCCGAGCTCGTCGGCATAGCGCGCCACCGACCAGTGATCGCGGTGATGCGCCTCGACCAGCACGATGAAGCGGGTGAACAGCGCGGCGTGTCCGCTGCCGCGCGGCGCCGCCTTCGACTGTCGCGCACTCTGCTGCGCGAGCCGCCACACGATCGATCGCCCAAGCCAATGCGGCACCGGCGAGGCGGCCGAATCCGCGGCGGCGAACTCATCGGCGAGGTCGACGAACAGCGCGGCAATGCGGCGCGTCGCGACCGCCTGCGGATCGAGGTGCAGGATCTGCGGCGTGGCGAACAGGTCGCGCAGCGCCTGCCCGGTTGCCGGCACGTCACCTTCGACCACGGCACGTGGATTGAAGGTGAGCACATAGCCATCGGTCTCGCGCGAGAAGCGGAAGGCATGGACGACACCGGGCGGGATGATCACCGCAATCGGCCCGCTGCAATGGTCGCGGCTTTCGTCCAAGGCGATCTCGGCAGGCCCGGACGCCACCCAGAGGATCTGGTGCAGGCCCTGATGCGTGTGCGCTTCGATCTCCCAGCGGTACAGCTTGCTGCGCACCTGGATCGGCTCGATATGCAGCATATCGGGCTGCGCCGCCGAACCTTCGCGGTACAGCGCGAAAGTCGGGATCGACGGCTTGGTGCGAAACCTCGGCATAGTCCAGCTAAAGCAGAATGCTGGAAAAGTACAAGTCTGACCGGCTTTGTGTCCCACGCCCCGTCGGTGCCCCGCGGGGAAGACGGTGACCCTCTCCCCTTGCGGGAGAGGGTGCCGGAGATGCGAAGCATCGGAGGCGGGTGAGGGGTCTCTCTCCGCACGGGAGCTCGCGGAAAGAGACCCCTCACCCGGTTCGCATTTCGCTGCGCTCATGCGAACCACCCTCTCCCACAAGGGGAGAGGGTGCACCGATCAAGTAGCGACTGATCGAGATGAACTAACATCATAGAGCATGGATCTGAATGAGGTCGACGACCAGCCCCATGAACGAGCTATTGCTCAGCTCACACCAGTGCGCCGAGATCGGTCGCGTTGAAGCCCTTCAAGCCGGCCTTATCACCGGCCTTGATCTTGGCGACCCAATCGGCATCGCTGATCAACGCGCGGCCGACGGCGATGAGGTCGAACTCGTCCTTCGCCATGCGCTCGAGCAGCGCATCGAGATCGGCCGAGCTCGAAGGCTTGCCGGCAAACGCCGAGAAGAACTCGTCGGACAGGCCGACCGAGCCGACGCTGATGGTCGCCGCGCCCGTGATCTTCTTCGCCCAGCCGGCGAAGTTGAGCCCCTTCTCGCCGTCGATCTCCGGGAATTCCGGCTCCCAGAAGCGGCGCTGCGAGCAGTGCAGGATGTCGACGCCCGCATCGACCAGCGGCTGCAGCCAGTCGCCCATCAGCGCGGGCGTCTCGGCGAGGCGCGTCGCGTAGTCCTGCTGCTTCCACTGGCTGACGCGCAGGATGATCGGGAAATCAGGACCGACCGCCTTGCGGATCGCGGCGACGATCTCGCCGGCGAAGCGCGAGCGCTCCTTGATGGTCGGGCCGCCATAGCGGTCCTCGCGCTTGTTGGTGCCGGACCAGAAGAACTCGTCGACCAGGTAGCCATGCGCGCCGTGAACCTCGACCGTGTCGAAGCCGGTGCGCTTGGCGTCGGCGGCGGCCTGCGCGAACGCCGCGACGGTGTCGGCGATGTCGTTCTCGGTCATCACGTTGCCGCGCGGCTTGTCCGGCGCGACCAGGCCCGACGGGCTCTCGACCGGCGCGTCCGGCTCCCAGCGGCTCATGCCCTTGGTCGAGCCGGTGTGCCAGATCTGCGGCGCGATGCGGCCGCCCGCGGCGTGCACGGCGCTCGCCACCTTCTGCCAGCCGGCCAGCGCAGCCTCGCCGTAGAAGAAGGGGATCTGAGGCTCGTTGCGCGAGGCCGGGCGGTTAATCACCGTGCCCTCGGTCAGGATCAGCCCCACGCCGCCTTCGGCGCGGCGCCGGTAATAGGCGGCGTTGGCCTCGCCGGGAACGCCGTTCGGCGCGGCGTTGCGCGTCATCGGCGCCATGACGATGCGGTTCTTCAGCTCCAGCGACTTCAGACGAAACGGACGAAACAGCACGCCGGTATCGAGATCGGACATTCAGAAGGCTCCATTGCGTTCGGAACCGCTCCAGTATACTTCGGAAACCTGAAGTCAATGGGGCACCCGAAGTCGCTCAAGTATATCGAAGGAAACCACTGCCTTGACCGATGCGTCGACATCAGAGACCGCCCCGCTCCGCTGCAAGCCGCAGCACTTCTCGTCGGAATGCCCGAGCCGGGTGCTGATCGACCAGATCGCCGACAAATGGTCGATGATGGTGCTGGCGGTGCTCGACGGCGGCCCGCTGCGTTTCAACGCGATCAAGAAGCAGCTCGAGGGCGTGACGCAGAAGGCGCTGACGCAATGCCTGCGCCGGCTCGAGCGCAACGGCCTGGTCGCGCGCCAGGTGATCGCGGACTCGCCAGTCGCCGTGCAATACGAGATCACGCCGCTCGGCCGCACCTTGCAGCCGCCGTTCCGCGCGCTGTATGCGTGGACGATCGCGAAGATGCCGGAGGTCGAGCAGGCGCGGCAGGCGTTCGACGAGCGCCGGGCGCGCTGACCGGAGGCCGCAAGAGCCGATTTCGCCTGCGCTTGATAGATCTCATCCTTGGCCACGACCTCGGTCCACCTCTCCCGCTCGGGAGAGGTCGGATTGCATCGCCAGATGCAATCCGGGTGAGGGATACCGGTCCATCGATGAGCACGAAGCCCCCTCACCCGGCGCTACGCGCCGACCTCTCCCCGGTGGGGAGAGGTGGACTGAGACCACCACGTTCGCTCGGGAAACAACAACAACATGTGCGTGATGGGCCGCTACTGAAACGCGACCTCGGCGAAACTGCGCAGCTTGCGCGAATGCAGTCGTTCGGACTCCTGCTGCTTCAACAGCTCCAGGGCCTTCAGTCCGATCTGGAGATGCTGCCCGACGCGCTGGCGGTAGAAGTCACTGGCCATGCCGGCGAGCTTGATCTCGCCATGCAGCGGCTTGTCGGAGACACACAGCAAGGTGCCGTAGGGCACGCGGAAGCGATAGCCGTTGGCGGCGATGGCGGCCGACTCCATGTCGAGCGCAACCGCGCGCGATTGCGACAGACGCCGGATCACAGCGGGGCCCGAGATCTCCCAATTGCGGTTGTCGACGCTCGCGACCGTGCCGGTGCGCATCACCCGCTTCAGCTCGAAACCGGAATAGCCGGTGACGGCTTCGACCGCCTCTTCGAGCGCGACCTGCACCTCGGCCAGCGCCGGGATCGGCACCCAGGGCGGCAGCTCCTGGTCGAGCACATGGTCCTCGCGGACATAGCCATGCGCCAGCACGTAGTCGCCGAGCCGTTGCGTGTTGCGCAGGCCCGCGCAGTGCCCGACCATCAACCACGCATGCGGGCGCAGCACCGCGATGTGGTCGGTGACGTTGCGCGCGTTCGACGGGCCAGTGCCGATGTTGATCAGGGTGATGCCCTGGTGCCCGGGCTCGACCAGATGAAGCGCCGGCATCTGCGGCGTGCGCGCCGGCGCGGAGCCCGTCGTGCCGCCGCCGAGACGTGCATTGCGCGTCATGACGTTGCCCGGTTCGACAAAAGCTTCAGCGTCGCCCTGCCCGGCCGCGAGCTGCTGGCGGCCCCAATCGGCGAAGGCATCGACATAGAACTGGTAGTTCGTGAAGATCACGAAATTCTGGAAGTGATCGGGATCGGTGCCCGTATAGTGATAGAGCCGGCGCAGCGAGTAGTCGACGCGCGCGGCGCGAAACAGCGACAACGGCTCCGGCATGCCGGGCTTCAGCTCCAGCGTGCCATCAGCGATGGCATCGTCCATGGTCGCGAGATCAGGCGCATCGAACACGTCGCGCAGCGAGCGCGTCACCAGCGGGCTTTCGTGATGCGGCAGCGCCGTCTCGATGTTGATGTCGCGGCGATAGGCGAAATGCACCGGGATCGGCTCGGCGGATTCGCCGATCTCGACCGGCACGCCATGGTTCTCGACCAGCAGGCGGATCTGCTCGGTGAGATAGGAGCGAAACAGATCGGGCCGCGTGATGCTGGTCTCATGCACGCCCGGCCCTGCGACGAAGCCATAGGCGAGGCGCGAGTCCAGCCGGGCGTGACTCGCCGTGGTCAGGCGCACGAAAGGATAAGTGGCCCGGATGCGCGTCGTCGGCACGACGCCGTTGGCATACGCCTCGAAATGCCCGCGCAGGAACGCCGTGTTGCGCTCGTAGATCTCTTCGAGCCGGGCTACCGCGGCAGCGGCGCCGGTGAAGCTTTCCGTCGGGAACGGTTGCGGCGAATGGACGGTCAACGGCGGCCTCATCTGCTGAAGCCGAAGGTTAAGCGAAGCGGCCGTTCCCGCGCAACGCCTCCCGGCGCCTTGTCCAGGCGCCGGAGGTTCCCTCCCCGCACACAACCGCGCGAGGAGGGAAAGATCTCAGCCCTTGGCGAGCTGCTCGTCGAGCTCGTGCAGCACCTGGTAGCAGGGCAGCACCTGGGCGACGGAGGCGTTCGGCTCGCGGCCCTCGCGGATCGCGGCGAAGAACTCGCGGTCCTGCAGCTCGATTCCGTTCAAGGAGACGTCGACCTTGGAGACGTCGATCTTCTCCTCCTTGCCATTCACCAGATCGTCGTAGCGGGCGATGTAGGTGCCGGTGTCGCCGATGTAGCGGAAGAAGGTGCCGAGCGGACCGTCATTGTTGAACGACAGCGACAAGGTGCAGATCGCGCCATTGGCGGCCTTCAGCTGGATCGACATGTCCATGGCGATGCCGAGCGTCGGGTGGATCGGTCCCTGAATCGCATTGGCCTTCACGATCGGCGAGCCCGCCTGATAGGCGAACAGGTCGACCGTGTGCGCGGCGTGGTGCCACAGCAGGTGGTCGGTCCAGCTGCGCGGCTGGCCCAGCGCGTTCATGTTGGTGCGGCGGAAGAAGTAGGTCTGCACGTCCATCTGCTGGATGTGGAATTCGCCGGCCTTGATCTTCTTGTGCACGAACTGATGGCTGGGGTTGAAGCGCCGCGTATGGCCGCACATCGCCACCAGCTTGGTCTCCTTCTGCAGCTCGACGACCTGCTGCGCGTCCTTCAAGGAATCGGCGAGCGGAATCTCGACCTGGACATGCTTGCCGGCCTTGAGGCAGTCGATCGCCTGCGCGGCGTGCATCTGCGTCGGCGTACAGAGAATGACGGCATCGACCTCCGGCAGCTTGAGGCTGTCGGCAAGCTCGGTCGAGACGTGCTTGATGCCGTATTTGTCGGCGACTTCCTTGGTCTGGTCGAAGCGGCGGCCGACCAGCGACACCACCTCGACTCCGTCGATGTTCTTGATGCCGTCGAGATGCTTGATGCCGAAGGCGCCGGCGCCGGCAAGCGCGACCTTGATCGTGTCAGCCATTTAGTTGTTCTCCAGAATGACATGGCCGACGGCAGTGTTGCTGGCCGGCACATGGTAGAAGCGGTGACGCACGGTCGGCGCGTTGCCCTTCTTGGTCTCGTTGACGTCGCTCATGGCGCCGCGCGCGATCAGCCACATCACGAGCTCGATGCCCTCGCTGCCGGCTTCGCGGACGTAATCGATATGCGGCACCTTGGACAGCCCTTCCGGATCGTTGATCAGCTTGTCCAGGAAGGCGTTGTCCCATTCGCGATTGATCAGGCCGGCGCGCGGACCCTGCAGCTGGTGACTCATGCCGCCGGTGCCCCAGATCTGCACGTTGAGCGGCTCGTCATAGCTCTCGATCGCCTTGCGGATCGCCTTGCCCAGCATGAAGCAGCGGCGGCCCGACGGCACCGGATACTGCACGACGTTGACGGCGAACGGGATCACCGGACACGGCCAGGCATCGACCTGGCCGAAGATCAGGCTCAGCGGCACGGTGAGGCCGTGGTCGACGTCCATCTTGTTGACGATGGTGAGGTCGAAATCGTCCTGGATCACCGACTGCGCGATATGCGCAGCGAGCTTGGGATGCCCGATCACCTTCGGGACGGGCCGCGGGCCCCAGCCCTCGTCGGCCGGCTGATACTCGGCCGCAGTGCCGATCGCAAACGTGGGAATCATGTCCAGGCTGAAGGCGGTCGCATGGTCGTTGAAGACCAGGAACACGACATCCGGCTTCTGCTCCTTCTCCCACTGCTTGGCGAAGTCGTAGCCCGCGAACACCGGCTTCCAATAATCCTCGCCGGTCTTGCCGAGGTCGAGGGCGGCGCCGATCGCCGGGACGTGCGAGGTGAAAACGCTTGCGGAGATCTTTGCCATTTACTTCTTCTCCCCGGTGTAGCGGTTGCCCTCGACCGAGCGGCCGCCCTTGATCATCATCTCGCGATACTGCTCTTCGGTCATGCCGGTCATGCTGCCGGCCATCTGCTGAAAGCTCTTGCCGTCGGTCGCGCCGATCTTGGCGAGGAAGTAGATGTTGCCGCCGAGCGCGATGCAGCGGTTGAGGTCGCGGTCCAGCACCGCCTGCTTCTGCTCCTCGCTCATCGGCCATTCGTCGAGATAAGCGCGCTCATTGGCCTTGAAGCGGGCGCGGTTCTCCGCCTTCATCAAGGACATGCAGAACTGGTTGAGGTGATAGCCCATCCGCGACATGTCCGCGTCGAAGATGGTCGTACCGGGAACGTCGGTATAGGGTTTATCGAGCGACATCGCTTCCCTCCTTCAGGATTCTTCGGGCCAGTACAGCCGCATCGGATTGTCGACCAGGAGCTTGCGTTGCAGTTCCTCGGTGACCGCGATGTGGGGAATGAAATCGACCAGCAGGCCGTCGTCAGGCATGTGGTCCTTCAGGTTCGGGTGCGGCCAGTCGGTGCCCCACAGCACGCGATCCGGGAAGGTCTCAACGATGCGCTTCGCAAACGGCACCACGTCGCGATAGGCGTTTGGCTCGCCGTTCAGCGCCGACGGTCCCTTCACCGACAGACGCTCCGGGCAGCTCACCTTGGACCAGACGTTGCTGTGTTCACGCATGAACTTCACGAACAGCTCGAACTCCGGACCATCCACTGGCTTGGTCACATCGGGCCGGCCCATGTGGTCGACGACGACGGTGGTCGGCAGCGAGGTGAAGAAGTCCCACAGCTCCGGCAGGTCAACGGCTTCGAAATAGATCACAACATGCCAGCCGAGCTTGTTGATCCGGTTGGCGATCTCGACGAGTTCGTCCTTCGGCGTGAAGTCGACTAGGCGCTTGACGAAGTTGAAGCGGACGCCGCGCACGCCCGCGTCGTGCATCGCCTTCAACTCCTCATCGGTGACGCTGCGCTTGACGGTGGCGACGCCGCGGGCCTTGCCGTTGGAATGCACGAGCGCATCAACCATCGCGCGGTTGTCGGCGCCGTGACAGGTCGCCTGCACCACGACGTTGCGGGCGAAGCCGAGATGGTCACGCAACGCATAGAGCTGATGCTTGGAGGCGTCGCACGGCGTGTACTTCCGCTCCGGCGCATAAGGGAATTCGGCGCCGGGGCCGAACACGTGGCAATGCGCATCGACGCTGCCGGCCGGCACCTTGAAGCGCGGCTTCGACGGGCCGTCGTACCAGTCCAGCCATCCCGGGGTCTTCTGGAACTCCATGAGGTTCCCTACTCCTTGGACTTGATCTTGTTGATGATACGATCGGCCTCGGTGCGCCAGTCGGCGCTGCGCGCAAACTCCTTGGTGCCGCGCGTGCCGAACAGGCCGTCATCGGCGAGATCGGCGACCCAGGCCTGGCGCTCGGCGGTGCCGTCCGCCGACCATGGCGTCAGCCCGATGTCGCGCACGGTCTCGGCGACCTCCCTCACCTCCTCGGCGCGGCGGCGGCCATGCTCGATCACGCGCTGAAAGAAATAGGCGCCCTGCTTCTCCCAGTCGATGCCGGGAAAGGTCTCCTTCAGCGAGGCCAGCACCGCGTCCTCGACGCCATAGGCGCGCGCGGTGGTGAAGCTCTCGATCACCATCGCCTCGAGGCCCTTGATCATGATGCTGCGGCACATCTTGGTCGCCGAGGCGACGCCGAGCTTGTCGCTGGCGGGCTTGGCGGCAAAGCCGAGATCGTTGAGCAGCGGCGCCAGCTCACGCGCGCCGGCGCCGCCGAGCAGCAGCGGCACCTTGATGCGATAGGGCGGCACCGAGGTCATGACCGCGCCTTCGACATAGCGTCCACCGGCGCCGTCGATCCGCGCCGCCGCGCGCTGCTTGGCGCCGGGCGAGGCCGAGTTGAAGTCGAGGAACCAAGCGCCCGGCTTGATCGTCGGAGCGCAGGCTTCCGCGACCGATACGTCCTGGCTGGCGGTGACGGCGGAGACGATGAAGTCGGCCTGCGCCGCAAGTTCGGCGTGCGAGGCCGCGAGCGTCACGCCGATGCTGTCAGCGTGCGCGCGCATCGCGTCGCCTCTGATATCAGCGAGCTTCACGTCATAGGCAGAGACACGCACGCCGTCCTTGCGCAGATCCTCGGCGAGGATCTTGCCGACCTCGCCGTAGCCGATCAGCCCGACATGCCACTGGTTGGATGCCGCAGTCATTGCGCCTCAGTCGATATATTTGAGCCCGGCCTTCGCCAAGGGCTCGCGCATCTTGTACATGTCGAGGCCAAGCACGCCCGACGCCAGCTTCTCGCGCTTGTCGGCCTCGTTGGCCTCGCGCGCCGCCGCGGCGTCCGCCGCCTGATGCGCGACTGCGGCCGGGACCACGACGATGCCGTCGACATCGGCGACGATGACATCACCCGGATTGACGGCAGCACCCGCGCAGACGATCGGAATGTTGACCGAGCCGAGCGTCGCCTTCACGGTGCCACGGGCGCTGATCGCCCGCGAGAACACCGGGAACTGCATCTCGGTAAGATCGGCGACGTCACGGACGCCGCCGTCGATCACGAGGCCCTGCGCACCGCGGGCGCGGAAGCTGGTGGCCAGGAGATCACCGAAGAAGCCGTCGGTGTTCTCCACCGTGCAGGCGGCGACGACGACGTCACCTGGCTGAATCTGCTCGGCCGCGACATGCAGCATCCAGTTGTCGCCGGGCTGCAGCAGCACGGTGACGGCGGTGCCGCACATCCTCGCGGTCGGATAGATGGGACGCATGTAGCACTGCATCAGGCCGACGCGACCCATCGCCTCATGGATGGTCGCGACGCCGAACTTCGACAGCTTCTCCACCGCCGCCTTGTCGGCGCGGGTGATGTTTTTCTTGACGATGCCGAGATTGTTCATGGGGGTGCTCATGGCTCGCTTTAGATTACTTGCCCTTGGCCTTCAACGCGGCGTCGAGACGCGGGAACACGCGCCGGGCATTGCCTTCGTAGATCTGGTGGCGCTGCTCGGGGGTCAGCTTGGCGGCCTCGATGTAGCGCTTGGTGTCGTCGTAGTAGAAGCCGGTCTCCGGATCGATGCCGCGGACGGCGCCGATCATTTCCGAGGCAAACAGGATGTTGTCGATCGGGATCACGCCGGTCAAAAGGTCGATGCCCGGCTGGTGGTAGACGCAGGTATCGAAGAAGATGTTGTTGAGCAAATGATCCTTCAACAGCGGCTTCTTCAGCTCCTGGGCGAGGCCGCGGAACCGGCCCCAATGATACGGCACGGCGCCGCCGCCATGCGGGATCAGGAACTTCAGGGTCGGGAAGTCCTTGAACAGGT
The DNA here is from genome assembly GCF_054063215.1 of Bradyrhizobium sp. USDA 4353. Taxonomy (NCBI): domain Bacteria; kingdom Pseudomonadati; phylum Pseudomonadota; class Alphaproteobacteria; order Hyphomicrobiales; family Nitrobacteraceae; genus Bradyrhizobium; species Bradyrhizobium sp. USDA 4353. The sequence continues at coordinate 6,835,607 of NZ_JBSSGB010000001.1, forward strand.
CCGAGGTCAGGCACTGCATGAATGCCGTCGTATCGGCGTTGAGATAATGCGCGCCTGTGGTGTGGAAGCAGGCGTTGCAGCTGGTCGAGACGTGGATCATCGCGGGGATGTCGAGCTCGACCATCTTCTCGTAGATCGGATACCAGTGCCGGTCCGACAGCGGCGGCGAGGTCCAGCGACCGCCGGAGGGATCCGGGTTCAGGTTGATGCCGACGAAACCGTACTCCTTGATGCACTTTTCGAGCTCGGGAATGCACGTCTTCGGATCGACGCCCGGCGACTGCGGCAGCATCGCGACGCCGATGAAATTATCCGGGAACAGCTTGCTGACGCGGTAGCACAGCTCGTTGCAGATCGAGGCCCAGGTCGAGGACACCTGGAAGTCGCCGATGTGGTGCGCCATGAAGCTCGCGCGCGGCGAGAACACGGTGAGGTCGCTGCCGCGCTCCTTCATCTTCTTGAGCTGATTGCTCTCGATGCTCTCGCGCAGCTCGTCGTCGCTGATCTTGAGTTCGGAGACCTTCGGCATCACGGACGGGTCCTTGATCCCCGCGATCTGCCGGTTGCGCCACTCTTCCAGCGCCTTCGGAGCCGTCGTGTAATGGCCGTGCACGTCGATGATCACGTCAGTCTCTCCCTCAAGCTTTTTCGTCCGGCGCCGCTCAATGCGCGACCACGGGGCTGCCGACATCCTTGCCGCTGGCGCGGCCGCCCGGTCCCACAATCTGCTTTACCACAAGGGCGAGCGCCGCGATCAAGCCGGGAACTGCGATCACGGTGAAAATCTCGCTGAAGGTCAGGTGCCGCGCGGTCAGCTCGGCGACCAGGAAGGAGCCGGCGATACCGCCGAAGCGGCCGATGCCCATCATCCAGGCGACGCCGGTGGCGCGGCCCTGGGTCGGATAGAATGCCGCGGCCAGCGCCGGCAGCGACGACTGCGCCGTGTTCATGACGACGCCGGCGACGAACACGATCACCACCAGGAAGCCCATGTTGCCGACCGCCTGCCCGATCAGGAAGATCGTCACCGCCGTCAGCGCATAGCCAACCGCGACGATGCGGTTGGCGTTGAAGCGGTCCATGAGAAAGCCGAAGAACACCGCGCCGACGCCGCCGAGCGGGAACAGCGCCGAGATCAGCGTCGCGGTCTGCGGGTTCAGCCCGACATCCTTGAACAGGATCGGCATCCAGTTGATCAGCGAGTAGAAGATCACCAGCCCCATGAAATAGGTGATCCACAGCATCAGCGAGCCCACGCGCAGCACCGGCGACAGCACCATGCCGATGCCGGTCGCGTTGACGCGGCGGGTGGTCTCGGCATGCTCCGGCTCCAGCATCACGAACTGGCCGACATCGGCAGCCCTCGCCGAGATCTTGCGCATCACCTTGCGCACGCGCTCGACATTGGCGCCGCGCGACAGCAGATAGTGCACGGACTCCGGCAGAATGGCGATCAGCAGCACCGTCAGCACCAGCGGCGTCGCGCCGCCGAGCACCAGCACGCTGCGCCAGCCCCATTGCGGGATCATCCACGCCGCGAGAAAGCCGCCGCAGGCCGCGCCCAGCGGAAAGCCGCAGAACATCAGATTGGTCATGGTGGCGCGCAGCCGGCCCGGGCAGTACTCGCTGAGCAGGGTCACGGCATTGGGCATGGCGGCGCCGAGGCCGAGGCCGGTGACGAAGCGCAGCACGGTGAGCTCAGTGAGGTTGCTCGCGAAGGCCGAGGCGAGACAGGCGACACCAAAGATCAGGACGGAGCCGACCAGCACCAGCTTGCGGCCGAGACGGTCGGCCACGGGACCGGCGAGCAGCGCGCCGGCGGCAAGGCCAAACAGCGCGGCGCTGAGCACCGGCCCGAGCGCCGATTTCTCGATGCCCCACTCCTTCAGCAGCGACGGCGCGATGAAGCCGATCGCCGCGGTGTCGAAGCCGTCGAGCAACACGATAACGAAGCCGAGCGCAAAGATCAGCCACTGGAAGGCGGAGAACGGGTGGTCGTCGAGAAAGGCCTGGACGTCGACGCGGGCGGTCGTAGGCATCGCTTCTGCTTCCTTGGGGTGCTGTTCTTGCGCGTTGACCGAGGTCCGCAGGGGCGCGCTCCACGCGCGCTCGGTCCTGCTGCTTCGGCAGCTTGACCGCTTATGTGACCGAGCGCGCCGGCCCGCACCAGCGCTGGGGGGCTTCTATCAGATATTCCAAACTGGAATATGATATCGGATGAGCCATGCTGATTTTAGAATGGGTCTGAGAGCTCCGCCGTTTGCTTTTGCCTCGCTGGACGCCACGGACTCCACCCTCCCCTGGAGGGGGAGGGTCGCTCGCGCGCGAAGCGGGCGACGGGGTGGGGTGAAGCCACGGCGGGACTACCCGTGTGGCTCACCCCACCCCGTCTCACATTGCGCTGCGCTCCATGTGAGACGACCCTCCCCCTCCAGGGGAGGGTGGCACCGCCCGAGCCGAGCTTATCCGCGATTTATCTCGGCAACTTCTTGATCAGCGCTGTCGCTAGCTTCATCGTCTGCTGCGCCAGCGGCGTGGGCCGCTTGTGGGCCGACGTCACGAAGCACAGCACGCTCGTCGGGGCGGGCTCGGTCAGCGGCCGGATCGCAAGCTCCCCCGCCCGTCCCGAGGCCGCCACGCCGCTCGGTGTCAGCACGGCATGGCCATAGCCCGCGCAGACGAGATCGATGATCGAGGGCACGCTCGACACCTCCCAGGCGATGTCGAGCTTGACGCCGGCCAGCGCGGCCTGCGTTTCCAGCAGCCGCCGCATCGCATGCACGCGCTCCGGCATGATCAGGCTGTAGCGCGACAGCTCGGCCATCGGCAACGGCGCGGTGACGCGGCGCTTGCCCTTCGGCGCGTGGCTGACCAGCGCCAGCGGCTCCTGCAGCACCGGCGTGATCTCGATGCCGGCCTGAGCGTCGGGATTGTAGACCATGCCGACGTCGATGCGGCCCGACGTGATCCATTCGACGACATGCGTCGACAGGCCCTCGACGACCGCGAGCCGGGCCGCCGGATATTCCTTCCGGAAGCGGTCGATCAGCGGCAGGGTCAGTTGCCGCGCGATGCTCGGCGGCAGGCCGATGGTGACGCGGCCGACCGGCGCGTCACGGCTGGCGCCGAGATCCTCGCGCGCATGCGCCACCAGCTGCAGCACGCCGACGCTGTGATCGAGCAGCCGCTTGCCGGCCTCGGTGAGCTCGACGCCGCGGCCGTTGCGCGCGAACAGCTGCTGCTTCAATTCGGATTCCAGCGCCCGCACCTGCCGCGACAACGCCGGTTGCGCCACATCGAGCACGGAGGCGGCCTTGCTGAACGAGCCGAGCTCGGCGACCTGAACAAAGTATTCGAGCTGCTTGAGGTTCATGGCTGGGGGGCTCGCCACAGCACGCCATGTAGCGCGAGCTTGAAGCCGCGGACTCGCTGCAACCTCGCCCCGCTTGCGGGGAGAGGTCGGATTGCATCGCCAGATGCAATCCGGGTGAGGGGGTACAGGTCTATCCGCGAACACTCCCCGCGCGGTTGCCCCTCACCCCAACCCTCTCCCCGTAAGGACGGGGAGAGGGAGCGCACCGGTTGTCTGATCTGACAGCGAGCTTCCATCAAACTCGGCTCATCTCAATTCAACACATTCACCGAGAAATTCAGCACCGAGGCGAACGCGACCCAGCAGGCGTAGGGCACGAACAGCAGCGCGGCGATCCGGTCCGCGCGCCATTGCATCACGATGAACGTCACGATCAGCACGAACATGCTGACGATGATCGCGAACGCGACCCACATCAGATGCGCGGTGAAGAACACCGGCGACCAGGCGAAGTTCAGCACCAGCTGGCCCCACCACACCTGCATGACGGCGCCGCTCTCGACCCGCTCATAGGTTCGCCAGCCGGCCACCGCGACGAGGATGTAGATCACCGTCCAGGCGATCGGAAACAGCCAGCCCGGCGGGGTGAACCAAGGCTTGTTGAGCGAGCCGTACCACGCGCCGGGCATGTTGGAGGCGCCGATGATCCAGCCGCCTCCGACCACGAGGACCAGGAGGACGAGAAGATGCAGGATGGATCGGTTCATATTCCGCTCGGCGTGATTTTCGGGGGCTGTCCGCCGGCGCCCGGCAGCCATGCGGCCGGAGCACCCACGCGCGCACTGGACAGGGCCGCCCTCTGCGCGTAGCCAGGACATAACACAATGCGAGGAAAAGTCAGGGTTTTCCCCTGGCGCCAACGTCCAGGGACCGGAAACGCCGATCAAGTCAGCGCCGGGGTCCCGATACCAGCAAACGGAGCACGCTCAGTGGCTGATTCCCCGGCCCCCTCTTCAGCCATCGCCTCGATCCAGGCCGTCGAAGCCGGCCTCGCCGCGCAGGGCTATATCGCCAGCCGCCAGATCGCGACCGCGGTCTACCTGTCGCAGGCGATCGACAAGCCGGTCCTGGTCGAGGGTCCCGCCGGCGTCGGCAAGACCGAGCTCGCAAAAGCGATCGCCGCCTGGCGCGGCCTGAAGATGATCCGGCTGCAATGCTATGAGGGCCTCGACGAGGCCAAGGCGCTGTACGAGTGGAAATACGCCAAGCAGCTGCTCTACACCCAGATCCTCAAGGACAAGCTCGGGGAAGTCCTGGGCGGCGCGCAGACCCTGCACGCCGCGCTCGGCCAGCTGCATGATTTCGGCGACGTGTTCTTCTCCAAGGAATTCGTCGAGCCGCGGCCGCTGCTCCAGGCCCTGCTTGAGCCCGCGGGCTGCGTGCTGCTGATCGACGAGATCGACAAGTCGGACGCCGAGTTCGAATCGCTGCTCTTGGAAATTCTCTCCGACTTCCAGGTCACGATCCCCGAGCTCGGCAGCATCGCCGCCGCCAAGCCGCCGACCGTGATCCTGACCTCCAACTCCGAGCGCAATCTCGGCGACGCCTTGAAGCGGCGCTGCCTGCATCTGCATATCGGCTTCCCCGAGCAGAGGCTGGAGGAGCGCATCGTCGAGAGCCGCGTGCCCGGCATCTCGCAGACGCTGCGGCGGCAGCTCGTCGCCTTCATCCATGACATCCGCACCCTCGACCTGAAGAAGCAGCCGTCGGTCAGCGAAACCATCGACTGGGCACGTGTGCTGGTGCTGCTGCAGGCGGCCGAGCTCGGCCATGAGATGGTGAAGGACACGTTGAACGTGCTCCTGAAGTACGAGTCGGACATCGAGGTGGCGCTGCCGCAGGTGACGACCTTCGTCGCCAAGGCGCAGCGCCAGAACATCTTCGGGTAGGCGCCATGCAGGAGAACCTGCATCGGTTCTTCCGGGCGGCGCGCGGCGCCGGCGTGCATGTCTCGCCGGCCGAGAGCATCGACGCGATGCGCGCCGTGGCAAGCATAGGTGTCGCCGATCGCACGGTCCTGCGAGACACGATGCTGCTGACGCTCGCCAAGAGCGAGGATGAGAAGAAGGCGCTTGGCGCCTGCTTCGATCTGTTCTTCGCCCATGTCGATCCGGCGCAGGCCGAGACCAACGACGACGCGTCGCAGGACGGAGCCTCGGGCGAGGCGCAGGCTGCTCCGTCCTCGGGACAACAGAGCGATGCGGACGCGAATGCCGAGCTCGGCCCCCTCGCCCAGATGCTGCTGGCGCAGAATACCGCCGACATCTCGGCCGCGATCGCCAACGCCTCCAGCGCCGTTGGCCTGTCGGAGATCCGCTACTTCACCCAGCGCGGCCTGTACTCCAGCCGCATGCTGGAGACGATGGGCATCCAGCGGCTGCGCGACGATCTCGACGCGCTGACGGAGACCAACCCGGCGCTGGCCGAGCGGTTGCAGGCCGGCCTCGACGGCCTGCGCGACACCGTGCGCGATACGGTCGCCCAGGCGCTGGCGCTGTACGGCCGCGAAGAGACCGAGAATTTGCGCCACGAGATCCTGCGCAATGCGCAGCTGTCGCGGATCGAGCCGCGCCAGGTGGCGGCGATGCGCGCGCTGATCCGGCAGATCGCTCGCCGCCTGCGCGAACGCTACAGCAAGCCGCGCAAGCGGCAGCGCCGCGGCCATCTCGACGTGCGCCGCACGCTCCGCCGCAACGCCGCCTGGGGCAGCGTCCCCTTCCTCACCGCCTGGAAGCGGAAGCACCGCGACCGCCCGAAGATCGTCGCCCTGTGCGACGTCTCCGGCTCGGTCGCGCGCGTCTCCGACTTCTTCCTGCTCCTGATCCACAGCCTGCACGACGTCGTCAGCGACGTCCGCTCGTTCGCATTCTCCGGTCGTCTGATCGAGGTCAGCGAGATCCTGGAGCAGAAATCGACCGAGGAGGCCATGGCCGAGATCATGCACAAGGTCGGCTTCGGCTCATCCGACTACGGCTCCTCGCTGGTCGATTTCGAAAAGCAGTTCATGGCCTCGGTGACGCCGCAGACCACCGTGATTGTGCTGGGCGATGCCCGCAGCAACAAGCTCGACCCGCGCGCAGATATCCTGAAAGCGATTTCAGAACGCGCCAAGCGCGTCGTCTGGCTCAACCCGGAAGGCCGCGTCACCTGGGGCTGGGGCGACTCCGAAATGCCGCGCTACCAGACCTTCTGCAACGTCGTGCGCCCCTGCGCCACGGCGCAGCAGCTGGAGCGCGCGGTGAGCGACATCGTCTCGGCGTATCAGTAAGCCACGGCTCTCACCACGTCATTGCGAGCGCAGCGAAGCGATCCAGGCTGACGGACCACAACTAATTCAGCTATTCGCACATCTTGCCACGAGCGCGATGCCCATGACTGCGCCCTCTCCCCTTGTGGGAGAGGGCATGTAGGACAGTTCTGCGAGCTCGGTCGGGTGAGGGGTCCTCTCCACGAGCACGACTCGCGGAGAGGCCCCCTCACCCAACCGAGCGCTCGGACAGGCCGCACATGCCCTCTCCCACAAGGGAAGAGGGCGCTGTATCGCACAGCGCCGAGGGTTGTAGTCCGTAGGGTGGGCAACGACATCGGGCGGCGCAAGCCGCGCGATGGCGTGCCCACCGACAGTCCAGCCGCGCAGCACGGTGGGCACGGCGCGATGAAATAGCCTCGGCTAACAACAACTGTACGGGCGCGCCTTTGCCCACCCTACGCACTGTCCCCCGGAGCTACCGTCCACCCGCCGCCCGCTTCAGCAACGCCGCACGCTGCTGGTCCGAAAAACTCACGCCCGACTTCTTCTCCACCACACGCACCGCCCATGAGCGCATCGGGTCATCATCCACCCGCGCCGGCTCGCGCAAGATGGCGACGCCGATTTCCAGCATCTTGGCGTCGGCCTGATGCTCGATGCCGCCGCCTGCGGTGCTCGTCACCACGAACACGCCGGCTGCCGCGCCGATCGCGGCCGCCAACGCCGCCGTCACGAAGAGTCTCCAGTCCAAGTCCGCCCCCTGCTCTCATCGCCATTGCGTGGCCACGTTCGAACAGGTTGATGGCTGCGACATGGCGTTCCTACGTCCGCCATTCGGCGGCACGCACATCCAAAGACCACATTTGTTCGAACCACGAATGCCGTGGCTCCATCCGTATGTGACATCATGTGTGACTGCCCGTCGCGTTACCTTGTCGCAGCACTCAACCCTTGTGTCGTCGGGCAAATCAGCACGATGCTGGCGCCCAACCTGCCTCGGCGAAGAGGGGCGTACGCGTCGTCACGATACGTGAGGCAGGCCGCGGTGGACGTCGTGCATCATGCGCATTTCGCGCGGACGAGTGATGCGGGTCGTCCGGTGAAGTCGTGATGTCCTGATACCCCGATGCTGGTATCACGTCTGCTGCGATGCCCAGCGCATCGCGTGGACAATGGTGGCCAACAAGCCCGGCGCACCAGGGAGACCACGTATAAGCCGATAAAACATCGCGCAGGGAAGGCCGGAATGTTCGGCCCACCTGTGGTTCCTGCCCCGTGCATTCTTTGTCGCACGGGGGCCGCGGGTGTGGTGGACACCCGGCCTTCCCTGCGCCCTCGACTTTGAAGGACGGCATCGACCGGCATGCCTCGGACCACACTGGTCGCGGGAACGCGACGGCATGCGCAATTGATCTCAGACATGAGGGGAAGCGCATCGGGACGCTGCGCGAGGAGGAACGGATGCCAGCGACGACGCTTAGCTCCGCAGCATCTCGCGGAGGTCTTCATGATCGACAACGATCGCAACGATCCCAATCGCCGGCGCATCAGCACGCTCGCCCTGGCAGGCGGCGGCGCGCTCGCCGTGTTGTTCATAGCCCTCATCGCCTGGCCGTTCGTCAGCCGCAATCCGATCGGTACGCCAAACGGCGGCGCCAATCCCTCCTCGGCATCCGATACCACGGTCGGCCGCACCATGCCGGCGCAACAGGCGGCGGAAAGCGCCGTCGGCAAGAACGATCCAGCGGGCCAAGCCGATGCGACCGGCGGGCGAGAGCGCGCCATCAAGCAGAGCTCGCAGCCCCTGTCGCTGAGCGATCAGGCCCGCAACCAGGTCAAGGACGTCATCGGCAAGCAGAATGCGCCGCGCGTGCAGCAGGCGCAATTCGAGATGATGATCGGCTCGGCCGTTCCCGGACAGGTGCAGTTGCAGGATATCCCGCCCGAGATCACGCAGATCATGAACGGCTATTGGGGCGATCAGTACGTGCTGGTGCAGGACAAGCTCGTCATCGTCGACCAGCACACCCGCCGCGTCGTCGCGATCGTGCCCGGCGTCGGCTGACCGCGTCAGGCGATGCTTGGCTTCTCGGCTGTCGCAAACCGCCGCTCATGCGCGGAGATGGCGAGGTTCGCCATCCTCAGCCGGTTCGTCTGGCCGCAATCGACCATCCGCGAAATCTCCGCCGCCAGGAACTGATAGGTCTCGAACTCGTCGCGCACGGCGCCGGTGCGCCAGAGGAAGTCGAGCGCGATGTCGTAGGCCTCGGCGGCCGCGGGCTGTCGGAAGTCGCTGAAGATCAAGCGTGCCATCGAAGAGAAGGCGCGGAGGCGAGTCTGGTTCCTATAACGGGACATGATCTCGCAACCTCCGTACCGGTCTCGCCCTCAGCGCGGCACCACCGCGGTCGCCTCGATTTCCACCCGCGCCGCCTTCTCCACCAGCCTGACAACCTGCACCAGCGCCATGGCCGGATAGTGGCTGCCGAAGATCTCGCGATAGATCCTGCCGAGCTCCTTCAGATTGCCGAGATACTCGTCCATGTCGACGACGTACCAGGTGAGCCGCACCAGATGCTCCGGCCGCGCCTCGCCTTCGGCCAGGATCGCGGCGATGTTCTGCAACGCCTGCCGGACCTGCGCGATGAATCCATCGGCAAGCTTCTCCTGCGCGTCCCAGCCGATCACGCCGCCGGTGACGACGATGCGGCCCTCCGCGCTGATGCCGTTGGCATAGCCCTTCGGCATCGGCCAGCCGCTCGGCTGCAGCACGCGCAGGCTCGAATCGTCCTGCTTCACCACGGCGAGCGTGGGCGCTTTGGTCGTGCTCACGAACGTCTCTCCCTGTCTCTGCTACGCGGCCGAGTCCGAAGCGGCGGCAGCGGCCTGCGCGATCTGCCGCAAGGCGAACCGCTTCAGCTTGCCGGTCTCGGTCTTGGGCAGCTGCGTCACGAACTCGATCGCGCGCGGATATTTGTACGGCGCGATCTCGCGTTTGACATGTTCCTGCAGCTCAGTCACGAGCGCCGGCGTGCCTTCCGCTCCCGGCGCGAGCACGACGTAGGCCTTCACGACCATGCCCCGCGCGTTGTCAGGGGCACCGACCACGCCGCATTCGGCGACGGCCGGATGGGTCAGCAGCGCCGCCTCGACGTCGGTGCCGGCAATGTTGTAGCCCGACGACACGATCATGTCGTCGGAGCGGGACTGGTACCAGAAGTACCCGTCCTCATCCATCACATAGGTGTCGCCGGTGACGTTCCAGCCGTTCTGGACATATTTGCGCTGGCGCTCGTCGGCGAGGTAGCGGCAACCTGTGGGACCGCGCACCGCGAGCCGGCCCATCGTGCCCGGAGGCACGTCGCGGCCCTCGTCGTCGACGATCTTCGCCTCGTAGCCCGGCACCGGCTTGCCGGTCGCGCCCGGACGGATCTCGTCCTCGACGGCGCTGATGAAGATGTGCAGCATCTCGGTCGAGCCGATGCCGTCCATCAGCTTCAGCCCGGTTACCTTGAGCCAGGCATCGAAGGTCGGCTTCGGCAGCGTCTCGCCGGCGGAAACGCATTTGCGCAGCGAGGAGATGTCGCGTCCCTGGAGCTTGCCCAGCATGGCGCGGTAGGCGGTCGGCGCCGTGAAACAGACGGTCGCCTTGTAGCGCTCGATGGCCGACAGCAGATCGTCCGGCGAGGTCTTCTCCAGCACGACATAGGACGCGCCGATATGCATCGGGAACAGCACGCCGCCGAAGCCGAAGGTGAAGGCGAGCGGCGCGGTGCCGATGAAGCGATCGCTCGGGCTGGCGCGCAACACGTTACGGGCATAGCCGTCGCACACCGCCAGCATGTCGCGGTGGAAATGCATGGTGCCCTTGGGATCGCCGGTCGTGCCCGAGGTGAAGGCGATCAGACAGAGATCGTCGGAGGCGGTATCGATCGCAGTGAAGTCGGGGCTCGCGTCCGCAATCAGCGCTTCCAGCGCGTCGGGCTGCCCGTTGCCCCAATACACAACCTGCTTCAGCGCCGGCGCGACCGCGCGGGTCTTTTCCATCTCGTCGGCGAGCTTGCCGTCGCACAGCGCCAGCGCGATCTGCGCCTTCTGGATCGGATAGGACAGCTCCTTGGCGCGCAGCAGCGGCATGGTCGCCACCACGATGCCGCCGGCCTTGATCGCCGCGAGATAGGTCGCGACCATCATCGGGTTGTTGGCGGAGCGCAAGAGCACGCGGCCGCCGGGCACGAGGCCGAGCTTGCCGACCAGGACGTTGGCAATTCTATTCACCAGCGCCTGCAGCTCGCGATAGGTGTAGCTGACCTCCGCGCTGAAGATGCAGGGCGCATCGCCACGGCCTTCCGCAACCCAGCGGTCGAGGAAATGCGTCACGCAGTTCAGCCGCGGCGGATACTGGAATTCGGGGCGGCTGAACACGAAGTCGGGCCACAGCTCGCGCGGCGGCAGATTGTCCTGGGCAAAGGTGTCGACGTGGGCGCTGTGCGCGCTCTCCGGCTGCTGAACCCTGGCGGCAGTGGCCATCACACGCTCCTGTCTCAAAGGGAAGGACGCCCGGCACGTTTCAGTCCTAAACATTTTAGACTTAAAACATTTGGATGCAAGAGCGGACTGGAGCGGAAGCGAGCCGAAGATTGTGCACCGCCCGCAAATTGTTTGAGCGTTTGCCGCGAGCGGCGGCGCGCCCGCGACGTTCTGTCAGCCCGTGATCAGTCCTGCCGGCGTTGCACGGCCTTTTGCGCCGAGCCCTTGGTCTTGGCCAAGAGCCGCATCAGCTCGCGCACGTCCTTCTCGGTGAGATCCCCGAAGATATCGGCAATCCAAGCCTCGTGCTCGGCGGCCATCTTGCGGAATTCCGCACGGCCGAGCTTGGTCAGCCGGATCACCTGCACGCGACGGTCGGTGTCGGAGGTGCGGCGGTCGAGATGGCCGGACTCGACGAGGCGCTCGACCAGCCCGGTGACGTTGCCATTCGACACCATCATGCGCTTGGAGACGTCGGACAGCGTCATGCCGTCAGGCGCCTTGTCGAGCTGCGCCATCAGGTCGAAACGCGGCAAGGTCACGTCGAAGCGCTCGCGCAGGCGACCACGGATCTCGCCCTCGATCAAGGTCGTGCAGGTGAGCAGTCGCAGCCACAGCCGCAGCTCCTCGGCATGGTCCTCGGGCAGCTCGACGGCCTTGGTCTCGGAATCAAGCGTCATGACGGATTCACTGGTGGCAGGATCATTTGGGGCACGTTCAGCCTCGTCGGCGCGGCTCATGAGTTTGACCTTCAGGACCATACGTGAGCAAGGAAAAACGTACCGTCATTTGCGCCAGACAATGGGCAAAGAAATTCCTTTAACCTTCAAGCAATTGGCGCGCCGCTTGCATACAGCCGAAACTGCCCTTTCCGCAAGCAGCTCGCTTGCGGCTCGGGGCATCATCAGACTAGGCTTGGTCCCAAGCTGCGGTCTGACCCATCATTCGGTCAGGTACCAAAAACAAGACCTGAATTTCCGCATCCCGGGGGAGTTGTCATGAAAGTGAGTTCGAAGCTGGCCGGTCTCGGCGTCGCGGCGTGCCTGCTGGCGCAGCCGGCGCTGGCCGCCGACAAGATCAAGATCGGCGTCATCGTCACCCTGTCAGGACCCGCAGCCGCGCTCGGCGGACAGGTTCGCGACGGCTTCAACCTCGCGATCAAGGATCTCGGCGGCAAGATGGGCGGCAAGGACGTCGAGGTCGTCGTCGCCGACGACGAGCTGAAGCCGGACGCCGCGATCACCAAGGTCAAGGGCCTGCTCGAGCGTGACAAGGTCGACTTCGTCGTCGGCCCGATCTTCTCCAACATGCTGCAGGCGATCCATCGCCCGGTGACCGAGAACAAGACCTTCCTGGTCAGCCCGAATGCCGGTCCGTCCAGCTATGCCGGCAAGGAGTGCAGCCCGTTCTTCTACGTGACATCGTACCAGAACGACCAGGTTCACGCCGTGCTCGGCAAGGTCGCCCAGGACCGCGGCTACAAGAAGATGTACCTGCTGGTCCCGAACTACCAGGCCGGGCGCGATTCCGTCGCTGGCTTCAAGCTCGACTACAAGGGCGAGATCGTCGAGGAGTCCTACGTTCCGCTCAACACGCTCGACTTCCAGCCCGAGCTGTCGAAAATCTCCTCGCAGAAGCCGGACGCCGTGTTCACCTTCATGCCCGGCGGCATGGGCGTGAACCTGGTGAAGCAGTTCAAGCAGGCCGGCCTCGCCGATACCGTGCCGGTGCTCTCGGCGTTCACGGTCGACGAATCCACCCTGCCCGCGCAACAGGATGCCGCGGTCGGCATGTTCGGCGGCGCCAACTGGGCGCCCAACTTCGACAACCCGCAGAGCAAGAAGTTCGTCGCTGGCTACGAGGCTGCCTACAACATCGTGCCCGGCACCTATGCCATGCAGGCCTATGACGCCGCACTGCTGATCGATAGCGCCGTGAAGGCGGTCGGTGGCGATCTCGCTGACAAGGACAAGGTCGCAGCGGCGCTGAAGAAGGCCGATTTCAGCTCGCTGCGCGGCAACTTCAAGTTCAACACCAACGGCTATCCGATCCAGGACTTCTATCTGACCAAGGTGGCCAAGCGGCCCGATGGCAAGTTCCAGACCGAGATCGTTCAGAAGGTGTTCGAGAACTACGCCGACCGCTACGCTAGGGATTGCGCAGCCAAGTAACGACAGGGAGCGAAACCATCATGAGCCATCCGGAAATCGCCGGCATCACCCGGGCGAACGAGGGCATCCAGGGCATCTCCTGGAACATCCTCGGCCAGGTCTACGTGCCGAAGAACCGCACCGAGCACAGCTTCTCCTGGCATGCGACGTTCCCGGTCGGCACCTTCGTGCCGCCGCACATCCATCCCGACCAGGACGAGTATCTTTACATCCTCGAAGGCCGGCTCGACTTCTTCCTCGACGGCGCCGAGGAATACGCCACCGCCGGCGACACGGTGCGGCTGCCCATGGGCAAGCCGCACGGCATCTTCAACAAGTCGCAGCAAACGGCGAAGACCCTGTTCTGGGTGTCGCCGACACGGCGGCTTTACGAGCTGTTCTGGGGCATCCACAACATGCGCGACCAGAACCCCGACGACGTCGTCAAGCTCGCCGCCGAGCACAACATACACTTCCTGCCCCCACCTCCGGGGGCATGAGGCAACTAAGCGCGTGACTCACGAGCGGTCGCGCAGCAAACGGTGCGCCCCCTCTCCCCGTCCTGCACGGGGAGAGGGCTGGGGTGAGGGACAGCGGCACGGGCAGTCTCGGCGATTACGACGCCTGCCGCGTCACCATCCGAGCCGCGAAGCCCGCCCGGCTCGCATAGCCGCGCACGATGCCCTCACGGGCCTCGTAGTTCAGGATGGTGTTGATATCGGTGAACCCCTGCGGCGCGAGCTGCTCCACCGCATCGATCACGCCCTCCGGCCCGCCACGGCGGTTCGACGCCACGATGTCAGCGGTCATCGGCAGCCGCTTCTGCTCATAGGCCATCAGCGCCTGGCGCGGATGCTCGGAGCGAGCCAAGGCATCGGCGAGCGCGCGGGCATCGAGGATCGCCTGCGACGCGCCGTTGGAGCCGACCGGGTACATCGGATGCGCGGCATCGCCGAGCAAGGTGACGCGGCCGCTCGACCAGTACGGCAGCGGATCACGGTCGCAGCAGGGATATTCCCAGAACTCCGGCGTCGCCCGCACCATCGCGGCGAAGTCGACCTGGGGAATGGAGAAGCCGTTGACATGCGGCATCAGTTCGTCGGCCCGGCCGAGCCGCGACCAATCCTCGCGCCGCGGCGGCGCGGTGTTGGCGTCGCCGATGCGCACCAGCACGGCCCAGTTGGTGAGCCGCGTCGCAGGGCTCGAGCCCTCGGCAATTGGATAGATCACCGCCTTGGCGTTGAGGCCGCCGGCGATGATCATCGACCGCCCGGTCAGGAACACCGGCCAGTCGGTGGCGCCGCGCCACAGCATCAGGCCGTTCCAGCACGGCGCGCCCTCGTTCGGGAACAGCGTCTGCCTGACCTTGGAATGAATGCCGTCGGCGCCGATCAGCACGTCGCCGCGGGCGGTGTGAACATGGGAGCCGGAGCGGTCGAAGAAATAGGCGGTCACCCCGCCCTCGTCCTGGGTGAAGGAGCCGAGCCGGCAACCGGTATGGACCTTCTCCGCTCCGAGCCGCTGCATCACCGCTTCATGGATCACGCTCTGCAGCCGGCCGCGATGGATCGAGAATTGCGGTACGTCGTGACCCGCATCGACGCCGCGCGTCTCGTGCCAGACCTCCTGGCCGCGCCGCGTCAGATAGAACAGCTCATAGGTGCGGATCGCGACCTCATCGAGCCGATCGAGCAACCCAAGCTGGGCGAGCTCGCGGATCGCATGCGGCAGGGTGTTGATGCCGACCCCGAGCTCGCGGATCGCGTCAGCCTGCTCGAACACCTCGCAATCGATGCCGCGCGCCCGCAGCATCAGGGCTGTGGTCAATCCGCCGATACCGCCGCCAACGATGATCGCCTTCATCGCCCCCTACTCCACCTACATTGGACGTACCGAGCGGCAGCGTTGCACGACGCCTTACTCCGCCGCAAGCGGCTTCGCTGCCTCGGCCTTCAGCTCCGCCCGCGTTTTCGGTTTAGCCTTAATCTTCAGCTCCTCGAAATCCTGCCTGTCACGCACGCTGTTGCGGAAGATCTGCTCCTTGCCCGGCAGATATTGCGGCGGGCAGAACATGTCGGCGCCATACCAGGCGGCAGCCTTCATGGTGAAGGCGGCATCCACCAGATGCGGACGGCCGAGCGCGACGAGATCGGCGCGGCCGGCGGCGAGGATGGTGTTGACCTGATCGGCCGTGGTGATGTTGCCGACGCACATCGTGGCGATATGGGCCTCGTTGCGGACCTGATCGGAGAACGGCGTCTGGAACATGCGGCCGTAGATCGGCTTGGCCTCGCGCACCGTCTGACCGGTCGAGACGTCGACGAGATCGACCCCCGCCTCGCCGAACGCGCGAGCGATCTGCACCGCGTCATCGCCGGTGATGCCGCCCTCGGCCCAGTCGGTTGCGGAGATGCGCACCGACATCGGCTTGTCCGCCGGCCACGCCGCGCGCATCGCTACGAAAACTTCGAGCGGAAAGCGCAACCGGTTCTCCAGCGAGCCACCGTATTCATCGGTGCGCTTGTTGGTCAGCGGCGAGATGAAGCTCGCCAGCAGATAGCCGTGGGCGCAATGCAGCTCGAGCATGTCGAAGCCGCATGCGTGACCACGCTCTGCTGCCGCGACGAAGTCCGCCTTGATCGCATCCATCGACTTACGATCGAGCTCGCGCGGCACCTGGCTGTCCGGGAAGTACGGCAGCGGCGACGCCGAGACGATGTCCCAGCCGCCCTGCTCCAGCGGTCGGTCCATGCCGTCCCACATCAGCTTGGACGCGCCCTTGCGGCCGGCATGGCCAAGCTGTAGCGCGAACTTCGCTTGCGAGTTGGCGTGGACGAAATCGACGATGCGCTTCCAGGCCGCCTCCTGCGCGTCGTTCCACAAACCGGCGCAGCCGGGCGTGATGCGCGCATCCCGGCTGACGCAGGTCATCTCGGTAAACAGCAGGCCGGCACCGCCGATCGCGCGCGAGCCGTAATGCACCAGATGGAAATCGCCGGGCACGCCCTCTTCCGCCGAGTACATGCACATCGGCGACAGCACCGCGCGATTGGCGAGCGTCATGTCGCGCAGCTTGAACGGCTGGAACATCGGCGCGACCGGCTTGTCGACATCGACGTCGAAGCCCTTGCCACGCACCTGTCGAGCGAAGGCCTTGTCCACCTCCGCCACGAAGTCCGGCGCCCGCAGCGTGAGATTGTCGTAGGTGATCGCCTTCGAGCGGGTCATCACGCCGAACGCGAACTGCACGGGATCGAAATCCCAGAAGCGATCGACATGCTCGAACCAGACCAGCGACACGTCGGCGGCATGCTGGGTCTTCTCGACCTCCTCGCGGCGGCCGTGCTCGTAGAGATCGAGTGCGGCTGGAATGGTCGGCGCACCCTGCATGGCGTCAGCCAGCGCGATCGCGTCTTCCATCGCGAGCTTGGTGCCCGAGCCGATCGAGAAGTGCGCGGTCGACTTGGCGTCGCCGAGCAGCACCATATTGTCCTTGACCCAGCGCTTGTTGCGGATCATCGGGAAATTGCGCCACATCGAGCGGTTGATCAGCAGCGGATGATCGCCGAGGAACCAGCCGAAGATCTGCTTCATGCGGTCGGCGGACTGCCGCTCATCGAGCCCCGTCAAACCCGCCTTTTCGAAGGTCTCGGGATCAGTCTCGAAGATCCAGGTCGAATGCCCCGCCTCGTACTGATAGGCGTGCGCGATGAACGGTCCCCACTCCGTCTCCTGAAAAATGAAAGTGAAGGCATCAAGCGGCTTGGTCGAGCCCATCCAGGCGAACTTGTTGGCGCGCAGGTCGACCTCCGGCTGAAAGTGATCGACGTACTTCTGGCGGAAGCGGCTGTTGATGCCGTCCGACAGAATCATCAGGTCGGCATCCGCGAACTGCGTCTCGTCCTCGAGATCGACCTCGAAGTGAAGGGCGACGCCGAGCTCGTGCGCCCGCTCCTGCAGAATCCGCAACAGCGTGCGGCGCGAGCAGCCACAGAAGCCGTTGCCGCCGACGCGGTGCACCGTGCCGCGGAAGTGCACGGCGATATCGTCCCAGTAGGCGAACTCCTGGGTGATGCGCTGGTAGCTCGGCAGGTCGTGCTTTTCGAAATTGTCGAGCGTGGCGTCGGAGAACACCACGCCGAAGCCGAACGTATCGTCGGCGCGGTTGCGTTCGTAGACCGCGATGTCGGCCTTGGGCCGCTGCTTCTTGAGCAATATCGCCGCATAGAGACCGGCAGGTCCGCCGCCGATGATCGCGATCTTCATGAGCGCCTCCACTGGAGAGCCGAGCCAATGGAAATTATTTTAGACCTAAAATATTTCCTGGCAAGCCCCTTCGGTTCCCGCGAGCGTTCAATTCCCTTCGAAGACCGGCTTCTGCTTGGCAGCAAAGGCTTCGAACGCGCGGTTGAAGTCCTCTGTTGTCATGCACAAGGCCTGGGCAACTGCCTCCGCCTCGATCGCTTCCTCCACCGACATCGCCCATTCCATCGCCAGCATGCGCTTGGTCATGGTGTTGGCGAAGGTCGGGCCGTTCGCGATCTCGGTGGCCAGCCCCACGGCCTGCGCCAACGCGTCGCTCGGCGCGACGATGCGGCTGAAGAAGCCCCAGCGCTCGCCCTCGTCTGCACTCATGAAGCGACCGGTGTAGAGCAACTCGGACGCCCGCGACTGGCCGATGATGCGCGGCAGGATCGCGCAAGCGCCCATGTCGCAGCCGGCCAGACCGACCTTGTTGAACAGGAAGGCAACCTTGGCGCCGGTCGCGGCGAGCCGGATGTCCGAGGCCATCGCGACGATCGCGCCCGCCCCCGCGCAGATGCCCTCCACGGCCGCCACGATCGGCTGCGGACAGGCGCGCATCGCCTTGACGAGGTCGCCCGTCATCCGCGTGAACGCGGTCAGACCCTTGGTGTCCATCTTCACCAGCGGTCCGATGATCTCGAACACGTCACCACCGGACGAGAAATTGCCGCCCGCGCCGGTCACGACGATGGCCTTGACGTCGTCGTCGAACGCGCAGGCGCGGAAGAAGTCGGTCAGTTCGCGATAGCTCTCGAACGTGAGCGGATTCTTGCGCTCTGGCCGGTTGAGCGTCACCGTCGCGACGCGATCCTTGAACGCGAGCAGGAAATGGCTCGGCTTGTAGTCAGCCAGCGGCACGGTGACGGAATTGGCGGGCTTCGACATGGTGGCTCCCTTCGTTCGACTGTTCTGATTGATCGATTCGACTCAGACTTCGCCGCCCGCGACCGCGATTGCCTGTCCCGTGATGGCGCTGGCGCCAGCGCCGCAAAGCCACAACACGGTATCGGCGACCTCCTGCGGCTTGATCAGCCGCCCCTGCGGATTGTGTTTGGCGAGCTCGGCGACGGCCTGCTCGCGGCTGCGGCCGGTCTTCTTCATGATGTTGTCGACGCTGTCGGCGACGAGGTCCGTATCGGTAAATCCAGGGCACACGGCGTTGACGGTGACGCCCGTGGCGGCCAGCTCCAGGGCAAGCGATCGCGTGAGGCCGACGACCGCGTGTTTTGCGGCCGTGTAGGCGCTGACATAGGGATAGCCTTTGAGACCCGCTGTGGATGCGACCGCAACGATGCGGCCGTAAGGCTGTGCCTTCATTGCCGGCAATACGGCCTGCACCGCGTGCACCACGCCCATGAAGTTGACGTCGATCATGCGGCGGAACAGCGCGGCATCGGACTTCAGGAACGGCGCGGACTCCGCGCTTCCGGCGTTGGCGACGAGAATCGTGATCGGCTGCCGCGCAGTTGCAGCGGCGACCGTCTCGCTCAGCGCAGGCTGATCGGCGACATCGGCAACGGCGGCGTGGTCGGCACATCCTGCAGCAATGGCCTCATCGAGCGTTGCGCGATGACGCCCGACGATCGTCACGGTTGCGCCGGCGAGCTTCAGGGCCCGCGCGATTTCACGCCCGATGCCGCGGCCGCCGCCCGTCACCATCGCATGCGCTGCTGCAGGCAGTCCGGACATGCGCGCGCCTCCTCATCTCTTGCCATACGATCGCAGCTTGCAGATTATTTTAAACTTCAAATTTTTGCAACAACGCGCCCGAAGCGGCTTGACACTCCTGTTGCCGTGGCTAGCGTTCGAAGGCCTGGAGCAAGCAGCGTTGCGGCTTCGGGCTCATCTCGGAGGTCTGCGTGCCCGCGTCGCAAATCCTGACCACGAAGGACGGCCGCTTCGGCTACGAGGCAGCGGGAGCGCCTGATCGGCAGACCCTGGTGTTCCTCCACGGCATCGGCGGCGCGGCGCGCGCTTGGCGCGGCCAGCTTGCGCATTTCGGCGAGCGCTTTCATACGGTGGCGTGGGACATGCCAGGCTATGGGCAATCCACCAAACTCGATACGGCGAGCATCACCACTCTGGCTGCTGCGCTTCAGGACTTCCTGATCCAGATCGACGCCCGCAAGCCGATCCTGGTCGGCCACTCGATCGGCGGGATGATCGTCCAGGAATGGCTGATGACTCACGCGCAGGCTGCGAGCGCCGTCGTGCTGGCGCAGACCAGCCCGGCGTTCGGCAAGGCCGATGGCGACTGGCAGAAATCCTTCATCGAGGCGCGCCTCGGGCCGCTCGATCGCGGGGCGACGATGGCGTCGCTGGCTTCGGACCTCGTGAAGGAGTTGGTTGGTGACGACCCCGACCCGCAGGGACTCGAACTCGCGACCTCCTGCATGGCGGCCGTGCCCGAGGCAAGCTATCGCGCCAGCATGCTGGCGCTGCTTGGCTTCGACCGTCGGCAGGCGTTGAAGGAGATCAAGGTCCCGACGCTGGTGCTGTCGGGATCGAAGGATCGAAACGCACCGGCTCCGATGATGGAGAAGATGGCGAGCTTCATTCCCGGCGCTCACTATGTCGAGCTTCATGGCGCTGGCCATCTCGTCAATCTCGAGCGCCCCAGCGAGTTCAACGCCGCGCTCGATTCATTTCTGACAGCACACGCGACGACTGCGGAGGCACGATGACCATCCAGGTGCAGAAGACGGCGACGGCATCCGGCGAGGCGCTCGATGCGCCGATGTTCGATCCGTCTGCTTTTCGGCTGACGCCTGAGCAGGCCGATATCATCACCCGTGCGCGGCAACTCGGGCAGAGCGTGCTGGCGGGGCGGGCCGCCATCTGGGACCGCGAGGCGACATTCCCCACCGAAAACTACAGGGACCTGCATCGGGCCGGCCTGCTCGGCATCTCCGTTCCCAAGGCGCTCGGCGGTCTCGGCGCCGGTTACCAGACCTACGCGCTGACGGCCGCGGAGATTGGCCGCTATTGCGGCGCGACCGCGCTGACCTGGAACATGCATGTCTGCTCGACCCTGTGGTCGGGGCCGCTCGCCGATGATCTCGACATGGACGACGATGTCCGCGCCGAGCACCAGCGGCGGCGCGCGATCCACTACAAGCGCATCGTCGAGGACGGCGCGATCTACTCGCAGCCGTTCTCGGAAGGCGGCGCAGCGGCGGCGGGTGGCGTCGCGTTCGGCACCGAGGCCAAGCCGGTCAAGGGCGGCTGGCTGGTCAGCGGCAAGAAGATTTTTGCCTCGCTGTCCGGCCATGCCGATTACTACGGCGTACTCTGCACAGAGATCAGCGAGGGTGAGAAGGCCTCGCGGCGGAATACGCTCTATCTCGCGATCCCCGCGAAGAGCGAGGGCGTGTCCGTCGTCGGCGACTGGGATCCCCTCGGCATGCGCGGCACGGTGTCGCGCACGCTGATCTTCAAGGACGTGTTCGTCGACGAGGATGCGGCGCTGATGCCGCGCGGGGTCTACTTCCAGGCGGCGATGCGCTGGCCGCACATGTTCATGACCTTGTCGCCGACCTATATGGGCCTGGCGCAGGCGGCCTACGACTTCACCCTCAAATATCTGCGCGGCGAGGTGCCGGGTATGCCGCCGGTCAAGCGGCGCATGTATCCCACGAAGCAGATCGCGGTGGCGCAGATGCAGATCAAGCTGGAGCAGATCAAGGGCATCTGGTTTCAGGCGGTCACCGAGGCGCGCGCCAACCCGACCAAGGAGCAGGTGCTGCGCGCCTATGCTGCGCAGTACTCGGTGATGGAAGGCGCCAACGAGCTCGCCGCGCTCGCCATCCGCACCTGTGGCGGACAGTCGATGCTAAAGACCCTGCCGCTGGAGCGCATCTATCGCGACAGCCGCTGCGGCTCGCTGATGCTGCCGTGGACCGCCGAGCTGTGCCTCGACCGCATCGGCCGCGAGGCGCTGTACGAGCCCGGCGAGACGGACGAGTAGAGCGTGGACCTCTGCAGCCTGATCGAGCGCAACGCCGCGTTCACGCCGGACAAGCCGGCGATCCGTTTCGAAAGCGCGACGCTGACCTATGCCGACTTCAGCGCGCGGATCGCGTCGATGGCCCGGGCGCTGAAGTCCGAGTTCGGCGTCGGACGCGGCGATCGCGTTGCGATCCTGAGCCTGAACCGGCCGGACTATCTGGTCCTGCTCTATGCCTGCGCCCGGCTCGGCGCGATCCTGGTGCCGCTGAATTGGCGGCTCGCGGTGGCCGAGCAGGTCTTCATCCTGTCGGATGCCGCGGCCAAGGTGCTGGTGCTGGAGCAGGCGTTTGCGCCGGTGCTGCCGGCGCTCGCGGAGCAGCATCCGGAGACGGTGCCGGTCGGCGTCGACTTCACGCCGGCCAACGGATTTGCGCTCGACGAGCTGCTCGCCCGTGGCCGCGGCGACGATCGCAATCCGCACATCGATCTCTCCTGCCCGCTGCTGATCGTCTACACCTCGGGCACAACGGGCCGGCCGAAGGGCGCGGTGTTGCGGCAGGAGGCGCTGCTGTGGAACGGGGTGATGAGCCAGCACATGCATGGCCTCACCTCGGATGATCACGTGCTGACGGTGCTGCCGCTGTTTCATGTCGGCGGCCTCAACATCCAGACCACGCCGGCGCTGCATCACGGCGCCACCGTCACCTTGCATGCGCGCTTCACGCCGGACACGACGCTCGCGGCGATCATTCACGAGCGACCGACATTGACGGTGCTGGTGCCGGCGACCATCCAGGCCATCACCGAGCATCCCGGCTGGGCCAAGGCGGACTTGTCGTCGCTCAAGGCCGTCTCCACCGGATCGAGCATCGTGCCGCCCGCGTTGATCGATCGCATCACCGCGCGCGGCGTGCCGGTGCTGCAGGTCTATGGCTCGACCGAGACCTGCCCGATCGCGGTCTATACGCGGCTCGGCGGCGACCTCTCGCGCGCGGGCTCGACCGGCCTTCCGGGCCTGTGCTGCGAGGCGAAGATCATCGATCGCGATGGTGATGATCTGCCGGCCGGCAAGGCCGGCGAGATCGCGGTGCGCGGGCCCAATGTGTTCTTCGAATATTGGGGCAACGCCAAAGCCACCCAGCAGGCCATCCACGATGGCTGGTACCGCACCGGCGACATCGCGCAGCGCGACGCCGACGGTTACTTCTTCGTGCTCGAGCGGAAAAACAACATGATCATCTCCGGCGGCGAGAACGTCTATCCCGCCGAGATCGAGCGCGTGCTCGGCGAGCATCCCGACGTCGTCGATTGCGGCGTGATCGGTCGGCCCGATCCACGCTGGGACGAGGTGCCGGTGGCGTTCGTGGTCAAGCGCAAGGACTGCGCGCTCGATGCGGAGACCTTGCGCGCGCATCTGCAATCGCAGCTCGCGCGCTACAAGGTGCCGCGCGACATCGTCTTCGTCGACGATCTGCCGCGCACCGCGCTCGGCAAGGTGCAGCACCATCTGCTGCGCCAGAGGCCCGATGATCGATAAGGAGATCCGCTTGTGAAGATAGCAGTGCTCGGCGGCGGCAACGGCTCGTTCGCGGCCGCGGGTGATTTCGCGCTGGCAGGCCACGAGGTCCGGTTCTGGCGCCGTGATGCGGACGCTGTGGCGCAGCACCAAGCGGCTGGCTCGATCATCACCCTCAAGGACGTCAACGGCCGGCACGAGGCCAAGCTCGCGCTCGTCACGACCGACATCGGCGAGGCTATCAGGGGCGCCGAGCTGATCCTTTGTCCGGCGCCGGCGTTCGCGCAAGGAGACATCGCGAAGCAGCTCGCGCCGCATCTCACCGATGGCCAGGTCGTGTTCCTGCCACCGGCGACGTTCGGCACGATGATCTTTGCCGCCGCCGCGCGCGCCGCCGGCAACAAGGCAGAGGTCAGCTACGCCGAGACCGGCACCCTGCCCTGGCTGACGCGCAAGCATGGTCCGTTCGAGGTCGCGATCACCATTCGCGCCAAGCGGCTGCCGGTCGGCGTCTTCCCGCTGAAGACGGCCGAGCATGCGCTCGCCGTGATCAGCAAGGCATTCCCCGGCGTGATCGAGCCGTGCGGCGATGCGCTGTCGGGCGCGCTGATGAATGCCGGCTGCATCATTCATCCGCCGCTGATCGTGATGAATGCCGGGCCGATCGAGCATTTCGAGCGCTGGGACATTCACAAGGAAGGCACGCAAGCCGCGATCCGCCGCGTCACCGACGCGCTCGATGCTGAAAGAATCGCGGTGCGCGAGGCGCTCGGCTATGGCGCGCCGCATTTCCCGCTGGCGCATCACTACGCCAAGGACGGCGAGATCTGGATGTATGGCCGCGGCTCGCATGACCGGCTCACCGACTCCGGCGACTGGCGCGAGCAGCTGGTGCTGACGGAGCATCGCTACATGCGCGAGGATCTTCGGCTGGGTCTTTCATTCCTGATCTCGGCTGCCGAGCTGACCGGCACCGCGACGCCGCTCGCCCGCGGATTCCTGGCCATCGGTGGTGCGATCTGCGGTGA
The DNA here is from genome assembly GCF_054063215.1 of Bradyrhizobium sp. USDA 4353. Classification (NCBI taxonomy): domain Bacteria; kingdom Pseudomonadati; phylum Pseudomonadota; class Alphaproteobacteria; order Hyphomicrobiales; family Nitrobacteraceae; genus Bradyrhizobium; species Bradyrhizobium sp. USDA 4353. The sequence goes on from NZ_JBSSGB010000001.1 coordinate 6,859,707, forward strand.
GGATTTCATGGCGACGGGACGCACGCTGAGCAGCCTGGGCTTTGGTGGACTCGATCGATCCGCCTTGCAGGCGCTGCTGCGCGACGGATTCGCCGCATGAGCGCGCGCGGACACATCGCCTGCCTCGGCGCCGGCCGCATGGGCCGCGGCATCGCCGTGGCCTTCGCCTATGCCGGTCATCCCGTCACGATGATCGACATCAAGCCGCGCACCCCCGAGGAGTTCGCCAAGCTGGAGCGCGAGGCGCTCGGCGAGATCGGCGCGACGTTCGCCACCTTGGCGCGGCTCGGGATGTTGCAGGCGACTGATGCCGACAGGCTGATGGGCAAGATCGCCGTCGCGCCGGCAGGCGCGAGCAACGATGTGTTGGCACAGACCACGCTGGTGTTCGAAGGCGTGCCGGAGATCGTCGACCTCAAGCGCGAGGTGCTCGGCGCGGCCTCCCGCGCCGTGGCGCCGGATGTCATCATCGCGTCGACGACGTCGACGATCCTGGTCGATGATCTCTCCGGTGCGATCGACAAGCCCGAACGCTTCCTCAACGCGCATTGGCTCAATCCGGCCTATCTGATCCCCCTGGTCGAGATTTCGCCGGGCAAGGCGACCGATCCGCAACTGACGGCGCGGCTGAAGGCGCTGCTCGAAGGCATCGGCAAGGTGCCGGTGGTGTGCGCGGCGACGCCGGGCTTCATCGTGCCGCGCATCCAGGCGCTCGCCATGAACGAGGCGGCGCGCATGGTCGGCGAAGGCGTCGCCAGCGCCGAGGAGATCGACAAGGCGATCCGCTACGGCTTCGGCTTCCGCTACGCGGTGCTCGGCCTGCTCGAATTCATCGACTGGGGCGGCGGCGACATCCTGTACTACGCCAGCCGCTATCTCGAAGGCGCGCTGGGCAGCGATCGCTATCGCGCGCCCGAGGTGATCGAGCGCAACATGGCGGAGGGGCGCATCGGCCTGCGCACCGGGGCGGGGTTTCTCGATTATTCCGGGATGGATGTGAGCGCCTATCGCGAGCAGCGGCTTGGCGCATTGGTCGAGATGCTCAGGCATTTCAAGCTGGCCCGGCCGCCGGTGGTGGAGTGAGGATCGCGTTGTAGGGTGGGCAAAGGCGCGGCACGCTATCGCCGTTGCGCGACAATGTTGCGCGCGCCGTGCCCACCATCTCGCTCAACATCCGCGGATGCACGGTGGGCACGCCGCCGCCCTATCGGGCGGCCGCTTTGCCCACCCTACGACAGCTGTGCTCGTGGCCGATAGTGGTAGCAACTGCAACTACAAACACCGCCGTTATCCCGGCCTCGTGCGCAATTGCGCACGCGGAGCCGGGATCCATACCCCCAGGGAAACTGTTTGAGGCAGGCTGGTCATTGGCACTTTGCCCGTCACCTCTGCTGCGGCGTATGGGTCCCGGATCGGCGCCATGCCGCGCTGGCACGCGTCATGGCTTGTCCGGGACGACAATTGTGGGTTGGTCGGATACACGGGTCAAACAGCGATCGATATGTGTCCGCGCGATGTGAATCCGCGCGGCATGAGGGCGTATTCTCGCGGCGCGTTGCGCCCGAGGTCTGCGATCAGTTCGTCCCTCATACAAATGCAGAGGGCGCAGGGAAGGCCAGGCGTCGGCTGACGCCTGCGGCCCGCCTGCTAACAAGAATGCAGGCGGCAGGTACCACAGGTGCAGCCGGACACGCCCGGCCTTCCCTGCGCGATGGGCTTACGGCTGCTTCGCGATCTCCCCGGTGCGCCGGCTGGTTGGCCACCGTCGTTCACGTGATGCGTCAGCACCATCGCGAACTTGACCTCAGCTTCGGGAGGCCAGGACCACGCGACTTGACCGTCCGCAAGCGATCGTTCGTCCACGCCCTCGTCGCCGAGGACGCTGCGATCTCTCGCGGCCACCGCTCCCCGCCTCGCGTGTCGTGACGATCGCGCGCTACGCCCCTTCTGCTTGAGGCGGGATGGAGGGAGAGAACCATAATTTACGGAAAATGGCAAGCGAGTTATTTTTTTTAGAATTCCGATCGCGCCGCACGCAGCGCCGCGCTCCCTCTCCCCGTTCTTGACGGGGAGAGGGCTGGTGGCGAGGCGTGTCACACAGACGCTCGCTCACGATCAAATCCGCTCGACTAACAGGGATTCGTCTTTCGCGTTGACGCGGCACCACCCGTGCCATTGCCCCTCACCCCGACCCTCTCCCCGTGAAGAACGGGGAGAGGGAGCGCAGCGTGCTTGGAGTTAGAGCTTGCGTTACGTGCAATAGGAGTTCTGGCCGGCTCGTTGAAACCATTTCTGCAACATCGGCGCTGCACCTCTCAGCGCCGTTCCGTGCCGACCCTCACCTATCCGAACACGTCCTGCAGCACGCCGGCCTTGATCACGGCTGTGCCATCCAGCTCGATCGTCGTCCCCATCATCGGCAGGTCGAAATGGCCGGCCGTGTAGCGGCCGGCGAATTCGTTGGCGCCGGTGGAGAACAGGAAATTGCCGGGGACGGCGCGCAATTCGGTGCCGTTGGTGTCGCGCTGGTCATACATGGTCAACGCCTCGTAGCGGGCGCCAGGATTCATACCCCAGCCGACATGCGACACGGCATAGGCCTCGCGGTCGCCCCACGACGCCAGATAGGCGCGCATCATCGCAGCATCGGCGCCCTCGCCTTCCAGATTGGTGATGTAGTCGTCGCGCATGGTCAGCGTGACCGGCGACGACAGATAGCGCTTGAAGGTGAGGTTGATGTCGCCGGGCGCCATCACGATGGTGCCGTTGACCGATTTGCTCTTGGGGAAGCTCACGACGATGCCGCCCGGCCAATGCGCGAGCGTGCCGGGACGATCGGTCCAGCCCCACACGCCGACGGTGGAAGCGCCCTCCATGACGACGTCGAGATCGGTGCCGGCCTTGGAGGTCACGCGCATCCGCTTGGTGCCGCGCAGCATCTTGGCGGCGGCGCGCACGCGCTTCTCCAGTGCCGTGTCGGGCCGCATGCGCTCCAATGCCTCGGGATGCTCGTTCGAGATCACGAGAATGCGCGCGCCGGCCTTGAGAATCTCCGGCGTCTCCACCGCGTGCATCAGGCCTTCGATGGTGCAGTCGACGACGAAGCCGGCCTGCTGCAAGGCCGTCACGACGGGGCCGAGCTTGCCGATGGCCTCCGAGGCGCCGGTCGAGCGCACCGGCACCGGATGGGGATTGCGCGGCGTCGGAACGATCACATGGAACGGACGCGCGCCCATGCGCAATAGCGCCAGCTCGGCGATGTGGACGTTGAGCGGACGCGACTGCGTCTCCGACAGGATGGCGGCGGTGTCGCCGGCCTTCACCGCGCAGCGCTCGAAGATCTCGCAGAATGCGTCGATCCATTTCGCCTCGATGCGATCCGCCAGCATGGTCGTTCTCCCGATTGTTGTTTGTCGTTCTATCAGACTGAAGGGAAGCCGCGCAGCAGGTACGCGCGCAGGCCCTGCAGCAGGGCGTTGAGAATGAGGCCCAGCAGCGAGATCGTGATCAGCGGCACGAACATGTCGACCGCCTGGAAGGTGCGCGCCGCGGTGACGAGCACGTGGCCGAGTCCGTCGGTCGAGGTGATCATCTCCGCCAGGAACACCACGATGCAGGAAATCACGAGGCCGATGCGGCAGCCGGTCAGGATCGAGGGCATCGCGGCCGGCAGCACCACCTTCCACAGCACGTCGCGCGGCGGCGTGCCGGCGGCGAGCGCCGACCAGATCAGCTTCTGTTCGATCGTGGTGGCGCCGTAATAGGTCGACAGCAGGATCGGAAACAGCGCGTCGGCCGCCACCAGCATGATCTTGGATTCGTGGCCAAAGCCGAGCAGCAGCAGGAAGGCCGGATAGAGCGCGACCTTCGGCAGCGGCGCCAGCACGCGGACGATCGGCTTGACGGCGGCGTTGATCGGTGGACTGACTGCTGCGGCAATGCCGAGGGAGACGCCGAGCACGACGGCGATCGCGAAGCCGGCGAACAGCCGGAACAAAGTCGCGGCGATGTCCTGCTGGAAGGTGAGGCTGGAGAGCTGCTGCGCCATGCGCAGGAACACCTGCCCCGGCGGCGGCAGCAGGGTCGCCGGCGCGTAGCCGAACGACACGAGACCTTGCCACAGCAGCAGGACGAGCACGATCGGCGCGGCGCCCAGCAGGATATCGTTGGAGGTGCGCGTCATGAGAAGCTCAGGGGCATGTCGAATTGCGGCTCGGACCAGCGCACCAGCCAGCGGCGGATCACTTCGAATGCGGCATCGAGGCAGATGCCCATGGCGCCGATGATGATGATCATCGCGAACACCGTGTCGTACTGGCCCATGTCGAGCGCGTTGAACAGGATGTTGCCGGCGCCGGACTGCCGCGCGATCATCTCGCTGGTCACCATCGTGATCAGCGCCAGCACGAGGCCGGTGCGGCAGCCGGTGAGGATCTCCGGCAATGCAGCCGGCAGGACGATGCGCAGCAGGCGTTCGGCCGGCGACAGGCCCATGGCAGCGCCCGACCACAGCATCTTCTCCTCGACCGCCTTGGCGCCCTCGAAGCTGTGATAGATCACCGGCAGGCTGACGCCGAGGAAGATCACCAGCGTCTTGGAGATGTCGCCGACGCCGAGCCACAGCATGATGATCGGCATCAGCGCGGCTTTCGGGACGGGATAGATCAGCATCAGCAGCGGATTGAAGAAGGCGGCGGTGGCGCGGCTGCGGCCCATCAGCAATCCCAGCGGGATCGAGAAGGCCAGCGCGAGCACGAAGCCGATCGCCATCCGCCGCAGCGAGGCCAGGATGTTGATCAGCGATTCCTTGTCGGTGAGGATCGGCGGGATCGCGCGCAGCGACTCCAGCGCGGTCGGGAAGCTGTCGTTCTTCAGCCCGAGCGAGGCGAGCTGCCAAAGCAGCAACAGGCCGCAGCAGGCCAGCACCGGCGCGAGCGGCTTGAGAAGTCCGTTCATGACGGCAGCTCGTTGTCGCCGGACGCATCGAACATGCGCTCGATGTCGACGATGTATTTCTGATAGCGCGGATCGAGCAGCAGCTCCTCGCGGCGGCGCGGCCGCGGCAGGTCGATGTCGATGACCTCGCGGATGCGCCCGGGCGAGCGCGACATCATCACGACCTTGTCGGACAGGAACACGGCTTCCTCCACCGAATGCGTCACGAACAGCACGGTCTTGCGGTCGCGCTCCCAGATGTCGAGCAGGTCGTTCTGCAGCCGCGTGCGGGTGTGCGCATCGAGCGCGCCGAACGGCTCGTCCATCAGCAGCACCTCGGGGCCATAGGCCAAGGTGCGCGCCAGGGCGACGCGCTGCTTCATGCCGCCGGACAGCTCCTTCGGATAGAACTTCTCGAAGCCGGTGAGGCCGACCATCGCGAGCAAGGTCCGCGCTAAAGCCTCGGCCTTCGCGGCCTTCAGGCCCTGCTGCAGCGGGCCGTACATGACGTTGCCGAGCACGCTCTTCCACGGAAACAGCGCGAACTCCTGGAACACCGGACCGCGATCGGTCCCGGGGCCGGTGATCGGCTTGCCCTTCATCCTCGCGGCGCCGCTGGTCGGCTTGACGAAGCCGCCGACGATGTAGAGCAAGGTCGACTTGCCGCAGCCGGAGGGGCCGAGGATCGAGACAAAGGCGCCCTCCTCCACCGAGAGCGAGATGTCCGACAGCGCGGTGTGGTCACGGCGCGACGAGGTCTTGAACACCTGCGAGACGTGGTCGATCTCGATGATCGGCGTGGCCGGGCTGCGGCCGAGTGGAACGCCCGCGAGCTGGCCGGGTCGGATCGGGGTCACGCCCATGTCGGCTTCTCTTTCCGGTGCAGCACGCTTAGAGGCTCCCAATCATCAGGCATCACAGACCACCGCAGATATTCGTCCGTATCCACGTCCACCATCATTCCGGGGCAAGGCCTTAACCCGGCCGTCTCCCCGCCCGAGGTCGTTCCCTCCCCCCTTGTGGGGGAGGGTTAGGGAGGGGGGTGCCACACCCACCGACCTCGCGGCTACCCCCCTCCCCAACCCTCCCCCACAAGGGGGGAGGGAGCTTGCAGAGCTTGCCCGCCTCACGACGACGATCGCTTTGTGTCCGACCTCCGTCGTTCACGCCGCTTGCCGACTGCAATGAGCCCGGCCGTCTCCCCGCACGAGGTCGTTCCCTCCCCCCTTGTGGGGGAGAGCTAGGGAGGGGGGTGCCACACCCACCGTCCTCTCGGCTACCCCCCTCCCCAACCCTCCCCTACCAGGGGGGAGGGAGCCTGGAGAGCTTGCCCGCCTCACGGTGGCAACTTTGGAATTCCGAGCTTGCCTTGCGTTCATGCTCACTAGGCTCGAGATTCCTGGTTCAATCATCGAGGCTTCGCCTCGACGATTGCCCCGGAATGACGGGGTGTGTGGTCGCAAGATTAGCAAGAACCCTGCCAACCGTCGCGCGTCGCGGCTCATTCCTGCTCCTGATCGAACCATGGCCATTCGGCCGGTCCTTCATGCGTGACGGCGCCGAGCGGGGCCTGCCCGACCAGCTTGGCGTATTTCGCCAGAGCCCCTGCGCGATGGCGCGGCGGTCGCTGCGACCAGGCGCTGCGGCGCGCGGCAAGCTCACGCTCGTCGAGCAGCACGTCCAGCGTGCGCGCCTTCGCGTCGATGCGGATCGGGTCACCATCGCGCACCAGCGCCAGCGGGCCGCCGACGAAGGCCTCCGGCGAGACGTAACCGATGCACATGCCGCGGGTGGCGCCGGAGAAGCGGCCGTCGGTGATCAGCGCGACCTTCTCGCCCATGCCCTGGCCGTAGATCAGCGCGGTGACGCCGAGCATCTCGCGCATGCCGGGACCGCCGACGGGTCCCTCGTTGCGGATGATCAGCACCTCGCCCGCCTGATAGTTGCGCGCGCGCACAGCGGCGACGCAGGCCTCCTCGTCCTCGAACACGCGGGCGCGGCCTTCGAAGACCAGGTTCTTGAGACCGGCCACCTTGATGACGGCGCCATCCGGCGCGAGGTTGCCCTTGAGCACGGCGACGCCGCCATCGGGCATCATCGGCTTGGCCGGGGTGAAGACGACCTCGCCGTCAGGCGCATTCGCCGCGCCATATTCCTGTGCAAGCGTGCGGCCGGTCACCGTGATGCAGGAGCCGTCGATATGGCCGCTCTCGATCAGCGCGCGGATCACCACCGCCGCGCCGCCGATGTCGTAGACATCCTTGGCGGTGTACTTGCCGCCGGGCCTGAGATTGCCGATCAGCGGCGTGCGCGAAAACACCTCGCCGACATCGTCGAGCGTGAAGCGGATGCCGGCCTCGTTGGCGATCGCCGGCAGATGCAGCGCCGCGTTGGTCGAGCCGCCGGTGGCCGCGACGATCGCAGCACCATTCTCCAGGGATTTGCGGGTGACGACGTCGCGCGGCAGCGGGCCATCGTTGGCGAGCATCTGCATGATCAGGCGCCCCGCTGCGCGCGCGACATGGCCGCGCTCGGCATAGACGCCGGGGATCATCGAGACGTTGGGCATCGACAGGCCCATCGCTTCCGACAGCATGCCCATGGTGTTGGCGGTGAACTGGCCGGCGCAGGCGCCGATGGTCGGCAGACAGGAGCGCTCGATGCCTTCGAGCGTGGCGGCGTCGATCTCGCCGGTCATGTAGCTGCCAACGGCCTCATAGGAATCGAGCACCGTGAGCGTCTTGCCCTGATACTTGCCCGGCAGCGCGCTGCCGCCATAGATGAAGATCGACGGCACGTTGCAGCGGACCATGCCCATCATGACGCCAGGCAAGGTCTTGTCGCAGCCGCCGAAGCCGATCAGCGCGTCATAGGCGAGGCCGTGCACCACGGCCTCGATCGAATCGGCGATCAGCTCGCGCGAGAACAGAGAGAACTTCATTCCCTCATGGTTCATGCTGATGCCGTCGGACACCGAGACGGTGGCGAATTCGCGCGGCGTGCCGCCGGCCTCGGAGACACCGGTCTTGGCGGCATCGACCTGGAAGTCGTGCGTCATGTTGCAGGGCGTCTGCTCGCCCTTCTGGCTGACGATGCCGATCATCGGCTTGGCGATGTCGGCATCATCGAGACCCATCGCGCGCATGAAGGCGCGGTGCGGGGCGCGGTCGAGCCCCTCCACCGTGACGCGCGAGCGCAGCTTCCTCATCGACGAGCTCCGCGTAGCGCCCTACTGGATCGGCGCGACGATGGTGGGATGCTTGAACTGGGCGACGTCGAGCTTCGGCAGCATGCCGGTCTCGGCGTAGATATCGAGCATCTTCTGGATCGCGGGGAAGTTCGGCGCAGCGACGGGATCGCGGCCGAAATCATTGTCCTTGAGCAGATAGGTCTCGATCACGGGCACCGGCACCTTCATCACTTCGGACACGACCTTCAAGGTCTCATCGCGGTTGGCGAGCGCCTTCTTCATGCCGGCCGTGATGTCGCGGACGTAGGCCTTCACGAGATCGGGGTTCTTGTCGACGAAGTCGGCGCGGCAGGCCTCGAGGATGTGGACGATGTTGGGCATCGCCTGCGACAGCTGGAACAGTTTTCGCGTCCCGCCCTTGGCCTCGGCGCGCGCGGCGAACGGCTGGTTCATGTTGACGGCGTCGACGCGGCCCTGTTTGAGCGCGTCCTCGGCGACCGCGAAGCCGACCTCGACCAGCTTGATGTCCTTGGCGGGATCGAGCCCGGCCTGCTTGAGCAGCAGATTGAACGGACCCTGCGTGCCGCCGCCGATGACGGAGATGCCGACCGTCTTGCCCTTGAGGTCAGCAATGGTCTTGATCGGCGAATCGTCCTTCACCGCCCAATACACCGAGAACCCGCCGGGCTTTTCGTAGACGTGCTGGGCGACGATGTAGGCCTTGAGGCCGCCGCCGACGACGCCGTTCGACAGCGACAGCGGCGCCTGCGTCGCGCAGTCGAGCGCGCCTGCCGCGAGCGCCTGGGTCATCGGTGCCGTGCCTTGGAACTGGGTCCACTCGATATTGTAGGTTTTGCCGAGATCCGGAAATTCGCTCGGCCGCTTCATCATCCAATATTTGGATTCTTCCGCCGGGATGGTCCAGCCGACGCGGATCGTCTGCTGCGCAAAGCCCGCCCCTGCACTCGTCGCCCATGCGACCGCTGACAGCGCCGCCAGCATCAACCGTTTCCGCATCACGCCCCTCCGAAATCGCTTAAAAGGAACCTCGCGGGGAATGTTTCATGTCTCAAATATCGGTGCAAGCGCGGAAAACATTCCCTGTTTGCCCGCCCCATGAGCAAGCCGCTGTGCAGCGCGGCGAGACTGCGGCGCTTGCGGAAATGCCGCCGACCGTGTGTCGTTGCCATGTCGGCAACGCAAGGTCGTGCGCCGCAGATCGCCGCTCAGCCGACTGGCGCTGCCGCGCCGCACGCGCTAGGGAGAGGCCCCGAATTGACCTTCCAAGGAGTTCTCTCGATGTCCATCCAGCGCTTTGAAGTTGGCCCGCGCATGAGCCAGGTCGTCGTGCACGGCAATACCGTCTATCTCGCGGGTGTCGTCGCGCAGAAGACCGCCGGCGAGAGCGTGACCAAGCAGACTGAGGAAATTCTCGCGATCATCGACGGCCACCTCGCCAAGGCCGGCACCGACAAGACCAAGCTGCTGTCGGCGACGATCTACCTCACCGACATCAAGACCTTCGGCGAGATGAACGCGGTGTGGGACGGCTGGGTCTCCGCCGGCAACACGCCCGCACGCGCAACGGTCGAGGCCGGCTTGGCGGCGCCGCAGTACACGGTCGAGATCATGGTGATCGCGGCGAAGTAAGTTGGGTTGGCTGCGCGTGGGCGATCGCAGAATTGCCCCACGATCTCGCGGACCACTTACCTCTCCCCGCTTGCGGGGAGAGGTCGGATTGCATCGCCAGATGCAATCCGGGTGAGGGGGTACAGGTCTCTCCGCAAACGCACCTGGCGCGTTTGCCCCGATTTAGCACCACCCGCGTAGCTGCCCCTCACCCCACCCCTCTCCCCGTGAAGAACGGGGAGAGGGAGCGCAGCGAGTTCGCGGCTTCTACTCCGTCTCGTGCCGGCCGGTGTTGCGATTGAGCGGATCGCGGCGCTCGCGCGTCAGTCCTTCGGGCAGCACCGGCTCGGTGCCGGGAAGCGGCTCGGCGCGGACGTCGGCGCCCCACTGCTCCTGCTGGCGGGGCGTCGTGTCGTCCTTGACCTGCTGCGGCTGCGGCAAGCCGTCCTTGCTGACGGGGTCGTAGGCGCCGGAGCGCAGGTCGCGGGTGTCTCTGCCTGTCATGGCTCTTCAACAGATGTCGTCACGCATTCGTTCCTCATGGCCACGAGGAACAGAGCGCACGTCGATGAGGCGCGACGGCCGGCCCCGCAGAGGCGCCGGCCACTGCGGGTCTCATCAGGTCAGCGCGTTGGTCGTCGGCGTCGCGTTCATCTGATCGCGCTGCGCGGCGCTGTCGGGGCGGGCCGGGCCGAGATTGGGCACCTCGCCGAGCGGCTCGAAGCCGGGGCGGATCGAGAACTGGCCCTGGCCATCGAGCGACGGTCCCTCGGAGTAGCGGCCGGGCTCCGGCGGCGTGCCGTTGCGCTCGGTGCCCATGAACATGTAGGCGAACTCGGTCGCCTCCTTGCTGCGATCGAAGCTGTTCGGGATCGGCAGCTGGCCCGGGCCGAGGTCCTCGATCACGGCAAGCCATTGCTGCTGATGCATGGTGTCGCGCGCGATCAGATAGCTCAGCATGTCCTGCATGCCGCGGTCGGCGGTCGAGTTGTAGAGCCGCACCGCGAGCGTGCGCCCGGTCGCTTCGGCTGCGACGTTGCAATACATGTCGGCGGCGAGATTGCCGCTGGCATAGATGTGCGAGCAGTCGAACGGCACGCCGTCGGAATTCGCCGGGAACGCCGCCATTCCGGTCGACAGCAGGTGCCGGTGCAGCATGCCCTCGATGACGTGGCGCGGCCGCTCGCCGCCGCTCATGACGGCACCGACGACCGGGTTCGCCTGCAAGGTCGTCTCCTGCATCGTCGCCGGCGCATTCTCGAGATTGAGCGCCACGGCGGTGGCCAGCATCTCGATGTGGCTGATCTCCTCCGTCGCGGTGTTGAGCAGCACGTCGCGATATTTGGCGGGGGCCGCGATTTCCCCACGCCTGGAAGAAATATTGCAGGCAGACGCGGATCTCGCCTTCGACGCCGCCGATCGCCTGCTGCAGCTGGCGCGCGAAGATCGGATCAGGACTCTCCACAGCCACCGGATATTGCAGCCGCTTGTCAAAGTAGTACATGCAAAGGTCTCCTGTTCGAAGTGACCTCGCAGCAATGATGTGCTGTGGCGGCCGTTCCTACGGCCTGTGCGCTGCTGCTTTACAACGGCTCTAAAGCGGCGCCGTCCTAATCCAGGTTATGACGCGCGCCGCTTGTGCGTGACCGATCGTCGCGGACCCCGTCGACATCGACCGCAAGCCGCTTGATCTTGTCGTACAGCGTCTGCTTGGGAACGCCGAGCAGCGCGGCGGTCGCCTGCACATCACCGAGCTTGCGGCGGAGCGCGTCCTCGATGATGGAGCGCTCGATGTTCTCCAATTGACGCGGCAGCGACAGCTCGGAGGACGCGGCGGCGGACCGGCTCAGCACGCGGCGGTCGAGGACGCCGAGCACGAAGCGGTCGGCGATGTTGCGCAATTCGCGGACATTGCCGGGCCAGGCATGGCCGAGCAGCAGCGACATCGTCGCATCGTCCACGATCGGCGCGTCGCGCTCGAAGCGCTTGGCAGCGTCCAGGGTGAAGTGCTCGAACAGGATCGGAATGTCCTCGCGCCGCTCGCGCAAGGGCGGGAGCTCGATGAAGGCGACGCCGAGGCGATAGTAGAGGTCGGCGCGGAACTGCTTGCTCTCGCTGAGCTCGTAGAGATTGGCCTTGCTGGCGGCGACGACGCGGCAATCCACCGCGACCGTCTTGTTCGAGCCGACGCGCTCGATCGCGCGGTCCTGCAGGGCGCGCAGCAGCTTGACCTGGACGCTGAGCGGCATGCTCTCGATCTCGTCGAGGAACAAGGTGCCGCCATGGGCGTACTCGATCTTGCCGATCCGCTGCTTGGTGGCGCCGGTGAACGCGCCGGCCTCGTGGCCGAACAACTCGCTCTCGACCAGCGATTCCGGCAGGCCGCCGCAGTTGACGGCGACGTAATTGCCACCGCGCCTCGGGCTGTGATTGTGCAGGCAGCGCGCGACGACGTCCTTGCCGGTGCCGGTCTCGCCATAGATCGTGACGTCGACATTGGTGGAGGCGAGATTGGCGACCAGGCGCCGCACCTCCTGGATCTGCGGCGAGCGTCCGAGCAGGCTCGCCTCGATGCCTTGGCGGTCGGCGAGCGCCGAGCGAAGCTTGCGCACCTCGAGCGTGAGCCTACGCTTGTCGAGCGCGCGCCGCACCACCGAGACGAGCTGCTCCGATGAGCACGGCTTCTCGATGAAGTCATAGGCGCCGTTGCGCATCGCCTCCACGGCCATCGAGATGTCGCCATGGCCGGTGACCAGGATCACCGGCAGATCCGGATCGAGCCGATGCAACTCGTTGAGCCACGCCGTGCCGCTCTTGCCGCGCAACTGCACGTCCGAGACGACCACGAACGGCATATCGGCGCGGACGACCACGCTCGCCGCTTCGACGGAGGCGAACGGGGTCACCGGGAGGCCGGCGAGCTGAAGCGCCTGCACGGCGCCGATGCGCACGTCCTCGTCGTCCTCGACATAGATCACGCCGATCGGCTGTTCAGAGCTCATGAGCGGACCTTCCGGCAAGCGGCAGCAGCAGGACGAACTCGGCGCCGATAGGCTCGAGGTTGCGCGCCCGCAGCTCGCCGCCGAACGAGCGCGCGATGTGGTTGGCGATGACGAGACCGAGGCCGAGCCCCTTGCCGGCCGGCTTGGTCGTCACGAACGGCTCGAACATGCGCCGTAAAACGTCCGGGGGGATCGCCGGCCCGCTGTTGCCGATGGCGATGCGGCACTGCCCCTCCGCGCGCTCGGCGCGGATATGGATGGACTTCTGCTCTGCGCTCTCGACGGCATCCAGAGCGTTGGCGACGATGTTGCAGAGCAGCTGCTCCAGTCGGATCTGTTCGGCGCGGACATGCAGCTCCGGCGCGAGATCGATGCTGATCTCGACGCCGCCGTCCTTCACCCGATTGCCGAGAATCTTCAGCGTCTCCGCAACCGCCTGCTCGACCGATACGGACTCGAGCGGCGCATTGGATTTGTAGGCGAACACGCGCAGCTGGCCAGTCAGGCGCGCGAGGCGACGCACCAGCTCGCCGATCCGGACGAGATTGCCGCGGGCTTCGCCGATCATGCCGCGGTCGACGAACTGCACGGCATTGTCGGACGCGGTCTGCAGCGCCGCCAGCGGCTGGTTGATCTCGTGCACCATGCCGGCCGACATCTGCCCGAGCACCGCGAGCTTGCCGGCATGCACGAGCTCGTCCTGCGCGGCGCGCAATTCGGCGGTGCGCTCCTGCACCCGGATCTCCAGCCGGTCATTGGCGGCCTGCAGCGCGGCCTGGCTCGCCAGCCGTTGCCGGATCTCGCTTCGGCGCTGCGCCAGCAAGCCGAGCAGCAGCAGCGCCACGATGCAGGCGAGCCCCGAGAGCGTGCCGATCACATAGGCCGTGCGCCGGATCGGCGCGATGTCGTCGAGCAGCATCAGCTGCCATTGCCGCTCGTGCAGCGGGCGCTCGTCGATGCTGTAGACCGCGCCGCGCTCGGTCGTCACTCGGCCGCCGTGCTCCATGAAGGTCCAGCCCAGCGGCGCAAGGCTGGAGCTGCCATAGGGTTTCGACGTCGCGATCTCCTCCAGCGCATCGACCGCGAGCGGCGTCAGCGGGCGGAAGCGCCATTCGTCGCGCGAGGCGAGAATGGTGACGCCGCGGGCGTCGACCAGCAGCATGTCCGCGCCGCGGTTGCGCCACTCGCGCTCGAACGCATCGAGATTGACCTTGACCACGGCGACGCCGATCGTGCGCCCGTCGTGCTTGATCGCATAGGACAGATAATAGCCAGCGCGGGCGCTGGTGATGCCGATGCCGAAGAACGCGCCACGACCGGTCGCCAGCGCCTGGCGCATGTAAGGCCGATAGGACAGATTGCTGCCGACCGGCGTCCCCGGCTGGTCGAAATCCGCGGCCGCGATCGCGTCGCCGTCGACGGTCAGCACATAGAGATTGTCGGCGCCGGCCAGCAGATTGATCGACTTCAGGTACAGGCTGACGCTCTGCTGCAGGGCGTGGTCATCCGGCGTGCCGAGCAGCCTGAAGACATCCGGCGACGTCTCCAGCAGCGAGGGCAGATATTCGAAGCGCGAGAGATAGCCGTCGAGCTGCGCGGCCTCGACCGCCAGCCGCTGCTGGGCTGCGGCGTGGCGCTGATCGAGCCCGCGCGCGAAGGCGACGGCATAGCCGAGCCAGGCCGCCGCCGACACCAGCGCGACCGCCACGAGCCCGCGCAGGAGCCAGCCCGCGCGCCCCCGGACCATGGCGGCGTCGGGATATCCCTCGAGGCCGATCCGGAGAGGAAGATCCGTCATCTGCTGAGCCAGGCAAATCCGGGGCGTGGCGGGCCGCGCCCATCGCGCCCGCATCAAGCCCTAAGTCTACGATCTTGCTCCGGAATTTGCGACAGCAAAATCGGCCGCCGGAACCTCGCGAGGCTGCCCGGCGGCGGCCGGACAAGGGCACCGCCGCGACGGTCTCGGCGATCAATGCAGCTTCACATGCGGCTCGGTGCGGCGGGTGATCAGGCGGGCCAGCGTATCCAGCGTGACCTTGGCGAGGCCATGCAGCGCGTATTCGTGCATCTTGTACAGCGCTAGATACATCATGCGGGCGAACAGGCCCTCGAACACCAGATTGCCGCCGACCAGCGCGCCCATCATCGAGCCGACGGTCGAGAACTCGCCGAGCGACACCAGCGAGCCGAAATCATGGTAGCGATACTCCGCCAGCGCCTCGCCGCGGATGAAGCGCGGGATCTGCTTGGTGAGATGCGAGGCCTGCTGATGCGCCGCCTGGGCTCGCGGCGGCACGTTGCCGCGCTCGCCCCAAGCGCAGGCCGAGCAGTCGCCGATCGCAAAGATGCGCTCGTCGCGCGTGGTCTGCAGCGTCTGCTTGACCACGAGCTGGTTGATGCGGTTGGTCTCCAATCCCGCGATGTCCTTGAGAAAGTCAGGCGCCTTGACGCCTGCGGCCCAGACGATCAGCTCGGCCGGGATGACGCGGCCATCGGCCAGGCTGACATGATCGGCCGCGACCTCGGCGACCTTGGCGCCGACCAGCACCTCGACACCGAGCTTTTCCAAGAGCTTGCCGGTCTCGCTCGACACGCGCTCGGGCAACGCCGGGAGCACCCGGGGCGCGGCCTCGATCAGCGTGATCTTGATGTCCTTCTCGGCGTCGACCTGGTCGAGACCGTAAGCCACGACCTCGCGCGTCGTGCGGTGCAGCTCGGCAGCAAGCTCGACGCCGGTCGCGCCGGCGCCGATGATCGCGACCTTGAGCTGATGCGCTGCGATCGGCGACGATTGCGAATGGGCGCGAATGCAGGCATTGATCATGCGCTCGTGGAAGCGCCGGGCGTCGCGCTGCGACTCCAGCTTGATCGCGTGATCGACCACCCCTGGCGTGCCGAAATCATTGTTCTGGCTGCCGATGGAGATGACGAGCACGTCATAGGGAATGGTCCGCTGTGGCGTGACCTCCCGCCCCTCGGCGTCGAGATAGGGCGCGACCAGCACCTCGCGCTTGTCGCGATCCAGCCCGATCATGTCGCCGATGCGGTAGTGGAAGCCGTGCCAATAGGCCTGCGCGAGATAGTCGACCTCATGCGCCGAGATGTCCATGCTGCCGGCGGCGATCTCATGCAGCTTCGGCTTCCACACATGGGTGCGGTTGCGCTCGACCAGCGTGACGTCGAGCTTGCCCTTGCGGCCATATTTGTCGCCGAGCCGGGTCGCCAGCTCCAGGCCGCCGGCGCCACCGCCGACGATCACGACACGAGGGACTCCCGCCTGCGCAACGGCCATCACCAACTCTCCCCTGGGGGTGACCGTGGCGCTGCCGGTGTCACGCCGTCAGCGCCAAGTCCTCAACAACCTACAAGTCCTCGACAACCTAGATGTCATCGATACCTTAGCAGATCATTTGATGTTGCCCGCATCACGATTGGGCAGCATCAGCAGGTTCGCCGGTTCTGCTCCGGATGCCCTCGCTCTGGCGCATCGCGTCGCCGCGCGCGAGCAGCGGCGACGCCTGCACGGCCACGTTGCTTAGCCGGTCGTGACGGCCACCTCGACATCCGACGGATCGATGTCGCGCTCGAGCGCCGCGCGCAGCTTGTCGCGGTCGAGCTCGCCCTCCCACCAGGCGACGATCACGCAGGCAACGCCGTTGCCGCAGAGATTGGTCAGCGCGCGGCACTCGCTCATGAACTTGTCGATGCCGAGCACGATCGCCATGCCCGGAACGAGCTCCGGCCGGACGGCGGCGAGCGTTCCGGCCAGGGTAATGAAGCCCGCCCCGGTGATGCCCGACGCGCCCTTCGAGGTCAGCATGGCCACGAGCAGGATGGTGATCTGCTCGCCGAAGGACAGATGCACGTTCATCGCCTGGGCGATGAACAGGGTCGCCAGCGTCATGTAGATGTTGGTGCCGTCGAGGTTGAAGGAATAGCCGGTCGGAACGACCAGGCCGACGACCGGCTTGGAGCAGCCGAGCCGTTCCAGCTTCTCCATCATCTGCGGCAGCGCGCTCTCCGACGAGGAGGTGCCGAGCACGATCAGGAGCTCGTCCTTGATGTATTTTAGGAACTTGAAGATCGAGAAGCCGGCGATCCGGGCAATGATGCCGAGCACGATGACGACGAAGGCGAGTGCGGTGAGATAGAAGGTCGCAATCAGGCCGGCGAGGTTGCCGAGCGCCTGCGGGCCATAGCGGCCGATGGTGAAGGCCATGGCGCCGAAGGCGCCGATCGGGGCCGCCTTCACGACGATGGCGATGACGCCGAAGATCGCATGCGCCGCATCATCGACGAAGGCGCGCATGGTGTGACCGCGCTCGCCGAGGCTCATCAGCGCGATGCCGAACAGGATCGAGAACAGCAGCACCTGCAGGATCTCGCCTTGCGCGAAGGCGCCCACCACAGTGTCCGGAATGATGTGGAGCACGAAGTCGACCGACTTCATCTCGCTCGCCTGCTTGGCGTAGTTGGCGACCGCGGCGGCATTGCTCTGGCCTTGGAACCCCGCTCCCGGCTGGATGACATTGCCGACGATCAGACCGAGCGCGAGCGCGAAGGTCGAGACGATCTCGAAATAGATCAGCGCCTTGACGGCGACGCGGCCGACCTTCTTGACCTCGGAGACGTGGGCAATGCCGGAGACGACGGTGCAGAAGATGACCGGCGCGATCACCATCTTGATCAGCTTGACGAAGCCGTCGCCGAGCGCCTTGATCCATTCGTTCTTGCCGACCTCCGGCCAGACCCAGCCGACGATGACTCCGAGCACGATCGCGACCAGGACCTGGACGTAGAGGACCCGATAGAACGGCTTCTTCGGGGCCGGAGCCGCCGTGGTGGTTGCTGACATCGTCTCTTCTCTCCCTGGTCCTACTTGGTCTACGTCTCGTTCAGCCGCCGAGATCAGCGTCCGCGGCGGGGGCGCGATGCTCTTCAAGGGTCTTGGCAGGCATGTCGCCGAGCGCATCCGAACGCGCCGGCCGCCGAGGCACGCGCGCGAACGACGCGCAGGCGCAATCGCCTGCTCGTTGCTTCAGAAGCTGGTGGGGCTGTGGGCTGGCATCCGGACGTCCCCTCGCATCTGTTGTTGTCGAGCTGGCGCTCGTTTGGCGGCTCTTTAAGCAGCATCCGTGCCAGGGGAGCGGCGGTGCGCGACCGCCGGATGTCGTCGGATATGCTCCTGTTTACAAAGCGTTAGCGATCTGACCGGGCCGCGCCCCGGTCAGCCCGTCCGAACTTTCGGAAAGCGAGCTCAGGGCTCGTCCGAAAATCCGGACGGCCGGCGGGAGCGTCCGGTCAGCGTCGTCAGCGGCGATCCTGTGAGTGGCTCATCGGCCGCCGGCGGTCAGCCCCGCTCCTTGGGAGGGGTCTTCGGAGCCAGCGGGCGTCGGCGGGCGCCGAGCCGCGACCGCCGGATGCGCCGCTTGCGGAACTCCAATCCGCACATCGCAACGTCGATGCTCTCGGCCGGCCGCCGCAGGCGGCGGTCGTGAAACCCGAGCCACTTCTCGACCTGACGCATCAGATTGCGGTCGTGTCCCAGACGTCGCAGCAGCTCGTCGCGCGTGTGCAATGACGCGATATCGACGATGTAGTCGAGCTGCTCCGTCGTGGTCCGGCCCACAAGCCGGGCATAGTCACTCGATATCAATAAAGTCACGACCCGCTCAGGCAAATGCGGCTCAGCCATTTCCCATTCCCAGACTTCGCCGTGGCTGCTTGCCGTTCCGGAGTCCCGGCTTTCCAACATGCGCAATCACGACGACCACCGATGTTCATCCACCGTGCCGCTCGAACGGCGCCACGGTCATCATCAAGGCGTGGCGTGCCGGCTCATTCCGGTCGACGCCCGCTCCTTAAGAGTAGACCGGCTCGACCACGTGCGGCCCCTGCTCCGGGCTGCGCCGCCCCGCCATCCCTGGCACGAGCGACGCCGTGATCTCCTGGGCGCGCATCGGCAGCACCGACAGCAGCGTGTCGCTCAGGCCGTGCGAGATCTCCGAGCAGCCCTGCAGATAGACCTGCGGCCGAAAGCCCGGGCTCATCTGGAGGCGATAGTCGCGCTCCAGCGCGCTCGTCTCGATGTAGCGGCTGATCGGATCGAGAAAGGCCGGGATCGGCGACCGCTCATAGCCGGTCGCCAGCACGACCACGTCATAGGTTTCCCGATGCCGGACGTCCTCGTCCTTGTTCAGGAGCTCGAGCGTAATCCCGTCGGAGCCTGCTTCGGCGCTGACGATCTCGCTGCGCGGATGGAGCGCAAGCTTCCGCTCTCCGGAGACGCGCTGCTGATAGGTCATGCGG
Organism: Bradyrhizobium sp. USDA 4353; assembly: GCF_054063215.1. Taxonomy (NCBI): domain Bacteria; kingdom Pseudomonadati; phylum Pseudomonadota; class Alphaproteobacteria; order Hyphomicrobiales; family Nitrobacteraceae; genus Bradyrhizobium; species Bradyrhizobium sp. USDA 4353. Next base: position 6,878,772 of record NZ_JBSSGB010000001.1, read on the forward strand.
TAGAGCTGATCGAGCAGATCCGGATCGACCACGGCATAGTTGGTGTTGCGGAAGCTGCGGATAATCGCGGCGCGCTGGCTCTCCTCGCGTGAATGGAAATAGTCGGTGTAATCAGGATTGAAGATCTCGTTGACGAACGGGCTGCTGTCGGACGGCTTGAGCGCATGTCCGCGGAACACGAGATCGATCCGCACATCCGGATGCCGCTCGCTGAGATCGAGCGTGACCTCGGCTGCGCTCTGGCCGCCGCCGATCACCGCGACGCGGGGCGCCCTCCCCTTCATCTCGCCGATGACCGGCGATTCGAGATAGCCGCTCGTATGCACCATCCTGCGGTCACTGGCGATTGCCCGGAACATGGCTGGGATATGCGGCACGCCCCCCACTGCGGCCACGAGGTTCCGCGCGACGCGCGACTGCTCCGTTCCGTCCTGCGTCCGGGTCACCACGCGCAGCGCGGCGACCGACTGGCCGGAGCTGACCGGCTCGACGGCAACCACCGTCTCGCCATATGCGACCATCGAGCTGAACTGGCCCGCGACCCAGCCCAGATAGTCGTTGAACTCGATGCGGCTCGGATAGAACGTCTTGCAATTGGTGAAGTCGAGCAGCCGTCCCGATTTGTGCAGATAGTTGATGAAGGTGAACGGGCTGGTCGGATCGCGCAGCGACACGAGATCCTTCAGGAAAGAAATCTGCATGTTGCTACCGGGGAGCAGCATGCCGCCATGCCATTTGAATTTGGGCTGCCGCTCCACGAACAGCGCGCGGCAGCTCTGCCGCTGATGCCTGGCGCAATCGTCGAGCGCAATCGCCAGCGCCAGATTGGACGGCCCGAAGCCGACGCCGACGACATCATATTCCGGTGCGAGTTGATAGGACATGAGGTGATGCTCCGTCAGCGTTGGGTCTCGAGGACAGCGTCCCTGGCTGCCGGCTGCCACAGCCGGTCGCCGAAGAAACGTTCACGAAGCAACATGACCAGGGTTGCTCGCTTATGCGGGAAGTCGAAGGTCTTGATCTGGGCAAAGCCGGCGCGATCGAGGTTGCGCAGCTGCTGGACGTGGGCCGCCGCGGGCTCACCGACGATGCGCATGGTGCGGGGATCGTCGAGGAACATGTAGTGCATCAGCGAGGGCAGCCACGCGGTGATGAAGTCGCGGCCGCGAAACGCGTCCTCGCCGACGATGACATGCCAGCCACGATCATGGTCGCCGGCATCGTAGAACGGCGCGATCCGGTTTTCCTTTGCCCAATACAGCTCGAAATAACCGAACGGCCGCTCACCGAAGCAGCCGATCAACGGCAGCATGTGCGGATCCGCCAGGATCTTAGAGAGATACTGCCGGTGCTTGTCGAGGTCTCCGGCCTCGTTCCAGAACGCATCCACTCTGGGATCGTTGAGCCAGCGGTGGACGAGCGCGAGATCCCGCTCCACATCGACGACGCGAAAGCTGATCACCTCCGAGATCCAGGGAATGAAGCGGCCATAGACGCGGCCGACCGGCTTCGGCGGCCGTCGTGGATGCCGTTTGCCGTCGGTCATCACATAGGACAGCGGAAACGCCGGCCGCGCCGCGTCCGTCAGCCAGCCCTCCCGCCGCTGCATCAGCATGTCCGGCAGCAGCACCGGCGCGCCATCCACCATCACCACCAAGCCGTCGCGTGCCAACTCTGATGCGGCGGCCTGCCGCTCTCCGAGATCAAGCACGAGCCGTTGGAGCGACGGATGCCAGCCAAACAGCGCTTCGGCCGCGGCGGACAGCCCGTGTCCGATTTGGTGGGGATCGCCGAGACCGCTCGAGACAGCCAGCACGCCTCGATCACCGTCGAACCGAAGCGACAGCAGCGCCTCACCGTGGGCCATTACGCGGATGTCTGCTTTGTCGCGCACGACCGACAGCGCGAGATCGGCGCCGGCCCGAAAGGCCCCTCCTCCTGCATAGACTCTTGCATCGAAGCGCGCGCTTGCGTTCATCTGCCCCTCACTCTGTTGCCCTGCGCGAGCTTCACCACCGTCCGCTCCCGTTCAGGATGTAAATTTGTCGAAGCGTCCAAGACAAGCAGGCGGGCGCTCTCTCGATCTAGATTAGTTACAAAGCGGCGGGCTCACGCCCGCGTCGGCTCGTGTGACGCGACGTCGTCCTTGACCCTTGACTTCGGCGTCCGCTTCGCCCGCGACAGTTCGCCGCGTTGCGCCGGTTCATCCTCTTCGATTTGTCCATTGCGCAGCCGAACGATCCGGTCGGCGCAGTGGAAGTAGCGGTCGTCGTGCGAGATCACGATGATGGTCTTGCCCAGCCGCTTCAGGTCGGCGAGCAGCTCGGTATAGAAGACATGGCGGAATGCCGGATCCTGATCGGCCGCCCATTCGTCGAAGACAAGCACGGGGCGTCCCTCGATCCAGGCATTGACCAAGGCGAGACGCTTGCGTTGGCCGGTCGACAGGTCCGTGGTCGAGAACGTCCCATTTTCGACCGAGACCTTATGCGCGAGCTCGAGCCGGTCGAGATAACGCTGCGCGAAATCCGGCGTGGCGCCGCTCTGCTGAAGCAGCGTGTCGAACAGGTAATAGTCGGAGAACACGGTGGTGAAGAGCTGACGATAGTCGTCCCGTGTCTCGCTGACCACGGGCACGCCGTCGCGCAGCAGCACGCCGCTATCGGGCACATAGAGTCCGAGCAGCAGCTTGATCAGCGTCGTCTTGCCGCTGCCGTTCTCGCCGACGATGAAGACGATCTCGCCGCGGGAGATGCGCAGATCCATCGGCCCGAGCACGAATGGTCTGTCACTGGCTGCCGCAGGGAATGCATATGTCACCCCGCGCAGCTCGATGGAGTCGATCCGCTCGCCGCTGCCTTGCGCCGGCTCGGCGAGCAGGTCCTGCTCGGCGGTCGCGAAGCGCTCGGACAATTCGGCGATGCGCCGCATCGCGACCTGCGCGCGTCCGAGCGAGGGCAGCATGCCGATCAGCTGATCGATCGGGCCGCGCATGAACAGCAGCACCAGGACGAAGCCGCTGGAGACCGATGGCGGACTATCCGGCCAGAGCAGCGGCCGCAGCACCAGCGCGGTGCCGATGACGAGGAACAGCAGCACCGTGCCGAGCGCGCGCGCGGTGACCAGGAGATTGATCGCGCTGATCTGAACGTCGCTGATCCGCTCGACCGTGCGCTGGATCAGGTCGACATGCACATGATGCCGACGCGACCGGTGCAGGCGCAGCTCCTTGGCGCCCTCGGCGATCGTCCGATAATGCTTCTGAAGATCGTCCTCATATTGGCGGGCGAGATTGAACCCGGACATGCCGCGCCGGCGCGCCAGAAAATGCGCAGATGATCCGAGCGCGATCAGCACTGCTACGACCAGAAACAGCGGCCACGACAGCACGGCGAGATAGACGAGGCAGCCGGCCACGATGACGCCGGAGACCAGGAAGGCCGGGAAGAAGAAGGCGAAATCGCTGATCGCATCGACGTCCTTGGTCAGCACGGGGATCAGCCGGTGCGTCCGATAGGATTCCAGCTGATCAATCGGCGCCATCAGGATCTTCGCGGCCAAGGATTTGCGCAGCGAGGCGATGATGCGCTGGCCGACGACGTTGGCGCTGATATCGGAGCCGACCGATCCGACCACGATCAGCACGCACAGCCCGGCAAACGAGGCGATCAGGCTGCCGACATCGTCGGAGCCGGCATAGAGGCCCCTGTTCACCACGGCGAGCAGGCTGGCGACGCTGGCGCCACCGACCAGGCCAAGCACAATTCCGCAGAGAACAAGCTTCCAGTACGGCCGCAGCAGGCTGCCGGCATGCACGATCCCGGGATTGGATGAGGTCGTCATCAGCGGCCGACTCCGGTTTGCTGAGCAAAGGCGTGCGCGAGCCGGGCGCCGATGTCGCTACGCGCTTGCAGCGCGTCCGGCACGACGTTGCCCATCCGCAGGAACTCGTGGATCATGCCGGGATAGATCTTCAGATCGACGGCAACGCCGGCCGCGAGAAGCCGCGCGGCATAGTCCCGTCCCTCCGCGATCAAGGGATCGAACTCGGGCAGCAACAGCATCGCGGGCGCGACGCCGGACAGATCCGGCGCAGCCAGCGGCGCGAACCGCCAATCGGTCCGGTCGGCGTCGTCGCGCAGATAATGATTGAAGAACCAGTCCACGGTCTCGCGCTCCAGCAGGAAACCGGAGCCGTATTTCGCGTAGGACTCGGTGACCTGCTGCGGGCTGAGGCCGGGATAGGCCAGCACCTGGAGCAGAGGTCGCGGCAAGCTGCTGTCGTCGCGGGCGGCGATGGACAGCGCTGCCGCAAGCGTGCCACCCGCGCTGTCGCCACCGACCGCGATGCGCTCCGGATCGAGGCCGGCCGCAGGCCCCTCGCGTCCGATCCAGGCGAGCGCGTCGACGCAATCCTCGAACGCGGTGGGAAAGCGATGCTCGGGCGCAAGCCGGTAGCCGATCGAGAGCACGGCCGCAGCGCTGTCGCTGGCAAGCCCGCGACACAGCGGCTGGTGCGACTCGAGGCTGCCGACGACGAACCCGCCGCCATGCATGTAGAGCAGCACGGGCAGCGGCGCGGCGCAGTCCGGCGTCCGTGGCGCATAGAGCCGGGCCGCGATCTCCGTGCCGTCGCGCATCGGCAAGGACAACTGCCTCTCATGCGGAAGCGGCGGCGGATCGACATCCAGCAGCGGTGACGAGGCGTCGAAATCGGCGCGCGCCTGGGCCGGTGTGAGCTGTGGAAACGGAATGCGCGCGCCGGATTCCGTTCCGAGCTGGATCATGTCGAGCAACGCTGCGATGTCGGGATGAAGGCCCATGATCACCTCATTCTGCCGGTTCGGATTGCAGGGCTGGTGTCGGTTGCGCCGTGCGGTTCGGCTCCAGCCATGACGAGATCGATGACAGGAAGATATCGTTCGCCAGGATCGAGAAGTGGTCGTCACCGATCACGCCGAGATCCACCGCCCCCGTCAGCCGTGCCTCCAGCGAAGCGCGCTGCGCCAGACGCCCGGATGTCCACCAGCAGGCGGGATCGGCAGCGAGATCCGCGGGCCAGTCTGCCGCATAGGCCAGCCGCGCGAGCTGCCGGCCGACGTTGAATGCACTGACGATGTCATCTGCGCCGAGCAGACGAGCGCGCGCTTGCACTGGGGTCGTTCCAATCGCGCTCGCGACCAGGCTTCTGATCGCCGCGTCCGTATCGGGCTCACCGGCCTCGCGCAGCACGGCGGCCTGCGATCTGATCGTGGCCAACTCCACGCTCGGCGCTGCCACGGACAACAATCCGAGCAGATCATCGGTCCAGTGCCGCGCGGCCTTGCTCTCCGCCTTGCGCTGCGGATCTGGAACGAAGCTGTCGATCAGACCGAGGCTCGCGACCTCCCGGCCGCGGCGCTCCAGCTCGGCGGCGACCAGGCACGCGATCAGCCCGCCAAGCGACCAGCCGATCAGATGATAAGGGCCACGGTCCTGCGTCTTCAGGATCTCGTCGGCGTAGTCGGCGGCCATGGCGGTGAGTGACCCATCGGCAAACGACGGATCGATCAAGCTCCGGCATTGTAGCCCGATCAGTTGGCGCTGGCCCTCCATGCGGCGCGCCAGCGGCGTATAATCGAACACCGTGCCGAAGCCGCCATGGAAGCAGAAGACAGGCTCCGTGCCCGCGACCGGCGCATTCAGCGGCAGCAGGGCCGATGGCCGCGCCGCCGGGCTCGCGTCCGTGCCGAGCAGCGCGCGGATGGTCGGCTTCTGCAAGAGATCGCGGAGCTTGATCTCGGTGCCGAGGATCGGCTCGCGACGAAGCCGCGCGATCACCTTCAGGCTCAGGATCGAATTGCCGCCGAGCTCGAAGAAGTTGTCGGTGACGCCGACCTGGGGAATGCCGAGGACATCGGCCCACAGCCGGGCCATCGCGATCTCGGCGGGACTTTCGGGCGCGACGAAGCTGCGTGCCGCCGCAGCCTCGGGCGCCGGCAGCGCCTTGCGATCGACCTTGCCGCTCGACAGCGTCGGCAGCCGCTCGAGCACGGCGATCCGGGCCGGAACCATGTAGGCCGGCAGGCTCCGGCGCAGCGAGGCCGCAAGACTCGCGGACAGCCGCTCGGCCGCAGAGCCAGCGGCATTGCGCGCATACCTCGGCGCCACATAGGCGATGAGCTGGTTGCCTCCAACGCCGGGCACGGCGAGCACCGCAGCCTGCGCCACCGCTTGTTCGAAGAGCAGCGCCGACTGGATCTCGCCGAGCTCGATGCGGAAGCCGCTGACCTTGACCTGATCATCGCCGCGTCCGAGATACTCGATGACGCCATCGGCATCCCAGCGTGCGAGATCGCCGGTGCGATACAGGCGAGCGCCTGGAGCGGACGAGAATGGATCCGGCACGAAACGCTCGCCGGTCAGCCCAGCCCTGGCGTGATAACCACGCGCCAGACCGACGCCGCCGATATAGAGCTCTCCGGCCGCGCCGGCGGGCACGACATTGAGCTGGCCATCGAGGATGTAGGCCGTGCGGCAGCCGACGGGGACACCGATCGGCGCATAGGCCTTCTCACAGTCGGCGTTGCCGTCAACCTTCCAGACCAATGGCGTCACGACCGTCTCGGTCGGCCCATAGCCGTTGATCAGGATCTGCGGCTCGAGCGTCCGCTTCACCTTGTCGAAGCCCGCCTTCGGCATCGCCTCGCCACCGAACGAATACAGCTTCACCGGCGGCGGATGGCCGGTCTGCTCGACCCAATCAGCGACCTGCTGCAGATAGGCCGGCGGCAGACCGAGATGGGTGACGCCATGCGTGCGCGCGGCCTCCACCGTCTGCTCAGGCGTCCACAACTCCGCATCGCGCATGACGAGCCGTGCCCCTTGCGACAGCACCGTGAGCCAGCGCTCATGCGCGCCGTCGAAGGCAAGCGACAGGAAGTGCAGCTCGCAGGACTGCGCGTCGATCTCGTAGAGCGCAGCGGTGGCGCGGCAATGCATGGCCAGGGGTCCATGCGCGACCGCAACGCCTTTCGGCCGTCCGGTCGAGCCGGAGGTGTAGATCACATAAGCAAGGTTCTCCGGATGCAGGCGCAGCTGTGGTTGATGATCCGGTCCTGTCTCGAAGTCGAAGCTGGGAAGATGGATGCGCGCCACGCCATCCGGCGCGGCCACGTCACGCGCCCCGCACAGCAGGAGGGCAGCACCGCTGTCATCCAGCACGTAGGCGATGCGCTCGGGCGGCAGCTCGGGATCGAGCGGCACATAGGCGCCGCCCGCCTTGAGCACGGCGAGCAGCGCCAGCATCGTCGCCTCGGTGCGCTCGACCACCACGCCGACGCGCTGATCCGGCGTCAGTCCAAGTCTGATCAAGTGATGCGCCAGGCGATTGGCGCGACGCTCGAGCGTCCCATAGGACAGGCTGCTCGCGCCGATCGTCAGCGCTGTTCGCTCGGGCGCGAGCAGCGCATGCTGCCTGATCGCCTCATGCACGAGCGGGACCGATGCGGCGGACACCGCATGGGCGTTGCAGGCATCCGCACGCGCGAAGTCCTGGCTCGTGGCGGCATCGATCGCGCCGACCATCAACGCGGAGTCCCTCGTCAGAGCCGCGAGCAGATGCTCGAACTGCGCCCGGATCCGTTCCGCCTGGTCGGGCGTGAAGTGGCTCGGCATATAGGTGAGTTCGACCTGCAGCGTGTCCTCGACCATGACGGACAGGTCCATCGGGTAGTTGGTCACATCGACATGGCGCAGGCCTGAGAAGCTCAGCGAGCCGTCACCGATCAGGCCGCGATCGACCGGATAGTTCTCGAACACGATGATGCTGTCGAAAATCGCCTCGCCGGTCCGGCCGGCCCAGCTCTGGATGTCGTAGAGCGGCGTCTGCTCATGATTGCGGATCGCGGCGTTGCGGGTCTGCATCGCGCGCAGCCAGTCGCCGATCGTGGCGGCCGACGGCGGCGTCTCGATCATCGGCAGCGTGTTGATGAACAGGCCGATCATCTGCTCGGCGCCATCCAGGCTCGCAGGGCGGCCGGCGACGGTGACACCGAACGTCACGGTGCTCTGGCCGGTGTAACGCTGCAGCAGCAACGCCCAGACGCCCTGGATCAGGGTATTGAGGGTGACCCGCTCCCGGCGGGCAAACGCCTTCAAGGCTGCGGTCGCGCTTTCCTCGAGCCTGACGTAGCTGCGAGCATGGCCATGCGCGTCATTGCGACGGGCGCCGAATGCGTCGGCAAGCTGCGTCGGCTGCTCGAAGGCGGCCAGTTGCTCGCGCCAGAAGCGTTCGGCCTCTCCCGCATCCTGGGCGGCGAGCCAGGCCATGTAGTCACGATAGTGCGACGGCGCGGGCGCGAGCTGGCGTCGGGCATAGCTTTCCAGGACTTCACCGAGGAAGCGCGCCGAGCTCCAGCCATCCATCAGGATGTGGTGATAGGTCCAGATCAGGCGGTGGCAATCATCGTCGACCCGCAACAGACGCACGCGCTGCAACGGCGGCCGCGCCAGATCGAACTCCGCATCGCGCTCGCCGGCCAACGCTGCCGAAAGCCGGGTCTCGTCGATCGCCTGCCCGCGCCAATCGTCGATTTCGAACGGCACGACCGCGTGGTGATAGACGGCCTGCAGCGGCGAGCCGGACAGCTCGCGCCAGAGGAAGCCCGTCCGCAGCATCGGATGCCGCGCAGAAACGATCTGCCATGCTGCGCGCAGGCGCTCGGGATCGAGCCCGCGGATCTCGACGCTGATCTGGTTGACATAGATGCCGCTGCCGGCGTCGCGCAGGCTGTGGAACAGCATGCCCTGCTGCATCGGTGACAGCGGGTAGATGTCCTCGATGCGGTCCCAGTCGAGACCGAGCCGCGCGAGCTCGTCATCGGAAAGGCCAGCCAGCGCGCCACGTGTCAGGGCCGTCCTCTTCCGGTCCTCCCGCGCTTCACGGCTGACCGACGCTAAGAGCTCGATCGTCTGGTGCCGGAACACATCTCGCGGCTCCAAGAGAATGCCGGCACGGCGTGCGCGGCTGACCACTTGCAGCGAGATGATGGAATCGCCGCCGAGCTCGAAGAAATTGTCGGTGACGCCGACATCGTCCCGGTGCAGCAGCTCGGCCCAGATCGCGGCGAGCGCGGCCTCTGTCGGCGTACGCGGCGCGACGCGCTGCGCGTCACTCGGCCTGGTATCGGGCAGCGGCAGCGCCTTGCGATCAATCTTGCCGTTCGGCGTCAGCGGCAGCTGCGGCAGCACCATCACCCGCGCCGGCACCATGTAGTCGGGCAGCACGGCGGCGAGCGCCGCGCGCAGCGCTACACCGTCGACATCATCGCCGCTGACATAGCCGACCAGCTGCCGGCTCCCGCCAAGCTCCTGCGCCACCACGACACTGTCGCGCACCCCCGGCTGCTCGCGCAGCCGCGCCTCGATCTCGCCGAGCTCGATGCGATGGCCACGGATCTTCACCTGGTGATCGGCGCGGCCGACATGGTCGAGCACGCCATCGGCGCGCCACCGGGCGAGGTCGCCGGTCCGGTACAGCCGTGCGCCGGCAGGGCCGAACGGATCTGGGACGAACCGCTCGGCGCTCAGCGCCGCGCGCTGCCAATAGCCACGGGCGAGGCCTTCGCCTCCGATGAAGAGCTCGCCGACCACGCCGACCGGCGCGAGATTGAGATCCGCGTCGAGCACATGCAAGGTCGTATTGCCGATCGGACCGCCGATCACGGGCGATGGATCAGCCGCATCGAGACGATGGCGCGCCGACCACACCGTGGTCTCGGTCGGCCCATACAGGTTCCAGACTTCGCTGCTCAAGGCCGTTAGCCGCCGCGCCAGATCCGGCGCCAACGCTTCGCCGCCGCTCAGCAGACGGCAATGCGCGGGCAGCCAGCTCGCCGTCTCCTCATGATCGAGCAGCATGCGCCAGCTCGACGGCGTGGCCTGGATCATGGTGACGCCATGCCGGGCCACGATCGACTTCAGCACGGCCGGATCATGCGCCGCTATGCGATCGGCGAGCACGATCTGCGCGCCATGCGTCAAGGGCAGCCACAGCTCGAGCACCGCGATATCGAACGACAGCGAGGTCAGTCCGAGCACGCGATCCTCAGTCCGGATGCGCGGCTGCTCGGCCATGGTCCCCAGGAAGTTCGCCACCGCGCCATGGCGCACCATCACGCCCTTCGGTAGCCCGGTCGAGCCCGAGGTGTAGATGACATAAGCGAGGCTTTCCGGATGTAGTTCGACGTCGAGATTGCCGGCATCGGCGTCACCCTGCCCGGCCTGCGCATCGAGCAACCAAGCCTCGGCACCGCTCGCCTCCAGCACCGACGCGAAGCGATCCTGCAGCGCAGCCTGCGTCAGCAGCAGACGCGCCCCGCTGTCTCTGAGCATGTGGGCGAGCCGCTCGGACGGATAGTCCGGATCGAGCGGCACATAAGCTCCGCCCGCCTTGAGCACTGCGAGCAGCGCCACCATCATCGTGACGCTGCGCTCCAGCGCCAGGCCGACCACGACGTCAGCGCCGATCCCGTGCGCCCTCAGATGAGACGCCAGCCGGTTCGCGCGCGCGTTCAGCTCGCCATAGCTGATCATCGTATCGCCGTGGACCAGCGCGATGGCATCAGGCGTACGTTTCACCTGCGTTTCGAACTGGGCAACGAGACTGGTGAATGTCGCGCTCTGCGCCGTGTCATTCGCGCGCGCGAGCATTGCGAGATCATCGGCCGCATGGGCGACGATGTTCCCGACGGGCTGCTCCGCATCGCCAATGAGCGCCGCCAGCAATTGCACGAACGTCGCCTGAAGCCGGCGGATCTGGATCTCGTCGAAATGCTGCCGCTGAAAATTGAACACCAGCCGCAGCTCGCCGTCGAGGCCGACGCTGATGAACAGCGGATAGTTGCTGGTCTCCAGGATCTGTGTCCGGCTGGCGCTGAGATCGCCGCGCTTCGTCTTCAGGGCCTGATCGACCGGATAGTTCTCGAACACCAAGATGCTGTCGAACAGCGCGCGCCCGGCCCGCCCCGCCAACCGCTGGATATCGGCGAGCGGCATCCAGCCGTGCTCGCGCAGAGCAAGATTCCGGTTCTGCAGCTCGCGCAGCCAGGCGCCGACGCCGTGCCCCGGATGCCGCGTATCGACCACCGGCAGAGTGTTGATGAAGAGACCGATCATCTCCTCGGCGCCGACGAGGCCAGCGGGCCGATCGGAGACCGTCACGCCGAAGCACACCGTCTCCTGACCGGTGTGCCGCCGCAGCAGCTGGGCCCACGCGGCCTGCACGACCGTGTTGAGCGTCACGCGCTCGCGGGTCGCGAAGTGCTGCAGACTCGCGCTGAGATCCGGATCCACCGCCATCGTCAGAGAGCCGTGACCGACGATGTCTGCGCCGGCCGATGTGAGAAGGCTGGGCTCGTCGAGCTCAGCCAGCGTCTCGCGCCAGAATGCTGAGGACGCGTCGTGGTCGCGCGTCTGAAGCCAGGCAATGTAGTCCCGATAGCGCAGCTTCTGCGCCGGCAACGAGCCCTGCTCCAGCAGCAGCATCACTTCGGCCATGAACCGGGCCGAGCTCCAGCCATCCATCAGGATGTGGTGATGCGTCCAGATCAGCCAATGACGGTCATCGCCAAGCCTGATCAGGCTGAGGCGCTGCAATGGCGGCCGCGACAGATCGAACCCGTCTGCACGCTCGCGCCTTGCGACCGCGTTCAACGCGTCGTCCAGTGCTGCCGGAGCCAGTCCAGCCGCGCGCGCACGCCAGTCTTCATCGACGAACCGCATTTCTGCGCGGCGATACACGACCTGCTGCGGCGATCCCGACAGCTCTCGCCACAGGAAGCCGGTGCGCAGCACGTCATGACGATCGGTCACCGCCTGCCAGGCCGTCCGCAGCCGCTCCGGATCGAGGCCGCGAATCTCGGCCGTCAGCTGGTTGACATAGAGGCCGGTGCCGTCGTCGTGCAGCGCATGAAACAGCATGCCCTGCTGCATCGGCGACAGCGGATAGATGTCCTCGACCTCGCGCCAATCGAGCGCCAGCATATCGAGCTCGTGCTGCGTCAGCTTCGACAGCGGCACGTCGGATGGCGTCACGCCCCGAACATCGCCCGCGCAATGATCGAGCAACTCCTGCAGGGCCGCCTTGAAGCCGTCCGCGAGGCGATCGACCGTCGCCGTGCGGTAGCGCTTGCGGCTGAAGCCGAACGACACTTGCAGCCGGCCACCCTGCACCCGGGCATTGATTGCGAGATGGTGCCGCAACGGACTCGATGCAGCGCGCGATGGGCCCGCGCTCTCGGGCGCCATGGCAAACAACGCAGCTTCGCCGGCGCCGTCATCCATCTGCCCGAGATAGTTGAAGCCGATGCGCGGCTCACCGCACGCTGCGACCGCTTTGCGCTGCGGATCGGAGCCGAGATAGCGCAGCAGGCCGTAGCCCAGACCGTGATGCGGAACGCCGCGCAGCATCTCCTTGGTCGCCTTGATCAGCGATGCCGGATCGAGGCCTCCATTGGCCAGCCGCACGGGAAACGCCGTCGTGAACCATCCGACCGTCCGCGACAGATCGAGCCCGGCCCCGATGTCCTCACGGCCATGGCCCTCGAGCTCGATGAGCACATCCGTGCTGCCCGACCATTGCCACAGCGCCCGCGACAGCGCCGACAACAGGAGATCATTGACCTGCGTGCGATATGCTGCATGCGCCGGTCCCAGCAGAGACGCGGTCAATCCGGCGTCGATGTCCAACGTGACCTCATGCGCATCGGCCACCGTATCGCGGCCGGCGTGGTCGTCGTCGCATGGCAGATCGTCCGTCGGCTTGATGGCCGTCCAATACGCGAGCTCCGCAGCCAGCTCATCCGAGGCGGCATAGGCGTGCAGCGCTGCGCCCCACTGCGCATAGGCATGCGTCTTCGGCGGCAGCGCGACGCTCTCGTCTCCGCGGACGAATTGCTCATAGGCGGCCGCGAGATCCTCCAGCAGCACGCGCCAGGACACGCCGTCGACGACCAGATGGTGAGCCACGATCAGCAGCCTCTGCTCGCCGCCGGGCAAATCCATCCCGACGACGCGGAGCAGAGGTCCCTGCGCCAGCGAGAGACTCGCTTGAACCTCCGCGGCGACCGCCGTCACTGCGGCGGCATCGGCGACCTCGCAGGCTCTGAACAAGTCAGTGCGCGCGGATCGATCGTGCTCTGCGCGCCAGACGCCTTCGTATCGTTCAAAGCGCAAGCTCAAAGCATCATGGTGAGCCACGACGGCCTCGACAGCACGACCCAGCGCGGTCCAATCCAGTCGCTCGCGCGGCCGCAACAGCAAGGCCTGATTCCAGTGGTCGGGCGTCTCCAGCTCCTGCGCGAAGAACCTGAGCTGGATCGGCAGCAGCGGATGCGCTCCGGTGATCGGGCCCTGCTCAGCCTGCGTCACCGCATGCAGCTCGACACGTGCCTCGCGGGCGAGCGCTTCGAGCGTCTGGTGCTTGAAGACGTCGCGCGGCTCGATCACGAGACCGGCGCGCCGGGCGCGGCTGACCATTTGCAGCGAGATGATGGAGTCGCCGCCGAGCTCGAAGAAATTGTCGGTGCCCCCGACATCCGGCGCGCGGAGCAACTCCGCCCAGATCGCAGCGAGCTTGGCTTCGTTCGGCGTTCGCGGCGCGATCCGCCCGGCCGTCGTCCCCAGCTCCGGAGCAGGCAGCGCAGCACGGTCGACCTTGCCGTTCACCATCAGCGGCAGACGGTCGAGCACGACGATGCGCGCCGGCACCATGTAGTCCGGCAGCTCAGCCGCCAGCGCCTCGCGTAGTGCCGAACTATCCAGTGCGCCGCTGCCGCTGACATAGCCGACGAGCTGGTGCCCGGCGCCGAACGCGCGCGCGACCACGGCCGCGGCGCTGACCGCGGGCTGCTGCAAGAGGCACGCCTCGATCTCGCCGAGCTCAATGCGGAAGCCGCGGACCTTCACCTGATGATCGGCCCGGCCGACATAATCGATCGCGCCATCGCTGCGCCAGCGCGCCAGATCACCTGTCCTATAGAGCCGATCGCCCGGCTCGCCGAACGGATCGGCGATGAACCGCTCTGCCGTCAGCGCCGCGCGGCCGAGATAGCCGCGCGCGAGTCCGACGCCGCCGATATAGAGCTCGCCGGTCGTCCCCTCATCGACCAGATTCAGGTCGGCATCGAGAATGCGCAGGATGGTTCCCGGAATCGGATGGCCGATCGGAACACGCCGTCCGCCCGGTCGGACGCACGTCCAGAACGTCGCGTTGATCAGCGTCTCAGTCGGTCCGTAGCGATTGTCGAACCGGAGCGCGGGGAGCACGGCGCGGACCTCGTCCATGAGCTGCACCGGCAGCGCCTCGCCGCCGGAGAACAGCCGCGTCAGGCTGGTGCAACGCGCGACGTCCGGCTCGGCGATGAACTGCGCAAGCATCTGCGGCACGAAGTGCAGCGTGGTCACGCCGTGGGCTATGACCGTATCGATCAATCGCCTGGGCTCGCGATGCGCGCCGGGCGGCGCGATCGCCAGCCGCGCGCCTGTCGTCAGCGGCCACAGCATCTCCCAGACCGCGACGTCGAAGCTGAACGGCGTCTTCTGCAGCAGGGTCTCGCTCGGCGCGAGTCGATATTCCGCCTGCATCCATGCGAGCCGCGCCGCGAGCGCGCCGCGCGTGCAGCCGACGCCCTTGGGCAGGCCGGTCGAGCCCGAGGTATAGATGACGTAAGCGAGACTTTCGGGATGCACTGGCAGCGAGAGATCGAAGCCGTCGCTGTCCAGCGGGCGACCACCATCAGCGGCATCGGTCACGATCAGATCGGCGCCGGCCTCGGCGCTCACGGCGCTGAAGCGGTCGTGCAACGCAGACATCGTCAGCACCAGCCGCGCGCCGCTGTCGCGCAGCATCATCGCAAGCCGCTGGCTCGGATAGTCCGGATCGAGCGGCAGATAGCCCGCGCCGGCCTTCAGGACCGCGAGCACGGCGACGATCATGTCGATGCTGCGCTCGAAGGCGAGGCCGACCGGAACATCCAGATCGACACCCCGCGCACGCAGTTGCCGCGCGAGCCGGTTGGCGCGCCGATTCAGCTCGGCATAAGAGATGCGCTCGTTCTCGGTGACCAGGGCGATTGCGGCCGGCGCCATGGCAGCCTGCCGCTCGAACTGCGCGACGACATCATCGAACTCTTCGTGGGGCGTCTGTCCGACAGGCCCGGCGCTCCAGCCAAGCACACGCTGCGCATTGGCGTCGTCCAATCCATGCAAATCGGCGAGCGGCCGCGTGCTTGCGTCGGTCATCCGCGCGAGCAGACAGGCCAGCGCCGCCTGCAGCCGCTCGATTTGTGTGCCGTCAAATCGGCTGCGGTCATAGCGGAAGCCGAGCCGGATGCCGGCCTCGGTGACGAAGACGGCAATGGTCAGCGGATAGTTGGTGACCGAGATCTGCTCGGCCCGGCTCGCGCGCGGACCGTCGCCGGAGTGATCGCGCAGGACGTCGTCGACCGGATAGTTCTCGAACACGAAGATGGTGTCGAACAGCGCGCGGCCGGGGCGGCCCGCGAGCCGCTGGATGTCGTAGAGCGGCATCCAGCCGTGCTCGCGCAGATCGACGTTGCGGTCCTGCAGGCCGCGCAGCCAGTCGCCGATCAACGTCTTCGGACTAGTTTCATCGAGCACCGGCACGGTGTTGATGAACAGGCCGACGATCTCATCCACGGCGGCGATCTCGGGCGGCCGGCCCGACATCGTGGCGCCGAAGCAGACGGCCTGCTGACCGGTCAGCCGCCGCAGCAATTGAGCCCAGGCGCCTTGCAGCACCGTGTTCAGCGTCACCCGCTCGCGGCGAGCCAAGGCCTGCAACTGCTCGGTCTGCGCGGCATCGATGACCAGGTCGATGGAGGCGTGACCGGTCGCCGCATGCTCGGGCGCACCGAGCGCATCGGCCAGCAGGCTCGGCTCCTCAAGCCGCGAGAGGAGTTGCGACCAGAACACGCCCGACGCGTCCTGGTCCTGCAGCTGAAGCCACGCGATGTAGTCGCGATAGCGCCCCCGCACAGCGGTGAGCGAAACGCCACGGGCCTGCTGCATGATCTCTGCGATCAGTCGCGCCGCGCTCCAGCCGTCGAGCAGGATGTGATGATGCGTCCAGATCAGGCGTTGGACACCGCCGCCGAGATCGATCAGGCGGACCCGCTGCAGCGGCGGCCGCGACAGATCGAAGCCGGCCTGACGTTCCTCTTGCGCAGCGGTAGCGAGCGCGCTGTCACGCGCGGCGGCGTCCATCCCGGCGACACGATCGCGCCAATCCTCCGCAACGAAGGGCACCGCGACCTGCCGATACACCACCTGCTGCGGCGCGCTGGACAGTTCGCGCCAGACGAAGGCAGTCCGCAGCACGGCGTGGCGCGCCGTCACGGCTTGCCAGGCGGCCTGCAGCGATGATCCGTCGGCCCCGCTGATGTCGACCGCGATCTGGCTGACATAGCTGCCGCTCTCGGCATCGCGCAGCGCGTGGAACAGCATGCCCTGCTGCATCGGCGATAGCGGGTAGATGTCCTCGATCGCGCGCCAGTCATGGGAGGCGCCAAGAAGATCGAGCTCGGACTGGCTGAGCCGCGACAGCGGAACGTCGGACGGCGTGAGGCCGTGGACGCCGCTCGTGCAATGCGCGACGAGCTCGCGTAGCGCCAGGGAATAGCAGGCCGCCAGCCGTTCGATCGTGGCGCGACGATAGCGTTTGCGGCCGAAGCTGAACGTCAACCGCAGCTCCCGATCCAGCACCTGTCCGTTGATGCTGAGCCAGCGGCCGAGCGGCGCGCTGGCGCTGCGCGCGGGTCCGGCGCTTTCCGCCGCCAGGCTGAACGCACTGTCCGCGCCGAGGCTCGATCCGAACTGGCCGAGATAGTTGAAGACGATGCGCGGCTTCGCTGCGGTCGCCAAGGCCTCGCGTTGCGCAGGGCTGCCGCAATAGCGCAGAACGCCATAACCCAGCCCGCGCGCGGGAATGGCGCGGAGTTGCTCCTTGGTCGCCTTGATCAAGGTCGCATTATCGCTCGCGCAACCCGACAGGCAGACGGGAAAGGCGGTCGTGAACCAGCCGACCGTCCGCGACAGATCGACACCATCGAAGATGTCTTCGCGCCCATGTCCCTCCAGCTCGACGAGGATGTCGTCGAGCCCAGCCCAGCGTCCGACCGCCCTGGCCAGTGCCGCGAGCAGCAGATCATTCACCTGCGTACGATAGGCCGCAGGCGCATCCTTCAGCAGCTTCGCCGTCAGCTCCGCGTCGAACGCAACGACGACGTCCTCGCCATCAGCCACGCGGTCGATATCGCCATGGTCGTCGTCGCAAGGCAGATCGGCTGCGACGGTCCGGGTCTGCCAGTAGTCGAGCTGATCAGCGAGCTCCGCGGTCGACGCGTAGTCTGCGAGACGACGGCCCCATGAGCCGACGGATTGGCTCTTGGGCGGCAGCGCGATCGCGATGACGCCCTGCACGGCCTGACCGTAAGCAGACGCGAGGTCCTCGAGCAGGATGCGCCAGGACACGCCGTCGACGACGAGATGGTGCACGACGATCAGCAGCCGCTGGCTACCATCCTCCACATCCATTCCGACCAGACGCAGCAGCGGTCCTTGCAACGACAGGCTCGCCTGGGCGGCCGTCGCAAGCCCGGTGATCTCTGCAGCGTCCGCAACGCTCCGCATCCAGAGCAGATCGCGGGATGACGGCGCCTCGCCATACTCCGCCTTCCAATCACCGTGGCCTTCCGCGAACCGCATCCGCAGCGCGTCGTGCTGGGCCACGACCGCAGCGACGGCTCGAGCCATGGCGGCCCAATCCAGCCGTGCATTCGGCTTGAGCAGCACGGCCTGATTCCAATGATGGCGCTCGCCGGCATCCTCGGCAAAGAAGCGACGCTGGATCGGCAGCAACGGCGCCGGGCCTTCGTCCGGCTCGGTCGTCTGCTTCGCGAGATCAGGAGCCTGCTCGCTGCGCGCAACTCGGGCCAGCTGTTCGAGCGTCTGATGCCGGAACAGATCGCGCGGCTCGATCGAAAGGCCGCGTTGACGGGCGCGTCCCACCACCTGAAGCGAGATGATGGAGTCGCCGCCGAGCTCGAAGAAATTGTCGTGCAGGCCGACGCGCGCCTGTCCGAGCAGCTCGGACCAGATCGCAGCCAACGTCAACTCCGCCGTGGTCTGCGGAGCGACGTAGTCCTTGTCGGCGGAAGGCGCTGCGGGAAGCGGCAAGGCATCGCGGTCGATCTTGCCATGCGCCGTCACCGGCATCTGCGCCACCGGCACGATCCGTGCCGGGACCATGTAGTCGGGCAATTCCGCAAACAGAGCCGCGCGAAGAGTCGCCTCCTCGAGCTCGCCTTCGCCGCAGACGTAGCCGACCAGTTGCTGGCGTCCGCCGATCTCGCGCGCGACGACCACCGCCGAGCGTACCCCGCCCTGCTGAATCAGTCGCGCCTCGATCTCACCGGGCTCGATGCGGAAGCCACGGATCTTGAGCTGATGGTCGGAGCGCCCGACATAGTCGATCACGCCGTCCTCGCGCCAGCGCGCCAGGTCACCGGTGCGATACAGCCGTGCCCCCGGCTCACCGTGGGGATCGGGAATGAAGCGTTCCGCTGTCAGCCCCGGACGGTTCCGGTATCCGGTCGCGAGCCCCTCGCCGCCGATATACAGCTCAGCCGTGACCCCGACGGGCACGATGTTGAGATCGCCATCGAGGATGTAGGCCGAGCGTTGTCCGACCGGCCGGCCGATCGGCGCGTAGGCGCAATCGATGTCGACATCGGCATCGACCTTCCAGACCAACGGCGTCACCACGGTTTCCGTCGGGCCATAGCCGTTGATCAGCTTGCGTGGCCGCAGCGCCTTTCGGACCTTGTCGAAGCCCGATTTCGGCATCGCCTCGCCGCCGAACGAATACAGCGACACCGGCGGCGGATCGCCGCGCCATGCCGCGAACTCGGCGAGCTGCTGCAGATAGGCCGGCGGAAAGCCGGCATTGGTGACGTTGTGCGCCCGCATCACCTCGAGCGTCTGCTCGGCCGACCAGAGATCCGCGTCCCGCATCACCAGCGTCGCGCCGCAACTCAGCGCGGTCCAGAGACGCTCATGCGCGCCATCGAAGGTGAAGGAGAGGAAATGCAGCTCGCGTGACTGCCGGTCCATCTCATAGAGATCGGCCGTCGCCACGCAATGTCCCGCGAACGGTCCGTGCGCCACAGCGACGCCCTTCGGCATGCCGGTCGAGCCGGACGTGTAGATCACATAGGCGAGACTCTGCGGATGAACGTCGATCGCGGGATCGATGTCGCTGCCCTTGCCCGGCAAGGCGCTGACGTCGAGAACGCTCACGCCCGGCATCGGCGGCCATTGACTATCGCCAGTCGCCGCAACTAGCACGACTGTCGCGCCCGCGTCGCGAACCGTTGCAGATTGCCGCGCCGGCGGGTGATCCGGATCGAGCGGGAGATACGCCGCGCCGGTCCTCAGCACGGCGATGAACGCCGCGACGAGCTCGGGCGAGCGTTGCATCGAGATGGCGACGACATCGCCGGGGCGCACGCCATGAGCCAGGAGATGCTGGGCCATCACATTGGCGCGGCGATTGAGCGCCTGATAGCTAATCGTCTCGGTACCGAAGACCAGCGCCGGCGCGGCCGGCCGCTCCTCGGCATGCCGCGCGAACATGCGATGCACCGGCACAAATGGCCCGGAGGCGCGCACGCCTTCATTCCACCGCCTGATTTCGTCGCGCTGGCGTGCCGAGAGCAGATCCAGCGTCGCGATCGGACGCATGGAATTCTCGGCCATCGCGTCGAGGATCGCACGCCAGTCGCCGGCGAGACGGTCGATGGTCGAGCGGTTGAACAGCGCCGTGGCAAAGGAGAACACGGCGGAGACGTCGCCGGATGGCAGCTCCTCGGTGTCGAGGGCCAGATCGAATTTGACGGTGTCGATCTCCGGCGCGATCGCCTCGATCCGCAGCTCCGCGCCGCCCGGCATGTGCGACGGATCGCGGCGGCGCTGATGATTGTAGAGCACCTGGAACAGCGGGTTCTGGCTCAGGCTGCGCTGTGGCTGCAGAGCGTCCAGCAACTGCTCGAACGGCAGGTCCTGATGCTCCTGCGCCTCAATCGTGAGCTCGCGCAGCGCAGTGATGAAATCCGCGACCGTGCGCTGCGTATCGATCTGCGTGCGCAACACCTGTGTATTGACGAGCAGGCCGATCAGCCGCCGCGTTTCTGACCGGTCGCGGTTGGCGATGGGAACGCCGACGCAGATGTCGGACTGTCCGCTGTACCGATGCAGCAGCAGCTTCAGGCCTGCGAGCAGAACGACGAAGATCGTAGTCTGGTGCCGTTGCGCCAAGGCCCGCAGGCGGTCTGCCAGGGGACTGCCGAGCGAGAGGCGCACGCCATCGCCGGACTGATCGGGCTCGGCGGCACGGGCGCGATCGAGCGGCAACTGCAGCATCGTCGTGTCGCGCAGCCGGCTGGTCCAATATCCAAGCTGCCGCTCGCCCTCGGAAGCGCCCATGCAGAGCCGCTGCCAGGCGGCGAAATCACCATAGTCGATGTCGAGCGCAGGCAGTACATGCGTCTCGCCTCGAAGCTCGCAATGATATAGCTGCCAGAACTCGTCGGTCAGCACCTGCAGTGACCAGCCGTCGGCCACGATGTGATGCAGCGTGACGGTGAGGATGTGGTCCTGATCGCCCAGCTCCAGCAATGCCGCACGCAGCAATGGACCGGACTCGAGGTCGAACGGCTGTGCGGCCTGCTCTCGCCGCACCCGCGCGGCCTGCTGCTCGCGGTCCTCGCCGCCAAAGATGATCCGGCGCAGCGCGACCGGCTGCGGCGCACAGACGATCTGCTCGGGCTCGCCGCCGTCCTGCCGGAACACGGTGCGGAGCGAAGCATGGCGAACCACCAGCTGATCGAGCGCCCGTTGCAACGCATCGATGTCGAGCACGCCGCGCAGCCGGATCGAGACCGGCATGTTGTAGGCCGAGCTGCCCGGATCCATCCGCCACAGAAACCAGAGCCGGGATTGTGCGAACGACAAGGGCGCCCGCTGCAGCTGCTGGCGCGCGATCGGCAGGATCGACAGATCGATGCCCTTCGCGGCCAGCTGCGTCAGGAAAGCCCGCTGCTTGGCAGGCTCCAGCGACGCAAGGCGGCGGGCGATCTCGCTGAGCTGCTGCTTCTGAAGTCCGGACTGATCATTCATGGGCGAGCTCGACTTCCTTCAGCAGATCGAACATGGCGGCGATGTCGCCACTACGCGAATTCTCGAGTGGAGCGTCCGCCAACACCGACGCCATTCGCTCGACCGTCGTCAGCTCGAACAGGCGCTTCAACGGCAGGTCGCGCGCGAGATCGCGCTTAATGCGGCCAACGAGCTGAACCGCGACCAGCGAGTCGCCGCCGAGCTCGAAGAAATTGTCGGTGACGCCGACATCGTCCCGGTGCAGCAGCTCGGCCCAGATCGCGGCGAGAGCGGCCTCCGTCGGCGTGCGCGGCGCGACACGCTGCGCGTCACTCGGCCTGGTATCGGGTAGCGGCAGCGCCTTGCGATCGATCTTGCCGTTCGGCGTCAGCGGCAGCTGCGGCAGCACCATCACGCGCGACGGCACCATGTAGTCGGGCAGCACGGCGGCGAGCGCCGCGCGCAGCGCTGCACCGTCGACATCATCGCCGCTGAGATAGCCGATCAGCTGCCGGCCGCTGCCAAGCTCCTGCGCCACCACGACGCTGTCGCGCACCCCCGGCTGCTCTCGCAGCCGCGCCTCGATCTCGCCGAGCTCGATGCGATGGCCGCGGATCTTCACCTGATGATCGGCGCGGCCGACATGGTCGAGCACGCCATCGGCCCGCCAGCGCGCGAGGTCCCCGGTCCGATAAAGCCGTGCGCCAGCAGGACCGAACGGATCTGGAATGAACCGCTCCGCGCTCAGCGCCGCGCGCCGCCAATAGCCGCGTGCGAGGCCCTCGCCACCGATGAAGAGCTCGCCGACCACGCCGACCGGCGCGAGATTGAGATCGGCGTCGAGCACATGCAAGGTGGTATTACCGATCGGACCACCGATGACCGGTGACGGATCGGCCGCATCGAGCCGGTGGTGCGCCGACCACACCGTGGTCTCGGTCGGCCCATACAGGTTCCAGACCTCGCTGCTCAAGGCCGTTAGCCGCCGCGCCAGATCCGGCGCCAACGCCTCGCCGCCGCTCAGCAAACGGCAGTGCGCGGGCAGCCAGCTCTTGGCTTCATCATGATCGAGCAGCATGCGCCAGCTCGATGGCGTGGCCTGGATCATCGTCACGCCATGCCGGGCCACGATGGCCTTCAGCACCGAAGGATCATGGGCCGCGGTGCGATCGGCGAGCACGATCTGCGCGCCGTGCGTCAAGGGCAGCCACAGCTCCAGCACCGCGATGTCGAACGACAGCGAGGTCAGTCCGAGCACGCGATCCTCACGCGTGAGGCCGGGCTGCTCAGCCATCGTCGCCAGGAAGTTCGCCACCGCGCCATGGCGCACCATCACGCCCTTCGGTAGCCCGGTCGAGCCCGAGGTGTAGATGACATAAGCGAGACTTTCCGGATGTCCCTCGACGTCGAGATTGCCGGCATCGCCGTCACCCTGCCCGGCCTGCGCATCGAGCAACCAAGCCTCGGCACCGCTCGTCTCCAGAACCGCCGCGAAGCGATCCTGCAACTCGGCCTGCGTCAGCAGCAGACGCGCCGCGCTGTCTCTGAGCATGTGGGCGAGCCGCTCGGACGGATAGTCCGGATCGAGCGGCACATAAGCTCCGCCCGCCTTGAGCACCGCGAGCAGCGCCACCATCATCGTAACGCTGCGCTCCAGCGCCAGGCCGACCACGACATCAGCACCGATCCCCTGCGCACTGAGACGAGACGCCAAGCGGTTCGCGCGCGCGTTCAGCTCGCCATAGCTGATCACCGCATCGCCGTGGACCAGCGCGATCGCGTCAGGCGCACGTGCGGCCTGCGCTTCGAACTGTCGGTGTAGGCAGCGCGCGTCCTGCTCCCGCGCCGTCGCGTTCCACGCCTGGAGCAGCCGCGCGCGATCCTCTGCCGGGACGACGTCGAGCCGGCGCACCGGCATGTCAGGCTCGACCTCCAGCGCCGATGCCAGCCGATCGAGCGCCTGCTGCATCATCGCGCAGATCCGCTCCGGCGGCACCGGTCCGACCACCTGGGCCGTCAGGCGCAGACCATCGCCATCGTCGTCGACGGCCAGCATCAGCGGATAATTGGTGCGCTCCTCGACGCCCAGCCATTCGATCGCCTGCAGCGGGCTCGCGGGCGCCACCGTGGCGTCGTGATCCCGTCGGCTGTGGCGATAGTTCAGAATTGCGGTGAACAGCGGGGCCGGCGGCGCGACGCCGCTGCAGCGCTGAGCCATCGCCAATGATGCATCCTCGTGCGTCGTCAGCTCGGCCAGCCGGGCATGCGCCGCGCGCACGCTGCTCTCGACCGCGATGCCGTCGAGATCGAGGCGCAAGGGCAACGTGTTGATGAACAGTCCGAGGCTGCGATCGAGCTCGGCGCCGGCCTGCATGCGGCCGAGCAGCACCGTGCCGAACACGACCTGCTCGCGGCCGCTGCTGCGGGCCAGCACCTGTCCGAAGGCGAGGTGGCAAAGGCTGGCGAGGCTGACACCGATGCGTCGCGCCTGGGCGCGGAGCCGACCGTCGAGCACAGAAGCAATCGGCAACTTCGCTTCGCGAACTCCGTCGCCATCGCTGCGCACCTCCATGAGCCCGAACGGCGCAGTCGGCGCATCGATATCGGCGAGCATGCCGCGGAAGAAACGCTGCTCGGCTTCCTGCCTCGCCGCATCGCGGGTCCGTGCGACGAGATTGCGGAACGGCGTCGGAGCCGGCAGGGCATGCACCCGCCCCGACATGATGGCCTCGACCTCGCGATGAATGGCCTCCAGGGTCGAATGATCGCCGATCAGATGGTGCAGCAGGACCAGCAGCAGCACGCGATCCTCCTCGGGATCACGGGCGGTCGCAAACCGCAGCAGCGGCGCCTTGGCCAGATCGATCCGGGTAGATCTCGGATCGAACCGCCTCGCGAGTTGCAGATGCGCCGGCGCGACGCCGTCGAGCGCGACCTCCGTGACGTCGAGCCGCGCGTGGCGCCAGACCACCTGCGCCGGAACCGATAGGCCGTCCCAGACGACCGATGTCCGCAGCACGTCATGGCGATCGATCACCTGCTGAACCGCGGCAAGATAGCGGTCGAGCAGATCGCGGTCGGGAAACGCCATCTGCGCAACCAGCACGTAGGGATCGCCCTCCGTCGCCAGCATGTGATGAAACAGGATGCCTTCCTGCAGCGGCGACAGGGCGTAGACGTCCTGGATGTTGGCGACGCCGCCTGGCACCTGATCGACCACCCGGTCGATCTCGGGCTGACTGAGCGTGATCAGCGGCAGCAGCTCCGGCGTGATCGTCGTGGTCTGGGCCGTGATGAGATTGGCGGGAATGATGGTCTGCTCGATACGCTGGACGCTTGACGCGAGCTCGCGCAAGATCGGCTTCACGAACACGGTCTGCGCTTTCGTCGTAAAGCCGCGACGCTGCAGGCGGTCGAGCAGACGGACGATCAGAAGCGACTGGCCGCCGAGCTCGAAGAAGTGATCGTTGCGGCCGACGCGCTCGATGCCGAGAAGCTCGCTCCAAATCGCCGCGAGCTCGCGCTCGATCTCGCCCTCGGGCGCCTCGTAGATCCGGCGCGGCAGCGCGCCGTCATCCGGGGCCGGCAAGGCGCGCCGGTCGACCTTGCCGTTCGGCGTCAGCGGAAGCGCCGGCAGGCATATGATCGCAGACGGCACCATGTAGTCGGGGAGGCAGGCCTGCAGATCGGCGCGCAATCGCGCGCTCCATCGCGCGGCATCGTCGACCTCCTCGGTCGGCACGACATAGGCCGCGAGAGTGGCGTCGCCTTGCGCGTTGCGGCGCGCCAGCACGGCGGAGTCGCGCACGCCGGCGAGCGCGCTCAAGCGCGCCTCGATCTCGCCGAGCTCGATACGGAAGCCGCGGATCTTGACCTGATGATCGTTGCGGCCGAGGAACTCGATGTCCCCATTGGCGCGATAGCGGCCGAGATCGCCGGTGCGGTACATCCGCGCATCATCAGCAGGCGCAAACGGATCGACAGCGAAGCGCTCCGCGGTGAGATCATCCCGGTTGAGATAGCCTCGCGCGATCCCTGCCCCGCCGATCCAGATCTCGCCGACGGCGCCGCGCGGCACCGGCAGGCCGGCCTCGTCGAGCAGATAGATGCGGGCATTGGCGATCGGGCGTCCGATCGGAACGACATCATCGCTGAAGCCCGCAGGACGGCGCCAAGCAGTGGCGCAGACCGTGGCTTCCGTCGGCCCATAGCCATTGAACACGGCAACGCTCGGCGGCAACGCTGTGATGAGCTCGGCCCTCGGCAGCTCGCCTGCCAGCACCAGGACCTCGAGCCCAGCGAGGCGCGCGAGGTCCGGACGGCCCTGCAGCATCGCCGGCGGCAATGTGGCATGGGTGATGCGATGGTCGGCGAGATAATCGAGAAGCAGCGAGGCGTCGCGATGGGCGTCGCGCCCGATCAGATGCAGCTCGGCGCCGGAGCACAGCGCCATGACGATGTCCCACACGCTGGCATCGAAGCTGAGGGACGCGAATTGGACGATGCGGCTATCCTCGCTGAGGTCGAACAGCGCGATCTGCGCCAGAGCGAGATTGACCAAGCCACGGTGCTCGAGCATCACCCCCTTCGGCTTGCCCGTGGAGCCGGAGGTGTAGATCACATAGGCGAGATGCTGCGATGTCAGGTCAGAAACCGAGGGCGCGACGTCAGGCAAATCCTGCCACGCCAGCGCATCGCGCGGAACGTTGATGACGTGGCACGGGACATTGCCGAGCGTCGCGGCCCCCTCATCGTCACACAGCAGCAGCAGAGGCGCGGCGTCGGCCAGGATCTCGCGCAACCGCTGTGACGGGTAGACCGGATCGAGCGGCAGATAGGCGGCCCCTGCCTTGAGCACCGCGAGAATGCTGACGATCGCATCGATGCCGCGCTGCTGACAGATCGCCACGAGGCGATCCGGACCTGCTCCGCGCGCAACGAGATATTGCGCCAAGCGATTGGCCCTCTGCTCGAGCTCCTGATAGGTCAGGCTGACACCGTCATGCACCAGCGCCGTCGCCGAGGGCCGTCGGCGGGTCTGCTCGGTGATCAGCTCCTGGATGCAGCAGTCCGGCGGTGTGAACAGATCCGTGCTGTTCCAGCGGTCGAGCAGCAGCGACCGCTCCTCTGCCGACAACAGATCGATCCCGTGCACCGGCTGAGCGACGTCGGTGACCATGGCCCGCAGCGCAGCCAACAGATAGGAGCGATAGCGCAGCACGGTGTCCCGGTCGAACAGCGCCGTCGCATAGTTCAGATGCCCGACGATGCGGCCGTCCGTCTCGCTCAGATCGAGCTCGAGATCGAACTTGACCTGCCGCTGCGCGGTCGCAAGACGCTGGACCTCGATGCCGGGCAATGCAAGCCGGCCGATCTCGTTGCTCTGCCAGGCGAACACGACCTGGAAGATCGGCGTGTACTCCGGATCGCGCGGCGGCTGGAGTGCATCGACGAGCTGCTCGAACGGCACATCCTGATGATCCTGCGCTGCCAGCGCGGCCGCCTTCACCAGCTCGATCAATTGCGCCACGTCAGGCGCCTCCGTCAGATCGAGGCGCAGCGCCAGCATGTTGGCGAAGAAGCCGATCAGACCTTCCACCTGGGCCTGCGTCCGGTTTGCCGTCGGCGTGCCGATGACGAGATCGTGCTGACCGGCCAGCCGCGACAGCACGATGGCCCAGGCTGCGAGCACGATCACGAACGGCGTGGCGCCGACCGTGCGGCCAAGCTGCCGGACGGCGCCCGACAGCTCGCTGTCGATCTCCACCGGCACAGCGGCGCCCGCGAACGATCGCGGCGCGGCGCGTGGACGATCCGTCGGCAGCGTCAGCACCGGCGGCGCGCCGGCCAGCGTGGCCGTCCAATGATCGAGCTGGCGCTGCAGCCGCTCTTGCGTCAGCGCTCCCCGCTGCCACGCGGCAAAATCCGGATATTGCAGCGCGAGCGGCGGCAGCGGATCATCGTCGCCGGCAACGAATGCGCCGTACAAGGCCGAAAGCTCACGCACGATCACGCCCATCGACCATCCGTCGGCGACGATGTGATGCAGGCTGAGGAGTGCGACATGCAAATCATCATCGAGCTGGATCAGGTCGCTACGGATCAGGGGTCCGCGGGCCAGATCGAACGGCACGCTCCGGCATCGGTCGATCAGCTCGTGCAACTTCTGGTCGCGATCCGCCCGGCCGCGCAGGTCATGCAACGTGAGCGGCACCGCCGTATCGGGCGGCAACAGCCGCACCTGCGGCTCGCCCTGCTCGGCGGCAAAGATCGTGCGCAGCGCCTCGTGGCGTGCGAGCAGACGATCGAGACTGCGGCGCCACGCCGCGAGATCGAGCTTCCCCTGCAGCCGCAGCACGGCATCGAGGTGATAGTTCGTGCTGGTGCCTTCGAGCTGCGTCACCAGCCAGAGCTGCTGTTGCGCAAATGAGAGCGGCAGCTTGCCGCCACGATCGATGGTCGGGATCGCTCCGGAATCGCGACGGCCGGTCCTGCGGCCACGCTCCCTGGCGGCGAGCGCGAGGCGCTGCAGCTCTTCGGAGCCGAGATCCTTGAGGTTGGGCTTGGCTGATGGTCGTCTTATCATGATACCGCCTCGATCAGCTCTTGCAGCTCATCCGCCTCGAATTCATCCTCGATCAGGCTGATCGAGACGACGCGGGCAAACTCCGCCAATTCCGGGTGAGCGAACAGCTCGGACAGCGGCGGCGCGATGCCGAACTCCTGCGCGACGCGGCTCATCAGCCGCACGGCCAGAAGGGAATGTCCGCCCAGCTCGAAGAAGCGATCCCTGCGGCCGACGCTGCTCACGCCGAGCAGCTCCGCCCAGAGTCGAGCAAGGGTGATCTCGATCTCGCCGATCGGCGCCTCATGATCGTGCTCGGCCTGATCGCCGTGGGATGGCGGCGGCAATCTGCGCCGATCGATCTTGCCGTTGGGCGTCAGCGGCAACTGAGGCAGCACGATCAGCCGCCACGGCACCATGTAGTCCGGCAGCACCGGAGCGAGCGCCGCACGCAGGCTCGCGGCATCAAGCGTTTCGTCGCCGCTGACATAGCCGATCAGTTGCCGGCTTCCGCCGATCTCCTGCGCCACCACGACGCTGTCGCGGACGCCGGGTTGGGCACGCAGCTGCGCCTCGATCTCGCCAAGCTCGATC
This sequence comes from Bradyrhizobium sp. USDA 4353, assembly GCF_054063215.1. Taxonomy (NCBI): domain Bacteria; kingdom Pseudomonadati; phylum Pseudomonadota; class Alphaproteobacteria; order Hyphomicrobiales; family Nitrobacteraceae; genus Bradyrhizobium; species Bradyrhizobium sp. USDA 4353. The sequence continues at coordinate 6,907,147 of NZ_JBSSGB010000001.1, forward strand.
CGCCGTCCCCGGATCTTCACCTGGTGATCGGCGCGGCCGACATAATCGAGCACGCCATCGGCGCGCCAGCGCGCCAGATCGCCGGTCCGGTACAGCCGCGCTCCGGCGGGCCCGAACGGATCCGGCACGAAACGCTCAGCGCTCAGCCCCGCCCTGCTCCAATAGCCGCGCGCGAGGCCTTCGCCGCCGATGAAGAGCTCGCCCGCCACGCCCGGCGGCACAAGGTTGAAATTCGCGTCGAACACGTGCAGCGTGGTGTTGCCGATCGGCTTGCCCAGCACAGGCGTTGGGTTATCAGTGTCGAGCCGACGGCGCGCCGACCACACCGTCGTTTCGGTCGGCCCATACAGGTTCCAGACATCGTGGCTGAGCGTCGTCAGCCGCCGCGCCAGATCCGGAGCCAGCGCCTCGCCGCCGCTCAGCACGCGGCAGCCCTGGGGGAGCCATGCGGCGCCTTCATCATGGTCGAGCAGCATGCGCCAGCTCGACGGCGTCGCCTGGATCATCGTCACACCATGCCTGATCACCATCGCCTTCAGCGCCCCAGGGTCCTGCGTGGCGGCACGGTCGGCCAGCACGATGCGCGCGCCGCACGTCAAAGGCAGCCACAGCTCCAGCACGGCGATGTCGAAGGACAGCGACGTCAGGCCGAGCACGCAATCCGCGCCTGCAATCCCCGGCTGCTCCGCCATCGTGGCCAGGAAGTTCGCGACCGCGCGATGCCGCACCATCACGCCCTTGGGCAGCCCGGTGGAGCCCGACGTGTAGATCACATAGGCAAGGCTCTCGGGATGAATGGCGATGCCGGGATTGGCGGCAAGGCCCGCTCCTTGGCCGGCGTCGTCATCGAGCAGCCAGGCCTCGGCGCCGCCATCATCGCGCGCCCGCGCAAATCGATCCCTCAGCGAGGCCTGCGTCAGCAGCAGCTTCGCACCACTGTCGCGCAGCATGTGGGCGAGGCGGTCGGCCGGATAGTCCGGGTCGAGCGGCAGATAGGCTGCGCCGGCCTTCAGGACCGCGAGCAGCGCCACCAGCATCGTCGGCGTGCGCTCCAGCGCCAGCCCAACGACGACGTCAGGGCCGATGCCGTGCGCGACCAGCCGATGCGCCAAGCGATTGGCGCGAACATTCAGCTCGGAATAGCTCATCCGGCGCTCGCCGCTGATGAGGGCGATCGCATCCGGCGTTCGCGCCGCCTGGGCTTCGATCTGCGCGACAAGGTTCTGTCCGGCCGGGATGACGTTGCCATCACCTCGGGCCCAGCGCAGAACGGATCCGAGCGTCTCTTCGCTGGTTGCCTGCAGACTGCCGGTGGCGCGAGCCGCATCCGCCGAGATCTGCAGCAGCCAGTCGTGCATCGTCGCGCTCACCAGCCGCACCGCGCGCTCATCCAGCTGCGCCCGGTCATAGTTGAAATCGAGCCGCAGGCCCTCGGCGCCGTCGAACACGGAGACGGCCAGCGCATAATTGGTCGGCGTCACATGCTCGACACGCCCGACCTGCGGCGCGCCCGCGCTGCGATCCATCAGTGAGCGATCGAGCGGATAGTTCTCGAACACCATGATGCTGTCGAACAGCTGACGGCTGCCTTGCTCGGCGAGGGGCTGGATGTCGTGCAGCGGCATCCACTCATAGTCGCGCGCCGCGAGATTGCGCGCCTGCAACGTCCTCAGCCAATCACCAACGCGCGCTTGCGGATGCGGCGCGTCGATCAGCGGCAATGTATTGATGAACAGGCCGACCACCTGCTCCGCGCCGGCGAGCTCTGCCGGGCGCCCGGCGACGGTCACGCCGAAGCAGACGGTGGACTGACCGCAGTGCTGGCGCAGCAGCTGCACCCACGCACCCTGCAGCAGCGTGTTCATCGTCACCCGCTGCTGGGTCGCGAACCGCCTGAGCCGCGTCGCGAGACTGTCGTCGAGAACCAGCGTCAACCGTCCATGTCCGGCTGCCGTCTCCACCGCAGCGCTGCTGCGCAGCGCATCGGCGAGCAGCGTCGGCTCCGCAAGATCGTCCAAGGCGGTGCGCCAGAAGGTCGTCGCAGCGCCCCGATCTTGCGTCTGAAGCCACGCGATGTAGTCGCGATATCTGCCGGTTGAGACAGGCGGCGCCGCGCCGCCCGCGCGCTGCAGGACATCGGCGAGCAGCCGGGCCGAGCTCCAGCCGTCGAGCACAATGTGATGATGCGTCCAGATCAGCCAGAGCCGGTCGTCATCGAGCCGGATCAGCCGCAGCCGCTGCAGCGGCGGCTTCGTGACGTCGAAGCCGACGGCACGTTCGCGCTGCCCGGCATCGGCGAGAGCGGCGTCAAGATCGGTGCGATCACGCAGCGAGACCATGCGGCTGCGCCAATCCTCCTCGACCACGGGAACATCGAGCCGGCGATAAACCACCTGCTGCGGCGCCTCGGAGACCTGCCAGGCAAATCCGGTGCGGAGCGCCGCATGCCGCTCGCTCGCCGCCTGCCAGGCGTCGCGCAGCTGCGCCGGCGTCACGCCGCGCAGCTCGACCGCGAGCTGATTGACATAGGCGTCGTCCTTGCCGTCGCGAAGCGCATGAAACAGCAGACCCTGCTGCATCGGCGACAGCGGATAGATGTCCTCGACATTGCGGACATCGAGCGTGGCGCAGAGCCGATCGAGTATGGCCTGGTCGAGCTGCGCCAGCGGAACGTCCGACGGCGTCAGGCTGCCCGCGCTCTCCAGGCAATGTTCAACCAGGCTGCGCAGCGCGGCGCCGTAGTGCTCCGCGAGCCGCTCGATCGTCGCACGCCGATAGCGGCGCTGGCCGTAGCGGAAGGCCAGGCGAAGCGCGCCATCGCGCACCTCGCCGTTGATCGTGAGCCAGGCCCGCAACGGCGTGTCCTTGGCCCGCATCGCGCCCGGATCTTCCGCAGCGATCCGATACGCCGCCGCAGCGCCCAGCTCCTGATCGAAACGGCCGAGATAGTTGAAGACGATCCGCGGGCTCGGCTGTTGGGACAGCGCCTCGCGATGCTCGCGGCTGCCGAGATAGCCCAGGACGCCATAGCCGAGACCGTGATCGGGAATGGCGCGCAGCGCCTCCTTGACCGTCTTGATCAGGTCGCCATCGGCGCTGGCGCCACCTTTCAGACGGAACGGGAATGCGCTGGTGAACCATCCCACCGTCCGCGTGAGATCGGCATCGGCAAAGATGTCCTCGCGGCCATGGCCCTCGAGCTCGATCGACACATCATCACGGCCGCACCAGCTCCAGATCGCGCGTGAGAGCGCGGCCAGCAACAGGTCGTTGATGCGGGTGCGGTAGGCCGAAGGCGCAGCCTCGAGAAGCTGCGCAGTGAGCTCCGCATCCAGCTTGAGCACCACCTCCTCCGCTTCGGCCTCGACGTCGGCACCACCGTGATCATCGTCGCAAACAGGCTCGCCGCCTTGAGAAGCGGCCAGCCAGAACGGCAGCTCCGCAACCAGCCGGTCGGAGGTCGCATGTGCGCGCAGTCGCTGCGCCCAGGAGGACGGCGAGTCACTGCGGCCCGGCAAGCTGACGGCCGATCCGGCGGCGAGCTGCTCGCACGCCGTGGCGATGTCCTCGAGCAGGATGCGCCAGGACACGCCATCGACCGCGAGATGATGAATCGCGATCAGCAGGCGCTGGCTGCCGTCGACCATGTCGACACCGACGGCCCGCAGCAGCGCTCCCGATGCCAAGGACAGGCTTGCCTGCGCGGCTGACGCGATCGCGCCAAGGTCCGTCGGCTGCACGCCCGTGCGGATCCACAGCACGTCCGCGGCTGCCGGCACCGCGACAAGCTCCGCCTGCCAGGACTCTCCCATTGGCCGATAGCTCGTGCGAAGCGCGTCGTGATGCGCGACGACAGCAGCGAGCGCAGACTGCAGCACGCTCCACGTGATGCGATCACGTGGCGTCAGCAAAACCGCCTGGTTGAAGTGATCGCGGTTGCCGATCGGCTCGGCGAAGAACCGCAATTGGATTGGCAGCAGCTCCGCAGCACCGGCGTTCACGACGCTGGGTGCTGCTGCCGGCGCCGCCATGGCCCGTGTGGAGGTGGTCACAACCACGCCGGCCAGGGCCGCGATCGTCTGCTGCGCAAACACCTGCTTCGGGGTGAGGACGAGCCCGCGCTTGCGCAGCCGTGCGATGATCTGCAGGGAGAGAATGGAGTCGCCGCCGAGCTCGAAGAAATTGTCGTTGCGGCCGATGCGATCCCGACCGAGCACCTCGCGCCATACGGCCGCGATGGTCTGCTCGACCTCTCCAACGGGATCGGCGTAGGAGACGACGGCTTGGGCGTCGGGCTGCGGAAGCGCGGCCCGATCAAGCTTGCCGTTCGCCGTCAGCGGAAGGCGGTCGAGCATGATCACGCGCGCCGGCACCATGTAGTCGGGGACCAGCGCTGCGAGCTGCGTCCGCAACGCATCCGGCTGCAACGCCGCCCCCGGCGACGCAACACAATAGGCCACCAGCTCCAACCGGTCCTGCCCGGCATCGATCGCGCGGGTCACGACCACAGCATCGGCCACGCCGTCGAGCGAGATCATCACCCGCGCAATTTCGGCGGGCTCGACCCGATAGCCGCGCAGCTTGATCTGATCATCGCCGCGGCCAAGGAAGACGATCCGTCCCTGATGGTCGCAGCGCACGCGATCGCCGGTGCGGTAGAGACGCTCGCCCGGCGGGCCGAACGGATCGGGAATGAAGCGCTCGCCCGTCTGCCCCGGTGCGCCGCGATAGCCCCGCGCAACGCCTGCGCCGCCGACATACAACTCGCCGGCGACGCCGCATGGCACGGCGTTCAAGGCATCATCGAGCACATGGACGCGCAGGTTCGCCAGGGGCAACCCGACCGGCACGACCGCGCCGGTGGCCTCGCTCCATTCATGGGTGGTGATTCCCACCGTGGTTTCGGTCGGGCCGTAGTGATTGACGATCCGGCATTGCGGCCGCAACTGACGAACATCTGCGATCAGGCGCGGATCGCAGGGCTCGCCGCCCAGCACCAGCACATCGCGCGGCAGCATGTCCGCAGAGCGACGCGCCTGCAACAGGCCACGCAGATGGCTCGGGACGATCTTGAGGATGCCGACCTCCCCGTCCCGCATCGCCTGCGCGAACGCATCGGCATCGAAGGCCGCGTCAGCGGGGAGCAGGTTCAGCGTCGCGCCGCTCGCCAGCGCGCCGAACAAGACGGTGTGTCCGAGATCGGCCGCGACGGTCGAGACCATCGCCATGCCGGCGTGCGCATTCGGCTGTAGCCGCGTCAGCAGCGCCTGCACGTAGTTTGCGAGCGCCCCATGCGAGACAGCGACGCCCTTCGGCGCCCCGGTCGAGCCCGAGGTGTAGATGACGTAGGCGGTCTGCGCCGGATGAAGAGGTCGAGGAACAAATGCCGCGGATCCCCGGCCATCGCGCTGCTCGGCGTCGAGCACCAGACAATCCAGCGCCTGGGCGGCTGCGAGACGGTCGCCGGTCGCAATCAGCGTGCGGATGTTCCCATCTTGAAGAATGCGCTGCACGCGCGCCAAGGGCCAAGCCGGATCGAGCGGAACATAGGCGCCGCCTGCCTTCAGCACGCCGAGCAGCGCCGCGACGAATGCCGGCGACCGCTCGATCCACAGCGCCACCGGCGTCTCGCGCGCGACACCCTGCGACGCAAGCGTCTGCGCAAGCTCGTTAGACCAGCGTTGAAGCTCGTCGACCGTGATCAACGTTGGCCCCTGCCGCAGCGCGATCCTGTCGCCGCGCCCCGCGGCGGCGGCGCGGATCAGGCCGAGGATGTCGCCGAACGGGAAGCTGACAACCTCCTGCGCGATCGCCTGGCGAGCGTGAGGGACGAGGGTGAAGTCAGCCAGCGGCCGGTCAACGCCCTCGGCGATCTGTTGCAGGACATCGATGAATTGAGCCCCGATCCGCTCGACGGTGGACGCTTCGAACAGGTCGGTCGCGTAGTTGAGGCTGGCCGCCATGCCGCCGGCGCCGTCGACGACGTCGAGCGCGAGGTCGAAATGCGAGCCGGCCAGATCCATGATGCGGGTCTCGGCGCGCAGGCCGTCCACCGCGGCAAAGCCGCGGGGCGCCGTCATGTAGTTGAACTTGACCTGGAACAGCGGATTGTGTCCGCCCGAGCGCACGGGATTGAGCGTCTCGACCAGGCGGTCGAACGGCAGATCCTGGCGCGCGAGGCCCGCGATGACCTCTTCCTTCGCCTGCTTCAGCAGATCGGCGAAGCTCATGTCGTGCGCAACATCGGCGCGCAGCACCAGCGTGTTGACGAAGCAGCCGACCAGCGAAGCCAGCTCCGCCTGGCGGCGGCCGGCAACGGGAACGCCGATCTGCAGATCCGACTGGCCGGAGTAGCGGAACAGCAGCAGTTGATAGGCGGCAAGCAGCAGCATGAACATGCTGACGCGCTGCTCCGCGGCCAGTCTTCGCAGCCGCTCGGCCAGATGCTGCCGGATCTCGAGATGCAGCGTGTCGCCGCGATAGCTCTGAACCGCTGGCCGCGGCCGATCGAACGGCAGCGTCATCGGCTCGTGCGTCTCGCCAAGGCGCGCGCGCCAATACGCCATCTGCCGATCTGCCTCTGGACTGGACAGCCAGGTGCGCTGCCAGGTGGCGTAGTCGGCGTATTGCAGCGCCGGGCCAGGCGGCAAGGCTGTTCGTTGCCGAAGCGCGTCGTAGATGACCGAAAGCTCGCGCAGCAGCACGTCGAGCGACAGGCCGTCGGCCACGATGTGATGCGCCAAGAGCAGCAGCTCATGCCGATCGTCGGCCAGTTGCACCAGGACCGCGCGCAACAGCGGGCCATTGACGAGATCGAACGGCTGCGCCAGTTCGTCCCGAATCCGCGCCGCGGCACGCGTGGCGCGATCGGCCGCCGGGCAGCGTCGCAGATCCTCGACGGCGACCAGCACCTCCTGAGCGGCATGAATGACCTGCGTCGCCCGCCCCTCCTGCGACGCAAAGGTGGTTCGCAGCGGCTCGTGACGCGCGACGATCTCGCTGAGCGCCTGCACCAGCAGCGCCTGATCGAGCGCGCCATCGAACCTGATCACGCAGGCGACCGTGTAGGCCGTGCTGGCCGGGTCCATGCTCCAGAGAAACCAGAGCCGCTCCTGTGCCGGCGACAGCAGCCGGCGCGCATCGGGCGCCGCGGCATGTAGCGGCGCGGCAAAACATCGGCGGCTTGGCCCACTGCATCGATATGGGCAGCGAGAGCGCCAAGCGTCGGTGTGTCGAAGAAGCTGCGCAGGTCGAGCTCGACCCGCAGGCGCTCGCGCACCAGGCCGGCGATCTGCGCGGCCGCAATCGAATTGCCGCCGAGCATGAAGAAGTCATCATCGCGGCCGACCGTCGCGATCCCAAGCGCGTCCTGCCAGATCAGCGCAAGCGCGCGCTCGGTCTCCGTGAGGGCGTCGGCACCCGCGCGGTCAGGCGCCTCGCGTCCTCGCGCGAACACCGCGAAGCTGTCGAGCGTTCCCTGCATCCAGCCGGCACGGCACGCCGAGCGCTGCAGCTTGCCGCTGGTCGTCAGCGGCATGCCCTGCGGGTTCAACAGCACGATGACGGCAGGATATTCCTGGGTCTGCCGCATGACGGCGTCGCCGATCGCCTTGATCAGGACATCGGACGGCGTGCGCCTCAGCAGCGTCCTGCTGAACTCCGCAGCGATGCCGATTCCTTCGGTGCCGTCGATCTCGACGGGAAATGCCGCCACGCGTCCCCTGCGGACCTTGCTCACACCGGTCTCGACGGCCTGCTCCAGGTCGAACGGATAGATGTTCTGGCCACGGACGATCAGCAGGTCCTTGAGCCGGCCGGTCACGACGAGCGCGCCGTCGCGGAGAAAGCCGAGGTCGCCGGTGCGCAGCCAACGTGAGCCGTCTCTCTCGACGAAGGTCTGCCGGGTGGCCTTCGCGTTCTTCCAATAGCCTTTCGCCACGCTCGGGCCCGCGACCCAGATCTCGCCGATCTCGTCCGCATCGGCTTCGCACGACGCATCCGGCCGCATGATCCGCACGGCGTGATCCTCGGCCGCGACGCCGCAGACCATCAGCGCCGTGCCTTCACCCGCCTCGGCAACGCGTCCGCTGGCCAGCGCGACCGGATCGAGCGTATGGCACGCCGCCTGATTGCCGCGATCGCCGGCCGTGACCAGCAAGGTCGCTTCGGCGAGGCCGTAGCACGGCGTCAGCGCGCGCGAATTGAAGCGCGCAGGACGGAAGCGCTCGGCAAATCGATCGAGGGTCGCGCGGCGCACGAATTCGGAGCCGGAGAACGCGTAGCGCCAGCGGCTGAGATCGAGCCGTGCGATCGTTTCGTCGGAGATCCGATCCGTGCATAGCGCGTAGGCAAAGTCAGGTCCGCCGCTGACGGTGCCGCCATGACGATGGATCGCTTCGAGCCAGCGGCGCGGCTGCTCCAGAAAGTTGCGCGGCGACATCAGCACCGACGTGTAGCCGGTGAACAATGGATTCAGCAGGCCGCCCATCAGTCCCATATCATGATAGAGCGGCAACCAGCTGACGAAGACGTCGTCCGTGGTCGCACCCGCCACCGCCTCCATCGCGATCTCGTTGGCGACCAGGTTTCCGTGGGTGACGCAAACGCCCTTCGGCTGCGACGTCGAGCCGGACGTGTACTGAAGGAATGCGATCGCATCGGCCTTGAGCCGGGGCTCGCGCCAGGATGACGCCTGATCCGCCGCCACCGCGTCGACGGTAATGACATGGGTAGCGGTCTGGCCGAGAGACGCCGTGATCGTGTCGCGCAAGCCGGTCGCGGTCAGGATGAAGCGGGGCGCCGCGTCGTTGAGAATGCCCTCCAGACGATTCGTATAGCGCTCCTTGCCGCCCTCGGGCGGATAGGCCGGCACGGCAATCACGCCGGCATAGAGGCACGCATAGAACGCCACCGCGTAGTCGAGGCTGCTCGGCAGCAGGATGACCGCCCGCTCGCCGACGCCGCCGAGCTCCTGCAATTGCGCGGCAAGGGCCCGAACGCGCTGATCGAGAGCGGCAAAGCTCAGCTCTCCCACGACAGCATCGCCTTCGATGAAGCGCAGCGCCAGATGGTCGCCTCGCAAGGAGGCGTGCTCACGCAGTCGTTCGACGAGAGTTTTTGGGCGCATGTCTTTGGATTTCCGGTGGCAGCGTGGGTTCGGTCAGCAGGCGCGGCGGCGGCTCATTGCAGCCGGTGAGCCTGCGCCATCGCGACGATCACGCGGCGCGGTCCCTTGAACGGCTCGCGCGCGTGCGCCGTCAGCATGTTGTCCAACATCACGACGTCGCCCGTCTGCCAGGGGAAGATGATCTTGTGCCGGTCCAGCACGCCGCGCACCGCGGCGAGCGTCGCATCCTCGATCGGCGAGCCGTCGCCGTAATAGGCATTGCGCGGCAGCTCCAAGGGATCACCGACGATGTCGAGCAGGCTGTCGCGCACCTCCGGTGCGAGGCTCGAGACATGGAACAGATGCGCCTGGTTGAACCACACGACATCCCCGGTCACCGGATGGACCGCGGTACCCTGGCAGACCTGCCGGGTGCGCAGCTCATCGCCGTCCTTCCATTCGCAGGTGATCGCATGAGAGGCGCAATAGGCCTCGACATCCGCCTTGGATTCGGTGCCGAACACCTGCCGCCAGTCGACATCGAGGCCGCTGCCATAGTTGCGGACATACATGACGCCCTTCTCGGCAAAGCGGCTGCGGATCGCATCGGGCATGTCGCGGTAGATCAGCCGGCTGTCGGCGATCGGCGTCTCGCCGCCCTGTTGCGCCGCCTGCTGGCAGTAGAACCAGATCTTCATCGGCCAGTCGCGCGTATAGGCCTGCTCATTGTGCAGCGGAATGCTCTGGTGCGGCGGATATTCCGTGGACGTGTAAACGCCGGAGCTGACCTGCGTGCGCGGTGTCGAGCCGAACTCATAGGTGAGCAGCGGATCACCGAAGCTTGCGGCGAAGCTCCTGAATCCCTCCGCCCCCTCGAGATGGAAATCGCGGAACAGGATCCCGCCGCTCGCATACAGCTGGCGCTGGATCATGTCGCGCAGCTCGCTGACGACATCCGTCAGAGGCTGCTGCTTACGGCTGGCCCGCAGAAGGAAAGGAAGCGCCTCTTGATCTATTTTAGGTTGCATCATAAACATGATTCCTCCTCACTTCCTTCCCAATCAGCATCAGCTCGTCTTCAAGATTCCAGCCCAGGCCGCACGCTTGCTCGGCACGCGCGCCTCACCCTGCTCCGGCGGCCGCGAGCCGCGGAGATCCCTCTCGCGCCAGCAGCGCGGTGATGCGGCTCAACAGCTCGGCTTGCTGCGCGTGAATGAAGAAATGGTCGCCGGGCAGCATGTCGAGCCCGAAGCCCGCCGATGTCTCCTCGCGCCAGGCCTCGAGCGCCTCATGGCGCGTCTCGTCGCTGTCGCCGCCGAACACATGGACCGGACAAGGCAATGGCGGCCGTTGCCGATGGACGTAGTTGCCGCACAGCAGGAAGTCGGCCCGCAGGATCGGCAAGGCGTGGCCCATGATCTCCGCGCTCTGCAAGGCCTCCCGAGGCGTTCCCTTCAACCTCGTCAGCTCGTCGCGAAGCGCGTCATCGCCGAGCGGCTCCCGCCAACGGCTGCCATCGCGCATCGCCGGCGCCTCGGTGCCCGAGACCAGAAGCATCTGCGGCGCTTGAACGCTGCGCGCAAGCAATCCGTGCGCAACCTCGAAGGCGAGCAAGCCACCGAGACTATGTCCGAACAGCACGTAAGGCATTGTCGATCGCTCGCCGGCCAGCTCGGCCGCAAGCCGCTCCGCCAAGGCGGCGGGATCCGTCTGCAACGGCTCATCCATGCGCATGCCGCGACCAGGCAGCTCCAGGGGGACGACGTCGATCCAGGCCGGAAGACCTCGGCGCCAGCGCGCATAGATCATTGCGCTGCCTCCCGCATAGGGCAAACAGATCAGCCGCATCGCGACCAGCCTCTCTTGCTTCAGGACTGCGCTGCCGGCGCCTGAGAATTCTCTTGCATGAATTTGCGCAGCGAGAGCGGCCGCATGTCGGTCCACACCTGCTCGATATGGTCAAGACATTCCTTCTTGCTGCCGGTGACGCCGACAGCGGTCCAGCCGTTCGGGATGTCCTTGAACGTCGGCCAGATCGAGTATTGCTCTTCATGATTCACGACGACGGTGAAGGTGACGTCGTCTCTGTCGAAGACCATCATGTCCGGCTACTCCTACTAACAAGCGATGGCGATGAACCAGGGGTAATGCAGTTGAGAATGACAGTCAAAAGGATACCGCCATTCAAAGTTTTTAATCTCTCCAAGGTGACGTCTCGGTGACGATTCAACATCAGCGTGCATGCGCATTCGACGAATGAGTACGCACGTCAATGACGATTCGATCGAACATCAAGCGACCTACTCCTGCACACGAACTACAATTTTATTGAGACGCCTTCGGTGAAAATTGCGATCAACTAATCGTTCAAAAAGCAGCGGCCGCCGCGCATCTTCTCGCGGCGGCCTCATGGTCGGGTTTTCTGTGTCGCGCGTCAGAAGTTGAACGTCGTCGACACCAGATAGGTTCGCGGCGCGCCCAGCGTGATCACGCCGCTATAGGCGGACGCCCAATACGCCTTGTTGAACACGTTCTCGACGCTGCCACGAACGACAATCGGCTTTCCGTTCCAGGGCGATTTGAACGTGTAGCGCGCGCCGAGATCGACCCGCGTCCAGTCGGGCAGAGACAGCGTATTGGCTGCATTGACGTATTGCGCGCCTGTGTAGACAACGCGTCCCGTGAGCGTGAGATCGCGTACGAACGGCGTATCCCATTCGGCGCCGAGATTGACGGTCAGCTCAGGGACGCCGATCGCGCGCTTGCCGTCGGTCGCCGCGCTCGCGGTCCGCTCCTGCACGCCGTGAATATAGGCCATGCCGCCCAGCAGGCGGAACGCCGGCGTGACCTCGCCGAACACGTTGAACTCCGCACCGGTGTTACGCTGAATGCCGTTCATGACCTGCGTGAGCGACGTGCCCGAGCTCGTCGTGATGACGCTCGGCCGTGAAATGTCGAATGCGCTGAGCGTGGTCGTGATGCGGCCGAAATCGACCTTGATGCCGGTCTCGACCTGCTTGGTCTGGCCCATCGGAAACACCTGCCCGCTATTGGTGTAGCCGGTGGCAACAACCGTCGGCGTCTGCAGGCCCTCGATGTAGTTGGCATAGAGCGAAACGTACTCGACCGGCTTGACGACGAGCGCATAGGCCGGAGTCCAGACTGACTGATCCTCGAATGGCCTGCTCCCCGCCGCCGAGAGATAATTCGTCACCTCCGTGCCGGCGGTCTGCCGGCGGACGCCGACGGTCAGCTGAATCCGCTTGTTCAGGATCGACATCGTGTCGGAGGCGCCGATGCTCCAGAGATCCGCACCCACCTGCTGATTGCCTTGAAGCGTCGAAAAGCCCGGCAGCGCGACGTTGGTCGGCTCGTTGTAGAGGCTCCAGGTTGCGCTCTTGCCGACAACCAGCAGCTGGGTATAGGTGCGATCGGTGATCGAGTAGCCGACATTGATGGCATGATTGATCGGCCCCGTGTCGGCAGTCATCCGCAGGCCGGCCTCGCCCGCGAACGTCTTGTAGGTTTCGCTTGCCGATCCCGGCGTGCCCGACAACAAGCCGGCATTGCTCGCAAGCGTCGGCGACGGATAGCGGTAATTGATGTTGCTGTCGTGATAGCCGAATCCGGCATAGGCGGTGATGCGGTCATTGAGATCGACCTCGCCCTTCACAGTCGAGAAGAAATCGGTCGGCGCATAATAAGCCCACGGCACCTGGAAATTGGTGCCGGCCGCGGGCGGCGCGGGAATGCTCGTCACCGCCGGCCCGACGCCGAAGAAGCGCAGTGGCGGGTTGAGCTGATCGGCCTGGTAGCCGACATCCGCGTCGACGCGGACATTCTCGCCATGGTAGTCGACCGCGAGGTGCGCATTGCCGAACTCGTCGTGCTGACGATTCCAGGCCGTGTCGCCATTCGCATAGGTGCTGTTCAGACGAACGCCCCATTCCTTGCGCTCGCCGTAGCGGCGGCTGACATCGATCTGCTCGCCGAACTGGGATTTCGAGGCGTAGGTGGTCGTCAGCTGCGTGATGTCCTCGAATGGTGCATGCTTGGTGACAAGGTTGACGCTGCCGCCGACCGCACCGCCGCTCGACGCGCCCGTGCCGCCGACCGTCATGCCGTTGAGCAGCGCGGCAGGCCCCTTGAGCAGCTCGACGCGCTCGATGAAGTTCGCGCCGGTGGAGTAATATGGCGCGATCCCGGCGAGGCCGTTCAGGCCGTAGTCGCCGCTGTCATAGTAGAAGCCGCGGATGAACAGGCTGTCGGCGCCGCCGCCTGCCGCCTGCACCGTCCGCACGGAGGGATCGTTGATCAGCACGTCGCGGATGGTGCGGGCCTGCTGGTTCTGGATCAGCTGCGAGGTGAAGCTCGTCTGGTTGAACGGCGTGTCCATCACGCCGCGATTGCCGAGCAGGCCGAGGCCGCCGCCGGTTGCGACCTGGCCGCCGGCATAGGGCGACGGCGGCGCGCCGATGGTGCCGGTCGAGGGCGTCACATAGGGCACCGGAGCCCTGGGAGGCAGGTTGCGCGCGGCGACACGGCGCTGCGCGTTGCGTGTGGTCGTGGCCTGGGTGCGCTGCGTGGCCTGCCGGGTCTTCGGCTTGGGTGCATCGACGGTCACGTCGGGAAGCTTCGTCTGCGCGGAGGCCGGCTGAACGCCACCGATCCCCAGAGTGAGCGCCAACGAGCTCACGAGCCCCCACGACATCGTCAACCTGAAATCTTTATGCTTCGCACGACAAACCATTCCGACACCCCAATCATTCCAAGTTCCAACTTGGTTCGTCGGCGCTCCTAACACACAGGTATTTGAGGATGGCGTCCTGCCGCGTAGAACTCGTCTAACGAGCGACACGACTGTTCGCGAAGGCGATTCAAGGGATTGTTGTTACAGCGGGATTTTCTTCGCTGATGCTTCTTCGAAGATTTCCAAAGAAGCGCAGGATGAGACGACGACGATGCAAATCTCGTCGTCCGACTCGACGCGACCGAGATCTCATCGTTCAACTCTCGGTCAGGCCAGACCTTCTTGAACAATTTTAACTCATCAGTCTACAAATTTTTGCTGCGATGTTGCTGCACGCGCGCCGCAGACGGGACGAATCATGCTCGCACTTGTGACGAGAGGTGCACGCACCGCGTGTCCGCTCGCGTCACGCACCGCTGCTCGCAGGCGAGCAGCGGCATCGCTTGCACACGAGAGCAAGCATCATCTGTGATCGATGGCTGGATGAAGCGACGCACGCGATCGAACGCCGATACGCTCGCATGGCGCGAGGACCGCAGCACAATTCCGAGAAGGCAGATGCCCGTCTTCGACGGGCGACGCGCGAGCGCTCAGCGCGCGGCGTCGCTTACGTCGGCGTGACGGTCGTCAGCGCCGGGCTTCACGCGACGAGTCCATCGCGTGCCATAGATCAGCGACAGCAGCACCGGCACCGACAGCCCGAGCCAGCACAGGCCGTCCCACAGGCCTTCGCCGAACAGGCCGAAGGCGAGGCCGGCCGCGGCGACGAGGCCGATCAGCAGCGGCGCCCGAAACACCTGCCAGATCGAGAGCTGCGGCAGGCGCGCCGCCGATGTCGCGGACGAACTCATGGGGACACTCATGGCGACAGCGCGGCGGCGGCCGCCTGCGCGGGCACGCCGGCGGTCCTGCGCCTGCTGCCCCATCGCTTGGCCACCCAGAGATAGAGGCCGCTGCACAGCACGATGATGGTGATGATGTCGAGCAGAGCCCAGATGATCTTCAACGGCAGCCCGCCATAATCGCCGAAATGCAGCGGCCGCGACACTTGCAGCGCCCGAAGATACCAGGCCAATTCCGGCGCCACCATCTTCGTGCTGTCCTGCGCATCGACCAGCACCGGCGAGAACATGCGCGCGGTGAACGGCGTCTTGCCCTTGGTCCAGACGATGACGTGCTGCGGGCTGCCGAACCGCGTGGTCGTCGGCATCGTCACCGATGCGACCTGGCGATCCGGATGAGCGGTGCGCACCGCATCGACCGCGGCCTCGACCGACTTCGCTTCGGCGAGCGGCTTGCCCTGATAGGGCGCGAGCAGCGCCGGCATCGTCTGAGCGCGCCAGAGCTCGGACAGCGGCACCGCGAGCGTGTTGATGGTGCCGGTGATCCCCACCGCGAGCGTCCAGCTCACGGTGACGATGCCGAGCAGATTATGCAGGTCGAGCCATTTGAGCCGCGCCGAGCGGTTCCTCACCGTCCCGAATTGCAGCCGGCGCATGAAAGGCCAATAGACCACGACGCCGGAGACGATCGATGCCGCGAACACGAGCCCCATCAGGCCGAGAAAGAGCTCGCCGGCGAGACCCGTGAACATGTCGCGGTGAATGCGCAGGATGACATCCATCACGTCCTGATGCGGCGCCTCCTCGCCGAGCACGGCGGCGGTGCGGGCATCGACCGTCACGCGATGCAACTGTCCCGGCACCGGGATGACGGTCGGCGACAGCGCGACGACCACGAGCGGCTCAGCCGCCTTTAGGGAGACGAACAGCACGTGCTGCTCCGGCAGCTGCTGCCTGGCCGCGGCGATCAGGCGATCGAGCGGCAGAAGGGGCGTATCCGCCGGCATCGCAGGCGCTGCGATCTCGTCCTCGATAAGATGATTGATCTCGTCATGGAAGATCAGCGGCAGTCCCGTCAGACACAGCATCAGCATGAAGATCATGCTGATCAGCGATGTCCATGTGTGCACCTGAACCCAAACCCGCATTGCGCTCGAACCCACCTTGCGTCATCACCTGCCGAAGCGCGCCCCGCCGCGCGCCAGATCGTCTGCCTTCGAAAACAAATCCAGAAACAAACAGACAACGATCGCAGGGTGCACGAGTGCGGCTTGAAAAGCAGACCTGCTCCGGCGTGTCAGAGATCGGTCCGGACGTTGCAACGACAGGGAATGTTGGCCACTCAAATCAATCGAGAGCCGGCATCATGCTGATCGTCCGGCGCTGATCAAATGATTTCGGCTCCGCATCCGCTGGAATCCCTTTAAGGTAGCGCACCAAATATGGCCTGCTCCTATCCACGGCGGTGCGTGAGCTGAGCGCTGCGATGGTCGCAGCGGGGCAACATTCAGGCTGTCGCCGCCAGGCGTCGATGCGACAATGACGAAAGCGCGGCCGGCCGCTGCCAAGATGCGCATCCGCACCGGCACCATGGCCAGGCCGCCAAGCCTGTTCGCGCTGATTCACACAGGAACCCTTGCCCACGGCGACTGTTGCGGTCCCAGACGTCCGACAGCTCACAGCCGAAAGGGAGGCTCTCATGGCAGTCCAGATCGTGATGGATCGAACAGGCGACAGCCGCTACGCGTTCGATCCGGCAAGCGCGGCGCAGGTGGCGGAGGCCGAGCGGCGCTTCCGGCAGTTGACCGGACGCGGCTTCACGGCGACCGCGCGCCTCGCGCCGGGACGTGTGGAGATCATCCGTTCATTCGATCCGCGCGTGGAGGAATGCGTGTTCTTCCCGCGGCTCGTGGGCGGCTAGCACGACCGGTCATGTTCGGCGTTCTCAGATCGGAGCAGCGTGCCCTGCGGCGCCGGCGCGCGGTGCGGACCCTGTACAACCAGCACCGGGTCCACCGCACGCCGGCCGGCCGCGCGCGGCGTCTGCTGCAACAATGGCTGACGCCCATGCAATGGAAACAGTTCTGCTCGCGCGGCTATTTCGATGTCGTCGGCTCGCATAGCGGCCATCGCTATCGCATCTTCAACGGCACGGCGATGAATGTCTGCCTGCTCGACGAGCGCGGCCGGGTCCGCCGCGGTGTCTGCTTCGTGCCGATCGGCGACCTGCCCGCCGGCGACGTCATGCTGGCGCAGAAGCTCGCGCTCGAGCTGTGCGAGGACAGCGCGATGATGGTCGCGCGGGAGTTCATCCCGCGCGCGATGTCTTGGAATTGAGGGCCTGTCCAGCCCTCGGTAAAAAGATTTTGCTTTCCTTTTTTCCGAATTCATGCTTATCTACGCTCGTCCCGCCTCGCCATGAGGGGCGCATCGCGATCGTCACGACGCGCGGGGTGGGATGCGGTGGGTGCGAGGGTCTCGCAGCGTGGCCTCAGGCCATGCGGACGAACGAGGCCGCGCGCCGGCGAAGTCGCATGGTCCTGGTCTCCCGACGCTGAGGCCAAGCGGATGGTCATGATGAGCCGTCCGTGACGGGGGCAAGACAGCCCGGTCCCCGGGGAGAGTGCGTATAAGCCGCCCAACCATCGCGCGGGGAATGCCGGGATGCCTCGGCTGAACCTGTGGTGACTGCCGCCTGCTTTCTTTTCTGCAGGCGGGCCATGGGTGCGGCCAGCGCCCGGCATTCCCCGTGCCCTCATGATCCCGAGGGCGGACATCTCCGATCAACTCGGGCGCTCCCTGGCGCTGCGAGCCGGTGACGCGCATGCCGAGACTTCGAGCCACGCCAGACGCAAGCGTCAGCGACCGACGACCACAACGTCGCCTGGTCCGACGCGCCACGCGCCATCAGTCGGAGGATGCGTAATGCAGGTAATCGGGCTCGAACAGCGCCGCGTCCATCAGCGCCTGAAAATCCGGCACGGTCAGCGTGCGGTCGCGCAGCACGATGAGGCCGGCGGAGCGCAGCTCCTGCAGGGTGCGGTTGACATGAACCACCGACAGCCCGGTGGCGTCGGCGAGATCCATCTGGGTGATCGGAAACGCGCAGCTGTCACCGTCGACGAGCCCCACCGCCCGCAGCCGCGTCATCACCTCGCACAGCAGATGCGCCACGCGCTCATAGGCGTCGCGGCGGCCGAGGTTCAAGGTCCATTCGCGCTGGATCGCAGCGTTGGAGAGCGTCTCGCACCAGAACGCTTCGGCCAGCTTGCGGTCGCAGGCGATCAGGCTCTCGAAGCGCTCGCGGTCGAGCTCGGCATAGCTGACCGGCGTCAGCGCCGCGATCGAATGATCGAGCCGCTTCACGAGATAAATCTGCGCATCGCAGGTGTCGCCGGGCAGGACAAGGTTGACGATCTGCCGGCGGCCATCTTCCAGCGCCTTGTAGCGCACGGCCCAGCCGGTCAGCACCATGCGGATGCTGGCCGCGGCGTCGCCTTCGCTTGCCAGCTCCTGCCCGGCAGAGGCCACCATGACATGGCCGCGCACGGCCTGTTCGAGCTTTGCCGCCGCCTCGTCGGAGATCGCGCGGAACGCGCGCAGCCGGCGAAGCACGACATCCGCCGTGGACGCGCTGATGCCTCGGCCACTCATCGCTGTGATGTCGCGGGGCTCTGGACGAAACTGCGGCTGAGCGGAAGGATGATCTGGAATTGCAGGCCCGCTGGATTGAACGACAATTGCGTCTTGCCCTTCAGCTCGAAAGCCAACGTCCGTTCCAGGATTTCGCTGCCAAAGCCTTTTCGTTTCGACGGCTTCACCTCAGGTCCTCCTCTCTCGCGCCATTCGAACACCAGCTCATTGGGATCGACGCTCTCGTCGATGTGCCAGCTGATATCGACGCGCCCGGCCGGCTGGCTCAGCGCGCCGTATTTCACCGCATTGGTCGCCAGCTCATGAATCGCGAGCGACAGGGTCTCGGCCGCCTTGGGCTGCAGCCGCATCGACGGGCCGGAGATGCGCACCTGCTCGCCCTCCCGCGCCTTGTAGGCCATCAGCTCGTCGGCCAGGAGATATTCGAGATCGACCCCCGCCTCCGGATCGCGCGTCACCGCCGCCTGGGTGCGCGCCAGCGCCCCGAGCCGGCCGTCGAGATGGGCGGCATATTCATCGACCGTGGAGCTGGTCTGCGCCGATCGCCGCGCGATCGAGCGGACCACGCCCAGCGTGTTGCGCACTCGATGCTGCAATTCGGCCAGCAGCAGGCGCTGGCGCTCCTCGGCGCGGGTGATCGCGGTCACGTCGATGAAGGTCATCACCACGCCGGCGATGAAGTTGTCGACGCTGCGATAGGGCAGCATGCGCACGATGTATCGGGTGCCGCTGTCGGGTGCCGTCAGCTCGCGCTCTGCGCTCGCCAGCGTGCGCAGCACCCGGCGGATGTCCTCGTAGAGCTCCTCGATCGGGATCTTGGCCTTGATATGCGCGATCGGGCGGCCGACATCGGTCTCCACCAGATGCAGCACCTGGGTGATCGCGGGCGTAAAGTTCATCACCCGGAGATCGTTGTCCACGAACACGGTCGCGATCTGCGTGCTTTCGAGGAAATTCTTCAGATCGCTGGTGGCGCGCGTCAGCTCCTGGACGCGATGGGCGAGCTCGCCATTGACCGTGGTGAGCTCCTCATTGACCGATTGCAGCTCCTCGCGCGAGGTCTCGAGCTCCTCATTGGCGGATTGCAGCTCCTCGTTCAGCGACTGATATTCCTCATTGGAGGATTTGAGCTCCTCGTTGGTGCTCTCGAGCTCCTCGATCGTCGCCTGCAGCCGCTCGCGCGTGGCCCGCAGCTCGCTTTCGAGCCGCTCGACATGCTCGCTGCGCACCAGCGCGCTGTTGCCGCTCGGCAGCGCGGTGGACGGACGCAGCGGGCCATCCTTGAACAGCACGACGAAGTTGCGGTGGCCGTCGGCCCCGTCCTCGACCGGCTCGACGGTGATGTCGACGCCGACCGTATGGCCGTTGACACCGAGCATCACCTGGTCGGCATGCACGATCTGGTTGGAGTCGCGCGCATGGCCGAGCGCCGTGCGCAATTCGAGCCTGAGGTCCCGATGCACAAGGCTGAGCAGATCCAAGGTCGCAGCACCCGCGGTCGGCTCGATGAAGCGGCCGGTGCGGCCGGAGAAGTGCAGGATCTGGAAGTTGCCGTCGGTGATGACATAGGCGGGCGCATAGCGCTCGGCGATGCGCTGCGCCTTGCGCTCGAGCCCGACATCGGCGTTGGCCGTCCGGATCGTCGGCATCTCGACGGTCGCGCGCCCCGCAGCCGTGCTGATCGGAAATTCCGGCGGCAGCCGCGAGCCGCTGTCGAGCTTGCGGAAGATGCGCGCACGGCGGTCGACCGGCGCGAACAGCTTTGGATGCCGCGTCACGTTCTCCGAATTGCCGAGGAACAGAAAGCGGCCCGGCAGCAGCGCGAAGTGGAACAGCGGGATGACGCGGTTCTGCAACTCGGCGTTCAGATAGATCAGCAGATTGCGGCACGATACCAAATCAAGCTTGGAGAACGGCGCATCCTTGATGACGTTGTGCTGGGAGAAGATGCACATCTCGCGCAGCTCCTTGACCACGCAATAGGTGTCCCCCTCGCGCACGAACCAGCGCGCCAGCCGCTCCGGCGTGATGTTGGCCTCGATGTCGGTGCGGTAGCGGCCGACCCGCGCCGCGGCAAGCGCCCGGCCATCGATGTCGGTGGCGAAGATCTGCAACGTGGGCGGTGCGTCGAGCTTGGCGGCATGCTCGCGCAGCAGGATGGCGATCGAATAGGCCTCCTCGCCGGTCGCACAGCCCAGCACCCAGACCCTGATCTGCTGCCCGCTCTGCTTGCCGGCGAAGATCTGCGGAATGACGTCCTGCTCCAGCACCTCGAACTCCCGCTTGTCGCGGAAGAACTCGGTCACGCCGATCAGGAGGTCGTTGAACAGGTGCTGCACCTCGTCCTTGTCGTTGCGGAGGAAATCGACATAGGCCGCGATGTCGCTGATCTGCACCACCTGCATGCGGCGCTGGACGCGGCGCAGGAAGGTGTTCTGCTTGTAGCCGTGAAAATCGTTGCCGGTCTTGTTGCGCAGGATGTCGGCGATGCGGCCGAGCGAGGCGGCGGCCGCGGCAAGCACCTCGTCGAAGCCCTGGCGCTCCTCGAGCCGGCGCAGGTGACGGGCGTAGACCTGGATGTGGTCCGCAATGTCCTCGGCCGGCAGCACGAAATCCGCGATCGCGGCGGCCCGGCTGCTGTCCTGCAGCTCCTCTTCCCCCTCGTCCGCGAGGCGCTCGGCGAGCGCGAGCCCGCCGTGATCCTTCAGCACGGCGACGCCGAGCGTGCCGTCACCGCCGGTGCCGGCCAGGATGACGCCGATCGCCTGCTCCGCGCGCTCCTCGGCGAGCGACACCAGGAGGCTGTCGATGGTGGCGCGCTCGCCGGGCGCCTGCGGGCTTTGCCGCAGGAGGACGCGGTTGTCTTGCAAGGTCGCGATCATGTTCGCCGGGCAGAGATAGATCGACTCACCTTCGAGCTCGGCGCCATCCTCGAGATCCCGCAGGCGGACGCTCTCGAGCGGTTGCAGCACCTCGCGGAGCCAGCCTTCGTCGAGCGCTTCGCGATGCTGCAGCACCAGCACCATGGCGAGATCCTGATCGAGCGCGGCCTTGGACAGGAACCGGGCGAGGCTCGCCGTATTGCCGGTCGAGGCGCCCACACCGATCACCAGCGGCCGCCGCTTCTTGTCGCCAGATTGAGACACGCCCTCGGTCGTCATACCCTGTCGCAAATCAAATCCGCCTCAGCCAAAAACAGAAAGAAACTAGCCGATCCGTCCTGCAAACAAAATAGCCGCAGGACCCCGCCAACGCAGCAAGAAAGCATGCTTTCCGCCGACGAATCCGGCCCGCGCGGCTTGATCTGCCGCAACATCGATGGTGCCGGTTTCCTCTACCCGTTGAGCCATGACCGAGCCACTCAGCCTACCGATTCTGCAAATGCAGCTGGACCGTTTGGTTCCCGGCCAGGGCCTGCATCTGGCGACAGCGGATGTCGAGCGGATGTTCGGCTACAACGATGTCGCGACCGGGCGCATCAGGAACTTCGCGGACGGGCATGGCTGCATGTTCGCCTGGTGTGCGACGGGCGTGCAGTTCGTGAAGCTGCCCCGCCGCGACGGCTGACGCATCGCCACCGGCGCTCGCAGGTCCGGCGCGCGCAGGCCGCCCGGCGGCCCTGCGTGTCAGGATTTCAGCTCGCGCTGCTGGCGGAGGCGCAGATAGGCCAGCCGTTGCTGAATGAGCGCACGATGCCGCTCCCACTCCGCCAGGTTCTCGCGTATCAGCACCGCGAGCCGCTCAGCGTCTTGCTTTGTCCTGTGGCCAACCGAGCTGGCGCAAGGCTGGCCCATGTCGGCGACCAGCCGCTCCTGGTTGCGCAGCCGCGTCTGCCCCTTCAGAATGTCCGCGGCGGCCTTGCGCAGCTGGATCTCCTCGGCGCGGATCTCGGCCGCAATGGTCTCGGCCGAAAACATCGGGGCATCGCTCCCCATCTCTCACCCCCCTGTTGCCGGCAGATCGAGCGACTTGAGCACAACCTGCCTGATCAGATCGGCATACCGCCGATACTCGACGCATCGGTCGTCGTACATCTCGGCAATCGCGGTGCGGCCGCTGGCGCGCGCATCCTCAGCCATCCGGTGCACCAGCTCGGCGCGCTCCTCGATGATGCGCAGCGCCACCCGCATCGCCTCGTCGACCCTGCTCTCCTGCTCCCTGGCCAGCACGTCGGCCGTGAAGGCATGTCCCACCTGGCAGCGGAACCGGAGTGGCTTGTCGACCGTCAGGTGAGACAGCACGCCGCCGCAGCTCGGACAGGTCAAGGCAGATGGCGTGCTGATTGCGCCGATTGTCTCGGTGTCGACCCGCTCGCCGGCCGCGATCTCCACCTCCAGGCGGATGTCCGGCGGCGCCGACCCGGCCGCGGCAGCCTGCGCCTTGGTCAGTCCCGCGAGCACGTCACCAATCTCCGCGCCCGGCAGGCAGTAGTCGACGGAACTGGTTTCGAGCGCACGCCGCGGCATCTCATCAGCAAGCGCATCCGTCGGCGCCTGCACCATCGCGACCCCACCGCAGCGCTTAATGGCGTTGAGACCGGACGCACCGTCTGATAGAAGACCACTTAGGATAATACCGATGACCCTGGGCCCATAATGCAGCGCAGCAGATCGGAACAGGGGATCGATTGCCGGACGAACCATGTTCTCGCGTGGGCCGCGGCCGAGCATGATCTCGCCATTCACCACCAGCAGGTGATGGTCGGGCGCCGCGAGATACACCGTTCCGTTTTCGATCGGCATCCCATCCATGGCGTGCTTGACCGGAAGCCGGCCGGCGGCGTGGACGACCGTCGACAGGATGCCGATTCCGCGTGCGGGAATGTGTAGCACGACAAACACCGCGGCGGGGATATCAGGCGGCAGCCGCCCGAGAATCTCCTTCAGCGGTGCGGTTGCTCCCGATGAGCCGCCGATGACGATGATGTCTCGGTTGAACAAGATCCGATCCCTTTCGTGCGCCGGCAGGCGAACATTGGTTATTTCTCACCGTTGCGCGACAAGGTATTTGTCCAACAGTCGTTCCTATCAGTCATTCGCATAGGAGAACTTCATGCATCATGGCTCGGCCATTCCGCGTACGTCCTCACAACTATTTGCCGGACGATCGATCCTGATTGTCGAGGACGAGTATTTCCTGGCCGATGATCTCGCCGACGAGTTCCGGCGCCGCGGCGCCGAGGTGATCGGCCCGATGTGTGATATCGACGAGGCGCAGGCGCTGCTGCGGTCCGGGCAGTCGTTCGATGCCGCCCTGCTCGACATCAATGTCCGCAGCGAGATGATCTTCCCGGTGGCGCGCATCCTGCGCGAGCGCAACATTCCATTCGTCTTTACGACTGGGTATGACAAGGCGTCCATACGGCCCGAATTCGCCGACGTTCCGCATTGGGAAAAGCCGATCGATATTTCCTCAGTAGCCGACTTTCTTGCGGCGAGGCTGCGCGAGCATTGATATCTCCGCTCGACATCGCCTCGCGTCTCGCTCACCCCGCGGCGATGGCAGTGGCAGACCGCCATGCCATCGCCTGCTTGCCGTTAGCGGCAGCGGTGCCTGCGGCCATCCACGCCCTGCACCATGGCGCCGCGCGGGCATGCGACCCAGTTGCCGGCGACGTTGCCGGCCGTGTAGGTGCCGACATTCGACTCATCGCCATTGCCCCACCCCGCGCCGCCGCCCATCATCGCGTAGGAATTGTCCCAGCCCGAGTTGCCCCAGCCGCTGTCCCACGCACCCACCGGGCGGAAGGGAGCCGTGGCGATCGCGCCGGCAGCACCTATTGCACCACCGACCACGTCGCCCGCAGCCTCGGCCGGCGCGAAGCCGTTGTCGCTACGGCGCGCGTGGGCGCGGCTTTCGCGCCAGTGGCGCGACCGGCTCACATCGCGGCGGCTATCGAGCGTGGGGCCCGTGCCGGTATAGGGATTGCCAGGTCCGAGGTTCTGGCAGTTCGCGTTCGGAAATTCCGCCTCGCAACGGCCGGGGTCGTTGATCACCGGTTGCGCCAATGCGGGAGCCGCGCTCATCGCCGTCAGCGCGACCGCTCCGAGAATATGTTTCATCGTGATCATTTCAATCTCCTCATGTCCTTCGATGTTGTTGCCATGTCGGTGTGCCCCGTGTGAGCGTGTGCGGCTAAGCGGAGCCGCATCGCAACGTTCCAATGAACATACGAACGGCCTCAGGCTGACGGCGGAGATCTTTGCCGCGCCTCGCCCGCAGCGTCGATCGTCGCCGACGACGCGGAACTCCGATGGGATGCGCGGTGTTTGCGTGGGGATGGTCAAGCCCCCCGCTCCACGCACATCACGAACACCCGCCCGCACGGCGCAACCGCGACACCGACGGCTGCCGTCATCAGCGGCCTCGCTCGGCCTCATCGCAGCTCATCTGCTGCACGCTCATCAACGGCCGACATCGCCAGGCCTGCTCTTCATTGCGAGCCATGAGCCCCGCGCCGAACGCCTCGCCGCAGCCCTCCATGCGATGGATCCGGACTGCGGCGTGCTCGTGCTGCCGCGCTTCGACACCTTGCCTTTCGACGATGTCGAGCCATCACGCGAACTCGCCGGACGCCGCGCCCATGTGCTGCGGCGTCTCGCTGACCACGCGCGCAAGCCGCTGCTGATGACGACCGTCGAGGCCATGCTGCCGCGCGTTCCGCAGCCGCGGTGCTGGACCGATGCGTGCCTGCGCATCGACACCGGGCAATCGATCGACCTGGAAGGATTTCGCAGCACGCTCGTCAGCTTGGGCTATGCCCCCGATGAGCCCCCCGACGATCCCGGCGGCGTGCTGTTTCACGGCCAGACCACCGAGCTGTTTCCGGCCGGCGCCCTCGGACCAGTCAGGATCGGTCATGCCGACGGCGTGATCAGCCGTATCCATTTTTTCGATCCCGTGCATCAGAACGAGATCGCGGCAGTCGACACGTTGCTGATCGATCCGATGTCGGAACGCCGCATTGGCGGCGAGGCGGAGGCGGCCGTTATCTTCGATTATCTGAGCGGCGCCGAGATCATCGTCGACAGCGACATTCCGGAGCGCTCGGAGATGCGGCTTGCGGCGCTCGATGACAGCGGCGTCGACAAGGGCCGTCGGGCGCGCGCCTTCATCGCCCGCAGCGCCTGGGAGCAGGCCTTGCGCCGCGGACTAATTCTGCCAAAGACCGATGACGGGGAGCCGGTCCCGCGCTTCGCAGAGCAGAGATCGGCGCGGACCGCATTTCGACGATTTATCGAAGGCTGCCGGCGGCGTGGCGCCCGCATCATCTTCACCGCAGCTGCGGAGAGCGATCTCCACCGCATGGAGCGCCTGGCCGGGGTGAAGTCCGAGCGGCGCGCCGATTGGGCCGCGGCCACACGCATGCGAGGGGACGTGATCACCTCGCTGCTCGTCGATCTCGACCGCGGCTTTGAGACGGGCGCGAGCCGCCCCCTGATCGTCATCACCGCGGCCGAGGTGCTCGGCAGCAGGGCCCGGCATCTCCAGCCGATGGCGCGGCAGCAGGCCACAGTCGCGGGTGCCGACAGCACGCCCGAGCCGGGCAGCGCCGTGATCCATCTGCAGCGCGGGCTGGCGCGGCTCGAGGGCCTGGAGACCGTCTCGGCGCCGGATGTCAGCATGCGCGAGATGGTGCGTCTCGTGTTCGCCGGCGACGAGGCGATCCTGGTGCCGATCGCTGAGCTTGCGATGATATGGCCCTACGCGCGCGATCCGAGCGGGATCAAACTCGATCAGGCTGACGGCAGCTCCTGGGCGTCGCGTTGTCTGCAAGCCGAAGCAGAGATCGACCGTACCGCCGAGATGCTCTCCGAGCAGATCCGCGCGCGGCTTCGCACCGAGGCGCCGCGCATCGTCGCTCCCGCTGTGGAGTATGAGCGCTTTGTCGCGCGTTTTCCCTACGTCACCACGCCGGATCAGGCCGCCGCGATCGAAGACGTGCTGAAGGACCTCGGTGCGGGACATCCCATGGACCGGATCGTGTGCGGCGATGTCGGTTTCGGCAAGACCGAGGTTGCGTTGCGGGCTGCGGCCGCGACCGTTCTCGCCGGACGCCAGGTTGCGCTGGTTGTCCCGACGACGGTGCTCGCCGCGCAGCACGTCCAGACCTTCACTCAGCGCTTCGCGCCGTTCGGCATCCGCATCGGTCATCTCTCGCGATTGTCGTCTGCGGCCGACGCGCGCAGCACCAAGCGGCAGCTCGAGGACGGCGCGTTGAAGCTCGTCATCGGCACCACGGCGCTCGCCGGCGATGACGTGCGGTTCGCCGATCTCGGTCTCGTCATCATCGATGAGGAGCAGCATTTCGGGGCCGCCGACAAGGCCAGGCTGGCGACGCTGCGTAAGGGCGTCCATACGCTGACGATGAGCGCCACGCCGATCCCCCGCACCATGGCGGGCGCCATTGCGGGCCTGCGCGAGCTCAGCGTCATCGCGACGCCGCCGACGCAACGCCGCCCCGTGATCACCAGGATCGCGCCACCAAACGAGTCCACGCTGGCGATCGCGCTGCGCCGAGAGCATGGCCGAGGCGGGCAGAGCTTCGTGATCTGTCCGCGCATCAAGGATCTCGGTCCGATGCAGGAACGTCTCCGCCAGATCGTTCCTGAGCTCGACGTCGCGATGATTCATGGGCGCATGAAGGCGGGGGACATCGATGCGCAGATGATGCGCTTCGTGGCGGGCGAGGCTGACGTCCTGCTGGCGACCAACATCGTCGAGAACGGCCTCGACATTCCCCGTGCCAACACCATCCTGATCTCGGGCGCAGAACGCTTCGGTCTGTCGCAGCTGCATCAATTGCGCGGGCGTGTGGGGCGCGGCGGCATCCGCGCCTTCGCCTATCTGCTCGCCGATGCCGCTGGCGAGGAGGCCGAGCAGAGGATCTCGGCGCTGCAGGAGCTGAGCTTCGCCGGCGCGGGATTCGAGATCAGCGCACGCGATCTCGACCTGCGCGGCGCGGGCGATCTGCTCTCCGAGCAGCAGGCCGGCCATGTCCAGATCTTCGGCCCTGCGCTCTATCACGAGCTGCTGTCGAGGGCCTTGAACGGACGACCGCACCGCGCCGCCGAGATCTGGCTTCCGGAGCTGCGGATCGATCTTCCGGCGTTCCTGCCGACCGACTACGTGCAGGACCAGCCGACCAGGCTCGACGTCTACGCCCGTCTGGCCCACGCCGAAAGCGCGGCCGAGATCGACGACATCGAGGACGACATCCGGCTTCGCTTCGGTCCGTTGCCGCCGGAAGCATCCAACCTGATCGCGACCGCGCGGATCGGCCTCGAGTGCCGCACGCTCGGCATCGCGCGGCTCGATGTCGGAGCGAGCGGCATCGCCGCGCGGCTGCGGCCTGCCTCGATTTTGCAAGGCGCCAAGGGCACGCGATCCCGGCTGCTCTACAAGCAGAGCATCCGCCGCAGCCGCACGCTGCACACCGCCATCCGATTTCTCGCCGCGCTCAAGCGCACCGGAGCATCACAACAAAAAACAGCACGTGGACAAGCCCGCAAGATCCGTCCCGCTGCGCAACCGCTGCGTATCGAAGATGATCGCATGTCGTGAGACCGGGTTGTTGTCACCGATCCACTCTTCCGTTGGCGAGCGGTTGGGGCGTGCCGTCCATCGATAGGAAGAGCGCGGAGCTAGCTTGGCGCAGCAACGATCAAACTCAGACCTCGACCACATAACCCGCACAGGCTTGAGCGACGTCCTGCAAGGACGCCGCTCCTGTGAGCCCTAAACCGATCGCACCAAGCCTTATAGCCTCGACGCGACAGCAATGATAAACATCGGAAGAGAGCAACCTATCAAATGAAAATGCGACCTCTCGAATGACGAGAAAACCCACTCACGTCGTGCGCTTCGAGCGCCGCTCGGCGAGCGACGACGTTGCCGGGGCCGGAAACCCGAAGATCTCGACCTTATACGATCCCCGATCAGCGTCGTAGGTCGAGACGACCGCCTTCTCGCCGGCCTTCCAACTAATCGAGAGCGGCACGGGAGATTCCTTACCCTCTTCGTCGACATGAGTCAGCGCGGCGATCACATGCCGCTTGATCTCGTCCTGCACGGCCTTCGGATAAATCTTCAGGTCGTTCTCCCAGACCTCCTTCTCGCTCGCGCTCAATCGATAGAACAGAGCTGTGAGCGCGCCGAATGGATAGTCTCCACCAGCCGTCTTGATCTTCTTGAAGTCGGCAAGCGACTTGCGAAGGTTTGCCGCAGAAAATTGCGCGTTAATGTCTGACCTGCCAGGATAAAGCCTGACTGTCGTCCTCGTCATCGGTCCCACCTTTGAATTAGGGACGAAATGTCCCAGGCTCGACCCTACAATGGGCTAACATACGGTCAATCGACGCTTCTGGACTTGCGCGTTTCCCCCCAACAATTTGCACAATGCCTGCACGCGTCCGGCGCGTCTGGTCCGTGTGGGCATGCTCGAAAGCCCGGCGCGCAAGCCACCGCTTGGTACAACAAGGCACTCCCGCAATCTCAAATTGTCGCAAATTTGCTCGTGGCACAAAGACATTGGCTGACGGACACCGAATATCCGCCTTGATGCCGGAGCCAAGGCAGATATAAGTTCGCAGAAAGCACGATCTTTCAGGACTCTCAATGAACTGCCCCGCGTGCGGCTCCTACGCCCCACCCGATAGCTCCCAATGCGAGAGTTGCGGCGCATCGGTGCGACGGGCTTGCGATCAATGCGGGGCTGAAGCTCCGTTATCGGATAAGTTTTGCGGCAAATGCGGGAGCCTGTTGGCGGCAGAGCCTCCGAGAATGGTACTTGCGCAGGACTGGGACCATATGACGGCCCCGATTCACCTTCCTGCGGATCTGGCCAGACGCATTCTGGACACCCGCACGCTGATCGAGGGAGAAAAGAAGCAGATCACCGTGCTGTTCGCCGACATCAAGGGCTCGACAGCCCTGATTGACGGCTTTGATCCGGAGGACGCCGACCAATTCCTCCGCCGTCCGATCGAGGCAATGGTGAGGGCCGTCCACCGCTATGGCGGGACGATCAATCGCATCCAGGGGGATGGGATCATGGCGCTCTTCGGCGCCCCCCTGGCGCACGAGGACAGCCCTGTCCGCGCGGCCTATGCCGCCCTGGACATGCAGAAGGACGTCCGCGAGATCTGCGGCTCCCAGATCCTGCTCCGGGTCGGGCTGCACACCGGCGACGTCCTGGTTCGGGCGATCCACAACGATCTCTCGGTCAACTATGACGCGATCGGCCCGACGGTGCACTTGGCCTCACGCATGGAGCAGATGGCCTCACCTGGCACGATCTATTGCACAGACGATGTCGTGCGCCTGGCTTCAGGGTTCATCGATGCGCGCCCACTCGGACTCCTGCCCGTGAAGGGACTTCATCAACCCGTCCGGGTCCATCAGATTACCCGACGCACGGGGGCTCGGACACGATGGGACGTCTCCGCGGCGCGGCGGCTTTCGCCCTTCGTCGGACGAACGCTCGAAATGGCCGAGTTGCGGCGGGCATTCGACAAGGCCAATGCTGGTGAAGGTCAGGCGATCGCGGTCCGCGGCCAGCCCGGCACGGGAAAATCACGACTGGTGCATGAGTTCATGGCCGGTGCCGAACTTTCGGATTGGACTGTCCTGAAGATCGCTACCGTCGAATTCCAGCGCGGGACGCCATACCTCGCCATCACCAATATGCTGCGCGGATGGTGCGACATCGCAGACGATGCCTCGCCCACGGAGGCCGAGCAGCATCTGCGCCTCCGCCTCGCCTCCCTGCCCAACGCTGCGTCCGCCGCGCTTCCGGCGCTCCGCGCGCTCATGAATCTGCCTGACCCTGACGGGGACTGGTCCGCGCTCGATCCGGCGGTCCGCCGGACCAGAATGATCGAAAGCGTCAATCAGCTGCTGCTTTGCCTTGCAGAGACCAACGGACTCCTTCTGTGGGCCGACGATTTGCAGTGGGCAGACGCCGAAAGCAGGAACGTTCTCGACGGCCTGATCGATCGCATCGGCACGAGCCGCATCCTGTTGATCATGACCTTTCGCCCGGAGCATGAGCACAAGTGGAGCGGCAGTCCCAAGCTTCCCGAGATCACGCTGGATCGACTTGCCCCAGTTGCCGCGGAGAAGCTGTTCGAAGCCCTCGTCGGCGACGGAAAAGCCGCCTTACGAACGCTCGTCGTCGAGCGGACTGACGGCATTCCGCTGTTCCTGGAGGAGACGATCCGCGCCTTGCTCGACAATGGCAGCCTGCAGCTCGGTCCGAGCGGGTATGAGCTCACACGCGACGTTCGGGAAATCAAGATTCCTCGCTCTGTCCAGTCGGTGATCGCGACACGCATCGACAATCTGCCCCCAGAACGAAAGGCGCTCCTGCAAGTCGCTGCGGTGATAGGTTCGGAGATCATTATTCCGCTCTTGACCAGCGTGATGGGAGCGGACGAGCACGACCTCGATGAGACGCTGTTGGATTTGAAGATCGGCCAGTTTCTCAGTGAAACGTCGAACATCAGATCGCTGATCTTCAAGCACGCTCTCATTCATGACGTTGCCTATCACGGCATGGTTGCCGCGAGGCGCCGAACCTTGCATGCCGAAGTGCTCCGTGCGCTCAAAGCGCTGGATCGGGACGAGGTGCACATGGCGACCCTTGCCCATCACGCGCTGCACGCTTTGCAGTGGGAAGACGCGCTGGGCTATCTTTGCCGCGCCGGCGACAAGGCGATGGACCTGTCCGCTTACCGTGACGCTCGGGCCTTCTTCGACTCTGCGCTTCAGGCGCTGACCCATCTCCCGCAGGACCGCGACCATATCTGCAAGGGCATCGATATCCGGCTCAAATTGCGCCAAGTGTTCGGCGCGACCGGCGATTACGAGACGCTCGACCAATACCTCACCGAAGCGGAATTGTCCGCCATCGCCATCAACGATCGCGGCCGGTTGGCATCCATCAACGTCGCGCGATCCTTCGTTCACAACTTCCGTGGCGAACTTGACGCGACAATTCAATGTGGCCTGCGCGCCTGCAGCATCGCTCGCGAAATCGGCGATCCCGCCATTGGACTGAGCGCCAGCTTTTTCCTCGGGCAAGCCTATATGTGGCGCGGACAATTCCGGGAGGCGGTGGCACTGCTCGCGGATAACCTGAGCTGGATCGAAGGCCCGCTGAGGCATCAGCGCAGCGGCACGACCGGGACCGGGTCCGTGCTCTGGCTCGGAATGCTTGGCGCTTCGCAAGCGCGGCTGGGAAACTTTCCGGCCGGGATTGCAGCTACCGAGAAAGCGTGTCTGATCGCCGATGAGGTCCAGCGGCCGGCCGATCTGGTCCTGGCGTACTGGTGGGCCGGCTTCGTCCGGTCGCACCAGGGCGCCATTCTCCCGGCGCTTGAGCACCTCGAACGAAGTCTTGAGATCTGCAAGGCCAGTCAGATCGACTATCTCGTTCCCGTGGTCTTGACCTCATTGGGCTACGCTTATGCACTTGCCGGACGAGGGTCGGAAGGAATCGCCCTGCTCGCAAAGGCCGAGATGTACACGCGCAGCGCCAAGTTCGCGTATGGCGAGGCATGGTCGAGCGTCTATCTCGGCTTTGCCAGATTGATGCATGGAACGAACGCGGATATCCGCGAGGAGGCCGAGAACGTCCTCGAGCTGACGCGCAAGCACAAGTATCGGGCGATCGAGGCGGATGCGCTCCGCCTTCTCGCGCAAGTCCACCAGAATTCCAGCTCGCCATCTGACCTGGAGCAAGCCAGCAGCTACTACACCCAGGCGAGCGAGATCTGCAACGAGCTGGGATTGGAGCCGGAGCAGGCGCGCTGTGAAATCGGGCTGGGTCAGCTGCGATTGCTATCCGACGACCCCTCGGAGGCTGAGGCCCTGTTCGACTCGGCGGAGCGGCGTTGCCGCGCGATCGGCATGCGGCTGCCCGATTGCTCCCTTGAGCGATTTGCCAGCCTCAACTTAGCTTGAAGCGGATCGGCAAGCTCTTCGGCCCACCGATGAACAGCGATGCGGACCGTTGCGGTCGTCCCGTGATCTCGACGCTGGTAAGCCGCGCCAGCAGCTCCTCGAAGAAGATTCGCATCTCGATGCGCGCGAGATGCTGTCCCAGACAGGCGTGAATTCCCTGCCCGAAAACGATGCTGCGAGAGCCGTCGCGATTGATCCGAAAGCTGTCCGGCTCGTCGAAGACGCTCTCGTCGCGATTGGCGGACAGGTAGGACAACATCAGCCAGTCACCCTTCTTGACCAGGTTTCCCTGCAGAGTCACGTCGTCGGCAGCGGTCCGCATGACGTGCTGAACGGGAGAGGTCCATCGGATTGCTTCCTCGACCAGGCGAGGCACTTGTCTCAGGTCGTCCCTCACCTTCTGCAGCTCGCCGATATTGCCACACAATCCCCATAGTCCGCCGGAGATCGATGACGATGTCGTGTCGTGCCCCGCGGTGGCGAGGATAATGTAGTAGCTTACGGCCTCAAAATAGTCGATCGGCTTGCCGTCCACACTGGCGTTTGCGATGACACTGATGAGATCATTCGCTGGAGCACGACGGCGCTTCTCCAGCAGCGGCACGAAGTAGTCGCGAAATTCACCCAGGAGGCGATGAAGCTCATGGGCATGTCGGGCCGGATCTCCTGCGGCTGAGCCGACATATCCGAGATCAGCATCCTCGCTCGCGAACAGCTGCTGCGTAAGCTTCAGCATGCTCGCCTCATCTTCCGCCGGAACCCCGAGAATACGCATCAAGACACGAAGCGGGTAGTGCACGGCGACGTCGCGAACGAAGTCGCAGCTTGATCCGTGAGCCGCCATGCGATCGATGGCGGCAACTGCCATGATGCGGATCTGGTGTTCAAGCGCCTTCATGTTCGCCGGACCAAACCACAGCTGCGTCAGCTGCCGGTACTTCGCATGGTCAGGCTCATCCATGTGCACGAGCGTGCGGATCGGATTGGGGTTGCCGTTGGACTGCCGCCTTGCGGCTTCGTCGGACGCGCGCGGCACCAAGGTGTGTGACCGGTCTCCATTGCGGAAATGGTCATGCCTCTGACTGATGTGAAGCACATCCGCATGACGCGTGACGATCCAGAACGGATCGAAGCCATCCACCTCGACAAGTCCGATCGGGTTATGCGTCCGTAGCCAGCGCAGCCCCGAAAGTAGCGTCTTTTGCCGCGCGTAAGCCCTAGGGGAAACGATCAAACTCCCCAAACGACGAGGAACGCCCCAGGCACCGAACGCCGGCTTCATTTTGGAAGTGCCGATAGCAGCCGGGCTGATACCAGATGCAGATGCCGCCATTGAAATCCGCCACGCATGAGACGAGACCGACCAGCTTGCCTGATGTCAACGCTGATAACGCGCTTCGAGCTGTCGGTTCTCGATTTCACGGCTGACGGCCTTCTCGTACAATTCAGGCAATCGCCCCATAACCGAGCGCGATACCACCTCGATTGCGGCCCATTATCTACACGGCTTCAAGCAGACAAATAAGACTATAGCCGCCTGTATTTCCATTCGAAGAGCCAGTGGTCAATGCAGAATTGCCATATGTCCACAGAGCACGATAGCTGCGAAGAACAATCAAATAACTGAGACGCAAATAGCTGGCGACATCGCCCTTCGATGAGTTTCTGACAGCGCAAGTTAGAAGCCGCCAATCACGTAAGTGATGGGACACTTCATTGCGGCAATCCGCATGCGCTCCTGCGCTACGTGCGCGCCCGAGTTCGGCGGCCGCGATCCTCGCATGAAGCGAACCGCTCAGCGGAGGCAATCGACGGATCCTGCTCGCCCGCACCGGCGGTCTGGAGCGCGACCGAAATCCCGAGGAAAGTCGCCCGACGCATCGTCTCCTATTCGTCCAAGAGACTGAGAAACCTCTCGATTCTATTCAGAGTATTGTCACCACTGCGCTCAGCGTAGATGAGCCGGTTGCCGTGGCGCTGCAGAGAGCGTGAGCACGAGTTCCGGATCCTCCCGGGAAGCAGCGTCGCGGCGACTGCCTCCGGACCGACATCGAGACGCATGATGCCGCGCTCCCGGCAGCTCACCCTGAGCCTGGCCACCGCGAAAAAGTTGCTGGCTTCAGGCGGCAAGGCCCCGAAGCGGCGCTGCGTCTCGTCCTCGAGCTCTTCCAGCTCATCATCCGTCCGGCAGCGCGCCGCGCGGGCATAGATCTCGAGCCTGACGGCCTCCGACTGCACATAGTCCGACGGAAGCAGCTCGGCGACCGGCAGGTTCAGCTCCGGCACCCAAAGGGCGGACATCCCGTCCCGATCGCCTTCCAGCGCGAGGGTCAGCAGATGGCCGTAGAGGGTCGGGCCAAACACCTGCACGTGACCCGACTGACGATCCGACAGCATGTCGCCGCCACCGCGCAGGTCGAGATCGCGCGCGCTGATGGCAAAGCCAGCGCCCGGGCGATTCAGCTCCTCGAGCACGGAGAGCCGCTGCTCCGACCGGCCGGAGCCGCCCTCGGTCAGGAAATGCGCGAACGCCCGAATGCCGCCACGCCCGACTCGCCCGCGGAGCTGATGCAGTTGGGCCAACCCGAATTTTTCCGGCCAGCATACGACGATGGTGTTCGCGCGAGGGATGTCGAGCCCGCTTTCGACGATGTTGGTCGCGAGCAGGACGTCTGCCTTGCCTTCGACGAACGCCATCAGCCTCTCATCGATCTCATCCGTCGCCAGCCTGCCGTGCAGCGAAATGATCCGGAGTTCGGGCACTAGTTTGTGAATGCGCGCCTGCATGGGTTCCAGCTCCTGGATCCTCGGGCAGATCAGGAAGCTCTGGCCGTTGCGGCGATGCTCGCGCACCAGCGCGGCGGCGATCGCGATGTCCGTCAGCGGCGCCACCTTGGTCACGACGGGAACACGATGCACGGGCGGCGTCGCGATCACGCTGAGATCGCGCAAGCCGGTCAGGCCGGCCGCCAGCGTGCGCGGGATAGGCGTCGCGCTCATCCAGAGCCGGTGGCCGTTCTTGTTGAGGCTCGACAGCACGGCCTTGTCGGCCGCGCCGAAATGCTGCTCCTCGTCGATGATGACCAGGCCAAGATCGGCAAACTTGATCTCCTTCGAGGCCAGCGCGAGCGTCCCCACGACGACCTTGAGCTCACCGCTCTTCAACCCCTCGCGCACCTTGCGCTCCTCGGCCGTCGAGGCGATCCGCGAGAGATTTCCGACCTCGATGCCGAGCGCGGCAAAGCGCTTGCGGAACGTCTCGACATGCTGTCGCGCCAACACCGTCGTCGGCACGACGATCGCGACCTGCCTTCCAGCAAGTACGGTGGCCGCGGCGGCGCGCAACGCGACCTCGGTCTTGCCGAAGCCGACGTCGCCGCAGACGATCCGGTCCATCGGATGCCCCGACGCGAGGTCATCCAGAACCTCCCGGATGGCCTGCGCCTGGTCCGGGGTGGTGAAATAAGGAAAGCGCGCGACGAATTGCTCGTAGCTCGCCGGCCGCGGCACGAGCTTCGGCGCCGGCCGCCGCTGGCGCTGGCTCCTCTGCTTGGCGAGCTCCTTGGCGACGACATGGATCTCGGTCTCGGCGGCGGCCCGCCGCGGCCGCCACGAGCTGCCGTCGGCCTTGTCGAGCGAGGTATCGCCGAGCTCACTCGCGTACGGCCAGATCAGCGCCAGCTCCGCGAGAGGCACGAGGACCGCATCGTTCCCGGCGAACACCAGCCGAACCATCTCACGCGCGGACACGCCGGCCGCGCCCATCGACCGCAAGCCACCGAGCCGGGCCAGTCCACGCTGCAGATGAACGACCACCGATCCCTGCTCGGGCAGATCGACGGTTTCAAAGCCGGGTGACCAGGCCCAGTTCGCCGGCTGCGGCTGATGCGCCCTGCTGCCGAGCACGTCGGACGCGGTGATGACGATCGTCGGCTTTCGCCCGGGAAGGACGAAGCCGGCATCGAAGCCGGCCAGCAACGCGGCTTCCCGCCTCCCCCTTGCGGTGGCCTGCGCCCAATCCGCAGCATGCTCGGCCTTGACGCCGCTCATCGTGGCCATGAGCCGCAGATCCGTCTCGACCGCTGCAGCAAAGATGAGACGCGCATCACCGCGCCGGGCGTCCTCGATGAAGGCGCGCAGCGCCTTGCGCGGCGCGGCCTCCTTGAAGAACTCCGGCGTCGCCCGGTAGGACGCCGTCGGCGGCAGCAGAGCGATCCGCTTCGCCGCCACATCCCATTCGCGACGGCTCACATAAGCGCGATCACGTTCGGCCCGCGGAGCTGCGTCCTCGATCGTGCTCAGCCATGTGTCCGCATGCTTGGGCACCTCGGCATCGGCGATCCACTTGGCTCGCGAGCAATATTCGAACAGGCTCGCCTTGTTTCGAGCCCGCTCCTTGAACGCCACCCGCTCGGACATCGGATCGATCTGGAGCTCCTTGAACTCGGAGATCACCTCCTGATCCAACGGGTTGAAGGCGGCGATCCGCCTGATCCTCCCTCCTGAATGCTCGACCCTGAACGGGCCGCGCGCGCCGGCCGGGAAAATCTCGAACGTATTGCCGTGGAACAGGACGCCGCCGGGATAGTCCGGGCTGTCGTCAAGGTCATATCCGAGCCCGGTGAAGCGCGCCTCGAGCTGCTGTCCGGAGAAGGCATCGCCGACCCGCAGCAGCATGCCGATTCCCGACCAGTCCGCCGGCCGCGGCAGACGCTCCATCATGGCTTCGGTGGTCGTGATCAGCAGGATCGGCTTCTTTGCACGCGCAAGACACCTCAACACGGCGCTTCGCCTGCCGGCAATGTCCCGCGACGGCTCGAGCAGATCGAACGGCAAGGTGTTCAGTCGGGGATAGACGAGCACATCGCACGCCGGCTCGAGCACCTGAATGACGGACGCCAACCGCTCGGCTCTGCGCTCATTCTCGGCGAGAAACACCAGGCCGCTTCGACCTGCCGCTTGCCACTGCTCCAGGAGGTGCAGCGCCAGAAGTCCCAAAGGTGATGCAGACGACACCGCAAGCCTCGGCGTCGCCGTCTTCGGCGCCCCTGCCAGCTTCTTGCGTGGAACCGGTGTCTTTGGTGAGGTGGCGTATTTGGGTGACGTCGTCTTCCGCCGCACTGAGCTGCGGGCATTGCGAAGGACTGAGCGCAAAGATGAGAACTCGTGGTGTGATTGTGGGCGCTGGGAGCCAAGCCCGGCGAATCTGATGATCCTTAGCGGATTCGAATGCTCAAGGGCACCCAGGATCTCGACTTTGCGATCGCAGCGCTCCACTCTCTCCTCTTGCGTTCTCAGCGCTGAAACACGATCTTGCCTCCGACGAGCGTGATATCGGCCTTGATGTCCTTGATCTGCTCGTCCGGGACGGTCATGTAGTCCGCCGAAAGCACCGTGAGATCGGCGAGCCGGCCCGGCTGGATCGTCCCTTTTCGCGTTTCGTCGAACGTGTAGCGCGCAGCCGCCGAGGTGTAGAGGCGCAGCGCCTGCTCGCGACTGATCGCTTCCGCCGCGCCGTAGACGTTGCCGGTCGGATCCTTCCGCGTCACCATGATGTACATGTTGAGGAACGGGTTGATCGGGTTGACGGGAAAGTCGGTTCCGGCACCGAGATTGTCCAGCCCCATCTTTTCGATCAGGGTCTTGGTCGGCACCGCGCGATCGGCTGTCGGCCGCCCCAGGAAGCGCTCGACGGTCGCGGCCTTGTCCCACATGAAGACGTTCTGGAAATCGACCCTGACGCCCAAATTGCGCGCGCGCTCCATCTGCTCGGGCCTGATCAGGCTGGCATGGATCAGAACGAAACGACGATCCCGGATCGACCTTTCCTTGTCGGCCGCCTCGAAGGCGTTGAGCACATGGTCGATGCCGAGATCGCCGACAACGTGCACGCCGACCCGCCAACCGTTGCGATTGCAGATCGAGACGAGTTGCGCCAGCCGCTCGGGCGTCTGCTGCGCGATGCCATGGTAGTTGTCGTGGGAGTCCGGGTAGACATCGCGCATCAGGGCCGTCTTCAGCGTCATGCCGCCGTCGTAGAAGATCTTGATGCCGGCAAACCTGACCCAGTCGTCGCCGAATCCGGACGCCGCGCCATTGCCCGACATCATCGCGTCCCAGGCGCTGAGATCGGCGGGCGGCTCCGGCCTGTACATCAATCCCGTCCGCAGCGTCGCCTGTCCGGACGCGGCGAGCTTCTGCAAGGTGCGGATGTCGCGCGCTTCGGTGGCGCCTTCGACCGCGCTCGTGATCCCGAAACTGTTCAGCGCAGCCTCGGCAAGTGTGAATTGTCTCATCTCATCGTCTTCGGTCCACGGCGGAACGGCCTTCTCGACCCGGTCGATCGCGGTCTCCACGAGGAGGCCGGTCAGTTCGCCGGCCGCGTCGCGCTCGAACGAGCCGCCGTCCGGGTCCGGGGTGGTCTTGTCGATGCCGGCCTTCTGCAACGCCATCGAATTCGCCATCGAGAAATGTCCGACGGTGCGCAAATAGACCGGATTGTTGGGCGCGACGCTGTCGATCTCCTGCCGCGTCAAATAGCGCTTCTCGGCGAGCTGTGACGGCGGGTGCCACGCTCCGCCGATGATCCACTCGCCCGGCTTCCTCTTGGCGGCGAAGGCCTTGATGGCTTCGAGCGCGTCCGCGACCGTCTTCGCCCGGGCCATGACGACGACATAGTCGCCAAGTCCGGCCGCCTTGAAGTGCGCATGCGTATCGATCAATCCTGGGACGACGGTCTTGCCCGCGACATCGAGCACCTGCGTGCGCGCTCCGGCGAGCGCCCGCATGGACGCGCTGCGTCCGACCGCGAGGATCTTGCCGTCCCGGACGGCGATCGCCTCGGTCACGCTTGACTGCTCATCAAGCGTCAGAACCTTTCCATTGACGAGGACGAGATCGGGCGCGTTGACCTCCGCCTGCTGCGCGACGCCAGGCGCCGCGCCTGCGAGCAGAAGTCCTACACCGAGCATCGCGAGCGCCGCCGATCTGCAGACCATTCCAACCCCCTGATGATTTCATTCGATAGACGAACTTTTGGTCTTTCTTCGATGATAGCCGCGTGCATCGAAACGGTCCAACGATCTGAAGCGTCGTTGGGCCACTTGTCCATTTCGGTGCTTCCGTCGGGCGTGAAGGGCGGACAGTCAGGGGACAACGATCGGAGTTGAGCCAGCGCAGGTGACTGTGGCCGGCGAGGTCGACAAGTCAGACAACAACCGCGCTCGAACGCAGGCCGACCAGCGGTCAGCACTGGACCAACTACAATGCGCGTCTCCACTCCAAAGCTCGGATGGAGCACGCAATCCGATCTCGCTGCGATCTCCAATCCGCTCCGGGATACGGCGCGCTATATCAGGGGTCGACGCCAAGGACCGCCGCTCGGGTGATTGTCTCAAACCGTCTAAGCCAACTGGCTCCGGATGAAACACGCTTCAAGGTCACACCAAACACCCGACAGAACCGGCGCCTCCATCGAATATGTCTATCCGAGCCGGGCTGGCGACGTCGAACTGTTCAACGGGGCTAATCAAAATGAGCCGGCTCGGATCCGGGATAGGCCAGGGCAACGAACTCGCAAAAAGCCCGCGCCGCCGGCGACAGCGGCGCGCCGCTCTTCCAGGCAAGGCCGACATCCATGGTGTGGATATCGTCATCGAGCGTCTTCAGGTCGATCCGGTGCCCTTCAAGGGACCACGGCCGGTAGACCATATCGGACAGGATGGTGATGCCCATGCCCGTCGCGACCATGCTCCGTACGGCTTCCGTGGACAGCGTCCGAAAGATCACGTTGGGAACGTGCGGGGTGCGCCGCCAGTACCGCATCGCCGAGCGCTCGGCCTCGTCCACCGTCAGCATCAGGTAAGGCTGGCCGACGAGGTCGGCCAGCCGAACATTGGGCTGGCGAAGCAGTGGATGGTTGGCGCAGGTCCACAGCCGCCGCGGCGAGCGCATCAATAGCCGCGAGCGGATCGCACCACGGTCGTGCAGGTTCGACACCAGCATGACCGCAACGTCAACGCGTCCCTTCACCAGGCTGAATTCGATCGCATCGCGCTCGTACTCGTGGAGACGTACGGTGATGCCCGGAAATGAGCGCCAGAACCGTGATAGCAGGGCCGGCATGAAGTAGCCCGCGACCGTGTAGCTGACAGCGACATCGAGCGTGCCGTCGACGTGCTTTCCCCAGCGATGCGGGCCGCGCAGCGCGTCCGCAACGCTCGCTTCGATGACGCGGGCGCGTTCGAGAAATTGCTGACCGTCGACGGTGAGCGTCACGCCATTCGAGTGCCGCTCGAACAGCTTCTTGCCGAGTTCGGTCTCGAGCGCCTTGATCGACGCTGTCACCGCCGACTGCGTGACATTGAGCGTCGCAGCAGCCGCGGAGAGCTTGCCGGTCTCAGCCGTCGCGATGAAGTGCCGGACCTGACGGAAGGTCAGAGACATCAAAATTTCCGATATCAGCGAACATTTTTTCGAATTTTACAATTGCCGTGCGCGATGCGGAAATCAAGCCATCTGCTCGCGGTGTGAGAGGCGTCACGATGGCTTCGGTTGAGTTGGCCCTGATTGCTCAAGATGTCAGCGTTCAATTCGACGGACTGAAGGCTCTCTCCAACGTCTCGCTGACGGTACCGCGCGGCCGCATCACCGGACTGATCGGACCGAACGGTGCTGGAAAAACTACGCTGATCAACGTCTTGACCGGCTTTCAGCAGGTCGGCACCGGCACCATCGAACTCGAAAAGCAGACAATCAATGGTATTGCGGCTCACAAGCTGCGCCGTATGGGCGTGGCGCGCACATTTCAGTCAGGCCGATTATTTCGTGAGCTGACCGTCGTCGACAATCTCGAAGTGACTGGTGTGGGCCTCGGTCACAGCCGCCGCCATGCGCTCAGCGAGGCCGAGCGCGTGATGGAATGGCTGGGCATCGCGCATCTCGGCGGCACCATCGCCGGGGCCCTGCCCTACACCGATGAACGCCGTGTGGCGATCGGCCGCGCCATCATGTGCACGCCGAGCTATCTGCTGCTGGACGAACCGGCCGCCGGCATGTCGGAGCATGAGAGCCACGAGCTCGCGACGATCATCAGGCGCATCGCCCGGGAAATGAACATCGGCGTGCTGCTGATCGAACACAATATCGGGCTCGTGCTCGAATTGTGCGAGCGCGTCTTCGTCCTCGACTCCGGCGAGATCATCGAGGTCGGACCGCCGCAGCAGATCCGCGACAGCGATGCGGTGCGTCATGCCTATATGGGAACGCAGCGCGACGAGCCCATAACCGCACTCGCCGTCGACGGAGCGGCCGCCTGATGACGCTGCTTGCCGTCGACGACCTCACTGTCCGCTATGGCCGGCTGACGGCCTTGCGTGGCGTCAGCCTCAGTATCTCGCCAGGCGAGATCCTGTTCGTCACCGGGCCGAACGGCGCCGGCAAGTCGACCTTGCTCAACGCGATCGCCGGCGTGGTACCGCCGGTGTCCGGCCGCATCGTGCTCGACGGCCAGGAGATCACGGCCGCACCGCCGGAGCAGATCGCGCGCCGTGGCTTCTCGATGGTTCCGGAGGGGCGCAACGTATTCGGCGCGCTGACCATCGAGGAAAATCTGAAGGTCGGCGCCGGCATGCGCGCCGACAAGCACCGCGTCGCAGAAGATCTCGACACGGTCTACCGCGAGTTCCCCGTGCTTGCCGAGCGCCGCAACACGGTCGCCGGCATGCTGTCCGGAGGACAGCAGCAGATGCTGGTGATCGGACGCGCGCTGATGACCTCGCCGCGTCTGATCGCGATCGACGAGCCGTCGCTCGGACTGGCGCCGAAGATCATCGACCAGGTCTACGAGATCCTGATGCGGCTGCGCGAGCAGCGCGAGCTGACCCTGCTGATCGTCGAGCAAAGCTCGACCCGCGCCCTGATGACCGGAGGCCGGATGATCCTGATGCGCGGCGGCCGCATCGTGCTGGAGGGGCCGGCCAGCGAGATGGTCAAGGACGAGCGCCTGAAGCAGGCCTATTTCGGGTTCGGAGACCACTAGCCATGACCGGACTGCTGCAGATCGTCTTCGATGCGCTCAGCCTCGGCAGCCTCTATGCGCTCGGCGCGCTGGGCATCGCGCTGATCTTCGGCGTGATGCGGCTCGTCAACTTCGCCCATGGCGACTTCATCGCCTTCTCCGTCTTCGCCATGCTGTGGCCCTCGACCAACGCAGCCGCCATCGTCTTCGCCGGCAATCTGCCGGCCTGGGTCTTGATACCACTGCTGCTAGTGGTCGGCGCAGGGCTGTCGGTGCTGTCCGAGATCATCGTGTTCCGGCGTTTCCGCAATGCGAATCCAGCGACGATGATGATCGCCTCCTTCGCGCTCGGCTTCGCGCTGCGCAACTTCCTGCTGATGCTGTATTCGAGCCGGCCGAAATCGATCACCTTGTGGCCGACGCTCGGCCTGCCCGTGGAGATTCTCGGCGCCCGCATCCCGATGCTACAGGTGGTCACCATCGTCATCACGCTGGTCGTGCTGGCCGCGCTGACGTTGTTCCTCAAGCGCACCCGCTATGGACTGGAGATGCGCGCCGCAGCCGAGAACTTCACCATGGCGCGGATGCTCGGGGTGCGCGCCAACGGCGTCATCCTGTTCGCCTTCGCCATCTCCGGCATGCTGGCGGCGGCGATCGGGCTGATCCTCGCGACCAATTCCGGCACCGCCGACATCAACATGGGCGCCAACGTGATGCTGATCGCGTTCATCGCCACCGTGATCGGTGGTCTCGGCAGCGTGCCCGGCGCCGTGGCAGCCGGCTTCCTGATCGGCGCAGCCAGCGTCGTGTTCCAGGCGACGCTGCCGAATGAGGCGCGCGTGTTCCGCGACTCCTTCGTCTATGGCGCCGTCATCATCGTCCTGCTGGTGCGCCCGCAGGGCCTGTTCGCGCCCAAATCCGCCAAGCAGAGGGTCTGACCATGTCGCAACGGCCTTCGGTGCTCTGGCGAACCATCGCGACGCCTCTCATCCTCACCGTGCTGCTGCTCGTCATCGCGGCGCTCACCTATCAGTTCGGCACCCGCGGGTTCAACCGCACCGTGGTCGAGATGTTCATCAACATCATGGTGGTCGTCGGCCTCTACGTGTTCATCGGCAATTCCGGCCTGCTGTCGTTCGGTCATATCAGCTTCATGTGTCTCGGCGCCTACATGACGGCCTGGCTGACCATCCCGCCGATGATGAAGTCGATCACGTTGAAGGGCCTGCCGGCCTGGCTGCTGCAGACCAAGCTCTCGATGTGGATCGCGACACCGCTGTCGGGACTGTTCGTCGCATTGATCGCGCTGATCGTCGGCCGCATCATCATGCGGCTGTCCGGCATCGCCGCATCGATCGCGACCTTCGGACTGCTCGGCGTGGTCAACAACGTCTATTCGAACTGGGACTCGGTCACCGGCGGCCAGGGCTCGATCGTGGGCATCCCTCCAACCATGACCGTCTGGAACGGCTGGCTCGGCGCCGCGGTCGCGATCGCAATCGCTTATCTCTATGCGATCTCCCGCTCCGGCCTTGCGTTGCGCGCGACCCGCGACGAGGCGGTGGCCGCCAATGCGTCGGGCATCGACATCGTGCGCGAGCGGCTGGTCGCCTTCGTGGTCTCCGCCTTCATCATCGGGCTCGCGGGCGCGCTCTATGCGCACTTCCTCAGCATCGTCAATCCCGGTGCCTTCTATCTGCGGACGACCTTCGTCACGCTGTCGATGCTCGTCGTCGGCGGCATGTACAGCCTCAGCGGCGCCGTGGTCGGCGTGGTCGCGACATCGGTGCTGATCGAGCTGTTCCGCAATCTCGAGAAGGGCGTCAGCCTCAACGGCATGACGCTCGGCCTGCCGAACGGCTTCCAGGAGGTCGCGATCGGCGTCATCACCATCGTCATCCTGATCTATTTGCCGAGCGGCCTGACGCGCAATCGCGAATTGTCCTGGCCGCTCTGGCGACGCCGCCAGGCTGTCCCGCGTCCGGCTCAGCCTGCTCTGGAAGAGTCCAACTGAACACTTAAACCCGTGAACAGAGGAGAAAGCGTGATGCGTGTGACGAAGTTGGCGGGAGGGCTCGCCGTGCTGGTGGCGCTGTGGGGCGCGCCGTCCCAGGCGGCCGACGAGATCGTCGTCGGTTTTGCGACCGCGGCGTCCGGCTTCATGCAGGCCTATGACAAGCCGGCGCAGGATGCGGCGATGATCCGCATTGACGAGATCAACAAGGCCGGCGGCCTGCTCGGCAAGAAGATCAAGGTGGTCACCGCAGATACCAAGACCGACCAGGCCGAAGGCGCCAAGGCCGGCCTCGCCGTGCTCGACCAGGGCGCGGATCTGGTGGTCGTCTCCTGCGACTACGATTTCGGCGCGCCCGCCGCCCTGCAGGCGCAGGCTGCCGGCAAGGTCTCGTTCTTCCTGTGCGCGGAGTCCGTCAAAGCCGGCATCCAGGGCGTCGGCCCGTTCGCCTTCTCGGCTTCCGTGCTCGCCGCCGTGCAGGGCGCCAGCATGTCCGAATGGGCCTACAA
The DNA here is from genome assembly GCF_054063215.1 of Bradyrhizobium sp. USDA 4353. Classification (NCBI taxonomy): domain Bacteria; kingdom Pseudomonadati; phylum Pseudomonadota; class Alphaproteobacteria; order Hyphomicrobiales; family Nitrobacteraceae; genus Bradyrhizobium; species Bradyrhizobium sp. USDA 4353. The sequence goes on from NZ_JBSSGB010000001.1 coordinate 6,952,005, forward strand.
CAAGAAGGGCGCCCGCACCTTCTACCGGCTGCTCGACAGCTGGACCGTCTACAACAAGGGCATCTGCGACGGCTTCGACTGGCAGATGCCGAACCTGAAGGAGGCCAAGCTCGTCGGCAGCGACACCTTCAAGAACGATGACGCCTCGATCGCGTCCCAGATCACGCGAATCAAGAGCCTGCCGAAGGAGCCCGACGCCATCATGCTCTGCACGATGATGCCGGGCGCTGTCTCGGCGGTGAAGCAGATCCGCGCCGCAGGCATCAAGTCGATGATCCTGAACGGCTCCAGCATGGACGGCAGCTACTGGCTGAACGCGATTCCCGACCTGTCGAATTTCTACGTCCCTGTGCAGGGCTCGATCTACGGCGACGATCCCAATCCAAAGGTCAACGAGTTCAACAAGAAGTACAAGGAGAGCACTGGCGGCGACCCGTCCAGCCAGTACGTCTATCCCGGCTACGTCATGATCGACGTCTGGGCCAAGGCGGTTGAGCGCGCCAAGACGACGGACGCCGAAAAGGTGGTCGCCGAGCTCGAAAAGATGAACAACGAACCCACTTTGTTCGGGCCGCGCACCTTCACCAAGGAGCTGCACCACCAGAACCAGGGCCGCTATCTCATCATCGGCACCGACAACGGTAAGCCGAAGGTGGTCGACGAGTGGACGATCTCCACCAAGATTCCGGTCGACTACCTCGTCTCGAAATAAATCACGGCGGCCGCCGCGAAGACCCGCCGCGGCGGCCGCTCGCCGCAATTCAGCAAGCCTAACCGGGAGGACGAAGGGGCCATGGTCACCATCAATTGCGACATGGGCGAAGCCTTCAGCATCTACAAGCTCGGAGATGATGAGCGCCTGATGCCGCTCATCGACGTTGCCAATGTCGCCTGCGGCTTCCATGGCTCGGACTTCAACCACATGCGCAGGACCGTCCGGCTCGCCAAGCAGCACGGCGTCAAGGTCGGCGCCCACCCCTCGCTGCCCGACCTGCAGGGCTTCGGACGGCGCGAGATGAAGATCGGCCGCGAGGAAATGACCAACTGCATCCTCTACCAGATCGGCGCGCTCAAGGCGTTCCTCGACGCGGAGGGCTTGCCGCTGAACCATATCAAGCCGCATGGCTCGCTGTATGGCATGGCCTCGCGGATCGAGGAGATCGCCGAGGCCGTCGCCGACGCCGCCGACGTCTATAAGGTGCCGCTGTTCGGCATGAAGGGCACTCTGCACGAGACCATCTATCAGCGTCGCGGCCACACCTTCGTCGCCGAATACTACGCGGACCTCGACTATAATCCGGACGGCTCGCTGATCGTGACCCGCGAGCATGACGCCAAGGACGCCCCCGAGGCGGCATCGCGCTGTCTGCGCGCGATTACCGACGGGATGACCCGGACGGTCGCCGGCAACGATGTCCCGACCGGCGCCGATTCCATCTGCGTGCATTCCGACACGCCGAACGCCGTCGAGATCACGCAGGCCGTGCGCAAGGCGGCTCATTCCTATCTGCCGGCGCGCTGACGCGGCCGACCAAACATCACCCACGAGGACCTCATGGCCATCCAGCAAATTCTTTCGCCGCTGCCCGGCATTTTCTATCGCAAGCCCGCGCCCGACCAGCCGGTCTACAAGGACGACGGCGACACCGTCACGGAGAACGACACGATCGGGCTGATCGAGGTGATGAAGTCGTTCAACGAGGTCAAGGCCGGCGCCGCCGGCAAGATCGTGCGCTTCCTCGCCGACAACGAGGATGCCGTCATGGCGGGGCAACCGATCGCCGAGATCGAGGTCTGAGGCGCTCTGGATTCCATGACGATCAAGAAGCTTCTCATTGCCAATCGCGGCGAGATCGCGGTCCGCATCATCCGCGCGGCCCGCGAGCTCGGCATTCCCACTGTGCAGGTCTACAGCAAGGCCGACGCGGATTCGCTCGCCGTGCGGCTCGCCGACGAAAGCGTCGAGATCGGCCCGGCGCAGGCGTCGAAGTCCTATCTCAAACAGGAGGCCATTCTCGACGCGGCGAAGTCGACCGGCGCGGACGCCATCCATCCCGGCTACGGATTTCTCGCGGAGAACGCGAGCTTTGCGGCTGCCGTCGAGGCCGCCGGCCTGATCTTCGTCGGCCCGACGGCGCATTCCATTCGCCTGATGGGCGACAAGGTGGCGGCGCGCGCGGAAGCCGCCACGGCTGGTGTCCCGACCGTTCCCGGCAGCAATGGCCGGTTGGACGGTGTCGATGCCGCCTTCGCGCTGGTCGAGCGCACCGGCTTCCCCGTGATGATCAAGGCGGCCGCCGGCGGCGGCGGTCGCGGCATCCGCGTGGCGCGCTCGGCCGAAGAGTTCGCCCATCTGATGCCGCAGGCGCAGGCCGAGGCGCTCGCCGCCTTCGGCGACGGCGGGCTGTATGTCGAGAAGCTGATCGAGGGCGCCCGCCACATCGAGGTGCAGGTGCTCGGCGACGGTCACGACGTGATCCACTGCTTCGAGCGCGAATGCTCGCTGCAGCGCCGCCGCCAGAAGGTCTGGGAGGAAGCGCCCTCGCCTTCGCTCGCTCCCGCGGTGCGCGAGAAGCTCTGCGCTTCCGCCGTCGCGCTCGCCAAGGCGGTGCATTATCGCGGCGCCGGGACGCTGGAATATCTCTATGACGATCGCAGCGGCGAGTTCTACTTCCTTGAGATGAACACGCGCATCCAGGTCGAGCATCCCGTCACGGAGATGGTGACCGGGATCGATCTGGTGCGCGAGATGATCCGCATCGCCGGCGGCGAGCGGCTGCGCATCCGGCAGAACGATGTGCGCCTGAAGGGACATTCGATCGAGGTCCGCATCAATGCCGAGGATCCGGCAAAGGGATTTGCGCCCAATCCCGGCACCGTCGCCGCGCTCGGCATTCCCGGCGGCAATGGCGTGCGCTTCGACAGCATGCTCTATCCCGGCTACACGATCCCGCCGTTCTACGACAGCCTGCTCGGCAAACTGATCGTACACGATGAGGACAGGCCGAGCGCGATCCGCCGGCTTACCCGTGCGCTCGCCGAGTTGACCATCGAGGGCGTGCTCACGACCAAGCCGCTGCACGAGGCGCTCGCGCGCGATGCCGACGTGCAGGCCGCGCGCTTCCACACCGCCTGGCTCGAGCCATGGCTCGAAGCGAACGCGGCCCATCTCAGCCCCACATCCGTCCCGCCCGCAACAGGAGGCCAGTAGCCCATGAAGACCAGATTTTCCTTTGGTGGCGACGAGCACATCTTCGCCGAGGTCGACGAGGCGATGTCGCTGGAGGCGTTCTTCAAGAGCCTCTTCATCACCAACGCCGTGCGCGAGGCCAAGATCAAGGGCGTCACCGAGATCTGTCCCGCCAACGCCTCCTATCAGGTGAAGTTCGATCCCGACGTGATCAAGCCCGACGATTTGCTCGCCGAGCTGAAGCGGATGGATGCGGCCGCGGACAAGGCGGAGCCGGTGATCGCCACCCGGATCATCGAGATCCCCGTACTCTACAACGATCCGTGGACCCATGAGACCCTGATGCGGTTCAGGGAGCGCCACCAGGATCCGACGGCGACCGATCTCGAATATTCGGCGCGCATCAACAATCTCGACGGCGTCGATGCCTTCATCAAGGCGCATTCCAGCGCGCCCTGGTTCGTCTCGATGGTCGGCTTCGTCGCCGGCCTGCCCTTCCTCTATCAGATGGTGGAGCGGCAGCGGCAGATCCAGGCGCCGAAATATCTGCGACCGCGCACCGATACGCCGAAGCTGACGATCGGCCATGGCGGCTGCTTCAGCTGCATCTATTCGGTGCGCGGCGCCGGCGGCTATCAGATGTACGGCGTCACGCCGATGCCGATCTACGATCCCAACCAGACCATCAGCTATCTCCGCGACTTCATGTGCCTGTTCAAGCCCGGCGACATCGTGAAATGGAAGCCGATCGATCGCGAGGCCTACGACACCGCCGTCGCCGACGTCGACGCCGGACGTTTCGCGCCCATCATCCGCGACGTCTCGTTCTCGCTGGCCGAATTCAATCGTGACATCGACGGCTACAACCGCAAGCTCGAGGGGGTTCTCCATGGTCATTAAGGTTCTCAAGCCTGGCCTGGCGACGACGGTCCAGGACCTCGGACGCCCGGGCTACTATCACATCGGCATCCCCCTGTCGGGCGGCATGGACCGGCACGCGCTGATCGCCGCGAACCTTCTCGTCGGCAATGCCGAAGGCGCCGCCGTGCTCGAAGCCGTGTTCATGGGGCCCGAGCTCGAATTCAGCGACGATGCCGTTGTTGCCGTGACCGGCGCGGAGCTGCCGCCGAAGCTCGATGGCGTGCCGCAGGAGACGTGGTCGTCCTTCAAGGTGAAGGCGGGGCAGAAGCTCGCCTTCGACTTCCTCAAGAAGGGCGCGCGGGCCTATATCGCGGTGGCCGGCGGCATCGACGTGCCCGTCGTGCTCGGCTCGCGCTCGACCTACGCGCTCGGCGCGCTCGGCGGCTTCAAGGGCCGCAAGCTTGAGGCCGGCGACGAGTTGCCGGTCGGCGCGGCCACGGCCACGCCCAAGGAAGGCCGCAGCATCGCGGCCGAGCTGCGCGGCCTTCCGGCCGGCATGCCAGTCGAGCTGCGCGTCATGCCGGGCCTGTATTGGCATCGCATCACCGAGGCCGCCGGCATCGGCTTCTTCAGCGACACCTGGAAAGTCGCGCCCGAAGCCGACCGCATCGGCTATCGCTTCAAGGGCGGCAAGCCGCTCGAATTCGTGCCGCGCGAGCCGCCGTTCGGCGCCGGCTCCGATCCCTCCAATATCACCGATGCCTGCTACCCCTATGGCTCCATCCAGGTGCCTGGTGGCACCGAGCCGATCGTGCTGCATCGGGACGCGGTGTCGGGCGGCGGCTATTTCCAGGTCGGCGCCGTCATCTCCGCCGACATGGATCTGATTGGTCAATTGCAGCCGAATACGCCGGTCAAGTTCATCAAGGTCGATATGGAGACCGCGCTCGCGGCACGCAAGGAGAAGGCTGAGCTGTCCGCGAAGCTGCGATCGGCGCTGATGACGTAGCTCGTCATGCAGACCGCGATGGCCCCGGGGGCCCGATCTTCGTCGCAGCGCCACAACGGCGCTGCCAATCTGGTGCGCCCGCATGGAGCACCGGACAATTAGACGACGCCTGCCGACGTTGCTGTTCCCCGAGGAGTGCATGCGATGCGGACGAGTTTTACGACCAGCGATGTTCCCCGCCCCGGCCGGCATCAATACTGGCAGGACGTCGTCTCGCGGACCTATTTCCCGCTCGATCTGCGCTTCGCCAATGGCAGCGCACTCGACGGCCATCTGCAGGCGTGGTCGCTCGGTCCGCTCTCGGTGTCGCGCAACGTCTCCGACGGCCTGCTCTACCGGCGCCATCCCCATCATCTCGTCGCCGAGCGCGAGGAGAGTTTTTTGATCACGGTGCCGGACCGCGGCGAAATCCGCTTCGTGCAGGACGGCAAGGATGTCCGCTGCTGTCCCGGCGCCTTCCTCGTGGAGCGCAGCCATTTGCCTTACGAGTTCAGCCATCGCGAGCCGGCCGCGCTCTGGGTGATGAAGATCCCGAGCGCGGTGCTGCGCACCCGAATCGCGGCTCCGGAGCGGCTGGCCACCCTGCAATTCGACGCCACACGCGGGGTCGGCGCGCTGTTCGTCGACACCCTGCGCATCGCTGCCATGCGCCTCGACGAGATGAGCGATGCCGCGCGCGCCGTGACCGGCGCGCATCTGCTCGAGCTGCTGGCGATGGCGGTCGAGGCCGATGAGCGCGTGCTCACGGGCCACGCCTCGCCGACCCGCAATGCGCATCTGCATCGCTGCGAGCAGTTCATCCGGACCCATTTGCAGGACGTCCGGCTGGCGCCGCAGTTGGTGGCCGATCGCTGCGGCATTTCGCTGCGCTATCTGCATCAGATCTTCGAGGCCGAGGGCATCACGGTGTGCAGCTATATCCGCAACCAGCGGCTGGCGGCGTGCGACGCGGCGCTGCGCGACCTGCGCTGCCGCGACAGCATCGCCGACATCGCCTATCGCTGGGGCTATGGCGACCAGGCCCAGCTCAGCCGCCATTACCGCAGCCGCTTCGGCCGCTCGCCTAGCGAGGCACGCGCCGCCTATCGTGCTTCCGCCCCATGAAGACCTGCCCATGAAGACATTATGGTTTTCGCGCCGATCGCGTTAGACTGCCCGCTTCCGCCACCAGAAAGTCCCCTCCTCCATGCGCACGAACTCCCTGCAGAGCAAAGACATCGCCCACCAGATCCATCCCGCGACTAATATGCGGCGGCACGAACGCATCGGGCCGATCGTGATCGACCGCGGCTCGGGCATCTATGTCTATGACGACGAGGGGCGCGAATATATCGAGGGTCTCGCCGGGCTGTGGAGCGTGGGCGTCGGCTTCGGCGAGAAGCGCCTGGTCGAGGCGGCGACGCGGCAGATGGCCAAGCTGCCCTACTACCACATCTTCGCGCACAAGACGCACGAGCCCTCGACCCTGCTCGCCGAGAAGCTGGTGTCGATAACGCCGGCCAATCTGAAGCACGTGTTCTTCACCAGCTCGGGCGGCGAAGCGAACGATTCCGCGATCAAGTTCGTCTGGTACTACAACAACGCGCTCGGCCGGCCCGACAAGAAGAAGTTCATCGCCCGCCAGGGCGGCTATCACGGCATCACCATCGCCGCCGGCAGCCTCACCGGCCTGCAGGCCAATCAGCGCGGCTTCGATCTGCCGCTGCCGTTCGCGCGGCATCTCACCTGTCCGCACTACTACCGCTTCGGCCTGCCCGGCGAGAGCGAGGAAGCGTTCACCGAGCGGCTGGCTAGGGAGTTCGAGGACCTGATCCTCAGCGAGGGGGCCGATACGGTGGCCGCCTTCATCGGCGAGCCGCTGATGGGCGCCGGCGGCGTCATCGTGCCGCCGGTGAACTACTGGCAGCGCATGCAGGAGGTCTGCCGCAAATACGACGTGCTGGTGATCGCCGACGAGGTCATCAACGGCTTCGGCCGGCTCGGCACTTTGTTCGGCTGCGACAGTTTCGGCATCAAGCCGGACATCCTGGTCTGCTCCAAGCAGATCACCTCGTCCTACCAGCCGCTCGCCGCGGTCCTGATCAGCGACGAGATGTATCAGGCGATGGCCGACCAGTCCGACCGGCTCGGCACCTTCGGCCACGGCTATACGGCCAGCGCTCATCCGGTCGCGACCGCGGTGGCGCTGGAGAACCTCGCGATCATCGAGGAGCGCAACCTCGTCGCCAATGCCGCCGAGGTCGGCGCCTACCTGCATGAGAAGCTGGCCCGCTTGGCCGATCATCCGCTCGTCGGCGAGGTCCGCGGCCGCGGCCTGATCGCCGCCGTCGAGCTGGTCGCCGACAAGGCGACCAGGGCCCGCTTCGAGCCGGTCGGCAAGGTCGGTCTGAAGTTCTTCGACACCGCCCATCAGCACGGCCTGATCATCCGCAATGTCGGCGACAGCATCGCGATCTGCCCGCCGATGATCATCACGACCGCCCAGGTCGACGAGCTGCTGAAGCGCTTCAAGGCGACGCTCGACGACGTCACCAGCTGGGTCGACTCCGGCATGCCGGACGCCTGAGCCCTCGTCTGCATGTGCCTTCGTCCCGTCGCGGGGGCGAAGGCACATGTGCTTCAGCGCGATGCCAGCGCGCGACTGCACGGAGGTACAAATCATTCTGCGCTGAGCGCCAAGCCGCTTTGCGGCGAGGTGTCTACGATCTGCACGATCTGACGTTCGAAGGAACCGTTTATCGTGCAGCACCTCCGCGTGGCCGTCGACGTCGGCGGCACCTTTACCGACATCTGTATCATGGACGAGGTCACGGGCCTGATCCGCGTCGAGAAGACGGCATCGACCCGCGATCCCATCGACGGCATCATGGGCGGTGTCGCCAAGGCCGGCGTTACCCTCGCCGACGTCGCGCTGTTCTCGCATGGGACGACGGTGGCGACCAACGCGCTGATCACGCGGCGGCTGCCGCGCACCGCCGTGGTCACCACCAAGGGGTTTCGCGACGTCATCGAGATCCGCCGTGCCAACAAGGAGGATCTCTGGGACACCTACAAGGACGTCGTGAAGCCCTACGTGCCGCGGCGCGACCGGCTGACCGTGCCCGAGCGCGTCGATGCCGCCGGCCGCGTGATCGAGCCGCTCGACGTCGAGGCCGCGCGCGAGGTCGCGCGCATCCTCAAGCGCCGCAATGTGGCCGCCGTCGCCGTGTGCTTCATGAACGCCTATCTCAACTGCGAGAACGAGCGCGCGATGCGCGACATCCTGCGCGAGGCGATGCCCGACGTGCCGGTCTCGATCTCCTCGCAGGTGCTGCCGGAGATTTTTGAGCACGAGCGGTTTTCGACCACCGTTGCGAACGCCGTCGTCAGCCCCGTGGTGGTCGACTACACCTCGAGGCTCGGCGAGCGTCTCGCCCATGACGGCTACACCCGCGATCTCCTGCTGCTGCACACCGGCGGCGGCGTGATGACGCCGGCCAGCGTCAAGGATTTTGCCGCCCGCCTCGCGGGCTCCGGCATCGCAGCCGGCGCGATCGCCAGCCGCACCATCGCCAGCCTCTGCGGCTATCCGAACTCGATCGGGCTCGACATGGGCGGCACCTCGACCGACGTGTCGCTGGCCTATGAGGGCCAGTCGCGCGTCACCAAGGACTGGTATGTCGAGTTCGGCTATCCGATCCGCTTCGCCTCGATCGAGGTGCTGACCATCGGCGCCGGCGGCGGATCGCTGGCCTGGACCGATCCCGCGGGCTCCTTGCGCAACGGCCCGCAATCGGCCGGCGCCTATCCCGGGCCGGCCTGCTACGGCAATGGCAATCCGCAGCCGACCAACACCGACGCCAGCGTCACGCTGGGCCGGCTGGGCACAAGTCTGGCGGGCGGCAAGGTGATGCTGGACCCCGCGCTGGCGCGCCAGGCGGTGGAGGATGGCGTCGCCAAACCGTTCGGGCTCGGCGTGCACGAGGCGGCGGATGCCATTCTTAAAGTGGCCAACGCCAACATGTCCGACGCCGTCCGGCTGATCTCGATCAGCCGCGGCTATGATCCGCGCGACTTCGCGCTGGTCGCGTTCGGCGGCGCAGGCGCGCTGCATGGCGTCGACGTCGCTCGCGAGCTCGCCATTCCCATCGTGATCGTCCCGCCCAACCCGGGCGTCACCTCGGCGCTCGGCTGCCTGCTCGTCGACATGCAGCACGACTTCTCGCAGAGCTGCATGGTCGATGCGGCTACCGCCGATCCTGATGCCATCGAGGCGCAGTTCGCCGCGATTGAGAAGGAGGCGCTGGATCGCCTCACCCATGAAGGCGTCGCGCCTGACAACATCGTCCTGCAGCGCTCGATCGACATGATGTATCGCGGCCAGTGGCGCTCGCTCGCGGTCAATGCGCCGCGGCCGCTGGGAGCGATCCAAGATCTCGTCGCCAGCTTTCATGTCGAGCACCAGCGCGAATATAATTTCCGCCGCGACAGCGCGCCGGTCAGCTTCTTCCGGCTCAACCTCAAGGCCGTCGGTATCGTGCCGAAGGCGGCCTTCGCCGTGCACGCGCCAACCGGGGTCACCCCCGAGCCGGTCGCAAGGCGACCGGTCTGGTTCGAGGGCGAGGCGCATGACACGCCGGTGTTCGAACGCGAGCAGCTGCCGTGCGGCTTCAGCTTCCGGGGTCCTGCCATCGTCGAGCAGATCGACGCCACCACCGTGGTGCCGCCAGGAGCTAAGGCCGAGGTCGACAAATATCTCAACATCATCATCCGCGTGAAGGAGTGAGGCCATGACCAAAGATTTGGCGCTCGATCCCGTGACCTTCGAGGTGCTGAAGAACTCCTTCATCACCAGCGTCGACCAGATGGGCGAACAGGTGCTGCGCACCTGCTACTCCTTCGTGATCTACAATCATGACTTCTCCAGCGCGCTGCACGACGCCAAGGGCGAATGCGCAGCGCAAGGCAATCAGGACATCGCCGTCCATGTCGGCACGCTGCACTTCACCTGCAAGGAGGTCATGCGCCATTTCGAGGGCGACATGCACGAGGGCGACGTGTTCGCCATCAACGACCCCTATGCCGGCGGCACGCATTTCTCCGACGTCAGGCTGATCCGGCCGATTTTTGCCGACGGCGAGATCATCGCGTTCAGCCAGTCGAACGGCCACTGGTCCGATGTCGGCGGCAGCGTGCCCGGCTCGTTCGACGTCGCCGCGCGCGAGATGTTCCGCGAAGGCCTGCGCATCACGCCGGTGCGGCTGTTCGACCGCGGGCGCTTCTGCAAGGACGTCGCGCATCTCATCGCCTCCAACACCCGCGATCCCGCGTCGATCATCGGCGACATCCAGGCCCAGGCGCAGGCCACGCAAGTCTGCGAGCGCGAGATTCTGCGGCTGGTCGGCAAATATGGCCGCGACACCGTCGAGACCGGCCTCGCCGCCGTGCAGGACTATGTCGAGCGCTCGGCGCGCCAGCGCATCGCAGCGCTGCCGGACGGCACCTGGGAGACGGTGGATTTCATCGACCGCGATCCGGCCGGCGGCGAAGGCATGATCCCGATCCGGATCAGGATGACCATCAAAGGCGACCGCGTGACTTACGATTTCACTGGCAGCCATCCGACCATCGGCTCGATCTACAACTCCGCCTTCGGCGCCACCTTCTCGGCCGTCGCCGCCGGCATGAAGACGTTCTTCCCCGATCTGCCGCTCAACTCCGGCTTCTACCGCTGCTTCGAGATCATCGCTCCCGAAGGCTCGATCGTCGACGCCAAATGGCCGATCGCGGTCACCGGCTTCCTGATGCCGTTCGAGAAGATCATGAACTCGATATACGAGATGTGGTCGAAGCTGATGCCGGATCGCGCGCTCGCCTGCGCCTTCAATCTCGAATATCTGCTCACCGGCGGCCTCGACGGCCGCACGCCGGACAAGCCGATCTTCATGTTCTACGACTGGCTGCCCGGCGGCTGGGGTGGCCGCAACGGCAAGGACGGCAGCAACGTCACCACCGCCTGCTTCGGTACCGGCTTGATGTCGCAGCCGATCGAAGGCCAGGAGCGCGCCAACCCGATCCTGACCACGGCCTGCGAGATCCTCACCGATTCGCCCGGCCCCGGCCGCTGGCGCGGCGGCGCCGGCGTGATGAAGAGCTCGCGCATGCTCGAGGCCGAGAAGACCGTGATCTCCTACATCTGCGACCGCGAACGCGCGGTGGTGTGGGGCATCGAAGGCGGCCTGCCGTCGATGCCGCATGGCCTCACTTTGCGCCGTGCCGGCCACGACAGCTTGGAGCGGCTCGGCTCGATCTTCTCCGACGTGCCGATCGGCGCTGGTGACGAGTTCTCGCGCCCCACCGCCGGCGGCGGCGGCTTCGGGGACCCGCTGCTGCGCGATCCCGCGGCCGTGGTCGAGGACATCAAGGACGACTACGTCTCGGTGGCGCGCGCCGCCAAGGATTATGGCGTGGTCGTCAGGACGATCGACGCCGAGCTCTGCGAGTACGAGGTCGACATGCCCGCCACGCAGGCGCTGCGCGAGCACATCCGCGCCGAGCGCATCGCCAAAGCCAGGCTCGATCCGGAGGTGGTTGCCGCGCGCTACCGCAAGGGCGAGCTCGACGCGATGGACGCGATCCGCCAGCATGCCGTCATCCTCGATCGGGACAGCGGCGAACTGCTGCCGGAATCGACCCGCCAATTCCGTGAGGTGTTCGAGCGGCGGTCTGTGGCGCTTTGGCGATCAGAGGGTCCAACGTCCACCACTTAGACGACCAGAGATTGCTGGATGATCGAACGCTGCGGCGACAATTCATGGTTCCCTCGAGCACCGCGCTCAGTGCGCCTCACGCGGGCACCTTGGTCTAGCGACTCGCTGCGGAGAAAAGCGCTTGGAATCGATGCGCATTCAGAATGGAAAATCCGCTTCGTCGTAACAAACTGTTTCGCAAGACTAGCCTGGCTGGGGCGGGAGGGATCGAACCTCCGAATGGCGGAATCAAAATCAGTCTGATTATTCAATGATCTCAATGCGTGTTTGGAAAAAATGGCCGTATTGGCTACCAAGATTATCAATAGCTTAGCTGGCATTTCCAAATTGGATTTAGATCAAGGCAGTCGGCTAAACCCACCATAATGGGGGCGCCGTTGTCTTACCGGAGGGCGGCTTTGCCGATTTCGCGCGTTAACCGTGCGCCGCAAGCCGCCGCAGTTTTTGCCGAGGTCACACATGCGTGAGCCTTCAACGTAAACTCTCCGACAAAAGATCAGGGAGGCCCAATCATGGGTGGCGACACTCGCGTGCCGCCACATGAGGTGTCGGCCGGCACCCACCTCCGCACCCTTGGGCCGCTTGGCTGCCATGAATCCCGCTTCCCTTCGCACGGGAGAGGTCCAAGGTTCGATCCCTTGTGCGCCCACCATTAAGCACCGGAATTCAATAGCTTAGCAGACCGTTTACCTAGCGATGTGCCCCCGTTTTCATAGGCACAATCAGGGCACACTCAAAACTTCAGCGATCGGGTTCATCGCGTTGCTCTCGATTCCGGCGAGCCCACCTGCTGGACGATCAAGCAAAGACGCTCCGCTACCTGAAGCATGCGATTGGGGCCACCGACCCGCGCAACCTGGCCGTCGCGGCCAGGGCGTGGGCGTGCAGCACAGTCTCTTCGAGATGGGCGAGGCTCGCACGATCGGAATGCGGCCCGATGACAGGCGTTGGAGGTCGTGATCGGAGACCCACAGAACTCCGATCGAGCTGCCGCGATCCTTCCTCGTCGATCGCACGATATCGACCTCAGGTGCGGATGGTTTCCGCTTCGATGTGGACGGCCAGTTCGACCGTCTGTTCGATCCGAAAATCGGCCGCTGCGCCGAGCTGCATATCAGCTTCAGCACGGTCGCTCGAGATGCCACTACGGCGGATGCTTTATCGACGGCCGTCAGCCTGATGGCCGAAGCGGAGATTTGTGCCTTGATGCCGCGAACCGATTTGCAGCGTGTTCACCTGATCGATGCACCCGGCGTCGCCGTCGACCTCGTTCGTGATCTTGGACACGAGGACAGAGGGCGTACGGTGTCGTACGAACCGGCTGGCTCCGCTCAGAACTGAGATGCGACATCACAGTTGAATTCGCAGGACCACCTGCCACTGGGAGACAATTGAATGTCCACGAGACTGACGGCGTCATCACTGATCATTCTGGCGATGCTCCAAGCTCCGAGCTTCGCGCAGGGCACCGCGAGCACTGCTCAAAGCTCCGCACAAGGCAAGCAAGCCTCCACCCAAACTACTCAGACCCTGCCCGACGAGATCAAACAACGGCTGCAAAAGCAGGGGTTCAATGACGTCAAAGTGGTTCCTGAGTCGTTCATCGTGTCGGCCAAGGACAGCAACAACGATCCGGTAACGATGGTGATCGGCCCGCATTCCGTGACCATGTTCGCGGACATCGAGAGCCAATCGGGAACGACGGGTAGCACGACCGGCTCGTCTGGCACTCACGCCGGAAATGCCACTGCTCCACAAAGCAGCAAGCAATAGGGACTAATGACAATTCGCTATGCGACGCGTCGATCTGCGGGCCGGCAGAATTGATCCTGCTACCCGCGGATCGTCTTGACTTAATCCGACTCACCAGCCGCCTGGAAGCGCCCGGACGCAGTCGCGCCCCTTCAAGCCTATTGACGGACATCACGCATCCTCGCCTGCTGCCGCCTTCTCATGCGGCAAGACCGAGTGCGGACCACCGGGCAGCAGTCGAATGCACACGAAAGTCCAGTCGGCGCAGGCTCTGTGAAGCATCGTCCAACTCAGCTTGACGCAAATTAATGCAACCACGCCGAAGACATCGTCGTTGTCGGCGTGCAGCAACCAACAAAGGAGGATCACATGAAATCGCTGTTGCTTGCAGGCGCCGCCCTGGTCGTCTTGGGCCCGGCCGTCATGGCACAAGCGGTCGACAATCACGCCGACCTGCGAGGCAATCTGTCACAGATGCTGCAGAAATCCGGCTACACGGACATCCGGGTCTCGCCATCCTCGTTCTTCGTTCGCGCAAAGGATCAGAACGGCAACCCGGTCGTCATGTCGATCAGCCCAGACCAGTTCACCGAAGTGACGGCCGTCAACGATACGAGCCAGTCTGCCGCGGCGAGAGCGCCGACGACCAATGCTGATAGCGCCGGACAGACGTCGAGCACGACCGCGACCTACGTGACGGTCCCGTCGCAAGCCGAGTTGAGCTCGAATCTAGTCGGGCTGGATGTCTACAACAGCAGCAACAAGGACATCGGCGAGATCAAGGACATCGCGCTCGACCAAAACGGTCGGACGGCGGCCTATATCGTGTCGGTCGGCGGATTCCTCGGCATGGGTGAGCACTATGTCGCCGTGAAGCCGTCTGCGGTGAAGATCACCTACGACGGAGGCCAGAAGAAATGGCATGCGAGCATGAATGCCACCGCAGACCAGCTGAAATCCGCTCCCGAGTTCAAGTACCAGGGCAAGTGGAACGCAGACCACGCATAGGCGTGAAACGGCTCGTGATGACCGGCGGCGCCGCGCCGCCGGCCTCACCTACATCGAGGTACGTGTCGTGCAGGACCCGACAGAAACGACGGCTCTACAACGGCTGCTGGCTCTCGGACGCGAACGCGGCGTGCTGACCGCGGATGACCTGAAATCACGGCTGCCGATCGCGGAGATGACGGAGCGGGATCTCGCCGGCGTCATTTCAGTGCTGGAAGATGCCGGCGTGCCAGTGGAGATAGACGCGCCAACACTCCCCGCATCTGGATGGCGTGGACAGCCGATCCAGGACAGTACCAGCGCCATATCCGGCCAGGCGGCGCGTTCCTCCAGCCCCGATCGCCTCCGCGGCCCTTCGGGCAATAACGACCTTCAGGTGGTCGTGCCAGATGACCAGCCACGCGGCCGAACGGGCCTTATCGTGTTGCTCGCGGGTGCCATGAGCTGCGGCGTTCTGCTATTGGCGGGTTGGCACTGGCACTGGTGATCTCGCTGCGGCTTATGATCACGGCAAGCGGTCGAGCCTCTATCAAGGGCGCGTTAGCACGTCTGCCAGAGCCAGACCGAACATCGCGATCAGAAAGACGAGCCCGGAGATCGCGGCGAGCCGTATGAGCGCTCCCGATTTCGACAGCTCCATGAACAGCAGCAGGACGAGCGCCGACTTCATCGCCGCGATGACGATGCCGGATGCGACCGTGATCCGCCCCATCGGCACATAGGCGACACCGAGGCTCAGCAGGAGCAACGCGAGCAACGCCGCCCAGATGACGAGGTTTCGGCGCCATAATCGGCCCGCGTCGGGCGCCTGTCCGGGACCCACACTCATGACGACCGTCCCGGCAGGTAGATCAGCGGGTACAGAAAGATCCAGACGATGTCGACGAGATGCCAATAGAGCGCGGCAACCTCGAGCTCCGGATTGGCTTGCGTCGGCAGCTCGCGCCGGTAGAACTCCCAGAACAGGCGGCTGACCAGCACGATGCCGATCGAGAGGTGCACGGCATGCACGCCGGTGACCAGCCAATAAAGACCGTAAAAGAGCTGCGCGCCAGGCTGCGGCAAGGCGAAGCCGGTGCCCGGCACCAGGTGCTTGTCGATATCTTCCTTGTACTCGAAACCCTTGATGACGACGAAAGCGAGGCCAAGCAGGGCCGTAGCAAGAAGACAATTCAGGACGAGACGCCGCAGCTGTGCCGGCGACTCTGCGGCCTGCGAGGCCATCGCCATTGTCAGGCTGCTCGTGAGCAGGACGGCGGTGTTGATGGTCCCGTACCAGATGTTCGTCTCGTGCCCTGCGACGGCAAATGCGTCCGGATGCTCGATGCGACAGACTGTGTAGGTGAGCAGGAGTGCGCCGAAAAACAGCATCTCGCTGCCGAGGAACACCCAGATGCCGAATTTGCCGGCCTCACGTTGCCGGTTGAAGTCGAGCCATGGCTCCCTGAGCAGTGCGCTCTCGTCGCTCATCGAGTGTCCCTCGCGTTCTGCACCTCGGGCGCGTCGGTGCCGGCGGACATGCCCTCGGCGTGGTACTCGTAGGGACCACGGTCGACGCGCGGCTGCCGGTCGAAATTTCTTGGCGGAGGCGGCGACGTGGTGGTCCATTCCAGCCCGGTCGCGGCCCAAGGGTTCTTGCCCGCTCGCCCACCGTAGAGCAGCGACCAGGTGAGATAGCCGAGCGGCAGCAGGTAGGCGATCGCGAGCACGGCGGCGCCGGCGGACGACATCACGTTGTAGATCTGAAACTCGGCGGGGTATGTGTGATAGCGGCGCGGCATGCCGAGATACCCCGCGAAGAACTGGGGCAGAAAGGTCATGTTGAAGCCGGCGTACATCAGGATCGCTGCGAACTTCGCCCAGCTCTCGGGATAGAGCTTGCCCGTCACCTTTGGCCACCAGAAGTGCAGGCCGGCGAAGAACGCCGAGACCGAGCCACCGACCATGATGTAGTGGAAATGCGCGACGACGAAGTATGTGTCGGTCACGTGGATGTCGACCGGGATCGAGGCGAGGAACAGCCCGGACAGGCCACCGGTCGTGAACAGACCGACGAAGCCGAGCGAATATAGCATCGGTGACTCGAAGCTGATCTGGCCGCGGAACAGCGAGGCCGTCCAGTTGAACACCTTGATGGCTGAGGGCACCGCGATGATGAAGGACAAAAACGAGAAGATCAGGCTCGCCAACGCAGACTGGCCGGATACGAACATGTGATGGCCCCAGACGAAGAAGCCGATGCCGGCGATGGCGAGCATGGCATAGACCATGAAGTCGTAGCCGAAGATGCGGCGTCGCGCGAAGCAGGGAATGACCTCAGACACCACGCCCATCGCAGGCAGAACCATGATGTAGACCGCGGGGTGCGAGTAGAACCAGAACAGGTGCTGAAACAGGATGGGGTCGCCGCCGCGCGCGGGATCGAAAATCGGCAATCCGAGCACGCGCTCGGCAATCACGAGCAGGAGCGAGATCGCCAGGACGGGCGTCGCGAGCACCATGATCAGGGACGTGGCGTAGATCGCCCAGACGAACAGTGGCAGCCGGAACCAGGTCATGCCGGGAGCGCGCAGCATATGCGTGGTCGCGATGAAGTTGACGCCCGTGGCGATGCTGGCGAAGCCCACCACGAAGACACCAGCCGCCGCGGCGAAGACGTGGCTGTTGGAGAACATCGATGAGTACGGCGTATAGAAGGTCCAGCCCGTGTCCACGCCGCCGGCCAGCAGCGCATAGACGGTGAATGCGCCTGCGGCGATCGTCAGATACCAGCTGAAGAGGTTGAGGCGCGGAAACGCCACATCCGGCGCGCCGATCATCAGCGGCAGCAGGAAGTTGCCGAGCGTGTTCGGTATCGACGGCACGAGGAAAAACCAGACCATGATGATGCCATGGAACGAGAACAGCTTGTTGTAGGTATCGGACGTCAGCAGCCATCCGTTCGGCTCGAACAGCTCGAGCCGGACCGCCGTCACCGCCGCGCCGCCGAGGAAGAAGAAGAAGGTGATAGTGATCGCGTAGAGGATCGCGATCCGCTTGTGGTCGGTCGTGGTCAGCCAGGAGGCGATCGTCGAGCCGTGCCGCAGATAGTCGGGCCGCGGCGGCAGCGGCAGGTCTCCGGCGAGCAATGCGTCAGTCATGAGGCCCCTCCTCCGCGAGCGAGCGGATATAGGCAGTCAGGCTCTGGATCTCGCCATCGTCGAGCAGGCCCTTGAAGCTCGGCATGATTGGTTCATAGCCCGCGACCACGTCGCGCTTCGGCTGCATGATGGAATCTCGGATATAGGCGTCGTCCGCCTTCACCGTGCGCCCGTCCGACAGCTGCACATAGCGGCCGTAGACGCCGGCGAGCCGCGGCGCGTGCACATTCGACGACGGCGCATGACAGCCGGAGCAGCCCTGGGACACGAACAGCTTCGCGCCTTCATGTGCGAGATCATCGCCTTCGGGCTGCTGCACCAGCCATTTGGCATAGTCCTCCGGCCGCATGACGATGATCTTGCCGCGCATCACCGAATGGTCCGTGCCGCAATATTCCGCGCAGAGCAGCGGAAAAACGCCGATCTTGCTGGCCTGAAACCAAATGTCGGTATCACGCCCCGGAACCACGTCCTGCTTGACCCTGAAGGCCGGGACGAAGAACGAGTGGATCACGTCCTGTGAGCTCATCAGCAGGTGAACCGGCTGGCCGAGCGGGACATGCAGCGCATTGATCTCGCGCGCGCCGCTCGGATGCTGCGTCTTCCACATCCACTGCTTCGCGACAACGTGGATTTCCAGCGAGCCCGCGGGAGCGGCCAGGCTGCTGAGATCGGCGGAGCTTGCCCACCAGAACAGGAACAGAAAGCCCAGCAGCGTGGCCACAGTCCAGCCGATCTCGAACTCCCGACGCAGGAATTCCGGCATCGGGCCGCGCTTGGCCGACGATCCCCGGCGGTAGCGGACCGCGAACAGCAGGATCATCCCGAAGACGAGCACGACCGTGGCGCCGGAGAGGAACAGCAGAAAATAGAAGATCTCGTCCACCGTGACCGCGTGGGTGCTCGCTTCCGGCAGACTGAACGGCGAGGTCATGCCGACGCTCCGCGCTTGGAACTGCGCAGCAGCATGAGGACGATTGCGGAGGCGAGAAGCACCACGCTGATCGCCCCCGCCATCCGCAGCACCGTCGTGATACGTCGCGTATAGATGCCATGCACGGCGTCGAAGCCGTAACACAACAGCGCGATGCGCCCGGCCAAGCCGCCGATCCGTCCATGCCCGGCTTCGAGCAGCGCGAGCCGCAGGTCGGTTGGCTGGAGTGCCAGGCTCGAAAGCGTCCGGACGACACGACCGTCAGCGCCGAGGGTTGCGAAAGCCGCCGGATGGGCCACGGCATCGCGGCTGGCGTCGAAGGCATCGTGGTAGCCAATCATCTGAAGCAGCTGACCGATCGACTCACGCGTTCCCGTCAGAACCGAGTTTCCTTCTGTCGCGATCTGGCCTTCAGTGAAGCGTCGGGCATCTTCGATCGTGTCGCGGGGATCGATCCCGACCACCACGACGCTGTAGTCGCGGCCGGCAACGAGGCCCGTCTGCTGCAAGGCGGATCCCGCGATCGTCAGCGCTGGTCCGCAGATCTGCTTGCAGGTGAAATCGGCGGGGATCAGCAGCGTCGGCCGTCCTCCGATGGCTTGGCCGATCGTGACGGTCTCGCCTGCAACATCCTTGAAGGGCAGCCACATTGGGACGCGCGCGCCGGGGGGAGGATCGAAAGCGACGCTGCCGATCTGCTGCTCCGTCAATCCGGCCGACGCGACGCTGGGCCAGACTGCCAGCGCGACGATGAGAAGAGCTCGCCTCATGGCTTGCCTCCGCCTGCGTCAGACGGTGACTGAGAGCGCGTGGTCAGCGGATCATAGGCGTGCTCGCCGCGAGCGGCGATCATCCGCATCGCATCTTCGATCGGCACGCGCGCAAGGCCGCGATCACGGTCGACCCAGCCGTAACCCGATAAATCCTTGCGCTGCGCGGCTTCGAATTTCGCGAGGTCCCCTTGCGGTGTTGTCTGCAGAGTTGGCGCGGGGAACGGACGTTCGTGTCTGGGAGCCAGCGCTCCAGGGACATCGGTATTGAGAAACACCAGAAGTCCCGCCACGGCTGCTGCGACCATCAGCAGGAACCCTCCGACCACCGCCAAGACGATCCGGGTTTCGACCTCAGGCGGCTGCGACATAATGCGGCCGCCCATCTCGTCAGTCGGCATCGCGCACCTCCGTCGAGGCGCCCTCGCCCGCGATCAGCACGGAGGTGATTGCGAGGACAACAAGGACGCCGATGCCGGTCGCAGCAACGGCGCCTTGCGCGACGAACGCCGGCACGATCAGCCACGCCAGATGCAGGATCGTCCCGATCAGCAGCAATGCCCCGACAATGCGAAGCGCCAGACGATTGCGGCGGACGGATTCGAACAACAGCAGCGCGAACGGGAGGACCGCACCGACGATGAAGCTCGCCAGCAGCGTCACGATCTCTGCGCCATGGCTACGCTTGAGGAACCACGCCGCCTTGGCGGGCAGATCGCCGTACCAGGCGACCACGTAGGTCATGTATTCGAGATAGACCACGCCGAGGAGAGTGGCGATCAGCAGCCCGGCTATATCGCTCACGGCCTTGCCTTCGAGCTGAGGCGGCGAGATCACGGCAATCACAGCCAGCGCCGCGAGAATCTGTTGGATCGCGATCATGGACGCGAAAGCAGTAGCGACGTAATGCGGCTCCACCGATAGATACCAATCGACCGCAACGAGGCTGATCATCAGCCCGAAAAACGCCAGTCCGAGCGCAGCCAGGATGCGACCGCCAGCGTCCAGCGCAAACGTCACGCCAAGCACCGACCATCCGATGAGCGCGATCGCCGAGCGCAGAATGAACGCTGGCTGGCTGAGATACCACCGCGCGACATCCGGCTTGATCTGTGTCGGATCGGATGCCCATGGATAGATCTGACCTAGGCTGGCAAGGACCGGCAGGAAAGCGATCGCGACAAGCGGCACCATGGCTGCGAACGGCCGCAGCACCGGGGCGGCCGCCCTGCCCCAACCGCCACCGGTCAGGCGATGAATGAGGAGCAACGTCATGCTGCCGATCGGCACGCAGCTCCAGACCGCGAACGCAAGCAGCCAGCCGCGCGGCAGCGCCGGATGCGATCCCAACAGCCCCGCCACGAGCATGACAAGGCTTGCGAGCACCAATAGCCCAACCCCAGCGGCCGCTCGCGGCCGTCGCAGCGTGCCGAACACATGATGTCCCTGCGCAGCGATCACGGCAGCTTGCTCCTCAGCTCCGGGACGTCAGCGACGTCGACATGTTGTGACTGCTGCAGCGCGCGGATATAGGCGGCGATGGCCCATCGGTCCCGGACGTCGACCCGCGCGGCGTAGGAGTACATCACGCCATAGCCATTGGTGATGACGTCGAAGAAGTGCTGCGCGTCGGCCGCGCGGAGCCGATCGGAGTGATAGGACGGCGGCGCAGGAAATCCGCGTTGAACGATCATGCCGTCGCCGCGTCCCGAATAGCCATGGCAGGGCGAGCAATAGATGTCGTAGCGCTCGCGGCCGCGAGACAGCAGCGCCATGTCGACCGCCGGAGGCTTGCTGGCCGCCTCTGCGGGGGCGAGATCGCCCTGGGCTACCGCACCGGCGGGGATTGGCTGGGCCTCGGTGCCATTCTTGAACAGCGCGGCCTTCGAGAAGGTGCCATAGCGGTTCTGCTGAAACATCGAGTGATCACCGCACCCCGCGAGCACGCCGCACAGAACCAGGGACGAGAGCAGCCGGGCGTTCATGGCGCGCGCACCTCCGTCACCCCGAGCGCGCCGGCATCGCGCAACATCCCTCTCAGTTCCGTCGAGGTGTCCTCGGCTGCTACCAGAAGGAAATAGCGGTCCTGCGTGGCGCGCTCGAAGCCGGGCAAAGCGAACAGCGGGTCGTGCAGCCGAGGCAGGCCGCATGCATAGAAGAACGCGATCACGCCGGACAACGCGGCCGCGAACACTCCCACCTCGAACGGCACCAGCAGAAACACCTGCCAGGAGTTCAGCGGCCTCCCTCCGCTCACGATCGGATAGTTGATGACGGCGCTGTACCACTGCAGGAACAAGGCAAACGCCGCCGTGCCCGCTCCGCCGATCAGCATCACCGGCCGGATCATCGAGCGATCCTGCGCGAGCTGTTCGGCTAATCCTTCGACAGGATACGGCGTGAACGCCTCCAGCGCGGCATGTCCGGCCTCTCTCACGCGTTGCAGGCCGGCCCTCAGCGTCCGGTCGTCCTGAAACTCGGCGAGCAATCGTTCGGTCATGCAGCGTGCTCCTCATGCGCGAGCTCACGCATGTCGAACATGGAGACGCTTGGCACGACACGGACGAAGAGCAGGAACAGGAATGCGAAGAAGCCGAGCGGCGCGATCAGGAACGTCCAGTCCCAGAAGGTGAAGTGAAACGTCCGCCACAGCGAGGGCATGTAGCCGTGCGACAACGTATTCCAGACGATCAGGATACGCTCCAGCCACATCCCGATATTGATGGCGATCGCGATCGCGATCAGGATCGGCAGCGAGCGCCGTGCCGTCGGCCACCACAGCAGCTGGGGGATCGCGCAGTTGCAGGCCAGCAGCGCCCAGAACAGCGGAGCATAGGTGCCGGTGAATTCGAAACGTACGAGCTCGCGGTCGCTGTGCTCTCCGCCATACCAGCCCATGAACCATTCGGTCGCATAGGAATAGAACATGACGATGGAGGCCATCAGCAGCACGCGGCCCATCACGTCGAAATGGCGCCGTGTGATGATGGCCTCGAGTCCGAAGCCCCACCGGATCGCCGCCGCCAGCAGAACCACCATGGCAAAGCCGGAATACATCGCGCCTACCACGAAGTAAGGCGGGAAAATGCTTTCCTGCCAGCCGGGCATCAGGCTGGCAGCGAAGTCGAGGCCGACGATGGAATGAACCGAGCAGACCAGCGGCACGCCAAGCGCGGCCATGGTGGTGTGCAACGTCTGCAGCCGGGACCATTCGCGCGCCGAGCCGCGCCATCCGAGCGCGAAGGCGCCGTAGATCAGCTGTCCCGCACGATACGGCGTGCGGTCGCGCATCGTCGCGAGGTCCGGGATGAGGCTGACATACCAGAACAGGATGGAGAACAGCAGATAGCTGACGATGGCCCAGAAGTCCCACACCAGCGCGCTGCGCCACTGCGGCCACAGCGCCATCGTGTTCGGATAGGGCGCGAGCCAATAGGCATAGATCGGGCGGCCGAGATGGATGATCGGCATCAGCCCGGCGATCGCCACCGCGAACAGCGTCATGGCTTCGGCGAAGCGATTGATCGACGCACGCCATTTCTGGCGGGTCAGCAGCAGCATCGCCGAGATCAGCGTGCCGGCGTTGCCGATTCCGATCCACCAGACGTAGTTGGCAATCGCGACTCCCCAGACGATGGTCGAGTTGATGCCCCAGATGCCGATGCCGCGGTAGAACAGCCAGCCGATGCCGCCGAACAGCCAGATCACGAACGGCAGGCTGGCCAGCAGTGCCAGCCACCACGTCTTGCCGAACCGGGTGAAGACCGGATCGGCGACGGCCTGCGTGACCTCGACGTCGTCAGCCTGCGACGACGCAATCCAGCGATGCAGCCGCGGATCGTGCGGAATGAGCACCTGGCTCATGTCCGTCCCTCCTTCGCTGCGGGGTTACGGATGTCGGCGAGATAGGTGGTGCGCGGACGCGTGCCGAGATGCCCGAGCAATGCGTAGTGGCGCGGATCGGCCTTGCCGCGATTGATCTCCGCGTCCGCCTGGTGCATGTCGCCGAAGCTGATCGCGCGCGTCGGACAGGCGCTCTGACAGGCGGTATGCACCTCGTCAGGGCCGAGCGGCCGGTTGTCACGTTCGGCGGCGCGGCGGGCTCCGCTGATGCGCTGGACACAATAGGTGCATTTTTCCATCACACCCCGGGCGCGCACGGTGACTTCCGGATTCTTCTGCCCGCGATAGGATTCGGCGCCGAGATTGCCGTATTCCTCGCCGTTGGCGTAACCGAAAAAATTGAACCGCCGTACCTTGTAGGGACAGTTCGCCTCACAGAAGCGAGTGCCGATGCAGCGGTTGTAGACCTGCGCGTTCAGTCCCTCGCTATCATGTACAGACGCCGCGACCGGACAGACCGGCTCGCAGGGCGCGTGCTCGCAATGCATGCATGGCACCGGCTGGAAGCCGAGTTGCGGCGCGTCGTTCGCGCCATGGTCATAGGTGTCGACACGCAGCCAGTGCATGTCGCGGCCCATTGCCACCTGCTCGGGACCGACCACCGGAACGTTGTTCTCGGCCTGGCAGGCGACCACGCAGGCATTGCAGCCGATGCAGACGGAGGTGTCGATCACCATGGCCCAGGCGTGGCCGTCATCCGGGCGCACGCTTTGCGGCATCAGGCTGGGTTGATCAGCACTGACGGGCCCCGGCAGCGTCTCCGTCAGATGATGCAAAGGGTAGAGCTCGCGCACTTCCTCCGGCGTACGGACGACATTCTGCGTCGTCAGGATCGGCTCGCGTCGTCCGGTGCGTCGTATCGACACCCGAGGAATCCGCCACGGGCTCTTGGAGTCTCGCAGCTCATAGGCGTTGGCGCCGACGTGATCGCCAATCGCGCCAGCTTTCTCGCGGCCGCCGCCCAGCGAGAGCGCGAGCACGCCCTCGGCGGTGCCCGGTTCGATCACGGCCGCGGCTTCGATCGACCGACCGTTGGCCTGGACGGAGACGATATCGCCAGACGAAAGCCCAAGCCTGGCCGCATCACCCGGACTGACCGCAAGGGCATTGCCCCAGACCTGCTTGGTGAGAGGCTTCGGACATTCCTGCAGCCAGGCATTGTTGGCATATGAGCCGTCCCA
This sequence comes from Bradyrhizobium sp. USDA 4353, assembly GCF_054063215.1. NCBI lineage: Bacteria > Pseudomonadati > Pseudomonadota > Alphaproteobacteria > Hyphomicrobiales > Nitrobacteraceae > Bradyrhizobium > Bradyrhizobium sp. USDA 4353. Next base: position 6,976,502 of record NZ_JBSSGB010000001.1, read on the forward strand.
CAGGCTGGGATCCGGACGCAGCACCAGATCGAGCTCGTCCGCGCGCGTCTCGGCCTGCGTCAGCGTCGGCAACCTCGGCGCTGAGATGGGCACGCGCGCCGCAGCGCTGTCGCTAATGACCCCGTCATGCAGCGCGCGCTGCCACCACGCCTCGAAGTCCTGGGGAGCGCTGTTTTGCCAAGTCTGCCGCACCAGATCGTAGGCCTTTGCGTCGGCTTCGCCGGCGAGCCAGGCGAGCAGCTCATGATCCGAAAAAGTCTCGTACAGTGGCCGGATCAGCGGCTGCACGATGCTTGCCGTACCGTCGCAGGCACGCAGGTCGGACCAGGTCTCGAACGGGTGATTTTGCGGGACGTGCCAATGGGCAATCGCGGCTGTCTCGTCGGCGTAGACGCCCATGTGCAGCCGAAACGCCGCCTTCTGAGCATGTACCGCAAATCCCAGATCAGCCGGCGCGTCATAAGCCGGATTGACGCCGACCATCACCAATTGCCGCACGCGCCCGGCACTGAGATCATCCACCAGCTGCTTCAGCGTGCCGGCCTGCTTGCCCGCGGGCGTCCGATCGGTGGGCGCGACCGGTTGAATCGGGGCATTCAGCTCTGCATTGATCCAGTGCGCGAGCGCGTGCATCTCCTTGGACATCGCCGGCCCAGTCAAGACGAGCGCCTCGCCCTTGTGGGCTTTGAGATCGGTAGACATTTTCTGCAGCAGCGCGCGCTGATTGTCCGGAAGCTCCGAAGTTCCAAGGTTCGCGCCAAGCGTCCCCGCAAGCGCCATGGCGAATTTCTCGATCGCTTCCGGACGTAAGGCGAGCCGCTCATCGGCCTTGGCACCGGTGAGCGTGAGCGCGCTTTCGATGCAGTACAGCCGCGAGAACGAGTCGACGCCGCCGCTGCGACGCGCCGCAAAGCCGCGCCCGTTCCGCATCTGATCGGCGCCATGCCCGAGCGGATCGGCATCGAGCGCGACGATCACACGGGCCTTGTCGAACTCCGGCAGGCCGCGCAGCGGCTGGCCGAACGCGAGTTCGGCTCCCTCGCTTGCGTTGTCGTCGTCGGTGGGGTCGTAAGCATGCCAGGCTGCGTCTGGAAAGGCCTGCAGCAGACCGTCGATCTGCCGCAACAGCGTCGGCGACGTGGTGCGGCCGGTCAGCAGGCGCAGGCCGTCACCGCCCTGCTGCCGCACGCCGGAGAGCGCGGCCGCCAGCGCCTCCCGCGGGGCGATCGCATTGTCCCGCAGGATGGTGCGCGATCGGTCCGGATCATACAGCGACAGCACCGCAGCTTCTGCGAACACGTCGGTGGCGCCAAGGCTGCCGGGATGCCGCGGATTGCCCTCGACCTTGATCGGCCGGCCGTCGATCGACGTCACGATCACGCCGCGTCCGACGCCCGCGAGCGCCAGCGTCGTCGCGAATTTCAGCGGCTCGCCCGGAACGATCCGCTCGGGCATCCTGACATAAGGAATGATCTGCTCGTTCGGCTTGCTGCACGCGGCAAGCCCGCTGGCCAGGCTAGTCGCCAGGAGGCTGAGCGCCTGGCGCCGGTTGAGCCGACTGAGTCCAGGAGCAGCTGGGCGGGTCGGTAACTCCTTTAGCGATGGCATACGGTGCAGTCCGTCAAGTGACCGGTGTTGATGTGATAGCTCGCGGCAAGCTTGGGCCCGATCTCGGCCTGGTTCGGGGGCGGCTGCCACTTCGGATCGAACACCGCCTCGTGCGGCCGCAGATCAGGTTCGGGCGCGCGGTGGCAATCGAGACACCATTGCATCGTGAGCGGCGCCGCCTGCCGCATCAACCGCATCTGCCCGACGTCGCCGTGACAGGTGGTGCAGCCGACGCCCTTGGCAACGTGGACCGAATGATCGAAGTACACATAGGCAGGGAGCCGGTGCACGCGCTGCCAGGAGATCGGCGTGTTGTTCGCGAGGCTCTCACGCACGGGCGCCAGCATCTCCGCATTGGTCCAGATCTGGGAATGGCATGTCATGCAGGTCTCGGTCGGCGGAATGCCGGCGAAGCGCGCCTTCTCGACGGAGGTGTGGCAGTAGCGACAGTCGAGTCCAAGGCCGGAGACGTGATGCTCGTGACTGAACGGCACCGGCTGGTTGCGGGTGATGTTCTGGTCGGTGATGTAAGGCGAGCGCATCACTTCGTAGGAGACGCCGACCGCGAGCACGGGAGCTGCGCCGATCGCTGCCATGATCAGCAGCGCAATCGTATTCGCGCCCGGGCGGAACAGCTGCATTCACTCCCCCTTTCGCAGCTTGCTCCTGCGAGCTCACGCGCGAATGCGGACGGGCACCGACTTGGCGGCGGGTGTCTTGGAATGGATGTCATGGTGGGACAACGGAATGAGCGGATTCATTTCGGGGTAGTACGCGCCGACGCAGCCATCCGGCAGCTTGAAGGATGTGACCTTCAGCGGCCCGACTTCCCGCTCGACGCCGTCATCGGCATCGCTGATCAAAGAGACCATCTGTCCCTCGGAGAGCCCTGCGCGCCGGATGTCTTCGGGATTCATCAGCAGCACATCCCGCGTGCCCTCAATGCCCCGCAGCCGATCGCTGTAGCCATAGATCGTGGTGTTGAACTGGTCATTGCTGCGCATCGTGAGAAGACGATGTCGGCCCGGCGCGTCATCGAACCCCGTGGAGCTCAGCGTCTCCGGCACCGTGAACACGGCCTTTCCGCTCTTGGTCTTCGAGATCCGCTCGCGTGCCGAGTTGCCACGATAGAAACCGCCGGGCGTGAACATGCGCGCGTTGAAGTCGTGGAACTCGTCAGGATAGGTCTCGGCGATCTGGTCGCGGATCAGCCCGTAGTCGCCGACCCAGGCGTCCCACGGCAGCTTCGGGTTCGGCGGCAGGGTCGCCTTAGCGAGCCCGACGACGATCGCGACCTCGGATTTCAGATGTTCGCTCGCCGGCTTGCGCAGGCCGATGGAGCCCTGGATGCAGCTGAACGTGTCTTCCATGGTGACCGCCTGCGGGCCGCTCGCCTGCTCGTCGTGTTCGGTGCGGCCGAGGCAAGGCAAGAGATAGGCGACCTTGCCGTTCACGAGGTGACTACGGTTGAGCTTGGTTGCCACTTGGACCGTCAGCTCGAGGTCGCGCCAAGCCGCCTCCATCTTGGCGCGCTCCGGGATGGCACGAACGAAATTGCCGCCCAGTCCGAAGAACGCCTTGACCTTGCCCGACAGGATGCCCTCGCAGGTCTCGACCGTGTTCATGCCCTTGTCGCGCGGCGGCTCGAAGCCGAACTGCTTGGCATATTTATCGAGCGGCACGAGCTCCGGCTTCTCGGAAATGCCAACCGTGCGTTGACCCTGCACGTTGGAATGGCCGCGCACCGGCGAGATGCCGGTGCCATCGCGTCCGATGTTGCCCTTGAGAAGGAGCATGTTGACCAGCATGGCGACGTTTTCGAAGCCGTGGACATGCTGGGTCAGACCCATGCCGTAGATCCCGATGACGCGATCAGCCTCGACATAGACTTGCGCAGCGCCCTCGATCGCAACGCGGCTCAGACCCGAGGCGGCCTCGATGTCCTCCCAGCACGTGCCACGGACCTTTGCCTCGAAGGCTTCAAATCCGCTAGTGTGCTGCGCGATGAAGGCGGTGTCGAGCACCCTCTTCCCTTCGGCCTTGGCCTTGTCGTCAGCCCTGAACACATGCTTGCAGATGCCGAGGATGACGGCGATGTCGCCGCCGACCTTCACCTGATGATACTGGCTGCTGATCTGCGTCGCCTTGCCGGTCAGCATCTCCGCCGGGTTTTGCGGGTTGACGAACACCTCCAGCCCCTTTTCGCGCACGGGGTTGAACGTGATGATCTGCACCCCGCGTTTCGCCGCGTCCTGCAGCGGATGAAGGAAGCGTGGGCTGTTCGAGCCGGTGTTCTGACCGAAGAAGAACATGGCGTCGCAATTGCTGAGATCCTGGAACACGACGGTCCCGACGCCCTCCCCGATCAGTTTCTTGAGCGCGACGGACGTCGTTTCGTGGCACATGTTGGAACTATCCGGCAGGTTGTTGTTGCCGTAGACCCGTGCGAACAGCGCGTAGAGATAGGACGTTTCCAGGCTGGCGCGGCCGGAGGAGTAGAATATGACCGACTTGGGATCGAGCGCCTTGAGCTGCGCGCCGATGGCCTGGAAGGCTTCGTCCCAGCCGCAGGGTACGTACTGATCGGATGCGCTGTCATAGCGCAATGGATGGGTCAGGCGTCCCTGCTGCTCCAGATCGTAGTCGCTCCAGGTTCGCAGTTCGGCGAGGGTATGCTGGGCAAAGAACTCCGGCGTGCAGCGCCGCGAGGTCAGCTCCCAGAGCGTCGCTTTCGCGCCGTTCTCGCAGAACTCGAACGCGTGATAATCCGCCGGCTTCGCCCAGGAGCAGGATACGCACATGAAGCCCTTGGGCTTGTTTTGACGCCGAAGGGTGTTCAACGCTCCAGGCGAGCTCCATTCCTTGCCGAAGATCCGCGCTATGCCTTCCAGGGAGCCCCAGCCTCCGGACGGGCCATCATACTCCACGGTGCCATCGGGTTCGTAGTCGGAAATCTTCGTGTCCTGCACCATGTCGCGCCGCTTTCAAACACCGCCAGCCCAGCGCCGTTGCAACGTAAGTTCGTCGCACGATGTTCCTGTGGTCGTCTCGGCGTCGATCTTGGAGGTCGACTTCGAAAACAGCCGGGTTTCCAAGGGGATGGCTCTCCCGCGTGGGTGTTGGCGGTGGATGACGGCGGGAAAGTTCGCACGCTAACGCACCAACAATCGTCCGAGCGTACCAAGCTTTGTTGCGCTCCCGCCGCGCGGAGGCACGCCACCGAGGCTCGGCGCTGGGAGCCAGCCTTGTGTCCTGACGCGGAGGACGACGCGGAACGGGCGCCCCCTGTCGACGTTCTTTATCGTGTGCGGGACGGAAAGACTGCGACCCAAAGTGCCGGCCGGAGGTGCCAAGTTCCGCGACCGGCGCGGCGTTCAGTACTTGCGACGTTGCTGACAAGATCAGCTGTGTGACCCAGATGGACCGGCTCGTTAGCGACCAAGCTGCAAGCGCACGGCACAATCGAATCCTGGGTATTTTGCCTGATGATGAACTGAAGTGCGTTCTCACAAAAGCCGAGCGCGTCCGCTTGCGGCCACGTCAGATCCTGCATCATTGGCGATGTTCCATGGAGCACGTCTACTTTATGACGGATGGGCTCGTTTCAGTCGCCGCCAAGGTCGATCACAACCGATTTCTAGATGCCTGGCTCGTCGGAAGCGAGGGGGTGGTCGGCGCAATACTCATGTTGTCTGGAGACGACCATATGCCGCCGCACCGGCGCATTGTCCATGTCGGTGGCAGCGCACTCCGGATCCCTGCGCGCGACTTCCTCCAGTTGGCGGAATTGTTGCCGGCGTTCCGCCACGTTCTCCTGAGGTATCTCGCCGTAGTCATGGTGCAGACATCCCAGGCCGGGGTCTGTAATGCGGTCCATCCCCTCAAGCAGCGACTCGCCCGGTGGCTGCTGGTCGCATGCGAGGTGCTCAACGATCATCAGGTGCCGCTGACACACCAGGTCCTTAGCAATCTGCTGGGCGTGAGACGGGCGAGCGTCACCGAATGCATCAGCGTACTGGAGCAGAATGGAATAATCCGGAACGAACGCGCGCACATCAGCATCACGGATCCCGCGGAGCTCCGAAAAGCCTCTTGCGCCTGCTTCGGGCTGATAGAGCGAGAATACGCACGTCAACTCACCAGCTTGCGTCCTGCACAAATCCGCGCGCCGAACGATTGCTGAAGCGACCCTTTCCTGTTGGCCAAAGTAGCTGCAAGAACCGTCGCGCCTGCTCCTATCACGCGAAAAGCTGAGATCGGGGATGCTGGCCAAGGAAGGAAGGCCCTTTGGCACTCTCGCCCAGGCATCGAGCCAGAGGAGCCCTGATCGAACAGCCGGCGGAGGAGAGACGCGGAACCATCCCGGACGCCGCGACATTGAAGCTTGCCGTCGATCAATCTCACTCTGTAAACCGGGAAAAACTCATGAGCAACGATAACGCGCTCCCGCCGTTCATATATGAAGGGCTCTATCCCGTCGAGGGAAAGGCATCCGCGATTGATTCCTTCGCTGACGTCGTAAGGCGAGCAGCAACTCAGGTGCGACACGCGGTCGACGCAGGACAGAAGCCGGGAATGCCGCTCAGCGTCTTGCGCAACGTCGCCCGCGAGGGCCCCGCTTTCTTCTCTGCTGATAGCGTTTCTTCTCGGCGCGGCTATTGCTAAACGCGGGTGAATGCCGGCCGTCGGCTTTCCCGACACTGTTGAGGAGACATTATAGCTCAAGGCCTCTCCTGGCGCACCGCAGTGTTGGCCTTCAGCTGATCCGTGTTCTTTGAAACAAGATGCTGCCATGGATGGTCCTTCACATAACCGGCTTGGAATTGCGTATCGCAACCGAAAGCTTCCGCTCGACGGGCAAGATCGCGACACCGGATTCCGCGATCAGGTCGGCGTCGGCGTTGGGTGCTCCTTGGTTCAAGAGTTGTGGTTCACACGGAAGAAGTCCGAGACTGGATCTCTGGTGTGCCGATCGTTGTCATTTTCTCAAACCCGACGGCTCCGCAAAGTAACGTCAAAGGGCAGGAGCCCGCACTGTTCCTGCCGTTCTCTGCCTCATCCGGTCCCCGCTCGCAGTTATTTGGCTGGACTTCTTTACGTACTTCAGTGCCCAAGCCAAGTGCTCCAAGCGACTTGAGGTTCAGTGCTCGCCACTTTCACTGTCCCGAGACAAGAGCCCAGTCGAGGATCCCCTCAGTATGGCGCGCTTGCCCCGCTCGCGCAGTCTCTGGAACGTGACATAGAGCATCGGGATCAGGATGATTCCGATCGTGCTGGCGGCGAGCATGCCGCCAAACACCGCGGTGCCGACCGCGCGGCGGCTGATCTGCGCCGCGCCGGTCGCAATGACGAGTGGCACAAGCCCGAGGATGAAGGCAATCGAGGTCATCATCACGGCGCGAAACCGCATCTGGGCGCCGAGCACCGCAGCGTCGACGACATCCCTGCCCTGCTCGCGCTGCTCCTTGGCAAACTCGACGATGAGGATTCCATTCTTGGCGGCCAGCGCGATCAGTACCACGAGCCCGATCTGCGCGTAGAGATCCAGGGTGAGCCCGGCCAGACGAACGGCCACATAGGAGCCGAGGACACCGACGGTGACCGAAAGCAGCACCGGGACTGGAATCATCCAGCTCTCATACAGCGCCACAAGGAACAGATAGGCAAACAGCACGGCGAGTGCCATGATCACGCCGGTCTGCCCAGCCGCCTGCTGTTCCTGATAGGCTGTGCCGGTCCACTCGTAGGAATAGCCGGATGGCAGCGTCCGGTTTGAGATCTCCTGCATCGCCGCGATCGCCGTACCAGAGGAGACGCCGGGCGCCGGACCGCCATTGACGGTGATCGAGCGGTAATTGTTGTAGCGCGTGATGACCTGAGGGCCCTGCACCATCTTGGCGCTGGCGATCGAGCGAAGCGGGACCATCTCGTTGCGCGCGTTGCGGACGTAGATCTGCCAGAGTGACGGGATATCGCGGCGGTCCTTGGCCTCGCCTTCGACATTCACCTGCCAGGTGCGGCCATACAAATTGAAATTGTTGACGTAGATGCCGCCGAGCGTCGCCTGCAAGGTGGTGAAGACGTCGCTCAGATTGAGGCCGAGCACCTGCGCCTTGGCGCGATCGATGTCGAGATAGATCGAAGGATTGCTGGCGCTGAAGGTCGAAAACACCCGCGCCAACCGCGCGTCCTGATTGGCCGCCGCGATCAGGCCGTTCATCACGCTGTTCATGGCGGTCGGGTCCTGCCCTTCCAGCGCCTCCAGCTGATATTCGAAGCCGCCGCTGGTGGAAAGGCCGATGATCGGGGGCAGGTTGAACGGCAGCACGTTCGCCTGCTGGATTTGGCTGCCGGCTGCAGCGGCCTTGGCGATCAGCGCCTGCGCCGATTGCGCCACGCTGGTGCGCTCCGCAAACGGCTTCAGCCGGATCACCATGAAGGCCGCGTTCGGCTCGGCGCGGGCATCGAGCAGCGAGAAGCCTATGATCGACAGCACGTGGTCGACGCCGTCGAGCTTGCGCAGTTCCTGCTCCACTCGTCCGGCCACCTCGCTGGTGCGCGAGACCGACGCGCCGTCCGGAAGCTGTACCATGACGAAGAAGGCGCCCTGATCCTCCTCAGGCAGGAAGCCGGTCGGCGTGATCAGCGACATGCCGAAGATGCCGGCCGCGCAGGCGATCACCAGCACAACGGAGAGAACCGAGATCCGCAGCAGCCGCCGGACGCCGCCGGCATAACGATCCCTCGTCCAGTCGATCCCAGCCAGCACCCGCCGCATGATCCCGCGCCGGGGGCCCGTATGCCGCAGGAACACCGCGCAAAGCGCGGGTGACAGCGTCAGCGCATTCACCGCCGAGATCACCATGGCTGCGCTGATGGTCACCGCGAACTGGCGGAACAGCGTGCCCGAAATGCCGGGAATGAAGGCGATCGGAACAAACACCGAGAGCAGCACGAGCGTGATGGCAATAATGGGCGCCGTAATCTGCCGCATCGCCTTCTTGGCGGCATCGGCCGGCGACAGCTCCGGTTCATCCTCCATCACGCGCTCGACGTTCTCGACGACGACGATGGCGTCATCGACCACGATGCCGATCGCGAGCACCATCGCGAGCAGCGACACCGTGTTGGCGGAATAACCGACCAGCAGCAGCACCGCGAAGGCACCGATCAGGCTGACGGGCACCGCGACGGCGGGAATGATCGTGGCGCGCAGATTGCCGAGAAACAGGAATACGACGATGACCACTAGGACGAAAGCCTCGGCGAGCGTCCGCAGCACCTCGCCAATGGTCTCGCGAACGAAGGTCGTGGAATCGTGCACGACCCGGTAGGTCAGACCCGATGGGAAACGCTCCGAGAGCCGCTGCAACGTCGCCGCCACCGCGTTCGCTGTCGTCACGGCGTTGGCGCCCGGCGCGAGGTAGATGCCGATCGGCACGCCGGACTGGCCATCGATGCGGGCTTCGGTGTCAAGGTTCTGTGCGCCGATCTCGACGCGCGCGACGTCGCTGATGCGCAGCACCGAACCATCCGGATTGGCCCGCAGCACGATGTTGCCGAACTGCTCGGCGCTCGCGAGCCGGCCTTGCGTCTGCACGTTGAACTGGAACTGCTGATCGGGGCCGATCGGCCGGCTACCGATGCGTCCAACCGGCGCCTGCACGCTTTGGCTTCGTATCGCATTGACGACGTCGCTTGGCGCCAGATTGAGGCTGGTCAGCCGTTGCGTGTCGAACCAGATGCGCATTGAATAGTTCATGCGGGCGAACAGGTTGGCTTGCCCGACGCCCGGCGTCCGCGCGATCGCATCGAGGACGTTGATGATAGCGTAGTTGGTGATGAACAGCGGATCCTGTTCGCCATTGGCGCTGTAGAGCACCAGGAACTGCAGCACGGACGATGACTTCTTCTGCACCGAGAGGCCCTGCGCCTGGACCTCGGAGGGCAGCTGCGACAGCGCGGTCTGAACGCGATTGTTGACGTTGACGGTATCGATGTTCGCATCCGACCCCAGCGCAAAGGACACGGTCAGGCTGTAGCTGCCGTCATTGCCGCTGGTCGATTTCATGTAGAGCATCTGGTCGACGCCGACGATCTGCGCCTCCAGCGGCTGCCCGACGCTCGCCTCCACGACAGAGGCCGAGGCGCCGGGGAAGTTGCCGGACACCGTCACCTGCGGCGGCACGATGTCGGGAAATTGCGCGACGGGAATGCGCAGCAGCGCGATGGCGCCGGCGATGCTGATCACGAGCGCGATGACGATGGCGAGCCGCGGACGATCGATGAAGACGGAGGAGATCATGTCAGCGGCCGCTGTTGGACGCGCCGGCGGGCATGCCACCCGCCCCGCTGGCTGGAGGGGCGGCTGTCGGCTTGCCGGTGTCGCTGGTCATGCCGTTGTTGCTGCCGCCGCTGGATGCACCCGTGGCCGCGCCGACAGGCGGGTCTCCGGCATTGCCGCTTCCGGCTGCGTTGAGATTATCGTCGGACATGGTCGCCTGGACCTGCGCGCTCGCCGGCCCCGGCGACACCTTGGCGCCGGCCTTCACGCGCTGCAGGCCTTCGGCCACGACGCGCTCGCCCTTCTCGAGCCCATGCGTCACGCTGGCGAGCGTCGGCGTCGACTGCCCGAGTTGCACGCGGCGCTGCTCGACCGTGTTGTCCGCCCCGACCACGAAAACGTAACTGCCCTGCTGGTCGGACAGCACAGCTGCGCGCGGCACCGCCAGGACCTCCACGGGCTGCACGCCCTCGAGCAGGACCGTGACGAACTCGCCGTCCACCAGTTCGCGGTTGGGCGCTGAGCCATCCTGGCCGGCCGAGATCGGCGGATTGGCGATCTGACCCCGCACGGTGATGGTGTCGGTGTTGGTCGTAATGGTGTTGCTGGCGAAATTGAGCTGTCCGCGCTGATCGTACAGCCGCCCATTCGGCAGACGGATACGGATGGCGACCGCTTCGAATCCGCCCTTCGGCGCGTAGCGGTCGCGCAGCGCCAGCGCCTCGCGCACGGCGATCGGGAACGTCACATACATCGGGTCCTGGCTCACGATCGTCGTCAACACACCCGATGAAGGACTGACGACATTGCCCTCGGTCACCGCCGTGCGGCCGATCTTGCCGTCGATCGGCGCGGTGATGTCGGTATAGTTCAGGTTGATCTGCGACGCCTCGACCTGGGCCTGAGCGGCGTTGATCTGCGCTTCCAGGCTCCGCTGGGTGGCAATGGCCGCGTCGTAGTTGGACTGCAATCCGGCAGGACCGCTGAGCAGCGCCTTCGCACGCTCGGTGGTGAGCCGGGCGTTCTCGAGCGTTGCCTGGAGCTGGGCAACCACCGCCTGCTTCGCGGCGAGGTCAGCCTGGAAAGGTCCTTTCTCCAGCTCATAGAGCTTGTCGCCCGCTTTGACCTCGCCGCCTTCGGTGAACGAGCGTTTGTTGAGAAAGGCCGTGACGCGTGCGACCAAGTCAACGCGACGGACGGCTTCGATGCGTCCCAAAAACTGCTCGGTCTCGGTCATCGGGCGCTCCGCCGCGGCGATGACGCCGACAGCAACAGCACCGCCGGGATTGCCCTGCGCGGCCAGCGAATGCGCCGAGCCCGCCCACAGAATGATCGCGCAAAGCAGGCGGTAGCGTCCCGGCATCGTTTCCCTCCCGCTCGCCCTCGGACCGGTCCCACGCCAGCGGCACTGATAGATCGAGGCGACCCGGCTGCAAACGCGATGCATCAACAAAGGTTCAGAATCTCGGCCGAGCCGAGGTCGTTGATGTTGCCGGAGCGATCAACGCGAGCGGCCGCCACGGCAAGGGTCGCCATGCGTCACCGCACGTGCCAACCCGTTAACACATGTGCGTGCGGAATGATCACTGAGCCTGTAGCAACATGAGGTCAGACCGTCGTTTGATGACCTCTTCACAGCGCGTGAGAGGCTTTGTATGCATGCGGCCCACGACCTGTCGATTCTTTGCGCTAACTGCGCTCTGGCAATCAAGTAGCGGGGGAGATGAGCGTCCCCGCGCGGAGCCCGGAGTAGCGCCAGCATTCGCCCAGCCTACCGAAAAGGCCGTTGCCAGCGAAACGCGGCGCGGGACTTATGCGGCACGCCTTCTTCACATTTCAGCGGCAGACCTAGCCCGGCCATTTCGCGGCGATTCCGCCAGAGCTATGTGACTCGAGTCTCAGTCCGCATGCAGCAATTGCCAAGGATACCGCAAAGCCCCGATCAAGCGTACGGCAGATTTTCTTCAACCGGCGGCAGAAGGGACCAATTGCCCAGAGCCTCGTAGTTGAATTATGCCGCGACGGGCTTCAACTCGACTTTGAGCCACCCCGGCTGACGTGCGTCGAACGCTTCGTAAGCTGAGATCACCGACCCCATGGGTTCGGTCTTGGTCAGGATCTTGAGCGGATCGATCGCGCCAGAGGCGATCAGGTCAAGGAGGTGGGGGATATATTTGCGGTGATGGCAGTTGCCCATCTTGATCGTGAGGTTCTTGTTCATCGCCTCGCCGATCGGGAACTCGCGCTGCGTCGGCGGATAGACACCGATGATCGAGAGCGTCCCGGCCTTGGCGAGCGCCTGCACCGCCCAGTCCAACGCCTGGCCGGGCGCATCGCCCGGCTTGTACGCATGCGCATGCGTCTCGGCAGATTTCGGCTCCACGGCATGCGCGGCGGAGTCGAGCGCCGTCTCGAGGTCTTCCTGGACCGCCCCCGCATCATGGTGAGGATGTTCGGCGTCGACGCCGACGGCATCGATCGCGCGATCCACCCCGATGCCTCCTGTCATCTCGACGATCGTCTGGACCGGATCTTCGTTGTCGAAATTCACGATCTCGGCGCCTTGCTGCTGCGCCATCTCGAGCCGATCGGGATGGTGGTCGACGGCAATGATGCGGCCCGCGCCCATCAGCCGCGCGCTGGCCATCACGAATTGCCCGACCGGGCCGCAACCAAATACGGCGACCGTCGAGCCTTCATGGATGTCTGCGAGATCGGCACCGAAATAGCCGGTTGGGAAGATGTCGGACACGAGGATCGCCTGATCGTCGGTGACATTCTCGGGAATCTTGACCATGCCGATGTGAGCGTAGGGAATCCGCGCCTTCTCGGCCTGTAGTCCGTTCCAGGGCCCGGTCGGTCCCGGGCCGCCAAAGAAGGCCGTCCCGGCACGCTTGCCATGGGGATTGGCGTTGTCGCATTGCGCGAAGTAGCCTGCGCGACAGTATGAGCAGCTGCCGCAGGCGATGGTCGAGCCGATGACGACACGGTCGCCCGGCCGGAAGTTGCGGACCATGGGTCCGACCTGCTCGACGATCCCGACACCCTCGTGGCCGAGGATCGTACCGGGCTCCATGCCGGAAAACGAGCCCCGGACGAAGTGGAGATCGGTGCCGCAGATGGCCGAGGCCGTAAGCCGGACGATGGCATCGGTCGGCTGCTCGATCGTGGGATCGGTGACTTCCTCGAGCCGGATGTCGCCCTTGTCGTGATAGACTACCGCCTTCATGCCAGCTCTCCGTGTGCCCGAGACATTCCCCGGGCAACGGGAGTTCGAGGGCGCCGTTCCTATGCGCCACGCTACAGCAGATCTTCGATGCGGATCGGCAGCCGGCGAACACGCCGGCCAGTGGCGTGAAACACAGCGTTGGCAATCGCCGCATTCATGCCAACGATCCCGATCTCGCCAATGCCTTTGATTCCGAGCGGATTCACGTCGTCATCGCTTTCAGGCAGCATCAGCACATCGACCTTGCACACATCGGCATTCACCGGGATGAGATACTCGGCAATGTTGTTGTTGACGTAGCGCGCGGCGACGGGATCGATCTCCGTCTTCTCCTCCAGTGCGGCCCCGAGGCCCCAGATCATGCCGCCCATGAACTGGCTGTAGGCCGTCAACGCATTGACGATGGTCCCACAGGCGAAGGCGCCGACCATCCGCGGCACGCGGATCTCACAGGTGCGACGATGGACGCGCACCTCCACGAATTGCGCGCCGAACGCATAGGCGGTGACTTCCTGGCGGCTATGGCCGCGCGACATTGGAGGCTGGCCGCTGTAGAGCTGAGCGAGTGCCTCGGGTTTGAGACCGGTGGGGATGTTCTCGGCATAAGCCTCGAGCGCGCCGGGGCTTAGCCGCTTCAAGGCGTCCGACAGCTGTTCGCTCGCCCCGCCTGGTCCGACCAGCCTGCCCTGCTGCAAGCGGAGGGCGCGCGGATCAGCCCCCGCGAACATCCCGCTATTGGTGGTTGTCGCAGCCCGGATGATCCGCTCGCTCAGCTCGTCACACGCCTTGCCGATCGCATGCGAAATCGTCGCCGTATGGCTGGAGCCAGCCGCAAGCGAAGCCGGTGGCAATCTCGTGTCGCCGAGGTCGACCTGCACATCCCCGACGTCCAACCCGAGCTTGTCAGCGGCAATGATCGCCGCGACCGTATAGGCGCCGGTGCCGATGTCATGCGCGGCAATCTCGACCCTGGCCTGCCCGTTTGGCCGCAACATGACGCGAGCGGCGGTCGCAGCGATGTTCGCTGGATAAGCCGCGCTGGCGCAGCCCCAGCCGACCAGCCAGTCGCCGTCCGCCATGGAGCGCGGCTTCGCATCGCGCTTCGCCCAGCCAAAGCGCTCGGACGCCTCGTCAAAGCAGCGCAACAAGTGCCGACTCGAGAATGGCAGGCCGGTGACGGGGTCCCGCTCCGGCTCGTTGCGCCTCCTGAGTTCGATCGGATCGCACCCGATGCGATGGGCCAGCTCATCCATGGCGCATTCCAACGGGAACATGTAGGGCGTCTCTGGTGGAGCGCGCATGAAGCCGGGCGTGTTGCGGTCGGCGTGAACGACGTTGACCTTCGTCTTCACGTTCGGCGAAGCATACATCCGCGCGGTCGTCTCGTTACCGGAAACGTTGTAGTTGCTCGGCCGGCTGGTGACCTCCCAGCCCTCATGCCTGACCGCGTCAAGGATGCCATTCTTAGTGGCGGCGAGTTGGAGGTGGTGACGGGTTTCGGCACGGTAGGTTGCGATCGTAAAACCCTGGCCGCGGGTCGCGACCAGCTTCACGGGGCGGTTGATCCGTCGCGCGGCGATCGCGATCCATGCCGTGCGGGCCGTCGCCCCTCCCTTCGAGCCGAACGCGCCACCGATGAACTTCGAAATGACCCGGATCTGCTCGGGCGCGACGCCGATCTGCTGGGCCACGTTGCCGCGGAGCCCGTAGACGAACTGGCTCGGCTCCCAGATCGTGAGCTGGCCGTTGTCCCACGCGCATGTGGTCGTGAACAGCTCGATCGCGTTGTGGTGCTGGGTCGGCGTTTCGTACCACTCGTCGACGACGACCTCAGCCCTGGCGAGCGCGGCGTCCACATCGCCGACGTCATAGTCCTTGTGCTCCCCGGCCTCTCGAATATGCGCCTCGACGCCAGGACTGTCGAAGGTCGGGCTCGGCGGCTCCTCGTCGTAATCGACACGGATCCTGCCTGCGGCCTCACGGGCGATCTCGAAGCTGTTGGCGACGACAACCGCGATGATCTGCCCGTCGTGCCAGATCCGGTTGTCCTGCAGCGTCGTCGTCGTGCCGCCGCCCGTCATCATCTTCGGCGGCTTGGCCTGCTGGCCGACATTCTCGAACGTCAGGATGTCGAGCACACCAGCGAGATTGCGCGCCTCCTCCAGGTGAAAGCGAGCGATGTGGCCGCGCGCGATGCGGCTCGTGACCAGGTGGGCATAGGCCGCATTGTGAAGAGGCTCGTCCGACGGGTATCGCGCATGCCCCGTGACTTTGGCGCGGCCGTCGATCCGGCGCGTGGCCGTACCGAGCGGTCCGGTTGGGATCTGTTCCGGACCGCTCATGCGCTCACCTCCAGCTCGGCTGTTTCCAGCAATGCACGCACGAGCGTGCGGCGGCCGAGCTCCGGCTTGAAACCGGTCTCGCTGTGGACGACGGCGCCAGCGAAGGCCGCCTCGGCAGCCTCCTGGGCAGCGCTCTCGTCCAGCACGCGTCCATTCAGCACGGTTTCGGCCTCGACGGCGCGCCACGGCCTGGCGACGAGCCCGCCAAGCCCGATCCGGGCCGAGCGGACGCGACCATCGGCGGCCAGATCGAGTGCCACCGCTGCAGACGCCAAGGCGAAATCATAGGAGGCGCGGTCTCGCACCTTCACGTAGCGCGATCGGCGGGTCCAGCGGCCGGCAGGAATGCGGATCGACGTGATCAGATCCGCCGGTTGCAGGTTGATCTCCAAGTGCGGCGTGTCGCCAGGGCTGCGATGCAAATCCTCGAACGCAATGGTCCGCGGCGCGGCGGCCGAATCGAGAATGTCCACTTCAGCACCGAGCATCACCAATGCAATCGCGAAGTCGCCCGGGTAGTTTGCGATGCAATGCTCGCTGACCCCGAGCACCGCGAGCCGGCGATTGACACCTGTGATCGCCTGGCATCCCGAACCCGGTTCACGCTTGTTGCAGGCCTGCCAGCTCGTGTCCCGATAATATTGGCAGCGGGTCCGCTGCAGGACGTTGCCACCGAGCGACGCCATGTTGCGCAGCTGGGCGCTCGCGGCCAGCCGCAGCGCGTCCGCGATCACCGGGTAATCGCGGCGGATGATCGGGTGATCGGCGGCCTCCGACATGCGCACCATCGCGCCCAGACGCAGCCCTCCTTCATCGATCTCTATCGCACCCAGATTGCTTCGCAGCGGCTTGAGGCTGACGAGCATTCGTGGTGTCAGAACCTCCAGCTTCATCAGATCAAGCAGGTTGGTTCCACCCGCCAAATAGCGCGCGCCCGACTGCGCGCGGCTCGCGTCCCGACTCTTTCGAATGGCATCCGAAGGATTGCCTGCAGTCTGGAGCTCGAAAGGGCGCATCAGAGAGGCCTCAGCTTGAGATCGTGTCGTCGGCGCGAGCCGACACGACGGACTGGATAGCTTCCACGATCCTCGGATAGGCGGCGCAACGACAGAGATTGCCACTCATGTAGTCGCGGATGTCCTCGGCCGACCCTGCGTGGCCCTCGGCGATGCAGCCGATCGCGCTCAAAATCTGACCCGGGGTGCAATAGCCGCATTGGAAGGCGTCATGATCCCAGAACGCCTGCTGCATCGGATGCAGCGGCTCGCCTTCCTTTGATAGACCTTCAATCGTCGTGACCTCCTCGTCGACCGTCGCCGTCAGCATCAGACAGGACAGTACACGCCGGCCGCCCACCAATACCGTGCAGGCGCCGCACTGACCGAGGTCACAGCCCTTCTTGGTACCGGTCAGTCCGAGAGCTTCGCGCAGCGTGTCAAGCAACGTGGCGCGGGGATCGCAAGACAGATCGTAGGGTTGGCCATTGATTAGCAGCGATGAGCTCACTTTATGTTCCTGTCGAGGTGGATTGACCGATGCCCGCGCCTGAGAAGACCACGGTCGTCCCACGGCACTGGTTTATGCCGATATGTCAGGGCTCGTTGCGCCGTGTGTCGAACGTCGCGTGACCACAGTGGGAGCACTTCGGAATTTTGTGCCCCTTCGTCACGTGGGTCGTTTGGTGACAACGTTCGCAGCGGAAATCGCCGGTCTGTTCTGCCGTCTCTCCAGCATGAGCAGCCATGCCGCGCCTCCTCGCACCGCCTGTCCAGATTTGACGACCAACGACAAAACGTCGTGAGGGTTTCTATCCAACGGCGCAGGATTGGCGCATGCCCAGGAACGACGATGCGACGAACAGGTTTGCCCGCAAGGCCGGATTGCTCCGCACCCGAGCGATCCAGTGCCCCCGTGCTTGGCAATCCAGCATGAAGGTGGATTCCGCAACAATGACTGGAATAATGCGACTGATCGTAATGGACGTCCGCGACAGCATTGGT
This sequence comes from Bradyrhizobium sp. USDA 4353, assembly GCF_054063215.1. Taxonomy (NCBI): domain Bacteria; kingdom Pseudomonadati; phylum Pseudomonadota; class Alphaproteobacteria; order Hyphomicrobiales; family Nitrobacteraceae; genus Bradyrhizobium; species Bradyrhizobium sp. USDA 4353. Next base: position 6,993,965 of record NZ_JBSSGB010000001.1, read on the forward strand.
CGCCGCGCCCCCCTTTGACACCCCGCGCGGTGGAACAGCGAAAGTCACTGCTGAGCACCGCCTTTGAATTCAGATGGTCGGCTGTCCAGCTCGCAGCTGCCAACGTGTCAACGATCGCCGTCGCCGCCTGTCTTCTCGTCGCACTTTTCTCAGGATCTCCGCAGTCCGGAATGGCCGCGACGATGGGGGCGTTTCCGACCGGATTTGGCGCTCATCAACGACTGTCCCACCTGCGCTCTGCTCCCATGATCCTGGCCGGTTTCGGCATGGGCGTGTGCGGCTTCCTTGGCGCACTTCTGTCCGACAGCCTGCTTGGAAGCGCTCTCGTCGGCGGCGGCATCGCAGCGATTTGCGGTTTCGCCACGCAGTATGGGCAGGCGCCATGGTGGTTGACCCTGCAGTGGTCGATCGCGTTCCTGCTCGCCGCCCGCGGTCCACCCGAACTCCCGGCCGCGCTGATGCGAGGCTTGTTGGTCTTCGCCGGTGCGGCTTTGCAGACCCTTGTCATCGTCGTTGCCTGGCATTGGCACCCGTTCGGCGCAGCCAGTGACGTCCCTCGAGCAGAGGCCCCACCGCCAAGCTCGAGGCTCGGCTGGCTGGTCGAGCTCTTCCGATGCGTGATCAGCGGACAAGCTGGGCTGCGCTATGCGGCCATTGCGGGCGGAACGGTCAGCGCGGCGATCCTGATTGAGCGCTATCTCGGTTTGGGCAACGGATATTGGGTGCCGATGACGGCCCTCATCATTCTGCAACCCAAGCGGCGCGACACCCTGGTTCGCACCGCTCAGCGCATTGCCGGAACCTTTCTGGGCGCGATCTCCGCGACGCTTTTCGCGGTGATCGTCAGGCCGGACGGCATTATCCTGGTTAGTTGTGTCATCGCGCTGGCGTGGTCAACATATACCCTGCAGCGTGTCAATTACGCCGCCTTTTCATTCGCGATCACGTCCACTGTCGTCTTCCTGATTGCGCTGACCGGGTTACCCGAACCGGATGCGGCCTGGCGGCGCACCATCGCCACCGCGATCGGCGCCGCATTGGCCGTGGGTTGCAGGTTTCTGGCTGGTCCGGATTCTTCAATCGAACCCAAGCAGCAGAAATGACTGCTGCTTCACGTCCCGCGATCGGTACGCTCCGTACGTCCATCCTCATGTCTTCTCTCGCACCTCGCGACTGCAGCGGTCTGCCCGCGAGGTGATCCAGGGGAGCTGCGAGCAGGGTCCCCGATCTTCGATCGTTTGGAACCGCCTTCTTTCCGGCTCATTAGGCCCGACGGAAGCTCATCGCTCTCGTCCAAGGAATCACAATCATGCACGCGGTCCGTATCCACTCGTTCGGCGGCCCTTCCGAACTGGTGTTGGACGATATGCCAATGCCCCAGCCCGGCGAAGGCGACCTGCTCGTTCGCGTGCGGGCAGCGAGCGTCAACCCGGTCGACTACAAGACCCGTTCCGGCGGCTATCCGGCAGTCAAACAGGAACAATTGCCGAAAGTGCTCGGACGCGATGTTGCCGGATTGGTCGAGCGTGTCGGCGATACCGTCACGCGGTTTCGCACCGGCGATGCCGTGTATGCCATGCTCGATCGCGAGGTCGGCGGCTACGCGGAGTTTGTGCGCGTCCATGAGGCTGACGCGGCGAAGACGCCTGACGGCATCGACTTCGTCAAGGCCGCTGCCGTCCCTCTCGCCGCTTTGACGGCGTGGCAGGGCTTGTTCGATCACGGCCACCTCAAGGCCGGGCAGAGAGTATTGATCCATGGTGGATCGGGCGGCATCGGACATTTCGCGATCCAATTCGCCAAGAATGCCGGTGCGTGGGTTGCGACCACCGTCTCGGACGTGGACGTCGAGTTCGTCCGCAAGCTCGGGACGGACAAGGCGATCGACTACAGGAACGAACAATTCGACGACGCTGTTCAGGACATCTGACCTGGTATTCGATCTGATCGGTGGCAACACCCAGGACCGGTCCTGGACCGTGCTGAAGCGCGGTGGCGCCCTGATTTCCACATTGCAGAAGCCTGATCAGGACGAAGCCGAACGCCGCGGCGTGCGCGCCACCAACTACATGGCCGAGCCGAGCGGAGCGCAACTCGCGGAGATCGCGCGCCTGATCGAGACCGGCAAGGTGACCGTCGTGATCGACTCGACCTTTCCCCTGCAGGACGTCGGCAAGGCCCACGAGCACATGGAGCACGACCACGTGCACGGCAAGGTGGTGCTGCAGGTTGCCGGCGAGAGAGCTCATTGACGTCAGTGACACGCGCGACAGATCCGTGCCGGAGGACTCCCCTTGCCATTCAATCATGATGGACTCGATCGCATGCTCATCGGCGGCACGTGGCGCGCCGGGAGCGGTACGGATCGAATTGCAGACAAGGATCCGTTCACGGGCGACACACTGCTGGAGATCGTCGAAGCTGATGAATCGGACGTGCAGGCCGCCTACTCCGCTGCGGTCACCGCTCAACGCGAATGGGCGGCCGCATTGCCGTCCGAGCGCGCTGCAGTCATGCAACGCGCGGCGGATGTCATGGTCAAACGCCGCGAAGAGATCGTTGGCTGGCTGATCCGTGAGGCGGGCTCGACCCGGCTGAAGGCGAACCTGGAATGGCAGGCTGCGCAGGCCGTGATGCTCGCCGCGGCATCGATGCCTTACATGGTCGAGGGGGCGATCCTGCCCGCAGACATTCCCGGCAAGGAATGCCGCGTCTATCGCAAGCCGGTCGGGGTGGTCGGCGTGATCAGCCCGTGGAATTGGCCGCTGCAGCTTTCCAATCGCAGCGTAGCTCCGGCCTTGGCCGTCGGTAATGCCGTGGTTCTCAAGCCGGCCAGCGACACGCCGGTCAGCGGCGGGACCCTGCTCGCCAAGATCTACGAGGAGGCCGGCCTGCCGGCAGGTCTCCTGAGCGTCGTGGTCGGCTCGGGCGGACGGATCGGCTCCGCTCTGGTCAAGAATCCCGCCGCCCGCGTGATCTCGTTCACCGGCTCCACGACCGTGGGCCGCGGTATCGCGAGGATGGCGATGGCGGACGCGGACATCATCAAGCGCGTCGAACTGGAGCTTGGCGGCAACGGCCCGTTCGTGGTGCTCGAGGATGCAGATCTCGATCTGGCGGTGCGGGCTGCCGTGTTCGGCAAGTTTCTTCACCAGGGGCAGATCTGCATGATCACCAACCGCTTCATCGTGGTCGACGCCGTCTACGATGAGTTCGCGGAGCGATTTGCTGCGGCGGTCCGCCATCTCAAGGTCGGAGATCCGCAGCAGCCCGACACAATGATCGGTCCGATCGTCAACCGCCGTCAATTCGAGGCGATCAACGAGCTGATCTCCTCGGCCCGCGCCGGCGGCGCCCGTGAGCTCGTGGGCGGCGAGCCGGAGGGTCTCGTGATCCAGCCGCACGTCTTCGCCGACGTCACCAACGACATGGAGATCGCCACCAACGAGATCTTCGGACCCGTCGCACCTCTCATCCGCGTGCGCGATGAGGAGGATGCCTTGCGGACCGCCAATGCGACCACCCAGGGCCTGAGCGCATGTGTGTTCACCCGCGATCTCGCACGTGGTGCACGCTTCGGCCAGCGGATGGAAGCGGGTATGGCTCACGTCAACGACCAGCCTGTCCTCGATCTGCCGAACAATCCGTTCGGCGGCGTCAAGAATTCGGGCATCGGCCGCTTTGGCGGCAAATGGGCCGTCGCGGCCTTCACAACAGATCAGTGGATCACCGTGCAGCACCTGCCGCGCACCTACCCGTCAGATAGCGCCGGTCAATGACATCAGGCGGACGCGTCCCTTGATTCCGGATTGGCTGCACATTCTCTCGCTCGTCTTTCTGGTCCTGGGCGTCGTATGCGCTCTGATCATCGCGATCGATGTGGTTCGCCATCCGCAGCAGATGTGGATCATGGATGTGGTCTGGCCGGTGACCGCATTGTTCGGAAGTGTCTGGGTCGTCTGGCAATATTTCGCTTATGGGCGGCTCGCGACCCAGGAGAAGATCCATCGCGCCAAAGCGCATGGCGAGAAGCCGCCGAACACCCGGCAGACTCCATTCCCGATCATGGTCGCCAACGGCTCGCTTCACTGCGGCAGCGGATGCGCCCTCGGGGACATCATTGCCGAATGGCTCGCCTTCGGCGTTCCCGCCGTGGCCGTCGCGTTCGGCTGGAAAAGCCTGTTCTCGGAAAAGATGTTCGCCGTCTGGATCCTCGACTTCCTGCTCGCCTACGGCTTCGGAATCCTCTTCCAGTACTTCACGATCGCGCCGATGCGGGGCCTGTCGCTCAGAGAGGGGCTCATCGCAGCCGCCAAGCCCGACACGATCTCGATCGCGTCCTGGCAGATCGGCATGTACGGCTTCATGGCATTCGCCAATTTCTACATCTTCCGGCACGTGCTCGGTGCCCGGCTGGATGTCAACACCGTCGAATTCTGGTTCATGATGCAGATCGCCATGCTGTTCGGCTTCGCCACGTCGTATCCGGCCAACTGGTGGCTTCTCAAGCGGGGCTTGAAGGAGAAGATGTAGCGACGCGTGCTGCTGTCGGCGGCGCAACGTTTCCCACGCTGATCACTCCCACGGAATGTGTACGGTTGCGAACACGATCTAATCCGGCACCCGCCGGGCGGACGCGGGCGGAAGGAACTGCTGCTTAGAAAGAACATTCTCTTTCTGCTCATTTAATTCATCCTGCCGCACCGGCAGGCCATGCAGCCGCTGCGCCGCTCGGTCGGGCAGCATGCGCAGCCCTCCGAGGCGGCCAAGCCCGCGAAGAAGCCGAAGAAAGCTGCTGCCGATCAGAAGGAGATGCTGATGCCGATCCCCGGCAAGAAGGCTGCCGCCAAGGAAGCGCCGGCAAAGAAGCCAGCCCCCGGCCGCCAGCGGGAGTCGGCTTGAAACATCCCGTGACTCCGGATGGGCGCTACTTCGTGGTCCGCGGGCGCCTTTGGCGAATGGCCGATCCGAGGCTCGGAGAGCCCGAGCGTTCCGCGCTGACACGGCAGCTGATGTCGGCCAGGCGCGCCGTTCGAGCCGCCAAGGCGGCGGAGGACCCGGAGGCCGAAGCCTCGGCGCACCGCGCCGTGGACAAGGCCAAGAGAGCGCTGGGCGAGCGGGGGCCGGTCTGGTGGACAGACGGCTCGCCCGACCTGAACCGCCATATGGCAAAGAACACGCCCTACGCCACATGGTACGCTGAAGCCTCACGATCGTGCAGGTAAGCTCCCGTGCCGCGTAAGCTGAAGACCTATCAGACCTCGCTCGGATTCTACGATCTCGCGATCGCTGCGCCCTCCATGAAGGCGGCGCTAGAGGCGTGGGGCGCCGGCAGTAATCTGTTCCATCAGGGGGCCGCCAAGGAGACCGAAGATCCGGCCGTGGTCGCCGCCACCATGGAGAAGCCGGGCGTGGTCCTTAAGCGCCCGGCCGGATCGAGCGGCCGCTTCGCGGAGCAAGCCGACTTGCCTGACCTGGATGACGAGCCTGGAAGCGCGAAGAAAAGGCGTCATCCCGCCCCCAAGCAGAAGGCGGTGCCCGCGCTCAGCGCCGAAGATGCGCGCAACGCCGCCGCTGAGTTCGAGCGCGAGCAGAAGAGACGCGAGGCCGAGCGGCGGAGGGAAGAGGCTGCTCGGGAGAAGGAGCGGGCCAAGCGGGAGAAGCTTGTCTCGAAAGCACAGGCGGCGCTGGAGGCAGCGCAGCGGCAGCACGAAGAACGTTCGGAAGCCCTCGAAGGAGAGCGGCGGGATCTGGAGAAGCGCATCGAAGCCGAAGATGGACGATGGGAGAGCGAGAGGGATAAGCTTAAGGAAGCACTGCGCCGGGCCAGAGACTAGGTTTCATGGAACACCTCCGGACTGCGGGCCTGCCTTGGCAACCGCTTCGCGCCGTCTAAGAAAATATGATAACCATGTCCACCTGACAGACACGAAACGGTCGATCGGGTGCGGACGGCTGACCGGCAGACACAGATCCTCAATTCATGCCGTCCACAGCATAGACGGGCTCAAGTTGTGTCTCGGTCTTCGGGTCCAGTACTGTCGCTCCATCTCAGGACCGAAGCAGGCGTCATGGCAAAAGCAACCGAATCCGATCTGGAAGACTCCGGCGCAAGCAGCGTGAGAGCCGTGGACCGCGCGATAGCGATTCTGCAATCATTCAGCGCCGAAACTCCCACCATGAGTGTGATCGATATTCAGAAGCGCGTGGGACTTAGCCGGCCTACCCTCTATCGAATGCTTCATACGCTCTCTCAACGAGGATTGATCGAGGCCGAAGGTGATCCCCAGCGCTTCAGGCTGGCGAACGGCGTCATGGGTCTTGCGCACGTGTGGCTCAAGGCCCTGGAGGTCGTCAACGTTGCGCGGCCAATTGTCGAAGGCTTGCGCGACGCGACCGGCGAAACTGCAGCCTTGTTCAAACTGCAGCACGATCGAAGGATCTGCGTATTCGAATGCGAAAGCCGGCATTTTCTGTCGATCAGTCGTGGTATCGGCGAATCCCTCGGCATCGCGCAGGGTGCGACGGGCAAGGCCATGCTGGCCTTCATGGACAGCGATCGCCAGGCCGAGTTTCTCAGCCAGATGCCGAAGGACGCGCATCGCGCCAATTTGGAGCAGGCCCTCGCGATCGCCAGACGGAAAGGCTACACGACAAGCCGCGGCGAAGTCGTCCTCGGTGCCGTTGCAGTCGCGGCGCCCTATTTCGATCATCGCGGAGCGGTGAGCGGTGCCGTCGGATTGTACGGTCCCAGCGCAAGGGTCACCGACGATCACCTGGAAGAATTTGCCCATCTTGTCGTAGACGCCGGACACAGAATTTCCAGCCTCCTCGGCTTCCAGTCCGGCAATCTCACCCAAGAAGCTGAAACGCACTCTAAAACTCTGAAATCGCAATCTCGGGCTGGCCGGAAACCCTGAGGTCTGTGCTGTGTCCCTCGCCGCCCAAGTCCAGGCGTCGGGCTCACGTTCTTCGGAACTGGCATCGAAAACAAAAATATGAGAACCATGTCCACTCTGTAGACACCGCCCGCCGGGCGTGCTAGGTCGATGTAAATGTCGCCTCCTCCGCGTCAGCGGGTCGCGCCTCGTTGCTCCAGGCACTTTTCTCTCGCAAGTCTCTATGCCCAGCCCCGCAAGACCATTCAGCCGGCGGCTGACGCAGTTATTCCTGTACGGAAGCAAGGGCCGCGAAGCTAAGACGCGGGCCCGCATTGCGCTTGCGGCAATAGCATTTGCGGCCCTCTACGGCTTAATAGGCTTACGGCTCGCGCAGATCGCAATCGTCGGAGAGGGGCACAATTTGCGGATCGCCGGCGCAGTCGATGCTGTTGCTACAGCTCGCCCAGAGCTTCTCGACCGCAACGGGCAAATTCTGGCGATCGATGTCAAGGTTCCCTCGCTCTACGCTGAACCGCGTCGCATTGTCGATAAGGACGAAGCGGTTGAGCTTCTCACGGCAGCGCTCCCAGACATCGATGGTCTTGAATTAAGGCAGCGACTGGTTTCCCACAAAGGCTTCGTCTGGTTGAAGCGCGATGTGACGTCTCGGCAGCAGCAGGACATACATCGGTTAGGTATTCCAGGTGTAGGCTTCCTGAACGAGAACAAGCGCGTCTATCCGAGTGGCCAGGAAATGGCGCATGTCCTAGGGCTTGTTAATATCGATAATCAGGGCATCGCCGGGATCGAGAAGTGGCTCGATAGCAGCGGGCTTTTGGATCTTCATCGGGCCGGCTTTGCGACCGATCGACAGCAGGTGCCGATCGAGCTCTCGGTCGACCTCAGGGTTCAGCACGCGTTGCGCGACGAACTCGTCAGCGCGAAGCAGAAGTATCACGCAAAGGCGGCATCCGGCATTGTCAGCAACGTGCGCACGGGCGAAATCGTGGCCATGACCTCGCTGCCCGACTTCGACCCGAACAATCCCAAAGAAGCCAGCGCCCCCGATCGCATCAACCGACTAACCACTGGCGTCTATGAAATGGGCTCGACCTTCAAAGCGTTCACTGTCGCGATGGCGCTGGACTCGGGAAAGATCAGCCTGAACTCCACATGGGACGACCGAAGCAATCTTCATTATGGAAAGTTTACGATCCACGATGACGAACTGCAGCACCGATTCATCACGACGAAAGAGGTGTTCACTTATTCGTCCAACATCGGGGCCGCGCGGATTGCGCTCGGACAAGGGGTGCAGGCTCAAAAAGCCTTCCTCGCCAAGATGGGACAATTATCTCGACTTCGGACCGAACTTCCTGAGGCGGCGACGCCACTTCTTCCAAAGCGTTGGGGCGACATAAACCTTGTCACCATTTCGTTTGGCCACGGCGTAGCGGTAGCGCCACTCCAGGCCGTGATGGGTGTTGATGCCCTTGTGAACGGCGGCCTCCTGATTCCCCCAACCTTTCTGAAGAGGAATGAGTCCGAAGCGGCCTTGATCTCAAAACGCGTTATCAAAGCTGAGACAAGCGAGAAAATGCGTTTCCTCATGCGCCTCAATGCAGAAGTAGGAACTGCACGAAAGGCGGACGTGGCCGGATATTACATCGGCGGAAAGACCGGAACAGCCGAGAAGGTTGTCAATGGACGCTATGCGAAGAAGCGCGTGCTGACATCCTTCATCGCGGTCTTTCCCGCTGACGAGCCGCGATTTCAAGTTCTTATCATGCTGGACGAGCCGTCGGGACTGACCGAAACTCACGGGAATATTGCGGCGGCTTGGAATGCCGCGCCCACTGGAGGCCGCGTCATCGCGAGAATTGCCCCGCTGCTCGGTATCGAGCCTCGTTTCACCCTGCCATCAGCGGAGCACCTCATCCTGGCGAACCACAGCGATCGATAGGCTCACCCTATGTAGCCAACGCTCATCGGTCGACTTTAGGCACGGGGCAAGGTTAGTGCCGACGCGTCATCAGCTCGATCGTAGACACCTGCGCAATTCGTCGAACCCCGCATGCGTCAGCCACATCGTTCGACCATCGACGGGTTGCGGCCAGGATGAGAATTTGGCCATGACGATCTTGTTCTTGCGGTCAACGAATAGGTTCTGACCGTGGATGCCCATGGCGAACAATATGTCCGGATCGGTGTCGATCGTATACCATCCGCTGCGATAGCTCATGCTTCGGCTGATGGGCGCGAACGATTCACCCCACTGACCGGAGCTCCACGCCTTGCGATCACCGCCGGTGGCAAGGCCTTGCACGATGTGGCTCGGGAAGATCTTCGCGCTGCCGGAGGAACCGTCGAGGCAAACCACCTGCCCGAGCCGCGCCAGGTCGCGGGCCGTCGCACAGAGTCCGCCTGCGCTACGGGCAAAGCCGTCCCAATCCAGGGTGAGCTCGGCATCATCGCTGGCTATCGGAGTCCATAGTTTCTCGGAGAGCAGGTCTTGCACCTTCGCGGAGGTTGCTCTCTCGATGACCCATCCGAGCAGATCGGTGTTTGCGGAATGGTAGGTAAAGCCGCCTCCGCACGGCCAAGCCGGGCCACTGAGCCTGGAGAGAAAGCTCCGGATATCCGTCTTGGGATCGCCGGGCGGCTCCCATCCGACCGATCGTGAGTAGCGCCTCTCCTGCGCCGGGTCGAAACGGACAGCCACGCGCATGTCGAGCAAGTCCCTCGCGCGCGCGGCTGCGTAGGGCGAGATGGCGACCTCGGGCACATAGGCAGTAATGGGCCTGTCGAGCTTGATCGCTCCATCCGCCGCCAGGATCTCCGTCAGCAGACCAATGACAGCCTTGGTTGCGGACATCGCGATATGGCGCGAGTTCGGCTCCATGCCGTTGCGATAAGCCTCGTAAACAAGCCGCCCGTCGTGCAGCACGATCATGGCGTCGGTCGACGTCGCCGCCAGAAACGGCTCGAGGCCCAAGGACGAGCCATTGGGTAACCGGAGCGAAAACGTCTCGATCGACTTGGATGAGTTGGGAAACTGGGCTTCTTTGCTACCGGATCGGACGCGTGCTGTTGCGATTTCGGACGGGAGATGATGGAACGCGTGATGGTTTTGAGGCGACTGCCTCCAGTTCGACAGGTTCACATCCGGCTGTAGGGCATCGACTTGCATCGCAATCATTCTCCAGTTCGGCAGGGTAGCGGGCACGTGACGCATCACCGTCGCGTCAGCTCGGGTGGACAGCGGAAGAAGGCAGCCTCCAGCAGCCGCAGCCAACAATTCACGTCGGTTCACGGGCGCACCTGGCTCGCCAGCGCCAAGTCGGGCTCGTCTTCGGTGGCTTGGGCGACGAAATGTCGACCGCCCCAGAGCGACAATGCGCTGATGCAGCCGATACCCATGAGATAGAGTGCGATCGGCCACGTTGCGCCGGCCCATGCGAACAGAGCAGCGCTGATGGCAGGGCTGAAACCCCCGATCAATCCGGAGGCAAAATTGTAGCTGATCGATATTCCACTATATCGCACCCGCGGCTTGAACAATTCCGCGACGTAGGCCGGTAGTACGGCATAGAGCGCACTCGTGCCAAATAAGGCCATGCAGACTGCCGCAGTAACGCCTTCGAAAGTGCCGAGGCGGACCAAAGCAAAGAAGGGGAAAGCGCCGCCAACAGTCATCAGAGCGCCGAAAAGACCGATCGGCTTACGTCCGAAGCGATCCGACAGCAGGGCAAATAGTGGAATGATGACCAGCGTGAAGGCCGATCCGACCAGCACTGCGTTGAGTACGGTCTGCCGGGGAATTCCGACCGATTGCACTGCGTAGGATACGACGAACAACGTCTGCACGTAAAAGGCCACGACCGTACTCAATACGACACCCGTGCCGATCAGAATGGCCCGCCAGTTCTCCCGGAAAACCTCGGTGACAGGCTGCTTTGCGAGCTCGTTGTTCTTCGCCAGAGCGGCGAATTCGGGTGATTCGACTAATCCGATGCGCATGATCATGCCGACGATCACGAGAAACGCGCTGGCAAGAAATGGGATCCGCCAGCCCCAGCTCAGGAAACTATCCTGAGGAAGTGTCGACAGGAGCGAGAAGGTCCCGGTGGACAAGAACAAGGCGATGGGCGAGCCCATCTGCGTGAACGAGCCGTAGAAACCTTTTCGGGTGGCAGGAGCATGCTCCACGGACATTAGCACCGCGCCGCCCCACTCTCCGCCAAAGGCAAATCCTTGCACGGTACGAAGGATCACCAGCATGACGGGGGCCAGAATTCCGACCTGGCCGTATGTCGGCAGCAAGCCGATCAAGAAGGTCGAGACGCCCATCGTCATCAGCGTGAAGACGAGCATCGACTTCCGCCCGATGCGATCGCCGAAATGGCCGCAGACCATGCCGCCAAGGGGACGCATGATGGCGCCGATGGCAAAGGTCGCGAACGACAGCAGCGTACCCACTACCGGATCGTATGTCGGAAAGAACAGCGTGTTGAATGCGATCGCCGCCGCAGTCGCATAGATGTAGAAATCGTAGAGTTCGATGCATGTCCCGATCAAGCTCGCAAAGGCGGATCGCCGCGCGATGTTGGTTGACGCCATGGTGAAAACCCCCTCTTTCAAAATGCCTCGAACCGTTTGCCCGGAAACACTCAGCGACGGGCCTCGAAGGCCGCGGCTGCGCGATAAATCGATGGTTCCCCAAAATGCTTTCCGACCAGCATCATGCCGATCGGCAGGCCATCGCTTTCGCCGCAAGGAATCGACATGGCGGGATGGCCGGAGCAATTGAATTGCATCGTGTTGGCAAGCGGCACTCCCGACAGGCGGATCAATTCCGAAAGCGGCGCATCAGCCGCAGGCATCGGGCCTGCCTTCATCGGCGTGGTCGGCATCAACAGGAGGTCGTAACGCGACAGCACCTCGTCATAGGCCGCGCGCAAGCTGCGATTCAGATTCTGCGCTCGCGCGTAATAGAGTCCGCCGTAGCGTTTCGAAAGATAATGCCCGGTCAGCATCGACAGCTTCAGCGACGGTGGCAGTTCGTCGGCGCGTTCGCGCCAATGCGAGTGGGCCTGGAGCAGGCTCGTCACGTACAGCCCGCGCCAGCCGGTGCCGAACGCGTTTCCCTTCATCAGGGTGTTCGTGCCGCCCTCGCCGGCGATCGCCCGCCAGATCGTCCGACCGGTCACATGCATCGGGATCGAGATCTCTTCGACGATGGCGCCTAGCTGTTTGAAGACGCCGCTCGCCGCAAGCACCGCGACGTCGACGTTGCGCTCCGAAACAGGTAGGCCGAATCCCTCCCGAACGAGAGCAATCTTCATTCCGGCGACGCCAGCAGACAGGGTGCCGAGGTAGTCGCCCGAAGCGCCCGAGCATTGTCTCGGATCGAGGCCATCCGGCCCGGCGAGCGTCTGCAGCAGCAGCGCATTGTCGGCGACGGTGCGCGTCATCGGGCCGGCATGATCGAGCGTCGGCTCGATTGGCATGATGCCCGTATAGGGCACGAGACCATGCGTCGGCTTCATGCCGACGATGCCGCAGAAAGATGCCGGTGCGCGGATCGATCCACCCTGGTCACAACCGATGGCGAGGTCGACTTCGCCTGCCGCGACTGCGGCAGCGCATCCCGATGACGAGCCTCCGGCGCTATATCCGCGCCGGTGCGGATTGTGTGTCGGGCCGGTCGCATTGGTGTGACTGCCCGCCGAAAAGCAGAAGAATTCGCAATTGGCTTTTCCTAGAATGGTGCCACCAGCGTCGAGGACGCGAGTCACCACCGTCGCGTCGCAATCGGGCACGTAGCCTTCGAGCGTCGACGAACCATTCATCATGGGAACGCCGGCCAAGCAGATATTGTCCTTCAACGCAACGGTGCGCCCACAGAGCGGCCCTTCGGCTGCGCCCCTTATCTCCGATTTGACGTACCAGGCATGGTGCGGATCTTCGCCGGGATCCGGTCTGTAGCCGGCCGACCGGGGATATCGCGGGGGCTGCACCGTGTCCGTGGCTCCGTCATCGAACAATTTCATCGGCTCGAGATTGCCGGAGAGCATGCTGTGAAACGTGTCGCGCTCCGCCGCGCGCAGCGAGAAACCCAGATCGGACGCCAGGAGCTCGAATTCTTCGTGGTTGGGAGCTTTCAGGCTCATGTCGGTCATGTTCCGGATCAGAAGGGATTGGACCAGTTCGGCACGCCCAGCTTATTCCACCGCCTCACAGACCGGCTGAATCCGCGCTGCAATCGACGGGAATAGCTTCAGTCCAGCGCGACCGATCTGTTCGATCTCGAGCTTGGTGAGACCCGGGAATGCTTTCAGAGACTGAAGGTTTTCCTGCATGGTGGCTTCGCTCGAACACAGCACGCCGCAGTCGGAGCCGTAGACGAGGTGGTCGGCGGTCGTCATCGCGAGAGCGGGGGCGAGGCTGTTTGCCGAGCCCGTCGCCGCAGTGTCGAGATAGAGCTCGGCAAGTTGCGCCTTCATCTCGGCTTTGGTGATGCCTTGCGGATTGGGGACCCAGCTCTCCGTGCCAATCAGCAAGAGACGTCCTGCCAGCGCCGGCAGGGCAGCGCCGCAATGAGCGATGACGAATTTGATTTTCGGATAGCGACGGAAGATGCCGGCATACAGCATGTCGATCACCGTTCGCGTGGTTTCGAACGCAACCTCCAGCAGAGCCGTCGGACGTCCCATGGATGGCTCGCTATAGGCGTCCGGGTGCACGAAAACCGCCGCCTGCCGCCGCTGCAGCTCTTGCCAAACCGGTTCGAGCCGGGCGTCGCTCAGATACACGTCATTGTAACGGCAAGTAACAGCGAAGCCGTCCGCCTTCAGCTCCTCCGTGCGACCGATCTCCGCAAGACAAGCGTCCGGATTGTCGGTGGGGAGGGCAAGCAGAAGGCCGAAGCGGGACGGATAGCGAGCGACGATCGATGCGCCATATTCGTTCGCCCGTTGAAGACCGTTGAGAGACTTCGGGATGTTGCTTAGCATCTGCATCGCGATGCCGTTGCCATCCATGTGCGCGATGGCGGCCTCCGGCGTCCACTGGTAGAGGTCGGGCGCCAGGAAGCATCGCTCGCAGCGCGCGATGGCACTGCGCTTGAGCTCCTCGTCGGTCTGCGGGGTCATGAAATGCGCATGGACGTCGATCCATTGCGCCTCGAAGCCGTCAGCAACGCTCTTCATCGACCTACTCTTCTAGGCTCATCCTGCGGCGATGACCCTAGCGACGGCTTTCAGGATGCTCTATATCGAGGCGTCCGCAATTCTTTCGAGATCGTCCTATTTCCGATCCCCTGACCCAGGTCGTCCGGCTCCTCAAACCCCGCGCGCTGCTCTGGAAGCAGCTCGACACGCGAGGCCCGTGGGCTATTCGCTATCCCTCGCTCCAGGACACGATTTTCGTTCTGGTCACCGAGGGAAGCGCCAGGCTGCAGCTTCCTGGCCGACCGACGCGCACGATGGTCACCGGCGACTTCCTGATGATGACGGGGCCGGAAGAATGGATGATGGGGGACAGCGAGGACACCAAGCCGATCAGGTTTCAGGCTCCTCAATCCAACCCGTCGGCCCGATCGATCGTCACCGATCCATCAAGCACGGCTCCCACATTCAAACTGCTGGGCGGCCGCTTCTCGTTCGACCGCACGCATTTGGGACTGTTGAAAGAGATACTCCCCTCCGTGGTCGAGATCGGCTTTGCGACGTCGGGCGCGACACGCGTGGCGTCGCTCCTGAAGATGCTCGGCACGGAAGCGTGGGAGGGGCGACCGGGCTCGGCCCTGGTTATTGAACGTCTGCTGGAGATCCTTTTAATCGAGGTCATGCGCTACCAGGGCGAAGAGCAGGCGAACGTGAACCCCGGTCTGCTGGCCGGACTTGCCGATCCGCAGATCGCTGCATGCCTGGAGGCCTTGCACCAGGATCCATCCCGGGACTGGTCGGTCGCCACGTTGGCGAAGGCCGCCGGCGCATCCCGATCGGTATTCGCGCAGCGCTTCTGCGAGGTCGTCGGCCTACCGCCAATGCAATACCTTCTCAAATGGCGGATGGCGCTGGCCAAAGAAATGATCAGCCAAGGGGTGTCGATTTCGGAGATCGCCTTCGCCTGCGGCTATCAGTCGGCAAGCGGTTTCAGCGTCGCTTTCGCACGTCACGTTGGCTGCCCGCCTTCGCATCTGCGTCCACCCCACAATTGAGCTGCAGCTCATCGGACTGCCGTCAGCGCCCTCGATCTAATGTGTTTGCGGCGCAAAACTCGAATACGAGTGCTGGTCCGATATTGCATCCGCTGCTCGGGTGGACACCCAGCATTGCGCTGTTCGTCGCTCTGCCGCAGGCATACAGGCTGCCGATCGGTCGGTTATCCTCGTCGAACACCCGGGCAATGGCATTCGTGAAGAGACCGCGGCATGAGCTCTTGACTGAATTCAGTAGCGGGGCGTTTTATTGCCCAAGCCAAGATGCGTTCTCCTGCAGCGCTGAGGCAGCGGTCGGCGTCCGTAGCCTCGGCTCAACATCGCGGAGATAAACTTCCGATCTGAGAGAGGCGAACTCGTCGTCGCTCCCTGAATCCGGCGAGCCTCATCCCCGGCGGCATGCTGACAGGCATGATGGATGAGACGCTCTCGCCTGTGCTGACCGCGACGCTCAGACCGAGAGGGTTTGCGCCAACGCTCGAACTGGTCCCGATGCTTGTCGATTTCGCGGTGGAGCGCGAGACCAATACCGCGCCTTGGCCGACGAGCCGGCAGGCCAACCGGCCGTTCGCGCCTTCCTCGATCACTTGCGCGGCAGTGCCGACCGACCCATCGCGCGCGCCGCATTGCCATCACCCGTGGCCGGCCGCAAACCTTCGCGGCATCGGCGTTGATATTGGCCCGGTATGTCAGCGGAGCTGCTCGTCCAGACTTCGCGTCCTATCAGTGATCTCCGCCCCGGTATGCAGGGTCGAGCCCGGCTCGATCAGAAGTATCCAGCATTCGGCCTCAGCCACGGGATTGTGCCTAACGCCTCTGGGCACCGTGAGAAAATCTCCTTCCCGAAGTAACGTCGCTCCATCCTCGAACTCGATGCGGAGCTCGCCCTTCACGATGTAGAACAGCTCATCTTCACCGTCATGAGCGTGCCAGACGAGCTCACCTTTAAGCTTCGCGATCTTGAGCAGTTGGTTATTGACCTTGCCGATCACCTTCGGCGACCAATAGTCGACAATGCGATCAAATGCTGCGGAGAGATTTGTTGCGGTCAACACTGATGATTCCTTTGCAGCGCTCACGCCGGCCCCTCCTGCCGATGCGGAGCCGTGACATAGGGAGTGGTCACCCTTGTCATGCGAGCGAATGGTCACTGATTTATCCTTCGGAAGGTACACAAAATCAACAAGCCCCGCGGTCACGATGCCTCTTCGGTCGAACACCGACAGTCTTTCTTCCAGAACAAACATATCGGTCCGCCGTGCCGTGATCGACCAGATTGGCCGCGAGCACGTCGCATTTTGCCCAGGCGAACGCTGAAACATGGCGTCGAGGACGACAATTTCTGAGTCAGCCAACCTCCTTGTGCATTGTCCCCTGATCTAGGGGCCGACGAAAGGTTTGAAAGACACCGGGACGAGACACACCGTTGCATTCGAGAGACGCTCGTATTCAGCCGGAGTGAAACCATCGGGAAGTATATTGCATACTTTCATTTTGTGGCTTAGGGCGAGCCGAACGTTTAGCCATCCGAGCCGTTGAGGACTATCGCGAGCCGGCACGCGAAAGTGACCACTGGCGTGATCGCTGAGCCATTCAGTTCTCGCTGTTGGCCTGTTCGGATGCACGTCGTCTTGAAGACAGCTCCCGTGGAGCGTCGGCGCGTCCAAGCCAGGCCTTGACGGCCGCCGGCTTGGCTTCCCCTGCTATACTTCGGGCGACTTCCATCCTGGCAGTGTGCAATGAGCGATCGCCAAGGCCAACGCATGGGCCTTTGCCTACGGATTAGACTCTTACCAGGCATCTGGACGGGGCGAGAATCGACACCATCTGAACCGACCCACCTCGGAAGTTCTTGCCAAAACTGCTTTTCAAGAAGCAAAACATTGCAGCCTGGCAGCGTTCTGGCGTGGGCTTGCCTCTTTGGTGCGGGTGACCAGACGTACAGCCCGAGCCACCCGCATCCACGTCAGATCACCAGGTGATCAACGGGGCACGACGAAGCCAGGCATCGCCGCGGACCTGGTCAAGGACGAAGCTCGCCACATCGGACCTTGCGATCGATCCGCCATGAAAGTCGGACAGATCCGTAAGCGCGCGTACAGCATGCCGGCCGGGCTTGTTGCTCAGAACGGAGGGGCGAACCAGCACCCAGTCCAAACCACTGTCTCTGACGATCGCCTCTTGCCGGTCCTTGTCGGCATACACTTTCTTCAAGAGCAGCGGAAAGATGACTTTGTCGAACACGAAGCCGCCGTGTCCCCTGCTGTCGCCCGCGCCGATCCCGGTGATCGCAACGAGACGCGAAACGTTCTCCGCCTTCATCGCGGCGACGAGCGCGCGCGTCGCCGTCGAGAGCAGCGTGACTTCCCGAAACGGACTTGCCGGCGTGCCGAGCGCGCTGATCACGGCGTCCTGGCCTTTGACCGCCCCACGCAGCGTGCCTTCGTCGCGGGCGTCGCCGACCACGATCTTTGCTCCCTGCAGATCGGCAGCTTTCTCGGCCGAGCGGACCAGCACGGTGACTTCGTTCCCGCGCGCGAGCGCCTGTGTAACGATCGAGCGGCCGGTCCCGCCGGTTGCGCCGAGAACGAGGATTTTTGCGGGCGCCGACTGAACGGCATTGGTTTGAGAGTTGGCCATAAAATGTCTCCTTGAATGAGGCGGGAGATCACCGCAGGGAGACCGTCCCGTTGTTCTGGTTCATGGTGATGGTCAGAGCTTGCCCTCCGCGAGCAGTTCGCGGGTGCGTTTCAGGGTGGACAGAAGGGCGGCCTTGTAGCCCTTGTCGCTGTCGAATTGCCGCTGTTCGGCCTGCTCTTCGGGCCCGTTCGGTTCCTTGCCGCGTAGGCCGGTGTAGCAATAAAACTTCAGCTGGAGCGCACCCGCCTCATCCTCGAACAGCTCGTTGATGATCGCGCCCTCGCGTGGACCGGTCACCTGGAAGAAGGTTACCTTCTTCTGCGGCTCGAAGGCGATGATCTCGCGAAGGTCACTGCCCACGATGGTGGCCTCTCGCACAATGTGCGTGTCGCTCTCCTGGACGATCTCGCACCTCGTGCAGAGGTTCGGCGGCAGAAAGAGCCGGGCGTCACGGGCCTTGAAGACGAGCCCCTTCCATACCTGAGCGCGTGTCAGCGGCTCTTCGCCTTCCGGATTGACCGGCACGGTGGCGGTTGAAAAAATCACGGTCGCAATCCTTTGTTCTGGATTTTGGATCAAGCCACGGCCTTCTGGGCGTGCGCGATCTCGGTTGCGAAATCGCGATAGTTGTGTAGCGCGCGACCCAGGATCCGGGTCAGCCGCTCGACGTCGCCGGCTTGGGGGATCATGCCGTCAGTCACGTAACGCTCAGCCATCAAGCGCATCTCGTAGGCCGTCCACTTCGGCATGAATGTCGCCATGTTCTGCTCGAAGCCGCTTGGATCATCGCCACCGTAGGCAATCGGGCGGTCCAGGATCTCCGACCAGATCTTCGCGATCTGCGGGCCTGTCAGCGTGTCCGGGCCGACTAGATTGAGCATCTGGAGGGGAAGCTTCCCGGGAGCCTGGTCGCGACGGATCAGCTCGATCGCGGCGACTTCGGCGATGTCGCGTCCGTCGACCATGGCGACGCCCTTGCTGCCGATCGGCATCGGGTAGACGCCATGATTGAGGATCACGTCCTTGATCATGACTTCGTTGTCGATGAAGTAGCTGGGACGCAGGATCGTGGCGCTGAAGCCCATCTTCTCGAGCATGCGCTCGGCGCCCGACTTCACGGCGAAGTGCGGCACGTTTACGGCGCCGTCGGCGTCGAACACCGATTGGTAAACGACGCGCTCGACACCAGCTTCGCGGGCGACGTTGAGCGTGATGATCGCCTGGGTGAATTCATCGCCGGTAACGGCGTTCAGCAGAAATAGCGTCCTCACGCCTTTGAACGCCGCGCGCAGCGCGTCGATGTCGAGCAGGTCTCCCTTTGCAACTTCGACGCCGGCGGGCACATTCGCCTTCGAGGGGTCGCGGGTCAGCACGCGCACCCCTGCGCCGCGCTTGACGAGTTGTTCGACGACGTGGCGGCCGACGCGGCCGGTAGCACCGGTAACGAGAATGGTCATTTGGATCACTCCGATTGGAGTTTCGATAAATCGGAGAATAGCGATCCAAATTCACGCCGGTAGCCGCCGTATTTAGACAGTCCGTCTCATCCGTGAAACGGTCGCGGGCTGGAGGCTTTCCGGAAGCACAACGCTGCAAGACGCGGTCTCGCGCCGTGCGCCCTAAGCAGAACGAACAGCCCAATCTTACCGCATGAAGACGAGACAGTCTGTCTCCAAAGCGAGAGCCCATCGTTCTGGCAAGGGACGTTTGCGCCCGCTAGGCAAGGGTTCCGCGGACGACGAGCGACACGCGCTTCTCACGCGCCCCGGGCCGGATCCGTCCTGTGCGTTCCAACTCGGCTAGGCCATGAAGGGAGGCCCAAAATGTTTCGGTTGTCGCTTCGGCATCTTCCGCGGAGGGTGCGACGACGTCCTTCAACGCCGCGAAGGCTTCCTTCAGCTCGGCCTTGCTGTCAGTTTGCGCAAATTGCAGGCCGCTGGGCAACGAAAACATCGCTTCGTACATCGCCGGACGCTTTCGCGCGAAGGCGAGATAGGCCATTGCGACGTCCAAAAGCACAGTCCGATGGTCCGCCGCCCGTTTCGCCGCTTTCCGCAACGCCAGCGCCAACTCGCCAAAGCCTTCCAACGCCACGGCCGCTACGATCGCGTCCCTGCTCTCAAAATGCGAATACAGCACCGGCTGGCTGTACTCGATCTTCTCCGCCAGGCGGCGAATCGTAACCGCGTGCCATCCTTCGGATTCAGCCAGCGCCCGCGCCGCCGCGATGATGCCACGCTCGCGCTCAGCCCGTTCCCTGCTCTTCCTTTCCGCCACGCTCAATTTCGATCGCCTCTTCGTGATGGAAAGTCAGTCTAACCACACTTGAAAAAATAGCAATGCTAGGACAAATTCCTAGCGTTGCTAGATTTTGGATCACAGGTACGGAGACCCGACCATGCATTGGCTTTCTTACGGAGTGGCGCTGCTCGCGTCCGTCGGAATTATCGCGATGGGCGCCATATACATCTTCAATCCACGCGCGGCGACGCAGAGCTTCGGGCTGCCGCTCCCGGAGGAAGGTGCCAACATCGTTTGGTGGCTTCGTCTTAAAGGCGTGCGCGATATCGTGGCGGGACTGGGCGTGCTGGCTCTGATTGTCTGGGCCGGACCGCGCATCGTCGGAATCGTTTTGCTGATCGATTCCTTTATCGCAATTGGCGACATGTCACTGATCCTGGCGGCGAAGGGCTCGACCAAGGCCGCGCTCGGCATGCACGGGCTGACGGCAGTGTTGATGATCGCGGCAGCCATTCCGCTCATCATCTGGGGGGCGTGACATGCTGATCGCAATTGTGACATGGCTCTGTGCGGCCGCATTCGCCGGCGCGGGAGTGTTCAACGCGATCGGCACGCCTGCTACGCGGGACAGCTTCGTCCGTTGGGGCTACCCAGCATGGTGGTGCCGGGTGACAGGCGCGCTGGAAGTGATTGCCGGAGCCTTGATAGCCTTCCCTGCCAGCCGCCTTGCTGGTCTCCCGCTTGGCGCACTCGTGATCGCGGCGGCGATCTTGACTGTGGTCCGTCGTCGGGAATGGTCTCACTTTGCCCCATTGGGCGCGTTCGTAGCTCTACTCGCGCTGACTTTGACGTTCGGGTGATCGGCGCTCGCCGCACCGGCACCCGCTCTCAGCTCTGATCGAACCTCCCTCGTCGAGACCGCGGAAGAGCTCTCAGCTTTCGTACATGCGAAGCCGTTGAGATCAGCAGCGTCCACGGACTTGAAAGCCGACGAAAAGTATGAGGAGAACTCTCATCTACACTTTCGAAATCCGGGTCTACGACCAGAGCATGACTGAGGAGATGCCCGTCGGCGACGGACTCGGAACCGTTCCGCTCAAGAGACACGTTGTCTCAGAATAGCATTCTATTCCCGCTTCTGCGGCGCCCCATATGCCGGTGACGCGGCGGCGCAGCGGTCTCGCCCTTCTTGGCTCACGCAAGACCTGACGCCGATGACAGTCTGATGGACGCGGGCGCGTGGACGCTTCGTTGCCGAGTGTCCTCCAGAGACGGAAAGATCGAATAGGAGACTTTATATGAGCAAGACGAAGATCGCGGTCATCACCGGCGGAAGCCGAGGACTCGGGCGCAGTATGGTCCTCAATCTGGCCAAGCGAGGAGTGCCGTCCGTATTCACCTACAACTCAAGCCCCGAAGAAGCGAGAGCGGTCGCACGAGAGGCTAGAGACGCGGGCAGCAAGGCCACAGCGCTCCAACTGGACGTCGGCGCAACCGAAGAATTTAATACCTTTGCAGGCCGCCTCAAGGAGGCTTTGCGTGATCTTGGCGCGGATCGGTTCGACTATCTGGTGAACAACGCCGGCATCTCCAACCATACCAAGTTCACCGAGGTCACGAGCGAGGAGCTCGACAAGCTTTACGCCGTGAATTTCAAGGGCCCTTTCATGCTGACGCAGAAGCTGCTGCCCCTGATCAAGGACGGCGGCCAGATCGTGAATATCTCGACTGGCGTCACGCGGTTCGTCAATCCCGACAGTGTGGCTTACGCTGTTTTCAAGGGGGCCATCGAAGTCTTCACGCGCTACCTGGCCCACGATCTCGGGTCTCGCGGCATTTCCGTGAACACCGTCGCGCCAGGCGCCATCATGACCGATTTCAGCGGAGGCGTCGTCCGCGATAACCCGTCGGTCAATAAACTCGTTGCGGGTATGACTGCATTGGGCCGCCCCGGCGAGGCCGATGATATCGGTCGCATGATCGCATCGCTGCTTTCGGACGACAATCATTGGATCAATGCCCAGCGCATCGAGGTCTCGGGCGGCATGCGCTTGTGAAATCACCCTTCCCGCTCCTTGCCACGCACGCGGGCGCGCCGGTCGACCGAGTTTAAGCGTCGAACCATCGTCGGTTCGCCACCGCCCGGTCCCGGATGAATTCAACGAACGCGCGCGTCGCCGGACTACGTTCGCGACCGCCGGGCGTCACAAGGCTCACATCGACCGAGGGGACGGTCCATTCCGGCAGTACCTGGACCAAGCCCCCTCGTTCGATCTCGGGTCTTGCCGCATAGTTGGCGATCGCAGCAATCCCCGCCCCGTTCAGGACCATGCGGGAAATCGCGTGAGGGTCATTTGCCGACAGCTGCGGAGAGTTCTGCAGGTGGCATATGTTGCCGTGCTGGTTGCGCAAGGACCAGGGTCGGGGAAGACCGTCCGAGCGTGGGATCGCCAACAGATCGTGTGTTGCCAATTCTGCGATCGAGCGCGGTGTACCCTTCCGCTGAAGGTAGGAAGGGGCGGCGCAAAGCGTGCACCCGATCGCGCCCAGCCGCATGGCAATCAGGTTCGAGTCGGCCAGCGGACCCATCCGAAACGCTATATCGAATTGCTCTCCCACCAGATCCACTGTTCGACTGGTTAGATCGAGAGACACCGCGATGTCGGGATAAGCCAGAGCGAATTCGGGGATGAGTTCCGTGAGAACCTCGGTACCGAAGCCGATACCTGCCGTAAGCTTCAACTTTCCTCGAGGATGCGAGCTCAGGCCTGCTGCGACGTCCAATAGCGCGTCCAACTGGACAAGCACTTCGCCCATGTGGTTCAGGATCGTTCGACCCGCATCGGTCAAGACCACCTCGCGAGTCGTTCTCTCGAAGAGGCGCAGTCGGAGCACGGTCTCCAGTCGCTGGACCGACCGACTGACTGCGGACTTGCGAATTCCAAGAACCCGCGCCGCCTCAGAAAAGCTCAGCAATTCGCCGACTTTTTGAAACGCACGGATATCATCCAAATCAATCATCTAGCACCTTATCGTCTCAAATGTGGGACACTGTTTGTCATCGAGAGTCAATTCCGGCAGCGACGAATGGCCATAGGGGGAGGAAAAGCGCAGGCGAGAGCCAGCATCGACTCCCTTTTTGTCTCACTAAAGAAACTTACCGTCTCAGATCTGGGACGAGGCGGTCCGGAATCAACGACGTTATCCGACGCGAAATCATTTCAAATCGGAGATCTGTATGCCGCTCATCACTCATGACCTCGCCCCGCAGGATGCCCAGGTCATGCAGGCACTACGCGACTCATTTGCAACCGCGCCGAAGCTGATGTTTGCGCCGGAAGCACGCGAGGCGTACGACCAGATCATCGGTCAAGTCCCGGCGCCCCCGGGCGTCCACTTCGAAGCTGGAGAGGTGGGTGGCGTACCGGGCTGGTGGGCCCGCCCGTCCAACGCTAGCCCAAACGTCGTCATTCTCTATCTTCACGGTGGCGGCTACGTGCTCGGGTCGGCGAAGGCTTACTGCAACTTCGTCGGCCAGATCTCCAAGCGGTGCGGCTCGGCGTCTTTCATCGCCGACTACGCGCTCGCCCCGGAGCGGCCGTTTCCGGCAGCCTCGAACGACGTTGAAGCCTTGCATAGAGGCCTTGCAGCCGCTGGGTACGATCGAATCGCGCTTTGCGGGGACTCCGCCGGCGGCGGACTTGTGCTCTCGTTCCTCAACCAAAACGATGCAAAAACCGGGAAGATCGTCGCAGCCGTCGCAATGTCACCGTGGCTGGATTTGACGTTATCGGGCACTTCGATGACCGCAAAAGCCGATGAAGATCCTCTCCTCTTCAAAGAACTGCTCGCGACGGCAACCGAACGCTATCTGAACGGCCAAAGCGCTTCGGATCCGCGTCTGAACGTATTAGACTCCAACCTGTCCGCAATGCCGCCCCTTCGTATCCATGTAGGGGAGGCCGAGGTGTTGCGCGACGACTCCGTGCGCTTCGCCACGAAAACGGACGAAGCCGGCCTTGCCGTCGAGGTTCACGTCTGGGACGGCATGATCCACGTCTTTCCATCCAACTTCGCGATGCTGCAGGCTTCCGAAGCCGCACTGAATGACATCAGCAGCTTCCTGGCGCAACATCTCCGCACCGACGTGTGAGGACAGTCGTCGGCTCTGACGTCGTCGATCGCTTGCTTGGCGCACAATGACAGGAGGTCGCGCGAAGCCTCCAAGTGTGTTGTTCGGAGCACGCCTGAACTCGCAAAGTTCGAACGACGCGACGCGTCGCGCGAATGGCTTGACCAATGCGATCATTTACACTCTCGCCAGATCGAGCTTTCAGTGCTCCGCCCGTATCGTTTCGGCCACCGCCGCGACGCTGTCGTGGCCGCCTAGGTCGAGTACGAATAACTTCGCATTGAGGCCGGCAGATGCAAGCCCGGCTACAGCTGTAGCGCCGCGGTCGCGAGCTCCAACGAGAACCGAGACCCCGGCCTGTGCCAGTTGACGCGCTATCTCCGGTCCGATGCCCTTGTTAGCCCCGGTGACGAGGGCGGTGCGAAGTTCTTTCGTCATCGCCTATTCGTCATCTTTAGTCGAATCAAAATAATGAACTAGAGGTTGATCGGTCGCCAGGCCAAATGCCGCTCTGATCTGGCCCATAAACGCCGCCTCATCGGAGGTCTTGCGACTTCCGATCAGACGCTGCGCGTCGTCGCCGGCCGCAAATCGAACCCTTGGACCGTTATCGGTCGCCGCTTCATAGACAATTTCAGCAATGGCTTCCGGCTTCGAGGCCTGCAGGCTCGCTGTCGCAAAAGCCTGCATGACGGCCCCCACCGTTGGCTGATATTCCGCAATTGAATGATCGTTGCTGAAGACAAGCGAGCGCCCTCCAAAGTCGGTCGCGATCATGCCCGGTTCGACCAGCTTGACCTGCACTCCGATCGGCGCCAGTTCGTAGGCAAGAGCTTCTGAAAGTCCCTCAATGGCAAATTTGCTACCGTGGTAGAGCGCGCCGAGCGGAAATGCTACGAGCCCGCCGATGGACGATATGTTGACGATCACGCCGGCCCTGTTTGTGCGAAAATGCGGCAGGAGAGCTTTGATCGTCGAAAGCGGACCGAATACGTTCACGTCGAACTGCCGTCGAATGTCCTCGGCCGTGGTTGCTTCTAACGGGCCGTAGGCGCCATATCCGGCATTGTTGACGAGGACGTCGATCTTCCCGAATTGGGCGATACCTTGACGAACCGCCTGCGCAATCGACTCGGGATCCTGCACGTCGAGGCGTACCACTTGGGTGCGCTCGAGCGACTTCAAGTCCACTTCGATTTCGGGCGCTCGCATGGTAGCTATGACGTTCCAGCCGCGCGCGTGAAACAGCTTAGCAGTCGCGCGTCCGAGCCCGCTGGAGGTACCGGTGATCAATACTGTGCCTGACATGTGGAGGCCCTTCTACATTTTAACTGTGAAGAATTGATCGACTGAGTGGAGGAACGTCGCCCTTCCTCCACTCAACTGTCCTCGCCCACTCAACTCTCCTCACGCAGGATCAAGGGCCGGATAGTCCGTGTAACCCTCGGCGCCGCCGCCGGCGTAGAACAGGGCCTGCCGCACTTGGTTGAAAGGAGCGCCGATCTTGAGTCGATGCACGAGATCCGGATTGGCCAGCGCCATGACGCCGAGCGCCTCGACGTCGGCGAGACCTGCCGCGATGTCCGAGCCGACCTGTTCGCGCCGACGCCCCGGCCGATTGATGATGAGCGTCTTGTGGAATGCTTTGCGAATGTCATTGATCAGAGTGTCGCCACGGACGTAGAGCAGGTGCAGATAGGCGATCCCGAGCTTGTCGAACTCCGCCGCCAGATAGCGATAGAGATCGTCGTTGTCAGTACCTTCGGCGATGCCACCGGTCGGGATGCCCGGCGACAAGCGGATCGCCGTCCTCTCAGGTCCGATCGCATCGGCGATGGCACGGATCACCTCGATGGCGAACCGGGCGCGATTCTGCATCGATCTGCCATACTCGTCGGAGCGATGGTTGGAATTCGGCGCGAGGAATTGGTGCACCAGGTATCCGTTGGCGCCGTGAACTTCGACCCCATCGGCACCTGCTTCGACTGCGCGTTTGGCAGCAAGGGCAAAGTCGGCCACGGTTCTCTTCACTTCGGCGGTGGTCAATTCGCGCGGCTGAGGAATCGGCTGCATTCCCTTCAACGTGAACATGTCAACGCCGGGTGCGATGGGGGACGGGGCGACCGGTTGGCGGTGATGCGGAGTGTTTTCGGGATGCGAGATGCGGCCAACGTGCATCAATTGGACGAACAGGCGTCCTCCCGCTGAGTGGACTGCGTCAGAGACCTTGCGCCAGCCAGCCACATGCGCATCGGTGTAGGAGCCAGGCGTTGCCAAGTAGCCCTGCCCGTCATCGGAGGGCTGCGTGCCCTCGGAGATCAGAAGACCCATCGTCGCACGCTGAGCATAATATTCTGGCGCCAGGTCGCCCGGGGTTCCGTCCGGCTTCGCCCGGCTGCGGGTCATGGGCGCCATCGCGAGGCGGTGCGGCAGCTGCATGTTGCCGACCTTGATTGGGGTCCAGACTTCAGACATTTGTCATCTCCCTGATTGAGCGGAAAATATTGTTGCGTCCGATGACGCGTTGCTGTGCGACGCCGGGATGGAGCCGGCGATGGCTCCGTTCGGTCTCGATAATAGTGATCCACTTCAGGCCGATAGGCGCTATATATGGACAGTCTGTCTCAAGAGTGGAACGAATGGATTTGCTGGCCTTAGCCGATTTCAACCTGGTCGCGCGTCATGGCGGCTTCGGTCGCGCCTCGCGTGCCGCCGGTCGTCCCAAGGCCACGCTGTCGCGGCGAGTAGCGGAATTGGAAGCGACCCTCGAGCTGCGCCTATTTGAACGAGGAACGCGAACACTCAAGCTCACCGAAGAAGGCAAGGCATTGCATGAGCGCGCCGGCATGCTGTTGGCCGAACTCGAGGAAACGGCTGCGGCTATCGCGTCGGGTGCTGAGCGTCCGCGGGGAAGGTTGCGGATCAGCGCTCCGCTGCTCTTCTCGCAAACGGCCATGGGCAAGCTCGCCGCCGGTTTTGCCAAGAAGTATCCGGACGTCAGACTCGAGGTGACAACCGAAGACCGGTCCGTCGACATGATCGAGGAAGGCTACGACCTCGTGATCCGCGTGAACCCGGACCCGGACGAAAACCTCGTCGGCCGCGTTTTTCTACAGGACCGGCTGGTGGTCGTAGCAAGTCCTGAGATGACAAGACCACGCGACGGCACGACCGTTCGGGCCGTCGTTCGGTCAACGATCGATCGGTCGACCTGGAAGATCAAGTCGTCAAAAGGTTCATCCTCAATCGCGATCGAACCAGTGCTTAGTCTATCGTCGTTGATCATGGTCCGTGACGCCGTGCGCGCTGGAGTCGGTGCAGGACGCCTGCCCATTTCTCTCGTCAGCCACGATCTCTCGGCGGGAAAGTTGAAACATTGGGGTGACGTAGACGCGCCCGACATCAACCTGTGGACGCTGTATCCGTCCAGACGCTTGCTCAGCGCACGCGTCTCGGCATTTCTCGATTATCTCAAGCAGTCTTTTCCAAAAGGTACACCAAACGAACTTGCGGCGTTCCTAAACGAGTGAGGTCCCACGTCACGTTCCGCAGGGCCCCGCGCGTCCCACGATTACTGCATCTTCAGCGTCTATGATCTCTTCGAGACCGCGAAAGGTTGCGTTGGCCAGTAGCTGCACGAGCTACTTGAGAAAATCTGAGGAGCGAACTGCAGAATACGTCGGATTGCGTTATGACGCAGCGGGTCGACGCAGAAGACAGTTCCACAAATTCTTATCTCGCAGTCAGCTCTGAGGGAGTAGACCGGACCTGCCAGAGATCGGGCAAAGCCGTCGCGATTGATCCAAAGCGGACTTACCACGATCCCTTACGTGCTGGGATGGAGCTCGGATCGTGTCGGTCGAATGAAGAAAAATGCTGCAACGCTCGCAGCGAATAACGTGGCTGCCGCCAATCCGATTGAAATATGCATGCCTGCAACGAAGCGTGACGGGCCCGCCGCCGCGATGATGGATCCGAAGACCGCAACTCCCAGGGCACCACCAACCTGTCGGCCCGAATTCAGGACGCCGGCGCCGATTCCCGCGCGTCCGGGTTCAGATCCGGACATGGCAGCCGCCATCAGGGATGGTACTGCCAGAGCGATGCCGATACCCGCGGCAAGGAAAGTTGGAGCGATTGCGACGTAAGATGAAGCCTCGCCGATTGACAACATAGCTGAATAGCCTGCTCCAGCGACCAGGAGGCCGGCCAGCATGATCGGCCGCAATCCCCGATGCCCGATCAATCGTCCGGCGATGACATTCACCAGCATGATGATTGCCGTCATCGGCACAAAGGCCAGGCCCGTGGCAAAGGCGGATTTACCCTGTACAGCCTGGAAGAATAGGCTGAAGACGAAAACCAGTCCGTAGAAGACAAAATTGATCACAGCGCCGACAATTATCGCCGTTGAAAACGTCGCGTCTCGAAAAAGAGTGAGTGGCACCATGGGATGTTTCGCGCCGGCCTCGATACGAAGAAAGACCACGAACAGTAAGCTGCCCGCGATCAACCCGCTGCCGATCCACGGATTAGTCCATCCCAACTCGCCGGCCTGAGTGAGCGCACCGGTCACGCAGGCCAACGATAGAGCGGCAACAAGCTGGCCCACAATATCTATCTCGCGTTTCTCCGGCTTGGGCGAGGGAGGAGCGTAGGAGAAGACCAGCCACGTACCCACCAAGCCGATCGGCAAATTTATCAGAAAGATGCTGCGCCATCCGACATGTGCAATCAGTGCACCGCCGAGCACGGGACCGCCAGCGAGAGCGAGACTGCCGGCCCAGCCCACAAGCCTATCGCCCGAGCGCGCTGCTTTTCGTCCGGAAATGTCTGCTGCAGAAGCGCCATTGCCGATGGGACCAGGAGTGCAGCTCCCATTCCCTGCACCGTGCGGGCAGCCAGAAGCGCGAAGAAGGAAGGTGCGAGCCCGCACGCGAGCGACGACAGGGTAAAGGCGGCAAGACCTAACAGGAACGTAGCTCGGGCGCCAATGCGGTCGCTGAGAGCCCCGGCGCTCAGCAGGAATACGGCGTAGGCGAGGGTGTAGACGTTAAGAATCCATTGCAGACCGATCATCTGCACGTCAAGGGAACGCTTAAGCGCATCAATAGCGACGTTCACGACGGAGACGTCGACGGACACGAGAACAACGCCCATCATGGCCGAGATGAGTGTCAAACGGGATGCATAGACGGATGCGCGCCCTTCAGAGACTGGGGCTTCAACTTCGGACAATCAGGTCACCTTTGTGGAAAATGTCGCTCATTTTGGCCTTGAGTGGCCCCTGTGGGTCGTAGCCCTAGCTGAGACATATACCTATCGTCAGATGGCGATGTGGACCTTTAGGCTTTCTGCGGAATCTTCCAGGGCGGGCGGACGACGCTCGCTTGTGACCCAAGGCGCACATCAACTGGGAAACACTCGGATCGGTTCTGTCGCGTGCCCCTTGGTTGTGTGGTAGCGGGCTTACATTTCCTGCTCGCCGGCACGAAGCTTTCTGTCACGCTCCAAAATTTCGGCCTCGCTGGCAGGAAATATCATTGCCATGCCCTCGGTGGCGGCCCGCTTTTGAACGTCATCGACAAAAGCGTGGAGCTTGTCGTAATACTCAAGGAACGCGGCAGCGTGGTCGTTGCCGTGTCGCTCCAATGATTCGGCAAGCCGCCCTGCGCCGACGATCGCCATTGAGCCGCCCATGCCTGCCAGCGGGGAAACGCAATATCCGCGCGTCTCCCACCAGCACGATCCGTCCTTTCGACCACGTAGGCATCCGAATCTGGTTGACCCTGTCGAAATAGAAATCATCGTCGGTGCTCATAAGGTTCAAGGCAGCTGGTACTTTCCAGCCCAGTCCAGCGAAATGGTCGCGGATCATCGCGCGCTGCTGCG
The DNA here is from genome assembly GCF_054063215.1 of Bradyrhizobium sp. USDA 4353. NCBI lineage: Bacteria > Pseudomonadati > Pseudomonadota > Alphaproteobacteria > Hyphomicrobiales > Nitrobacteraceae > Bradyrhizobium > Bradyrhizobium sp. USDA 4353. The sequence goes on from NZ_JBSSGB010000001.1 coordinate 7,023,975, forward strand.
CGCGGTTGCGATAGTCGTATTCGATTTCGCTTTCCGTCCGAAAAGCAAAGGCGATGTCGGTGCGGTCGTCATAGCCGTTCAACATCGTTGTCAGTCCGGGCACGCTGTATACCTGCGATACATTAGGTGGCAGAAGTCCGGTCTCCTGCACGACCTTCAGGTAGACATAGCCTCCCATGAAGTAAGTGAAATTTTTTTCGTCGCCGAACACCAGCTTTCTGGTGTTGGAGCGATTGCCATCGCAGCCAAACACGAGCGCAAAAGCATGATGTGATCCATCGTCGAGCGTGACCATAACGCCGCCAGGACTATCCTCCAGGCGCTTGATCGATCGGCCGAACCGAAGCTCGACCGCCCCATCGATCCCGGCGAAGAGGATATCCGACAGATCATCGCGGTGTATCTCGAAACGAGAAGGCGGCGCAGCATCCGGATCAGTCTCAACACCGAAGCCGCCAAGCGTATGATCTTGGACGTCCTTAAATTCCAACGCGCGCGGGGGAAGCGTCTTGGCCCGAACGGCTTCTAACATGCCCATTCGTTTGAGGATGGTGATGGTCTCGCCTTCGATGTCGACCGGCGTTCCACCTTTACGAAGTCCGGGTGCAAGCTCGACAACCGTGACCCGGTAGCCCAAACGGTTGCCCTCCGGTGAAATCGTGAGGGAGTTCGGCCCCAGCGGTCTGAGCGTCGTCATTCGCTTCGAGGTCACACATCCTCTCCGTGACGACTAGGATCGGCGGACCCGCGCCGCGGGGATTCAACTAGGCACTTTCGCCTCCCGCAGATGTTGTCGATGAAAGAGGGAACGTGATGAAGAGCATCCTGGTCGTCGAAGACGAGTATTTGCAAGCCGACGACTGCGCAAAGCTGGTCGAGGCCTGCGGATTCAGGGTGATCGGCCCCTTCGGGAGCGTCGGAGAGGCGGAGGAACACCTCGCGGAGGCGGACGGGCCATACTCGACGTGAATCTTGGCGGCGAAATGGTCTATCCGCTGCTAGATCACCTGCGATCCAAGCGGGTTCCGATAGCCCTGCTGACGGGCTACGACGAGACCTTCATCCCGCGCGAGTATTGGGACGTGCCGGTGTTCTTCAAGCCCGAAAGCTGTGGCCAAGCCCTGGCCGCAGTTGCCGGACGCCTGGGGCATCCGTCCATTCTGGAGGTAGGCGACCGTGTCGGTCGGCTACGCCCTCGGGACTAGACCTTCAGACCGGGAAGTTACCCTCACGGAGCTGCCGGCAGAACCTTTCCATGGACTGGAGCGTGTCGAGGGAAGAGGCGACCACGCGGTCTGCCTGCTCCCGGGCGGCAGTCCCGGCTGCGAAGCCATCGCGCCAACTGCTCAATCGGTCGTAGCGCTTGCGGAAGCGCGCCGTCCTGCTTTCCGCGAAGTCGAGGTGCTCGGCATCTCGAGCCAGTTTCCTCTCCTCCTCGAGGATCAGCCTGTGAAGGATGGACCCGTCGTTCTCGCCGTCCAGCGCGTCGAGGAAGCGGTCGATGTTCGCTCGAGCAGCGGTCTGGCTGGCGGGAGCCTCTGCTGCGGCCTTGAGTGCCGGGTTTCTCCCGTCCGACAGCAGCTTAGAGATCGCTCCGGCGAGGCGGCGAAGTTGTATCGGCTTCTCCAGGCGACTGATGGCGTCGAACTCTGCCGGAATGACGGCCTGATCGTAGCCTGTGACGAACACGAAGGGGACTCCATTGTCCTTCAGTTGCTCCGCGAGCTTGAACGTTGGCCCAGACCCGAGATTGATGTCCAGCAGCACCGCGTGGGGGCGCCGCTTGGACAACTCTTCCCGCGCCTCTTCTTCCGACGAGCACGGCCCCAGAACCTCCGCTCTAGCGCCGCGCAAGGCGCGGGTCGCGTCGGTGGCGAGATAGTAGTCGTCCTCGACGACAAGGATAGAAACTCCGTCGAGATCGGGCTCACCTGTCATGTCCAATGCTCCTCCGAACACCGTTGCCCGTTGCGGAGCGCCGGTCTCCAGGATGCTGGCGCCGACCTTCAGCGGAAATTCGAGATGGCATTCCGCGCCGCCCTGTCCGATGACAAGTCTGCCTCGCCCCTTGAGTTCATAGGGAATGCGGCCCTCGATCAACTCGCTCCCGAAACCTCGGCGGCGCGGGTTATCCGTTGTAGGGGCGGCTGGCGCCCCCATTTCCATCCAGTCCAGCGACAGCCAGGGTGTGCCGTTCTTATCGACGATTTCCCAGCGGATCGAAACCTTGCCTTCGGAAAGTGATAGCGCGCCGTATTTCAAGGCGTTGGTGGACAGTTCATGGAGCGCCAGGGTGAGAACCTCGGCGGCCTTCGGGGAAATCTCGATGTCCGGGCCGGCGACTTCATATTGGCCTTCGTGCTGCGCCTGGATGCTGACCTCGTCCAGGATGATAGAGCGGAGGTTTACTCTCACATTTGCAGCGCGGGTCAGGAGCGTCTGCACTCTCGAAAGCGCAAGCAAGCGGCCCGCAAGTAGCTCGCCGTACTCGATCACGCTGCCGGCTCTTTCGCCGCTGCGAGCGGCGATCGAGCGAACGACCGCCATGATGTTGCGCACCCGGTGCTGCAACTCCGCCAGGAGGATCGCTTGGTGCTCGACAGCCAACTTGGCGTCCGTAAAATCCTCGAAGATGCCGCCTATCCGCTCTACGTTGCCGTCTGCGTCCAACAACGGAAAGCCGGTGTTGCGCACCCAGCGAAACGCCTGGTCGGACGGGCGCTGGATGCGGAACTCATGGAGCTCGATTTCGCCCCCGCGAATGCGCTCGATATGCGAGAGGGTGGCTTCGCGGTCGTCTGGCACAACCAGCGCTGCCCAAATGCTGATGTCACCTAGCAGGTTGGCAGGCCTGACCCCGTAAATCGTCGAGGCGCCGCGGCTGACATATTCCATATCGAGCGTAGCGGCGTCTCGCACCCACAGCACACCGGAGGAGGCGTCGGCGAACTGCTGGAAGCGGCTCTCGCTCTCGCGCAACTCTTCATCGGCGCGCGCGTGCTCCATGGCAGCCCAGGTTCGCTCCGCAGCTTCCTCGACCAGTGCAATCTCACCGGCCGTCCACCTGCGCGGCCGGGATGAAACGGCGGCCATCGATGACAGCGGGTTTCGCTCTCCCTTTCGAATGGTCGACGCCACCATCGCCCTCATGCCCAATGCCTTGCTGTTCGCGCGTTCGGCTTCGGACAGGCCGCGCCTTTCGAAGTCGTCCTCGACCACGAACGTCTTTTGGAGCACCTGCTCGTAGGCCTCCGGAAAGTCCGAGAGTCTCACCTTGGGCGGAAGAGGAGGAACCGTCGTGTTGCCGACCTGGTACGGAAAATCCGCTTCGTCCTGATCGGGTCGATAGTAAGTGATGTAGCAGCGATCGAGTCCCAGTTGCTCAGAAAGCAAACCGACGGCGCGATAGGCAATCGCGTCTATGTCCGGTTGAGCGCGTAGCGAGTCGGAGAACTTCAGCAGAAACTCCTGCCGCTCCTCGCTTTCGCGCTGCACTGCTTCAGCCTTCTTACGTTCAGTAATATCGTCGAACAGCGATACGCAGCAATCGCCTCCTGCCGCGTAAAACTTGGATTGATACCAGCGTCCATTTGAGCTGAGTTCGTGCTCGACCTGCTCGCGCTCCCCGGTCGTCACGACGCGATCTACGACCTCGATCCAAAATCGGTCGAGGCCGGGAAATACTTCGCTCGCCAATCGGCCGATAGCTTCGCTCGCCGGAACGCCTGTTAGTCGCTCCAGCGCCGGATTGTGCTCGAGATAACGAATGTCAATTGCGCGCCCTTGGGCGTCACGGATGACCTCATTCAGGCTATAACCTTGATCCATCGTTTCGAAGAGCGAACGATACCTCTCTTCGCTCTTCCGTAGCGCCGTCTCGGCATGCGCGCGTTCGATCGCGGCCCAGGTTCGCTCGGCGACCTCGATGAGAAGTGATGCCTCGCTTGCGGACCATTCCCGGATCTCGCTGTCGCCGACGAGCAGCGAGGCGATCAGCTTGCCCTCCTTCAGCAGGGGAGCCAGCATCATCGACCGAAAACCCAAGGCGGTGAAGTTCTCACGGATGCGCGTTGGAAGGTGCTCGTAGCTGGCGTAGTCGCGGACCATCAGCACAGCGCCCTTAGCCAGAATCTGAAAAAACTCGGGCGCATCCGAAACGTCGTGCGCGCCTCTAAGCGAAGGAAGCCCATCGCGCGCGCTGTCGCGGAGCACCAGTCCGGTTTTGCGGTCCTGATCCCAGTCGACGTAGTAGCACCAGCCCGCGTTCAGCTGTTCGCGCAGCAGACGGGTGGTCTCGCCTTGGATGTCGGCCGGATCGGCGAGTGGTCGGACGGCGTCGGAGAGCTTCAGCAGGAACGCCTGGCGCTCCTCGCTCTCGCGCAGGGAAGTCTCGGCGCGCTTGCGCTGGGTGATGTCGGCGAACACGCTGGCGACCAGGCGGCTGCCCCGCTCTCCAATGATGGACGCGTAGACGGAGTACCACCGACCGCTGTCGGGATGGAATTGCTCGAATCGGACCGGCTCGCCAGAGCGAACGACGGCATCATAGGTCGCAAGCCACAACGGAGCCGAAGCCGGCACGTATTCGCTGCCAAGCTTGCCGGTGGGATCTTTTTGTCCGGTCTGCTTGAGAAAGGCCGGATTGACCTGGACGTAGCGGCAATCCCGCGGCGCTCCCCCCTCGTCGTACATCATTTCCAAGACGCAAAACCCCTCGTCGATGCTCTCGAACAAGGTGCGGTACTTGTCCTCACTGGCGCGCAGCCCCGCCTCGACTCGGGCGCGCTCCACTTCGGCCCCGCAGCGACCCGCGACGCATTCTACAAGCGCGATCTCCTCGCTCGTCCAACGGTGCGGTTGGCGCCGCTTCACCGAGAGGACGCCTGCAAGATGTCCTTTCACGAGCACGGGGGTGGCGAGGTCCGCGCCGATGTCCATGCTGGCGGCAGTCGCGCGCATAGATCCGTCGGAGCGCGGGTCGGTCTGCGTATCATTGACGACAACCGAACGGCCCGAGCGATGCGAGGCGCTATACGGCTCCCACGCCTTAAGCGAAAAGCGGCCCTCGATGGGGAGCACGCCCGGCGAATGGACCGCCCCGACGGTGACGAACTCCTCCGTCGCCCTGTCGACCTCTGCCCAATGCGCATGGTCGACTTTCAATTGTTCGAGCAGCATGCGGCAGGCGGTGGTCGCCACCGCCACTGGATCTGCAAGCCCGCGCACCGCGTCGGAGAAGCGCACCAAGAACGAATGGCGTTCTTCGCTTTCCCGCAGCGCCAGCTCGACGCGCTTGCGGGCGTCGATGTCGATGTTGACGCCCGCCCATTTCTCTATGCTTCCGTGCTCGTCGAGCACCGGCGCGGCGCGGACATTGGTCCAGCGCCAACCGCCGTCAGGAGCACGAAGGCGAAACTCCGCATCCACAACCCGGCATGCAGTCATCGCCTCTCGCCACTGCCTCTCGGCAAACGGGCGGTCGTCGGGATGGATGGCGTCGAGCCAGCCGTAACCAAGCCACTCAGCCAGCGTTTGGCCAGTGTAGGCGCGCCAGCTTGGGCTGTCGGCGATGACCACGCCAAAGGCGTCGGTCTCCCAAGTAGCTTGAACCCAGCTATCTAGCAGCAGGCGGTGCAGACTGGAAATGGTCGCTTCAGCGTCCGCCAGGCGGCGCTTCAAATCGTCGGTGGTCGACCCGATGTCCATGCCCGATTAAGGCACGGAAGCGGCCGAGGAGAAACCTGGAACTCGCTTTCTGCGGCTGCTCTTGTGTCGCGAAGTCATGTTTGGCGGCCCCTGTTACGTGGCGGCTAGCTCTTACAGACTAAGTGGCCGGCACAGGATCCTCCTTCACGCCGCGGGCGACGATCTTCAACGCCCCGTCCGGCAACGGCCGCTGCAGCGCCTTGGCCTCGTCCCACGGGCCGCGCAGCCAGGCGTCGAATTCCTCGGAGGTGGTCAGGATCACCGGCATTGCCTTCGGGTGCACGGCGCCGACCTCGGCGTTCGGCTCACAGGTCAGGAAACCATACACGTCGATCGTGACCTCGCCCTCCTTGGCTTTGCGGACCGATGTCCAGGCCGTCCAGAGGCCGGCGAACGCCAGCAATGGCCGGCTCTCGTCGGCGGCGAACCAGACGGGCACCTTCTTGCCGTCGATCGTGTCGTACTCGGAGAACGAGGTGAACGGGACCAGGCACCGGTGGTCGGGGCCGAGCCAGCGCTTCCAGTGCGCGCTGTTGACGTTGCGGATGTTGGTCGTCCCGCTGTCCGGCTCGAGCCGCAACAGCTCCTTGAAATCAACGGTCTTGCCCTTGGCTTCAAGCTTCTCGGCCCGCTTCTTGGTCGCATCCATCAGCGCCTTTGCCGAGGACGGCATGCCCCACCTCGCCATCGCAAGCTCCAGGCCGGCCGCCGAGTTGCGGACGATCGGCGCCGGGTAGTCCGGGAAGATGCCCGGCATGGACGGCAGGTTGCCGGTGTGGTCGTTCCCCGGCTGCACTCCGAACAGCCGCCGGATGGCGTCGGCGTTCTTGGTCATCGAGTAGAGATTGCACATCGTCAGGTCTCCGGAGCGGCCTGGCGGGGGCGCTGCGCCAGTTGTACCAGCGTCGCAGGCGGCCGGCGATTGGCCCCCGCACACCGGCTGCACCGGAGCCGGCCAGCCAGGTCGTGGACAAACGTGGTCGGCGGATGGCGCAGCGTGGCCAAGTCGACCTCCCGCCGCGCCTTACAACGGGAGCACGCGATCTCGAGCCACGCATAGCCGCCGTTGATCGCCTGGTCGATCGCTGGCGACGGGTCGACCGGGCCGCCGTTGGCCCACATCCGCTCGTTCCAGCTTTCGCAGAGAAGCTTGTCGGCCTTGCGGATCAGCGCCTCGCCCTCGGCCCGTGCTTCGGCGGCCTGCTCGGCGAGGATGGCCGTCATTGCGCGCGCCCGGCCGAGCTCCTTCTGCAACGCCTTGCGGTCGCCTCCGCTGAGCGGCGTCGGGTGACGGTTGGGCGCCATCCAGCCGGCTCAGCCGAACGACGGCCAGCAGCCGTCCTCTTCGTGGCGTCCCGTTCTCTGCGTGCAGGTGTCGTCGAGCAAGCGCTGGCCCACGTCCCGCCAGACGGACTCTGGACCGTAAAGCCGGACGGCATCGGCCTTCTGGATCTCGACGGTTCGGCCGCAGCGCCGACAGCCGACGCGCAGCACGTGATCGGGCACCTGATTGAGTCGAAGCAGTCGTCCGGACGCAGCAGGGTCCCCTTGGTCGCCGCTGGCGCCGGCGGCCTCCAGGAGCGCCTCCCAGTATTCCGGCGGCAGGTCGTCGTTTGGGGCGAGCCCGCGCGCCGGAGGGGCCTTCCTGCCGACGTGGAGGGCAAGCTGGTCCATCTGTCTCCGCGTCGGCATGCGCCAGCTGGCAGGGCGGTCGGTCGTCATGACCACGATGAGAACACAACATGAACATAGAGTCGAGTCTTTGCACCGCTGCCCGGAGGGTCGGTGAGTTCAGGGCGCTGAGCAGCCCGCAATTCGGAACAAGGAGGCCGCAGGCAGCCTCTGTCGGAGACCTCCTTTCAGTGATGGCCCTCTGCCATTCGACGCCTCCAGCGCTGTGGTGACGTATTCGTCTATGCGGCCCGCCAGAGCCGGCACGCCGGCAGTCAACCGCGATCTGAAGTGCGTCTCTTTTTCAAGAACGCACGATCCGTTGCCATGAACCGCGTCACCATCGCCACCATCAGGTTAGGCAGCTCCTGCTCTGCTTTGCCGGTCTGCGGCACGATCAGCTGCGCATAAGCCAAGAGATCGCGATGCACTGAAGCCGGCAGCTCTATCGTGAGCTTCACGGGTTTCTCATTGGGCAGCGCCGTAATCTTCAAGATCGATGACATGGCTATCCTCGATAGGGCTCCAATACGAGATCACGATTGACGATCACCCGCACAGGAAAGCCAGGCCTGACGGTCAAAGTCGGCTGAACGTTCATCTGCTGACGTACGAGCTGCTGACCCGTCTGGCTCACTGCGTTGCCGAACCCTTGGCGCAGCGCCTGAAGGATCGTCGCATTATTTGTGTTCGGATTCGTGCCAGCATTCACCTCGCTGCCCACGGACAGCAATGTCGATAGCAGCGCCGCTCCGGCAAGTTGCCTCCAGTGATTGTCGACCTCGTCCGACAGCCCAGAATAGCCGCCAACGTCCGCTCCTTGCTGCCGCTCGAGCACGATCGATCGGCCATTCGGCATGATCAGCCGGGTCCAAACCAGGAGCACGCGCGCTTGGCCGGCGGTTACCTGGCTATCATAGGCTCCGATCAGCCGAGCTCCTTGCGGGACTAAGAGGACCCGTCCCGAAGGCGTATCGAAGATGTTCTCGGTGACTTGCGCCGTGATTTGCCCGGGGAGATCTGAGCGGATTCCTGTGATGAGGGCCCCCGGAATGACGGTCCCGGCCTGCACCACGTAAGGCGATGCGGGCCTCGTCACGCGATCTAGGCTTGTCGTACGGCGGTCGACAGGCGCATTCACGAACGCGAGCTTTCGCTCTTGTCCATTCTGGGCAAACGCATCGTCAGCGCCTGATGCAACAACCGGCCGATCACCAGACGCGGTCGCTGGCGGCTGGGTCTCGCGGGCGCTGGTGGTTGCGAACAGCCGGCTGACGCGGGCGGCCTCAGTCTCCTGCTCCCGCCGCTGCTGGTCCTGGTCGGGCATTACACTAGGTGTCTGTCCTTGAGCGGCCAGGATCGGCCGGCCGAGATCACCGGGCAGCGGCGGACCAAGAACGGGTACGTCCTTTGCCACGCTGGCGTAGTCGCGCGGCAAGGCCGACACGCCATCCGCCACGTCGTGATGCTCCGTATTGTAGAGCTCACCTGAACCTGCTGGGCGTGATCTGCTGGTCTGCAAAGCCCAGATGAAGCCGCCGCCAATCAAGAGCAGAACCACGGCGCTCCCTCCCGCCAACACCTTACGCGACAGCCGCGTGACCGGCGGCGGATCACCCTTCAGTCGCATCTGCTGTGCACGCTGGTCTGCAGCTGCAGAGATCATTGGCGCGACTGAGGCGCTCTCCTCCGGACTGGTCATTGGGACGCTCCGTCGGTTCTGACGATCCGGACCTTCTGCTGCTGCTCGCCACCCAGACGCAGCTCAGCCGCGGCAAACAGCCGATCGACGATGATCACGTTGCGGAAGGTCCGGTAGTTGACGATCTCCGGAGAGCCGTCCGCGCCGATCACGAACAGCGGCGGCAATTCACCCTGAACGATGCCGCGGGCGAACTCGATGTAGACCTTGCGTCCATCGTCATAGGCGTTCACCGGCTTCCACGGCGGATCATCGCCCTCTATGCGATAGCGAAGATGCCGCTGCGCCGAATCGGGCAACTCCGGCCTCAAGGCGGATTGTTGCGTACGGACCTTGGCATCCTGCGGATAGTACCAGGCGACGGCCGGCATATAGGGTTTTTCGCGCGACCGGAGCTCGATCAGATAGGTCCGCCGGTCGGTGTTGACGACGAGATTGGTTTCGATCGCCGGGCGGGTCGGCTTGACCAGAATGTGCACGCGGCGGGTCTCGCCGGCGCCGCTCTCGGTGTCACCGACGACCCAGCGAACGGTGTCGCCAGCCGAGACCGGGCCGGATCCCGTGAGCTGCTCCCCCTCCTCCAGCATGATGTCGGTGATCTGCCCGGGCGCGGCATAGACCTGATAGAGCGCACCAGGACTATAGGCATAAATCTGCGCCGCGTTGAAATAGCCCCTCTTCCGCGGCTCCACACGCGCCGCGCGGTTGGCCATCTCGACACGATCGAGCGGCTCTGCTTCCTCCTTAACCCCGGCTTTGCCGCCGAGCGACACTTTCCACGCGGGAGGCAAATGCAGCGGTCGTGGCTTGTCGTCGACGATTGCGGGCGGCGCAGCCAGAGGCGGCACATCGCTATCGTAGCTGATCTTCGGCGGTGTCGTCGTCGCGCATCCACCAAGCGCACCAGCAATCGCGGCCGCGTTGATCCATCTGGCTCGCAACATCCAGGCAATCGGATAGCTCACTGCGACAACTCCTTCGACCAATTGATGGCATGGACGTAGACGCCGAGCGGGTTCTTCCGCAGCCTGTCGGCATTGTCGGGCATCGCGAGCACGATGGTGAGGATCGCGCTCCAGCGCTCGGTCGCGCTCAGCGCGCCGTTCTCATAGCGGCGCTCAACCCACGCGATGCGAAAGCTGTCGGGTGAAGCGCGGATGACGCTGGAGACCTCGACCGAGACCTGGGTCTTACCGAGCCGCGTGAAGGGATCGTTGGAGCGCGCATAGTCATTGAGCGCCGCCGCTCCACGATCGGTCGTAAAGTCGTAAGCGCGCAGCCAGTTCTGGCGCAGCACGATGCCGTCGGCCGGCAGGCCCCTCACATCCTCGATGAAGCGGGCGAGGTGGAAGGCGACTTGCGGATCGGTCGGCTTGTAGTCAGCGATGGCCGGGTCCACGCGCTGGACCTCGCCGAGATGACCGACCTCGACCACCCAAGGTGTCACCGTGCCGCGCGTCGACTACCAGACGAGCGCGGAAGCAAAGCCAGCCGCGAGTCCAAGGCTGCCGAACGCCATCAGCCGCCAATTCCTAGCCTGGACGCGCGCCGAACCAATGCGCTCGTCCCAAACCTGAGCCGCCTTCTGATATGGCGTTACGGGCCCGGGCGTACGGCCATAGTGGACGGATGGACGCTTGAACATGTCAGGATTTCCCCTCGGAGAGATCGACCGAGCCGCCATGCCCGCCTTGCTCGGCGTTGCGCACGGCCTGCGTGGTCGTGGATGTGCCCTGTTGAATGGCTCGCGCCGCCTTGATGCGTTGCGCCCAACGGGGCGAGCCGCCGCCCTGAGTCCCGTGAGAGCCATCAACGCCGCTGCTCTGCGCCTCTGTCCTCTGACGCAGCGGACTCGTGGTCGCCCCCGCCTCCTCAGCTCCGGTCATGCCACCGCGCAAAGCGCTAGACACACCAGAACGAAGAGAAGCAGCCGCCTTTGCTGAGCCGGAGAAGGCAGTACCACCGAGCCCCGCACCTCCTGCCGCCAGCCCAGCACCGGCGACGACAACACCGCCTGCAGCCAATGATGCTCCGGCTGCACTCCCGGCGCCCAATTGCGGCCCGCCCGAAACCAGACCATTGGCAATGCCAGGTCCGAACAGTCCGAGACCGAGCAGCGACAGCGATGCCAGTACCAGAGCCATGGCGCTGTCGATCGTCGGGGGATCACCACCGGCGGCTTGCGTCAGCTGCCCGAACAAGGTCGAACCGATTCCGGAGATCACGGCAAGCACGAGGACCTTGATGCCCGACGAGATGACGTTGCCGAGCACCCGCTCTGCCGCGAACGCGGTCTTGCCGAACAGACCGAACGGAATCAGCACAAAGCCGGCGAGTGTCGTCAGCTTGAACTCGATCAGCGTCACGAACAGCTGAATCGCCAGGATGAAGAAGGCGAGCAGCACGACCACCCAGGCAAACAGGAGAACTGCGATCTGAACGAAGTTCTCGAAGAAGCTGACATAGCCCATCAGGCTCGAGATCGCCTGCAGGAGGGGACGCCCAGCGTCGAGGCCGACCTGCGCAATCTTGCCCGGCCGCAGGAAATCCGCCGTCGACAGCGCCGAGCCAGACGCCTTCAGCCCCAATGCAGCGAAACTCTCGAAGATCACGCGGGCGAGGCTGTTCCAGTTGCCGATGAGATAGGCGAACACACCGACGAACAGGGTCTTCCGCACGAGCCGCGCGATGACGTCGTCTTCGCCGCCCCAAGCCCAGAACAGCGCGGCCAGGGTGACGTCGATTGCGACGAGCGTGGTCGCGAGATAGCTGACCTCACCGCCGAGCAGACCGAAGCCGCTGTCGATCGACCGGGTGAACGTCTCCAGGAATTGGTCGATGATGCCCGTTCCGGTCATCGCGCCATCTCCTCAATTGGCTGTAAAGCGATCCGCAGATCGGCCACTCATGCTCAGTGGAACATCTGCACGTTCGATGGCTGGTAGCCTTGCCCCGACGACAGGAAGCGCCGAAGCTGCTCGCGCCCTTGATCCTGGGCGGCCGCACGCTGCGCCGTGTCCAGGCTTTGCGCCCTGCCCTGCGAGGCAACCGCGGCTGTAAGATCGGCCAGCTGTTGCGCCTGCAACGCCAGAAGCTGGTTGCCGGCCTGGGTGACCTGCAGCGCACCGGAGGCGCCCTGGCTCGCTGTGACCAGCGCGGCCGACCGGCTCCTGACCGCGTCGAGATTGCCGACGACACCCGCCTGGACCTTCAGCGCGTCCTGAAGCGCCGCAACCGAGGTCTGCCAGCGCGACTGCGCGTTATTGACGAGGTCCTGCGCTGTCGCATTAGCAGTCGCCGGCGCATAGGTCGTCGCGAAGGCGCGATCGATCTGCTGGACATCGTAGGCGAGGCGCTGCGCCTGCTTGAGCAGATCCTGCGTGCGCTGGATCGACTGCTGCAGCTGCGCCAGCGACGAATATGGCAGGCTCGCCAGGTTCCTCGCCTGGTTGATCAGCATCTGCGCCTGGTTCTGCAGCGAGAGGATCTGATTGTTGATCTGCTGCAGCTCACGCGCGGCGGTGAGGACGTTCTGGACGTAGTTGTTGGGATCGAACACGACGAGCTGCGCCTGCGACGGCGGTGCCGAAACGAGGAACATGACAGCGACTGAGGCGATCCATCTCGGCATCCACATCACGAGCCCCTCTCCAGGTTCTCAAGATTCGGGATGAGATCGGCTGCCCAGCCCGAACCTCGCTGCCGGAGCCAGGCCGCTGCGAATTCCTCCTTCCCGGCCGCCGCCCAAACCTCCGACACGGCCAGTTGGTCTGTCTTGGAGGAGACTGCCGAGAATGCGAGTGCCACCTCACCCAGCCCCAACTCGAACATCCGATTGCCGCGGCGCGACTGGCAGTAATAGTCCCGCTTCGGGATTGCGCGGCTGATGAGCTCGATCTGGCGATCATTGAGACCGAACCGGCGATAGATCGCCGCAATCTGCGGCTCGATCGCACGCTCATTCGGCAGCAGGATCCGGGTCGGGCAGCTCTCGATGATCGCAGGCGCAATCGCCGAGCCGTTGATGTCGGAGAGCGACTGGGTAGCGAACACGACGGATGCGTTCTTCTTCCGCAGGGTCTTCAACCATTCCCGCAGCTGACCGGCGAAATCGGCATCATCCAGCGCCAGCCAGCCCTCATCGATGAGCAGAAGCGTCGGACGGCCGTCGAGCCGTTCCGCAATCCGATGGAAGAGATAGGCGAGCACGGCGGGAGCGGCGACGGTCCCGATCAGCCCCTCGGTCTCGAAGGCCTGGACTGATCCGTCACCGAGCGCCTCGTGATCGGCGTCCAGCAGCCGGCCGTGGGCGCCATCTAGGCAATACGGCTTGAGCGCGCGCTTGAGGCTATTGGACTGCAGCAGCACCGAAAGGCCGGTCAAGGTGCGCTCTGCCAGCGGAGCAGACGCCAGAGACGTCAAGGCCGACCACAGATGCTCCTTGGCCTCCGGGGTGACCACGATCTTCTCGCGAACCAACAGGCTCGCGATCCAGTCCGCAGCCCAGGCGCGCTCGGTCACATCCGCGATCCCGGCCAAAGGCTGCAGCGCAACCGAGCTCTCGCTCTCCGCCGACAGCGCACCGCCGAGATCGTGCCAATCGCCGCCCATGGCCAGCGCTGCGACCCGCATGGATCCGCCAAAGTCGAAGGCGAAGATTTGCGAGCCGGGATAGCGGCGGAACTGCAGAGCCATCGTCGCCAGGAGAACCGACTTGCCAGCCCCCGTAGGCCCGACCACCAGCGTATGGCCGACATCGCCGACATGAAGCGAGAAGCGGAACGGCGTCGCCCCTTCCGTCCGGCCAAACAGCACCGGCGGAGCCTTGAGGTGATGGTCGCGCGTCTCGCCGGCCCAGACGGCCGAGAGCGGAATCATATGCGCCAGATTCAGGGTCGAGAGCGGAGGCTGTCGAACATTGGCGTAGACGTGCCCAGGCAATCCGCCGAGCCAGGCTTCGACGGCATTCACGCTCTCGGCCATGCAGGTGAAGTCGCGGCCCTGAATGACCTTCTCGACCAGGCGCCGCTTCTCGTCCGCCCGTGCCGGGTCCGCATCCCAGACCGTCACGGTCGCCGTGACATAGGCCTGGCCGACGTCGTCGGAGCCGAGGTCCTGCAGCGCCGCATCGGCATCGAAGGCCTTGTTGTGGGCATCGGTATCCACAAGGCTCGCTGGCTCGTTGGTCATGACCTCCTTGAGAACGGCAGCCAGCGACTTGCGCTTGGCGAACCACTGCCGGCGGATGCGCGTCACGAGCTTCACGGCATCCTGCTTGTCCAGCATGATGGCGCGGGTCGACCAGCGATAGGCAAAGGCCAACCGATTCAGATCATCCAGAACCCCCGGGGTCGTCGCAGACGGAAACCCGACAATGGTGAGCACACGCAGATGAACCGATCCCAGCATCGGCTCGAGGCCGCAAGTGAGCGGCTGGTCCGCCAGCAGGCCATCGAGGTGCATCGGGATTTCGGGCACGCGGACGCGCTGGCGCTGGGTCGAGATCGTCGAATGCAGGTAGCTCAGCACGGCGTCATCCCCGAGCCAGGCGCATTCCGGCATGAAGCCGGCAATCAGCTGCAGGATGCGATCGGTTCGGTCGACAAAGCTGCGCAGGATCTCCCCGCCATTGACACCATCCGACTGCGGCCGCCCTTCGTAGAGCACGCGTTCGGAACGTGCGACGTCCTCGCGCGGCGGCAGATAAAGAAAGGTCAGAAAATAGCTGGACTCGTAGTGAGCCCCCTCCTCCTCGAACTGCGCCTTCCGCTCGGCATCGACCAGCGCGGACGCGGCATCCGGAAACACGCAAGGAGGATACGCTCCCGCCGAATGACGTTGCGCCTCCACGAAGATGGCCCAGCCCGATCGCAGCCGCCGCAGCGTGCTGTTGAGGCGGGCGGCGACAGCCACGAGCTCGGACTCGACCGAACTCTCCAGATCAGGACCTCGGAAACGCGCCGTCCGCTGCAGCGAGCCGTCCTTGTTGAGGACGATGCCTTCATCGACCAGCGCAGCCCACGGCAGAAAATCCGCAAGACGGATGTTGGTGCGGCGATATTCGGCGAGATTGAACATGGCTTTACTCACTGACCGAGATGACCGGGAATACGCAGATGGCGGCGCACCACTTCGATGAAGGATGGATCACGCTTCGCAGCCCACACCGCGATCATGTGGCCAACGAAGCAGAGCAGCAGGCCCAAGAACCAGAGCCGCAGACCGAGGCCCAGCGCGGCCGACAGTGTGCCGTTGACGATCGCGACAGAGCGCGGCGCACCACCCAGCAGGATCGGCTCAGTCAGGGAGCGATGGACCGGCGCGACAAAGCCTTTGACCTCTTCATCCATCAGATCACCACCCCGCCGCCGAAGGAGAAGAACGACAGGAAGAAGCTCGAGGCGGCAAAGGCGATGGAGAGCCCAAAGACGATCTGGATCAGCCGCCGGAAGCCACCCGACGTCTCGCCAAACGCTAAAGATAGCCCGGTCGTAATGATGATGATCACGGCGACAATCTTGGCGACCGGCCCCTCGACCGACAGCAGGATCTGATTGAGCGGCTGCTCCCAGGGCATGTTCGAACCGGCGGCGCGAGCGGGGGTATCGAGCAGCATCAATAGCGCCGTCGCAACGGCCCAACTCGCCGGCAATGCTCTTTTCGGTATCGTCACCAGTGATCTCCCATGTGTGCGAGGACGTAGTCTCCGGATTCAGAAAGCCCCTCCACGCGCACGAGCTCGCTGAGGCGGCGCGCGCGACCGCGGCCGGTCAGCACGGCGATCACGTCGATGGTTTCGGCAATCAGGGCTCGCGGCACGGTCACCACGGCCTCCTGGATCAACTGCTCCAGCCGCCGGAGCGCGCTGAGCGCAGAGCCTGCGTGAATGGTCCCGATGCCGCCGGGATGGCCCGTGCCCCAGGCCTTCAACAGATCGAGCGCCTCGGGACCGCGCACCTCACCGATCGGAATGCGATCCGGCCGCAGGCGCAAAGAAGAACGAACCAGATCGGAGAGCGACGCCACGCCGTCCTTGGTCCGAAGCGCAACCAGATTGGGCGCGTGGCATTGGAGCTCACGGGTATCCTCGATCAGCACGACACGATCGGATGTCCCGGCGACCACCTCGAGCAGTGCATTGGTCAGCGTGGTCTTGCCCGTCGACGTGCCCCCGGCGACCAGGATGTTGCAGCGGTCGAGCACGGCTTTCCGCAAGCCACCAGCCTGCACCAGGCTCATGATGCCGTCAGCGACGTAATGATCGAGCGTGAAGACCGCGATGGCCGGCTTGCGGATCGCGAAGGTCGGCGCGGCGACGACGGGCGGAAGCAAACCTTCGAACCGTTCGCCCGTATCCGGCAATTCTGCCGAGACGCGCGGGGATCCCGCATGGACCTCGAGCCCGACATGGTGGGCGACGAGACGAATGATCCGCTCGCCATCATCAGCGGAAACCATCTCGCCCGTGTCAACCAGACCAGATGCCAGACGATCAGCCCAGAGCCGGCCGTCCGGATTGAGCATCACCTCGACCACAGACGCATCGTCGAGAAGGAGCTCGATTGCCGGCCCCAACGCCGTCCGCAGCATGCGCGCGCCACGCGAGGCAATCAGCGTTTGAGCGATCCCGGTCACCCCTGATCTCCGACTCGTCAAGCGCACCCACGCTGCGCGAACCGGATGATCAAAGAATGCAGGACCTCAGACCAAGCAAGATCACCCTCGCCGTCTGCGTGCTCTGGCGTAGAAAAGCGTAGACGGTGAGCATGGGGCCCGCCCCTGAAAGTCGCCAGGATTGGCGGTGCGCATGATGGTCCGACGCACTTCGAGGGTACGCCTGCTCGTCACGCATCACGGCTCTTAATGGATCTCACGTTCGGAGGGTCTGAGGACGTCGGAGCGACTGCCTCACCACTTGCCTTGGGCCGCCGGCTCCTCGATCAGAACAGGGAGTTCGGAGTACGATCCAAAATCGTCAGTGTCCTCATTCGGTGAGAAGCTGAATCGATGGTCTGATTTACTTGTCGCCTGCATTCCGCGCGGAATGGCGAACCGAACAAGAGCCGCAGTCTGGAGAGCAACGTTGACGCCGAAGGCGACCTGATAAGCGACGGCCGGATAGTGTCCGTCATGTTGGGCCCAGTGCGCCACCAAAAGTCCTGTCCCGTATTGGGCAAGAAACCCCCACCCGAAATGCACGACGTTCAGAACGCCGTTCGCTCGCCCGGCCATCTCCTTCGGAAAGTAGTCCGAGATGATCGCAAAGCTCAGGACGGTTGCCGATCCCACAATGGCGATCATCAACCAGGGACCGATCGTCGGCAGCGGCACTCGTAGCACCAGCGCCAGTTGGGCCAGGATGAACAGGACCGCCACGGCCGCGAGCAATGTCTCGGACCTGATGCCTTTCCCGCGGCTCCAACTCGCGAACATGCCGAGCAGCCAAGCCCCAAGACTGAGCACGATGGCCGTCGCACAGAGCGCCGTCACGACCTCGGTCCGTGTCATACCCTCAACGTCCGTCAGCCACGCGGGAGCCCAGAGACCTTGCATCGACCAAGCCGATCCGATGCAGGCGCCCGACAGCGGCGCGATCTTCCAGAAACGCCTATCGGTCAGGATCTCGCGCAGACCGCCCCCGGCTGCTGCGGTTGAAGCTTCAACATCGCGCTCCGGGACCAGGAAGAAGATCAGGATCGCTGTACCCGCCGTAGTCACGGCCAAGATATCGAACAGATCCCGCCATCCAGTGTTGGCGAGCACCGCTTCGGCCGGCAGCGTCGCGGCAACGGCACCGAGCGCGCCGAGCATGACCATGTATCCGTTCACGAGAGCGACACGCTCCCGCGGGAACCAGAGAACGATCGCCTTCAGGCCGGCAGTGAGAGCAGCTCCGACGCCAAGCCCAATGACCGCGCGTGACATTAGCAGCGATAGTGGTCCGGTCGAGCGCGCAAAAGCGGCTGCGCCCAGCGCAGCGACCAGCAGCAGCGCACTCTGAACACGTCGCGGCCCGTAGCGATCGAGCATCACGCCGACCGGAATCTGGGCGGCCGCGAGCACCAGAAAGTAGACTGCCGTAATCAGGCCAAGGTCGGCGGCGTTCAGGCCCAATTCGGCAGCGAGACGTGCGGAGACCACGCCATTGATTGTCCGGAACAGGTACGAGAGGAAGTAACCGGCCGCGAATGGAATGAACACCAAGGCCATGATGGCCGAGCCGGCGATGCCCTGGCGGTGGTCATTGGCGGTAACGCCGTTACGGCCGAACATGTAGTCCGGCTCGGAGTCTCCCGCAGAGTCGACATAAGGCCGCTCAGCGGAGCGATCCCTCCGCAAGGTGAAAGGGATCCTCGCCGCCCTCCCGGGCGGCGGGCACACCCCACGACACTTCAGTGATTGGCGCAGCGGTCCGTGTGCGGCTCGCTCGACGGGTCGGAGCTCCGAACGGCAACGGCTCGTCATGCTGCTCGGAAGAGCGGTCCTCCGCCACCCCCTCGCGAACCTCCCCTTCACTGCGTTCGATGGCCGGAGTTTCCCCGAGACGATCCGCCGAGGCTTCGGTCGTCCCGGCGCGCCCGAGCGACGTCAGGGCTAGGTGATAGCGGGCATGAAGGCCGACGGTGTCAATCAGCGCCTTCAGATCGCGCTGAATGCCTTCGAGCTGCTGTTCCAATCCAGCGAGGCGATCCTGCGGCGGCGCTCCGACATCCGCCGGCTCGCGGAGGAAGCGCTCCAGCGCCTTCTCCACCAGGATTGCGCGGTTCACGCATCGCTCATCGGTAGCGCTCTTCAGACGATCGAGAATGTCATCGGAGAGCTGCAGAGTGATCTTTTTCTTCATCGTACGGACCCCATTTGGTCCGTCCATAAGCCGCCCTCCGCCTGATCGCACGCGTGGGCAGCCACAAGTCGCGATCTGGCGCAGCAAAGGAAACCCTGGCGTAAATTTGTCGGGCCTCAGCTCGACCCCGTGACCGCCCCGGAGCATCAACCGAGTGCGGTCCCTTGAGGTCGCCGACGCGAACACCAGCGACGAAAGGCAAATCCGCGCTGGATTTTCACAGAGCCAGGCCCCGCCGACGCTTAAGCCGCCAACCGAGCCATGAGATGCTCAACCGTCGCTTTCTGATCTTCGGTATGCTTCCAGAGGATCACTGCCGATCGACCGTTCGTTCGCGCGATCGCTCCCTTCAGGTGCGAGCCTATCCCCTCGATCGCGAGCTCGAGCTGCCGATCAGTTGCTGGAAATGCCGCATCTGCGTGCTCGACCATGGCCCCACCAAGCGATAGGTCCCGCACAATCACGTTGATGATCTTGCCATCCGTCGTGATGACGCCCGGCCGGCCAATCTCTGCGCGGCTCGAGCGCCGCCTGTCTACGTCTCCCGTGGACGTCCGAATCACTCGAACCAGCGTCTCTCGCAAGAGATCGACCTTCTTGGCAATGTCGAGCGACCCATCCCTGATCTGAGATGCACGCCGGCCAGTCTCACTTGCTTCCCGGGAGACAGAGGCAATTTGAGTGGCCACTTCCCGAGCGGCATGGGACGTTTCTTCGACGGTACGCGAGATCTCCAGCGTCACGCCATCCTGCGCTTGAATAGCGTTCGCGATCGTCGAAGAGACAGCTTCAACGTTCCGAATCACCTCTCCAATCGCTCCGATCGAGGCTACCGAGGCCTGCGTGGAGCTCTGGATTTCGCTGATCTGCTGGGCAATCTCACTCGTTGCACGAGCCGTTTGCTCGGCTAGGGACTTCACCTCGGAGGCCACAACGGCAAAACCTCGCCCGGCTTCCCCGGCTCTAGCGGCCTCAATGGTTGCGTTAAGAGCGAGAAGGTTGGTCTGGCCCGCGATCTCGTTGATGAGACTGGTGACCGCGCCGACCTTGCTTGCCGCTTCCGATAGCTTTGCCACCGTGGTCTGGGCCTCTGCCGAAGCTGAGACAGCGCGAGCGGTGAGTTCTCGCGACGATTTCACCTGTGCTGCGATCTCCGAAATGGACGTTGCCAGCTGTGCAGATGCACGCGCAACGGTTTGCGTATTTGCCAGAGCTTGCTCGGCTGCGGCAGCTACACTGCTGCTGTTTTTACCCAGCGTGAGGGCGCTCTCGGTCATTGAAGACGCGTTTCCGGCCATTTCTTCCGTTCCGCCCGCGACTTCGCCGACGGCTTTGTTGGTCTCACGCTCGACGGTCTCTGCCATGTCCCGCAAGGCTTTTGCCTTCATACGGTCCATCGCCTGAAGTCGCTCGCTCTCCTCACGGGCAATTTCGTTCGCCCTCTCCATCGATTTGATCTTGAATTGCGCGATCGATCTCGCCATGTCGCCGAGCTCGTCCTTCCGAGCCAGACCTGGCAGCTGAATGTCAAAATCGCCGCTGGCAAGCCGGTCGAGCGCTGCCGTCATGCTGGCCAGCGCTTTTGAGGTTCGACGGGCAATCAACAGCGTAATGCCGCCGACTATCACAATGACTCCAAGCGCTGCCCAAATCACTTCGCTCGCACTGTGCCAGACCTGGGCCTGCATATCGTCGATATAGACGCCCGTTCCGACGACCCATCCCCAGGGCTCGAAACCTGCGACATATGACAGTTTGGGCTGCGGCGCATCCTTGCCCGGCTTCGGCCATTGATAATCAACAAAGCCTGCGCCTTGCTTCTTCACAACGTCAGCAAACTCCACAAAGAGACGCTTGCCGTTTGGATCCTTGTTCTGGCTGAGGTCCTGACCGTTGAGCTCCGGCTTGAGCGGATGCATGACCATGCGCGGCGCCAGATCATTGATCCAGAAATAGTCGCCGCTGCCGTACCTCAGCTTTGCAAGGCGTTCGGCCGCGCGCTTCTGCGCATCGACCATCGATGTGCTGCCGCCATTCGCCTTATCGTACTCGTCTCGGACGATGCTCAGCGCGTTCTGGACGAGATGCTGGAGCTCGCTCTGCCTCTGCTGCCGGAGAGAGGTCGACAGATTCAGCGCCTGAAACAGCGCCAGACCGAGAAGACCACAAAAGCTTAAGCCGATAATCGCGTAAATTCGAACGGACAGACTGATCCGCATGCACACACCAAAGCTGTATGTAAAGGTTGCGGCGCCGGTGCCGATACCTTGAACGAAGCTGATGCGAACAGCTTGCATAACCATTAAATATTGTGGCCGTTAAATTACGGCCGTCATCTTTCTAAGACAGCACTCTGAGTCAGGTTCCCGCGCTGGAACTCGGCTTATCCTTATGGCTGGATGGCTCTTTTGGGAAAATTTCTGACGAAATCCTCGGGGATCTCGCGCAAAAAGCTCTGCCCCTTTTGCAACCGCCGGCCGAGCGCTTCGACGAAGCCCTCGAAGCGCTCACGCCCCTTGAGATTCGCAGCGGACTGCGCCTCATTCGGCAGAGGCGGCGTCACGGTCAGCCAGAAACGGACGAACAACGCGAGCGTCTCGGCAAGAATACCGACGTCGCGCTCCAGTCGCTGCATCTGCCGCGACAGGCGGTCGAGCCTGCGCGTGAAGGCCGCCTCTCGCCGGTCGGCTCCGTCGGGCGACAGGAACGAAAGCACGGCCGCTTCCACGATCGCTGACCGCGACAGCTTCTTACGATCGGCGAGTTCTGTAATCTGCTTCAGAAGCTCGGGTGGGAAATAGACATTCATACGATCACGCATCGGACGATCCTCAGAGACCGAGATCGTCGCCAGGGTCGAGCGCCGCTTGGCGCGCAACACCCTGCATCGTCGGATCTCGACTACTGCTGGGCAGAGGCGCTTGGTCATCATCATCGAGCACGAGCGAAAACTCGTCAGCTGGGTCTCCCCGCACCGCTTCACTCGCAATCGCGACGTGCTCCGGTAGCTCCGGCTCACGGCGCAAACCACCATTGGCCTGATCCTCGCTCGTCGGCGATCTCGCCTCCGACCTGGCCAGCGCCGGCGCGATCGGTAACAGAGCTGACCAATCGTCTCCCCTCCGCAACCTTTCGGATTGGGAAATATCCGGTGGCGGCATGATCCGCGAGACGAGCCGCTGGTCCTCGAAGTAGCGGACCTTCTTCGCGCGGATCGGCGGTGCGCCTGCGACCATGACGATCTCATCCGCGGGTGGCAGCTGCATCACCTCGCCGGGCGTCAGAAGCGCCCGCGGAGTTTCCTGGCGTGAGACCATTAGATGACCGAGCCAGGGCGCAAGACGATGGCCGGCATAATTTTTCATTGCGCGCATTTCGGTGGCGGTGCCGAGCGCATCCGAGACACGCTTGGCGGTCCGCTCGTCGTTGGTCGCGAAGCTGACCCGAACATGGCAATTGTCCAGGATCGCGTTGTTAGCCCCATAGGCCTTCTCGATCTGATTGAGCGACTGAGCGATCAGAAAGCTCTTGATCCCGTAGCCAGCCATGAAGGCGAGCGCAGATTCGAAGAAGTCGAGCCGCCCGAGCGCAGGAAACTCGTCCAGCATCATCAGCACGCGGTGCCGGCGCTCGCGCGCCTGGAGATCCTCGGTCAGACGTCGGCCGATCTGATTGAGCACGAGCCGGATGAGCGGCTTGGTGCGGGAGATGTCGGACGGCGGCACGACCAGGTAAAGCGTGGCCGGCTCCTCGCCCGTGATCAGGTCTGCGATCCGCCAGTCGCAGCGGCCCGTGACCTCAGCCACGACAGGATCGCGGTAGAGCCCTAGGAACGACATCGCGGTCGACAGCACGCCCGATCGCTCGTTCTCGGATTTATTCAGAAGCTCGCGTGCGGTCGACGCGATGACAGGATGTGGTCCTGCCTCGCCGAGGTGAGGCGTTGCCATCATCGCCATGAGCGTGGTCTCGATCGACCGCTTCGGATCGGACAAGAAGGCCGCGACCCCCGCCAAGGTCTTGTCTGCTTCCGCGTAGAGCAAGTGCAGGATGGCCCCAACCAGCAGCGAGTGGCTGGTCTTTTCCCAATGGTTGCGCTTCTCGAGCGAACCTTCAGGATCCACTAGCACGTCGGCGACGTTCTGCACGTCACGGACTTCGAAGGCGCCGCGCCTGACTTCCAGCAGGGGATTGTAGGCGGAGCCCCTCGGGTTGGTCGGGTCGAACAGCAGCACCCGTCCATGCCGCGCGCGGAAACCGGCCGTCAACTGCCAGTTCTCGCCCTTGATGTCATGGACGATGGCTGACCCGGACCAGGTCAGAAGCGAGGGCACCACGAGACCCACACCCTTGCCGGAGCGGGTCGGCGCAAAGCAGAGCACGTGTTCGGGTCCGTTGTGACGCAGATAGCGCGCCCCAAGCCGTCCCAGCACGACACCGTCATCACCGAGCAGCCCCGCCTTCTCGACCTCCACCGGCTCAGCCCAACGTGCAGAGCCGTAGGTCGCGACGATTCTCGCCTCGCGCGCCCGCCACAACGACATGCCGATTGCGGCAGCAACGGCCAGCAGGCTCCCCAGTGCCGCGATCGCCGCCCCCTCAGTGAACACCGCCGGCGCGTAAGCGTCATAGACGAACCACCACCAGAAGAACGCCGGCGGCCAATAGACCGGCCATCCCGCAAGGGTGAACCACGGCGGTCCTAATCGAGCCTGAAATGCAAGCCGCCACGCCGTCCATTCAGTCGCGCCCCAGACCGCGAGCAGGACGATCAACGAGACGACAAGGACTTGGCCCCACAGGATCCTGGTTGCCGGCATGTACGCTCTCCCGATTGAACTAGAGGCCGAGGTCACGCTTGCGACCGAGCTGCCATTCGATGCCGCCGGCCTTGGCGAGGCCCGTGACGGACTTGCCGAGCCGCTGGTCCATCTCGCGCGACCACGGCACGAGGTGGAATCCGAGACCATTGTCGATCAGGGCGAAGCGCCCGGAGGCGAGCGCGAGCCGCTGGCGGTAGGTCCCGGCAACCGGCGCGCCAGGCTCGACCGGCAGATGCGGGAGCTTGAGCTCGGCCGAAATCCTGGCCCCGACGGCCTCCAACTCCCGCTGCCGCAGCGTCTTCAAGAGGTCGCGCTGCACGACGATCCGCTGACCATCGGGCCGGGCCAGACCTTGGCTCACGAGATGCTCGGTCCTGGCACGGAGTGCGTCCCTGGCCTCGGCACCAAAGCCGCCAGGGGCCAGCGGCATGGGCTCGCGCTCGACCAGCCGATGGTCGAGCCAAGTCGCGCCCTCGGCACCGACTTGTTCGGCCAGACCGAGATCGGACCGGGTCGCCAGCACCAGCGTCGGCCGAACTTCGTCTGATCCACCGAAGCGGCGAACCTCCACGATGCCGCCGGCCAGCGGCGCTTGTGCAAAGGCTTCAAGTCCGCGGAACCGGACGTGGTGCGCTCGCCCATCGACGCCGTCGATCACGGCATAGGCTTCGCCCGTCAGTTCGTCATGCAGCCCGCGGTCGACCAGCCGGCCAACAATGGGCGAGTCAGCCTGGAAACCATCGATAGCGTAATCCGCGATAGCCCGCTCTTCGCCGAGGTCAGCGAACGCCCGATGCATGGTCTTGATGATGTCATCACGCGTGCTGAGCTCCCGGAGCTTCCGCTCGGCCCCGAGCTCAATCATCCACTCGTTCGGGCCGGCCGCAGTCGCGAGCCCCAAGCGCTCGAGATATTGTAGACGCCCGCGCATCAGTCCGACGACCTGCCGATCCGGCAGACCTGGCGCATCTTGACGAAGATCGATGGCGCCGACCTCGTCGGCCGCCATCCGGATCTCGCCGTCAAGCCGGGTCCACCGATCGGCCGTGATCTCCTTCTCCAACGCGCTGCGGATCTCGTGCTCCGGCTTCGGACCGAGCTCGAGCCCAACCAGCTCCTCAGCCCTAGCGCGCAGGCCACGGCTGATGTAGTCGCGGGAGATCACGAGATCGGCGCCCGTCTCGTCGACGCCGCGGACGAGGACATGGACGTGTGGATTATCCGTGTTCCAATGGTCGACAGCGATCCACTCCAATCGCGTCGAGAGATCGGCCTCCATCTGCCGCATCAGATCGCGGGTGAAGGCCCTGAGGTCCACCATGTCGGCGGCATCCTCCGGCGAGACGATGAAGCGGAAATGATGCCGGTCACCCCTGCCCCGCGCTTCGAAGCCAGCCTCATCGGCCTGATCGCCAGTTGCATCGAACATCCGCGCCGGCTGGCCATCACGCGTAACCCCGTCCCGCTTCAGGTAAGCAAGGTGGGTTGCCAGAGGCGCTGACCGAAACGCGCGCCCCTTGTGTCTGGCGATGCGCGCCTTGACCGTGACCCGGCGGGCCGGAGCGAACAGGCGCTCTCGACTGAAGCTGACCCGCCCCCTTCCGAACGTCGAATGAGCCCGCGCCGCGTAGCGTCCATTCACCACTGAAAGCGGCGGCATGTGCCCCGCTGCATTTGCCGCCCGCAGCACGCGACTGATGAAGCTCTTCGCCTTGGCGCTCCGTCCCTGACGAATGCGCCCCGGTCGAATGCGAAACTCGCGCTCGCTCGTGGTCATGCGCGGCGCCCGGGGGCAGCCGGAAAAGCTACAGTGCCGAAAACAACATTGATCTCGTTACTAAAAGTCCAAAGCGCGGCACGCGCTCCGACCGACCGGCACGGTTGAACACAAGCCATATCAATGGCTTGTCGTTCAACCGGCGAGCCGCTTTTATCTTGCCCTGGAATGTCGCCCTCTTCCGCCCCGCTTCCTTCCCGGCAATCTGCTCGTACGACCGCGGTCTCCTTCGCAGGTTCGGCTACTCCAGAGCACTCTCGGCGGTCCTGAACGAGACGGAGAACGGACATCGCGAGATTGCGTCGCTCGACGGCAGCAAAATCAACTCCACATGCAACAACCCGCTCAACTTCGCAGACGAAAGATCGAGTCTTCAACGCGCGCATGGCTCGCATTCGAGCGCCGTCGCTTTGTATCAGATCGCACCCGTGTTTTGCAGTTCGGCTGCAGATCGAGCGCATCATGACGGCTCCCTGGTCCACAAGGGAGCGGCGCGTCCGATGACATCCGACATCGCCGTTAAACCAAAATATCGGCCGTCCAACGAGCTGTCCGACTGCCAATTCATCAGGAAAATCTGCCCGTCGCCGACGGCGCGACATCCCTGCCAATCCGGCAGCGGACGACCACGGTGATCGTTCGGTCGCGCGGCGCCAACTTCAACGCCATCCACGATGATCAGGAGTTCGCGGCGACAGACGTTTTGGCCGGGAAGGGCAAGGATCCGCTTGAGCATCGGCAGGCCGACCGGCAAGTAGCCGCTGGCGGCGAGGAACGACGCCAGCTGCGCTTGAGGCCTCACGACCACCAGCTCGGTGACGTACCAGTCTCTGACCGGATGCACGGCATAGAGCCCGATGGGCACGCTTTCCGAGGCATTCCAGATCAAGCGCGGCCGCAGATCGAGCGCGCTCGGTCCGAGCAAAAGCGCAACGCCTGAGAACATCGCGACGACGAGGGGCAAGCGCCGTCTCATAGCATGATGCTCCGGCGATGCAGCCAGGCGCGGTGCCGCAGCAGCGTGTAGGGCCGCGGTGGCTCATTCGCCGTGAAGCGGTTCTGGACGTGCCACCAATGATCCGGTGCGACATCCGCTGGATCGATGCCGAGCGCCTCGATCGCATCGATGTGCTGCAGCACGCGTTCGACCTTCGGCCAGCCGAAAACCTGCAGCAGAATGGCTGCTCCAGGGCCGACGAAGGGTACTGTGGCGCACGCCTCCCCTGGGTAAACAGCCTGCAGAATGTCGATCCGCGACAGCACCGTGCCGTAGTCATTCGACGACCAGCGGACGAACGCAAACACGCTGCCGGGTCGTGAATGAGACGACGCGGCGGAAGTGATCGAGCCGCAACTCTTGCACGGTTCGGCCGAAACGGATGCGGTTCTCGATTCTACCCTGCAGCCACAGCAGCTGGACGCACGTCAGCTCGCTCATCTGATCATCTCTCGTTTGGACAGGATTGGGAGGCACTAGGGGGCCCGGCACGAGCGCACAGAAGGCTGCTCGAGCATCCCCGAGGACCGCCCACGCAAACGTGGCGGGCGTCCGACGGGGCGGCACTGACGGTGCCCGTTAGACAAAATCCGAAGGATTTTGCAGTTAGGTAAGTTAAGGGGCCGAAAAGCTGAACCGACAGAGCGGGTTAAGACCGATTTCGGTCCCCGATAGCACGAGGATCCGGTCCCCGATGGCACGAGTCTTCCGGTCCCCGATAGCACGAGACAATTCACAGCTTGTCCCCCGCAACGCTCGATGAGGGATGCTTGGCGAAGCGGCGCGCGACAGGGTCCGTGACGGCGGCTGTAAAGTTCAGCCGCTCCGTTCCGTTCGGATCGCGCGTGAGCACGAGCTCGTAGCCCGGCAATGTCTGGCGGCGGACAATTTCGCGCAGGTCGTAGGCAAAATGTTTGAGCGGCGAGAGGCTACCGGACTTGGCGTGGAGATAGCCGAGATCGAAGCTCCAGCCGCCGTCCTGATGACCGCCATGCTTGCGCACGAGACGATAAAGCCAGCGCTCCAAGCCGCCCGTCAGTGCGAAATAATCGCGGTCGATCGTCAGCACAAGCGCAGCATCGACGACGCCCGAATAGAACCAATCCGGCAGGATCAGCTGCAATCCCGATGGCTTTCCGTGTGCATCCGCCGTCTCCTTCCACTCGTTGATCCAGGAGAAGCGGTGCCGTCGGCGCTCGGTCGGCTGGCGGATCGAGGTCAGCACAGTTGTCGATTGCAGACGGTCGAGCCCTGCCTTCAGACGGTCGTAATCGCGCACGCCCGTACCGCGTCCGACGAACGTCAGGATCTCATACGGCGTGGCCGCCATCAGGCGCGACGTCTTCAGTCCGGCGTCACGTGCTTCGACGATCTGCGACGCGGCCCAGATCAGAACATCCGCATCCCAGATGGTCGCCATGCCGTGCTCGGGGACGGCCTCGACCCGGATCGCGACGGTCCCGGCGCGGAAGTCGATCGGCACCACACGCTTGGTTTTGGCCAGCGAGAAGAACGGATAGGCCATCAGATCCTGCGCATCGCGTGGCGCGAGATCGCCCGGCAGCGCGCGAAACAGATCGAGCTGGGCGCGCTCGGACTTGCGCAAATGACGCATCGTCACGCCCGCACAGTCCGCTGCGCGCGGCGCTCTTTGCCCGCATAGGGGATGAGACCGGCATGCCGCTTGGCCGGCAGGACCGTCCCCTGCCCGGGATCGGCGGTCGACGTTTTCGTGCCGCGATCAACCCAGGCTTTGAGGTCATCGATCGCATAGACGACGCGGCCGCCGATCTTGCGATAGGTCGGGCCAGTCCCGTAGGTTCGGTGCTTCTCGAGCGTGCGGCCGGACAGGCCGAGATAACGCGCAGCCTCGGGTGTGCGAAGAAAGCGCGGCGGAAGACCGGCCAAGGAATCGGACATCTGGCAACCTCCAGGACAGACCTGCGCGCTTCCTCGTAGTGCAGCGCGTTGCCGGTCAGCATGGAGGCGTAGGCCCGCGAAGGGGGAGGCCGCAGATCGAGGTGGCCGTTTCCGGCCACCTCCCTTTGAATGCGAGAAGCTATTCGTCCTTACGCGGCGGTCGCAGGAGTTGCCGATATCCCCCGCGGATCAAGGACAGGCCGTCCTCGACCAAACGTCGGGTTTGACTGCGCACTTCGCTCGTCTTCCAAGCCCGGGCAGGAATGCGCGCTGCGCCGAACAGCGCTTCGGCAATCGTTCGATGACGATGACCCTGCTGCCAGCCGTCAATCGCGCGCAAGATCAGCACCAGGCGCCTGCGGCGCTGCTCCGTTAAGCCATCAGAGGCGGGTCCAAGCGGCTGCGCCCGCAGGGCACGCCAGAGACGCTCGGCAGCCTCGTTGCGCATCTTGAAGTCGCGATCGTACGGCAGCATTACCGCGTAGGACACCGAGCTCAACGGCCGCCTGCGCACCCAGACACGATGTTGGCTCGCGCCGATTTGCACGACGACATGCCAACCATCTGTCGCGCGGCGCAGTTGGTCCGGCGCGAACGACGGCAGCTTTACGATCGGCGCGACGACCGGCACGCGCGTGCCGATTTCGACAAGCGCAAGCACAGTGGACAACCGCTCAGGCGCCCAGAACACCGACTGGGCATTGAAAGATAGCCTTGGATCAGCGGCGAAATATCAACCCCCAGTGCTTCCGGAAGTTGGCGGGCGCGCTGCGCTCAGGATGAGAAACCTTCGAGAATTGCGCACGATAGTTCGGAGAGCGGCGAACACACTCCCAAGCGAATCCTGGGCGGTCCGCGCGATGAATGTTCGCGTAGGCCTTGGGTGCGCGCCAATCGAATTCCGACATCGTGCTGTCCTCATCAGGTTAGGACTGCAACGCAATAGGCCAATGATGGCGCCATTTAAGATTGTTGAAGAGATTCTCGACTCGTGCAGGTACATGGATGCGGATGACTGCCACAACCAACTACACGATTGCTTGAGGCGATCGAGTTCCGTCCTGGTTGCACAACTTCAGGTCTCAGGAGGACTACGTAGGAAGCCGTCGTAGCCTTCCTCAGACAACCACTTTGCTCGCGCGAGATGGCTGTCGAACGCGCGGCGCGCACGTTCGGGTTCGCAGACCGGATCAATGTGCAGAACGATCTGGGCGACCTCTTCCCAATCCGCGCCAGCGGCCTCGGCATCAAGAAGACGCAGATACGTGACGAGGTGCTCCTCGTCATACGGCGTCAGAACGGAATCGCTCGGAGCCGTATCGGCAACGTCAGGATCAAGCGGGGGAAAGGACATCGGTCAGAAACCCACAAAGGCAAACACTACGCTCGAGATCGGCCGGGGAGAGACGGGAGCAGCCCTACAGAAGACCTAGATCAGGCACCATTAGCCAACGTAATCAATCGCTTGGCCCCGCTTTGTAGAAAATACTCCGTGGTGAATACTCGACAAGCCTGTGCTGTCTTGGAGATGAACATCCGAGACGTCTTGGCCGCCAACTTGAAGCGCTTGCGCCGAACCAAAGGCGTTTCGCAGGAAGAACTCGCTCACCACGCCGATATCGATCGGACCTATATCAGCATGGTTGAGAGAAGCCGCAATGCCGTTTCGATCGACGTGCTCGCCGCTCTCGCGGCTGGCCTCGGCGTCGAGCCTTCAGACCTGTTGAAGCCGACGCCGCCGGCAGTGGACCTCAACAAGAAGGGGCGACGTATCAAGGACCGGTAATGCCAAAGCTTGCTCAAAGTTTGGCGGTCGGCTGTCGTGCGGCAGAGGCTCGTCGGTGCGGCCGGCATTCCGCCCCTCCAGCCGAGCGCTAGGGAACATCAGGCATTGCGCCCCCAGACTTGGCGACTTTCCTTTCCGCCATTCCCC
Source organism: Bradyrhizobium sp. USDA 4353 (assembly GCF_054063215.1). NCBI lineage: Bacteria > Pseudomonadati > Pseudomonadota > Alphaproteobacteria > Hyphomicrobiales > Nitrobacteraceae > Bradyrhizobium > Bradyrhizobium sp. USDA 4353. Next base: position 7,054,348 of record NZ_JBSSGB010000001.1, read on the forward strand.
AGCCCTTCGCCGGAACCAATTCCGCCCGAAAGACTCGAATCGCTTGTTTGAGTGGAGTCATTCAGTGGCGTTGCAGCGTCGCCGCCCCACAGCGGTCGGCACCAAATCAGCCTATCCCGGCTTTGTCGAACCAGCGCTGGCCAGTGCCGTCGAGCGCGTCCCGAACGGAGCGCGGTGGATCCACGAGATCAAGTTTGATGGCTACCGCGTCCAGGTCCATCTGAGGAACGAAGAGATCAAGGTCTTCACGCGCCGGGGCTACGACTGGACACAGCGCTTCCGCAAGATCGCCAAGGACGCGGGCGACATCAAGGCGCATTCTGCGATCATCGACGGCGAGGTCGTCGTCCCGCAGGCAAACGGTGCTACCGATTTCTCCGTTCTGCAGAATGAACTCAAGGGCCGCTCGCAAAAGATCGTTTTGGTCGCCTTCGACCTGCTCTACCTCGATGGTCGCGACCTCCGCCACGTGCCGCTGACAGAAAGGAAGGCGCGCCTTAGCGCGCTGATCGCCGGCACTCAGGTTCAGTTCAGCGAAAGCTTCGAGCTCGACGGCCGAGAGATGCTCAGTCACGCCTGCAAGGTCGGTCTGGAAGGCGTCGTGTCCAAGGTGGCCGACAGCCGCTACGTTTCAGGTCGCAACAACGACTGGGTGAAGAAGACCTGCGCGCAACGGGAGACCTTACCCATTGCGGGCTTCTCGCTCGACGGCGACGAATGGGACGGCATCTACGTCGGCCGCTACAAGGGTGATGATCTGGTGTACGCGGGCAAGGTCGATCACGGCTTTGATCGCAACTCGGCCGACGAGCTCCGCACCCGCCTCACGCCGCTGATACGCAAGACACAGCCCTACGCCGAGCGGATCGCCCACCGCGGAGTGTGGGTCGAGCCGGAACTCTTGGCCGAGATCGAGTACCGCACCAAGTCAGCCGAGGGAAAGGTACGGCACCCGTTCTTCAAAGGTGTGCGGGAGGATCTTTGATGGCGCGCTGTCGGCGATCGATGAAGTCCAGGAGGTCCATGAGCGTTGCGGAGCTACGCTATGCAATCTATGGGGACGCACCTCCGCAAAATCGCCAAGCAGATCATGACCGGGTGGTGCATTTGCAATTGATGCCGCAAAGCCGGCGCCCCCAAGATCCTCATCTCGACGGCCGGGATATGCGTTTCCTCGGCTATCACATCGCGACGCTCGAGCAAGGCGGCGAGTATCCGGACACGATGCCCCAGGCTATCGAGGCCATTGACGCTGAAGGCCGTAAGGCGCTCTATGTGCCTCTTTCGAAGGACGGCAAGGTCATCGAGAGCGCCGATATTGCAGAAACACTCAAGCGATGCGGCCTGATGATCGAGGACGAGCCTTAAGGCACGCGCCGAAAGGCGATAGCTCGATCTATCAATTGCTTGGCTCTGGTGCGCCATCCTTCGAGAGACCGCAGGCCGGCGTCGCCGCCGCACTCAGTCTGCGCCACTCGAGCGCAAATGGAGCGGCTTCAGCAGGTTCGCGCAACGGGCGCCATACGTATCTGCCTCCCTGATCGTCCTCGTTGGGCTCTATACGGGTTGGGCGGGGTGGCATGAGCTGATGATCTGAGCTGTCTTACGGGCTCAAGGACCCATGGGCATACCTGCTCGCTCCAGCCCTGGCGGCTCGAGGAGACCAATGGCAGCGGTTTGACCCGTCAGGACGTTCAACTCCCTCCCAGGCATTTCTTCATCAGAATTGGCTCTGCTCTACCTCAACTCCTCGTGCTGGCAGTCTTATCGAGGGCCGCGCGCAGCCCCTCCGCGAGCTTCACTGCGTCGTCATTTGCCCAGAAGTGCATGAAGAACAGCCGCGGCTGCTCGTCGAGCATGTGGCTGTGCAGGGCGGTCACCTCGATGCCGTGCGTTCGCAGCGCGATAATCACCGGGTTGACCTCATCTGCGGTCAACACGAAGTCACCTGTGATGGCGGCCTTCCCACTCCCGGTCGGCTGAAAGTTGATGCCGATCGCCACGCCCATAGGCCCGACAGGAGTCAACGCCATGCCTTGTTGCGAGATAGCGTCGCGCCGCTTGACGTTGAACTGATAGACGCCGCTGTTAGCTTGCCCCTTGACGCCGATGATCTGGTCGAGCTTTGCAGTGTCGAGATCGATCGCGGCCGGCGGGGTCCCCGGCGGGGCAACAGTCAGTGGCGTCTTGCTCTCAGCCAGGGCTTCGTGGATCGCCGACGCCAGCTTGACGGGGTCTCCATGGCCGGCGACGTGCATATAGAAGGTCGCCGGGTTGGCGCGTAGCAAGTGATTATGCACGGCGGTGATTTCCAGTCCGCTCGCAATCATCTTCGCCATCACGGGATTGATCTCGGTCTCGAGCAGCACCAGGTCGCCCATGACCATTGTGCCGCCATGGGCAGGCTTGAATGCGACCCAGCCTCCCAGGGCCAAGGCAGGCTTGATCGTAACTCCGTCCAAGGTCACCGAGAGATCGCTGCGGGGGAAACCGTAGCGCCGGACGTCATCTGCGACGACGGGCTTGCGGCCCAATGCGTCGTCGACCTTCTGCCATTCGGAATCTTGCGCATATGCCGGGACGATCGGCGCGAAGTGGTACGCCAGAAGAAACCCGAAGCCGATCAGGGAAATGATGGTCTTCATCATGCTACTACTCCTTGGGTTTAATCCCGCTCTTTGATCTGACCATTGCTGTCGAGAACGAGCGTCACGGGCCTGCCGCCCTTCTCCGCTTTGGCGACGATGCCTTCGGCCGTCGATTTAACGTCTTTCACCTGCGAGTAGCCGGCCGCCTGGATTTTGGCGATCAGCTCTTCCTGAGTCAGGGCGTGGGCTTGTGAGAGGCCCGCCGCAAGCGCCACGAGGAGCGCCTTTCGATAGAACGTCGATGTTCGCATCTTCAATCTCCTGGTTGTCCCTGCCCCAGAAGTCGTCCTGCCCCAGGCTCACTTGCTCCAGTTGGTCATCCAGGTGGTTGCGTCGCAGCGTGCCCGAAAAAAGTCACCTGCTCGCAGTGATCGACATGCGAGCGCTGCGGGGAGACATGGATCGAGGCGCGGATCGGCCGGAACATTCTCGGCCGTGCGCGCGTGGGTCAGCGACGGCGGCGACGCCGAACCAATCAATCGAAGCAATTTGTCGGATGCAATCCGCGTGTATGAAGCCGGCATGCTGCGCCCTTGGTGATCAGGACGCGATTCTTGGGCATGACGCCTCGCGGGGAGATCGCAAATCCCCGTGCTCTGAATGAAGACCCAGACGACGGAGCTGTCAACCCGTCCTCCTCGAAGCAGTGCAAAATCATCGGACCACCTCACGAGGATTTTTGGGCTGCTGAATGGAACGATTCGTTAAGCGCGTAAGCGGCGATGCCGGGCAAGAACAATGGCTGCTTGATAGCGTCGCCCGATCTCACGTAGACTATGCGGGCGGGACCAGGCAGACTCCCGGCGAGACTTCGGTCCAAGCTCTGCGCAGCACGCCACCCGTGGAGCTTGCGCATGAACACCGCACGACAGCCCTCCAGACGACGCGCCGTTGCCATCCTCTCGCGAGGCGACTCCGCCGCCCGCCGGGACGCAACCCCGAATAACAGTCGTTTCGCCGACGTTTTCGAAGCGCTCGGCGCCCTAGGGATAGAGGGTCGCCCCGCCATCTACGATGAGGGCTTCGCCGACGCGATCCGCGAACAGTTGCACGCAGTGGACGGCGTTCTGGTCTGGGTGAATCCGATTCAAGACGGCCAGAACCGCGCCGGCCTCGATGCCCTGCTGCGCGACGTCGCCAAGCAGGGCGTCTGGGTCAGCGCTCATCCGGACGTCATCCTCAAGATGGGGACGAAGGACGTTCTCTATCGTACCCGCTCGATGGACTGGGGAAGCGACACCGCGCAATACATGACCGCTGCGGCTATGCGTGCCGAGTTGCCGGCTCGGCTCGCCGCTGGTCCACGCGTCATCAAGCGTAGTCGTGGCAACGGCGGTCAAGGCGTCTGGAAGGTCGAGCAGTTGCCGGCGTCCTCCATGATCAAGGTCCTGGATGCGACCAAGGAGGCATCTGAAGAGCTGACGCTGGAGGACTTTCTCGCCCGTTGCGCGGAGTATTTCGAGAACGGCAGCGTCATCGACCAGGCGTTCCAGCCTCGCCTCACCGAGGGCGTTGTGCGTTGCTACATGGCAGGCGATCGCTGCGCCGGCTTTGGCCACCACAAGGTCAAAGCCTTGGTCGACTCGCCGGCCGCACGTTCGGAGGCGGGGCCGCGCCGCTACACCTCCAAAGCGGATCCGCGATTTCAGCGGCTTCGTCGGCTGATGGAGGAGGAGTGGACGCCACAGCTCACCTCCCTGCTGGACATTGCGCGAGGCGACTTGCCGGCAATCTGGGACGCCGACTTCATGCTCGGCCCCGTCCAGGCCGACGGGAACGACAGCTACGTGCTCGGCGAAATCAACGTCAGCTCGGTGCATCCCTACCCCGACGAGGCGCCCGCTGAGATCGCTCGCTGGGTTGCCGATCGGCTGCAGCGCGAGGCTTGACGCATGCTGACGGTCAGGGCGCTCAGGCGCCTGCACCTCTGCGTATCATTCGACCTGCAGGACGGCGAATGCGTCGCCCTGCAAGGACCCTCCGGCGTCGGAAAGACCTTGCTGCTCCGTTCCATCGCCGATCTCGATCCCAATGAGGGAACGATCAAGCTCGATGGAACGCTCAGGGAGGCAATGACCGCCCCCGCATGGCGCAAAAGAGTGACCTACCTCGCCGCCGAACCTGGCTGGTGGTCGGACACCGTGCAAGACCACTTCAACACCTGGGAGGATGCCCTCCCGCTGGTCAAGCGTTTGGGCTTGCCGGAGGATTGCGGACATTGGCCGATCCAACGGCTTTCGACCGGAGAGAGACAGCGGTTAGGGCTCGTGCGCGGGCTCTTGCTGCAATCGAAGGTCCTTCTGCTGGACGAGCCGACCGCGGCCCTGGACGCGGCATCGGTCGGGGCGGTGGAATCCTTGATCACTGAGCGAGTTGCCAAAGGAACGAGCGTCGTCTGGAGTACCCATGACAACGCCCAGGCCTCTCGGGTCGGCTCGAGGATATTTCTGATGAAGCCAGGCGGCGCCGTCGAGGAACGCCGGCCATGACCTACATCCAGCTTTCGTACAGCGATCTGATCTTGCCCGCACTCCTCGTCGTCATGGACGGCGTTCTGTCGCTCGTTCTCCGCCTGAAGCTTGAGAAGCAACTGGCGATCGCGACCCTGCGAATGGTGATACAGCTCGTCCTTGTGGGATACGTGCTGACGTTCTTGTTTGCCGCGGTATCGCCGCTCTGGACGGCGCTCGCCGCGCTGACTATGGTTCTCTTTGCGTCCCGGGAAATCATAGCGCGGCAGAAGCGACGGCTGCCGGGTATTTAGAAGTACGGCTTGGGCGCAGCAAGCACACTGCTTGCTGCCGGGACAGTCACCATGTTCGCGCTCCTGACCGAGCTTCGCCCAGACCCTTGGTATCATCCGCGTTACGCGCTGCCTTTGCTGGGCATGATCCTGGGCAATACCATGACAGGGATTAGTTTGGGTTTGGACGTTCTGACGAATAGCCTCGTGCGCGAGCGGGCCGCCGTGGAAGCGTGTCTTGCGCTCGGAGGCACGCGACATCAGGCGCTGCTGCCTGTCATTCGGGACGCGCTGAGAAGCGGCTTCATGCCGATCATGAACAGCATGGCAGCAATCGGCCTTGTATCCCTGCCGGGGATGATGACCGGCCAGATCCTCGCGGGAGTCGAGCCTGTGGATGCAGTGAAGTATCAGCTGCTGATCATGTTCTTGATCGCCGGTGGGACCGGACTGGGAACGCTGGCCGCGGTCTTAGGAGGCGCACACTTGCTGACCGATCACCGGCACCGGCTTCGACTGGACCGGCTTTCGACCGAAGCGTAGCTGTGTGGCGGAACCTTGTGAGCGTCCGGAGCACACGTTGCAGTCATCCAGGACCGCTCCGGCGCGCAGCCAGAAAATGTCGCCACTGCCGAAGTCTGGACAGACGAGACCGAATTTCTTGCGCAAGACCCCACCCTTGTCGCGCACCTCTGCGTAGGTCTGCTCGACCGGCGAAACTGCAGTGGATGCCAGCGCCGCGACGTATTGGCCGCCGAGCTGCAACTTCTTCCGATTAGAGCAACGAAGGCCATTGCTCAAAGACAGACGCGTTATGAGGCGGCGGATCCCGGCCAGCGTCTTCAGCGCAAACCGGCTTGGCCGGAGAACAAGGTTGACGCGCATGGATCTTTAGCGGGCCGACCACAATATGGGTCCGCCTGCGTGCAACGCGTCCTCGGACGACGTCCGATCTCAAGCTCAATAGGGGCAACCATGACGAGACCACGGGGGGGGGGCGGCCGGAGATCAATGGCCCTCCCAAGGAGTACCTGAGAGCATTCTCCTGCTGAAGCCATTTGCGCCGGCTCAGCTCGTGACGGCTGTGTCTCAGCTATTGAACGCGACAGCACCGACGATTGCTAAGAAGATTGCAGACTCTGAACAGTGACAAGCTGGCAGTTTCCCAGGATCAAGGCGCAGCTGTCGCTGCTTCATTCTGCTGGTGGCCGATCTCAGACCTTAAGATTCTCGGGAATCACCTCCGGTTTGGCTGACAACCGCTGCTCCCGCCGAGGCCTGCTGCTGATCCCTTTTGAGACATTGGCGCTCTATGTACGCGACTGGAGTACATCGAACATCGCGCCGAAACGCGTATCGTTCGTGACCCACTGCCACGTTGAACGAAGTGCGCCGACCAGATCACTCGGCCAGCCGTGCCCGGCTCAGCTCCAGGCGGAGTTGTACGCCAGAAGGTTGCCAAACGATATCGACGCTTCCGCCCAGCTGCCCTTCCACTGCAGACTTTATGAGCCTGCTGCCGAACCCGGTCGAAGTCGGCTTGACCATCGCAGCAGAGGAATTGCGCTCGCTCCAAGTCAGAACCAGACGGTCACCAGTCAGCTCCCAGCAGATCATTATCTTCCCGTCTGCATGACTCAGGGCGCCATACTTGACAGCGTTCGTGGCCAGTTCGTGCATGATGAGCGCCATGGCGGAGGCTGATTTTTCGCCGAGCAGGATTTCCGGTCCAGCTAACGTCACTTTGCCATCCGGCGCGTCACTCAAATGCGGTGCCAGAATCTGTTCAGCAAGATGGATGAGCAACACCGAATGCGCTGGCATCGAGTCCGCTCCGCCGATCCGGACGAGGTCATGTGCCCGCGAGAGCGCCTGCAAACGCTCTTTAAGAGCGGCGCTCATTTCAGCCGTCGTATTGGTCGATCGGCCCGTCATGTAAACCATGGCGCCGAAGAGCTGGAAGAGGTTCTTCACCCGATGATTCAGTTCTTGCATCAGCAGTTGGCGAGCCTCTTCGGCTACTTTCAAATCATGCACGTCGGTGCACGTGCCGTACCAGCGGATGATCTCACCCGCCTCGTTGCGGATGCACTGTGCACGTCCGATCACCCAACGATATTCGCCCGAGTGGTGCCGCAGCCGATACTCGATGTGATAAGGGGCGCCCGTAGCCAAGCTGTGGCGCCAAACTTTCCAGGCTCGCTCCTGGTCGTCCGGGTGAAACATTCCGTTCCAGGCCTCACCATCGGTGGAGCCTTTGGGCATGCCGGTGTACTCGTACCAACGGTCGTTGTAATAATCGTGATGACCGTCTGGCAGCGTCGACCAGATCATCTGGTCGATAGAGTTCACAATGGCCTGGTAACGTGCCTCGCTCTCGCGAAGAGCAGCCACCGCCTGGATCGTGTCTGTTACATCGGTTGCCTGCACGAATATGCCGTACCGATCGCCGACGCTATCTCTTATCGGCTGATAGACGAAGTCGAGATGCCGTTGTTCGCGAATCCCACTTCGTTCCAGGATGATCGGCATGGCGTGCCCGGCGTAAGGCACTCCGCTCTGGTAAACGGTGTCGAGTAGTTCGATGAAGCCTTGCGAGGCTACTTCAGGGAGGGCTTGATCCACCGATTTACCGAGGATGTCGTTACGGCCCACCAACTGCAAGTATGCGGGGTTGGCGATTTCGAAGACATGACGGGGCCCCCGCAGAATGGCGGTCGCGCCCGGCGCCTGTTCGAACATCAGAGAGAGGCGCGTAATCTCCTGCTCGGCACTGCGCCGCGCCAGGACGATTTGAGTTGTTTCGTTCCCTTGATTGAAGATGCCCGCAACCCCGCCCTCTTCGCCACGAATTGGAGTAAAGCTGTAGTTCCAGTATGTCTCCTGAAGGCTGCCGCCACGCATCATTGGCAGCATTTCGTCATAGGCGGAAAAGCCTTCACCCGTGGCCAGAACGTTCTCAAACTGCGGTCCGACAACGTGCCAAATGTCGGACCAAACCTCCTTTGCCGGACGGCCGAGAGCCCAAGGATGGCGCTCGGCCGGAATGATCGACCACGCATCATTATAAAGGAGCCTAAGGTCCGGCCCCCAGTAGATCGCCGTGGGAAAGCTCGAATAGAGGCAAATGGACAGCGCCGAACGAAGCGATTGCGGCCACGACTCGGGAGGCCCGAGTGGATTCGCGCTCCAGTCGAAAAGACGAACAAGCTCGCCCATCCGACCTCCGCCGCTCAGGAATATCGGCATCTCGTCACGCATCAACTGCCCTTCTCAGCCCCCCGGGCGCAGAGTTATCCAGTATTTCGGCGAACGGATACCCGAGCATGTCCTTAATGAAGCGACCTGGTGGCTCGCGTCGAAGCAAAGACTTGGTCAAATTGTACCGTCGCCAAGTATCCTAATCGCGATTTCAATCACGTCGACTTAGAATTTGAGGGGTGAACAGTCAACAGACGGCGCGGTTTGCCGAAGCAGACGTTGAGCTGGCATTTCTTCACGGCTCCCGGCGACCGAAATGGCCGCTATCGGAATGCAACCGGACGTTAGTGCCCGTGGAAGAGCAACGCGACTTTTGGCCCAACTCAGACCTGAGGTTCGCGCGGCTAGCGTCCGCCTTCGCGGCCTCGACCGGCTTTCCGCGGCACGCCTCAGATCAATCGGCTCCGCCCGGGTGAGCCGGGCGGAGCCACGTTACTCCTCACTCCGCCGTCTTGCGTGGCCGCGACCACAGGAGCGTGTAGCCCTCACCGCCCTCGTCGTCGAACAGGTTCGCGTAGATCGGCGCGTTGAAAGAGGGATCGTCGAGCTTGAGCGAGAGATAGTCGCGTCCCTCCTCGGAGCGGCGGGCCCAGGCGGCGCCGATCTCGACCCGGCCGGCGTAGACCCGATGGCTGGGCGCGTTCTCGCTGGAGCGGTTGGCTTCGGGGACGATGCGTACGCCCTTGGCTTTGAGGCTCAGGGTGATGATCTCGCCCTGGAAATCGTCGCCGACCTTCTTGAAGGAACCGATGGAAGCCATGTTGTCTCTCCTTGGCTGGTTCGGGCCGCGACCACCGCGGCCTCGATGGCGCATCTCGGGCGAATGGCGAGCGACGGCGCACCCGAAGGGCTGAAGCGACAGCGGAGGACGCCGCCGGCCAACTTTCTTGTCCCGCGAGGAATGGGCTTCAGCCCAGGGGAAGAAAGTTGACCGGCGGCGTTGCGCTCAGGCGATCGAGGCGTAGCCGGCCTTTGGCCAGATCAAGCCATCACGAGGCAAGGTGCGTCGCTGTCCTGATCAGCTCACAGGAGAGACATGGTGAACTGTGTCAGCGCTAGACGCGGGCAGCACCGGGCGTACGATCAGAAGCCGCCGGAAAAAATTGCATCTAGGAGGTTAGCTCCCAAGACGAAACCGGTCCGAATGCACTAGATCAATACGGGCGGCTCTCCGGGGAGCGTCGAATACTCGGCCGTACGTCGCCTGCCCCACCGATCCATTACGATGTAGATCACCGGCGTCGTGAATAGCGTGAAGACCTGCGCCACGAGCAGCCCTCCAACGATCGCAATGCCGAGCGGCTGCCGGAGTTCGTGCCCGGGGCCGGTGCCGAGCGCGATGGGAAGCGCGCTGAAAATGCCGGTCAGGGTCGTCATCAGGATCGGGCGCAGCCGCTGAGCGGCCGCGCTGCTGATCGCCTCGCGCGCGGGAAGACCGTCGCGGCGTTGCAGGTCTATGGCGAAATCGACCATCATGATCGCGTTCTTCATAACGAGGCCAACCACCAGGATGCAGGCGATGGTGGTGATCAGCGAGAACGGCAGGCCCGTGAGCTTCAGCGCGAGCAGCGCCCCGAACGCCGTCGAGGGCAAGGTCGACAGGATCGTCAGCGGATGGACGTAGCTCTCATAGAGCATGCCGAGCACGATATAGATGGTGACGATTGCGGCCAGGAACAGCAGGATCTGCCGCTGCGGCGACTTCTCGACTTCGCGCGCCTCGCCGCGAAACTCGGCGCTGACGCCGTCGGGTAGCCGCTGCGCGGCCTCCTCGGCCCGGATCGCGTCCAGCACCTGCTTCGGGGCGACCTTGGGGCTGACATCGAACGAGATGGTTCGGGCGGGAAACTGCGAGCTGTGACGCGCCCACATCGCCGCATGTGCGCGCTTCGGAACCGTCAGCGCCGCCAACGGCACCGCGGCGCCCGTTGCGCTCGGCACGTAGAGTCGCGTGACGACCGACGGATCGACGGCGAGCTTGGGGTCGATCTCGTAGATCACGCGCGCGTAATTTGTCGGCAGATACAGCAGATTGATCTGGCGCTGACCGAAGGCATCGTTGAGCGTGTTGTCGACGCCGAAGGGCGTGACGCCGAGCGAGGCGGCGCGTGCGCGGCTGATGGCAAGGCCGGCCTGCAGACCGCCCGTCTCCCAATCGGGGATGATATCGACCACGCCAGGCACGTTGCGAAAGCGCCGCACCATGGCTTCTCCCGCGCGATGCACGTCGGCCTCGTCGGTACCGTAGAGGCTGTATTGATAGCGTGCCGAACCGCCCTGCGCGCCGACATTGAGGTCCTGCAACGGAATGAAAAAGACGCGGACGCCCTCGATGCGCGATGCGCGCTCGCGCAGCCGCTGGATCACCTGCTGGATCGGCGGCCGGCCGGAGTCGAGCGGTTTCAACGCGACGATGAGATTGCCGATGCTGCGCGGCGCATCGCTGATATAGGACGTCAGGCCGGACACCGCGGGATCGCCCAGCAGCAGTTCGCCGACCTCACGCTGGCGATCCTCCATGGCCGGAAACGATATGTTCGACGGCGCGACCGTCCGCACCAGCATGACGCCCGTGTCCTGGGTCGGCATGAACGATTTCGGCAGGGAGAGATACAGCCAGACCGAGACGCCGGTCAGCACCAGCGTGGCCAACAGCGACAGGACGCGATGGCGCAGCGCCCAATCCAGGCTATGCGCATAGGCGCGCATCGGCAGGGACGGCCTCGGCTGCGACGTGGAAGGCTCGCCGCGCCCGAGCCAGCGGCTGCACAGCATCGGCGTCAAGGTCAGCGAGACCAGCGCCGAACCAATGATTGCGATCACCAGGGTCGCGCCGAATTCGAGGAAATAGCGGCCGACGATATCCGGCATGAACAGCACCGGGATCAGCGCGGCGACCAGCGCCGCCGTCACCGAGATGACCGTGAAGCCCATCTGGCGTGAGCCTGCGATGGCCGCCTGCATGGCCGTTTCGCCCCGCTCCATCCGCCGGATGACGTTCTCGATGACGATCACGGCATCGTCGACCACGAAGCCGGCGGCGATCGTCAAGGCCATCAGTGACAGATTGTCGAGGCTGAAATCGCACAGATACATGGCCGCGAGCGTCGCAGCCAGCGACACCGGAATGGTGACGCTCGGAATCAGCGTCGCTGCGAGCCGCTTGAGGAACACGGCGATGATGGCGACCACCAGCACCACGGCGATCATGAGCGTCTGTTCGACATCATGGACCGATGCCCGGATCAGCGTCGTGCGGTCATAGACCGTGTGCAGCCGGATCGCTGGCGGCAGCCACTGCGTGAATTGCGGAATCAGCGCTTTGACAGCGTCGACAGTCTCGACGACGTTGGCATCAGGCTGCTTGTAGACATAGAGGATCACGGCGCGGCTCGTGCCGAACCAGCCGCCGACACGGCTGTTGATGACGCTGTCGGTGATCTTGGCGATGTCCGCGAGCCGCACCGGCGCGCCGTTGCGCCAGGCGACGACGAGGTCGCGGTAGTCTTCAGCGTGCAGCAACTGGTCGTCGGCCTCGATCGTGTAACGCTGGGCTTCGACCGCGAGCGCGCCCTTCGGTCGGTTCTGCGACGCCGCGACGACCGCCATCCTCACGCGGTCGAGTGACAGGTTCATGCTGGCCAGAAGATCCGGCTGCATCTGAATGCGGACGGCATGGCGCTCGGCGCCATAGATGTAGACCCGCGCGACCCCCGGCAGCTCCGAGAGCTTCGGCGAGACCACGCTGTCAGCGAGATTGTAGACCTCGCTCATCGGCACCACGTCCGAGGTCATCGCGAGCAGGATCGGCGCGAAGCCGTTCGGATTGGCCTTGAAGGCGTAAGGCGGCCAGGGTCCCTTCGGCAGGTCGGGCGCGGCGTTCTTCATCGCCGCCTGTACCGCGCCGTAGGCGGCGTCCACGTTCTTCTGCAGCTCGAATTGCACCACGATGGTGGCGCCGCCGAGATCGCTGAAGCCGTACATCTCGGTGATCCCCGGGATCAGCCCGACGGCACGGCTGAGCGGTTGGGTCAGCGCGGTGGCGACCGTCGTCGGGCTGGCACCGGGAAACCACGCGTTGATCACGATGGTCGGACGTTCAACCGACGGAAGCGAGGCGATCGGCAGCCGCGCGAAGGCGACGAGACCAAGCAGCATGACGCCCAGCATGATGAGCGATGTCGCCACGGGACGCGCGATGAAGGGCCGCGAGATGTTCATGGCCCGGCGTCAGCCTCGGCCGCCGTGAGCACCACCGGGGCGGCCACTGCCGCGGGCGCGCCCGTGAAGGACGCCAGGGCAAGATAGATCACCGGCGTTGTGTAGAGCGTGATGATCTGCGACAGGATCAGCCCGCCGACGATCGCGATGCCGAGCGGCTGGCGAAGTTCCGCTCCGGTCCCGGTGCCCAGCGCGAGCGGCAGCGCACCGAACAAGGCGGCCATCGTCGTCATCATGATCGGCCGGTAGCGCAGCAGGCACGCCTTGCGGATCGCCTCGAACGACGACATCCCCTCCTCGCGCTCGGCGGCGAGGGCGAAATCGACCATCATGATCGCGTTCTTCTTGACGATGCCGATCAACAGCACGATGCCGATCAGCGCGATCAGGTCGAGATCGCGGCCAAACAACATCAAGGCGAGGATCGCACCGATCCCTGCCGAAGGCAGCGTCGATAGAATCGTGATCGGGTGGATGTAGCTCTCATAGAGAATGCCGAGAACGATATAGACGGTCACGACGGCTGCGAGCAGCAGCCACGGCTCGCTCTTCAGCGAGGTGGCAAACTCCGCCGCCGATCCGGCGAGGCTCGTGGTGACCGATGCGGGCATGCCGATGTCGCGCTCGGCCTGGTGCAGCGCTTCGATCGCGGTGCCCAGCGAAATACCGGGCGGGACGTTGAAGGAGATCGTGGTCGCCGGGAACAGGCCCTGATGTGCGCTCAGCAGCGGCGCCGCGCGGCGCTCGAAGCGGGCCACCGCCGACAGTGGCACCTGCGCCGCCGCACCGGTGAAGCTGGCGTTGATCCCACTGGACTGCTGGTCGAGCGTCGCGCCTTGGGCCGAGGCCGGGCTGATGAAGATGCCACTCAGGATGTCGTCGTCACGCCGGAAAGCGGGATCGACCTCGAGGATGACGCGATACTGCGTCAGCGGCCCATAGACTGTCGCGATCTGGCGCTGCCCAAAGGCGTCGTACAGGGTTTGATCGATGGCGTTCATGGTCACGCCATAACGCGCCGCCGCCTTGCGATCGATCGCGAGCGAAAGTTGCAGGCCATCGTCCTGGCGATCGCTGGCAACGTCAGAAAGTTCGCTGCGCTGGCGCAGCGCCGACAGCAGCCGGCCGCTCCAGGTCTTGAGCTCGGCCCCGTCGAGATCCTGCAGCACATATTGGTATTGTGTGCGCGAGGCACGCGTCTCGATCTGCAGATCCTGCGCGGCCTGCAGATGCGCCGTGACATCGCGCAATCCGGTCAGCGCAGCCTGCAAGCGGGCCATCACCACCTGAATGCCGTCCTTGCGGGCTTCCGGCGTGCCGATGTCGACATAGAGCCGGCCGCTGTTCAGGGTGGCGTTGACGGCGCCTGCACCGACGAAGCTGTCGACCGCAACCACGGCCGGGTCGCGCTGGATGATGTCGGCCACTTCGCGCTGGCGCGCCGCCATTGCGGCGAATGAGATGTCCTGTGGCGCGTCGGTGGTCACGACGATCAGACCGGTGTCCTGCAACGGCAGGAAGCCCTTGTTGACGGTCCAGAACAGCAGACCCGTCACGATCATCGTCAGCAGCGTGAACACGAGCGTCACCGACCGGTGACGCAACACGGCATCGAGGGTCCGCGCATAGAACCGCGCCGAGAGATCGAACGCGGCTTCGCTCCAGCGCAGCAGCCCGCCTTGCGGGGCATCTTCGGAGCGCAGCAGCCGGGCACACATCATCGGCGTCAGGGTCAGCGATACCACGGCTGAGATCAGGATCGCGATCGAGAGCGTGATTGCAAATTCGCGGAACAACCGGCCGACAACGCCGCCCATCAGCAGCAACGGAATGAAAACCGCGATCAGCGACACCGTCAGCGAGACGATCGTAAATCCGATCTGGCGCGCCCCTTTCAATGCGGCGGCGAGCGGCGGCTCGCCCTCCTCGACGTGGCGCGCGATGTTCTCGATCATCACGATGGCGTCGTCGACCACGAAGCCGGACGCGATGGTGAGCGCCATCAGCGACAGATTGTCGAGCGAAAAGCCGCACAACGCCATCGCCCCGAAGGTCGCGACCAGCGACACCGGCAGCGCAATGCCCGGAATGACCGTCGCCCAGAGCTTGCGCAGGAACAGGAAGATCACCAGCACGACCAGGATCACGGTCAGAACCAGGGTGAACTGCACGTCGAAGATCGCGGCCCGGATGGTGGCGGTGCGATCGGTGACGATTGCGACCTTGATCTGCGCCGGGAGCGACGCCTGCAAGCGCGGCAGGGCGGCCCGGATCGCATCGACCAGCTGCAGCGTGTTGGCGCCGGGCTGGCGCTGGATGTCGAGCAGCACCGCCTGCCGTCCCATATACCAGGCCGCCTGCTCGGCATCCTCGACGCTGTCGACGGCACGGCCGATATCCTTGAGAAACACCGGCGCGCCGTTGCGATAGGCGACGACCGCGTCCTGATAGGTGTCGGCGCTGAACAGCTGATCGTTGGCATCGACCAGGAACGACTGGCGCGGACCATCCAGCGATCCCTTGGGGTTCGACACCGTGGTGGCGGCGATGCCGCTGCGCACGTCTTCCAGCGACAGGCCGAGGCCGGCAATCCGGGTCGGGTTGATCTGCAGCCGCACCGCGCGGGTCTGGCCACCTTCGATCGTGACCTGCCCGACGCCAGATACTTGCGACAGTTTCGGCACGAGGATCGTCAGCGCGTGATCATTGACCTCGTGCAGCGGCATCGCATCCGAGGTCAGCGCCAGGATCAATACTGGCGTGTCGGCGGGGTTCACCTGGTGGAACACGGGCGGGCTCGGCAGCAGGCTCATCGGCAGCCAGCCGGCAGCGGCATTGATCGCGGCCTGGACATCCTGCGCGGCGCTGTCGATGTTGCGGTTCAGGCTGAATTGCAGCGTGATCTGGCTGACGCCGAACGAGCTCGTCGAGCTCATCAGCTCGAGCCCCGAGATCACACCGAAATAATGCTCCAAGGGCGTCGTGACCGAGGTCTCGACGACCTGCGCCGAGGCGCCTGGATAGTTCGTCACGACCTGAATGGTCGGATAGTCCACGCTCGGCAGCGGCGCCACCGGCAGCAGACGATAGCCGAGCGCGCCGAGCAGCACGAGGCCGATGATGAACAGCGTCGTCGCCACCGGTCTGATGATGAACGGGGCGGAGATCACGGTCTATCCCCTCTCCGCGGCCGAACTCGTCTGCTTCTTGGCTGGCTGCGGCTTCGCCGGAGCCGGCGCCTCCTCGACGATCTCGATCTTCGCACCCGGCTCGAGCCGGAAGAAGCCTTCGACGACCACCTGATCGCCGCGCCCAAGGCCACGACTGATCAGCGCGCGCCCCTCATGAATCTGGGCTACCCCGACGCCGCGCACCGCGACGGTCTGGTCAGGCCGTGCCAACCAGACGAAGTCGCCTTGTGTGCCATGCCGAACGGCCACGGCAGGCACGGTGACGCCGTCGCTCTTCACTTCGAGCGTGATGCGGCCGTTGACGAAGTTGCCGGGCCACAGCTTCAACGCCGCATTCGGGAAGCTGGCCTTGATCTTGATAGTGCCGGTCGCGGGGTCGACCTGGTTGTCGACGATATCGACGTTGCCCTTGTCGAGCTCGGTGACGTTGTCCTGGTCGTAGGCCGAAACAGGCGCCCGGGTCTGGCCGGGCACGAGCTGCGTCTGTGCCAGCGCCGCGGCGGAGACGGTGAAGACGACCGAGATCGGCTGCAATTGCGTGATCGTGGCGATCGTCGACGGCGCACTGGCGCGGACGAAATTGCCCTGATCGACCTGCCGGATGCCGATGCGCCCCGACAGCGGGGCACGGATGGTCGTGAAGCCGAGCTGCGTGCGCGCGTAGTCGATCTGGGCGTGGTCGTTCTTGATCTGCGCCCGGTACTGCTCGACCAACGCGCGCTGCTGCTCCAATTGCTGGCGCGACGACGCCTGGGATTTCACCAATGTCTCGTAGCGCTCGAGATCGAGTTCGGCACCAGCCAGAAGCGCCTCATCCTTCTGCAGCATCGCGAGCTGCTGGTCGAGCTGCGCCTTCAGCGGCCGCGGGTCGATGATCGCGAGCGCGTCACCCTGCTCGACCTTCTGCCCCTCCTGAAACAGGATCTGCGTGATCTCGCCGTCCACGCGACTCTGGACGCTTACGGCATTGTAGGCTTGAACGCTGCCGATGCAGGTCAGGAAGATCGGCATGTCCTCGCGACGCGCGGCGGCGATCTTGACTTGCACCGCAGGGCGCGGCGGCGCCGCCGCCTCAGCCGGGCGCCACGCCGCCGTCAACCAGTCCCACGCGATCCAGGGCAAGCTCGGTGCGGCCGTTTCAACATAGAGGATGGCGGCCGATCCGATGCAAATCGCGACCGCAAATGCGAGTCTACGCGCGAACCCGCCGCCCGCACCACCTGTCTGACCTCCCGCCATCGGTTCCTACCAACTCGGCCTCTGCAATCCTGACGTGCATCGCAACGATGCCATGACGATCGAATGTTCCGAAGTGTAGGAGGTATCTGGAGCCGCAGCAACTTCTACGTTTTCAATCGTCCGCTCGCTCGCGAGGCATGATGGCAAATGTGTTTTTTAAGCCACTATCCAGGTCACTCAGCGGCTTTGACGGATCGGCGGCCAAAACAAACATCCAGCAATGTTCAGAGCTTGAGTGATCCTCTGGGACGACGGCAAGGTCAGTCGGGTTCGCCGACAACCATTACGGACCCCTTCAAAGGCGCCGAGGCGCAACCTGGACCGTTGAAATCTCAAACATCGCGTCAGAGTCAGCTACATCAGAGATTGGGCTTCGAGCCGAAACATCCACAAGCCGGCTGAGCGTCCGCTTCTGACCCGGAGCGGACCAATGATGTGCGCAAGAGATTGCCGCTAGCTTGAGTGAGTGTTGATCGAAACGAGCTTTGCTCCCAATTCCATGAGCAAGATCATCGTCAGGGACTGGATGTCTGACTTCGGGTTCAGAGCGGCTGTTTTTGATCCGTGCCGCGTTTCGAGATGCAGCCGGTCATCCTTGATCTGGATTGCGCCGTAATGTGGTGAGCCGTCGAGTTCATATTTAACCGCATGTTTAACTGGCGCAACCGACTTCTTTTTTGCCATTTATGAAGCTCCTCACAGGAGCCTGACTCTACCAGACAAACACTACGTGTCCCTTTGTGGCCCATATCGGACCTTCGGTCGGTCCGACGATGTCCGCGCCCGAGACTATCTCGGACGTTGACCCGTACAGAGGATGTCCGCTTTCGGCGGCGACCGGAATTGAGCGGTCGAAGGGCTGGAAGGCCGATCTGGCCCAACTCAGACAAACAAGCCTCGTTTTCGGGCTTCCAACGGCTGTTGGTCGCCGTGTCTCAGATCAATCGGCTCCGCCCGGATGAACCGGGCGGAGCGCGATTCACTCCTCACTCCGCCGCCTTGCGCGGGCGCGACCACAGGAGCGTGTAGCCCTCGCCGCCCTCGTCGTCGAACAGGTTCGCGTAGATCGGCGCGTTGAAAGAGGGATCGTCGAGCTTGAGCGAGAGATAGTCGCGTCCCTCCTCGGAGCGGCGGGCCCAGGCGGCGCCGATCTCGACCCGGCCGGCGAAGACCCGGTGGCTGGGCGCGTTCTCGCTGGAGCGGTTGGCTTCGGGGACGATGCGCACGCCCTTGGCCTTGAGGCTCAGGGTGATGATCTCGCCCTGGAAATCGTCGCCGACCTTCTTGAAGGAACCGATGGAAGCCATGTTGTCTCTCCTTGGCTGGTTCGGGCTGCGACCACCGCGGCCTCGATGGCGCATCTCGGGCGAATGGCGAGCGACGGCGCACCCGAAGGGCTGAAGCGACAGCGGAGGACGGCGCCGGCCAACTTTCTTGTCCCGCGAGGAATGGGCTTCTGCCCAGGGGAAGAAAGTTGGCCGGCGGCGTTGCGCTCAGGCGATCGAGGCGTAGCCGGCCTTCGGCCAGATCAAGCCATTACGAGGCAAGGTGCGTCGGCGGCCCTGATCAGCTCACAGGAGAGACATGGTGACCTGAGGCAGCACAAGAGGACGGCAGCACCAGGCGTACGATCAGAAGTCGCCGGAAAGAAAAGGGCGTCTCGATCGCACCCAATGCCTTGCGAACGCGCCTTGCTTCAGCCGTCCAACCGATCGAGCTGGGTCGAGATCCTCGCCAAAGTGGCCGCAAGCTGCGCGGTGGTGTGCTCCATCCGCTGAAGACGCCCTCATCAACTACGCCCCTATCGTCGACGCCAACTCGACAACAAGCGGCCTAGCACCCCGCAGGAGTCACGGCTGCAAAGAACGAAAAGGCTGGTCGTGATCCCGCCCGGAACGAGACGGACGGGGCAGCTCTTGACCAAGCAACTGCCGCAAGGCGACACAACACGACAGCAGCGCTCCAGAACCCCCGATGATCTCGCGCCAGAGCGGGAGTGGCCCGACGAGCAGTGCCAGCCCCAGCGCCGCGTGACGCCCGGCGATCGCAGCAGGAATGAGGAAAGCGGCCGCGATGACGCCGCGCACCAGAACAGATCCCGAGACGGCGAACGGAACCCGGCCACAGACCAGGGTGAGCACGCCCGCGATGAACCCGGCGAGACATGCCACCCCGACTCCATTTCCAGCATTCACGAACGTGAAGCCGATGCTGACCGCGACGAAGAATGGCAACGCGTTGACGGCAAGCGCAAACAGCGTCCGGCACATCAGGCCAAGACTGATCAGTCCAAGAAGGAGAGCAATGGCAAGCATGGTGGTGGCCTCCGCACATGACTTCGACGGATGCGCCTTCCACCAACCACCGCGGCGCGATCCAAGCGGCATCAATTTCGATTTGGACAAAGTTGCGGAGAGGCGCGCCGACTTCGGCGTCTCCGCTCGCCTTCCATAAAGGGTTGGCTCGGCGGCGCTCACGCGCCGCCCTGCCCGAAGGTCCAAACGGGAATACCGAGGCGACGAGCCTTGTCGGCGAGGTTGCCCTGGATCCCCGAACCGGGGAAGACCATGACGCCGATCGGCAGCGTCTCCAACATCGCGTCATTGCGCTTGAAGGGTGCGGCCTTGTTGTGCCTGGTCCAATCTGGCTTGAAGGCGATCTGCGGTACCTTGCGGTTCGCGGCCCATTTGGAGGCGATCAATTCGGCGCCTTTCGGCGAGCCGCCGTGCAGGAGAACCATGTCTGGATGCTTCGCGTGGACCTTGTCGAGCCGATCCCAGATAAGAGCGACATTGTTGAAGTCAGGTCCGCCGGTGAGTGCGATCTTCGGACCCTTTGGCAGCATGACCTCGGTTTCGGCCCGGCGCCTGGCCGCGAGGAAGTCGCGGGAGTCGATCATGGCCGCTGTCAGCGTGCGATGGTTGACCTGCGATCCAGACCGCGGGCGCCAAGGTGATCGCGCGTGGAGCTCGAAGGCCTCAGTGGCGAGGTCGCGGAACAGCTCTATGGCGTTGCGGCGCTCGACCAGTGACAATCCTTCCGACGTCAGGCGCTCGAGCTCGACCGAGCGTACTTCTGAGCCATTCTGCTCACGCTGGCTCGTGCGCTGCGCTTGCTCGTTGTCGTCGAGTTCTCGTTCGATGCGCATTGTCGCGCGGTGGAACAGGTTGACCGTCGACCACAAGAGGTCCTTCAGCTCGGGCTCGAGGCGGGTGTCGGAGAGCGTCGCCACCAGGGCATCGAAGATGTCGGCGACCGCGCTTGCGATAACTCGGCCCTCGGGCAGCGGCCGCGGATCAGGCTCGTCGTCGAATGGCCGGTAGCCATGCAGCTGGAGTTCGGTCAGGGCGTCGTCGGTCGTCGATTGGATGTCGCGCGGCTCACGCATCTCGTCTTGCGGGTCGGACATGGGACCTCGTCTTTGATCGTCAGAGCCGCGCCCATCGCGGCCTTCCATAGCGATCTCCAAGACGGCGGGCGGCCCGGACCAGAACCCGCTGCCTTCGAGCAGCGGGCCGGAGCGATAGCGGAGGATGGCGGTGCGCAGCTATTTTGCTTCGCGATGCAAAGGCCCGCTTGCGGGCCGGCGGAAAATAGCTGCGAACCGCCATTGCCGGACCGGACCGGCTGACGTCCGATCGCCTCTGAAGAAGGCCCTCGGCGCGGCCCTCTCGGGCATAGACGAGATCCCCCTTGCACCCGCACGCGTCGCTGATGCCGAACGGCACCCAAGGAAAGGGCGGGCGTTTAGGCCGCACCCACGCCCATGAACCTCGCGGCGTCTTCGGGCAGCAACTGAGGCCGCAGCATCTCCCGAAGCTC
The DNA here is from genome assembly GCF_054063215.1 of Bradyrhizobium sp. USDA 4353. Taxonomy (NCBI): domain Bacteria; kingdom Pseudomonadati; phylum Pseudomonadota; class Alphaproteobacteria; order Hyphomicrobiales; family Nitrobacteraceae; genus Bradyrhizobium; species Bradyrhizobium sp. USDA 4353. The sequence goes on from NZ_JBSSGB010000001.1 coordinate 7,075,473, forward strand.
GGTTTTCCCGAACGCGCGGAGATCTTCATTGAAATCTTCCAGGCGCGGACAGAGTGAAATGGCCTCAATGCCGGCGTCCAGCGCACGTCTCGTCAAAGCCTCCGCCGCATTAAGACCTGCGGCATCTGCGTCGGCAGCGACATAGAGCCGGCGCAGTGTGGCTGGCCACAGCAGCGTCGCGAGATGATTGGCAGAGAGTGCGGCGGCAACCGGCAAGGTCGGCAGCACCGTGCGCAACGACAGCATGGTCTCGATACCCTCCCCCGCCGCTAGCACGTCATCAGTCGTGCCGAAGCGAACGGCATGTCCGAGCAGATCCCCCATCGCCCGCCGCGGCGTATCGATTGGCGCCTTGCCACGCCTGCGATCGTCGAAGCCGTCGGGATCGAGCCAGGTTCGATGGACGCCTGTGATACGGCCCTTGAGGTCGGTCACAGCGGCGATCAGCGCCGGCCAGGTGTCCACAACGTCTGTGCCTTCCGGACGATAGAAGCAGCGCGGGTGGAAGCGCAGAGCATCGGCGCTGATCGGTGCGTCGATCCCGCGGTTGGCAAGATAGGTCTCTCCGAGCGTCCCAGGCAGCGGTTGCGCCATCGCAAACAGACGGCGGACCGCTTTGATCGCGTCGCGCGGGCGGACAGCCTTGGCCTCGACCGGCGGCTCGCGCTGCCACCGAGGCAGCTTCAAGAACCGCCGCGCCTCCTCAGCAATCTCGCGAAAGCTCCGCAGACCACACGTCGCCCCGATGATGTCGAGCAGATCACCATGCTCGCCGGTCGCGGCATCGACCCATTTGCCAGCGGCCCCCTTCGATGAGGCATGCAACCGTACGAACAGCGATCGTCCGGGCGTGTTGTTGACGTCGCCAACCAGCCAGTAGCGGCCCTCACGCCGGCCGTTGGAGAGATAGTGACGGCACACCGCCTCGGCCTCACGCGCAAGCCGGTGTGCCAGTTCGGACGCGTCACCTGCCATCACGTCCGCTCCCGACCGCGAACATCCGCAATCGGAAACCGCTCCACAACCTTGGCCAGGACCGCAGCGCCACTCGCATCTGTGGGCACGAACATCCTGAGCTTCCAGGAGATGATCTCAGCGAACAGCCCGTAGGCCTTCAGACAGTCCCTCAGCCCTTCAGCAAAGCCCGACAGCTCGATACGATGGACGCCCATGACACGGACGCGCCGGAGCTGCAGACCTTCGGCGAGATCGAGCGCATAGTCGGCGCGCAGCAGCGCCGCGAACGCGTCCTCGGGCGCGAGCACGGGAGCCTCCCTCGACATGGCCGAGACCCAGCTGAGCGGGACCTTGCGGCCAATGATGCGCTCGCCCGCGTCGGTCTGAAGCCGGTAGACGCGCGTGAACTCCTGCGGAAGGCGCTTCCAGATCGGCAGCAGCAGGCCCGTGACGAGATAGATCGTGCTCGTCGAGAACTCCGGGATGAACGCGAGCTGCGCGCTCCAGGCCTCCTTGAATTGCTCGCGATCGACTTCCACCCAATCGTGCTCAGCGACTTTGGCGAGAGGCAGAGTCTGGCGTCCCATCGGCCCCACGAGATGGACGCGTCGCTCCATCTCGCCATCGTCGAGCAGACCGCTCAGCGCCGGCAGTTGGATCGCTGCATGTCCGGATCGGACGTTATGCAGCGGAACGGCACGGCGCTGCAGGAGCCGCTCCAAGGCCTCGTTCAGCGGCATCGGCCGGTTGCGGTCGCGCTGGGTGATGGTGACGAGATGAGTCTCCGCGCCGGTGGCCGGATGGCTGTAGATCGTCCTCCGCCTGGTGACGACGAAGCTCTCGGCGCGCAGCGTCTCCAAGCCGACGTCCAAGGTCCCAGAGGCGATCGCCCCCTCGATGCGTGCCGCAAGCAATTGCTCGAACACCGTGAACAGGATGTTCTGCAGCTCAATCGTCAGCGCCAGCAGCCGGTTCAGGAACGTCGTGATTGGCGGCAGCTCATCGCGCAGGCCATTCTCGTCCGTCAGCTTCAGTCCCGTCGCCTCCTCGAAGCGCTCCAGCGAGCAGCTTCCGACCTGACCACGGACCAGAAGGCCATAAAGCTGGCGCAAGGCATCGCGGGCGTGCGGACTTTCGAGATTGTCCTCCGGGCGGAACAGCCCCTGCCCACCGGTCTGGCGCTGGCCGCGGGTGATGGCCCCTAACGTGTCGAGCCGGCGCGCAATCGTGGACAGGAAGCGCTTCTCGGCCTTCACGTCGGTCGCGATCGGGCGAAACAACGGCGGCTGCGCTTGGTTGGTGCGGTTGGTCCGCCCAAGCCCCTGGATCGCCGCATCTGCCTTCCAGCCGGGCTCCAGCAGATAATGCACGCGCTGCCGCGTGTTCTTCGCCGAGAGCTCGGCGTGATAACTGCGGCCGGTGCCGCCGGCGTCGGAGAACACCAGGACGCGCTTCTGGTCATCCATGAAGGCCGCGGCTTCGGCCAGATTCGCGGAAGCTGCCCTGGTCTCGACCGCAAGCCGATCACGGATACGAACGATCCGCCTAGAACGGCCGGTCACCTCGGCGACCATTTCGGTGCCGAAGCGCTGGACGATCTGGTCGAGCGCGCCGGGCACCGGCGCAAGTGACGCGAGGCGCTCGATCATCTCCGTCCGCCGCGCCACTGCCTCACGACACTCGACGGGCTGGCCGTCGCGAGTGACGGGTCGTGAGGACAGGTTGCCCTCGCCGTCGGTGAACGGCTCATAGAGCTGGACCGGGAAGGAATGGGCGAGATAGTCGAGGACGTATTCGCGGGGCGTAATGTCGACCTGGACGTGGCCCCACTCCTCAGTCGGGATTTCGGCGAGGCGGCGCTCCATCAACGCTTCGCCCGTCGAGACGATCTGGATGACCGCGGCATGGCCGGCCTCGAGATCGCGCTTGATCGCGTTGATCAAGGTCGGCGTCTTCATCGAGGTCAGGAGATGCCCGAAGAAGCGCTGCTTGGCCGACTCGAAGGCTGAGCGCGCCGCCGACTTGGCCTGGGCGTTCAGCGTCCCGGTTGCCCCGGTGATATTGGCTGCGCGCATTGCGGCTTCGAGATTGTTGTGAATGACCGCGAACGCCGCGGCATAGGCGTCGTAGATCCGGACCTGTTCATCCGTCAGCCGGTGCTCGAGCAGCTCATATTCAACGCCCTCGAACGACAGCGATCGCGCTGCATACAAACCGAGCGCCTTGAGATCCCTAGCCATCACCTCCATGGCAGCGACACCGCCCTCCTCGATCGCCGCCACGAAATCCGCACGCGTGGCAAACTGGAAATCAGCGCCGCCCCACAATCCAAGCCGCTGCGCATAAGCCAGATTATGGACGGTGGTCGCGCCTGTAGCCGAGACATAGACGACGCGGGCATTGGGCAGCGCATGCTGCAGCCTCAATCCGGCCCGCCCCTGCTGAGACGCGGCCTGCTCGCCCCGGTCGCCCTTGCTGCCAGCAGCGTTCTGCATCGCATGGCTCTCGTCGAAGATGACCACCCCATCGAAGTCGCGCCCTACCCAGTCGACGATCTGCCGAACGCGGGAAAGCTTCTCGCCCTTCTCGTCGGTCCGTAGCGTGGCGTAGGTCGTAAAAAGGATGGCTTCGCTGAGCCGGATCGGCAGGCCCTGGCGGAAGCGCGACAGCGGCGTCACCAGGAGCCGCTCCATGCCGAGTGCTGCCCAATCGCGCTGGGCGTCCTCGATCAGCTTGTCGGACTTGCTGACCCAGATCGCGCGGCGCCGGCCCTTCAGCCAGTTATCGAGCAGAATGCCGGCGACTTGGCGACCCTTGCCGGCACCGGTCCCGTCGCCGAGGAACCAGCCGCGCCGGAAGCGCACCGCCCCCTCGATATCGTCGCCGGCTGCGCGGACCTGATCGAAGGTCTCATCGACCATCCAAGAGCCCGCAAGGAATCCACCATGCGCCTCGCCGGCATAAACGAGGCTCTCGAGCTGCGCATCGGAGAGAACGCCGTTGCTGACGATTTGAGGCAGCACATGCGGCCGATAGGTGGGCTTGGGCGGCAGGACCGAGGCCATCGCCGCCGATTGCACCAACTTTGTCGGATGAGGCTTCGCTCCAGCGATCCGGATAGATTGCAGCCGATACGCCTCATAGAGCGCCTCGGTCAGGCGAGGTCCGTCCTCGGGCATATCATCCACGAGTTCATAGGCGAGCTCGCAGCCGGCCGGCTCACGGGGCGGCGCCGACGAAGATTCGCAGGCAGCAGGCCGGACGCGTGCTGCTCTCGCACGGAGACCAACAGGCTCGCCCGCCTGCGCAACAAGGCGCCCCGCCATCGGCAGCCGCGGCGGCACGAGCGCCGTGATCCAGTCGAGCAAGGTCCGGACATCAGTTGCCATTCCGGCCGACTGCGGAAACAGACGAGGATCCGGCGCCGGCTGCTTGTCGATCACGATCAAGCGCGTGGCAGTGGTAGTGCCTTGTCGTGCGTAGACGACGCCATCGATCGCGGCGGAGAACAAGACACGACCTCGCTCCTGCAGGCCCACGAAGGCCTCCGTCCAGGTCGGGTTCTCCGGCGCAAAGCCAGCGGCCGTGATGGCCACCAGGCGCCCGCCCTCCCCAAGCCGCGCGAGCGCCGTTGAAACATGGCGCAACGTCGTATCCGCCTGAGGACGGTCTACGTTCACCGTTGCCGAGAACGGCGGGTTCATCAGGACGACGCTCGGGAGGCGGGCCCTATCGAGATAGTCATCGATCTGCGCAGCGTCGAAGCGCGTCACGGTCAGCCCTGCAAACACCAGATCGAGCAAGGCGGCGCGGCTGGCAGCGAGCTCGTTGAGCAGAAGCGAGCCGCCGGCGAGCTCCGCGAAGATAGCAAGGCTCCCGGTCCCTGCGGACGGCTCCAGCACGCGATCGGCCGAGGTCACCTGCGCCGCCGCGGCCGCGGCAAGCGCCAACGACAGCGGCGTCGAGAACTGTTCGAAGCTCTGGCTCTCCATCGAGCGCCTGGTATGGCTCGGCAGAAGCGCTGCGATCTTGCTGACCATCGGCAGCATGGCCGAGGGATTGCCATTGCTGGCCTTGATCATCGCTGGACCGTACTTGGCGAGGAACTGAACGGCGGCGATCTCACAAGCCTCGTATGCCGTCTTCCAGTCCCAGCTGCCCTCGGCGTCACTGGCACCGAAGGCGGTCTGCATAGCGTGGCGCAGGCACCTCGCATCGATGCGCTCGCCGCGGGCAAGGTTTTGGAGCAGCAGCTCGGCCGCACGATGGATGGCCTTGGCGAGTGCAAGGAGTGCGAATGGAGTCGTCTGACAGCTCGTCTCGGTGACCATGGCAAAGAACCTCAAGGGAGAGCGAGGATGCGGAACGGCCGCCGAACGCTCTCTCTTGTCGGGCGACCTCACCGGCGCTGCCCCACCTCTCTCACTCTCGCCTCTCCTCAGTTCACCGATGACCTGCATGACAAAGCCCGGCCGACCTGGCCGGGCTTCCATCATCGATATCTCCACACTCGGGCCGCTCCCAACCGGGGTCACTCCGCAGCGATGATCTCCTCGACTTTGTCAGCCCCCTCTGTCGCCTCCTCGTCCTCGCTGAGGAAAGCCGGCAGGCTGTCGCCACCTTCGCCTTCAGGTGCCTGAGCGACATCAGTCTCTGCTCCTCGCAGTGGCTCCGGCAACCAGCCGCTGCCATCGAGCAATCGCTCGGCTTCGCGCGCCATATCCGGCTTCTTGAGATGCTCGATGAGCTGGGCCGAGGCCTCGCCCTTGGCCTCGCGCACTGTCTGCAGGATGCGATGCTTGGTGACACGACCGAGATAGTTGTCCACGGTGGGCTTCCAGCCGGCACGGATCATGTCGAGCCCGACAGCGCGCGACAGCCGGTCCGCCTGTTCGAGGCGACCACGGACGCCGTGCGCAGACAGGCGCCCTTGATGCACCCGGTTGGCCGGCTCAGAGATCGCGTTCACGGCCTGCGCCGCGCAATGGGCGAAGAGCTCGGCCTGCGCCGTCCCGTCCATCGCCGTCAGTGCCTCCCAGAGGTCCTCGTCGCTCGCTGGCAGCTTCGCCTTCCAGGCCGCGTGACGGGCGGCAATCGCCTTTGCCGGGATGCTGTCCTGCAGACCCGGTGGTTGCTCGGGAAAGCTCGGACAGCGCAGCGAGATCTCCAGACAGTTGAGCGCGGAGCCGAACGGATAGAACGTCGCCAGCACGAAGTTGTGCAGCACCGCCTGGAAGGCGACCTGCGGCTGCTGCCCCAGCGCATCGCGTAAAGCGAGCGTGCGATAGGCCGAAAGCTCGCTGATCAGCCGTTCCGGCAAAGGCCGTTCGACGTCTTCCCCCTCTTCATCGGGCGCCTCGCTCTGGCCGCCGCCGATCACGATCGTCGGCGCCGTTGCGCGGACCTCCGCGTCCGGAATGCCGGTGCATCCATCAGCGTCCGTCCCAGCTTCGGCACCCAGCTGGTCACTCGTCGCGGCGACCTCATCCTCCGGGCGGACGAAGCCACGGGCGACGCGAAGTCGGCCCTCGGAGTCGATGCTGACGAACGCGCCGGCGCGCGCCATATCAGCTACATCGAAGATCATGGGCCGTTCCTCGAACGATTCCAGCGCCTGCTCGATCTGACCGATGCGCCGATCGACGTCCTCGGGCAGCTCATCGGCCTGGCCATAGTCCGCTTCGAGCTTGGCCTGCTCGGCCCTAAGCGCTTCGATTACGGCCTGCTCGTCGGCCGTGAGCTCGGCCGGCTCTCCCTGAAGCTCGCGCAAGCCATGGGCATGGCCAAACGGGAAGTCGACCGCGGCAGCGATCCACTTCCAGCCCTCGGCGCCGATCCGCTCGGCCTCGGTCTGCAGCTTCTCCGCCACGAGGCGATCGAGCAGCGCGACATCCTGCAGCCAGCCGCCGTCATCGGCCTCGAAGAGATCCCGCAGCACCACTCCACCTGCGGCCTCATAGGCAGCGAGCCCGACGAATTGGACTCTGCGATCGAACGCCCGAACCGTCTGCTCGGTCAGCTGACGGCGGATCTGGTAAGGCGCATCACAGCCGGAGCGGCTGACCTTATCCCAGACCTCCTGCTGGCGCGCATGATCGGTCGTGACGGTAAAGGCCATCAGCTGCTCGAGCGTCATGCCCTCGGCGGCGTAAACATCGAGCAGCACAGGCGAGACAGCGGCTAGCCGCAAGCGCTGCTTGACCACCGCAACCGCCACGAAATGCCGAGCCGCGATCTCCTCCTCGCTCATGCCGCTGTCCAGCAGCGCATGGAACGCGCGGAACTGGTCGAGGGGATGCAGGCCGACTCGCTGATCGTTTTCAGCAAAGGAGTCATCCAGGGCCGACCCGGAATCGCGCACCACGCAAGGCACGGCTTGCGTCTTGGCCATCCGCTTGTGCTTCACAAGGAGTTCGAGCGCCCGGTAGCGCCTTCCACCCGCCGGTACCTCGAACATCCCGGTCTCCTTGCCGTGATCATCGAGCACGGCGCGGACGTTCAAGCTCTGCAGCAGCGTCCGCGCGGCAATGCTCTCCGCGAGCTGCTCGATGCAAACGCCGCCCTTGATCCGGCGGACATTGGATTGGCTCAGGACGAGCTTGTTGAAGGGAATGTCGCGCGACGGCGACAGCGTAATCTTCTGGGTAGCCTTGGTCATCGCTCGGTTCTCCACGACGGGCAGCCCAAGAACCTCTCTGAGGCCTTCACCCGTCGCAGAGCACCTCTCGCCCTCTTGCTCTCCTCCAATCAGCCCCGGAGCACCGCACTCAGGCAGCGGCGCTGTCCGCTCCGAAAGCCTCGTCCTGCCCAACCGCGTCCGATGCAAAGCCGAGCAGATAGTCGGCCACACGGCTCGCCTGGCTCGCCGCCCGGACGATGGCACGATTGTCTTCGCGCAGGACATCGAGCCAAGCGCCGATATAGTCGGCATGGCGCACGGTCGGCACGATGCCCAGCGAAGCGCAGCTGAAGGCGGACGCGATCTCCGCGATCAGCTCCTCGAACGCGTATTTGCCGCTGCCGAACCGGCCTGAGAGATCGCGGTTCAGCCGTGACGAATGCCCACTCGCATGGGCAAGCTCATGCAGGGCTGTGCGGTGCCAGTTGATAGGCTCGAAGAAGGCCGCAGGCGGCGGCACCTGCACGAAATCCTCGGCGGGAGCATAGAACGCTCTGTGACCACCAATGCGGAAGTCGATGCCGATGTTCGCGATCAGCGTTTCCACCACAGGCTCAATGGCTCCTGGGGGCGGCGGTGGCGCCGCGGTTGCGATCTCCTCGGGCAAGCCGTCGCATTGATCGGTATTGAAAACCGTAAACCGCCTCAGAAACGGAATCGCCTGCGCGTCCTCGCCCATCTCACGGGCTCGCTGCCGTTCATCGGAAGGGACAAAGCGGTCGGCATAGACGACAGTGATACCGCGTTCGCCCTTGCGCACATGGCCGCCGACGGACAACGCCTGCCGGAACGTCAGCCAACTCTGGCCAGTAAATCCGTGCTCGATCACTGCGCCCCAGAGGATCAGGACGTTAATCCCGCTGTATGGCCGACCCGTCGTCGCATTCCTGGGCAAGGCAAGCTGAGCCTTCGCCGCTTGCGTGCCCCAGGGCTGAACCCAAGGCACGCAGCCGGCCTCCAGCTCGCCGATGATCTTGCTCGTGATCTCCTCATAGAGGCTCGCTCGGCCCTCGCCAGCGTGACCACCAACTCTCCGTCCCTGCATCGCGGTTCTCCGCGACGGGCGCGGCGAACCTCTCTCGCCGCTTCCAACCCGTCACGGCCAACCCGGCCTGCACTCTTGCTCTAGGGACGCCCGCCTTTGTCAGAAATCAAAGAAAACAATTGTATCCATCCCTCCTTCGCCGACCCTGCGTCACCTCACTATCGAGGCTGACTTAAAGCCCGGTCGGCATCTCCATTGTCAGAAATTGGATTGGGGGCTTCGTGCAGCAGCTAAGACTTTATCAACTTCGGCTCGATTCAACAGCGCGATATGCTGCTCGTTGGGTGGACGGGCGTCGAGCGCCACGTCGAGACCGAGACGCTTCAGCGCATAGAACAGCAGAGCGCGGCGTACCTTGATTGTGGTCGACTGACCTCGGATCCCGTAGTCGATTGAGATCGCCTGAGCCTGCGCCGGCGTGAGACGCGGATGCGGCGCAATCACGAGGTCGATGAAGGTCTGCCAATCGGTGTCGGCTTGCGGCGTAGAGCCCGCAGCCCCGGCTACCTTCGGCTTCTTGATGCGTCCCAGAACGAAATCGCGGAACGTCCCGCTTTGACGGTCAAAGGCCCGGGTGTGCCAGCGGAATCCGTCATAGGCAAAGGCATGCGGCTCCACGGTGCGGCGGACCGGCTCCGGTCGGCTCATCGACTGGTAGAGCATGTCCACAGCCTGCTTCATCCGCACCGAACGCAACAGTACCCGAAGCACAGAGGCGTCGATCTTGCGATGCGGCACCGGCGTCGCGTCGAATGGCGGCGATGCGTCGCCCAGAACAGTATCGTTGAGTACGACGCTTCCGCGTTCGGCCAGCCGCAGTTCACCGAGAAGCCGGTTTGCATCGGGCGTGCCGAGCACCGGGCGGAAATCGTCCTCCGCGACATACCGCTTGGCTGATTTGTCATAGGCAACACCGCTCGGCCCCAACGCCAGATAGCGTGCAATGTCCGTCGAGGCTTGGCCCAGCGAAACGCCGAACTGCCGGACCAGGTCGGTGCGGTTGGTCTCGCCGAGCCAGAACAGCCGCTCCTCGATGAAGGCCAGCCGCCGCTCGACCGACCAGCGAAGGTCGGCGCCGCCGATACCTGCGCTTGACTTGCCCGCTCCCGTTCGACTAGTTTTATGAACCATACAGTTTCATGATCCATCGCGTTAATTGAGCTATTAGAGTCATATCAGATTCGATCCCGTCTGCACCCGGAGTGTCTAGCTCCCGGCTCGGGCAGTCCCCCGCCGCGGAAGCTGCTACGGTGAACCGCCTTCAACGATCATCCGAGCGGTGAGGCACGAGATGAACAGCGGCGTCCATTCGATCCGGGCTCATGTTTGTTGATCCAAGGGTGACACCATGAACCAGCAGCCCTTTGACGTGACGACCAAATTCCGCGGCGCCTTCGCCCTTCTTCAGGGCAGCGACCGGACGCCCTTTCCATGGCAGCAGCGGCTGTTCGGCGAACTGGCAGCCGGACGGATTCCGTCAGCCCTCGATCTGCCGACCGGCCTCGGCAAGACCTCTGTCATGGCGATCTGGCTGATCGCACGCGCGCTGACGGATGATGACATCCGGCAGAAGCTGCCGCGACGGCTGATCTACGTCGTCGACCGTCGCGCCGTAGTGGATCAGGCCACCGCCGAGGCAGTGCGCTTTCGGAAAGCGCTCGACGGCGGCGGCGACGGCGCCACTGCATTGAAGGCCGCGCTGGGACTGGGCAAAGGCTCGCTGCCGATCTCCACGCTCCGCGGCCTGCATGCCGATAACCGCGATTGGCTGGCCGACCCCACGCGTCCGGCCATCATCGTCGGGACCGTCGACATGATCGGCTCACGGCTGCTGTTTTCCGGCTACGGTGTGTCTCGGCGGATGCGCCCCTTCCACGCCGGCCTCCTGGGTGCCGACGCGCTGTTGGTCCTCGACGAGGCGCATCTCGTTCCACCGTTCGAGGCGCTGCTGAGGAGCATCGCGCACGACCGGCGCAGCTACGGCCCGCGCGCCATGAGCGATGGCGAAGCAGTTACGATCCCGCCATTTCGGCTGCTTTCCCTGTCCGCCACCAGACGCGATGATAGCGGTGACGGTGGCGCGCCGCGGATTGCCGAGCCGGTCGGCACCACGTTGTTTCGGCTCGATGAGGATGACTGGCGCCATCCGATCGTCGCGCGGCGGCTCGGCGCCGCCAAGGCATTGAGCATCCATGACACGTTCGACGGCAAGGCCTCGCTGGTCGATGAGCTCGCCGAACGCGCCTGGGCCTTGGGAAGCTGCCCTGCTCGCGTGCTGGTGTATTGCGACAGCCGCGCCGACGCCGAGGCCACCAGGAAGCGGATCGAGAAGCTCGCAAAATCGAGCGGGATCGAAACCGAGCTTCTCGTCGGCCAGCGGCGCGTGCATGAGCGGCAACGCCTCTCCGGCTGGCTCGATCAGCACGGCTTCACCGGCGGCGGCGACGACAGCGCCGCCCCCGCGGTCCCGACCTTTCTCGTCGCCACCGCGGCCGGCGAGGTCGGCATCGATCTCGATGCCGATCATATGGTCTGTGACCTCGTCGCGTGGGAGCGGATGGTGCAGCGGCTCGGCCGCGTCAACCGGCGCGGCGGCAAGTCCGCCCGGATCGAGGTCGTGGCGCTACCGACGAAATCGGCGGCAAAGGCCGCGGAGCCCTGGCCCGACCGGCTGGCACGCCAGCGTGCGCCGCTCGACCTGCTGCCCCAGCTTGCCGACGGCAGCCGCGACGCAAGCCCAGGCGCGATCACCGCTTTGAGGACAGTGGCTGCGGCGGCCGACAAGCTGCAGGCCGCGCAGACCAGGGCACCCTTGCGCCCTGCCCTCACGCGCGCCCTCGTCGATGCCTGGTCGATGACCTCGCTCGAACAGCACACCGGTCGGCCCGAGATCCAGCCATGGCTGCGCGGCTGGGAGGATGACGACGACAAGCAATGCGTCATCGTCTGGCGCGAGCACCTGCCGGTCCGCAGATCCCGCACGGGGATCGTGGCCGTCGAGACCAGCGAGATCAACGCGTTCTTCGAGGCGGCTCCGCCGCAGCTCAGCGAGATGCTGGAGGCGGATGTCCGCCCCGGCGTCGCCGAGTGGCTGTTCAAGCGGATTGCAGCGGTGCGGAGCACGATCGACAAGCAAAAGACTTCAGGCAAGGCCGCTGCACTGGACGAGACCGCCCCCGTCTTGTTCGTGCTCGACGCAAAGGATGAGCTCGACGATGACGGCGTGTGGACTCTGCGTAACCTGGCGCGGCTTGATGGCCGGGACAAGGATCGGTTCGTGGCACGCCTGCAAGGCAGGACCCTGGTCGTCAGCCGTCATCTCGGCGGTTTGTCGGACCGGGGCATGCTGGCCGCCGATGTCGACGCTCCCCCGGCGACCATCGACTCTGATGACAAATGGCAGCCGCGGCCGTTCCGCGTGTCGGAGGTCTATGACGGCGCATCAGGTGCTCAGCCCGGCTGGAAGCGCGCCTATCGCTTTGCATCGGAGATCGGCGCCGATGAGGAGCCGAAATGCTGGCTCATCATCGACGAAAGCCGGGCGGAAGCCGAAGCCGAGGATGCGCGGGCCGTTGCGATCCGCGCGCAGACCTTGAGCGATCATCAGCAGCAGGTGAAGGCGATCGCACAAGCGTATGCCGACGCCTTGCGGCTGCCGGCCGACTACGCCGCGATGCTCGCGCTGGCAGCGGCCCTTCATGACGAAGGCAAGGATGTCTGGCGCTGGCAGCGCGCGTTCAACGCGCCGCCGCGGGGTGTCGCCTACGCCAAGAGCGCAGGACCCGTGCGGCTGAGGCTGCTCGACGGCTATCGCCATGAGTTCGGCTCGCTCATCAGGATCGAACAGCGCGATGACGTCAAGCAGTTGCCGGGTGGCCTGCGCGACCTGCTCCTGCACATCGTCGCCGCACATCATGGTCATGCCCGGCCGCTGATCTCGACCCGCAATTGCGAGGGCGTCGGCGCCGATCTCGATGCCCGCGCCTTGGAGGCCGCGCTGCGCTTCGAGCGGCTGCAGCGACGCTGGGGTCCGTGGGGGCTCGCATGGTGGGAGGCGCTGCTGCGTGCCGCCGATCAGAAGGCCTCAGGGGAGAACGATGAGGCCGGCACCGTTGAACAGGACCGGACAGCGGTCGCAAGGAGCGCGTGATGGCCGAGCATGCGTTTCCCGTCGATCTCCACAATCCCGGCCAGGTCTTTGCCTGCCTGGGATTTCTCGAAGCTGCCGACATCCTGCTCGGCGAGGCCGCTGGAGGCTTCGACTGGTCCGATCCCGCCAAGGTCGTCTTTCGCCTGAGCGCGGACGGCGAGATCAACCCGGTGGCCGCCACGCTGGAATTCCTGGCCGAGGCCGAGCCGAAGCGCCGGGTGCCCATCGGATATGTCGATGAGGCCACTGAGGTCGACGATGCCGGTCCCGAGGAAAACGACGGCGCCGATCCCGGCAGCGACGCTGATCAGCCCTCCGACACCTTCCCGGCCGCCAAGGGCGATCGCATGTCCTTGCCGATCCGGCTCGGTGGCGGCAATCGTCCGACCGTCGAGCTCGGCCATTGGGCCGATGGGTCGGGTCTCAACAGCTTCAAGCTCTACGCCGGCAACCGATCGGCGGAGAGTATCGCACGTGCGATGCTGCTCGGCGTTCGCGAGAAGCCGAAGAAGAAGCAGGCCGTCGGCGACATCAGGACCAACGGCATTCGTCAGCTCTGGGAGACACACAGGGACGACCTCATCGCGCGACCGTTCGATGTCGTGACCCCCATGGGGGGCAGCTTCAACTTCGATCCGCGGGGCGCCTGGACGGCGATCGATGCCGGCTATTCCCTCAATGACCAGGGTCACCAGGTCGAAGCCTCCCCGGTGGTGGAGTTTCTCGCCGCCTGGGGCCTCGAGCACACCCGCCCCGACGAATACCAGACGCGCAAGGTCCGCTATGCAGCCTGGGGCATTCCACTCGCGCCGATGCTGGCCCGCGCGGCACTATGCGGCGCGATCAGCACGATACCGCACAGGACATTCGCCTTCAGCCTCGACATGTCCGGCAAGAACAAGGTTGTCACTTTCGCAGAACGGGAGATGAGCGCATGACCGGGCTTCTCGGCTTGACCGAAACGGATTTCGACACATGGGCGGATGATCCGCAGGGTCCGGTGGCGCTGCACCTGAAGCAGACGCTGCTGCCGGTCGAAGGTGAAGGCGCGGTGATCTTTCCGCCGACCTACGCCGAGATCGGCTACAACATCGACGACCTGCCGGATGGCACCAAGGTTGCGACGATCGACAGCATCGGCAGCCAGGCCAACCGCATGGAGCCGATGTTCAAGCGCGAGCCCTGGGCCGCGCTGGTGCCGCAGATCGACATCGGCTACGGCAACGACAAGGTGCTCTCCATTCTCGACGCCGGCCATCGCCTGGGCGACGCCGTGATCCGCTCGACTGAATTGCAGGAGCCGGCGCAAGCCGCATTCCGCGCGTTGCTCGACCATGGCGACGCGTCGGCAATCGCGAAGCTGGCGCCGACTTCGCTCGTGTTCGGTGTCTGGGATTCTCGCGACACGCAGGCCAAGCTGCCGCGCATCGTGCAATCGGTCGTGCGCGCCTGGGACGTGACGGCCCTCAAGCGCTCCGCGCAGTATAACCCCGCGCTCGACTATGCGTCCCTGGAGGTGTTCTCCGAAGAGGACAAGCAGAAGGCAGAAGGCAAGGCCGAGAGTCCGCTGGCGCAGCGCGGCTTCGTGCACGTCCCCGCGGTTGGCGCGGTGGGCGGCGTGGTCGCCCGCGGGCCCATCCTGCGCGACATCACCGTCAATCTGGTGGCGCTGCGCCGGCTCGGCGGCGACAATGGCGAGGCGCTGCGCCGCTATGTTCTCGGCCTGTCGCTGGCTGCCGCGATCGAGCCGATGGACGCCTTCTTCCGGCAAGGATGCCTGCTCGTTCCCGACATCGATACACCCGCGCAATGGGTGCTGGTGGGACGCCGCGGCGAACGAACCGCAATTGCCCTGGAGGAAGCTGCCGTCCTCGCCTATGCGCGATCACGGGCGGACGCGTTCGGTTGCGGCCCCAGCAGGCGCGTCGCCTTCGACGGCAAGCGGGCCAAGGAGGACGCCAGGAAAGCCGACAAGAAAGCCAAGGCGTCGTGAGGCCGGCCATGCCGCGTGCCCTGCTCCTGTCCGTCCGCTTCCACGACGACCGCTATCACGGGCGGCCCGAATGGCCGCCCTCGCCGGCACGGCTGTTTCAGGCGCTGGTGGCGGGCGCGGCATCCGGCCGGCATCTGGCCGCCGAGGATCGCGCCGCCCTCGCCTGGCTCGAACAGCGCCCTGCGCCGATCATTGCCGCGCCGGTCAAGCGTGACGGGCGTGGCTTCACCAACTACGTGCCGAACAACGATCTCGACGCGGTCGGCCGCGACCCAAACCGGATCTCCGAGATCCGGGCCGGCAAGCTGATCAGGCCGCTGCTGTTCGATTCCGCGGTCGACCTCCTCTACGCCTGGGAGGTCGACGATGACGGCGTGCATGCGCATCAGCTCTGCGCCATCGCCGAGCGACTCTACCAGCTCGGGCGCGGCGTCGACATGGCCTGGGCTCGGGGCGAGATCGTGACCGCGGATGAAGCCGAGCTGCGCCTTTCACAACACGGCCGCACAGTCTATCGACCCGGCACCGGCGAGGACGGCATCGTGCTCGCATCCCCGCAATCCGGCTCGCTGATGAGCCTGGAGCGTCGCTTTGCCGAGATGGGTCATCGCTTCAGAACCGTCAAAGGCGGGCGGCAGCAGATCTACGCGCAGGCCACGAGGCCGCAATTCATGCCGGTGACCTATGCCGCCCCGCCGCAGCATCTGCCGTTCGATCTGCGCGAGCTGACGGACGCGCAGAGCCTCGGACTCTGGCCGTTGACCCAGGCCGTTCGACTCGTCGAGCACCTCCGCGATGGCGCCGCCGCGCGCCTGAAGGCGAGACGACCCGATGCCGCAGCCCTCGTCGATCGCATCCTGATCGGGCGCGACGCCACGGAGGCGGACAAGGCCCAGCGCCTTCGCATCATTCCCCTGCCCTCGATCGGCTCGCCCCACGTCACTCCGGCGATTCGCCGCGTCCTGGTCGAGCTGCCGCCGAACTGCCCGTTCTCCCGCGCCGAGATCGCAGACGTGTTTTCCGGCCTGCTGATCTCGGAGCGCGTCGATCCCGACACCCGCGAGCTCGTCGAGACGCGGCTGCTGCCGGCCGATGACGACGACGGCATGCCTGCTCACTATGGCGTGGCAAGCGAGACCGGCCACCGGGTCTGGCGCAGCATCACACCCGTGGCGCTGCCGGACGGTGCAGCACGCCGCCGCATCGATCCGAAGCGCCTCGCGCAGGAGCTCGCTGCCGCGAAGGCCGGCGGGGGAACGACATTCAACGAGGCCAAGGCTGGCACCGAGCGCGCGCGCGAGCAGAACCGCGCGTCGGCAGCTCTGGCCCAGGCGCTGCGCCAAGCCGGCGTGGTGGCGGCGCCGGCAACGATCCGTCTGCAGCGCGAGCCGTTTTCCGGCCGCGGCGCGCGCGCCGACCAGTTCGCGGCAGGAACACGCTTTGCGAAGGAGCGTCTCTGGCATGTCGAGCTGACCTTTGCCGAGCCGCTCACCGGCCCGCTGGTTGTCGGCGATGGCCGCTATCTTGGCCTCGGGCTGATGGCGCCGGTGCGCGAGGCGTTGCGCGACGTCGCCGTGTTCAACCTCGGGCCCGAGGTCAGGATCACGGTTTCCGATGGCACCGCGCTGGCCCAGGCGGCGCGGCGCGCATTGATGGCCCTGGCGCGCGATGCCAAGGGCCGCGTGCCGCCACTGTTCTCCGGCCACGAAGCCGATGGCGCACCCGCGTCATCGGGCCAGCACCGGCACGTCTTCATCGCTGCCGACGATGCGGATGGCGACGGCTTCGTCGACCGGCTGATCGTGGCGGCGCCCTGGGCCTGCGATCTCTCGGCCAAGCCCGGCCGCGGCGAGCGCCAGCGCTTCGACGCCGTCGTCTCGAAGTTCGAGACCTTGCGGGCCGGCCGGCTCGGCGTCATCGCGCTGGCAAGGCCAGTGGGCCCGGCGGACCAGGACGCCATCATGGGCCCGGCGCGGCTGTGGGAAAGCCGCACGCTCTATCTCGCGACGCGCCACGCCGGCCGGCGCAAGGACGTTGCGGCAGCCTTGATTCGTGATCTCAGCGCAGAATGCGTGCGCCGGGGTCTGCCGGAGCCGGCCGAGATCGAGATCATCTCGTCGCGGGGCCTGCCGGACGGCGGCGGCCTCGCCGCCCATGCCCGCCTGACATTCGCTTCAGCCATCCGCGGCCCGATCATGCTCGGTCGCAACAGCCACCAGGGCGGCGGGCTTTTCGCCGCGAAGGAGTAGCAGATCGACGGACGTCGCGGTCGGTTCGCCGAATGCCACCACGACAGGAAACGACTGCATCGACGGCTCCTTGATCACACCGACCAGAGAGACGCTCAGACCATTGCCTTGCGGAGGTGCCAAGTATGTCGTCCTCTCCGATCGAGCCGGACTTCCCTCCCGCCACCCAGCTCGCGTTCGAGCTCGCCGCACCGCCGGCCACGGTCGAGACGCCGCTGGTGCCGGTTCGGATGGTCAACGAATTCGTCTATTGTCCGCGGCTGGCCTTTCTCGAATGGGTCGAAGGCGAGTGGGCGGACACGGGCGACACCGAAGAAGGACGGCGCGCCCATGTGCGCGTCGATGCAGGCGGCGGCAAGCTGCCCAAGGCCGACGCCATCGACGATCGACCCGATTTCGCCGCGCGCTCGGTGACGCTGGCCTCCGACCGGCTCGGCATCATCGGCAAGATGGATCTCATCGAGGGCGAGGACGGCACCGTCACGCCCGTCGACACCAAGAAGGGCAAGCGCCCGCACGTCGCCGAGGGCGCCTACGAGCCGGAGCGCGTGCAGGTCTGCGCACAGGCGCTCATTCTGGAAGATGCCGGTTACAAGGTGCGCGAGGGCGCGATCTGGTACGGCGGCTCGCGCGAGCGGGTTCGCATCACGCTGGACGAGACCTTGCGAGCGCGCACGCGGACAGCCATCTCCGACCTGCGGCTCACGGCCGCGGCCGGGCGCATGCCGCCGCCGCTGGTCGACAGCCCGAAATGCACCCGCTGCTCGCTCGCAGGCATCTGCCTGCCGGACGAGGTGACGTTCTTCCGCCGCGGCCTTGCACCCCGCCCGCTCAATCCGTCCGCCGATACGGCGCTTCCGCTCTATGTGCAGGAGCCCGGCGCGCGCGTCACCAAGTCGGGCGAGGTGCTGGTGATCGAGACGGAAGCGGGCAAGTCCGAGGTGTCGCTGGGCGATGTCTCGGAGCTGGTGCTGCATGGGCCGGTCTCGCTCACCACCCCTGCCCTCGGCGCGCTGTTGCGCGAGGAGGTGCCGGTGACCTACGCCTCGTCCGGCGGCTGGGTGATGGGCCACACCGTCTCCACCGGGAATCGCAACGTCGCGGTGCGGATCGCGCAGTACCGCGCCGGCTTCGACGAGCGCCGCTGCCTTGCCTTCGCCCGCAGCCTGGTCGTCGCCAAGATCAAGAACAGCCGCGTCTTCCTGCGCCGCAATTTCAAGGCCGGCGACGAGACCGACAGGGACGCCGCGCTGGAGGCGATGTCGCGCCTCGCCGACCGCGCCGCTCATGCGCCGACCGAGCCCGAGCTGCTCGGCATCGAAGGCGAAGCAGCGGCGCGCTATTTTCGGCTGTTTTCCAGCATGTTCGGCGACGGCGCCCGGGATTTTCCTGCCTTTGCCTTCGAGAAGCGGACGCGGCGGCCGCCGGCCGACCCGGTCAATGCGATGCTGTCGTTCGGCTACGCACTCCTGACCCGGACGTGGCTCACGACGCTGTCGGCGGTCGGCTTCGATCCGTATCTGGGCTTCTACCATAAGCCGCGTTTCGGCAGGCCGGCGCTGGCGCTCGACATGATGGAGCCGTTCCGCCCGATCCTGTCGGATTCGACGGTGATCCAGGTCGTCAACAACGGCGAGGTCAAGGCCGACGGCTTCGTCGCCGCAGGCCCGGCGGTCAACCTCAAGCCGCACGCCAAGCGGGCCTTCATCGCTGCCTATGAACGCCGGCTCGACCAGGAGGTCACCCATCCCGTGTTCGGCTATCGGGTCTCGATGCGGCGCCTGCTGGAAGTGCAGGCACGGCTTCTTGTGCGCCATCTCGACGGCGAGATCGACGACTACCCGCATTATCTGGTGAGGTGACGCCATGGTCGAGGAGCGGCTCTACATCGTCACCTACGACATTTCAAACGACAAGCGCTGGCGCCGTGTCTTCAAGCTGATGCACGGCTACGGCCGCTGGCTGCAACTCTCCGTCTTCCAGTGCCGGCTTACGGCGCGTCGCCGCGCCGAGCTGTCGCGCCGGCTCGAAGAGGTGATTCACGGGCGCGACGATCACGTCCTCATCCTCGATCTCGGGCCCGCCGATCGCGTCGACCCCCGCGTCGAGAGCCTCGGCAAGACCTTCGAGACGGTGAAGCGCAGCGCCATCGTGATCTGACGGATCAGCCGCTCGGCGAATCCCCAGACTGCCCCGCGACCGCGGGAGGGCAAGGGCAAGGGCATCGGCCGCCTCGGGTCCCCGTCGATTGCGAGTCACCCGGAACCAGATACGAGGCATTGGCCAGAATCGCGGACCGCAGGCAATCTCGCACACAAGCACCAGGGATGGCCGACCGAGGCATGTTGACGTAAGCTGGCCGTGGGCGCCTGCGGTCGCCGGGCCATAGCGAGCGCTCTGGTGCCGCGTCCCACCACCGCAGCTGTCGCGCTCTAAAATATTGTTTGACTTCAAACCGTTGTTTGACATTGTGAATATCATTGAGAACGCGCACCTGGCTGCGCGCAGCTGGCAATTGGCCAGCGCTCGCAAGCCGGGCCGGAAATCCTGGAGCATGAACAACTTGGGACTACGGCGCCCTTTCACAGCATCTCTGCTGTGACCTCATTGAAGCGCGGAGAACCGGGGCTTCTTCTGCATCGACCGGACCACCCTTTCACAGCATCTCTGCTGTGACCTCATTGAAGCGACGATGCGCGGGCGGATCGGGCGGCCGGACGGATGCGGGCCCTTTCACAGCATCTCTGCTGTGACCTCATTGAAGCGAGGACGACGTGCCGTTGCCGAACTCGAACGACGGATCCCCTTTCACAGCATCTCTGCTGTGACCTCATTGAAGCAACGCATAGGCGTTGTTGGTGACGGCGCAGTGCACCGCCATCCCTTTCACAGCATCTCTGCTGTGACCTCATTGAAGCATTGCTGCACGCCCGTGATGCGCTCAAACAAGATCGCGCCCTTTCACAGCATCTCTGCTGTGACCTCATTGAAGCAAGGTACAGCCAGTGGCGCGGCGCTTAACAACCCGCCCTTTCACAGCATCTCTGCTGTGACCTCATTGAAGCACCACCTAGTTTCTCCCCGAACTTCCTGCCTGCCGATGCCCTTTCACAGCATCTCTGCTGTGACCTCATTGAAGCAGGCTAGGCGAGGCTGACGGCTTCAAGGTCTATCGCAACCCCTTTCACAGCATCTCTGCTGTGACCTCATTGAAGCGGACGAAACAACCGGGCGGCCTCAACGTGCTCCAGACCCTTTCACAGCATCTCTGCTGTGACCTCATTGAAGCTGATTGATGCGGCCGACCTCGTTCGTCGCGCCACCGCCGCCCTTTCACAGCATCTCTGCTGTGACCTCATTGAAGCGGCAACGGCGCCAACATGGCGATTTGGGCGTTTCAGCCCTTTCACAGCATCTCTGCTGTGACCTCATTGAAGCTATCGCAACCGGAAAAATGCCTCGCGAGGATGCGCAGCCCCCTTTCACAGCATCTCTGCTGTGACCTCATTGAAGCCTGCATAGACGGCTCATCGCGTCTTGCAGTTGCGCCGGAGTCCCTTTCACAGCATCTCTGCTGTGACCTCATTGAAGCACCGAAGGCAAGGGCAACGGGGCGCCGATCGTCTGGCTCCCTTTCACAGCATCTCTGCTGTGACCTCATTGAAGCTGCGATGATGGTTGGGAGGCGACGCGGTCAGAACCAGCCCTTTCACAGCATCTCTGCTGTGACCTCATTGAAGCCTGCGCGATCACTACACCTGCCAGTGCGGCTGCGGCCAGCCCTTTCACAGCATCTCTGCTGTGACCTCATTGAAGCGGTGATACCGCGGCGCTGATCACCACGCAGATCATCGGCCCTTTCACAGCATCTCTGCTGTGACCTCATTGAAGCTACGAGGTGCGATACAACGACATGGTGTCGCCTCGCCGGCCCTTTCACAGCATCTCTGCTGTGACCTCATTGAAGCCAGCGCCTTGAGACTGGTCATGCGGGCGCGGTTATCCTTTCACAGCATCTCTGCTGTGACCTCATTGAAGCGCGTTCGCCGTTTGCGCGTCGACGTTGATCTGTCCACCCTTTCACAGCATCTCTGCTGTGACCTCATTGAAGCAGCTTCCCCCGCGCCGTCGGACTCCACCGCCGCCGCCACCCTTTCACAGCATCTCTGCTGTGACCTCATTGAAGCGCCTCGCGGCTGATCGTCGTCGATATCGATACTAAGCCCTTTCACAGCATCTCTGCTGTGACCTCATTGAAGCAGCCGCTCCGTCATGGCAAGCGCGGCTTTCTGCGACCCTTTCACAGCATCTCTGCTGTGACCTCATTGAAGCCTGCCAGGGCGTGCGCGAGCCCCACGAGACGTTCCAGACCCCTTTCACAGCATCTCTGCTGTGACCTCATTGAAGCCACTGCGATCCCGCGCGCGCGCCTCTCTCTCACGTTCAACCCCTTTCACAGCATCTCTGCTGTGACCTCATTGAAGCTCGTGCTTCATCAGCCACGCAATTGCCCAGGTCAGCATCCCTTTCACAGCATCTCTGCTGTGACCTCATTGAAGCGTGGTCCAGTGTGTCGGCGTATCAGACAAGCAAGTGATCCCCTTTCACAGCATCTCTGCTGTGACCTCATTGAAGCAAGCCGGCCGACGAATCTCCATTGTTAAAGCAGAAGAACC
This sequence comes from Bradyrhizobium sp. USDA 4353, assembly GCF_054063215.1. NCBI lineage: Bacteria > Pseudomonadati > Pseudomonadota > Alphaproteobacteria > Hyphomicrobiales > Nitrobacteraceae > Bradyrhizobium > Bradyrhizobium sp. USDA 4353. The sequence continues at coordinate 7,097,222 of NZ_JBSSGB010000001.1, forward strand.
CCTTTCACAGCATCTCTGCTGTGACCTCATTGAAGCACGGTCTTCTTCGGCTCCGTGATGACCAGGCCGTCGCTGCCCTTTCACAGCATCTCTGCTGTGACCTCATTGAAGCATCAGGAATGCTCGCAGGACGTAGCTCTCGTTCCAGGCCCTTTCACAGCATCTCTGCTGTGACCTCATTGAAGCCCCGGTGCTGAGGTTACGGGTGCCGCTAGGACCAACTACCGCCCTTTCACAGCATCTCTGCTGTGACCTCATTGAAGCTTTAACCCTACGTTCGAGAGCTTCATGCCTCACATCCCCTTTCACAGCATCTCTGCTGTGACCTCATTGAAGCTCGGTTTTACGGCTCCACCAAGCTCCGGGATGAACATCAGCCCTTTCACAGCATCTCTGCTGTGACCTCATTGAAGCCGTGGGCCGAGGGCGAAGCGTTCAAGATGTCAGCCGACCCTTTCTGTGACCTCATTGAAGCGGCCAGGTCTGCACCAGCAGCGCATCGAGCCGCTGCCCCTTTCACAGCATCTCTGCTATGACCTCATTGAAGCGAGGAGTTCGAGGTGCATGCCGGCTTCAATGTCGGCGCGCGCCCCTTTCACAGCACCTCTGCTGTGACCTCATTGAAGCTAGCTCATGGCGATGAGGGCTTCTTGCGTGTGCTCCCCTTTCACAGCATCTCTGCTGTGACCTCATTGAAGCCCAAACTCCTGGTGTCGCTCGGCGATGGCAGCACGCCGGAGGCCCTTTCACAGCGTCTCTGCAGTGACCTCATTGAAGCGACACCAGGCCGACCATGCGGCGCGAATGGATGTCGACGCAGCCCTTTCACAGCATCTCTGCTGTGACCTCATTGAAGCCGGCGCTGTGCAAGGCGACGCGGCTGCGCGGCGGGGCGCCCTTTCACAGCATCTCTGCTGTGACCTCATTAAAGCTCTGCCCCGCCGGGCGGATTTGGGTTAGGGTCGGCTCCTTTTCACAGCGTTTCTGCTGTGACCTCATTGAAGGATAGCGAATATAAAGAAGGCACCCGCAGGAGGGTCAGCATAGCGGCCGCCGCGTCAGCGGTGGGACCCGGGACCGAGTGCAGTCGCGAGACCGGTTAAGAAGGCACCCGCGTTTGGGACAGTGCTAGCGGTGTCGCCAAGCGAAACTCCCAAACGCGAGCGCCTCCGGCGAGCGACACCCTGATGTAGCGCGACGATCGGGAATAGGACCACCTTGATTGTCGCCGTGCACGATGAAGCCGCTACATAAGCCCGATCGCATGATTTTTCATTTCAGGACGGCGTTATAAAAATCGCAGCACAACGAATACGACGCTGCGAGAGGACGGCCTCTATCCGCCAACAGCGATCGCCGCGCTGCCCCTCCTGGCGCTTGGCGCGCACCGAGCGTTGGACCGTTTGAAAAACCGTTTTAGTTTTTAAAACTCAAACGGTGATTTTGGCTAAGTGCTTGATTTGAATGGCGCGCCCGGAACGATTCGAACGTCCGACCCTCAGATTCGTAGTCAGACGCCTGACCGGCACGAGCCTCTCCTTCGTCCGCCGCTACAAAATCGCTCACGACGGGCTCAATAGGAAAAGGCTTCGCCGCCTTGACTGCGATATCCATTGCGAACAGACAGCCACCGTCCTTTTCGACCTCGAACCTATCCAATTCTTCGACCGTCCGGAATCGCCATTGGGCTGCTCACGTCCCCTGCAATTGCGCCTGAAGGACGTCTCGTCCAGCAACATCGGCGACGGAGAACAGCGGCAATGAGTCGTGCTGCCATAATTCCAGCGGGGTCTTGGCCGCGCCGCATGCCAGCCGCAATTGCGGCCGGATATTGCGGCGAGCCGACCGTCGAAGCATTTCTCAAGCGAGTCGGTTCGGAGTATCCTCGACCACGGGTCAAGGATGGGAGACGTCAGCTGTGGTTGCGAGACGATCTGGACCGAGCGATCGCACCGGATCTGGTGCCGGCAGACCTCGCCGAGGATTTGTGACGTTGCAACGTCCGTTGCCGCGTTTTGTGGAAACGCGCCGACTGGCCGACGGCTCGCTCGCATTCTACTTCCGGATTCCGACCTACTATCGCGGGCTGGGCTGCAGCATCGCCAATGAGCCGCTGGGGACCCGATATGAGGTCGCTTGCGGGGATGACGGAAAAGGCGGACGAGCGGCTGCCCTCAACGGCTTGTTCGACGAGTGGAACGCTCAGCGCAAAGGAGAGCCGAGCGAGCAAGGAAAGATCGCGCGCTACGGGACGATCGATTGGCTGTTCAGGCAATACAAGACTGAGAAGGCATACACCGAGAAAGTGTCGCCCCGGTCGCGGCCCGATTATGAGCGCATCATGCAGATGATCTGCGACACAGTCGGCAAGAGCGGTCGCCGGGTGGGCGAACGACAGATCATCGAGGTGACGCCAAGAGCTGCTGACAAGATCTACGAGAAGATCATCGATGGTCCTAACGGCCTGAGACTTCGTCAAGGAGAGAAGGTCGTCGGGCTCTGCCGTAAGGTTTGGCGCGTCATGCGTCGACTGCATCCGGAGCTGTTCGACAAGAAGCATCCAAATCCTTGGGACGACTTCACTCTCAGAAGCCGTACTAAGACAAGGAAGCATGCGGTCACGCGCGAGGAGGTCTACAAATTCGCCTGGGGCTGCGTCAAAGAAGGAAGACCCGAGCCTGCGGCCGTCGCGGTGATCTGCTTTGAGTGGCTGCAAAGGCCCGAGAACGTCGTGGCGGGCTTCCTGACCTGGCCCGACTATCGCAGCAAGCAGTGGCCCAACGCCGTGCGGATCGAGCACCACAAGAACAAGGCTCTGGTCTGGCACCCACTCGAGGAAGTGGTCGATGGCGAGACCGTCAGGTTCTACGCGGAAGCCGAGGAGATCCTGAGCCATTTGCCGAAGATCGGCGTTCCAATGATCATGCGCCGGATCCAGCGAGGCGAAGGCAAAGGCAACGCTAAAGTGTGGTCCTACCCCGGGATGGAGAAGCTTGTGCAGCAGATGCGCAAGAAGATCGATGGAGTCTCGGAGCTTTTTACGCTCGATGCTTGCCGGCACGGCGGCATGACCGAGCTCGAGGAGGCCGAGCTGACGGATGGCCAGGGCCGCGCGCTGTCGGGCCACAAGACGGCACAGGCGTATCGTGGCTACGCGAAGGAAACCATGCAGCGAGCCCTTGCCGCGACCCGCAAGAGGCATGCGCACTTGCTGACGCAGAAGCAGCTCGATCAGGTCAGTGCCGCGCGAGACGAACGGGCCGCGGAGCTCGATAAGAACACCCTTCGCGCGACGGCGAAACCGAAAGCCGAGCGCCGCTGATAGCGGCCAGCCAACGGCAACTTCCGCGCGCAGGCCCGCCGTCATCCCCTGCAGCGACACCCTCGACATCCGTCTCGACCGCGATCGAGGCGCACGCGTCGATGCACTGCCTCGGCGTGCCGAGCACCGCGGAAAACGAAACCAGCACAGAATTTCCAAATGAGGGCGATGCCAAATTTCCAAATGCGCCCGAACGCACGCCGGACGTACGCACTTTTAATTAGCAAGATCATGATATTAGCCTGGCTGGGGCGGGAGGGATCGAACCTCCGAATGGCGGAATCAAAATCCGCTGCCTTACCGCTTGGCTACGCCCCATCAGGTCAGCCGGACCACCCTGGCGCGTCGGCGCCATGCGATTCCGGGTCGGCGTCCGTGGTCTACAGAGCGCGCCCGCCCATTTCAACCGCTGCGCCGCAGGAAATTTGCGCGCGGCCCGGGTGATCCGCCACAGCCGCCAATTCGTCAATGCTGGCAAGCCCTTATCCCGGCGTACCCCGGCCGCCGTGGCGCCAGCGGGCGGGGCCACGCGAAAAAGTTGAGGCCTGGGCGGTTTCATGGGATGACGGCGGCCAAACCGGCAGACTTTCAAAGCCCCCGAGGACACGCCATGACCTATCGCGCCCCGCTCAACGACATGCTGCTCGCCCTCAACCATGGCGCCGGGCTGAAGGCGGCGGTCGAGGCCGGCCATTACGGCGATTTCGACCCCGACATCACCGCAGCCGTGCTCGAGGAAGCCGGCAAATTCGCCTCCGACGTGCTCGCCCCGCTCAACAAGATCGGCGACAAGAACGGGGTCAAGCTCGCCGACAAGAAGGTCACCACCGCGCCGGGCTGGCCGGACGCCTACAAGCGGTGGACCGAGGCCGGTTGGAACGCGGTGTCCGGCCCCGAGGCGCATGGTGGCCAGGGCCTGCCGCTCGCTATCAATGCCGCCTGCACGGAGGTGTGGAGCGCGGCCAACGTCGCCTTCGGCCTGTGCCCGCTGCTGACGCTGTCCGCCATCGAGGCGCTCGACGCCCATGGCAGCAGTGAGCTGAAGGACATTTATCTCGGCAAGCTGATCTCCGGCGAATGGACCGGCACGATGCAGCTGACCGAGCCGCAGGCCGGCTCCGATGTCGGCGCTCTCCGCACCCGCGCCGAGCGTGCCGGCGACGGCACCTACCGCATCAGCGGCAGCAAGATCTACATCACCTATGGCGACCACGACATGACCGATAACATCGTGCATTTCGTGCTCGCGCGGCTGCCGGATGCGCCGGCCGGCACCAAGGGCATTTCTCTCTTTCTTGTCCCCAAATTCCTCGTCAATGCCGACGGCACGCTCGGCGCCCGCAACGACATCTATCCCACCGGGATCGAGCACAAGCTCGGCATGCACGCCTCGCCGACCTGCACCATGACGATGGGCGACAATGGCGGCGCCATCGGCTATCTCATCGGTGAAGAGAATGCCGGCATGCGCTGCATGTTCACGATGATGAACCAGGCCCGGCTCGGCGTCGGTCTCGAAGGCGTCGGGATCGCCGATCGCGCCTATCAGCAGGCGCTGGCCTATGCGCAGGAGCGCAAACAGGGCCGCGCGGTCGGCAGCAAGGCGGTCGGCTCGGATGCGATCATCGCGCACCCCGACGTCAAGCGCATGCTGATGCAGATGCGCGTCCTGACGGCTGCATCTCGGTCGATCTGCTACGCCACGGCGGTCGCGCTCGACGTTGCCGTGCGCGCGAAGGATCCAGCGGTCCGAGCGGAGGCCGCCGCGCGCGGCGCGCTGCTGACGCCGATCGCTAAGGCGTTCTCGACCGACATCGGCAACGAGGTCGCCTATCTCGGCGTGCAGATCCATGGCGGCATGGGCTTCATCGAGGAGACCGGCGCCGCGCAGCATTATCGCGACGCGCGCATCACCGCGATCTACGAGGGCACCAACGGCATCCAGGCGATCGACCTCGTCACGCGCAAGCTCGGCGCCAACGGCGGCGCCTCCGTCTTCAAGCTGATCGACGAGCTCACCGACATCGTCCGCCGCGTGGAAGCCTCGAACGATCCGGCGTTCGGCACCACCGGCGCCAAGCTGCGCGAGGCGCTCGGCAGCCTCGACCGCTCCAGCCGCTGGCTGCTGGAGAAGCTGGGCACGGCCCCGAACGACGCGCTCGCCGGCGCCACGCCCTATCTGCGCCTGTTCGGCTCCGCGCTCGGCGGCTGCATGCTTGCCAACGAGGCGCTGGCCGCGCGCAGCGAGAACGAGACCGACGGCGCGCGTCATGTGGCGCTGGCGAGGTTCTTCGCCGAGACCTTCGCGGTGCAAGCGCCGTCGCTGGAAAAGACCGTCACCGACGGCGCCGACGCGGTGCTCGCCGCCGAGGCGGTGTTGGTGGCGTAAAGCGATCGAGCTACACACTTGGTGTCGTCCCGGGCTTGACCCGGGACCCATACCCACCGGCTGTTGTGGCCAGGCGACACTGGTCGACGACAGTGCCCCGCACTTCTGCCTGGGGTGATGGGTCCCGGGTCAAGCCCGGGACGACACTTGAGGGTGTGGCGCGCGCCCTGCCCCACATACGTAGCAGTCATTGATCCACACTCTCAAACACCCTGTCGCGATGAGATGAGCATCCGCGCTCTCGCGACGCGTTTCGCGCCCGAGCTATGCTCTTGAAGTCCCGCCCTCTCGAAATGGAGGGCGCGAGGAAGGCCGGGCCTCCGCTGAGGCCCATGGCCCGCCTGCAGAAAAAAAGCAGGCGGCAGTCACCACAGGTCCAGCCGGACAGACCCGGCCTTCCCCGCGCGATGGTTTTAACAAGCTATAGCGTGCTCTTCCTGGTGCGCCGGCTTTCTGGCCACCATGTCCAGCGCGAAGCGAAGCTTCGTCACCGGGTTGATACTAGCGTCGGAGTATCAGAACCACACGCCTTCACCGTCCGCGAACCAAACGTTCGTCCGTGCTCATCACACGCCGCCCGCCCGCGTCCACCGCATCCCGCTGCCAACGTCCGTGACGACCGCGAACCGTCCCCTACCGTGCAACGGGATGCGCGGACGATAAAGCTGATTTGGGGGCGCGGCCAAGTGATTTATGTTTTTCGGAATCCCTTGACATAACGATTCGGATTAACGTGATTTGCCCGACGGGCACACTGTATCGCCTTACCGGGAGTCCGCATCCGTGACTTCCGATCACGCCCCAGCCAGTGCTACCGCCGCCGTTCGTCGCGATCGAGACTCTCCTTCAGCTCGATCGCCGAAGAAATTGGTAACGCCCTGCATCGTTCATTGTTTTCATCACATCTATTCGGAGAAGCCCCATGAAGTTGCTCGCTGCCCCGCTGTTTGCCGCTGCTCTCCTGCTGTCCCCTGCTCCGGCTTCCGCCGTCGTCCTCGATCTCTCGACCATGAGCTGCAAGCAGTTCATCGAAAGCGGCGACGATACCATCAAGATGGTGCTGATCTGGTTGGACGGCTGGTACAAGGGCGATCAGGACGAGGCGCTGTTCGACACCGAGGAGTTCATCGCGAACGCCAAGAAGTTCGGCACCTATTGCGCCGAGCATCCGACGGTCAGCATCGTCACCGCTGCGGAGAAGATTCTGGGCAAGTAATAAGCGGTCAGGCTGACGCCAACGACGCAGGGAGGGTTAGCGCCAGCGTAACCCGCCATACCACCACGCAGCAGGTGGCGGCTTACGCTCCTCTAATCCGCCCTACTCTGTTGCCTCAAACACTGAGCCACTCCATTCCGCCCGGTAGCTCATCCGCGGCAAAATCCAGCATCCAGACATCTTCGGACGCAACTCGTCGCGCCAGCTTGCGGCGGCAGCTGCGTTCAAGGAGCGAGCTGCGCATTCGCGCAGCGCAGCCTCTCTTGATGCGAGACCCCCATGTCGATCAGCTCCGTCACGACGGCCGTCACGGCCGGCTCCTCACAGTCCGCCACTGCAACGCAATCCACCTCGTCGACGTCAGCGACGTCGGCCACGAGCGCGTCGGACAGCACGTCCGAAAGCTCGTCCGGCAGCGGCGGCTCGGCGTCGGGCAAGACCGTGGTCAGCGAGGTCTCGATCACGCTGGACGGGGTCACGACCACGACGATCACCTATTCGGACGGCTCGACCGAGGTGACCAAGGCCGCGGCCAGCGCGGACACCGGCGCCAAGGGCGCACAGACCTACAACGCGCAGGGCGCAACAGGAAGCGCAGCAAGCGGCGGCGCGACCACCGCGGTCACGACCTGAGACCTCGCGCGGCGACCGAGTTGTCATCGCGCGCAGTCCATCTGCGGCGCGCTCCCACCCCATCATGTTCCGTCAGCGGAACAGATGCAATCGTCGCTGTGAGACGCCGTGCCCTCGGCGTCGCCGGTTGCAGGCGTTGCTCACACATCACATCCGGTGACCGGCCTGCAACACTGCACACCCGCCGTCACGCGCTCGTCATTATTAATTTGCGCCTTCGCTCCGAGTCACGCCTGTTGTGCGCTGATAACGACAACGGGGAGATGTCGATGTTGCGGGGCGTGATTGGCGCGGGGCTATTGATGCTCGCGATGGGGTCCGGAGTGCAGGCGGCCAATGAGGCGGGCGCGGAGACGCGGATGTCGTGCTCGGAGGTGCGCTACTACGTCGAGAAGTACACGGCCGAGGTCGCTGAGATATATGCGCGCAGCCGTGGCGCCACCGACGCGCAGATCAACCGCGCCAGGCGCTGCCTGACCCCGGTGCACGTCCGCCGGGCGGAGCGGTGGCGGAACTACACGGAATAAATCGCGGCATCGACGCACGACGCAGCGCGAGCGCATACCAAGGCGTCTGGTTCTCGCGGCGCCCCCCTCGCGAGTTGGGAGCATGCTGATGCCCGGGCCGGTGCGCCTGCGCGGCAAACTTGCGTGGCGAAGGCACGGCTTTACTTGCTCCCGGGATGCGGAATGACGTGGATGGCCGGCACAAGCCGGCCATGACCGCGTGAAAATGGACGGCGTACTCGCTCGCGCGGCGAATCCAATGTCGTCGCATGATCTCGACGGCGGCACCGACGACAGCCATCGCGTCGCGTCCAGCACCCCGTTGTTTTACGGAGCCACAAACAACGCTGGTACCTGAACACTTTCGCGATTGCAGTCATGTGCAAGCTTGCATGCACAGTCTGTCGCCGTTGAGCAACAATCGTAAACAAGGCGTAAAGATGCCCTGCGATCTGACACGCTAACGCGTGAATTCCAGCCACGCCGACGATAGCGTCATCGAGCTTTTTCAGAGTTCGTTCTTCGCGTCAGCAGTCTGCCCTGCTGATCAGTGAGGCATTGATGACGTCGCAACTCATCGTCGCATTTTCACATAATCGATCCACGACGCGGCAGCGGGCGCGGCGCAGTTGGCGCATGGCCTGGCTCGCCGGCACGGCTCTGGTGGCTGTCACGGGCAGCGCGCACGCGCTCGACGTCGCGTCGCAAGCCGACTGGAATACCGCGGTGGCCGCGGTCGCGGCCGCCAGCGCCAACTCGACCGTCACTATCAACTTCACCGCCGGCTTCACGCTGTCGAGCTCGCTGAGCGCGCTGGTGGCCAATGCCAACAACGTCACGGTCAATATCACCGGCAACAACAACATCATCGACGGCGCCTCGACCTATCAAGGCATCCAGGTCAGCGGCACCAATGCGCCGGTCGTGACGATCTCCAACCTCACGATCAACGCGATGCGAGCGCGCGGCGGCAATGGCGGCGGCGGTGGTGATGGCGGCGGCGGTGGCGGCCTCGGCGCGGGCGGCGGCCTGTTCGTGGCGTCCGGGGCCAATGTCACGATCGACGGCGTCTCCTTCACCAACAACGCGGCGGTCGGCGGCAACGGCGGCACGGCCGGCGCACGCTCCGGCGGCGCTGGCGGCGGCGCGCTGAATGGCGGCACCGGCGGCACGCCGCCGAGCGGCAGCGGCACTGGCGGCGCGGGCGGCGTCGGCGCATCGTCGACGCTGTTTCCCGGCAATGGCGGTGTCGCCGGCACCGGCGGTGGCATCAACACCGCCAATGGCGGCACCGGCGGCACTGGCGGCACCGGTGGTGGTGGCGGTGGCGGCGGCGCGGCGACCAACACCTTTGCCGGTGGCGCCGGGGGCGCCGGCGGATTCGGCGGCGGCGGTGGTGGCGGCGGCATCGGCGGCACCTTTCCGCAGGCCGGAGCCGGCGGCACCGGCGGCTATGGCGCGGGCGACGGCGGCGACGGCAACAATGGCCCCGGCAGCGGCGGTGCCGGCTATGGCGGCGCCGTGTTCGTGATGGACGGCGCGACGCTGACCGTGAAGACCTCGACCACCTTCAGCGGCAACTCCACGCAGGCCGGCACCGGCGGAACGCCGGTGGCGGCGAAGGGCCAGGACCTCTACATCAACGGCGCCACGCAGGTGGTGACCTTCCAGATCAACTCGGGCGCCGCCACGTTCGGCGGCAGCACGCAGACGACGCAAGGCAATATCGCCGGCGAAGGCGGCATCGCCAAGACCGGCGCTGGTACGCTTATCTTTGGGGGCACCAATACCTATAGTGGCGGGACCGCCGTCAATGCCGGCACCCTGCTGATCAACGGCACCCTGACGAACTCAGCGACCACCATCAACAATGGCGGCACGCTCGGCGGCACCGGCACGGTCAACAGCGTGACGGTCGCCAGTGGCGGCACATTTGCTCCAGGCTCCGGCGTCGCCGGGTCCACGATGACCGTCCAGGGCAGCCTCGCTTTTACGAGCGGCGCGATCTATCTGGTGCAGGTCGATCCCTCGACCGCGTCGCGCGCGAACGCCACCAGCGCCACGCTCGGCGGCACCGTTAATGCGCGGTTCGCGGCCGGCACCTATGTCGTCAAGCAGTACGTCATCCTGCAAACCACCGGCGGCGTCACCGGCACGTTCGCCGGCGTCACCAACACCAACCTGCCGTCGGGCTTCGCGACCAGTCTCTCTTACGATGCCAACAACGTCTATCTCAACCTCGGTCTGGGATTCACCCCGCCATCGGGGCCGCTCAACACCAACCAGACCAACGTCGCCAACACGCTTACCAACTACTTCAACAGCAACGGCAGCATTCCCTTGGTGTTCGGCACGCTGACGCCGGCAGGCCTCAGCCAGCTCTCCGGCGAGGCGGCGACCGGCTCGCAGCAGACCACGTTCAACGCCATGACGCAGTTCATGGGCGTGCTGACCGATCCGTTCGGCGCCGGCCGCGGCGAAGGCGTGCCGCCGACCGGCCCCGTTGCGTTCGCGGATGACGGTGAATCGGCGAACGCCTATGCCGCGACTGGACGCAGCCGCAAGGGCGCCGAGCGCGACGCCTATGCGATGCTGACCAAGGCGCCGGCGGCCGATCCGTTCGCGCGGCGCTGGAGCGTGTGGGCGGCCGGCTTCGGCGGCTCGCAGACCACCGACGGCAATGCGGCGCTGGGCTCCAACACCACCACCTCGACGCTGTACGGCACGGCTGTCGGCTTCGACTATCGGCTGTCGCCGAGCACGGTGGCCGGCTTCGCGCTGGCCGGCGGCGGCACCAGCTTCAGCGTCGCCAACGCGCTGGGGTCCGGACGCTCCGATCTGTTCCAGGCCGGCGGCTTCGTCCGTCACGTGATCGGTCCCGCCTACATCACCGCTGCGCTGGCCTATGGCTGGCAGGACATCACCACCAACCGCACCGTCACGGTGGCCGGCATCGATCAGTTGCGGGCGCAGTTCAAGGCCAATGCCTGGTCCGGCCGGCTCGAAGGCGGCTATCGCGTGCTGTGGCCGGCGGCCGGCATCGGGCTGACGCCTTATGCGGCGGGACAGTTCACGACCTTCGATCTGCCGGCCTATGCCGAGCAGGCGGTCGCCGGCGCCAACACATTTGCGCTAGCCTATGGCAGCCGCAGCGTGACGGCACCGCGTAGCGAGCTCGGCCTGCGCACCGACAAGGCATTCGCCATGCCGGACGGCGTGCTCACGTTGCGCGGCCGCCTCGCCTGGGCGCATGACTACACCACCGGCCGCACGCTGACGCCGACCTTCCAGACCTTGCCCGGCGCCAGCTTCGTCGTGAACGGCGCACAGCAGGCCGCCGACCGCGCGCTTGTCAGTGCGACCGCCCAGATGAAGTGGCTGAACAACTGGTCGGCCGCGCTGACCTTCGACGGCGAGTTCGCCAATATCAGCCGCAGCTACGCCGGCAAGGGCGTGCTGCGGTATTCGTGGTGAGGTGCGGACTTCGACAGCAGCTATCCAAGTCTGAGAAGTCGACAAGGCGCAGCGATCCGGCTGCCCCTCACTTCGTCTCGTCCTGAGAGCTCTGATCAAGGCACGCTGGCCACCCTCCCCTTGAGGGGGAGGGTCGCTCGAACGCGAAGCGGGCGAGCGGGGTGGGGTGATCTTTCCGCGCGCACCGGCGCCAGAGGAGAGATCACCCCACCCCGCCTCACGCCTCGCTGCGCTCGCCGTGAGCCGACCCTCCCCCTCCAGGGGAGGGTGGCCGTGTGCCTCGAGCGATAGTGCGCTCGTATGGCGGGTCAGCCGTAGGCGTAACCCGCCATCTTCGCTCGACACGCGGCGGATGACGCTCCGCTCATCCGCTCTACCCTCTGTCTTACGCCTGCTCGATGGCCGCCGGCATCTTGGCAACCGACATCAGCGACCTTGCGACCTGGTTGAGGAGCTGATCGGCGTTCTCCTCCTCGGCCAGCGACTTCGACAGCAGCGCGACGATGGCGCTGTGGCGGAGCTGGGAGGCGAGATTGCGGGCGGTGGTGTACGCCGGACATCTCGTAATGCTCGACGCGTTGCGCGGCGCCGATCAGCGCGAGGTCGGCTGCGGCGTCCTCCTTGTCCTCGCCTTGCGCCATGATCTCCTGGCCTTCCTCGACCAGGCCCATCATGCCCTTGCACGGCTTGGCGCGGGGATTCTTGCCGAGCAGCTCGAAGCACTCGTTGATGCGCTCGATCTGCGCTTCGGTCTCGACCAGATGCTGCTCGAACAATTCGCGTAGCTGATCGAAGCGCGCGGCCTCGGCCATCTTCGGCAGTGCCTTGGTGAGCTGCTTCTCCGCATGCAGGATGTCTCTGAGCTCCTCGATCAGGAGATCGCCGAGCCCGGCTTCATCCACCGGCGGTGAGCTCTCGGTGACGATCGCGCTGGACGAACCGTTCTCGCTCGCCTGGATCGCCGGCGATTCCGTGAACACCCAGTCGCCGCCCTCGTTCCAGGGGCCGCGGGTGTCGATCTCGCCATGATCGCCCATACCTGTCGAATCGTTGAAGAACTGATCGACGAGGCCCGGCGTCGGCGCGATACGGCCGACGCTGAAGGCCGGCTTGTTCATGCTCTCCAGCGCCAGCGCGAACGCCTTCATGTGGGTGATCTCGCGCGTCATCAGGAACTGCAGCGCGTCCTTGGTGCCGGCATCGTCGGTGAAATTGATCAGGCGCTCATAGACGATCTTGGCGCGGGCCTCGGCGGCGATGTTGCTGCGCAGGTCGACATCGAGCTCGCCGGTGATCTTGAGATAGTCAGCGGTCCACGGGTTGCCCTGCGAGTTGAACAGATTCACGCCGCCGCCGCCGCAGATCGCGATCAGCGGATCGGCCTCGGCCGCCTCGCGGTCGAATTTCGACGGCTTCAGATGCATGCGGGCGAGCGTGCCGACCACCTCGAGATGGCTGAGCTCCTCGGTGCCGATGTCCATCAACAGATCTTTGCGGTCCGGGTCCTCGCAATTGAGGCCCTGGATCGAGTACTGCATGGCGGCGGCGAGCTCGCCATTGGCGCCGCCGAACTGCTCCAGCAGCATGTTGCCGAAGCGCGGATCCGGCTCATCGACACGGACGGTGAACATCAGCTTCTTGACGTGGTGATACATGGGAAGGCCTCGGACGTTGGGGGCAAGCGGAGTCCGAACGGCCCGGGGTACATGGTTGTTCCGTACCATCGAGACAGGAACATCGGCGCATCCCACCGGCCGGGGCCGGAGACCGTCGGCCGGATCCCGATGCGTCAACGATGGTGCCGCATCAGCGGGGCAGCGCCGCTGGCGTATGCACAGTGAGGAACATTATTGACGAGGGGCCGGCGTCATTGGCGCTTCGCGCGCCCGTGCGAGAGACCCGCACGAGGAACCTGACGAGGTCCGCCCTTGCGACACTCGCTTTGGTTGCCATGCGACATCCTGTTGGCAGCTCGACAACTGCCTCTTGCTAAGGTTTTCCCTGCTCGCCTAAGCTGTTACGCTGGAGAGTGACATGTTGATGCGAACACCGGCCAGGGAGAAGCCAGGTCTCGGCGAGCGAGTCCGCCGGGTCATTGAGCGATTCCGCTATCACGCATCGTCACTTGCATCATCGTCGCGCACGAATGGGGCGACAGTGCGGAAGCCATCTTATCAAGTTGTCGACGAAGAGCCGGACGACAGCAATATGGAGGTCGCGCTGGCGGCGCTGATCGACCAGATCGAACGTCCGGCCCAGCCGCAGCCATCGCGCTTCTCGGGCATGGCGCGCGTCACCTCGTCGCGGCAGGCGCCGCACATTCCGGTCTATGAGCGGCCACCTTATTTCGACATCGAGCCGCGTCCACTCGATCCGCGCCGGCTCGAGTCGCGCCAACTCGAGCCGCGACCTCTCGAGGTCGAGCCGCGGCGGATGCCGCAGGACGACCCGATCGAGCGGGTCGTGCCCGAGGACGAGCTGTCGGAGCTGCGCAAGGACCTGATGAGCGCGATCTCGGCGCGGCTCGGATCGCCCGAGGATCATCTGGCGACGATCCGGACGCTGCTGCGGTCGGTGAAGTGATGTGGGGCCGCAGCAATATCGGCAAGACGGTCGAGGAGCTCACCGATCATCTGCGGCTGGTCGACCACGTGCGTGCGCTGCAGGACGGCCAGAAGGAGATCGCGGAAGCGATCCGGGCGGTGAACCAGCGCCTGACCTCGATCGAGGCCGAGTTCAGGGTGCTGAAGGCGGAGACGCAGCGCGATGCGCTGCGCGAGGTGCAGCACGCCGTGCAAGGCGTACAGACCTCGATGCATGACGAGCTGACCCGCATGGCGACACGGCTTGCTGTGCTGGAGCAGGCCTTGCGGCGCGAGGCGGTGCGGCAACAGGCGCAGCCCGCCGCTCCGCGTTCCCCCGGCCCGCCACCGCGCCCGGACGGATCGCGCTGACGCTCTCGCGTCGGCCTCGATAGGCAAGGCGTCTCACAACGAGCATGTCACAGCGAGCGCGTCAAAACGAGCGTGGCTTGCCACGCGCATCGACGGGCCACGATTGCGCGCCGCTGCGGCTGCTGCAAACCAATCGTAAACCTTCGTCCCCTCGCCCGCGGCCGCATCCGCCCTTGGCGCGACCGGCGGATGATGTAGGCTGCGATGAATCGACAAAGGACCGGCGGCAATGCGGCCCCGGCGCACAGGCATGAGGGGCCCATGACCGACCATCTGATCGTCACCGACGAAGGCGAGACGCGGACGATCAAGCTCAGGCGCCCGGAGAAGAAGAACGCGATCACGCAGGCCATGTACCTCGGCATGAGCGACGCGATCGACACCGCGCAGAACAACCCGCTGGTGCGATGCATCATCATCACCGGCGGCTCCGGCGTGTTCACCGCGGGTAATGATCTGGAGGACTTCCTGCATGCCGGCAACGGCGGCAGCGAGGCGGCGCGCACCTCGGCGGCAACCAAGTTCCTGTATTCGCTCGCCCACAACGTCAAGCCGATCATCGCCGCCGTCGACGGCGTCGCGATCGGCATCGGCACGACGATGCTGTTCCATTGCGACTACGTGCTGGCCTCGACCACGGCGACGTTCGCCACCCCCTTCATCCATCTCGGCCTGGTGCCGGAGGGCGCCTCGAGCCTGCTGATGCCGCAGACCATGGGCTATCAGCGGGCGTTTGCGATGCTGGTGATGGGACGCACGATGACGGCGGCGGACGCGCATATCGCCGGCTTCGTCAACACCGTGGTGGCGCCGGGGCATACCGAGGTCGAGGCGCACAAGGTGGCGCGCGACATCGCGCGGCTGCCGGCCGAGGCGGTCGCGATCGGACGCAAGCTGATCCGCACTGCGCCGGACGAGTTGACCCGGCGCATCGACCAGGAGGCCTATCTGTTCGCCGAGCGCATGACCTCCGAGGAGGCGATCGGCGCATTCAAGGCGTTCCTGTCGCGCAAGAAGAAAAAGTAACGCACGGGTCAACGCACGCACATGCCGCAGTTTGATGTCATCGTGATCGGCTGCGGCGCGGTCGGCAGCGCCGCGCTGCTGCATCTCGCCAAAGCGGGCCGGCGCGTGCTCGGCATCGACCGCTTCCAGCCGCCGCACAAATTCGGCTCCACCCATGGCGAGACCCGCATCACCCGCGCGGCGATCGGCGAAGGCGTCGACTACACGCCGCTGGCGCAGCGCTCGCATATGTTGTGGCGCGAACTGGAGCGCGACACCGGCGCGCATTTGTTCGAGCAATGCGGCTGCCTGTTCATTCCGAGCAGGCATGGCGGCGAGGTGCACGGCGTCACCAGCGCGCAGTTCTTCGCCAACATCGAGACCGCGGCGCGGCTGCATGGCGTCGATGGCGAGACGCTGTCGTCGGAGCGCTTGCGCGCGGATTATCCGGCGTTCGCCACGGCGCCCGGCGATCGCGCCTTCCTCGATCGCGAGGGCGGCTATCTGCTGGTCGAGGACTGCGTGCGGACCGAGCTCGTGGTGGCCGCGCGCCATGGCGCCACGCTGCTCACCGGCCGGCGCGTGACGTCGTTCCGGCGCGCGGCGGGTGAGCTCACCGTCACGATGGACGACGGTGCGACCGCATCGGCGACGACGCTGATCGTCACCACCGGGCCGTGGATCACCGAGCTGATCGCGCCGCTGCGTCGGCGCGTGAATGTCACGCGGCAGGTGCTGTACTGGTTCGAGGTGCTGTCCAATCCGCAGCGCTTCGGCCCGAACACCCCGGTCTTCATCTGGGACGTCACGGGGCGCGAGCAGGCCGCTTCCGACATCTACGGCTTCCCCTGGCTCGGCTCGCCCAACAACGGGGTGAAGATCGCCAACGAGGTGCTCACGAGCGAGACCGATCCGGACCACGTCGCGCGCGAGGTCACGGCCGAGGAGATCGCCGCGACCTATGAGACCTATGTCCGGCCGTTTGTCCCGGATCTCGGGCCAACATGCCTGCGCAGCGCAGTCTGCCTCTACACCAATGCGCCGGGCGGCCGCTTCATCATCGACCGCGATCCGGGCGACGCCGACGTCATCTACGCCTCGCCCTGCTCCGGCCATGGCTTCAAGCATTCGCCGGCCGTCGGCGAGGCGCTCGCGGCGATGGCGCTGGGCCGGATGCCGCGCGTCGATGTCTCCGGCTTCGCGCTCGACCGGCTGGCCGTAGTGTGACGTCTAATTGCCGGACTGCAACGCGGCCGTCTGCTTGGCGAGACCGTCTTTGAACTGCGCCTCGAGCTTGTCCAGATAGGCATTGAACTCGCCCGGCTTGACGAACGGGTTCGGTGCGCCGTCGGCGATCTTTGCGCGCTTCTCGGCCATGCCATACATCTCCGGATGCGGCGCGAGCAGGATGTCGGGGTGCACCGTCTTCGCCCAGGCATAGGTCTTCTTGTAGTCGTCGACGATGCCCGGATAAGTCGGCCGGCCCACGAGCTGATTCAGCGCCACGGTGGCGCTGCAGAAAAAGATCACGCTGCGCGTCGCATCGCCGTCCTTCACGTCGGTGGTCCAGCTGGTGCAGCCCGGCGAATGGCCGGGCGTCTCGTGCGCGGTCAGGGTGACGCCGCCGAGCGCGACCGTGTCGCCCTCTTTCACGGCGCGGTCGACCTTGACCGGCGGGAAGTTCAAATGGGTCTGCTCCTCGCGGCCCGGATAGAAGCCGCCTTCGAGCAGCGGCACGTCCTTGGCGCCCGCCACCATCTGCGCGCCGGTCTCCTGCTTGATCTGCGCCAGTCCGCCGGTGTGATCGATATGGGCGTGAGTATTGATGATGTATTTGATGTCGGCGACCTTGAAGCCGAGCTTGGCGATGCTGTTTTCGATCTGCGCGGTCGATTCCGGCATCACCGTATCGATCAGGATATGGCCCTGGGGCGTGGTGATCAGGTAGGACGCCAGGCCATTGGTGCCGACGTAATAGATGTTGTCGATCACCTTGAACGGCTCGGTCGGAGTGTTCCAGGCTACGATCACCTGCTTCATGAAGTCGGGTAGCGTTTGCGCTGCAGCGGGACCGGCCGCGATCGATACGGCGGCGGCAAGCAGCATCATTCTTTTCATTGCAGGCTCCCGATGTATTGTTGTTATGAAACCGTCTTATGTCATCGCGACCGCGGCGAGGCAATCGCGCTTCGCTTCGCCTCTCGCATCACACGTGACCCGCCATGAGCCTGCTTCATCGCTTCGCCTTCGCCGTTCTGCTGGCCGGTGCCGCCGCGGCAAGCCTTGCTGCCCTGCCCGCATCCGCCGAGGATCAGCCTGTGAGCTTGCGCATCCTCGCCATCAATGATTTCCACGGCAATCTGAAGCCGCCGAGCTCCGGCATCCGCGTCGCCGATCCGAACGACCCGACCAAGAGCACGCAAGTGCCGGCCGGCGGGGCGGCGCAGATGGCCAGCCTCATCAAGCTACTCTCGGACGGCCAGCCCAACACGATCTTCGTCGCGGCCGGCGACCTGATCGGCGCGAGCCCGTTTTTGTCGGCGATGTTCCACGACGAGCCGACCATCGAATCGATGTCGCAGATGGGGCTCGCGCTGTCGGCGGTCGGCAATCACGAGTTCGACGAGGGCAAGGACGAGCTGCTGCGGATGCAGAACGGCGGCTACAGCGCGGTGGACATCATCATTTCAGGACATACGCACCAGGCCTATGTCTGCACCATCGACAAGCGGCTCGTGACCTCGGCCGACAAGTTCGGCACGCTGGTCACCGCGATCGACGTCAAGCTCGACCGCACGACGCGCGGCATCATCAGCACCAGCGCGACCAACATCGTCGTCGACGCCACGCTGCCAAAGGACCCGACACAGACCGCGCTGATCGACGCCTATGAGAAGCTCGCCGCGCCGATCGCCAATCGCCCGGCGGGCGTGATCACGCAGGTGCTGTCGCGGCTGCCGAATGCCGCAGGCGAGAGTGCGCTTGGCGATGTCATCGCGGACGCCCAGCTCGCGGCCACATCCGCGCCGGACAAGGGCAGCGCCGTGATCGCGATGACCAATCCCGGCGGCATCCGCACCGATCTCGCCCGGCGCGACGACGGCGCGGTCACCTTTGCCGACGTGTTTGCGAGCCAGCCGTTTCGCAATCAGTTGGTGACGGTCATGCTGACGGGGACGGAGATCAAGGCTGCGCTCGAGCAGCAATGGCTCGACCCCGCGCGGCCGCGCATCCTGCAAATCTCTCGCGGCTTCTCCTATGCGTTCGACGCGACGCAGCCGGCCGGTGCGCGCATCGACGCTGCGACGTTGACGCTGAACGGCAAGGCGATCGACCCGACCGCATCCTATCGCGTCACCCTCAACAACTATCTCGCGCTCGGCGGCGACGGCTTCACCACTTTCAAGAGCGGCCGCGAGCCGATCGTCGGCCCCTATGACGACGAGGCGCTGTTCGCCTATCTCAAGGCCAACAGCCCGCTGGCGCCGCCGCCACGCGACCGGATCGTCAACAAAGCTCAGTGAAGCGCGCGCCAACCGGCGGGAAACCCGGCCATATCCCCCGTCATGGCTCTTTCCGAGCCTGCGTTCAGCGCATAGATTGGGCATTCCCGCAACGCGCGAGTGGCAGGACCTGTTGAATGTCGACGCTGTACCTCTCTCATGAAGCCTGCCTCGATCACGCCACGCCCTCCGGACATCCCGAGCGCGCCGACCGGCTGCGTGCCGTCGAGGAGGCGCTGACCGAGGAGCGCTTCGCCCTGCTCGATCGCGACGAGGCGCCGGAGGCCGACATCGAGCTGGCGCTGCTCTGCCACAACGAGCATTACGTCACCGAGCTGCGCCACATGGCTCCGACCTCCGGCATCATCTATCTCGACGGCGACACCTCGATGTCGCCGGGCACCTGGGAAGCTGTGATGCGCGGCGTCGGCGGCGCGGTGGCGGCCACCGAGTCCGTGATGTCCGGCAAGCACAGGAACGCCTTCGTCGCCGTGCGCCCCCCTGGACACCATGCCGAGATCGCCAAGCCGATGGGCTTCTGCTTCTTCGACAATGTCGCGATCGCCGCCCGCTACGCCCAGCGCACCTTCGGCATCGAGCGCGCCGCGATCATCGATTTCGACGTCCATCACGGCAACGGCACGCAGGACATCTTCTGGGCCGACAAGAGCGTCATGTACTGCTCGACCCACCAGATGCCGCTCTTCCCCGGCACTGGCGCCCGCGGCGAGCGCGGCGAGCACGACACCATCGTCAACGCACCGCTCGCCTCCGAGGATGGCAGCCTGGAGTTCCGCTCGGCCTTCGAGAACCTGATCCTGCCGCAGCTGACCAAATTCAGCCCGGAGCTGGTGATCATCTCGGCCGGCTTCGACGCGCATTATCGCGACCCGCTGGCGTCGCTGAACCTGCGGGCCGAGGACTTCGGCTGGGTCACGCGCAAGCTGATGGAGCTCGCCGACAAGACGGCAGGCGGGCGTGTCGTCTCCGTGCTGGAAGGCGGCTATGATCTTCAGGGCCTTAAGGAATCGGTCTCGGCCCATGTCGCGGCGCTGACCGGGGCGTAATCCCCAGCTTCTCGCCGATCCCCCCGCCGCAGGGCCTGACACGGCGCTGACCGGGGTGTAAAAGCACGGCCCCGGAGTTGAGTACCTGCAGGGAACCCGTATGGCGGACAACACCGTAGCCGACGTCAAGAAGCTGTCCTTCGAGCGCGCGATCGAGGAGTTGGAATCGATCGTGAAGCGGCTCGAGGACGGCAAGGTGCCGCTCGAGGAGTCGGTGACGATCTATGAGCGTGGCGAGGCGTTGAAGCGGCGCTGCGAGGAGCTGCTGCGCCAGGCCGAAGCCCGGGTCGAGAAGATCACCACCGATGCCAGCGGCCGGGCGACCGGCACGGCGCCTCTGGACGTGCAGTAAAAGCCGCGCGCCTGATGGCGACGCCGCGACGGTGGCCGCTCAGTCCGCAAGGCTCTCATCCCGACGCGGAGGTAAACTGCGCGCCTTTCTGAGACCCGCTCGCAGCTGGCCTCCCCTAAACAGCGCCGCTTCGCGAGGCAGCGCCCGATCCGTCGGCTTTTCGCGCAACAGCCGAGAATTATTTTCGCCTTTGGCCGTCTAGGCGCTGCGCGCAGGATGGCCGCCCGCCGATCAAGCAAATCAGCCGAAAAACGGAGCAGTCGTTCGCTGCGCCTCGGCCCTCAACTGCGTCGTCGAACATCGCGGCGAGGGCGGCCGCAACACAACCGGCGCGCCGCCGAGCCTCCCATTAACGCTGTCTCTGAAAACAGTCTTAACGGCAGATGTCGGGCGGCCTGCGCCGATCACTGGAATGCGCCAGCCATCGATCCCCTGGCCGACGATCCCCGGAGCTTCGCCGAGCTTGTTCGGATTCGATCTGGTCGCGGCTCGTGCATCCACCAGCTGCCGCAAAATCGATGCTCGTCTCGGCTGGAGCATTGCCGATGCGTTCACACGCAGTTTGCCCATGAAAGGCCGTACGCCGATGACTTCTTCATGATCGCGCGCGGGCCGATCCCTGATGCCAATGCATGGCTCGTCCGGTCGCGGTGCTCGCAAATCGTGACTGCGACGGCTTCTGCGACACGGGAAAAAGCCTGGACCGGGCGCGCTTCTCCGGATAATTCCGGGCCGGCGGCTGCCGCCGATTTGAGCACCGTCGTGGAACCCCCGGCGCGTCGCAGAGGTTGAGATCTGGCGCAGTGGTACCGTTTGCGGGCTTGCCATCCGCCGCCGGGTTGGCTTTAAGACGGGCTTTGGTGTAAAGCTTCTCGCAATCGCGGGTTTTTGGAAGTGTCCATTCTCACCAGGGGGATGGAAACAAGCGCTTGTAAAGGCTCGGAAAACTGACTTGGCTGAACGACTTGGCGATCTCTTGCGACTAACGAGGACGGCAAGGCCACCAAGAGTGACTTACATCACATAGATCGATCCAAATGCCGGCTAGGGTCCGGTCTGCGGCTTCGATCCGCGCGGATGTGACCTTCGAGACTCCAGGTTTCGCCGCCCGTTACGATGAACCTCTCAGACGTCGGCCCTTGAACCCGACCTGCAAAATTGGAATGTCACCGTGACCACATTTAGTAAAACGCCGCTTCTCGACACCATCAAGACTCCGGAAGATCTGCGCCGGCTGAAGGTCGAGCAGGTCCGGCAGGTCGCCGACGAACTCCGCCAGGAGACGATCGACGCGGTCTCGGTGACCGGCGGCCATTTCGGCGCGGGTCTCGGCGTGGTCGAGCTGACCACGGCCATCCATTACGTGTTCGACACGCCGCGCGATCGCCTGATCTGGGACGTCGGCCACCAGGCCTATCCGCACAAGATCCTGACCGGTCGCCGCGACCGCATCCGGACGCTCCGCACCGGCGGCGGCCTCTCCGGCTTCACCAAGCGCACCGAGAGCGACTACGATCCGTTCGGCGCCGCGCACTCCTCGACCTCGATCTCCGCCGGCCTCGGCATGGCCGTGGCGCGCGACCTCTCGGGCGGCAAGAACAACGTGATCGCCGTGATCGGCGACGGCGCGATGTCGGCCGGCATGGCCTATGAGGCGATGAACAATGCCGGCGCGATGAACTCGCGCCTGATCGTGATCCTCAACGACAACGACATGTCGATCGCGCCGCCGGTCGGCGCGATGTCGGCCTATCTGTCGCGCCTCTACTCGGGCAAGACCTACCGCACCTTGCGCGATGCCGCCAAGCAGCTCGGCCAGCATCTGCCGAAGGTGATCGCCAACCGCGCCAGCCGCGTCGAGGAGTATTCGCGCGGCTTCATGATGGACGGCGGCACGCTGTTCGAGGAGCTCGGCTTCTATTATGTCGGCCCGATCGACGGTCACAACCTCGACCATCTGCTGCCGGTCCTGAAGAACGTCCGCGACATGGAGACCGGCCCGATCCTGGTCCATGTCGTGACCCAGAAGGGCAAGGGCTACTCGCCGGCGGAAGCCGCGGCCGACAAGTATCACGCGGTCGCCAAGTTCGACATCGCGACCGGCACCCAGGCCAAGGCCAAGCCGAACGCGCCCGCCTATCAGAACGTGTTCGGCCAGAGCCTGGTCAAGGAAGCCGAGAAGGACGACAAGATCGTCGGCATCACCGCCGCGATGCCCTCGGGCACCGGCATCGACATCTTCGCCAAGGCCTTCCCGAAGCGGACGTTCGACGTCGGCATCGCCGAGCAGCACGCGGTGACCTTCGCCGCCGGCCTCGCGGCCGAGGGCTATAAGGCATTCTGCGCGATCTACTCGACCTTCCTGCAGCGCGGCTACGACCAGATCGTCCACGACGTCTGCATCCAGTCGCTGCCGGTGCGCTTCGCCATCGACCGCGCCGGCCTGGTCGGCGCCGACGGCGCCACCCATGCCGGATCGTTCGACAACGCCTATCTCGGCTGCCTGCCGAACATGGTGATCATGGCCGCTGCCGACGAGGCCGAGCTGGTGCACATGGTGGCGACGCAGGTCGCGATCAACGACCGTCCGAGCTCGGTGCGCTATCCGCGCGGCGAGGGCCGCGGCGTTGAGATGCCGGAAGTCGGCGTGCCGCTGCCGATCGGCAAGGGCCGCATGATCCGCCAGGGCAAGCAGGTCGCCCTGCTCTCCTTCGGCACCCGCCTCGCCGAGTGCGAGAAGGCGGCCGACGAGCTTGCCGCCCATGGCCTGTCCGCCTCGATCGCCGATGCGCGCTTCATGAAGCCGCTCGACGAGGAGCTGGTGCTGAAGCTGGCGCGCGACCATGAGATCCTGATCACCATCGAGGAAGGCTCGATCGGCGGCTTCGGCTCGCACGTGATGCAGTATTTGGCCGACCAGGGCATGCTCGACGGCGGCCTGAAGATGCGCTCGATGGTGCTGCCGGACGAGTTCCAGGACCACGACACGCCGGCGGCGATGTACGCCCGCGCCGGCCTCGACGCCAAGGGCATCGTCCGCAAGGTGTTCGAGGTGCTCGGCAAGGACTACACCGCCGAGGTCGTCAAGCTCGCCTGAGGCGGGCTTGTCACTCCTGTCCTGGTGAGCCATGAAGATCTATCTGGCAGGTCCCGACGTGT
This sequence comes from Bradyrhizobium sp. USDA 4353, assembly GCF_054063215.1. Taxonomy (NCBI): domain Bacteria; kingdom Pseudomonadati; phylum Pseudomonadota; class Alphaproteobacteria; order Hyphomicrobiales; family Nitrobacteraceae; genus Bradyrhizobium; species Bradyrhizobium sp. USDA 4353. Next base: position 7,120,802 of record NZ_JBSSGB010000001.1, read on the forward strand.
TCCTGCCGGACGCCGTTGAGATCGGCCGGCGCAAGGTCGCGATCTGCGACCGCCACGGCCTGATCGGCCTCTATCCCCTGGACAACACCGTCGACCTCGCCGCCTCCGACGCCTCGCGCCAGATCTTTCATGGCAACGAGGCGATGATGGACGGCGCCGATGCCATCATTGCCAATCTGACGCCGTTCCGCGGCCCCGGCGCCGACGCCGGCACGGTCTATGAGCTCGGCTATATGGCGGGACGTGGCAAGCTGTGCCTGGGCTATTGCAACGATCCGGCTGTCTACGCCGACCGCGCCCGGCGCTTCACGACGGTGGGTGAGCAGGACGGGCGGCTGGTCGATGCCGAAGGGCTGACCGTCGAGGATTTCGGCCTGCCGGACAATCTGATGATGATCCATGCGCTGGACCTGCATGGCGCGCCATTGGTGTTGCCACGCGAGCGACCGGCGGATGTCTGGCACGATTTATCCGCATTCGAGACGTGCGTGAGGCTCGCGGCAGAGCGGCTGGGCGCGAGCTCGTAGGGTGGGCAAAGCGGCGCCGAAGGCGACGCGTGCCCACCGTCCATCCGCGATCGTGATCAACATGCTGGGCACGGCGCGTCAATTGCGATACGAGCTTGCGGCAGCACCGGTGCACGCGCCTTTGCCCACCCTACATATCTTGCTGTGAGGCGCGATCTCGCAACAATCTCAGCCGTCGTCCCGGCGAAAGCCGGGACCCATAGCCACAAGACGTTGTGTTGGGCAGGCGCGTAGTTGCCAGCGTCCTACAAACTACCTCCTGTGGTTATGGATCCCGGGTCGGCGCACCGCCGCGCGATGCGCGTCGGTGCTTGCCCGGGACGACACCGAATTCTTGAATGCGACCTCCACAACTCATGACAACCCATAACTGCGCAACCCATGCCCCCTGCCCGCAAACGCGCTGATATCCTTCTCGTCGAACGCGGCCTGTTCGAAAGCCGGGCGCGGGCGCAGGCGGCGATCGAGGCGGGGCTGGTTTTTGCTAACGACAAGCAGGTGGCCAAGGCGTCCGAGAGCATCCCCGTCGACGCTATCGTGCAGGCCGAGCCCGCGCATCCCTGGGTGTCGCGCGGCGGGGTCAAGCTGGCGGCTGCGCTGGAGCATTATGGCATCGAGGTCGAGGACCATGTCTGCCTCGATGTCGGCGCCTCCACCGGCGGCTTCACCGAAGTGCTGCTGGCGAATGGCGCGGCGGTCGTGTTCGCGATCGATGTCGGCCGCGACCAGTTGCATCCGTCGCTGCGCAATCATCCGAGGATCGTCTCGATGGAGCAGACCGACATCCGCAGCTACGAGGGCAAGCGGCTGCCGCAGCGGCCTGATGTCGTGGTGATCGATTGCAGCTTCATCTCGCTGAAGGCCGTGCTGCCGGTGGCGCTGACGCTCGCGGCGTCACCGATGAGCCTGCTGGCACTGATCAAGCCGCAATTCGAAGCCAAGGGCGCGCATGGCAAGGGCGGCATCATCAAGGATGCGGCCGTGCATCAGGCCGTTTGCGACGATATCGCTGCCTACGCGGCCTCGCTCGGCTGCAGCGACATCGAGATCTTTCCATCAGCCATCAAGGGCGGCGACGGCAACGCCGAATTCTTCCTGGGAGCGCGCCGCCATGGTTGAGCGTCTCATCATCGACCATGTCGGTCATCGCGGCGACGGCGTGTCGCTGTCCTCAGGCGAGGCGCTGTACGTGCCCTACACGCTCGCCGGCGAGACGGTCGAGACCGCCGCCATTCCCGGCCATCCCGACCGCCGCAAGCTGCTCGCGGTGGAGATGCCGAGCGCCGAGCGCATCGCGCCGTTCTGCGCGCATTTCGGCGTCTGCGGCGGCTGCGCCATCCAGCATTGGATTCCGGAGAGCTATAAGCAGTGGAGGCGCAACATCGTCGTCGAGACGCTGCGTGCTGCCAAGGTGGATTGCGAGGTGGCGCCGCTAATCGATGCGCACGGCGCCGGCCGCCGCCGCGCGACCTTCCACGCGCGCATGGGCACGCATGACATTCTTCGTGTCGGTTTCTCAGCGGCGAACAGCCACGAGATCGTGCCGATCGATCGCTGCCCGATCCTCGATCCCGCGCTCGATGGCGCGCTGGAGGCCGCGTGGGCGCTCGCGGAGACGCTGAAGCCCACGGGCAAGCCGCTCGACATCCAGGCGACCGCGACCGTCAACGGCCTCGACATCGACGTCCGCGGCTCCGGCCCGCTGCCGCCGCCGCGCGTCGCAGCACTCTCGCTCGTCGCGGAGAAGCACCGCCTGGCGCGGCTGACGCGGCATGGCGAGCTGGTGCTGATGCGCAATCCCCCCGTGGTGACCATGGGCACGGCGCAGGTGACCTTGCCGCCCGGCTCGTTCCTGCAGGCGACCGTTCAAGGCGAGGAGACGCTGGCGCAGCTGGTGCTGGAGCGCGTCGGCAAGGCCAAGCACGTCGCCGACCTGTTCTGCGGCGTCGGCCCGTTCGCATTGCGGCTCGCCACACGGGCGCGCGTCACCGCGATGGACAATGATGCGGGCTCGATCGCAGCGCTGCAGAAGGCGGCGGGCACGCCGGGCCTGAAGCCGATCAAGGCCGAAGCCCGCGACCTGTTCCGCCGCCCGCTGATGCCGCCGGAATTGCGCGACCTCGACGCCGTCGTGTTCGATCCGCCGCGCCAGGGCGCACAGGCCCAGGCCAAGCAGCTCGCGTCGAGCAAGGTGCCGGTGATCGTTGCGGTGTCCTGCAACGTGACGACCTTCGCCCGCGACGTCCGCATGCTACTCGACGGCGGCTACAAGCTGGAGACCGTGGTGCCCGTCGATCAGTTCCGGCATACGCCGCATGTCGAGCTGGTGGCAAAGCTGGTGCGGTGAGTGTAATTATTAGTTGAGGAGAAAAGCTCGGTCAGCACGAACGGTGCGCCCCCTCTCCCCGTTCTTCACGGGGAGAGGGTCGGGGTGAGGGGCAGCGGCACGGGAAGTCTTTGTCGTAGATCCGAATCCTTCTCCACAATAGCCGCATATGTTAGATTGAGCTCCGAGCTTCGGGACTACTTGGTGCGTGGAGTCAGACCACCCGTGCCGCTGCCCCTCACCCCAGCCCTCTCCCCGTGAAGAACGGGGAGAGGGAGCGCAGCGTGCTCGGGGCTCAGTCCCTCCTACCTCACCACACTCACCTTCACCGGCGCCACACCGGTGTTGACCATGCCGAGCGCCTGGGCGGCCGAGTAGGACACATCCACCACGCGCCCCTGCACGAAGGGGCCGCGGTCGTTGACGCGCACCACCACCGAGCGGCCGGTCTTGACGTTGGTGACCTGCAGGCGCGTGCCGAACGGCAGGCTGCGATGCGCGGCCGTCAGCTCGGAGGGATCGAAGCGCTCACCGCTCGCGGTCTTCCGGCCTTCCGAATAATAGCTGGCGAGACCTGACGACGCGGAATGCGCCGCGGGTGGACTGGCTTCGGCATGGCGGACGCGAACCACAGACTCCGGCGCGGCCTCCGCGCGCTGGACCTGGGGTCGGAATTCGACGGCGGCCTGCTTCGTCGGTGCTGCGATCCGCGCCTGCCGGACCGCCGATGATTGCGCGCAAGCTGCGAGCGAGGCCGCGGCCGCACAAACCAGCGTGAGCCGTAAGAGCCGACTGGCGATCCCAGAACTGCCGCCCTGCTCCAACGAACGACAGGTGTCGCGCTGCTCGGGACGTTCTGTCCGGTCGATGATACGCATGTTCTGTGCGCCTCCGCCTCAACCGCTTCATGGTCGCGGCCCAATCACGGCGGTACGGAGGCAAAGCGAATTTTGCTGCCCCGCAACTCCTGGTTTTTGGACGAGGTGTGGCTACGAGGTCACGGATTCGGTGGATCGATCGCCGAAAGCGGTTTTCCACACGAGATGGAGATACCGGCGCTTGCACCAGCGATCCGTTCGCCGGGTGTGCAACTTGCTCATCGAGCCGGCCGTCGCCTCACAGGCGCGCGGTTTGAGGACCACGTTACCGCCCCCAACGATCCTGCCAGATCTTCTCGCCGATCAGGCACGACACCCGCGGCTCCTTGCCGGTGTCGTCGGCGACCGGGACGATGCGCGGCGGGGGGGCGCGTCCGGCGACCTCCATCAAGAGCTTGGTGCGGATCGCTTCCTTGAACTCGTCGCGGCTCTTAATCGTGACGACGAAGGAGCCGCGGCCGCCGGTGACGCAATCCTTGTAGTAGAGGTCGAGGTTCTCGATATCCATGGTCGAGTAGGACGGCTCCTTGACCATGATCGGCAGGCCGTTGATGGTGATGCCCTTGTTGATCGCCTCGTCGCGCGCGATCGTCACCGGGCCGCCATTGTTGTTCGGCCCGTCGCCGGAGATGTCGATCACGCGGCGCAGGCCGCGATAGGGGTTGTCGTCGAACAGCGGCATGGCGAAATAGATCGCGCCGGAGATCGAGGTGCGCGACGCCCGGCGGATCGGCGTCTTCATGATCTCGGCCGCCACGGCGTCGGCGCTCTCGGGCCCGTCGATGACGCGCCAGGGGATGATGACCTTCTGGTCGCTGGAGGCGGCCCATTCGAAATAGGTCACGGCAATGCGGCCATGCACGCCGTTCTTCAGCGCCTGCAGGAACTCACGCGAGCTGAGCGCCTGGGCGTAGCCTTCGCGCTGGATCGCGAGCTCGTCGAGGTCCATCGAGTAGGACACGTCGACCGCCAGGATCAGCTCGACGTCGACGGAGGCTTCCTTCTCGCTCAGTTGCTGAGCGGACTTGCCGCCCGGCGCTGCCGCGACCGTGGCGACGTCGCCGCTCGCCAAAGCGCCCACCAGACACGCCACACCGATCGAGATCCACCAGCGCATGAGCTGCCCTCCAATCGCGTGACATGATGGTGACATGCAATCCGCGGCCAGCAAAGCGGGAACGCACGGGTCCATTCACATTCCAGTTAGTTTCCTCGGCCTGCCTGGATGTTGATCAGGCCGGCTGCTCCGTGCACTCTTCGCCCGGCGGCCCTGCACCCCGTGGTTTCCCGGAGCCGCTGAACGCTGTATTGTGACGGCACCGCCGCATCAGGAACACAGGCGTGCTGCTCACATGAACGACGCCGTCACCAAGCCGAAGACGAAGGTCCGCACCAAGGTCGAGCGGCCCCGGCTCTACAAGGTCATCCTCGTCAATGACGACTTCACGCCGCGCGATTTCGTGGTGATGATTTTGAAGGCGGAATTCCGCATGACCGAGGCCGAGGCCTACAAGGTCATGATCACGGCGCATAAACTCGGCGTCTGCGTGGTCGCCGTGTTCACCAAGGACGTCGCCGAGACCAAGGCGACGCGCGCCACGGATGCCGGCCGCGCCAAGGGCTATCCGCTGCTGTTTACGACTGAGCCCGAGACTTGAGAATGTTCCTGCGCATCCTCGTCGCGTAGTCCGAACACGCGCTGCTCGGTCGAGAAGCCCGCGATCGGAAACTCGCCGAGATCGCTCCAAAGCTCGGTCTTTGGCGCGGCAAAGGCGCCGGCGAACGCCTCGGAAGCCACCACCGTCCGCTTCAGCTTCGCGGCGATCTTCTCCAGCCGGGCCGCGAGATTGACGGCGGGGCCGATGCAGGTGAAATCGAGCCGGTTGCCGCCGCCGATATTGCCGTAGAGCAGCGGCCCGACATGCAGCGCCACGCCGAAGCGGAAATGCTCGGCGACCTCGCCGATGCGATATTCAAGGGCGTCGACGCGCTCGCGCGCGGTCCGGGCCGCCGCCAGCACGCGGGCGCAGACTTCGCTGGGATGGCCGCCCTGCTTGCGAATGGGGAACACGGCGAGCAGGCCGTCGCCCATGAACTTCAGCACCTCGCCGCCCTGCTCGCGGATCGGCTCCACCTGGCAGTCGAAGTAGCGGTTGAGGATCTCCACCACGTCCTCGGCCGGCAGCCGATCGGACAACGGCGTGAAGCCGCGCAGATCCGACAGCCAGATCGCCGCCTCCATCGTGGCGGTGTGGCCGCGGCGGATCTGGCCGCCCAGGATGCGCTCGCCGGCGCTGTTGCCGACATAGGTGTCGAGCAGCATCGAGGCGGTCCGGCGCAGCGTGACGATCTCGGTGTAGCGCGCCAAGGCCGGCACGAACTGCCGGATGGCGTTGAGCTGGTCCTCGGTGAAGCCATCGGGACTTCTGGTGGTCCAACTCGCCGCGTGGACCGCCCGGTCGATGAAGGTCAGAGGCAGACTGACATAATCGGTGACGCCTTCAGCGCGCAGGTCCATCAGGATCGGAAACCGTTCGGCCTCCGGGCCGCGGGGATCCGCTCTGAACTCCGCGCCCTGCTCGAACACGCGGGCCAGCGGGCTGTCGAGATAGACCGGGCTGCTCTCGAAGCCGAAAGCGACGGTGCCCATCTCGACCTCGGCCCCCTGGCGCCAGATGAAGCTCCGTCCGGCGATGTCGGGATGCAGTGTGCGGACGAACACGCCGACGCGCCACAGGGGAATGCCGAGCTCCACCAGCCGCGCACAGAATTCGGACATCATCTCGCTCGGCGTGGCCGTGGAGCGCGCGCCGTCGACCAGCCACTCCTTGATGTCCTGCAACTTGGAGATGTCCATAGCCGACAATAAGCGAGCCGTGTGACAACAGCAAACAGGCGCCGCGACGATCGACTATCCCACCTGGCCGCGATGACGCAGCAGGTGATCGGCCAGCACGCAGGCCATCATCGCCTCGCCCACCGGCACCGCGCGGATGCCGACGCAGGGGTCGTGACGGCCCTTGGTCAGGATCTCCGTCTCGTGACCCGAGCGGTCCACGGTCTGGCGCGGGGTCAGGATCGACGAGGTCGGCTTCACGGCGAAGCGGACAACGATCGGCTGGCCCGTGGCGATGCCGCCGAGAATGCCGCCGGCATGGTTGGACAGGAAGCGCGTGCCGTCATTGGCCGAGCGCATCTCGTCGGCGTTCTCCTCGCCGGTGAGCTCGGCCGCAGCAAAGCCGGCGCCGATCTCGACGCCCTTCACGGCATTGATGCTCATCATCGCCGCGGCGAGATCCGCATCAAGCTTGCCATAGAGCGGCGCGCCGAGCCCGGCCGGGACGCCCTCAGCCGTGATCTCCAGCACCGCGCCGATCGAGGAGCCGGACTTACGGATACCATCGAGATAGTCCTCGAAGAACGCCGCCTTGTCCTTGTCGGGACAGAAGAACGGATTGCGCGCGATCTCGTCCCAGTCCCAGTTGTCACGGTTGATCTTGTGCGGGCCCATCTGCACCAGGGCGCCGCGCACCTTCACCCCGGCGATGATCTTGCGGGCGATCGCGCCGGCCGCAACGCGCGTGGCGGTCTCGCGCGCCGAGGAGCGGCCGCCGCCGCGATAGTCGCGCAGGCCGTATTTCGCCTCATAGGTGAAGTCGGCATGGCCGGGGCGGAACTTGTCCTTGATCTCGGAATAGTCCTTGGAGCGCTGGTCGGTGTTCTCGATCTCAAGCGCGATCGGCGTGCCCGTGGTGACCTGCGCGCCGCTGTCAGGATCAGCCATCACGCCCGAGAGGATCTTCACCTGGTCCGGCTCCTGGCGCTGGGTGGTGAAGCGCGACTGGCCGGGCCGGCGGCGGTCGAGGTCGGTCTGGATCTCCGCGGCCTCGAGCGGGATTCGCGGCGGACAGCCGTCGACCACGCAGCCGATGGCCACGCCATGGCTCTCGCCGAAGGTGGTGACGCGGAACATGTGGCCGAAGGTGTTGAAGGACATGGACTGATCACCCGATCGGGAAAATTGTCATTCCGGGATGGTCCGAAGGACCAGACCCGGACTCTCGAGATTCCAGGTTCGCTTCTCACGAGGCGCCCGGAATAACGGGAATGAACTAACTGAACTTCTCGAACCCGTTGTCGCCGAACACGTAGACCGCGCCCTGCTGGATCGGCAAGTCGACGGCGCGGGCCGGCGTTTCGAAGCCGAGCGCGACCATCAGCGCCCGCGCCGTGCCGCCATGGGCCACCGCCACGATATCGCCGGTGAGCCCATCATACCAGTCGCGCACCCTGACCTCGACATCGGCATAGGTCTCGCCGCCCTCCGGCGCCAGGGTCCATTTCTCGGTCAGGCGCTTGGCGTAGAAGACGGGATCGGCGGCCTGCATCTCCGGCAAGGTCGCGCCCTCCCATTTGCCGTAGCCGATCTCGCGCAGCCGCGGATCGAGACCATAATCCGCCACCGGCAGCCTCAGGGTCTCGCGCACCAACTCCATGGTCGCGCGGGCGCGGATCAGCGGGCTCGCGACATAGGGCAAGCGGCCTGTGTCATCGCCGTTCCGCGCGACCAGCTCGCTGAGGATATTGCCGGCCTGGACCGCCTGCACGCGCCCGAGCGCGTTCAGCGGGATGTCCTGCGTGCCCTGCAGCCGGCCGAGCGCATTCCATTCCGTCTCGCCGTGGCGGATGTAGTAGATCGTGGGCCGGGGCATTGCAGGTCGATGTTATTCCTTGGCGCCGGCGGAGTTGCTGAGCGAGATGTCGGGCGCTTCCGGCCGCTTCATGCCGACGACATGATAGCCGGAATCGACGTGATGCACCTCGCCGGTGACGCCGCGCGACATGTCGGACAACAGATACAGCGCGCTGTCGCCGACCTCGTCGATGGTCACGGTCCGGCGCAGCGGCGCGTTGTACTCGTTCCACTTCAGGATATAGCGGAAGTCGCCGATGCCGGACGCCGCCAGCGTCTTGATGGGACCTGCCGAGATCGCGTTGACGCGGATGTTCTTCTCGCCGAGATCGGCGGCGAGATAGCGCACGCTGGCCTCCAGCGCGGCCTTGGCGACGCCCATCACGTTGTAATGCGGCATCCACTTCTCGGCGCCGTAATAGGTGAGCGTGATGATCGAGCCGCCGTCGGTCATCAGCTTCTCAGCGCGCTGCGCGATCGCGGTCAGCGAGTAGCAGCTGATCAGCATGCTCTTGGAGAAATTGTCCTGCGTGGTCTCGATGTAGCGGCCGTCGAGCTGGTCCTTGTCGGAGAAGGCGATGGCGTGGACGACGAAGTCGATCTTGCCCCACTTCTCCTTCAGCACGTCGAACACGGCATCGATCGTCGCGGGATCCGTCACGTCGCAATGGCCAAGCACGAGGCCGCCGAGCTCGGCGGCGAGCGGCTCGACACGCTTCTTCAGCGCGTCGCCCTGGTAGGTCAGCGCGATCTCCGCGCCGGCGGCGCGCGCGGCCTTGGCGATGCCCCAGGCGATCGAGCGGTTGTTGGCCACGCCGAGAACGACCCCGCGCTTGCCCTGCATCAAACCTGAAATCTGCGCCATGCGGCTTCCCATCAAACGAGTATTAACGATTGGACGTACACCACCGGTCTGGCCCGGTACAGCCCCATTCCGCCCGCTCTGTGGCAAAGTCCGGGCCGCGTCGGACAGCGGAATAGGCCCGTCAGCGCGGGGTTATGATCGGTGAAAGGCGCGGTTGCGGCCCGCGTCGCTGTCACCACGTTGAACGGCCGCCGGACATCCCATGAGCGCGTTTCGCCAGAGCGTCGAGGCCATGATCCCGGCATTGCGCCGCTATGCCCGGGCCCTGGCGCGCGACGTGGATGCAGCCGATGACCTGGTCCAGGATACGCTGGTGCGGGCGCTCAGGTCCGAGCGGCTGTTCCTGGGTGGGGATCTGCGCAGCTGGCTGTATACGATCCTGACCAACCTGAACAAGAACCGCCGCCGCTCGCTGGCGCGACGGCCGCATTTCATGCCGCTGCAGGACGACAATCCCGATGCCAGCGGCACCGAGGCCGAAGGCCGCGACATCGAGCGCGCGCTCGCGACCTTGGTGGAGGAGCAGCGCGCCGTGCTGCTGCTGGTCGTGCTCGAAGGCATGAGCTACCGCGAGGTCGCCGACATCCAGGGCGTCCCGATCGGCACCGTGATGTCGCGCCTCGCGCGCGCCCGGGCTCATGTCCGGGCCGTGCTCGAAGGCGAGCGCCCCGCGCTGCGGAGGGTAAAATGAGACTGCGATCGACCGCACAAAAGCCGCGCGACCACGATCGCATGACTGCAACGAGACCACGATCATGACCGAGCCGACCATTCCCGTCACCGAGGACGAGCTGCACGCCTATGTCGACAACGAGCTGCCGGCCGAGCGCCGCAGCGATGTCGAGCGCTGGCTTGCGGCGCATCCAGCGGATGCCGAACGGGTGGCTTCCTGGCGCAGCATGACCGAGGCGCTGCATGCCCGCTACGATTCGGTCATCAACGAGCCGGTGCCGCGGCGTCTCGATCTGGACCGGCTGGACCACCGCCCACGGCGCTGGATCATCGGCGCTGTCGCCGCGAGCGTCGTGGCGTTTGCGGTCGGCGGCGCCGTCGGCTGGGTCGCGCATGGCGCGGCCACCTCCCCTGCACTGCTGCAGAACCTCGCCGGCGAGGCGCTCGACGCGCACCGGCTCTATGTGGTCGAGGTGCGCCATCCGGTCGAGGTGCCCGGCGAGGAGAAGGCGCACCTCCAGCAATGGCTGACGAAGCGCTGCGGCCGCACCGTGCAGGCACCAGAGCTCGACAGCACCGGGCTGAAGCTTGTCGGCGGCCGGCTGCTGCCGGGCCCGACCGGACCAGCCTCGTTCCTGATGTATGAGAGCGCTTCCGGCGAGCGCTTTACCGTCTACGCGACCAAGGTCGGGATCGAGGCCGCGCAGATGCGCTACACGACGGAGGGCAACACCGCTGCGCTCTCCTGGGCGGAGCGCGGGGTCAGCTACGTTGTCACCGGCGGCAGCGACCGGACACGTCTCACTCAGGTTGCACGCCTTGTTTATGACCAGTCCGAACGTGCGGGCGGCTAGCGGTCTGACGCCATCAGGCTTCCGCTGACGCCGACCGGGTCGTGATTTTCGACATCATCAGAGCCGGTTGCAGGAGAGCGGCAAACGAGACCCCGACGCCGGCCGTGCTCGCATCTCGGTGGGGGAGGACACGCGGAGGTCGACGCCGCAATTCCGTCACTGAAAATCTGGAATCAGGGCACGGACGCGTCTCAATATCGCACCAAAACTTCACGAAAAAATGAGGAGTGTTCGATCCGCCGATCGACACGGAAGCGGCCTCGACTGGGGTTTTGTACCGCGCTGGTCCCCCTTTCGAGGCCGCACTTTTTTCTCGTTCTCGTTGACGATGGGCAACGCTTGCGTTGGCGCTCAGGTCCACGCACGGCGTGAGTCCGATAGACCCGCGCTCCGGGTTGCCTATGTGCCATGCCCCTCACCCGGATGGCTGCGCCATCCGACCTCTCCCCGCGAAGGGCGGGGAGAGGTTGCACCGCGCGCGCCGAGATCGCTCGCGCGACAATGTGCTCACTCACACCACCTCCAGCGCTCCTCGAAACCGCCAACGCTTTTAGAAGCCGCGATGCGTCACAAGCGAAGGTGCGCTCCCTCGCCCCGTTCTTCACGGGGAGAGGGCTGGGGTGAGGGGCAACGGCACGGGTGGTGCAATCCAGCCTGTCCCCGAAGGGCGGGGAGAGGTTTTGCAGCCGACAATCGTGTTACGAAAGATTGCTGCGCGGATTGTAGGGATGCTTGTCGCGCCACTTCGTCATCAGCGCTTCGAGCTCGGCGTCGTTGCCGTCGGGCAGCACGATCTTCGTCGTGATGAACAGGTCGCCAGCCGAGCCGTCGCTCTTCGGCAGGCCCTTGCCCTTCAGCCGGAAAGTCCGTCCGCTGGAGGTGTTCTTCGGGATCGATAGCTCCACGGCGCTGCCGAGCGTCGGCGCGCGCACCTTGGCGCCGAGCACCGCTTCGTACAGCGTGATCGGCAAATCGAGCCTGACGTCGCTGCCCTCGACCTTGAAGAACGGATGCGGCGCGATCTGGATCGTGATCAGCAGGTCGCCGGGGCGATGCCCGGGCGCGCTCTCGCCCTGCCCCTTCAGCCGGATCTGCTGGCCGGCGGTGACGCCGGGCGGAACCTTGACGTTGAGCTCCTTGCCGGACGGTAGGCGGACGCGCTTCTCGCCGCCCTTGACGGACTCCTCGAGCGTCACCGACATCGCGACCTTCAGGTCGAGATCGACGCCGACGCCGCCGGTATCGAACTCGAACGGGCTACCGCCGCCGCGTCCGCCACGGGCCGCGCCGCCGAACATGCTGTTGAGAATGTCCTCGAAGCCGCCGCCTCCGCCGAAGCCGCCGCCCGGCCCGCCGCCGGTGCGGAAGCTGTAGCTCTCGAAGCCGCCGCCGGGACCAGCCCGGCCGGCGCCGCCGCCAGGGAAGCCCTGGAAGCGCGGCTTGCCTTCGGCGTCGATCTCCCCGCGATCGAACTGCTTCCGCTTCTCCTCGTCGCCCAGGATCTCGTTGGCCGAATTGATCTCGGCAAACCTGGCCGATGCCTTCGGGTCATCCTTGTTGCTGTCGGGATGATGCTTCTTGGCGAGCTTGCGATAGGCGCTCTTGATGGCCGCAGCGCTAGCGCTTCGCGGCACCCCCAAGACCTCATAGGGGTCGCGCATCCGTCACGTCTCCTTACAGAAAGTCAGATACTAACCTATGGGCTCCCCGCCCGCTTTGCATTTCATCTGGGGAGTCCGTTGTATTTTTGCAACGGGTTCCGGTGCGATCCCGTCAGCTTTGCTGCCAGGGTTTGAGCGTGTGGATGTCCCAGCGTCCCCGCTCGATCCGGCAGGCCGAGCCCTGCAGCCACCGCTCGGTCTTGCCGTTGACGTAGCTCGCCAGGAAATCCCGGCAAGTGCGGCCGTTTTCAGCCGTGTAGGACTGTGCGATCGGCGTCACCGAGCCGCGGGCGCCGGTCTGCGGATTCTGCCAGGGCTGGCTGGAATCCTTGGTGCCCTTGGTGAGCACGTCGGAGGCGGCGTTGCGGGCGAAGGCGAGATCGGCCTCGGTCGGCTCGCGCTCGGGCGGCGGGCTGATCGTGCCGGTGATCTCCGCATCCTCCATCTTGGCGAATGCCGTCTCCGGCCGCGACAGGCTGCAGCCGCCACCGGACAGGCCGATTAGAATGAGTGTCAAAGCGGTGCCGGCATGACCGATCGCGGATAGGCCAAGCCGGACCGATGCCCTATATAGGGCCGGACCAGACTCGACTTGCACGCGCTTGGCCGCGGGTGAACGCAAAACTCGGACTCCCCAAAGACATGACCGACCCCACGAGCATCAAACACCAGACAACCTTAACATCCGGTACATCGGCTGATTTCACCCAGGCCGGCGAGCCGTTTGCGCTGTTTGCCGAGTGGTTCGCCGAGGCCACCAAGAGCGAGCCGAACGATCCGAACGCGATGGCGCTCTCGACCGTGGACGCGGACGGGCTGCCGGATGTGCGCATGGTGCTGATGAAGGGCTACGACGCCGACGGCTTCGTGTTCTACAGCCACAAGGCCAGCCAGAAGGGCCAGGAGCTTGCCGCCAATCCGAAGGCCGCGCTGCTGTTTCACTGGAAGTCGCTGCGCCGGCAAGTGCGCATCCGCGGCCTGGTGACGCCGGTGACCGACGAAGAGGCCGACGCCTATTTCGCGACCCGGCCGAAGCAGGCGCAGCTCGGCGCCTGGGCGAGCAAGCAGTCGCAGCCGCTGGAGAGCCGCTTCGCCTTCGAGCAGGCAATCGCCAAGGTCGCCGCGCAATACATCATCGGCGAGGTGCCGCGGCCGCCGGGATGGAGCGGCTGGCGCATCACGCCCGTGCGCATGGAGTTCTGGCACGACCGGCCGTTCCGGCTGCACGACCGGATCGAATTCCGCCGCGAGGCCGTCGGCCAGCCGTGGAGCAAGGTGCGGATGTATCCGTAAGCGACGGTCAGGCCTGCTCGGCCTCGTCGTCAACGCGCCGCTCGGCGACGCTCGACATCGGTGCGCATGAAACGCGCACCGCACATGCAACCCTTGTGGTAAGCTGATCCCTCGTGGATCGGGAGAGATTTCTCATCATGCCGACCTCCTCCAACCAGCCGCGGCGCACGATGCTGCTGACCGGCGCCAGCCGCGGCATCGGTCATGCCACCGTGATCCGATTCTCCTCCGCCGGCTGGCGCGTCATCACCTGCTCGCGGCATCCCTTCCCCGAGGAGTGCCCGTGGGGCGCAGGCCCTGAGGATCACATCCAGGTCGATCTTGCCGATCCCAAGGACACGTTGCGGGGGATCGAGGAGGTCAAGCAGCGCATGGACGGCGGCGAGCTGCATGCGCTGGTGAACAATGCGGCGATCTCGCCAAAGGGCCCGGGCGGCGCGCGGCTCGGCACGGTCGACACCGATCTCGACACCTGGAATCACGTCTTCCGCGTCAACTTCTTCGCGCCGATCATGATGGCGCGCGGCCTGATCAACGAGCTCAAGGCGGCCAAGGGCTCCGTCGTCAACGTGACCTCCATCGCCGGCTCGCGCGTGCACCCGTTTGCCGGCGCGGCCTATGCGACGTCGAAGGCGGCGCTCGCCGCGCTGACCCGCGAGATGGCCTCGGATTTCGGTCGCGTCGGCGTGCGCGTCAACTCGATCGCGCCAGGCGAGATCGACACCTCGATCCTGTCGCCGGGCACCGAGAAGATCGTGCAGGAGCAGATCCCGATGCAGCGCCTCGGCACGCCCGACGAGGTCGCCAAGATCATCTACGTGCTGTGCAGCGAGACCAGCTCCTATGTGAACGGCGCCGAGATCCACATCAACGGCGGCCAGCACGTCTGAGGGGCGATCGCCAGCGGCAAGAGGACACCGTGCCGTCTCCGCGGATTGGTTCACGCCGACTTGCGCCGTTCGACGAGTCGTCCGGGCCTCGCGCCAAGGCGGGATTAACGCCGTCTGCAGATTGATGCCAAGGGGTCGCGCGCACAAACTAACAGTATGCGAACCGAGCGCTGCTGGATGCGCTGAACGAGGCTGACGGAAGCTCGGGTTTCGAGTTGTTAGGGTTCGCCAAGACGCTCGCCCCGCACTCCGCCGTCGTCCCGGCGAAAGCCGGGACCCATACGCCGCAGCGGATGTGAGGAACGGAGGGCTTAGTCGCAGCCCGCTCGGCCGTTACGCCGGCCTGTGGTTATGGGTCCCGGCTTTCGCCGGGACGACAGTTTGGTGTGGCGCAGGCGGCTGGGCAAAATTCCAGGATTGTAAGCCTACAAAAAGAACGCCGGTTCAGCCTTCGCACACCAGGCCACGCAGGATCTGCGCCGCGCGCCAGCGCAGGCGGTCGGTTTCGACGTTGAGCGCGCTGGAGCAATCGTCCTCGCGCTCGTCGTCCTCCAGCTCTGCACCGCAATAGCTGCAGGTCCGGGGCGACAGCGCATGGGCCACGACGGTGCCGGCGCGGCCGCGCTGATAGCTGGCGAGCTCGACCACGTTGTTCGATGCCGTTATGCGTTTCTCAACCATTGCCGCCTCTTCGCCCCGGGCACGATCAACGCACCCTCCAGCTTCGCCTTGCATGCCAAGCACCGAAGCGCCCGTTGTCGGTCATGCCTACGTGCTGACTTATCGCAGAGAAGTTTCGATCAAACGTTCAGCGTTCCCGTCAAATTTTACCTGAGGAATTGAGGCGCCTTTGCAGCGGCGTTGCGGCAGACCTAACAACTATTTCCAGACATGTCTTGCCGCATGCCATGTGTGTCGGCTGAAGTGCATAGCGCCATACCAGCGACCGGGATTTCGATGAGCGAACATGTCCTGAGCTGCTAACAGCGAAGCGCTGTCGGCGCGCTCGCCGACATGTTGCCGCTCTCTCACCGAGACAAGTGCTTCATCCGCCGTTGCGTCGATACAGCTCCTGCTACAGCCACTTCTTGAGCTTGAAGATGTAGTACGGCACGATCGCGCAGATCAGCATCAGCACCAGCGCCATCGGATAGCCATGGGCCCATTCGAGCTCCGGCATCGCCTTGAAGTTCATGCCGTAGATCGATGCGATCAAGGTCGGCGGCATCAGCACCACCGCCATCACCGAGAACAGCTTGATGATGTTGTTCTGCTCGAGATTGACGACGCCGAGCATCGCATCGAGCACGAAGGTGATCTTGCCGGCGAGATAGGACGCGTGGTCCGTCAGCGAAGCGACGTCGCGCTGCATGGTCTTGAGCTGCTCGCGCATGTCCTTCGACCACTTCACGCCTTCGACGACCGCCGAGAGGAAGGTGACGAGGCGGCCGATCGAGACGAGGCTTTCCCGCACCTTCGAGGTTAGGTCGCCCTTGCGGCCGATCGCGATCAGGATCTGCGAATACTGCTTGGCGTGGCCGTGCCGCTCATTGTTCGGCTCGAAGATCTCGTGGCTGACCTGGTCGATATCGGCGCCCACCCGCTCCAGGATGTCCGCGCAGCGGTCGATCACGGCGTCGAGCAGCTCCATCAGCACCATCTCGCCGGTGATCCCCGGCGCGCAGCTGCGAGCGAGCTTGGCCTCCACCACCGCGAACGGCCGCGGCTGATCGTAGCGCACCGTCACCAGGCGGTGGCCGGTGAGGATGAAGGTCACGGCCGTGGTCCTGGGCATGTCGGTGTCGGAGTGACACATCAGCGTCGCGGTCATGTAGCGCGCGCCGTTCTCGATGTAGAGCCGGCTGGAGATTTCGATCTCCTGCATGTCCTCGCGCGTCGGCACCGCAATCCCGGCCAGTTGCTCGACCGCCCGATCCTCGGCGCTACTCGGGTTGACCAGGTCGACCCAGACCGCATTCTCCGGCAGCGCTGCGGGATCGGTGACGGCCGCCTTCTTGAGCGAGGATTCCGACGGGACGAACACCGAGAACATAGAGAAGCTCCGAATCGCGAGACGTGGTTTTCGGCGGATTTACCGGCGGGGTGCTGCCGCCTTGTGACGCAGCTTGCCGGTACGGTCCATCGGCATTTTTCGATCACGCAGCCATAGGCCTGAAACGGTGCGACCGTGCCATTCGGAGCACAGCTGTGGATGGCCGGCCGGATTCTTGCGACAAAAAAGCAACAATCACGGCGCTGCAGCGTGACTTGTGCGTGTATCGGCTGGAATCGAGATGGATTTTGACGATAATGGGACATCCGGAATCGCGATGCAGTGGTATGACCGCGGCATTGCAACGTCAGCTATCAATTGGAATTGGTGAGATGTCGCTGAAGGTGAAACTCGGACTCCTGGCCGCCGGCCTGATGCTGTCGGGCTGCATGCAGGCCACGACCTATGAGGCGACCAACACCCAGGCTTTCAAGCCGAAGGACAAGGAGCTTCTCGCGAAGATCCGCTACACCAACACCCCGGTGGCCGAGCCATATCGCCGCGCGATCGTCGACTATCACCGCAAGGAAGCCCCGGGCTCCATCGTCGTCGATTCCGACGCCCACTACCTCTATTACGTGCTCGATAACGGCAAGGCGATCCGCTACGGCATCACCGTCGGCGAAGAGGCCATGGCCTGGTCCGGCATCGCCAAGGTCGGCGCCATGACCGAGTGGCCGGCCTGGCATCCGACCAAGAGCGAGATCGAGCGCCTGGGCGTGCCGACCTTCGTGGCTGCGGGCCCGGACAATCCGATGGGCTCGCGCGCGATGTACCTCTATGCCAACGGCAAGGACACGCTGTTCCGCATCCACGGCACCAACCAGCCGGAATATATCGGCGCCTCGATATCCTCGGGCTGCATCCGCCTGACCAACGAGGATGCGATCGATCTCTATAACCGGGTCAAGGTCGGCACCATCGTCGTCGTGCTGGACCCGAAGAAGGGCGATTCGCCCTACAAGCCGCAGATGGCCCTGCAGGGCGGCGGCACCTACGCGGCGATGCAGTAAGCGTCGCCGACAGACGAGATCAAAAGCCGAGAAACGCGTTTAGCATCCTTTCAAAGGCGCCGGTCATCCGGCGCCTTTTTGTTTTGCAGCTTTGCTGAAAGCGCCCGCCGTCCGCCCATCAAGCGATCTCGCGGGCGATCGAGGGCCGATCTGCACGCTCAGGATCGGCTCTTGTGCTTCTTCTTGCCGTTCTTGGAGTGGGCTGGCGGCGACGCCGGTGCGGGCGGCGCAGGCTCCGTCTCGTCAGCCTCGGCCGCATCGCTGGGGGCCGGCTCGGCGTTATGCTTGTCCGTCTCCGCCGCACTGGATGAGCCGGTCGGGGCCTTCTCGCCCTTTCCTGCCCCATTGGCCTCCGCCGTCTCCCGCGGCGGCGCATCATCCGGCCGCACCGCCGGCATCAGCGGCGCGACCTTGGGCATGGGATCGAGCACGTCCCACTGGCAGATGCGGTAGTTGCTGCGCCGCTCGGCGAGATCGAGGTGGATGTGATCCTCGTGATACCAATCCGAATCGGGACCCAGCACGGTCGTGAAATACGTGCACACGGAATGCAGCACGGTCTCGCGCAGGTCGCGCGGCTGGGTGCGATCGGTGAGTTCGATCATGCGGCCGTCGGCGAGCTTGAAGCCGCGCACATCCAGCGCATTGGCGCGGCCATGCTCCGACATCTGCGCGCCCGCGATGTTGTTGCGGCCACGGCATTGGTACGAATCGTAATTGTCGAGCGCAGCGAGCGGGCTGCCGAGCCGGGCGGCGATCGGGACCAGATCGCTGCGGACCCAGTTCGCCACCGCGGTGGCCATCGTGCAGCGCATGGTCGCCGCCGGCGTCAGCGCCACCCGCCGCTTGTCCGGCAGCACCACGGCCTCCAGCCGCACCAGATCATCGCCGCCGCAGGCGCCGGGGCCCTTGATCGGCGGGATCGACGGCGCGATCGCGATCTCCTCGGTCAGCGCTTGCCGGCAGGCGGAAGGCTGCGGCGCAGGCGGGGCCTTCGCCTCGCGATTGGCTTCACGATTGGTCTCGCTCGGCTCCTTGCCGGGCTCGCGCGCCTCCTTCTCAGCATTGGCCGGTTTGCCGGCCCCGTCAGCCGAATCGGCCGGCGCGTTCGCCTTGGCACCGGCGCGCAGCGGCGCTGTCTCTGGCCGCGGCAGCGGCAACGGTACGACAGGATGATCGCGCCGCACGGCCGATGCGGTAGCGCCATGCGCGTGCGCCTGTCCGCCATCGCGCGACCGCGCCGCAGCCGGCGCAGCGGCCATGAGGCAGCTCAATGCGAGCGTCGCGGCAGCCACGCTAACCATCGCGCCGGGCGCGACGGTTTGGCCGCGACAAGCCCATTTGCGCTTGCTGTGGCGCGCGCTAAAATTCACAAAACCGACCAAAAGACCCTCGCTGCCTAAAGCGAAACCCACCGGAGGAACGACCTGATGCTTGGATTGATGCAAGACTGGCCCCTGCTTTGCCACCGGATCATCGAGCATGCAGCGACGATCCACGGCTCCCAGGAGGTCGTGACGCGCTCGGTCGAAGGCCCCATCGTTCGCACCACCTATCGGCAAATCCACGACCGCGCGCTCAAGGTGTCACAGAAGCTGTCGCGCGACGGCATCAAGCTCGGCGACCGCGTCGCCACCATCGCCTGGAATACCGGCCGCCATCTCGAGGTGTGGTACGGCATTATGGGAATCGGCGCGATCTGTCACACGGTCAATCCGCGGCTGTTCCCCGAGCAGATCGGCTGGATCATCAATCACGCCCAGGATCGCATCGTCATCACCGATCTGACCTTCGTGCCGCTGCTGGAGAAGCTCGCCGACAAGCTGCCGAGCGTCGAGCGCTACGTGGTGCTCACCGACGCCGCGCACATGCCGGAGACGACGCTGAAGAACGCGGTCGCCTATGAGTCGTGGATCGGCGAGGCCGACGGCGATTTCAAATGGGGGACCTTCGACGAGAACACCGCAGCGGCGATGTGCTACACCTCTGGCACCACGGGCGATCCCAAGGGCGTGTTGTATTCGCATCGGTCCAACGTGCTGCATGCGTTGATGGCCAATTCCAGGGATTCGCTCGGCACCTCGGCCGCAGACACAATGCTTCCGGTGGTTCCGCTGTTCCATGCCAACAGCTGGGGCATCGCATTCTCCGCGCCCTCGATGGGCACCAAGCTGGTGATGCCCGGCCCGAAGCTCGACGGCGCATCGGTGTACGAGCTGCTCGACACCGAGAAGGTGACCTACACCGCCGGCGTGCCGACGGTGTGGCTGATGCTGCTGCAGCACATGCAGGCGCATAAGCTGACGCTGCCGCATCTGAAGATGGTGGTGTGCGGCGGCTCGGCGATGCCGCGCTCGATGATCCAGGCGTTCCTCGACATGGGCATCGGCGTGCGCCACGCCTGGGGCATGACCGAGATGAGCCCGATCGGCACGCTCGCGACCTTGAAGCCGCCGTTCCTCGGCGCCGAGGGCGACGCCAAGCTCGACATCCTGCAGACCCAGGGCTTCCCGCCATTCGGCGTCGAGATGAAGATCACCGACGATGCCGGCAGCGAGCTGCCATGGGACGGCAAGACGTTCGGCCGGCTCAAGGTGTCCGGTCCTGCGGTGTCGAAGGCCTACTACAAAGTCGACAACAAGATCCTCGACGAGGAGGGCTTCTTCGACACCGGCGACGTCGCCACCATCGATGCCCATGGCTTCATGCGCATTACCGACCGCTCCAAGGACGTCATCAAGTCCGGCGGCGAATGGATCTCGTCGATCGATCTGGAGAACCTCGCGGTCGGCCATCCCGCCGTCGCGGAGGCTGCCGTCATCGGCGTCTACCATCCGAAGTGGGATGAGCGGCCGCTTCTGATCGTGCAGCTCAAGCAGGGCCAGAGCGCGACGCGCGAGGACATCCTGAAATACATGGAAGGCAAGATCGCCAAGTGGTGGATGCCCGACGACGTCGCCTTCGTCGACGGCATTCCGCACACCGCGACCGGCAAGATCCTCAAGACGGCGCTGCGCGACCAGTTCAAGGCGTATCGCTTCCCGAACGCAGCGGCCTGACAGGCAGCATAGGACTGCGATCCGAACGGCCCCTCCAGAGATGGCGGGGCCGTTTCCGTCTCGATCCGCCGCGCGCCGCGCCTTTGAGATGTGTCATCTCGTTCATGAACCCTGAGGATGCCGGCAAAGGCCTTGAATTTGCATCTTCAGCATGGTCTCTCAGATGGCGACGGCCATCGCCCGTGATGGTCCAACCCGGCAGCTCCTGACACGATGGCCCGCAGGTTTCACGCCCCCTATCTGTCGGAGCCGACCTCGAGCCTCGCGACATGGACCCGCAACCTCGCGGTGTTCTCGGTCGTCGCCGTGCTGGTCTCGATCCTGATCCTGCGCTTCGACTTCCTGGAGATGAAGCCGGCGCTCGCGACGTTCTTCGGCGCCCTGGGCCTCGCCGTGCTGTCGATTCTGCTCGGGCTCGCCGCCTTCGTCGCGATCTGGCGCAATGGCAGCCGCGGCATGAGCCGGGTGCTGCTCGCATTCGTGATCGACGCCGTGGTGCTGGCCTACCCGGCCTATCTCGCGCTCCAATACCGCAAGCTGCCGAAGATCTACGACATCACGACAGACCCGATCGATCCGCCGCGGTTCGAGGCGCTGGCCGCGCTGCGCAACGGCGACGGCACCAACACCGCCGTCTATGCCGGGCTGTATTCGGCCGAGCAGCAGCAGAAGTTCTATCCGGACATCGAGCCGGTGCAGATCGAGCTGCCGCCGGATCGCGCCTATGCGATCGCGCTGAAGCTGGTCAACCGGCGCAAATGGTTCGTGGTCGACGAGCGCGCGCCGCAGCCGCCGCGCCGGATCGGCCACATCGAGGCCGTCGCCCGCACGCCGATCATGGGCTTCCGCGAGGACATCTCGATCCGCATCCAGCCTGACGGCGAGGATTCCCGCATCGATGTCCGCTCCGCCTCGCGCTATTTCGATTCCGATCTCGGCAGCAACGCCGCGCGGGTGGCCAAGCTGATCGAGGATCTCTCGAACGCCGGCGAGGCCGAGGCGCAGAAGCCGGTCAAGAAGGTCACGCCGCCGCCGGTGGCCGCGAAGGGCAATGCGAACGCAAAGACGGTGAAGAAGTAAGAGGGCGAGTAGCGAATGGGGAGTAGCGAATAGCCTACTCGCTACTCCCTATTCGCCATTCGCTTACACCAACCGATAAGTCCCGCCGATCACCGGATCGCCTTCCGTCGCGACGATGCCGCGGGCAACCAGATCTTCCAGATGCGCGAGCACCGAATAACCGGCCGCCGTGGTGAGCCGCGGATCGATGCCGATATAGATCGCGCGCACCATGGTCGGGATATCGGCCTCGCCCTTGGCGAGGCGATGCAGAATCGAGGCCTCGCGCGCCTGGCGGTGCCGCATCAGGAAGCGCGTGTAGCGCGGGCCTTCGGGAATTTCGGGGCCGTGACCTGAGAAATACAATTCCTCCGGCCGCGCGGCGAGGCGCTCCAGCGAGGCCATGTAGTCGACCATCGATCCGTCGGGCGGCGCCACGATCGAGGTCGCCCAGCCCATCACGTGATCGCCGACGAAGGTCGTGCTGCGCTCGCCCCAGGCGAAGGCGAGATGGTTGGCGGTGTGCCCGGGCGTCGCGACCGCTTCGAGCTGCCAGCCCTGCCCTTCGATCACGCCGCCGTCGGCAACGGTGACGTCAGGCATGAAGTCGCGATCGACGCCGGACTCCGGGTTGTGCTTCTCGCTCTCGTAGCGCGGCCGCGACGCGCGATGCGGGCCTTCCGCATAGACCGTGGCGCCGGTTGCAGCCTTGAGCCGTCCTGTGTTCGGCGAGTGGTCGCGGTGGGTATGGGTGACGATGATATGCGTCACCGTCTCACCCCTGACAGCATCGAGCAGCGCCTGCGCATGCGCCTCGTTGTCCGGGCCGGGATCGATGATCGCGACGTTCCCTTTGCCGACGATGTAGCTGACGGTGCCGGTGAAGGTGAACGGGCTCGGATTGTTGCAGAGGACGCGGCGGATGCCCGGACGCACTTCATCAACGACGCCCGCGGCAAGCGGGAAGTTGCGGTTGAAGGGGACGTCGTCCTCGGCCATCTGCTGCCCTTACTTTCCACGGGCACGTGAACGGCCCGCTTCCTCCGCCGTCATGCCCCGCGAAGGCGGGGCATCCAGTACGCCGAGACGTCTCGGCTGATCACTGTCGTCTCGGCGTACTGGATCGTCCGCTGTCGCGGACGATGACAGTTGAGAACTCAAGACCCGTGTCCGAGAACGACCAGCCGAACTAGAAGAACGCCTGGATGCCGGTGATGGCGCGGCCGAGGATCAGCGCGTGGACGTCGTGCGCGCCCTCATAGGTGTTGACCGTCTCGAGATTGGCCGCGTGACGCATCACGTGATACTCGATCTGGATGCCGTTGCCGCCGTGCATGTCGCGAGCGACCCGGGCGATGTCGAGCGCCTTGCCGCAATTGTTGCGCTTGACGATCGAGATCATCTCCGGGGCCATCTTGCCCTCGTCCATCAGCCGGCCGACTCGAAGCGAGCCCTGCAGGCCGAGCGCGATCTCGGTCTCCATGTCGGCGAGCTTCTTCTGCACCAGCTGGGTGGCGGCGAGCGGCTTGCCGAACTGCTTGCGGTCGAGCGTGTACTGGCGGGCGCGATGCATGCAATCCTCGGCGGCGCCGAGCACGCCCCAGGAGATGCCGTAGCGGGCGCGGTTGAGGCAGCCGAACGGGCCCTTCAGGCCGGACACGTTGGGCAGCAGCGCGTCTTCCGGCACCACCACGCCGTCCATCACGACCTCGCCGGTGATCGAGGCGCGCAAGGAGAGCTTGCCGCCGATCTTCGGCGCCGACAGGCCCTTCATGCCCTTCTCGAGGATGAAGCCGCGGATCTGGTTGTCATGCGCGGCCGACTTGGCCCACACCACGAACACATCGGCGATCGGCGCGTTGGAGATCCACATCTTGCTGCCGGTCAGGCGATAGCCGTCGGCAACCTTTTCCGCGCGCGTCTTCATTCCGGCCGGATCGGAGCCGGCGTCCGGCTCGGTCAAGCCGAAGCAGCCGACCCATTCTCCGCTGGCGAGCTTCGGGAGATATTTCTTGCGCTGGTTCTCGTCGCCATAGGCGTAGATCGGATACATCACCAGCGACGACTGCACCGAGTTCATCGAGCGGTAGCCGGAATCGACCCGCTCGATCTCGCGTGCGACGAGGCCATAGGCGACGTAGCTCGCATTGGCGCAACCATATTCCTCCGGCAGCGTGATGCCGATCAGGCCGAGCTCGCCCATCTCGTTGAAGATCTCGCGATCGGTCTTCTCCTCGAGATAGGCCTTGGCGACGCGCGGCAGCAGCTTGTCCTGGGCATAGGCGCGCGCGGTGTCACGCACCATGCGCTCGTCTTCGGTCAGCTGCTCGTCCAGCAGGAAGGGATCGTCCCACTGGAAGCTCGACTGGGCCGGCTTGTCCTTTGCCTGAGGGCGCGCGCTCATGAATGGTCCTTTCGCGTCTTGCTGCGCACGGAGCACAGCCTTCTAGAGGTTAAATCCCGGGAGTTCAGCCTTCAAGCCGCTCATTGGCGACGATCTCGATGCCGAAACCCGACAGTCCTTTGTAATCATGGACCGACGAGGTCAGGTTCCGGATCGACGTCACGCCGAGATCACGCAGGATCTGCGCGCCCACGCCGACCTCGCGCCACTGGCGATGGCGATCGGCCTCCGCGGTATGCGGCTCCGTGACGGGCTCAACCGGAACACCGGCAGCGCCATCCCGCAGATAGATCAGCACGCCTCGGCCAGCATTCTTGAAGTGCTGCAGCACCGCTTGAATACGCTGCGGACCCGCAATCAGATCCTTCACGATGTTGGGCTTGTGCAGCCGGGTCAGCACGTTCCGGCCGTCGCCGATGCCATTGTAGACGAAGGCGGCGTGGGTGATCGGATCGAACGGTGAGCGATAGGCGTAACCCTGCAATGGGCCGATCGGGCTCTCGGTCGTGAACATCGAGACGCGCTCGATCAGCTTCTCGCGCGCCTGCCGATACGAGATCAGGTCGGCGATCGTGACGTGCTTGAGATTATGCGCGGCGGCGAAGCGCACGACCTGCTCGCCCTTCATCACCGTGCCGTCGTCGTTCATCAACTCCGAGATGACGCCGACCGGCGGCAGCCCCGAGAGCTTGCAGAGATCGACCGCCGCCTCGGTGTGGCCCGAGCGCAGCAGCACGCCGCCGTCGCGCGCGATCAGCGGGAAGATATGGCCGGGACGCGCGAAGTCGCTGGCGCCGGCATTGGGATTTGCGAGCGCCCGGCAGCAGGAGGCGCGCTCCTCGGCGGAGATGCCGGTGCCGCCGTCCGGCTTGTAGTCGATCGAGACCGTGAAGGCCGTCGTGTGGTTGGAGTCGTTGTGCGCGACCATCGGGTCGAGCCGCAGCCGCCGCGCGTCATCCGCCGTGATCGGCGCGCAGACGATGCCGGAGGTGTGGCGGATGATGAACGCCATCTTATCGGGCGTGCACAGCGAGGCCGCAACGATCAGATCGCCCTCGCCCTCGCGATCGTCATCGTCGGTCACGACGACCATCTCGCCCTTGGCGAAGGCGTGCAGAACGTCCTGGATCGAGTCGGCCATTGCAAAATCTCGCTGCTTTTTCCGGGGGCTGCTTTAGCCGGGATCGCAGGCGCACGCCAGAGCAGCGGAACCGCCGCTCGAAGGTCGCCTTCCCCGGGAAAAGAACCTGTCCTGTCGGGACAAGCACCCTGGTATCTGTTTAAAGTCGCGCCAATTCGAGAACAAGGGAGCCGCGCTCATGGCCGCATTCGATTTTGCACCGCTCCTGGCGGCTGGGCTTCCCGCGCCGGCCGGCCGCTGGACGGGGCTGGCCAAGTACAGCTTCGTCGGTGGCAACAATGATGCCGATGCCGTCCCCGTGGACGATCTGCGCGCCGCGGCGGATGCCGTGCTCGGCCGCGAGGGACGCTCGCTCGCCACCTATGGCCTTGCGCATGGGCCGCAAGGCTACAGGCCGTTGCGGGATTTCCTCGCTGCAAAACTGTCGCGCGACGCCGGCATGTCGGCACGCGCCGACGACATCATGATCCTCTCTGGCTCGCTTCAGGGGCTCGATCTCGTCAACCAGGCGCTGCTCGCGCGGGGCGACACCGTGATCGTCGAGCAGGACAATTACCAGGGCACGCTGACGCGGCTGGCGCGGCTCGGCGTCAGGCCGATTGGAATTCCGCTGGACGGAGACGGGATGCGAACGGATGTGCTGGCCACGGTGCTGGCCGACCTCAAGGACCGCGGCATCCGGCCGAAATACATCTATACCATTCCGACAGTGCAGAACCCGACCGGCACCATCATGCCGGAGAACCGCCGCGCCGAGCTCCTGTGGCTGTCGCGCGCCTATGGCGTGCCGGTGTTCGAGGACGATTGCTACGCCGACCTGATCTGGGACGGCAAACGGCCGCGCGCGATCTACGGCCTCTCCGACCATGGCGGCGTGATCCATCTCGGCTCGTTCTCGAAGTCGGTCGCGCCGGCGCTGCGGGTCGGCTTCCTGGTCGCGCCCTGGGAAATCATGTCGGTGCTGCTCGCGCTCAAGACCGATGCCGGATCAGGTGCGCTGGAGCAGATGGTGCTGGCGGAATACTGCAAAGCGCATTTCACAAGCCATGTGCCGCAGCTCGTGCGCGGGCTGCGCGCCAAGCTCGACACGCTGATGGAGGCGCTCAACGCCGAGTTCGGCACATCAGCCGAGTTCGAGGCGCCGAAGGGCGGCATCTTCCTGTGGGTCAAGCTGCCGGACCAGGTCGACGCGATGAAGCTGTCGCAGGCCGCGTTGAAGCGCGGCGTGTCGATCAATCCGGGGCCGGAATGGTCCACCGACGCCGCGCATGCAAAGAGCCGGCTGCGGCTGTGCTTCGCCAGCCCCTCGCACCAGGAGATCCGCGAGGGCATCGCCGTGCTGGCCGAAGTCTGTCACCAGGAGTTCGGCGTGCCCCAACGGTCGGCCAACAAGGCGCGCAGCCGCGCGGGCGAGTAATCGCGCTGGTTCAGCGCACCGAGAACGGCGACTGATAGGGCCGCCCGAACGGCACGCCGTTGATGACGGTCTGCACCGGCTTGAGCTGCAGCTTGCCCTCGCGCTTGTTGCCGCGGGTGTCGACGAAGGTCACGGGGCCCTCGACCAGATCGACGATTGCGAGATCGGCCGGCGCCCCGACCTGGAGGGTGCCGAGCTTCGGCGTGCGGCCGATGATCTTGGCCGGCGCCGTGGTCGTCATGCTGACCACCTGATCGAGCGAGAAGCCCATCGCCAGGAACTTGCCCATCACGTTGGGCAGGAACGGCATGCCCGGCGTATTGCCGGAGAACACGTGGATGTCCGAGGAGATCGTATCCGGGCCGCAGCCGCCGGGGATCGCAACCTCCGCGACCGTGAAGTCGAAGCTGCCGCCGCCATGACCGACGTCGAACAGCACGCCGCGCTGCTTCGCGGCGAGCGCTGATGGCAGCAGCTTGCCGTCCTGCACGATGTTGGTGAAGGCGCCGCCGAGGTTCGGCGCGCCGGAATAGGCATGAGTCAGGATATCACCGGGCCGCAGCAGGTCGAGGATCTGCGACATCAGCTCGCCGGTCTCGACGCCGCCGATATGCACCATCATCCGCGCCGGCCAGCCGCACAGCTCGCAGGCCTTGATGCCGCGCTTCAACGGCTCAAGACCGTGCTTGAAGATGACGTTCTCCGACATCCGCACTTTCACGCCGAGCAGGAAGTCCGGGTTTTCGGCCAGCGCCATGGCGCAGGCGTCCACCTGGGCGTTGTCGATGTTGTAGAGCTCGGCGACGGGGAATGCCGACAGGCCGTTGTTGGCGATATGGACGAAGGCGTAGATGCGCGCCCGCGACTGGCCGACGATGAAGCGGCGCAGCGCCGCGAGATTGTTCACGCCGGCGTCGCCGGCCGAGACCACCGTCGTGGTCCCTTGGAACTGCACCAGCTCATCCGGCGGAATACCGATCGCAGATCCGTAGGGGTAGACGTGGCTGTGGAGATCGATGAGACCCGGCATCACCAGCCGGCTGTTGGCGTCGATCGATCGCAGCGCACGCTCTGCCGGTATTTCGGTCTCGATCGCCTCGATGACGCCCCAGCGAATGCCGATGTCGCGCTTGCCCCGTAGCGACTGGCTGGGATCGATGACATCGCCGCCCTTGACCACCAGGTCGAACTTGTCCGCAGGACCCATCGCAGCAAGAGAAGGTACTGGCAGCGCAGCCATTGCGGCCGCTCCGGACGACAACAGGAATTTGCGGCGCGACAACGCGGGCATGGTCAGCCTCCCCTTTTGATTATTTGTAGTTACGCGGAGCATGCGCCTGGTTGCTTGAACCAGCAAGGCTGTCTCATCAAGAATGAGACTTTGTGCCAACGCGGAAAGCGCCGCTCCATCGTTGCGCCGTTGACGCAGTGCATTAAGATGGCGCGGCAGCCATCTCTGCGAGACCTGATGTCCTCGATCTCCCGCCCCCTGCTCGCGATCATCCTATGCGCATCCTTCCCCCCCGCCGCAGCGGCGGACGAAGCCGCCGACGTCGCGCGCGCCTGGGGCCTGATCGGGACCTGGGCAGCCGATTGCAGCGCGCCTGCCGTGAAGGGGCGTGGCGCCATCGTCTCCTACGAGGTCGCGCCCGACGGGAGTCTGATCTATCGCCGCGACCGCGATCCGTCCGACGTGAACGCGGTCGCAAGCGCCCGCGTGGAGTCCGATCAGACGCTGGTGCTGTCGATCATCCTGCCCAAGGCGCGGCAGACGCGCGAGAACGGAATCGCCAGGGATGCCGACGGCAGCATCCGCGCGCTGTTCAATCGCGGCGAGGACGACAGCTACAGCATTCGCGACGGCCGCTTCGTCGCCAACGGCAAGCCGACGCCGGTTCTCAGGAAGTGCGACTGATCGCGCGGCGCAGCTTCAACTGCCCTTAGGTCCAGCAGCGTCCAGCCCAAATCTTAACGTCCGTTCAGCCACTTCGCGGAAGTTCCTGCGGAACGATCTTTCACACTTCAAGTTGACCTCGCGGAATTCATCCTGGAGGACAACATGAAGAAACTGGCTCTTGCACTCGCCTCGCTGTCGGTTCTCGCACTGGCGGCGCCGTCGATCGCCAACGCCGAGACCGTGATCATCAAGCGTGGCGGCCACCACTATCATCACGGCTGGGATCGCGGCCATCGCGGCTGGGACCGCTCGCGAGCTGAATACCGCATGCATCGCGAGTTCAGGCCCTATCATCGTCATCACGACCGCACCGTGGTCATCAAGCGCTACTGATCTGCTCAGCAGACAAGGAAATGGCCCCGCGAGGGGCCATTTTTCTGCGGCAAGTTCTGGAGGAATTCTTAGCGATCCCAGTCCGGCGCAAAGCCCGGATTGACGAATCGCTTGTCCTTCGGCAGCTCTGCGATCGTCTTGCGATCCTCATCATCCAGCTGAACTTTCATCGCGTCCCAATTGGCCTGCTGGCTTTCCTTGCGGCCAGCCTTCGGGATCGCCGCGACGTTGTCCTGGTCCAGCAGCCACTTCAGCGCGACCTGCGCAGCGCTGGCGCCGTGCTTCCGGCCGATCTCGGCCAGCGTCTCGTCGGCGGCGGCGCGGCCCTGCGCGAGGGGACAATAGGCGACCAGCGGGATGGCTCTGCTCTTCATGTAGGCCATCAGCTTCGACTGGTCGAGCATGACGTGATACTCGACCTGATTGCAGGCGACCGGCGCCTGGATGTCCTCGACCGCCTGCTTCAACAGCGCAACGGTAAAATTGGCCACGCCAATGGCCCGCGTGCGCCCCTCCTCCTTCAGCTTCAGAAGCGTCTCCAGCGCAGCCGGAAGATTCATTCCCTTGGCCGGCCAATGGATGAGGTAGAGGTCGACGAAGTCGAGCCTGAGCTTCTTCAAGCTCGTGTCGAACGCGCGGCGGATCGCGTCGGGCGCGAGGTTCTCCGGCCAGACCTTTGTGGTGACATGCAATTCTTCGCGCGGCACATTCGCCGGGGCGAGCGCAGCGCCGATCGCATCCTCATTGGCATACATCTCGGCGGTGTCGATGTGGCGATAGCCGAGCGCCAGCGCGCTCTCCACCGCCTCGCGGCACACGGTGCCCTGCATGCGAAACGTGCCGAGCCCGAGCTTTGGCAGACGGATACCCTGGGTTTCGATGACGTTCATGGATTCTCCTGGGAAGCCCGGACCGCCGGCGAGCGGCGACCAGCGACAGCGTCGATCAAACAAGACCTTGGCGGACTACGCTCAGTCTGCCTGCGCCGTGCTTTCGAGTTCAAGCGAGCCGACTGCCGACCTCAATCAAGATGTCGGCAGATCGGTTCCGGACAGTGGGATGCGGTGGAGCCGCGCTCAGCGCCAATTGCAGATGCCGCCGCTGCCCGGCTTGCACGGCCAGGTCTGGATGCGCGTGTCCATCGCCTGCGCATCCAAGGGATTGCTGCGGCGCTGGGCGAGCTTGGCGCGGGCGGCACCGCGGGGCCGCTCCGCCAGCTTCGCCGCGTGGCCTCGGCGCGTCGACGCGGCATGCGGAGTCACCGAGCCCACATCGTCGCCAGGCGAACGCGAGGCGAGTGCGGGACGGTCGGTGCGGGCTTCGATCGGCACGGGCTCGAAATGCGCTTCGGGGCCGAGCGGCTCCGGCGACAACACCGCCTTGGACAGATCGAGCCGCAGGAAGTCGCCGCGCTCATACGGGGTCGCGACGGCCTGGCTGGCCGTGAGCAACACGGCGCATGTGATCGTGCCGACCAAACCTCTCGAGACCATCCTGTCCTCCCGTCGTCCCACACGATCTCAATCGCGCGCCCCTGCTGCGAGATCCCTGGCCGCGGCAGGCGAAGGCTTCAACAAGAGCCTTTCGCATTCTCATCCGCGCTCCATGATGTTCGTTGTTCGACCGTTATCAGTCTGGAGAAAAGCTCCGGATCAGCCGGCCGTTGCGACGATCATAGCCAAAGTTCCGCTGGCGTCTCTCATGTAGGACACACGGCCGCCATGTCCAGGCCCAAAACCGCGAGTCACGGTTACCGCTGTGCACGGCGCTGGGCGCAAGCCGGATAAGTCATACTTATATTAAGTCATACTAATTGGATGACTCGGCACGGATCCGGCAGTGCAGCGTCTCCGCACTGCTTGGCGCGATATGCATCAGCCCAGGCTTGGTGATGAAATCGGCATCGACATCCGCGGGGCTCGCGAAGCCCCGCCAAGGCTCGATGCACAGGAATGGCGCACCACCCGGCTTCGACCAGATGCCAAGCTGCCGGAAATTATCCCAGGATAATTCCAACGCCGGCCCCCTGGTTCCGACAAAGCGAACCGAGTGACTGGCGAGCTGATGGAGGATCATCGCATCATCGGCAAACAGACCTTCGTTCAGTGACAGAACGCGTCCCTCGATCGGTGACGCCTCGGGCTCCGCGCGCAGCAATCCGGCGGACAGCCGCCGGATCGGCGCCGGCTCCGGCTCTGCAAAGACCAGCCGGTAGCTGTCCTTCGCCTCGCCCGGGAGCAGCGGCCAGTTGAATGCCGGATGGGCGCCGAATGAGGCCGGCAGCATGTCGTCGCCGGGATTGGCGATCTCGATCTGCATGTCGAGCGCATCGGCCGTGATCCGGTAGGTCAGGGTCAGGCTGAAAGCGAAGGGATACCGTGCGCGCGTGGTCTCGTCATCGGTCAGGCGCAGCACGCAGATTTCGGCGCTGCGCTCCAGCCAAGCGAAGCGCAGGTCACGGGCAAAGCCGTGCTGGGTCATCGGATAGGTTCGGCCGCGATGCTGCAGATGGTCACCCTTGAGCCGGCCAACGATCGGAAACAGCCAAGGCGCATGGCGCGGCCAGGCGGGGCCGGCCTGCCAGATGAGCTCCAAGCCTTCGGCCGTCTTCAGCGAGCAGAGCTCGGCGCCATCAGCCTTGATGCTGGCAGTGATGCCGCCGGCGCTGATCGTATGGAGGTCGTCGCTCATGTCGCGTCACCGCTCTGCGAAGGGATTGACCGGGTGATGCCGGATTGCGCGGGCGGCGTCCAGAGCCGTCCCCGCACGCTCGGCGCTCGCCGCAAGCACCTGAACGATGGAAGCGGGTCCGCCCCTGTCATCGCAGCGCAGTCGAATGAGGCAATCCGCGCCTGATCTTCGTGCAGGGCCTCCGCTTGCCGGGACCATTCATTCGTGTACGAATGAATGCAACCGGCTTGATGCTGCGCCGCATGCAGGCGCAGACTGCCGCAAAATGCTTCGCCAGGAGAGAAGGATACCCCGATGGCTCACGACGCGCCGCAAGCGACTGGTCCCAGCAAGCTGGTCATCCGCAACATCGGCCTGACGCTGTCCGGTGCGCTGGAGCGGCCGATCCTGGATGCCGATACGATCGTCGCCGAGAACGGTAAGATCACTGCCATCGGCCGGTACAAAGACGTGGACGTCGAGGGTGCGACCACCATCGTCGATGCACACGGCACCACCGTCGCGCCCGGACTGATCGACAGCCACGTGCATCCCGTCGCCGGCGACTGGACGCCGCGGCAGAACCAGAGCAACTGGATCGACTCCTACCTGCATGGCGGCGTCACCACGATGATCTCCGCCGGCGAGGTGCACATGCCCGGCCGCCCGCGCGACGTCGTCGGCCTGAAGGCGATGGCGATCTTCGCGCAGCGCGCATTCTGGACGCTGCGTCCCGGCGGCGTGAAGGTGCATGCCGGCGCGCCTGTCATCGAATGCGAGATGGTCGAGGACGACTTCAAGGAGCTCGCGGCCGCCGGCGTGAAGCTGCTCGGCGAGGTCGGCCTCGGCGGCGTCAAGGACGGCCCGACCGCGCGCAAGATGGTCGGCTGGGCGCGCAAGTATGGCATCCAGAGCACGATCCACACCGGCGGTCCCTCGATCCCCGGCTCCGGCCTGATCGACAAGGACGTCGTGCTGGAAGCCGGCACCGACGTGATCGGGCACATCAATGGCGGCCACACCGCTTTGCCCGACGATCAGATCCGCTGCATCTGCGAGGGCTGCAAGGCGGGCCTGGAACTGGTGCACAACGGCAATGAGCGCTCGGCGCTGTTTACGCTCCGCACCGCGCGCGAGATGAACGAGCTCAACCGCGTCATCCTGGGCACCGACGCGCCGGCCGGCTCCGGCGTGCAGCCGCTCGGCATTCTCCGCATGGTGTCGCTATTGTCGTCGCTCGGCGACATCCCGGCCGAGATCGCCTTCTGCTTCGCCACCGGCAACACCGCGCGGATGCGCGAGCTCGATTGCGGCCTGATCGAAATCGGCCGCTCCGCCGATTTCGTCATCATGGACAAGGCGCAGCATTCGCCGGCCAACACCCTGCTCGACAGCATCCAGCTCGGCGATCTCCCCGGCATCGGCATGACCATCATCGACGGCATCGTCCGCACCCAGCGCAGCCGCAACACGCCGCCGGCGACGAAGATCCCGGAGATCGTGGCGAAGTAGTTGCGACGATTCAATTTCCGCCGCAACAGTTGAGCGCGGTGCTCGTGAATGCGCCCTCTCCCCTTGTGGGAGAGGGCATGTAGGACATAGCAGCAAACTCGGTTGGGTGAGGGGTCCTCTCCGCGAGCGCCACTCGCGGAGAGGACCCCTCACCCAACCGCATGCATGGATGGGCCGTCGATGCCCTCTCCCACCCTGGCGAAGCTTTGCTTCGCCTTGGGGGAGAGGGCGCTGTATCTGACAGGCGCTCCCAACGACGCGATGAGTTTGGCGAAGGACCGTAGGGTGGGCAAAGCGATGCCGTCAGGCGGCGCGTGCCCACCATTGGCAGATGTGGTCGTGAAGATGGTGGGCACGCTGCGCTTTGCCCACCCTACAGGATTTGAGCGCGTTGGACTACCGCAGTCGGCTCAACAGCGACAACAGCGTCTCGCGCTCCTTCGCGTCCAGCGGCGCTAGTGTCTCCTTGGAGATCGCGAGCGCCAGCGGCGCGGTCTTCTCCGCAAGCTGCTGCCCCGCGCGCGTCAGGCTAACGAGGAGCCGCCGACCGTCCTGTGGATCCGCGCTGGTCTCGGTCAGCCCTCGCGCGGTCAGGCGATCAATGACGCCCTTGATGGTCGCAACATCCATCGCCGTCAATCGGCCGAGCTGGTTCTGCGAGCACGGGCCGGTCTCGACGAGCTTCGACAACGCCGCCCATTGCGTCGGGGTCAGGTTGCTGC
Organism: Bradyrhizobium sp. USDA 4353; assembly: GCF_054063215.1. Classification (NCBI taxonomy): domain Bacteria; kingdom Pseudomonadati; phylum Pseudomonadota; class Alphaproteobacteria; order Hyphomicrobiales; family Nitrobacteraceae; genus Bradyrhizobium; species Bradyrhizobium sp. USDA 4353. Next base: position 7,154,801 of record NZ_JBSSGB010000001.1, read on the forward strand.
CGATGTCGCGGGCGAAGATCATGGTATGGCGCTGCCAGACCTGGCGCAGGATGAAGCCGATCTGGTCGTCCAACACGTAGGTCGACTTCGCCGGCTTGGCGGCGGTTTTCACGGCCGTCTTGGCCGGTGGCTTCGGCGTGGCCTTGGTGCCTGCCTTTGTCGGCCGCTTCAACGTAGCGGTCTTTGCCATGATCGCCCTCGCCTCAGATCGACAGATGCGCGTCGCGGATATCGGGCCGCGCGTCGAGCTCGGCCATGGTGCCGGCAAAGCAGATGCGGCCGCGCTCGATGATGTAGGCGCGATCCGAGATCAGTTTTGCGAAATGCAGGTTCTGCTCGGACACCACCAGCGACACGCCTTCCTTCTTCATCGTCAGGATCGCATCGACCATCTGCTCGACGATCTTCGGCGACAGGCCTTCCGAGGGCTCGTCGAGCAGCACCAGCGACGGATTGCCCATCAGGGTGCGTGCGATCGTCAGCATCTGCTGCTCGCCGCCGCTCATGCGCCCGCCCGGCCGGCTCTTCATCTCGCCGAGATTGGGAAACAGCTTGTACAGCTTCTCACGCGTCCATTGCGGCGCGCCCGGCCGCGGCTTCTGCCGGCCGACTTCGAGATTCTCCTCGACTGTCAGATCGGTGAAGATGCGCCGTTCTTCCGGCACGTAGCCGAGACCGGCGCGGACGATCTCATGCGTCGGCGCGCTCGAAATGTCCTTGCCCTCGAACATGATCTGCCCCTCGCGCAGCGCGACGAGGCCGACGATCGAGCGGAAGGTGGTCGACTTGCCGGCGCCGTTGCGGCCGAGCAGCGCCACCACCTCGCCCTCGCCGACCTCCAGCCCGATGTCGAACAGGATGTGCGCCGGGCCGTAATGGCTGTTCAGATTGGAAACGGACAGCTTCATGCCGAGGCTCCCTCGCGATGCCTTGCATCGTACAGCAGGCCCTCGCCGAGATAGATCGCCTGCACCTCGCGATTGGCGCGCACCTCGGCCGGCGAGCCCTGCGCGATCAGGCTGCCGCGGTTGAGGACGAGGATGCGATCGGCATGCTCGAACACGACATCCATGTCGTGCTCGGTGAACAGCACGCCGATCGACTGCTCACGTGCGATCTTTGCGGTCAGCCGCATCAGCTCGACGCGCTCGCGCGGCGCCATGCCGGCGGTGGGCTCGTCCATCAGCAACAGCTTCGGCTGATTGGCCAGCGCGATCGCGAGTTCCAGCCGCTTGAGGTCGCCATAGGCGAGCTCGCCGCAGGGCCGCTCGGCATAGCCGGCCATGCCGACGAGATCGAGCAGACGATCGGCTTCGCCGCGTTCGATGCCAATCATCGGGCTCCAGAAATCGAACAGGCGGCGATGATGCGACACCAAGGCAACCTGGATGTTCTCGCGCACCGTCATGGTCGGATACGTCGCGGTGATCTGGAAGGTGCGGCCCACGCCGAGCCGCCAGACCTCGCGCGGCTTGCGCCCGGTCGTCTCCTGCTCCATCACCGTGATGCGGCCGCTGTCCGGCACGTTCTGGCCGTTGAGCATATCGAAGCAGGTGCTTTTCCCCGCGCCGTTCGGGCCGATCAGCGCCAGGATCTCGCCGGCCTGCAGCATGAACGACACGTTGCGCACGGCATGAATGCCGCCATAGGATTTCGTGAGGCCTTCGACCGAGAGCAAGGACACACCGAGGCTCATTGCGCGCCCTCCATCTCCGCCGCCAACGCCGCCGGCTTGGGGGCCGTTGCCCGGCGCCGGTGCATGACGCTCTCGACCACGCCGACGATGCCCTTCGGGAACACCACGACGATCAGCACGATGAAGATGCCGAGCACGAGCTTGGACCAGTCGGTCTGGCTGACCAGCCAGATGTTGAGCGCCTTGTAGACGATGGCGCCGAAGATCGCGCCGGGCACCGTCTCGACGCCGCCGAGCAGCACCATGACCAGCGCGTCGACCGACAGCGAGATGCCCATGTTGTCCGGGAACACGCTGCCCTTGAGATAAGCGAACAACGCGCCGCCGATGCCGGCCGTGGTGCCGGCGATGATGAAGGCCGTCCACTGGATGCGCTTGCCGTTGATGCCGATCGACTCGCTGCGCAGCGGCGAGTCGCGCATGCCGCGCAGGGCATAGCCGAACGGCGAGAAGGTGATGAGACGCAGCGCGCTGACGACGAAGGCGGAGACGCCGAGCGCGAGCCAATAGAAGTGCGACGGCGAGGCCGCCCATTTCTCCGGCCATAGGCCGAGAATGCCGTTATCGCCGCCGGTCACGGCCACCCACTGGAACGCGATCGACCAGACGATCTGGGCGAACGCGAGCGTGAGCATCGCGAAGTACACGCCCGAGAGCTGCACGGCGAAGGCGCCGAACACGGCCGCGCCCGCCGCGCCCAACAAGGGTCCGAGCAACAGGCAGGCGATCATCGGCAATCCCGCCATCTTGGCGAGGAACGCGACACCATAGGCGCCGAGGCCGAAATAGGCGGCGTGCCCGAACGAGGCGAGGCCGCCCACCGCCATCAGGAAATGCAGCGACGCGGCGAAGATCACGAAGATCGCGATCTCCGAGCCGACGGTCAGCGCGTAGTTGCCGGCGATGAAGGGCAGCATCGCGGCAAACGCCAACGCGACGAGAGAGGCAAGACGCTCGACCGAGTTGAGGGGACGCCAGGGAATGACGGTGAGACCCGGCGTGCGGCGCGCCGGCGCCTCCTTCTTGCCGAACAGGCCCCAGGGACGGACGACCAGCACGACGGCCATCACCAGGAAGACGAGGATGAGCGAAATGGTCGGGAAGATCAGAATGCCGAAGGCGTTGAGCTCGGACACGAGAACGGCGGCGACAAAGGCGCCCAAAATGCTGCCGAGACCGCCGATCACGACCACGACGAACACCTCGACGATGATTCGCAGGTCCATCGCGTGATGGACGGCGTCACGCGGGATCTGCAGCGCGCCGCCGAGCGCGGCCAAGAAGACGCCGACGGCGAAGACCGAGGTGAACAGCCATTTCTGATTGACGCCGAGTGCCGCCACCATGTCGCGGTCCTGCGTCGCCGCGCGCACCAGGACGCCCCAGCGGGTGCGCTGGAACAGCAGCCACAGCGCGCCGAGCACGACGGGTCCGAGCACGATCAGGAACAGGTCGTCGCTCGGAATGTTCTGGCCGAAGAAATCGACGGCCCCCTTGAGGCCAGGCGCGCGGCGGCCGACCAGATCGTCCGGACCCCAGATCAGCACGACGAGGTCCTCGACCATCAAGGTGAGGCCGAACGTGCCGAGCAGCTGGAACAGCTCCGGCGCGTGATAGATCCGGCGCAGCAGCACGATCTCGACGAGGACGCCGATGACGGCGACCGCAAGCGCCGCGACGACGATGCCGCCCCAGAAGCCGAGCGGGCCGGACAGCCGCTCGGTGAGCGAGAACGCCACATAGGCGCCGAGCATGTAGAACGCGCCGTGCGCGAAATTCACGATGCGGGTGACGCCGAAGATGATCGACAGTCCCGACGCCACCAGAAACAGCGAAGCTGCACTGGCAAGGCCGGTCAGGAACTGGACGAAATAAAAGGCCATGGGCGGTCCGCGTGAGGAGATCGTCTGTGTCGAATGAGCCGCGTGGAAGCTTGCATGATGAGCCGCAAGCGTGGGGTGAGGGCCCTCGGCCTGAACCTGTAGATCAGGCGTCACAATCCCTCACCCCGCCCGCTCTCCCCCGCGGGAGGGGAGGCAGGAAGACGTAGATCAGTCTTTGGGTCGCAGCTTGGCGACTTCAGCGTCGCTCGGGAGATAGTCCGAGCCCTTGCGATAGACGCTGTCGACCATGATGCCCTTGCCGTCCTTCAGCGCAGTCTTGCCGACGAAAGCGCCGAGCGTCGACTGGTGGTCGTTCTTGCGGAAGGTGATCTCGCCGAACGGCGACGGCACGGAGAGGCCTTCGGCGGCGGCGATCAGCTTGTCGGCGTCGGTCGAGCCGGCCTTGGCAAGAATGGCGGCGGCCGACTTGATGGTCTGGTAGCCGACGATCGAGCCGAGGCGCGGGTAGTCGTTGTACTTGGCCTGATAGGCCTTCAGGAACGCGTCATGCTCGGGCGTCTTGATTGCGTACCAGGGATAGCCGGTGACGATCCAGCCTTCCGGCGTCTCGTCCTTGAGCGGATCGAGATATTCCGGCTCGCCGGTCAGGAAGCTGACCACCTTACGGTCCTTGAACAGGCCGCGGGTGTTGCCCTCGCGGACGAGCTTCACGAGGTCGGCGCCGAAGGTGACGTTGAGGATCGCCTCCGGATTGGCGGCGGCGACGGCCTGCACCACCGGGCCGGCGTCGATCTTGCCCTGCGGCGGCCACTGCTCGTCGACCCACTGGATGTCCGGACGCTTCTCGGACAGCAGCTTCTTGAACACGGCAACGGCCGACTGGCCATATTCGTAGTTCGGCGCGATCGTCGCCCAGCGCTTGGCGGGCAGCTTGGCGGCTTCCTCCACCAGCATCGCCGCCTGCATGTAGTTCGAGGGACGGAGGCGGAAGGTGTATTTGTTGCCCTTCGACCAAGTGATGGCGTCGGTCAGCGGCTCGGCCGCCAGGAAGAACACCTTCTTCTGGTTGGCGAAGTCGCTGACAGCCAAGCCGATGTTCGACAGGAAGGTGCCGGCGAGCATCGCGACGTTCTCGCTCGACACCAGCTCGTTGGCAGCGGTCTGGGCGTCGGCCGGCTTTCCGCTGTCGTCCTTGGAGACGACGACGAGCTTCTTGCCGTTGATGCCGCCCGCCGCGTTGACCTCTTCGACCGCGAGCTGCCAGCCCTTGCGATAGGGCTCGGTGAACGCCGGCAGCAGCGAATAGCTGTTGATCTCGCCGATCTTGATCACGTCCTCGGCGCGCGCCGCGCCCGTCAGTCCCGCGACGGCAAGGCCCAGGCCTGCCGCAAGCATCGTTCTCCGTCGCATCCCTTCAGCCTCCAGTTTGATTTGACTTATCGTAGACCGTCGTCGCCCTTGATCTCGGCGACGGTGAGCCCGCCGACGCGCGGCAATGGACGTCCGCTGTCAGTGACGGCGAGCGCGACCATGATCTCGTTGGCACGCGGCGCATCGTTGATCTGCACCTCCATGCCGTCGAAATGGCTGCGCACGAAGGCGGCGTCCTTGTGCCCGAGCGGAATGTCGAGCGTGCAGCCGACGCCGCCGCGCTTCTTCGACGACGGGATCAGCGCCGCGCCCTTGCCGAGCACCTTGCGCACCGGCGCCCCCATCTTCGGATGCAGGATCGCCGCCGCATGCTCCAGCTCGCCGTCGCTACCGACGGCGGCAGCCTTGCCATAGCTGTGAGCAGCCGGCCCTTCGATCCCGAGCGCAGCCACCGCGCGCTTGGCCAGCATCTCGCCCAGCTCCTCGCCGATCGCGATCAGCGGCGAGAGATCCTCGACATAGCGTCCGGCGAACGGGTTTTCGATCACCGCCACGGCGGCGGCGCGCCGCGTCGGCGGCGAGATCGTCCGGCCCATCTCCTGATGGACTTCCTCGACCACGGTCAAGATCTTGCGGATGATGGCGCTCATCGTCGGCAGTTCCTCATGTTCCAACCCGGCATGGATCAAACCTCACGCCGCCGCCGCCCGCAACCGCGACGGATTGACGATTTCGATCGGGCGCGGACCGACGACGCGGATGGCCCCGCCGAGCTGGAGGACCGCGCCTTCGATCAGGCCCGCCGCCAGCAGGGCCCGCGCAGAGCACTCGCCCGACGTCAGGGCCGTCGCTACATCAGTATCGCTGAGGTCGCCGACCTCGCGCGTGACGAGCCGCTGACCCAGATCGCTGTCGGGCTGAAGTTCGCAGGCCGGACGGCGGATGACGGCGGGATGGCCGGGCAGATCCACCGCGTTGCCGATGACGGTCGCCGCGGCGTCTGCCTGCGCGGCGGTCTTGGCCAGCACCGTGACAGCATCGGCGATGCCGAGCGAAAAGCTGCGGCCATGACGGCCGGACGTGGCAACGCCACCGATTTCATCATTGGCGCGCAACGTCATTCGGCGCATGGTTCCGGCGCTGTCCGGCCGATCCATGAGCCCGACGCTGAACGTCGCGGCGTCCCGCAGATGCAGCGCGATGTCGCCGCCATTGTTGACATAGGCGCGCGTCAGCTTCGCCGCGCGCAGCATCGCGCCAAGAATTTCTTCCGCCACCGCACCTGCGACCGCCGCCATCGGCGTGATGAACATCTCGGCCGTGAACGGCGCCACCGCTGCATGCATGCGACGGGCGACGACACCGCTCAGAGAACAAACATCCCGATCGGCGGCCTTGCGCAGCTCCCGCAGTTCCGAACAGAGCTCATCGAGCAAACCCGTGAAGCGCTCCGCGGCCCCCTGATAGGCGGCGCGGATCTCGGCCTCGGGACCATCAGCGCCGATGATCAGATCGATCGGCCCATCCTGAAGATGCAGCCGCCGGTCCGGCAACAGCGCGATCTGGGGCTGACGGCTCATACGCCCTGCCCCGGCCACGGCAGTTGGCGGATATCCTTGCTGACATCCTTGAGCGACGCCAGCGGCTGGACATAGTCCATGTGGCCGCCAAGCGCCTCATAGTCCGACAGCTTCATGGTGAATTCGATTGGCGCCACCAGCGCCGGTGTCGGCACATAGCCGAACGCTCCCGCGGGCATTTGCGTTACGTCGACCATGTAGGTGATGCCGCCGCCCGGCCAGACATAGACCGGCGCGCCGCCCGAGGTGACGCGCGTCAGCGCATCCTTGACCGAGCGCGTCAGCCGCACCGGATTATCGGTGACACCCGCGCGCAGCGAGCCGCCGGCGCCGGCCATGAAAAGCACGGTGCACAGCGCCGGCTCGCAATTCTCCTGGATGCGATCGACCGAGAACTGCAGCTCCGGCGGCATCTCGCGCTGCACCGGCTTCAACGATTCATCGAGGACGTAGTAGCCGGCATGCTCGCCGGTCGTCGACACCATCAGCAATGTCGTGCCGGGCTTCGCCGTCTTCGGGTCGAACGGCCCGAGAATGGAAAGCGGATCGGAGATGTCGGTACCGCCCCAGCCTGTACCGGGCTGCGCCACCTGGAAGTAACGGCCCGGCGTCGAACGCCGGCCCTTCATCTTGATCCCCGTCGAGGGAATGTCGAGCAGCTTGCCGGCCTGGTGCTCAGACAGCACACCGGTGATGTGGTCGTCGACCACGACGACCTCGTCGACCTTGCCCTGCCACTGCTTGGTGAACATGCCGATCGTCGCCGAGCCGCAGCCGACGCGCATGCGCTCTTCCTTGACGCCATTGACGACAGGCGGCTGCCCGGCCTGCACGATCACGCTGGCGCCGCCGTCGATGGTGAGCTCGACCGCCTTGCGGTTGCTGAGATCCATCAGCGCATCGCAGGTGACGCGCCCCTCCTTCTTCGAGCCGCCAGTGAGGTGATGCACTCCGCCGAGCGACAGCATCTGCGAGCCGTATTCGCTGGTCGTGACGTGACCGACCGCCTCGCCATCGACGCGCACGGTCGCAGCCTCGGGGCCGAGATAACGGTCAGTGTCGATCTTCACCTTGACGCCGCAATAGCTGAAGATGCCCTCTGTCACGACGGTGACCATGTCGACGCCCTCGACCTGCGACGACACGATGAACGGGGCCGGCTTGTAGTCCGGATAGGTCGTGCCGGCGCCGATCGCGGTGACGAACAGCTCCGGCTGATGCACGATCTTGCCGTCCCAGTCGCCGCTGGCCTGAAACGGCACCAGCTTGCCGCCATGCGACACCGTGCGCTCCAGCAGGATGTGCGGATCGACGCGCACCAGCACGCCGTCCTGATTGGCGTAGCGATCGCAGGCGCCGGCCGCACCCGGCTTGATGTAGCACATCACCGGACAGGCATCGCAGCGGATCTTGTCCCCTGCAGCGTCGCTCGCCGTCTCAGTCACCATGCGGAGAAGCCCATCTTGAAGCCGTGGCGGCGGCCGTCGCCAGCACGCCGCGGCAATTCGTTCGTACACGAATGATGTCGCGCCGCTTCGCCGACTGTCAAGCGCCGCCGCGAGCGAAAAGCAGGTTTGCCGGATAATCGATCAGTTTGCCCTGCACAATGACGACAAATCGTGCACACGCTGCAATGCGAAACGCGGTACTTGCATGTTAGTACACAAACGATAGGCTCCCGGCGATCGCGATCGCATCCTCGTTAACGATACCATAGCGGACGACAGAAGGGCATGACGCCAGCACCGATTCGGCTGACCGTGAACGGACAGACGCATGACGTCGCCGCCGCGCCCGACACGCCGCTGCTTTATGTGCTGCGCAACGATCTCGCCCTGAACGGTCCGAAATACGGCTGCGGCCTCGGCGAATGCGGCGCCTGCACCGTGCTGATCGACGGCCGCGCCGCACGCTCCTGCGTGATTCCGATCGAAGGCTGCGCAGGTCGCAGTGTGACCACACTGGAAGGACTCGGCTCGCGCGAAGCGCCCGATCCCGTGCAGCAGGCCTTCATCGCCGAGCAGGCCGCGCAATGCGGCTATTGTCTCAACGGCATGATCATGACGACCAAGGCGCTGCTGGCGATCAAGCCGGATCCGTCGCTCGACGAGATCAAGCAGGCGCTGCGCTACAATCTCTGCCGCTGCGGCGCCCATGTCGAAATTCTCCGCGCAGCAATGCGCGCGGCCGGCCACACGCTCGAGGCGCTTGACTGATGACCGAGCGAGCCACGGCCGATCATCTGCGCGGCATGCTGACCGTCGAGCGCCGCATCGCCGACGGCCCGTCCGAAACCTTCATCAGAATCACCGCGGCAGGCGAGGTCTCGGCCTTCAACGGGCACGTCGATCTCGGCACCGGCATTCGCACCGCCCTGGGACAGATCGTCGCAGAAGAGCTCGACGTCTCGTTCGCGCGTGTCGTCGTGGTCCTCGGCGACACCGCCGTCGTGCCCAACCAGGGCGCAACGATCGCCAGCGAGACCATCCAGATCACCGCGGTGCCGCTGCGTAACGCAGCCGCGCAGGCGCGCGCCTTTCTGTTGGCGCGCGCGGCGACGCAGCTTGGACTTGCCGTCGACGATCTGACCGTTGAGGACGGCCTGGTTCGCGGTCCCAACAATCGCGTGCTCAGCTACGGCGAGCTGATCGGCGACGACACCATCCGCCTCGAATTGGCCGACGATGTCGCCGTCAAATCCGTCGACAACTATCAGGTTGTCGGCCGCTCAGTGCCGCGCGTCGACCTGCCGGCGAAAGCGACCGGCGAGCTGACTTACGTCCATGACGTGCGCGTTCCCGGCATGCTGCATGGCCGCGTCATTCGTCCACCTTATGTCGGCGTCGATGCTGGTCCCTTTATCGGCACCAGCCTGATTGGCGTCGACAAGGAGTCGGTGCGCGATATCGCTGGCTTGGTCGACATCGTCGTGATCGGCGATTTCATCGGCGTCGTCGCCGAGCGCGAGGAGCAGGCGATCCGTGCTGCCGAGCGGCTCCAGGTGAACTGGAAACCCGTGCCGACCTTGCGCGATCTCGACGATGTCGAGAATGCGCTGCGGGCCAATCCATCCGAGCCACGCCGGCTGCTCGACAAGGGCGATGTCGACACGGCCATCGAAGGCGCCGCGACGCCGATGCGGCGGACGTATCTTTGGCCGTATCAGATGCACGGCTCGATCGGTCCCTCCTGCGCGGTCGCCGATGTTCGCGACGGCCACATTCGAATCTATTCGGGCACGCAGAACCCGCACCTCCTGCGCGCCGATCTCGCCAAGCTGATCGACTGCCCCGAGCACCAGATCGAGCTGATCCGGCTCGAGGCCGCCGGCTGCTACGGCCGCAACTGTGCCGACGACGTCACCGCCGACGCGCTGCTGCTGTCGCACGCCGTTGGTCGGCCGGTGCGCGTGCAGCTGACGCGCGAGCAGGAGCATGTCTGGGAGCCGAAGGGCACCGCGCAGCTGATGGACGTCAATGGCGGCCTGAATGCCGACGGCTCCGTGGCGGCCTACGAGTTTGCCACGCGCTATCCCTCGAACGGCGCGCCGACTCTGGCGCTGCTGCTCACCGGCCGCATCGCGCCGGAGCCGGCCGTGTTCGAGATGGGCGACCGTACGGCGATCCCGCCTTATGATTACGACCACATGCGCGTGACCGCGCATGACATGCCGCCGATCGTACGCGCGTCCTGGATCCGCGGCGTCTCGGCGCTGCCCAACACCTTTGCGCACGAATCCTATATCGACGAGCTCGCCGCCGAGGCAGGCGTCGATCCGATCGAGTACCGGCTGCGCTATCTCAAGGACGAACGCGCGCGCGATCTCGTCAACGCCGTTGCCGAACGCGCCGGCTGGACGCCGCGTCCGGTGCGAGAGGAGAAGACGCCGGAGAATGGCGTCGTTCACGGCCGTGGCTTCGCCTACGCACTCTACGTCCACAGCAAGTTTCCCGGCTATGGCGCGGCCTGGTCGGCGTGGATCGCCGATGTCGCCGTCAACACCACGACCGGTGACATCAGCGTCACACGCGTGATCGCGGGCCAGGACTCCGGCCTGATGATCAATCCGGACGGCGTGCGCCATCAGATCGAAGGCAACGTCATCCAGTCGACCAGCCGCGCGCTGATGGAAGAGGTCCCATTCGCGCGCGGCAAGGTGGCGGCACGGGAATGGGGCGCCTACCCGATCATCACCTTCCCGGACGTACCCAAGATCGACGTGCTGATGCTGCCGCGGCCGGACCAGCCGCCGCTCGGCGTCGGCGAGTCGGCCTCGGTGCCGAGCGCCGCCGCCATCGCCAACGCGATCTACGACGCCACCGGCGTTCGCTTCCGCGAGCCGCCGTTCACGCCGGAACGCATTCTGAGAGGCCTGCGCGGCGACCAGGTCGAGCCGGCAAAGCCGCAGCCGCTGCCTGCGCCAGAGAAGCCCGCGGCTACGTGGCTCAAACCGTTTGCGAAGCGTGGCGGCCTGATCGCCAGCGCGGTTGCGGCCTGCGCCGCGGCCATCGGGGTGGCGACGGCCGTGCTGCCCTGGCGCGCCATCGCGCCGATCACGCGTCCCGATCCCTCGGTCTACTCAGCGGCGACCATTGCGCGCGGCGAGGCGCTTGCTGCGCTCGGCAATTGCGCCGTCTGCCACACCTCGGATGGCGGCTTGATCAACGCCGGCGGCCGCCCGCTGGAGACGCCGTTCGGCACCATCTTCAGCACCAACATCACGCCGGACGTCGAGACCGGCATCGGCGCGTGGTCCTATCCCGCCTTCGAGCGCGCGATGCGCGACGGCGTGCACCGCGATGGCCGACAGCTCTATCCCGCGTTTCCCTACACGCATTTCGCGCGGACCAGCGATGCCGATCTGCAGGCGCTCTACGCTTATCTGATGGCGCAGCAGCCAGTGCGGCAGCACGCGGCAGACAATCAGCTACGCTTTCCGTTCAACCTGCGGCCGCTGGTCGCCGGCTGGACTGCGCTGTTTCACAGCACTGAAGCCTTCAAGCCTGATCCCACCCGATCAGAGCAGTGGAATCGCGGCTACTATCTCGTCGAAAGCCTCGGCCATTGCAGCGCCTGCCACTCGCCGCGCAACACGCTCGGCGCCGAGCAACGCAATGCTTATCTCGCCGGCGGCTTCGCCGACGGCTGGGAGGCGCCGGCGCTGACGGCGCTATCGTCATCGCCGATCCCATGGACCGAGGACGAGCTCGCCACTTATCTCCGCACCGGCCAGTCGCGCTTCTACGGCGTAGCCGCCGGTCCAATGGCGCCGATCGTCAAGGATCTCGCCAAGCTGCCCGACGCTGATATTCGCGCGATGGCAATCTATCTGGCCTCCTTCCAGCGGGCAGCGCCTGAACCTGCGAAGTTGGAAACGCTTGCCTCAGAGCTAGAAGCGCGCACCAAGGTCACCTCCGCGTCCTCCCCGGCCGCACGGCTCTATCTCGGCGCCTGCGCCGTCTGTCATGAGGTCGGCGGACTGCCGCTGTTCGGCAGCCGGCCTTCGCTCGCGCTCAACAGCAACCTGCACAGCGCCACGCCCGACAATCTGATCCAGGTGATCCTGCACGGCATCATGAAGCCGGCATCGTCCGACCTCGGCTACATGCCAGCGTTCAAGGACCATCTCAGCGACGCCCAGCTCGCCGAGCTCGTCTCCTATCTCCGCGGGCAGTTCGCCCCGGACAAGCCAGCCTGGACCGCTGTGGATGCTGCCGTCAGTCGCATCCGGTCGGCCACGCCGCATTGAGACCGACGATGCCATCGCCGCTGGCGCCAAGACCACCACCCTGACGCGCATTCGGGCAGCGTTCTGCTCCTAATTTCGCCTTGCGGCAGACGCCCTGCCGCTTCTAGAATTTGGCACTACGTTCCGAAATATGGAACTAACGGTATCATCATGAGCGCCCTGACCAACGCCATCGACATCCTTCGCTGCTTTTCGACGACGCGGCCCGACCTTTCCTTCGCCGACGTACAGGTCCTGACCGGGAAGCCGAAGAGCTCGACTTCACGCCTGCTCCGCTCGCTGCGCGACTGCGGCTTGCTCGAGCAGGACCCGCATTCCCGCCGCTATCGGCCCGGCCTGCTCACCTTCGAGCTCGGCCGCCTGCACCGCGCCCACGACGACCTGCTCGCCATCGCCGAGCGCGAGCTGCGCGACGTTTGCGCGCGCACCGGCCACACCGGCTACATCGCGGTGCTCGACGGCTATCAGCAGGTCGTGCTGCGCATCGTGCCCGGCTCCAACCCGCTGCGCGTCGTCAACCCGCCGGGCCAGCGCACGCCCGCGATCGTCACCTCCAATGGCCGCGCCATGCTGGCGCGCCTGTCGGATCAAGAGATCCGCGCGCGCGTGCCGCTCGACTATCCCAAGGTCCCGGCCAACTCGCCGCAGAACTTCAATGAGCTGATGGCGCGCCTCAACGAGATCCGGCGCACCGGCATCTCGGACGCCGCCGATGAGGCCATCGAAGGCGTGGGCTCGCAGGGCTTTGCGCTGTCGAGCGGCGAGAGCGGCGAGCTGATCGGCATCGCCGTCTCCTATTCGGTGCAGGCCACGACCGAGATCGAGCGCGCCAATGTCCGCCGCGAGCTCAACGCAATGGCCACGAAGCTGCGGCGCATGACCGGCGACCCGCTGGGCCAGACCATCGAGCAGTTGGCCGGGCTGGCTTCCTGATGCCGACGACCAGTGCGCCGCGCGTCAACAGCCTTGGGCTGTTGATCCTGCCAAGCGCGCTGCTGTTCGCGTTGTTCTTCTTCCTGCCGATCGGCCTGATGGCTGTCATGAGCGTGCTGACGGGAAATCCCGTCGTCATGCCGAATGTCGGCTTCACCACCAAGCATTATGCCCGCATGGGCAACGACAGCTACTATCTCGAGGTGATCTGGACCACGCTCCGGATCGGCCTGTGGACGACGCTGGTCGCGCTCGCGATCGGCTATCCGCTGGCGCATTGGATGGCGCGGATCAAGAGCCGCACCGGCCATGCCTTGCTGCTGATGGCGGTGCTGGCGCCGATGCTGACCGGCATCGTCGTGCGCACCTTCGCCTGGATGACGCTCTTGTCCGACAAGGGCGTGATCAACCAGACGCTGACGTCGCTCGGGCTGATCACAAAGCCCTTGCAGCTGATGTACAACGAGACCGGCATCGTCATTGGCCTCGTCCACATCTACGTGCCCTTCATGGTGCTGACCCTGACGGGCGTGATCGGCCGCATCGACGAGCGGCTGGAGCAGGCGGCCGAAAATCTCGGCGCGAGCCCCTGGCGCGCCTTCCTCGAAGTCACCCTGCCGCTCAGCCTGCCCGGCATCCTCGCCGGCTCGCTCTTGGTGTTTGCGCTCGCGATCAGCGCCTATGTCACGCCGATCCTGCTCGGCGGCTTCCAGATCATGACCCTGCCGATCCTGATCTACCAGCAGATCTCGGCGAACTTCAACGTCGGCTTCGCGGCGGCGCTCGGCATGGTGCTTCTCGTGATCTCGCTTTCGCTGGTCATCGCCTATAATCACGTGCTCGGCCTCGTCTCCGGCCAGCGCGAGCTGCAGTGAGGCGGGCGATGACGGGTCTCGTTTCCCCGCAGCAAACACCGCTGGCTCGTCCGATCGAGCTTGCGGCAGCGTCCGCCCAGCGCAGCCCAGCGACGTCGCGGCGATGGGGACGCCGATTGTATCTGGCGGCGAACATCGCGGTCCTGATCTTCCTGCTGGCGCCGATCGCGATCGTGATCGTGTTCGCTCTCAACCCCACGCCGTTCATCCAGTTTCCGCCGGTCGGCGTCTCGCTGCGCTGGTTCGAGAAGTTCTTCGCCTCGCGCGACTTCATGCACGCGCTGCTGTTCAGCCTCGAGGTCGCGGCGATGACGACGGTGGCGGCCACCGTGCTCGGCGCGTCCGCGGCGCTCGCCATTGCCCGTGGCAACCTGCCCGGCTCGCGGCTGATCGTCGCGACCATGCTGTCGCCCTTGATGCTGCCGGCGATCCTCACCGGCCTCGCTTTGTTCCAGTCCTACGTGCTGCTCGATGTCGGCCGTCCCGTCTGGGGCCTCGTCGCCGGGCACACGCTGGTGACGATCCCCTACGTCGTCCGCACCACGCTCGCCGTGTTGCATCATTTCGACGTGCGATTGGAGGAAGCCGCGCAGAACCTCGGCGCCAGCCCGACCAGGACGTTCTTCGAAGTGACGCTGCCTCTGGTCAAGCCCGGCGTGATGGCCGGCGGGATCTTCGCCTTCATCGTCTCGTTCGACCAGTTTCCGGTCTCGCTGTTCCTGGTCGCGCCCGGCAGCGAGACCCTGCCGATCACGCTGTTCAACTACCTCAAATTCGATCTCGACGGCACCATCGGCGCCGCCTCGGTCGTCTCGATCCTGCTCTCCTTCATCGTCGTCATCGCGCTCGACCGCACCGTGGGCCTGCGCTCCACCGTCAAACTCTAACGGAGATTTCTGGCATGACCGCCTCATCGCGTCGCTTCCCCCTGAGCCGCCGGCGCCTGCTGACCGCGGCGGCCTCGCTCAGTGCCGGCGTTATCGCGGCGCCCTATGTCGCGAGCGCCGAGGAGCCGGTGCTGAACATCACCGGCTGGGGCGGCAAATGGGGCGACGTGATGAAGGCCGAAATCGGCCCGGCCTTCGAGGCCGAGTTCAAGTGCAAGCTCAAGACCGACACCGCGCTGCCGTTCCTGCCGAAGCTGCAGGCGAGCTCGCGCTCGGCGCCGATCTACGACGTGCTGCACACCAACTCCAACGAGCAGTGGGCGGCCGTGGAGATGGGCCTCGTCGAGCCCAAGGTCGATCCGAAGCTCGTGCCCAACATGGCGGACGTCTATCCCTACGCCGTCAGCGACAAGATCGTCGGCGTCTGCATCTTCACCAGCGCGATCGGCCTGGGGATGCGCACCGACAAGGGCTATTCCAACATCTCCTCCTGGAAGGAGCTGTGGGACGCGAAGTACAACGGCATGCGCGGGGGCTACGTCATCCCGGTCAACAGCCTCGGCCAGGCCTTCCTGATGATGTGCGGCACGCTCTTCGGCAAGGGCCAGACCGATCTCGACGCCGCCTATGCGGCACTTGAGAAGCTGAAGCCGATCAAGCTCGTCGATTTCACCGGCGCGATGGAGAAGCTGTTCCTGTCCGGCGAGGTCGGACTGGGCGTCATCCACGACTCCGGCATCTATCGCTACGACGGCCAGAACCAGCCGATCGATTTCATCACGCCGAGCGAGGGCGTGCTGTCGCTGGAGCAGGTGCTCAGCATCACGCCCGGCAGCAAGATGAAGGAGCTCGCCAATGCCTACATCAACTACATGCTGCGGCCCGAGGTTCAAAAGCGCCTCGCCGAGACCGTGTGGTATTCGCCGGCGAACAAGAAGGTGAAGCTCGACGCCAAGTATGACGTCAAGCTTCTGACCACGCCGGAGAAAGTCAGCAAGCTGATCCAGGTCGACTGGAAGTGGTACAACGCGCAGAAGGACGAGATCGACAGCCGGGTGAACCGGATTTTCCGCGCATGAGCGCTGCCATCGAGATCGCCTCGGTCAGCAAGATCTATGACGGCGGCGTGCGCGCCGTCGACGCTGTGGCCATGGACATCCGGCCGGGCGAGTTCTTCTCGCTGCTGGGTCCCTCCGGCTGCGGCAAGACCACGACATTGCGCATGATCGCGGGCTTCGACAGCCCGAGCACCGGCGAGATCCGTCTCGACGGTGCCGATATCACCCATGTGCCCGCGCACAAGCGCGACATGGCCATGGTGTTCCAGAACTACGCGCTGTTTCCCCACCGGACGGTGGCCGAGAACGTCGCCTTCGGCCTGCGCATGCGCAAGGTCGACAAGGCCACGATCGCCGCCAAGGTGAAGGCGGCGCTGGCGATGGTCGAGCTGTCTGGGATGGAGGATCGCCGGCCGGCGCAGCTCTCTGGCGGCCAGCAGCAGCGCGTCGCGCTCGCCCGCGCCATCGTCATCTCGCCGCGCGTTCTCTTGTGCGACGAGCCGCTCGGCGCGCTCGACAAGAAGCTGCGGCAGCAGATGCAGTTCGAACTGAAGCAATTGCAGAAGAACCTCGGCGTCACGCTGGTCTTCGTCACTCACGACCAGGAAGAAGCGCTGGCGATGTCCGACCGCATCGCGGTGATGAATGCCGGCCGCGTCGAGCAGATCGGCACGCCCGTTGAGATCTACGACCAGCCGCGGACGCGCTTCGTCGCCGACTTCATCGGCGATACCAACATCTTCCGCGGCCAGCGCGTGACCATGGACCATGGCGCAGGCATCGCGGTCGGCAACAGTCTCGCGCTGGCGCTGCCCCGGCCGGTCGCCGCTGCGGAAGGCGAAGTTGTCTCGGTCGCCCTGCGCCCCGAAAAGATCACCATCGCGGCAGCCGATCAGCCGGAGAGCAGAAACAGCGGCACGTCGGCGCGCGGTACGGTCGAGAGCACCAACTTCCTCGGCGGCGCCGTGCTCTACCGCATCGTGCTCGACGGCGGCCAGCGCGTGCTGGCGCAGCAGCCGAATTCCGGAGCCGTCCCTCTCCATAGGCCAGGCCAGGCCGTCGCGCTCGGCTGGCGGCCGGCCGATCTCGTCATTCTCGAGGATTGATATTTTGAACGTCATGCTTTCAGCCCCGCCCCCAGACCACGTCACGCCACGGCGCATGGGCGTCGTCGTCATTGGACAGAGCCCGCGCCCGACAATGCAGGCCGAGATCGCCGCGGTGCTGTCGCACGGCATCATGATCGAGCTGCGCGGCGCGCTCGACGGCATGAGCCGGGCCGAGATTGATGCGATTCCGCCGGTCGATGGCGCCGACGCGCTGTTCACCTTGCTGCCGAACGGCGACGATGTGCGGCTCAGCAAGAAGGCCGTTGAAGCCCGCGCCAATGCGCAGCTCGCAAGGTTTCGACAAGAAGGCATCGACGTCGCGATGCTCGCCTGCACCGGCAAGTTTCCCAACCTCGCGCCCGAAGGCCTCGTCGTCCTGCCGTCGGCCGTTCTGCACAAGATGGTCGAGGCTGTGCTGCCGAAGGGCCGGCTCGGCGTGTTCTCGCCGCTGCAGGAGCAGACCGCCCTGATCGCCGGGAAGTGGCAGCGTGAGGGCGTCGAGGTCGTCGGTGTCACGCTGCAGCCGGGCTCGGATGACGCCGCCGTCGACGCCGCGGCGCGCGAGATGGCGGCCCAGCAGCCCGACCTCGTCGTGCTCGACTGCATGAGCTATTCCAGCGCTAACAAGGCCCGCGTGCGTCGGCATTATCCGGGCCCCGTGATCCTGTCGATCGCAGCGGCCGCGCGCGTGGTCGAGGAGCTGGTGTCGTGAGCGAAATCGAGATGAAGACGATCAGCCTCGACGACATCGAGGCGCTGGCGGTCGGCGCCTGGATTCTCGGCACCGGCGGCGGCGGCAGTCCCTATCTCGGCCTGCTCAATCTGCGTCGTTTGTATGCGGAAGGGCATCGCGTGCAGTTGATGTCGCCGCTCGATCTCGGCGACGACGACTGGGTCGCGGTGGTCTCCAACATGGGCGCGCCGCTGGTCGGCCAGGAGCGCCTCGCCGACAGCCGCAGCATCGCGCGCGCGGTGCGGATGCAGGAAGAGATCAACAACATCAAGTTTCGCGCCGTGATGTCGGTCGAGATCGGCGGCGGCAACGGCATGCAGGCGCTGATGGCGGCTGCGCATCTGAACATCCCTGTCGTCGACGCCGACTGCATGGGTCGCGCCTTTCCCGAGGCGCAGATGACGTCGGTGGCGATCGGCGACCTCAAACCGTATCCGTGCACGCTGTATGATCCGCGCGGCATCGAGGCCGTCGTGACTAAGGTGCCGTCGTGGAAGTGGATGGAGCGCGCCAGCCGCAAGATCTGCGTCGAGATGGGCTCGATCGCCTCGACCAGCAAGGCGCCGCGCACCGGGCGCGAGGTCAAGGACTGGGGCATCCATTTCACGACGACGAAGGCGATCGCGATCGGCCGCGCCGTGAACGCCGCCAACAAGAACCACCAGGATCCGATCGCGGCGATCCTGGATTGCGAGGGCGGCCAGCGCCTGTTCACCGGCAAGATCGTCGATGTCGAGCGCCGCACCACCGAGGGTTTCCTCCGCGGCTCTGCCGTCATCGAGGGCAGCGACGCCGATCGCGGCACGCAGCTCAAGCTGTCGTTCCAGAACGAGTGGATCGTGGCCTGGCGCGATGATCAGGCGATCGCGATGTCGCCCGACCTGATCTGCGTGCTCGACAGCGTCAACGGTCACGGCATCGGCACCGAGACCGTGCGCTACGGCCAGCGCGTCACCGTGATTGCCCTGCCCGCGCCCGCGGTGCTGACCAGCCCGCGCGGCCTCGATTTCGTCGGCCCCCGCGCCTTCGGTTACGACCTCGATTTCCGGTCGCTGTTTGCGATCGCTGGAGCCTAATGAATGAAGCGGATTGGTATTGACGTCGGTGGCACCAACACCGACGCCGTCTTGATTGCCGACGACAAGGTTGTTCATTCCGTCAAGGCCGCCACCACCGCCGACGTCACCTCCGGCATTCTCGCGGCGTTGAAGGCGCTGCGCGACAATCCCGCAGCGGCCGTGCCGGTCGATGCGGTCGTGATTGGCACCACGCATTTCATCAATGCGGTGGTGCAGCGGCGGCATCTGCACAAGATCGGCGCCATCAGGATCGGCATGCCCGCCTCCGCCTCGCTGCCGCCGTTCTGCGACTGGCCGGCGGATCTTGCCGAGCTCGTCAGCGGCGAGACGTTCATGCTGGAGGGCGGCCATGACTATGACGGTCGTCCCTTCATGCCGCTCGACACCGACGGCCTCAAGGCCGCCGCGCGCGCGATCAAGGACAAGGGTCTGCGCTCGGTCGCGGTCGCCTCGTCGTTCTCGCCGCTCGATCCGAGCTGCGAGATCACGGCGCGGGAGATCTTCGCCGAGATCTGCCCTGAGGTCGCGGTCACGCTGTCGCACGACCTCGGCCGCATCGGCCTGTTGGAGCGCGAGAACGCCGCGCTGCTGAACGCTGCCCTCCACGACCTCGCCGTCACCACCGTCGCTGCCTTCCGCAAGGCGATCGCGGACTCCGGCATCGATGCGCCGCTGTTCCTGACGCAGAACGACGGCACCGTGATGCAGGCGGAGATCGCGACCGCGTTTCCGGTCATGAGCTTCGCCTCCGGCGCCACCAATTCGATGCGCGGCGCCGCGTATCTCTCCGGCCTCGACGACGCCATGGTCGTCGATGTCGGCGGCACCACCTCCGACATCGGCCAGCTCCGCCACGGCTTTCCGCGCGAGGCCAATGCCGTGGTCGAGGTCGGCGGCGTGCGCACCTTGTTCCGCATGCCCGACCTGCTCTCGATCGGCCTCGGCGGCGGCAGCCACGTCGCGCGCGAGCCTATCAGCGTCGGCCCGGTCAGCGTCGGATATCGGCTGACATCCGAGGCGCTGGTGTTCGGCGGCGACCAGCTCACCGCGACCGACATCGCGGTCGCCGCCGGGCTGATCGACATCGGCGACCGCGCGCGCGTCGCGCATCTGCCGAAAGCCCTGATCGACGCCGCGCTCGCCGATGCCCATCGCCAGCTCGAAGGCGACATCGACCGCATGAAGACCGAGGCCGGCGACGTGCCGCTGCTCGCGGTTGGCGGCGGCGCCTTCCTGGTGCCGGAGCGGCTCGCCGGCATTTCGAACATCGTTCGCGTGCCGCATGGCGATTGCGCCAACGCGGTCGGCGCGGCCATCGCCCAAGTCTCAGGCGAGGCCGACCAGGTGTTCCGCGACCTGACCCGCGACGAGGCCATTGCGGCGGCCCGCGGCATCGCCGAGGACCGCGCGGTGCAGGCCGGCGCCGAGCGCGGCACGCTCAAGACGGTGGACGTCGAGGACATGCCGATCGCCTACCTCCCCGGCAACGCGCTCCGCGTCCGCGTCCGTGTCGCCGGCGCCATCGCCGAGCCCAGCATCGGCGCCGCGGCGTAGTTGGGTCGCATCGGTGTTCTGCTCTTCATGAGCACCTGAACCCCTCACCCGGATCGCATCTTGCGATGCGATCCGACCTCTCCCTTCGGGAGAGGTGGTCGTCGAACACGCTCACCGGGTCAAGCCTCACGATCCGACCTCACACAAGCTCCGCGACCCTGATCACGCCCGCCTCCGCGCCTTCGGCCTTGGCGGCGGCCATCGAGCCGCCGAGGTCGATGCCGCGGCAGGCGCTGTCGATCACGATCGCCTCGAAGCCGAGCCGGCGCGCATCGACGGCCGAATAGTGCACGCAGAAATCGGTCGCGAGCCCTGTCAGAAAAACCCGCTTCAAGCCGCGCTCGCGCAAATAGCCGGCGAGCCCGGTCGGCGTGGTCTTGTCGTTCTCGAAGAATGCCGAATAGGAATCGATGCTGCCGCGAAACCCCTTGCGGATGATCATCTGCGCCTTGTCGGTCGAAAGCCCTGGATGAAACGCCGCGCCCGGCGTGCCCTGGATGCAGTGATCCGGCCACAGGGTCTGCGGCCCATAGGGCATCGTGACGCTCTCGAACGGCGCCTTGCCGGGATGGCTGGAGGCGAACGAGCTGTGTCCCGCCGGATGCCAGTCCTGGGTCAGCACGATATGATCGAACATCGCGCTCAGCCGGTTGATCACTGGCACCACGGCGTCGCCGTCGGCGACCGCGAGCGCGCCGCCCGGACAAAAATCGTTCTGCACATCGATGATGAGGAGCACATCCTCGTTGGTCTTGATCTGCATCCCTGTTTGTACCCCTGTCACAAAGCTCCGCCCAGGATGGCCCCGGCCCGCGGTAATCTCAAGCCGCAAGCGCCGCCCCCTCTGACAGAACCCAGCCCTTCCATTTTGGAATCCCTGCCCTGCAGGCGGAGCCTGGAAACGCCGGAGGATTCATGGATTCTCCATGGCTGGAGAGAGCCGATGCCGGTCCAAACCGGCTACATAGGTGACAGAACAAACCGACGACATGGGTGACAGGTTGAGGTGATCGGCAGGAGGACTTGCCGATGGGCTGGAAGGAAACCTGCGCTGTGGACGAACGGATGCGTTTTGTGTTGGCAGTTGAAGCGGGAGAGAAGTCGTTTGCGGCACTCTGTCGGGAGTTCGGGATCAGCCGGCAGCAGGGCTACAAGTGGTGGCACCGCTACCAGGAGGAGGGTTTGGAGGGTCTGTTCGACAGGTCCCGAGCGCCTTTGCATCACCCCCAAGCAATCTCGGGGAAGATCGCCGAGCTCTGCCTCGAAGTCCGACGGGCTCATCCGACCTGGGGACCAGCGAAGGTACGCGCCTTTCTCAAGCGGAAGCGGCCCAGCACGACATGGCCCGCGGCCAGCACGATCGGAGCGCTGTTTGACCGCGAGGGTCTCACGGTGAAGCGGAAGATTCGTCGCCGCAGCCCTCCTTCGAGCTTTCCATTTGCCGATTGCGAGCAAGCCAACGATGTCTGGTGCATCGACTTCAAGGGCTGGTTTCTGACTGCGGATGGCACCCGTTGCGAACCGCTCACGCTGACGGACGCAGAGAGCCGCTGTCTGCTGCGGTGCCTGCCGTTGCAGCGTACCGACGGTGAGCATGTCTGGCCCGTGCTGGATGCGGCATTCCGCGAATTTGGCCTGCCGCTGCGGATGCGATCGGACAATGGCGCACCCTTCGCATCACAGGGTGCGGGCGGGTTGTCGCGGCTATCGGTGAAGCTGATCAAGGCCGGCGTCACACCGGAGCGCATCACGCCCGGCAAGCCGCAGCAGAACGGCCGCCACGAACGTATGCACCTGACGTTGTTGCAGGACACCGCGAAGCCGCCGGCCCGAACGTTGCGCGAGCAGATCAAGCGCTTTCAGAGCTTCCAGCGCATCTTCAACGAAGAACGGCCGCACGAGGCTCTCGACAACGCAACGCCAGCCGAGCGCTATCGTCCCTCGCCGCGCGCCTATCATGGCGTGCTGCGCTCACCCGAATACGAAGCGGACAGGGATGTCCGGCGTGTTCGCCACAATGGCGAGATCAGGTGGGGCGGCGAAACGATCTACATCAACCAGGCGCTCGCGGGTGAGCCGGTCGGCCTCTTGGAAACCGAGACGGGCTGGACTGTGAGCTATGGACCCGTCCTGCTCGGTACCATCGATCCAAAGAAGCACCTGCTCAGGCCGCCGAAGCGAAAGCGCCGTGGACTTGTGGACAACGCTACGCGTTGCCCACAGGGTCCACAGCGGCAAACGCAGCAAAAACCACAACAATTGAAGATCTGAACAAAACGAGAATTGTGTCAACTATGTCGTCGGTCAGATCTGTCACCTATGTCCCCGGTTGCTCATGCCACCTGTCCATCCGCGCCGCCAAGCGAGCCCAAATCTCGAACGCTGGGCGATCAGCATCCTGCGCGACGCCGGCGCGATCAGCGAATGCGAGGAGCATGGCTGGATGCGCGAGCGCGGCGATCCCCATGCCGTTGCCCGCGCGCGTCGCGCCGCCAGCGACGATCCGCCGCGCGGCGTCTTCAGTTCTGAGGCGCT
Source organism: Bradyrhizobium sp. USDA 4353 (assembly GCF_054063215.1). Classification (NCBI taxonomy): domain Bacteria; kingdom Pseudomonadati; phylum Pseudomonadota; class Alphaproteobacteria; order Hyphomicrobiales; family Nitrobacteraceae; genus Bradyrhizobium; species Bradyrhizobium sp. USDA 4353. Next base: position 7,177,804 of record NZ_JBSSGB010000001.1, read on the forward strand.
CGCTGCGATCGAGGACGTCCTCGGCGCGATCGGCGACAGCTGTCCCGACTGTCCGACGCCAGACGAACCGGAAGATTTGCCGCGATTCAAATAAGTGATTCCGCCACGGCCCGAAGATGTCCTAGCCTGAATATTCAACCGGGAGACGTCGTCGTGCTGAAACGTCCTGCCCAATGGCTCATCCGTAAGCCTTGTCCGACCTGCGGCCGTCCGCTCGCAATCCGTGAGCGGCAGCACGATGCGATCTCGGACGGAAAGGCGGATGTCGGACTCGGCGCGACAGCCAGGCCGCGTGAGCCGATCTGTCCGGTCTGCGACGGGCCTGATCCGCTGCATTCGCCGAAGGCGCTCGGCTGGGCCAGGGGATCGCTCCGGCCGCCGCAGCGGCCGAAGCCGAACTGACGATCCTAACGCGCGAGCTTGCGCTCGACCTTCTTGCGGCTGTTGCCGACCTTCTTGACCGCCTTCTTCACGGCCGATGCCGAACGACCGGTCTTCTTGGCCTCGTAACGCACCTCGTAGTCCTGACCGCTTGCGACGCGGGCGCGATCCTGCTTGCGTCCGCGTGCCGATTTTTCCGCAGACTTGGCGGTCGAGGTCTTCTTCTTTGCTGCCATGGTGCATCTCCTTGTCAGCGCGCAACGCGCAACGCGGCGAAGCAGTTCCGCTGACAGCAAACATCGCAGCGATCACCCCAGGTCGAACTTGACGCCCTGCGCCAGCGGCAGGCTGCGTCCGTAGTTCACGGTGTTGGTGGCGCGGCGCATATAGGCCTTCCACGAATCCGAGCCTGACTCGCGGCCGCCGCCGGTCTCCTTCTCGCCGCCGAACGCACCGCCGATCTCGGCGCCGGACGGCCCGATATTGACGTTGGCGATGCCGCAATCCGAGCCGCGCGATGAGACGAACAGCTCGGCCTCGCGCAGATCGTTGGTGAAGATCGACGAGGACAGGCCCTGCGGCACCGCGTTGTGCAGCTCGATCGCGGCATCGAGGTCGCGATACGGCATCACGTAGAGAATGGGCGCGAAGGTCTCGCGCTCGACCGGCCCCGCTTGCGTGGCGATCTCGACCAGCGCCGGCCGCACGTAATAGGCCTCGTCGAGACCGCCGACGCTGATGCGCTCGCCGCCGAAAACACGGCCGCCGTGATCCTTCGCGGCGCTCAGGGCATCCTGCATGGCATCATAGGCGCCACGATCGATCAGCGGGCCGATCAAGGTGCCCTGCTCCAGCGGATTGCCGATCGCAACCGACGCGTAAGCCTGCTTCAGCCGCGGCACCAACTGCTCATAGACGTCGGCGTGCACGAACAGCCGGCGCAGGCTGGTGCAGCGCTGGCCGGCGGTGCCCATGGCCGCAAAAGCGACCGCGCGCAGGGTGAGATCGAGATCGGCCGTGGGCGTCACGATCGCAGCATTGTTGCCGCCGAGCTCGAGGATGGCGCGGGCAAAACGGCCGGCGAGGCAGGCGCCGACGACGCGGCCCATCGCGGTCGAGCCCGTCGCCGACACCAGCGGCACGCGTGCATCGTCGACCAGCATCTCGCCGACGGCCCGGCCGCCGAGCAGCAGCCCGGAAAGTCCCTCCGGCGCCTCACCGCCCTCGCGGCGGAAGCGGGCGATGGCCCGCGCCAGCAGCGCGTCGGTCGCGAGCGCCGTCAGCGGCGTCTTCTCCGACGGCTTCCAGACGACGCTGTTGCCGCACACCAGCGCGATCGCAGCGTTCCAGGCCCAGACCGCGACCGGAAAATTGAACGCCGAGATGACGCCGGTCACACCGAGGGGATGCCAGGTCTCCATCATGCGGTGCTCGGCACGCTCGGTCGCGATCGTCAGGCCATAGAGCTGACGCGACAGGCCGACGGCGAAATCACAGATGTCGATCATCTCCTGGACCTCGCCGAGGCCCTCGGAGACGATCTTGCCGGCCTCGATCGACACCAGCCGGCCGAGCGCCGCCTTGTTGGCGCGCAGCTCCTCACCGAGCAGCCGCACCAGCTCGCCGCGCTTCGGCGCCGGCAACAGCCGCCACTGCAAGAAGGCGGCATGGGCGCGGGCGATCACGGCGGTCGCGTCCGCGCTGGCGTCGTCATGGACTTGCGCCAGCACCTCGCCGGTGATCGGAGAGCGCGCGGCACGCGTCCCGCCGCGCAGTCGCTCCGGCGCAACGCCGAGCGAGGTCAGGATCCCGGTCGTTTCCGCAGCGAGGGTGAGAGGCGAGGCTTGGCTGGACATATGCAACTCCGGATTTGTCCTTCAGCGCCGGTGCGCGCGAGACGTCATGAACGGTCCATCGTGAACGCCTCCGTGTAGATCAAATCCGGCCGCGGCGCGAGCACCCGGCGCTGGGCAATCGGCCACCGGCTGCCCGCCTTTCGGATGGCGATCGGGTCTCCTGGCCTTGATCGGAAGCGGCGCTTGGCGCCGAATGCTCGCTCTGCCGTGTCGGTCGAGCTTTCGGACGCGGCAGTGTGATCCCGCGACGCCATGCGCCCGGGGGATGCAGATCGACAGCCCCTCGGAGGATCACGAGGGCGCAGGGAATGCCGGGCGCTGGCCGCAACCCATGGCCCGCCTGCAGCAAAAAAGCAGGCGGCAGTCACCACAGGTTCAGCCGAACTCCGGCATTCCCTGCGCGATGGTCTTCACGCTTATATCGTGATCTCCTCGGTGTACGGCTCTTTAGCCACCGTCGCCGTCGGGATCATCGCCCGACAGCTTGGCGCCAGCGTCGCGGCGCCAGGACCACACGACTTCGCGTCCGCCAACTGCCGTTCGTCCGCGCACGGATATGCGCTGCGGCAAGCCAGCGGCCATCGCCTCCCCGCCTCACATGTCGTGACGATCGCGATACGCCCCTCGTGGCGAAGCAGGATGGAGGCAGTAGAGCACATTTTCTGGAAAAGCGAAAGCGAAATCTTCATGATCGCCGCCATTTGCCGCCTTGGCCACCACCCGCTAGGCTTGCAGTCCGATGCCCCTGCCATGATCAGGAAATCGGCCATGTCCTTGCCCGTCGTTCGCGTGTCCATCCTGCGATGTCCGCCCGACAAGTTCGCAACCATGCAGGCCATGAACGTCGCGACGATCGCAACACGAGCCTCACCGGCTCAGCCACCTGCGTATCACCACGTGCGGCAGAGCTGCGTCTTCCAAATTCGTACCGAGAGCTGTGGGACGAACGCGAATGACTGCACCCCGGCCGTTCGACGCCATGAACGGAATCCAAGCCGCGGCTTGCACAATCTTCGATCAGACATTCATGACAGGCTGCAGCCTTCGGCGCCACGAGCGGCGAGGGACAACCCGCTCCAGCAAACGCGCTGTCAATAACGCCACCCCTCGATAACGACAAATCGCGCGCGCCTGCCGACGTGTCGTGCTAGAACGCGGTCCTCGATAACTACAGAGGTCCACGGTGGATATTAGACAAGACGATCCCACGGCGCCGTATGTTGCTCCCCTGTTGGCACATCACCTGGCAGAACTGCAGAGCGTCATGGGCGAGCATGCGCAAGCGCTCGATGCCAGCGGCCTTTCGGCAGCAAGCGTGACGTTCTGGACAGCCTGGCAGGGCCAGACACTGCTTGGATTTGGTGCGCTGAAGCAGCTCGATGAAGCACATGGCGAAGTGAAATCGATGCGCGCTGCCCCCGCTGCACGGCGCACCGGCGTCGGTCGCGCGCTTCTGCAGCATATCGTCGCCGAAGCTCGCAAGCGGAAATATGCAAGACTCAGCCTGGAGACCGGGACTGCGGAGCTGCATGCCCCTGCCGTCGCACTGTACCGCAGCGTCGGCTTCGTCTCCTGCGAGCCGTTCGCCAGCTATCAGGCCAGCCCGCACAACCAGTTCTTGACCCTCCGCCTGGCCGATTGAGCAACTTGTGCCTGCAGGCGTCTGCCATCGGCGGACGCCTGCGGCATGGGCCGGAGCCAGACCACGATGAAAGAAGACGAGGACAACCGAGCGCGATAGACAACGGTTGCCCTCGACAGCGTCAAAGGTCAGTCTTTCGTAAACGCGACGACCAACACATCACGGTAGGCGACGGATTTCTTCTTGTTGATGATCTGGATCGGGCTCACCCCATGCTTGGTGGCATTGTCATCGCCGATCACGATGTCGCCGGGCATCTCAAGCGTGACCCGGGTCAGCTCTTTCTCCTCGGCGTCAGTCACGGTTGTTACACCACCATCGACGTTACATTTCCGCACTAAGAATGAGCAAATGTAGTCGACGCCGTCGCGATGCAGCCCCTCGGGGCTAGGCTCCCCAGCGCCCTCGGTTGCGACAATACGGTAGGGATGCAGCTTGATGTTCCAAGCTCTGTGACCAGAAGCCGCACTATAGCTGCTCCCCAGCCAACGCATCAGCCCCTGGAAGAAGGCGTTCTTCAGGAACCGATCCTCGATCGGTTCGAAGTACCGCAAGAAGCCTCCATTCAGCTTATTTATCATCGCAGACTGTTCGTAGGGGGCGTGGGGGAGCAGAGTCATTTCCCCGCTATTCCCATCATAGCGAAGCTGGCTGTACCGGCGAAAGCGGTATGTGCCACCGTCGCGCATATACTCGTCGAGCAGGAGATCATCCCAACATCCGGCGAATTCGTGCCAGCTCTGCGGGTCGTAAAAGTCCCAATCTTTGAAGTTCGTTGGGCCTTGGCCCGTCCAGTAACCCGCCCCTACCAATGCATCAATAAGCGGAGAGGCAGCGGTTTTGGTGTTCATAGCAGCCAACATCAGGCGACACTTTCCACGACAGAAGGACGGTTGTTGAGTTCGAGAGAAACGTCTGAATAGTTCCGCAAGAAGTCGGCGCGGGAGCGCGTACCACGTTCCCGGGCCTTGTCGATTTCCCAAGCGTCGCGGTCCGTAATGTACAGGGGCTTTTCAGCGCGAATTGAGCTCGGCAGGCAGGACTGATAATCGACATCGAAGCGAACGGCGCCGGTTACACGTTTCGCGAGCGACACGATACCTGCTTCCGCCGCCAGTTTTACGTCCGACTTCCATCGCCCTTCCACGGCTTCGAGCGTCCAGCTCCTCTCAAGGGCCTGTTTCAGAACAATGGAGTTCGCAGACAAAGTTGCAGTTTCGAGATGCCGAAGCGCCTTCATCAAGATGAACGCCGCCGGCGCTTCGCGCACTTCAAGAACCTTTTCACCTTCGTCGAGGTGCTCCAGTCCGAGAAACCGGCCGAAGCCGTAGGATCCGACGAGCTCATTGAGCCGAGCGATTGCATCGGCAAAAGCCACCGATTGCCCGTCGATCTCGACAAGCTCGCCTTGCTCAATACCGAGAGTGATCGAGCACGGCGCGAGGCCGTCTCGACGTCGCGACCACGTGAATGCTTCTTCGGGCAACTTGAAGTTCTCGGGATTGTCCAACGGCCCCGACTCGAACTCCCTGCACCAGATGTTCGCATCGCCGCTTAACTTTCGACCGGTGTAATAGGCGAGGCCGTAACGCGCCAACGACCTCGCCTTGTCTTCGCGCGACAGAGCACTGTATTCGTAAGGACTGCCAAAGAGCCCCGAATAGGGTTCGGCCGCAATGGCCGTATTCAGACGGCGCAAGCTGTTTTGCGACTGGTTGGCCGTGTGCAACACGGCCACCGCGTCGCGTTCAAGCGCTGCGCTGACCGCACGCTGCGCGATCAAGGGACGCGCAAGCGACGAGCTCACAGGAAATATATCGAGATATTTCGCGTGCGCTTTAAGTGCAGGTTTCACGTACCGATCCGCAAACTCGACTCTACCGTCTTGGATCAGAAGCTCCGCACCAAATCGCTTGGCAGTCCTCTCTAGCGTCTCGACCTCGACTCCCTCGCCGAGATCGACACAAAGCGCAGTCACATTGGTGAATCCCGCCTCAAACATGAAGGACAGTAGATACGAGCTGTCGAGACCGCCACTAAACAAGGTTACGATTGGTGCTGCCTTGTCTGGAATGGAGCGCAGATCGTCGAAGCATCGTATCTTTCGAATTGCCATATCGATCGTCTTTCGTCTTGCCCCGGTGTGCCGCTGCCGCATATCGGGATTTCCATCTAGATTCTAAATTCGCTGATCGAGTCCTGCGAAGCTCCCTAGGCACGCATTCTCCTTCACCTCCGATAGCCTCTGGTGAGATGATGCCATGAGTGCGCGAGACAACGCCAAGAAGACCGCCGCAGGATCCTTAGGCGTCGCTCCATATCGAGTTGTAGGGCTCTCATCGGCCAATCCGCGAGCGCCGCGATCATCTACTTTAGGGTGCACCTTAACGCAAGCGCACCTCATCAAAAAAAACGACGAAGGGAATCGAATTGAAATAATTAATCGTAACACCCGACATGCGTGACAAACTCAGCAATACGCTGCACGCAGGACACACTGCAGACATATTAGTTGCTATCGACACAAACTGGTCTATAGACCGGACGGAAATAGGAACGGGTTGCAATAGTGAACCATTTCAACATCTCGATGATAAGCCGACGGTTCACGATATTGTGCGCAATGAGCAGAGATCTCATCGCGAGTATGGCGGTAACTATGCTCGTCCATGTTTTCTGTCGGACCGTGCGCGCGTGATGCTCAAGCGTAATGCTTACATTGCCGCATTCTGTGCAGCCGTTCTTTTTGGAGGCAATTTTGTTGCCGTACGAATCGCTCTTGACTACTTCGATCCATATCTGTTGACGACATTGCGCTTTGCTCTCATTGCCGCGCTGGTTCCTTTTGTCGGCTGGCCCGACGTGTCTGCGCGTACGCTGATCACGTACACGATCGGCTCTGGCATCGGACAGTACCTGCTCTCCACCTTTGCAATTCAGCTGGGCTTGTCACCCGGGCTCGCAGCGTTGCTGCTCCAATTCCAGGTCTTCATCTCTCTGGCTCTTGGCTTCCTGTTCTTGGGCGAAAAGGTGCGCGCGACCACCATTTTGGGAAGCGTGATGGGCATAGCTGGTCTTGTCGGCGTGCTGGCTGCCGGCGGAAGACAGGCGCCGATGGTTGCGAGCTTCGTATGCTTGCTATCGGCCGCGGGCTGGGCCGTGGCGAACATGACCTTGAAGCAAACGTCTGAGCGAGTTATCCGTTTGCAGAGCGCGAGCGCGTTGATCTGTCTCCCTGCCGTGTGGGCCGCCCGCACGTTGATGCTGCCGGAGGCCCCGCAGGTCGCAGAGGCGCTGACGCGAGCGCCGCTCGTTGGCTGGCTGGCCGTCGCCTATGTCGCGATTGCATCATTCGTCGTGGCACAGATATTGTGGGCACGAGCCATTGCGTCGATTGGGCTAGCGTCCACCTCCCCTGTCGCACTCTTGATCCCCGTATTCGGCGTTGCGCTGGCTGCGCTCCTACTGGGAGAGCACCTGAATGCACGCGTCCTGATGTCCGCCGCTATCGTTCTCGCGGGCGTCGGCATGCATGTGGTGCCGATCGCCTTGAGACCCTCGAAGGATCCAATCTCGCAATCATGACGCGAGCCTGGTCCGCGTATAGCGCAAGAACGTCGTTAGAGCCGCCACCGCGCTACTGTCGGATGCGTGGCAGCCTGCACCACGTCATTTTGCGACAGTCTTGAAGGCAACGCAGACCGCGGCGGCGGAGAAGAATGCCATCCCCGAGCCCTTCGCTCAGAAGCCGCTGACGGGAATGCGCCGCGGTCGAGAGGCAGCTCGTCCTGACGAACGCCCAATCATGAACTACGCGACCTTGTGGCAACTTGGGGCAGCGCAGCCTTTATCATCGCGACGATCGCAACGTGAGCCTCACCGGCTCAGGCGCTTGCGCATCACGACGTGCGGCAGGCCGGCGTCTTCGAACGACGCCCCTTCCTCATCATACCCGAGCCGCCGGTAGAATTCGCATGCCGAAAGCTGTGCGCTGAGGACGATTTCCTCGACGCCGCGTTGACGTGCGACAGCCGCAGCGAACTGCATCAACTCCCGTCCGAGCCCCTGCTTCCGCGCTGATGCCGCCACCGCCATTCGGCCGATCTTTGCGGTGGCGCCATTGGCCAGCATGCGCAAGGTCGCGATGACGCGGCCATTGCAGACAGTTGCAAGATGCAGGGCGGTCTCATCGTGAACGTCGATTTCCATATGTTCCGGAACTCCCTGTTCGACCACAAACACACTGTGGCGTAACGCATAGACCTCCGGCATCAGTGGGTCTGACGCTTGGATTTCGACAATCGTTCTCATGCCCTCTCCCGGATGTAACACGTTTATGAGCATGGGCGCGGGGCCGCTCCTCGATGTTCTCCAATGCGGTCTCACGAAGGAGAAGCGTCGGAGGATTACCGCCGTCGCGCTCATTGTCCGGCCCTTTGCTCACGGCTTCTTGCCGGACAATTGGAAATGGGCGGCGAGTGAGGGCGCGACCTCCGGACTGTGATGTTGATCCATTCGGACGGCAAGACAATGGAGCGTCGCTTGACCAAAGTCTGGACGCCGCTCTATGCTGATTTATCACATCCTGCGGTAGAGATCATCAAATCAGAGCTAAAGCGGCTGGCATGGAAGTGTCCTTGACATGCGATTGATCATGCTTTTGGCCCTGATGGGCGCAATGCTCGCTTCGACCGCGGCCGAGGCCACCGATTGGCGGAGCCGGCGCATCTGCGAGACCCTGGTTCAGCACAACTATTTCGCGGATCTCCGCGCGTGCAGGGTCGCACAGCACGAGGTGTTTCTGACAGTCTGCCGGTTGCGGCAGGAGAAGGGCTTGAAGCAGTCGAACGCCTGCCGGAGATCGCACGCCTAGAGTGGCCGACGGATAGCAAAACGACGCTGGGTCGGATACGGTCTTGATGACGTACCGTAGCGTCCGCCAGAGGCGATCACCGGCTTCGCTGCCTTGATGGGGCTCCGCTCTGGCGTCTCTCTGCGATGAGGAAAACTGACCATGTCATTGCCGGTCGTTCGCGTCTCCATCCTGCGATGCTCACCCGACAAGTTCGCGACCTTGCGGGCCATGATGATCGAGGCCGATCCGATCTTGCGGCCGGGGATCGAAGCGATGAGCGGGCTGCTCGCCTATTATGCCGGCGCCGATGAGGCGACGTCGTCATTGAGCAATGTTAGCGTCTGGACCGATCTTGCCGCCGCCAAGCAGATGGACACGTTCCGACCGATGATCGAACTTGGGCAGAAGTTCGCCGCGGCCGGCGCCGTCTTTGAACGCCCGATCATGAACTACGCGACCTTGTGGCAACTGGCGCCGGACAAGGCGTGATCGCTAGGACGTCGCCGGCAAGTCTATCGTCCCTCATCGGAGATGCGAAAATGCATCAGCGAGGTTGCCGCTCTGCGACAGGCGCTGTCAGACGAGAGCACGCCGCGATTTATGGAGTTGATCCATGACGCAAGTGGTCGTGATCAGCGGGGGCGGCACGGGGATCGGGCTTGCGACGGCGCGAAGCTTTGCGAGGCGCGGGGCTCAAATCGTGATCATTGGCCGCCGCGCAGGCGTGCTCGAAGCCGCAGCCGCGTCGATGGCCGCGGAGCAGCCGGAGGCGCCGGCGCCGCTGGCGATCACCGCCGACCTCGCCGATGTGGGCGAGGTCGAAGCCGTGCGAACGACGCTGGAGCAGCGGTTCGCAGCCGTCGACGTGCTCGTGAATGCCGCTGGCGGCCATGTGGCGCGGCGCGCCCCCGCCGGCACCTATGAGGACGGTCTGGCGGGCGTGGCGCGGCGCTGGATCGACAATCTTCGTGTCAATACGCTCACGGCCGTGCTGCTCACCGAAGCGCTCGTTCCGCGCCTGCGTGCGCCGGGCGGCCGGATCATCTTCGTCAGCTCGATCGCGGCCTATCGCGGATCGGGCGAAGGGTCTTACGGCGCATCCAAGGCCGCCCTGCACCCCTACTCCGCCGACCTTGCCAAGCTGCTTGGACCGCGCGGCATCACGGTAAACGTCGTCGCGCCCGGCTACGTCGCCGACACGGAATTCTTCGGCGCGGCGGTGAGCGAGGCGCAGTTGAAAGCGAGGATCGACGAGACAATGAATGGGCGCGCAGGCACGCCCGCCGACATCGCGGCGACGATCGGCTGGCTCGCCTCGGCGGAAGCCGCGCATGTCACGGCGCAGATCATTCAGGTGAATGGCGGAGCCGAGCGCGGGCGCTAAGATCGGAGGTTTCCTCCTTCGTCTCCGACCCGCCAAACTGCGGTCAAAGTTGCGATGCCGCCGTCACCACCCGCTCAGCAAGCTCCTCGATCGGACGTTCGCCGTCGAGGCGCAGCACAGGACATGGCAGCGTGGCCAGCCACGTCTCGTGCTTCGCCCGCGTGCGGCTGACGCTGTCGCCCTCGTCGTAAGCGGCGGCCCAGGCGACGAAGTCTTCGGTGTCGCGATGGCGTGCGCCGCCGGGTGCAACGGCGGCAGCACCGTAGCGCGTGGCTTCGCGAGCCCGGACGCGCTGCAGCCGGAGCTCCTTGGCGATGGTGATGAAGATGACGAGGTCGAACTGGGAGATCAGCGGATCACCCCAGCCCGCCAAGGATCCGCTCAGCACCCATCCGGGACGCGGCACGAACATCTCGGCCATCAGCCGCAGCCGCTCGGACGCCGGCCGCATCTCGACATAGGGCGGATCGGTGGGCTTCCAGAAGTAGTCGTCCGTGTCGTGATGCGGGATGGCGAGCACTGACGCAACGCGGCGGCCGAGCGTGGTGGTCCCGGAGCCGGAGGCGCCGGTGATGTGAATGCGACGGGGCAAGGCGATCACCGCTTAACGGCCGGTCGTGGCCAGCCGGGATTTTGATGAAGCTGCGTCCATGTTACCGTGCTCGCTCGTTGGTCGGCAACCGAGGAGCCTGATCATGGTCGCCCTCCCGAACGCGCTCAGCCGCTCGCTTTGGCAGTCGATCCTGCGCGAAGCCCGGTCGAGCGCGGCTGCCGATCCCGTGTTCGGCCGGGCCGTGTCGGCAGCAATCCTCGACCATCCCGATCTCGGCAGCATGATCGCGCACCAGATCGGCGCACGGCTGGCCAGGCATGATGCCGAGCGGACGCGTCTCGCCCGCATCGCGCGTGACGCGCAGCATGCTGCGCCGGCGCTGATCGACGCCGCGGCGGATGATCTTCGCGCGATCGCGGAGCGCGATCCCGCCACCACGGCATTGCTGCCGCCGCTGCTGAACTACAAGGGATATGTCGCGCTGCAGGCCTATCGCGTCTCGCATTGGCTGTGGACGAACGACAGGCCCGATCTGGCGCTGCTGCTGCAGGCGGAGTCCTCCACATCTCTCCAGGTGAGCATCCATCCCTCGGCCCGGCTTGGAGCCGCTGTTTTCCTCGACCATGCCACCGGCATCGTCATCGGTGCGTATGCGGATGTCGGCGATGACGTCACCATCCTGCAGAACGTCACGATCGGACGGCAGGATGCGCTGCCCGGCCGCGCGCCGCGGATCGGCCGGGGGGTGCTGATCTCCTCGGGCGCGACGATCCTGGGCGACGTCGCGATCGGCGACTCCGCCAAGATCGGCGCCGACGCGCTGGTCACCCGTGATGTGCCGGCCGGCTGCACCGCCGTCGGCACGCCGGCGCGACTGACGAACTGCCCGCAGACGCTTGCACCCGGGATCTAAGCTCCCGGCGGCGCCGATGAAAGCGATCCGCGCGACAGATCCCGGTGCTCGTCCGCCCTGGGCGGCCGTGAGCGGATGACGGAGGTTGCGGCCGTCCACCTTACACTTGGTCGGTTCCGCGAGGCAGCGTCAGACCTTTGGCGCAATCGGCACCGTATTATACCGAATTGCGCGGATGAACTGATCCGACGATTGATCTCGTGAGTTGTGGGATCGTGATGTCAGACGTGTCGAAGACCAACAATAGCCGTCTCAGCGGCAATCGGACCGATCCGCCCCCATGCCGGAGCTGCGGTCAGCCCGCGGGGCCTCTGCTGAGCATCCTGAACCCGCGCACGGGAGACGCGGAGCGCATGTTCAGATGCACCGCCTGCGGAATTCTGAACTGGATGGAACCCGGCCGATAAGCGCTGATCGCTCAGCGCGAGTCCCTTCGCCGCCCTTCACGTTTGCATGCTGTCGGAGCCGCCTCGCACGATCCGCACCGGCGGAACCCCCACGATCTCGAAGGTCGACGAGGCGATCTCGATCCGGTTGGCCTGGAGCTCGGCCAGGATCTCGCGGCTGATGGCGTCCTTCAGGCGGCGGACCGACAAGGCATCGGCCAGGAAGCGCAAGGTCAGCTCGATCCAATTGTCGGTGAGGCGGATGAAGACGACGGGATCGACCTCGGCGCTGCGGACGAAATAGCGCGCATGCATCTGCGCCAGAGCCTCCGCGCCGAGCCGCGCCTGCGTCGCCGCATGCCTCTCGGCCGCCGCGAGCAGGATCGCTTCGGCCTTGGCGCGATCGGCCTTGTAGCCGATCGGAATGCGGATCTCCTCCCAGATGAAGGGAAAGTCGCGCGTGTAGTTGTAGATCGGCTCGTCGAAGATCTTGTCGTTGGTGACGGTGACGATGCGCCCGGTGAACTGGCGGCTGCGCACCCACACCGCGGGCTCGGCCGATTGCACGTCCGGCGGCTCGCCCATCTCCATGATGGTGGTCTGGATGAAGCCGAGCGCGATGACGTCACCGCGCACGCCGCCCATGGTGATGCGGTCGCCGACCGAGAAGGTGCGCCCGCGCAGGATCACGAGATAGCCGGCAATCGAGGTGATCACCTTCTGCAGCGCGAACGCAAGGCCCGCGGTGATCAGACCCGCCGCCGTGGTCAGCCGCGCCGGATCATCGAACCACACCGACAGCACGCTGAGGATCAGCAGAACGGCAATCGCAAGACTCGTCGCCTGATGGCTCCAGAACGCGGCGCGCTCATGGTGGCGCTGCAGGAAGAGCGAGATCACAAGCGTGGCTGCGCGGCGCAGCAGCAGTGCGGCGAACACCAGTACCACGGTCAGAATGAGCTTCTTGCCGTTCTCGGCATTGAGGCCGATCAGCGGCACGCCAAGCAGATCCATGTCGTTCCGGTCCGTTCCTCACGCAATGACACTCGGCGAACACAAAATCCGCTCGCAGGCCGGCGTTCCAACGCGATACGGCGGTCGGCCCCGGAACGGCTCAGGATGCGCCGAGGTTCGACAGCGAGAACGCGACCAGCAATCCGAGCACGACGAGGCTGCCGGTGAGATTCCGGTCGCCTTTCACGGCCTCGGGGATCATGGTGTTCACCACCATCGTCAGCAGCGCGCCTGCGGCGACGGCGTTGACCGCGGCGACGAGTTGTGGCGGCGCGCCGCCGAAGGCCGCGGCGCCGATCGCGGAGGCGAGCGCAGAGAGCACGACGATCGCAGCCCACAGGCCGAAGATGTAGCTCCTGCTGCGCCCCGCGGCCTTCATGCCGAGCGCGCTCGACAGCCCCTCGGGCAGGTTCGACAGGAAGATCGCCGCGAGCATCGCGAGGCTGACGCCCTGGCCGGCGAGCAGACCGAGGCCGAGCACGATGCTTTCGGGAATGCCGTCGAGCAGCGAGCCGATCGCGATCACGAGGCCGCCGCCTTGCGCCGCGCTCTGCTGCTCGCCCTCTCCGGACTGCTTGCGATGATGCGCGCCGTTGCGCGACACCAGCCAATCGGCCAGCGCATAGGCGATCGAGCCTGTGATCGCGCCGCCGACGATCGGCCAGATGCCGCCTTCCTGAAAGCCGTCCTCGAGCAGGTCGTAGGCGACGGCCGAGATCAGCACACCGCAACCGAACGACATGATGCCTGCGGTCGCCCAGCGCGGCAGCTTGACGATGTAAGCGAGCGCCGCGCCGACGAGCAGCGAGGATGCGCCGAGCAGGCCCCACAGGCCCGCGGACAACCAGACCGGCATGGATTCCGCCTCGGATGCACGCAGATGACGCGAGGAGAACGGCGCGCACCGCGAGGCGTTCCGAGGAAGCCGCTCGACCCGAAAACACGAGAGCCGCACGAGGGCGGCTCTGATTGTCTGAGCTGTCGGCGCGATCAGGCCGCGGCGCTTGCGGGCATGGCGCTGACGCGCGGCTTGGCCTGGGCGAGATGCGCCTTCCAGGCCTCCAGCGCGACCACGAAGGAGGTGATCGCCCAGAACACTGGATACTCATAGCCCCCGGTGTTCCAGGTCCAGCCAAAGCCCTTCACGACCTGCAGCGCGTAGACGGCGAACAGCAGCAGCGCGGTGGCGCCGAGGGCGGCGAAGCGGGTGCAGATGCCGAGCACCAGCGCGATTCCGGCGGCGCTTTCGGAGGCGGCAGCGATCACAACCCAGACCTCCGGCGGGTGGAAGCCGGCCTTGGCGAAGAAGCCGGCAGTTGCAGCAGACACTGTGCCGGCGGCGAATTTTCCGGCAACGTGCGGAAACAGAAACAATCCGCAGATGATGCGAAGAATGTTCTGGCCATTCGATAAATCAAAATTGTCCGCCTTGATGCGGAAGTCGTCCTTGCTGAGCCACATGACTCGATCTCCTTTCCGTTGACGGCAATGTTCCGGAAAGGAGAGCCGCTGCCGTTGCGGCAAATCAAAATCGTCCCGCGTTCCACGCAGGACTGATTTGCAGACGCGCTTAGTTGGCCGCTGCGCGCGGCAAGGTTACGGTAAACGTCGTGCCAACGCCGGCCTCGGAGGTGAGCGAGATGCTGCCGTGCATGCGCCCGACCAGCGATTTCACATGCGCAAGCCCGATGCCGTCGCCCGGCTGGTCGCGCTTGCCGACGCGCTGAAACAGCTCGAACACCCGCGCCTGGTCCTCGGGCCGGATGCCCCTTCCATTATCGGCGACGCGAAACACCACCTCGCGGCTGCGCGCCTCGCCCGAGATCGTGATGCGGCCCGGACGCCCGGGCTCGAGATATTTGACCGCGTTGTCGAGCAGATTGCCGAAGATCTGGCCGGCCGCGAGCGGATCGGCCACCAGGCGGGGCAACGGCTGGATCGTGATCACGGCGCCGGCCGTCTCGGTCTGATGGCGGATGGAATCGGCGAGCTTCTTCACCAGCGCCTCCATGTCGAGCGGCTCGGGATGCAGCGGCTGCTGGCCATGGCGCGAGACTTTGAGGATGGCGTTGATCAGCCCGTCCATCTTCTGCGTCGCCGCGCGGATGAAGGACAGCGACTCGTCGAAGTCGCGCTCGGCCTGCTGGCGCTGCGGATCGGTCTTGGGCAGGCGGCCGGCGTCGAACATCTCGTCGCGCTGGCTTTGCAGCTCCTGGGCAAAACCCATGATGTTGACCAGCGGCGCGCGCAGATCATGGCTCACGACATGGGCGTAGCGCTTGATCTCCTCATTGGCGACCTCCAGGCTGTCATTGAGATCGCGCAGGCGCGCTTCGGCCTCCTTGCGTGCGGTGATGTCGATGGCGGTGCCGATCAGGCGCACGCAATGGCCGGCCTGATCGAACAGGCCGCGGCCCTTGGCGGCGAGCCAGCGGATTGCGCCATCGTTCCTGCCGATGGTGCGAAACTCGACGTCATAGAGCGCGCGGCGGACGGGATCGGCAGCGGCTGCAAAGGCTGCGGTCGTCGGCTCGCGATCGTCGGGATGCAGGCCTTCATAGAAGTCGGCGATCGTGACCGGCACGTCATCGGCGACGCCGAACATTGCCCTGACGAGCGGCGGCCAGATCAGCACGTCGGTCGCGGGATCGTAGTCCCAGAACCCGATCTCCGCGACTTGGGTTGCGAGGCGCAGCCGCTCCTCGGCCTCACGCAGCGACGCCTCGGCGGCGTGACGCGCATTGACATCGAGAAGGACGCCGGGGAAGCGCAGCGGCTGGCCGTCGCGCAGCTCGACGCGGCCGTTGGCCTCGATCCAGTGATAGCGACCGTCACGGCGGCGGACGCGATATTGATGCGCGTAGTCGCCGCCGCGCGCCAGGGCGTCCCGGATCGCCGCCGCGAGCCCCGCCTGGTCGTCCGGGTGCACGGTCATGGTGACCTGCTCAAGGCTCAGGCCTTCGCGTCCGAGCTCCGGATCGAGACCGAAATTGACGGCGAAATTGTCGTCGATGGTGAAGCGGTTGGCGGGGATGTCCCAGACCCACGTGCCGATGATGGCGCCGGCCGCGAGCGCGAGCTGGACGCGCTCGGCGTCGGCACGGGCCTGGGTCTCACTGTCGCGCAGCGCCTGCTCGGCCTGCATTTGCGCGGACACTTCGGTGTTCACGCCAAACCAGCGCCGGATGCGGCCCGACGCATCGCGCATCGGCTGGATGCGGGTCAGGAACGGCCGAAAGATGCCGTCGGCCCCGCGCAGCGGAAACGTCATCTCGAACGGCTCGCCGGTTAAGATCGAGGCCTGCCAGCGCTCCATCACCGAGGGAAGCTGCGCGGGGTCATGCACCGATTGCCAGCCCCAACCTTCCATCTGCGCAGGCGTGCTGCCGCAGTATTCGTGCCAGCGGCGATTGTACCAGACGATGTAGCCGTCGCCATTGGCGATCCAGCACAGCGTGGGAATGCCGTCCGCGAGCAGCCGGAAATCATGGTCCTCGAGATGGCCGGCAGCGAGGTCCGGAAGCGCGTAGTCGACGGAGGTTTGATTGCGCCAGAATGTACGCCCGAACTCGCGACTGATCATCCATCCCCCTGGCCGGCAGCGACAGTGCCACCTCATCGCGCACCAACGCGTGCAGGCGGGAGCGGACATATCGACGCAACGGCGGCATCGGGGCAAAGTTCCCGGACCGGAACAAGAATTTTGGCCCTCGCGGCCAATTCGCCTATGGTGGCTCTCGTTCGGGCGTGACGCGCGGTCTGCGTAGCATCGCGGCGCGCCCGGCCATTGGCTTTGATTGCAAAGGTTCGTTACGCATGGATACCCCGCTGTGGCGCTGGTCGGCCACGCAACTCGCTTCCGCCATCCGCAACAAGACGATCACCAGCCGCGAGGCGGTCACGGCCTGTCTCGACCGCATCGCGGCGGTCAATCCCGAGCTCAACGCCGTGGTCTCGGTGCAGGCCGAGGAGGCGCTGGCCGCAGCCGATCTGGCCGACCGCATGGTGGCCGCCGGCACCACGCTCGGGCCGCTGCACGGCGTGCCGGTGACGACCAAGATCAATGTCGACCAAAAGGGCTTGCCGACCACCAACGGCGTTGTCGCCTTCAAGGACAACATCGCCAAGGACGACGCCCCCGTCGTCGCCAATCTGCGCAAGGCCGGCGCCGTGATCATCGGCCGCACCAACACGCCGGCGTTCTCGATGCGTTGGTTCACCGACAATGAGCTGCATGGCCGCACGCTCAATCCGTGGCGGCCCGATCGCACGCCGGGCGGCTCCAGCGGCGGCGCGGCGGTGGCCGCGGCCACCGGCATGTGCGCGATCGCGCATGGCAATGATGGCGGCGGCTCGATCCGCTATCCCGCTTATTGCACCGGCACGGTCGGCCTGCGCCCGTCCTTCGGACGCGTCCCGGCGTTCAACGGCACGGCGCCATCGGAGCGGCAATTGTCGCTGCAGCTGATCTCGGTGCAGGGCGCGATCACGCGCAATGTCGAGGATGCAAGGCTGGCGCTCGCGGCCATGGCCGCGCCCGATCCGCGCGATCCCTGGCACGTCGCGATGCCGCTGGAGGGGCCGCGCCTCGATCATCCCGGCGTCGCCGTCTGTCTCGATCCCGCCGGCGTCGGCATCGCGCCGGAGGTCGAGGCCGCCGTGCGCAAGGCCGCGGAGATTCTGCATCGCGGAGGCTATGAGGTGAGCTGGCGCGATCCGCCGGATGTTGCCGCGGCGGCAAAGGGGTGGAATGATTTCGCGCAAGGCGAATCGCGCGCGACGCTGGCGGCGCAGGTCGAGCAGCATGGCGATGCGCTGGCACGGCGCGCCTTCGCGCTGATGATGAACCGCACGCCGGAGCTCGACGTGCCCGGCCTGATCAAGGCGTCGTCGGCGCGCGCGACCTATCTGCGGCGCTGGCAGGCGTTCATGCAGGACCATCCGCTGGTGCTGTGCCCGGTCGCGATGGAGACGGCCCTGCCCTATGGCGTGGATCTCGAGAGCGATGCCAGCGTCGACCGGCTGTATCGCTCGCACGTCTTCCTGTTCGCGACCGCCTATCTCGGCCTGCCGTCGATCAGCGTGCCGACCGGCGTCCATGATGGCATTCCGATCGGCGTGCAGATCGTGGGACCGCGCTTCCGCGAGGACCTCGTGCTCGATGCCGCAGCGGTGATCGAGCACGCCGCCGCGGAGGCAGCACCCTCGCTGTCCTGAGCAAACTCCGCGGAGCTCTTGATCGGTACGCTCAAGAGCTCCGCGCGCGGGACGGAACGCTTTCCGTCTTGGCGGCGTCGATGGCGGCGGCGAGCTCATCGACGCCGTAGGGCTTGGACAGGATGCGCACGCCCGCCTCCTGAGCGGCGTGAACGGCGGTCCCCGAATAGCCGCTGGTCAGAAGAATCGGCATATCACCGCGCCGCTTCTGGATCTCGCGCGCCAGCTCGACGCCGTTCATGCCGCCGGGCATCATGACATCGGAGAAGACGAGATCGACTGCGCGTCCGTCGGCCAGCGCGCCGAGCGCGGCCGCAGCGCTCGCGGCATGCGTCACCTCATAGCCGA
Source organism: Bradyrhizobium sp. USDA 4353 (assembly GCF_054063215.1). Lineage (NCBI taxonomy): Bacteria > Pseudomonadati > Pseudomonadota > Alphaproteobacteria > Hyphomicrobiales > Nitrobacteraceae > Bradyrhizobium > Bradyrhizobium sp. USDA 4353. Next base: position 7,196,353 of record NZ_JBSSGB010000001.1, read on the forward strand.
GCTGGCGCAGCATCTCGCTCACCAGCGCGGCGACCTCCGCGTCGTCCTCGACCAGAAGAATTCGCCCCTGATCGCGGTGCCGAGCGCGGGCGTGATGGAAGTCGACGAGATGGCGCTGAGACGTCGATGCGGCGCGCTCGGATCTCGGCAGATACAACGCGATCGTGGTCCCCCGCCCGAGCTGCGACTCGATCCGCACCGTGCCGCGCGACTGCTTGGAGAATCCATAGACCTGGGCGAGGCCGAGACCGGAGCCCTTGCCGATATCCTTGGTGGTGAAGAACGGCTCGAACACGCGCAGCCGAACGTCGTCTGACATGCCGACCCCGCTGTCGATCACCGACAGGCGGACGAAATCGCCCGCGATCTCGTCATCGCGCCAGTCCGCAAGATTCTCGCCGCGCACCAGGATGCAGCCGCCGGTCGGCATGGCGTCGCGCGCATTGACGGCGAGGTTGAGCACCACGAGCTCGAGCTCGCCGGGATCGACCTCGACTGGCCAGAGCCCGTCGGGAAATTCGAACTGCACGTGGACGTCGCCGCGCAGGCTGCGGTCGAGCAGCTCGCGCATGCCGCCGATCTGGCGGGCGATGTCGACCGGCTCGGGCCGCAGCTCCTGCCGGCGTGAGAATGCGAGCAGTTGCCGCGTCAGGCTGGCGCCGCGCTGCGCCGCCTGGATCATGCCGTCCATCAGGCGCCGCCGCCTCGCTGGATCCGTCTGGCGGTCGAGCATGTCGAGGCCACCGGAGATCACCATCAGCAGATTGTTGAAGTCGTGCGCGACGCCGCCGGTCAGCCGGCCGATCGCCTCGATCTTCTGCGCCTGCCGCAGCGTCTCCTCGACCTGCGCGCGCTCGGCCATCTCGACCCGCAGATGCTCGTTGGATTCGGCGAGCGCGCGCGTCCGCTCCACCACCAGCCGCTCCAGCTCCTGGGCGGCCTGCTCGCGCGCGTGGATCAGCGCGCGGATCTCATACTGACGACGCCGCGCCCGCATCGCCGATTGCACCGCGCTGAGCAGCGTGATCGGCTGGATCGGCCGCTCGAGCAGCGAAACGTTGCGCAGCGAGGCCACGAGATCGCGTCGCCAGGCGACGACCGCCGGATGCTCCCTGTGGCTGGTGAGCACGATGAAAGGCAGGTCGGACCAGGCGGGCTGCCGTGCGACCCAGTCCGTCAACGGCGCGGGATCCCTGGCGAACAGCCCCTCCTCGGCGATCACGACGGCGCCGACGCCTGCGCTCAACTGAGTGACGAGGTCGGACAAGGAGGAGCAGACCGACGTCTCGAGCCGCGCATTGCGAAGCAGCTCGGCGGACGCAGGGCCGTCGCGCCCGATCGGCGCGAACACGAGCACACGCTGATCGCCCTCAGCGCTCATCGCGCAGTCCTATGTCTGGAAGGACGGCGCCTGAAAAGCGCGGATTGCCCAGGAAGATCCCGCTGAAATCGGTGAGCGGCGGTCCGAGGGTGATGCCGTCGCTGCCAAGGCGAAACTCCCGAATGGTGTGCTCGTGCGGACCGCTCCGCTTCTTCACCACCGATAGCGCGCGGCGCACGGTTCCCGCGACCTCGAAATAGCGCAGCATCAGCACGGCGTCGCTGAGATAGCTGATGTCCAGCGGCGTATCCATCGGGCCGACGAGACCATGCTGGGCGAGCACGAGGATGGTCAGCACGCCCTGCTGGCCGAGATAGCTCAAGAGCTCGTGCATCTGCAGGATGAGAAAGCGCTCGTCGGGCATCGCATTGAGATAGCCGTTCAGACTGTCGATGACGATGACCCGGGCATTGTGGCGCTCGACGCTGCGGCGAACGATTGCGCCGAACTCGCCGGGCGACAGCTCGGCGGGATCGACCTGCTGAAAGCGGATCAGGCCGGAGTCGAGGTGCTGCTGCAACGGCAGGCCGAGCGTTCGCGCCCTCGCCTCGACCGTGCCCCGGCCCTCGTCGAAGGCGAAGAAGACGGCGTGCTCGCCACGCTGCGCAGCCGCAATCACATAGCTCAGCGCGACCGACGACTTGCCGACGCCGGCGGCCCCGATCAGCAACGCATTGGTGCCGCGCTCCAGTCCGCCGCCCAGGAGCTGGTCGAGCTCGGCATTGCCGCTGGAGAGAACCTCGCCCTGGAAGGAGCGGTGATGCTCCGAGGCAACCAGGCGCGGGAAGATCCGCAAGCCGCCCTCGGCAATGGTGAAATCGTGAAAGCCGCCGCGAAACGCGATGCCGCGCATCTTGATGACGCGCAGCCGTCGACGTTCGGCGCCATAGTCGATGGCCAGTTGCTCCAGCATGACGACGCCATGGGCCACCGAATGCAGTTGCAGATCGTCCTGCGACGACGAGAGGTCGTCGAGCAGCACGACGGTGCAGTTGCGCTTGGCGAAGAAGTGCTTCAGCGCCAGCACCTGGCGGCGATAACGCAGCGGGCTTTGCGCCAGCAGCCTTAGCTCCGACAGGCTGTCGATCACGACCCGGGTCGGATCGATCCGCTCGACCTCCTTGAACATCAGGCCGGTGGTCTCGCTGAGCTCCACCTCGGCCGGATGGAACACCGTCAGCTCGCGCTCGGGATCGAGCGTCGTCTCCGGCGGCACCAGCTCGAACACATCGACGCCCGCCAGCGACCAGCCGTGGCGCTCGGCGACGACCTCCAGCTCCCGCTTGGTCTCGGACAGCGTGATGTAGAGCACCCGCTCGCCGAGGCTCTTGCCCTTGAGAAGGAACTGGAGCGCGATCGTGGTCTTTCCGGTGCCGGGCCGTCCTTCATAGAGATACAGCCGGTTGGCATCCAGGCCGCCGCCGAGAATGTCATCGAGGCCGTCGCTTCCGGTGGAAATGCGGGAGAGACCCTCGCGCTGACGCGCGCCGCCAGCAAGCTCCTCCGTCATTCAAAGCTCCCTCTTGAGTATGGACGCAACGGCAATGGTCGGCCGGGCCGCGGCCCTGCAGCCCGGCACAGTCCAACGAATGGAGGAACACGGTCGAACCGCCTTGGGTTCCCAGGAACCCAAGTCTGAACTCTCCGAGCGAGGAGTTTCCTGCGGCGCCGTCAGGTCGAACGACCGACGGTGTCGGCCATGGTGGCGCCGCGCGTGCCGAGCGGCCTCTCATGGCCGGTGGTGGTGTCGCGCAGCGTCTGATGCTCCAGCTCGGCATCGAGCTCCGCGCCGATCAGGATGACGATCGCCGAGATCCAGATCCAGGTCATGAAGCCGATGGCCGCGCCGAGCGAGCCATAGGTGGCGTTGAAGCTGCCAAAATTCGCCGCATACCAGGAGAACAGTGCCGAGCCGCCGAGCCACAGCGCCGCGGCGAGCGCGCTGCCCCAGCTGATCCAGCGCCATTTCGGCTCCTCGCGATCCGGACCATAGCGATAGATCAGCGCCAGGCCGAGCGAGACACAGATGAAGATCGCGGGCCAGCGGCCGATGCGCAGCAGGAGATCGGCCGCATCCGACAGGCCGACATATTGCAGGATGACCGGGACGACGACGATGGCGCCGATGGCGAGAAGGGCAAACAAGATTGCCCCTCCCGTGAACAGCAGCGAAATCGCATTGAGCTTGATGAAGCCGCGGCCCTCCGGCTCGCGATAGACGATATTCAACGTATCGAACAGCGACTTCATCGCCGCGTTAGCGCTCCACAGCGAGATCGCGAGGCTGACCAGGAAGGTCACGCCCAGGGCCTGGCTGCCCTTCGCCGAGACGCGCGTGAGCTGGTCACGCGCGATGTCGATGGCGCCGCCCGGCATCAGGCCTTGCAGCTGCTCCAGATGGCCGGTGATCTTGGCGGGGTCTGAGAACAGTCCATAGATCGCGACAAGGGCTGCGAGCGCGGGAAAGATCGCCAGCAGCGTGTAGAACGTCATGCCCGCGGCGAGCGCGACGATCCGATGCTCGGTGACGTTCTCATAGACGCGGACCAGCACATCCTTCCAGCCCCGCGCGGGGATCTCGGAGGGCGAGGAGGCCAGCCTGCCACGCCCGTCATCGGCAGCGCCGCGCGCACGACCGCCGCGCCCGGCCTGCTCGGACCGGTGATCGAAATATTGGATCAGGAAGGCCAGCCCCAGCAGCGCCAGCATGCCTCCAGTGCCTGGGCCGCGCACCCGTCCTGCACCGAACAAGGATGCCGTCTCCCGACGTGCAGCATCCGACTTCCTGGACCGACCGAACATGGCAAGCATCCGCTGTTGACGGGTGAAGCAACATGAGGAGTCTACGAATGTTCCGGCCATCTCCGAGCCGATCATCCGGCGACGCAGCCCGATACCACCTGCGCGCGACATCGTCTTCTCATAAGATCGAAGCCGCAAATCATCCGCTCGCGTGAACGCGACGCCGCGAAGGCCACACAACAGCTCAGGCAACACAACAGTTAATGTTGCGCGTGAGGAACGGGCCTGCGCAGCCTCGCGTTGCAACTGAGCTTTTCAACGCAAGGATAAATACATGCGCCGTCTGCTCTTTGCCTCCTTCTCTGCCGCCGCCGTGCTCGCCAGCTTCTCCGCGATCTCCCCCGCCTCCGCCGCGCAGGATCGTTTCTGCCTGCAAGGCAGGATGTGGGGCTATCCCGGCAACTGCCAGTTCGCGACCTATCAGCAATGCCAGGCTGCCGCCTCCGGCACCGACGCCGGCTGCGGCATCAACCCCGCCTACGCCTATGCGCGCCAGCGCGGCTACTACCCGCGTTATTGATAGGTCCAACGCAAGCGGCGTGCGACATAGCTCGATCGCCGCCGGACAACCGCAACGTGCAATCGGCGGCAGCCCGTGGACTGCCACCGTTTGCGAGACGCCCTGAGGCGTCGCGCGTTTCACGATAGGTGAGGCGCCCGACGTCCACGACCCCAGCTCTTCGATCCAAGTGGCAGCTCCATGCTGCATCGCGACGCCATTCCCTCCTCCGCCGTCAATGGGTCCTGACACCATTTGACGGGCGGAACATTGCGCCTCGCCGTCGCTTATACGGCCGCGTGTCTCAAACGGAGGAGGAAATCATGGACGGACTGATTTATCTGGTGGGCTTGATCGTGGTGATCATGGCCATCCTGTCGTTCTTCGGCCTGCGCTGAGACGACACGATGAGCATGGAATCTGCGCCGGTCGCCACGTCGCCTATCGGGCGCGTGGCCACCGAGCGCTGGACGCTGCAATGGACTCCGGTCATTGCAGGCGCCCTCACCGCCGCCGCCGTCTCCTCGATCCTCATCAGCTTCGCGATGACGGTCGGGCTGGGCGTCAGCTCGACCGCGCCCACCTGGCGCGACGCCTCGGTCGCGCTGTGGCTCCTGTCTGGCCTCTATCTCGTGTTGCAGGCGCTGGTCAGCTTCGGCTGCGGCGGCTACATCGCGGGGCGCGTGCGCGCGCCCTATGATCCCACCGACAGTGACGAGACCGAGAAGCGTGACGGCCTGCATGGCGTCGCGGCATGGGCGCTCGCGGTCGTGCTCGGCACGGTGCTTGCGGCGATGATCGCATCGGCGGCGACGCGGCCGAATCCGACCAGCACGCCACCGGCCGCCGGCGAGCCGTCGGTGCTGAGCTACGAGCTCGATCATCTGTTCCGCGCGCCGCGGCGGGCCCCGAGCCCGGAGCTTGCGCCGGCGCGCGCCGAGGCAGGTCGCATTCTGCTCACGGCCTCCAGCCACAACGGCGTCAGCAGCGATGATCGCAACTATCTGGTGCAGCTCGTCAGCACGACGACGGGCCTCACCGGTCCCGACGCCGAGCGTCGCGTCGACGGCACGATCGCCAACGCCAAGACGGCCCTGTCGCGCACCCGGGCGAGCACCACGATCCTCGCCTTCTCGGTGGCCACGGCGCTGCTGCTCGGGGCCGTCGCGGCCTGGATGGGCGCGGAAAGCGGCGGGCGTCACCGCGATGGCAAGCCCGTCAGCGGCTGGATGCTGCACGCCAACCGCTTCAGCCGGCGGCGCGACCTGTGGCGACGCCCGGTCTCGATGCCGGAATGATTGGCTGACACGAGCCGCAACGGCCCGGTCGATGACCGGGCCGTTCGCATGTCGCAGGCTCTGCACTGTCGATTGTGGCGCTCAGGCGAGGTGACGCACCATCCGGCGCGCATCGTCTCCGTAGCCCGTCGCATCCTGGTCTTGCGCGACGACAAAGCCCTGCCTCTCCCAGAACGGCACCGAGCCGTTGACGGCGACGAGCGACAGCGAGGGAAGCTGAAGCCGCCGCGCCTGTTCGCTGAGTTGTTCCACGATGCGAGCAGCGGCTCCGCTGCCGCGAGCGGACGGCAGCAAAGCAAGGTCGTGGATGTAGTAGGTGCTGGGCTCGGGAGGGATGCGCTTGATGAGGCTGTTCAACGACGGCGGCTCGCCGAGATGCCACGGATGGCTGATCAGATAGCCGACGCAGTTGGCTGCCGTCACTAGTACATGGCAACCGTCCGGATCCAGCCTCAGGCGCTCGGCGAAGACGGCGGCATCCTCGGGAAAGTCAGGGTGCACGCGCGCGGCGATCGCATCGACCGCCGCGAGATCGCCGATCGCCATCGCGCGCCAGACAAGGTGGCCCTCGGCGGACCGTACCTCACCCACCTTGCGCGGCACTCATCTGGCGAGCCGCAGCCAGCGCTCGCTGGCCGAGACCGCCGCGGGCCACAGCGCCTCGGTCGGCTGTCCGCGATGCAGCGCCTTGCCGACCTCGCAGATCGACATGAAGGCGGAGGAGCGCGCTTCCTCGGTCTCGAATGGCTGTGCGTCGCTCGGGGCTCGCACCAGGCCCATCAAGCCGTTCAGCATCTGCAAGGCAGCGTCCGGCGCCGCCGCCTGCGCCGATCGCAACGCGGTCACGACCTGCTCGGCCTTCTCCTGCTCAGTCATCGCTCGCCATTCGCCCGTCCATGTTCGGACAGGAAACTACCAGGGCGGCGAAAGCCGGGCAATGTCGATGGCGCAGAGCCGCAAGGCGCGGCCGGGATACCGCGAGCTCTATTGTTTCGCGGTGCCCGGCTCGGCCATCTTGCGATGCTGCTTGGCCAGCGTCTCCGCCGGCGTCACATTGGCGACCGTGGTCTGCAGCTTGTTCTTCATGCCCGTGACGACGTCGCTCTCGCCGTCCATCATCGCCTGGAAGCCCTGACGCGCCACGTCGCCGGCATCGTCCTTCTTCTCGGTACCGATCTTGGTGTCCATCATGTCGGCACGGCGGAAGAAGTCGGTCTCGGTGGCGCCCGGCATCAGGCAGGTGACGGTGATGTTGGTATCCTTCAGCTCCTCCCGCAGCGCAAAGGAGAGCGAATTGAGGAAGGACTTGCTGGCGTTGTAGACCGCCTGGAAGCTGCCGGGCGAGAAGCCCGCGATCGATCCGGTGATGAGGATGCGGCCGGCATTGCGGCCGCGCATCTGGTTGCCGACCTTGTGGATCAGCTCCACGGTGCCCATGACATTGGTGTTGATGAGCCGGCGGATGTCGGCGAGATCCTGGTCGAGAAAGGCATGGCCGAGACCACGTCCGGCATTGGCCAGCAGCGCATCGACCGGACGGCCCTTGGCGGCCGCATACAGCTTCTCGACGCCTTCGCTGGTCGAGAGATCGGCCTGCACGGCCTCGACCTTGGCGCCGTCGGCGCGCAGCGAGGCGGCCGCCTGCTCGATCTCCGGCTCGTCGGCGGCGATCAGGAGATCGAAGCCTTCGTCGGCGCAGCAGCGCGCGAGCTCGAGGCCGATGCCGGTCGATGCGCCGGTGACGATTGCGAATTGGCCCGATGATGCCATGAGAAACTCCTGGGATGCGCGCGTGAGCTGGTGATGTCGGCCAATCGCAGCGCGTGCTGATCGTTCCTGAGAAGACTCGCGCCGCGTGCGCATCCCCGTGAATGGAACCAATGAACCTCTCTCCGCTTGGAGGCGCGACCTCATTCTGCCGAAGGTAACGACCTCAAGCATGCCGCCTGCTCATTCGAACTGGATCGCCGCCGCCAAGCTCGGCCTGGTCAGCAGCACCTTCTCGACGATCGTCAGCCAGCTCGCCGCGGCTCAGCTCGGCCGCGACGCGGCGGTGGACTGGATGACGGTCGCAGCGATCCCGCTGCGCGACGGCATCCTCGGCGCCGAGCCGTCCTGGGGCGCGATCATCGGCGGCATCGCCTTCCACCAATGGGCCGACTTCTCCTGGGCGCTGGTGTTCTTCGGACTGTTCGGGCGCTGGACGGCAGATTTGCGGCCGCTCACCATTCTCGCGCTCGCGCTGCCCTGGGCGGTGTTCACGTCGGCCTCCGAATGGTTCGTGCTGGTGCCGCTGTTTCCGTTCTTCCAGCCGATCTTCACCTTGCAGCAGCCCTATTGGATCGGCCTTCTGGTGCACGCGTCCTCGGCCGTGATGTACCCGTTGTTCGTCTGGCTGCGCTTTCCGTTCGCGACGGCGCCGCACATCAGCGACGTCCATGTCGCCAAAGCCTGGGCCGTCGGCGGAGTGGCGATCGTTGCGGTGCTCGGCAGCGTCGCGGCGCTCGGCACGCTCGGTCATCAGTTGCCGTGGATGGGAGCAGATCGGACCGGCGATCAGGACTACATGCGCCACATGAGCGCGCATCATCGCCAGGGCATCGCGCTGGCGCGGCTCGGCGCCGAGCGCGCACAGGATCATCAGTTGAAGGCGCTCGCCCGCCTGATGGTCGCAAGCCAAGCCGGAGAGAACCGCATCTTCGAGGCGTGGTGGCAGAGCTGGTTCGAGACCACGATGCCGGCCTGCTCGACGCGGGAGCTTGCCGAGATGCCCGGCTATCTCACCGACGCGGAGATGGCCGAGATCAGCGATGCGGCTGCGGACCAGTTCGACACGACCTTCATCCGGCTGATGAGCCGGCATCACGCCGGCGCCGTTCGAATGGCGGATGCCGAATGGCACGGCCGCGGCGACATGCGCCTGCGCATCATGGCGCATGCCATTCGTCACGAGCAGCAGGGCGAGATCGCGCTCATGAACAAGGCGTCGGGCCTCGATGCGGTGCAGCAGGCGGTGCGCAACATGCTCGCTGACAATGTCAACCGCGCGGACGCCGGAACCCGATAGGAACCGATCGAACGGAGAAGGATTGTACGTTCCGTTTGATGGATCTCACCATGCGGATCGTCGTGAGCTTAATCTGCATCGTGATGCTGTGCGGATGTCAGCGCGAGGAGCGGCAGCTGCGGCTCGATCCCGCAGCGGCCGCGGCGCTGGACAAGATTGCTCTGATGCCGAACAGAATCGGTGGCGCGCCGCCGCAGATCTATTTCGCGCTCGATCAGCCCTATGAGACCAACGCCTACAATCTGAGCCAGGGCAAGCGGCTCTATACGTGGTTCGGCTGCAAGACCTGCCATGGCGACGGCCAGGGCGGCATCGGGCCTTCGTTCCTCGACGGCTGGTGGTCCTACGGGCCGGAGGCGGTCTCGATCTTCGCCTCGATCCGCGATGGCCGGCCGCACGGCATGCCGGCGTTCAAGGACAAGATGACGACCGAGCAGATCTGGCAGCTCGCGGGTTATATCCAGACCATCGGCGCCTATTCGGCGCGAACCGCGGCGACCTCGCGCGACGACGACAAGCAGACGCGGCCGGCGGAGAACCGCGCGCCGGCCGCGATCCTCTTCGACGAAGGACCGACGCCGGTTCATCCCGATCAGGGACCTCAGCCGTGATGCGCCGCATCAGGCCAGTGCTGCCGACACTGTCGCTGCTGCTGCTCGGCGGCTGCGACAATTGGCAATCTGCGATCGAGGTCCGCGGCGCAGCGGCGATCAGCCTCAAGCATCTCATCGTCCTGATCGTCACGGTGTGCTCAGTGGTCTGGGCGCTGGTAATGATCGCGATGATCCATGCGCTGTGGCGCCGCCGCACGACGTGGCGGGCGCCGCTGGACCTGCGCGCGCCGCGCGAGCGACGGATGGGATGGATCGTGACCATCTGCGTCGGACTGACGGCTGTGATCATTGCGGGCTTCACCGTCGCGAGCTTCTTCACCACGCGCACCATCAGCGTCGCCGGGCAGGACGACCTCACCATCCGCATCGGCGGATTGCAGTGGTGGTGGAGCGTCGAATATCTCGGCCCCGATCCGGCAAAGGGCGTCGTCAGCGCCAACGAGATTCACATTCCGACCGGACACAACGTGCGTCTGCTGCTGCAGGGCGACGACGTGATTCACTCGTTCTGGGTACCGAGCCTCGCCGGCAAACAGGATCTGATTCCCGGACGCAGCAACGAGATCACCATCCGCACCGACCGACCCGGCACCTATCGCGGCCAATGCGCCGAGTTCTGCGGCCTGCAGCATGCGCATATGGGATTTCTGGTGATAGCCCACACGCCGGAGGATTTCGCGAGATGGACGGAGGCGCAGCGCGCCCCTGCCGCGACCACGGCCGATGACGAGGAGATCGCCGCCGGCCGCGACACCTTCATGCGCAAGCCGTGCGCTGCCTGCCATGCGATCCGCGGCACGCAGGCGACCGGCACCAGCGGTCCCGATCTCACCCATGTCGGCAGCCGCGCCTTCATCGCGGCCGGCCTGCTGCCGACCTCGCGCGGCGCGCTCGCCGCCTGGATCGCCGATCCGCAGACGCTCAAGCCCGGCAACAACATGCCGCTGGTGCCGCTGTCGCCCGATGAGCTGCGCGCCGTCTCGGCCTATCTCGCGAGCCTGAAATGACCGATAGGATCACCCGCGCTCAGATCCTGGACAGGGATCTGGAACGTCCCAAGCTCACAAGCCAGCTCGCGGAGACATGGAAAACCCAGGGCGGCCTGTGGGGCGCATTGTCCACGGTTGACCACAAGATCATCGGCCGCCGCTACATCGCCACGGCTTTCGTGTTCCTGCTGCTCGGCGGCGTGCTGGCGATGCTGATGCGGCTGCAGCTCGCAGGGCCCGAAGGGCGGCTGATCGGTCCCGACCGCTACAACCAGATCTTCACGATGCATGGCGCGAACATGATGTTCCTGTTCGCGGTGCCTGTCATGGAGGCGATGGGCGTGTATCTGGTGCCGCTGATGGTCGGCACCCGCAACATCGCCTTCCCGCGGCTGAATGCGTTCTCCTATTGGATGTTCCTGGCGGGCGGCCTCGTGCTGTGGATCTCGTTCGCGCTGGACATGGGACCTGACGTCGGCTGGTTCGCCTATGTGCCGCTGTCCGGTCCGCAATATGCGCCGGGCAAGCGCGCCGACATCTGGGCGCAGATGATCACCTTCACCGAGGTTGCCGCGCTCGCTGTCGCCGTCGAGATCGTCGTTACCGTGTTCAAGCAGCGCGCGCCGGGCATGTCGCTCGACCGCATCCCGCTGTTCGTCTGGGCGATGCTGGTGACGTCCTTCGTCGTCATCATGGCGATGCCGGCGATCATGGTCGCCAGCTCCAGCCTCATCCTCGATCGCCTCGTCGGCACGCATTTCTACAATCCGGCCGAAGGTGGCGACGTGCTGCTATGGCAGCATCTGTTCTGGTTCTTCGGTCATCCCGAGGTCTACATCATCTTCATCCCCGCGGTCGGCATGGTCTCGACCATGGTCGCGACGTTCTCGCGCCGGCCGGTGTTCGGCTATCTCCCGCTGGTGGTCGCACTGATCGGCACCGGCATCCTCGCCTTCGGCCTCTGGGTGCACCACATGTTCACGACAGGGCTGCCAAGGCTCGGCGAGAGCTTCTTCACAGCATCGAGCATGGCGATCGCCATTCCCTCCGGCGTCCAGATCTTCTGCTGGATCGCGACCTTGTGGGACGGCCGGCCGGTGTTCAAGACGCCCTTGCTGTTCGTGATCGGCTTCATCGTGACCTTCGTGATCGGCGGCCTCACCGGCGTGATGGTCGCCTCGGTGCCGTTCGATACCCAGGTGCACGACACCTATTTCGTGGTCGCGCACTTCCATTACGTGCTGATCGGCGGCGCCGTGTTTCCGCTGCTCGGCGCGGTGTATTACTGGTTTCCGAAGTTCACCGGACGGATGATGAGCGAGCGGCTCGGCCGCTGGGCGTTTGGGCTGATCTTCATCGGCTTCCATGCCACGTTCTTTCCGATGCACATCCTCGGCCTTGAGGGAATGCCGCGGCGGGTCTACACCTATCAGCCCGATTTGCCATGGCATGGGCTCAATCTGTTCGTCAGCGGCAGTGCGGTCATTCTCTCCCTGGGCTTTCTGATCTTCTTCATCGACGTCGTCAGGAGCGCCCGCTCCGGCAATCTCGCCGGTGACAATCCCTGGGATGCGCCGACCTTGGAATGGGCGACGTCCTCGCCACCGCCGGCCTACAACTTCGCCCACATTCCGGTCGTCAGCGGCGGCGACCCGCTATGGGAGCAGCCGGGCGCGCTGAACGTCGCCAATGGCCTGCACACCGACCGGCGCGAGGTGCTGGTGACGACCATCGCGACGGCGGAGCCGCAGGCGCGCGAATCCTCGCCGCAGAACTGCATCTGGCCGCTGTGGACGGCGATCGCCACCAGCATCATGTTCATATGGTCGATCTTCTCGCCCTGGGGCGTGGTGTGGGGCTCGATTCCGATCGCGATCACCTTGATCGGCTGGTTCTGGCCCAAGGGCACGCCGGAGGACGAGGCATGAAGGAGCGTGTCGTCCTCGATCTGTCGAAGCTGCCGCTGCACGCGCTCGGCACAGCCAGCGTGACCTGGTGGGGCACGCTCGGCTTCATGCTGATCGAGGGCACCGGCTTTGCCCTCGTGATCGCGGTCTATCTCTATCTGATGAGCCTCGCGCCGATCTGGCCGCTGAATGCGCCGCCCCCTGATCTGCTGGCGGGCACGCTGATGACCGTCGTGCTGGTTGCGAGCGTGGTGCCGAACATCATGCTGTCGCACTGGGCCGACCGCCAGGATCTGCGCAAGGTGCGCATCGGCATGGTGGTGATGTCGGTGATCGGCGTCTTGCCGCTGATCATCCGCGTATTCGAGTTCGCGGCGCTCAACGTCGAATGGGACAGCAACGCCTATGGGTCCGTGGTGTGGACGCTGCTCGGCCTGCACACCACCCACATCATCACCGACCTGGTCGACACGCTTGTCCTGACGGCGCTGATGTTCACGCGCCACGGCGACAATCTGCGCCGCTACGGCGACGTCCAGGACAACGCGATGTATTGGAACTTCGTCGTGGCGGCGTGGCTTCCGATTTATGGCTGCATCTATTGGCTGGCACGGCTATGACGGCAACGACGACGAGACAACTGACCGCCTGGGCCGGCCTCGTGATCGGCGGCCTCGCCTGGGCAGCGAACACCCAGCTTGGAGAGATGCTTCCGACCACCGACTGCATCAGCACGGCGCGGCCGTCGGCGATCGTCTCCGCAGCCCTGCTCGCGGTGGTTCTCGCCGCCGCCGGCCTGTCATGGTGGCTCGACAGCAAGCCGTCGGCGCAGGCCGACCGCACGCTGCCATTCGCGTCACGATTGAGCGCGCTGACCGCGCTGCTGTTCGCCTTCGCATTGCTGCTGCAGGCGATCGCCTCCCTGGTGCTGAGCGGATGCGAGCGCTGATCCTCTTTGCCGTCATGCTCGCGTCCAGCAACGCAGCCTGGGCGCATGGCGGGACGTCTGATGGTGAGGGCGCGTCATGGACGTTCGATCCCTGGATCGTGACGCCCCTGCTCATCACCGGCCTGCTCTATGCGGGCGGCAGCGTCAGGCTGCTGCGCCGTGTCCGTCGTCTGAATTCGGTTCGCGCCGGCGCCTTCTGGGCCGGCTGGCTCACACTCGCGGCGACGCTGACCTCGCCGCTGCATTGGCTCGGCGAGCACCTCTTCACCTTCCACATGATCGAGCACGAGATCCTGATGGCGATCGCAGCGCCGCTGATCGTTGCAGCCCGACCGCTCGGAGCGATGCTGTGGGCGTTGCCCCGCGGCACAAGACGATGGAGCGGCCGGATGTTGAACCTTGCGATGCTGCGCGAGACCTGGTCATGGCTCGTGCGCGGCGGCAACGCCACCCTGCTCCACGGCGTCGCGATCTGGGTCTGGCACGTCCCCGTGCTGTTCGACGCGGCCGTCGACCAGGTGGCGCTGCACCGGCTGCAGCATCTGAGCTTCTTCGGCACCGCCGTGCTGTTCTGGTGGGCCGTGCTGTGGCGCAGCCAGGCCGGCGCCGCGGCGTGGCACGTGGTGATCACGATGCTCCACACCAGCGTGCTCGGCGCGCTGATGGCGCTGGCACCGCGCGTGCTCTACAGCGCCCAGACCGCCAGCTCAGCCGCATGGGGACTGACGCCGCTCGAGGATCAGCAACTGGCCGGGCTGATCATGTGGGTGCCTGCGGGCACCATCTATGCCGGCGCGGCGCTGGTGCTCATCGTGCTGTGGATCAAGACCTCCGGCGAGAAAGCGAGGCCCTCCGATGTCCTCCCTGCTGTCTAGACCGGTGCTGATCGGCGCCGCAATCGTCGTGCTCGTCGCCATCGCCGGTCCCGCCGCGATGGCCTGGTCGTCACGCCAGCAGAGCGAGCGCGCCGCCCGCGCGATGACCGGCGGAGATCCGGCCCATGGCTCCGAGCTGATGCGGCGCTATGGCTGCGCGGGATGCCATACGATCGCCGGCATCACGGGCGCCGACGGCCAGGTCGGACCGCCCCTGACCGGTTTGCGCCAGCGCGTCTATATCGGCGGCGTCGCCAACAACTCGGCCGACAATCTGGTGCAGTGGATCGTCTCGCCGCAAACCTTCTCGCCGCGCACCGCAATGCCGGCAACGGGAATCACCGAAGCGGAGGCGCGCGACGTCGCGGCCTATCTCTATTCGCGCTGAGCATCATGGCTTCGGCGTCGGCCGTGGCGGAAGCGCCTTGATGTAGGCCGCGATCGCGTCGCGATCCGCTTGCGGCAGTTGGGCGGTGTTGGTCACGACGTCGGCCATCGACGAGCCGACGCGGCCATGATCGGGCGTATCGCCGGATCTCAGCATCTCCGCAATCTCGCTTTGCGACCAGTGCCCGATCCGGGCCGGGGTGATGTTGGGATAGAAGCCGGTGCCGACGGGATCCTGGCCCCCGGCGAACCGCGTCTTGTCCTTGATGCCGCCGAACAGATCGCGCGACGAGTGGCACTCGTCGCAATGTCCGAGCGCTTCGACCAGATAGCGGCCACGATTCCACTGCGGGTCGTGCGCCGGCTCAGGCTTGATCTCGCCAGGCCTGAAATAGAGCAGCTTCCAGAAGCCGACGAAGCGGCGAATCTGGAACAGCGGATCGAGCTCATGCGGCGGCGCCCGGCCATGCACCGCGGGCAAGGTGCGAAGATAGGCCATGAGGTCGGCCACATCGGCCAGGCTCATGTGCGAAAAGCTCGGATAGGGAAACACCGGATAGTAATGGCTGCCGTTCGGCGAGACCCCGCTCAACAGCGCGTTGGCGAGGTCCTTCACGGTCCAGGCACCGATCCCGTCTGTCGGATCGCTCGAAATGTTCGGCGCTCGGAAGGTGCCGTAGGGCGAGGCCAGCGCAATGCCGCCGCCGAGCTTCAGCCGGTCCGACTGGCCCGGGGAGGCGTGACAGGACGAGCAGTCACCGGCGAGAAAGACCTGCTCGCCGCGCATGGGATCACCCGACTGATCATACAGGCCCGTGGCATCCGCCGATATCGCAGGCCTCGGCGCCGTGATCAGCCATGCGGCCGCCGCGCCGAGCGCGATCATCCCCAGCGCTGTCGCCGACAGCCAGATCCACAGCCGCTTCCACCGCCGCGTCAATGCGCTTCACTCCCAGACCGGACGCGAGCGCCAACGCGGTCGAGGACGCGGATGTTCCTACGCCGGAACACGAGCGGTCGCGCGCGCCGGGAACATTAGGAACGATTCGACCTCCCGATGTTGAACCTGATTGCGAGTGGGAATGAGCCGTCGCACGATGACGGTTGATGAGGACGATGCCGGATGCAGGCAGGTTTTGCGTTCACGAAGCTGGCGGATCGGCTGACGAGTCTGCTGGAGTTGTCGAGCGACGATCTCGAGTTCCTCGCGCAGATGCCGAGTTCGATCCGCAGCTTCGCTCCGCATGAGGATGTCTGGCGCAAGGGCGATGAACCCTCGACCTGCTGCCTGCTCCTGCAGGGTTATCTCTGCTGGAAGGACACCGATGCCGGCGCCGGCCAGATCACCGCGATCTACGTGCCCGGCGACGTTCCCGATCTCTACACCACCATCGTCCCGGGCGTGACGGCGCAGCTCAGCGCCCTGAGCCCCGTCGTGGCGGCCTTCGTGCCGCATGCCTTCTTCCGCGAGGCGCGTGCGCGCTCGGCACGATTGGCCAAAGCGCTCTCGCTGCTGATGCTCGCCGACACCGCCGCGCTGCGGACCTGGCTCACCAATCTGGGCAGCCGCGATTCGCTGAGCCGGGTCGCGCATCTGATCTGTGAGATCACCGTGCGGCTGCGCGCCGTCGGACTCGGACGAGACCTGCGCTTTCCCTCGCCGTTCACGCAATCCGATCTCGCGGCGATCTGCGGCATCTCGCCGGTGCACGCCAATCGAACGATCCAGGACCTCCGCCGCCGATCACTGCTGCACTGGCATTCGCGCACGATCACGGTCACGGACTGGGACGGCCTGACGCGGCTGGGCGGCTTTCGTCAGGACTATCTGATGCTGCGCCAAACGCCGGCGCTGGAGCCGCATACTCCCGGGCCGCAGGGCGGGAGTTCTCCGCTCGCATCCTCAGCGCCGAGCTGAGCGCAGCGGCGCGGTCACGAAGCGATTGCCCGACCTCGGCCACGACGCCGACCCAGTCTCCCGGCTTGCGCTGGTGAAACAGCCGCGCCCGCGGATACCAATAGGTGGAGCGCTCCGCGGCCGGCCAGCGCCAATCGCACTCGGCGTGCAGCATGATCCAGGCTTCGCACCCGAGCGCACCAGCCAGATGCGCCACCATCGTGTCGACGGTGATGACGAGATCGAGCGCACGCAGCGTGCTCGCGAGAACATCGATGTCGGGCGAGCTGACGTCCCGGGCGCCAATATAAGTGACGTCTTCGGCCGAGAGATCGGGTTGTAACGAGAACGCGGCCACGCTGGGAACGACGAGCGCGCGAACGAGGCTCGCCGGCAGCTCGCGCCGCTTGTCCCAATTGCCGCCCCGCCACACCAATCCGACCGCGAGACCATTACTGTCCGCGAGCGACACCGGTGGTCCGGCCGGTGTGAGATATGGCCCGGGCATGGCGATGTCGTCCCGATCTACACGGAGCGCATGCGCAAGCTCCATGATCTCGATGTCGACATCGAACGGAACATCCGGCGTACCGTCATGCAGGGGAAGAGCACGCGCCACGCCTGGGACCCGTCCGATCAGGCCGCAGAGCGGCGGCTGGCACCACACGATGACCTCGCGAGCGATGCGCGCCAGCGCTGGCAGGAAGCGGGCGAATTGAAGGGTGTCGCCGAGCCCGTGATAGCAGCGCACCAGCACGACCCGGTCGGCAAGGTTTTCGCCGCGCCAGATCTTCTGCAGGTGACGCGGCCCCTCATGCTTGGGGGGACCGCCGGCTTTGAGCTCCGCCACATCGCGGTCCGCGATCACCCATGCGCGGGCAAAGTCCTGCGCGCGCATCGCGGCGACCCAATCATTCTCATCCGAGCAGTGGCCTCCCACCTCGCTCACGCGTCGCGGCGGACGAATTTGTGGAACCGGCTGATCTTCCCGTCCTTGGTGCGGTCCTGATACAGGAAGGCCAACTCCGACTCGTCGAACTTGCGGAAGAATTCGTCCCAGCCGATCTCATCCAGCGACTTCTCCTTTGGGCCGAAGTCGATGCGCAGGATGCCTGCGTGACCGTTTTCCTCCGTCGACGCCACGGTGGACGGGCGCCCGTCGCGCTCCTCGGCCCATTTGCGGATCTTGCGATGGTCGGTGGTCGTTGCGCTTTCGCTCATGGCGGGCTCCTCACAAGACGTGCGAGGCCGATCGGGCCCCGCTGCTGCCACCAAACGCGAGAGCGCCTGAAACGTTCTTAAGCGGGAATGCCTCGGTCGCCTGAGCTTCTTCTTCATCAACGAAGAAGATCGTTCCTGAGCGACACGTGCCGATTCTAACGTAGATCAGCTTTTTCGCTCTTTTCCTGTCCAAACACGGCAGCGTCCCCGGCGAGGGTCATGCCGACAGGAACGAACATACCCTGGGCACGTTCGCCGACGTACTTAGGTTTCATTCGCGGCACGTCGCGTAGCTATCGCCGGAGGACGACACTCGATGCACTCCCGTCTTCAAGACAGACGCCGCGTCCGTGTCGGTGTCGTCGGGGTCGGCAATTGCGCCAGCTCCTTCATCCAGGGCCTCAGCTACTACCGTGATGCGAAGTCGAACGAGCCCGTTCCCGGGCTGATGAACGCGGAGATCGGCGGCTATCACATCGGCGACGTCGAGATCGCCTCCGCATTCGATGTGCATGCCGACAAGGTCGGCCGCGATGTCGCTGACGCCATCTGGGCTCGGCCGAACAACACCTACCGTTTTTCCGACGTCGGCGAGACCGGCGTGAAGGTCGCGCGCGGCCCCGTGCTCGACGGCATCGGACGCTATCTCGAGGATGACGTGCCGCTGGCTGACGAGCCGGAAGCCGATGTCACCGATGTCCTGAAGCGCTCGCGCACCGATATCGTGGTCTCCTATCTCCCCGTCGGCGCGCAGAAAGCAACCGAGTTCTATGCCGCCCGCGCCATCGAAGCCGGCTGCGGCTTCGTCAACTGCATTCCGGTCTTCATCGCCTCCGATGCGTCCTGGCGCGAGCGCTTCGAGCAGGCCGGCCTGCCGATCGTCGGCGACGACATCAAGAGCCAGGTCGGCGCCACCATCGTCCACCGCATGCTGGCCAATCTGTTTCGCGAGCGCGGCGTCCGACTCGACCGCACCTATCAACTCAACGTTGGCGGCAATACCGACTTCAAGAACATGCTCGAGCGCGAGCGGCTGAGCTCCAAGAAGATCTCGAAGACGCAGGCCGTCACCAGCCAGTTCGACGTGCCGCTCGAAGCCGACAATGTCCATGTCGGCCCGAGCGACCACGTCCCCTGGCTGACCGACCGCAAGCTCGCTTATATCAGGCTCGAAGGCACGACCTTCGGCGGCGTGCCGCTGAGCGCCGAGCTGAAGCTGGAGGTGTGGGACTCGCCAAACTCCGCAGGCGTGGTGATCGACGCCGTGCGTTGCGCCAAGCTCGCCATGGACCGCGGCATCGGCGGCGCGCTGACGGGGCCGTCCAGCTACTTCATGAAGTCGCCGCCGCAGCAGTTCACCGACGAGGAGGCCCGGCGCCGAACGCGGGCCTTCATCGACGATGTGCCTGTCGACGACGCCGGCTGAGGGCCGCTGATGACGACCACGATCCACATGATCCGGCACGGGCATCACCCCCTGCTCGGCCGCATCCTCTGCGGCCGCATGCCAGGCGTCGAGCTCGACGACCAGGGCCTCCGCGAGGTCGAGATCTGCGCCGCGCTGATCGATCCCGTTCCGACGCTGATCCAGTCGAGCCCGCAGTTGCGCGCGCAGCAGACGGCCGACATCATCGCCACCCGCTACCGTCTTCCTGTCGAGATTGTGCCAGCCCTGGACGAGCTCGATGCCGGCGACTGGACGGGCCGCAGCTTTGCCGAGCTGGATGCAGACCCCGCCTGGCAGCAATGGAATGAGACGCGCGCATCGCGCCGGCCTCCGAACGGAGAGAGCATGGCAGCGGTGCAGCAGCGGATCGTCTCTCACATCGAGCACCTCTGTCGTGAGCGCAGCGGTGAATGCATCGTGCTCGTCAGCCATGCCGAGCCGATCCGGGCTGCGATCATGCATTGTGCGCGGATTGCGCTCGACGACTTTCATTCGGTCGAGGTCGCGCCGGCCAGCATCAGCACGCTGGTGGCGGACTCCACCGGCATCAAGCTCGACCAGGCCAATCAGAAGGTGCCGGCGTGAAGATCGTCATTTTTGGCCTGACCATCTCGTCGTCCTGGGGCAATGGTCACGCCACGCTGTGGCGGGGACTGTGCAAGAACCTGATCCGCGCCGGACACAGCGTGGTGTTCTTCGAGCGCGACGTGCCCTACTACGCCGACAACCGCGACATGGCCGAGCTCACCGGCGGACGCCTGGTGCTCTATCGGTCCTGGCAGGATGCCGCGCCGGTCGCCGCAGCCGAGCTGCGCGATGCCGATGCCGTTGTCCTGACGTCGTATTGTCCGGATGGACATGAGGCAACGGAGCTGCTCCTCGATCGCGCGCGCGGGCTGAAGGTGTTCTATGATCTGGACACGCCGGTGACGCTCGATCGGCTACGCGCCGGAGAAACTCTCTCCTACATCGGCCCGCGCGGGCTTGCCGATTTCGACCTCGTGCTCAGCTTCACCGGAGGGCCGCGGCTGGTCGAGGAATATCGCAACCTGCTCGGCGCGCGCCACATTGCGCCGCTCTATGGTCACGTCGACCCTGACGTGCACCGTCCGGTGGCGCCGCAGCCGCATTACCGGGCCGCGCTGTCTTATCTCGGAACGTACTCGGCTGATCGTCAGGCCGCGCTCGCCGAACTGTTCGTTGATCCGGCCCGGGTCCGCGGCGACCTGCGCTTCCTGATCGGCGGCGCGCAGTATCCGCAAGACTTCCCATGGTCATCCAACATCTACTTCGTGCGTCATCTGCCGCCGGCAGAGCACGCCGCCTTTTTCGCCTCCTCGCGGCTGACGCTGAACGTGACCCGGCGCGCGATGGCCGAGATGGGCTGGTGCCCCTCGGGCCGGCTGTTCGAGGCAGCCGCATGCGGCGTGCCGCTGCTCAGCGACCGCTGGGACGGCATCGAGCAGTTCTTCACACCGGACGCGGAGATCATCCTGGCGGGACGCGCGCAGGACACGCTTGAAGCGCTGGCGCGCGACGATGGCGAGCTGGCGCGCATCGCAGCCCGCGCCCAGCAACGCACCCTCGACGAACACAGCTCACAGAAGCGCGCCGCCGAGATGATCAGCCTGTTCGAGCGGGCGGACCGGCGCGCACCGGCATTCACGGCACAGGAGGCCTGACATGTGGGGCATCGTCCCAGCCGCCGGCCGCGGCAGCCGCATCCAGCCCCTGGCGTTTTCCAAGGAGTTGCTCCCGGTCGGCAGTCGCAGCGACAACGGCACCGAGCGGCCCTGCGCCGTGTCGGAATATCTCGTCGAGCGGCTGATCCTCGGCGGCGCCGACAAGATCTGCTTCGTCATCTCGCCGGGCAAGTCGGACATTCTCGAATATTTCGGCGACCGCTATGGCAGCGCGCGTCTGGCTTATGTCGTGCAGCCCGAGGCCGCCGGCCTGTGCGACGCCGTGTTCCGCGCCTCGACCGTGATCGGCGAGCGAGAGGACGTGCTGGTCGGGCTGCCGGACACCGTGTGGTTTCCCAAGGGGGCGCTGGCGAGCCTGCCCGATGCCGATCTGTCCTTCCTGCTGTTTCCGGTCGAGCATCCCGAGTTCTTCGATGCGGTCGTGCTCGACGGCGACGTTGTGAAGGAGATCCAGGTCAAGCAGCGCGACGCCACGTCAAACTGGATCTGGGGCGCGTTCCGCATGTCGGCGCGCGGCTTCCACGATCTCAATACGCTCTGGGAAGCCCGCAATCGCAACGACGAATATTTCGGCACGCTGGTGAACAGCTATCTCGCCGCCGGCGGCGCCGGTGTCGGCATCAAGGCCGGCGAGGCCTATGTCGATGTCGGCACCATCAACGGCTACCGCACGGCGATTGCGTTGCTGGCCGCATCCCAGGACGGGGTCGAGCCGCGACCGACGGTGCGCGCCGCCGTCCGGACCGGCGCACTTCCCGTGCTTGACGGAGGCCGGGCATGACGAGCGATTTGCTCTCGCGCGACGAGATCCGCCGCCGGGTCGATGCGCTCGGGCCGTGGTTTCACAACCTCGACCTCAAGGGCGTGCCGACCGCGCCGACGCACTTTCTCGGTGACTATCCGAATGTGAAGTGGCGTCGCTTCGCCGAGATCATTCCGGACGACCTCTCGGGCAAGTCGGTGCTCGACATCGGCTGCAATGCCGGCTTCTACGCCATGGAGATGAAGCGTCGCGGCGCGTCCCGCGTGCTCGGCGTGGATACCGACGACGACTATCTGGCGCAGGCGCGCTTTGCCGCCGACGTCAACGGCCTTGACATCGAGTTTCGCAAGCTCTCCACCTATGACGTCGGCCAGCTCGGCGAGACCTTCGATCTCGTGATCTTCATGGGCGTGCTCTACCACCTCCGCCATCCACTGCTCGCGCTCGATTTGATCCGCGAGCACGTCGTCGGCGACCAGCTGCTGTTCCAGTCGATGCAGCGCGGCTCGTCCGAGGTCGACGAGATCGCCCGCAACTATGATTTTTGGACGACGAGCCCGTTCGACAGTCCGGGCTTTCCCAAGATGCATTTCATCGAGCACAAATATGCCGATGATCCCACCAATTGGTGGGCGCCGAACCGCGCCTGCGTCGAAGCCATGCTGCGCAGCGCCGGCTTTGCGATCCTCGCCCATCCCGAGGAGGAGGTCTATCTGTGCCGCAAGGCGCCGCGACCGCAGTTGGACGGCCCGGTCTATCCAGCACGAGGTGAGCGATGATCGAGGCGGCGAAGATCTGGAACGAGCCCAACAACAAGTCGCATTGGGATCTTCAGCTCGACCCCGACTGGGCGCGCTTCGCCGAGACCGCGATCGCAGCCGGCAAGGCGATCCGCTCGGCGCATGCGACATTGCCACGCGTACTCGGCGGCATCTCGCCGATCGATCCCGCCTTCATCAATAACATGAAGGCGCGCGGCGTGCTCGATCATGTCGATGCCGTCGCGGTGCACGGGTTTCCGCTGGATTGGAATCTCTGGAAGATCGACGAGTGGCCGGCCAAGCTGGCTGAGATCCAGGCGCTGGTTTCGGTGCCGGTCTGGGTCACCGAGGTCGGCGTCTCCTCGTTCGGCGCCGACGAGGTGCAGGCCTGGGGATTGCAACGCACCGCCGAGTTGCTCAACGGCCGTGCGCCGCGCGTTCATTGGTACAGCCTCTACGATCTGCCGACGGCGTGGGAGGCCACGACACGGCACAAGGAGGCGGAAGGCTCGTCCTACTACCGTCACTTCCATATGGGCCTGTTGCGCGAGGACGGTACACCGAAGCTGGCGGCCGAGATATTTCCCGAGCATGCCCATGGCATGGGCCTGTGCCAATGGTTTCATTTCGAGGACCATCGGCTGACCGACGCCGTCCGCTGGCTGCGCCGGCTCGGCGTCCGGCACCTTCGCACCGGGCTGTCCTGGGCCGACAGCTTCCGGCCGAACGCACTCGACTGGTTCGATCGCCAGATGGAGGCGCTGGCGGAGTTCGACGTCACCGTGACGTTCTGCTTCACGCCCGAGCATCGCGGCATCGCTCCGCATCACACCAGCCCGCCGCTGGACGTCAATGAGTTCGCCGATTTCTGCGCCGGCATGATCTTGCGCTATTGCGCCACGACCGGCGTGGCAGCTGCGCCGCCGACGCTGCCGGAGCCGCTGCCATGCGCGCCCTGATCGTGGTGATGGATTCGGTCGGCATCGGCGGTGCGCCGGATGCAGCCAGCTACGGCGACGAGGGCGCCGATACGATCGGCCACATTGCCGAAGCCTGCGCGGAAGGCCGCGCTGATAGTGATCAGCGCCACGGGCCGCTGCATGTGCCCTATCTGACCGCGCTCGGACTTGGCGAGGCCTGCGAACGCGCCACCGGGCGGACGCCTCCCGGTCTGCAGCAACGAGCGGGAGCCGGCGCGGCATTCGGCGTCGCCCACGAGGAGTCGCGCGGCAAGGACACGCCATCGGGACACTGGGAAATCGCCGGCGTCCCCGTTCCGTTTGACTGGGGTTATTTCCCGAAGACCGCTCCCAGCTTTCCGCCCGACCTGATCGAAGAGCTTTGCGCATCCACCGGCCTCCCCGGAATACTTGGCGATCGCCACGCCTCAGGAACCGAGATCATTGCCGAGTTGGGCGAAGCGCATCTGCGGACCGGCCGGCCGATCTGTTACACATCAGCCGATTCCGTCTTCCAGATCGCCGCGCATGAAGAGACGTTCGGGCTCGACCGGCTTTATCAGCTCTGCGAAGCCGCGCGGCCGCTGGTCGATCGCTTCAACATAGGCCGCGTCATTGCGCGTCCCTTCGTCGGGCATTCCGCCGCCGATTTCAGACGAACAGCGAACCGCCGCGACTACGCCGTGCCGCCGCCGGAGCCGACGATCCTCGATATCGCCACCGCCGAGCGGCGCCACGTCGTCACCATCGGGAAGATCGCCGACATCTTCGCGCATCGTGGCACCGGGCATAATCTCAAGGGCGAGAACAACGACGCGCTGTTCACGCGCATGCTCGAGGGTCTCGAGACGCTCGAGCATGGCGGTCTGCTGTTCGCCAATTTCGTCGACTTCGACACGCTCTACGGTCATCGCCGGGACGTCGCGGGCTATGCCTGCGCGCTCGAAGCCTTCGATGCGCGGCTGCCCGCGCTGTTGAACGCGCTGCGCAGCGCCGATCTCCTCATCATCACCGCCGACCATGGCTGCGATCCGACCTGGACCGGCTCCGACCATACGCGAGAGAGTGTTCCCGTGCTGATCGCCAATGGCCGCAGCGCCGGACCGATCGGAGCCCGCAGCAGCTTTGCCGACATTGGCGCAACGGTGGCGCGGCATCTGCAGATGGCGCCGGCGGCTCACGGGCGTCCGTTCTGGTGAGACGCGCCCTCATCTACGTTATTGATCTAGGTTAGAGAAATTATTGTTTGTACGTGGCGTAGGAACCAACATTCGTTGCGCCGCTTCTCACCGGGAGAGTTCGTTCCAAAATCAGTGAGAGGGAGTAGCTCGGCATGACACGTGTCCTGATTACCGGAGGCGCAGGGTTCATCGGCTCCCATACCGCCGATGCTCTGATCTCCGCGGGCTACGAGGTCAGGCTGCTCGACTCGCTCTCTCCCCAGGTGCATGGCCCGCAGCGCCAGCGCCCGTCTTATTTAAACGCGGACGCCGAGCTGCTGATCGGCGACGTCACCGATCCGCTCGCCGTCGAGCGCGCGCTCCGCGGCGTCGACAAGGTGCTGCATCTCGCCTCCAGCGTCGGCGTCGGCCAGAGCATGTATGACATCGAGTCCTACGTGCGCACCAACGAGCTCGGCACCGCGGTGCTGCTACAGGCGCTCGCGAACAGGCCCGTCGCACGTCTAATCGTCGCATCCTCCATGAGCGTCTATGGCGAAGGCGCCTGCCGGGCGGCCGACGGCTCCATCGTCGCGCCGGACGAGCGTACGCTCGATCAGCTCAAGCGCGGCGATTGGGAGCTCACGGACGCTGTCGGTGGCACGCTTGAACCGATGCCGACCCCCGAGACCAAGCAGCCGACGCTCAGCTCGATCTATGCCTTGAACAAATACGCGCAGGAGCGGATGTGCCTGATCACCGGCAAGGCCTACGGCATCCCGACGCTGGCGCTGCGCTTCTTCAACGTGTTCGGCCCGCGCCAGGCGCTGTCCAATCCCTATACCGGCGTGCTCGCGATCTTCGCGGCGAGGCTGCTCAACGACCGCCCGCCGCTGGTGTTCGAGGATGGCCGGCAGCGCCGCGACTTCGTCCACGTCCATGACGTCGCCCGCGCCTGTGTGCTGGCGCTCGAAAGCGACCATGCCGACGACGTGTTCAATATCGGCTCCGGCCAGAGCCGCAGCATCGTCTCCGTCGCGGAGGATCTCGCGCGCGTCATGGGTCGCTCGCAGATGACGCCGACGATCACCGCAAAATATCGCGCGGGCGACATCCGGCACTGCTTCGCCGATATCAGCAAGAGCGAGCGCCTGCTCGGCTTCAAACCAGCGGTGCGCTTCGAGGACGGGCTCGACGAGCTCGCGCATTATCTCGCCGATCAGATCGCCGACGACCAGGCGGAGAAGGCGACCGAAGAGCTGTCGCGGCGCGGGCTGGTTGCATGATGGACGCGGCATCGAACCAGGCTCCGATAGTGATCACCGGCGGCTGCGGCTTCATCGGCTGCAATCTCGCCGACCGGCTCGCGACCCGCGGCGACCATGTGCTGATCCTCGACAATCTCATCCGCGCCGGCGTGCGCGAGAACGCGCAATGGCTGAAGTCGCGCCACGGCGACCGGATCACCATCATCGTCGGAGACATCCGGGAGCCGATTACGGTGATCGACACGGTGAAGCAGGCCAAGGCCGTGCTGCACCTCGCCGCACAAGTCGCCGTGACCTCCAGCCTCGACAGCCCCGTGGACGATTTCGAGATCAACGCACGCGGCACACTCAATGTGCTTGAGGCCGTTCGCCTGCATAATCCGGACGTGCCGGTGCTGTTCGCCTCGACCAACAAGGTCTACGGCCGGCTGATCGGCGACGACGAGATCACCCGCATCGGCCAGCGCTATCGGCCGATCAGCGACGTGCTGGCGCAAGGCGTCTCCGAGCGGGCGCCGCTCGATCTCTACAGCCCCTATGGCTGCTCGAAGGGCGCCGCCGACCAATATGTTCACGATTATGCCCGCGTCTACGGGTTGAAGACCGCCGTGCTGCGGATGAGCTGCATCTATGGCCCGCGGCAATTCGGCAATGAGGATCAGGGCTGGATCGCCCATTTCGTGCTCTCCGCGCTGCGCGGCGCGCCATTGACGATTTATGGCGACGGCTGCCAGGTACGCGACGCGCTCTATGTCGCCGATGCGGTCGACGCCTGGCTCGCGGTGCTCGATCAGATCGACACCACGCGCGGCCACGTCTTCAACCTTGGCGGCGGACTGTCGAATGCGATCAGCCTGCTGGAGCTGATCGACCAGATCGGGCAACTCTCGGGACCGGTCGAATACAGCTTCTCGGATTGGCGCCCCGGCGACCAGCCCTGGTACGTCACCGACATCAGCGCGCTGGCCGGCGCGACCGGATGGCGGCCGCGCACGTCCTTTGCCGATGGACTTCGCGGGCTGCATGGCTGGCTTGCTGGCCGCTTCAGCGAGCAGCGGGGCCAGGAGGCGCTGGCATGACCCGCGTCGCTCTGATCAATCCGAACTGGACGTTCGACGGCAGCATCTATTTCGGCTGCCGCAGCCCGCATCTGCCGATCGAGCTAGGCGTCTCCCAGCATCTGCTGCGCGAGGCCGGTCACACGACGCTGCTGCTTGACGCCCACATGTTCGACCTGTCGGCGTCGGACATCCTCGCCGAGCTCGCCGCATTCCGGCCGGACATGATCGTGCTGACGACGGCGCCGACCTATCTGTTCTGGCGCTGCGCGCCGCCCGAGCTGCGCGTGCCGCAGCAGCTCGTGATGACGCTACGCGACAGCGGCGCTGTCCTCGTCGCGGTCGGCCCGCACGGCTCGACCACACCACGCATGACGCTGCGCAAGCTCGGCGTCGACGTCGTCGTGATAGGTGAATGCGAGCACAGCGTGCTGCGGCTGGCGAATGGCGAGCGCGACTTCGCCGGCATCTGCTTCAAGGCCGCCACTGGCGACATCGGCATCAACGGCGGACCGCAGGCCACCGTGTTCACCGATCAGCCGGCGCTGCAATGGCCGGACGAGATGATCCGCCGGCACCATCATCACCATCACCGCTTCGAGGCGACGCCGACAGGCCCCGGCGCGGAGGTCGAGGCCTCGCGCGGCTGTCCCTATCACTGCACGTTCTGCGCCAAGGACAATTTCCGCAACGCCTATCGCAAGCGCCCGCCGGCCGTCATTCTCGACGAGGTCGATCGCCTGCGCGCGCAAGGCGTCGAATATGTCTACTTCATCGACGAGATCTTCCTGCCCAATGCCGAGCTGCTGCACGGCCTCGTCGCGCGCGGGCTCAAATTCGGCGTCCAGACGCGCATCGATCTGTGGAAGCCGGAGATGCTGGAGCTGCTCGGACGCGCCGGCTGCGTCTCGATCGAGGCCGGCATCGAGAGCCTGACGCCGGAAGGCCGCGCGGCGCTGGCCAAGAACTGCCGGATGACCACCGAGCAACTCGCCGACCGCCTGGTCGAGGCGCGGCGGCACGTGCCCTTCGTGCAAGCCAATCTGATCGAGATGCCGCAGGACGACGATCCCGTCGTGCAGCGCTGGCGGCAGCGGATGCAGGATGCCGGCGTGTGGGCCAACGATCCCGTGCCGCTCTATCCCTATCCGGGATCGCCGGACTATCAGAAGCTGTGGGGCGTGCCCGACGACCAGGCCTGGGAGCGCGCGCACGCACACTACCTGAAGCTGTTCAGCCAGTTCAGCGACGTGCAGAACGAACGCCCGATCCCGCTTACTGCCCTCGAGCTGCAGGTCGCGCCATGAGCACGCTCGCCGGCGTCCGCATCCTGATGACGACCGACACTGTCGGCGGCGTGTGGAGCTATGCGACGTCGCTGGCGACGACCTTGGCCGCGCGCGGCGCCGACATTCATCTGGTGACGTTGGGTCCGGCGCCGCGGGCGGATCAGCGCGCGATGCTGCAGGGCACGAGCGTCCAACTCGTCGAGACGAACCTCGCGCTGGAATGGCAGGACCCGGACGCCTGTGATCTCGACCATGCGCGCCGCGTGCTGCTTACGCTTGAACGCGAAATCGAGCCGGACCTCGTCCATCTCAACAGCTTTCGTGAGGCCACATTCGACTGGCGGGCGCCGGTGTTGGTGGTCGCACATTCCTGCGTTCATTCGTGGGGACTGGCCTGTCAAGAGACCGATTTCCTGGAGGAGCCACGCTGGCAACGCTATCGCGCACTGGTCGCCGAGGGCCTGCGGCAGGCCGATGCCTGGGTGGCGCCCAGCTGCGCCTTTGGCGAGGTGATCGGTCGCATCTACCAGCCGCATCGTCCGGGTGCTCTGATCTGGAATGGCACGGCCGCCGTCGGCCAAGCGCCGACGTCGAAGGACACATTCGTGCTTGCGGCGGGGCGGATGTGGGACAAGGCCAAGAACCTCCTTGTGCTCGCTGAATGCGCAGACGGTCTGCCCTGCTCGGTTCGCGTTGCAGGGGCCGGCACCGACACGACCGATGCTCCGTCATCATTGCAGCAGCTGGGTGAGCTTGCGCATGCCGAGCTGCGCGACTGGATGAGCCGCGCCGCGATCTTTGCAAGTCCGGCGTTGTACGAGCCGTTCGGCCTGTCCGTGCTCGAGGCGGCGTCTGCCGGCTGCGCGCTCGTGCTGGCCGATATCCCGACCTTCCGCGAGCTCTGGCAGGATGCGGCGCTGTTCGTGGTGCCGACTGATAGCCGCGCGCTCAGGAGCACGCTGAGCTGGCTCGCAACGGATCATCGCGCGCGCACCACCTTGCAGGACGCCGCACGCCAGCGTGCCGCCCGCTACACGCTCAGTCGCATGGCCACGTCCTATGGCGAGCTCTACGGCAACCTGCTCGCGCAAGCCGCGCCTGATCACCGTCCGAACATTCTCGCCGAGGCCTGTGCATGAAGTGCGTGCTGTTCTACCATGCGTTCTCGTCCTGCTGGAACAATGGCAATGCCCATTTCCTGCGTGGCGTCGCGCGCGAGCTGCATGCACTCGGCCACGAGGTCGTCGTCTACGAGCCGGCTGACGGGTGGAGCCGCCTGAACGCGATCAAGGATGGCGGCAATGCCAGCCTGCGCGCGGTCCCCGCACTGTTCTCCGGCGTCGACGTCAGAGCCTATGATGGCACGCTCGATCTCGACGAGGCGCTCGATGGCGCCGATCTCGTCATCGTGCATGAATGGAACGAGCCCGACCTCGTCAAGGCGATCGGCCGTCACCGCATCGCGACCGGGCGCTTCGTGCTCCTCTTCCATGACACGCATCACCGCGCCGTGACCGCGCCGCACGAGCTCGGCCGCTTCGATCTGACGGGCTATGACGGCGTGCTCGCCTTTGGCGAGGTGCTGCGCCAGATCTATCTGACGCTCGGCTGGACGTCGCGCGCCTTCACCTGGCACGAGGCGGCGGATACTGCGCTGTATCGTCCGCTAACCGATGTCATCGCGCGGCACGATCTCGTCTGGATCGGCAATTGGGGCGACGATGAGCGCAGCGCCGAGCTCAGGGAATTCCTGATCGCTCCGGTCGCCGCGCTGCAGCTCGACGCCACCATCTATGGCGTCCGCTATCCCGATGATGCGCTCACGGCGATGCGGCAGGCCGGCATCCGCTATGGCGGCTGGCTGCCCGCACACCGCGCCCCCGAGGCATTCGCCAAGGCGCGCGTCACGGTGCACGTGCCACGTGCTCCGTATGCGCGATCGCTGCCGGGCATCCCGACCATCCGCATGTTCGAGGCGATGGCCTGCGGCATTCCGATCGTATCGGCGCCATGGGACGACGCTGAGGCGCTGTTTCCGAGTGAGACCTATGTGCGCGTGTCATCGGGGACCGAGATGCGCGACGCATTGCGCACCTTGCTGTCCGATTCCGATTACGCCGCCGACATCGCCGCAAGAGCACGCAGCGCTGTGCTCGCGCATCACACCTGCCGCCATCGCGCGCGCGAGCTGCTGCAGATCGCGCAGCGGCTCAGGGACGGCGATGAGCCCGCGGCCGCGACAGAATTCGAAGGAGCCGCATCGTGAACATCTGCTTTTTCGGCTCCAGCCTTGTCTCCTCCTATTGGAACGGCGCCGCCACCTATTATCGCGGCATGCTGAAGGAGATCGCAGCGCTCGGCCACCACGTCACCTTCTACGAGCCGGATGCATTCGAGCGGCAGGCGCATCGCGATATCAGTGATCCCAGTTGGGCCAGGGACGTCGTGTATCCGGCGACACCGGACGGATGGCAGCGTGCGCTCGACGAGGCGGTGCGATCGGCCGACCTCCTGGTCAAGGCCAGCGGCGTCGGCGTGTTCGATGCCGAGCTCGAGGACGCCATCGCGACGGTCTCGACCGATGCCCTCCGCATTTATTGGGACGTCGATGCCCCCGCGACCCTGGACGCCATCGCCGCCGATCCGCAGCATCATTTGCGCACGGCCATTCCCCGCTATGACGCGGTCCTGACCTATGGCGGCGGCGATCCGGTCGTGCGCGCCTATCGCCTTGCCGGCGCCCGCGCCTGCGCGCCGATCTACAACGCGCTGGATCCCGAGACGCATCATCCAGCGCCGCCGCGCGCCGAGTTCGAGTCCGATCTCAATCTGCTGGCCAATCGCCTGCCGGACCGCGAGGCGCGCATCGAACGCTTCTTCATCGAAGCCGCAGCGCAGCGTCCGGAGCAGACGTTCGTTCTCGGCGGCTCGGGCTGGCACGACAAGCCGATGCCGCGCAACATCCGCGCGGTCGGCCATGTCGGCACTGCCGATCACAACGCGTTCTTCTGCTCGGCGCGCGCCACCCTGAACGTCAATCGCGACAGCATGGCGGCCTACGGTTACTCGCCGCCGACGCGCGTATTCGAGGCCGCAGGCGCCGGCGCGTGCCTGATCACGGATCAATGGGAGGGCATCGATCTGTTTCTTGAGCCCGACCGCGAGGTCCTGGTCGCCGCCGACGGCGCCGCGGTGGCGGCGCATCTCGACGCGTTGTCCCCCGAGCGCGCTCGCGCCATCGGCGAGCGCGGCCGCGCACGCGTCCTGGCGCATCACACCTATCGCCAACGCGCCCATCAGTTCAACAATCTGCTCGAGGGCATGAGCACCCGGATCGAGGCTGCAGAATGAACCTGAACATCGTCGTCATCGGATTGTCGGTCACATCGTCCTGGGGCAACGGCCACGCCACCACCTATCGTGCGCTGCTGTCGGCGCTGGCGCGGCGCGGCCACAGCGTGACCTTCCTGGAGCGCGACGTGCCCTGGTATCGCGACCACCGCGACCTCACCGATCCCGACGGCTGGAGCGTCAAGCTCTATCAATCGCTGCAGGACCTGCCACGGCTGTTCGGTGCTGCGATCCGCGACGCCGACCTCGTCATCATCGGCTCCTATGTGCCGGACGGCATCGCCATCGCCGACTGGGTGACCTCGCACGCTCGCGGTGTCACCGCGTTCTATGACATCGATACGCCGGTGACCCTGGCGCAGCTCGAGCATGGGCTCGACTATCTGTCGCCGGCGATGATCCCGCGCTTTGATCTTTATCTGTCGTTCTCCGGTGGCCCGGCGCTGGCGATGATCGAGGATCTCTATGGCAGCCCGCTGGCGCGCGTTCTCTATTGCAGCGCGGATCTCGAGCTCTATCAACCGCGCGAGACGCCGGAGCGCTGGACGCTGGGCTATCTCGGCACCTACAGCGCCGACCGTCAGCCGCAGCTCGACCGCTTCCTGATCGAGCCGGCGTGCGGGCTTGCCGACGATGATTTCGTCGTCGCCGGCGCGCAATATCCCGACACGATCGCCTGGCCCGCCAATGTCGAGCGCATCGCGCATCTGGCGCCGCGCCAACACGCCGAGTTCTTCTCCGCGCAGCGCTTCACGCTCAACGTGACGCGGGCCGACATGCGCGCCCTCGGCTTCTCGCCAAGCGTGCGGCTGTTCGAGGCGGCTGCGTGCGGCACGCCGGTGCTGTCCGATCACTGGCCCGGGCTCGAGACGATCTTCGTGCCGAACAGCGAGATCCTGGTGGTGTCCACGCCGCAGGACGTCACCAGCATTCTCCGGGAGATGCCGGAGGACACGCGGCTCGGCATCGCCGAGCGCGCCAGCCGTCGCGTTCGCCGCGACCACACGCCCGATCACCGCGCCCGTCAGCTCGAAGACTACTACCGCGAGGCGCTGGCCCGCCGAGCGCGCCCTGCGCGACAGCCGAAGACCGCTGCGACCGAAGCCCCCGTCGAATTGAAACTGGGATTGTCATGACCATTCAGATCTCCATCCCCACCCGACGCTCCCTCCGCACGCTCGTGGCCGGCGGCGCGGGATTCATCGGCTCGCATATCTGCGACACCTTGCTCAGGCGCGGCGACACCGTGATCTGCATCGACAATCTGCACACGGGCTCGGTGCGCAACATCCGTCCGCTGCTCAATCATCCCAATTTCAGCTTCATCGAGCACGATGTGCGGGAGCCGCTGGAGATCGAAGGACGGCTCGACCGCGTCTACAATTTCGCCTGTCCGGCATCGCCGCCGCACTATCAGCAGGATCCGGTCGGCACCATGAAGACCTGCGTGCTCGGCACGCTCAATCTGCTGGAGCTCGCGCAACAGAAATCCGCGCGCATCCTCCAGGCGTCGACCAGCGAGGTCTATGGCGATCCGGAAGTGCATCCGCAACCGGAGAACTATGTCGGACACGTCAACACGATCGGCCCGCGCGCCTGCTATGACGAAGGCAAACGCGCCGCCGAGACCTTGATGTTCGATTATCAGCGCATGTACGGGACCGAGATCAAGGTCGCACGCATCTTCAACACCTACGGTCCGCGCATGCACGAGAATGACGGCCGCGTGGTTTCGAACTTCATCGTGCAGGCGCTGCGCGGCGCGCCGATCACGGTCTATGGCTCCGGCAATCAGACGCGCAGCTTCTGCTTCGTCGACGACCTCGTGCGCGGGCTCGAGATGCTGATGGAAAGTCCGGCCTCGGTCACCGGCCCGGTCAATCTCGGCAATCCGCATGAGATGAGCATCGAGGCGATCGCGCGCGAGGTGCTGACCTGCACGCAGTCGAGCTCGACGCTCGAGTTCAAGCCGCTGCCGGTCGACGATCCCAAGCGCCGCAAGCCGGTGATCAGCGCGGCCGAGCGGCTGCTCGGCTGGCGTCCGCAGATCCCGCTGCGCAAGGGGCTGGAGGCAACGATCGCCTATTTCGCACTGGAAGTCGCCGGGCGTGCCCCCTCCGGTCCGGATAAGCGGCCGCAACGCCGGCAGGGCCGCGCGCAACTGGCCATCGCCCGCTCGCAATAGGAAAGAAGTTGGTGCCCGGATCGAGCCGGGCACCATGAAGGGTCACTTGCCGAGCGATTTGGCCATGTCCAAGTGCTTCTGCAGCACGGGAACGGTCTGCTGGGCGAAGTCCGACAATGGCGAGTTCGCTGCAGCTTCCTTCTGGTACTTCTTGATGTCCTTCTCGTGATCGCTGACCATCGCTTTCGCGAAGGCGCGGTCGAAACGGTCCCCGGACATGCCTTCCAGCTTGTTGTAGATCGCCTGCTGCTGCTTGTTCGGCTCGGACGGCACCTTCATGCCGTTCTGGCTCGCCAGTTGCTGAGCCTTCTGCAGATGGTCGCCATGATCCTGCTGCAGCGCCTGTCCGAACTGCTTGACCTGATCGCTTTGGCCCTTCTGCTGCGCCAGCTTGCCCATGTTGACCTCGGACAGATCACCCTCGATCGCCTCCGTCATGAAATGCTGATCCTTGGCCGGCGACTGGCCCTTCGGGGCAGCACCGGCGCCGCCGACCATGAGCAGGGTCACGGCGCAGGCGGTAGCGAGGGCCGGCAAGGTTCTGTTGCGAACAGCGCTGGTCGTCTTGGTCATTATCCATCTCCGGGTTGGAGCCTGTGTCGCGACTGCAAGAGCGGCGGCCCGAGATGGTTCCTATGGGTGCAGGCCATGGGTCACGAGTTGGCGAGCCGGATCGACACAACGCAACTCGACGCCGACCGCCGCACCAAGACGACTCGATTTCGATCCCTCGATCGGCTCAGACCAGCGCAGAGAAACCGTCCAGCGACGCAGCGCCTCGGGTGGCCATCGCGGCGTGGCACCGAGCCCGGGCGAGGAGATCATCGATCAGGAAACGGCCGAGCGTCCGCAAGCGAACGCACGCGGGCGCGGCTCCGTCGATCGCGGCGAGCCGGGCTGCCGACCAGCCGAGCGCAGCGTCGATCGCGAGGTGCAGAAAGGCCGTGGCGCCGGCCTCGGCGTCGCGCGGGCGATCCGTCATGCGCGCGAGCTGCTCCGCCGTCGCATCCAGCAATTCGACGATCTCGCCTGCAGCCTTGGCTGCCTCTGCGTCGTGCGAAGCCATCGCCGCGATGTCGGCCTTCGCGCGCGTCAGGAACACACGCAGTCCCGCGCCGCCGTCCTTCCACAATCGGCGATGCAGCAGGTCGAGCCCTTGCATCCCGGTGGTCCCTTCGAAGATCGGCAGCACGCGCGAGTCGCGCAGCAGCTGCTCGACGGGCCAGTCCGTCGTGTAGCCGGCGCCCCCGAGCACCTGGATGGCACTGTCCGCGGTCGTGAAGGCAAGCTCGCCGCCGAGCGTCTTGATGATCGGCAACAGCCATTGTGTCAGCGCCGAGCTATCACGCCGCGCCTCCGCATCGGTCTCGGCGCGTGCGAGATCGGCCTCGACCGCGGCGGCATAGATGAGGGCGCGCGCGGTCTCGACATTCGCCTGCATCGACATCAGCATGCGCTGAACGTCGGCATGCGCCGTAATCGGCAATGGCTGCGCGCCGGCTCCGCCCTGAAGGCGCTGACGGGCATAGCCAAGGGCAGTGTCGGCAGCCGCCGATGCGATGCCGAGGCCCATGGCACCGACCGCCATTCGCATGTTGGTGATCATGACGAACATCTGCGACAGGCCGCGGCCTTCTTCGCCGAGCAGATAGCCGGTGGCGTTCTCAAAACCCATCGCGCAGGTCGGCGACAGATGCAGGCCAAGCTTGTGCTCGATGTTGCGGACGACGATGCCGTTGGCCGCGTCATCGATGCGATCGGGAACGAGGAAGAGCGACAGTCCCTTGGCGCCATCGGTGCGCGCCAGCAGGCAATGCACGATGCGGCCGGTCAGATCGTGGCCGCCGAACGAAATCCATTGCTTCTCGCCGGTGATCGACCAGCGCCCGTCGCCGCGGGTAACGGCCTTGGTCCGGATACGGCTGGCATCCGAGCCGGCGCCGACCTCGGAGATGCAGATCGTCGCGCCCCACTCGCCCGCGACCAGCTTCGGCAGCCATTCCGCGCGGATGGCCTCGTCGGAGGTCCAGGCATCGATCAGCCTCACCGCCGAGCGCATCGGCACCGGCAGCATGCCGAACGCCGCGCAATGACGATCGAACACCTCCTGCACCGCCACGGCTATGACCAGCGGCAGCCCCTGCCCGCCAAGCTGCTCCGGGAGGTCCAGCGCGATCCAGCCGCCCTCGGCATAGTCGCGCCAGACCTCGCGGTGCAACTGTGAGGTCGCGACCACGCCATCCGTCAGCCGCGGCGGCGCACTGTCCGATTGCGCGTTGAGGGCTTCGAGCCGATCGGCCGAGAAGGCGGCCGCCTGCTCGAGAATGGCTGCGATCGTCTCGTCGGACGCTTCGGCAAAGCCGGCGGACAATTGCCGCAGCCGAGCGAGACCCGGCAGGGCCGCGAGCTGGACTTGAAGGCTGGTGCAGTCGATCGGCGGAATGCTGGCGCGGGTCATCGGAGGCTATTCGAGGGGTGAGTTCCGGAGCAGCCTTCGCTGTGCCAGGGCGCGGCATGCCCGGCAATCCGCCGATAGTCTCGCCGGATCCGCGCCATCCCGACGACGGCCACGCTCCAGGCGCGAGCTGTCGCCATGGCCTTCCCGTCGGCGGAAAGCCGTCTAACGGATGATGATGGGAGATTGATGCAGGGATTCGAAAGAATGGTCGGAGCGGCAGGATTCGAACCTGCGACCCCTGCGTCCCGAACGCAGTGCTCTACCGGGCTGAGCCACGCTCCGACTTGGGAAGCCGGCTTATAGCGTCGGGTTTCCGTCTCCGCAAGGCACACGAGGCAGGAATTCGCATCGAAATCGCAGATCGCGGGCGGATGGGTTAACTCCTTGGCGCAGCGTGGCTTTACCCCACAGCTATGGCGCAGGCGCAAGACGCCGGGCGATTTGCGCGCTTCATTCGCTCCGCCCCAGCCGCTATAGCGGGCGCGCAAAGCTACCACCGCCGGCCCATGATGTCCGAGCTTGAGACGACAGCGCTGAACACGCAGGTCCTGCCTGCCGACGCGAGCGGGATCGCCGCGGCGGCGGCCGTGCTCGCACGCGGCGGGCTGGTCGCGTTTCCGACCGAGACCGTCTACGGCCTTGGCGCCGATGCGAGCCATGCGACCGCGATCGCCCACCTCTACCAGGCCAAGGGGCGGCCGGCGTTCAACCCCCTGATCGCCCATGTCGCCGATGTCGCTGCTGCCAGGCGAATCGGCCGCTTCGATGCCATGGCCGAGCGACTGGCTGCTGCGTTCTGGCCGGGGCCGCTGACGCTGGTCGTCCCGCAGGCGGACGGGTGTCCCGTCGCCGATCTCGCCACCGCCGGTCTCGAGACGGTCGCTATCCGCGTACCCGCCCATCCCATTGCGCGGGCGCTGCTCGCGGCCTTTGGCGGCGCCGTGGTGGCGCCCTCGGCGAACATCTCCGGTCACGTGTCGCCGACGACGGCAGCCCATGTCGCGGCCGATCTCTCGGGGCGAATCGACCTGATCCTGGACGGCGGGCCGGTCGAGGTCGGCGTCGAATCGACCATCATCGGCTGCTTCGAGGCGCCCACACTGCTGCGCCCCGGCGGGGTTCCCAGCGAGGCGATCGAGGCGGTGCTCGGCCAGCCTCTGGCGCGGCCAGCAGCTGCCGAGATGCATGCCGCCGAGCAGCCGCTCGCGCCGGGCATGCTGGCCTCGCATTATGCGCCACACGCCACCGTCCGCCTCGAGGCGACCGACCTCGCGGCGGGCGAGGCGCTGCTCGCCTTCGGCCCCGCAAGCCTGCCCGGCGCCGCTGGCGCTGCCGCGATGCTGAACCTGTCGCCGTCGGGCGATGCCGCAGAGGCAGCCACGCATCTTTTCGGCTATCTTCGCAGCCTCGATGCGAGCGGCGTCCGCAGCATCGCCGTGATGCCGATCCCGAACGAGGGCCTCGGCGAGGCGATCAACGACCGGCTGCGCCGCGCCGCCGCGCCGCGATAACTCTGGAAGCAACCGACCATGAACATCAGCCCGCCTGCTTTGCCCCCGCTGCCTCCCGAGCTGATTGCGCAATTCGCCGCCATCGTCGGCGAGCGCCAGGCGTTGACCGCGGAGACCGACGTCGCGCCTTACGTCACCGAGGAGCGCAATCTGTTCCACGGCCGCTCGCCGCTGGTGCTGCGCCCCGGCTCGACTGCGGAGGTCTCCGCAATCTGCAAGCTCGCCAGCGAGCACCGCATCGCTCTGACGCCGCAGGGCGGCAACACTGGTCTCGTCGGCGGGCAGACGCCGCACAATGGCGAGGTCGTGGTGTCGTTGAAGCGCATGGACAAGATCCGCGACATCGACACCGCCTCCAACACCATGATCGCCGAGGCCGGCGTGGTGCTGCAGACCGCGCAGCAGAAGGCCGCCGAGGTCGATCGCCTGTTCCCGCTGTCGCTCGGCGCCGAAGGCAGTTGCACCATCGGCGGCAACCTCTCGACCAATGCCGGCGGCACTGCCGCGCTCGCCTACGGCGTCGCGCGCGAGATGGCGCTCGGCGTCGAGGTGGTGCTGGCCGACGGGCGGGTGCTGAACGCGCTGTCGAAATTGAAAAAGGACAACACCGGCTACGACCTGCGCAATCTCTTCATCGGCGCCGAGGGCACGCTCGGCATCATCACCGCAGCAAGCCTCAAGCTGTTTCCGAAACCGCGCGCGATCGAGACCGCGTTCGTCGGACTCAAGTCCCCGGAGGACGCGCTGAAGCTCTTGTCGATCGCGCAGCGCGAGGCGGCGGGCAGCCTGACCAGCTTCGAGCTGATCGCCCACATCGCGCTCGACTTCTCGATCCGCCACGTCGCAGGCAACCGCGCGCCGCTGTCCGGTCCGCATCCGTGGTTCGTGCTGATGGAGCTGTCGTCGTCGCGTGACGATGCGCGCGCGACGCTGGAGACTATTCTCGAGCAGGGCTTGGAGGCCGGCATCGTCGACGACGCTGCGATCGCCGAGAATCTCACCCAGCGCATGGCGTTCTGGAAGCTGCGCGAGGACATCTCCTGGGCGCAGAAGCCGGAGGGCGGCTCGATCAAGCACGACATCTCGGTGCCGGTCGCCGCGGTGCCCGCCTTCATCGCCGAGGCCAATGAGGCCGTCGTCAGGAAGGTCCCTGGCGCGCGGCCGGTGCCGTTCGGCCATCTCGGCGACGGCAACATCCACTACAATGTCAGCCAGCCCGTGGGCGCCGACACCGCCGACTATCTGGCGCGCTGGCACGAGGTGAATGCGGTCGTGTTCGAGATCGTGCTGCGCATGGGCGGCTCGATCTCGGCGGAGCATGGCATCGGCGTGCTCAAGCGCGACGAGCTGCCGGACGTCAAGGACCCGACCGCGATCGCGCTGATGCGCGCGATCAAGGCGCAGTTCGATCCGCTCGGGATCATGAACCCCGGCAAGGTGCTCTAGGCTCTCGATACCCACATGCAAACTGCTCTCGCCATCTCCGACATCACCGACGCCGACGTGCCCGCGATCATCGCACTGTGGCAGCGCTGCGGCCTGACGCGGCCGTGGAACGATCCGGCTGCCGACATCGCGCTGGCCCGCCGCGGCAACGAGTCCACCGTGCTCGTTGGTCGGCTCGATGGAGCCATTGCGGCATCCGCGATGGTCGGCCATGACGGCCACCGCGGCTGGGTCTACTACGTCAGCGTCGATCCCGACCATCGCGGCCAGGATCTCGGCCGCGCGATCATGGCCGCCGCCGAGGATTGGCTGCGCGAACGCGGCATCGCCAAGCTGATGCTGATGGTGCGCGGCGACAACACCAAGGTGCAGGACTTCTATCAGGCGCTCGACTATGCCGTGCAGGACAGCGTCGTGTTCTCGAAATGGCTCGACGGCCGCCCGCCGACCCCCGGAATGAAATAGAGGTCTCCCATGAGCATCTCCGACCGCATCCGCGTGCATGAGCGGCGCGTGCTCTCCGACCATTACGGCACGCTGACCTCGACCAAGTTCGAGTGGCGGCGCGACGACGGCACGTGGCAGATGCAGAGCCGCGACGTGTTCGAGCGCGGCAACGCCGCTGCGATCCTGCCCTATAATCTGGCCCAGCGCAGCGTCATCCTGGTCAAGCAGTTCCGCTACCCTGCGTTCATCAACGGCTACGATGATCTCTTGATCGAGGCTGCGGCCGGGCTGCTCGACGACGCCTCGCCGGAGGAGCGCATCCGCCTCGAGGCCGAGGAGGAGACCGGGTTCCGGCTGCACGACGTCAAGTTCCTGTTCGAGGCGTTCATGAGCCCGGGCGTGGTCACCGAGAAGATCCACTTCTTCGTCGCGGCCTACGAGCCCGAGATGCGCGTCAG
Organism: Bradyrhizobium sp. USDA 4353; assembly: GCF_054063215.1. NCBI lineage: Bacteria > Pseudomonadati > Pseudomonadota > Alphaproteobacteria > Hyphomicrobiales > Nitrobacteraceae > Bradyrhizobium > Bradyrhizobium sp. USDA 4353. The sequence goes on from NZ_JBSSGB010000001.1 coordinate 7,236,503, forward strand.
CGCCGGCGGCGGGCTCGCGCATGAGGGCGAGGAGATCGAGGTGCTGGAAGTCGGAATCGACGAGGCGCTGGCAATGATCGCCGACGGGCGCATCCAGGACGCCAAGACGATCATGCTGGTGCAACACGCGGCGCTGCGGATTTTTGTTTGACGGCTGAGCTCTCACATCGCTACCGCTCGCACCGTTCGTGCGGCTGCCCCTCACCCCAACCCTCCCAGCGCGAGCGAAGCTCGTCGCGCCCCCGTGAAGGACGGGGAGAGGGAGTCCACGCCTTTGCGGCGAGGGTTCGCGTGGACCCATGTGCACGCCTAGCCTCAGAACAAACTCCCCTGGCCGTCGTCCGCTGAATTGGTTGTATTCTTGCGTGACGCAACTTTCTTCGCCGGCTTGCGCTGCGCGTCCTCGGCGGCGCGCATCTCCTCGGTCATTGGCAGCAGCAGTTGCTCGTCGTCATTGGCCACCGCGTTGACGCGCGTGGAGACCTCGTACCAGGCGAACTCACCCTCCTTCGGCGCCACCATCAGATGCATCACGTCGTCGGCATCGTGTGCGCGGCAGTCGAGCCAGAGCGAGAAATCATCCGGGCTGATCGTCACGGGAACTCGATGATGCAGGGTGGCGAGATCGGCGCTCGCGGCGGCGGTCAGGATCGCGACCGTGTCGACCTCCTCGCCATTCGGCCCCATCCATGTTTCTGAGAGAGCTGCGAAGCCGAACGGCGCGCGGTCGCTGCGGTGGATGAAGAACGGCCGCTTGCGGCCGTCGATCACCTGCCACTCGTAATACCCATCAGCGGGCACAAGCACGCGCCGTCGACGAATCGCGTTCTTGAAAGCGGGCTTCTCGCGCACGGACTCCGAACGCGCATTGATCACCAGCGTGAAACTACGGGGATCCTTCACCCAGGCCGGCATGAAGCCCCAGCGCATCAAGCGAAAATGCTTGATCTCCTGGTCCAGCAAAACTACGGGAATCGGCTGCGTCGGAGCGATATTGTGCCGCGGCGGAAAGTTCGGTTGCTCCTCGTAGCCGAAGATCCGCCTGATCGCTGCGGGTGGTGAAGTGATCACAAAACGTCCACACATAATCTCACTCAAATCCTGATGTGTTCAGCACCTTTTAACCGGGGTTGGGAACACTGCAGCGGATGACCGCAGCGGCGACCCATTCCGTGCCTTCCGATCGCACGACCCAACGACCGGCTGGCAGCGCTATCGATCCGGCGCGCGCCGCGATCCTGCGTGCCGCGAACATCAATCCGCGCACCGGCCTCGCCACCGACTATCTGAATCATTTCAACGAAGCCGTGATGCTGCTCGAAATGATTCCCGATATCCCGGAATGCGCCGAGGACTTTCTGGCGTGGACGCCGCTGACCTATCCAGAACATTTCACCCACACCAATTTCAAGGCCCGCGATCTCGTCATCGAGGCCTATGAGCAGGCCGATCCGGCGATCCGCGATCGTTTCGACCATCTCACCAAATCCATGACCGACATCCTGCTCGCGGTCGGCAGCGCGATGCGCGACGCCAAGCAGGACTCCACCAAGGCCAAGCTCGCCGAGCAGGCGGCAGGGTGGGTCAAGCCGCTGGTGTCACAGGCCGGCGGCATCATCAATGGCGACATCGAGTTCGATCCGGAACCGGTGGCGGAGGTCGACGAGGTCGACGCCGTCGATGCCATCATGGCAAGCTTCTAGCGTCTCCCGACGGTCCCCTCGATCGTCTTCACGTTAGCGTGCATATTCTGCCCCGGATAGACTTGCCATGACCGCCGCCTCTCCCCGCCATCCTCAGCTCGCCGTCAGCGCCGCGATCTTTCGCGACGGCAGGATCATGCTGGTTCGCCGGGCGCGGTCGCCGGCCAAGGGCGCCTACACGCTGCCGGGGGGCCGGGTCGAGCTCGGCGAGAGCCTGCATGAGGCGCTGGCGCGCGAGGTGATGGAGGAGACCGGGCTGTCGATCGCCATCATCGGCCTGGCCGGCTGGCGCGAGGTGCTGCCGGCCAGCCACGGCGGCAAGGGCGGCGACGGCCATTACGTGATCCTGCCCTTTGCCGCGCGCTGGCAGGCCGGCGAGCCCGTGCTGAACGAGGAGCTCGACGATGTGCTGTGGCGCGCGCCCGATGAGCTGGACGGCCTGCCCCTCACCGACGGCCTGCCGGACATCATCGCCGCCGCCCGGGCGCTGGTATAGCCGCCTCGTAGAGCCGCCTTGCGTCCGCCACCGCGCAAAGGCATATGACGGCGGTGCTCCCGATGTTCCCCAGACGCCTGCTGGCCATTCTCGTCCTCGTTGCGGCCTGCGCCGCCGCGCCGGTGCGGGCGCAGGATGCCGCCGCGCCGTTCGATGGCGACCTGCAACGGCTGGCCGAGATCCTCGGCACACTGCATTACCTCCGTGGGATCTGCGGCAGCAACGAGGGCGCGAAATGGCGCAACCAGATGCAGGCCCTGATTGACGCCGAGACGCCCTCCGGCGAGCGCCGCGCCCGCATGATCGCCGGCTTCAACCGCGGCTATAACGGCTTCCAGCAGACCTACCGGACCTGCACGCCGGCGGCGATGGTGGCGATCCGCCGCTACATCGACGAGGGCTCAAAGATCTCGCGCGACCTCACGGCGCGCTACGCCAATTAACGGGGCCGGCGCGTTATCCACGTTTGCGTTAACCTTGTTAACCTTTCCTAAAGAACTGGCCTAGGCGTTCCCGCCTCGCGTGGTAATGCTCACTTGTCCGGCGCGCCCGCGTTCGGACATCAACGCGCCTCGCGGCCCCGCCAGACTGAATTCAATGAGCTATCCCCTCACCTTCAGCGCCCTCCCCGCCGCCTTGCCCGACCATGAGCAGAAGCAGGCCGCGCTCAGCTATCTCAACGAAGCCTGGGCGGAAGCGCGCCATGACGGCGTCGACGGCGACTGCCTGGCGCAGGCCAGCCTGTTCGCAGCCCTCGCCGAGCTCGTGACGACCTATGGCGAGGACGCGGTCGCGACCTTCGTCGAGGGCTTTCCCGAGCGCATCCGCAACGGCGAGTTCTCGCTGTCGCGCGCGACGCAGTAGGTTTTTCGCGTCGGCTGTAGGGTGGGCAAAGGCGCGCCCTGCTGCCGCTGACAATGCCGCGCTCTCGCGCGCGCCGTGCCCACCGCACTCCGCGTTCGCCTTCCGACGGTGGGCACGCAACCACCCTGCGGGCGGCCGCTTTGCCTACCCTACCGCTCAAATGCTCGGCGGCGCCGTGGTTACGACGGCGTCAGCGCTCACCCGCATCGGCATCCAACCTTCACATGTCAAAGAGCGATGAGCACGTCTCATCGTCCTCGCGGCGCAAGCGCCCGAGCGATGACCGGCGTTCGTCCCTCGCAAGATCGAGGGCGCAGGGAAGGCTGAGCGTCGGCTGACGCCCATGGCCCCCGTGCGAACAAGAATGCACGGGGCAGGAACCACAGGTGCAGCCGGATGAGCCCAGCCTTCCCTGCGCGATGGGTTTAACGCTTACTCCGTGCTCTCCTTGGGGACCGGCTGTCTTGCCCCCATCATCAGCGCCGACGCTCTCGCATCGACAGCCGACTTGACCTCGGCACCGGGAGGTCAGGACCACACGGCTTCACGTCCGCATCAAGATTGTTCGTCCGCGCGGACAAGCCACGCTGCAACCCGACACGGCCACCGCCTCCCCGCCTCGCGTCTCGTGACGACCGCGCGTACGCCCCTCTCGTTGAGGCGGGATGCGAGAGGAGGGACACGAATTCTGGAAAAAAGAAAGACGAAATCTGCAGCCACGCGGCGCTGCGACCGCGATCGCATTGAGGCGACGTGCAAACTTGCCGTTTCCGCGCCTGGGTTTTGGACAGTCGCGGAGGCCGAGAGCGTCGACACGCTCTACGAAATTGCACACTGATTTGCCCGACGAGCAGCAGGGCGCAGCAGCCAGCTCGTTTGATCGCGCGACGCCTGGAAACATTTCGACTGATCGCGCTGAATTGGCCGGAGAGCACACGCCACGGAACCGCGCTGCGGCTCTCAGGCTGGCACCAGCGCACGCTGCGTCAGGGATCGCGATGCTCGAGGAATTCCTTCACCGGCCCGACGAAGGGGTGCATGAACTGGCCGAGCATGCCGCCGGGGATCGGCTTCACCGTGCCGTATCTGACCGGCCAGCGGTCCTTGGGCAGATGCCAGGTGCCGCCGAGCATGTCGAACAGCGGCGTATGCGCCGCGTAGTTCTTGTCGAGGGCCTCGGCGTCCGACGCGTGGTGCCAGTGATGGAATTGCGGCGTGACGATCACGTAGCGCAGCCAGCCGACATCCATCTTGATATTGGAATGGATCAGCACCGATTGCACCGAGATGAAAATGAGATAGGCGAAGATCGTGTCCTGCGGGAAGCCGAGCAGGACGATCGGCACCAGCACGAGGGCGCGCGTGGCCAAGGGCTCGAGGAAATGCAGGCGCGATCCCGAGAGCCAGTCCATGTGCTCCGGCGAATGATGGACCGCATGGATCCGCCACAGCCACGGCACCTCGTGATAGGCGCGATGGGCGATGTATTCGACCGCATCGGCGGCGAGGATCACCAGCACGAAGCGGACGATCGCCGGCAGGGCCACGACATGCGCCTGCAAGGACGGGCTGATCGCCCAGGCGAAGTAGTCGTGGGCAAAATGGGTCGAGACCACCAGGAAGACGCCGATCAGCAGATGGTTGACGCCGAAATAAGCGAGATCGAGCCTCCAGCCCGGGCTGAGCGGCCCCTGCTCCGGCCGCACGCGCGGGAAGACCCATTCGAGCAGCACGAAGGCAGCCCCCGTGAAGAAGAGATCCAGCACCAGCCAATCCAGCCCGAGATAGAAGCGCGGCTGGAGAAAATCCGGCGTCGGCACATAGGGCCCGCCCAGCAGCATCGCGAGGAACAGCGCGCTGAGGCCGATCGCAGCGCTCAGCCGCAGGCCGCCAAGCACGATCCCGATGACGCCGAGCCAGGCCCCGACCACCATGGCGATCGCCAGCGTCAGGCGGAGCAGCTCGACGTCGTAATGAACGCGCAACTCGGGCGTCGTGAGAAAGGCGGGATAGCGCAGGCACAGCACCGCAGCGACGCTGAGCACGCCGATCGCCGCGCACAGCGAACTGCCGATGCGCCCTTCCCCGATGCGCGGCCTGGAACTTTCTCGAGCCATCGACGGTCTCCTAACAAAGATCCTCAGGCGCGTCAGCGTAAACATGAGAGTTTACGGATGAAATGACTGGGGGAAGGAGATGGCTGATAATAGTTAAATTACAGGAAGTCACAGTCCGCCTTGGCCAGAAGCGGCCCTTACTTGCACATTATTCGTCGCGATGTAGTCCGGAATCCAAGAGCGTCACACTTAGTCTTGTGCTGAATTGCTTGCGCCTAATCCTCGCCAGACCGCGCTCCACGCAATAGCGGACGACGGGGTCTAGACGCCGGCGCTCGATTCTCATCAACCCCTTTGAGGAGCCTCGCCGCTCCGCATTAAGCCAGCGCAAAAATTCCATCGCGCATGTGCCTTTTTCGCTTGTCGCCGCTCATTGCGCATCACATCATTCGACTACCCAACGAAACTTCTATCGGATTACTCAATATCAGTCCACTACCTCACATCGTAGGATCGACATGTCCGCTCCGGGTCAGCAACTGCACAGAAGTTAGCCGCATGCGCCAGCCTGTCTCTACCTCTTTGGCAGCACGTCGATGGCCGCCCAATACGAGTCTGCTGATCGCAGAAGCCTGATGGCCTGTGCAGCCGGCGCCCTGTCGGAGTCATATCGATAGCGGCTCGTGATTGCGCCGGTCAGTTCTTTCTTGAACTCGGCCAGTGACAGTCTCGTTTCATTGGCTAAGACCGGGATTGCAAAGATCGAGCGGAGTAACCAGGGCCCGATGGCTCTGATGCCGCCGAACGGGCGAACGCGGACCCAATCTAGCACATCGAAGGACCGGCCGTCGGCGTCAACCAAGCGCCATTCGCCCGAGCGGGCGCGTTGGACCGTTTCCTCAAACATCGAACTTGGATGTGTACAGAGTTCGAGCGGCGTCGCAGCGAGATAGATGTAACCTTTGCGCCAAAGGAGAGCAGGGTACGAGATCTCCGGAAGATCGGTCATCTATTGACTCATTGATTGGCGCTAAGCGACAGATTGCCTGTGCTCCAGGGGTCGTATTTGCTGAGCGGCTCTCCTGAATATACCACCAAGCAATGACTGAGGTTTTGCAGCCCAGATGGAATCGGCAAGAAAGTCCGCTCTAGGACGCAATCGGAAGCCCCAAACCGTCAAGCGCGTGCGTCCTCGTGGGCAACGCGGATTATGTGTTCGATGATAGCTGAACAGATCGCCGGCCCATCATCCGCGATGACCAGACGATCCGAGCTTGGTCAATGGACGACCTTCGTTGGGACAGTGCCGAGCGAAAGCGGATGAGCGAAGCCGATTTCCGGGCAGCATTGGGAACCCGGATGTCGCCACGCCCATCCGGGCTAAGAGGTCTGCGCGTGAAGGCCCCCTCTTCGAACGCCGCCAAGTCACGTCAGAAATCCTTCACCATTCAATCGCCTTGGGCCGCATGAACATTCGCCCTTAACAAAATTGGGAAAAACTAGGTCGCTGATCTTCACCGACCTGACCACAGTACCGGTTCGAGCTGACGCGAAAACTCGATAGCCGTGTCGCGACCTGGTCATCGCCGGACCAAGATCCGAAATGCCGTCACGGACGAGCAGGCGGAGCTTGAAACTGCCGCGTGAAGACTCTGGTTAAGGAAACGTTTAGGGAAAAGTCGGGGATTTCTGATGATTGCGCCGGAAGAAGAGAGGATGCTGAAGACGCTGTTGGTCGAGATGTTCGGCAACATTAGCAGCATGCGGCGCGAGCTCGCCGCCCTTCAGGGCGACAAGGGCAGCTTCGCGTCGATGACCGACACCCTCGACGCGATCGTGGAAAATACGGAAGCCGCCGGGAATACGATCCTCGAAAGCATGGAGTCGATCAGCGCCAGCGTCGGGAAGCTGCAGGGCGTCAAGGACCCCGCGACTGCGGCGGTCTGCGACGAGATCGTGGACAGCACCAACAAGGTGTTCGAAGCCTGCGCGTTTCAGGACCTCACGGGTCAGCGGATCACGCGCGTCGTCAAGTCGCTGAAATTCATGGAGGACCACATCAACCGCCTGGTCCGCATCTGGGGCAAGGAGGAGCTGGCGCGGATGGCCGCCGAGCTCACGGCTCCGAGCGCGCCGAGCCTGCTGAATGGGCCGCAGCGGACGGGCGTGGCGATTTCCCAGGACGACATCGACAAACTGTTCGGATGAGTTGCGGCGGGGCGGCATAATGCCAGCTCCACGTCATTGCGAGCGCAGCGAAGCAATCCAGGATACAGCAAGGACTCTGGATTGCTTCGCTGCGCTCGCAATGACGGAGCAAATAACAAGCAACCGCTCATCCGGGCTAAGAGAGTTGAGAGCTGCAAACGCGCTGCTCGTGACTGCGCCCTCTCCCCTTGCGGGAGAGGGCATGTAGGACAGAGCGGCGAACTCGGTTGGGTGAGGGGTATCTGTCCACGAGCGCGTGCGCGGAGAGATACCCCTCACCCAACCGCACTTGTGGATGGGCTGCACATGCCCTCTCCCGCAGGGGGAGAGGGCGCTGTATCGGGCAGCTCGAAGCGACAGGTGAGATCAGTCCACTCGTCTGCGTTGGCTGAGCTAACAGGTGGCAGCGCGCCTTACGGCCGCAGCGTCTCCATGAAGCGCACCGGCTCGCCGGTGGCCGGCGTCAGCAGTTCGCCCTGCCACATCACGCGCTTTCCGCGCACGAATGTGCCGACGGGCCAGCCCGTGACGCGCACGCCGTCATAGGGCGTCCAGCCGGCTTTCGAGGCGACCCATTTGTTGGTGATGGTCTCGCTGCGCTTGAGGTCGACGATCGTGAGATCAGCGTCGTAGCCGGCGGCGATGCGGCCCTTGCGGGCGATGTTGTAGATGCGCGCGGGGCCGGCGCTGGTGAGGTCAACGAAGCGTTGCAGCGACAGCCGGCCGGCGTTGACGTGGTCGAGCATGATCGGCACCAGGGTCTGCACGCCGGTCATGCCGGAGGGCGAGGCCGGATAGGTCTTGGCCTTCTCTTCCGCCGTGTGCGGCGCGTGATCGGAGCCGAGGATGTCGACGATGCCCTGGTGCACGCCCCACCAGATCACGTCGCGATGGTCGGCCGAGCGCACCGGCGGATTCATCTGCGCGTAGGTGCCGAGCCGCTCGTAGCACTCGGGCGCAGCAAGCGTGAGGTGGTGCGGCGTCGCCTCGACGGTCGCGACATCCTTGTGGTCGCGCAAATAGACGATCTCTTCCTTGGTCGAGATGTGCAGCACGTGGATGCGCTTGCCGGTCTCGTGCGCGAGGTTGACGAGCCGCTGGGTGGCGCGCAGCGCCGCCTCCTCGTCGCGCCACACCGGGTGCGAGCGCGGATCGTTCTCGACGCGCAGACCCTTGCGCTCGTTGAGGCGGTATTCGTCCTCGGCGTGGAAGGCGGCGCGGCGGCGGATCACCTGGAAGATGCGGCGCAGCGAGTCATCGTCCTCGACCAGCAGCGAGCCGGTGGAGGAGCCGACGAACACCTTGACGCCGGCGCAGCCCTCGGCGCGCTCCAGCACCGGCAGCTGCTCGACGTTCTCGCGGGTGCCGCCGATGAAGAAGGCGAAATCGCAATGCATGCGATGACGGCCGGCGTCGATCTTGGCGGTGAACGCCTCCTCGGTGACTGTCAGCGGATTGGTGTTGGGCATCTCGAACACGGCGGTGACGCCGCCCATCACGGCGCTGCGCGAGCCGGATTCGAGATCCTCCTTGTGGGTCAAACCAGGCTCGCGGAAATGCACCTGGGTGTCGATCACGCCGGGCAGCACGTGCAGGCCCTTGCAGTCGATGATCTCGGCGGCCGAGGCCGCGCCGAGATCGCCGATCTCGACGATGCGGCCGGCCGTGATGCCGATGTCGCGGACGCCCTCGCCGTCCTGGTTGACCACGGTACCGGATTTCAGAATGACGTCGAACCGCTGGCTCATGAGCCCCTCTAGGATTTCATTCTCCGCATTCATCGGAGACAGAGCGAACATGCTGCGCGCCTGCCCATTTGCTGGTCCGAGAGGCTGCGGATGTCTCGATCTTTAGGATGAAGCCACCGCAGTGCGGCGTTTCAGCCTTGTGGTTTATGCCAGGGCGGCTTACGTTTCAGTGCGGCGTGTCGCAAGAGGTTTTTCGAATGAAAGCGACGTTTCTCGACGACCGGGGCGTGGTCCAGGTCAGCGGCGACGATGCACGCAAGTTCCTCAACGGACTGGTCACCACCGATGTCACCAAGCTCGTTCCGGGCGAGGCCCGGTTCGGAGCATTGCTGACGCCGCAGGGCAAGATCATCATCGATTTCCTGGTGGCGCAGGCGCCTTCGGTCGAGACTGGTGAGCGCTTCCTGCTGGATGCCCCGCGCGCGCTGGCGCAGGCGCTGACGGACAAGCTCAACCTGTACAAGCTGCGCGCCAAGGTCGCGATCAGCAATCTGTCCGACCAGTCCGGCATCATCGCGGTCTGGGACGGCGCTCCGGGTGTGGCGCTCGATCTGTGCTTCAAGGATCCGCGCCACGAGGCGCTGGGCTGCCGCGTCATCGCGCCGCAGGCCGAGCTCGCCGAGATCGCGGCGCGCCTGGGCGCAGAGGTCGTTCCAGCCGCAGACTACGAGGCGCATCGGATCGATCTCACCGTGCCGCGCGGCGGGCTCGACTTCATGTATGGCGATGCGTTTCCCTACGAGACCAACATGGACCGGCTGCACGGCGTCGACATCGGCAAGGGCTGCTATGTCGGCCAAGAGGTGGTGAGCCGCATGCATCATCGCGGCACGACACGGACGCGCACCGCGCAGGTCGTGCTCGATGGGCCGAGCCCGGAGCCGGGCACGCCGATTCTCGCCGGCGAGAAGAGCGTCGGGACGATGGGCTCGGCCGCGCAGCAGAAGGGCTTGGCGCTGGTGCGCATCGACCGCGTCGCCGAGGCGATCGAGGCCGGCACGCCGCTGACGGCGGGCGGTCTCACTCTCCGCATTGCCGATCCCGAGGCGCTGCAGGGCGCGCCGAAGCAGACGGTCGCCTGAGCCGCTGACATGGGTCGCGCCGCGATCGTCCATCCCGATGGTCTGACGCGCTGCCCCTGGCCGGGCAGCGATCCGCTCTATGTCGCCTATCACGACACCGAGTGGGGCGTGCCGGAATATGACGACCGCGCGCTGTATGAGAAGCTGATCCTCGACGGCTTTCAGGCCGGGCTGTCGTGGATCACGATTTTGCGCAAGCGCGACAATTTCCGCCGGGCCTTCGATGACTTCCAGCCGGAGAAGATCGCGCGTTACAGCGACAAGAAGATCCACGCGCTGATGAACGATGCCGGCATCGTGCGCAACCGCGCCAAGATCGAGGGCGCGATCCTGAGTGCGAAATCCTGGCTCGACATCCAGGACAAGGGCCCCGGCTTCTCGAAGCTGTTGTGGGGCTTCATGGACGGCGCGCCGAAGGTGAATCAGTTCAAGACCACCGCGAGCGTGCCGGCCTCGACGCCGCTGTCGATCAAGATGTCGAAGGAGCTGTCCGCGCGGGGCTTCAAGTTCGTCGGCCCCACGATCGTCTACGCCTTCATGCAGGCGACCGGGATGGTCAACGATCATCTCGTCACCTGCTTCTGTCACGAGACCTGCAGCGGCAAGCGCCGCACTCCCCGCCTCAAGATCAAATGACGACCAAGACGCCCGACAACGGGCACGACCGCGTCTGGCAGCGCATGCTATCCGGCCGGCGGCTCAACCTCATCGACCCCTCGCCGCTCGATGTCGAGATCGCCGACATCGCGCACGGCCTGGCGCGCGTGGCGCGCTGGAACGGCCAGACGTCGGGCGCGCACATCTTCTCCGTGGCGCAGCACACGTTGCTGGTGGAGATCGTGATGCGCGCGAAGAAGCCGAACATCGATGCGAAGCTGCGGCTCGCGGCGCTGCTGCACGACGCGCCGGAATACGTCATCGGCGACATGATCTCGCCGTTCAAGGCGGTGCTGGGCGGCAGCTACAAGAGCGTCGAGAAGCGGCTGCTCGGCGCCATCCACATCCGCTTCGGCCTGCCGGCCGAGCTCGCGCCGGAGATCGAGCGGCAGATCAAGGCCGCCGATCGCGGCTCAGCCTATCTGGAGGCCACTCGTCTGGCGGGGTTTTCCGAGAGCGAGGCGAAGAAGCTGTTCGGCCGCGATCCCGGCCTGCCGGAGGCGACCGTGACGGAGTACCTGACGCCCTGGAGCGCGGCCAAGGCCGAGAAACGGTTCCTGACCCGCTTCAACCTGGTGCTGGAGTCGTGCTGAGATGCCGCTGACGCCGGACGAGCGCCGCAACGAGCGGCTGAGACTGGCGGCCAACTGGATGAACACGCTGGCGACCGCGATCGTCACCGCCGGGACGTTCGTGCCGCTCGCCCAGTTCGTCTATGGCGTGCTGCCGCCGGGCACCCCGGCCGGGCTGATCTATGGCTCGGGCGTGGTTTGCATTGCGACCGGAGTTCTCCTACATTTGCTGGGTCAGTGGATCCTGGGAGGTCTTCGATGACCACGCACCAGCTCGTTGCCCTGAGCTTCCCGCTCCTGACCGCCCTGGCCGTCGCCATGGTGGCCCTGCTCGTGCGCCGTCCCTGGGCCGAGAAGCCGATCGAGGTCGCCTCGCCGAGCCGTGAGCGCGTGCTGGAGCATCTCGAGCGCCTCAACGCCGAGATCGAGGGCAAGGCGCATCTGGTGCGGCAGGAGCTGCGGCAGCTCAAGAACACCCGCTGAGCCGCGCCGGCGCAGGAAGGCGCCGGAGCGGGACATATGCGCCCGCCCGACAGCTGACATCCAAAACGCGCTTTTGCCCTTGTGTCGCCGTTCGTATAATCGGGCGTCCAAAGGCACCTCATGATCCACGTCTGCTCACTTGCCGCTTTGCCCGAGACCGTGCGCCTGACCGGCGCCAGTCACGTGCTGACCATCATGGCCAATGTCGAGCAGGTGCAGCGGCCGGAGAGCATCCGCCCCGAGAACCATCTGCGGGTCTCGGTCGACGACATCACCGAGGAGCTGCCGGGCTTCATGGCGCCGAACGACGAGCACGTCACCCAGGTGCTGGAGTTCGTGCGCGGCTGGGACCGCGCCGCGCCGCTGGTCATCCATTGCTATGCCGGCATCAGCCGCTCCACCGCGAGCGCGTTTGCGGCCGCCTGCGCGCTCAACCCGCAGCGCGACGAGCTCGACATCGCCTGGGCGATCCGCCAGGCCTCGCCGATCGCCTCCCCCAACCGGCTGATCGTCAGCCTCGCCGACCGCGCGCTGGGCCGCCAGGGCCGCATGGTGCGCGCGCTGGACGCGATCGGCCCGGGCGCGATGATGGTCGACAGCCAGCCGTTCCGCATCGACCTGGAATGAGCTGCCCGATTCCGATGCGCCGAGTAGCTTCATACCGGCGCGGCTTGAACTTCCCTCGCGCGGTTTGACACTCAAGGAACTGCAGCCATCGTGACGGCACGCACCTGCCGTGGTCCGATTCGCTGCGCGACCGCTCCGGGCTTGCAAGGCCCTCTGTTCCCTCTCCCATGACGCCGGCGGGCGCCATCGATGTCAGGACTGCGACGGGATGTTCGACTGGCCTCTGGACTGGATTGCCCTCCTGATCGCGTTCGCGGCGCTGGTCGTGGCACGAAAAACCTCCGTTCGGCTGACGGAGGTGGAGGCCCGACTCAGCAGGCTGGAAACGGCTCCCCGCATGGCCGCGCCGGAGGTGTCGACCGCGCCGTCGCTCCATCCGTTCCAGGAGGCCGCCGCAGCCCCGTCGGTGCCGCCGCCGCTGCCCGAGGCCGCGGAGCCTGCCCTGCAGTCCGCGGCGATGACGAGCGACGCGGAGGCCGATCAGCCGCCGTCCTTCGTCCCGCCCTTGCCGCAAGCCCAAGCCGGCTTCGAGGAGACCATCGGCACGCGCTGGGTGGTGTGGATCGGCGGGCTGACGCTCGCGCTCGGCGGCTTCTTCATGGTGCGCTATTCGATCGAGGCCGGCCTGGTCGGCCCCGAGGTCCGCGTCGCCCTCGGCGCATTGTTCGCCGCAGCACTGCTGGCGGCCGGCGAATGGACGCGGCGCAGAGAGAGCATCTCGCAGATCGCGGCGCTGCCGATCGCCAACATCCCGGCGATCCTGACCGCCGCCGGCACGGCGGTCGCCTTCGCCACGATCTACGCGGCGTATGCGCTGTATGACTTCCTGGCGCCGGCGATCGCCTTCGTGCTGCTCGGCCTCGTCGCGCTCGGCACGCTCGCGGCGGCGCTGCTGCACGGCCCGGCGCTGGCCGGTCTCGGCCTCGTCGCCGCCTTCACGACGCCGGTGCTGGTCTCCACGGGCCAGCCGAACTACTGGGCGCTGTACATCTACATCGCGATCGTCACGGCGGCCGCCTTTGCGCTGGCGCGCGTGCGGCTGTGGCGCTGGCTGGCGATGACCACGATCGGGCTGTCGTTCCTGTGGACCCTGCCCGGCCTCGATGCCGGCGTCGAGACGGTGGCGCCGCACGTCTTCCACGTCGTCACAGGTTTTGCGCTGGCCGCGCTGATCGTCGTCTGCGGCTTGCTGTTCGGCCCGGCGGCCGACACCGACGAGATCGAGCCGATCTCATCAGTAGGGCTTGCCGTCTACCTGCTCGGCGCGATGCTGATCGTGCTCGCGAGCTTCCATGATGGGCTGGCGCTGATCGGCTTCACGGTGCTGATCGCGGCCACGCTCGCGGTCGCCTGGCGCGCGCCGAGCGCGACCGGCGCGGTCGCAGCAGCCGCCGGCACGGTGTTCCTGGTGTTCGCCGAATGGGCGCTGCGCGACAATCCGGAGCTGCTCGTGCTGCCTGGCGGCGCGCTGCCCGGCATGGGACCGAACCCGCTTGGCGCCTCCGTGACGTCGCATCTGGTGACGGCGGCCATCTTCGCGCTCGGCTTCGGCGGCGCCGGCTTCCTGGCGCAGGGCCGCGCGCACAATGCGGTCGTGCCGGTGGTGTGGTCGGCCGCCGGCGTGTTCACGCCGGTCGCATTGCTGGTCGCATTGTATGCGCGCATTGCGCATCTCGACCGCTCAATCCCATTCGCGATCCTCGCGGTCGTGCTTGCGGCCGCCTTTGCCGCGGCAACCGAGCTCCTGACGCGGCGCGAGGAACGGCCGGGCCTGTCGGCCTCGATCGCGCTGTTCGCGACAGGCACGCTCGGCGCGCTGGCGCTGGCGCTGACCTTTGCGCTGGAGAAGGGCTGGCTGACGATCGCGCTCGCCTTGATGTCGCTCGGCACCGCCTGGATCTTCGAGAACCGGCCGATCCCGTTCCTGCGCACGCTGGCTGCGGTGTTCGCTGGACTCGTCGTGTTCCGGATCGGCTATGACCCGCGCATCGTCGGCGCCGATGTCGGCACCACGCCGATCCTCAACTGGCTGCTGTGGGGCTATGGCGTGCCGGCCGCGTCGTTCTGGGGCGCGAGCATTCTGATGCGCCGCTATGGCGACGACGCGCCGTTGCGCGCGGTCGAGGCTGCGGCAATCCTGTTCACGACGCTGCTGGCGTTCCTGGAGATCCGCCATGCCGTCAATGACGGCGACATGCTCGCGGCGCCGTCGCTCGCCGAGATCGGCCTCGACGTGTGTGTCGCGCTGGCGCTGGCGATCGGGCTGGAGCGGCTGCGCGAGCGCAGCGGGAGCGTCGTTCACAATATCGGCGCCGTCATCCTGACCGGCTTCGCCGGCAGCGCCACTCTGCTCGGATTGCTGCTGTTCGAGAACCCGATGATCTCGGACGTCACGATCAAAGGCGGCGTGCTCAACATCCTGATCCTGGCCTACGCCTTCCCGGCCGTGCTGATGCTGCTGCTGTCCTACGCGGTCGCAGCCCGGCGTCCGCCGGCCTATGGCAACACGCTCGCCGCCGGCGCGCTGATCCTGGCGCTGGCCTATGTGAGCCTGGAGATCCGCCGGATCTATCACGGCCCGGATCTGACGAGCGGCGTCACCAGCGCAGCCGAGCAGTACACCTACTCGATCGCCTGGCTCGCCTTCGGCGTGGTGCTGCTCGGCATCGGCATCGTCGTATCGTCGCAGCGCGCCCGCCTCGCCTCGGCGATCGTGATTGCGCTGACCATCCTCAAGGCCTTCCTGGTCGACATGTCCGCGCTGACGGGCGTGTGGCGCGCGCTGTCCTTCATCGGCCTTGGCCTGGTGCTGGTCGCGATCGGCTGGCTGTACCAAAAGGTGCTGTTCCGGCGGCAGCAGCAGGCGCCGCCGGCCGAGCCGGCGGCGTAGTCGCGCGCGATTAGGCTGCGCGCACCGATTGCAGGAACGAGGCGACCTCGCGCTTGAGCCGGTCGCTGTCTGACGCCAGCGACTTGGCGGCGTCGAGCACGTGCGCCGACGCCTGCCCGGTCTCGGAGGCGCCGCGCTGCACGTCGACGACATTCGCCGAGACCTGCTGCGTGCCATGCGAAGCCTGCTGGACGTTGCGCGCGATCTCCTGGGTCGCGGCGCCCTGCTCCTCGACGGCCGCTGCGATCGCCGAGGAGATTTCCGACAGACGCTCGATCGTGCCCGAAATATCGCGGATGGCGCCGACGGACTCCTGCGTCGCGGCCTGGATGCTGCCGATCTGCTGGCCGATCTCGCCGGTCGCTTTCGCGGTCTGCTCCGCAAGCGCCTTGACCTCGGAGGCGACAACAGCGAAGCCGCGGCCAGCTTCGCCGGCGCGCGCGGCCTCGATCGTCGCGTTCAACGCCAGCAGGTTGGTCTGGCCGGCGATCGAGTTGATCAGCTCGACGACATCGCCAATGCGCGCGGCGGCCTTCGACAACTCGCCGACGCGGTCGTTGGTCTGGCGCGCCTGCGAGACGGCCTCCTGCGCCATGCGCGCGGATTCCTGCACCTGGCGGCTGATCTCGGTGATCGAGGACGACAGCTCCTCGGTGGCGGAGGCCACCGACTGCACATTGGTCGAGGCTTCCTCCGAGGCGGCGGCGACCTGGGTCGAGATCTCCTGCGAGCGCGTGGCGGTCGAGGACAATGCGCCGGCCGAATGCTCGAGCTCGGTCGAAGCCGACGACACCGTCTGCACGATCTCTCCGATCGTATTCTCGAACTGCCGCGTGATGTTGTCGACGCGGCGGCCGCGCTCGATCTTGGCCTCGGCGTCACGGGCGGCGGCAGCATCCGCATCCCGCTTGGCGATCAGCGCCTCCTTGAACACCTGCAAGGTGTCGGCCATCGCGCCCATCTCGGTCGGCTCGCCACGATGCGGCACCTCGGCCGACAGATCGCCCTGGCCGAGCGCCTGCATCGGCCTGATGATCGAGGCGATCCCGGAGGAGACGTCGTGGACAAGATAGTAGCCGACAGCAATGCCGGCGGCGACAGCGCCTAGAATGATCGAGGTCACGACCCAGAAAGTGGTGTTGTAGCCGTCGGCAGCATCGCGCGTCGCGATCTCCGCACCCTTGTCGTTATAGTCGATCGCCTTGGTTAGAATCTCCTCCTGCGCGGCCGCGGCCGCGCCGGGGAGCTTGAACAGCGCATCGACATCATCGGGCAGCTTGCCGATGCTCTTGCGCGAAACCTCGAGCACCTTGTCGGCTTCGGTGGTGTACTTGTCCCAGGCCCGCGTCCAGGCTTCATAGATCTCGCGCTCCTCGGCGCTCGATATCAGCGGCTGATAGGCCTTGATGTCCTTCTTCACCTTCTCGAGAACGTCGGCCATGCGCTTGTCGTTGTTCGCTTTCGCCTCGGGCGTCAGTGCCATGACATGGGCGCGCAACGTCAGCCGATACACGTTGATGTCAGCACGCAATGCGCCCAGCGCGCGCACGCTCGGCAGCCAGTTAGTTGCGATGTCGACGGTCCGCTCGTTGATCGCGCGCATGCTGCGGAGCGATAACACGCCCAGGCCCGACATCACGATCAGCATGAAGGCGATCACCGAGATGATCTTTAGGCGAATGGAAAGCTTTGACACGACTGATCCCTCCGAGAATTCCCGTCTCGCACCATCGGCCGTGTCGATCCGGACACAGCACCACTGCCGGGTCGGACGCCGCCGCGGCGAAACGAAAAGGCGGCAACTGCTGGGGCGCAGTTTACCGCCATGTCCGCAAAGTTCCGTTAATTGTCGAAAGTCGTACTAATACGGTGTTAGGTGATGCAGCGCGATCAGGCTGCGCGCACCGATTGCAGGAAAGATGCGACCTCGCGCTTCAGTCGGTCGCTGTCAGCTGCCAGCGATTGCGCTGCGGAGAGGACATGCGACGACGCCTGGCCCGTCTCCGACGCGCCGCGCTGAACGTCGACGACATTCGAGGAAACCTGCTGCGTTCCCTGCGAGGCCTGCTGCACGTTACGCGAGATTTCCTGGGTCGCGGCGCCCTGCTCCTCCACGGCCGCAGCGATCGCCGAGGAGATCTCGGACAGCCGTTCGATCGTCGTGGAGATCGCACGGATGGCGCCGACGGACTCCTGCGTCGCGGCCTGGATGCCCGAGACCTGCTGGCCGATCTCGTCGGTGGCCTTTGCGGTCTGCTCGGCGAGCGCCTTCACCTCGGAGGCGACGACGGCAAAGCCGCGGCCGGCCTCGCCGGCGCGCGCGGCCTCGATGGTCGCGTTCAGCGCCAGGAGGTTGGTCTGGCCCGCGATGGAGTTGATCAGCTCGACGACGTCGCCGATGCGGGCTGCCGCCTTGCTCAGCTCGCTGACCCGATCATTGGTCATGCGGGCCTGGTCGACGGCTTCGGTGGCCATGCGGGCCGATTCCTGCACCTGACGGCTGATCTCGGTGATCGATGAGGACAGCTCCTCGGTGGCCGACGCCACCGACTGCACGTTGGTTGACGCTTCTTCCGAGGCGGCGGCCACCGCCGTCGAAATCTGCTGCGAGCGCGTCGCCGTCGACGACAAGGCGCCGGCGGAATGCTCGAGCTCGGTCGAGGCCGACGACACCGTCTGCACGATCTCGCCGATCGTCGCCTCGAACTGACGCGTGATGTTGTCGACGCGGCGGCCGCGCTCGATCTTGGCCTCGGCATCAGCAGCGGCGAGCTCGTCCGCCTCCTTCTTGGCGATCAGCGCTTCCTTGAATACCTGCAACGTGTCAGCCATCGCGCCGATCTCGGTCGGCTCGCCGCGGTGCGTCACCTCGGCGGACAGATCGCCCTTGGCGAGCTCCTGCATCGGCTTGATGATCGAGGCGATGCCTTGCGAGACATTCTTCACCAGATAGATGCCGACGGCGATGCCGGTGATGACGGCGGCGGCAATGATCGAGACGACCAGCCAGATCGCGCGCGCGAAGCTGTGCGCGGCCTGCCGCGTGGCCTCCTCGGCGCCCTTGTTGTTGAACTCGATGTCCTGGACGAAGTACTTGTCGGCGTCGCGGGCGATCGCGGCTGCAGATTTTTCCAGCAGCTCGGTCGCCTCGCGCGGAATCTTTCCGACACTCTTGCTGGACTCGGCCATCACCTGCTTGACCGCGACGACATACTTTTCCCAGGCTTGCACCCAATTGTCGTAGATCGCGCGCTCCTCGGCCGAGGTGATCATCGGCTCGTAGGTCTTGCGGTCCTTGTTGATGGTTTCCAGGATTCCGTTGACGCGCTTCTCCGCCGCATCCTTCGCCTCTGCCGTTTCCGACATCACATGCGCACGCAGCGCGATGCGCAGGAGATTGATGTCGGAGCGCAGCTCGCCGATCGCGCGCACGCTCGGCAGCCAGTTGGTCGCGATGTCAACGGTGTTGGCATTGATCGACTGCATGCTGACCACCGCGAGCGCACCGAGCCCGCACATCGTGACGAGCATGAAAGCGATGACCGAAATAATCTTTGTACGTATGGACAATTTTGACACGGATGACCCCAGCTGACTACGCATTCGGCCGATTCTCGCAGCGCCAAGGACAGCCCGAACGTTCAGGTCTGCGCTGCGCGGCGTCGAGGTCAGAGAATCGGGAGCCTCCGAAACGGCGAGGTCTCATTCGGCTCTGACGGTGTCATTGGGTGCGAAACAGGCTTATCGGGAGTTAATTCCGAGCCCGTAAGACTACTGACAAATGCATATAAAATGCACACCGCGCTGACCGCGCGGTGTTCTGAAACCGATGACGATGCGCCAAGCGTAGTAAGACACCAGTCGAGGTATCGCAGGAAGCAAGACCTTCGATCTCACGCCGGGCTGATCGTTCAACTTGTGGTATGCCACAGATCTTTAAAGGCGAGTTAATCTGCAACCAGAAATCGCGGACGGCGGCGGCACACGGGATAGCAGGCAACGTTCTCAGAGCAGCACCTCATGCTGAGCTACGAACTAACAGCCCATGGCGACAGGATGCAGTTTGTTACGGTCTCCTGGCGAGCACTTAGGGACGGTGGATGGTTCGGGAGGCCGCCAGGCTGACGCTTAGAGAGGACGAGACGCCGCGTCTGGATGCAGCGGCAGTGCCGAGCTCTTCGGCCTGCTCGCATCAAGCGTTCGGGCGCGAATGCTGCAATTTAAGGGAACGCCGGCGAGGCCGCCGCGGCCAGATCAGGCCCGTGCGAATCGTCCGGCACGACGGCGATCAGGCGACCGCTTCGGACACCAGGCGGATGCGGAACACCGGCTGCTTGGCTTCGTCGAGCAGCTCCATCTGCCACTCGGCCCCCTGTTGCAGCGTCTTCGAGATTCCGCCGATCAGGTCCGAGCAGACTGCGGTCAACTCGTTCCAGGCGGTCTCCCGGTTGGCGAATTCATAAGGCTGATCAGCAGCGCCGGAATAACGGCCCTGGCTGATGCGAAAGAAGTAGAGCGACATTAACGACCCTTTCCAGTGGGCCACCCCCCCGGTCGAAAACTGCAACGTGAGTCGCTACCGAGGCATGAATCAAGCGGTCCGTACGATTACGGCGCAATGACCACTACCGTGCGCTCGATCAGGAGGAGATTGATCTATGTTAATTGCAGCGCGTTTTTCAAAAGGATACGTGAACTAACAACTAATCAGTCGACCGGCGCAGCTCCGATGCGGCATCAACCTTCGCGTTTTCGGACTTCGCGCTTTCGGACTTCGCGTTTTCAGATTTGGCGTTTTCAGATTTGGGCGCGTCGGGCTTCGCGGATTCCGCTTTCACCGGCTCGACCTTGCTGCGCTCCACGCGCGGCGTTTCCACCCGCGCGGCGACCTCCGTATGGGACGGATCGGCAGCGGCGGGCGCGGCTGCACGCGGGCCGCGTGGACGCGCAACGGCACGCGCCATCAGCATGGTCGCGCCGCCCTGGTGCTGGAAGTCACAATAGGCGAAGGCGCCGAGACCCGAGACCGAGCCGCGGAAGCTGCGCTCGTCCTTCTTGTCGAGATTGAAGCACGGCTCGAACGGCATGCCCTTGATCGAGGCGCAGACATTCTCGCCGCGGATCTGCAGAGTGTTGCCGGGCAGGCGGATGTGACGCACCGGTCCCGAGCCCGCAAACTGCACTGCGCCGGCGGCGCCCATGTCGTCGAGAAGGCGGCCCGCGCCGCGGGTGCCGTCGACGCAGGTGAATGCGAACACCTTGCCGGCCACGAATTTGCGCGCCTCGTCGGCCGTCATCGATCCCGCGATCGCGGGCGCGACCATGGCACCAACCGCAACGGTCCCCAGCAATAAACGCGCGAGCATGCTTCCAACTCCCACTTAACCCCACACAGCGGGTAAGGCGGTATCTTTACCCCATGCTTACCATACCAACCATGGCAACAATGGAGCATCATGGTTTGAAAAGTCTGAACATCCTCAGGATATCCTTACCACGGTGCGGCCGCGAACCTGGCCTGCGAGGATCTGAGGTCCCAGCGAGGCGACCTCATCCAGGGCGATTTCGTGAGTAATTTCAGACAGTTTTGAACGATCCACGTCGGTTGCGAGGCGCGCCCAGGCAGCCCTGCGGGCGGGCAACGGGCACATCACCGAATCGATGCCGAGCAGGCACACGCCGCGCAAGATGAACGGGGCGACCGAGGACGGCAGGTCCATGCCGGCGGCCAGGCCACAACCGGCAATGGCACCGCCATACTTGGTCATCGACAGCAGATTGGCCAGCGTATTGGAGCCGACGCTGTCGATGCCGCCCGCCCAGCGCTCCTTGGCCAGCGGCTTCGCCGGCCCGGACAGCTCTTGGCGGTCGATGACCTCGGCGGCGCCGAGCGATTTCAGATAATCCGCTTCGGCAGGACGTCCGGTCGAGGCGATGACGTGGTAGCCGAGCTTGGCCAGCACGGCCGTGGCCACCGAGCCCACGCCGCCGGCTGCGCCCGTCACCACCACTGGGCCGCTGGCGGGGGTCAGGCCATGCTTCTCCAGCGCGAGCACCGAGAGCATCGCAGTGAAGCCGGCGGTGCCGATCGCCATGGCGTCGCGGGCCGAGAGAGCCTGCGGCAGCGCCACCAGCCAGTCGCCCTTGACCCGGGCCTTCTCGGCGTAGGCGCCGAGATGGGTCTCGCCCATGCCCCAGCCGGTGCAGATCACGGCGTCGCCGGGCTTCCAGTCCGGGTGGCTCGACTGCTCGACCGTGCCGGCGAAATCGATGCCGGCGATCATCGGGAAGCGCCGCACCACCGGCGCCTTGCCGGTCAGCGCCAGGCCGTCCTTGTAGTTCAAGTCGGACCACTCGACCTTGACCGTGACATCGCCATCCATCAGCTCGGCTTCGTCGAACTGCGTCAGTGCGGCCGTGGTCCCCCTTGTCGGCCTTGTCGATCCGGATCGCCTTGAACGTTCCCACAGCGGCACTCCCTGCGCTTTGTTCGATTTCAGGCCATGTTTAGCGAAACGGACCGTCGGCGCAACTCAGGTTGCCGGCACCGCCCGCGCCACCGGCTTCTCGACGATCGGCAGGTTGATCAAGGCCGAGAGCACGCCGAACAGGATCGAGAGCCACCAGATCGGCGTGTACGAGCCGTAGCGCTCGAACACGATGCCGCCGAGCCAGACGCCGAGGAAGCCGCCGACCTGATGGCTGACGAAGGCGAAGCCGTAGAGCGTGGCGAGCCAGCGCGTGCCGAACATGATCGCGACCAGCGAGGAGGTCGGCGGCACCGTGGACAGCCAGGCGAGCCCCGACACCGCGCCAAAGGCGATCGAGCTGGCCGGCGTGATCGGGAACGAGATGAAGGCGAGGGTTGCCAGCGCGCGGGTGAAGTAGATGAAGGACAGGATGTAGCGCTTCGGCAGCCGGCTCTGCAGCCAGCCGACGCTGAGCGAGCCGATGATGTTGAACAGGCCGATCGCCGCGATCACCCAGCCGCCGACCTGCGCGGACAGGCCGCGATCGACCAGGAACGCCGGCAGATGCACGGTGATGAAGGCGAGCTGGAAGCCGCAGGTGAAGAAGCCCAGCACGAGCAGCACGTAGGAGCGGTGGCCGAACGCCTCCATCAGCGCGGTCGTGAACGATTGCTGCTCGGCCTCGGTCGGCTTGGCCTCGGCCGCCGGCGGCGTCGCCACCGCGAGCGACAGCGGCAGGATGAACAGCATCAGCACGGAGAACACCGTGAGCGCGCTCTGCCAGCCGAACTGGTCGATCAGCGCCACGCCGAACGGAGCAAACAGGAACTGGCCGAGCGAGCCGGCCGCCGTGCCGGCGCCGAGCGCGAGGCCGCGCCGCTCCGGCGGCAGCAGCTTGCTGAAGGCCGACAGGATCAGGTTGAACGAGCAGCCGGACAGGCCGAACCCGACCAGCACACCGGCGCCGATATCCAGCGACAGCGGCGTCGTCGCGTAGCGCATCATCAGCAATCCACCGGCATAGAGCAGCGCGCCGACGCAGATCACGCGCATGACGCCGAAGCGGTCGGCGATGGCGCCGGCGAGCGGCTGGCCGAGCCCCCACAGCAGGTTCTGCACGGCGACCGCGAGCGCGAACACGTCGCGGCCCCAGGCGAATTCGCGGCTCATCGGCTGCACGAAGAAGCCGAGGCTGGAGCGCGGGCCGAAGCTGAGCAGCGCGATCGCACAGCCGCAGACGATGATGACGAGCGGCGTGCGCCAGCCCTGCGCGCGGGAGGCCGTGCCGAGATCGCCTGCCTGTATCGACATCACTGGTCCTCCCCTGCTGCGCTGCGCATCGTCGGCGCATCCTCAGGGGTTAATGCATTTGCATTGAACTCCCAAGCTCAAAAGCAGGAACTCAGCCATGAAAAAAATCGATGACGCATCGCGTCATGACACCGCGTCATCCATGATGAGGTTCCATCGATGAAACTCATGCAGCGCACCAGTATAGCGGGACTATTTCCATCGCAATGCGCGAGTGAGCAACGACGATTCACGCTTCACGGGAGCGACCGTCAGAACGGCCGCGATTTGTCGCCAAACACCTGTAAACAGCGACCGATGTCTCTGAAGAAGCACTAACTGGTCGCTTGGTACACATACGCACCGAATGTGGAATTTGGACAGCCTATGGACCATGACCAGATCGAAACGACGGGCGACGTGGTGATCGTCGGCGCCAGCGTGGCAGGACTGTTCTGCGCGCTGAAGCTCGCACCGCGGCCGGTCATCTTGATCTCCGCGACCGCGCTCGGCGAGCCGGCGTTCGGCGCCACGATGCAGGCCGATATCGCAGCCGCCGTCTCTCCCGGCGACAGCCCCGAAGCCCATGCGGCCGACATGATGGCCGCCGGCGCCGGCCTTGTCGACGAGGTCGCAGCGCTCGAGCTCGCTCGCGACGGTCTCGCCCGAATCGAGGATCTGCTGAGTCTCGGCGTTGCGTTCGATCGTGATCCCAAAGGGGGACTGGCGACGTCGCGCGCGGCAGCGCATGCGGCGCGACGGATCCTCAGCGTCCGTGGCGATTTCACCGGACAGGCGATCGTCGGCGCGCTGACCGAGGCGGTGCGCGCGACGCCGTCGATCCGCGTGATCGAGGGACATGTCGCGGACGCGCTGCTGACCGAGGGCGGCGCGGTGTGTGGTCTGCAGTTGCGCAAGACCGGCGATGGCGCGGCCGCGCCGGTGGTGGTGGCCGCGCGGGCGGTCGTGCTCGCGACCGGCGGCGTCGGACATCTGTTCGCCACGACCACCAACCCGGCTCACGCCAACGGCACCGGCCTTGCGATCGCCGCGCGCGCCGGCGCCGTGATCGCCGACCCCGAATTCGTGCAGTTCCACCCGACGGCGATGACGACCGGGCAGCATCCGTCACCGGTGGTCAGCGAGAGCCTGCGCGGCGCCGGTGCGATCCTGGTCAACCGGCGCGGCCAGCGCTTCATGCTGCCGCGCCATCCGCTGGTCGATCTCGCGCCGCGCGATACGGTCGCACGCGGCATCCTGGCGGAGATCGCAGCCGGACGCGGCGCGTTCCTCGATGCGCGCGACGTGCTCGATGACGACGTCGCCGAGCGCTATCCGATGCTGCACCGGGCCTGCGCCGCTGCCGGGCTCGACCCGACCCGGCAGCCGATTCCGGTGGCCCCGGCGGCGCACTTCCACATGGGCGGCATCGCGGTCGATCGCCGCGGCCGCAGCTCCATCGACGGGCTGTGGGCGGCCGGCGAAACCGCGGCGACCGCCACCGATGGCGCCAACCACATTGCCGGCAACGCGCTGCTCGCCGCCTTGGTGTTCGCCAACCGGATCGCCGAGGACATCTCCGGCCGCGCCTTTGCGACCCGCCCTGCCCTGCAGCACGTTGCCTTCGCGGACCCCGCGGGCGCCGATGCCACGCTGAACGTGAAAATACTGCGCGAGATCATGACCAGCCAGGTCGGTGTGATCCGCGACGAGGAAGGGCTAGCCGAGGCCGTCGGCACCATTGCGAAGCTCGAGCGCGACAGCGTCGACCCGGCGCTGCGCAGCATGGCGACGGCCGCGCTGCTGATTGCCACCGCCGCCTGGAGCCGGCGCGAAAGCCGCGGCGCGCATTGCCGCGCCGATTGCCCGGCCGAGAATCCGAGCTTCGCGCAGCGGACCATGACCACCCTCGCCGCAGCGCGCGAGATCGCCGACGAGATCGCGGCACGGCCGACGGTGCGATTGCCGCGGTCGCTCAGCGCGTAGCGCTTGGCGCGGCAATCGATCTAGCGCCGCGTCCAGTTCGGATTGATCTCGGCCTCGCTCTTGGCGGCCTCGGTAAGCTCGGCCGAAATGGCCGCGGTCTGCTGCGGCGTACCCCAGCTCGGCGCATCGCTGCCGTCGCCCCAGCGCTTCGGGCGGTAAAAGGTGTGGACGCCGAACTTGTACATGCGCTTCATCTCGGCGACCCAGGACGGCCGCACCCAATAGGCATGGTAGTGCGTCGACTTGCCGACCTCGGGCAGCCAGATCAAGCCGTCGAGCATCGCCTTGGCGATCTTCTTGGCGCGGTCCCACATCTCGGGCTCGCGCACCACATCCGCGACGTTGTCGCAAGCGAAGGTGAACTGACAGGCGAAGTGGCGGTATTTGTTCTGGTAGACGACACCGCACACAGTGGTCGGATAGTAGCCGGAGAACGCGCGGTTCAGCACCACCTGCGCCACCGCGATCTGGCCGCGCACGGCCTCGCCACGCGCTTCGAAATACACCGCCTCTGCGAGGCACTTCTCGGACTTGAAGCGCGCCTTGTCGTTGGTGAGACCGAGGCGCTCCGCAGGCGTTCGCGCGCGCTGATTGTCGGTGTTGACCTCCCCTTTCGGCGCGACGCTTTCGCCGCCGTCGCCGGCCTTTACGACGTCCTCCGAAGGCTGCGACAGCGCCGCCATCGGCTTTAGGTCCGGATCCGGCATCACGATCAGCGGCGCCTCGCCGGGCTGCCAGGTTTCCATGCTGCCGGCGACGCCGCCGAGCGAGGTCGTGCCGAAATACAGATTGGCGGTCTTGATGTTCAGGCCGTCGGCGGTCGGCGCGCTCTCGGCCGGCAACTCGGTCGCAGGCTTGAGATCGCCCGAGGGACGCACGTCCGGCTTCGAAGCGTCGTACTGAGACAGCGGCGGCGCGCTCAACGCTTCCTGCAATTCGGGATCGAGTGCAGCGCGCGACGCCGGCGCTTCGGTCGGAGCTTCGCTTGTCTTGGCGCCGAACACCGATGAGTTCGAATCGGGCGCGGCCGGCGCTGACGGCGCGGGCTCCGTCGGTGCGCCCTCGACGGGCTCGGCGGTCTCGCTGGATGGCGCCGGCGTCGGCGGACGCACCACGAGACGATCGCCCTTCAGCGTGCGATCGACCTTGGGAAAATCCGAGGACTGATAGCGCGGCGGCACCTGCAGCGCCGGATTGCGCGGCGTCGTGCTGCCGGTGATGTCGAGGCCGCGGCCGCTGAGACTTGCCAGGCGAATGCCGCCTTGCGGCGTCGAGGTTCCGATCGGAAGCCCGAAGCTGTAGGTCGCAACCTGAACGGAGGCCGCAGCCGAGGACACACGCTTCTGCCAGCGCTCGGCGACGCCCGGCTGGCGGGCGAGCTGAGAAGCGATGTCTTGATACCCGGTCTCTGTCGGCATCAGAGCGAAGACGCAGAGACCGAGTCCGAAGGACGCAACACGCGCGCCCTTCGGCCCGGGACGCAGAACTAACATCGATACGCTCAACGCAACGCTACGCTACTCACTCGACCGAACGACAGTGCTTCCGTGCAATTCGATCTGTCATGTTCGTATCGGGTTTAGGTTGCCGAGGAGTTAACCCGCGTTGCATGTTTGAAACATGCAAGCGGCGAGGTTGTGCGGCGCGTTGCGATCGATCTGCGTGGTAAACAGCGGCGTGACGAGAGTGGTGAAGATTCTGTCAACGAACGTGGTGAATGAATTTTTGCGGCGTCGATGAGATCCGATGCGTCGCTGCGAGATGGTCGTAGGAGGAACATTGCGACGTGAGACATCGGGCGGCAACAACAGCCGAGACAATGCGTGCAAGCGCCGTGCGGCTCCTTGCTGATGTGAGCGCGCTCGTTTTGTCGAGGCGATCGCGCTTGCTGCGCGCGAGGTGTGCCCCCTCTCCCCGTTCTTCACGGGGAGAGGGTCGGGGTGAGGGGCAGCCGCACGGGCGGTGCAGCTTCTCTGCTTGGAGCTGACCTGTAAGCTCGCGGATGACGACAAGTCCACCTTAGATATCTTCGATACTGTCTCGTTTGTGCCCGTCCGATGGGCCGCCATCTGGGCGTCGTCGGTGCCATGCCCCTCACCCGGATTGCTGCGCAATCCGACCTCTCCCCGCAAAGAGCGGGGAGAGGTACACCGAGCGCGCCGCGCGGCTGGTGGCACAAACCAAACGAAAAAGGCCGGCAACTCGTGCCGGCCTTCATCAGTTCAGTTCGAACCGCATCACGCCTGGCTGGCGATCTCCTTGCCGAGCGCGGATTGGGCGGCGGCGAGGCGGGCGATGGGGACGCGGTAGGGCGAGCACGAGACGTAGTTCATGCCGATCTTGTGGCAGAACGCCACGGACGCGGGATCGCCGCCATGCTCGCCGCAGATGCCGACCTTGATGTCGGGCCGCGTGGCGCGGCCGCGCGCGACGCCGATCTTGACGAGCTCGCCGACGCCGTCGCGGTCGATGGAGATGAACGGATCGATCTCGAGGATGCCCTTGGCGACATAGGCGCCGAGGAAGCTGCCGGCGTCGTCGCGGCTGATTCCATACGTGGTCTGCGTCAGGTCGTTGGTGCCGAACGAGAAGAACTCGGCGGCCTCGGCGATCTGGCCGGCCATCAGGGCGGCGCGCGGCAGCTCGATCATGGTGCCGACCTGGTACTCCAGCTCAGCGCCGGTCTCGCGGATCACGGCCTCTGCCATCGCATCGATGCGCGCCTTGACGAGGTCGAATTCGGCCTTGGTCGCGATCAGCGGCACCATCACCTCGAGGCCGACGGCCTCGCCGGTGCGCTTCTCGGCCTCGACCGCGGCCTCGAAGATCGCGCGCGCCTGCATCTCGGCGATCTCCGGATAGGCGATGGCGAGACGGCAGCCGCGGAAGCCGAGCATCGGGTTGAACTCGGAGAGCTCACGGGCGCGGTCAGCGAGCCGGCGCGGATCGGTGTTCATCGCGCGTGCGACCTCTTCCACTTCCGCCTGCGTGTGCGGCAGGAACTCGTGCAGCGGCGGATCGAGCAGACGGATGGTGACCGGCAGGCCCTTCATGATCTCGAACAGCTCGACGAAGTCGGCGCGCTGCATCGGCAGGAGCTTGGCGAGCGCGGCACGGCGCTCCTGCTCTTCCTCCGAGAGGATCATCTCGCGTACCGTGCGGATGCGGGTCTCCTCGAAGAACATGTGCTCGGTGCGGCACAGGCCGATGCCCTCGGCGCCGAACTTGATCGCGGTGCGCGCATCCTCAGGCGTGTCGGCATTGACGCGCACGCCGGTCTCGCGCACGGCATCCGCCCAGCCCATCAAGGTGCCAAACTCGCCGGACAGCTCCGGCTCGATCATCGGCATGCGCCCGGCGAGCACCTGGCCGACCGAACCGTCGATGGTGATGACGTCGCCGGTCTTGAAGGTGCGGCCGCCGATGCTCATCGTGCCGCGGCCGTAGTCGACGCGGATGGTGCCGCAGCCGGAGACGCAGGGCTTGCCCATGCCGCGCGCGACCACCGCCGCATGCGAGGTCATGCCGCCGCGGGTGGTGAGGATGCCTTCCGCGGCATGCATGCCGTGGATGTCCTCCGGCGAGGTCTCGATGCGGACCAGGATGACCTTGCGGCCGTCGGCCTGCAGCTTGGTCGCCTCGTCCGACGAGAACACGATCTCGCCTGAGGCGGCACCCGGCGAGGCCGGCAGACCGGTCGCCACCACGTCCCGCTTGGCGGCGGGGTCGATAGTCGGGTGCAAGAGCTGATCGAGCGAGGCCGGGTCGATGCGCAGCACGGCGTCGTTCTCGGAGATCAGTCCTTCATTGGCGAGCTCGACGGCGATGCGCAGCGCCGCCTTGGCGGTGCGCTTGCCGCTGCGGGTCTGCAGCATCCACAGCTTGCCGCGCTCGACCGTGAACTCCATGTCCTGCATGTCGCGGTAGTGCTTCTCGAGCAGCGTGTAGATCCGCGTCAGCTCGTGGAAGGCTTCGGGCATGGCGACTTCCATCGACGCCTTGTCGGAGCCGGACTCGATGCGCGCGTCCTCCGTGATGTCCTGCGGGGTGCGGATGCCGGCGACGACGTCCTCGCCCTGGGCGTTGATCAGGAACTCGCCGTACAGCTTGCTCTCGCCGGTCGAGGGATTGCGGGTGAAGGCGACGCCGGTCGCCGAGGTGTCACCCATGTTGCCGAACACCATGGCCTGGACGTTGACGGCGGTGCCCCAGGATTCCGGAATGTCGTGCAGCTTGCGATAGGTCACCGCGCGCGCATTCATCCAGGATGAGAACACCGCGCCGATCGCGCCCCACAGCTGGTCGTGCGGGTCCTGCGGAAACTCCTTGCCGGTCTCGTGCGCGACGGCGTCCTTGTACTTGCCGACCAGCATCTCCCAGTCTTCCGACGAGAGGTCGGTGTCGAGCTGATAGCCCTGGCTGTCCTTGAAGCTGTCGAGGATGTCCTCGAAATGATGGTGCTCGAAGCCGAGCACGACATCCGAGTACATCGTGATGAAGCGGCGGTAGCTGTCGAAGGCGAAGCGGCGGTCGCCGGACAGTGAGGCCAGCGCCTCGACCGTCTGGTCGTTGAGACCGAGATTGAGCACGGTGTCCATCATGCCCGGCATCGAGGCGCGGGCGCCGGAGCGCACGGACACCAGCAGCGGGTTTTCCGGATCGCCGAACTTCTTCCCCGTCAGCTTGCCGATGTAGTCGAGCGCCTTGTCGACCTGCGCCTGCAGCTCCTTCGGGTAGGTCTTGTCGTTGGCGTAGAAGTAGGTGCAGACCGAGGTCGGGATGGTGAAGCCCGGAGGCACCGGCAGCCCGAGATTGGCCATCTCGGCGAGGTTGGCGCCCTTGCCGCCGAGCAGATCGCGCAGGCCGGCTTTGCCCTCGGCCTTGCCGTCGCCGAAGGTATAGACCCACTTGTTCGGCTTGATCGCGGTCACCGCGCTCTTGGCTGCCGGCTTTGCAGCGGCCTTTGCGACCGGCTTGGCAGCAACCTTGGCGGCGGTCTTCGCCGGCTTCTTCGGAGCGGTTTTCACTGGCGCTTTCGGCGCCGTCTTCGCAGCAGACTTGGCGGGCGCCTTGGCAGCAGGCTTCGGCGCCGTCTTCAGCGCCTTGCGCGGCGGGGCGAGCGGAGCGGCCTTGGCCTTACCCTGCTTGGAAGGCTTTGATTTCGCTGCGACTTTCTTAGACTTCGCTACCGCTTTGGCCATGAGATGGTTCGATCCGCAAATGGGGAGGAGAAATCGCGCGCCTTACACCACTTTGGGCGCTGCGGCGCAAGCACAGAGGTTCCCGACCTTGGGACTAGAGGCCTCTCGGGACTAGAAATGGAGCCACTTCAAGAGGCCCATGCCGATCAGGCCGTTGAGGATCAGGAAGATCGCAACGATGAAGTTCAACAGGCGCGGCATGATCAGGATGAGGACTCCGGCGATCACGGACATGATCGGCGAGATGTGGGCAACGGTCAGATGCATCGACGGACTCTGAATGGATGGAAAGACGAGCAGAAGGCGATTCGATTGCGCGGACTTTATCCCGGCCGATCGTGGCGGAATAGGAGACGCACGGCGCGGGTTCCGGTTCCCCATAAGGAGGAACTGCCGCGAAAATGCCTCGGGTTCCCCGGGGAACGATGACCACGGGCTGGCATTGGGAGGCAGGTACCGGCGCGCCTGCCGGTTGCTCATTCAGCGGATCAACATCCCGCGGATCAACTTGCAAGGAGTCCTGCTCATGCGAACCTACCTCACGCCTGCCAAGGTCACCCTTGCCGCCCTCGTGGCCGCACTCGTGATCCCCGTAGCGGCGCAGGCCCAGTCCTACACCGTGGGCCGCGGCGTCGTGGTCGAGGAAGACGCTCCGATGATCACGGTCGAGCGTCGCCCGGAATTCCGCGAATATGTCGTGCGCGAGCGCGTTCCCAACTATGTGATCCCGGATCGCGTCGTTGTGGGGACCGTCCTGCCGGAGTCGGGTGTTACATATTACGACGTTCCCGAGCGCTTCGGTGCGACACCTTATCGCTACACGGTGGTGAACGGCGAAACTGTTCTGGTCGAACCGCGATCGCGACGGATCATTCAGGTGGTTGAGTAGTTATCGAGACGCATTTGGTCGCCAACGCCCCCGCAAGCGGCCAGATGTAAAGGCCCTGCCCGGTCCCCCCCGCCGGGCGGGGCTTACTTTTTGAGGCGGTGGAGCTGATCGCGAGCGATCCCGGCTCATCGTTGCAGAGATCAAGCGCAAACAACGAGCTCGGTGCAGGTGACTGTGCCCTCGCCCCTTGCGGGAGAGGGCATGTAGGACAGTTCCGCAAGCTCGCTTAGGTGAGGGGTATCTCTCCACGAGCATCTCCGGCGGAGAGATACCCCTCACCCAACCGCGTGCGAGGATGGGCCGTACATGCCCTCTCCCGCAAGGGGAGAGGGCGCTGCATCTGGCAGCTGAAACTCATGCGTAGTTTGTAGGGTGGGCAAAGGCGCGCCCCTGCTGTCTCCACTCGCGGATCGCAGTGGCGCCGTGCCCACCATCTTGCGTCGGAGCATGCCGCCCGATGGTGGGCACGCTGCCGCCTGACGGCGGCTGCTTTGCCCACCCTACGCAGCGTGCGCGTGGCTCAGCCCTCGATCTTCGAGAAGTCCGCGACCGCACGGGTCGCGCTGCGGATCTCGTTCAGCAGCTTGAGCCTGTTCTCGCGGATCGCGGCGTCGTCGTCGTTCACCTTCACCTTGTCGAAGAACGCATCGACCGCCGGACGCAGCTTGGCCATCGCGCGCATCGCCGCGGCGAAATCCTCCTTGGCGACGGCAGCGCCAGCTTCCGCGCCGACCTCGCCGATCGCCTTCGCCAGCGCCTTCTCCTCGTCGAGCTTGTAGAGCGCCGCGTCGGCAGCGCCCTCGAACTTGCGCTTGTCCTTCTTCTCCTCGATGGCGAGGATGTTGGAGGCGCGCTTGGTGCCGGCGAGCAGGTTCTTGCCGTCGTCGCTGTCGAGGAACTTGCCGAGCGCTTCCACGCGGCGAACGACCATCAGCAGGTCATCCTGGCCGCCGAGCGCGAATACGGCGTCGACGAGATCATGGCGGGCGCCCTGCTCGCGGAGCTGCACCTTGAGGCGGTCGACCAAGAAAAGCATCAGGTCGTCCGCCTTAGGGGCAAGATTTCCAACCGGAGATGCCTCCGGCTCCCCCAACGCATGCGCCTCTTCAACCAGTCGTTTTGCTTCAGCGAACGGAGCAAGCCTCACCCGCACCGCCAAATGCTCCTTAAGGCTCGCATACGAAAATTCTCGGACGTCAGCTCCCCGCCTCTGGGCCTCCAAGATCGCTGCATGAGCAAAGATCAACGGATACATCCTGAGCCGAATGTTAGCATTGACCAGTATGCGGAGCACTCCCAACGCTGCTCTTCGTAGGGCGAAGGGATCTTTCGAGCCTGTGGGCTTTTCGTCGATAACAAAGAATCCAACAAGCGTGTCGAGCTTATCGGCAAGCGCCACCGCGACTGACACCGGATCCACCGGCACGCGATCACCCGGCCCCTGCGGCTTATAGTGCTCCTCGCAGGCGGCGGCGACCGAGGCATCCTCGCCTTGGGCTAGTGCGTAGTACTTGCCCATCAGACCCTGCACTTCCGGAAACTCACCGACCACCTCCGTCAAGAGATCGGCCTTGGCGAGCTTCGCGGCACGCGCAGTCTTCGCGGCATCAGCGCCGACCAGCGGCGCGATCTCGGCGGCGAGCTTCTCGATGCGCGCGATGCGCGCGGCCTGCGTCCCGAGCTTCTCGTGGAACACGATCTGCTCGAACTTCGGCAGCCGGTCCTCGAGCCTGGTCTTGAGGTCCGTCTCGTAGAAGAACTTCGCATCGCTCAGCCGGGCGCGGATGACGCGCTCGTTGCCGGCGATGATGGTCTTGCCGCCGTCGGTCGCCTCGATGTTGGCGGTCAGGATGAATTTCGGCGCGAGCCCGCCCGTCTTGGGGTCGCGCACCACGAAGCATTTCTGGTTGTTGCGGATGGTGGCGCGGATCACCTCGCCGGGGACTTTGAGATACTCCGGATCGAACGAGCCCATCAGCACGACAGGCCATTCGACGAGGCCGGAGACCTCGTCGAGCAGGACCTGATCCTCGACCAGCTCATAGCCTTGCGCAAAGGCGAGCTGCTTGGCGTCGGTGACGATGGTGTCCTTGCGGCGCTGCGGATCGAGCACGACCTTGGCGTCGAGCAGCTTGGCCTCGTAGTCCTCGAAGCGGCGCACCTTGAACGCCGCGGGTGACAGGAAGCGGTGGCCATAGGTGGTCTGCCCGGCCTCGATGCCGTCGATCGCGAAGCTGACGACGTCAGGCTCCTCGGTCTCCAACCCAAACGTCGCCGTGATCGCGTGCAGCGGCCGCACCCAGTTCAGCGCACCCGGTGTCTGCGAGCGCTTGCCCCAGCGCATCGATTTCGGCCATGGGAAGGTCCTGATGATCACGGGCAACATCTCGGCGAGCACGTCGAGCGTGGCGCGGCCGGGCTTCTCGATCAGCGCGACGTAGAAGTCGCCCTTCTTCGGATCGCGCTGGATCGTCGCCTCGTCGAGCGAGGACAGGCCGGTCGCTTTCAGAAACCCCTGGATCGCCGCATCGGGACCGCCGACGCGCGGACCCTTGCGCTCCTCTTTCAGATCCGCCTGCCGCGCCGGAATGCCGTGCACCGTCAGCGCCAGCCGCCGCGGCGTCGCGAACGCCTTGGCGCCTTCATAGACCAGGCCCTCCGCCACCAGCTTGTCGGTCACCAGACGGCGCAGATCGTCGGCCGCCTTGGCCTGCATGCGCGCGGGGATTTCTTCGGAGAACAGTTCGAGGAGAAGATCGGGCATGTCTCAAGCCTCTCCGCGCGAGGGGTCACCCTCCCCTGGAGAGGGAGGGTCGCCTGCCCTGGGCAGGCGGGGTGGGGTGGCCGCGAGCACGGTGTGAATGGCTTCTAGCACTGCCTCAGTCCTGGTCATGACGTCGTTGTTCCAAAATCGCAAAACGCGATAGCCTTCCGAGTTGAGCCAGCGCGTCCGAGCCTCGTCGCGCTGCATGTTTGCTTCCTCGCCGTGCTGCGAGCCGTCGACCTCGATGGTGAGGCGACGAGCCAGACAGGCGAAGTCCGCAACATAGGGACCGATGACGACCTGCCGTCTGAAGTGAGTCCCTTCGATCTCCAGACGCCGCAGATGACGCCACAGGATGTCTTCCGCCGCCGTCGTGTTGTCGCGTAGCCGCTTGGCGGTTTGGCGTTTGAAATCGCTGATCGGCCGTTTGCCCATCTCGCACCTTCACCCCACCCCGCTCGCCCGCTTCGCGCGCGATCGACCCTCCCCCTCCAGGGGAGGGTGATCTTGTCTTGGCTCCCATCCCGGCCCCAGGACCACCCTCCCCTGGAGGGGGAGGGTCGATTGCTCATGCGATAAGCATGAGCAATCGGGGTGGGGTGACAGTCTATCCATCATCAACACTGCCCGAGCCGAGAGATCACCCCACCCCGGCCCGCGTCTCGCTTCGCTCGATCGCGCGCCGACCCTCCCCCTCCAGGGGAGGGTGATCTTGTCACCCAACCACGAGCACAGGACCCACCCTCCCCTGGAGGGGGAGGGTCGATTGCTCATGCGACAGCATGAGCAATCGGGGTGGGGTGACAGTCTATCCATCATCAACACTGCCCGAGCCGAGAGATCACCCCACCCCGGCCCGCGTCTCGCTCCGCTCGATCGCGTGCCGACCCTCCCCCTCCAGGGGAGGGTGAAGAGCCGGCCTCCGCAACTAACAATGACTCAAGCCCCTGCCCCGCCCGCGTCCGTGTGCAGCCAGGCTTCGCCGCAGGCCTTGGCCAGCTCGCGGACGCGCAGGATGTAGCTTTGGCGCTCGGTGACGGAGATGACGCCGCGGGCGTCGAGCAGGTTGAAGACGTGGCTGGCCTTGATGCACTGGTCATAGGCCGGCAGCGCCATCAGGTGCTCTTTCCGATTACCCTCACGCCAGCCGGCATCGAGATATTTGCGGCAGGCGCCCTCGGCCATCTTGAACTGCTCGAACAGCATGTCGGTGTCGGCATGCTCGAAATTGTGCCGCGAATATTCCTGCTCGGCCTGCAGGAAGACGTCGCCATAGGTGACCTTCTGATCACCGTCGCGGCCGTTGAAGTTCAGGTCATAGACGCGGTCGACGCCCTGCACGTACATCGCCAGGCGTTCGAGACCATAGGTGAGCTCACCGGCGACCGGCGCGCATTCGAAGCCCGCGACCTGCTGGAAATAGGTGAACTGCGAGACCTCCATGCCGTCGCACCAGCACTCCCAGCCGAGGCCCCAGGCGCCCAAGGTCGGGCTTTCCCAGTCGTCCTCGACGAAGCGGATGTCGTGCACGGCGGCGTCGATTCCGATCGCGGCGAGCGACTTCAGGTACAGCTCCTGAAGGTTCGGCGGCGACGGCTTCATGATCACCTGGAACTGGTAGTAGTGCTGCATCCGGTTCGGATTCTCGCCGTAGCGGCCGTCCTTCGGACGCCGCGACGGCTGCACATAGGCCGCGTTCCAAGGCTTCGGCCCGAGCGCGCGCAAGGTC
The DNA here is from genome assembly GCF_054063215.1 of Bradyrhizobium sp. USDA 4353. Taxonomy (NCBI): domain Bacteria; kingdom Pseudomonadati; phylum Pseudomonadota; class Alphaproteobacteria; order Hyphomicrobiales; family Nitrobacteraceae; genus Bradyrhizobium; species Bradyrhizobium sp. USDA 4353. The sequence continues at coordinate 7,272,219 of NZ_JBSSGB010000001.1, forward strand.
GTGGCCGGGTGGAAGGTGCCCGCGCCCATCTCCATATCGTAGGGCTGCAGGATCACGCAGCCCTGCTCGGCCCAGAAGCGTTGCAGGGCCAGGATGAAGCCCTGGAACGAACGTTCGGGGCGCATGTGCTGTGGCAGCGAATCCATCGTCGGCATCGGTCTTTCGCGGGTCTGAAAAGCGCGCGGACCGTATCGGCGAGGCCTCAAGGAATCAAGGCAATGGGGCGGATAAAACGGCGGCCAGAGCCGCCGTTTCGGAGCAGGCGAGGTCAGCCCGGCCGGTAGGCGCCCGTCACGGGATCACGGCGCAAAGTCTTGATCTCGGCGGGCTGCGCGACCTCGGCGGCACGCGCCATCCGCATCTCTTCCAGCTCGCGGTTGATCTTCTGAGCGGTCTTGTAGGCCCAGCGAACCGCGGCAAGCCCGCCCAGCATACCCGCGAAAGCGACGAATGGCGGCATTGGTCGATCCTTGTTCATGGAGAGCCACCCCGATTCGTATTCTCGCTGATCCCGGTTCCCCCTGCAATCCGGATTACAGGGGGCAAAATGGCGCGGCCTTGAGGCCTCAGAAGCCGAATCGGGCCCAGATCGCCCGGGTTTCAGCGGCGGAGATCAGCTCCTCGGCCAGGCCCGACCAGCCGAGGCCCCAGCCTTCCACGGCCAGGCTGCCGGCGCCGGCGGATTTGCGACCCAGCAAACCCGACAGCAGGCCGCCGGCCGGCGCCACCACCGGCATCGCGACCTTGTCGCCGAAGCGGGCGCGCAGCACGGCGCGGAGGTCGCCAATGGCATCCGCCAGGCCGAGCGTCACGGCGGTCTCGCCGGCCCAGTACTCGCCGGTGAACAGCACATCGTCGGCGCCCTTCAGCTTCGTGGTGCGGCTCTCCTTGACCAGCGAGATGAACAGCGCGTGGATCTCGCGCTGGATCTTCTTCAGCCGCGCCACGTCGTCGGGATTCTCGGGCAGGAACGGATCGAGCATCGCCTTGTGCTCGCCGGCCGTATAGAGCCGGCGCTCGATGCCGATCTTCTTGATCAGGTCCTGCAGGCCGAATGAGCCGCCGACGACGCCGATCGAGCCGAGGATCGAGGACGGATCGCAGAAGATCTCATCGCCCGCGCAGGCGATCATGTAGCCGCCGGACGCGGCGACGTCCTCGACGAACACCAGCACGGGAAGCTTCTTCTCCGTCGCGAGCTGGCGGATGCGCAAATAGATCTGGCGCGACTGCACCGGCGAGCCGCCGGGCGAGTTGATCACCAGCGCCACCGCCTTGGCGTTGCGCATCGAGAACGCCCGCTCCAGCATCTTGGCGACACCGGCCAGCGTGAGCCCTGGCCGCAATGGCGTCACCGCGCCGATCACGCCGGACAGGCGGACGACGGGCACCACCGGCGCGCCGCGCAGCCGCGCCGGCAGCAGCGCCTTCAACCGATCAAAAGGCCCTTCCGCAGCGGCAGGTTGTGTCAAAGTGTCCGACATCCAGTTACCTCGAATTTACCATTTTTTATCGCCCCGCTGCCATTCAAAGGGCTGGAACAAGCCTTGCTGTGTCCCGGGCAATTGCACGGCTGATCACGATACAGAGTGCGGCGGAGGAATTCATGAAGGTCTACCTGTTGATGCTGCTGATCGGTACTCTCTTGACGGCGATCCGTTTCACGTCGGTAACAGAACGCCGCTCCGAGGCGCAGACACACTAACGCCAGACCCCGATCAACCGTTCAGGGGGCGGCCAGAGCCAACGCCCCCTGCCCCGTCAGCACACGCGACACGTCGTCATTTGGCACACCTGCCGCTTCATTGAGCATCACCCCTGGCAGAATCCGGGTCGGTGCCCGCCCTCCCTTAACGGCCCGCACCAGGATGCGGATTGCAGGCTTTCCAGCCTGACCATGCACCGGCTGCAGCGCCAGGCTGCCGAAGCCGCGCGCCAGCGCCGCCAGCACCTCGCTCAACCCGTCGGCCCGCCAGATCAAGGTCAGCACGCCCCCGGATTTCAGCATCCGGCGCGCGGCATGCGTCCACTGCTCCAGCGTGGTCGCCGTCGCCATGTGCGCACCGGCGCGCGCGGCATCGGGCGAGGCGCGGTGATGCGCGGCGTCGTGAAACGGCGGATTCATCAGCACGACATCGACGCTGTCCGGCCCAAGGCCCGCTGCGGTAAACGCAGCGGCATCGGCGGCGATGTCCAGCACAGCCACCTCGGCCCGCAGGTCATTGGCATCCGCATTGTCGCGCGCGAGCGCCGCCAGATGCGGCTCCCGCTCCACCAGCACCAGCGCGAGGCCATCCACACGCCGCGCCAGCGCCAGTCCCGCGGTGCCGACGCCGGCGCCGAGATCGACGACGCGATCGCCCGGCCGTGCGGCGGTCGCCGCCGCCAGCAGGATCGCGTCGTGGCCGGCACGATGGCCCGAGGTCGGTTGGCGCAGCCGCAGGCGGCCGCCCAGCACCATATCCTCGGAGATGACCGCGTCACTCATCCGGGCGCAGCTCGTGCGCCAGCCCGGCCTCGGTGAGCAGCCGCCGGGCCTGCAGGTTGTCGTCCTCATGCACGAGGATTCGCCGCGGCAGGATGCCGAGTGAGCCCTCTATGATGCTCATGTTCTGATCGAGCACGAGGTGGTGGATGTCAGCGCCGTCGAGCAGCGCCCCAACCGCCGAAACCAGCACGATGTCGTTGGTCCGAACCAATTCCTTCAATCGTTATGTCTCCGTGCAGGTCAAGGTTCCGTGTCCCGCCCTTGCCGCCTGCGGCCGCAGTTTCTATTGTCGAACCCTGAAGATAGCAAAATTGGAGACCAGCGTGGCGGTTATCGTACCTTTCGAAAGTCCATCGGGCGCTTCCATCGATGGGCTGGTCGGTCTGGTCGCGGCCGACATGGAACGAGTCAACGCCACGATCCTGTCGCGCACCGGCTCTGACGTGACGATGATCCCGGAGGTCGCCAATCATTTGATCTCCTCCGGCGGCAAGCGGCTGCGGCCGATGCTGACGCTGGCGATGGCGCATCTCACCGAGTATGCGGGGGACGGCCACGTCAAGCTCGCCGCCGCGGTCGAGTTCATGCACACCGCGACGCTGCTGCATGACGACGTGGTTGACGAAAGCGAAATGCGCCGCGGCAAATTGTCCGCGCGCATGCTGTGGGGCAACGAGGCCAGCGTGCTGGTCGGCGACTTCCTGCTCGGCCAGGCGTTCCGCATGATGGTCGAGGTCGGCTCGCTGCGCGCGCTCGACATTCTCTCCGCGGCCGCCGCCACCATCGCCGAGGGCGAGGTGATGCAACTCGCCGCCGCCAAGAACACCGCGACCACGGAGGACGAATATCTCGCCGTGATCCGCGGCAAGACGGCCGAATTGTTCGCCGCCGCCTGCGAGGTCGGCCCGGTGCTCGCCGATCGACCGAAGGCTGAGCAGACCGCGTCGCGCTCCTTCGGCATGAATCTCGGTATCGCCTTCCAGTTGGTCGACGACGTGCTCGACTATGGCGGCAAGGCTGCCAAGCTCGGCAAGAATGTCGGCGACGATTTCCGCGAGGGCAAGATCACCCTGCCCGTCGTGCTCGCCTTCCGCCGCGGCAGCGACAGCGAGCGCGCCTTCTGGATCAAGTCGCTGGAGCGCGGCGAGATCAATGACAGCGATCTCGATCACGCCATCGGCCTGATGAACAAGCACCGCGCGCTGGAGGACACGATCAGCCGAGCGCATCATTATGGCGCCATGGCCGTGGACGCGCTGGCGCTGTTCCCGGCCTCGCCGATGAAGACGGCGCTGGAGCAGGTCGTGGCGTTCTGTTTGGCCAGGTCGCATTAGTTAGGTCGTCTGCTTCTCCACCGAGAGTGTTACGTCCCGCGCAGGCGGTGCCCGTGACTGCGCCCTCGCCCGCAAGGGAAGAGGGCACTGTATCGCGCAGCCGTTTCGCAGATGCTTATGAGTTATTCCGCAGTCCGTCGGGTCGCATTAGTTGCGAGACCTTCTGCCTCGTGGCCCTATGCCCACGCATGCAGTGCCCGTGATTGCGCCCTCGCCCCTTGTGGGAGAGGGCATGTAGGACAGCGCGGCAAGCGCGGTTGGGTGAGGGGTATGTCTCAACGAGCTGAGCTCGCGGAGAGATACCCCCATTGGCGCTAACTTACCAAATTATCGCTTGGTATTCTCGTTTTCTTGGCGGCTCTCGAAGATGGCGTTGAATGTTTCGCGCGGCGGCGCGCAATGTTTGCACGTCGGGCTTGGGGATGACAGCGTCGATGAGGGCCTCGACGATCAAGCGTGATAGGCGCCAGGCGCCGTTCTTCACGCGGCCTTCCGGCGGGGAGAGTCACCGAGATGTTCCGCGATGAGCGGCTCGGTCAGCAGGGCCAGCAGAAGATGGCAGAGGATGTGTGCTCTCGCGCTCCTGGGATCCTCGCCCGGTGGTCGCGCGAGGCCGATACTGCTCTTGAGATGCTTGAAGGCGATCTCGATACGCCACCGCAATCGATAGAGGCTGCTGATTGCTGGAAGTGGATATTCATCGCGATCGAGCGAGGTGATGATGATGACCCATTCGGCTGCGACCAACGTCTCGGGCTGCAGCTTGCGGCCCATGTCTCGTGCTCGGCGCGTGATCTTTTCGATCGTGGCATCGCGCGCCTGCTTGGGCTTTCGGATCGCCACCAGACGCAATGCAATAGGCTCTTTCGCCGAAGCCTTGATCCAGACGGGCCGATCAATCAATCCCTTGCCACGTGACCTTTTAAGCAGAGCAATGACATCGAGTCGGTTCGCGTCAGCGTCGAGCCAACGTGCGCCATTCCATTTGGCGCGCACGACGATATCGGCGCCTTCAGCAAGCACCTTGGCGATCCGGTCGGGCTGCAGATAGGCGCGATCGCCGACACGTATCTCGCCCGCCACGACATCGGCGCGATCGATGACCTCGCCCTCGCTCTCGTCCGTCAATTCGAAGGCGGTAAAGCGCTCGCTAGCCAGATCGAAGGCAGAATGTATCCGCCATACGCCACCGGATTCTCGATCATTGCGGCCGGCCTTTGCCACCGCCGTGGCATCGACAAGACGAACCGGTCGGCCTTTCGCTGCGGCCAGGCAGGTCTCACCTGCGCTCCCAGCGAGCAGCCGGCAGACCAGTTGTTCGAGCCAATCCGCCGAGTTGCGTAGCCGCTTGAGAAGCGCAACATTCGACAATGAGGCAAGCCCCATCGCCTCAGCCCAGGCGGCGGTCAATCGCAGCCCGCGCGTTCCCCAACAATACGCCAGCACCAGCCGCAGCTGATCAACGGCGCATTCAATCTTGCGGGCCCGTCTGAAAGCCCCAAATTGCCGAGCCTCATGCTCAAGCAGGTCAGCACCGCCCAACCGAGCGATGGTGCGCAGCCATTCGGCGTTTGAAAGCGATTCGTCAGTCACTCGACCGAAGAATCATCAGTTTCAGGCAGCAAAATGGTAAGTTAGCGCCAATGAGAGATACCCCTCACCCCACCGCGTGCGCTGATAGGCCGTACATGCCCTCTCCCGCAAGGGGCGAGGGCACTGCATCGCGCAGCCGTTTCGCAGACGCTGATGAGTTAGTCTGTAGTCCGTATGGCCGAATTAGTTGCGAGACCTCCTGCCTCGTGGCGCTATGCCCGCACATGCGATGCCCGTGAATGCGCCCTCTCCCCTTGCGGGAGAGGGCATGTAGGACAGATCAGCAAGCTCACTTGGGTGAGGGGTCTCTCGCCGCGAGTTAAGCTCGCGGAGGCATACCCCTCACCCAACCGCGTGCGCTGATGGGCCGTACATGCCCTCTCCCGCAAGGGGAGAGGGCGCTGTATCACGCAGCCGTTTCGCAGATGCTGATGAGTTCGTCCGCAGTCCGTATGGCCGCATTAGTTGCGAGACCTCCTGCCTCATGGTGCTATGCCCGCGCGTGCGGTGCCAGTGAATGCGCCTTCTCCCCCAAGGCGAAGCGAAGCTTCGCCAGGGCGGGAGAGGGCACTGTATCACGCAGCCGTTTCGCAGATGCTGATGAGCTCGTCCGCAGACCGTAGGGCCGCATTAGTTGCGAGACCTCCTGCCTCATGGTGCTATGCCCGCGCATGCGGTGCCAGTGAATGTGCCCTCTCCCCCAAGGCGAAGCGAAGCTTCGCCAGGGCGGGAGAGGGCATGCAGGACAGATCAGCAAGCTCGGTTGGGTGAGGGGTATCTCTCCGCGAGCTGAGTTTGCGGAGGCATACCCCTCACCCAACCGCGTGCGCTGATAGGCCGTACATGCCCTCTCCCGCAAGGGGAGAGGGCGCTGTATCACGCAGCCGATTCGCAGCTAATTAGTCAGCTCAGCGTGCCCGCGTGCACCCACCACTCGGGATGAGCAGCGGCGATCGCAGCGCCGGCCGCCTTCGCATCAGCCTCGCGGCCATAGATCGCAAAGCAGGTCGCGCCCGAGCCGGACATCCGCGCCAGCAGCACGCCGGTGCTCGCGCGGAGCGCATCGAGCACGGTGCCGATGATCGGCTGCACCTTTAGCGCCGGCGGCTCGAGATCGTTCTTCACCTGGTCGAGCGCGGCAACCCAATCGTTGACGGAAGCGCCGGCATTCGGCCAGGATGGCGCGGTGAGAACGTCGGTCACACCGACCAAGAGATCGCCCGGCTTCAGCCCGAGCGCCTGGAACACATCCTTTGTCGCCACCGGCACACGCGGATTGATCATCACACAAGGCAAAACCGGCAGCGCGAGCGGCTGAAGATTCTCGCCGACGCCGGTCATGGTGCAGGCGCGCGAGGGCACGCAGACCGGCACGTCGGCGCCGGTCTTCAGCGCGACCGCCTGCAAGCGCGGGTCATCGAGGGACAGTCCGTTGAGCTTCGCCAGCAGCCGCAGTGCCGCGGCCGCATCAGCCGAGCCGCCGCCGATGCCGGCCGCGACCGGCAGCACCTTCTCCAATGTGAAAGCGCCGAGCTTCAGCCCGGGCACGGCCTCGGCCAGCAGCCGCGCGGCCTTGATCACGAGGTTGTCGGAGGTGTCGCCGCAGGCGTCGGCCAGCGGCCCGGTCGTGGTCAGCGACAGCTCGGGCCCCGGCAGCAGCGTCAGCTGGTCGGCGCAGTCGGCAAACGCAACGACGCTTTCGAGATCATGATAGCCGTCGGCGCGGCGGCCGACGACGCGCAGCGTGAGATTGACCTTGGCGCGGCCCTGCTCCTGCAGCGCGCCGGTGACCGTGGACGCCAACATCGGCGCAATGCCCCCAAGCTCTCAAGTGGTGGAGATCCGGCAATGCTCTCGGCCCGGAGCCGAAACGCACGGAGCCGTCACCACGACACCTTCATCAAAATCAATCCGGGCTCCCCGGCAAGCCGAGGAGCCCGTGATGGCTTCACATCGTGATCGGTAGGACCTAACCGCCCTTTAAGATCTAACCGCCCTTGCCGTCGTCCTTCTTGGCGTCGGCCGGCGTATCCTTGGTGTCGGCGCTGGCGGCGGCCGGCGCCGGATCGTCGGTCAGGCCGTTCTGGATCTTGGCCTCGATCTTCGGCAGCTCCTCGGCCTCCGGCTTCAGGTCGCGGGCATGGGCCCACTGGAACTTGGCTTCCAGCTTGCGGCCGATCTTCCAATAGGCGTCGCCGAGATGGTCGTTGATGGTCGGATCCTCGGGCTTCAGGTCGATCGCGCGCTCGAGGTTCTTCACCGCCTCTTCGTAGTTGCCGATGCGATAATAGGCCCAGCCGAGCGAATCGACGATGTAGCCGTCGTCGGGGCGCTGCTCGACGGCGCGCTTGATCATCTTCATGCCTTCGTCGAGATTGACGCCCTGGTCGATCCAGGAATAGCCGAGATAGTTCAGCACATGCGGCTGGTCGGGCTGCAGCTCGAGCGCCTTGCGCATGTCGGCCTCGGCCTTCGGCCACTGCTTGGAGCGCTCCAGGCAGATGCCGCGATAGTAGTAATAGACGCTGTTGGCCTTGTCGTTGTTGGCGGGCAGCGAATCGACGCCGAGCGAATAGGTCTTGGCGCAGTCCGCGAACTTCTTGCGGCCGCGCTCGATGTTACCGAGCGCCATGATGGCTTCGAGATCCTTCGGATCCTGCGCGATCACGTCCTTGAGGATCTTGATCGCATCGTCGCTGCGATCGGCGCTGTCGAGATCGGTCGCGAGCTGGATCTGCGCATTGCGCTTCAGCGGCGAGCTCGCCGGCACCCGCTCATAGACCTTGATCGCCATCTGCGGCTTCTTCACCGTCTCGTAGAGATCGGCGAGCGACAGCAGCGCCAGCGGATGATTCGGCTGCAAATGCAGCGCGAGCTGCAGATAGACCAGCGCGAGGTCCTCGCCGCCGCGGCGGCTCAACGTCGCGCCGATGCCGTACAGCGCCTCGGCGGCGCCGGCCTGCGGCGAGTCGACCAGCGACGGCAGCTTCTTGCCGGCCTTGGTGTCGCGCAGGCCTTCCTGCACCAGCGGATGACGCGCGAGCTTCTTGTCGAACGCCTCATAGATCGCGGTGGCGGACGCCGCATCCTTGTTGCGCGACAGCCAGTGCGCGTAAGCCTCGGTGATGCGCAGCATCGAATCGTCGAGCTTGTAGGCGCGCTCGAAGCGGGCGCCGGCTTCCTTCTCCTTGCCGGCGAGCTCCAGGATCATGCCGGCGTGGAGGTCCTTGAACAGCGGGTACCATTCCGGACCGGTCAGCTTGTCGATGTTGGCGACCGCGCCCTTGGCATCGCCCGCGCCCGCGGTGGCCCAGGCCGACAGCAGGGTGGCGACGAGGTCAGTGATCGGGCCGCGCACCGACTGATTGATGTTGTTCTGCGCGGCGGCGTATTTCTTCTGCTTGATGTCCTGCACGCCCATCACGAGGCGGGCGATACGGTTGGACTTGTCGACCGTAAGCACACGCTCGGCGAGCTTGACCGCTTCATCGATATCGCCGTCTGCAACCGACGAGATGAAGGCGCGATCGAGCAGCTCGTTGTTCTTCGGATCGCTGCGCAGGGCCGAGCGATAGAACGCGGCGGCCGAGGCCGCGTCGCGCTCGACGCTGGCGTGGCGGGCGGCGAGATAGCTGCCCGAGGTGGTGAGCGACTTCAGGTCGACGCCGGTCGGAAACTTCGCGGCGGTGTCCGCCGGATGATCCGGCGTCTGGGCCATAACGGCACCGGGGAGCAGCAAGGCGGCAATAGCAATGGCGGTCCAGCGATTGCGAATGGATAACATCACGGTGCGCTCTGGTTGTTGGATATGGATTGGTCGTATCGGACACGAACCCGGTCGGCCGCTCGTCAAGGCGCCGACAATGCCGCGTTTGGCGGCCAACCGCAAGGATTTGCAGGATATTCGGGTCAGCCGGGAGCCCCTTTGGCCAAGGTCTCCTGCGACAAACCGCGCCAAGATGGCCGTATCGTGGCCGGCTGCCCCCGCCGGGGCAGCCGGCTCACGCAATCGTGCGTTAACGCAGGGCTTACATGGCCTCGTAGTTCGGCCCGCCGCCGCCCTCCGGAGGAACCCAGGTGATGTTGCCGTTGGGGTCCTTGACGTCGCAGGTCTTGCAGTGGACGCAGTTCTGCGCGTTGATGACGAAGCGCGGGCTGGTGCCGTCCTCCACCCACTCATACACGCCGGCCGGGCAATAGCGGTTGGACGGGCCGGCATAGACGTCGTGCTCGGAGCTTTTCTGAAGCGCCATGTCGGCGACCTTCAGGTGCACCGGCTGGTCTTCCTCGTGATTGGTGTTCGACAGGAACACCGAGGACAGCTTGTCGAAGGTCAGCTTGCCGTCCGGCTTCATCGATGGCCGCGGCTGGTGCGCCTTGGCGGGATCGAGCGTCGAGCGATCCGGCTTGACGTGCGACTGAGTGCCGAACAGCGAGAAGCCCAGCGTGTTGCACCACATGTCGAAGCCGCCGAGGACAACGCCGAGCACGGTGCCAAACTTCGACCATAGCGGCTTGACGTTGCGGACCTTGAACAGGTCCTCGCCGACCGGCGAGCCGCGCCAAGCGTTCTCGTACTCGACCACTTCGTCATTGGCGCGGCCGGCGGCCAGCGCCGCATTGAGATGCTCGGCGGCGAGCATCGCGCTGCCCATCGCATTGTGCACGCCCTTGATGCGCGGCACGTTGACGAAGCCCGCAGCGCAACCGATCAGCACGCCGCCGGCAAACGACAGCCGCGGCACCGACTGATAGCCGCCTTCGGTGATGGCGCGTGCGCCATAGGCGAGGCGCTTGCCGCCTTCGAACACGCCGCGGATCGACGGATGCGTCTTGAAGCGCTGGAATTCCTCGAACGGCGACAGATAGGGATCGTCGTAGTTCAGGTGCACGACGAAGCCGACCGCGACCAGATTGTCGTCGTAATGATAGAGGAACGAGCCGCCGCCCGTCTTCATGTCGAGCGGCCAGCCGAACGAGTGCTGGATCAGGCCCTTCTTGTGCTTGGCGGGATCGATCTGCCAGACCTCCTTGAGGCCGATGCCGAATTTCGGCGGCTCGCTCTTGGCGTCGAGTGCGAACTTCGAAATCAGCTGCTTGGACAGGCTGCCGCGCGCGCCTTCCGCAAACAGCGTGTACTTGCCGAGCAGCTCCATGCCGCGCGTGAACGAGGCCTTCGGCTGGCCGTCCTTGCCGATGCCCATGTCGCCCGTGGCGATGCCGCGCACCGCGCCCTGCTCGTCATAGAGCACTTCCGTCGCCGCGAAGCCCGGATAGATCTCGACGCCGAGCGCCTCGGCCTTGCGCGACAGCCAGCGACAGACGTTGCCGAGCGAGCCGATGTAGCAATGATGGTTGTCCATCAAAGGCGGCATCGCGAAGGCCGGCAGCGAGACCGCGCTGCTCTCGGTCATCCAGAAGAACTTGTCGACCTGCACCTGGGTCTTCAGCGGGCAGTCGTCATCGGTGCGCCAATCCGGGATGAGCTTGTCGAGCGCGGTCGGATCGATCACGGCGCCGGACAGGATATGTGCGCCGACCTCGGAGCCCTTCTCGACCACGACCACGTTGAGATCGGCATTGAGCTGCTTCAGCCGGATCGCAGCGGTCAGGCCCGACGGGCCGGCGCCGACGATGACGACGTCGAACTCCATGGATTCGCGCGCAGGTAATTCTTCGGTGCTCATCTCTCTCGATCTCAAGGCCCGGCTGATGCAGCTGGATGTGGCCCTTGCCGCCCCCTGGCGCAAGCAAAGGTCAAACCCGAGAGCTGCAACAGCGACAATGACTTAACTAGGGTTCCTCAAGGCGTTCGCGTTTCGCTGGAGGTGGGTCCTGAGGGGAGCGAAGGCGGCCGCCGGAACACTAGGGCGTTCCGTCCCTTTTTTGGGTTATTCCAAGCTCTTGTTTCCGATTTTTCGGGGCAGGACAACCACGTAAATGCATTCCGCCATGCGCCGGGACAGCGTAGACTGTCGCAGTTGACGATCATGATGACGCCCGAGCCCCTCCCCGACATCCGCCAGCTGCTCGCCTTCTATCTGGAGGCCGGGGTCGATTGCGCGTTGGCCGACGAGCCGATCAACCGGCTGGTCGAGCCTGAACCAGTGCCAGCGGCCGCGCCTGTCGTGCGGCAGGCTGCGGCGCAGTCCGGCCGCCCAGCCGCGCCAGCGATCATTCCACCGCGCGGAGAACCGCCGCCCCCGCCGGACGCGGCGATCGCCTCGGCGCGCGAGGCGGCGCGCACGGCGTCCACGCTTCAAGCATTGCGCGAGCTGTTGGAGAATTTCGACGGTTGCGCACTCAAGCAGACTGCATCGCGGCTGGTGTTCGCCGACGGCAATCCGGAGGCCCGCATCATGCTGGTCGGCGAGGCGCCGGGCCGCGACGAGGACATCGAGGGGCTGCCCTTCGTCGGCCGCTCGGGCAAGCTGCTCGACCGCATGATCGGCGCCATCGGGCTCGACCGCACGAAGGTCTACATCGCCAATGTCATCCCGTGGCGGCCGCCCGGCAACCGCACGCCGACGCCGCAGGAGACGCAGATCTGCCTGCCCTTCATCCGTCGCCAGATCGAGCTGGTCGATCCCGACGTGCTGGTGACGCTCGGCAACCCCTCGACCCAGGCGCTGCTCGGCACCACCGAGGGCATCATGCGCACGCGCGGCAAATGGCGCGACTATGACACCGGCAAGCGCACGATCCGCGCGCTCGCCACGTTCCACCCCGCCTATCTGCTGCGCTCGCCATCCTACAAGCGGCTGTCCTGGCAGGATCTGCGCGCGATCGCGGCGGTGCTGGCGGTTTGACCTCCGACCTCTCCGCGTCATTGCGAGCGAAGCGAAGCAATCCAGAGTCCCGCTCACGCCCCTCGATTGCGTCGTCGCTGCGCTCCTCGCAATGACGGAGAGTGTGGAATTCCTACTGCCCCTTCGGCCGCACAATCGCCCAGCCGATGCGCAGCACCGGCTGGCGGCCGTTGATCAGCCAGTCGAAGCTGCGCGGCACTTCGGGCACCAGGCCCGGAAAGCGCTGGACCAGGTCCGGCGGCGGCGTGCCGGCGGTGTCGGAGGCGCGCCAGACCACGATGCCGCCGCTCTCGGCGAACTTGGCCGCCGTGATCCACGGCGTCCGCTGCGGGGTGGCATCGAGGAACAGATGCGCGCGGCGGCGCCCGAGCGCGACGAGGCCGGCGAGCTGCGGATCGCCCGCGACCGCCTGTAGCCGCTGATTGGTCCTGCGCTCGAAGCTCTCGACGAAGAAGCGGGAGATGTCTCGCGCCGGCATCGAGGTCGCGACCTCGCCGTCGCCGAGCACGGGCTGCACGACGACGTTGCCGGCGACGAGCACGGCGGGCGCGGCGACCGCGGCCGCCCAGACCACGCGCAGCAGCCGCTGCCGGCGCAGATAGATCAGGTCGCCCGAGGCGACGACCAGGGCCAGTCCGACCATGCTCAGGCTGACGGCGGTGCCGCCGAGCACCGTCGGAAGACCGAACAGGCCGGAGATCAGGCTGCCGGCCAGCGCCGGTGCGATCGCGAAGCAATAGACGAAATCGCGGGCGAGCGGCGACACGGCGCGGCGATAGATGATCGGCGCATCGGTGTCGCCGCGGCTGACCCAGCTGGCGTCGAGCAGGACGAGCAACAGCATCGCGGCGATCGCGAGCAGCAATCCGCCGGCGATCGCCAGCCAGTGCCAGCCACGGGCCGACAATTGTGCCAGAATCGGCAGGACCGGCAGGCCGACGCTGTCGGAGCGCAGCACGAAGATGAGGTAGGGCAGCGCCAGCGCCAGCACGACGAGCAGCGCGAACAGCGGATCGAACGAGCGCAGCACGCGGCGGCCCTGGGCGGTCGACACCGCGAAGCCGGCCAGCAGCAGCAGCAGGCCCGCCGCGGCGGGCGTGGTCAGCAGCAGGAGGCCGGCTTCGATCGACCAGGCGAACCAGGCATTGCGCCGGCCCTGCCCGAGAATTCGCCAGCTATGCAGCAGCAGCAGCGCCCAGAGCGGACGCGCCAGCACATCGGGACCGAATTCGAGCGTGGGCGCGCCGAAGGCCGTGATCGTCATCGTGAGCAGCACGGCAAGCACCGCCTGCTGGCCGCCGACGATCGAGCGCGCCAGCAGATAGATGACCCAGAGCGCCAGCGCCGAAGACAGCACCGCGAGGACGTAGACGCCGAACAAATGATTTCCGGCGGCGCGATAGGCGATGTCGGCCAGCCAGAACGACAGCGGCGGCCCGAGATCGGTGCCGACCTGGTATTCCCTGCCGAACGCGATGGTGGTGGCAAGCTGGCCGGGCGGGCTGCGATAGAACAGCACGGCCGTGCCGAGCCACATCAGGGCCTGGCACAGCACCACGATGACGACGACCAGCCGCGGCCTTGCGCGGATCAGTTCGACAACCAGGGACGTGAAACGCATGAACGGCTGGTTCGCTTGGCTGGGTCGCTTGGGACGTCGAGGAGGCCGGCAGGACCGTCCCTCATCCGCAGCCGCGTTGTCCGGCGCCCGCAATCGATACCGCACGATTTGGGCGCACAACACCGCCCGCGCTGCGAGGAGTGACACTTCGTGCTGGTTCGCTAGCTCAAGCTTTAAGACCGCGGCGCGGTCGAGGCAACCGGCATCAGACTTGAAGGGTGATTTCGGTCGAGGTCACCACCGTGATCTCCGCGAACAGATCGGGCTCCGGCTGCACGGCCGACGGCTGATGCTTCTGCCGGGCCGCAACCACCGGCGCAAACAGGCTGCGGTGATGCACGGAGGGACCGAGCCGGTCGAGGGCCGCAAGATGCTCCGGCACGCCATAGCCCTTGTGCTGCTCGAAACCGTAGCCGGGGCAGTCCTGCGCCAGCGCGCACATCAGCCGGTCGCGCGTCACCTTGGCGACGATCGAGGCCGCGGCGATCGACATCACCAGCCCGTCGCCGCCGATCACCGCCTCGCAGTTGCAATCGACATCGATGCGGTCGCGTCCGTCGACGAACACATGCTTCGGCGCCTCCGGCAGCGCCCTCACCGCCCGCGACAGCGCCCACAGCGAGGCCCGCAGAATGTTGTCGCGATCGATTCGCGACGGCGACGCAAAGGCCACCGCGAAGGCCGAGGTCTTGCAGATCTTGTCGAACAGCGCCTCGCGCTGCTCTGCGCTCAGGCGCTTCGAATCGTCGAGGCCTTTGGGAATGCGGTTGGGATCGAGAATCACGGCAGCAGCGACCACGGGGCCGGCGAGCGGTCCGCGGCCGGCCTCGTCGCAGCCGGCGACGGGCCAGATGCCCTGCTTGAGCAGCGCTCTCTCGCGCCGGAAGCTCGGCGGCGCCACCGCGATGACGCCCTTGCCGAGCTTGGCGCTGCCTTTACCTGCCGCGCTCACCGCGGCCGACTTGGCCGCAACTTTCGCGGCAGTGCTCTTCTTTGCCGCGCCGGCTGCTTTCGCCCTGCCCGGCTTTTTCGCTAGGTCCCGAATCATGAGTCGCATCGTGCGAAACGGCCCAACCCAGCGCAACCCGAACGAACCTCAATTCCCCGCTATTCCCACCTGCATGGTTCCGAACGGAGGTTCGCGTCAGAACAAGCTCAGCTGCTGTCCGCCGCCTTTCGGCCGCACGAAATGATCCGTCGTCAGCTTCGTCCGCCGCTTGTTCAGCCCGAGCTTCTCGCAGGCGATCTCGAAGCGGCGGCCGATCATCCAGGCCATCGGTCCGGTGCCCTTCATCCGCGTGCCCCATTGCGAGTCGTAGTCGCGGCCGCCGCGCATGTCGCGGATCAGGGTGAAGACGTGGCGATAGCGGTCCGGATAATGCTCCAGCAGCCATTCGCGGAACAGATCACGCACCTCCAGCGGCAGCCGCAGCAGCACGTAAGCCGCTTCCTTGACCCCGGCATGAGCGGCGGCATCGAGGATGCGCTCGATCTCGCTGTCGTTCAGCGCCGGGATGACCGGCGCAACCATCACCGTGGTCGGAATGCCGGCCTTCGACAATGCCTGCAGTGCCTCCAGACGCTTGGACGGCGTCGACGCCCGCGGCTCCATGGTGCGCGCCAGCTTGGGGTCCAGCGTCGTCACTGATATCGCCACCTTCGCCAGGTTCTTCTTGGCCATCCGCGCCAGGATGTCGGCATCACGCATCACCAGCGCCGACTTGGTCACGATCCCGACGGGATGGCCAACCTTTTCCAGCACCTCGAGGATGCCGCGCATGATCTTCCGCTCGCGCTCGATCGGCTGGTACGGATCGGTGTTGGTGCCGATCGCGATCATCCGCGGCTCGTAGCCGCTGGCCGCCAGCTCCTTTTCCAGGAGCGCCGGCGCGTCCGGCTTCACGAACAGCTTGGATTCGAAATCGAGCCCGGGAGACAGGCCGAGAAAGGCGTGGGTCGGCCGCGCGAAACAATAGACGCAGCCATGCTCACAGCCACGATACGGATTGATCGAGCGATCGAAGCCGATATCGGGCGAGTCGTTGCGGGTGATCACCTTGCGCGAGGTGTCGGTCGCGACCGTCGTCTTGAACGGCGGCAGATCTTCGAGGCTCTGCCAACCGTCATCGAAGACAACACGGGCCTCCGCCTCGTAGCGGCCGCTCGCATTGGATTGTGCACCCCGGCCGCGGCGCCGGCCCCGTTCAATGGCGACCGCGAGCTCGGGAAAGTCCTCATGACCTGAGGAAGGCGCGCCCACCGGCTCGGAGGGCACCGTGACCGGTGGGCGCTTGAGGGCATGTGAAGATGCTCGGCTCATGACCAAGACATAGCACAAAATGAGAACATAACAAGAATAAAATAGAACGAAGATACAGGCGCGCGTCTGAGCTTGCGCAAGGCCAGCCATCACATTCCCGTTCTATGCTCGGGCTGCGCTGGAACGGGATGGTGCCGCGTTACTCTCATCTCAGCTCCCGCAGGCGCGAAGCGGAAGGCAAGCGAGGTCCCATGCAGATCAGTTCTCCCCAACAGACCAACCCGGCCGACGATCTCGATCTGCTCGACCGCTACTGGCGCGCCGCCAATTACCTGTCGGTCGGGCAGATCTACCTGCTGGACAACCCGCTGCTGCGCGAGCCGCTCAAGCCGGAGCACATCAAGCCCCGCCTGCTCGGCCATTGGGGCACCACGCCCGGGCTGAACTTCATCTACGCCCATCTCAACCGCGCCATCGCCGCACAGGATCTCGACGTCATCTATGTCTGCGGCCCCGGTCATGGCGGCCCGGGCATGGTCGCCAACACCTATCTCGAAGGCTCCTACAGCGAGATCTATCCCGACATCACGCGCGATGCGGACGGCTTGCGAAAGCTGTTCCGGCAGTTCTCCTTCCCCGGCGGCATTCCGAGCCATGCGGCGCCGGAGACGCCCGGCTCGATCCATGAAGGCGGCGAGCTCGGCTACGCGCTGGTGCACGCCTATGGCGCCGCATTCGACAATCCCGACCTGATCGTCGCCTGCGTGATCGGCGACGGCGAGGCCGAGACCGGCCCGCTCGCCGCATCCTGGCATTCGAACAAATTCCTGAGCCCGGCACAGGACGGCGCGGTGCTGCCGATCCTGCACCTCAACGGCTACAAGATCGCCAACCCCACGGTGCTCGGCCGCCTAGGCGATGCCGAGCTCAAGTGCCTGTTCGAGGGCTATGGCTATGCGCCGCTGTTCGTCGCGGGCGATGAGCCCAAGGCGATGCACCGGCAGATGGCCGACGCACTCGACGTCGCGCTCGCGAGCATCCGCTCGATCCAGCAGAACGCCCGCCAGCCGGATGCGGTGCTGCAGCGCCCGCGCTGGCCGATGATCATCCTGCGCAGCCCGAAGGGCTGGACCGGACCGAAGGAGGTCGACAGCCTCAAGGTCGAAGGTTTTTGGCGCGCGCATCAGGTGCCGATCGCAAATCCGCGCGGCAAGCCGGACCACCTCGCGCTGCTGGAAGCCTGGATGAAGAGCTATCAGCCGGAGACGCTGTTCGACGCGCAAGGCCGGCTCGTGCCGGAGCTGCAGGCGCTTGCGCCACGGGGAACGCGGCGCATGGGCGCCAATCCGCACGCCAATGGCGGGCTGTTGAAGCGCGAGTTGAAGCTGCCGGACTATCACGCCTTCGCGGTCGAGGTGCGCTCCCCCGGCGAGACCATCGCGGAAGCGACGCGCGAGCTCGGCAAGTTCCTGCGCGAGGTCATCAGGCTGAATGCTGACACGAGAAACTTCCGCATCATGGGCCCGGACGAGACCGCCTCCAACCGGCTCGACGCGGTGTTCGACGTCACCGAGCGGGTCTGGATGGAAGGCATCGAGCCCTACGACGTGCATCTCGCGCATGACGGCCGCGTCATGGAGGTGCTGAGCGAGCATCTCTGCCAGGGCTGGCTGGAAGGCTATCTGCTCACCGGCCGCCACGGCTTCTTCTCGTGCTACGAGGCCTTCATCCACATCGTGGATTCGATGTTCAACCAGCACGCCAAATGGCTGAAGGTGTCGCGCCATCTGCCATGGCGGCGGCCGATCGCCTCGCTGAACTATCTGCTCACCTCACATGTCTGGCGGCAGGACCATAACGGCTTCAGCCACCAGGATCCCGGCTTCGTCGATCTCGTCGCCAACAAGAAGGCCGACATCGTCCGCATCTACTTCCCGCCCGATGCGAATACGCTGCTGTGGATCGCCGACCACTGCCTGCGCACCTATAACCGCATCAACGTCATCGTCGCCGGCAAGCAGCCCTCGCCGCAATTCCTGTCGATGAAGGAGGCCGCCGTGCATTGCGACGCCGGCATCGGCATCTGGCCATGGGCCGGCACGGGACCCGCCGACGCCGAGCCCGATGTGGTGATGGCGTGCGCCGGCGACATCCCGACATTGGAGACGCTCGCCGCGGTCGACCTGCTGCGCAAGGCGCTTCCCGACTTGAAGATCCGCGTCGTCAACGTCGTCGATCTCATGACCCTGCAGCCGGACACCGAGCATCCGCACGGCCTCAGCGATCGCGATTTCGACAGCCTGTTCACGACCGACAAGCCGGTGATCTTCGCCTATCACGGTTATCCGCATCTCATCCACCGCCTCACCTACAGCCGCACCAACCATGCCGGCATGCATGTGCGCGGCTTCATCGAGGAAGGCACCACGACGACGCCGTTCGACATGGTCGTGCTCAACGAGCTCGATCGCTTTCATCTCGCCATCGAGGCGATCGAGCGCGTGCCCGGCCTCGCCGTGTCGGCGGCGCATGTGAAGCAGCGCTTCCGCGACGCGCTGATCGAGCACGCCCGCTACGTCCGGGCGCATGGCGAGGACATGCCGGAGATCCGCGACTGGATCTGGCCAAACAGCGCGGGCGGCACGACGCCCGCCCAGGCTGGCGACTGAGGCCTGCGACTGAGCCAGCCGAGCGCGAGCCGCCGCAGCGCCGCATCTTGAAATAGCGGCCGTTCGGGCGTTGCGCGAACGGACGGCGCTGGCCGCCTGCTGCAAAATTCTGCAGTGCAGCGGGCTGATTCAGTTATGACAAGATGATAACAAGAGAACCGGAGGTACTGCCAACGAAGATGCCAGGTTCATGCTGAGCGTGATCATTCCGACCGAAGGGGTCGAGCAGACCGCCGTGGCCACGTTGTCGGCGCTGGTGCCGGGCGCCGCGGCCGGAATCGTCACGGAGGTGCTGCTGATCGACCGCTCGGCCGATTCCAGCGTGATCGAGCGGGTCGCTGACGTCGCCGGCTGCCACTTCATGAAGTTCGAGGGCTCGCATGCCGCAGCGTTGGCGGCGGGCGCGGCGCAGGCCCGCGCGCCCTGGCTGATGTTCCTGCCGGCAGGCGCCGTGCTCGATCCCGGCTGGATCGACGAGACCATGCAGTTCGTCCAGAGCGTCGCGGCCGCCGGCCGCCCGCTGGCCGGCGTCTTCCGCTACGCCCGCTCGCCCTATGCCGCCGTCAGCCTGCGCGACCGCCTGCGCTCCGTCGCCCGCGCCCTGATCGGCCCGCTCGGCGACCAGGGCCTGCTGATCGCCCGGGAGCATTACCGGCAGGTCGGCGGCTACCGGCCGGACATCAAGCAGGCGGAGACGCGGCTGCTGCGCCAGCTCGGCCGCTCCTCCCGCACCATGCTGCGCAGCCGGATCGTGATGGTCTGAGGGTCACGCAGATACTTGCCAAAGTCAATCATTTGATTGACAATGGCAAATATCGGAGGCGCTCATGAATCCTGCTCGATCGGACAGCCAACTCGTTGACGCGGAGGTCGCGGACCATCAGGTCGCCGCCGTCCGCGCCTTTAACCGCTTCTACACCCGCAAGCTCGGCGCGCTCGACCAGCATCTGCTGGACAGCCCGTTCTCGCTCGCCGAGGCGCGCGTGCTCTATGAGCTGGCGCAGCACGCGGCGATCTCGGCCAAGGAGATCGGCCTCTCGCTCGGCCTCGACGCCGGCTATCTCAGTCGCATCATACAGAGCTTCGACGAGAAGGGCCTCATCAGCCGCACGCCGCTGCCGTCGGATCGAAGGCAGCAGCAGCTCGGCCTGACCGCAAAAGGGCGGCAAGCCTACACCCGGCTCGATCGCAGCTCGCAGAAGGAAATCGCGGCGATGCTCGCGCCGCTCGCCCCGGCTCTGCGCGACCGGCTGGTCGGCGCGATGGCGACCATCGAAGGCGCCCTGGAGCCGCAACAGCCGCAGCGCTCTCCGGTGCTGCTGCGCAGCCACCGCCCCGGCGACATCGGCTGGGTGGTCTCCCGGCACGGTGCCGTCTATACCGAAGAGTACGGTTGGAACGCCACGTTCGAGGCGCTGGTCGCCGAGATCGGCGCGCAGTTCATCCGCAATTACGATTCCACCCGCGAGCATTGCTGGATCGCGGAATTCGCCGGCGAGCCGGTCGGCTCGATCTTCCTGGTCAATGGCGGCAACGGTGTCGCCAAGCTGCGGCTGCTGCTGGTCGAGAAGAAGGCGCGCGGGCTCGGTGTCGGGCGCGCCCTGACCGAGCAATGCATCCGCTTCGCGCGCGAGACGAACTATACGACGATCGAGCTGTGGACGCAGAGCATCCTCACCGCGGCGCGCGACATCTATGCCCGCGCCGGATTCCGCAAGATCGCCGATGAGCCGCACGCGATGTTCGGCGTGCCGCTCACCGGCGAGACCTGGCGGCTGGAGCTTTAGCCGCGCGGCTCGCCGCCCATGACAATCGCCAGCATCTCGAAATCTCGTCCACAACATGCTGAAGCCGACGATTGCGAAGATCCCGCGCGCCGCTAGTATGCCGCGAAATTGGAGCGGGTGTCAGCAGTGATGGATTTGATGGTGCGATCGAGGTTTGCGGCGCTGCTAGCGTTGTCTGTGGTGTTTGGGGCCGAGGGGGGGACGGCGGCTTACGCCGCGCCGCAGGACGAAGCGGCCAAGCAACAGGCGCCCAAGCCACACGCGTCCAAGCGACAAGCGAACAAGGGACAGGCCGCCAAGGGACAAGCGCCCAAGGGCGACGCAACGGTCGAGATCACGCGGACGACCGACCTGCTCTATCTCGGGGTGAAGGCGACGGTGGAGATCAACGGCGCCGAGGTGGCGAGCCTTGGCCGCGGCGAGAGCTACAGCGCCCCGCTCGCGCCGGGCGCCACGACGATCACCGTCTCGGCCTGGTCCTCGCCGGGCTCGTCGAACATTCGGTTCGACGCCGAGCCCGGCAAGGCCTATCGAATGGTGGTCGGTCCACGCGGAAATAATTTCGGGGCCAGCCTGGTGGGCGGCCTCGTTGGCGCGGCGATCGAAGGCGGCGGCGCCTTCGAGATCGTGCCGGAGAAGTGAGCCGCTGAGGCGGCCCGAGGCCGTATCGCGTCAGGCCGTCGCACCCTGCGCCTTCGGCCGGCGCAGATGCTCGTCGAGCCGCGGCATGATCTCGACGAAGTTGCAGGGCCGCGTGCGGTAGTCGAGCTGAGCGGCGAGGATGCCGTCCCAGCCATCGCGGCAGGCGCCCGGCGAGCCCGGCAGGCAGAAGATGTAGGTGGCGCCGGCGACGCCCGCCGTGGCGCGGCTCTGGATCGTAGACGTGCCGATCTTGGCATGGCTCAGCAGGTGGAAGGCGATGGAGAAGCCGTCCATCCGCTTCTCGAACAGCGGCTCGATCGCCTCCGGCGTCACGTCACGGCCGGTGAAGCCGGTGCCGCCGGTAGTGATGATGACGTCGACGCCGGGGTCGGCGATCCATCCTTTCACCACGGCCCGGATCTTCTCGACATCGTCGGTGACGATGTCGCGCGCGGCGAGCGTGTGGCCCGCGGCGGTCAGCCGATCGCTCAAGGTGTTGCCGGACTTGTCGTCGGCGAGCGAGCGCGTGTCGGACACCGTCAGCACGGCGATGTTGAGGGGAATGAAGCTCTTGCTCTCGTCGATCGCCATCGTGACTCGCCCTCCCTAGAGCTGCGCGTTCGCGGCGAAGGTATTGCAGGCCTGCACCGTGCCCTGCTGGTAGCCGATCATGAACCAGCGCTTGCGCTGCGCGGCCGAGCCGTGCGTGAACGAATCCGGCACCACGCGCCCCGTGGCCTTGCGCTGCAAGGTGTCGTCGCCGATGGCGGACGCCGTGGTCAGCGCCGCATCGATATCGCCATCCTCGAGGAAGCCCGGCCGCTTCTTGGCCTCGCGGTTGACCCAGACGCCAGACAGGCAAT
Source organism: Bradyrhizobium sp. USDA 4353 (assembly GCF_054063215.1). Classification (NCBI taxonomy): domain Bacteria; kingdom Pseudomonadati; phylum Pseudomonadota; class Alphaproteobacteria; order Hyphomicrobiales; family Nitrobacteraceae; genus Bradyrhizobium; species Bradyrhizobium sp. USDA 4353. The sequence goes on from NZ_JBSSGB010000001.1 coordinate 7,294,285, forward strand.
CCGCCTGCAACTCGACCTTGACCTGCAGCGCATTGGCCTCGGCCTTGTTGTCCGCCTGCTGCTGCATCCGCGTCACGCGCGGCAGGATGCCGAGCAGGTTCTGAACGTGGTGCCCGGCCTCATGCGCGATGATGTAGGCTGCGGTGAATTTGCAGGCGTTGCCCGAGCAGCCGCGGAAACGGGTCTCGACCTCGCGGAAGAAATTGGTGTCGAGGAAGATCTGCTTGTCCGGCGGACAATAGAACGGCCCCATCGCCGACTGCGCCATGCCGCAGCGGCCGCCATTGGTGCTGTTGCGAAACAGTACGATCTTCGGCCCGGTGTAATTCTGCCCTGAGGACTGGAAGATCTCGCTCCAGCGGTCGTCGATCTCGCCGAGCACGCCGGCGATCATGTCGCCCATCTCGTCCTTCGGCGCGCCGCTCTTGCCCGCGGAGCGACGCTCGGTCTGATAGCTCGGTGCGCCGCCATGGCTCATCATCTCGGCGCCGCCGATCAGGATGCGCGGGTCGATGCCGAAGGCGTAGCCGATCAGGCCGAGCACGATGATGGTGCCGATGCCGAGCCCGCCGCCGCCGATCGGCAGACCCATACCGCCGCCCATCCCGCCGCCTTCGTCGCGACGGTCGTCGATGTCGTCGCTGCGACGGAAATCATCGTAACGCATGGCGGCCTTTCCTCACTGTGCTTGCGCAGCTCTGCGCGAAAATCCCAACGCGGCAAACAGGTAAAATTTCCACTGTGTTAATCAATATCCCGCCCGGCAAGTTTTGCCTAGCTCCGCCAAATAAACTGGCGCACGCGCCGCACCGCGACAGTCGCTGCTCTCATGCGGGACAGGGAAAAAGCCGTTCGCGATCGACACGTTGCGGAGCGACGGCGGCGCACCGATGAATGCCGCTTCATCGCCAGTGCGCGTGATGAACATGGTTGCAGAGATACGAAAAATTTTCCCGGTTAAGTCCATTTTTACTTTGCCCGGTCAATGTGTGGGCAGTCGGTTGTTAGGTCCCGCGTCGCCGACAGCGTCGCCTGAGTCAGAGTTCTTGAGTCATGGTAGAGTCGCGTCGCGGGGCGTCTGCAAAGGCGCCCCGCACTAAATTTCAGCCCCTTGAAGAGCACCGAATCATTGTCGGCGACTGCGTCGCCGAGATGTCGAAACTGCCGGCCGCATCCGTCGACCTGGTGTTTGCGGACCCACCGTACAATCTGCAGCTCAAGGGTGAGCTCAAACGTCCCGACGAATCGCAGGTCGATGCCGTCAACGACGAGTGGGACAAGTTCTCCTCGTTCGCCGCCTATGACGACTTCACGCGCGCTTGGCTGCTCGCCGCGCGCCGCGCGATGAAGCCGAGCGCGACGATCTGGGTGATCGGCTCCTATCACAACATCTTCCGCGTCGGCGCGATGATGCAGGATCTCGGCTTCTGGATCCTCAACGACATCGTCTGGCGCAAGTCGAACCCGATGCCGAACTTCCGCGGCCGCCGCTTTACCAACGCGCATGAGACCATGATCTGGGCCGCGCGCGACGAGAAGGCGAAGGGCTACACGTTCAACTACGAAGCGCTGAAGGCATCCAATGAGGACGTGCAGGCGCGCTCGGACTGGCTGATTCCGCTGTGCACCGGCGAGGAGCGGCTGAAGGACGGCGACGGCAAGAAGGTTCATCCGACGCAGAAGCCGGAAGGCCTGCTCGCCCGCGTGCTGCTGTCATCCTCGAAGCCCGGGGATCTCGTGATCGATCCGTTCAACGGCACCGGCACCACCGGCGCCGTGGCCAAGCGTCTCGGCCGCCGCTACATCGGCTTCGAGCGCGAGAAGGTCTATGCGGAAGCGGCCGAACGCCGCATCGCAGCCGTCGAGCCTCTGCCCGAAGCGACGCTGGCGCCGTTCATGACCGCGCGCGAGGCACCGCGGGTGGCGTTCGCCGAATTGATCGAGCGCGGCATGATCGCGCCCGGGGCCAAGCTCGTCGACTCCAAGCGCCGCTACGGCGCGCTGGTGCGCGCCGATGGGGCGATTATGCTGGGCGACAAGGTCGGATCGATCCACCGCATCGGCGCCGTCGCGCAAGGGCTGCCGGCGTGCAATGGCTGGACGTTCTGGCACGTCGAGACGAAGGGCGGCCTCAGGCTGATCGACGAGCTGCGCGCCGAGGTCCGCTCCGAGATGAGCGCCGCCTGAGGCTCACGACCTCTGGCGGGCCTGGCCGGAATAGCGCGCCAGGAGGTCCTCGACCTCGTACTGCTCGTCATAGCGCGCGTCGTCGCGCGGCACGACCGAGACCTGCCTGACCCGCTGCGGCTCGCGGCGCGCAAGCCCGGGATGGAAGCTGTCCACCGGCGGCAGATGCATGCGGTCGAGCTCCGGCTCCGCCGGCCAGCGCGACACCCGCCGCGCCGCCACGGGCTCGAGACGCAGCTGCCGCTTGGCACGCGCCCGCGCCAGCAGGACGCTGGTCGAAAATCCGGCCACCGCAACCGCGCCGAGGAAGGCAAACAGCCGCGTGCGCGCGGCGTCGTCATTGATCCCGCTAACCGACATCATCGGAGCTGCTTCGGCCACCGTTTGCGAGGTCGTGACCGGCGCAGCGGTGTCGGTCGTTGCAGCATCGCTCGTCGCGGCCGCAACGGTGTAGGACTGCGATCGCGGCGCCGGCGCGGGCTTTGCCTGCAGCGTGTCGGATGAATCGGGCCAGCGCGTCGCGACAGCCGAATCGCTCGGCGCTGCAGCGCTCGTCTCGGTCGCTGGCGCCGCGCTCATCGGCGCTGGGGCCGCAGGCGCCGCCGCGGCGGAGGGCGCCGGAGCCGGCGCAGCCGGAAATGCGGCGACCGGCGGGAACACTGCGGCGGGCCGCGTCGCCGCGCTCGGCATCGACGCCGCAGGCTTCACCTCGTCGCCGGTTTGATTCGCCGACGATTGAAATTCCGCGCGCGCATCGGCCGCGGACGACGACAGCGCCGTGCGATCCCGATGCGAGGCCAGTTTGCGCGTGGTGAGCGAGGCGCCCTGCCCCGCGCGATCATCCTCGCGAAGATACCAGCACTGCTTCTTGGTCGCGCGATCGACGCGATAGAACCAATGCTTTCCCGCCGGAGTCTCGCCAGGCTTCGCCAAACATTCGTCAGCAGCCGATGCCGGTTGAAGCTCGACTGTCACCGCAGCCGCTCCCACCAGCACGGCAGCAGCAACATACGGCAACACATTCGCCGTTCGATTCGTCATCAGTCCTCCGACGATTCAACGCGCCCCCGTTGCGCCGTTTCGGCGATGACTTCGTTCGGAATAAGGCTGCCGAGGTTCCATTTGTCGAAACAATGTTAGAACGGCGGTGTCCTTTGGATGCGTTCTAATTTTTTTGGGCTGTTTTGTCGCAGCAACAGCGGGAATAGGACGCGAAGTGCCCGCTCAGTTCGCGTCCCCGCGTTGGCGACAACACGCGGATGTGAGACGGACCGCACAAGAAAAATCATGCATGCCACTCACCGCAAGCGGCTCGCGAAAGCATTCGCGACGCACGAACGCCGATGATGACATCAAGCATCTTCAACTTGCGCCCTACGCGAAGAGAACGTTCCGCGCAGAGGTTGATGACCTGGAGCGAAGCGCAAGCGATTGCGCATCGGCTTCGTCTCGCGACGCGCGCGAGCACTCAGCGCGACCGACAGATCCCGCCCTTGCTCTCGCCGGTCTCCTCGACCACCACGCAGGAATGACCGGGATCGCCGTCGGGATAGGGCGTGCCCTTCATGACCAGGAACGTCACCGAATGCGCGCCATAGAGCCCAGCCGGAAAACGGATCTTGCTGCGCACGATATATTCGCCGCTACGGTTCTCGCTGAGCGCGCCGGACGCGAGCAGTTGCACGATGCCGGCCTGCGACGGCAGCACCTCATAGGGCATCGCGGGGGCAGAGCCGACCACGCTCTTCGGGTCGATCTCCATCACGCCGCCGGGAAAAAATCGCATCATTTCGTCGCGGGCGCGGCTCGGCCCCATCTGGATGGTGGCGTTGCCGCCGCTGCCGATGATCGTCAGCGAGCCCTCGCGCTTGCGGATGACCAGCGACCCGTCGCGCTCGTCGCGCGTCGTCTCGATCTTGCCGGATGGCGCCGAGAAGGAGCTGACGGAATATCTCGCCGCGAGCACGTCCGGCGCCTTGCCGGTCATGCGGCGGACGGCGCCTGCACTCACCAGCGAGCCACTCGACGGTGCCTCCGAGAAATAGCTGAGACAATTGGATCGCTTGAGGAAGCTGACCCGCTCCGCCGGCACGCCGGTCACGCCGGCGAGCGGTGCCGCTTGTGGATCGGAGCCGTTGGCACCGGTCTGCATGCTGCTCGCCACGATCCGCTCGACCCGCTCGACCGCGCCGGAGACCTGCCAGATCGTGGCACGATGCGTCGAAACGACGAGGTAGAGCGGCTCATTGCCGGGCTCGATGACGATGCGGCCAGTGCGCACTTCGACGTCCTGCGACTTGAGCGTGACGTTCGACAACGCCTCCGCCTCGTAGCCGCTGAACAACATCACCTTGGCGTTGTCGGAGGCGGCCGGCAGCTCGCAGCCGGCTTTTTCAGCCTCTTCCTTCTTCGCAGCGGTCGCACGGACCAGGCTTTGGCTGTAGTCGGTCGCCTCCTGCTGCGAGATCGTGCCGTTGCCGTCGGCATCGACCTTGCGGAACAGCGCTTCGCCGGCGCTGAGATAGTCCTGCAGCGTCACCTCGTCCTTGCCGGCGGCATCGAGCACCTGGCGGACGCGAGCGCTCTGGCCTCCGCTCGGCCGTTGTCCCGCGGCCGACTTTGCGGCCTCCGCGATCGAGATCTTGCCGTCCTTGTCGGCGTCGAACGCCATCAGCCGCTGAACGGTGCTGTCGATCTGCTTGTCCGGAGAATAGCTGGAATTGATTTTCTGCGACTGCGCCAGCTGAAATCTCAGCTCATAGCGCATCAGCCGGCGGATCTCGTCCTCGGTGACGAAGCCGTCACCATCGACGTCATAGCGCATCACGCCTTGCACGGCCTGGATTCGCGCCTGAGCCGCTTCCATCGTGGCGTGCAGCTCGACGTCGCGCGTGCTGAGCCGGCCGTCGCCGTCGGCATCGAGCTGCGCGAATTCGCTGCGCTGTTGCTCCAGCACATTCTCCAGCGTCGCACCGGCCTGGATGCGCGCCTGCCACAGTTGCGCTGACCAGGACGCCACGCGCTCGGATCGCGCGGGCCCGGTTACGGCCATGATCATGGCGGCGATCGTGCTGGTCATGAGCGCCGACCGAAGCGCCACTTTCTTCTGCTGACGAGACATGCGTCCTCCCCACTGGCTGCATCGCCTCCTCTAGCGCAGATCGTAAAAGCTTCGGACAACACCTCACGACATTCGCGCGCCAGCGTAAATCCGATGACGCGGGCAACATGAAATTCGCAGCCGCTGCGGTAATGATCGATTTACCGAGCGGGATCGTCGCGACCAGCGCCTCTCTGCGTCTGCATCTTCGACAGCGCCTTCTCGACCAGCTCGCGCGTATACGGCTTCTGGATCACCGGCGCCTCGGCGAGCTCGGCCGGGATCGGCGCACGCTCGCCATAGCCGGTGGCGAACATGAAGGGCACGCCGAGCTCCTTCAATTTGTGCCCGACAGGAAGACTGCTCTCCGCGCCGAGATTGATGTCGAGCAGCGCGAAGCTCGGCACCGCGCGCTCGATCGACTTCAGCGCCTGATTGACCGAGGCTGCCGTGTCGATGTGACGGGCGCCGAGCTCGAGCAGGATCACCTCGGCGCCCATCGCGATGATGAGATTGTCCTCGACGATCAGCACCGTGCCGGACAGGCGCGGCGTATCGTCGTCCTTCGTCTGATGGCGCGAGGGCGCGCCTGCCAGCGCCGGCACCATCTGCACGAAATTGGCAGGGATCACGAAGCGCGCCTGCACGCCGAGCAGGTCGAAGCGAATCTCGGCGTCGCCCTTGAGATCGAACGGTACCGAGCGCTCGATGATCGTGGTGCCGAAGCCGCGCCGCGACGGCGGCTGCACCGGCGGCCCGCCGCTCTCCTTCCAGTCGATGACGAGGCTCGATCCGGGGTCGAGCCGCCACAGCACCTGGACCTGCCCGGTGGAGTCGGCCAGCGCGCCGTACTTGGCCGAGTTGGTCATCATCTCGTGCACGACGAGCGCAAGCGTCGCGAACGCCTTGGGATCGAGCGCGACGTCGGGCCCTTCCATGCGCACGCGTCCCGCCCGCGAGCCGAGATAGGCGCCGGCCTCCGATTCGAGCAGATGACGCAGCGCCACCGGCGCCCAATTGAGATTGGTGATCTGGTCATGCGCGCGCGCCAGCGCCTGGATACGGCCGCCGAGCACGGAGGCGAACTCCTCGACCGACGTCGCGGTGTCCTTGCTCTGCGCGACCAGGCCGCGCACCAGGCTCAGGATGTTGCGGACGCGGTGATTGAGCTCGGCGATCATCAGCTCCTGCCGCTCCTGCGCGCCGCGGCGCTCGCGCGCGGCGAGCTCCGACAATTGCAGGATCACCTCCAGCAGCGTGACACGCAGGCTCTCGGCAATGCGCAAATCCGCCGCGGTCCACGGCTTCGACTGGCCGGCCACGGTCTGCTGCCACAGCTCGAAACTCTTGCGCGGCGTGAGCCGGGCGCCGAGCGGCCCTTCGGCATAGGTCTTGTTGGGATCGCCGGCCCAGTTGACCGAGCGCACCACCTCGCGGCGGAAGAAGATCAGGCAGTCGCGCGGCGTGCGCGAGATCGGGATTGCGAGGAAGCCGGCGGCGCGATCGCGGAACGCCTCGCCGGATGCATAGACCTTTGAGATCTCGGCGCTGGCGCAGATGCGGCCGGGCGAGGTGCGGTTGATGAAGCCGATGAGGTCCTGCACCTCCGCTTCCGTCGGCGTCTCGCCATCGAGCGTGATCTCGTCGTCGGACCAGATCGCGAGGCCGTCGCATTCGATCATCTGGCGATAATCGGCGACGAACTCCAGGATCGCGCGCTTGCTGTGAACTTCCGCGGCCGCGCGCTCGATCAGCCGTTCCTGGATCTGGTGCGCGCGGCTCTCATAGGCGACGTCGGTCTCGCGCTCGCGCGCCTCGAGCAGCCAGGAATACATCTGGCCGAACAGCTCGGCCGCGGTGCGCTTCTCGAAGGACAGGTGGCGCGGCGAATAATGATGGCAGGCGAACAGTCCCCACAGCTTGCCGTCGCGCAGGATCGAGACCGACATCGACGCCGCGACGCCCATGTTGCGCAGATATTCGATGTGAATGGGCGAGACCGCGCGCAGCACGCTCATCGACAGGTCGAGCAGCCCGGCATTGTGCGTCGGGCTCGACATCAGCGGTGCCGGCGTGGCGTTGATGTCGGCAATGATGCGCAGCCAGTTGCGCTGATAGAGCTGCCGCGCCTGACGCGGAATGTCTGACGCCGGATAGTGCAGGCCGAGGAAGGGCTCGAGGCCGGAGGCTGCGGTCTCGGCGATGACCTCGCCCGATCCATCCGGATGGAAGCGGTAGACCATCACGCGATCGAAGCCGGTCAACAGCTTGAGCTGCCGCGCCGCCTCCTGCGCGAGGTCGGTCATGCCGGTCGTCTTGCGGATGCGGCCGAGCATCAGCCGCACCAGCTCGCCCGAATTGACGCCGGGCTCGATCAGGCTGGGCTCGGCCTCGACGATCAGATAGGCGCCGGAGAAATGAATGGCGAGATCGAACAGCCGGCCATGGCCTTGCAGGTCGACGCCGAACACGCGCTCGACCGCGTCCGGGCCGCTGAGATAGTCGACGCGAGCGCGGATCGCCGCCGCGGCGCTTTCGGAGAGAACTGCGGCGAGCGGCTTGTGCAGCAGCCAGCCGATGTCGCCGCCGAGAAACTCCGGCGCGTTCTCCGAGGCCATGCAGATCGTGAAGTCCGATACCAGCGCCAGCAGGAAGCCGAACGGCTGGACGTGGCCCGGGACATGGATCGGCTCGCGATCGCAATTGGTGAGGTTGACCGGCTCGTTCATGCTGCTGCCATCGCCGCCGCAAAGATCGCGAACGCAGCCTGCGCGCCGGCAACCGCCCTGGCTTCGTCATCCGGCGTCATCGGCGCGCGGGCGAGTTGCGCGAGGAAGCTCGGCCAGAGCCCCTTCCCCACCCCATGACGCAGATAGCGCGTCGCGCGCCGCACCCGCGGGTCGACCGAGGCCGAGACGATGCGCAGCAGATACGCCGCGCCCAGTCGCGAGCCTTCGAGGACATACAGCTTGCCGAGCATGGCGGGCCGGTCGAGCGCCTGCATCGACAGCTGCAACGGAACGACCGCCCCGTTGAGATCGGCGATATCAGCGCGTAGCGCGTCGCTCCGCCGCCGCGAGCTCCAGTCGTCGATGAGGCCGGCCGCGCCGCTCTGCTCGAGCAGCCGCTCCAGCGGCCACAGGGCCGCGGCGCTGGCCTCGAGGAAGCGCCGATAATGCGCGGTCGTGGTGAGATCGAGCTGGCCGAGGCGCTCATCCAGTTCATGATGCGCCGAGGCAGTAGCCGCTTTCAGCCTGTCGCGAATGCCGGTGCTGGACGTGCGCAAGGGATCGTCGGAAATGGCTGCCAGCAACATCAAGGGGTCCAGGAACAGGAGATCGGCCGCAGGCACGCGCCACGGCTTCAAGCAACGTCACCGGACGACCGATGTTCCCGCCCCCTGCTCCTTTTTTATCGGCCCTCAGGCCGCCAGCTCGGCGAACGCCTTCTGCACGGCCGGCCGCTCGGCCATGCGCTTGAAGTGATCGGCGACCTTCGGAAACGCATTCACGTCGACGCCGTCGCCTTCGAGCCATTGCGCGATCGTGAACAGGTAGGGATCGCAGATCGTATACTGCTCGCCCATCACGAAGGGACCGCGCAGCATCTTGTCTTCGATCAGCGCAAAGCACGCGCCCATCGTCTCCGGCACCTTCCGCTTCATGTCGGCGAAGGACGACTCCTCGGTCGCCCAGCGATGGCCGCGCATCTTGTGCGCGTGGGCGATGTGCACGGTCGAGCAGAGATAGGCGGTGAAGGACTGCACTTGCGCGAAGGCGAAGATGTCGTCGAGCGGCGCGAGCTGCGCCTCCGGGAAGCGCTGCGCGACATAGACGAGCATCGCGGGCGTCTCGGTCAGAATGCCCTGCTCCGTCACCAGCGCCGGAACGCGGCCCTTCGGATTGATCGCGAGATAATCAGGGCTGTTCTGCTGGTTGGTCTTGAAGCTGAGCTTCTCGATTGCGTAAGGCGCGCCGGCCTCGGCGAGCGCAATATGCGTGGCGAGCGCGCAGGTGCCCGGCGCGGTATAGAATTTCAGCATGATAACCCCCGACGAATGATGCCGGACCCTAGCGGCGCCGGTCCGGGCCGTCCACCCCTGCGCACGCCCGCCCTCGCCTCAATCATGTTGTGCCGCGAGGAACTCGACCAGCGCCTGACGGTCGCCGGCATTCTTGATGCCGGGAAACACCATCAGCGTGCCCGGCACCATCTTCTGCGGATCCGTGAGATAGGTGTCGAGCGTCTCGCGCGTCCACACCAGGCCGGAGTTCTTGTTGGCGGAGGAGTAGTTGAAGCCGGCCACCGTGCCGGCCTTGCGGTCGAGCACGCCTGATAGCGACGGCCCGAGCTTGTTGCGGCCGGGCTCGAGCGAATGGCACATCGCGCAGGACTTCTTGAACTGGGCCTCGCCGAGCTCAGAGGCGGCGCGGGCCGCCGGAGCATTGCTCATGACCAGCGCAGCGCCGAGCGCACCAAGCGCGCAAGCCGTGATCGATACAGTTGCGGTCGTCCTCAATTCGGCAATCCCAGAATGATCAGCGTCGGATTGCCCAGCTCACCAAAGGTGATCCGCGACACGTTGCCGGAGGTCAGCGCGACATATTGCTTGCCGCCGGTCTGGTAGGTGACGACGCCGCCGGCGATCATGCCCTGCGTCGCCAGCGTGTAGAGTGGCTTGCCGGTCTGGCTGTCGAGCGCGAAGAAATTGCCGCCGGTGTCGCCGCCGAAGACGAGACCGCCGGAGGTCGCCGTGATGCCGCTGACCACGGGCTTGGCCGCCTTGTATTTCCATTTCACCTCGCCGCTGACCGCGTTCAGGCTGGTCACCCAGCCCGCGGCCTTGTCCGGCGGATCGAGCGTCGGCTCGCCGCCGAAGAAGAACTCGCCCGCGACATATTTCGCACCGCCCTTCTTGAAGGTGCCGCACCAGTCGACCGCGCCGAAATACAGCGAGCCGTTGACCGGATCGTAGCTGCCGCCGTTCCATTCGACGCCGCCGAGCAGGCCGGGGCAGACATGCACGCCGGCCTCGGTCGGCCGCGCCGTCACATTGTCGATCGTCGTGACCGGCACACGATAGATCGGCTTGCGCGTCGCGCGGTCGATGGCGGAGACGAAGCCATCCTTGCCGCCGAAGGCGACGATGTCCTGGATGTCGGGCGACCGGAACAAGGTCGGCGCGGCACCGAGATCATGGTCGATGCCGTCATTGGCCTTGACCTGGTGATACCATTTCAGCGCGCCGGTGCGCGCATCGAGCACCACCAGCGAGTCCGTATAGAGATTGTCGCCCGGCCGATATTCCGGGAACATGTCCGGCGCGGGATTGCCGACCGGCACGAACAGCTCGCCGGTGGTGATGTCGAGCGACAGGGTCGACCACGAGCCGCCACCGCCGGTCAGCGCCGACTTCTTGTTCTGCCAGGTCTCCGCGCCCGGCTGGTCGCCGGTCGGAATGGTGTCGAAGCGCCAGACCTCGCGTCCGGTCAGCACGTCGAACGCCATGACGCGGCCGCGCACGCCCCAGTCCGAGCCGGCCGTGGCGGTGAAGACGAGGCCGTTCCAGCCGATCGGCGCGCCCGACAGGAACTCACCGAGCAAGGAATCGCCGACCATGTTCTGCCAGATCAGCGCGCCGCTCTGCGCATCCAGCGCGAACAGATGACCATCGGGCGTGCCGCGGATGACGCGCCCGTTGATGACCGCAACGCCGCGATTGACCGGCCAGACATCCTCACGCGCGGACTCGTAGGTATGCCGCCATTTCTCCTTGCAGGTCGCGGCATCCAGCGCAAAGGTCAGCCGCGCCGTCGTCACATACATCACGCCATCGACCACCACCGGGCCGGTCTGGAACGGACCGCCCTCTTGCAGCTGCACGCGGCAGACTTCCTTCAGCTCGGCGACGTTCTTGGTGTTGATCTGCTTCAGCCGCTGGTAGCGCTGGCCCATGTAGTCGTTGTTGTAGGCGGGCCAATCCACGTCTGATCCTGCTTGCGCCAGGGTGGCGCTCGCCAGCAGGCCCAGTCCGGCCAGAGCCGCGACGCGAAGCGGAGCGCAGTTTGGAGACGTCCCAGCGATGCGCACGTGTATCCTCCTGCTTTGCAGATTTGTCGGCGACGACAGGCCGCACGCTCGCGCAAGCACCAAAGATGCGCGGGCGCGGCCTCGTCGCGATGATTTGTGTTCAGGAACAGCCGGCTTGGGGCGCGCCGCCGGTCAGATCGGCGCCACGTCCATCGTGTGTACCGCCGTCGGAAAATAGCGGAAGCCATCGCCGGCCTTGCCGATGTGCCCGATGCCCGGCCACGGGAAGTGATAGCCGAGAATCCGTGTCCGGTTGGTCGCGAGCATGTCGAGCACGCGGACGCGGGTCTTGGCGGCCTGCTTCGGATCGGTGTCGTAGGCGAACTCGATCAGCGGCTTCTCGATCAGCAGCACCGGATGATGCGAGATGTCGCCGATGTAGCAGAGCTGATCCTTGCCCGACTGGATCAGGAAGATGGTATGCCCGACCGTATGGCCCGGCGTGAACATCGCCTGCACGCCCGGCAGGAACTCCTGGCCGTCCTTGAAGAAGGTGATGCGGTCCTTCACCGGCATCAGGTTGCGCACGGCCTGCTCATAGAACGCCTTGTAGTTCGGGCCGACCTTGGCCTCGTCGGTCCAGTAGGTGAAGTCGGCCTCGGAGATGAACAGCTCGGCATTCGGGAAGCTCGGCTTGCCGTCGGGACCGATGACGCCGCCGCAATGGTCGATATGCGCATGCGTCATGACCAGCGCGTCGACGTCCTTGGCCTCGATGCCGGCCTGCTTCAAGGTCATCAGCATCTTGCCGGTGGTGTCGCCGAACAGTTTCGAGACGCCCATGCCGTTGTCGAAGATGATGATCTTGTCGCCGGTGTTGAGCACCAGGATGTTCTGCTCGAGCGTCGCCGCGCCTGTGGGCAGGAAGTTGTTGGTCAGCATCGAATCGAGATCCCCGGGCGAGATGCCGAGGAACGCCGCATGGGGATCGCCGAGCGGCAGGATGCCGTCCGAGATGATGGTCGCCTCGGCCGAGCCGAGCTTGAAGCGGAAGAACGTCGGCGCCTGCGTATTCAGGAACGGGCCCTTCGCCAGGACGGGAGAGCTGGCCAACCCCGTCAATCCATAGAGCCCAGCGGCCGCGCCGACACCCAGCAGCGAACGACGTGAGACAACAGCGTCCGTCATGCGTTCCTCCCCTTATGTGATCTTGTTCTGGCGAAGCTCGTGTTGCCGAGCCGTCGATCGAGTACTCTTTTTTGCCGGCCGGCGTGTGTTCGCGCCGCACACAAAGGATGCAAAGCGAAGCTACACAATCTCAGATTATCTACATCCGCATTCGCCGGGCAATGAAAAAGATTTAGCGCTGTGGTCACGAAACAGACACGCAGACACTTGCGTCGCGGGATCGCGCCCGCATCGCGACTGCATTCTGCTAAAAATAATCCTCTTGCTATTTATCGGAAATCATGATCAACTCCCGCCCATCCCGTCCTCATGCAAGGGGCGTAGCGCGCGATCGTCACGACACGCGAGGCGGGGATGCGGTGGCCGCGTGAGATCGCAGCGTCCTCGGCAACGAGGGCGCGGACGAACGATCTGTCGCGGACGTGAAGTCGCAGCGTCCCGACACCCCGAAGCTGGTGTCCCCCGCGCGATGCGCAAGCATTGTCGCGGCATGGTGGCCAACAAGCCGGCGCACCAGGGAGACTGCGTATAAGCGTGAAGACCATCGCGCGGGGAATGCCGGGTGTTCTCGGCTGAACCTGTGGTGACTGCCGCCTGCTTTTCTTGCTGCAGGCGGGCCATGGGTGCGGCCAGCATCCGGCATTCCCCGCGCCCTCTGCCTGTTTGCGAGGGACGAACCGATTGCAAAGCTCGGGCATGATGTGCCGCGAGAACGCGTGGTCATGTCGCCCTTTATGTTTGTCTGCACTGCCCTGCTGTTTGAAACTGTGAATCGATCCCCCCTCTTCGTCGTCGGCAAGAATCGTAGGGTGGGCAAAGCGGCCGCCGAAGGCGGCAGCGTGCCCACCGTTTCGCGGCAGACTCGCTGATGAGATGGTGGGCACGGCGCGAGAGATAGCTCGTCGGAATGAAGAACACCCGGGCGCGCCTTTGCCCACCCTACAAACTACATGCGCAGCTCATTCCCCCAACCCATGCGCCACGACCTTGCGCATCACGTTGGGCAGCGCCTCGCCATCCAGGGTCGCGATCGGGACCCAGCGCATGCCATCCGGCGCGCGCGTACGGGCTGGGACCTTCGCTGTGTAGACCACGAGCTCCAGCGGGAAGTGCGTGAAGACGTGGGTGACGACGCCGAGCTTGCGGTGCCAGCTTTTCACGCCGGCCAACTGCGGCGCCTGCGCGAGCGCATCCGCATCGTCTTGGCCGGCAAGCCATTCCGAGCCGGGGACCTCGGTCATACCGCCGAGCAGGCCCTTTGCGGGGCGCGAACGGACCAGCAGTTCGTCGCCTCTGATGACGACGAAGGCCGCACCGCGCCGAAGCTTGCCGGTCTTCTTGGCGGCCTTGCGCGGGAACGTCTCCTGGTCGCCTTGCTGGCGCGCCGCGCAATCCTCGTTCAGCGGGCACAGCGAGCACGCCGGCTTCTTCGGCGTGCAGATGGTGGCGCCGAGGTCCATCAGGGCCTGGGCACTGTCGCCGGCGCGGGATGGGCCGAGCAGGGTCGCAGCGAGCGCCTGGATCTGCGGCTTGGCCTGCGGCAGCGCCTCCTCGACCCTGAACAGCCGGCTCGTCACGCGCTCGATGTTGCCGTCGACCGGCATGGTCCGGCGGTCGAACGCGATCGCAGCGATCGCTGCTGCCGTGTACGGGCCGATGCCGGGCAGCTTGCGCAGCCCCTCCTCCGTGTCCGGGAACACGCCGCCATGCTCGCGCAGCACGGTCGCGGCGCAGGCGTGCAGGTTGCGCGCCCGCGAGTAATAGCCGAGCCCGGCCCACATCCGCAGCACATCCTCGAGATCGGCGCTGCCGAGCGCCGAGACATCCGGCCAGCGCGCCAGGAATTTCTCGAAATACGGCCCGACCGCCTTCACCGTGGTCTGCTGCAGCATGATCTCCGACAGCCAGACCCGATACGGATCCGAGCGCTGCCCGGCCGGCGCCCGCCACGGCAGCCGGCGGCGGTGGCAGTCGTACCACGCGAGCAGTTGCGCCGGGCGATCGGTGGAGCCGGCGTCGTGCTGGTGTTTTCGAAAAGCCTTGGGGTTAGCCACGCCTCTTCAATAAAGCGAAAACAAAGACTGGACCAGCGCACCAGTCTGGAAGTCCCCAGCTCAAGCAGCAACAGAATGTCCTCGCGTTCTATGACGCCGCGCGTTATAATCCGTCATGATCCAGAGCTTCGCGGATCGCGAGACGGAGCTGATATGGAGCGGCCGACGGAGCCGGAGATTGCCGTCCGACATTCAGGATGTCGCACTTCGCAAACTTCGTCTTTTGAATCAGGCCCGGGTTCTCGACGATCTCCGGGTGCCGCCCGGGAACCGGCTCGAGGCCTTGAAGGCCGACCGCGTCGGGCAACATTCGATCAGGATCAACGATCAATGGCGAATTTGCTTCGTCTGGGATGATGGAGGACCGATGGATGTCGAAATCGTCGACTACCACCGCTAGAAGCAATCTGCTGCACAATCCCCATCCCGGGGAAATCCTGCTGGAGGAGTTCCTCAAGCCGATGGGACTGAGCCAGAATGCGCTGGCACGCGCCGTTCATGTGCCGCCGCGCCGGATCAACGAGATCGTGCTCGGCAAGCGCGACATCACCGCAGACACGGATCTGCGCCTCGCCCGCTATTTTCGTGTCTCCGAAGGCTTCTTCCTTGGTCTTCAGATGGATTATGACCTCATGCAGCGGCGGCGCGAGATTGCCCCCGACCTGAAAGCGATCCGTCCGCGCGCCGCGTGACGGCAGCGAGAAAGCATCATGGCAAAGCCTGGCCGCCTCACCGCAAAGCCTCTCTCGCTGATGATGGGCGATGTGCTGACGGCTGCCTATGCCAAGCAGGGGTTTGCCGCGCGCGAGCTCGTGACGCGCTGGCCGGAGATCGCCGGGCGCGAGATCGCCGACCATGCGCAGCCGCTGAAGATGCAGTGGCCGCGGCCGGTCGAGGGCCAGCCGCAGGAGCCGGCGACCTTGATCCTGCGCGTCGAGGGGCCGATGGCGCTGGAGATCCAGCATTCGTCTGACGTGATCCTGGAGCGGGTCAACCGCTTCTTCGGCTGGCATGCGGTGGGCAAGCTGGCGCTGCGCCAGGGGCCGCTGACGCGGCCGCCGGTGAAGCGCCGCCCGCCACCGCCCGATCCGAAGAAGGTGGCCAAGGTGGCCTCGACCCTGACCGCGATCGAGGACGATGCGCTGCGCGACGCGCTGGCCCGGCTGGGCGCCGCCATCAAGCGAAATTGACGTTCGCCGTTTGATCGCAGCTTGAGGCCCGGCATTGCCTCTGACGGGGTTTCAAGCTAGCGAAAAGCCAAGTCGAAAACAGAGTTATGAGCGTTTCAGGCGCCTCGGGCGCCCACTTTGGAGCAGAGCCTTGATCATCACCCGCCGCGCCTTCACCGCTGCCCTGTCGCTGACCGGCCTCGCCGCGCTGACCGGCTTCTCGCCGCTGCGGCTGATCTCGGAGGCCTTCGCCCAGACCGCCGCCGATGTCGCCAAGCCGCAGTCGCTGCCGGACATGGGGATCGGCCCGGCGGATGCCGCCGTGACCATCGTGGAATACGCCTCGATGACCTGCCCGCATTGCGCGGCGTTCAACGCCCAGGTGTTCCCGAAGCTGAAGGCCGAATACATCGATACCGGCAAGATCCGCTACATCTTCCGCGAGTTCCCACTCGACATCAAAGCCGCCGCCGGCTCCATGCTGACGCGCTGCATCGCCAAGGACGACGCGCAGAAGTATTTCGCGGTCACCGACATGCTGTTCCGTTCGCAGAACGACTGGGTGGTCAAGAACACCACCGAGACCCTGACGCGGATCGGCAAGCAGGCCGGCCTCAGCCAGCAGCAGGTCGAGGCCTGCCTCAAGGACCAGGCGCTGCTCGACAAGATCGCCGCCGACCAGAAATACGCCAGCGATGTTCTTAAAGTTGATTCGACGCCGACCTTCTTCATCAATGGCGAGAAGATCAAAGGCGAATCCTCGATCGAGGAGTTTCAGAAGCGCATCAACCCGCTTCTCAAGAGCTGATCCGAATCACTGAGTCCTGCGAGACACAGTGCGGCCCCTTCGTGGGGCCGCTTCTGTTTGGTGGGCTGATCGAGCCGAGAAAGCCTTGGAAAAGCGGGGCGAGCGGGTTGCCCTGGGGTCCGGGCGTCGCCATTGTCCCGCCCTCAGAATGGGGCGCTAAAGGCGACTCAAGTCACTTTGACTTTGCCATCCATGGTATTGTCGGGGCTGTGAGATTCGTTTTCCGCCAACAGAGAATCTGTGCATGAAACTCACGCGTCTTCGTCTCCACGGTTTCAAGACGTTCGTCGAACCGACTGACTTCGTGATCGAACCCGGCCTCACCGGCGTCGTCGGTCCGAACGGCTGCGGCAAGTCGAATCTGGTCGAGGCGCTGCGCTGGGCGATGGGTGAGACCTCGCACAAATCGCTGCGCGCCGCCGACATGGACGCGGTGATCTTCTCCGGCTCGAACACGCGTCCGTCGCGCAACCACGCCGAAGTGGTGATGACGATCGACAACAGCGATCGCACCGCGCCGGCCGCCGTGAACGACCGCGACATTCTCGAAATCTCGCGCCGCATCGAGCGCGAGGCCGGCTCGGTGTATCGCATCAACGGCCGCGACGTGCGCGCCCGCGACGTGCAGATCCTGTTCGCCGATGCCGCCACCGGCGCGCGCTCGCCGGCCCTGGTCCACCAGGGCAAGATCGGCGAGATCATTCAGGCCAAGCCCGAGCAGCGCCGCCGCGTGCTGGAAGACGCCGCCGGCGTCGCCGGCCTGCATGCGCGCCGCCACGAGGCCGAGCTGCGGCTGAAGGCGGCCGAGACGAATCTGTTGCGCGTGGAAGACGTCATCGGCCAGCTCTCCGGCCAGATGGAAGGCCTGCGCAAGCAGGCGCGCCAGGCGATCCGCTATCGCGAGGTCGCGGCCAAGGTGCGCAAGGCGGAAGCCACGCTCTATCACCTGCGCTGGATGGGCGCGCATGCCGACCTCAACGACGCCGCGCATACACACGACGTCGCGGTGCGCGAGATGGCCGAGCGCACCCGCGAGCAGGCGGAATCCGCCCGCATCCAGGCGATCCGCTCCTCGCATCTGCCGGCGCTGCGCGAAGCCGAGGCCCGTGCGGCTGCGACGATGCAGCGGCTGAAAAACGCCCGCGACCTGCTCGACCGCGAGGAGGTGCGCGCCAAGGAGCGTGCCGGCGAGCTCGACCGCCGCCTGATGCAGCTCACCGCCGACGTCGCCCGCGAGCAGCAGCAGAACCAGGATGCGCAGGTCGCGCTGCAACGTCTTGAGACCGAAGACGCGGAGCTGAAGGAAGAGATCAAGGCGCGCGTCGAGATGCGCAGCGGCGTCGACGAGCGCGTCGCCGAGGCCGAGGCGCTGCTGACCGAAACCGAGCGCCAGTTCACCGAGCTGACGACGCAGCTCGCCGACCTCACCGCCCGCCGCAACCAGCTCGAGGCCAACGTCCGCAGCCACCGCGACCGCCTCGCCCGGCTCGACCAGGACATCGCCAATGTCCGCGCCGACGAGGAGCGGCTGGCGCAGGAGACCGCCCATCTCGGCGATCTCGACACCCTCGCCGCCGCACTCGAAGCCGCTGAGGAGGCCGAAGCGCAAGCCGAAGCCGCGGTGCAGACCAATGAGGCCGCGCTGGCCAATGCGCGGCAGAAGCTCGAAGCCTCGCGCGCTCCGCTTGCCGAGGCCGAGAAGCGGGCGCAGCGGCTGGAGACCGAGGCGCGCACCATCTCCAAGATGGTCAACAGCGAGACCAAGAATCTGTGGCCGCCGATCATCGACGGCGTCACCGTTGCCAAGGGCTATGAGAAGGCGCTCGGCGCCGTGCTCGGCGACGATCTCGACGCGCCCGTCGATGCGTCCGCGCCGATGCATTGGACCGTCGCCGGCGCCGAGGTCACCGATCCCGCGCTCCCTGATGGCGTCGAGCCGTTGGCTGCCTATGTGCAGGCGCCGCCGGAGCTGTCGCGTCGCCTCGCCCAGATCGGCGTGGTGTCCAGGGATCGCGGCACGCAATTGGTGTCGCAGCTGCGCACCGGCCAGCGGCTGGTGTCGCCGGAAGGCGACGTCTGGCGCTGGGACGGCTTCATCGCCGCCGCGCATGCGCCGACCGGCGCCGCGCGCCGCCTCGCCGAGCGTGCCCGCCTGATCGACATCGAGGCCGAGCTGGAGCAGGCCCGCGTCGACGCCGCCGGCAAGCGCCAGGCGCTGGAGAGCGCCGAGGCCGAGGTGAAGGCCGCGACATCAGCCGAGAGTGCCGCGCGCGAAGCCTGGCGCGCAGCCCAGCGCGAGGTCAATTCGGCGCGCGAGCGCCATGCCAATGCCGAGCGCGAGATCAACCGCCATTCGGCGCGCAAGTCGGCGCTGGTCGAGGCGTCCACGCGTCTGGCCCATGACCGCGCCGAGATCGCCGAGTTGCACGAGAATGCGCTGGAAGCGATCGAGGGGCTGCCGGCGACCACCGAGGCCGACGGCCGTCTGGCTGCCGTCCGTGCCGAGATCGAGACCAAGCGCCGTGCCGCCGCCCAAGTGCGCGCCGAAGCGCAGGCACTGGCCCGCGAGGCCGAGCTGGCCGACCGCCGCGTGCAGGCGATCATCAACGAGCGCAACGACTGGTTCAACCGCATCCGCGGCGCCGGCTCGCAGATCGCCACCATCGAGGCGCGCATCGCCGAGGTCAGGGACGAGCGCGCCGAGCTCGACAACGCGCCGGAGATCTTTGCCGAGAAGCGCAGCGCGCTGATCGACGAGCTCGCGATCGCCGAGGAAGAACGCCAGGTCGCCGCCGACGCGCTCGCCGAGGCCGAGACCGCGATGGGCGACACCGACCGCGCCGCCAAGGCCTCGCTCGAAGCGCTGTCGAAATCGCGCGAAGCCGCCGCCCGCGCCGAGGAGCGGCTGGAGAGCGCCAAGCGCCGCGTCGCCGACGTCGAGCGCGAGATCCACGACATGCTCGAATGCGAGCCGAATGCGGTCGCCGCGATGGCCGAGATCGGCCCGGATACGCAGCTGCCGCCGCTGCACGAGATCGAGGACAGCCTGGAGAAGCTGCGCCGGGATCGCGAGCGACTCGGTGCCGTCAACCTGCGTGCCGAAGAAGAGCTGACCGAGGTCGAAGGCTCGCACACCGCGCTGACCACCGAGCGCGACGATCTCGTCGAGGCCATCAAGCGGCTGCGCCAGGGTATCCAGAGCCTCAACAAGGAGGCGCGCGAGCGTCTGCAGTCCTCGTTCGAGACCGTCAACGACCACTTCAAGCGTCTCTTCACCGAGCTGTTCGGCGGCGGTGAGGCCGCGCTGCACCTGATCGAGAGCGACGATCCACTCGAGGCCGGCCTCGAGATCATCGCCAAGCCGCCGGGCAAGAAGCCGCAGACGCTGTCGCTGCTCTCGGGCGGCGAGCAGGCGCTGACCGCGATGGCGCTGATCTTCGCGGTGTTCCTGACCAACCCCTCGCCGATCTGCGTGCTGGACGAGGTCGACGCGCCGCTCGACGACCACAACGTCGAACGCTTCTGCAACCTGCTGCACGAGATGAAGGGCTCGACCGAGACCCGCTTCATCATCATCACCCACAACCCGATCACCATGGCGCGCATGAACCGGCTGTTCGGCGTCACCATGGCCGAGCGCGGCGTGTCGCAGCTCGTCTCGGTCGCGCTCGACGAGGCCGTGAAGATCCTCGACCAGCAGGTGGCGTGACGCCTCTCATGGCGTATCGCGCAAGGCTTTCAGCCAGCGCGCGGTGCGCTCGGACCGATCCGGGGCAAGCTTGCGGATCAGATCACGGGCGTAAAGTGCAAACGTCGCATGCGTGCCGTCGATGGCGATGACGAGAAGATCGATGGTCTCCGGCGGACGCCATGATTCATGGAGGATGTACCTTCCTCGCAGCGGATCGCCGGGAGGCATGTAGCCCGCGCCAGCGCCGGGCTCGGCCATGATGATCGCGTGGAGCCGCGCCAACAGCCTGTCTGCCGATTCGTCGAAGACCTGCGGCTCGACGTCGATCTTCTCGGCAGACCTGCAGATGGTGGCGGGACAGATCAGGAGCGACTTGCCGCGCTCACGAAACGTGCCATTGTAGAAATCGCTCGGCCGAAGGCGCACCGTATCGATCGGCTCATGCAGCAGCAGGGCGAGAACATAATAGGGGCGGTAAACTGCCGGGCCGGAATGGGTGGCATAAATCAAGGCTGATGCGATCAGCCCAAGGAGACCGATTACACTCCATCGCTTCAGCCTCGTTGCGGCAGCCGATCTAATCATTCTGCTCCGTGCCCCAGACGCAAACCAGCCTGGTCCGAAACCCACAACGCTCATGCGTCGACGTCCCGGACGACAAGAACCATAGATGATTTCTCCTGACCTGCCCGCACATCTCAAGGCCAGCCTGGAAGCCAGGCTGCACGGGCAGTCGCGCCAGGACGCAGCCACGCGCGCGGGGCGCATCTCGGCAGCCTATCGCAGCGGCGGCAATTCCGGCACGATCACGACCGAAGCCGACGCGATCGCCTATGCGACGGTGCGGATGCCCGCGACATATGCCGCGGTGGCAGCGAGCCTGAATGCCCTGGCGCAGGCGAGCCCGGACTTCGCGCCGACTTCGCTGCTGGACGTCGGCGCCGGCCCCGGCACCGCGAGCTTCGCTGCGGCAGAGGCTTTTGCGTCGCTGGCCTCGTTCCACGCCATCGATGCCAACCCTGCTCTGCGCAATTTAGCTCTCGGGCTTGCTGACGACACGATGCGGATGCGCGATCTCGCCTACGTGCTCGGCCAGGCGCGGGCGCTGCTCGATCGCGCTGACAGCGCCGATCTCGTGATGGCCAGCTACATGATCGGCGAGCTCACTGACGCCGAGCGTGCTGCAGTGGTCGCTGCGCTGTGGTCGAAGACGAGACATACGCTCCTGATCGTCGAACCCGGCACGCCGGCCGGCTACCAGCGCATCATCGCCGCGCGCGACCAGCGCATTGTGGCCGGCGCGCATGTCGCGGCCCCCTGCCCGCATGCGGCGGCGTGTCCGCTGATCGCGCCGGACTGGTGCCATTTCGTCCAGCGGCTCGCGCGGTCGCGGGCGCATCGCGAGTTGAAGGGCGCGGATGTGCCGTTCGAGGACGAGAAGTTCAGCTTCATCGCCCTCACCCGAGAGCCGGTCCCGCTCCGTCCGGCCGCGCGCGTCCTGGCACCGCCTGTGGTGACGAAGATCGCGGCGACGGCCAAGCTGTGCCTGGCCGATGGGAGCGCAGCCGCGGTCAGCATTCCCCGCCGCGACAAGCCGGCTTTCGCCGCGGCCCGGCGCTGGGACTGGGGCGACGGAGTGGAGTTGCCGCCACGTCCATAGATACCCACGCGACCCCGCATGGTTAACCTCGGGTCGACTTTGTCTCTCATTCTGTCGATTTCGCGAAACCCGAGAAAAACCTGCGTTTGCTACGGTGAGCTGCAACGGGCGCTGAAGGCGCTGCTCACAAGGGAACGCGTGTCGATGTTCAGGACGATGACGATCGCTGCAATTCTGATGGCTTCGGCAGGAACAGCCTTTGCCGGAGGGCACGGCGGAGGCCATGGATCCGAACCGCCGCCCGCGCCCAAGCAGGAAGCCGGCCCGGCGCCGGCCAAGGCCGTCGTCGGCAAGAACGGCCCGATCCTGACCGATCTCAAGGGCATGACGCTGTACTATACCGAGCGCGACGACAGCGGAAACAAGTCGACCTGCGACGGCGAGTGCGCCCAGAAGCGTCCGCCGCTGCCTGCCCCGGACAACGCGGTAGCGACCGGCGACTTCACCGTCATCACCCGCAGCGACGGCAAGAAGATGTGGGCCTATCGCTATCGCCCGCTCTACACCTCGCAAGCCGACACCGCCCCCGGCGACATCAAGGGCAACGATCCCGACCAGAAGTGGCGGGTCGCTCGCCCCTATTGAGCCGAAATCGCTCACATCAGGCCGGACGCCTGGACGACAGGCGAACAAGGTCTTGGGCCGGCGCGGCTTGAACGGGCAGCCCCCCTGCCGCGACCAATGCACGCCGGTCCACCCTGGGACCGGCGGCGTCGCCGTGCTTCGGCCGCCCCGTCCTCCTGCCCTCTCCCTCGGAGCCCGTCATGTCCGGCTGGATCGTCCTCGGCATCCTCGTCATTCTCGTGCTGTTCGCCTTCGGCGCCTACAACCGGCTGGTGGCCCTCAGCCAGCGCGTCGGCCAGGCCTTTGCCGACATCGATGTCCAGCTCAAGCTGCGCCACGATCTGATCCCGAACCTGGTCGAGACCGTGAAGGGCTACGCCGCGCATGAGCGCGGGACCCTGGATGAGGTCATCAAGGCGCGGAATGCCGCCATTTCGGCGCAGGGCCCGGCCCAGGTCTCCGCGGCCGAGGGCCAGCTCACCGGCGCGCTCGGCCGGCTGATCGCGCTGTCGGAGGCCTATCCGGACCTCAAGGCCAACGCCAATTTCCAGCAGCTCGCGGGCGAGCTCTCGGACATCGAGAACAAGATCGCCGCCAGCCGCCGCTTCTTCAACAACGCCGTCCAGGAATACAATACCGGCATCCAGCAGCTGCCCGCCGCCCTGTTCGCCGGCACCTTCGGCTTCACCCGCAAAGAGTTCTTTGATCTCGGCACCAGCCGCGCCGAGGTCGAGGCCGCGCCGAGCGTCAAGTTCTGAGCCCGCGCCCTCCCCGCTGAAGGGCCCGACGCCATGGCCGCCTACGGTCTCTACACCCATATCGCATCGAACAAGACCCGTTCGATGCTGCTGCTCGGCGGCCTGTTCCTGCTGATCTACGTGCTGGTGTTCGCCGGCGCGCTGATTGCGGAGGTGATGATCAACGGCAATGGCAGCGTCGCCTATTACATGCACGCCGCCACGCGCGACCTGATCAAGGCGCTGCCCTGGGCCACGCTCGGGGCTGCTGCCTGGATCGTGATCGCCTATTTCTTCCACCAGAAGATGATCGACGCCGTGACCGGCGGCACCGCGGTGACCCGGCAGGAGCAGCCGCGGCTGTACAATCTGCTGGAAAACCTCTGCATCTCGCGCGGCATTACCATGCCGCAGCTGAAGATCATGGACAGCCCGGCGCTGAACGCGTTCGCGACCGGCCTCAACCCGCGGCAATATTCCGTCACGGTCACGACCGGCCTGCTCGCGGCGCTCGACGACCAGGAGATCGAGGCGGTGCTGGGTCATGAGCTGACCCATATCCGCAACGGCGACGTCCAGCTGATGGTCGTCGCCGTGATCATCGCCGGCGTGGTCGGCTTCTTCGGCGAGCTGTTCTTCCGCCTGTTCACCAACATGAGCTGGGGCGGCGGCTGGGGCCGGTCCTCGTCCTCCTCCTCCTCGTCGTCGGATTCCGACCGCAAGGGCTCCGGTGGCGGCGCCATCATCGTCGTGATCGTCGCGGTGGTGCTGATCGTGCTGGCCTGGCTGCTCTCCCAGGTGGTGAAGCTGGCGCTGTCGCGGACCCGCGAATTTCTCGCCGATGCCGGTTCGGTCGAGCTGACCAAGAACCCGGACGCCATGATCAGCGCGCTGCGCAAGATCGAGGGCCGCGGCGAGCTGCCCGGCGCAACCTCCGCGGTCATGGAGCTGTGCGTCGACAATCCCCGCGAGGGCTTTGCCGACCTGTTCGCCACCCACCCCTCGGTCGATGCCCGCATCCAGGCGCTCATCAAGTTCGCCGGCGGTCACGATCCCGGCCCGTTGGCGCTGCCGTCCGACGAGGCTCCGGCGGCCGATGACGGTGCCGAGAGCGCGGATGGCACTGCACCCCCGCCTCCGCCGGATGGCCCCTGGAACCATGCCGCCGGCCCGTCCGTTCCGGCCGGCTCCGCTGCCGAGGGCGGACCGTGGAGCACGCCGACCGCAGGCCCCTGGGGCCGACACTAGGCCGAGAGGCGCTGTCCCGATTCGAAGCGCGACGTGGCAACGGGGACGATCGTCCTGCCAGTCGCTCTCAGCTTCCCCCGGACGCCAGAGGACGCGTCGGACGGATTCCTCCTGATTGCCTGACCCTGTTGCCGGAAAGGCGCAGATTTCCCCCGTGCCGTGCAGCAATGAATTTGAATTCTTCAGCGTTTCTGCCATGTTCGCGCCCAAAGCAGAATGCAATGCGCCGGCCTCCTGGCCGGCCTCAGGGCTGAAGGACTTTCCATGGCGAAACCGGCAGTGGTTGTGGTGGGCGCGGACAAGGGCGGGGTCGGCAAGACCACGGTGTCGCGGACGTTGCTCGATTATTTCAGCGCCAACAACGTCCCCACGAGGGCGTTCGACACCGAGCATCCGCGCGGCACGCTGAAGCGCTTCCACCCGGAGATCACCGAGATCGTCGACATGAACTCGACGCCGGACCAGATGAAGATCTTCGACACGCTGAGCGCGGTGGCCCCCTCGGTGACCGTCATCGACGTCCGCGCCGGCCTGATGTCCCCCACCCTCGCCGCGCTGCGCGACATCGGCTTCCTCGACGCCGCCCGCTCCGGCCAGATCACCTTCGCGGTGTTCCACATCCTAGGCTCCTCGATCGCCTCGCTCGACGAGATCGCCGAGACGGCGAGCTACATGATCGGGGCAAAGTATTTCCTGGTGAAGAACTTCATCAACAACACCAGCTTCTTCGAGTGGGACCAGTCGACCTACAATTCCTACTTCCACCGCATCAAGGATGCGACCGAGCTGACCATCCCGAAGCTGAACGAAATGGCGTTCGAGCAGGTCGAGGTCGCCTCGGTGCCGTTCCTGAAATTCGTCGCCAACAAGGGCCCGCGCGACGAGGCCGCCAACTACTCCTTCGTGCTGCGCGGCTATGTCCGGCATTGGCTGGCCAATGTCTGGAGCGAGTACGACCGCATCAAGCTGACCGACATCGTCGGCTCGACCAAGCCGGCGGCGCCGCGGCCCGCCGGGGAAAAATAGCGGCTCCGTGGATGAGGGGGCTTTATCGCCAGCACGTTTGACCTGATATAGGTCGGATGCCCGCGACGCCCGTCTACATCGTCTGCTCGCCCCGGCCGCAGTCCGGGAAGACGCTGCTCGCGCGGGTCTTGAGCGAGTTCCTGCTGCTGAAGAACGGCCAGGTGCTCGCCTTCGACGTCACCCTGCGCGAGCCGTCGCTGCTCGACTTCCTGCCGCAGATCACGGAAACCGCGACGATCGAGGACACCTACGGCAAGATCCAGCTGATGGATCGCGTCATCCTCAATGACGGAATCCCCAAGGTGATCGACCTCGGCTACTATTCGTTCGACGAGTTCTTCAAAATGTCCGAACAGATCGGCTTTTTGAAGGAGGCGGCGCGGCGGAACGTGGTCCCGATCGTGCTGTATTGCGCCGAGGGCGACCGCGTCTCGATGCGCGCCTATGACGCCCTGCGCCGGCAGATCCCGAAGCCCCAGCTCATCGTGGTCGAGAACGACCACGTGCTGCGCGAGGAGCTGCCCCAGCTCTACAGCCGCAGCAAGCATCTCAAGATCGCGGCCCTGCCCGCGTTCCTGAAGACCTATATCGAGCGCTACTCGTTCTCCTTCACCGGCTATCTGCGCCAGGAACGCGATTCCTCGACCGAGCTCTATCAATGGATCCGGCGCAACTATTATGCGTTCCGCGAGATCGAGATGGAGCTGGTGATGCAGCGCTCCTGACGGGCTGCTCTAGCGAGAGCAGATGTAATCGTGTGGAAACGCATCATGCTCCAATCGCCACGCCCCTCCGATACTCACAGCGGAAGACACCGCGATCCCAGTCTCACCCTCCCCTGGAGGGGGAGGGTCGATCGCACGCGAAGCGGGCGAGCGGGGTGGGGTGAAGCCGCGGAAACCGGTGCAAATGGAGAGATCACCCCACCCCGGCTCACATGCGCTTCGCGCATCTGAGCCGACCCTCCCCCTCCAGGGGAGGGTGGCAGCGGGGCCGATCTCCAGGCTGCGCACTGCATAATCGGGAGCGTGCGCGAGGTACGATTCCGTACAAGCAGATCATGCTCGTCTAGTGTCCCTCGAACGCGATCAGCGAGCGCACGGGAACGTCGAGCGCGCGCAGCTTGGCGGCCCCCCCGAGATCCGGCAGGTCGATGATGAAGCAGGCGGCGACCACGGTGGCGCCGATCTGGCGCAGCAGCTTCACCGCGCCCTCGGCGGTGCCGCCGGTGGCGATGAGGTCGTCGACCAGGATGACGCGCTCGCCGGGCTGCACGGCGTCGACATGCATCTCCATCTCGTCGGTGCCGTATTCCAGCGCGTAGGACATGCTAACGGTCTTGTGCGGCAGCTTGCCCTTCTTGCGGATCGGCACGAAGCCGGCCGAGAGCTGATGCGCCACCGCGCCACCGAGGATGAAGCCGCGCGCCTCGATGCCCGCGACCTTGTCGATCTTGGAGCCCGCCCAGGGATGCACCAGCTCGTCGACCGCGCGGCGGAACGCACGCGCGTCCGCCAGCAGCGTCGTGATGTCCCGGAACAGGATGCCGGGCTTCGGATAGTCCGGAATGGTGCGGACCGTGTTCTTGATGTCCAGATCGAACGTCATCGTGCTCTCATCCACTCTGTTGCTCGTCGTCATGGCGAGGCCTCGCGTTGGCGCGCCTCGCATGACGGCATTGATCACCCCGGCTGATTGAGCCGGAACGCATTCTCCACGATCCTCAACCCCACGGCATCGCCGAGCGACATCAGCGATTCCGGGTGGAACTGCACGCCGCCGACCGGCAGCGTCTTGTGCTCGATCGCCATCGCCACGCCGTCCTCGGTCGCCGCCGTGACGGTCAAGACCTCGGGCATGCTGTCGCGCTCGACGAACAGCGAATGGTAGCGGCCGATGACGATCTCGTTCGGCAGCCCCTGCATCAGCCGCCCGCCGCGCACCTGCACCCGCGACGGCCGGCCATGCGCGGGCTGGGCGAGCTGGCCGAGCTGGCCGCCGAAATACTCGCCCATCGCCTGCACGCCGAGGCAGACGCCGAAGATCGGCAGCTTCTTTTCGAGCGCCGCGTCGATCGTGGTCGAGATCTTGAAATCCTCGGGACGACCCGGCCCCGGCGACAGCACGATCAGATCCCAGCTGCGCTCGGCAAGCATCTTCAGCGCGTGAACATAGCGCACCACGGTGACGTTGGCGCCGACCTGGCGGAAATAGTCGGCCAGCATGTGCACGAATGAGTCGTCGTGATCGATCAGCAGCACGTTCTTGCCGGAGCCGGTGGCGTCCGGCGCCGTCGACGACAGCGGTTTCGGCGGATCGCCGCGCAGGGCCTGGAACAAAGCCGCCGCCTTGACCTGGCACTCGCGATCCTCCGCCGCCGGATCGCTATCGAACAGGCAGGTGGCGCCGACGCGGACCTCGGCAAGCCCGTCCTTCATCCGGATCGTGCGGATCGTGAGGCCGGTATTGATCGAGCCGTCGAAATTCACCGCGCCGATCGCGCCGGCGTACCAGCGCCGCGGCGAGCGCTCATTGTCCTCGACGAACTGCATCGCCCACAGCTTTGGCGCGCCGGTCACGGTGACGGCCCAGGCATGCGTCAGGAACGCATCGAGCGCGTCGAAGCCCGGCCGCAGCATGCCCTCGACGTGATCGACGGTGTGGAACAGTTTCGAGTAGGTCTCGATCTGCCGGCGCGCCAGCACCTTGATCGTGCCGGGCACGCAGATGCGCGCCTTGTCGTTGCGGTCGACGTCGGTGCACATGTTAAGCTCGAACTCGTCCTTCTCCGAGTTCAAGAGCTGGCGGATCTGCTCGGCATCGCCGATCGCGTCGCGGCCGCGCGCGATGGTGCCGGAGATCGGACAGGTCTCGACGCGGCGGCCGTCGGAGCGGACGAACATTTCCGGCGAGGCCGAGACGAGAAATTCGCCGTCGCCGAGATTCATCAGCGCGCCATAGGGTGACGGGTTGATGCGGCAGAGCCGCTGGAACACTTCCGCCGGCGAACGCTCGCACGGCTCGGCAAACAGCTGGCCGGGCACAGCCTCGAACAGGTCGCCGCGGGCGAACGCCGCGCGCGCCTTCTCGACCGTGGCCTGGTACTCGCCGGGCGCATGGTCGGCAAAACCCTGGCGCGGCTCTTTGAGATAGACGCTCGCGTCGGTGTCACGCGGCAGGCCGGAGGTCGACTGGCCGTTCCAGGAAAAATCGTAAGACAGCACCACGCCGCGGCCGGTGGCGCGATCATAGGCCAGCAGGCGATCGGGCACGTAGAGCACGATGTCGCGCTGGTCCTTTTCGCGCGGGCGCTTCTGTTCGAGGTCCTCGATCTGGAACACGAGGTCGTAGGCGAAGGCGCCGAACAGGCCGAGCAGCGGATCGTCATTGGCCGAGAGCGCCGCGATCATCGCGCGCACCAGCGACATCACGCTGGCGCGCCGCGTGCGCTGGTCCTCCTCGACCGGAGCGGGACCGCGGACGATGTGGCCGGCCAGCCGCGCCGGCGAGGCTTCGGTGATGACGACGCAGGGCTCCCGCAGGGTGTCCTTGAGGAACGCGATCAGCACCTCACCGCGCTTGTTCAGTGCCTGCAGGGTGAAATCGGTGCCCTTGGTCTCCAGCACCAGCGGCGGATCGGCGAAGCCGAGGTCGAAACTCTCGTAGCGGCCGGGCACGGTGGTGCCGGAGGACAGCACCACGCCGCGGCGGCGGTCGAGCAGGTCGATCAGATCGTCGAGCCGGCTGGCGCCGCCGGAAAACTGCTCGACGGCGCGCGTGATCGCGAGACCGCTCGACGTGCGGTACTCGCTGCGGGCCGGAAGGGCGAAAACGGTCCTGTTCATGGGGTCCTCTCGGGCGTCCTCTTACGGAATTTGCCGAGGAAACGCCACACAGGACCAACCGGAAGCCGCCGCTGCGTGGCGGCCCCTCTGCGATCTCATGTCAAACACATCGCACCGGCCACCTTTTACAAGGTGCGCCACCAGAGACGGGCTGGGCGGACGACGGTGCTCATGGGGCGGAAAAGACCACGCGGGACGGCCGGGGTCAAGGGCGGCGGGGACACAGGTCGGGAGTGGCTCCAAAGGCAGGCCGCTGTCTTGCGTCGCTCAGGCGCTCGGCTGTCGGACTCGTCTGGCAGTATTGGCCCGACTGCCACCCTCCCCTGGGAGGGTCGGCTCGCGGTGAGCGCAGCGAAGCGTGAGCCGGGGTGGGGTGATCTCTCCACGCGCACCGGCGTCCGCGGCCTCACCCCACCCCGCCGCACAGCGCTGACGCGCTGCACGGCGACCCTCCCCCTCCAGGGGAGGGTGAGCAGCGTGCGTCCCTCACAGTTCGGATCAACAGCGGCCTGTTCAATCATTTCAAAAAGCATCGCATGGCCGCTTGGGGACGAGAGCATTCGCTTTCGGCGTCCCGCGAAGGCGGGCATCCAGTATTCCACCAGCGGTGCGGCTCATGTCGATGGGCTGCGGCGTGCTGGATCCCCGCCTTCGCGGGTATGACACTGGAATGTGCAGCGGCGTTCTCGCGACATGGTCACATGCGATTGCAGCAGGGCTAACGCACATGCCGCGCAGCTCACAGCCCCGGCTTCACCAGCCCGAGCTCCCTGAACTTCAGCTCCGTCGCCACCACCGCGTTCTCATACACCTCGCCGCGCTCGACGAAATAATTGAAATAGCCGGCCGGCGTTTCCGGCTGGATCTCGACGAGCTCGACGCTCTTGTATTTCGGATCGGTGATGACGCCGGCCGCGATCAGATCGTTGATGCGCTTGAGCGCATCGACCTCGGCCTTGTAGCCGACCGAGAACCACATCTCGGTGGTCCAGTCCTGCACCTCGAACCAATTGGCGGGCGCCTCGCCTTGCCATCCCTGGGCGAGCGGGCGCACGGCGAAGATGCGGTCGAAGCCGTGCAGCTCGGAGACGATGCAGGCGCGGTGATAGGCGCCGTCCATCTGACCGTCGGGCAGCTTGGTGAAACCATAGAGTGACAGCCATAGCGCGGCCTTGATCGCCTCCGGCGTGATCGGGCGGATGGCGCGCTCGGCGAGCACGTCGGACGCGTAGCGCAGGTCGCGCTTCGCTGCGGAGTGCCGCGCCTTGACGGCGTGGGCGTTGCGGATCGATTTCTCCGAGGGCAGCAGCGCGCGCGCCGCGTCGTTGCCGTAGAGAAAGCCCACGCCGGTCTCGGGATCATAGGTGTTGAACACGACGCCGATCGAGGTGCCGTTCAGCGTCTCCGCGGCCTGCATGAAATCGGCCTCGCTGCGAACGGGGACATATTGCTGCGCCGGCAGCAGCCGGTCGGCCAGCACGTTGAAGGGGCCGTCGCGCCAATCGGGCCAGGACACGAACCGCGCTACCGCCTCGGCATAGGCCGGACGGAACACGCCGGGATAGCCAAACACCAGGGTGCGCAGCTGCGAGCCCGGATCGCGGGCGCGGTCGGAGGAGATCAGCTGGTCGCGCAGGTCGCGGCCCTGCAGCCAGGCCGACAGCACCAGGATCTGGCCGGAGGTCGCGGTCACCAGATCCGGTGTGACGCCCCAGGCGCGCGCGGTGTCGAGGAAGCCGGCGCCATGGGCGTTCAAGCCGCCGAGCCCGGCCAGCGCAAAGGCTGTACGCATGCTGTCTCCCCTCGCCGATACCGGACAAAATGCTACCTCAGATTGTTTTCGCAATGCAATGGGATCTCGACCAGGCGGTTCGAATGGCGAACCATGCGGCGCCTTGCCGAACGTCGCACTGGTCCGAATCGCCGAAAATCAATGGTGATTCGTGGGAATAGGAACGGCAGGACGGCTCGAAAGCTGCATCCGCCGGCTGTGACCGATGTCACAACCTCATGTTGCGCGCGTGCAACGAGGCTTATCGACCTACCGGCAGTTGCCGCCGGCCCAAAAAGTTACATAACTTGGCCGAGCGTGCGGGCAACACTGTTGTCTATCTGCAATAGTGTGGCAATGATTGGTTAACCATATTGAATTACCTTGGTTAACATGGCTCGCGGCAAACAGCCTTCCGTGTCGCATGCGCTCCCGAAGCAGCAGACGCTGCTCGATTGCTTCCTCGAAGCGCAGGCGAAAAGGACGAAACGACGGCGGCGCTCCGTCGACCAGGCGGCCGGCGCCGATACCCTGGATGCGATGGACGACGCCTCGGCATCCGAGGAGTCCGATCCCGCGTCTGCCGAGATCAAGACCGCCCGCGCAGTTTGACGGCGCGCGCCCCCCCCCCCTGGGCCGCGCGCCCCTGCTCCGGTTCAGCCCAGATGCTTGTGGAAGAACGCTGTGGCGCGGCCCCAGGCGAGCTCGGCGGCGGCGCGATCATGCACGGTCAGGCGCTGCTCGTTCACAAAGGCATGCTCGGCATCATAGCGATACAGCTCGAGCGATTTGCCGGCGGCCTTCATCGCGGACTCGAAGCCGTCCACCAGCGCCGGCGTGCACCAATCGTCGGTGTTGGCGAAATGCGCCTGCAGCGGGATCTTGACGTCGGCGGGCTTGGCCGCCTGCTCCGGCGGGATGCCGTAGAACACGACGCCGGCGGAGAGCTCATCGATCTTGGTGGCGCCGATGATCGTCACCGCGCCGCCGAGGCAGAAGCCGGTGAGGCCGACCTTGGCGCCGTTGCGGGCGAGATATTGCGCGGCGCCGCGCACGGTCTGCGTGGTCGCGTCCATGAAGTCGAGCGAGTTCATCTCGCGGCCGGCGGCATCCGTGTCGTGATACGGCACGACCGTCCCCTTGTAGAGATCGGGCGCCAGCGCGTTGAAGCCGGCGAGCGCGAAGCGGTCGGCCATGCCCTTGATCTGGTCCTGCAGGCCCCACCATTCCTGGATCACGACGACGCCGGGCGCGTCGGCCTTCGCCGCCTTGGCGAGATAGCCCTTGGCCTCCTGGCCGTCGGGGCGCTTGAAGCTGATGAGAGTGCCCATGTGGTCCTCCGTCGTTTCTGATTGCAGGTTGGGGGTGCGGTTTACCGCAAATCCCGTGACGGTGCGACAACAGGCGAGCGCGTTCGCTCGAACGTGAGCGCGCTCAGATCGGCACGGCGCGTGGCGCGAACAGGATCACGGACATGCCTAACAGGCAGATCAAGGCGCCGGCGACGTCCCAGAGATCCGGGCGGTGGCCTTCGACCAGCCAGCCCCACACCAGCGCGGCGGCGATGTAGATGCCGCCGTAGGCCGCGTAGGCGCGGCCGGCAAGCGGGCTATCGGCGATGGTCAGTAGCGCGGCGAAGCCCGCGAGCGAGGCGAGGCCGGGCAGCAGCCAAAGCGGCGAGTGGCCGAGACGCAGCCAACTCCAGAATGCGAAGCAGCCGGCGATCTCGAGCACAGCCGCGCCGGCAAAGGCGAGGAGAGATGGCATGGCGGGGCTCCTTCTCACTGGTGAGGTTGGCGTACAAGGCTCGCCATGAGCGTACCTCGTTGGCGCGATGGTGGCGGCCCGCTCGGTGCACCTCGCCCCGCCAGGGCGAAGCGAAGCTTCGCTAGGGCGGGGAGAGGTCGGATTGCATCGAAAGATGCAATCCGGGTGAGGGGGTACGGGTCCCTCCGCGCACGCTGCTCGCGCGTCTGCCCCCCGCCTGAGAGCTTTCACCATACCCACTGCCCGTGTAGTTGCCCCTCACCCCGACCCTCTCCCCGTGAAGAACGGGGAGAGGGAGCGCACCGGCCGCGCCGCTCCAGCTCTGATCCACATCAGTCTGTGTGATCGGCAACAAAAAAGCCCCCGCAGGGGCTTTTTCAAACTCTGCCGTAATGGCCCGCGCCGCTCAGTGGGCGGCGGCCCAGACGCGCTTCTTGGTGAAGTACATCAGGCCGGCGAAGATGATCAGGAAGATGAAGACCTGATAGCCGAGACGCTTGCGGGCTTCCATGTGCGGCTCTGCGGTCCACATCAGGAAGGTCGCGACGTCGTGGGCGTACTGGGACACGGTGGTCGGCGAGCCGTCGTCGAAGGTGACCTGGCCATCGGAGAGCGGCTTCGGCATCTTGATCGCGTTACCGGGGAAGTACTTGTTGTAGTACGAGCCGTCCGGGATCGTCACGGCCGTGCGGCGGGTTGTCCTCGTAGCCCTGCAGCAGCGCGTTGACGTAGTTCGGGCCCTGCTCCTGGAACTGGGTAAAGAAGTCGATCAGGAACCAGGGGAAGCCGCGCTTGTAGGAGCGCGCCTTGGCGATTAGCGACAGGTCCGGCGGAGCCGCGCCGCCGTTGGCCGCGCGCGCCGCCTGCTCGTTCGGGAACGGCGCCGGGAAGTAGTCGGCCGGGCGGCCAGGACGCTCGAACATCTCGCCGGAATCGTTCGGGCCGTCCTTGATCTTGTACTCGGACGCGAAGGCTGCCGCCTGGGCCGGCGAGTAGCCGGGACCGCCGGGCTCGGCCAAGTTGCGGAACGCCACATAGTTCAGCGAGTGGCAGTTCGAGCAGACTTCCTTGTAGATCTTCAGGCCGCGCTGCACGGCGCCGCGATCGAACTTGCCGAACGGGCCGGCGAACGACCACTTCACCGACGGCGGGGTCTCCGTGCCCTCATTGGCACGGGCCTCGCCCATGCTGCCGGCGAGCAGCGACACGGCTGCGACCAACGCGATCGCCGCCGAGACCATCGGCGCGGCGCGGCCGGACTTGGCCAGCACGTCGTCGGCGATCGAGTTCGGCAACGGACGCGGCTTCTCGATGCGGGCGAGCAGCGGCAGCACGATCAGGAAGTAGGCGAAGTACAGCACGGTCAGGATGCGGCCGAGCACGACATAGACGCCCTCCGGCGGCTGCGCGCCGAGATAGCCGAGGCCGACGCAGACCACGAAGAAGATCCAGAAGAACTGCTTGCCGAGCGGACGGTACTTGTTCGAGCGGGTTTTGGCGGAGTCCAGCCAGGGCAGGAACACCAGCACGATGATCGCCGCGAACATCGCGATGACGCCGGCCAGCTTGTTCGGCACCGAGCGCAGGATCGCGTAGAACGGCAGGTAGTACCATTCCGGCACGATGTGCGCCGGCGTCACCGCCGGGTTGGCCGGGATGTAGTTGTCGGCGTCGCCGAGATAGTTCGGCATGTAGAAGATGAACCAGGAATAGAAGATCAGGAAGCAGGTGACGCCGAAGAAGTCCTTGATGGTCGCATAGGGCGTGAACGGCACCATGTCCTTTTCGGTCTTCGGCTCGACGCCGGCCGGGTTGTTCTGACCGGCGACGTGCAGCGCCCAGACGTGCAGCACGACCACGCCGGCGATCAGGAACGGCAGCAGGTAATGCAGCGCGAAGAAGCGGTTCAAGGTGGGATTACCGACCGAGTACCCGCCCCACAGCAGGGTCACGATGCTCTCGCCGAAATACGGCACGGCGGAGAACAGGTTGGTGATGACGGTGGCGCCCCAGAAGCTCATCTGGCCCCACGGCAGCACGTAGCCCATGAAGCCCGTCGCCATCATCAGGAGGTAGATGATCACGCCGAGGATCCAGAGCACCTCCCGCGGCGCCTTGTATGACCCGTAATAGAGGCCGCGGAACATGTGGATGTAGACGGCGAGGAAGAACATCGACGCGCCGCAGGCATGCATGTTGCGCAGCAGCCAGCCGTAGTTGACGTCGCGGACGATCAGCTCGACCGACTTGAAGGCGAGGTCGGCATGCGGCGTGTAGTGCATCGCCAGGATGACGCCGGTGATGATCTGGACGCCCAGCATCAGCGACAGGATGGCGCCGAAGGTCCACCAGTAGTTCAGGTTCCGCGGCGTCGGATAGGCGATGAAGGACGAGTGGACCAGGCCGATGATGGGGAGTCGTTGCTCGAACCACTTCAAGGCGGGGTGGCTCGGCTGGTAGCTAGATGGTCCACTCATGATGCGTTCCTGAAAGAATTATCTTGCACGATCGAGCTTGAGCTTGCCGACGTAACGTCGGCTCAGCCGATCTGGATCTTGGTGTCGGAAACGAACTGATAGGGCGGGACGGGCAGGTTCAGCGGCGCCGGTCCCTGGCGGACGCGGCCGGAGGCGTCGTATTGCGAGCCGTGGCAGGGGCAGAAGAAGCCGTCGTAATTGCCTTCATGCGCGATCGGGATACAGCCGAGATGGGTGCAGATGCCGATCACGACCAGCCACTGCTCATGGCCATCCTTGGTGCGGGACTGGTCGGTCGCCGGATCCGGCAGGCTCGACACCGGAACCGCACGGACCTCCTCGACCTGCTTCTTGGTGCGATGGGAGATGTAGATCGGCTTGCCGCGCCAGAACACCTTGATGTCCTGCCCCTCGGCGACCGGGGTGAGGTCGACCTCGATCGGCGCGCCGGCCGCGATGGTCGAGGCATCGGGATTCATCTGGGAGATGAAGGGCCACAGGGCGGCCACGCCACCGACCGCTGCGGTCGCGCCCGTGGCGACGAAGAGAAAATCCCGGCGTGTCGGATGATCCGCAGTAGACGCTGTCACGATTCCAACCCTTTCTTTCGTTGCAGCCGGCGCAACGCCCCGCTCGACGTGTCAGATCTCATGCGTTGGAGATCACGTGACCGGGAGATGCCTGCCGGCGCCCGCGTCCCCCGCGGCGGCAGAAAACGGCTCGTGCTACCGCCCCGGTAGGAACAAGCCGTCCAGAATCGTTCTATTGGCACCCTTGCGATACGAGCGCAAGCCCGCTATCGGCCCCGCAGCACGCCATGCACCAATTCCCGCTTCATCAGCGGACTTTCAGCCTCATCCTTAAGACCTATTCGCATGCAGATCGCGCTCTATCAGCCCGACATTCCGCAGAACACCGGAACGATTCTGCGCCTGTGCGCCTGCCTCGGGCTCGCCGCACACATCATCGAGCCGGCGGGCTTTCCGGTGTCCGACCGTCAGTTCCGGCGCGCCGGCATGGACTATCTCGACCAGCTCGATTGGCGGCGGCACGATTCCTGGAGCGCGTTCGAGGCCTGGCGCGCCGCCGCTGGATATCGGCTGCTGCTGCTGACGACCAAGGCCGCGAACTCCTATCTCGACATGGCCTACCGCCCCGATGACATCCTGCTGCTCGGGCGCGAGAGCGTCGGCGTGCCCGCGACGGTGGCAGAGGCGGCGGATGCGCGGCTGCGCATTCCGCTGAAGCCCGGCATGCGGTCGCTGAACGTCGCCATGGCGGCCGCAATGGCCGCGGGCGAGGCGCTGCGCCAGGTTGGACATTTCGTCCAATTGCAATCTGAGGGAGCGTGAGCGTGAGCTACGCGGTGAAAGAGATTTTCATGACCCTGCAGGGCGAAGGCGCCCAGGCGGGGCGTGCCGCCGTGTTCTGCCGCTTTGCCGGCTGCAATCTGTGGAGCGGCCGCGAGGCCGATCGCGCGGCCGCAACGTGCCGGTTCTGCGACACCGATTTCGTCGGCACCGACGGCACTCTGGGCGGCCGGTATGAGACAGCGGCTGATCTCGCGGAGGTTATCGCGGGACAATGGACAGGCGGCGCCGCCGACCGCTATACGATCCTCACCGGCGGCGAGCCGCTGCTGCAGGTCGACGCGGACCTGATCGCCGCCCTCCACGCCCAAGGCTTCGCCGTGGGCATCGAGACCAACGGCACGCTCATTCCGCCTGACGGCATCGACTGGATCTGCGTCAGCCCCAAGGCCGGCGCCGAGCTGAAGCTGCGGCAGGGCCATGAGCTGAAGCTGGTCTATCCGCAAGCCGGCGCCGAGCCGGACAAGTTCGAAGGGCTCGCATTCGAGCGCTTCTCGCTGCAGCCGATGGACGGGCCGGACGCGGCCGCAAACACGGCGCGTGCGATCGATTATTGCCAGCATCATCCGCAATGGCGGCTCAGCCTGCAGACGCACAAGATGATCGGCATCAGATAGGGATTGTTAACCAAGCGATGTGGGAATTGACCAAGTCGTTTACCTTCGAGGCCGCGCATGCGCTGTCGCATACGACGCTCGGCGAGGTGAGCCAGGAGATCCACGGCCACTCCTTCCGCGCCGAGGTCACAGTGCGCGGCACGCCCGACCCGCGGACGGGCATGGTGGTCGATTTCGGCGTGCTGACGCAGCGCCTGAGCGAGATCCAGGCGACGCTCGACCACAAGTTCCTGAACAAGATCGAGGCGATCGGGCTGCCGACGCTCGAGAACCTCTGCCGCTTCATCTATGAGCGCGTCCGCTCGATCGGCCACGTCACCAAGGTCAGCGTCCACCGCGACAGCTGCCGCGAAACCTGCACCTATTTCGGTCCGCAGGATTGATCGATTGTGGTAGGACCGAACCTGTCGCGACGCGACGATCTTTACCCTCCCCTGGAGGGGGAGGGTCGGCTCACATGAGCGCAAGCGAATGGGAGACGGGGTGGGGTGAAGCCGGCAGTGACGGCTGCGGCTTCACCCCACCCCGATCGCTCATTGCATTCGCGATCGACCCTCCCCCTCCAGGGGAGGGTGAAGAACGAGTTCGGGGGAGACTGTCATGACCACTGCCGCCATCGAGGATCGCA
Source organism: Bradyrhizobium sp. USDA 4353 (assembly GCF_054063215.1). Lineage (NCBI taxonomy): Bacteria > Pseudomonadati > Pseudomonadota > Alphaproteobacteria > Hyphomicrobiales > Nitrobacteraceae > Bradyrhizobium > Bradyrhizobium sp. USDA 4353. The sequence continues at coordinate 7,332,222 of NZ_JBSSGB010000001.1, forward strand.
AGGCCCGCGCCCGTGCCTGGTTCGAGAGCCTGCGCGACCAAATCTGCGCGGCGTTCGAGCGGCTCGAGGACGAGGCGCCGGCCGACCTCTATCCGCGTGCGCCCTCCCGCTTCGTGCGCACGCCCTGGGAGCGCACCGACCACAGCGGCGGACATGGCGGCGGCGGCGTGATGAGCATGATGCACGGCAGGCTGTTCGAGAAGGTCGGCGTGCACTGCTCGACGGTGCATGGCGAGTTCGCGCCGGAATTCCGCAGCCAGATTCCGGGGACCTCTGAGGATCCGCGGTTCTGGGCGTCCGGCATCTCGCTGATTGCCCATTTGTGGTCGCCGCATGTGCCGGCGGTCCACATGAACACGCGCTTCGTCGTCACCACCAAGGCCTGGTTCGGCGGCGGCGCCGACCTCACGCCGGTGCTCGATCGCCGGCGCACCCAGGAGGACCCGGATACTCTCGCCTTCCACGCCGCGATGAAGGGCGCCTGCGATGCGCATGCGGCGGTGGCGTCGTATGACAAATACAAGAAGTGGTGCGACGAGTACTTCTACCTGCCCCACCGCAAGGAGCCGCGCGGCATCGGCGGCATCTTCTACGACCACCATGATTCCGGCGACTGGGACGCTGATCTCGCCTTCACGCAGGACGTCGGCCGCGCCTTCCTCAAAGTCTACCCGGAGCTGGTCCGGCGCAATTTTGCGGCTGGCTGGACCGAGGCCGATCGCGAGGAGCAGCTGATCCGGCGCGGCCGCTATGTCGAATTCAACCTGCTTTATGACCGCGGCACCACATTTGGGCTGAAAACCGGTGGCAATGTGGAGTCCATATTGTCGTCGATGCCGCCTGAAGTGAAATGGCCCTGAAACCCTGGTTTGATTGACCCGTAAGATCGTTATGACCACCGCCCTGCCCCGCGCCATGCTGATCGACATGGATGACACCATCCTGTCGGCCTATGGCCGACCCGAGATCGCCTGGAACATCGTCGCCACCGAATTCTCCGAGGAGCTTGCGCCGCATACGCCGCACGCCGTGGCCGCCGCGATCCTCGCTTCGGCGCGCAGCTTCTGGTCGGTCGCCAGCGCGGAGTGGCGGATGAAGCTGATCCAGGCGCGGCAGGAGGTGGTGAAGGGCGGCTTCGCGGCGCTGACTGGTCCTGCCTTGCCTGTCGAATTGGCTATCCGCATCGCCGACCGCTTCACCCGTTATCGCGACGAGCAGATGTTCGTCTTCCCCGGCGCCCATGAGGCGATCGACGAGTTCAAGGCGCGCGGCGTCAGGCTCGCGCTGGTCACCAATGGCGAGGCCGGCCAGCAGCGCGCCAAGATCGAGCGCTTCGCGCTGGCACACCGCTTCGACCACATCCAGATCGAGGGCGAGCACGGTTTCGGCAAGCCCGAGGAGCGCGCCTATCTCCACGCGATGGACAAGCTCGGCGTCGGGCCTCAGGACACCTGGATGATCGGCGACAACCTTGAATGGGAGATCGTCGCGCCGCAGCGGCTCGGCATCTATTCGATCTGGATCGACGTCCATGGCGACGGCCTGCCCGAAGGCTCCGACGTCAAGCCCGATCGCATCATCCGCTCGCTGACCGAGCTGGTGCCGGGCTAACGCTGTATTAGCGCCTCGTTCACCTCTGCGGCACACGCGTCTTTAACCAGGCGCAGCGTTCGCGGCCGCCTCCGGGGCCCTACCGAACGTCCGTAACTGAATTGAAATTCGCCCAAGCGTCCCATCGGCGCGGGGCTTGGAGGGGAATGGCGCCGATCCGTGCGCGCCGCTTCGACCGATCGCAAGCCATTCATGCAGCGTCGGTGTCATGGCTCTCAATCTGCCGCAGATCTCCCTGAGCGTGTCGATCAGGAACTCGCTCCTGACCTCGGTCTTCCTGCTGCTGGCGATCCTCGGCGGCGTGTCGGTCATGGCCACGATGCGGCTGTCGGCGCTGCAGGACGCGGTCGAGGCCATCAACCGGGAGCGGTTACCGAAGATCCGCGCGCTCGGCGATCTCAATGTCAGCATCGCCCATGCCCATCTGGTCGCCATCCGCGCCGCGCTGTCGGCGGCGCCAGAGCCGCGCGCCGAAGCCGAAGGCGAGCTCAGGCGCCGCATCGTCGAGGTGCAGGCGAAGATCACCAGCTTCAAGGAGACGATCGGCTCTGATGCGCCGATGAAGATGGCGTTCGACCAGTTCGTCAACAAATGGGATCTCTATCTGAAGCAGCAAGCGGTGATGCTGGAGCCGGAGGTCGGCGCCAACCGCGAGCGGCTGGAGCATGTCGTCAACGTCGAGACGCCGCCGATCTTCCAGGCCGTGGTCGACGCGATCGCTCACAGCCTGAAGCTCGCCGGCCACCGCGCGGACAGCGCGATCGAAAGCGCAACGCTGGATGCGCAGCTGTTCCGGATCGTGCTGTGGTCGGTCAACGGCGTCAGCGTCCTGATCGGGCTGGCCACGCTGCTGTTCGTCATCCATGACGTGTCGATGCCGATCTTCCGTATCACCCGCAGCATGGAGGCGATCGCCAAGGGCGAGCTGCAAACGGAAATCCCCTATGCCGATCATACCAACGAGCTCGGCCTGATGGCGCGGGCGCTGGCGGTGTTTCGCAATAGCTTGGTCGAGAACGAGCGGCTCAATGCGGCGACGCGCACGCTCTCAGAGCTCAGCGAGTGGCTGCAATCGGCCAAGTCAGAGCCAGAGCTCTACCAGATGATCTCGACGGTGCTCGGCGGCCTGATGCCCGAATGCACCGGCGCGCTCTACATCTACGCCGACAGCCGCGACGTGCTGGAAGTCGCCGCCGAATGGAACGGCACTTCGGCGACCCGCTCGCTGCATCCGGACGATTGCTGGAGCCTACGCCGCGGCCACGTCTATATCCACGGCACCAACGAGGTCGAATTCCGCTGCGATCACGTCCATGACGATGTCGACGAGAACTATTGCTGCATCCCGATCCTGGCGCATGGCGAGACCGTCGGCCTGCTGCATGTCGAGTACAATCACCAAGGCGAGGAGAGCGACGCCGAGGCCAAGGCGCGCTTCGCGGACCGTGCCCGGCTGGGGCTCGCCTGCGCCGAGCATCTGTCGATCGCCATCGCCAACATCAAGCTGCGCGAGGGCTTGCGCGATCAGTCGCTGCGCGACGCGCTCACCGGGCTGAACAACCGCCGCTGCCTGATCGAGACCGCACGCCGCCAATTGCTGCGCGCGTCGCGCAGCCGCACGCCGGTCAGCGTCGTGACGTTGGACATCGATCACTTCAAGTCTTTCAATGACAATCACGGCCACGAGGCCGGCGACACCGTGCTGCGCCATGTCGGCGAGATCCTGAAAAGCAGCTTCACCGGCGACGACCTGCCCTGCCGCCTCGGAGGCGAGGAGTTCGTCGTGGTCATGCCGAACTGCGGGATCGAGGAAGCCGCGCTGCGCGCCGAGGAGCTGCGCGCCCGCGTCGAGGCGCTCAATATCAGCTATGGGGACGGCATGCTGCCGCGGGTCACGATCTCGGTCGGCGTCGCCGCCTATCCCGAAGCGGGCATGGACCTGACCGAGATCCTGCGCGTCGCTGACGGCGCGCTGTACCGCGCCAAGCAGAAGGGGCGCAACCGAGTCGAGCTGGCGCCCGGCGGCATGGTGCCGCCGATCGACGAGATGACAAATCGGGCCGTGGCCGCGCTCGATGCGATCGTAGCCCGCGCCGAGACCACGCCTCTGGCATCGTCCGATCCGGAGACGGGCGCGCAAGTAGCGTGAGCGGCAAGCGGCTGCGTCTTGGAGCCTTCGAGAGCCACCTCAGCGGCGATGGCGCAGCGCGTCGATCAGCAGGTCGAACGCGGCCGAGGATTGCCGGCTGACCGGATAATACAAATGATAGCCGGTCCAAGGCGCGCACCAGTCCTCGAGCAGGCGCGTCATCCGTCCGCTCGCGAGATCGGTGAGCGCGATATCCTCCGGAACGAAGGCGAGGCCGAATCCGGCCAGCGCGGCAGCGTAGACGTCGAAGATGCTGTTGAAGACCAATTGGCCCTCGACCCGCACCTTCAGCTCCTTGCCACGCCTCTCGAACTCCCAGGCATAGAGACCGCCATGTGTCGACAGCCGCAGATTGACGCAGCGATGGCGCAGCAGATCGTCGGGCGCCTGCGGCGGGGGCCGGTCGGCCAGATAGCTCGGTGCGCCGACCACCGCGAAGCGGACGTCCGGGCTGATGCGCACGGCGATCATGTCCTTCGCCACCTGCTCGCCGAGGCGCACGCCGGCATCGAAGCCATTCTCGACGATGTCGACGAGCTTGTTGTCGGAGACCATCTCCACGTTGATGTCCGGGTAGGTCGCGAGCAGCCCGGCGAGCTTCGGCCACAGCACGGTGCGCACGGCGTGATCACCGGCGTTGATGCGGATGGTGCCGGCTGGCTTGTCCTGGAAATCCCTCAAGCTCGCCAGCTCGGCTTCGATATCGTCGAGCCGGGGCGTAACCGTGTTCAGCAGGCGCTCGCCGGCTTGTGTCGGCGCGACGCCGCGCGTGTTGCGCGTCAGCAGCCGCACACCGAGCCGCGTCTCCAGCTCGCGGATGGTGTGGCTGAGGGCGGACTGCGAGATGCCGAGCTTGGCGGCCGCCTTGGTGAAGGAGCGCTCGCGGCCGACCGCCTTGAAGGCCTTGAGCTGATCGAGATAGCCGCGCTGCATCTGTCGTCTCCGCTCAAACGAGCTTGCGCCGATCGAGCAAACGCGAAGTGAAGAGCCTCGGCGCCGGGTTGTCCAAACCTCTCCCCGCTCTTCGCGGGGAGAGGTTTGGATTGCGCAGCAATCCGGGTGACGGGCATGGCACGTACGATGCGACAGTCAATGCTCCAACGGAGTCATGAGTCGGTGGCCCCGGATACACCAACCGTGCGGCTGCCTCTCACCCCGACCCTCTCCCCGTGAAGAACGGGGAGAGGGAGCGCACCGGCCGCGTGGAAACAGGGGTGCTTCAGGTACGCCCTCCCGCCTCGTCGAACTTGGCCTTCGACAGCGGCAGGCTGCGGATGCGCTGTCCCGTCAGAGCCGCGACCGCGTTGGCGACCGCCGGCGGCACGCCCGGCAGGCCGGGCTCGCCGATGCCGCCCATCGGGGCGCCGCTCTCGACGATGCGGACGTGCACGCGCGGCATGCGGTCCGGCGGCAGGATCGGATAGGCATCGAAGTTGCGCGCCTGGGGCATGCCGCCGGCGAACACGATCTCCTCCAGCAGCGCCGACGACAGCCCGAGCGCAACCGCCGAATTGACCTGCGCGTCGATGATCGCCGGATTGACGATGCGGCCGGGATCGATCGCGACCCAGACGTCGTGCACGCGCACCGCGCCATCCCTCAGCGACACCTCGGCGATGGTCGCGACCTCGCTGCCGAACGGCGAGGCCATCGCCACGCCGCGCGCCCGCTTGCTGCCGTCCGCGGCGGTGAAGGGCCCGCGCTTCCAGCCGCCGGAGAGATCGCCGACCGCCTCGAGCAGCGTCTTGTGACGCGGCTTGTCGGCGAGCAAGCGCAGCCGCAGCTGATAGGGATCCTGCCGGCCGGCATCGGCGGAGCTCATCGAAGAACGTCTCGTAGAAGAAGTCGTTCATCGAGTGGCCGACCGAGCGCCAGAAGCCGAGCACGTTGGGATCCTCGACCAGCACATGCGCCACGCGCCGGTGCGGGATCGCATAGGGCTTGTCGGCGATGCCCTCGACGGCGGAGGAATCGGCCGTCTCCGGCTTGCGCCCGAACCAGCGTGCGAGCGGGCCATCCCCCACGGCTTCGGCCTCGATCGCGATCGGGATGCCATCCTTGTCGAGACCGCCCTTGAAGCGCGCGAAGCCGAGCGGACGCATCGCGTCCGCGAAGAATTCCTCCTCGCGGCTCCAGATCACCTTGACCGGGCGTCCCACCGCCTTGGCGAGCTGGATGACCTGCGGAAATGGATTGGCCGGCGGATAGACGAAGTGACGGCCGAAGAAGCCGCCGAGCGGTGGCGAGTGCAGCTTGATCTTGTCGGGCGTGACGCCTGCGGCCTTTGCCGCCGCCGCCTGGAACATCTCCGGCGCCTGGTTGGGCAGCCACAGATCGAGCGTGCCATCGGCATTCCATCGCGCGATCGCCGAAGGCGGCTCGAGCTGGCCGTGCACCAGATACGGCGCATCATAGCTAGCCGTGACGACTCTTGCGGCGCTGCCGAGCGCGGAGGTGGCATCCCCCACGGCCTCGGCATTGAAGCCCGGCCCCGGCGTCGCGGCGAGCTGCGCCTTGCGCCCCTCGGACGAGAAATTCGCGGGCACCACACCAGGCGCACCGGCCGCAGGCTCCGTCCACGCCACCTTCAGCGTCTCAACCGCGCGACGGGCGTACCACCAGCGCTCCGCCACGACGGCCACTGCGCCGGGCAGGCGGTGGATCGAATGCACGCCGGTCATCGCCTTCACCTCCGCCTCATTGGCAAAGGCGCCCGGCTCCAGGCCGCGGCGCGGCGCGTGCTGCACGGCGGCCTGCAGCATGCCGTCGACCTTGAGGTCGATGCCGTAGCTCACCTTGCCGGTCGACTTGTCGCGCGCATCGAGCCGCGCAAATGGCTTCCCGATCCAGCGGAAGTCGTTCTCGGCGCGCAACGCGACCGTCTCCGGCACCGGCAGCTTGGCCGCATCAGCCGCGAGCTCGCCATAGGGGAGCGAACGGTTGGAGGCGGTATGGCGCACGCGGCCCGGCTCGGTCGTCAGACTGGCGACGGGGACACGCAGTCGCGCGGCAGCGGCCTGCAGCAGCATCTGCCGCGCGGAGGCGCCGACGCGGCGCATCGTTGCGTAGCTCGAGCGCACCGAGAAGCTGCCGCCGGTGAAGCGTGCGCCGTTCACCAGCAAGTAGTCCGAGCCGGGCGGCGCGCATTCCACGACGAAGGTCGCGGGATCGGCATCGAGCTCCTCGCCAACGATCTGCGCCATGGCGGTCGAGATGCCCTGCCCGCCTTCGATGAACGGGCTGCGCAGCAGGATGGCGCTGTCGGCACGGATCTCCAGGAAGGCGGAGACATTCGGCGCCTTCGCCACCGGCGCCGCGCCCTGCGCGACGACCTTGCTGCCCGGCAGATCGAAGCCGAGCACCAAAGCGCCGGCCGCAGCACCGAGAAAGCCGCGGCGCGAGGGATTCAGCGGGCGAACGTCCGACGACGCGGACGACAGGTCGCGGATCATGCGGTTCATGTGCCAGCTCCCTCAGCCCTGGGCGACCTGCCGCACGGCGGCGGCGATGGCGTTGTAGGTACCGCACCGGCACAGGTTCACCATGGCGGCGGCGATGTCCTGCTCGCTCGGCTTCGGCGTCTGCTTGATCAGCGCGGTCGCGGCCAGCACCTGGCCGGACTGGCAGTAACCGCATTGCGGCACCTGATGGGCGACCCACGCGTCGACCACACGGCGGCCGACCGTATCCTCGGAGATCGCCTCGATCGTGGTGACCTGCTGCCCCGTGACGCTGCCGACCAGCGTGACGCAGGAGCGCGTCGCCTGGCCGTCGATCAGCACCGTGCAGGCGCCGCATTGCGCGATGCCGCAGCCATACTTCGTGCCGGTCATGCCGAGCTCGTCGCGGATCACCCACAGCAAAGGTGTGTCCTCCGTCATCGTCACCTGATGACGCTTGCCGTTGATGGTCACTTCCATGGAGCTGCTCCCTCGGGATCGGCGGCGGCGCACAGCCTGCCGCGCGGACGGACTTCGAACGCGGCGGAACATCTATCGTCTGCGTCCGCGTCGCATTAGCCGTCCGGCTTCGCATGCGCCTATGAGCTGGTTCGATCAATCGAGACGACATGACGCAGGCGAGCAGCACGGGCTCACGCGCGATGGCGCAGCGCCTCGACCAGCAGCGCGAAGGCCGCCGATGGCTGGCGACGGCTGGGATAGTAAAGGTGATAGCCCGAATAGGGCAGACACCAATCCTCCAGCACGCGCGTGAGGCGGCCATTGCGGATGTAGGGCTGCGCCCACCCCTCGGGGAGGTATGCGAGGCCAAGTCCGGCAAGCGCCGCCTTCATGATCTGCGAGGTCGCGTTGTAGGTGAGCTGGCCCTCGACGCGGACTCTGAGATCGCGGCCGCCCTTCTCGAACTCCCAGGCATGCAGGCCGCCATGCGTGGGAAGACGGAGCGTCAGGCAGTTGTGGCCGATCAGGTCCTGCGGCTTCTTCGGGATCGGGTGCGTCTTGAAATAAGCGGGCGCGCCGACCACGGCGATGCGCATGTCCGGTGCGATCCGCACCGCGACCATGTCCTTCTCGACCTGCTCGCCGCTGCGCACGCCGGCATCGAACCCCTTCGCCACGATATCGGTGAGGCCGTAGTCCACCACGATCTCGACCTTGATGTCGGGATAGGCCGGTAGCAGCTTGGCGAGCTTCGGCAGCAGGATCGCCTCGGCGGCATATTCGGTCGCGGTAATGCGGATGGTGCCCGCAGGCTTGTCCCGAAGCTCTCGGATCGCGGCAAGCTCGGATTCGATCTCCTCCAGACGCGGCCCCGCGATGGTGAGAAGACGCAAGCCCGCGGCGGTCGGCGCGACGCTGCGCGTGGTGCGCGTCAGCAGCCGCACGCCGAGCCGCGCCTCGAGCTCGCGGATGGTGTAGCTCAGCGCCGACTGTGACACGCCGAGCCGGGCCGCCGCCTTGGTGAAGCTGCGCTCGCGCGCGATCGCCACGAAGGCCAGGAGATCGTCCAGTCTGCCGCCCTGCATTCATCAATCCCGTTTCTAAGTGTATGCCGATTATAGCGGCTAGGCCGGCGTCGGGGGCGCGCTAAATGGGGCATGGCGGCAAGCCCCAGAGGAGACCCGGCCATGCGCGGCGCTGTGCTTTACGGACCACGTGACGTGCGTTTCGAGGATCGCGAGACGCCTGACATCATCGAGCCGACCGACGCCATCATTCGCATCGCCGCGACTTGCGTTTGCGGCTCCGACCTCTGGCCGTATCGCGGCTTGCAGCCGGTCAACGGGCCGACGCCGATGGGCCATGAATATTGCGGCGTGGTCGAGGAGGTCGGCCGCGCCGTCCGCACGGTCAAGCCGGGCCAGTTCGTCGTGGGCTCGTTCGCGACGTCGGACAATACCTGCCCGCACTGCAATTTCGGCTATCCATCATCCTGCGTGAAGCGCGAGTTCATCAGCCGCGCGCAGGCGCCGTTCCTGCGCGTGCCGCAGGCCGACGGCACCCTGGTGCCGACGCCGGGCGTCCCCTCGCCCGAGCTTCTCGCCAGCATCCTCACCACGTCCGACGTGCTCGGCACCGGCTGGTTCGCCGCCGATGCGGCCAACGTTAAGCCGGGGGCGACGGTCGCGGTCGTCGGAGACGGCGCGGTCGGCCTGCTCGGCATTCTCTCAGCCAAACAGATGGGCGCCGAGCGCATCATCGCGATGAGCCGGCACGAGAGCCGGCAGAAGCTCGCCTTGGAGTTTGGCGCCACCGACATCGTGACCGAGCGCGGCCATGACGGCGTTGCCCGCATCATGGACATGACCGACGGCATCGGCGCCGACTCGGTGCTGGAATGCGTCGGCACGCAGGAGTCGATGATGCAGGCGATCCATGCGGCGCGTCCGGGCGGCTATGTCAGCTATGTCGGCGTGCCGCACGGCGTCGAGCTGAACGGTGAGGAGCTGTTCTTCGAGCACGTTCATCTGCATGGCGGCCCGGCCCCGGTGCGGAAATATCTTCCGAAGCTGATCGACCTCGTGATGAGCGGCGCGATCCATCCCGGCAAGGTGTTCGATCTGACCTTGCCGCTGGAGCAGGTCGCCGACGCCTATCGCGCGATGGACGAGCGCCGCGCGATCAAGGTGCTGCTGCAGCCGTGACGATGATCCGGATGTTCACCGCCACGCTGCTCGCTGCCGGCCTGATGTTGGCCCTCGCCCATGACGCCAACGCGGACGGAGCCGCAGCTCACGCACGACCAGGACAGACCATGAAGCTTCGCCTGACGATCGGCGCAAAAATCCTTTCAGCCACGCTGGTAGACAGTCCGACGACGCGGGACTTTCTCGCGCTGCTGCCGCTGTCGCTCACCATGAACGATTTGTTCGGACGTGAGAAGTTCGCGCCGCTGCCAAGGGCGCTGGCCGAAGGCGGCGAACGGCGCCGCGACTACGCGATCGGCGACGTGATTTACTGGTCGCCCGGCCCCGACGTTGCGATCTATTATCGCAGCGACGAGAAACCAATTCCGCCGCCGGGCATCATCGTTCTCGGCAGGATCGACGGCAGCGTGGAGGCGCTCGATGTCTCAGGCTCCGTCAAGGTGACGATCGCGGCGGAGTGAGGATGGGCGTGGGGCGCCGTGAGCTTCTCGTGACGATGGTCGCGGCCGTGGCCGCGTTCATCACCGACAGGGCCGGCGCAACCCCGCCTGCGACCCAGCAAAGGAGTGAGAGCATGGATATCGACATCAAGCGCGCAGGCTCACGGCCCTCGGCCAAAGGTCCGGACGATTGGTTCACCGGCGCGGTGCGCATCGATCCCTTGTTTCAGGCCGAGGAGCCGGCGCGCGCCAATGGCGCCCATGTGACCTTCGAGCCCGGCGCCCGCACGGCGTGGCACACCCATCCGCTCGGCCAGACGCTGATCGTCACCTCCGGCCTCGGCTGGGTGCAGCGCGAAGGCGGCCCGATCGAGGAGATCCGGTCTGGCGACGTGGTGTGGTTTCCGCCCGGCCTCAAGCACTGGCACGGCGCAAGCCCCACCACCGCGATGAGCCACATCGCGATTCAGGAATCTCTGAACGGCAGCCCCGTGACCTGGATGGAAAAGGTCAGCGACGCGCAATATCGGCGGTGATGGCCATCGTCGTTTCCGTCCGGGCTGCGCGCCTCGTTCATTCCGGATCATACTTGCCGAGTGCCTCGCGCGGCGTCTGACGCCGCTCGGCGGCTGACACGCGCGCGCCCCGCTCGGACGACTGCTGAGCCAGCCGTGGATCACATCCCGAGATTGTGCTATCCGTCGACCTCGCTTCGGATGCGCGAAGGCCTGCTGATGACATCACGCGAGACCTTGGTCGGCGCTCTGGTCGCCGGATCGCCAGCAAAACCCGCTGCGGTTGGCACCGGCGAGGCGGAGGCGTCGCAGCCCCCGCAAGGGCTGTGGGCCCGCTTCCTGGACTGGAATCAGAAGCTGTCGGTGGTCAAGAACCTGACCTTCATCACCATCGCCACCGGCTTCCTCGGCGGTTACTTCCAATATCTCAGCGCCTATGACGCGAAGGTCAGCGCGCTCGCCGAGGCCGACATGAAGGCGGCGACCGAGACCTTCGTGACGATCTCAAACGCCTATGCGGAAGCGCAGATGCTGCAGGAGCTGATCTTCTACAATTTCGCGGCGGCTACGTCCGCCGGCGTCGATCCTGGCGACAAGGCGCTGACGACGAAAGCGGGCAGCGAGACGTTCGCGCCCTATACCAAGGCGCGGATGGCGCTGCGCCAGAACAGCGGCATCTTCGCCCACAAGGCGGAGATCTATATCGATTGGGCCAGCGACCGCGGCCGCGATCCCGAGGCGCCGCGCGTGCTGGACCAGGATCCGCTCAACGAGGCGCTGCTCGGCGCCTATGATTTCGACTGCGATGCCGAGGCCAACATGCCGCGGCTCGGGGTGACGGGTCCCGCCATTGACGAGGCCGATCCGTGCCGGGCCGATGCGCCGCCAGCGCAACCGGCCCAGCGCATCAATCTCTGCTCCAAGCGCGAGCCCGGGCGGCGGCCGGTTACGATCGACTGGCAGAGCGCCAAGCACCATCTGCTGACGATGCATTTCTGCTTCGAGCAGTCGCACCGCCAGATCTCGACCGCGCGGGTCTGGGCCTCCGGCAATGCGGTCAGCGATGAGAGGGTGAAGGCGTTCAGGGACGATGAGGCGCGCTACCGGGCTGCGCTCGACAAGCAGGTGGTGCGGCTGAACGCGTTCATGAGTCTCACCATGGCGCGGCTGGAAAGCATTCGGGTCAAATACCGCCCTTCCGGCTTCCTCTGCCATCTGCCGCTGCTGCGCGACGCCGTCGGCCTGTTCAGCCGGGAGTGCACGCCGGTTCGCGTCAGCGGATGAGGACGCCGCCATTCGGCGCGGCTAGGCTGCCGGCAGCAGGTGCCGCACCGCCGAGGCGATCATGACGCCGCCGCCGGTGATCACGGCAGCATCGAGGATCGCGGCATGGATATGCACGGGCATGCGCGCGACGAAGGCTTTTGCGAGGAAGGCGCCGGGCACGGCGACCGCGCCGATCAGAAGCGCGAAGGCGAGCACCTGCGCCGTGACGACGCCGGCGAGGCCGAACACCGAGATCTTGATCACGCCGGTCGCGACCGAGATCATCGCATCGGTGGCGATGACGGCGGCGCCTTCGAGCCCTGCGGCCATCAGAAGCGACAGCAGGATGACGCCGGAGCCGGAGGTGCCGCCGACGAGCACGCCGTAGCCGACAGCACCGGCGGCAAGGCCGCCATTGCCGATCCGGACGTTGCGCTTGCGCAGGATGCGACGCAGGGGGACGCTCATGATCAGCATCGTGCCGATCACGAAAGCGGCGCCGGCATTGGTCAGCCGCGTGTAGCCATAGGCGCCGAGCGCCGTGGTGACCGCCGCCGCGGCGATGACGATGCCGGCGCGGGTGCGATCGATCTGGCTGAGATAGGCGCCGACGCGGCTGAGATTGGTGAGGATGGCGGAGATCGCGATGATCGGCACCACCGGCTCGGCGCCGACCATCGGCACCAGCACCAGCGGCATCAAGGCGCCGGTGCCGTAGCCGGCGAGACCACCGATGATGGACGCAAATAAAGCGACGGAGGCGACGAGCAAGAGCTGAAGCAGCGAGATATCGGCAAAGCCTGCCAGAAAATTCATGACCATCCGTCGCGATTGACGCGCGCCGCCGCCTGATCAGCGATCGCGGTCAGTAATGACCCGCTGCACCCACGCGGCGCCGACGAGCCATCCTTTGCGAGAGCCAGCTCATGGCCGAGATGCGGTTCCTCCGCAACCCCAGGCCCAGGAATCGTGTGCATCAGGCGATCACGTCGGCGCGATGAAGCGTTACGGCAACAACGCCGCCCGATGCGTGCAAACAATTCGCTCACACGCAGAGGCAGGCCGATCAGAGCTCGGTGTAATTCCGCGCCGTGTGCTCGCCGGACCAGATCTTGTCGGGATCATAGATCCGCTCGCGACGCCGCGGTCTGAAGTCGCTCAGGCGCACGACCTGTCCTGGCGCTCGGACGGCGGCCTCGACCTCGGACGACGCGTCGGACGGCCGGACGCGCCGGCTGCGGATGATCTCGGGCTGACTCACGGGGATGCTCCTGGCATCCAGGTGAGTTATGTTATAACATATCCCAAATCAAGTCGCCGCTCCCCGCACCATCTCGTGAGCCCAGATCGCAGCAGGCGGCTTCAGGTTCGTCCGTCGCGGTTGACGCGCGCAGCCGCCTGATCGGCGATCGCGTTCAGCGACGCCTCGTCGAGCGGAAAGTCGGCCGCGAGCCAGGCATCCTCGGCGAGCGTCAGCACGTGGCCGAGCAGCGGCCCCTCCGCCACCCCGCGCGCGATGAAATCGGCGGCCTTGAGCGGCAGTTTCGGCGGTGTGAAGCGCTGTGGCAGCAGCGCCCGCTCGCGCCAGCGGGGATCGCCGCGATCCTTGCCGGCGCGCGCCCAGCCGAGCAGCAGCCGGTCGCGATAGACGGTCTCGCCGAGACGATACAGCAGCCGCCGCACCCGGGCTTCGTCAGCGGACGCAAAGCGCCACCAGCGATGGCCCATGCCGTCGAGCGCCTTGGTCTCGGCATTGGACAGCTTCAGCCGGCTGCCAAGACGGCGCGCATCCTCGGTGACCGCGACCGCGAGCGCGGCGAGACGACGCACCGCGCTCGGCGGCAGCTCCAGCTCGCGCTCGATCTCGATCATCGCCGCGAACGGCCCGAGATAGGCAACGCCGCCGAGGATCGTGGTCAGCAGGCCGCCCTCGGCCATCGCGGTGAGCGCACCGACGGCGCCCTCGGTCACCACGAGCTTCAGCATCTCCATGCGCACCCGCTCGGCGGAGAGCGTCGCGAGCCCGGCGCGTCCGGCGATGCAGGCGAGATAGCCCTCACGGTCAGGCTCGCCATGGCCGAACGCCGCATGGATGCGGAAGAAGCGCAGGATGCGCAAATAATCCTCGGCGATGCGCTGGGCGGGATCGCCAATGAAGCGCACACGACGGGCGGCGATATCGGCGAGGCCGCCGACATGATCGTGCACCACGCCATCAGGCCCGACCGACAGCGCGTTGATGGTGAAGTCGCGCCGATGTGCGTCGCCGACCCAATCGCGGCCGAACTCGACCTTGGCCTTGCGGCCAAAGGTCTCGGTGTCCTCGCGCAGGGTCGTCACCTCGAACGGATGGCCGTCGAGCACCAGCGTCACGGTGCCGTGGTCGATGCCGGTCGGCACGCTCTTGATCGAGGCGGCCTTGGCGCGCCGGATCACCTCGGCCGGCAGCGCGGTCGTCGCGATGTCGATGTCGCCGATGGGAATGCCGAGCAGCGCGTTGCGCACGGCGCCGCCGACCACGCGCGCCTCCTCGCCGTCGCCGTTGAGCAGTGCGAGCACCCGCGCGGCCGCCCCCGACGAGAGCCAGGGCGCATGCAGCACCCTCCCGCCGATCACTGCTCGCTCCCCGGAACGAGCCGGCCGTTCTCGACATGCGCCGGGACGTAGGTCGAGCGAGGCGGTGCGCCGGAGAACGCGACGATCAGGAGCACACTTGCAATCACCAACACCAGCGCCGCCACCGTCAGTTTCGTCACCAAATGAAGCGGCCAGTGGGCGGGCACCAGGAGCCCCGATCTGGTCGCGAGCAAGAACAACACATAAACTGCGAAAGGAATGAGGAAGATTCCGATTTCCGTCAACACGGCTCGGATCATGACAGATAGATCCGTTCGTACAACACCCGAAGAATGCCCGCGGTCGCGCCCCAGATGTAGCGCTCGGCGAACGGCATCGCGTAATACGAGCGCTCCATGCCGCGAAATTCCTTGGAATGCAGCTGGTGATTGGCGGGATCCATCAGGAAGGCCAGCGGCACCTCGAAGGCGTCGTCGACCTCGCCCTCGTTGATCCGAAGCGTGAATCCCGGCTGCACCCGCGCCACCGTCGGCAGAATGCGAAAACCGAATGCGGTGCCGTAGACGTCGAGATAGCCGATCGGGTCGACGAAGCTGCGATCGAGCCCGACCTCTTCCTCCGCCTCGCGCAAGGCGGCATCGAGCGGCGTGGCATCCGTGACGTCGATCTTGCCGCCGGGAAAGGCGATCTGGCCGGCATGGCTCGACAGGTTCGGCGAGCGCTGGGTCAGCAGCACCGTCGGCTCGGGATGATCGACCACGGGGATCAGCACCGCCGCGGGCCGGATCGGCTGCTCGCGGGCGATGATCTCGAGCATGCGGTCGGTGCCGGAATCGCCGCTGGTCGGAATGATGTCGGGATCGAGCAACGCCTGCGGAACGTCGAAGCGCAGCCGCTCCCGGCCACGCGCGAAGAACTCGGCCGAGCTCACCCCGGCCGTCCTGGTCCTCACCACCATGGGCTCGTTCAAAGCGCCGCCCTCACCTCTTCTGCGTTGGCCATGGGGAAGAACGCACCTGACGACTCCACCCCGAACATGACCTTGCCATCGATCACCCGCTCCTCACCCATGTCAACAAGCTCATAGTAGAGCGCCCGCGTCACCTTGGCCCAGAGATCTGCGCGGACATGCAGATACGGCGTGAGGCCGCCGCTTTCGCCCGGCTCGAAGCGCAGCCGGTGCTCGGCATCGCAGGACACCCAATCGTCGACATTGGTGCGGAAGTTGAGGCGCACGCCCTGTCTGTCATGCTCCTTCCGCATTTCTACGGCCATGAAGGGGACATCATCGACGCGAATGCCGACCTTCTCGACCGGCGTGACCAGGAAATAGCGGTCATTCTCGCGCTTCAGGATCGTGGAGAACAGCCGCACCAACGCAGGACGGCCGATTGGCGTGCCCATGTAGTACCAGCTACCATCGCCTGCGATTCGCATGTCGAGATCGCCGCAGAATGGCGGATTCCACAGATGCACCGGCGGCAGGCCTTTCCCGGATGTCCCGGCCTGCGTTGCAGCCGATGTCAGCCGATCGAGTCCGTTGTCGGTGCTCTGCCCTTGCTTCGCCATGGTTTGCCCTGAGTTTGCGTTCGCCTTGGCACGATTGGTGCAAGATTTTATCGCGCTCGTCTGTGCAAAAGTTCCAGGCGGCCGTGCACGTCATGTAAGGTCGCCATATCGTGATGCCGTCAATACCCCGGAATGCCGATAATATGGGGATAGTTTAACTCAACGAATACAGCGCCTTCGCATAGATTGGCAGCCGCGTCCTGACAAACTGGAGCGGAACGCTGGCAGACAAGTTGAAGATGCGGGGCAGAAGGAGCGACGGGAATGGCTGAGAACGCGGAGAAGCTCGAGGATGCGATCGTCCGATCGGCCGAACAGGTCTCCGGTCAGATCCGCGCGGCGAAGGAGGCGATCTCCCGGCGTGATCTTCGGTCAGGACCGCGTGGTGGAAAACACGCTGGTGACAATTCTGTCCGGCGGCCACGCGCTCTTGATCGGCGTCCCCGGCCTCGCCAAGACCAAGCTCGTCGAAACGCTCGGCGTCACGCTCGGCCTCGACGCCAAGCGCGTGCAGTTCACGCCCGACCTGATGCCGTCAGATATTCTCGGCGCCGAGGTGCTCGACGAGAGCACCGTCGGCAAGCGCTCGTTCCGCTTCATCGCCGGCCCGGTGTTCGCACAACTCCTGATGGCCGACGAGATCAACCGCGCGAGCCCGCGCACGCAGTCGGCGCTGCTGCAGGCGATGCAGGAGCAGCACATCACCGTTGCGGGCGCCCGGCACGACCTGCCGAAGCCCTTCCACGTGCTCGCGACCCAGAACCCGCTGGAGCAGGAAGGCACCTATCCGCTCCCCGAGGCGCAGCTCGACCGCTTCCTGATGGAGATCGACGTCGACTATCCCGATCGCGACGCCGAGCGCCGCATCCTGTTCGAGACCACTGGCGCGCAGGAAAGCGCCGCCAAGGGCGCGATGACCGCGGACGCGCTGATCGCCGCGCAGCGGCTGGTGCGCCGGCTGCCGGTCGGCGATTCCGTCGTCGAAGCCATCCTGTCGCTGGTGCGCTCGGCGCGTCCCGGTCCCGAGGCCGGTGAGGCCGGCAAGCTGATCGCCTGGGGGCCCGGCCCGCGCGCCAGCCAGTCCTTGATGCTCGCCGTGCGCGCCCGTGCGCTGCTCGACGGCCGTCTCGCGCCGTCGATCGACGACGTGCTCGATCTCGCCGAGCCTGTGCTGAAGCACCGCATGGCGCTGACCTTCCCGGCCCGCGCGGAGGGCCGCACCATTCCGGACGTGATCCGGCAGTTGAAGAGCCGGATCGGTTGATGGCGACAGCACCGGGGCACGCCGACAAGGAGATTCTCGCGATCCGGCGTGCCGATGGCGAAAGCCGGACGCTGGCGTCCTCACTGCCGCGTCTCGTGCTCGAAGCCCGGCAGATCGCCGCCAACGTGATCCACGGCCTGCATGGGCGGCGGCGCGCCGGCTCCGGCGAAAGCTTCTGGCAATATCGCCGCTTCGTCTCCGGTGAGCCGTCGCAGCGCGTCGACTGGCGCCGCTCCGCGCGCGACGATCATCTGTATGTCCGCGAGCAGGAGTGGGAAGCCGCGCACACCGTGTGGATCTGGCCCGACCGCTCGCCGTCGATGGCGTTCGCCTCCAAGGGCGCGCGCGACAGCAAGCTCGAGCGCGCGCTGATCGTGACGTTTGCCCTGGCGGAGCTCTTGGTCGCCGGTGGCGAGCGCGTCGGCATTCCCGGCCTGCTCAATCCGACCGCGAGCCGCAACGTGATCGACCGGATCGCGCAGGCGATGCTGCATGACGAAGCGGCGCGGCCGAGCCTGCCGCCGTCTTTCGTGCCGTCGGCGCTCGCCGAGATCGTCGTGCTGGCAGATTTCTGGTCGCCGATCCCGGAGATCAGCACCATGCTCGCTGGCCTCTCTGCCTCAGGTGCGCATGGCACGATGGTGCAGGTGGTCGATCCCGCGGAGGAGACCTTCCCCTATTCCGGCCGCGTCGAATTCGTCGAACCCGAGGGCGGCGAGGTGATCACCGCTGGCCGCGCCGAAAGCTGGGCGCAGGACTACGTGGCGCGCGTCGCGCTGCATCGCGACCAGATCCGCGCCGAGACCGGCAAGCTCGGCTGGCTGTTCACGACGCACACCACCAGCCGCTCGGCGGCTGAGCTGCTGCTGTTTCTCCATGCCGGCATGACGACGAGCAAGGTTGGCGGAGGGCTGCGCGCATGATGGGGTTGCCGCTGTCGTTCGCCGAGCCGCTGCTGCTGACCGGACTGATCAGCCTGCCCGTGCTGTGGTGGCTGCTGCGGGTGATGCCGCCGCGCCCGCGGCGGATCGAGTTCCCGCCGACGCGGCTGCTGTTCGACATCACGCCGAAGGAAGAGACGCCGTCGCGTTCGCCGTGGTGGCTCACTTTGTTGCGCCTGATCGCGGCAGCGCTGGTGATCTTCGCGGCAGCCGGCCCGATCTGGAACCCGCGCACCGAAGCGGTCGGCAGCAAGGCGCCCTTGGTGCTGCTGCTCGACGACAGCTGGAGCGCGGCCGCGAGCTGGGACACCCGCATCAAGGCCGCCGACGAGATCATCGCCAATGCCGATGCCGACCGCCGCGGCGTCGCGCTGCTGCCGCTGTCGGAGCCTGCTCGTGATCTCACGCTGATGCCGGCAGGCGCGGCGCGCGTGGCGCTGCGCCAGATCGCGCCGAAGCCCTACACGACCGAGCGCGCCGATGCACTGCCGCAGCTCGACCGCTTCCTCAAGGCCACCGGTGATGCGGAGATCCTGTGGTTCTCCGACGGCGTCGATCCCGGCCGCGGCAGTGAGTTCGTCACGGGTCTCGCGAAGACCATCGGCGACCGCAGCCTGACATTGTTCGAAGGCGGCACGACCTCGCCGCTGGCGCTCGCCGGCGCCGAGAACGCCGCCGCGAAGATGACGGTGAAGGTGCTGCGCGCCGATCTCTCCGTGCCCGGCGGCATCGTGCGTGCGCTCGACGCCAAGGGCTCGCCGCTCGGCGAGGCGCCATTCAGCTTCACGGGCAATGCGCATGATGCCGAGGCGAGCTTCGATCTGCCGGTCGAGCTGCGCAACGACATCACGCGATTGGAGATTGCGGGCGAGCGTTCGGCGGGGGCCGTGCAGCTGCTCGATAAGCGCTGGCGCCGCCGCGCGGTCGGCATCGTCACGGGAGCAACCAGTGACACCGCGCAGCCGCTGCTCGCGCCGACCTTCTATCTGACGCGCGCGCTGTCGCCATTCGCCGATCTCCGGCTCGGTGATCGCGGCGCGCCGCAGCAGGTCATCACCCAATTCCTCGACCAGAAAGTGCCGATGATCGTGATGGCCGATGTCGGCACCTTGTCGCCGGAGTTGCGCGACCGCCTCAACGGCTGGATCGAGAATGGCGGCGTGCTGGTGCGCTTCGCCGGTCCGCGGCTGGCGCAAGGCGACGACGACCTCGTGCCTGTGAAGCTGCGCCGCGGCGGCCGCACGCTGGGCGGCAGCCTCACCTGGGAGAAGCCGCAGCATCTCGCCACCTTCGCCGCCGACGGCCCATTCGCTGGCATCACCGTGCCGAAGGACGTCACCGTCAATCGGCAAGTCCTCGCCGAGCCTGATGCGGTGCTCGCGACCAAGAGCTGGGCATCGCTCGAGGACGGCACGCCGCTGGTCACCGGCGAGCATCGCGGCAAGGGTCTGATCGCGCTGTTCCATGTCAGCGCCGACATGCGCTGGTCGGATCTGCCGATGTCGGGCGCCATGGTCGAGATGCTTCGCCGCATCGTCGACATGTCCGGCTACACCTCGACGCCGGGACCGGGTCCCGCGGGCGAGACCGCCAAGGCGACCCTGGCGCCGCTGCACATCCTCGACGGCTTCGGTGCCTTCGGGCCGCCGCCTTCGACGGCCAAGCCGCTGCCGGCCGATTTCAACGACAGGGCCTCCCTGGATCATCCACCCGGCTTCTATGGCCCTGCCGACGGACCCACCGCCGTGAACACGCTCAGCCCCGCCGATCGCATCCTGCAGCTCGACACCTCGGCGCTGCGCGCCAAGCGCGCCAGCTACACCACCGCCGAGCCGCGTGATCTCCGGGGCATCCTGCTGTCGACCGCGCTGCTGCTGTTCCTGATCGACGCCGTCATCGTTGCCCTGCTCGGCGGCGCGCTGGCGTCGCTGATCCGGCGCCGCCGTCCGGCTACGGCCGTTCTCGCCTTCGCCGTGCTCGCGACGGCTGCGCTGATGGCGATCGCGATGCCGACCAGCGCGCGCGCCGATGCGGCGAGCGACGATTTCGCGATGCGCGCGGTGTCGCAGACGCGGCTCGCTTACGTCGTCACCGGCAATGCCGACGTCGACTCCATCGTCAAGGCCGGCCTGACCGGGCTGACCCTGTTCCTGGCGCAGCGCACCGCGCTCGAAGCCGGCGATCCCGTCGGCATCGATCCCGCGCACGATGAGCTCGCGTTCTTCCCGCTGATCTACTGGCCGATCGTGCCCGGCGCGCCGAAGCCGCCGCAGGACGCGATCAACAAGATCGACGCCTACATGAAGCAGGGCGGCACAGTGATCTTCGATACGCGCGACGCCGTCGAGGCGCCTCCGGGAGAGAATGGCGCGCAGCAGACCCCGGGCATGCAGTCGCTGCGCGAGATCCTGTCCTCGCTGGATGTGCCGGAGCTCGAGCCGGTGCCGCGCGAGCACGTGCTGACCAAGACGTTCTATCTGCTGCGCGACTTCCCCGGCCGCTTCACCGCCGGCCAGACCTGGGTCGAGGCACTGCCGAAGGATGAGGACGAGGACAGCGCCTCCAGGCCCGCGCGCGGCGGCGACGGCGTCTCGCCGATCATCATCACCTCCAACGACCTCGCCGGCGCCTGGGCGATCCGCCCCGACGGCCAGGCGATGCTGCCGATGGTCCCGGGCGAGCCGCGCCAGCGCGAATTCGCCTTCCGCGCCGGCGTCAACATCGTGATGTACACGCTGACCGGCAACTACAAGGCCGACCAGGTCCACGCGCCGGCCCTGATCGAACGGCTCGGGCAGTGACGATGCGAGTTGTCGGTCTCGATGTAACAACAACAAAGGTCGTCATGCCCGGCCTTGAGCCGTGCATCCACGTCTCACCTTTTACGCAGAACGACGTGGATGGCCGGGACAAGCCCGGCCATGACGAAGCCAGCGAGTTTGCCTCATGAACTACGGCATCGCGTTCACGCCTCTCGTTCCCCAGGTCGTGCTGTGGCTCGCGATCGCCGCGATCGTGGTCATCGCCGCGCTGCTCTTGATCAGCCGCTCGCGCTCGGCCTGGATTCGCGTCGCTGCACTGGCCTTGATCGCGCTCGCGCTCGCCAATCCGCAGTTCACGCGCGAGGACCGCGAGCCGCTCACCTCGGTCGCCGCCGTCGTCGTCGACAAGAGCCCGAGCCAGAATTTTGGCGATCGCACCAAGCAGACGCAGGCGGCCCAGGAGGCGCTGGTCGACAGCCTGAAGAAGATCAAGGGTCTCGAAGTGCGCGTGGTCGAGGCCGGCCAGGCCGATGGCGAGACCGACGGCACGCATCTGTTCGGCGCGCTGACCTCGGCGTTGTCGGACGTGCCGGTCGATCGCGTCGCCGGCGCGTTCCTGATCACCGACGGCCGCGTCCACGACATTCCCGGCAACATGGCCGCGCTCGGCTTCCAGGCGCCGCTGCAGGCGCTGATCACCGGACAGAAGGCCGAGCGCGACCGCCGCGTCGCAATCACCGCAGCTCCTCGCTTCGGCATCGTCGGCCAGCCGCAGACTGTCAGCTTCCGTCTCGACGACCAGGGCGTCACCGGTGCCAGCGCCAAGGTCGTGATCCGCCGCGACGGCGAGGTCATCAGCGAACGCACCATGACCAGCGGGCAGACGTCGAAGATCGACGTCGACGTCAAGCATGAAGGCCAGAACATCGTCGAGATCGAGGCCTCGCCGCTCGACAACGAGCTGACACTCGTCAACAACCGCGCGGTGGTGTCGATCGACGGCGTGCGCGACAAGCTGCGCGTGCTGCTGGTGTCGGGCGAGCCGCATTCCGGCGAGCGTACCTGGCGCAACCTTCTGAAGTCGGACGCCAGCATCGATCTCGTCCACTTCACCATCCTGCGGCCGCCGGAGAAGCAGGACGGCACGCCGATCAACGAGCTGTCGCTGATCGCGTTTCCGACCCGCGAGCTGTTCCAGCAGAAGATCAACGAATTCCAGCTGATCATCTTCGACCGCTACGCCCGTCAGGGCGTGCTGCCGATCGCCTATTTCGACAACATCGCGCGCTACGTCAGGAATGGCGGCGCGGTGCTGGTCTCGGCCGGGCCGGACTATGCGTCGAACACCAGCATCTGGCGCACGCCACTGGATTCGGTGCTGCCCGCCGAGCCGGTCGGCGTCACCGAGAAGCCGTTCTACGCGCATCTCTCCGACGCCGGCAAACGCCATCCGGTCACCCGCGGATTGGAGGGCTCGGCCTCGGAGCCGCCGCGCTGGAGCCGTTTCTTCCGCACGGTCGAGACGCGCAACGCTGTCAGCCCGCCCGTCATGACCGGCGCGGACGGCAAGCCGCTGCTGCTGTTGTCGCGCTTCGGCGCCGGCCGTGTTGCGCTCTTGCTCTCCGACCACATCTGGCTGTGGGCGCGCGGCTATGAGGGCGGCGGCCCGCATCTCGATCTGCTCCGGCGCATGTCGCATTGGTTGATGCAGCAGCCGGATCTCGACGAGGAGGCGCTGCGGCTGCAGATGCAGGGCAAGGATCTCGTCGTCGTCAGGCAGACCATGGGCGACACCGTGCCGCCGGTGACGGTGACCTCGCCGTCGGGCCAGACGCGCGAACTCACGCTGGCGCAGGGCGATCCCGGCGAGTGGCGCGCGACCTTGCCGGCCAACGAGCTCGGCCTGTGGCAGGCGACCGACGGCACGTTGAAGGCGCTGATCAATGTCGGCCCGACCAACCCGAAGGAGTTCTCCGAGGTCACCTCGACCACCGAAACCCTGAAGCCGCTGGCGCAGGCCACCGGCGGCGATGCCCGCCGCATCGCCGACGGCTCCGGCATCGACATGCCGCGCATCGTGCCGGTGAAGTCGTCGACCTTGTTCAGCGGCGACGGCTGGATGGGCGTGCGGATGCGCGATGCCAGCGTCGTGAAGGGTGTCGGCGTGCTGCCGATGTTCGCCGGCGTGATCGGCCTCTTGCTGCTGCTCGGCGCGCTCGCTGCGACCTGGGTTCGCGAGGGACGCTGAGGCTCATGGCGCCCGCGCCTTCCGGCGCGGGCAGCGTGGCGCGAAGAGCACAATGGCTCCGATTCCGCGCATGCGCACCAGCGCTCGATTGACGCCGCACCACCCCGCCTGCGATGTTACATTGTAACAAATGCTGAGCTGCTCAGCTGAACGGGGTGGCCGATCGACATGAGCCAGATCGACATGAGCCAGAGCTGGCCATGAGCTGGTTTCGCGCGAACATCAAGGATGGCTCGCGGCTGGCGCTGTTCGCGCTGCTGCTGCAGTTCGCGCTCGCCTTCGGCCATGTGCATTGGCTCGCAGGCCAAACTTCGAATGACGGTCGCGCCACAACCGCGCAAATCCACTCCGGCTCCGCGCCTGTAAGCCAGGATCCCGACCAGCAGCCTGCCGCAGACGGCTGCGCGATCTGCGCCGTCATGGCGATGGCGCAAGCAATCCTGCTGTCGCCCGCGCCAGCTCTGACGCTTCCTGAAGCGATCGCCTTCCGTCTACCCGACGCGATCATCGCCTCAGTCACGGCTGTCGTCGTCGACACCGCGTTCCAGCCGCGCGCTCCTCCCCTCGCCTGATCCGAGCCAATCGATACGCCGCGACGCTGCGCTTCCGCGCATCGGCCGGCGAAGGAATGGACCCCGTCGCACGGCGACGGCAGGCGCATCCCACCAGCAGACAGACGATGTGGGACGCCTGATCAGGATCAGGAATGGAAGAATGTTGCCGAGAGCTTTGATGTCGGGCTGCAGCGCCGCAGCCATATTGTGCGTTTTGGGCGCGAGCGCGCGTGCCGATGATCCCAAGCCGGCGGCGGAGCTGCCCGAGGTCAACGTGACGGCACCGAGCCCGATCCGCGCCCGCAAACCGGTGGTGCCGCGGCCCAATCCGACGGCCCGCGTGGCCGGCCGAGGCACGCGCGCTCCGGCGCCGCCACGCGAGGCTCAGACCGCGCCGCCTCCGCCGCAGCAGGGCGTGACGCCCATCGTCACCGACCAGTTCGCGACGGTCACGGTGGTGCCGAACGAGGAGCTGCGCCGCTCCGGCGCCGCCACGCTCGGCGATCTCCTCAATTCGAAGCCCGGCATCACCGGATCGAGCTTCGCGCCGGGCGCATCGAGCCGGCCGATCATCCGCGGCCTCGACGTCAACCGTGTCGGCATCGTCGAGAACGGCATCGGTGGCGGCGGCGCCTCCGATCTCGGCGAGGACCATTTCGTCCCGATCGATCCGCTGACCAGCGACCAGATCGAGGTTGTCCGCGGTCCCGCGGCGCTGCGCTACGGCTCGACCTCGATCGGCGGCGTCGTCAGCGCCACCAACAATCGCATTCCCCAGGCGCTGCCGACCTGCTCGACGACGCCCTTCCAGACCTACGGCCTGCCGGCGAGCGCGCCGGCCGCGGGTGCCGCGCCTTGCGTCACCGCGGAGACGCGCACCTCCGTCAGCTCCGTCGATCGCGGCGTCGAAGGCGGCGTGCTGCTCGACGCCGGCGGCGGCAATTTTGCGCTCCACGCCGACGCCTACGGCCGCAAGACCGGCGACTATTCGATCCCCGGTTATCCCTATAGGTTCGACCAGACCCGTCCGGTGAACGGCCGCCAGCCCAACTCGGCCGTGCAGAACGATGGTGCCTCGATCGGCGGCAGCTACTTCTTCACCGGCGGCTTCATCGGTGCTGCGATCCAGCAGACCGATGCGCTCTACCACATCCCCGGCATCGACGGCGCCGACAGCCGCACCCGGATCGACGCCCACCAGACCAAGATCACCGCCAAGGGCGAGTACCGTCCGGACTCCGCCGCGATCGACGCCATCCGCTTCTGGGCCGGCGCGACCGACTACCGGCACAACGAGATCGGCTTGGCCGATACGACCGATCCCACCACCGACGGCGTGCGCCAGACCTTCACCAACCGCGAGCAGGAAGCGCGCGTGGAAATGCAGATGATGCCCGTCAATCTGCGCTTCGCCACGCTGACGACCGCCTATGGCGTGCAGGCCGGACACCAGGAGCTGAATGCGCCGAGCCCCGACAATCCCGGCTCGGTGTTCAACGGCCTGTTCGGTCCCAACACCAACAATCGCGTCGCTGGCTACGTCTTCAACGAGCTTGCGTTTACGCCCTCGACCAAGGCGCAGATCGCCGGCCGCATCGAGCATGTGTCGCTGAACGGCTCGACGCCGAACTTCCCGGTCGACTATCTGCCGGATGGCACGCCGCAGGCCAACATCGCGCGCAATCCGTCGTATACGCCGAAGAGCGCCAGCGTCGGCCTGCTGCAGAACCTGCCCGGCGATCTCGTGGCCAGCGTCACCGCGCAATATGTCGAGCGCGCGCCGAAGGCGGCCGAGCTGTTCTCGCGTGGCGGCCATGATGCGACGGCAACGTTCGACATCGGCAATCCGAACCTGACCATCGAGACGGCCAAGACCGTTGAAGCCGGCCTGCGCAAGGCCACCGGCCCGTTCCGCTTCGAGGCCACCGCTTACTACACGCAGTTCAGCAACTTCATCTACCGGCGGCTGACCGGCGTGATGTGCGACGGCGACTTCGCCTCCTGCGGCACGACAGGCACGGAGCTGAACCAGGCGGTCTACTCGCAGCGCAACGCGCTGTTCCGCGGCTTCGAGTTCCAGAGCCAGTACGACGTCTCCCAGCTCGGCAGCGGCATCTGGGGCATCGAGAACCAGTTCGACGTCGTCCGCGCCACCTTCCCCGATGGCACCAACGTGCCGCGCATCCCGCCGATGCGCGTCGGCGGCGGCCTGTTCTGGCGCGATGCCAACTGGCTGACGCGGATCAATTTGCTGCATGCCTTCGCGCAGAATGACGTGGCTGCCATCGCGGAGACGCCGACGCCGGGCTACAATCTGCTCAAGGCCGAGGTCAGCTACCGCACCAAGCTCGATCCGAACATGTTCGGCGCGCGCGAGATGCTGGTCGGCATGGTCGGCAACAATCTCTTGAACGAGAAGATCCGCAACTCCGTGTCCTACACCAAGGACGAGGTCCTGCTGCCCGGCATCGGCGTGCGGATCTTCGCGAATCTGAAGTTCTGAGCAACGGCGGCGGAGGGGGAGCAGCGCTCCCTCTCCGCGTCATTGCGAGGAGCGAAGCGACGAAGCAATCCAGAGTCCGGATGGGACTCTGGATTGCTTCGCTTCGCTCGCAATGACGGAGAGACCGCGATTACTTCGCGTAGTCCCAATCCGGCCGGATCTCGCCCTCGACGCCATCGAACGCGCCCTCGACCAGTTCGTTCACCAGCAGCCGGTTGTAGTCCACCGGGCCCGGCATGGTCGCCCGGCCCTTCGGCACCGGCTTGAAGCCGGCGCGGGTGTAGTAGGCGGCGTCGCCGACCAGCAGGATGAAGCGATGGCCCTGCGTTCGCGCATCCGCGATCGAGCGCTCCATCAGCATGCGGCCAATGCCGTGCTTGCGGAACGGCGGCTCGACCGTCAGGGGCCCGAGCATCAGCGCCTTGGTATCGCCGACGCAGATCGGAAGCTGCCGGACGGAGCCGACCAGCAAGGTGCCGATATGGGCGGTGAACGACAGTGCGAGCAGATGGTCGACATGCTCGCGCAGGCGGTAGGCGCTCAGCACGAAGCGGCCGGGGCCGAAGGTACGTTCATGCAGCCGCTCGATCGCTTGCGCATCGCCCGGCTTCTCGGCGGAGATCGTAATGGACAGGTCACTCATGTGGGGTGGCGGGATAGCATCCCCAAGCGGCGCGGTCCATGGCTCCCTCTCCTAAACCCGGCGGCGAGCCGACCGCCGAGTTCCGGCATCGGCTCACTCCACCGGCATCGTCTTCTCGACCAGCCGCACCCAATAGGACGCGCCGTGGCCGAGGATGTTGTCGTTGAAGCGATAGGCCGGATGATGGCAGTCCTTGCCGTCGCCCATGCCGAGGAAGACGAAGGCGCCGGGACGCGCCTGCAGCATGAAGGCGAAATCCTCAGCGCCCATCAGCGGCGGCGCGTTGTCGACGACGCGCTCGGCGCCGACGATATCGCGGGCGACATCCGCGGCGACGCCGGCCTCGCGCGCATGGTTCATCGTGATCGGATAGAGCCGCGTATACTTGGTGGTCGCCGTGCCGCCATAGGGCGATGCCGTCGGCGACTTCGGCGATGCGGCGCTCGACGAGGTCCTGCACCTCGGGATCGAGCGTGCGCACGGTGCCCTTCAGCTCGACCGTCTCCGGGATGACGTTCATCGCCTTGCCGGCCTCGACCATGCAGATCGAGATGACGGCGGATTTGATCGGATCGACGTTGCGCGACACGATCGATTGCAGCGCGGTGATAATGTGGGCGGCGATCAGCACGCTGTCGACCGCCTTGTGGACGCCGGCGCCGGCATGACCGCCCTTGCCGTGCACGGTGATCTCGAGCTGGTCCGACGAGGCCAGCATCGGACCCGGCCGCAGCGCGAACACGCCCTCGGGCACGCCAGGCGCATTGTGCAGGCCGTAGACCTCCTGGATGCCCCAGCGGGTCATCAGGCCGTCGTCGACCATCGCCTTGCCGCCGGCGCCACCCTCCTCGGCGGGCTGGAAGATCAGAACCGCGGTGCCGTCGAAATTGCGGGTGTCGGCGAGATGCTTGGCGGCGCCGAGCAGCATCGCGGTGTGGCCGTCATGGCCGCAGGCATGCATCAGCCCCGGAGTCTTCGAGGCGTAGGGCACGCCCGAGGCCTCCTCGATCGGCAGCGCGTCCATGTCGGCGCGCAACCCGATGATGCGGCCGGAATCCGTCTTGCGGCCGCGGATGACGCCGACCACGCCGGTGCGGCCGATGCCCGTCACCACCTCGTCGCAGCCGAACTCGCGCAGGCGCTCGGCGACGATGCCGGCGGTGCGGTGCACCTCGTACATCAGCTCCGGATGTTCATGAAAGTCGTGGCGCCAGGCCGCCATGTCGTCGGTGAGCGCGGCGATGCTGTTCAGGATGGGCATGGGAGATGACGTTCTCGTTGCACGACGTTGGCCGGCCCGAACCATGGCCGGAACGGCCGGCGGACACAAGCCTGGGTCCCGCGATGGCAGCCCCTCGATCCCAGCGTCAGCCTCCCGCCGGTGATTGCGACAGATACGCCAGCAGCTTCATCTCGCGGCGACCGCGCGTGACGGTGTCGAGCACCAGGCCCGACGAGGCCGACAGCAGCGCCATAATCATCAGGCCCATCGACAAGACCGCCGTCGGCAGCCGCGGCACGAGGCCGGTCTCAATGAACGTGACAAAGATGGGAATCGCGAAGCCGATCGAGACCAGGGCGAGGAAGAGGCCGATCGCGGTGAAGAAGCGCAGCGGCTTCTCCGAACGGTACAGCTTGAGGATGGTGTTGAGGATGCGGAAACCGTCGCGCCAGGTGTTGAGCTTGGACACCGAGCCTTCAGGCCGCGCATAATACGGCGTCGCGATCTCAGCCACCGGCAGCGCCAATTCCAGCGCGTGCACGGTGAGCTCGGTCTCGATCTCGAAGCCGTCGGACAGCACGGGGAAGGATTTGACGAAGCGGCGCGAGAACACGCGGTAGCCGGAGAGGATGTCCTTGAAGGCCTGGCCGAACACCTCGGCGAGGAAGCTCGTCAGCATCCAATTGCCGGTGCGATGCCCCATGCGGTAGGCGGCCTGCTCCTGGTCGACCCGCAGGCCCACGACCATGTCGAGCCGCTCGCTCACGAGCCGCTCGATCATCACAGGCGCGCTCGGCGCGTCATAGGTCGCGTCGCCGTCGACCAGCACGTAGATGTCGGCATCGACATCGGCGAACATGCGGCGGACAACGTGGCCCTTGCCCTGCCGCCGCTCGCTGCGCACCTCGGCGCCGGCCGCGCGCGCGACCTCGACGGTGCGGTCCTTGGAATTGTTGTCATAGACGTAAACGACGGCCGTCGGCAGCGCCTGCTTGAAGTCGCGGACCACGGTCGCGACCGCCGCCTCTTCATTGTAGCAGGGCACCAGCACGGCGATCCGCATCGGTTGTGAGCTCATGAACCCGTCTCCCATGGCCGGGAGAGTGCCCGCATTCGGTGCAGAATCTCATAATGGCCCGGCGCCTTCGGGCCGCCATGTCGGAATGATCTTAACGCCATCCAGCACCTCGCGCAGGCGGGACAGCGTGCCCAGCGTCGTTCCCTCGGGCAGAGCATCGAAAGCGAAGAAGCCGGTCTCGACGATCTCGCGGTTGGGCTCCGGCGGGCGATCCTGCGTAAACCTCTTGATAACGAACACGGCGACGTGGTCGCGCGGCGAGACGTGGCTGTTGAGGAAGATGCCGTGCAGCTCCGGCTCGCCGGCCAGCGCGATCCGCCCCTCCTCGAACAGCTCCCGCTCCAGCGCCTCCAGGAACGTCTCGCCGACCTCGACACCGCCGCCCGGCAGGTGCCAGCCCGACACGTAGCCATGCCGGACCAGAAACACCCGGTTCTCGGCATCCAGCACCACGCCGCGGACGCCGAGCGTCATGCCCCGGGCGAAGCGCCAGTAGAGGTGAAATCCGCGCCGGAGCACCGGCTCGAACCGGATCCGCAAGCTGCTGAGCTGTGTTGTCGTCAAATCGCGTGATCCCCGGTTGGTCTTGCGCTCGACGGCCGGGCTTGCCATGAGAGCGCCAGCATGAGGGATAGCACGACATGACCGTTGCGCGCGCACGCATCCGCCATTGGCGCCGGAACCGGTGATGGCCGCCTTCACGCTCGCCCATCTGTCCGACCCGCATCTCGCGCCGCTGCACCGGCCGCGCCTGTCCGAGCTCGCCGGCAAGCGGGCGCTCGGCTATTTCAACTGGACGCGCAACCGCTACAAATATCACCGCCGCGACATCCTCGATCTCCTGATCTCCGACCTGCACGCGCAGATGCCGGACCAGATCGCCGTCACCGGCGATCTCGTGAACTTCGCGCTGGAATCCGAATTCCCCGTCGCCCAGGCGTGGCTCAAGACGGTCGGGCCACCGGACAAGGTCACCGCGATCCCCGGCAATCACGACGCCTATGTCCGCTCGACGCGGCTGCGCTTCGCCGAGAGCTTTGCCGCCTATTTCGGCGGCGACACCGATGGCCCGGCGACGTTCCCGTCTCTGCGCCGGCGCGGGCCGCTGGCGCTGATCAGCCTGTCCTCCGCGGTGCCGTCGGCGCCGTTCATGGCCACGGGCCGGATCGGCAGCGCGCAGCTTGCAGCGCTCGAACAGTTGCTCTCGTCGCTCGCGCATGAGCCGCTGTTTCGCGTGCTGCTGGTGCATCATCCCTTGCGCTCGGCCAATCGGATGAAGCGACTGACCGATTCCAAGGAGCTGATCGCGCTGCTCGCCGGCCACGGCGTCGAGCTGGTGCTGCACGGCCACGACCATGTGCATTCGACGATCTGGATCGACGGCCCGGAGCGCAAGATTCCGGTGGTCGGCGTGCCCTCGGCGTCGTCGCTCGCGCACGGCCACTACCCCGCCGCCGCCTACAACATCTTCGCCGTCGCGCCCGAAGGCAATCACTGGCGCTGCGACATGACCGTGCGCTCGGTAAACGACGCGCGGCGCGTGCGGGAGATCCGTCAGATCCGCCTGCTCTGACAGCCTCAGAAGTAAATCGGCTTCAGGCTCTCGTAGAGCGCGAAGCCGAACAACGACGCCGCGCCCAGCACGAAGCCGAGCACGAACGGCCAGAATCGCCCGCGCCGCGGCTCGCCGTCCCCCCGCGCCTGCTCGCGCGCGACGCTGAAGGCGCGCTCGCGCTCGACCATGCGGCGGGCAACGTAGTCGGTGACAGCCTTCACGATCGCGCCGATGTCGTGCGATTCGGCCAGCACGATGCGGCCGTTGCGGGTGTCCTGCACGAAGCGGTACTGCCGCTTGTCGCGCCCCATCACGATGTGGGCGACGACGTCGATCCACAGCCGCGGCGTCTCGCCCTGGCTGATGCCGCGATCGAACAGATCGATCTGGTTGGGGATCTCGGCGAACAAGGGATCGAGCGCGTCGCTGAGGATCTCCAGCCGCGCCACTTCCGCGTCGCGCAGATCGACCACCACGCCGGTTCGGTCCGCGGCCTCCAGCCGGGCCTGGCGCAGCGCCTCGCGCAGGCGCACGGGACGGGGTTCGGTGCTGCTGTCGGGGGCCTCGGACATCACTGACGCTTTCACGGTTCGGCCCTGGTTTCGCCAGGATTTCTCCCATTAACCTATCAGTAACCCAGTATTCCGCAAACACCATTTGTCTTCAAAGGCTTATACGCACGCTGAGATAATCAGCATCCCAAAACGGACGTGGGCGGCCTCCTCCGGTGTGACCCGGCTGAGACCGCCCCGTCCTTGGGCTCTTCCTCGAGCTTTATTCAGACACCCGGCAAGGCTTCCCTTCTCGGACCGCCTCAGGCGGCCGGAGCGCGCTGCGGCTCCTCGACGATCGAGAAGCGGACGCCGGCCTTGTGGCGGTTCTCCTCGGAGACCTCGCGCCAGCAATCCTCGGCTTCCTTGCGCGACTTGAACGGGCCCTTCACCTGGGCCGAGCCCTCCACCAGCTTGTGGAAATTCATCGAGCCGAACTCGCCGCCGATCACCCAGAAATTGCTGGTCATGAGACCCTCCTTCAACCGTCACAACTTTGACAATGCATTGCGATTTGCGTGACCAGAGATAAACGCGAAACCGGCAGCTTCGTATAGAGGCCTTGTTTTTGAATGGTGATGTCATGTAACATCATCACTTGTAACAAATGTCATTTTGTAAATATTGTCACAAATCCAGGGCCGCGCGGCCCGCGGGAGAGCGCGATGGCCGGTGAGTCCGGAAAGAAGCTGTTCGTCGGCCCACGCTTCCGCCGCATCCGCCAGCAATTGGGCCTGTCGCAGACCCAGCTCGCCGAGGGTCTCGGCATCTCGCCGAGCTATGTCAACCTGATCGAGCGCAACCAGCGGCCGGTGTCGGCCCAGATCCTGCTGCGGCTGGCCGAGGTCTACGATCTCGATCTGCGCGACCTCGCGACCGCCGACGAGGACCGCTTCTTCGCCGAGCTCAACGAGATCTTCTCCGATCCGCTGTTCCGCCAGATCGAGTTGCCGAAACAGGAGCTGCGCGATCTCGCCGAGCTCTGCCCCGGCGTGACGCATGCGCTGCAACGGCTCTACGCGGCCTACGCCGAGGCGCGGCGCGGCGAGACGCTGGTGGCGGCGCAGATGGCCGACCGCAACGCCGGCGGCCATTTCGAGGCCAACCCGATCGAGCGGGTGCGCGACCTGATCGAGGCCAACCGCAACTACTTCGCCGAGCTCGAGCAGCAGGCGGAAACGCTGCGCGACGCGCTGGACGTTCCGGCCGAGGGGCTCTATGCCGCGCTCGCTGCGCGCTTGCGCGAAAAACATTCGGTGCAGACCCGCGTGATGCCGGTGGACGTGATGCGCGAGACCTTGCGCCGCTACGACCGCCACCGCCGTCAGCTGCTGATCTCCGAGCTCGTCGACGGTCCCGGCCGCACCTTCCAGCTCGCGGTGCAGTTGGGCATGGCCGAGTGCCTGCCGCAGTTCGAGATCATCATCGGCCGCGCCGGCGCGATCGACGACACCTCGCGCCGGCTCTACCGCATGACGCTGGCGAGCTACTTCGCCGCCGCCGTCATGATGCCCTACGCGCCGTTCCTCAATGCGGCGGAAGCGTTGAGCTACGACATCAACGTGCTGGCGCAGCGCTTCGGCACCGGCTTCGAGCAGGTCTGCCACCGCCTCACCACCCTGTCGCGCCCGAATGCGCGCGGCATTCCGTTCTTCATGCTGCGCGTCGACAATGCCGGCAACGTCTCCAAGCGGTTCTCGTCGGGCACGTTCCCGTTCTCCAAGTTCGGCGGCACCTGCCCGCTGTGGAACGTGCATTCGACCTTCGACACGCCGGACCGTCTGCTCAAGCAGATCATCGAGCTGCCGGACGGCTCGCGCTATTTCTCGATCGCCCAGATGGTGCGCCGCCCAGTCGCGCCGCATCCGCTGCCGCAACCCCGCTTCGCCATTGGCCTCGGCTGCGAGATCAGGCATGCGTCGCGCCTCGTCTACGCCGCCGGCATGGATCTGGAGACGGCCGAGGGCACCCCGATCGGCGTCAACTGCCGGCTCTGCGAGCGCGAAAACTGCGCCCAACGCGCCGAGCCGCCGATCACGCGCACGCTGATCCTGGATGAGACAACGCGCCGCGTCAGTTCGTTCGCGTTCAGCAATGCACGGGAGTTGTGAGGCCAACGCTCTCTCCTCCGTCATCCCCTGCACGGCTGTCGCATTTATCAATCGGTGTTTTGGGCTCGTCTGTCTCCTCGTCGTCATGGCCGGGCTTGTCCCGGCCATCCACGTCGTTCGGCATGCTGGGAGCGACATGGATGCCCGGGACAAGCCCGGGCATGACGGAGTAACTAACGAGCAGAATTGTTCGTCACAACGCCCCAAATGTCTGAGGTAAAGACCGATAAAGCGGAGACTCGTGAGAAAACCCATGCGGTCACGTTCTCGCGGCGCATCCGCGCCCGAGCCTTACTGATAGTTTGCCCCCTCGACACAGAGGGCGCAGGGAAGACCGGGAGCGCGCCGCCCCCATGGCCCCCGTGCGGAAGGAAATGCACGGGGCAGGAACCACAGGTTTGGCTGGGACATCCCGGCCTTCCCTGCGCGATGGCTTTACGACTTACTCCGTGCTCTCCCCAGGGACCGGCTGTCTTGCCCCTGTCGCCAGCGCCATCGTCGGCGCGAACTTGATCTCAGCACCGGGAGATCAGGACCACACGGCTTGACCGTGCGCACCGAGCTGTTCGTCCGCACGATCGCTCGCGCTGCAGCCCGACACGCCCATCGCATCCCACATCAACGCTCGTGACGACCGCGATACGTCCCTCAGATCGAGGCGGGACGGGCGGAAAGATGCGGCTGATTTGCCCGACGCGCCAAGCGGAATATTTTTGCGTTGGGATCTGGACAGAGATCATCTCATTGATAGAGCGGAGACAAATCGACCGTACGCGCACGGCCGGAAACGTCGCGAGATGCTGCCGGAAGCGGTGATGAAGCACGAGTTATAGCTCTGGGGGCGCAGTTCGTGCCCGGACGTGCTGTTCAGCCGTTTCGCTCCGGCGGGGACTTTGCCGGCCAGCTATCTTTTGGTGACGGTCTGCAAGACGGTGCCGATGACCTCCATCATCACCTTCTGCTGCTCGAGCTTCTGCACACGGTCCTTTTCTGCCTGCTCCAGCTTAGCGACCTCTGCCTGATAACATTGAGCTGCGCCGAGATGCCCCAGCTCCGATGCACGACGACACAGCTCCATCTTCGTCTCCGACGGATTGGCGGGCGACGCCTGGCCACGGTCGATCATCTCGGCCAGGCTCACCATGGAATCGACATCACCGACCTGCACGCCTGACCGAAACATCGAGACGGCCTGCGCAGGATTGTTCTTGTCGGTCAGATGCATCCATCCCAGATTGTCGTAGGCAGCGGGGTAACGCCTCGAGACCAACTCTTGGAACAACGTGAAAGCTCGCGTCCGATCCGAGAACTGAAGAGCACGTGCGAGCTGATATTTGAAGCGCAGTTCGTTGGCAGCCTGTCTCGTCGCAAGCTCGCATGTCTTGACGGCTTCTGAGGCCTGCGACTTCAGAACAGCGAACGAGACTCCCGCACCAGCCTTGTTCTTGTCATTCGGATTGGCCGCCAATTCGTCGCAGCGCTGGCCTGCCTCAGACGCGCGGGCCGCCTCGACCTCTCTCGACTTCCGCTCTTCCTCCTGCTTCTTCGCGAGCGCCTCTTTGGCGGCCGCATCGCGGGCCTCTCGTTCCGCTCGTGACTTTTCCAGCTGCTCCTTTTCCTTGCGGATGGCCTCCGCTCGCTCGGCATTCTGCTTGTCGAACTTCTTGGCTTCCTCGCTGCCGAAGGGCAGAAGCTTTTCGCCGGTTCTAGGGTGAAATCCAGGACCGTCGAAGAACTCATAATCGAGGCTGGCGCGGGAAAACCAGAGCAGAGGCTTCCCTGTGGCAGGATCGAACAGCACCGTATCACGCTCAAGCGTCACTCGATTGGGAATGCGGGCGCTATCGCCTCCGGGGATCTTGCGGTCCGGCAAACCGGCCTGCCCGTCTCCTCCTTTCGGAGTTGGTTCATCTGATTTTCGGGGTGAAGTCGGTGCCTTGCCGTCCCTCTTCTCCAAACGCTCCTTCTGCAAGAAAAAGAACTCACCAGCATTGTTTCGAACACTGAGCAGGTACTGCCGCGGCGACATCCGTCGCTTCATCCCTGTCGCGGAGCGATATTCGTCGATCGATCGCCCGACATCGAGCATGATCTCGCTCAGCGAGGCAACGCCGTCAGGCGCGGGCCGTCGCGTCCCGCGCGCCGCCTCGATGAAGGCCTTCGTGAACAGGCTCTCGCCTTGGCTCGCGAAGCTTTGCTCGTCCTCGACGCCTGCCGTCACCAGTTGATGCGCAGGTTGAGAGAGACGACTGATGGTCTGATCCCGGACCGTGCCTTTCGCTTGTACCGCCGCAAGCCCGCTGAAGCACGCATCGAGAATGAACAGACTATGCCGCGATTGGCCGACATTCTCCGACCATTGCATGACGCGCGGCATGTCCAGCATTTCATCCCAATCCTCCTTACCCGCGGGCTTCAGGATGAGGTATCCGCGCTTCGAGCCGCCAGCGAGCTGCCTGGTCTCTCCGTGACCGGAAAAGTACAGCAGAAATCGATCATTGGCACCGACGAGCTTCGGAAGCGTCTTCTCCATCAGCGTCTCGATCCGCGATCGAGACGCCCGCTCGTCGGTCAACGTCACGATATAGTCGAACCCAGCATCGTCGCGCAGAAAGTCGCGCATGCGCTCCGCATCCGACGCGGGAGCATCGAGCTTCGGATAGGCATCGTAGTCCCCGACCCCGATGACCACGGCGTAGCTCTTGCCGAACTCGTTGCTCCCAAAGAATTTCTGATAGGCATCCGACCACGACGGCAGCCCCGCCGGGCGGATATAGGTTTCGTCGATGCCCGCCGAGGCAACGCCGCAGCTCAGAGCCAGAATGGAAAGCGTCAGCGCTACCCTAAGCATGGGAAGATTACCCCTTGCGATGTTGGAGCACCTGATAAATGGCGGAGACTATACTCCCGATCATGGAGACGATCGACGTGACGAGTGACATGATGTTCACCCAGTCATCGCCGCCCTTCGCCTGGACCCCAGGCGGTAATTTGGTATCGTAATAGACATAGAACAGGACTGCGGCGATTAAAAACAGTCCAATAGGAAGTATCTTCTTCGCCATCTACAACTAACCCCCCGCTAAATTCGCACCGGCTGAAAATATGTGTTGCGCTCGCGCCGGTGCCCCTCTTCGGCCAGCGTCCAAGCTGCTGGCAGCTGATATCATTGCACAGATCACCTGAAATGGAATAGGAATAAGGAAGCAATCCGCGATTGAGGCTTACCACTGGGAATGATACCGGACCTGGGCAACCCTGTCCGCGCTACGTCATATTGCTGTCTCAGCAGAACAGTCGAAGTTTCCAGACACGCACGGCCATTCCAAGGGCGGGACGGGTCCCACGCGGCGCGCTGAAATTGAGCCGCGACATTTGCGCCAGTTGCGACATTGAAGGGCCGGGCCGCTGAAGAGCCTCCGCCAATACGCGTCTAAACTCTTCCATCCTCGAAGCGATCGACAATTACGAACCAGCGCCGAGCTGCCGCTCAGCGTTGGTTCATGGCGCTTCTGTCAAGCTCGGCACCGTCAAGCCTGAATTGAAGTGGAACCGCAGGCCTTCAGGAAAGTTGCTCCGCAGTTCCACACAGCAAAGCGAGACTAAGTTGAATCGCCGTCAGTTCATTCAATCTGCGGCTGCGATCCCGGTCGCTGCATCCTTGGCGCAGCGCGCATCAGCAGCGGCGCCGGCGGCGCAGCCGTTCAGCGCGGCCTCGTTGCGCGATCTCGCGCGCGCGCTTGCCGCCAAGCCCTATGCCGCACCGGACGACAAGTTGCCGGATGCGCTCGCCAAGCTCGACTACGATGCCTATCGCTCGATCCGCTTCCTGCCCGAGCATGCGCTGTGGCGGGATGAGAAGCTGCCGTTCCAGGCGCAGTTCTTTCATCGCGGGTTCATCTACAAGGACCGCGTCGACATCTACGAGGTCGTGGACGGACAGGCCAAGCCCGTGGCCTATCGTCCGGAGGATTTTGCATTCGGTCCGCAGGTGCCGGCGTTTCCGGCGGCCGATCTCGGCTTCGCCGGCTTCCGCATTCACACGCCGATGAACCGGCCGGACTACTACGACGAGGTCTGCGTCTTTCTCGGCGCCAGCTATTTTCGCGCGGTCGCCAAGGGCGAGCTCTACGGGCTCTCGGCGCGCGGGCTGTCGATCGACACCGGTGAGGCCAAGGGCGAGGAATTCCCGGTCTTCAAGGCGTTCTGGCTGGAGAAGCCGACGCAGGGCGCGACCGCGATGGTCGTGCATGCGCTGCTCGACAGCAAGAGCGCCACCGGCTCCTACCGCTTCACCATCCGCCCGGGCGAAACCACGGTGTTCGACGTCGAGGCCTCGCTGTATCCGCGCGTCGAGATCGCGCATGGCGGGTTGGCGCCGATGACCAGCATGTTCCTGTTCGGGCCGAACGACCGCAGCGACGGCGACGATTTCCGCCCCGCGGTGCACGATTCCGACGGGCTCGCGATGTTCAACGGCAAGGGCGAGCAGATCTGGCGTCCCCTGAGCAATCCGCGCGACCTGCAGGTCAGCGTGTTTAACGACCTCAATCCGCGCGGCTTCGGCCTGATGCAGCGCGAGCGCAGCTACGCCGCCTATCAGGACCTGGAGTCGCATTTCGAGCAGCGGCCGAGCCTGTGGATCGAGCCGATCGGCGATTGGGGCGAAGGCGCCGTGGTGCTGTTCGAGATTCCGACCAAGCAGGAGATCCACGACAACATCGCCGCGTTCTGGCGGCCGAAGACGCCGCTCGCCGCCAAGGGCGAGCACAACATGACCTATCGCCTGCATTGGGGCCCGGACATGCCGAAGCCGCATGCGCTGGCGCGCTTCACCCGGACCGGCGTCGCCGCGCAAGGCGAAGGACGGCTGTTCGTGCTTGAGCTTTCGGGCGACGCGCTCAAGGGGCTCGATCCCGCCGCCGTCAAGGCCGTCGTCAGTGCCGAGAAGACCGAGGTGACGAACGTGGTCGCGCAGCCCAATCCCGAGACCGGCGGATGGCGCCTGAGCTTCCAATGCGCCGCCAAGGATGCGCCTGTCGAGCTCAGGGCCGAATTGTTCGCGAGCGACAAGCTCGTCTCGGAGACATGGATCTACCGATGGACGCCGTGAGCGCACGCCTGCCGCGCCAGCCATTGGTCGAGCGTGGCGCCGAGTTCCTGCCTGCGGAGGCGCCGTGCGCGATGGCGCCCTCGCCGTTGTCCGAGCTGCCGTCCGGCGCACGGACGATCAATAGCGGCATGGGCGTTGCACTGCGCCGCGGCCTCGTGCTTGCCGCCACCGCCGCGCTGACGGGCGCGGGTTGCGCCAAGATGTACGAGGTCGTCGAGGTCGGCGGCGTGACCGTGCTGGAAGGCATGGTGCTCGTGCTGTTCACGATCCTGCTCGCCTGGATCGCCTTCGCGTTCGTCACCGCGCTGGCGGGGTTCGGCGTGATGCTGCTGCGGCCGCGGGAGACGATCCCGATCGATGTCGGCGGGCCCCTTCCCGTGCTGTCCAGCCGCATCGCAATGCTGCTGCCGACCTACAACGAGGATCCCGACGCGGTGATGGTGCGGCTGCGCGCCATGATCGAGTCGGTGGCCGCAACCGGCCAGGCGGAGCAGTTCGACTGGTTCCTGCTCAGCGACACCACCGATCCCGATATCTGGATCGGCGAGGAGGCCGCGTTCCTGGCGCTGCGCGAGGCGTGCGGCGACGCCCGCGTGTACTACCGGCATCGCGCCGACAATGTCGCGCGCAAGTCCGGCAACATCGCCGAATGGGTGCGGCGGTTCGGCGCCGCCTATGCGCACATGATCATTCTCGATGCCGACAGCCTGATGAGCGGCGACACCGTGGTGCGGCTGGCCCATGCGATGGAGCAGACGCCGCAGGCCGCCCTGATCCAGACGCTTCCGGTGATCGTCAACGGCGGCAGCCTGTTTGCAAGGCTGCAGCAGTTTGCGGGCCGGCTCTATGGTCCGATCATCGCCTCCGGCAATGCCTGGTGGTACGGCGGCGAAGGCAATTACTGGGGCCACAACGCCATCATCCGTGTGGCCGCCTTCGCGCAGGACGCGGCGCTGCCGGAGCTATCAGGGCGAAAACCGTTCGGCGGCCACATCCTCAGCCACGACTTCATCGAGGCAGCGCTGATGCGGCGCGCGGGCTGGGGCATCTACATGACGGTGAAGCTTGGAGGCAGCTACGAGGAGGTGCCGCCGTCGCTGATCGACTATGCCGCGCGCGACCGGCGCTGGTGCCAGGGCAATCTGCAGCATCTCGCGGTGCTGCCGGCGCGCGGGCTGCACTGGGTATCGCGGCTGCATCTCTTGATCGGCATCGGTGCCTATGTCACCGCGCCCTTGTGGCTCGCCTTTCTTGTGCTCGGCATCCTGATCTCGCTGCAGGCCAACTTCGTCCGCCCCGAATACTTTCCCAAGGGCTTTGCGCTGTTTCCGTCCTGGCCGGCGCAGGATCCCGTGCTCGCGGCACAGGTGTTCGGCGCGACGCTGGGCCTGCTGATGATTCCGAAGCTGCTGGCCTGTCTCGCCACTTTGTTTACGCCGTCCGTGCGCCGCGGCTTCGGCGGGGCCTTCCGCCTGTGCGCGGCGGTGCTGGTCGAAACCGTGCTCGCCGCGCTGATCGCGCCGTCGATGATGATCTTCCAGTCGGTCGCCGTGATCGAGATCCTGCTCGGCCGCGATGCCGGCTGGCAGGTGCAGCGGCGCAGCGATGGCGGCATCAGCCGCCGGGAGATCGTCCGCAAGTTCACGCTGCCGACGGTGTGCGGCCTGGTGATGGCGGCCAGCGCCTATGCCGTGTCGCTGCCGCTGCTGGCCTGGATGTCGCCTGTCATCGCCGGCCTCGTGCTCGCGATTCCACTCGGCCTGCTCACCGCCGGCCGCGGACTGGGCGCGCGCCTGTTCACGACTCCCGAGGATCGCACGCCGCCGCCGGTGCTGCTGCGCGCCAAGGCGCTCGCCGGGGAGCAGCGGCCGGAGCGACGCGCGGCCCTCGCCGAGTTGCGCGACAACGCCGCGCTACGCCGCCAGCACCTCGCCTCGCTGCCGCCGCCACGCTCGCGCGAGCCGGGTGACATCGACGTCGACCTCGCTACCGCGAGAGCTCGGATCGCCGAGGCCGGCACCTTCGCGCAGGCCACCCGCTTCCTGTCGCGCCGGGAGACGCTGGCGGTGCTCAACGACCGCGCCGCGCTGGAGCAGCTCGTCGCGCTTCCGGCGTGAGCGAGGAGACGCGTTACTTCGTCAGATGGGCCGAGGCGATCGCCTGCTGGAACAGCGCCGTCAGCGCCGCGCCGATGCTGCCGCTGGAATCGACCTCGTAATAATAGCCCGGGCTGGCGCAGGACTTCATCACGGTGCCGATGTCGTTGCGCCAGGGCGCGATATAGGTCGTGTACCAGCTATTGTTGGTGATCGCGAGATAGGTGGTGTAGAGCACCGCGATCTTGATGCCGCGCGCCTTCAGCGCGGTGCAGGTGGCGGTGTTCAGCGGCTCCTGGCAGCGGCCGCCCGAGACGGTCGTCTTGCTGCAGGTGGTCGGATAATTATAGTCGGCGACGCCGTCCGAGATGAAGAACAGCCATTTCTGCGGGCTCGTCGACGAGCCATCGCCCTGCGACGGAATCACGCCGCTCATGGCGGACATCGCGCCGTCGAAATCAGTGCACTGGTCGTTGTTGTAGCCGCTATAGGGGATGGTCATCAGATCGAGCGAGCTGAGCGACGACTTCACCGCGGACATGCTCGACGACAGGCTGGCCACGGTCGTCAGACCGAGCGAGCCGCAGTCGCTGCCGAGGCTGTAGAACGCCATGCGGTACTGATTGCTGACGACCTGGCTCGAGGTCGCGGTATCCGTGAGCGACTGCGCTGCGCTCCGGACGACGTCGATCCGCATCGTCACGCCCTTGTTCTTGGCGATCTGATAGTAGCTGTTGGTCTGCAGCGTCTTCTTCGTGCTCGACGTGTAGACGTCGTGGCAGGCGAAGGCGCATTTGTCGGAGGTCGCGTTCTGCAGCTTGGTCATGTCGGCCGTGGTCGCGCCGAGGCCCTGCGACGGCGAATTGTCGACCAGAACGTAGAAATCCATGTAGGTCGGGAACGACGCCGAGGCTGACGACGACGTCGCAATCGTCATGGTCGGATAGCCGAACATGTACATGAAGATCGTCTTGACGACGACATTGGCGCTGCCGACCACGGATCGCGCGCTCACACTGTCGGTGATGGTGATGTTGATGGCGTTCGCCGTCAGATTGTGGGCGGCCATCTGGCCGTTGAACATGTTGGTCGCCGCGGTCTTGGCGTCCGAGGCCGATCCGCGCATGGCGGCATAACCGGTCGCTGCCAGCATCGCGGCGTCCAGGGAGGCCGACAGCTTGGCCTTGGCGCGCACCGCCATCGAGTAGTCGATCGCCGAGCCGATGAAGGCGAGGATCGGCAGCAATGCGATGGCGAAGAT
This sequence comes from Bradyrhizobium sp. USDA 4353, assembly GCF_054063215.1. Classification (NCBI taxonomy): domain Bacteria; kingdom Pseudomonadati; phylum Pseudomonadota; class Alphaproteobacteria; order Hyphomicrobiales; family Nitrobacteraceae; genus Bradyrhizobium; species Bradyrhizobium sp. USDA 4353. The sequence goes on from NZ_JBSSGB010000001.1 coordinate 7,374,360, forward strand.
GACGGCGATATTACCGCTCTCGTCACGACGGAACCGCGAGAGAATCGTAAGGTAAGGTTTTCCGGCCGACACGGCCACGCTCCCAACAAACAAGATCTGTTGGGCGGGATGTTGCTGGCCAAGCGTTGCATTGGAATTGATTGAATTGCAGAGAGTCGGTTACACCGTGTTTCCGATTGTCCTAAACGGTGCGGCTGCACCGTCCTGGCACCGCATGTCTGATATGCGGCGCGTCCGGCGCGGCGCAGGGCCGCTCAGGCGGGGATACGCCGCCCCCTCCTCCGGTACCACGATTGCAAAGCGAGGTCGCCGATAGCATAGTCCCGCCGCTTTTCAGCGCCGTTGCGCTGATTCTTCAGGGGTGTTTGGGGACGACGATGGCAGATGCCGATCTTGATGCCGTGATCCGGCAACTGGCCAAGCAGCAGAACAAGACCATCCTGGCGGCGGCCAAGAAGCGGAAGGACCGCTTCAACGGGCTGGCCATGAAGGCCAAGGACAAGGACGCCAAGGAGCGGTTCAAGATGCTGGCCCGCGAGGCGGTCGAGCAGGCCAATGCGGCCGCACGCCGGCTGCTGATCTCCGCCGACAACGTCGCCGACAGCTATGCCCGCGCGATGCGACAGGCCGCCGCGGCGGAGTTGCCGAAGACGCCCGAGAAGAAGGCCGACAGGCCGGCCGACGCTCCGGCGGCGAAGCCGTCAGACAAGGCGGCCAAGAAGGCTGCCAAGAAGTCCACCAATAAGCCGCCTGCCAGGGCCGCGGCGAAGAAGGCGGCGAAGGCGAAGGACTGACCCGGACGCCCCACCGAGACGGACGCCTGCCGAAGGATCACCACTCCGCGCGATGCCTCACCAGGGCGCAGGATCGCGCAGCTATTGCTGTCCCGAAAATTTTGCCGTTCCTAGCAACCATCGCCGCGTCGCCGACTTTCTCCGGAGGTCTTTTTCGACGCGGAGATGGGAATGAAGGCGCTGGTCTGGCATGGCAAAGAGGACATCCGCTGCGACACGGTCAGCGATCCCGAGATCGAGCACGCGCGCGACGCGATCATCAAGGTGACGAGCTGCGCGATCTGCGGCTCCGATCTCCACCTGTTCCACAACTACATTCCGGCGATGATGCCCGGCGACATCATGGGCCACGAGACCATGGGCGAGGTCGTCGAGGTCGGCTCCGGCGTCAACGGCAAGCTGAAGAAGGGCGACCGCATCGTCGTGCCCTTCACGATCATCTGCGGCGAATGCGACCAGTGCAAGCGCGGCAATTTCTCGGTGTGCGAGACCACCAACCGCAACAAGCACATGGCGGAGAAGGTGTTCGGCCACACCACGGCGGGCCTGTTCGGCTACACCCATCTGACCGGCGGCTATCCCGGCGGCCAGGCCGAATATCTCCGCGTGCCCTACGCCGATGCGACGCACATCAAGGTGCCGGCGAGCATGACCGACGAGCAGGCGCTGTTCCTCAGCGACATCTTCCCGACCGGCTGGCAGGCGGCGGCGCAATGCGACATCGAGCCTGACGATACGGTAGCGGTGTGGGGCTGCGGCCCGGTCGGCCAGATGGCGATCCGCAGCGCCATTCTGCTCGGCGCCAAGCAAGTGATCGCGATCGACCGCATTCCCGAGCGGCTGGCGATGGCCGAGGCCGGCGGCGCGATCACGATCAATTTCGACAAGGAGAGCGTGGTCGGCCGGCTCAACGAGCTGACCGACAACAAGGGTCCGGAAAAGTGCATCGACTGCGTCGGCCTCGAGAGCCACGTCAGCACGGCGCAGCCGGACACCCTGCTCGATCGCGCCAAGCAGATGTTCATGCTCGAGAACGACCGGCCGCACGTGCTGCGCGAGATCATCTATGTCTGCCGTCCCGGCGGCATCATCTCGATCCCAGGCGTGTATAGCGGGCTGTCGGACATGGTGCCGATGGGCGCGCTGATGAACAAGGGTTTGTCGATCAAGACCGGCCAGACCCACGTCAACCGCTGGACCGACGACCTCACGCGGCGGATCGAGGACGGTCAGATCGATCCGTCCTTCGTCATCACCCACACCGTGCCGCTGGCGCAGGGTCCTGAGATGTATCGCGCCTTCCGCGACAAGCAGGACAGCTGCGTCAAGGTCGTGTTGAAGCCATAAGGGATCGTACAGCATGTTTCATTTCTCGAATCTCGTCCGCTCCAAGGGCGATCCCAAGATCATCTCGACAGGCCCAAGCTCGCTGACATCGGCGGACCGGCTGGCGCGCGGGCTCGGCTGGTTCTCGATCGCGCTCGGCACGCTGGAGCTGCTGGCGCCGCATCGCGTCACCAACGCGCTGGGCATGGAGGGCCGCGAGGGATTGGTGCGCGCCTATGGCGTGCGCGAGCTGCTCGCCGGCGTGATGACCTTGTCGGTGGAGAAGAAGGCCGGGCTGTGGAGCCGGGTCGCCGGCGACGGGCTGGACATGGCCACGCTGCTCGGCGAGGTCAGGCCGAGCAATCCGCGCGTGGGCACCGTGATGGCGGCGCTGGTGATGGTCGGCGGCATCACCGTGCTCGACTACATCGCGGCGCAAGACGTCGCGGCCCAGCATGATCCGCGGCGCGGCCGCAAGCGGCTGTACACTGATCGCAGCGGCTTCCCGAAGGGCATCACCGCCGTCAGGGGCGCCGCTCTCCCGAAGCCGAAAAGCACCGTCGCGACCTGAGGCCGCTCGCGCGGTCGCGCGGCGCTACGGCTTCAGCGCCACCGTGAACAGGCGGAAGCCTGCGATCTTCGGGAAGGCTTCCGCGGCCTCGGGCGAGGCCAGCGCGACGACCGCGGCGCTCACCTCGCCATTGCTGAGGCGCGTGATCGCGGTCGCCTGCCCTTCCAGCAGCAGCACCTCGGACGCACCGGCCGCATTCATCGCCGCGGTGATCTTGGCGTTGGACTTGGCATAGCGCTCGTCGATGGCGATCACCTTGCCGCTGAGATCCGTCACGCCGCGGACATTGGGCCGCGCCAGCAGCACGGCGACGAGATGGCTGTCGGCCGGCCCTTCGGGCACACGTAGTGCAGTCATGCGCTCGGCCAGCTCGGCCGCCACCGTGACGGCGGCCACCATGACCTCGGTCTGGACCTTGCCCGCATTTGCCGGAGCCGCCTTTGCAGCAGCATCCTTGGACGCAGCATCCTTTGGCGCAGCGTCCTTGGGCGGGGCATCCTTGGCAGCAACATTGGCAGGGGATGGCGGCGGAGCGGCCACGGGCGTGCCATCGGCGGGAGGAATGGGATCGGGCCGCGATGTCCGAATGACCGGATCGGCCGGCTTCGGATTTGGCGTCGGATTTGGCTTGGCCTCCGACTTGGCCGCGACGGCCTGAGCCGCGGCGCGGCGCTTGGCGGCGCGCGCATGCTTGCGCTGCAGGGCCGCGCGGCGCGCCACGCCGGTTGGAGCTTTGCGGCTCGCTTTCTCCGGCTCCGCAGACGACGGCGGCTGGATGGCGACCGGACGATCCGTGCAGGGCCCGCCGCTGAGATCGACACAAGGCGAGGCGAGTTGCGGCGTCACCGGATGGCTGCAGCCCGCCAGTGACAAGGCTGATATGACGGCCAACGCGCCAAAACAAAGCGCTCTCACTTTTCCGCTCCTGACGACTTCCCCGCGCGCAACATGCGCGTCTGTCTTGGCCTCCGATCTCACCCGTGATGCGTTAAACTCAGGCTTATTCGCCGGTCGCGAGCAGGCATGTCAGCGTGGCGTGGTTAATGTCCGGCGCACGAATCGGCCATTGCTGCCGGCGACGGCCGCCTCGCACGGGGCGCGGCGCAACTGACAAGAAAGGGCGAGACATGCCGGCCCTTTCAGGTAGTAATGTCGTGGTCATCATGAGGTCGGGGGACACGCTATGAGATCGTTCCGTCGCGCCTGCGCCGCAGGGCTGGCGCTCGGCTTGCTGGCAGGCCCGGGCACGGCGCGCGCCGACACCATCGCCCGCTACGACTGCACGATCGTCGGCACGTTGGGGCTCGAGCCGATCAGCGATCGCCCCGGCCACATGCTGGTCAGCTTCCAATATTCCTGCGTCGGCACCGACGGCCTGATGAAGGGGGCGACCTACACGGCCAATGTCGCCTCCGAATGGGAAAACCAGAAGGGGACGTATCTGTATGGCGCCGGCATCCATCGCAGCCCCGACGGCCATGCGGTGGCCGTGCTGACCGAAGGCAAGGGCTCCGTGCTGATGAAGGACGGCGCGCCCGCGATCTCCGAGGCCACCGGCAAGGTCGTCTTTCGGCTGGCATCCGGCCGCTTCGCGGCGCTCGCCGGCCGCACCGTGAATTTCACCGCCCGGCTGGTCGGGCCCGGACATCTGGTCTACGAGCTCACCGATTGACGGCGCAGGCGACGGTCCGGATTTCCGTTGATCGGATCACCGGCCGCCGCCATGTTGGCCGGCATGCGCGTCGCGACGGCCGCGCTCCTCCCCGCGCCGGGGCGGAACGATCCGCCGCCGCGGTTGTTTCTCGAACTTGCGAAGGATGCTCCATGGCCAAGACAGACCCCGCTGCCGGCAAGCCGATCGCCAATGCCGCGCTCGCCAACATTCCGCGGCTGATCACGGCCTATTATGCGCTCAAGCCCGACCCGCACGAGCCGACCCAGCGGGTCGCGTTCGGCACCTCGGGCCATCGCGGCTCGTCGCTGAAGACCGGCTTCAACGAGAACCACATCCTCGCCACCACGCAGGCGCTCTGCGACTACCGCCGCCAGCAGGGCCTCGACGGGCCGCTGTTCGTCGGCATCGACACGCATGCGCTGGCCGAGCCGGCGCTCGCCAGCGCGCTCGAGGTGTTCGGCGCCAATGGCGTCGAGGTGATGGTCGACAGAGACGGCGGCTACACGCCGACGCCCGTCATCTCCCACGCCATCATCTCCTACAACAAGGGACGGACGGCGCATCTCGCCGACGGCGTCGTCATCACGCCGTCACATAACCCGCCCGAGGACGGCGGCTACAAATACAATCCGCCGCATGGCGGCCCGGCCGACACCGACGCCACCGCCGAGATCGAGCGGCAGGCCAATGTCTATCTCGCCAACGATCTCGATGGTGTCTCCCGCATCAGCTACGCCCAGGCCAAGCAGCGCGGCTCAGTGCACCCATACGACTACATCACGCCCTATGTCGCCGATCTTGCCAACGCCGTCGATCTCGAGGCAGTGAAATCCGCCGGCATCAAGATCGGCATTGATCCGCTCGGCGGCGCGGCGATCGCCTATTGGGCGCCGATCATCGAGCGCTATGGCCTCAACGCCACGATCGTCAACGATGTCGTCGATCCGACCTTCCGCTTCATGACCGCGGACTGGGACGGCAAGATCCGCATGGACTGCTCGTCGCCTTACGCGATGGCCAGCCTGATCGGCATGCGCGAGCGCTTCGACGTCGCCTTTGCCAACGACACCGACGCTGACCGGCACGGCATCGTGACGCGCTCGGGCGGGCTGATGAACCCGAACCATTATCTGGCGACCGCGATCGCTTATCTGTTCGCCCACAGGCCGAATTGGCGCGGTGATGCGGCGATCGGCAAGACCATCGTGTCGAGCTCGCTGATCAATCGCGTCGCGAACAAGCTCGGCCGCAAGCTGGTGGAGACGCCGGTCGGCTTCAAATGGTTCGTCGAAGGCCTCGGCTCCGGCAGCTTCGGCTTCGCCGGCGAGGAGAGCGCCGGCGCCTCGTTCCTCAAGCGCGACGGCACGGTATGGACCACCGATAAGGACGGCCTCATCCTCGGCCTGCTCGCGGCCGAGATCATGGCCAAGCGCGGCCGCGACCCGAGCGAGCTCTACAAGGAGCTGACATCGGAGCTCGGCGCCCCCGTCTATGAGCGCATCGACGTGCCGGCCTCGCCGCCGCAGAAGGCCGCGCTGAAGGCGCTGACGCCGGAGAAGCTCAACTTGAAGGAGCTCGCCGGCGATCCCGTCCGCGTCGTCCACACCAAGGCGCCCGGCAACGGCCAGTCGTTCGGCGGCATCAAGGTCGAGACCGACTACGGCTGGTTCGCGGCCCGCCCCTCCGGCACCGAGGACGTCAACAAGCTCTACGCCGAAAGCTTTCGCGATGCCGAGCACCTGAAGCGCATCCAGAGCGAGGCCCAGGCGGCGCTGGCGAGGGTGGCTTAGCTCCGTCGGCCACGGCGTCGAGACGCGTGTGACAGCGAGCACATACGCATCAACCACACCAAGGCATGGTCCCCGTCGAAGGCTGCGTCGGGCAGCCGAGATGAGAGGGACCATGATTATGAATCGTCAGATTGCTTTGTTCGCCGCTGCAGCCACGCTCGCTGTGAGTTCTTTGGCGGCCTCGGGCGCTTCCGCCAACCCGCTCGACTATCGCTGGGCCAGCAACCAGCCCTACGTCAACTGCATGCGGAACGCCCATACGGTGGCGATGACCTATCCGCTGTCTCAGCGCAATGACTGGTACGACAAGCTGCGCCGCGCCTGCAATCGCGGTTATTATCCGAACGGCTTTCGCTGATAGCGCCGACCGACGAGACCTTCCGGAGCCCGCGAGGCCTGCGCCTTGCGGGCTTTCGTTTGATGCAAGGCCGCCGCCGAGTGCCCTGAACGGCACGTCCTCACGCAGTGTGCGCTTCGTCACATCGCCCGGTCTGCGCTTCGGGGCATGCTCCGCTCGATCCAAGCCGCTCACATGCAGCATCAACAAGAAGCATCATGCCCATGACCACGCGCATCTCCTCGATGACCCTCGCCGTACTGCTCGGCCTCATTGCAGGCGCTCTCAGCATCACCTCGGCGAACGCCGCGACGCGCGTCGTGGCCGGCCCCACATCCATCGCCGACAGGCCGGCCAATTCGCTCGTCGTTCCCGCCATCAAGCTGCAGGGCCCCAAGACGATCGGCAAGCGACCGGCGAGGGTCTGCCGCGGCGGCTCCTGGCGCCACTGCCCGACCTGAGCGCTATCCTCGCACAAGCCACACATCCGTTTTCAGTCAGAGACCAAAATGACCAGGCACATCCTCACCCTCGCAGCCGCTCTCCTCGTCACTGCGCTCACCGTCGCAAGCTCGCTCAGTCCGGCGGCTGCGGGTCGCTTCGTCGGCGCTCGGAGCGACATCAGCAACAAGCCGGCCGCCTCCCCCAGGCTGCCGCCGCTCGTCAATCAAGGCCTGATCAAGAGGTGCCGGGAGGAGTATTACGGGCCGAAGTGCCGCCGCTGATGAATGCGAGACGCCGTGGCGTCGGCGCAGGCAGGTTGCTCGCCGCCCGTCGTATCAACAGGTCTCGCCGCGGCCGTTTCCCTTTTTGCGCCAGTTCGGATATCGATGGAGCGACAAGGGATTAGACAGCGATCGGTGAGACCGGATGCGAAGCTCTTCGACTGCCTTGCGCGTCACCTTCAGCGCGCTCGCAACCTTCTTCATGCTGGCTGCGAGCGCGTCGGCGCAAATGGCGCCGGAGGCCACGGCACCGCGGCCGAAGCCGGCGCCGCCGATGCGCGCCGCGTCCTGTCATAACGGCCAGAGCTTCGATCGCTTTCTCGCCGAGCTGAAGCAGCGCGCGGTCGCCGAGGGCGTGTCGCAGCGCGCCATCGCCGCAGCGTCACCCTACCTCACCTACGATCAGGGCATCGTCAACCGTGACCGCGGCCAACGCGTGTTCGGCCAGCTGTTCACGGAGTTCGCCGGCCGCATGGCGGCGGTCTACCGGATGCAGAACGGCCAGCAGCACATCAAGATGCATGCGGCGGCGTTCGCGCGCGCCGAGAAGGAGTATGGCGTGCCGCCGGCGGTCATCGCCGCGTTCTGGGGCCTGGAGAGCGATTTCGGGTCCAACATGGGCAATCTGCCGGTGCTGCCGTCCTTGGTGTCGCTAGCCTATGACTGCCGTCGCAGCGAGCGTTTCCAGAACGAGACCATCGCGGCGCTCAAGGTCATCGACCGCGGCGATCTCACGCCGACGGAGATGATCGGCTCCTGGGCCGGCGAGCTGGGCCAGACCCAGTTCCTGCCGACGCACTACGTCACCTACGCCGTCGACTATGACGGCGACGGCCGCCGCGATCTCTTGCGGAGCGCGCCCGACGTCATCGGCTCGACCGCCAACTACATCGCGACCGGCCTGAAATGGCGCCGCGGCGAGCCCTGGCTGGAGGAGATCCGCGTGCCCTCGACCTTCCCCTGGGAGCAGGCGGATCTCACCGTCAAGGCTGCGCGCAGCAAATGGGCCGGTCTCGGGGTGACCTATGCCGACGGGCGGCCGCTGCCGAATGATGCCTTGGAGGCCTCCGTGCTGCTGCCGATGGGCCGCAATGGCCCCGCGTTCCTGGCCTACGCCAATTTCGCTGCCTACACCGAGTGGAACAACTCGCTGATCTATTCGACCACCGCGGCCTATCTCGCCACGCGCATCGCGGGCGCGGCGCCGATGCGCAAGCCGGCAGGTCCGGTTGCTCAGTTGCCTTTCAACGAGATCAAGGAGCTGCAGCAGCTCCTGGTGAAGGCCGGCTTCGATGTCGGCAAGGTCGACGGCGTGCTGGGGCAGCAGAGCCGCATCGCGGTCAAGACGATGCAGCAGCGGCTGGGGCTGCCGGCGGATTCATGGCCGACCGCCGAGCTGCTGGCGCGGATGCGCGGCGGCACGCAACGGGCGGCCGCGCCCGCACCGGCCACGGCGTCGCGCTGATCATCAACGAAGGACAACGGCCATGCCTCACGTCATCGTCAAGCTCTATCCGGGCAGGACCGAGGAGCAGAAGCAGGCGCTGGCGAAAGCCCTCACCGAAGCGGTGACGCGCACGCTCGGCTCCAGCGAAGACTCCATCTCGGTGGGCATCGAGGACGTCGCCCCGAACGAATGGACGGCCAAGGTGTACGGGCCCGATATCATCGAAAAGGCCGGTACGATCTACAAGAAGCCCGGCTACGAGCCGCAATGAGCTGATGGTGCCATCAGCGTGCCGAGCGCGTTGAGATCGGCCGCCGCGACGCTCGCGTGGGGATAGGTTCGGAGGATCACCTCATGGCTATCGTCTTCATCACCGGCAGCACCGACGGGCTCGGCCGGGCCGCAGCGCAATCGCTGCTCGATCAGGGGCATCGCGTGGTGCTGCATGCACGGACGGCCGATCGCGCCGCGGCCCTCGGCGAGCTCGGATCGCGGGCGACCGGGATCGCGGTGGGCAATCTCGGCAGCGACGCGGAGACGCGTGATATCGCGGACCAGGTCAACGCGATCGGGCGGATGGACGCGATCATCCATAATGCCGGCGTCTATGCGCAGCCGAGCCGCGGCGACACGCCGGAAGGCCACGCAACGACGCTGGCCGTCAATACGCTCGCGCCGTACATGCTGACGGCGCTGATCGAGCGCCCGGCCCGGCTGGTCTATCTCAGCAGCGGGCTGCATCGCGGCGGCGAAGGCTCGCTGCTGGATCTCGACTGGACGAAACGCCGCTGGGACTCAGCCAAGGCCTATGCCGAGACCAAGCTGCACGTCGTGGCGCTGGCATTTGCGCTGGCGCGACGTTGGCCGCAGGTGCTGAGCAACGCGGTCGACCCCGGCTGGGTGCGCACGCGCATGGGCGGAGCCGGTGCCCCTGTCGACATCGACACCGGCCAGCGCACGCAAGCCTGGCTCGCCGTGAGTGACGATCCCGACGCCCTGGTCAGCGGACGCTACTGGCACCACCTTCAGCAACAGGAGCCGGCGCGCGAAGCGACCGATCGAGCGTTCCAGGATGCGCTGCTGGCCAGGCTGGGCGAACTGACCGGAGTTGCCCTGCCATAGCGGGCGATCGGACGTGGTCGTGCCCCAGGGCGCCGATGAGGACTCCCCGGCCCGGCGCTGCTATCGCCGCGAGGCGAGGGTTGGACCCGAGGTCCATGTCTGATCGACAGCGCCGCCCTGCAAGGTCGCGCGCTTTTCGGCCACGGCATGATTGAACAGCTCGAGGACCAGGCTGAATGCGACCAGGTCCTCCTGCTCGATGGCTCCATCGTCATAGTCCTTGAGGGTCTCGCCGATGATCGCGTCGACCTCGCGCTGCGATTTCAACAGATCGCTTTCCGACTCCGCATTGCGGACCTCCGAGACCGCCGCAAGGATGCGGTTGCGAGAGCTGTCGTCGTCGCCCAGGTCATCCCGGTTCAGATAGCGGCGCAGCCACTCAGCGGCCGACCCGATGCCGGACAGCACCAGCAAGGCGAACCAGAAATAGTCGCTGTACTTGTCCAGGAAGGTTCGCTCCGTGCCGTTGATCACCGCTGCGGCGCCTCGATGCACGGAGGGCTCGGTCTCCTTCTCCGTGTCGGGCTTGGCGATGTGCGCGGCGCCGGCGAGGCCCTGCGTGATCGTGTCGCGGACCGCGAAGAGCTGCCGAAAGAAAGCCGCCGCCTTGGCTTCGGACAGTTCCTTCTTCGCCAAAATCAGGTGATTGACGCTGATCGTGTCGACCTTGTCCTCCGGCCAGGCCGGCTTCGCGCTGAAGACGCTGGCCGGAATTTCCTCGGCATCATAGCGCGGGTGCTTCAGGGCAATGGCTTCGGAGGCATCGATGGGAAGGAACTTGGGAGCGCCGCGCGCCCTCGCCGTCGCGGCAATGGCGTCCATCGTGATCTTGCTGTCGAGCGGACCGACAGCGAGATAGGCATCGAAGGTCGGATCTTGCGCCAGCTTTTCGATCTCGTCCGTCCCAAATTGAACTGTCGCAACCTTGTCGGGCGGCACGCCGGAGCCCTCCAGAATGGCCTGGAGGACTGCGACATTTGCTCCGGTCCTCCCGATGATGCCGACCTTGTGACCGGCCAGCTCGGCAATCTCGGTGATCTTGCCGCCGGCCTTCTTCTTGGGCTCGTTGTTCTTGGCCTCGTTGCCGCGTCGCCCGGAAGGCGACCACAGGACGACATAGTTCTTGCGCAGGACGGCTAGCGTTTGCGCGTCGGGCGGCATGCTGAGGTCGCCGCGGCCGATGGCGAGATCGGTTTTGTCGGCAGCTAGCAGGGCCAGGGATTCAGCCGCTCCCGCGGTCGTGATCGGGGAGAGCCTGACCGTCCTGCTCTCCTCCGCAAAGGCGTCGGCCATCGCTTGGACGACCTTGTGGTCGTCACTCCCCGCCGGTCCCACGGCAATCCGCAGAGTCTCGGGCTGCAAGACGTAAAAAAGGGCGGCTGCAGCGGCGCCAAAGGCCAGGAATCCCAACGCCAGCACGATCAGCAACCGTCGTTGCCGACGATCGTAAGCGCTCCTGGCTGGATCGGACGGTGACATCAGCGGCCCCTCTGAGCGCAAACGCGTGTTCGCGACAACCGCGCTGGAACTTAGGCGAACTGGTGTCAGTCCCGAATGTTCCGCGATGTCTTCAGATAGGTCGGGTGGCCGACTTTGCGAGGGGCTGGCCGCCTAATCTCTTATGGAGGAACACCGCTATACGGATGTCCGCGAAACAGCAGAAAGATGCAGTTGCATTCTCTTCCGCGCCGCCCCATCTCGGGAACACGCATCATTTGCGCCGTCTCCTCCCTTTCGCGAGAGCATCATGTCCTTTTACGATTCGACCGTGCCGGCCTACCTCCAGATCCTCGGCAGCCTTTCCGGGCTGCTCAGCAAGGCCGAAGCCCATTGCGAGGCCAGAAAGATCGCCCCGGAGGTTCTGCTCGGCGCACGGCTCTACCCGGACATGCTGCCGCTTTCCAAGCAGATCCAGCTCGCCTGCGACTTCGCCGCCAAGGGCTGCGCGCGGATCACCCATAGCGAGGTCCCGACCACGCCCGACACCGAGACGAGCTTTGCCGAGTTGCGCCAGCGGCTCGCCAAGACGGTCGATTACCTCAGGACCTTCAAGCCCGAGCAATTCGAAGGCGCCGATGGCCGGGACGTCACGTTCCCGGCGGCGGGCGGCGTCAGCGTGACGCTGAAGGGCCAGGATTTCGTCAACCGGGTCTCGTTTCCGAACTTCTATTTCCACGCCGCGATCGCCCACGGAATCTTGCGCCACAACGGCGTCGAGATTGGCAAGCGGGACTTCCTCGGCGTCGCCTGAGGCGGCGTTCTGCGTTTGATCGCAGGCTCGCAAACGAGCCAGGTTCACGGCTCGTCTGCATCCTGCGGATAGCTGATGGACTTGCGGCCTCCACCGCAATGCACAACTGACCACAAGCCTCTCCTCTCTCCCAGGAAGACATCGATGAGCACATCCAAACTGTTCGAGCCGACCAATCTGGGCCCCATCACCTTGGCCAATCGCGTCGTGATGGCGCCGCTGACGCGCAATCGCGCCGTCGCGGGCCTCGCCGCCGGGCCGCTGACGGCGGAATATTATGCCCAGCGCGCCAGCGCCGGCCTGCTGATCTCCGAGGCCAGCCAGGTCTCGCAGCAGGGCCAGGGCTATCAGGACACGCCCGGCATCTATTCCAAGGAGCAGATCGCCGGCTGGCGCAAGGTGACCGACGCGGTGCATGCCAAGGGCGGCCGCATCTTCATCCAGCTCTGGCATGTCGGCCGCATCTCGCATGTCTCGCTGCAGCCCGACGGCGGTGCACCGGTGGCGCCCTCGGCGATTCCCGCCAAGACCAAGACCTTCGTCGGCGGCACCTTCGCCGATGTCTCGACCCCGCGCGCGCTCGAGCTCGCTGAAATTCCGGGGATCGTCGACGCCTTCAAGCAGGCGGCGCTGAACGCGATCGAGGCCGGCTTCGACGGTGTCGAGATCCACGGCGCCAACGGCTATCTGCTCGACCAGTTCGCCAAGGACGGCGCCAACAAGCGCACGGACTCCTATGGCGGCTCGATCGAGAACCGGGCCCGGCTGATGTTGGAGGTCGCCAAGGCGGTCTCGGCCGCCATCGGTGCCGACAAGACCGGCATCCGGCTGTCGCCGGTGACGCCGGCCAACGATATCAGCGACTCCAATCCGCAGGCTCTGTTCGACTACATCGTCGACCAGCTCAATGCGCTCAATCTCGTCTACATCCACGTCATCGAGGGCGCCACCGGCGGCCCGCGCGACGTCGCACCGTTCGACTATGCGTCGCTGCGCAAGCGCTTCAAGGGGACGTATATCGCCAACAACGGCTACGATCGCCCGCTCGCCGACAAGCAGCTCGAGGCCGGCGCCGCCGACCTGATCGCCTTCGGCCGCCCGTTCATCGCCAACCCCGATCTGGTCGCGCGTCTCAAGGCCAACGCTCCGCTCAACGAGCTCGACCGCGCCACGCTGTATGGCGGCGGCGAGAAGGGCTATACGGATTATCCGACGTTGAAGCCGGCGCAGGCGGCGGAGTAGTCATTGGGTAGGGTGGGCAAAGCGCCGCCGTCAGGCGGCGTGTGCCCACCATGCATCAGCACCAACGGACGAAATGGTGGGCACGGCGCGCGATAGAGCGGAACGTGTCGCTTGCGGATCGGCTCGCCTTTGCCCACCCTACTCGCTGAAAACAAAGAAGGCCGGGATCTCTCCCGGCTTTCTTGCCACGGTGGGGGGCGTCCGTGGCGCAGCGCGGCTGCGCCTGTGGGGTTCAGCGCCTCAGAACTTGGCGCGGATGCCGGCATAGGCCGCGAGCGGCATGCCGGGCACCATGCTGCGCGGGTCGTTCATCACAAACGCATTTCCGCCACCGGCCGTGTTGAAGCCGGCCGGATCGAACACGGTGCCGGCCGAATAGTAGCGCTGGTTGAACAGGTTCTGGATCAGCCCGAACACCTCGACGTTCTTGGTCACCTGATAGGACGTATTCAGGTTCACGACCCAATAGGACGGGACCTTCGGATAGACATTGGTCTCGTCGTGCAGCAGGTACTGGCTTCCCACGTAGTTGACGCTGGCACCGACCTTCCAGGCATCGGTCACGGCATATTCGGCACCCAGCTTCAGGCGGTGCGACGGAATGCCGGGAATGTGGTTGCCGGAGACGACGCCGACGGGAACCTTCAGGAACGGATCGTTGACGTCGAAGGCGCTGCGGAAGGTGGCGTCGATGAAGGTGTAGTTGGCGTAGGCGGTCCAGCGATTCCAGGTCAGGTCGAGCTTGGCCTCGACACCCTGGCGCAACGTGGTGCCGGCGTTCTTGAAATAGCCGCGCACCGGGTTGAGCGGATCGACGACCTGGAGGATGTCGTCGGAATTCTCGGTGCGGAACAGGCTGAGGCCCCAGCGCAGCTTCCAGCCGCCGTCGACCGCGACCGACTTGATCGGCGCCTTGCGATAGGCCGGCAGATCGGCGGCATAGGCCGAGCGGCCGCCGGAGATCTCGCCGCGCAGACCGCCTTCGACGGTGCGCGAGACGACCTGCTTCAGCGGCGGATCGGCGATCAGGAAGTTGTCGATCAGGCAGGGATTGGCCGGATCGGAGCAGCCGAGCTCGAGCGGCGTCGGCGCGCGGTTGGCCTCGGAGTAGCCGGCATAGGCGGTCGTATCAGGCGTGATCTTGTAGGTCAGGCCGACCACCGGGTTGAAGCGCTGGAAATTGTTGTTGCTGTTGAGCAGCGGTCCGAAGCCGGTCTGGTCGCGCAGATTGATCTGCGCCCAGTTGAAGCGGCCGCCGGCGGTCAGCGCCAGCTGCGAGGTGATGTCGAAGGTGTTGGTCGCGTAGATGCCGAGATAGGTGTTCTTGGCGTTCAGGTTGACGGGCGCGAGCCCGGCATTGGGCTGGTCGATATAGACGCCGAGGCCGGTGACGAACAAATTGTTATCGATGGTGCCGAGCTCGGAGGTCGCCTGGAAGTTGGTGTTGCCGTGATCGACACTGGCGCCGACGACGAAATGGTTGTCATGGCCGAAGACCTGCGTGGTCGACGTCGCCTGCAGCGAGCCGCCATAGCTGTCGGTCTTGACCGTGTTGCGGTCGATTTGGCCGAGCGCGGTATCGGCGGCCAGCGTGTTGGCGGTGGGGCCATTGCGGTTGATGTCCCACGGGGTGCCGGCGGCGTCCTCGAGGACGAACACGCCGCCGCCATCCTGCACCTCGGTGCCGTTGCCGTCGAGGCGCGACGACTTGTAGTTACGGTAGTATCCGTTGGCCTGGATCGACAGCGTGTCCGTCGGCGCCCACTTCAGGCTGGCCTGCACCATCTGCATCTGCAGCCGCAACGATTGCGGCCAGGTGTAGACGCTGGACCAGCGCCGGTTCAGCATCTCGATCGGGGTGGCCGCCACCGAGCCGAGCTTGTTGTCGGCGCCGGTGAAGGACAGATGGAATTCGGTATTGTCGCCGCGCGCGCCGAAATCGGCATACATGCGCCGGACCTGCGAGGCCGACGAGTAGTCGCGCCAGCCGCGGTCATAGGCACCCTCCGCCGCGATATAGGCCGAGTAGGTGCCGTTGTTCCAGCCATACTGCGCGCCCGACTGGATGCGGCCGAACGAGCCACCGAACAGCTGCGCTTCTCCGCCCTGATAGGTGAAGCCGTTCTTCATTTCGATCGACAGCGCGCCACCGGTGGCGTTGAGGCCGAACAGCGGATTGTTCGGCATCAAGGTCATGCGCGCGATCGCCATCTCCGGAATCAGGTCCCAGTTGACGACGTCGCCGAAGGCTTCGTTGATGCGGGTGCCGTTCTGGTAGACCGCGATGCCCTGCGGTGTGCCGAGCACCGGCGACGCAGTTTGGCCGCGATAGTTGAGGTCGCGCTGAAACGTGTTGCCGGTCTGGTCGCTCAAGGATACGCCGGGCACCGATTGCAGGATGTTGTCGAGCAGCGACGGCGCCCGGGTGTGATCGAGCTCGCGCGCGCCGATGGTTTCGACATTGGACGGGATCTTGTCCTTCGACATCTCGCTGCCCTGGACGGGCGAGACGTTGACGACATCGAAGGTCGGCAGCGCCTCCTGCGCGCACACAACATCAGGTAGCAACGCACAGGTCGCGAGTAGAGCACTCTTCAGCGCCGAGAGTCTGGTCAAGACGGCCCCCAGTTTCTTGTCGACCGGTCGGAGTCAGCTCACGCCCCTGAGCCCCACCCGCTCCAAATCCAGTCAATTCCCACAGTTTACGAACGTTAACATTGGTAAAGCAGCGGCCAATACTGTCGCAATGGGGATTATTCTTCCCTCGCTAGGGACATTCTTCCCGAATCCGGCAACTTGCGACAATGTTGCCAAATTCTCTCCCCGGCTCAGCCGCACTGCCGCACTCGGTTCTGGTTTGCAAGGGAACTCGCGTGATGGAAACAAGCCGGCACGACCGGCGCCAAGGGCGAGACCTTCAACGGATGTATCGTGTTCTGCTCGTCGATGACCATCCGGTGGTGATCACGGCTTGCCACTCGCTTCTGGCTGCGGCCGGAATCGGCTCGTTATCCGAGGCGTATGATGCCGACAGCGGCTACGAAGCCTATGTTCGCGATAAGCCGGATGCAGCCGTCGTCGATCTGCGTCTGAAGGGCGATGAGCTCGGTGGGATCGGCTTGATCGAGCGGATGCGGTCGCATGACCCTGGAGCCAGGATTCTCGTCTTCAGCATGCTGGCCGATCCGCGCATCGTCCGCGTCGCGATCGACGCCGGTGCCAGCGGCTATCTGTTGAAGGATGCCGCGCCACAGGAGCTGCCGAAGGCGCTGGAGCAGGTGCGCGCTGGCGGCACCTATCTGGATCCGCAGCTCGCCACCCGAATCGCCATGCTCCGAGCCGATGCCGAGGGGACCTCTGAGGCGTCGCTGACGCAGCGCGAACGCCAAGCGCTCGCGCTGCTTGCGCAGGCCAAATCCTATCAGGCCATCGCTGACCAGCTCGGGATCAGCTACAAGACCGTCATCAACCTGACCTATCGGCTGCGGCAGAAGCTCGGCGCGCGCAGCCTGCCCGACTTGGTGCGCCTCGCCGTGGAGATGTCACGACCGGGCCTGTGAGCTCTGCCCGACATCCCGCACGTCCCAGCGCGGGTGAAGCTCAAAACGACAAGGCCCGCGGCGGTCTCCCGGCGCAGGCCTCGTTCTTGCGTCGATCGGTCCAGTCGGGACCGCAATCCTACTTCAGCAGCTTGGCGACCGACTTCAGCTCCTTGGAGTCGAGCGTGCCGTCATTGTCGGGATCGGCGGCCTTGAAGCGTCCCTCGACCAGCGCGAGATACTCGTCCTTGGTCAGGGTGCCGTCATTGTCCGGATCAGCGGCCTTGAGGTCCTTGGCCGAGACGCGGCCACGCAGCTCCTTGGCATCCAGCGTGCCGTCGTGATCGCGGTCGAGCTTGTCGAACAGGGCACCGGCCGCGGCGCGGACCTCGTTCATGTCGGCCGTGCCATCCTTGTCGGGATCGATCGAGGTCAGCAGCTTGGAAGGAGCCGAGGCGCTCACTGCGACCGTGGACGTGCCGACGATCGCGGCCATACCGACGGCTGCCGCCGTCATCATCAATTTCAAATTCATCGAATTGATCCTTTGGCTCCGCCGTCCGATGGGGGGCGGCGATGAGGGCGCTGCAACAACTGATGCGAGTGCTGCCGGCTTGACCGGATTACGCATGTAGGAGTTGACCTAGGCGAGCCCCGGCGGTTTCGCAAGTGCAAGAACGAGACAGCCGGGAAATTAGCGCCGGGAGCATCGGGACTAGAACCTGGGCCCATGCAGGAAATATCTCCCTGGACGGTCGCGACGCGGGCCTGTGTCCTCGTCGAGCACACCTCCTCCGCCCTCAGCCCGGGCATCGACTGCAACATGTCGTCGACGCTTCCCCGCACGCTCCCGAGCCTCGGCCGCCAGCGTGACCTTGGCTCCGTCGCGGCCTCTCGCAGTCCGCGTAGCCTTGCGTCCCTTGCACCCGGGCTCGGATGCGACGCAGCTCTTTCGCGCTCTGCTCTTGCCGATTTGCGTTTCATTCCACCAGGCCTCCAGCTGATCGCGTAGCGACGCCTGGGCGACGGCGGGTCTCTCCAGCAGCACGAGCGTCGATAGCAGGAGCGCGATCGTCAATCCCAACCTCACCGGCTGAGCTAACAAGCGGTGATGCTGGCCGAGGTTCTGATGCACGGGCATATCATTCTCTGGCCGATCCGGCGATCAGCAATTCACGCTGCAACGCATGGTTTCTCCGTTCTGTGACCTCATTGTGTTTGTAACGCGCCACATTCATCGCGCCCTTGAGATTCACTTGCAGATCGTCCGCCACATTGTCCCGGTCAAAACATCCCGATCCGATTGCCAAAACATCCCTATTGCCCGGGGATGCGGCCGCGACGCTGATGATTGCGGCGACCATCAACTGATCGTTTCCCGATTGCGTCACCTTTCGGCCGAGGCCGCCGCATGTTTTCGCCCTGCCGACTCGTTAGCTGTTCATCTCAGGGGGAGCACGAGGTATGCAATCGGGCGGCATCGCGAGACGACGACACGGACCAGCGCGATGGTGCAAGGCCGCCGCTGTCCTGCTGCTCGCACCGATCAGCGCCGCGGCCGAGGAGATCCAGGGCAACGACCCGGCCTCGCCAGGTCACTTCCAGGTCGAGCAGCGCTTCGGCTATGTCACGACCTTCAATCCGCAACAGCAGAACAACGGCCGCCGTGCCACGCAGCGCGCGCTCACCGGCGAGACCGAGATCGGCTACTCGCCGACCGAATGGTACGAGATCGCGCTGACCTCGCCTTACGCCATCGCGCGCGCCAACGTGCCGATGGCCATGGGCAACGTGATGGACAATGGCGTGCCCGGCTACTCATTCCAGTCCGGCGGCGTCACCATTCGCCAGACCTTCATCCAGGGCGACCGGCTCGAGCGCACGGTTTTTCTCGGCCTCGTGTCGCGCACCATCCTGGCGCCGCAGGGCGGCCTCACGCCGGATCTGTGGGTCGCCAACAAGGCCGGCGCCGGCCAGCCGGGCGCGCCTCGCTTCGTGCAGGAGGCGACGCCGCGGGTGTCCCAGATGTTCACCCCGATCATCGGTGTCAACCTGCCCAACGACTATCAACTGATCTTCAACGCCAACATGACATTCGGCATCGACGGCGCCGGCTCGGCGTTCGAGCCGTCGGTACGTTTCGTCAAACGGCTCAGCGACCGCTGGACCGTCGGCATCGAGCATTTCTCCAATCTCGGACCGATCGGCCACATCCTGCCGTGGAATCAACAGATGCAGACGCTCTATGCCGTCGCCGACACCAAGTTCAAAGGCTTCGAGTTCAGCTTCGGCGTCGGCTACGGCCTCACCAACGCGTCGCGCGGCCTCGCGATCAAAACCAGCATCGGCAAGGATTTCTGATCTCGCCGCGCGCCCTGCTCGCTTCAACTCAACCTACCAAAAGGACTCGTCATGCGTCGCCTCGTCACCGCCTGCGTCGTTCTCCTGCTGGCCGGCTCCGCCGCCTCAGCCGAGGACGGCCCGCGCTTTCTCAACCGCACCGGGCAGACCATCGTGAAGATGTATCTCGCAGCCGCCGGAACCAAGAACTGGGGCGTCGATCAGTGCAAGAACGACGACGAAGGTATGGTCGACCACAATGAGCGCATGACCATGGTCGGCGTGAAATCAGGCCGCTACGACATCAAGCTGTCCGAACAAGGCGGCCGCACCTGCATCGCCAAGAACATCGAGCTCAAGGAAGGCGCGCAGTTCGTCGTGCGAGACACCGACCTGACGGAGTGCTCCAAGTAGAGCGCCATTTCATTCGGCCCCCCAGGCCAACGTCGCGGCTGGCCTTCTCGCTCACTGGGGCCGGACGCGGATCGGGATCACCAGCGACGTTTGAGCCTGGGTCATCTCGGCCGGAAATGGCGGGAACGGCTGGGCGCGATCCACCAGCTCGAGCGCGGCGCGGTCCACGATGGCGGAGCCGGAGCTCGTGGCGACCCGGCGCGACACGAGGCGTCCGTTGCGCGCGATGACAGCGCTGACGCTGACCGTTCCTCCCTCTTTGCCGCCGGCCGCCATGCTGTTGTAGCGCCGGAAATGAGCGATGAACTCGCTGTTCCAGCTCGCCCTGCCCTGCCGCGCGCCCTCGCTGTCGGCGCCGGAGTTCGGCGCAGCGGCCGAACGGGCCGGCCGGCTTGGCAACGCCGCAATCTGCTTCGGCGGCGCCGGCTTCTTCTCGACCTTCCTCTCGGATGGCTTGCGCTCGACGCGCTCTTGCACGGGAGCGGGCTTCGCCTCTGGCGGTCTGGCCTCGATCGGTTTCGGCGGCGGCGGAGGCGGCAGCACGACGTCATCGGCGCGCGGCGGCTCGGGCGCGAGCGCGACCTGCGGCGCGGGCTCTGGTGTGGGCATCACGTCAGGCACGGGCTGCGGCTGCGCCATGACTTGCGGCTTAGGCTCGGAGGACGGCTGCGGCACGGGCTCCGCGACGGCCTCGCGCGCAACGGGCTGCTCCTTAGCCTCCTGCTTCGGCGGCTCTACAGGCGACGGCTCTGCCTGCGGCACGTCCTGAGTAGCAGGCGCCGGCTCGCTCACGACGGCCGGCGTGAACACGACATCGAACGCCGGCGCCTCGGCGCGCCCTTGTGGCGCCGGCCGCAACAACAAATAGCCGACCGCAAGCCCGACATGCAGGCCGGCCACCGCCAAGGCGGCGACGGTCCACAGCGTCCGCTCGCGGCGGTCGTCATGATCAAACGGATCGAGCGCCAGGACGCTCACGGCGCGGCTCGATCTTCCAGCGCGACCAGCGCCACCTTGGTGTAGCCGGCGCGGCGCAAGCTGTTCATCAGCGCCATCACCTCGCCATAGGGCAGCGTCTGGTCGGCGCGCAGCAGCACGCGCTGGCCGTGATCTGAGTTGGTTGCTGCATCGAGCGTGGCTGCGATATCCCCCTGCGCCACGCTCTGGTCGCCGACGGCGAGCGAGCGGTCGGCCTTGAAGGTCACGAACACCGGCGTCTCCGCGCGCGGCTGCGGCTCGGCGGAGATGGCGGGCAGATTGACCGGAATGTCGACGGTGGCGAGCGGCGCCGCCACCATGAAGATGATCAGCAGCACCAGCATGACGTCGATGAACGGCGTCACGTTGATGTCGTGCGTCTCCTCGAAGGCGTCGGGACGCTTGGCGAGCTTGACGGCCATGGCCTACTCCGCCGGATTGGCGATCGACAGCAGCGGCGCGTCGACGGCGCGGATGGCGCTGCGCCGCGCCTCGGCCGGACCGGCATGCTGGCGGTCGAGGTCGCGGCTGACCAGGCGCAACACCGCCACCGATGCATCGGCGATGACGGCGCGATAGCCGCCGGTCGCGCGCGCGAACAGGTTGTAGATGACGACGGCGGGAATCGCCGCCGCAAGGCCGAAGGCGGTCGCGAGCAGCGCCTCGGCGATGCCAGGCGCGACCACCGCGAGGTTGGTGGTGTGGGTGTGCGAGATGCCGATGAAGCTGTTCATGATGCCCCAGACGGTGCCGAACAGGCCGACGAACGGGCCGACCGCACCGACGGTCGCGAGAATGCCGATGCCGCGTCCGATCCGCGCCACCGCGCCGGCCTCGATCCGCTCGAACTGCCAGGCCACACGCTCCTTGATGCCATCCGCCGGCAGGCCGCGCGACTTGTCGATCTCGTCCTCGGCAACCGCAAGCAGGCGCCCGACCACGCCGTCCTCGGCGGCACTTCGTCCCGTCGCATCCGACAATGAGCGCGCAGCGACGGCAACTCCGAGCGCACCGCGCGCCGTGCGCAGCGCGGAGCGTAGCTGGATCGTCTTGACCACGAGAACGGTCCAGGTCGCGACCGACGCCAGCGCCAGTCCGATCATGACCGCCTTCACGACCATGTCGGCCTGCATGAACATGGTCCAGGGCGACAACGCTTCGGGCAGCGTGCTCGCGAGACTGGCGATGTGCGCCTGATCCATGGCCGAACTCCCTCGATGGCCCCGTGATTGGTGATCACGATTGAGCGCCGATCGCATGGAGCGACGCCGGATCGTGCCGAGGCCTTGTTGTTTCGCGTCGTTGGGGCAAAGTCGCGGCGAAGACCACGACAAATCCCGATGAGGAAGAGTGCCG
Source organism: Bradyrhizobium sp. USDA 4353 (assembly GCF_054063215.1). Classification (NCBI taxonomy): domain Bacteria; kingdom Pseudomonadati; phylum Pseudomonadota; class Alphaproteobacteria; order Hyphomicrobiales; family Nitrobacteraceae; genus Bradyrhizobium; species Bradyrhizobium sp. USDA 4353. The sequence continues at coordinate 7,396,267 of NZ_JBSSGB010000001.1, forward strand.
CCTGTCCTCATCGGCTTCAAGGCGCTTGCGCCGTGGAAGTTGTCCCAGGTGACCCGGGAAGAATTCCCGATTGGAGCGGGAGATGCTCACTTGCCGGACAAAAGAAAAGGCCGGGATCGCTCCCGGCCTTGAGGTGACTGGAGCGCCCGATCAAGTCGGGCGCTCCCTTTGACAAGATGCTTACTTGGCTTCGGCGCGCTTCGGCGGAGAGGCCGGCCACGACTTGATCAGGGTGTCGTAGTCGATCGTCTCGCCCTTCGGCTTCTCGTTCGCGAGCTTGCGCTGCGGAGCGATGTTGCCGTCCTTGGCCGACTTGTTGAACCAGAACTCGGCCGATTCCTTCTTGTTCAGCTTCGGACCGCAGTCGCCCTGGACCTTGGACTTCTCGAGACGCTCGAGGACGGAGTCCTGAGCCGCCGCGAGCGCGTCCATCGCCTGCTGCGGAGTCTTCGCACCGGACGACGCATCGCCGATGTTCTGCCACCACAGCTGCGCGAGCTTCGGATAGTCCGGCACGTTGTTGCCGGTCGGGGTCCACTGCACGCGCGCGGGCGAGCGGTAGAACTCGATCAGGCCGCCGAGCTTCGGCGCACGCTCGGTGAACGACTTGTCCCAGATGTCGGATTCACGGATGAAGGTGAGACCGACATGGCTCTTCTTCAAGCTGACCGTCTTGGAGACGATGAACTGCTGATAGAGCCAGGCCGCCTTGCGGCGGTCGACCGGGGTCGACTTCAGCAGCGTCAGCGAGCCGACGTCCTGATAGCCGAGCTTCATGCCTTCCTTCCAATACGAGCCGTGCGGCGACGGGGCCATGCGCCATTTCGGCGTGCCGTCGGCGTTCATCACCGGCAGGCCAGGCTTGACCATGTCGGCGGTGAAGGCGGTGTACCAGAAGATCTGCTGGGCGATGTTGCCCTGCGACGGCACCGGCCCCGACTCGGAGAAGGTCATGCCCTGCGCCTGCGGCGGAGCATACTTCTTCATCCAGTCGAGGTACTTGGTGATCGAGTAGACGGCTGCGGGACCGTTGGTGTCGCCGCCGCGCTCGATCGAGGAGCCGACCGGACGGCAGCCTTCCATGCGGATGCCCCATTCGTCGACGGGCAGACCGTTCGGCAGGCCCTTGTCGCCGTTGCCGGCCATCGACAGCCAGGCGTCGGTGAAGCGCCAGCCGAGCGACGGGTCCTTCTTGCCATAGTCCATGTGACCATAGACCTTGACGCCGTTGATTTCCTTGATGTCGTTGGTGAAGAAATCAGCGATGTCCTCATAGGCCGACCAGTTCACGGGCACGCCGAGGTCGTAGCCATACTTGGCCTTGAACTTGGCCTTGTAGTCCGGATTGGTGAACCAGTCGTAGCGGAACCAATAGAGGTTGGCGAACTGCTGGTCCGGCAGCTGATAGAGATGGCCGTTCGGCGCCGAGGTGAACGACGTCCCGATGAAGTCCTTGACGTCGAGCATCGGGTTGGTGACGTCCTTGCCCTCGCCCGCCATCCACTCCGTCAGGTCGACAGCCTGGCCGTAGCGGAAGTGGGTGCCGATGAAGTCGGAATCGTTGATCCAGCCGTCATAGACGTTCTTGCCGGACTGCATCTGGGTCTGGATCTTCTCGACGACGTCACCTTCCTGGATGATGTCGTGCTTGACCTTGATGCCGGTGATTTCCTCGAACGCCTTGGCCAGCGTCTTGGCCTCGTACTCGTGCGTGGTCAGGGTCTCGGAGACGAAATTGATCTCCATGCCCTTGAAGGGCTGCGCGGCCTTGATGAACCACTGCATCTCCTTCAACTGGTCGTCCTTGGAGAGCGTGGACGGCTGGAATTCGGAGTCGATCCACTTCTTGGCAGCAGCCTCGTCGGCTCGCGCAGGCGCGGTGATCGCGGCCGACGCCGCCATCAGCGCAACCGCGCTCGTCATCATCCAGGCCCTTGCCCTCGTCGCAGGCCCGTTCCTTACCGGCAGATGTCGCATGGTGTTCCTCCGTTGCAGCGACAGACTTTTTTCAGGCCCGGGTTCCCCCCGGATCTGGTCGTTCTCGTTTGCTCAGACGATGCGAAAGATCGCAGCGGCCGAGGCAAGCGAAACCACGGTTGCGAGCCACAGGCTCGAGATCTCATATCCTTCCTCGCCGACCGGCAAGGTTGCAATCGTATCGGTTCCGACCAGGGCGATCCATGCCAGATGGATGACCGCCGCCAAGATCAGCGAAATGAACAGCCGATCGCCGCGCGTGGTCGGAATGCGCAGCACACCGACCCGCTCGACCTCAGGATACCGCGCAGCGAGCAGCGTCATGATGGCAAGCGTGCAGGCGAGCGCCGCGAAGAAGATCGCCGTCGGCAAGGTCCACGCCATCCATGCGAGACTGTCCATGGCTCAAACCTTTCTGCCAGAGAGGTTGAAAACTCCAGCACCGAGCGCGGTGCGCTCCCCTCCCCCTTGCGGGGAGGGGTCGGGGGTGGGGGTCTCCGCAAAAACTGCCCGAGGGGTACCCCCCACCCCGACCCTCCCCCACAAGGGGGGAGGGAGCGCACCGAGTGCTTGGCTGCGAACTCGTCCCATCATCACACCCGTCCCAGCGCGAAGCCGCGCGCGATGTAGTTGCGGACGAACCAGATGACCAGCGCGCCCGGGATGATCGTCAGCACGCCGGCGGCGGCGAGCAGGCCCCAATCCATGCCGGCGGCGGACACCGTTCGCGTCATGATCGCCGAGATCGGCTTGGCCTCGGTCGCAGTCAGCGTGCGCGCCAGCAACAGCTCGACCCAGGAGAACATGAAGCAGAAGAACGCGGCGACGCCGATGCCGCTGGCGATCAACGGCACCAGGATCTTGATGAAGAAGCGCGGGAACGAATAGCCATCGAGGAACGCCGTCTCGTCGATCTCGCGCGGCACGGACGAGACGAAGCCCTCGAGAATCCAGACCGCGAGCGGGATGTTGAAGATGCAATGCGCCAGCGCCACCGCCCAGGGCGTATCGAACAGCCCGATCGCCGAATAGAGATTGAAGAAGGGCAGCGCATACACCGCCGCCGGCGCCATGCGGTTCGACAACAGCCAGAAGAACAGATGCTTGTCGCCGAGGAAGCGGTAGCGCGCAAACGCATAGGCTGCCGGCAGCGCCACGGCGATCGAGATCACGGTGTTGATGACGACGTATTTCAGCGAGTTGATGTAGCCGGAATACCAGCTCTCGTCGGTGAAGATGCGCATGTAGTTCGCGATGGTCGGCTGATGCGGCCACAGCGTCATGGTCGAGACAATCTCGGTGTTGGTCTTGAAGCTCATGTTGACGAGCCAGTAGATCGGCAACAGCAGGAAGACCAGGAACAGCGAGATGATGACCCGACGGCCCGGAATGGTGTTCATTTCGCGCCCCCTTCCACCGGCCGGCGCTCGGCGCCGGCATTGGTCATGATGGTGTAGAATACCCAGCAGACGATCAGGATGATCAGATTGTAGACCAGCGACAGCGCAGCGGCCTTGCCGAGATCGAACTGGCCGAGCGCAATCTTGACGAGCTCGATCGAGATGAAGGTCGTCGAGTTGCCCGGTCCGCCGCCGGTGACCACGAACGGCTCGGTGTAGATCATGAAGCTGTCCATGAAGCGCAGCAGCACGGCGATCAGCAGCACGCGGTGCATCTTCGGCAGCTGGATCGCGGTGAACACCGCCCAGCGCGAGGCGCCGTCGATCTGTGCCGCCTGGTAGTAGGCGTCCGGGATCGATTTGAGGCCGGAGTAGCACAGCAGCGCCACCAGGCTGGTCCAGTGCCAGACGTCCATCAGGATGACCGTGAACCAGGCGTCGGCATCGTTGGAGACGTAGTTGTAGTCGAGGCCGACATGGTTGAGCACATAGCCCAGCAGGCCGATGTCGGGACGCCCGAAGATCTGCCAGATGGTCCCGACCACGTTCCACGGAATCAGCAGCGGCAAGGCCAGCACAACCAGGGTGAACGCCACGGTCCAGCCCTGCCGTGGCATGGCCAGCGCAATCACGATGCCGAGCGGCACCTCGATGGCGAGAATAGCGGGCGGAGAAGATCAAATTGCGCCACAGCGAGGCGACGAAGCGGCCGCCGAGATCGGTGGAGGGATCGAGCAGCTCCTTGAACCAGCCGACGCCATTCCAGAAGAACTGGTTGTTGCCGAAGGTGTCCTGCATCGAATAGTTCACCACCGTCATCAGCGGCAGGATCGCGGAGAACGCGACCAGCAGGAACACCGGCAGCACCAGGAACCAGGCCTTGTTGTTGATGGTCTTGTCCATCACTCAGGCTCCCTCGACCAGACGGCTGTCGGCATAGACGTGGACATAGGCAGGATTGAACTTCAACCCGATTGCCGAGCCCGATGGCGAGAAGCCAGCGGGCAAGCGCGCGGCGAACTTGACGTCGCCGACACGGACGCGCGCAAAGCGGATGCGGCCGAGATCGTCGACGCGCTCGATATTGGCGTCGAGCAGGCCCGGCCCGGGCGCGGCGACATCGACGAATTCCGGCCGCACGCCGATCTCGATCTTGGCGCCGGCCGGCAGCGCGTCATAGCTGCGCGCAAGCTGCAGCGTGTGGCCGTCGATGCGAGCCTCGCGTCCCTTCACTTCGGCGGAGAGGATGTTCATGCCGGGCGAGCCGATGAAATAGCCGACGAAGGTGTGCGCGGGCTTGTCGAACAGCTCGGCCGGCGTGCCGCTCTGCACGACGCGGCCGTCATGCATCACGACGACGGTGTCGGCGAAGGTCAGTGCCTCCGTCTGGTCGTGGGTGACGTAGATCATCGTGAGATCGAGCTCGCGATGCAGCGCCTTCAGCTTCGAACGCAGCTGCCATTTCAGCTCCGGATCAATCACCGTCAGCGGCTCGTCGAACAGCACGGCGGCAACGTCGGAACGCACCAGGCCGCGGCCGAGCGAGATCTTCTGCTTGGCATCGGCGGTGAGCCGCGTCGCCTTGCGATTGAGATCCGGCGTGAGATCCAGGAGCCGCGCGATCTCGGCGACGCGCTTGTCGATCTCGGCCTTGGGCACGCCGCGGTTCTTCAGCGGGAAGGCGAGGTTCTCGCCGACGGTCATCGTGTCGTAGATCACCGGGAACTGGAACACCTGCGCGATGTTGCGCTCGCGGGTGGACGCTTTGGTGATGTCGGTGCCGTCGAACAGGATCTTGCCGTGCGACGGCGTGAGAATGCCGGAGATCAGGTTCAGGAGCGTCGTCTTACCACAGCCGGATGGGCCGAGCAGCGCATAGGCGCCGCCCTGGCGCCACGTCATCGTCACCGGCTTCAGCGCGTAGCTCTCGACGTCGCTGCCGTTGCCGTAGGAGTGGGCCAGACCTTCGAGGTCAATGCGGGCCATGCGGCATCTCCCTCAGATCGCCGGCGCCGCGACCAGACGGTCGCTGGCGTCGAACACGAACACGTTGGTGGGATCGAGCACGGCATCGAGCACTTCGCCGGGCTCGTATTCATGCACGCCGTGCAGCACGGCGACCCAGTTCAGGCCGTCGCGCTTGAGATGCACGAAGCTCTCCGAGCCCGTGATCTCAGTGACCGAGACGGTCGCCGGAAAAGCGTGGCGGCCGTGGCTGCCGTCGCCCTTGGCCAGCCCAAGCTGGTGCGGACGGAAGCCGACGCGGTAGCTGCCATCGGGCAGATCGGCATACAGCCCAATGGCGGGCGCCTTGACGCTCCCTGCGTATTCGACGCTGTCGCCGCGCTTCTGGATATCGACAATGTTCATCGGCGGATCGGAGAACACCTGGCCGACGCGCAAGGTGTCGGGACGGCGGTACACGGACGCGGTGTCACCCGCCTGCAGCGCCTCGCCTTCCCACATGCAGATGGTGCGGCCGCCGAGCAGCAACGCTTCCGACGGCTCGGTGGTGGCATAGACGAAGATCGCTCCCGACGCCTCGAAGATGCGCGGCAATTCGGTCCGCAACTCCTCGCGCAGCTTGTAGTCGAGATTGGCCAAGGGCTCGTCGAGCAGCACGAGATCGGCGCCCTTCACGAGTGCCCGCGCCATGGCCGTGCGCTGCTGCTGACCGCCGGAGAGCTGCAACGGTGTGCGCTTCAAATAAGGCTCGAGCCGGAGCAGCCTCGCGGCTTCCGCCACGCGCTTCTCGATCTCCTCGCGCGGCTTGCCCTGCACGCGCAGCGGCGATGCGATGTTCTCATAAACGGTCAGCGAGGGATAGTTGATGAACTGCTGATAGACCATCGCGACCGAGCGTTGCCGCACGTCGGCGCCGGTGACGTCCTTGCCGTCGACCAGCACGCGGCCGGTGGTCGGCTTGTCCAGGCCGGCGAGCAGCCGCATGATCGAGGTCTTTCCGGACAGGGTCGGGCCGAGCAGCACGCTCAGCGTTCCCCGCTGCAACGTCAGCGAGACGTCGCGAATCGTGGTGACGCCATCGACGACGCGCGAGACGTGATCGAGCGTGACGCTCATGCGCGTCCCCCGGCTTCACGCGCCGTCGCGGCCGCGCGCTCGCGGCTGGCGATGATCCACGCATCGAGCGCGGCGATCTCAGCCGCCGACATCCGCAACCCCAGCTTCGATCGCCGCCACACGATGTCCTCGGCCGTCAACGCCCACTCATTCGTCATCAGGTACCTGACTTCACGCTCCGTCAAGGTGCCACCGAAATCCTGGCCCAGATCGGCCGAAGATGTCGCACCCGCGAGCATGGTCTTGGCCCGCGTGCCATAGGCATGCGCGATGCGCTTCGCATGCGCGTCGGTCAGGAACGGATAGGTCTTGCGGAGATCCGCAATCAGCGCGGCGACCGCGTCGACTGACATGTCGCCGCCGGGCAGCTTTGCCTTGCCGGTCCAGCCCTCCTCCGCTTTGGCGCCCTTCAGATAAGGACCAAGGCGCTCGAGGGCCTCCTCCGACAAGCGCCGGTAAGTGGTGATCTTGCCGCCATAGATCGAGAGCAGCGGCAGGCCGCCGGGCGTATCGAGCTCGAAGACGTAGTCGCGCGTCGCAGCCTTGGCTTCGCTCGCGCCGTCATCATACAGCGGACGCACGCCGGAATAGCTCCACACCACATCGGCCGGCGTCACCGGCTTCGCGATGTACTCGCCGAGCGCGGCGCAGAGATAGGCGATCTCCTCGTCGGTCGCCTTCACCTTGGCCGGATCGCCCTGGTAGTCGCGATCGGTGGTGCCGATCAGCGTAAAATCCTGCTGATAGGGAATGGCGAAGATGATGCGGCCGTCGGCGTTCTGGAAGATGTAGGCGCGGTCGTGATCGTAGAGCTTGCGCACCACGATGTGCGAGCCCTGCACCAGCCGCACCTTGGCCTTCGCATTGACGCCGGCACCGGTCGACAGCACCTGCTCGACCCACGGCCCGGCGGCATTCACCAGCGCGCGCGCCTTGATGGTCTCGCGCTCGCCGGTCTGGGTGTTCTCGGTCGTCACGAGCCAGACGCTGCCGTCCTGGCGGATCTCGGTCGCGCGGGTGCGGGTGCGGATCTCGGCACCGCGGTCGGCGGCATCGCGCGCGGTCAGCACCACGAGGCGTGCGTCATCGACGAAGCAATCGGAATATTCGAAGCCGGTGGCGTAGCGCCCGGCAATCAAGGGACGACCGACCTCGTCGCTGCGCAGGTTCACCGAGCGCGTCGGCGGCAAGAGCTTGCGGCCACCGAGATGGTCATAGAGGAACAAACCGAGGCGCAGCAGCCAGGCCGGTCGCAGGCCGGAATGATGCGGCAGAACGAAACGCAGCGGGCGGATGATGTGGGGCGCGATCTGCCACAGGATCTCGCGCTCGATCAGCGCCTCGCGCACGAGCCGAAACTCGTAATATTCCAGATAGCGCAGGCCGCCATGGACGAGCTTGGTCGACCATGACGAGGTTCCGCTCGCCAGATCGTTCATTTCGCAGAGAAAAACGGAATTCCCGCGTCCGGCCGCATCGCGCGCGATGCCGCAGCCATTCACGCCGCCTCCGACAATGGCGAGGTCGTAGATCCGCTCCAACAGACGCATCCCCCGAGCAATCGCCTTCCGTCGGCGATTTCACTTTCGGTTTCGAGTTAAACACAAACGAAAGTGAAAGCAAATCGAAATTCGCAGGTTGGCCCCAGCTTCGGCAAAACCTGCCCAAACCGGGATCAAAGAGCCTGTAGGGGTGGCGGGGGCTCAGGCGCGGCGGAGCACGGAGGGGGAGGCGCTTTCGTTTGCCTCGGCCGCGTCATCCGCCTCGTCGGCGGGCATGGCCGAGATCACCTCGATGCCCCTGCTGTGGCAGAGGCTGGCCAATCCATCCGGCAAGGGACGGTCGGTGACGAAGGTCTGGATCTGGCTGAGATGGGCGATGCGCACCGGGGCGCTACGGTGGAGCTTGGTGGAATCGGCGACCAGCATCACGCTGCGCGCGTTGGCGATGATCGCCTGCGCGACCTGCACCTCGCGATAGTCGAAGTCGAGGAGCGCACCCTCCTCGTCGATCGCCGACGCCCCGATGATGGCGTAGTCGACCTTGAACTGGCCGATCAGCTGCGTCGCGGTCGAGCCGATCACGCCGCCATCCGAGCGCCGCACGCTGCCGCCGGCCACGATCACCTCGATGCGCGGATGCGGATAGAGCAGCATCGCGACATTGAGATTGTTGGTGATGACGAGCAGATCCTGATGCGAGGTGAGCGCGCTCGCCACCTCCTCCGTCGTCGTGCCGATATTGATGAAGAGCGAGGAGCCGTTGGGAATGCGCGCGGCCGCGATCGCGCCGATCGCTTTCTTCTCGTCCGCAGCGACGAAGCGCCGCGCCTCATAAGCGAGGTTCTCGACCCCCGAGGCGATGATCGCGCCGCCATGGATGCGGGTCAGCGCCCGCTGCTCGCAGAGATCGTTGAGATCCTTGCGAATGGTCTGCGCCGACACTTCGAACCGGCGCGACAGATCCTCCACCATGACGCGGCCGGAGGCGCGGGCGATGTTGAGGATGTCGGTCTGGCGTTGGGACAGGACGGCCATGGCAAGCTTTCGCGACAAGCTGCACCATGGTGATGCTGATCGAGTCAAGGGTCAATGCAGGAAGAGCCTGGACGCACCGCAACAATCACCGGCCTGGCGGAGGAGCATGGCCGCATCTCGCGGACGACTACGATGGCGCAGGCCGGCGCGTTCCTCGACTCAGGCGGCTGCGCTCAGCTCGCCCGTGATGATGCGCAACGCGGCGCGTTCGGCCTCACGGGCATTGCGAAACACCTGGCCCTCGAGCGCATTGAAGCGGTGCGACGCGGCGAAGAAGCGAAAGCCGCCGCGATCGCGGACGACGATTCCTGCCGCCTGAGAGCTGACCTCGATGATGTAGGTGTCGGACATTGCAAAATCCCGTCGTTCATTCCGGGGCTTATAACGGAGCGTTGAGAGGAATGTTCCCTTTGGCGCCCGCGGCTTCGGTCCATGCGGAATCTCAACAGGCGATTCTGTCCATGATGTGTTTGATCGATGCCCGGCTGATGATGAGGTGTTGTCGTTTGCGTTGTCTCGCAGCGCAAACGAATCAGCGGAGCCTGCGCCAACGAAGCATATGATGCAGCGCTGGATGCGAGCTTCAGTGTGGATCGTCCGGGACGAGCGTCGCTTTGCGATGTGACGCATCGGCTCCGCCGAGGCGGTCATGGTGGTGGCCGAGCAGTTGATAGATCGTGCGGAGATCCTGCAGCACCTCGACGTGTTGCTGACGGAACGCGTTGAGCTGAATCTCGTAGATCCCGATTCGCCGTTCAGCGTGGAGAAGCCGCTGCTGCAGCTTCTTGAGCACCTCCAAGGTCAGCTTCTCGTCGACGTCCGACATGGATTCTCTCCCACCCTGTTCGCAAGATGCCCCCCATCGTTTCCCGCGCATCATCGGCCATTTTTTCCGGCCTGTTATCGCCGCCCCCCAGCGCGCATTGAACCGTACATGCGAGCTCTCAAGGAGACTCGCAATGCGGCAGAGACGCGGCAGGGCCGCCTATCGCAACCTCAACTTGCGATCATCGTAAACGTGCCGGGCAGCCCCCCGCGCTCAACGACACCGCACGCATGCTTGCCGGCGTTCTCGCTCATGCTCTCAAGGGAACTCCGGCCGTCATGGCACGGTTCCGCGATCACCGTCGCGTCATGTGCAGCGGGAGTTAACGGACGTTATTGACGGATGGAGCATGCAGCCGCGGTGCGATCACGCCGTGATCACGCCATCGCGCTTGATCGGCTGCGGACGGCCGTCGTCATCGATCGAGACGTAGGTGAAGTTGCCGTCGGTGACCAGGATCGGCTGCTCCTCCTTGCGGCGGAGCACCCAGGCTTCGAGACGCACGGTCATCGAGGTACGGCCGATGCGCACCAGATGCGCATAGACCGACACGAGATCGCCGACATAGACGGCCTTGCGGAAGTTCATCGCCTCGATCGCGACCGTCACGGTGCGCGACTTCGCCACCTTGGCCGCGAACACGCCGCCGCCGACGTCCATCTGGCTCAGCAGCCAGCCACCGAAGATGTCGCCATTGGCGTTGGTGTCGGCCGGCATCGCAAGCGTACGGATGCAGAGATCGCCACGCGGCTCGGTCGGCGCAGCAGGGGCGGCAGATTCGGTCACGTCGGTCGGTCTCCAGTTAGCGACACTCGGCGAGAAGCGATCAGTCCGGCCTGATCATCTCGAACATGTCTTCCGGCTTGATCTCGAAATAATCGCCGCGGCGGCCGGCGCGCACGATCGGACGCGCCAGCGCGGTCTGGTAGACGCCGTCCTTGATCAGCGACTTGTCGATGTGCACGGCGACGACCTCGCCGAGCGTCAGCCAGGCCTGGGTCTTCTGGCCGTCAGCGCCCTGCAGCTGGACGATCTGCGTGACCTTGCACTCGAACGCCACGGGGCTTTCGCCGACCCGCGGCACGTTGACGTGCTTGCACGGCACCGGCGTGACGCCGGCAAGCTTGAACTCGTCGACGTCGCGAGCGACATGCGCGGCGGTCGCATTCATCTGCGTGGCGAGATCGCGCGTCACCAGATTCCAGACGAACTCGCCGGTGTCCTGGATGTTGGCGGCCGAGTCCTTCCAATGCGTCGAGGAGAAGCCGATGATCGGGGGCGTGTAGTTGAACGCGTTGAAGAAGCTGTACGGTGCGAGATTGACGTGGCCGTCCGGATCGCGCGACGAGATCCAGCCGATCGGCCGCGGCGCGATGATGGCATTGAAGGGATCGTGCTTGAGGCCGTGGCCGTTCTTGGGCTCGTAGAAGTGCAAGTCTCGCTCGGTCACGCCAAAGTCCCTTCCGTCATTGCTCGCAATGACGGAGAACTTATCTCGCAGCGCCGCGGGAACCAAGCCCCGCCAGAACGAAATCGATCATCTCGTCCACCGTCGGCCCGGGCTTGGTCGCGCATTGCGCGATCATCTGCGGATGGAAGAAGCGCATCATCGCCGTGGTTGCACATTTCGTCGCCAGCACGATGTCGCCGACGGCGAATTCGCCGGAGGCGGCGCCCTGCCCGATCACGCGGCCGATGATCTCGGTGACCAGCATCATGTGCGCCTCGCAGACCTCCCAGCTCTCCTCCATCGCGATGGCGACCATCTCGTGCAGCTTGTTGTCGCCGACATAGCGCTCGGTGTTCATGCGATGGATGGTGCCGAGCAGCTCACGCAGCCGCGGCACGGCGGGGCCGCCGCGCTCGGCGATCGCGATCGCCGCCACCTCGACCTGGCCCATCAGGGTGCGGGCGACGCCCTGATGGATCGCCTTCTTCGAGTCGAAGAAGCGATACACATTCGCCGGGCTCATGCGGAGCTCCTTGGCGATGTCGGCGACGGTCGTCTTCTGGTAACCGATCTGTCGAAACAGGCGCTCGGCAACAACCAGGATGCGTTCGCTCGTATCGGGTTCGATGTGTTCGGAAACCAGCGTCATCATGCCTGCGATCTGTTGATCCCCTACTCGGCCGCCTCGGCCAACGGCGGCGCGGGAGCCGGCCCGTCAACGTGCTGCGCTGCGGAATGATCCTGCACGGCAGCCCCGCGCTCATCGAGGCTCTTGCGGAACCATAGAGCGTACAATCCAGGCAAGTACAGCAGCGTCAGGAAGGTTGCAACGAACAAACCGCCCATGATGGTGATCGCCATCGGGCCCCAGAACGCCGAGCGCGACAGCGGGATCATGGCGAGGATCGCGGCAAGCGCGGTCAGCACCACCGGGCGGGCGCGGCGCACCGTCGCCTCGATGATGGCCTCGCGGCGCGTGAGCCCGGAGGTGACATCGTGCTCGATCTGGTCGACCAGGATGACGGCGTTGCGCATGATCATGCCGGCCAGCGCGATCAGTCCGAGCAGCGCCACGAAGCCGAACGGCGCGTTGGCGACGTTGAGGCCGAGCGAGGCGCCGACGATGCCGAGCGGCGCGGTGAGGAACACCAGCAGCAGCCGCGAGAAGCTCTGGAGCTGGATCATCAGCAGGGTCAGCATCACGATGACCATCAGCGGAAACAGCACGAAGATCGAGGCGTTGCCCTTTGCGGACTCCTCAAACGCGCCGCCAGCCTCGATCCGGTAGGCCGGCTCGAGTCGGTTGCGGATGTCCTGCAACTTCGGCGAGATCTGGCTGGTGACATCAGGCGCCTGCACACCGTCCGCCACGTCGGCGCGCACCGTGATCGCCATGTCGCGGTTGCGCCGCCACAGGATCGGCTCCTCGTGCGAATACTCGATCTTGGCGATCTGCTGCAACGGCACCGCCACGCCGTTCTTAGAGGTGATGGTGAGGTCGCCGACATGGGCGAGATCCAGCCGTTCGGACGGCACCGCACGCGCGACAACGCCGACCTTCTCGATGCCGTCGCGGATGGTCGTGACCTGCACGCCGGAGATCAGCATCGCCAGCGACTGGGACACGTCCTGCGGGGTCAGGCCGAGCGCGCGGGCCCGATCCTGGTCGACGACCAGCTTGAGGTAGGGCGACTGCTCGTTCCAATCGAGCTGCGGATCCCTGACGTTCGGGTTCTGGCGCATGACGTCGCGCACCTGGTAGGCGATCTCTCGCACCTTGGCCGCATCGGGGCCGATGACGCGGAACTGGACGGGGAAGCCGACCGGCGGTCCGAAATTGAAGCGATCGACGCGGACGCGCGCTTCGTTCAGTTCGCCATTCGCAGCCGCGGTCTCGATCTTGGTCTTGATACGCTCCCGCGCGGCGACGTCCTTGGCGACGATCACGATCTCTGCGAAGGCCTCGTTCGGCAGTTGCGGGTTGAGGCCGAGCCAGAACCGCGGCGAGCCCTGCCCGACATAGGCGGTGTAGGTCTCGATGTCCTTGTCGTCCTTGAGCAGCTTCTCGGCCGATTTCGCGGCCTTCTCGGTGACGCCGAACGCGGTGCCTTCCGGCAGGCGGAGTTGCAGGAACAGCTCGGGCCGCTCCGACAGCGGGAAGAACTGCTGCTGGACGTGACCGAAGGCGACGATCGAGGCCGCGAAGACGCCGACCGTCGCGGCGACGGTGGTGATGCGGTGATCGACGCACCAGCGGATCACGCGGCGCAGGCCGCGATACATGCGCGTGTCATAGATCGCGTGCTCATCGTGACCGTGATGGAGCTTCATGTCCGGCAGCAGCTTGACGCCGATATAGGGCGTGAAGATCACGGCGACGAACCACGACGCCACAAGCGCGATCGCGACGATCCAGAAGATGCTGCCGGCGTATTCGCCGACGGCGGAATTGGCGAAGCCGATCGGCAGGAAGCCGGCGGCCGTGACCAAGGTTCCGGTCAGCATCGGGAATGCGGTGGATTCCCAGGCAAACGACGCCGCGCGCATCCGGTCCCAGCCCTGCTCCATCTTCACCACCATCATCTCGACCGCGATGATGGCGTCGTCGACCAGCAGTCCGAGCGCGATGATGAGAGCCCCCAGCGAGATTCGGTGCAGGTTCAGCCCCATGATGTTCATGACGATGAAGACGAGCCCGAGCACCAGCGGCACCGACAGCGCGACCACGATGCCGGTGCGCCAGCCCAGCGCCAGGAACGACACGAACAGCACGATCACCAGCGCCTCGACGAACGAGTGCACGAACTCGCTCACGGCGTGCTCGACCACCTTGGGCTGATCGGCGATCTGCTCGATCTCGATGCCCTGCGGCACGGCCTTCATGAAGTCGTCAGCGGCGGCGTGCACCTGCTTGCCGAGCTCCAGGATATTGGCCTCCTTGGCCGTGACGACGCCGATGCCGAGCGCGGGCCTGCCCTCCTGCCGCACCTTGAAGCTCGGCGGATCGACGAAGCCATGGGTGACGGTGGCGATATCGCCGAGCCGGAACACACGTCCGTTGCTTTCGACCGGCGTTTCCGCGACCGCCTTGGCGCCGTCGAGCGCACCGGTGACGCGCAGCGGCACGCGCTGCGACGAGGTCTCGACCGTGCCGGCCGGCGTGACGTTGTTCTGCTTGGCGAGCGAGTCGAACAGCGCCTGCGGCGTGATGCCGAGCGTGGCGAGCTTGGCATGGCTGAACTCGACATAGATGCGCTCGTCCTGGGTGCCGTAGAGATTGACCTTGGTGACACCGGCGACCTTCAAGAGGCGCTGGCGCAGGCCTTCGGCGGCCTTCTTCAGCTGCGCATAGTCGGCGCCGTCGCCGGTCATCATGAACAGGATGGAATCGACGTCGGAGAACTCGTCATTGACGAACGGACCGACGATGCCCGACGGCAGCGATGACTGCACGTCGTCGAGCTTCTTGCGGATCAGATAGAACAGATGCGGCACCTCGGCCGGCGGCGTCGAATCCCGGAAGGTCACCTGCATCGCGGTGAAGGCCGGCTTGGAGTAGGTCTGCACCTTCTCGAAGTAGGGCAGCTCCTGCAGCTTCTTCTCGATGGGGTCGGCGACCTGGCTCTGCATCTCCGCAGCCGTCGCGCCCGGCCACATCACCGAGACGTTGACAACCTTGACTGTGAAGAAAGGGTCCTCGGCGCGGCCTAGCTTCTGATAGGAAAAGAAGCCGGCGACGCCGAGCGCAATGATGAGGAACAGCACCAGCGGCGGATGACTGACCGCCCAGGCCGACAGATTGAACCGCTTCATGCCACGCTCCCCGATGAGGATTCAGTCTTTGCAAGCTTCAGTGGCCTCATCCTTCGAGACGGCGCTTCGCGCCTCCGTGAGGATGAGGGTTTGGCTCCTCATGGTGAGGAGCGCGGCTACGGCCGCGCGTCTCGAACCATGAGGCCATCACGCCGTCAGAACGTCAGCGCCGAGACCACGCGCACCTTTTGCGCGGGGTCGATCTTCTGCACGCCGAGCGCCACGACCTTCTCGCCCTCGTCGACGCCCGAGGTGATCAGCACGTCCTTGCTGTCATACGCCTTCACCTGCACCGGCTTCAGCGTCACCTCGCCCTTGTCGTTCACCACGTAGAGCGACGGATCGCGGCCTTCGCTGAACAGCGCCGACAGCGGCAGCCGCGCGACGCGCGTCGTGGCGGGATCGGCAAGCGTCAGGGTCGCGGTCATGCCGAGCGAGACTGCATCGCCGGCGTCCGGCAGCGAGAACTTGGCGAGATAAGTGCGCGTCGCCGGATCGGCGGCGGGCGCGATCTCGCGCAGCTTCGCTGCATATTTCTTGTTTGCTTCCGACCACAGCGTGACGTAGGCGCTGCCGGTCTTGGCGCGTTCGAGCAAGGTCTCCGGGATCGCGACCACCGCCTCCTTCTCGGCGAAGCGGGCGACACGGATCGCCGCCTGACCGGCGGCCACCACCACGCCCGGCTCGATCAAGGTGGCCGTGACGACGCCGCGCGCATCGGCGACCAAGGTCGCGTAGGACAGCGAATTGCGGGTCAGCTCGACCGAGCGCTCGGCCCGATTGAGCCGCGCGCGGGCTTCATCGGCGGAGGCCTTGGCCTGGTCCATCTGCGCATCCGTGGTCCAGCCCTTGGCGCGCAACTCCTTGGCGCGGATCTCGGCAGCGGAGGCCTGCGCCAGCACGCCGGTGGCGGCGCGGAATTCGGCCTCGGCCTGCTCGGCCTGCAGCTTCAGATCGACCTCATCGAGGGTGGCGAGCGGCTGGCCGACCTCGACGGTTTGGCCGACCTCGACCAGGCGCTTGGCGACCTTGCCGGCCACGCGAAAACCGATGTCGGCCTCGATCCGCGGCCGGATGGTGCCGACGAAGCTGCGCTCGGGGGTCTCGGCCTCGTAATGGACGGACGCGACCAGAACTGGCCGGATCGGCTCGGCCTTCTGGGCGACGGTTTCGTTGCAGCCAGCCAGAGCGGCGGCCATGGTGGCCAGCGCAATGCCGGTCAACAGCTTGGAATAACTCGCGAAAATCAGGCGGATCAACATCGGACACCCTTTGCTGCGACTGCGATGGAGTGTCGACTGTTGAGTGACGACTGTCAATAATCGTCAGTGATCATGACTTCGTGACTGTTAAGACAAGTTGCCGCAGGTGCTCAGGAGACGGGCAGTCTTGATCGGCACGGCGCCTCATCGCCCCGCCATCCGCGCGAGCGACCGCTCCCGGACTGCCGGGGGACTGCCGGGAGGGTGCAACTGCTCAGCTAACGATCGCGGGGTCGCCGCGGATCGCTCGCGTCACCACGCGTAACGCACGGTGCCCTTGCCCATGTAGGAGCGCGAGACATCGGAGAACTCGCCATCGAAGGTGAGCGCGGTGGACCAGCCGTTGAGCCAGCCCATCTCGGCCGAGGCCGTGACAAGGCCTGCGTCCTTCGCCGCGGCCGCGCCGTTGACGACGAAGCTCGCACCGGGCAGCGCCTGGAACGTCGCGGCCGCGGTGCGGCTCGGATTGAAGTCGTGGGCCCAGGCGGCGCGCCCGCGCAGGGTCAGCACGCCGTCGGCCAGCGCAAACGACTTGTCGCTGCGCAGGCCGAGCTCGCTGCGCGTATCGGTGACGCTCTGACGCGTGTAGTTCAGCGCGAAGGTGCCGCTGCCCGATAGCACCTGCTCGGCATAAGCGGGCAGATCGATCCGTGTGAGCTGTGCAGCCGCATAGGGCGTGATGCCAAAGCCGAGCCACGGCGCGGCAAAGCGATAGCCTCCCTCAAGCCGGCCCGACCAGGTGTTGGTGTTGAACCGCGCGCGCAGCCGGTCCACGCCGGAGACGGTGACGATGCGATCGCTGGTGACGTCCTGCCAGCCATAGGCGAGCGCTGCCGACAGATATGCCGGACCGATCGCGTGACGCACGAAGGCGCCAGCCTGGAACAGATCGGAGCGACCGCTGCCGAGCGCGCCGACATTGAAAGTCGTGCCGCCGCCCGCCAGCGCAAAGCCGGCGATCGTGTCCGGCCCGATCAGATAGTCGAGTCCAACCGCCGTGCCGTAGATGCGGCTCGAGCTGTTGCTCGATCCGGCCGTGGCGCTGCCATCGGTCGATTGTCCGCCGCCGAAGCCGGAGGCCCACACTGCCCAGCGCTGCGCAAAGCTCGCCGGCCGCGCCTTGTCGAGCGAGGCCATCGCATCGCGCGCATCGCCCTTGCGCGAGGGCGCGTCCGCAGCATAGCCGAGCGCGCCGCCGCCAGGCGCTCCGCCGCGGCCTGCCGCGGTCGGGTCCATCAGCATGCCGGCGAACTGCCCCATCGCATCGACGGAGGTCGATTGCGGGCTCGTGCCCTGCTCGCCGGACAATTGCGTCAGGCCGGCCGCCGTCAGGCCGCCGAAGGCGCGCGGAATACGTCCTTCTTTGTTGAAGTAGTTGACGATCGTGTTGCCGACACCCTGCTGGTTGGCGTTGAAGCCTGAGCCTGACGGCGGCACGAAGGCCAGCGCGAGATCGATAAAAGCGTGGGTGGCGTCGTAGCTGAGCGAGGTCGCGAAGGTTGCAGGCAGGCTCGTCGTCACCACATCGCGTGCGAACGTGCCGGAGACGCCGCCTGCGGCCGTCACGATCGTATAGCGCTTCTCGATGTAGGTGCCGGCCGCAAACGACGCCGCGACGGTGGCGCCGCCGAGCGTGGCCGTGCCGGTCACGGTCGTCGTCGACGACGTGGTCGGATCGATCTGCACCAGATACTGCGCGCCCGACTGGAAGGCGAGATTGCCGGCCACAATCATCGATGAGCCGACGCTGCCGCTGCCCGGCGTGAACGTGCCGCCCGATGCGACCAGGAGATTGCCGACCGTGCCGGCGCCGGTCAGCGCGCCGCCGGCGCCGACGATCGTCAGACCCGATGCTGCGATGGAGCCGTCGACCTGCAGGACGCCGCCATCGATGGTCGTCGCGCCGGTGTAGCTGCTCACGCCCGACAGCACGACCAGGCCATTGCCGCTCTTGAAGACATTCCCGGTGCCGCCGAGTGCCGCGCTGACCACGCCGCTCTGCAGCGCGAACGTTCCGGCCGAAGCGAGCGTGCCGTTCGCGATCGTGCCGCCTGCGAAACTCACCCCGCCATTCTGCGTCTGCGTGGTGCCGCCGAGATCGAGCACGCCGCCCCACATCGTCAGCGCGCCGCCGGCGTCACCGAGCGTGCCGCTGCCGCTGATCTGCAACGTTCCGTCCGCAATGGTCGTGCCGCCGGTGTAGCTGTTGGCGCCCGACAGGGTCACCGCGCCGCTGCCGCTCTTGCTGAGACCGGCAGGTCCCGCCAACACCGCGCTCACCGTGCCGCTCTGCAGGTCGAAGACTGCGTTCGACGACAGCGTGCCATTGGCGATCGTGCCGCCGGTCAGGGTGACGCCGCCGTTCTGGGTTTGCGTCGTGCCGCCGAGATCGAGCGTGCCGCCGGACACCGTCAGCGCGTTGCTGGTGGCGCCGAGCGTGCCGGCGCCGGACAGTTGCAGCACGCCGTCGAGAACGCTGGTGCCACCCGTGTAGCTGTTGGCCCCTGCCAGCGTCAGCGTGTCGCGCAGGGTCTTCCGCACGCCGCCGGATCCGGTGAGCGCCGCGCCGACGCCGCCCGCCATCAGGGCAAAGGTCCTGCTCGAGGACAGCGTGCCGTTGACGATGTATCCGCCCGACAGGGTCACGCCGCCATCCTGCGTCTGCGTCGTGCCGCCGAGATTGAGCTCGCCGCCGTTAACCGTCAGCGCGTTGCTCGCGGCACCGAGCGTGCCGGCGCCGGAGAGTTGCAGCAGACCGCCGAGAACAGTGGTGCCGCCGCTATAGCTGTTGGCGCCCGACAAGGTCGTCGTGCCGCCGCTCTTGATCAAATTGCCGGTCCCGGCGAGCGCCGCGCTGATCGTGCCGCCCTGCAGGTCGAACGTCCCGGATGATGACAAGCTGCCGTTCGCGATGGTGCCGTTGGTGACGCGCACGCCGCCGTTCTGCGTCTGCGTCGTGCCGCCGAGATCGAGCATGCCGTTCGACACGGTGAGCGCGTTGCTGGTGGCGCCGAGCGTGCCGGCACCGGAGATCTGCAGCACACCGTTGAGCACGCTGGTGCCGCCGGTGTAGCTGTTGGCCCCGGCGAGCGTCATGAAACCGCTGCCGGTCGCTCGCACGCCGCCGGCTCCGGTGAGCGCTACGCCGAAACTGCCGCCGATCAGGGTGAAGGTCCTGCTCGAGGACAGCGTGCCGTTGACGATGTATCCGCCCGACAGGGTCACGCCGCCATCCTGCGTCTGCGTCGTGCCGCCAAGATTGAGCTCGCCGCCGGCCACCGTCAGCGCATTGCTCGCGGCACCGAGCGTGCCGGCACCGGAGAGTTGCAGCAGACCGCCGAGAACGGTGGTGCCGCCGCTATAGCTGTTGGCACCCGACAAGGTCGTCGTGCCGCCGCTCTTGATCAAATTGCCGGTCCCGGCCAGCGCCGCGCTGATCGTGCCGCCCTGCAGGTCGAACGTCCCGGACGATGACAAGCTGCCGTTCGCGATGGTGCCGTTCGTGACGCGCACGCCGCCATTCTGCACCTGCGTGGTGCCGCCGAGATCGATCGTGCCGCCTTCGATGGTCAGCGAGCCGCCGGCGGCGCCGAGCACGGCCCCGGTGGCGAGTTGCAGCGTTCCGCTCGACACGAGCCACTTCACCGCCGTGCTGTTGGTGCCGCTCACGGTCCAGGTGCTGGAGCCGGACTTCCCCAGCGTGCCGAAGCCCCGATACTGCGTCCCAAGGCTCGAGAGATCGAAGCTCGCATTGGTCGCGCCGCTCAGGCTCACCGAGTCGAGCGTGCTGGCGGCGACCACGTTGCCGATGATGGTACTGCCCGCCAGCAGTTCGATGCTGTTGCGGCCGCCGGTGAAGGTGATGGCGTTGGCGCGCGTCGTGCCGTCGCCCGACAGCCCGCCTGAGATCGTGCCGCTGGTGAACACCACAATATCGGAGCCGATAATGCCGGCGCCGCCCGCGCCGGCGCTGCCACCGCCGCCGCTGCCCGACGCCCCGCCATTGCCGCCGCTGATCGTGCCGGTGTTGAAGATGGTCAGACCACCGGCCGCCGCGATACCGGCCCCGCCCGCGCCGCCATTCCCTGCGCGTTCGCCATTGTCTCGGGTCTGAACGGCGCCGCCCGCGCCGCCATTGCCGCCGCTGATGGTGCCGCTGTTGGTCAGACCGTTGGAGCCGCCGGTGAAGGACACGCCGACGCCGCCGCTGCCGGCATCACCGCCGCCGGCCCCGCCGCCACCGCCATTGCCGCCTTTGCCGCCACTGCCGCCGGTGACCGCGCCGCTGCTGCTGACGACCACGCCGATGCCGTTCACGGCCGTGCCATAGCCGCCGGCGCCGCCGCCGCCACCGCCGCCGATCCAGCCGTTGCCGTTGGCGCCGGGAGGGCCGTTGCCGCCATTGCCGCCATTACCGCCGGCCACGCTGGAGAGCGCGCCTGCCGTCGTGACGACGGCGCCATGCGCGCCGCCGCCACCGCCACCGCCGGCCATGGCCCCGGTGGTCGAATCGCTGCCATTGCCGCCGTTGGCGCCCGGCGTCGCGCCGCCTGCCCCGCCAGCGGGGTTGGCTGTGCCGAGGTCAAATCCGACGCCGCCTGCGCCACCGGTGGCACCCGCGCCACCACCCCCGCCGCCGCTCGCAAAGCCATTGTCGCTCACGCCGGCGCTGCCGGTGCCGCCCGCTGCCGTCGCGCTGTCGGCGCCCCCGGCCGCACCCGTGGTCAGGCCGACGCCCGTGCCACCATCGGCGAGCGCCGGCACGACGAAGGCGAGCGAGAGAACCAGTCCGGTCGTTCCGAGAAAACCCTGCACGGCCCGGCGAGGCCGCCGCACAATCACAGCACGCATCAATCGTCTCACAGCAATCATTGATGAGACGGAGCGACGATCTCGCCCGCGTCCCGATCCGCTGCGGACGGGGTAACAATGCGTGCCGAACGCGACAACGAACGGCCCGGTCGAGGACCGGGCCGTTCGTCTCAATCACTTGATGGGTAATCTCAGGGACGTGTGATCATCAGCCGATTGCGACCGATGCGCCACAGTCCGGCCGTCATTCCGCCGGCGCCTGGCCGGCGAACTCCACCTTGCTCTCATGGCCGCCAAAGAACACCAGCAGCCCCGCGATCAACGGCAGCGCCGACAGCGCGAGCAGGCCATGCGTGGTCGAGCCGGTCGTGTCCTTGATCCAGCCAACCAGGTAGGGACCGCCGAAGCCGGCGAGATTGCCGATCGAGTTGATCAGCGCGATCGCGCCGGCGGCGGCCGTGCCCGACAGCCACGCCGTCGGCAATGTCCAGAACACGCCGAACACGCAGAACACGCCGATCGCCGCGAAGGTCAGCGCGACCATGGTCCACGTGGGATCGCCGATCTGGCTCGATGCGGCGAGCGCCACAGCGATCAGGATCATCGGCGCGCCGACATGCACGACCCGCTCCCGCGTCGCATCGGAATGCCGCGCCCACAGGATCATGGCGACGGTGCCGAACGCATAGGGAATCGCGGTGACGAAGCCGGTCTGCGTGTTGGTCAGGCCGAACGCCTTGACGATCTGCGGCAGCCAGAACTGCATGCCATAGAGGGCTCCGACGAAGCCGAAATAGATCAGGCTGAGCACGATCACCTTCGGCGACGACAGCGCCTCGCCGAGCGTCATGTGTCCGGCCGCCTGCTTGGCCGCGGTCTCGGCCTCGAGCTTGGCGGCGAGCCAGGCCTTCTGCTCGGACGTGAGCCAATTCGCATGCTCCGGCCGGTCGGTCAGGTAGAACCAGGTGACGACACCGAGCAGCACCGATGGGATGCCCTCGATGATGAACAGCCACTGCCAGCCCTGCAATTCCATCAGCCCGTGCATGCCGAGCAGCAGGCCCGACACCGGCGCGCCGATCACGGTCGAGATCGGCACCGCGACAGCGAAGGCGGCGAGGAAGCGCGCGCGATACTGCGCCGGGTACCAATGGGTGAGATAGAGGATGATGCCGGGAAAGAAGCCGGCCTCGGCGACGCCGAGCAGGAAGCGCAGGATGTAGAAGCTCCAGGGGCCGGAGACCAGCGCCATCAGCGCGGAGATGATGCCCCAGGTCACCATGATCCGCGCGATCCAGCGGCTGGCCCCGAACCTCTCCAGCGCCAGATTGCTCGGCACCTCGAAGATGAAATAGCCAATGAAGAAGATGCCCGCGCCCCAGGCGAACACCAGCGGCGAGAATTTCAGCTCGGCGTTCATGGTCAGCGCGGCGAAGCCGAGATTGACGCGGTCGAGATAGGAGAAGAAATAAGCGAGCACGAGGAACGGAATCAGCCGCCAGGAAATGGCGCGGATGGTCGAATTTTCGATGTCGGAGCGGCCGGATGCGGCGGGGCTCAAGGCGGTTGGACGCGTGGCGGATGGGCTCATCGATCTCCTCCCCGGAGCATTGCCGAATTTGGTAGTTGATGGGCGGTGTTGAGCATCGGTGATGGCAAGTCAATCGGAAAAACGTGACATCCCACAGCCCATCGGCGCATCACGGGCGCGCGGCGCAGCTTGTCCGGGACGACATTGGAGAATGGCTTGTTGCTCATCACGACGGGACTGAGTCAGCGCCGCCGCGCCGCGATGGCACTGGTGACGGCGCTGGTCGTGATCGCGCTCGGGCTCGGCTTGCGCTTCTACGGCCTCGGCGTCGGCCTTCCCGCCTTCATCGTGAAGTATGGCGGTTCCATCCTCTGGGCGATGATGGTGTACATGCTGCTGGTCGCGCTGCTGCCGCTAAGGTCATGGCGGCAGATCGGCGGGCTCGCGCTCGCCGCAGCCGTGATCGTCGAGGCGAGCCGGCTGATCCACACGCCCTGGCTGGACAGTTTCCGCCTGACGCTCGCCGGCGCGCTGCTGCTCGGCCGCATCTTCTCGCCGTGGAACATCGTCGCCTATGCGATCGGCATTGTCATCGGCATCTGCATTGACCGCACGCTCTTTGCGGCAGCATCCACGCAAGCCACGGAGCGTCAGTCTCCCAGCTGAAACCGCTGGAACCGGTGCAGCTCGTCCTCGATGATCCGCTTCAGCGCCTTGCGATGGTCGCCGCGCGCCGCCTTGCCGTGACCCACCCAGCTCCATTTCTGCATCAGCAGCCTGCCATTCTGCCGGTCGGTCTTCAGGTCCAGCGCGGCGACGATCTCCTCGCCGACCAGCACCGGCAGCGCGAAATAGCCGAACAGCCGCTTGTCCTTCGGGACATAGGCCTCGAAGCGATGGTCGTAGTCGAAGATCGCCCGCGTCCGCTTGCGCTGGATGATCAAAGGATCGAACGGAGACAGGATGTGCACGCGCGCAGGATCGATCGCGATCGCCTCCTCCAGCGCCGCCGGCGTCGCCCAATGCTCCTGCTTGCCTGCGCCTTCCACGGCGACGGGCACGAGCTCACCCCGCCGGACGCGCTGATCAATCACGCGGCGCACGTCCGCCTTGCGCGGCGCATTGAGATGGCAGAGCGAATCCAGGCTCACGACGCCCTGCGAGCGCAGGCCGCGGTCGAGCAGATAGGTTGCGATCTCGCGCTCGGTGGCGCCCTTCGGCAGCCTCTCCCAGCCGAAATGCCGCGTCGTGAGATCGTAGGTCTTGAGCATGCCGTCGCGGCCGGCGACCGTCAGCAGCCCCTCATAGAAGCCGAGCTGCAGCGCGCGCTTGGACGGCTTGCGGCTCGCCCAGGCGTGGTCCTTCTCGCGCAGCTCGTCATCGTCGATGTCACGGATCGTGAGCGCGCCGCCTTGGCGGATCAGCCGCATCACCTTGCGGCTGTCCTCGGGCTTGACGGTCTGCAGCCAACGGTGGCCCTCGCGGCGATAGCGGCGCATCGCCGGCACGAAATAGCGGAAGTCCTGCACGGGAACGTAGGATAGCGCATGCGTCCAATATTCGAAGACCGTCTTGTCCGCGCTCTGCGCCTGCCTGAGATCGGATCGGCGATAATCCGGGATGCGGCTGAACAGGATATGGTGGTGACAGCGCTCGATCACGTTGATGGTGTCGATCTGCACATAGCCGAGATGGACGACGGCCGCCGCGACGGCCGCGGGGCCGGCGCCGAACGGCGCCTCCTCATCGAGGCGCTGGGCGCGCAGCCAGAGCCGTCGCGCGGCGGTCTTGGTCAATGGAACGGGAACGGCGGGCATGACCGCGCGATCGTGCGAAATTCGGCCAGTCTCCCGCAACGGCAATTCGTGCGACGAGATCCCGGCGCGGAACTTAAGGCTTCGCCTTCTCAGGGACGCTGCCGGTGGCGATCTCGGACTTGCAGTTCGCCCGGCCGGGATCCGGCGCACGGCACTTGTAGACGCGGCCGGTCAGGCGGTCGATCAGCCACGCCGTGTCCTCCGACGGACTTTCCAGACCGACATAGCGATTGCCCACGGCGCCGATCAACGTCGACAGCAGGATGGACGCCGCGATGATCCCCGCCCCGATCAGGGTCGACATGGAACCGGTGGAGCCCGATGAATCCTGACCACCGGTCCGGTGAGATGGGTAGTCGCGCCTGGGTGATGAGTTGAACAATGCTGTACTTTTCTGTTGCCGTTTCTTGACTTCAATCGCTTGTTGCCCGCCTCGCTTCCCCTGCTTTGCGATTTTTTTCCAGCCAGGGATATCCGGTAGACCCGCATCTGGCCGATTTGTTGTTCGCAGACCGGCCAGGCGCCGAACGCTTTGCGTCGCGCGTGCAGCAGGTCGAACCTCCCGCCGGTGGCGCGGAGCCGCGGCGTGAGTGAGCCCGATCACATTCCAGGGCTTTGAACCGGTTCTATCGTCGCCGCATCCAATGGCCACGAGCCATGACCAGCCGAGGACGACGACGATGACCCCATATTTTGAACGTTTTGCAGTCCGGGCGGCGGCGTTGTCCGCCGTGCTGATGATCGGCGCAGGCACGGCTTTCGCCGGCGAGGCCGTGACCGCCGACCAGATCCTCAACGCGCTGAAGCCGAAATCGGTCACGCGCGGCATCACGGTGGGCCCGCAGACAGCCTCGCCCGTCGATGCCGCGGCGCAAGCCAAGCAGGCCGCCTTGCTCGACAGCGTGCGCAACCGCAAGACCCGCTCGCTGTCGCTCGGCGAGCGCGAGCAGATCGCGGAGTTGGCCGCGACCAAGCCGAAGATCGATCTCGAGATCCAGTTCGACTACAACTCGGCCGACATCAGCAAGAGCTCGCTGCCGGCGGTGCAGGAGCTCGGCAAGGCGCTGTCGGATCCGAACCTGAAGGGCTCCACCTTCGTGGTCGCCGGCCACACCGACGGCATCGGCGGAGACAGCTTCAACCAGGATCTGTCCGAGCGCCGCGCCGACACCATCAAGCGCTATCTGGTGGAGAAGTACGGCCTCGCCGGCCAGGACCTCGTCACCGTCGGCTACGGCAAGACCAAGCTGAAGGATGCCGCCAACCCGGCCGATCCGCTCAACCGGCGCGTCCAGGTCGTCAACATGGAGAGCAAGACCGCGGCCGCGAAGTAGACGTCACGGCGCATCCAGCACCTCGCGGATCTTGCTGCTGAGCATGGTCCGGCTGAGCGGCTTCTGCAGCAGCGCAACGCCCGGATCCAGCCGTCCCTGATGGACGATGGCGTTGCGCGAATAGCCGGTCATGAACAGCACCTTGAGCGTCGGGCGGGTCACCCGCAGATCATCCGCCAGCTGCCGCCCGTTCATGCCGGGCATGACGATGTCGGTGAGCAGCAAGTCCACGTCCAGCGGCTCGCGCGCGAGCAGCGCCAGCGCGGCAGGCCCATCCGGCGCCTCATGCACGACATAGCCGAGCTCGGCCAGGGTCTCGGCGATATAGCTGCGGACCTCCGGCTCGTCCTCGACGACCAGCACCGTCTCGCTGCCGCGGCTGCCGACCACGGCGGCCCGGCTCTCCGGCGCATCGGGCGCGGAGGCATGCGCGCGCGGCAGATAGATCTTCACCGTCGTCCCCTCGCCGACCTCGCTGTAGATGTTGACGTGGCCGCCGGACTGCTTGACGAAGCCATAGACTTGGCTGAGGCCAAGGCCGGTGCCCTGCCCCGGTTCCTTGGTGGTGAAGAACGGATCGAACGCCTTCTCCCTGATATCGCGGGGCATGCCGACGCCGGTGTCGGTGATCGCGATCAGGACGTACTGGCCGACCCGGACGTCGGCGTGCTGCCGCGCATACCCCTCGTCGATGAAGCTGTTCGAGGTCTCGATCGTCAGCTTGCCCTGGCCCTGCATCGCGTCCTTGGCATTGACGACGAGGTTGAGGATCGCGGCCTCCATCTGGCTCGGATCGACCTCGACCTGCCAGAGCCCAGCAGCCTCGACGACCTCGACGCTGATCGTCTCGCCCAGGGTTCTGCGGAAGAAGTCCGACATGCCGGCGAGCAGCTTGTTGACGTTGGTCAGCCGCGGATCGAGCGGCTGGCGGCGCGCGAAGGCGAGCAGCCGCTGCGTCAGGGTCGCGGCGCGCTGCGCGCCGTTGGCGGCATGGGAAATGGCTCGCGACAGGCGGTCACGCGCGGCCTCGCCCTGCGCGCGCAGGCTGCGCTCGGCGATCTCGAGATTGCCGCTGATGATG
Source organism: Bradyrhizobium sp. USDA 4353 (assembly GCF_054063215.1). NCBI lineage: Bacteria > Pseudomonadati > Pseudomonadota > Alphaproteobacteria > Hyphomicrobiales > Nitrobacteraceae > Bradyrhizobium > Bradyrhizobium sp. USDA 4353. Next base: position 7,423,188 of record NZ_JBSSGB010000001.1, read on the forward strand.
GTCAGCAGATTGTTGAAGTCATGCGCCACGCCGCCGGTGAGCTGGCCGACCGCCTCCATCTTCTGGGCGTGGCGCAGCATGTCCTCGGCCTCGCGCCGTTGCCGGCTCTCGACCACGAGCGCCGCCTCCGCTGCGCGCAATTGCGCCGGCGACGGGATCGCCAGGATCTTCGGCAGCAGCGGCCACAGGATGCCGGCAGTGAGGATCGACGCCACCGCGGTCATCGCCTTGACCAGCCCCTCGATGCCGTAGATCGGAACCCATAGCGTGACGATCGACAGCACATGAGTGACGCCGCAGGCCATGATGAACAGCGCGAACGCCCAGAACAGGAAGCCGAAATCCACGTCGCGCCGCTTCGAGACGAACAGCGTGAGCACCACGGGGATCGAGAAATAGGCCGCGGCGATCACGGCGTCGGACGCGACATGGAGCCAGATCAGCTCGGGCTCCCACAACAGGCAGATGCCGTGCGGCGACAAGGCTGACGAATCGAGCAGCCGCTGAAACCATCCCAACATCGAATAGCGCCCCTCCCCCAACGCTTCTTGCGAAGCGCAAGCGAAACTGGCGGTGAGCGGCCGACTCGTCAAGCAACAGACGGTTGGAACCCGGATGGAACTTGCTGGAGCTCAGATCCAGCTCTGGAACAGCATCAGCCGGGTGAAGGTGCTCATCGTCGTGCCAATGAACGCCGAGCTGATCGGCAGCATGGCGAGGAAGCCTAGCGCCGCAACCGCGACATACGCCCACATCACCTGGGCCGGCCAGCGCAGCAGCGCATGCACCAGCGCAAGGCTCAGAAGCGTTGCCGACGGCAGGTAGTAATACAGGAAGCTCAGCGTGCGCGGCAGCATCGCCCAGGGCAGATAGCAGCCGAGATAGAACGCGAGGATCAGGAACGCGGATGCGCTGCGCGTCGCGACGAAATCCCTGACGCAGAGGACGAGCGCGATCAGCGCCGGCCACAGCACCAGGGGATTGCCGAGCAGCACGATCGCGGCGATGTCGTTGTCGCTGGTCTTGTCGAACAGAAACCAGACCGGGCGGACCAGGAACGGCCAGGTCGGCCACGCGCTCATGTAAGTGTGGCCGGCGATCGCCGTGGTAATGCTGTCGGCGAAGAGATGCGGCGCTGCGCTTCGAAGATCGCCGTGACCGACAGCCCGTGCAGGGGAATGAAGGTGACGAGATAGGCCAGCATCGGGATCAGGCCGAGGCAAAGCCCGATATGCAGCCAGCCGAGACCCGGCCATTGCTCAGGTTGATACCAATCTGTCGGCTCGGCCTCGCCGAACGACGTCTGCCAATGCTGCAGCAGCTTGACGATGCCGACGATGATGAGCGCCGTCAGCAACGGAAACAGCCCGCTCCATTTGCAGGCGATGGCCAGGCCGAACAACGCACCGGCCAGCGCGAAGAGCAATTGCGGCCGCCGCTGCCGGTAGGCGAACAGGAACGCCGCGATGCCGAGCAGGCTGAAGGCGAGCGCGCCGATGTCGAGCATCGCGGTGCGCGCCTGCACGAACAGCATCTGGTTGAAGAAGGCGAGCAGCGCGGCCGCGATCGCAGGTCCCTGCGCCGCAAACAGCGCGAGGCCGCACAGATAGATCGCGGCAATGGCGAGCCCGCCGAGCACCGTGCCAGGATAGCGCCAGGCGAACGGATTGTCGCCGAACGTCCTGATCGACAGCGCGATCAGCTCCTTGGCGAGCGGCGGATGCATCGGGTTGAGCTGCGGGCTCGCCGGCGCCAGCCCGATCATCTGCCGCGCCGCCGGCACGTAGTGCACCTCGTCGAAGACGAATTTCGGCGGCGACGCCAGCCCGATCATCAGCAGCACATGCGCAATCGCGAAGACCAGCAGCGTCGTCAGCACGCAACGGCGCACCGACAGGGCGCCATCCTGCACGGCATCGCCCGCATCTTCGTCGTCGTCCTCGCGCGCCGCAGATCGCTTCATGGCCATGTGCTGGAACGGATCTGATGATGCGCCCACTAACCATCGTCGGCGCATCGAGGCAAGCTCGTGCCCATTTTATAAGAAGCGGAGGCAATCTTCGATGTGGATATGAGGCTCGCCGCCGGGCAGCTGTTGACGGCACCCTCGACCCGCAGCCGGTCGACACGACCATCCATGGCGGCGTCGGCCTGCGCATCCACTGCAAGGCCAAGCCCGCTCAAGAAATCATGAGGGACCTGCGCCGGCGTCGCCTTGACCGGCTGGTGTCCACGCCCTTATTGAATGATGATCGTCATTTCAATCGACGAGATCGCCGGGGCGCGCGGAGGCACGATGGACGTTTCGACCGATTCGATCAGCGCCGCGCCCGCGGCTCCGCCTGCCCCGCCGCCCGACCCGTCCCGCGCCAAGGCCGCGGCCACGCGTGCGGCGCTGCTGTCCGGCCCGATCCTGCCGACCCTGGTCCGGCTGGCGCTGCCGACCATGTCGGTGCTGGTGGCGCAGACCGCGGTCAACGTCGCCGAGGCCTATTATGTCGGCCTGCTCGGCACCGATGCGCTGGCCGGCGCCGCGCTGGTGTTTCCGATCTTCATGCTGATGACGATGATGTCGAATGGCGGCATCGGCAGCGGCGTCTCCTCGGCGGTCGCGCGCGCCATCGGCGCGGGCCGCAGCGCCGATGCCGATGCGGTCGCCTTCCATGCCATCGTGCTCGCGGTGATCGCAGGCTCCCTGTTCACGCTGGCGACCGCCCTGTTCGGCCCGGCGCTATACCACGCGCTCGGCGGCCGCGGCGGCGCGCTGGAGGCCGGCTTGCGCTACTCCAACTATCTGTTCGCCGGCGCGATTCCCGTCTGGATCGTCAATCTCCAGGCGGCAGCGCTGCGCGGCGCGGGCAATGTGCGGGTGCCGGCGCTGGTCACGCTGATCGGCGCGGTGCTGATGATCCCGGCCTCGCCGCTCCTCATCTTCGGCCTCGGGCCGCTGCCGGGCCTCGGCATCGCCGGCGCCGGCATCGCCTTCGGCCTGTATTATTGCGGCGCCATGCTGGTGCTCGTCCGCTATATGGCCTCGGGCCGCTCCACCTTGCATGTCCGCGTCGCGCCGCTGCAGCTCAGGCTGTTCGCCGACATCCTCAAGGTCGGCCTGCCGACCGCGCTGAACGCCGTCCTGGTCAATCTCACCGTGATCCTGGTGACCGCGCTGGCCGGTCGCTTCGGCACCTCGGAGCTCGCCGCCTACGGCATCGCCTCGCGGCTCGACTACATCATGATCCCGATCCTGTTCGGTCTGTGCACCGCGACACTGACGATGGTCGGCATCAATATCGGCGCCGGCCAGGGCGCGCGCGCCCGCCGCATCGCCTGGATCAGCGCATCGAGCGGCGCCCTGCTGGTCGGGACCATCGGCATGATGGTGGCGCTGCATCCGCCGCTCTGGCTCACGCTGTTCAGCGCGGATGCCGACGTGCTGCGCGACGGCGCGATCTATCTGCGCATGGTCGCCCCGGCCTATGCCGCGCTCGGCTTCGGCTTCGTGCTGGCCTTCGCCGGCCAGGGCGCCGGCCACGTGCTCTGGCCGTTCATCGGCTCGATCCTGCGCATCCTGATCGCGGCGGGCGGCGGCTATGTCGCGATCGTGATGCTCGGCGGCGGCATGAGCTCGCTGGCCGCGATGGTTGCACTGTCGTTGGTTGTGTACGCGCTGGTGTGCAGCCTGGTCCTGCCGGCGAGCCGGATCTGGCGCGCGCCACCGCGGTGAGACCGCACGCGAATTCCGCAATCTCACAACTAATAATCGCCCCGGCGACACCGCCGAATAAAAGCAATTTTCCGCGCTACTACCTGCGGGCGGTGCGAACGACCGGCTCTCGGCGATCCCGGGAATAGACTAATAACCTTGCACGGCCCGGTCCATCGATCCCGGTTCCTTTATGGAACCGGATTCAGATCGCAGTAATGTCTCGCCGTCACTTCCTGGTGCGGAGCCAGCACACATTCAGGAAGCGCCGCACATGACCGCATCGATCTCGCCCGCAGCTCTTCGCAGACTCTCCTTCCGCTTCTGGCGCGCCAGCGGCGGCCAGATCAGCATGATCTTCGCCATCGCCATCATCCCGATCATCATCTCGATCGGCGCCGCCGTCGATTTCGGCAAGTCCGGCGATACCAAGACCAAGTTGCAGAAGGCCGTCGATGCCGCCGTGCTCGCCGGCGTGGTCCAGCCCAGCGCGCAGCAGGTCGCGACGGCGAACGCGGTGTTCATGGGCGATTTCTCCGACCGCTTCGGCACATCGACCTCGGCCACCTTCACGGCGAACCAGGATGGCACGCTCACCGGCACCGCAACGGCGACGGTGAAGACCTCCTTCCTCAACGTGATGGGCACCTCGTCGCTCGGCGTCACCGCCTCAGCCACCGCCAAGGCCGGCGCCCAGGGCAAGACGCCGGTCTGCATTCTGCTCGTCAGCACGCTGAACTCGCAATCGCTGCTGGTCAATTCCGGCGCCCAGCTCAATGCGCCCGCTTGCGAGGTCCACGTGCTGTCGACGCAAAGCCCGGCGGCGATGTTCAACGCGACGCTGAATGCCAAGCGCATCTGCGTCAAGGGCACCACCGTCACCAAGAACGGCGGCGTCACCCCGCCGGTCGAGACCGGCTGCGCGGCGATCAGCGATCCGTTCGCCGGCAAGCTGCCCGCGGTGACGGTGGGGTCGTGCACGACCAACAACAAGGTCTACGATCCCGGCTCGGTCACGCTGAGCCCGGGCGTCTATTGCGGCTCGACCAATTTCAACGGCTCGGGCACGCTGACGCTCAATCCGGGCCTCTACATCATCAAGGGGACGATGACCTTCAACTCGGGTTGGACGGTCACCGGCAACGGCGTCACCTTCTATCTCGTCGACCAGAATGCCACCTTGACCTTCAACGGCAACGTCAACGCCACGCTGTCCGCGCCGACCACCGGCACCTACGCCAACATCCTGATGTACGAGCCGGGCGGCCTGTCGGCAACGAACCTGCCGATCAACGGCAGCAGCAGCTCGTCCTACACCGGCCTGATGTATCTGCCGAGCCGCAACGTCACCATCAACTCGGTCTCGACCATGAGCAGCAACAGCGTGACGATGGTGTTCAACACGCTGATCCTGAACCAGACCAACTGGAGCATCGCACCCGGCGCAATGGGAATGTCGGTGTCGAACGGCCCCGCCGGCACGGCGTATCTGGCGAAGTAGTTGACGCGCGAGACGTGCAGGCGATAGCCGTCCTATGCAATAAGACCGGAGCTATCACCGCAGCGGCGCTGCACTCCCTCTCCCCGTCCTTCACGGGGAGAGGGCTGGGGTGAGGGGCAGCGGAACGGGTGGTGTGAGTCCAGCATGCCCTCATGCCGAGACGCTGTAGCACCTTGAAGACGCACTCCTGATCAGTAGAGACGAGCTTAGTAGTTGGGTCTGCCCGTGCGGCTGCCCCTCACCCCGACCCTCTCCCCGTGAAGAACGGGGAGAGGGAGTGCAGCATCGCTTGTGGCCAGAGTGACGCACGTTCGCCGCATTGATCCGGCGCTTCGCGTCTTACCGGCGCGGTCATGGTCACGCAAAGAGCCCCGCCTCACGCATGGTCACCTAATCTCTGCCCCCCGCAGAAAGCGCCCTCTCCCCATCCGCCCCCACCCTCACGCCTTCGTCACCCCTCCCTCCCCTTGACACCCCCAGCCATTTCAGTTGATGTTACGTTATAACATCACAAACGAGGCCGCATGGCTGTCCGCCGGCACCGTCCCCTCCCGTTGAAGAGGCTGTTCGATCTCGATGCGCAAACTCCCCGTCACGGTCTTGTCCGGCTTCCTCGGGGCTGGGAAGACCACTTTGCTCAACCACATCCTGAACAACCGCCAGAACCTGAAGGTGGCGGTGATCGTGAACGACATGAGCGAGGTGAACATCGATGCGGATCTGGTCCGCGATGGCGGTGCCAATCTTTCGCGGACGGATGAGCAGCTGGTCGAGATGACCAATGGCTGCATCTGCTGCACCTTGCGCGACGATCTCCTGAAAGAGGTCCGCGCGCTCGCCGAGAGCGGCCGCTTCGATTATCTGGTGATCGAATCCACCGGGATCTCCGAGCCGCTGCCGGTCGCCGCGACCTTCGACTTCCGTGACGAGCGCGGCGCGAGCCTGTCGGACGTCGCCCGGCTCGACACGATGGTGACCGTGGTCGACGCAGTGAACCTGCTCAAGGACTACGGCTCGTCCGACTTCCTCGCGCAGCGCGGCGAGGCGCTGGAAGGCGATACGCGTGCGCTGGTCGATCTCCTGGTCGAGCAGATCGAGTTCGCCGACGTGATCGTGCTGAACAAGATCGACGACGCCAGCGCCGAGCAGCGCGATGTCGCGCGCAAGATCATCCGCTCGCTCAATCCCGATGCCGATGTGATCGAGGCGAGCCACAGCCGCGTGCCGCTCGAACGCGTGCTGGCGACCGGCCGCTTCGACTTCGCGCGCGCCCAGCAGCACCCGCTCTGGTACAACGAGCTCTACGGCTTCGCCGACCATGCGCCGGAGACCGAGACCTATGGCGTGACCAGCTTCGTCTATCGCGCGCGGCGGCCGTTCATTCCTGCGCGGTTCGATCAGTTTCTGCGCGAGCCGTGGCCGGGCGTGATCCGCGCCAAGGGGCATTTCTGGCTGGCGACGCGGCCGCAATGGCTGGGCGAGATCAGCCAGGCCGGCGCCATCGTGCGCACCAGCGCGCTCGGCTTCTGGTGGGCCTCCGTGCCGCAGAAGCTATGGCCGGAGGATCCGTCCTGGCGCGCGCGCCTGCTGCAGCGCTGGGACGAGGTCTATGGCGACCGTCGCCAGGAGATCGTGTTCATCGGCAGCAACATGGACGAAGGCGGCTTGAGCGCGCGGCTCGATGCCTGCCTGCTGCCGGGCAAGCCGGCGATGGATGTCGCCGCCTGGGCGCGGCTGTCGGATCCGTTTCCGGTGTGGCGGCGCGCCAACGAGGCGGCCTGATCAGCAACGATCGAGCCGCTCCTGCGAGATCAGCAACAGCGAGACACGCGCGGCAGTCGCCCCTGATCCGCGCGTGAGGAAGCGGTACAGCCGCTCCCGATCTGGCGGGGCCATCGCGAGATGGCTCCGCCATTTTCGTCGAGCATGATCCGGAAAAGGGCGTAGCGATTTTCCGAAGAGGACATGCGCAAACAACAACCTGACGCGCGATGACGATTCATCTCGATCTCATCGCGCTTCAATCGTCAGGATTTGGTCTCGGCGGGATCGCGGTGCACCGGGTCGACCCACAGCACGGTCTCCGGCTTCTCCACCGGCTCGATGTCGATGTTGATCGCCACCGCCTCGCCGTCGCTGCGCACCAGCACGCATTCCAGCACCTCGTCGGGGCTGGCATTGATCTCCTGGTGCGGCACATAAGGCGGCACGAAGATGAAGTCGCCGGGGCCGGCCTCGGCGGTGAACTGCAGCTGCTCGCCCCAGCGCATCCGCGCTCTTCCCTTCACCACGTAGATCACGCTTTCGAGATGGCCGTGATGATGCGCGCCGGTCTTGGCGTCCGGCTTGATCGTGACGGTGCCCGCCCACAGCTTCTGCGCGCCGACGCGCGCGAAATTGATCGCGGCCTTGCGGTCCATGCCCGGCGTCGACGGCACGTTGCCGTCGAGCTGATTGCCCGGGATGACGCGGACGCCGTCGTGCTTCCAGCGCTCGTCGCCGTGGTCGTGATCGTGAGAATGGCCGTGCGCGTGGTCGTGAGATCCTGACATTTTTCTTCTTCTCGGATTCGTGATGTTCGATAGGAACCGAAGCATCCTAGTCGAAATGCCGCAGCCGCGCCATTCCGGTTCCCTCAGAACCTTTTCGCAGCGCCCGCGTTGATCCCGCGCAGTTCACAGACACAAGGAGAGAGACAATGGGTTCGACCATGGACAAGATCAAAGGCGCGACCAACGAGGCCGTCGGCAAGGCCAAGCAGGGCATCGGCGAAGCCACGGGTAACGACCGCTTGCAGGGCGAAGGCGCCGTGCAGGAAGTGAAGGGCAAGGGCCAGCAGGCGCTCGGCGATGCCAAGCAGGCCACCAAGGACGCGGTGAACACCGCCGCCGGCGCTGCGAACAAGAACCTCTGAGCGAGGTGAGCGCGGCGCGGTGTTGATGCAGCGTCGCTGACCGCGGAAGATTGAGATCACAAAGCCGGCTCCTCACGGGGCCGGCTTTGTCTGTTTATTAGTTGTGATCCGTAGGGTGGGCAAAGGCGCCGAGCTGGTTCAATCAAAGCGCAGCTGCCACCCGCCGTGCCCACCATTCCGACCACCGCTGCCGATCGACGGTGGGCACGCACCCGCCCTACGGGCGCGTGTTTTGCCCACCCTACATGAACAGCCTACCGCTGCCCGATACAGCGCCCTCTCCCCTTGTGGGAGAGGGCATGTACGGCCTATCCCAGCATGCGGTTGGGTGAGGGGTTTCTGTCCGCGCATGGTGCTCGCGGCGAGAGACCCCTCACCCAACCGAGCTTGCCGATCCGTCCTACATGCCCTCTCCCACAAGGGGAGAGGGCGCAGTGATGAACACCGCGGCGATGTCCGATGCTCCGCGTGAGTTAGCGACCAGAGACCCCCTACTTCACACCCAGCAATTCCACGTCAAACATCAGCGTCGCATTCGGCGGGATCACGCCGCCGGCGCCGCGGGCTCCGTAGCCGAGCTCGGGCGGAATGATCAGCGTGCGCTTGCCGCCGACCTTCATGGTGGCGACGCCCTCGTCCCAGCCGGCGATGACGCGCTTCATGCCGATCGGGAATTCGAACGGCTCGTTGCGGTCGACCGAGGAGTCGAATTTCTTGCCCTTCTGGCCGTTCTCATACAGCCAGCCGGTGTAGTGCATCACGCAGGTCTGGCCGCGGGCGGGCGTCGCGCCGGTGCCTTCCTTGGTGTCGATGATCTGCAGTCCGGAGGGTGTGGTCATGGTCTTTCCTGTCGGTTGGGAACTGGTCTGCGCCGAGGCTCGCTGAGAGCCCAGCCAGGCGCCGGCCGCGGCAGACACCGCCGCCATCAGCGCAACTCGTCTCGTCATCGGACGCCGCATCTGTCCAGACTGCCTCTGCTTGGGTTACGGGAGCCGGGGTTTAGCGCAAGGCGCCGCGGCTGACCAGCCCGCGCCGGAGCAAGCCCCGGCCCCGCCGACCATTTCGAAAAATAAAATCTTCTTGCGCTTTATCAGAAATCGTGGTTGTATACGCGCATCCCGCCTCATCGCAGAGGGGCGTTGCGCGCGATCGTCACGACACGCGAGGCGGGGATGCGGTGGCCGCGAGAGATCGCAGCGTCCCTCGGCAACGAGGGCGCGGACGAACGATCGATCGCGGACGTGAAGTCGCAGCGTCCTGACACCCCGAAGCTGGTGTCATCCGCGCAATGCGCGCAAGCGCATGGTCGCGAGCGCGACGAGGCTTCGCCTCGCGCGGAGGTGGCCAACAAGCCGGCGCACCAGGGAGACTGCGTATAAGCGTGAAGACCACCGCGCAGGGAATGCCGGCGTGTTTCGGCTTTGCCTGTGGTACCTGCCGCCTGCATTCTTTTCCGCAGGCGGGCCATGGGTGAGGCTGTCACCCGGCATTCCCTGCGCCCTCTGCACGATTTGCGAGGGGCGAGCGATCGCAGACCTCGGGCATGAAGTGCCGCGAGATTGCGGCCTCATGTCCTCATACTGATAACTTCGCTTGCGCTGTTTGAGCCGTGAATCTGCTCCACCCACCATCGTCGTCCCGGACAAGCCGCGCCGCGCGACAGCGCGGCACGGCGCCGATCCGGGACCCATACGCCGCGGCGGTTGTAACGGGCAAAATGCCAACGACCTGCCTGCCCCAAACCGCTCCCTGGGGGGTATGGGTCCCGGCTCAAGGCCGGGACGACAGCGGAGTACGTCGATGCAGTCGGGCTCTCAGCGATAGCGCCGTAGGGTGGGCAAAGCGGCCGCCCGCAGGGCGGTCGCGTGCCCACCATCGATCAGCGAGTTCGGTGAGACATGGTGGGCACGGCGCGGGAGAGAGCGGTGCACAACTGAGACATCGTGGCGCGCCTTTGCCCACCCTACGGCGGCGCGCGACGATAACCTCCGCCTCAATACCCCAGCGCGCAGCCGTCCTTGCGCGGATCGGAGCCGCCGGTGAGCGTGCCCTTGTCCCAGTCGATCCAGATCGCCTGGCCGCCACCGAGCGGCGAGACCACCTTGGTGGTCTTGTGGCCGATCTTCTGCAGGCCCTCGACCACCTCGGCCGGCACGCCGTCCTCGAGCTGATAGACGCCCTCGTAATGCAGGCCGCGCGCCATATCGATCGCTTCCTGCACGTCGCAGCCATAGTCGAGGATGTTGGTCAGCACATGGGTCTGGCCGACCGGCTGGTACTGGCCGCCCATCACGCCGAACGACATCTGGGCGCGGCCGGCCTTGGTGGCGAGCGCCGGGATGATGGTGTGCAGCGGACGCTTGCCCGGGCCGATGCAGTTCGGATGGCCCGGCTGGATGCGGAAGCCGCCGGCGCGGTTCTGCAGCAGCACGCCGGTCTCGTTGGAGACGATCGCCGAGCCGAACGAATGCGCGATCGAGTTGATGAAGGAGCAGACGTTGCGGTCGCGGTCGACCACCGTGATGTAGACCGTCTCAGGGTTCATCGGCGGCGCGACGTTCGGCAGGTCCAAGAGCTTGTCGAGGCTGATCTGCGAGACGTACTCGTCGGCGAACTCCTTGGCGAGGATGCTGGCGACCTCGGTGGTCATGTGCGCGGGATCGCCGATATGCTGCTCGCGCATCATGTAGGCGATGCGCGCGGCCTCGGCCTCGAGGTGGAAGCGCTCGACGCTGAGCGGATCGATCCGCGTCAGGTCGAAGCGCGAGAGGATGTTGAGCATCACCAGCATGGTGATGCCCGGCCCGTTCGGCGGACACTGCCAGACGTCGTAGTCCTTGTAGACGGTGCCGATCGGCGAGGTCACCTCGGTCTGGTGGTTGGCGAAATCCTCCAGCGTGTGGAGACCGCCGATGCCGCGCAGGGTCTGCACCATGTCCTCGGCGACGGCGCCGGTGTAGAAGCCCTTCGGCCCCTCCTTGGCGATGACGCGGAGCGTCTGGGCCAGCTCCGGCTGGCGGATCACGTCGCCGGCGACCGCGGCCTTGCCGCGCGGCAAAAAGTAGCGCGCGGTGTTGGTGCCGTTCTTGAGCTTCTCGAACTGATTGTTCCAGTCGAAGGCGACGCGCGGCGCCACCACATAGCCGTCCTCGGCAGCGCGGATCGCCGGTTGCAGCAGCCGGTCGAGGCCGAGCCGGCCGTGGTCTTGCAGGATGCGGGCCCAGGCATCGATGGAGCCGGGCACCGAGACGGCGTGAGCCGAGGTCAGCGGCACCGAATGGATCTTGCGCTCGAGATACCAGTCGACGGTCGCCGCGGCCGGCGACCGGCCGGAGCCGTTATAGGCCATGATGCGGCCCTCGCCCTTCGGCTGCACCAGCGCGAAGCAGTCGCCGCCGATGCCAGTCGATTGCGGCTCGATGACGCCGAGCAGCGCGCAGGCCGCCACCGCCGCGTCGGCCGCGGTGCCACCGGCGCGCAGCACCTCGATCCCGGCCAGCGCCGCCTGGGGATGCGAGGTGGCGATCATTCCGTTCTGGGCGTGGACCGTGGACCTGCCGGGGAAATGGAAGCTTCTCATCGTGGCTCGCTGCGTGATGGTGTGGTGGCTGGAATGCCAGTGCTGGCCGGCTACATCGCATATTCCTTCCGGGCTCGGCAATGGCCGGGGATACCAGCTTTTCTATGGTCAGCTCTGCTGGTAAACGGCCGCATGCCCCTCACCGTCGCCGCCTTCTATCAGTTCGTTGCCCTGCCGGATTTCCGCGACCTGCGCGCGCCGCTCCAGGCGTTCTGCGCCGCCCACGGTATCAAGGGCAGCATCCTGCTGGCCGAGGAAGGCATCAACGGCACCGTGGCCGGCACCGAGGAGGCGATCGACCTGCTGGTGGCCGAGTTTCGCCAGGGCGAACTGTTTGCAGGGCGTCTCGACAATCTGGAGCTGAAATTCTCGACCGCCACAGCAATGCCGTTCCAGCGCCTCAAGGTCCGGCTGAAGCGGGAGATCGTGACGCTCGGCGATCCCGCCGCCGATCCCACGCGACAGGTCGGGAGCTATGTCAGTCCCGCCGATTGGAACGCGGTGATATCAGCGCCCGATACGCTGGTGCTCGATACCCGCAATGCGTTCGAGGTCGCGATGGGCACGTTCGAAGGCGCCGTCGATCCCGGCCTGCACAGCTTTGGCGAGTTCAAGGATTTCGCCGCCCGGGAGCTCGACCCCACCAGGCACAAGCGGATCGCGATGTTCTGCACCGGCGGCATCCGCTGCGAGAAGGCGAGCGCGCTGCTGCTGGCGCGCGGCTTCACCGAGGTCTACCACCTCAAAGGGGGCATCCTGAAATATCTCGAGGAGATTCCGGAGGCCGAGAGCCGCTGGCGCGGCGGCTGTTTCGTGTTCGACGAACGCGTCGCGCTCGGCCATGGCCTGCGCGAGCAGGCTGCAGCCGCCGGGCCGGCTCAGGGGGAAGGTGCGAGCGATGAGCAATTCTGAGCCGTCGAACGAGGAGCTCGGCGAGCGCATCGACCGGCTCGAGATGCGGCTGACGTTCCAGGACGACACGATCGAGACGCTCAACCAGACCATCACCGCACAATGGCGCGAGATCGACGGCTTGAAGCGGCAGATTGCGCGCTTGGTCGAGCAGTTGGAGGACGCGCAGAGCAACGCCGAGGGGCCGCGCAATGAGCCGCCGCCGCATTATTGATGGCGCAGCGATCTCAGGCCGGAACGGTCGCCGGCGCCTTGCTGGACGGCAGATCGATCACCTCGCCCGCCATCACCATGCGGTCGCGGCCGCCATCCTTCGCCGCGTAGAGCGCGCGGTCCGCGGCTTCGATCAGCGAGGCCGGGCCTGCGGAGCGTTCGAGTCCGGGCCGGCATACCGCGGCGCCGATGCTCGCTGTGACGAAGCCCGGCGGATTGTGATCATGGACGATGCGCGCATCGTGCAGCGCCCGCCGGATGCGCTCGCCGAGCCGCGCACATCCCGTGGCATCGGTGTTCGGCAGCAGGATCGCGAACTCCTCGCCGCCATAGCGGGCGACGAGGTCCGAGCTGCGCTGCGCCTCATCGGCGAGTATGCCGGCCACCGTGTGCAGGCATTCGTCGCCGGCCGGATGGCCATAGGTGTCGTTGAAGGCCTTGAAATGATCGATGTCGATCATCAGCAGCGCCAGCGAGGTCTTTTCGCGATAGGCCCTGCCCCACTCCTCCAGCAGCCGCTCGTCGAACCGGCGGCGGTTGGCGAGGCCGGTCAGGCCGTCCTCGATCGCGAGCGTCTCCAGCCGGCCCTGCAGCGTCTTCTGCTGCGTGACGTCGCGCGTCACCGCGACGAAGCCGTCGAGCGTGCCGTCGGGCTGACGGGTGGCGCGGACCGTCGCCTCGACCCAGATCTCGGATTTGTCGCGCCGGCGCATGCGGTAGGTCGCGCGGGCCTCGTCGACCACGCCCCTCTTGATCTGGTCGAGCATCTCCTGAAGTTGCGGCCGATCCAGCGGATTGACGCCGGAGAGCGCGCGCTTGCCGAGGAGCTGCGACGGGTGCCAGCCCAGCACGCGCATCGTCGAGGGCGAGACGTAGCCGATGCATTCGTCGAGCTCGATGCGCGTCACGATGTCGCTAGAGCCTTCGGCGAGCAGCCGGAAGTTCTCCTCCTTGGCGGTCAGCGCTGCGGCGAGATGCTGCCGCTGCAGCAGCTGCTTCACGAGGAAGATGCCGATGGCGACCACCAGCGCAACGAGACACACCAGCACCGACATCCGGACAATCGCATCGCGTTTCCAGGAGGCGAGGACGTCGGCTTCCGTGCGGGTGGCCAGGACGAGGAACGGATAGCGCTGTGCATGCTGGTAGAAGCCGATGCGCTCGGATTTCTCGCCGAAGCGACGCACCGACAGCGGACCCGACGCCGGATGATAGGGGACCGCTTCGATGACCGGGCGTCCGAGCTTGTTCGGATCCGGCTCGGAATTGTCGGCGAGCACGGCGCCGTCGCGGCTCAACAGACTGATCGAGCCGTGCTGCCCGACGTCGAACTGGCGATAAAACTGAGCGAAATAAGCGACGTCGATGGTTGCGAGGACGACGCCGCCGAACCGGCCGTCGGAATGATTCCAGCGCCGGGAGAGCGTGATCACCCACTGCCCGCCGGACTTGCTCTGCACCGGGCGGCCGATCAGCAGCGAGCGATCCGCCGATATACGGTGATGAGCGAAGTAGTCGCGGTCGGAATTGTTGTAGTTGGTGAGCGTGACGTCCTCGGTGGTCGCAAGCCAGTCGCCATTCTCGTCATAGGCAAAGACGCCGCGGATGCGGCCGAGGCTCGCCTTCCGGGACTTCAGGATGGTCTGCAAGCGGGGGATCGCGCCGGGCTTGCCGTCATCGGTCTCGAGCGCCGTGACGACGCCGCGCATCAAAGAGTCGGCAAGCTCGAAGGTGTCCTCGACATGCTGGGTGAGCGAGCGGGCGAGATTGCCGAGATCGATCTCGGCATTGCGCATCTCCGAGTTTCGCGAGGCCCACTCGGTCCAGCCGCTGAACGCAAGGATGGCGCCGCAGACGAGCGCAAGCCCTGCTGCCGCCCACATCGGCAAGCGGCTTCGATCGACTGTGGTCGCAATCACGTCCATTCCGCGGAACTCTCCGGACGACGGCAGAGTCCCATGGACGCGTTATTTAACTCTGAAATGAGCCGTATCCGAAGCCCTCGGAGGCGCACCGTAAGACTACGGCAAAGCCCGTACAACTACGGAATTATGCTCTGCAAGGTACGTAGCTCGCTGCAATCAGGCTTGTTAGTTCAACGCGCGAACACCGATCGCACCTTGTCCCACAACGAAGGCTCGTGCTGCTCGCGCGTGTCGCTTCCCTTCACGCGCGTCGTTGTCGGCTGCTGCATGCTGACGGGATCGGACGCCGGGAACGTGTCCATCAGTCCCTTGTCGAGCTGCGTCTTCGCCTCCCGGTCGAGACGAACGGCCTCGCGCGGATCGACCGCGTGCTTGTCGTGCGGAGCGGGGTTGAATTTCTCGGCCATGATCGATCTCCCTGTCCCACGACAACGCAGGGGTGGAGAGCGTGTTCCCGCTTCGAGAGCGTGTCGCGCTGCCGCAGTTGCGTCTGGAGGCTGTCGGCCATCCCGAACCGATCGGAGCTTGGCCGGAACCGCCCGGCCATGTATCACGGACGGTAAACTGTTCCCCCGAGGTTGCGGAGCCCCAGCGTGAGTGAGACTGCCGTGAACAAGCCTTTCATCGACGTGCTGGCCGGCCAGCGGCAGAGCGTGCCGCCGATCTGGATGATGCGGCAGGCCGGCCGCTATCTGCCGGAATACCGCGAGGTCCGCGCCAAGGCCGGCGGCTTCCTCGACCTCTGCTTCAACCCGGAGCTCGCCGCCGAGGTCACCTTGCAGCCGATCCGCCGTTTCGGATTCGATGCGGCGATCATCTTCTCCGACATCCTGGTGATCCCGCATGCGCTCGGCCGCAGCGTCCGCTTCGAGGTCGGCGAAGGCCCGCGGCTCGATCCGCTGGATACGCCGGAGAAGATCGCAACGCTGTCCGGCGAGGCCGATCTGTCCAAGCTCGAGGCTGTGTTCGAGGCGCTGCGCCACGTCCGCGGCGCGCTGCCGCCGAGCACCGCGCTGATCGGCTTTTGCGGCGCACCGTGGACGGTCGCGACCTACATGGTCGCCGGCCAGGGCACGCCCGACCAGGGACCGGCGCGGCTGCTCGCCTACCGGCATCCCGACGCCTTCCAGACAATCATCGATGCGCTGGTCGACAGCTCGATCGCCTATCTCTTGAAGCAGCTCGATGCCGGCGCCGACGCCTTGCAGATCTTCGACACCTGGGCCGGGGTGCTGTCGCCGCGCGAGTTCGCCCGCTGGTCGGTGGCACCGACGCGGCGCATCGTCGAGGGCGTGCGCAAGGCAAGACCGGGCGCCAGGATCATCGGCTTTCCCCGCGGCGCCGGCGCGCTGCTGCCGGGCTATGTCGCCGCGACCGGCGTCGATGCCGTCAGCATCGACTGGACCGCCGAGCCGGGCCTGGTGCGCGAGCGGGTGCAGAGCAAGGTCGCCGTTCAGGGCAATCTCGATCCGCTGGCGCTGATCACCGGCGGCGCGGCGCTCGACCAGGCCGTCGACGACGTCTTGGCGAGCTATGCCGGCGGCCGCCACATCTTCAATCTCGGCCACGGCATCACGCCGGAGACCCCGATCGCCCATGTCGAGCAGATGCTCAAGCGCGTGCGCGCCTACAAGGGATGACCGACTAACGCGGTCGGCTGCGCTCGATCAGCGCAGCCGCGCCGTTGGCGAGAAGCTCGAGCCCGACCGCACGGCCGAGCTCGCGGGGACGATCGGCAGGACCGGCGCGCTGGACCTCGATGAAGTGGCCGCCGTCTTCGTCGAGCACCGACGCGGTCAAGGTCATCTGACCGTTCTCGATGGTCGAAAAGCCCGCGATCGGCGAGTTGCAGTGGCCGTTGAGCACCCACAGAACCTCGCGCTCGGCATCCGCGCAGGCCCGCGCCGCCGCATCGTCGATGGTCGAAAGGATGCGCCGCGTCTCGAAGTCGGCCGCAGGGCATTCGACGGCGACGATGCCCTGCCCGGCTGCCGGCAGCATGTCGGCTGCGGGGAATTCGTAGGACGCACGGTCCGACAGGCCGACCCGCTCCAACCCGGACCGCGCCATGATCAGCGCATCCGCGGGCCCGACCGCACCGCCGTCCGGCAGCCGCTGCAACTCGCCATTGTCGAGCTTGCGGATGCGGGTGTCTGCCGCGCCTCGGAAATGGATCAGCTCGGCGTTTGGAAACAGCCGCCGCGCATAGGCCGCCCGGCGCACCGCATTGGTGCCGATCTTGAAGCCGCGGCCGCCATCCTTGCGGAAATCCTCCAGCGCCAGTCCTTTGCGCAACACCAGCACGTCCCCCGGCGGATCGCGCGACAGCAGCGCTGCGATGACGAGGCCGGGCGTCTCCTCGTTGCCCGGCATGTCCTTGAGCGAATGCATCGCCGCATGCAGCTTGCCATCCAGCATCGCCCGCCGGATCTCGGCCACGAACGCGCCACCCTTGCCGCCATGGGTCAAAAGCTTGCTGGTCTGGTCGGAATCGCCCGTCGTCTCGAACTTGACGATCTCGATGTCGAGCGACGGGATCGCGGCTTGCAGACGGCGCGCGATCTCCTCCGTCTGCGCCAAGGCCATCGTGCTCTTGCGGGTGCCGATCCGGAAACGTGTCACGAACTCATTCCTGCGTCAGCGCGCGTCCTGCAAGATCATGTCGGAGGCCTTCTCCGCGATCATGATGACCGGCGCATTGGTGTTGCCCGAAACCAGGTCCGGCATGATCGAGGCGTCGACGACGCGCAGGCCGTCGATGCCGCGCACACGCAGGCGCTGATCGACCACGGCCAGAGCATCCGTCCCCATCCGGCAGGTCGAGGTCGGATGATAGATCGTGCTGCCGGTCTGCCGGCAATAGGCCAGGATGTCGTCGTCGCTCACGACCTTGGGTCCCGGATAGGCTTCATCCGAGACATACGGCCTCAAGGCCGGCGCCGCCAGGATTTTCCGCAAGATGCGCAGGCCGTCGATATTGGCCCGCCGGTCAGTCTCGCTCGCCAGATAATTGATCCGGATCTCGGGCGGCGTCGCCGGGTCGGCGTTTCGGATCCGCAGCGATCCCCGGCTTTCGGGGCGGAGCTGGCACACGGAGGCGGTGAAGCCAGAGAAGGTGTGCAGCTTCTCGCCCATCTTGTCGGTCGAGAACGGGATGAAATGGATCTGGATGTCCGGGCTCGCGAGCCGAGGATCAGTCTTGAAGAAGGCGCCGGCAGTTCCAGCCGCAATCGTCAGCGGTCCCTTGCGGAAGGCGGCGTAGCGCGCGCCGGCCAGCACCTTGCGCACGGGATGATTGACGATGTCGTTGAGCGTGATGCGCTGGCTGCAGCGCATCACGATACGCACCTGAAGGTGGTCCTGGAGATCGTGCCCGACGCCGGGCGCATCGAGCACGACCTCGATGCCATGCTGCTTCAGCAGGTCGGCCGGGCCGACGCCGGAGAGCTGCAGGAGTTGCGGCGAATTATAGGCCCCACTCGAGACCAGGATCTCTTTCCGCGCGCGCGCGACCCGCAGCCGGCCGCGCTGGTTGAACACGACGCCGCGCGCACGACGCCCTTCAAACAGGATGCGCTGGGCCAGCGCGTCGGTCTCCACGTGCAGGTTGCTGCGGCCGAGCGCCGGCCGCAGATAGGACACCGCGCTGCTGGCGCGGCGGCCGCGCCGCGTCGTGGTCTGGAAGAAGCCGACGCCCTCCTGGCTCGCGCCATTGAAATCGGCATTGAACGGCAGCCCGGCCTCGACCGCCGCCTTCACGAAGGCCTCCGACAGCGGATCCTCATGGCGCCAGTCCGACACCGGCAGCGGACCGCCGACGCCGTGGTAGTCGTTGGCGCCACGGCACTGATTTTCCGCCCGCTTGAAATACGGCAGCACGTCGTCATGGCCCCAGCCGATATTGCCGCGCTGGCGCCAGCGGTCGTAGTCCTCGTGCTGCCCACGGACATAGAGCAGACCGTTGATCGAGCTGGAGCCGCCGAGCACCTTGCCGCGCGGCTGGAACACGGAGCGGCCGTCGAGACCGGGCTCGGGCTCCGTCTGATACATCCAGTTGACGGTCTCTTCCTTGAAAAGCTTGCCGTAGCCGAGCGGGACGTGGATCCAGAGATTCGTGTCCTTGGGACCGGCTTCCAGCAGCAGCACCTTGTGCTTGCCGTCGCTGCTGAGCCGATTGGCGAGAACGCAACCGGCCGAGCCGGCACCCACCACCACGTAGTCGAACTCCAGGTCCGCGTCACGCGACGCCACGCTGCCTTCCATCGTTCCCTGCCCGGCTCTCTTGGTCTTTCATCCTGGATGATAGCAGAACGCCGGGACATGCAAGCGGCAAATCGGCAGGTCTGGTGCTCCGTCTCAATCCTTGCGCTCGGCGAGCAGCCCTGCGGTATGCCGTGCGATCATCAGCTCCTCATCGGTGTTGACCACGAACACGCGCACACGCGACCCTTGGGACGAGATCACGGTGTCGCCGGCGTGATTTCGGCTCCCGTCCAGCGCGATGCCGAGCCAGTCGAAGCCTTCGCAGACGCGTGCGCGAATCCGCCAGGCATGCTCTCCGATGCCGCCGCAGAACACCACCGCATCGACGCCCGACAGCACCGCAGCCATGGCGCCGAGCTCGCGCCTGATCCGGTCGACAAAATAGTCGATCGCCTGCATCGCCTCCGGCGTTCCCGCCGCCTCCAATTCGCGCATGTCCTGCGACAGCCCCGAAAGCCCCTTCAGTCCCGAATGGTGGTAGAGGAGATCACTGATCGCCTCAGCCGTCATCCGCTTCTCCTGCAGCAGATAGAGCACGACGCCCGGATCCAGCTGTCCGCAGCGCGTGCCCATCGGCAGGCCGTCGAGCGCGGTGAAGCCCATCGAGGAGCCGATGCTCTGTCCGTCACGGATGGCGCACATCGACGCACCATTGCCGAGATGCATGACGACCACGCGGCCCTTCTCATCGTCGGGCGCGATCTCCCTCAATCGCGAGACGACGTACTCGTAGGACAGCCCGTGAAAGCCGTAGCGGCGGACGCCCTGCTCATACAGCTCGCGCGGCAAAGCGTAGGTGTCGTTGACCCAGGGATGGGAGCGATGGAACGCGGTGTCGAAACAGCCGACCTGCAACGCATCGGGGAAGGCGCGATGGGCGGCGCGAACGCCGGAGAGATTATGCGGCTGGTGCAGCGGCGCCAACGGATTGAGCGCCTCCAGACGCCCGACGACATCATCGGTGATGACGATGGGCTGCGTGAACTCCAGCCCGCCATGAACGATGCGATGGCCGACGGCGTCGACGGCGGAGCGCCCGACGGCGCGTTGCAGGAGGTCGATCACCACGGCCATTGCAGCATCGTGGTCGGTCGCTCTCGCCGCATCGAGGGCTTCATCAGCAAGCGTGCCGCTGCGCTGGCGGGCTTGCAGATGCGGCGTGGCGCTGCCGAGCCCCTCGATCTGGCCCCGGAGCGTTTCGACGGGGGCGGCCTGCTCTTCGAACAACGCGAACTTGATCGAAGAGGAGCCGGCATTGAGGGTCAGGATGTGCCGTCGTGTCATCTCACCTCGCATGACCTCGGAGGGGTTTCTCGCCAACTCACAAATTGGAGAAAATACCACCCATTTTCATGACGCCCCAAAGACAACCAAAACGATAGGTTGCATTGCCTTGCCAGGCGCCTCGTCTGCTAGCTTGCGACAAATCGAATCGGACCGGGGGAGGATCCTTGTGGTGAACACGCCTCGACATCTCCTGCCGACCACCGTGGTCGGAAGCTATCCGCAGCCGGACTGGCTGGTCGATCGCGCCATGCTGTCGAAATCCATTCCGCGCATCCGGCTGCAGGGCATGTGGCGCATTCAGCGCCCGCTGCTTGAGGAAGCCCAGGACGATGCCACTGTTGTCGCGATCCACGACATGGAGCAGGCCGGCATCGACATCATCTCGGATGGCGAGATCCGCCGCGAGAGCTACTCCAACCGCTTCGCCACCGCGCTCGACGGGATCGACGCGGACAATCCCGCGATCATCATCTCGCCGGCCGGCAACAAGACGCCGGTGCCGCGCGTCGTCGGGCCGATCCGGCGCAGATATCCGGTCGAGCTGCGGGACATGGAGTTCCTCCGTCGCAACACGACCCGGGCGGCCAAGATCACGCTGCCGGGCCCGTTCACCTTGAGCCAGCAGGCGCAAGATGATTTCTATCGCGACGATGAAGCGGTCGCGATGGCGTTTGCCGAGGTCGTCAATGCCGAGGCCCGCGACCTGCAGCGGGCCGGCGCCGACGTCATCCAGCTCGACGAGTCCTGGGTGCGCAGCAATCCGCAGGCGGCGCGGCGCTATGCAGTCAAGGCGATCAACCGCGCGCTTGATGATATTACCGTGCCGACCATCATCCACGTCTGCTTCGGCTATGCGGCCATCGTGCCGGGCTCGAGCAAGCCGAGCGGATATCCGTTCCTCGCCGAGCTTGCCGATTGCTGCGCGACGCAGGTCTCGATCGAAGCGGCGCAGCCGCGGCTCGATCTGGGCGTTTTCAAGGATCTCTCGGCCAAGACCATCGTGCTCGGCGTACTCGATCTCGGCGATCCCGAGGTCGAGCCGGTGAGCGTCATCGCCGAGCGCATTCGCAACGGCCTCAAAGTCGTGGCGCCGGAGCGGCTCGTGGTCGCGCCGGACTGCGGCATGAAATATCTGCCGCGCGCGACCGCCTTCGGCAAATTGAAGGCGATGAGCGCAGCCGCGGCGCGGGTGCGCGAGGAGCTCGCCTGACCGCCAATGTGGCAGATGCGGCGCATGTCGGGCAGCATCCTTCACGATCGCACCACCCTGCGACCCCATTCGCGCAATAAGGCAGGCGGGAAGCGCTCGGGGGCCGGCTTGCCCGATCCCGGCGGAATGGAGGCTCCGATGGCCGTCATCACGTCGAACCAACTCGCCTTCGCCATCACTGCCCTGCTCGGCTGCGCCGCGCTGTCCGAGCCTGTCCGCGCCGATCCACTCGACGAGGCCGTCGGTGGATTGATTCGCGACGCCCGCAGCTCGCTGGCGCGCGTGGTGCCGCTCGATCTCGTGCCTGCAATGCCCTCGTTGCAGCCTCCCTCCATCCAACAACCGGCAGCGCCGCCGGTTGCAGCACAAACGCTTCCGGCCCCGGCCAACAAGCCGACCGCAACTGACCGGACGGCGAAGACACGCTCCCCTCCGCCCAGCCCGGCTGCCGCGGCGTTTGCTGCCGCGGATGCGGCGGAGACGATCGCCGACGCCAATCTCGATGCCGCGCTGGCAGCCAACGAAAAGGCGGTGGCCGATCGTAACGCCGCCGAGGCGCTGGCGAAGGCCAATCCCAGCCCCGCCAATATCGCCGCCGCGAAGGCCGCGGCGGAGGCGGCGCATATCGCGGAGGCCAATCTCACGGACGCGCTGCTCGCCGACAAGGACGCCGATGCGCGTCTCAAAGCCGCGCGAGAGGCGCTCGCCTCCGAGCAGGCGGCGCGGAAATCATCCGCGCGACCGCAGACCCCGACCCCGGTCAGCCTGACCGGCAAATAACGCTCACACCGCGTCGACGCGCTCCAGCGTGTCGATGGTGACGACGCCATGGGCGCGCGAGACGCAGGCGCAGAGCTTGCGATTCTCGTGCTTCTGCTCGTCGCTGAAGAACACGTCGCGATGATCGATCTCGCCCTCGACATCGACGACGTCGATGGCGCACACGCCGCACTCGCCGCGGCGGCAGTCGGCCATGACCTCGTGGCCCGCCGCATTGAGAACGTCGAGCATCGAGCGATCGCGCGGCACGACGATCTCCTCGCCACTGCCGCGCAGGCGAACCTTGAACGGCTCGGTCGCCAGACGGCCAGACGATCCGAACGTCTCGTAGCTGAGATCGGCCGCCGGGCGGCCGCAGGCGGCCCACGCGCTGCGCGCCGCATCCAGCATCCGCATCGGGCCGCAGAACAGCACCGCCGTGCCCTGCGGCAGGCCGGCGAACAGGCAGGCTAGGTCGAGCCGCTGCGCCTGGTCGGCCGCGTAGACCGACAGCCTGTCGCCGAGCAGCGTCGCGAGCTCGTCGGCATAGGCCGCATCGCTGCGCGATCTCACTGCGTAATGCAGCGACACATTCGGCGTCTTGCGGGAGAGCGCCTGGGCCGCACCGACCAGCGGCGTGATGCCGATGCCGCCGGCGACGAGGCAGTAATGCGGCCGCTGCCAATCGACCTGCAGCAGCGAGGTCGGGCTCGCCACGTCGATGCGCGCGCCGGGCTGCAGCGACCACAGATAACGTGATCCACCGCGCGAATCCTCGGCGAAGCGCACCGCGATCCGATAGCCCCGCGGATCGGCCTCGCCGACCAGCGAATAGGAGCGGACATCCGGCTGCCCGCCGACGAAAACGCTCACCTTGATGTGGCTGCCGACCGGATACGGCGCACAGACATAGCCGTCGGGCCGCAGGAGAAACTCACGAATGCCGGGGGCGAGATCGCGCGTCGCCACCAGCGTCGCGGGCGCCCAATTGTCCTGGAAGCGCATGATCGTCTCTCTTAGTTCGAGCTCATCGTCTTGATCAGAACGGCGGCCGGCACGAGATCCATCGGACCGCGCGCCTTGACGGCCAGCCGCAGGTTGCGCGCGGCGAGGCGGGCATGCTCGCGCATGATGCTCTCGGCGCGGGCGCCCTCGCGGTTCTCGATCGCATCGAGGACGATGCGATGGTGCTCTTGCGCGATCACCAGGATGTGCCGCGCCTCCGGCAGGGCCGACTGCGCCATCACGAAACCGCTCGGCGAGGCGAAGGGCAGCGCGCTGGCCCGATCGACCTGGCGGATCACCGGCGGGCTGCGCGACAGCTCGGCGAGCAGCGCGTGAAAGCGGGCGTTGAGCGCGACATAGGCCGAGAACGCGTCGAAGGAGATTTCAGCCGGCGCGATCAGCTCGTCGATCTGGGCGAGGCATTCGCGCATCGGCTCGGTGTCGCGCACGGAGACACCGCGCTCGGCGGCGAGCCGCGCGGCGAGGCCCTCCATCGTGCCGCGCACCTCGATGGAATCGAGGACGTCCCGCTCGGAGAACGACTTGACCATGAAGCCGCCGGAGGGAATGGCCTCCAGCAGCCCCTCCTCCTCCAGCCGCACCAGCGCCATCCGCACCGGAGTACGTGAGACGCCCGCGGCCTCCACCGCCTGCAGCTCCGAGATCCGTTCGCCCGGGCGCAAGCCGCCGGTGAGGATCAGATCGCGCAGCGTGAGCTGCGCGCGGACGGTCTGCGACATCGAGCGATCGGTCTCACGCTCAGGCATTCCAACTACTCCGCTGCTTGGCGCAGCGGCGTTTCACGCGCGATCATCCGGTCGATGATCCGCCGTGCCCACATCGCCCCTGCATCGATGTTCAGGTTATAGAAAACACGTCCCGGGTTCTCGTCCATCGCGCGCTGCTGCGCTTCGAGGATGAGCTCGTCCTCGCGGAAGATGCCGGACACGCCTTCGCGGATCTCGGTCGTCAGCCGCTGCTCGGAGAGCTTGTAGTTGCGGGCGAAGGCCCAGAAATAATGACAGGTCTTGTCGGTCTCCGGCGTGATGGTGTTGAGCACCATGCCGTTGACGCCCTGCGAGCGGTCGCCCTCCGGCGCACCCGTGCCGGTCGGCGCGACGCCGACATCGATCGTCACCGTGCACGGCGCCTCGAAGCGGATGATCTGCCAGCGATCGACGGGGCCGGGCTTGCCGAGCTGCTTGGCCCAGAACGGCGGCGGCTCGATGCCGCGCATCCAGCGCGTCACGGTCGCAGTGCGCTCGCCATGGGTGACGTCGAACGGTGCCTCAGCCACCGCGTCGTTGCCAATGGACGAGCCGTGCACGAAGGTCTCGTGCGTCAGGTCCATCAGGTTGTCGACGACGAGGCGATAGTCGCATTTGACCTGGATGGTCTTGCCGTCGCCGGCCCATGCGGGATCGTGATTCCAGTGCATGTCGGGAATGGTGGCGGGATCGGCGAGAGCCGGATCACCCATCCACAGCCAGACGAAACGATGCCGCTCGACAGCGGGATAGGCGCGCACGCAGGCGGAGGGGTTGATGGTCTCCTGCGACGGCATGAAGGTGCAGCGGCCCTGCGGGCTGAACTTGAGACCGTGATAGCCGCAGACGACGGTATCGCCTTCCAGCCGGCCCTTCGACAGCGGCACCAGCCGGTGCCAGCAGGCGTCCTCGAGCGCGGCAATCGTGCCGTCCGCCTTGCGGTACATGACCACGTGCTTGCCGCAGATGGTGCGGGGCAGCAGGGCCTGCTTGACCTCGGCGTCCCAGGCCGCGGCGTACCAGGCGTTCATGGGGAATGAAGCAGCCATCGCGTTTCCTCGTGTCGGTATACTTCCAACTCAATCCCTGTATACAACAACGGCGCCCAGGAGCGCAAGTTGCTCCATTTTCCGCGATGATATGGCCTCGATTGTATACAAACCTCATTCGCCCCGACCCGGGCACAGCCGGTTCCATCCGCAATGTAACGTTCGATTCCTTTCTGATTCAACTATTTAGGGCGGTCGATCCGCTTCCCGAGCGCAAGCTTCCAGCCGCTCGCGTCTCGCACCAGCTCCGCCTCCTGGTCGTATGCGCCCTTCTCTGTGTTGACCTGGGCCCGCAGCTTGAGGCGTCCGTCAGCGGCCCAGCCCACGGCCTCCCAGTTTTCGTATTGCTCCGCCTTGTAACGGAACTCGAGCTTGGGCGGATCAGACTGCGCCGACCAGATGGCGATGTCGTACATGCGCTCGCAGGCGTCGTTGATGTCGATCGAGAGCAGGTATTTTCCTGAGGGCGACAGCTGGGGCACCTCGGACATGACCGTGACGTTGCCGCTGCGCCGGCTGACGAGCTGATACTCTCCGCATTCGTAGAACGACTTGGAGACGACGAACGATTCGATCGCCGGGAAGTAGCGCTGCAGGTTGTAGACGACGCAGTTCTTGACATCGTCGCCATCGCAGGCGGCCCGGTTGCCGCGATAGGCTTTCGTCTTGCCGCCCTCCAGCATCAAGGTCAGCGTATCGGCCTTGCGCGCGAACAGTCCTTTCAGACGCGTGCGGCAGTCGGCATCCTCGACGTTGTCCTTGATGGTGCATTCCACCGGCGCGGTATCGGCGCCGGCGCCCGACGGGCCTTGCGCAAACGCCGAAGGGGCCAAGGACACAACGCCGAGAAGCGCGACCGTCACCATCATCTTCGACATGCAGACCCCTTCATGACCCCGAAGCCGAGGCGCCTGTGCCCGGGCTGAACCCGTTCCGTCGCGGCAAGGTGACGCGCGGTTCAATGCTTACAGTGGCTCGCCCCGCAGCCACGCCGCGCCACGCGCGTAGAGCGCCTCGACCTCCGGCCCCTTCAATCCCGGCATGTCGCGCTTGACGGTGTAGCCGATGCGGGTCTGCAGATAAGCGAGATGGCGATAGCCGACGGGAAACTGCTCCAGCAGCGCGCGATCGAGCGCGGGCACGGCGCCGGGCGTGACCGGGTCCATGCGATCCTTCTCGTAGATCGGCTGGCGCAGCACGATGCCCCATTTGCCCTGGCGCTTGTCGAGGAAGTCGTAGAAGCGGCCGGTGCAGAGCACGTCGCACTCGACGCCCTCGACCGGGGCCCGCTGCGAGATCGTCATCTTGGTCTGCGCGATCGCGCGGCTTCCCGCCAGATCGACCGAGATGCCGCCGAGAAAATGCAGGATGTTGACGCCCTTGGCCCAGGCTGCCTTGCTGATCTCGATGAACTCGTCACCGGTGCCTTGCGTCCACGTCGCCATCATCCGCCCATCCGGATGCCACACGGTGCGAAAGCGCTCCCAGTCGCCGGCGTCGCGCCAGATCGCCCAGTTCTGCAGCAGCTCGCGGATCTGGCGGTCGTCCTCGATCTCGGCGGCGGTCTTGGTCATGGGGGGTCCTCCTTGCATTGTCGGAGTTGGATTAAGTGATCGCAGCAGCGGTGCAAAGTCGCGACTGATCATGGCTGCCCCGTAGCGCGCGTCATCATCGGTGTCGTCCCGGCCTCGAGCCGGGACCCATAGCCACCGGCGTTCGGGGCTGGGAGCGCTTGATCCACCTGTGTGCCTCAAACATCTCCCTGGGGTTATGGGTCCCGGCTCAAGGCCGGGACGACAGCAGAGAGTGTGGCTCACAGTTTCCATCACATGGCATCCAGATGCGTGATCGCCTTCCCGCGGCACGCGTCCCGGGTTGTGCATCGGTCATGCCCCTCTTGAATGACGAGAGGGCGCGGAGAAGGCCGGACCTCGGCTGAGGCCCGTGGCCCGCCTGCTGAAAAGAATGCAGGCGGCAGGTACCACGAGTACAGCCGGACAGACCCGGCCTTCCCCGCGCGAATGGTTTTACGGTGTCCTTCGTGCTCTCCCTGGGGATCGGCGTTCTTGCCCCCATCGCCCGCGCGTGCCGTCAAGCAACGACCACGAACTTGACCTCAGCGTCGAGAGGCCAGGACCACACGACTTCGCCGTCCGTGCCGGCCTGCGCTCGTCTGGCACAGCCGTCACGGCCATCGCAGCCCACCTCCACGATCGTGACGACGCGTTCGTCCCTCTGCTCGAGGCGGGTTGCACAGAGAAGAACATGATTTCGGAAAAATAGCAACAAGAATCTTTCTTGGCCTCCACGGTGACCACATTCGCTGGACCACCGAAGACCAGATCGTGGCGCGCTGGGCTCATGCGTCCCGCTCCGGGAGATAGCCCGGATCACAAACGGCGGCCGCGATAAACCGCCGGTTGCGCGATCGCCGTCCTCGGCTACTGATTGATCCGGATCGACATCACCCGTCCACCCTTGAGCTCGAAGGAGAACGGGTGCGGCGGATAGGTCCAGAGCTCAACGCCCTTCAACTCGGTCGGCTCGAGATGGCCGGCTTGGCCGAACACCTTGACGAGATCATCGGTCGTGGCGCCGAGCCCGACGCCGCTCAGCTCATAGCCCGGGGCGGTCGTAGTGCCGTCGCCGGTCACCTGGAGCGCGACGATCTTGTCGGCCACGACCGTGACCACGACATACGGATAGTGCTCGCGCTGTCCGACGAAGTAGATCCAGGCGACCTTGTCCTGCGGCTGCTTCAGGGTCCGATGCGGCTGCCCGAGCGCTGCGGTGGCGGTGGCCGCGGCATCGCCGACCACGAGAGGGCCGAGACGCATGCAGGCGCGCGCCATGACCGCGAGCAGCAACTCCTGCGACAGCTGGCGCGGCGGGGTCACGACGCAGGCAAAGCCGGCGCCGGCGCGCTTCCATTCGCCGCGCAGCTCCTTCAGATCAGCCGGAACGGCCGGTCCCGGAGGAGACGGCGCCGGACGCGCGGCAGCCGGCGGCGGTGCGGCCGGGCGCGGCGCCGATTGCGCATGCGCTGACGGCGAGAGCGATCCCGCCAGCATCGCCGCGACCATTCCGACAAGCGCCGTTCGAACCCGGCCTCCGGTCTCCACCATGTCGACGCCTACTTCCCACGCTTGCCCCGGCCGCCAAAGGCGTCGGGATCGAATGTCCTCGGATCCACCGGCTCGTAGCGCGACCATTCCATCTCGGCAATCCCGTCATATTGCTTAAGCCAGGCTGCATCGGCCTTGACATAGCCTTGCAAAAAAAATGCGTGGACGAGCAACCATCATGTCGGACGGCCAGGGCGAGCGTCGTCCTCGGATCAGCCGGACCGAGACGAGCTGGCGTAAGCATCTTCAACGGCCGTCGACCGCCGATGGAATGACGGCCAGCATTCCGAGTGGAAGGACGCCCTGCAATGGCAAAGCACAAGAACATCATCTGCCTGTGGTTCGACAAGGACGCCGAAGCCGCCGCGCGGTTCTATGCCGAGACGTTTCCGGACAGCCGTGTGAGCGCCGTGCACCGCGCGCCGGGCGACTACCCCTCCGGCAAGGCCGGCGACGTGCTGACCGTGGAATTCACCGTGTGCGGCATTCCCTGCCTCGGCCTCAATGGCGGCCCGGCCTTCACCCACAGCGAGGCCTTCTCGTTCCAGATCGCGACCGACGACCAGGCCGAGACCGATCGCTACTGGAATGCGATCATCGGCCATGGCGGCCAGGAAAGCCATTGCGGCTGGTGCAAGGATAAATGGGGCATCTCCTGGCAGATCACGCCGCGCGTGCTGACGGATGCGATGGCCGAAGGCGGCGACGTCGCCAAGCGCGTGTTCGCCGCGATGATGCCGATGCACAAGATCGACGTCGCCGCAATCGAGGCGGCTCGCCGGGGATGAGGCGTGCGCCGGAGCGCCCCGGCGCTCCGGTCTACGGGCGCAGGCAACGCAGATGCAGGAACAGCGGCACGCGCAGCCAGCGCCGGCTCGAGTCGCTGGTGACGATCGCTTCCGGCGTCGACGGCTCGCGCAACGATTCGATGAGAAAGCCTGCCTCTTCCAGCGCCGCGACATAGCTCTGCAACGGGCGGTGGGCGCTATGGAAGACCATGCTGAAGCCGTCGCGCTCGACCGCGTCGCTGTAGGTGAAGGAGTCGAGGTAGCTGCCCTGGATGACGAATGGCGCATCCGGCGTCAGGCTCGCGAACGTGCCGGCCGAGTTGAGCGGATGGACGATGGCCATGCAGAACCGGCCGCCGGGCCTGAGCACGCGCGCCGCCTCCCGGATTGCGGCGTGCATGGCATCGACGTCCTGCAAGGACATGAAGGCGATAGCGAGATCGGCGCAGGCATCACCGAGCGGCAGCGCGGCCGCATCGGCCCGCACCACCGCGATCGACGGGTCGGCCGCGCGGGCGGCCGCGATCAGCGTTGGCGAGGCATCGACGCCGATCACCCGGTGCCCTCTGGAGGTGAGATGCCGCGACAGCCGGCCCTCGCCGCAGCCGATGTCGAGCGTCAGCGCGCCGGGCGGCGGCAGCAGCGTGTCGAACTGCTCGCGATGATGCCGCCAAAAGCTGTCATGGCCCGGCGCCCTCGCCCATGCCAGCCATGACCTAGCCTGATCTTCCCACTGCTCGCGCATGGTCATGGCAATCCCTTCCCGTCATATATCTGTGTTCGAGAGCCGCGCGTCATAGACCCCCGTGCGCGCCGTGTCATGTGACGTTTTCTTTGCGCCGGCTCGGCATCGCTTGAACAGCCTTTCTTCCGTCAGGCGGCGAAAGTCATGTCTCCAGCAAATTGATACGCAGCGCCATCGAGCCGACCTCTCAACCCGGCATCGAAGACAGCGATTAGTGCGCTCGCGCGGTCACTCAACGCACGAACTTCCAACTAATAGGTCACCAGATACATGCAATTGTTTCTCATCGCTGAGCTGTCGATGTTCCGAGAGGAATGTCCTCCATGCTGCCTGCGACAGAACGCCGCAGTGCTCCACGACGACCTTTCATTTCTGCCCGCCATCCAGAAACGAACAGACCAGAACGGTGCGTCTTTGTCCTCGCGACGACGATTTCGTAACGGCGCACGGCCCGAAAGCGCAACTACACGCTCTCCCAGTCACGACCGTCGCGCGCATCTGCTCGATGCCGGTGCTCTCCGGGCTATTGCCCGCAGCACGCCGTGCCTGTCGACGGCCGTCAAACCAGAGGAGACAATCGCATGGCCACCAACTTCAACGCGACAGCGCTGGCGAACGGCACGTCCAATCTGCTGACGCGGACGAGCGCGCTCAATCTGTCGACCGATCTGGTCCAGGCCGGCGTCGTCTTCAATGATGCTGTCCGCATCTCCCTCGGACTTTATTCCGGCGCACAAGGCAGCGGAAACTCCAACACATTCCTGTCCAGCTACACGACCGACATCCACGCGGTTCAGAACGATATCGCCGCCATTCTCGCCAACCCCAATGATGTAACGATCGGCGGCCAGACCTTCACGCTGAACTCCACCGACCTCGCGGTTCTCACCAATGTCCAGACGCAGCTCGGGACCTTGCTGACGGCGGCCGGGCAGGCCACCAATGCCACGACGATGTCGGCAGCCTCCCAGACCATTCACGCGCTGCAGACGGAGATCCTGTCGGAGATCAACAACGACGCACATCTCTCTGCCGCTTTGAACAATGTCACGTTCACCGCCAACACCGGCGCGACGGACGTGGCGTTCCAGAACCTTCCGGCCGGCGCCGACGATCCGACGACGCTCGCGGCCGCCACGGCCGGCACCAGCCTGAAGGCCGTCGGCGAGGTCTTCAACGCCGCGGTCAGCGTGATCTCCGGCGGCATCAACGCCACCAACCTCACCCACGTGACCAACGACCTGACGGCGGTCCAGTCGGGCCTCACGGCGATCCTCAACAACGCCACCATGCTGGCGCAGATCGAGGCGGGAGAGACCGCGAACGCAGCGGCCACAACGACGCTGCATCTGCAGACCGTGCTCAACCAGATCAATCTGCAGCTCACGAAATACGATGCTGCGGCAGCAACCGGCAACACCACCGCGCTGCGCGGCACGACCGACAACCTGCTCGACATCATCGACATCGTCCAGAACGATACGGCGCTGAACACCGCGGCCGGGGGCAACGGCAATCCCGGACACACGGGCGGCTTCGCCGAGGATCCAGGCGGCCTCACGGGCACCGTCACCAGGTTCCAGGACAATCAAGCGCAGACGAACTTCTGGGCCACCTTCGTCGCCGAGGCCAACACCATCAACGCGCAACTGGCGGCGATCGTGAACGGCACCGGCACCGCGAGCCAGGCGCTGATCACGCAGATCCAGAACTACAACAATTTCGGCGCGAGCTTCGACGCCGCCCAGGGCGCAGTGTTCCAGGGCCGCTTCGACAACGAGCTCAACAACGGCACCTTGCAGGCGGACTCCGCCACCGCCATCAAGGGCCTGCAGGGCATCCTGAACGGCGATACCGGCGCGGCACTCACCTCGGACCTCGCGATGCTGACCGCTGCGGGCCAGGGCTTCGTCGCCGACGCGCAGGACGTCAGCGGCAACAACATCGCGATCGGCGGCGCCAGCTATGTCGGCTCGGCGACGACGGTCTCCAAAGCGACAACCGTCGCCGGTCTCGCCCAGGGGACGACGAAGGTGACGGCCAATCCCAACATCGCCAACGGCACCAGCGGGACGGCGACCGCGGCCGCCACGACGTCGGGCACGACGACCTCCAGCGGCGGAACGGCCAAGACGACCGTTACGACCGCGACGACGACCACGGGCAAGAGCACCACGGCGAATACCACCGCGACCACAACCAAGACGACGACGCACAGCTCGCATCATCACCACGCGACCGCAACGACCCACACCTCCGGTACGTCGTCCGCGCACGACTCGTCCATGACCGACCATCACCATCACGTCATGCATTCGATCTGGGGTTGACGCCTGCGTCCGTGCCGGCACGGCAAGCCACCGGCGCGGACGGCAACCGATCTGGCCTTCTCCTTGCATCGTCCTCGTCGTCAGCCGGGTTGCTAGATGGAGTTGTCAGATGTCCGACACACTGCACACGGTCGTCGTGGCCAAAAAGGCCATCGAGGCGCACAACATGGCCTCCTTCGAGCTCATTCCGGCCGACGATCAGCCGCTGCCGGGGTTCACGCCGGGCAGCCACATCGACGTGACCCTGCCGAACGGATTGACGCGGCAATATTCGCTGCTGAACAGCGCGGCCGAGCGCAACCGCTACTGCATCGGCGTGTGGAAGGATGCCAACAGCCGCGGCGGCTCCAAGGCGCTGCATCTCGACATCAACGAGGGCGACAAACTGCAGGTCAGCCGTCCGCGCAACCGTTTCAAGATTCCCAAGGACACCAAGCGCGCGCTGCTGGTCGCGCGCGGCATCGGCGTGACGCCGCTCCTGTCGATCGCCGACACGCTGAAGGCCAAGCGCATTCCATTCGAGCTGCACTACGTGTTCGCGCTGATGTCGCCGGATTCGTTCCGCGGCACCATCGAGGCGTCTCCGTTCGCCGCGGATACGAGATACTACAAGGAGGCGACCGAGGACAATCAGCTGCTGAAAGCGGCCGAGCTGCTGGCCGACCGACCTGACGACACCCAGTTGTTCATCTGCGGCGTCGACTGGTGGATGGATCCGATCATCGCGCAGGCCAAGCAGAGGGGCTTTGCCGAGGAGCGCGTTCATGTCGAGCGCTTCACCGCCAAGGCCGCGGCCGCGCTGCTCGACAAGGTGTTCGACGTCACCATCAAGAGCACCGGCGCGACGTTCAAGATCCCCGGCGACAAGACCGTGACCGCATTTCTCGAGGAGAACGGCGTCAAGATCGCGACCTCCTGCGAGCAAGGCATGTGCGGAACCTGCAAGACCAGGGTCGTCGAGGGCGAGATCGATCATCGCGACAAGCGGCTGTCCGCCGCACAACGCGCCGAGGGCTATTTCCTGCCCTGTGTGTCGCGCGGCAAGGGCGACCGGCTGGTGCTGGATCTGTAGCTGCCGTGACCACCGAGACCGATCTGTGGCAGACCGCGTGGATCATCGCCGAGCAGCATGGCCGCGACGGGCCGGCCTTCGCCGCCCGCATGGCTGACAGCTTCAAGCTCGGCCACAAGATGGACGCGCATCAGGCATGGCGCTCGATCGCGGCCAAGGTCGCGGTGCTGATCGAGGCCAACGCGTCGCGCCATGCGCAGCCGCACTGATGTCGAGAAGCGGACAGCGCCGGTTGCGCTGTTCGGAATCGGACAACTCTCGCCACGCTGTCATTCCGGCACGACGGGCAGCGGAGAGCCTGGAACTCCTCGCCAGCCGTGATCACGGATTGCGGGCGTGCGCACGAGGAGGCGCATCGGGGAATGACGAGGAGAGACAGGGGTGCGCCTGCCGGAACGGATTTTGCTCCGGCTGATATGGCCGCCCACCGACCGTCGAACACGCGCGATCTCGCCGCGCGCGCCTTGTGAGGAAGCATGTCCGCGTCACCATTCAGCGCAGCAACCATGCCGGCGGCCGCCGACATCGCGCTCGCCTACCACGCCCGCACCAAGCACAGCCTGAAGCGCTATGCGGCCGGGCCGGAGACGCTGGATTGGGATGCGCAGCCGAATCCGTTCCGCGAGTTCGCAGGCTGCAGGCGGACCGATCTGCCGCTGACCTCCGATCGCCTCGCCGCGAGCTTTGCCGAGACCTGCGACGGCACGGCGCCGGTCCGGCCGCTCACCATCGACAATGTCGCGTTGCTGCTGGAATTGTCGTTCGGGCTGTCGGCGTGGAAGGAATACGGTCCCGACCGCTGGGCCCTGCGCTGCAATCCCTCGAGCGGCAACCTGCATCCGACCGAAGCCTATGTGATCGCTGAGAATGTCAGCGGGCTCCGCGACGGGCTGCATCATTATGTCAGCCGCGATCACGTGCTGGAGCAGCGTTGCCGCCGCGGCACGGCATCGCATGGGGAGCCACGGTTGTGGCTCGGCCTGTCCTCGATCCATTGGCGCGAGGCGTGGAAGTATGGCGAGCGCGCCTTCCGCTACTGCCAGCTCGACCTGGGCCATGCGCTCGGCGCGATCAGCTACGCGACTGCCGCGCTCGGCTGGCGTGCACGGGTCATCAATGGCCTCGACAGCGCAGCGCTCGCCGCCTTGATGGGCCTCGATCGCGCCGGTGATTTCTCAGGCGTCGAAGCGGAGGATGGCGATGTTCTGGTCGCTCTCACAGCGCGCGATGCCGCGCCCGCCGGTCCCGAGTTGCCGCCGCCGTATACGATGGACGACAGCTGGACGGGCATCGCGAACCGGCTCGATCGTCATCCGCTCTATCGCTGGACGGTGATTCCCGAGGTCAGCGCGGCCACGGCCGGCGCGGCGCAGGATACGACCGCGCCACCCCTGCCCCATCCGCCGCGTACGGCGCGATCGATGGCGCGCGCAGCCGATCTGATTCTCAGCCGCCGCAGCGCGCAGCGGTTCGACTCCCGGTTCACGATGGAAGCCGACGCGTTCTATCGACTGCTCGACGCATTGCTGCCGCGTGCCGCACCTCCCTGGGACGCATGGCCTTACCCGGCACGTCTCCACCCGCTGCTGTTCGTGCACCGCGTCAACGGCCTGACACCCGGGCTCTACGCTCTGCCTCGCAGCAGCGACAGCGAGCTGCGGCGCGCACTGCGCCCGGATTTCGACTGGCGACGCGTCGCGAGCGCGCCGGATCATCTGCCGCTGTTTCATCTGCTGCCGACCGACAGCCGCGGCGTGATCCGCACCGCGAGCTGCCACCAGGCGATCGCCGGCGATAGCTGCTTTGCCGTGGCGATGCTGGCCGAGTTCGCGCCGCTGGTCGGCGACAATCCGTGGCGCTATCGCCAGCTGCATTGGGAGGCCGGCCTGATCGGCCATGTGCTCTATCTCGAGGCCGAGGCGGCCGGCCTGCGCGGCACCGGAATCGGCTGCTATTTCGACGATTCCGTGCACGAGATGCTCGGTGTCGTCGGCGACCAGTTGCAGATCCTCTATCACTTCACCGTCGGCCGTCCGCTCACCGATGATCGCATCACGCCGCTGCCGGCCTATCCGGGCCGCACACGCCATGAAGCAGGAGCTCTGCCATGAGACGATTGCCATGAGAGCGCGCATTCCGTTCCAACGCATCGACGTCGGCCACGCGGCGGAGCTGTTGCAGCGCGACGATGTGCTGCGCTTCGACGTCCGCGACCAGGCTTCGTTCAATGCCGCTCACATCGCCGGCGCGCAGCATCTCACCCAGCGCAATCTCTCGGAGCTGATCACCGGCACGACCAAACGCACGCCGATCCTGATCTACTGCTATCATGGCAATGCCAGCCAGGAATACGCCCAGACCTTCTCCGATTTCGGCTTCGTGGAGGTCTACAGCCTCGACGGCGGCTATGAGGCGTGGCGGCAGCGTTTTCCAGCAACGAGCGGCGCGGCGGACGTGAGTTCGACACTGGCGGCATGGCTCGTCGCCCAGGGCTTTCCGGCAGATGCGGTCGAGGCCACCATCGCCAACCGGACCACGCCGCTGATGAAAGCCGCGCATCTCGGCAACGTTGCCATCATCCGCGAGCTGCTCGCGGCAGGCGCCGACATCACGGCCAGGAATGCGGACGGCAACAACGCGCTGTGGCTGGCCTGCGTCGGCCGACATCTCCTCGCGATCGACGCGCTGGTCGAGGCCGGCATCGATCTCGACAACAGCAACGACAATGGCGCGACCGCGCTGATGTATGCGTCGTCGTCCGGCAAGGCCGAGATGGTCGCGCATCTCCTGGCCAAGGGCGCCGACATCGGCGCCGAGACGCTGGACGGGTTTTCCGCGCTCGACATGGCCGCCTCGCTCGAGTGCCTGACACTGCTGCGACAGGCCGCGAAGGCCAAAGAACCGCCCGCGCCCGAGGTACAGCCATGACCGTCATCGAGCATGATTTCGGCATGCAGCAACGCCAGGTCGAGCGCCGCTTCCGCACGCTGCTCAGCCTGGATGCGCTGCACGAGGCCAATGTCCGCGCCAACCCGATTCCTTATCTGGAACGCGCCAGCGAGCGCATCTATCAGCTCGAAAAGGCCCTGTTCGACGCGCTGCAGGTGGCCCCGCCAGAGGCGGATGCAGATGGCGAGACGGTCACGATCGGCAGGGCCGAGCTGCGGCGCCTGCAACAATGCCGGGCGATCGTCGAGAGCGCCTATGCGCAGCTGGTCGCAGATCAGCCCGAGACCGAATGAACCATTGAAGTGGAGAACGACATGAGCGACGGCTTCTTCGTGGACTGGGACGGCAACCTGCGCAGCGCCGCCGATCCCGGCGGCGGCTATCTCTGCGACATCGACACGGTCGCGCGCTATGTCGCGGTGACGACGAAGACCGGCGCGCTGGTGCACGAGGCGACGTTCTTCAAGACCCAAGCCGATGTCGAGAAGGCCGGCATCAAGGCCCAGCTGGTGCCGGGCAGTCATCCCTGGGGGAAGAAGGCGGACGGGTTTTGACACGAGCAGCTTGCTGGACTTGGGACGAGGCGCGCGCTGCTGCTGCGACATAACGGGTGCGCTCCCTCTCCCCGTTCTTACGGGGAGAGGGTCGGGGTGAGGGGCAGCCGCACGGGCGGTGCCAGTCTGTCGTGCAATTAGGAGCGTAAGTCTGAGGAAGCTGGACGAACAAGTAGTTAAGCACGCGGCTGACAGTTCTCATGACTAAGTCTGCCCGTGTGGCTGCCCCCTCACCCCAACCCTCTCCCCGTGAAGAACGGGGAGAGGGAGCGGACCGTTCAAGCCTCATCAGCTCGAATCAGTCTTGCACTCGAGTGGTCCAGGCGGCGGGCAATTCTTCAAGTGAGGAGCGAGCACTCCCGCTCAATCCGGGTGGATCATGATCTCCATGGTCTCGTCGAGATCGTCGAACGGATCGGGGAAGCCGACATCCTCCACCAGCGCGACTCCGCAGAGGCAGATGTCGCCGTCGATGACGGCGAGCGCGATCGGCTCGAGGCTCTGGCCTTCGCAGCCGCCGGCGTTGCAGAGGCCGGTCTCGATCTCGAAGGTCGCGCCGTGGCGGCCGCAGCGGAGCAGCGTGCGCTCGGCGTTGAAGAACTGGCCACTGCCGATGTTCAGCCATTTGCCGTCATGCGGGCAGGTGTTGACATAGCCGACGAAGCCGCCCGCGGCGGTGTGGATGATCACGATCGGAAACGGCCGCGCCTCGCCATTGTCGCCGATGCGCGACAGGCTGAACGCCTTGGCCTCGCCTTTGGCGATGCTGGAGGTCGGACAGATGACGTAGACTTCCGGCTCACGTTCCGTCATGCGCTAGTCTCCCTGATGGCGCGACGGGAGCAGCAGAACTTCAACACGTCTCCTGTCGCAAACCTGACGACAGCGGCCCGATTTGGCGAGCCACGGCGCGTCATTCCCGATCTGCCCCGATCTTTGCATGAAGCATGCCGTGAACCGGTGATGCCACGCGCGATGTCGGCTTGGAGACAATGATGGCTGCGATGAAGCTCTACATGACGCCCGGCTCGTGCTCGACCGGCATCCACATCATCCTCGAAGAGCTCGAGGAGGTGTTCGAGGCTTACATCGTCAACCTGCCGGCCGGCGACAATTTCAAGCCCGACTACGTCGCGATCAATCCGAAGTCGACCATCCCCGCGCTGGTGCGGCCGGACGGCGGCGTGCTGACCGAGGTGCCCGCGATCGCCTATTGGCTCGGCCGCTCGCGGCCGCGCGCCAGGCTGTGGCCGTCCGAGCTCGAGACCGAGACGCGGTTGCTCGAAGCCATGACCTACATCGCCGGCACCGTGCACGGCCATGGCTTCGCACGCATCTTCGCCACGCCGACCTTCAGCCGCAACCAGGCCGATCAGGAGTCGGTGCGCGCGCTCGGCCGCAACATCGTCGTGAAGGGCTTTGCGATCCTGAGCCGGATGCTCGGCGAGCAGCCTTATCTCGGCGGCGACTTCTCGGTCGCCGATCCGATCCTGTTCTATGTCGAATTCTGGGCCGACAAGACCGACATCGCCCTGCCCGCCAATCTGCTCGCGCACTACCGGCGGATGCTGATCCGCCCGGTCGTGCAGCGGGTGCTGCGCGAGGAAGGTTACAATCCGGCGACGCTGGGACAGACCGACCGCACTTAGCGGATCTACTCCGCGGCCTCCACGAGCTGCTCGTGATCGCCGAGGTCGATGCCGCGGAAGATGGCGCAGCGGCGGAAGACCGCAATCGTCGGCCGGACGCTCTTGTGGTGGCAATATTTGGCGACCAGCTTGGCCAGGCCCTTGATGTCGCGCCCCGACGCGCCGGGGAAGGTCTCCACCAGTTGCGCGATCACCGCGGTCTCGACCGTCAGCCCGAACTGATCGCACATCACCCGCCAGATCCGGCCCCGCGCCTCGGCGTCCGGCGCCTGGAACTTGATCAGCGCGATGCAGCGCGAAACGATCGCTTCATCGATGTCGTCGATGCGGTTGGTGGTGAGGAACAAGAGACCGTTGAAATATTCGAGCACGCGCAGGAACACGCCGACGACGGCGTTCATCGTCATGTCGTCCTCGCGCCGCTTGATGTAGACATCGGCCTCGTCGATCAGCATGACCGCGCCCCAGCGCTGCGCGCGCGTCAACGCATCCTTCAGCGCGCCCTCCATCGCCGCGACATTGAGACCGAGCTGGCCGGAATGCACGCGATAGAGCGGCCGGCCGATGATCTCGGCATAGACCTCTGCCGTCAGCGTCTTGCCGACGCCGGGCGGGCCCGCGCACAGCACAGTGGTGCCGCCCGACTTGCCGGCGACGATGTCGTCCATCAGCAGGTCCATCTCGGCGGTGAGGATGTCGATCAGGTCGGTCTGCTCCTCCGGCAGCACCAGCTTCTGCTTCAGCTCGGGCTGATAGGCGTAAGGCGTCATGTCGTCGGCGTGCACCCAGAGATAATGGTGCAGGTCGAGATGGAACATCAGCATGTACGGATGCACGGGAACGCGGCAGAAGACGCCTTTCGGGATCGCCGCCTTGGACTCCTCGACCTCCTGCTCGGCATCGTAGAGATTGCTCTTGGCCGCCTTGCGCAGATATTGCCCGAGGATGTCGCCGGTCACCTCCAGCGTCAGCGCACGCTCGGTCAGGATGCCCTCGTCGTTGACGAGCCGCGCCGAGCCTCCGCCGGAGGACAGCACGATGACGTCCTTGCGCGACCAGTCCATGTCGCGATGCGACGCGTTCGGATCATCCGCGAAAAAGCCGATGCCGCGGCCGGAGAACTGCGCGCCATACCGTCCGCGCCAGGCGAAGTAGCGCTCGGCGGTCTCGTCATGAGCGGCGATCAGCTCGGGCGTTTCCTTGAGAAAGCCCTTGGCGGCGAAGATCTCGGCCACGGTCCGGCCGACGATGTCGCCGACGGAGATCCGTAGCGTCGATGTCGTGATCGCGCCCTTGGCGTTGGCCTTGAGCTCGATGAAGACGCGGCCCGCCTCGTCGTTCGACGGCGCGGTGTAGTCGAGCCGGGTCACGACATAAGGCAGCGGCCGGCTGGCGACGTTGGCGGTAAACATCCAGCCGCGGATGGCGCCGGAGATCAGATAGCGTGCGATCGCCGGCAGCACCTGCTCGAGCTCGTTTTCCGCAAAGCGCGTGCCGGAATCGCTGAAGGCGCGCTGCAGGGTTGCGATATGCGCGGCGCGGGCGTGCCATTCGGGGCCCGCCTGCTGGTAGCTGTCGCGCAGGAAATCGAGCTCGGCGGTCGCGAGCTGCGCGAGGTTGACCTCGACCTTGTCGCCGAAGCGTAGCTGCTCCGTCAGCGAGGCGAGATGCGGAAAGGCGGTCGCCATCGCCTCGATGATCGGACGCTCGATCTGCAGCTTCATCGCTCGTCCCTCATCCGTGCCTCGGTCACGACGACACGCTCGTCGGCTGCCGGGCCGCCTCGCCCTTCGCCAGCAGCAGGCGATTGGCGGCGAGCGAGAACTCCTGCCAGGCGGCGGCGATGTCGCGCAGGATGGTCTGCACGTAGTCCTTCGACGGCTTGTGCTCGAACGGGAAGTTCGACAGCGCGCAGGAGGTGCGGTTGAAGGCTATGGCATCGTCGAGCAGCGACTGCATGACGTCGCGGAACGGCCTCTGGATCTCCGGCATCAGCGCCGAGCGGCCGCGCTCGACCGCGACGTCGCGCATGTCCAGGGTCAGCGCATCCAGCACCTGCAGCGCCGCCGCAAACACCTGCTCCATCGCGCCGAGCACGGCGAGCTGCGTCAGTTGCTCGCGCTGCTGCGTGGCGAGGCTGCGGTTGAGCCGCTGCCGGTAATCGTCGAAGGCCGCATCGCGTTGCGCTGTGACCCAGGAGGCGAACCAGGCGAGGCTCGTGGCGTTGCCGGACAGCCCCTCGCCGACTCCCGCCGCGCGCCCCGAGGTCTCGGTGGCAGCGCACGCGAGCGCCCGCTCGATGCGCCTGGCCGCGTTCACGGCGCCTTCGAGATAGCCGGCGGCATGGCTTGCGGTCTCGGCGCCGCCGAGATGCAGCCGTCCTTCCCACAGCGCGCGCCGCAGCATCGGATTGGCAATCTCGCTGTGCTCGCCGCGCGGCGTGGTCCGATCCAGCGCGCTGCAGGTGAAGCGCTCGGTCGCCCAATCCTGGTAGTGCTGCTCGCCGCCGTCCAGCGCCGCGCCGAACAGCTGCACCATCTGGCTGTCCATCAACATCGGCAGGCCGACGTTGAAGGCCTCGCGCAGATCGGGCGAAAACGCGAGGAAGCCGCCCAGCGCGGCGCGGTCGCCGCCCTCGTCGCAGGCGTCGTAGATCTCGCCGACCACGGCCTGCTCGTGACTGACGAAGGCGTTGCCCGACTGGCCCTTGTCGCGCCAATGCGCCTGCTGATAGGCGATCACGACCTTGGCCTGCGCGGCCATCCAGGTCTCGGCGTTGCGCATCGCCTCGAAGGTCGCATCATCGAGCGCCGGAAAGAAGCCGACATGATCGATCAGGAGCCGCGGCGGCAGCGCCAGCACGGCGCGCTTCGCCTCGATGGCGACCGACTCCGTCTCGGTGGCGAAGATCAGCCGGACATGCGTGCCGCAATCGACGATGCGCATCAGCTCATGGCCGAGATGGATGGTGGCCGGCGGCAGCTCGCGCGCCAGCGCCTCGATCAGCCGGGCCATGCCGCCGGACAGCCGGCGCGCGCCCTGGTGGACCGGTGGGCCGCTGATCTGTTCCGCCGTCTTGTCGGCCTCCTTCAGGTGAAGCACCGTGCCGTCGTCATGCTGGGCGAAATGCGACAACCCCAGCTCGGCGATCAGGCCGGTCAGCAGCGGCTGGGTCTCGGGCCAGAACCAGGTCGGACCGAGATCGAGCGCGAGCCCCGCTTGGCTCCTGGCCGACAGCACACGGCCGCCCAGGCGATGTCGGGCTTCGAACAAGGCGAACGTGCCGCCGCGCTGCTGCAGGCTGCGCGCGAGTGCCATTCCGCACACTCCGCCGCCGACAATGGCCGTTTCAAGCATGACAGGACCCCGATTGATGCGTTGCGATGTCATCTCGACGAGGTCTTGCAAGAAGCTTGCAAGTTTTTGTGAGCCCAGCGTGTGCGATTCCAAACATTGCTTGATTTTCGCAAGGGGCTGTCCCACCTCATCCCGATGAGCGACGAGAGCCAGATCCTGGCCGCCAATGCGGCCTTCTACGCAGCCTTCGCGGCCGGTGATTTCCCCGCGCTCGCCTCGCTCTGGGCCGATCGCGACGGCATCTCCTGCATTCATCCGGGCTGGCCGGCGATCGTCGGCCGCGCCGCCGTGATCGGCAGCTGGCGCGACATCCTCGGCAATCCGAGCCGTCCGCAGATCGTCTGCGCAGATCCCCACGCGATCGTCGACGGCGATCACGGCCACGTGCTGTGCATCGAGCTGGTCGACGGCGCTGCTTTGGCCGCGGCCAATCACTTCGCGCGGATCGATGGCGGCTGGCGCATGGTCCATCATCAATCCAGCCCGATCGCGCAGCTCGCAACGCCGGACGATGATACGGACGGCCACAGCCTGCACTGATCGTCGTGCGTTTGGCACGAAACTTGATCTGCTCTCCCTGACCGGCAGCAATGTCGGAGATTGTTGATTGTCGAAGCGTCGGATACGGCCGGATCTCCGTATTCGCGCGAGGTCACCGCGCGCTGCCAACAGCATCGCGCAGGCCACCGTGAGACATCGGACGGGAGACGGAGATGGCACGCGTACTGACCGCCTATTTGAAGCGCAGTGATGTG
Source organism: Bradyrhizobium sp. USDA 4353 (assembly GCF_054063215.1). NCBI lineage: Bacteria > Pseudomonadati > Pseudomonadota > Alphaproteobacteria > Hyphomicrobiales > Nitrobacteraceae > Bradyrhizobium > Bradyrhizobium sp. USDA 4353. Next base: position 7,465,600 of record NZ_JBSSGB010000001.1, read on the forward strand.
CCGGCCCGATCAGCGCTGCAGCAGGCCATCGACCGTCTGCCCTTCGCGCTCACGATCGACCATGACTATGCGCCGTTCAAGACCGACGGCTATCTGCCGTGCACGCTCGACGGCGAGGATTCGGGTTTCGATCTGCGCTTCGCAGACTGCTCCGCGCTCCGCAACGACGCGCGCGACGTCATGATGACATTCAAATGGGGCGGCGATCCGCGCGAACAGGCGGCAGCGCTCGCGGTGTGCGCCGCTCTTGCAACGGCCTTCGGCGTCATCGTCCAGCGTGACGGCGCCATACTCTCACCCGACCACTTGCTCGAACAGGCGAAGGGAGCACTGGTATGAACATGACGGCTCCACTTCAACCCACCGCGATTCATGCCGTGCCGGCCGAGTTGTGCGACTGCGGCTTCCGCGTGCTGATGATCCGGCAGTTCAATGTCGGCGCCGTGCCGCCGGCCTTCGCCATCATCGACCAGCGCATCATGCGCATGCCGCAGCGGCTCGGTCGCCACGGCGTCTCGTTCGCCGCGACGTTCCTGCCCGAGGTGATGTCCTGGTTGATCGAGCATCTCGGCCGGCCGTCGCTGCACGACGAGACCGGCCGCTCCTATCGCAATCCGCGCTGGCCGGTGGTGTGCTGGCATGATCGGGAACGCTATTGGCCGAGCGGCGCCGTCACGGTCGAGTGGTCCGCGGAGGTCGCGTTCCAGGATCACGCCTCATGGATGGCCTTCCGCACCCATTGGTCGGAGAGCCTGATGGGACGGAATGCCGCCCCCGACACGACGATCGGAGAAGCGGTGCCGCGTGACCTGCATGATGCGGAAAAAGAATTTTCCGACGCTGCGTTTCAGCGAGCATGATTTGTCAAACTGCATCCGTGCCGCGACCGGCTCTGTTCGATGACGGTCGCAGCATGTTAGCTTTTGAGTGATGCAATCGCGCGGAGACTGTGATGCGCTACGTCTCGTGGTTCGGCGTCTGGCTTGGTCAATTGCGACCGCAACGGCGGACTGGGTCCGACGCGATCCGGCGCGAGCTCATCGTCCGGCGTCCGGCCGGCGAGCTGTCGCAGGAGGACCTGTTCTACATCGCGATGCTCGGTCCCCACGTCTGAGCAGATAAGAGCGTCTGAGCGGATAGCAGCGTCCGAGCGAATATCAGCGCTCGCATCCTTCAACACCACACGAGTCCCCGACATGACCGACATCGCGCGTCTCCGCGACTTCGTCGCCGACACCGCACGCCTCGTCGCAACCACGACACAGGAGTCCGAGCTGCTGGCCGTCCTTGCTCCCAGACTGAAGGAGCTGGTCACCCATGACGACTGGCTGCCCGAGGCCTACGCCGTGGCCGACGGCCACCGCTACCGGCAATATCTGCTCTATGCCGATCCGCTGGACCGTTTCTCGATCGTTAGCTTCGTCTGGGGCCCGGGCCAGGGCACGCCGGTGCATGATCACCGCGTCTGGGGCCTGGTCGGCGTGCTGCGCGGCGAGGAGAGCTCGGTGAGCTATGCGCCGGGGCCGGACGGCCGCCTCCACGGCGAGCCGCCGGAGCGGCTGCGGGCTGGACAAACCGCCGCGGTGTCGCCAAGGATTGGCGACATCCACGCCATCTCCAACGGTCTGGCGGACCGCTCCTCGATCAGCATCCACGTCTATGGCGGCAATATCGGCCGCATCCGTCGCGCGGTGTATGATCCTGCCACCGGCGCCGCCAGCGACTTCATTTCCGGATATTCGAATGACAGCGTCCCCAATCTCTGGCCCGACCGCAACGCTTGATGACGTCGCAGTCATCACACCGACCGAGCTGCGGCGACGCTGGCGCGCTCAGGAAGAGGTGGCTCTGCTGGATGTCCGCGAGGAGGGTCCCTACTCTCTGTCGCATCCGTTCTTCGCGGTGTCGCTGCCGCTGTCGCAGATCGAGCTGCGTCTCCTCGATCTCATCCCGCGGCTGACCGCCCCGATCGTCGTTTATGATGACGGCGAAGGCTACGCCGCGCGCGCCGTGCCGCGCATCCGCGCACTCGGCTATACCGATGTGAGCGTTCTCGAGGATGGGCTATCGGGCTATGCGCGGGTCGGCGAGGTGTTCCGCGACGTCAACGTGCCGAGCAAGGCGTTCGGCGAGCTGGTCGAGGCCATCCGGCATACGCCGTCCTTGTCGGCTGACGAAGCCAAGGCGCTGATCGAGCGCGAGAGCAATCTCGTCGTGCTCGATGCCCGGCGCTTCGAGGAATACCGCACCATGAGCATTCCGCGCGGCGTCAGCGTGCCCGGCGGCGAGCTCGCCTTCCGGGCGCGCGAGATCGCGCCGTCGCCGGACACCACGATCATCGTCAATTGCGCCGGACGCACGCGCTCGATCATCGGCACGCAGTCGCTGATCAATGCCGGCCTGCGCAACAAGGTGTACGCGCTGCGCAACGGCACGATCGGCTGGACGCTCGCCGGCCATCAGGTCGAGCGCGGCAGGACCGCGCGCATGCTGGAGCGGCCACAGGCGAGCTACGCGGCGGCGCTGGCCGACGCCAAGGCGTGGGCCGAGCGCGTCGGCGTCAAGGTGCTCGATGCCGCGACCTTCGCGCGCTATCAGGCCGAGGCCGGCACGCGGACGCTGCATTGCCTCGACGTTCGCACGCCCGAGGAACATGCCGCCGGCCATCCGGCCGGCTTCGCGTCGGCGCCGGGCGGTCAGCTGGTGCAGGCGACCGACGAATGGGTCGCCGTGCGCGGCGCGCGCCTGGTGCTGTTCGATGATGACGGCGTGCGCGCGCGCATGACTGCGTCCTGGCTGACGCAAATGGGCTGGGATGCATCGATCATCGGGCCGGATGTGGTGGCCGCCACCGAGACCACGATCCGCGCGCCGCGCCGTCCGGCCCTGCCGGACATCGGCACCGCGGCGATCGATGTCGCCGAGCTGGCGGCCAACCGGCACGCGTGGACGATCATCGATCTCACGCGCAGCCCGAGCTACAAGGCCGGACACATTGCGGGCGCGCATTTCGTCCTGGCATCGCGCTTCGCGACGGATCTGGCGAAGCTGCCCGGCGACGGCCCGCTGGTGCTGACGAGCAGCGACGGTGATGAAGCCGCCTTCGCATTGGCCGACGCGCGCCTTGCGACGACGCGGCCGCTGCACGTGCTCACCGGAGGCACCCGGGCGTGGACGCAAGCCGGCCATGCGCTCGAAACGGATCGGCAGTCGTGGATCTCGCCGCCCGACGATGTCTACAAGCGCCCCTATGAGGGGACCGACAATGCCGCCGAGGCGATGCAGGCCTACATCGATTGGGAGCTGCAGCTCGTCGCCCAGCTCGCCAACGACTCGGTCTCGAACTTCCACGTCGTGTAGTTCGACAATGGAGGTGGGCACGTGCCGCCTCACGGCGGCGCTTCGCCCACCCGACGTTCAAATCGCCGTCGCGTCAGAGCTGCACCGGAAACAGGTGGTTGATCGCGACCAAGATGACAAGCAGCACGATGCCGAGGCCGAGGCTGTAGCCGATCAGCTTCTTCTCGATCGGCAGCAGCGGCTCGACCTCGCGGGCCGCTTCGGTCTTGAATTCGGATGACGACATGACAACTCTCCCGGTCAGCTGGCGAGCGGCGGCTTGAAGCCGCTGAAGAACAGCCAGGAAATCAGCAGCCCGACCCAGATCACGAAGCCGAACAGGCTCACCACATAGACCGCCGCGAGCTTGGCGAAGCCGTCCTGCCACAGCCTCCGGAAGTCGGAGAGCACGCCGATCGAGAAGAAGGTCAGGATGAAGAAGATCACCCGGAACACGTTGGCTTCGTTGGCCGCCGCCGGCAGCGCCTTGGCGACGTCCTGAGACGTTCCGGTCGCGAGCCACAGCGAGATCGCGAACACCGCGACGAAGCCCAGGATGAATTTCGGAAAGCGCTCCCAGATCTCGCCGACCTTTGCCCTGTCGCTGCGCGGCGTGATGTGGTTGGTCCAGATGTAGCCGAGGATGAAGGCCCAGATGCCGATGAAGATGTCGATGAAGACCTTCACCGTCGCCGTCGTCGCGAGGATCCATCCAGGCTGATACTTGATGCCCTCGGCGGCGGCCTTGGCCAGGATCAGCGACTCGGTGATGCCGCCACCCGCGACGGCGGCGCCGTCGGTCTTGATGGCGAGGCCCATCCAGGCTCCTGCGACCAGCGGCTCCTGCCACAGAAAGGTCTGCGCCAGGAACGGCAGGATCAGGATCTCGACCACCGCGAACACAACAACGAGCGACGACACCAGGATCGGCACCGACGGCCGCGCGCGGATGGCCCCGCCGGTGGCGATCGCCGCGGCGACGCCGCAGATCGAGATGCCCGAGGCCAGCGGCACCGACCATTCGCGGCTGAAGCCGAACCATTTGCGGGCGACGAAATACACTACCGACCAGTAGATCAGATAGGCCTCGATGATCGCGGCGACGCCGCGCAGCAGGATCGACGAGGCGAGATTGAGCCGGCCGGCCGCGGTCACCGCAATGGTCGCGCCAAGGATGACGATTGCTATCTTGATGTAGAGCTCCGGCCGGATCGCTTCCTTCAACCATTCGGCGAAGCGCGGAAACACGTTTGCAATGACGAGGCCAGAGGCAAGCGCGACGATGAAGCCGCCCTCATTGGTCAGCTTCAGCGACCAAGCGATGCCGAATTTCTGCTGATCGGCCGGTGTAACCACGGCGATATAGGCGTAGCTGCCGACGATCCAACTGGCATAGGCGATGGCGAACACGACCGTGAAGGCGAGCATGAAACGCTTGATGTTGCCACCGAGGGCCGCGACGCCTGCAGTGAGAACGACCAGCAGCGACGCGTAGGTCACGACGAGCGAGCCGAGACCGCCGAGCGCCGCGTAGCCCTTGGCGACCGGCGCCAGCGCCTTGCCGAGATCCGTGTAGACCGAGGTGGTGACCGCCCAGCCGAGCAGATCGATGCCGCCCAGGCCGAACAGAGAGAGCGCGAAGACGAGAAAGCCGAGCACCAGCGCCAGCCAGTCCTCCGTCAAGCTTCCCTTCGAGACGGCCTGCCCGGCCTGACTGATTGCAACATCCGACATCGATCTTTCCTCCCGCGCGACAAGCCGCGCGGCCAGCGCCAATGATGCCGCCATCAAAGTCGTGTCGTGGGAAAGTCGCAATCTTACAGAATTTCTTTCTTCCCAAGAACTGGAGTATAATCACATTCCGTTAGACGCCGAACGTGGCAAATTCTTGCTTTCGCGTCCGCACCTGGCACGCGAGGACGTCCGCGCCCGCGCCATCAGCACCGGCCATACTGGAAACGGTGCTAAGACACGAACATGTCGAGGCGGCCGGGCTGCAGCGGCGGGGCGTCGGCATATTGCGGCAGCGCCCAGCGGCGGATGGCGTCGAACAGCAGCGGCGGCTGGATCGGCTTGGTGACGTAGTCGTTCATGCCGGCGGCGAGATAGGTCTCGCGCTGGCCGACCAGCGCGTTGGCGGTCAGCGCGATGATCGGAACATGGCGCTCCGCGCCCGGCAGCTGGCGGATCGCCTGGGTTGCGGAGATGCCGTCCATCTCCGGCATCTGCACGTCCATGAGCACGAGATCGTAGTGTTTCTCGGAGACCGCCGCGACCGCCTTGACGCCATTGTCGACCATGGTCGGTCTGTATCCCTGCTTCACTAGCAGGCTGTGAATCAAGGTGGCGATGATCGGGCTGTCCTCGGCGACGAGAATCTCGAGCGGACGGTCCGCTGACAGCATGACCGGCTCGCCCTGGAGCAGCGGCTCCTCGCCGGGCTGGCACATGGCTTCGAACCAGAAGCGGCTGCCGCGGCCGGGCTCGCTGTCGACGCCGATGCTGCCGCCCATGATGGCGCAGAGCTGCTTGCAGATCGCGAGCCCCAAACCGCTGCCGCCATATTTGCGCGAGATCGAGGTGTCGGCCTGAACGAACGGATCGAAGATCTGGGCCTGGATCTCCGCCGACATGCCGATCCCGGTGTCGATCACCTCGATGCGGAGCACGATCGCGCCGTCGCCCTGCTCGTGATGAGCAGCACGCAGCTCGATCGAGCCCTGCTCGGTGAACTTGATGGCGTTGGCGGTCAGGTTCAGCATCACCTGCCGGATTCGCGTCGGATCGCCCTTGAGGAAGCGCGGCAGGCCCGGCGCCAGGCTGACCGTGAGATCGAGACTGCGCTTCCTGGCCTTCTCACCCATGAAAGAGGCCGCGCTCTCGACCAGGTTCGGCACATCGAAGTCGATGCATTCCGATTGCAGGCGGCCCGCTTCGAGCTTGGAGAAGTCGAGGATGTCGTTGATCACCTCGAGCAGCAGCTCCGCGGATTCCTTGGCGAGCACTGTGTAGCGCTTCTGCTCCTCGGTCAGCGAGGTCCCCCGCAACAGTTCGATCATGCCGACCATGCCGCTCAGCGGCGTCCTGATCTCGTGGCTCATGATCGCGAGGAAGTCGGACTTGGCGCGGTTGGCGGCTTCTGCGGCATCACGCGCGGCGCGCAGCTCGGCCCCGGTCGCCTCCAGTTCGCGCGTCTGCCGCTCGAGGTCGGAACGGATCGCTTCGACATAAGCGAGCTTCTGCTCGAGCTCCGCCTGGACCGTCTTGAAGGCGGTGATGTCGGTCATCAGACAAACGGTGCCGCCGTCTGAGATTCGGTGATCGACGCTCTGGATCCAGCGTCCGTTGAGCTCGCGATGCTCGACCATCCGGCTGCCGCCGAGGTGCCAGGCGCGCTTGCGCGCGAGCCAGTCCTCAAATCCGTCGCCCTTTGGACGCATCAGCCCGTGCTCATGCGCCTTGCGCAGCACGTCGGTGAACGAGATGCCGGGCCGCATCAGCGACGCCCAGCCCGGAAACATCTCCCGGAACCGCGTGTTCGACAGCACGAAGCGGTCGTCCTTGTCGAACAGCACGAATCCCTTGGTCAGCGCCTCGATCGCATCGACCAGCAGCTGCCGCGCCTGATCGGCGGCGATCTCGGCGAGCTTGCGCTCGGTGATATCCTGGACGATGCCGAAGCGTTCGCGGAAGCCGCTGCCGAGGTCATCCATCGGATCAGCTACCACGCGGATCCAGCGGATCTCGCCGTCCGGACGGACGATGCGCAGGTCCTGCTTCAGCGCGCCGCCGGTTGCGCGCGCGCGATCCCTGGCGCGGATGTAGTTGCTCACGTCCTCCGGGTGGATGATCTCGGCCATGGTGGCGAAAGAGATGCTGGGCGACGGCTCCAGGCCGGTGATCTCGAACAGCTCCTCCGACCAGACCGCGGAGTCGTCGTCCTCCACGGTCATCCAATGGCCGAGGCGGCCGACCCGTTGCGCTTCGTTGAGCAGCTTCGTCGTCTGCGCCAATTGCTCGTTCTGCCGCCGCAGGGCCTCCGCCATCGCCAGCGCCTGACGGCTGTTGCGAATCAGCATCGACGTCAGCACCACCATGATGGTGATGGCGGCGACCGCCAGCATCAGCAGCGCGACGATCCAGTCGTGTTGGAGATCTGTGATCTGCTCGACAGCCATGATGGTGAGCGAGGCGGTCACGACTGACGTGACTACCGTCCGGAGCATTGCGCGCGGCTCGGCGGCAACCGGCGCTTGCCGCTGGCCACCGGTGATATCAGCGAGGGACACGGCGCGCGTATCGTTGGAGTCTGCGGGGCTCATACGTTTTCCGCGGCTCGCGTCAGCGCATCGGTCGTGGCGCCGATGGTCTCGCCCAGGAGCGGCAGATACGCGGCAATCTCCTCGGCCGTGGCCAGATCGAGCTCGATCATCCGCGCCAGCTCGGCCAGCCGTGCGGCACCGAGGCTCGACGATGAGCCTTTCAGGACATGGGCCGCCTTGCGGACGTCAGGCAGATCGCGGGCCGCGAGCGCGGCCTCGATGGCGGCGAGCCCCTCGTCGGCGGCGGCGGGAAGTGCGGCGAGCATCGCCCGCAGCTCGGCCGGATCGAGCGCGGCTTGCAGCAGCTCGAGCTGGTCCTGATCGATCAGCGGGACGTTGGCGACGACCGTCACGTCACCGTCCTCCGCAGGACGCTCGTCGCCAGCTGCGTCGTGGCGCGATCGCGCACGGCCTCGACGCGAGGGCGCGAGCTCGCGCGCCGGTCGAGGCACACGATCGTCGTGTCGTCGGGCAGCGGGCAACTGTCAGTCATTCCGGCCGTCGCGCAGAGCCGCTGGATGACCTCCTGCGGCGTGAGCGCAGGTCCGCAAGCATCGAGCGCGGCCTGCAGGCCGTCGTCGCCGATCCGCCCTCCGCTCGCATGCGGAAACTCGGAAAGACCGTCGCTGAACAGCAGCAGCAGCGAGCCCGGCGGAAACTTGCGCCGCGAGGTGCGATAGCGCACGCCGCGCTCGACCCCGAGCGGAAAGCCGCTGCTGTCGCAGAGGCGCGCGCGACCGTTCGCTCCCTGGACGAGAAGCGCCGGCGGCGCGCCCGCGGAGGCGCATTTCAAGACGCCGGCGCGATGATCGACGACGACATACATGAACGTCGCGAATTGTCCGACGCGCAGCAGGCGGACGAGACGCTCGTTCAGCATCGACAGCAATGCGCCGGGATCGTCGTGCAGGCCCTTGTATTCATGGATCAGCGCATGCAGACGAAACGTATTCAGGGCCGCATTGATGCCGTGGCCCGTGAAATCGGCGAGAAAGATTCCGAACGCGCCATTGTTGATCGGCAGCATGCCCCAGAGATCGCCGCCAAGCTCCGAGGACGACCTGTTGTAGCTCGCGATCCGCAACTCGGCCGTGCGGGCCGCCCATTGCAGGGTGATGGGATCCGGCAGCAGCTCGACCTGCATGCGGCGGGCCGCTTCGAGCTCGCGCGAGATGCGCTCGCGATAGTCGCGCAAGGCGCGCAGCGAGTTCCAGCGCTCGAGATGCACGACGACGCGCGCGATCAGCTCCGACGGGTTGATCGGCTTGGACAGGAAATCCGAGGCGCCGGCGGAGAACAGCTCGCCCATCCTCTTGCGATCGACGGTGGCGGTCTGCACCAGGATCGGCGCATCGGCGAAATCGGGCTGGGCGCGGATCTGGCGACAGACCTCCAGCCCGCTCATATCCGGCATCTGCATGTCGAGCAGCAGCAGGTCGGGCCGAAAGCGGCGCACCTGCTCCATCGCCGACAGCCCACCCTCGGCAAACTCGATATTGGTGAACTTCTGCCCGCGCAGCACGCCGGCGACAAGGCGCCGGCACAGCGGGTCGTCGTCGGCGATCAGGATTCTTGCGTCCTCGAGCCCTTCCGGCACGACCCGCTCGTCGACCGCGGTCTCGGCCGTGTTCATGACCGGGCTCATCGGTGAAACTCCAGCCGCACCGTCGTGCCGCCGTTCAGCACCGTGACCGCATCGGAGAAGACCTGGAGAATCTCGAGCCCGCGTCCCGAGGCGCCGTCCTCGGCTGCCGGGCGCACGCCGCTGTAGTCATAGCCGTCGCCGCTGTCGCGGATCGTGATCTCGACGCAGGTTGCAGTCCAGGCCGCATCGAGACGGATGACGGCGCCGCCCATCTCAGGCGAATCCAGCCTGCTCTCGATGATCTCCTGCGCCGCGATCAGGCCATCGAGACTGCCGCGCAGCTCGCCGTCGATCCGCAGATTGCCGTGGAGCACGGCATTCATCAGTGCTTCCTGCGCCGCGCTGTAGATCCTGATCCTGAGATCCTCGGTCAGCGGCAGCCGCGTGCGCAGCGCCTCCACGAACGTCCTCACGATCGAATGGCGATAGGCGGAGCGGGTCGTGACGACCAGGCTCAGGCGATCGCCGCCGGCCGGCCCGCCGTCACGACCATCGCCACAACGATCGAGGAGGTCGGCTTCGATGCATTGCCGCACGGGAGATGCGAGCGCCGCCGTCAGCGTCTCCTCGGAGACGCCGTTCCAGCACGAGACGAGCGCATCCGCGTCAACCGGCTCATCGACCGACACGCACATCGGACGTCACTCCTCGACCTTGAAGAGCGTGTTGAACTTGGTGACCGAGAACATGCGTTTCACCTGGCCACTCGGGCGGCGGAGGATCAGCTCCCGATCGCTCTTCTTCGCCTCGTCCCGCGCCAGCAGCAGCATGCCCAGTCCGGCGGAGTCGATGAAATCGAGCTTCGACAAATCGATCACCACGGACCTGCCGGGAGACGCAAAGATCTCGGTGACCATCTGCTTGAAAGGGATATGGTCGGTGAAGGTGAACTCGCCGCTCATGGCAATCTGTCCGCCCGCCCGATCGATCTGCATCTGCATGAAAGCCTCCTAGAAGAGTTCGACCGTTCCGGTCTCGGTTTGAGCAGCGGCAACATCGCCGTGATCGACCGGCTGCTTGCCCTCGATGATCTGCGCGACGAACCGCGACCTCAGCTCGCCCAGCGTGAAGCGATCGAGCATCGCCTTCACCCACTCATTGTCGGTGGTCGTCTCGATCACAGGCGTATCGAGCGTCTCCGCCGTGGTCGTCTTCAATTCGTCGAGCGCCTCGTCGACCACGCGCAGCGTATCGACGACATGCTCGAGCCGCTGCCGCGTCCGGTCCTGGAACTGGATTCCGGTCACCATGCCGGCGACGTCGGCGGAGATCACCTCGGCCTCCCGCATCGCCTCGGCGACCACCTCGGTCAGGTTGCCGCTGCGCTGGATCAACGCATTCATCAGCACCTCGAGCCGGTCCTTGGCCATCAGGTTCTGCGACATGTCGATGGTCGCGACGCGCTGCAACGTCGCATGGCCGTTGGCGATGCCCTCGGTGACCGCCTTCAGCTCGGTGTCCATGTCGACCGACAGCCGCTGCGTCGCGCCCGAGAGCTCGCGCACCTCGCCGGCGACCACCCGGAAGGCCGCGCCCGCCGTTCCGGCCCGCTCCGCCTCGATCCGGGCATTGAGCGCTAGCATGTTGGTGATCTTGTTGATCTTGTTCAGCTCCTCCATGCAGCTGTCGACGCGGTTGACGTTCGCGTTGAGCTCGCTCAGCGCGTAGACCATCGACATGGCGTCCTTCGACAGCAACAGGATCTTCTCGACGACGTCGCTCAAGGTCTCCTCGAGCAGGCCGGCAATGCGGTCGATCGCCACCGCCTCGCCGTCGACCTCGATGCCGATCGCAAGCTTGCTCAGGCTCTCGACCCGTTCGGTCTGCTGTCCGGCGCAGACCGCCAGACGTTGAAACCGGCTGCTCAGATTGTCCGCCTCGGTCTCCACGACGGCGGAGGTGTGTTTGATCTCGCCGACCAGCGTCCTGATGACGCGCTGCTGCATCCCGGCGAACGACATCCACCGCTGCAACAGCTCGTCATGCTTGGATCCGGACTCCGGGGCCAGCGGCGCCGGCGGCTCGGGATTTGGGGGCCGTGCTGCTGCTGCGCTGCTCTGCTTCCAACCGAACATCGGCTACACCCTGACGCCGCGGCCAGCGAGCGACTCGCACCGCCTCAGCACCTGATCGGCAATCTTGTTAAGCGGCAGCTCGGTCTCGACCGCCCCGCACTCGCGCGCCGCCTTCGGCATGCCGTAGACGACGCAGCTCGCCTCGTCCTGTCCGATCGTCGGCGCGCCGGCCGAACGCATCTCCAACAGACCGACCGCACCATCCCGCCCCATGCCGGTCAGGATGACACCGACCGCGTTAGGCCCGGCCGCATGCGCCACCGACCGGAACAGAACGTCCACGGAGGGCCGATGCCCGGAGACCGCCGGCTCGTCATGAACACGGCAGACATAGTTGGCGCCGTTGCGCGCGAGCTCCATGTGAAAGCCGCCCGGCGCGATATAGACGTGGCCGGGCAGCACGCGCTCGCCGCTCACGGCCTGCTTCACCGTCACGGCGCAGAGCTGGTTCAGCCGGCTGGCGAAGGACGCAGTGAACATCGCCGGCATGTGCTGCGTGACGACGGCCGCCGGCGCATCCGAAGGGAATGCCATCAGGAGCTCCTGCAGCGCCTCGACGCCGCCGGTCGAGGCGCCGATCGCAACGATCTTCTCCGAGGAATTGTAGGAGACGCCGGGCCGCTGAATCGGCGTGACCTGCTCCCCCGGCCGGGCGCGGATCTTTGCCGTCGCCGCTGCCTTGACCTTGCTGACGATCTCGTTGCGCATGGCCGGCAGGCCCTCCACCAGGCCAATCACGGGCTTGGCCACGCAATCGAATGCGCCCATCTCCAGCGCGCGGACGGCGGTGTCGGCGCCCTTCTGCGTCAGCGACGAGATCATCAGCACCGGCATTGGACGCAATGTCATGATCTTGTCGAGAAAGGCGAGGCCGTCCATGCGCGGCATCTCGATGTCGAGCGTCAGGACGTCGGGGTTCAGCGACTTGATCATGTCGCGCGCCACGATCGGGTTCGGCGCAGCACCCACGACATCGATTCCTGGGTCACTCGACAGAATGTCGGTCAGAACCTGACGCACGAAGGCGGAGTCGTCGACGATCAGAACGCGAATGGCACTCATATGCACTGCCTCAAAAAAGCTCGACGGACCCGGCGACAGGCTCGACCTGGATCTTGGATTTGTAGGACGTCTCGTGGCGGACCAGTGCCTCGTGCTCGATGCGCGGCAGCTCGAGCAGCATCACGCGGCCGGTCGCAGGGAAATAATGGATTCGGCGCGGCAGCGAGCCGCGGAGATGGCTCGCGGCGATCGGCAGGTTTTCGGCCGCCAGGTACTCCTCGACGAAATCAGCATTGCGATGCCCGACCTTGGCGACGCCGTTGAGCACGTTGGCGCCGCCGAACACCTTGATCTCGAGCCGGCGGCGCGCGCCACCGCGCGCGAGCACATCGTTGATCAGCCGCTCCATCGCGACGTTGCCGTAGCGCATGCTGTCCGAGGCATTGCCCCAGGTGCCGAAATTCTCCGGCAGCATGAAGTGATTCATGCCGCCGACCTTGGTCTTGGGATCGCGGATGCAGGCCGCCACGCAGGAGCCGAGGATGGTGACCAGCATCTCGTCTTCGGCATCGGTGACGTAGTGCGCGCCGGGAAACACCTTGACGGCCACCGCATCGAAACGGCTGTCGCGGTAGCGGCGGCTGCCGCTGGACAGATCCTCGATCTCCGCTCCCGCCGATGATGTCTCCCGTCTGGTCCTGGACTTGGTCATCGGATCCTCCGGTAGATCGTTCGGCCGACCAGCTCGAAGCGGTCGGTGACGCCGAGCAGGTTCTCCGAATGGCCAATGATCAGCCAGCCGTCCGGCTTGAGGATATCCGCGTAGCGGTCGAACAGCCGCATCTGCGTTGGCTTGTCGAAATAGATCACCACGTTGCGGCAGAAGATGACGTCGAACGGCCCGGACATCGGCCACGGGCCGAGCAGATTGAGATTGGCGAATGTGATGAGATCGCACAGCTCGTCGTTCATGATGACATTGCCGTCGCGCATTCGCGTGAAGCGCTTGCGATGGGCGTCGGGAATGCTCGTCGTCCGATCCAGCTCATAGACACCCTCCGCGGCGTGAGCCGTCACGTTGGTGTCCAGATCGGTGGCGAGGATCTTCAGATCCCAATCCAACAGGATCCGCGGGCCCGCAGCCACGGTCATCGCGATGCTGTAGGGCTCCTCGCCCGTCGAGCAGCCGGCTGACCAGATCCGCACGCGCTCGCGATCGGCATTGTCGTGCACCAGCGCAGGCAAGATGACCCGCGCGAGATAGTCGAAATGATGCGCTTCGCGGAAGAAGTTGGTGTGGTTGGTGGTGACCGCGTTGATGAAGTTCCGCAGCTCGTCGTCGCCCTTGTTGCTTTCGAGCAGACGGCAGTATTGCGAGAAGTTGGACAGGCCGAGCGCGCGCAGCCGGCGGCCGAGCCGTCCATGAATGAAGGCCCGCTTGCGCTCGCTCAGCACGATGCCGGCAGTATCCATCACAAGCTTCGACAGCTTGCGAAAGTCCTTGTCCTCGAGCGCGTATTGTTCCTGCACCATGATCTCCCTGGCCTTCGGCGAAGCGCCCCCGTGCGAACGGGGGCGCCCCTACGGCTCAGAATTCCTTCCAATCCACATCGCCGGCACCGACGACACGTCGGCGTGACGTGTCGCCGTCCGAGTTGCGAGGCGGAGGAGACGGTGTACGCATCGGAGCGGCGGGCGCGGGCTTGGCGACAGGGCTGCGCATCGCCGCGAGCTTGTCCTTGCCGTTGCCGAGCGAGCGGTCGACGACCGGATTGCCGGTCTTGGCCGCATAGGGACGGCCGCGGTCGAACTCCGGCAGCACCATGAAGCGGCCGACCATCTCGGCCATGGTCTCGGTCTGCTCCTCCATGGACTTGGCGGCGGCCGCCGCTTCCTCGACCAGCGCGGCGTTCTGCTGCGTGACCTTGTCCATCTGGGTGACGGCATTGTTGACCTGCTCGATGCCGCCGCGCTGCTCCTGCGAGGCCGCCGAGATCTCGGCCATGATGTCGGTGACGCGCTTCACCGACTGCACGATCTCCTCCATCGTCTTGCCGGCGGTGTCGACCAGGCGCGAGCCGGACTCCACCTTGGAGACCGAATCCGAGATCAGGCCCTTGATCTCCTTCGCCGCATTGGCGCTGCGCTGCGCGAGGTTGCGTACCTCGGCCGCAACGACTGCGAAGCCGCGGCCCTGGTCGCCGGCGCGGGCGGCCTCGACCGCGGCGTTCAACGCAAGGATGTTTGTCTGGAACGCGATCTCGTCGATCACGCCGATGATGTCGGCGATCTTGCGGCTTGCATGGGTGATGCCGTCCATGGTCTGCACGACCTCGGCGACCACTGAGCCCCCCTTGATTGCGACATCGGATGCGGACGATGCGAGCTTGTTGGCCTGCTGTGCATTCTCGGCATTCTGCCGCACCGTCGAGGTCAATTCCTCCATGCTGGCCGCCGTCTCTTCGAGGCTGGCCGCCTGCTCCTCGGTGCGCTGCGACAGGTCGGTGTTGCCGTTGGCGATCTCGCGCGCTGCGCTCGACAGCGTCTGCGAGCTCTCCAGCACGTCGGACAGGATCGACGACATCGTATCCAGCAGGCCGTTGACGCCGCCGCAGAGCATCGCGATCTCGCCGCTCATGCCCTCGACCGGAATACGCTCGCGCAGGTCATTGTTCTTGGCGGCATCGACCACCGCCTGGGTCTGCCGCACCGCCGCCTGGAGCGCCTGCGACGCCTTGACCTGCTCGGTCACGTCGGTCGCATACTTCACGACCTTGAATGGCTTGCCGTCAGGGCCCATGATCGGATTGTAGCTCGCCTGGATCCAGATCTCGCGGCCGCCCTTGGCGATCCGACGATACTGGCCGGCGTCGTATTCGCCGCGCGCGAGCTTGTCCCAGAACATGCGATATTCCGGCGCGCTGCGCTGGACGGGATCGACGAAGATCGAATGATGCTGGCCCTTCACCTCGGCGAGCGAGTAGCCGATCGTGTTCAGGAAGTTGTCGTTGGCGTCGAGAATCTTGCCGTCGAGCGAGAACTGGATCACCGCCTGCGCCTTGTTGATGGCGTCGATCTGCCCGCTGTAGTCGGCGTTGCGGATCACGGCCTCGGTGATGTCGGTGGCGTATTTCACCACCTTGAACGGCTTGCCCGACTGGTCCAGGATCGGATTGTAGCTCGCCTGGATCCAGACCTCGCGGCCGCCCTTGCCGATCCGCTTGTACTGGCCGGCATCGTATTCACCGCGGCCGAGCTTGTCCCAGAACATCCGGTACTCGGGCGACAACCGATAGCTCGGATCGACGAACATCGAGTGATGCTGTCCCTTGATCTCGGCGAGCGAGTAGCCGAGCGTACGCAGGAAGTTCTCGTTGGCGTCGAGGATGGTGCCGTCGAGCGAGAACATGATCATCGCCTGCGAGCGATCGATGGCGGCGAGCTGGGAGGACTGGCTGCGGATGTCGGTGACATCAGCCCATTCCAGCATGAAGCCCTGGCTGACGCCTTGCGCGTTGCGCATCGCATTGACGTTGAGCGAGATCTTCAGCGGCCCGACCGTGATGTCGGTCTTGAACGGCAGATTGGCCGGATTGGCCAGCATCGTGCGCTGATGCGCGGGGTTGCGATGGAAAATGTCGATGCAGGTCCCGATCATCGCGCCGGGATCGAAGCTCGGCCACACCTTGCGGAATTCGGTGAGGTGCTGGCCGAACAACTGCTTCGATGCCTGGTTGAGGTAGGTGATGTTGAGATCGCTATCGACCAGCATCACGGCGCTGGTGACCTTCTCGACCACCGCGGCCATCTGGTCGTCGCGAGCGGCAGCGCGAGGCGCGGCCGCAGCGGGGGCCTTGGCGGCAGCGGGACGCGGACGGCTGCTGCGCGGCCGCGTCTTCTTCGTCGCGCCGTCTGCGGGAGCGCCGTCCGTGGTGAAGTCCTGCATGATGTTCTCCTCGAAAGTGTCGCTCATGGCGGTCTCGTCGATTCCAAAAATGAGTTTTAGGCGGCGGCGGCCGCATCGGCCGGAGCGGCCCTACGCTTGACTGACTCTGCGGACATGCCGAACAGTCCGGACAAGGACACCAGCGTCACCATCCGGTTCTGGATCGCGACCAGGCCCTCGAGGAACTGGTCTTCGACCGGCATGCCCATCTCGGGCACGTCGCGGATCTCCTTGGGATCGACGGAAATGATGTCGGAGACGGTGTCGACCAGGAGGCCGACGGTGCGCGTGCCCGCCGCCACGATGATCACGACATGCATGCTGGTCGGCACGGTCACGCCGGTGCCGAACCGGGCTCGCAGATCGAAGATCGGCACGATGATGCCACGCAGATTGATGACGCCGCGCACGTGCGGCGGCGCGTTGGGGATCATGGTCGTCTCGGTCCAGCCCTTGATCTCGCGGACCACCATGATGTCGATGCCGTACTCCTCTGTCCCCAGCGTGAAGGTGATGAACTGCTGCACGTTCTCGCCGACGGCCACGTCCAGGCCGAGATCGACGAGCGGCTTGTTGTCAGGCTGCATGGGTCAGGTCCTTTGCGAGTTCGTCTGTCGATGGCTCCGGTGCGGGCAGGCGTCCGGGCGTGCCGCGGACGTCGATCTCGTGCAGGCGTGCGACGTCGAGGATCAGCGCGACGCGCCCATTGCCGAGGATGGTGGCGCCGCTGATGCCGTCGACGGGCTCATAGTTGGCCTCGAGGCTCTTCACGACCACCTGCTGCTGGCCGAGCAATTCGTCGACGACGATTCCGACGCGGCCTGCGCTTTCGCTCTGCACGATGATCACGATGCCGCGGCAGGGATCGCCGATCGCACCGCCTATCGAGAACACGCGGTGCAGATAGACCAGCGGCAGGTATTCGCCGCGCAGCGCCAGCACATGTCCGCGACCGACGACGGGATGAATGTCGGCGGTCTGCGGCCGCAGATTCTCGACGATGGCGACGAGCGGAATGATGAAGGTCTCGCGCCCGACCGACACCACCATGCCGTCGACGACCGCAAGCGTGAGCGGCAACGACAAGGTAAAGGATGAGCCCTGCCCGAAGCGCGAGCGCACCGAGATGCGGCCGCCGAGCGCCTGCACGTTGCGCTTGACCACATCCATGCCGACGCCGCGGCCCGAGATGTTCGAGATCACATCGGCGGTCGAGAACGCGGGCAGGAAGATCAGATTGTCGATCTCGTCTTCCGTGAGACTGGCGCCGGCCGGCACGAGACCGCGCGCCCGGGCCTTGGCCAGGATCTTCTCGCGATTGATGCCGCGGCCGTCGTCCGAAACCTCGATGACGATCCGGCCGCTGCGCTGCGCGGCCGACAGATGGATCGTGCCTTGACGCGGCTTGCCGGCAGCCGCGCGCTCCGCCGGCGGCTCGATGCCGTGATCGAGCGCATTGCGAATCATGTGCGTCAGCGGATCGTTGAGCTGCTCGATGACCGTCTTGTCGATCTCGGTCATCTCGCCCGAGGTGACGATACGCACCTCCTTGCCGAGCGTGGCCGCGAGCTCGCGCACGATCCGCGGCATCCGCGCGAACACCGACTTCACCGGCTGCGCGCGGATCGCCATCACGCTTTCCTGCAGCTCGCGGGCGCTCTGAGCCAACGCCTCGATGCCCTGGATGAGTTGCGGATATTTATCCGCCGGCAGCGACAAGCCCTGCTCGGTCAGCATCGCCTGGCTGATCACGAGCTCGCCGACGAGATTGACGAGACGATCGACCTTGTCGACGTCGACGCGGATCGATTGGGCCACGCTGACGGCGGCGACCGCGGAGGCGACGGGACTGCCGGGCTCGCTGGCGACCGTCTCGACTGGACCCGACGCCGATTCGATCGGCTCGATCTCGAGATCGCAATCATCCTCGACGAATTCGAACACGTCCTGGATCGCGCCGCGCTGGACCGCCGTTTCCAGCGTGAACGTCCAATTGAAGTAGGCCGCTTCCGGATCGAGCTGCTCGAGCGCCGGCAGGCCGGAGCTGTGCACCTCGGTGGAGAGCGTGCCGAGCTTGCGCAGTTGCCTGATCAGCAGCAGCGGCTCGTTCGCCTTCTTCAGCATCTCCGTATGCGGCCGAAAGCGGATGCGATACTTCTGCTCGCCGAGCGATTTCGTCTCGGTCGCAACCGGCCCTGCCGCCACCTCGACCGCCTGCCCGGCGCCCTGGAGCGCGTCCCGCATGGCGACGCTGATATCAGCGGCAAAATTGGCGGGCAGCTGCTGCTCGAGCCGCGCTGCGTTCACGATGTCGGCGAGCGCATCGCTCGCCCGCAGCAAGAGCTGCCTGATGTCCTGGGACGCCGCGATCTTATGGTCGCGCAGGGCATCGAGCAGGCTCTCGAACGTATGCGAGAACGCGACGAGATCGGTGCAGCCGAAAGCGCCCGCGCCGCCCTTGATCGAGTGCACCGACCGGAAGATCGCATGCAGCGTCTCCCCGTCCTCCTGCCCGGAGGACAGCAGCTCGAGATTGGACTGCAATGCATCCAGCAGCTCCGCGCATTCCTCGAAATAGGTCTTGCGGAACTGCGCGACTGGGTATGCCTCTTGTTCTGACGTTACGGACATACGCGGTTGACCGTCGCGATCAGTTGCTCGGGATTGAACGGCTTCACCAGCCATCCCGTCGCGCCGGCTGCCTTTCCGTCGGCCTTCTTGGCGCCATCGCTCTCGGTCGTCAGGATCAGGATCGGCACGCCGCGATGCTGGCTGCCGGCGCGCACGTTCTTGATCAGCGAGATCCCGTCCATGTTCGGCATGTTCAGGTCGGTGATGATCAAGTCGAACTTGCTTCCGGTCAGCACGTTCAGCGCCGCCTTGCCGTCCTCGGCTTCCGCTACTTCGAAGCCGGCCTTCTTCAGGGTGAAGGTCACCATGTCGCGCATGGTCTTCGAATCGTCGACTGCCAGAATTCGCTTGGTCATGTCACTCCATCCAATCTTCAAATTCGTTCCGAAGCCCCAGCTCGGCCACCGCCGTCCGGAACAGCTCGGATGCCTGCGTGATCTTGAAGGGCTTGTTGGCCGCCTTCGCGCCGCGTGCAGCCGCGAGCAGAATCTGCACGCAAGGGGTCGACATCCGCTCGACGCCGCTCGCATCGAGCGCGATGCTGCCGGCCGCCGCGAGCCGGACCATCTCGTCGCGCAGCGGCACCGCCTGCGTCAGATCCAGCATCTGCGGCAGCGCATAAGCGACGCTGGCGGCGGCGTCGGTCGCTGTAGGATTTGTGGCGTTCGCGTCCGTCATGCTTGAAATTCCATGGAGCCTTCGTGCTCCGGCCGCGGCGCCAGTGACGTCACGGACTACAAAAAGGATCTTGAGTTCACTCGACAGACACAGCCTTTGCGCGCATCAACTCATTCAAATTTCGTGGATAGCGATTGTTGGATTGTTAAATATGAGAGCCGTATTAGTACGGCCTCTCTACCTTGGCGTGCTGCGTCCCTGATGGTTGGCTGGACCAGTCATGGCCCGTGAAGCGCGTGCGCGAGGGCCGCGTGAGGTGTTGATAGCTGGACATGCGTGATCGACCCGGCTCGTTCACCAGGCTGATAGCAACGCGAATGTTAAGGGAATCGGTTCCAACTCCCGCAGTCACGGCCCGGGAGATTACGGCCCGGTCCGCGCTTTGGCCGGGCTTCTACGGACGACTCTCGTCGTGCACGCTGATGTGCAAAGAGGCCAGCGTCGGAAACGCTGGCCTCTCTATATTCCAGATGATCGCCGTAGCAGCCGGCGGGAGGCGCCGGCGCGCGGTCGTCGAGCGTCAGCGTCGCTGATTGTAGACGTCGATACAGACGGCGCCGAGCAGCACCAGGCCCTTGATGACCTGCTGATAGTCGATGCCGATGCCGAGGATCGACATGCCGTTGTTCATCACGCCCATGATCATGGCGCCGATGACGGCGCCGCCGACCCGGCCGACGCCGCCATAGGCCGAGGCGCCGCCGATGAAGCAGGCCGCGATGACGTCGAGCTCGAAGCCGAGGCCGGCCTTCGGCGTCGCCGTGTTCAGGCGAGCCGCGAAGATCAGGCCAGCCAGCGCCGCCAGCACGCCCATGTTGACGAAGGTCAGGAACACCAGCCGCTCGGTCTTGATGCCCGAAAGCTTGGCCGCCTTGGCGTTGCCCCCGACGGCGTAGATCTGCCGGCCGACCACGGTGCGGCGCGTCATGAAGCCGTACAGCGCGATCAGCGCGACCATGATCACCAGAACGTTGGGCAGGCCGCGATGCGAGGCGATCAGATAGGTGAAGTACATCAGCACGCCGGCGAGCACGACGTTCTTGGCGGCGAACACGCCGAACGGCTCGACATCGATGCCGTGCTCGACCTCTCGCGCGCGCCCCTTGACGCTGGCATAGACCAGAATCAGCGTGAGCACCGCGCCGATCGCGAGCGACGTCGGGTTGAGATTGCCGGCGCCGGAGATCAGCTCAGGAATGAAGCCGGAGGACAGCTTCTGGAACGTCGACGGGAACGGGCCGACCGACTGTCCCTGCAGCAGCGCCAAGGCCAGGCCCTTGAACACGAGCATGCCGGCTAAGGTGACGATGAAGGAGGGAATGCCGAAATACGCCACCCAATAGCCCTGGGCGGCACCGATCGCGGCGCCGACGATCAGGCAGGCGATGATGGCGAGCGGGAAATCGATGTGGTAGCGCACCATCAGCACGGCCGCGACCGCGCCGACGAAGCCCGCGACCGAGCCGACCGAGAGGTCGATATGCCCGGTCACGATCACCAGCAGCATGCCCAGCGCCATGATGACGATGTAGCTGTTCTGCAGCACCAGATTGGTCAGATTGAGCGGCTGAAGCAGGGTGCCGTCGGTCATGATCTGGAAGAACAGCATGATGACGAACAGCGACATCAGCATGCCGTAGCTGCGCAGATTGTTCTTCAGGAAGCCGGCGTGGGGCTTCTCCTCCGGGAGTGAAACCGTCTTGTCGGTCATGGCTGGTGTCCTCCCGGCCGCTTAGGCGGCCGTCTCCTGGTTCGTGATGGCTTCGTTGCGCATGATGGCGCGCATGATCTTTTCCTGCGTCGCGTCCTTGCCTGCGAACTCGCCGACGAAGGCGCCGTCGTTCATCACGCAGATGCGGTCGCAGATTCCGAGCAGCTCCGGCATTTCCGACGAGATCACCACCACACCCCGGCCGGCATCCGCAAGCTCCTGGATGATACAGTAGATCTCATATTTCGCGCCGACGTCGATACCGCGGGTCGGCTCGTCGAGGATCAACACCTTGGGATCGGTCATCAGCCATTTCGACAGCACGACCTTCTGCTGGTTGCCGCCGGAGAGCTGGCCGGCCTCCTGGTAGACGTCAGAGCAGCGGATGCGCATGCGGCCGCGGTAGCCGGAGGCCGCCTTGAGCTCGGCGATGTCGTCGATCACGCCCTTCGGCGCGACCTGGGAAAGGCTCGCGAGCGTGATGTTCTTGCGGACGTCGTCGGCCAGGATCAGGCCGAGCTGCTTGCGGTCCTCGGTGACATAAGCGAGGCCGGCATCGATCGCGGCGGGCACGCTGGTGAGATTGACGTCGTGGCCTTCCAGTCGGGCGCGGCCCGAGATGTTGACGCCCCAGGAGCGGCCGAACAGGCTCATCGCGAATTCGGTGCGGCCGGCGCCCATCAGTCCGGCGATGCCGACGATCTCGCCGCGGCGCACCTGGAAGTCGACGTTCTTGATGACGCGGCGGTCCGGATGCTGCGGATGGAATACCGTCCAGTTCTCGACCGTGAACACCGGCTCGCCGATCTTGGGCTGGCGCTCGGGAAAGCGGTGCGCCATGTCGCGGTTGACCATGCTCTTGATGATACGGTCCTCCAGCACCGGCTCGGCGCGGCAGTCGATGCCGTCGACGCTGCGGCCGTCGCGCAGCACGGTGATGCGGTCGGCGACGCGGGCGACCTCGTTCAGCTTGTGGGTGATCAGGATCGAGGAGATGCCCTGCTCGCGGAAGGCGATGAGACGGTCGAGCAGCGCCTGGCTGTCGGCCTCGTTGAGGCTGGCGGTCGGCTCGTCGAGGATCAGGAGCTTGACGCGCTTGGACAGCGCCTTGGCGATTTCGACCAGCTGCTGCTTGCCGACGCCGAGATCGGTGATCAGCGTGTCCGGGGATTCCTTCAGACCCACCTGCGCCAGCAATTGCTGGGTCCGGCGATAGACCTCGTCGCGGTCGATGACGCCGAAACGCGACGGCGCATGCGACAGGAAGATGTTCTCGGCGATCGACATCAGCGGGATCAGCGCGAGCTCCTGGTGGATGATGATGATGCCGAGCGCCTCGGAATCGTTGATGTCGCGGAACTTGCGCTCCTCGCCCTCGAAGATGATCTGGCCCTCGTAGCGGCCATGCGGATAGACGCCGCTCAGCACCTTCATCAGGGTCGATTTGCCGGCGCCGTTCTCGCCGACCAAAGCGTGGATCTCGCCGGGCTCGACGGTGAAGCTGACGTCGCGCAACGCCTGGACGTTGCCAAAGCTCTTGCTGACGCTGCGCATTTCCAGAATTGCGGTCATCGTGTCATGTCTCTGTTCTGACGCCACTCTGCTTCTGAGCTTCTGACGCCACTCGCCCCCGCCGCGCGAGCTCCAATAAGATATCCCTCTCCCCGGACACCGGGGAGAGGGCTGCTTGTCTGTTAGATCAGGATCACTCGAACTGCGACTTCTTGTAGTAGCCGCTGTCGACCAGCACCTTCTCCCAGTTGCTCTTGTCGACCACGACCGGCTTGAGCAGGTAGGATGGAATGACCTTGACGCCGTTGTTGTAGGTCTTGGTGTCGTTGACCGGGACTTCCTTGCCGGCCAGCGAGGCATCGACCATGTCGGCGGTCACCTTGGCGAGGTCGCGGGTGTCCTTGAAGATGGTCGAGTACTGGTCGCCGCGCAGCATCGCCTTGATCGACGGCACCTCGGCGTCCTGGCCGGAGATCACCGGCATCGGCTGGTCGGCGCTGCCATAGCCCACGCCCTTCAGCGAGGAGATGATGCCGATCGACAGGCCGTCATAGGGCGACAGCACGGCGTCGACGCGCTTCTTGCCGTAGAAGGCGCTCAGCAGGTTGTCCATGCGGGCCTGGGCGGTGGCGCCGTCCCAGCGCAGGGTCGCGACCTTGTCCATGCCCTTCTGGCCGGACCCGATCACCAGCTTGCCGGAGTCGAGATAGGGCTGCAGCACCGACATCGCGCCGTTGTAGAAGAAGTAGGCGTTGTTGTCGTCCGGCGAGCCGCCGAACAGCTCGATGTTGAACGGACCCTTGCCGTCCTTCAGGCCGAGCTTGTCGACGATCGACTGCGCCTGCAGCACGCCGACCTGGAAATTGTCGAACGTCGCGTAGTAGTCGAGGTTCGGCGTGTCGCGGATCAGGCGGTCATAGGCGATCACGGTGATGCCCTTCGCCTTGGCCTGCTTCAGCACGTCGGACAGCGTGGTGCCGTCGATCGCAGCGATGACCAGCACCTTGGCGCCCTTGGTCACCATGTTCTCGATCTGCGAGAGCTGGTTCGGGATGTCGTCCTCGGCATATTGCAGGTCGGTGGTGTAGCCCCGATCCTTGAGCACCTTGACGATGTTGTTGCCGTCATCGATCCAGCGCGCCGAGGACTTGGTCGGCATCGCGATGCCGACGGTGCCCTTGCTCTGGGCCATGGCGGCGCTGGACAACGCCAGGGCGCCGAGGCCGGCCAACGCGGCGGCCATGATGGTCTTGAAATTCAGCATGCTTCACTCCCTCTTGGATTTTCGAACTCTTGGATATTCGAATTTCAATAAGACATACGCGATTGCGTACGTTGATACCAGTTAGCTGTTAGGCTGAACGACGGTCGACTTGATTGTTCCTCCTCTCAGATCGACAGCACGACGTCAGGCTCGGCGCGTCCCCGGACGCCGACGTCGAGCAGAAAGGTCTGGCCATGGCCCGGATCGGCCGCCTTGGCCGCCGCGTCCATGTCCTGCCAGGCCGAGGTGACCAGCAGGCGTGACACATCGGGGCCGACGAAAGCCGGGCAGCTCGCCTGGCTAGCCGGAACCGCAACGGAGCGCAGATGCTCGCCTTGCGGGCTGTAGACGTCGACACAACCGCCGCCCCAGCGCGCATTCCAGATCCGCCCCTCGGCATCGACCACCGCGCCGTCGAGGCCACCTGTGCCGGTATGGCGCAGCAGCACCTCCGGCTCGCCGCGCGGCAGGCCGGTCTGCGGATCGAGCGCCACGCGATAGAGCACGTTCTCGTCGGTATCGGCGAAATAGCCGGTCGCGCCGTCCGCCGAGAAGCAGATCGCGTTGGGAATGGTGACGTTCGGGAAACAGGCGGACGATCTCGCCGCGGTGCAGCGCGTAGATCGCGCCCAGCCCGCGCTCGGCCTTGCGGCCCATGGTGCCGATCCAGAACGTGCCGGAGGGATGCACGCGCGAATCGTTCGACCGCGTCGCCGGATTGTCGGCTTCGAGCGGGAGGTAGAGCGACAGCGCGCCGTCGGCCACGGTGCGGATGTAGAGCCCGTCCTCGGCGACGATCAGTTGCCTCTGGGCATCGATGCGGCCCAGCGCGCTCGCCATCTTTCCCAAGACATGGCGGCGAACCTCGCCGCTCCCGATGTTGGCCTCGAACAGCAGGCCTTCGCGGATATCGAACCACCAGGCGGTGTCGGTCGCGGGGTCATAGGTCGGCCCCTCGCCGAGATGACAGTGCTCGGCGCAGAGCACCTTGGTCGGCAGCTGCTCCATCCTCATGCGGACGCTCCCGTGGTCGAGAAGCGATACACGGTCTGGTGCTTGTAGACGTCGTCAGGCGAAAGCCTGGCGCTCGGGAAATCCGGACGGTTCGGCGTGTCGGGCCAGACCTGCGGCTCCAGGCAGAGCGCGTCGGACTGCCGGAACACCCTGCCCTTGCCGCTGACGGTCGCGTCGATGTAGTTGCCGGAATAGACCTGCAGGCCGGGCTGATCGGTGTGCAGCTCCATCACGCGGCCCGAGCGCGGCGACTCCAGCCGGGCTGCGAGGCGGACGCCATCGCCGGCACGCAGGCAGAAATTATGGTCATAGCCGCGGCCGCATTTGATCTGCGCATCGTCGGCGCGGATGCGCGCGCCGATCGCCTGCGCGTCGCGGAAGTCGAACGGCGTGCCGGCGACGGAATGCGGCGGCCCGGGCAGCGGGATCGCGGTCTCGTCGATCGCGAGATAATGGTCGGCCGCGAGCGTGAGCCGATGGTCGAGGATGCCCGTGCCGGCCGAAAGGCCGTCGAGATTGAAGAAGCTGTGATTGGTCAGGTTGACGATCGTGGTGCGGGTCGTCCGTGCCGCGAAGCTCACCGACAGTTCCATCGGCCCGGTGAGCTGATAGGTGACGCGGACGTCGAGCCGACCCGGATAGTTCGCCTCGCCGTCCGGGCTGACATAGAGCAGCGTGACCGAGGGCTGCTCGCCGTCCTCAGTCGCGACGATCTGCCAGAGCTTGCGGTCGAAGCCATCTGGGCCGCCATGCAGCGCATGCGCGCCGTCATTGGCCTCCAGCCGCACGTCCTCGCCGTCGAGCGTGAAGCGCGCACCGGCGATACGGTTGGCGTAGCGGCCGACCGTGGCGCCGAAGAACTTGCGGAGCTTGACGTAGCTCAAGAGGTCGTCATGGCCGAGCACGACGTCGTCGACGACGTCTTGCGCATCCGGCACCAGCAATGCCTGCAGCGCGGCGCCGAAGGTGATGATCCGCGCCTCGAAGCCGCCGGCGCCACGCAGGGTCACGCGCTCGACCTCGCGGCCATCAGGCAGGCTGCCAAACACATCCCTGGTGATCCGTGACTCGGCCATGTCTCAGTCCTCGAACGGCTCGACGATGTTGCGGCGGCCGAGCAGGAAGGAATCGGCCACCAGCCGCAGCGGCGCCAGGTCGACGTCACCAGCGCCAGTCTTGGTCAGCTCGACGAAGCGGCGATAGAGGCCGGGATATTCCCGCTCCTTCTCGTCGATCATCACCTGGTCATCCAAGGTCATCCGCGCGCCGCCCAAGGACAGCTTGAGCTGTCCGGCATCGGTCTCGATGCGGATGTCCCAGCTCTGCGGCCCGGTCTGGCGGAAGTCGAACTCGGCCGCGATCGGCAGCTCGCTCGCCGTGGACATCGCGAGATTGGCTGCGATCGGCGCCTGGCAGTTCGACGGGAACGACAGCTCGGCCTCGGTGACGAACACCGGCTCGGGCAGGATGCGCGTCAGGATCGACAGCGCGTTGATCCCTGGATCGAACACGCCGAGCCCGCCCGGCTGCCAGATCCAGGCCTGCCCGGGATGCCAGACGCGAACGTCCTCCTTCCAGTCGATACGGACGCTGCGGATCTGGCGCGACGCCAGCCACTCCCGCGCAGGCTCGACGGCCGGCGCATAGCGCGAGTGCCAGGTCGCGAACAGCGTGCGCTGCTTCTGCGTCGCGAGCGCGACCAGCGGATCGAGCTCGCTGACGGCGGCGCCCGGCGGCTTCTCCAGCATCACATGCTTGCCGGCCTCGAGCGCGACCAGCGCCTGGGCACGGCGCACCTGCGGCGGCGTGCATAGCGACACCGCGTCGATCTCCGGCCCGTCCCGCAGCAGCTCCTCGATCGAGCCGAAATGCGGCAGGCCGGGCAGCGAGGCGTTGCGGCTCGCCACCGCGGTCAGGGTCACGCCCTCGGTGGCGGCGATCGCCGGCACGTGCTGATCCCTAGCGATCTTGCCGAAGCCGACGATGGCGACACGAAGCTCGCTCATGGCTCAGCGTCCCCAGCGCAGCACGAGCGGATCGAGCCGGCGCGCGATCTCGATCAGGCCCGCACTCGTTGCCGGATGGATCGGCGGCTGGGGGCTGCGCAGCGTATCGTGCTTGATCACGCCGCCTTCCTTCATCAGGATCTTGCAGGTCGCGAGCCCGCACTGCCGGTTCTCATAGTTGATCAACGGTAGCCAGCGCTCATAGGCTGCGGCCGCAGCGTCGCGATCGCCTGCGAAGTAGGGATCGATGATCTTTCGGATGCCGTCGGGATAACCGCCGCCGGTCATCGCGCCGGTGGCGCCGGCGTCGAGATCGGCCATCAGGGTGATCGCCTCCTCGCCGTCCCACGGGCCCTGGATGTCAGCGCCGCCGGCCTCGATCAGCGCGCGCAGCTTGTCGGCGGCGCGCGGCACCTCGATCTTGAAATAGGCGAGGTTCTCGATCTCCTTGGCCATGCGGGCGAGCAGCGGCACCGAGAGCGGCGTGCCCGCGACCGGCGCGTCCTGCACCATGATCGGAATCGAGATCGCATCCGACACGCCGCGATAGAACTCGTAGATCGAGCTGTCGGGCACGCGGAACGTCGCGCCGTGATAGGGCGGCATCACCATGACCATCGCCGCACCCTTGTCCTGCGCGCGGCGCGAGCGCTCGGCGCAGACGAAGGTCGAGAAATGCGTGGTCGTGACGATCACCGGCACGCGGCCGGCGACATGCTCCAGCACCGTCGTCATGACGAGATCGCGCTCGTCGTCGGTCAGCACGAACTGCTCGGAGAAATTGGCGAGGATGCAGATGCCGTGCGAGCCGGCATCGATCATGAAGTCGATCGCGCGCTTCTGGCCCTCGAGGTCGAGGCGGCCGTCGGCGTCGAAGATGGTCGGCGCGACCGGGAAGACGCCCTTGTAGAGCTTTTTGGCGGAAGCGGTCATGGGCACCTCTTAGTGATTGTCGCGCGGCACCGGCGAGCCGGTGCGGCCGACCAGGAAGTCGAAATCCGCGCCGCGATCGGCCTGCAGCACGTGATCGATGTAGAGCTTCTGATAGCCGCGGTCGGCATGCGGCTTCGGCGGCGTCCAGGCGGCGCGGCGCGCGGCCAGCTCCTCGTCGCTGACATGCAGATGCAGCTTTCGGCCGGGAACGTCGAGCGTGATCATGTCGCCGTTCTTCACCAGCGCCAGCGGTCCGCCGACGGTGGCTTCGGGCGCGACATGCAGCACCACGGTGCCATAGGCCGTGCCGGACATGCGCGCATCGGAGATGCGGATCATGTCGCGCACGCCCTGGCGCAGCACCTTGGCCGGCAGCGGCATGTTGCCGACCTCGGCCATGCCCGGATAGCCCTTCGGACCGCAATTCTTCAGCACCATGATGCAGGACGCATCAATGTCGAGACTGTCGTCGTCGACAGCGTCATGCATCTCCTCGACGCTCTCGAACACGACCGCGCGCCCGGTATGGTTCATCAGCTCGGGCGAGGCTGCCGACGGCTTGATGACCGCGCCGTTCGGCGCGAGGTTGCCGGTGAGGATGGCGATGCCGGCTTCGGTCTTGAACGGCGTCTCGAACGGCGTGATCACCTCGGCATTGTAGTTCGGCGCCTCGGCGACATTGTCCCACAGCGTCTTGCCGTTGACGGTGCGCGCGTCCTTGTGCAGCAGGCCGCGCTCGCCGAGCGCGCGCAGCACGGCCGGCAGGCCGCCCGCGTAGTAGAAGTCTTCCATCAGGAAGCGGCCGGAAGGCATCAGATCGACGAGGCAATGCACGTCGCGGCAGAGCCGGTCGAAATCGTCGAGCGTCAGCTCGACACCGACACGGCCGGCGATGGCGAGCAGATGCACCACCGCATTGGTCGAGCCGCCGATCGCCGCCAGCGTGCGGATCGCGTTCTCGAACGCCTGGCGGGTCAGGATGTCCGACGGCTTGAGGTCCTCGCCGACCATCTCGACGATGCGGCGGCCGGCCATGCGAGCCAAGAGATTGCGGCGGGCGTCGGCGGCGGGAATCGCGGCATTCTCCGGCAGGCCGATGCCGAGCGCCTCGACCATCGAGGCCATCGTCGAGGCCGTGCCCATGGTCATGCAGCTGCCGGCGGAGCGGTTCATGCCGGCCTCGGCCTCATGGAATTCCTTCAAGGTGATCTCGCCGGCGCGCAGCTGCTCGCTCATCGAGATGATATTGGTGCCGGAGCCGATGATCTGGCCGCGATAGACGCCGCGCAATTGCGGCCCGCCGGAGACGCCGATCGCCGGCAGGTCGGCAGAGGCCGCGCCCATCAAGAGCGCCGGGGTGGTCTTGTCGCAGCCCATCAGCAGCACGACGCCGTCGAGCGGATGGGCGCGGATCGCTTCCTCGACGTCCATCGAGGCGAGGTTGCGGAACAGCATTGCGGTCGGGCGCATCGTCACCTCGCCGAGCGAGGAGACCGGGAATTCCAGCGGATAGCCGCCCGCATCCAGCACGCCCTGGCGGACATGCTCGGCGATGACGCGGAAATGCGCGTTGCAGGGCGTCAGCTCCGACCAGGTGTTGCAGATGCCGATGACCGGACGGCCCTCGAAGCGGTCCTGCGGCGTACCGCTATTCTTCAAGAATGAGCGATAATAGAAGCCCATCTTGTCCTGGCGGCCGAACCACGCCTGGCTGCGCAGCTGCTTGTCTGATGTGTCGTTGCTCATTCCTGGTCCGTTCGTGCAGCCGATTGCGCATGACGCCGCCGGCCGTTGTAGATGACTTCGATCATGGCTTCCGAGGCGCCCTCGGGATCTCCATTGGCGATCGCATCGATGATGCGCTGGTGCCAGACCAACACGGTGTCGCGATCGGCGATCTCGACCGGTGCGCTCAACACGAAGGACGCGCGCAGCGCCGCCTCGATGACCGCGCCGATCGAGCGCATGAAGGGATTGCCGGAGGCGTTGGCGACGGCGATGTGCAAGGCGAGATCGGCTTCGGCGAAGGCCACCGAGGTCGACGGTTCGCGCTCCATCCGCGCCATCGCCGTGCGCATCTCTGCGACATCGTCGTCGGTGCGGCGTTCGGCCGCGAGCGCGGCCGCGCGCGGCTCGATCGCGAGCCGAATCTCGGCGAGATCGGCAAGGAAGCGTTTGTCGATCCCTGCGTCGAGGTGCCACGCCAGCACGTCCGGATCGAACATGTTCCAGGCGGAGCGCTCGCGCACGACGGTGCCGACGCGCGCCTTGGTCGAGAGCAGGCCCTTGGCCACCAGCGTCTTGACGCTCTCGCGCAGCACCGGCCTGGAGACGCCGAAGGTCGCGGTCAGCTCGGCGTCGCCCGGCAGCCGCGCGCCCTCACCGAGACGGCCCGAGATGATGTCGATGCCGATGCTGCGGGCGACCTCGGCGTGGTTGGAATGCGCACGGCGCGTCGGGATCGAGACGATGTGCGACGACGTCATGTCGGCGCCCCCGCGGGCTTGATGTCAGCCGGCTTGGTCGCGACCAGCTTGGCGCCTGCCGGTTTGAGCGAGGAGCGGCGCGCGAGCGCCATCAGACCTTGCTGCAGCGCAATGAAGACGAACAACAGAACCCCCGTGGCGATCTTGGTCCACCAGCTCGACAGCGTGCCGTCGAAGTTGATGTAGGTCTGGATCATGCCCTGGATCAGGACGCCAAGGAAGGTGCCGATGACCGTGCCCTGCCCGCCGGTCAACAAGGTTCCGCCGATCACGACGGCTGCGATGGTATCGAGCTCGACACCGACCGCGGACAGCGAATAGCCGGCCGCGGTATAGAAGGAGAAGACGATGCCGGCGAGGCCCGCGAGCACGCTGGACAGCATATAGATTCGGATGGTCATCGGCCCGACCGGAATGCCCATCAGCGCGGTCGCAGCGCGGCTGCCGCCGAGGGCGTAGACGTTGGCGCCGAATCGCGTCAGGTGCAGCAAAAGCGCGCAGACGACGAGAATCACGAGCATCGCAATCGCGATCGCGGTGAGCCGCCCGCCACCGGGCAGCCTGATCGCAAAGTCCGAAACGGCGCTGTAGATCGGTGCGGTGATCGGGATCGATTCGGTTGACAGCAGGAAGCTGACGCCGCGCGCCAGGAACATGCCGGCCAAGGTCACGATGAAGGGCGGCAGCTCGAAGACATGGATGACCGCGCCCATCGCGGCGCCGAACAGCGCGCACAGCACGAGCACCATCGCGAACGCCGCGAGCGGCGGAATGCCCCAGCGCTCGATCGCGAGCGCAACGAAGACCGTCGTGAAGCCGATCACCGAGCCCACCGAGAGATCGATGCCACCGGAGATGATGACGAAGGTCATACCGGCCGCGACGATACCGAGGAAGGCGTTGTCGGTGAGCAGATTGGCGACCACGCGAGTCGAGGCGATGTTCGGGAATTGCAGCGCGCACAGCACAAAGCCGGCGACCAGCACGAAGGCTGTGATCGCAACCGAGGTCGAGGCCTTCATCACTTCGTCCTCCGCCAGCGCGCGGTGAAGCGCGAGAGATCGCCGAGCCGCGGCGACTGCGCCAGCAGCACGGCCAGCACGACGACGGCCTTGACCAGCAGATTGAGCTCCGGCGGATAGCCCGAGAGGAGAATGCCGGTGTTCATGGCCTGGATGATCAGCGCGCCGGCCACCGCCAGAACGAGACTGAAGCGGCCGCCGAACAGCGAGGTGCCGCCGATGACGACCGCGAGGATCGCATCGAGCTCCAGCCACAGCCCGGCATTGTTGGCATCGGCGCCCATGATGTCGGCGGCGGCGATGACGCCGGCGAGCGACGCGCACAGGCCGCACCAGACATAGACCGAGAGGATCATCGCGCGGGTGCCGACGCCTGAGAGCTCACTGGCGCGGGCATTGCCGCCGGTCGCCTCGATCAGAAGCCCGAGCGCGCTGCCGCGCACGACCGCTGCCGTCACCAGCAGCATGCCCAACGCGATCACGACCGGTGTCGGCAGGCCGAGCACCGCGCCGTTGCCCATCCATACGAGGTCCGGCGAGGTGAACGTAACGATGCGGCCCTCGGTGATGAGCTGCGCAATGCCGCGGCCAGCGACCATCAGAATGAGCGTGGCGACGATCGGCTGGATGCGGAGCACGGCGACGAGAATGCCGTTCCACAGCCCGCAGGCAAGGCCGACGGCGAGCGCCGACGCGAGCACGACCGGCAGGGAATGGGTGTCGGCGAGGCTCGCCGCGGTGGCGCCCGCGATGGCCATGACGGCGCCGACCGAGAGATCGATGCCGCCGGTCGCGATCACCAGCACCATGCCGAGCGACAATAGCGCCACCGGTGTGCCGCGGTTGAGCACATCGATCACGCTGCCGAACAGCCGGCCGTCCTGCAGATGCAGGTTGAAGAACTGCGGCGACACCAGGCGATCGATCATCAGGATGATGATCAGCGCCAAGGCCTGCGCCATGCCGCGGCGGGGAATGCGGAGCGTCATGATGCGGCCTCGTGCGCCGGCGCGGTGTCGGCGGCGATCGCCGCGAGAATGCTGGAGACCTCGATGGCGTCGCCCTTCAGCTCCTCGACATGCTCGCGATCACGCAGCACCACGACGCGATTCGAGTAGGTGACGATCTCGTCGAGCTCGGAGGAGATGACGAGCAGCGCCAGGCCCTGGTCGCACAGCTCGCGGACGAGACGGATGATCTCGGCATGCGCGCCGACATCGATGCCGCGCGTGGGCTCGTCCAGCACCAGCAGCTTCGGCGAGGTCGCCAGCCAGCGAGCGAGCAGCGCCTTCTGCTGATTGCCGCCGGACAACAGCCCGATCGGCCGCTCCGGGTCCGGCGGCCGGATGTCGAGCATGCGGATGTAGCGCATCGCGATCTCGTCCTGCTCGCGCCGCGACAGCGGACGGTGCAGCCCGCGCCGCGCCTGCAACGCCAGCACGATGTTCTCGCGCACGGTGAGATCGGCGACGATGCCCTCGGTCTTGCGCTCCTCCGGGCAATAGCCGAAGCCGAAGCCTGCGCCATCGCGCGGCGAATTCAGCTTGATCGGCTTGCCGTCGATCGTGGCTTCGCCGCTGTCGGCGCGCTCGGCGCCGAACACCAGCCGCGCCGTCTCGGTGCGCCCGGAGCCGAGCAGGCCGGCGAGGCCTACGACTTCGCCGCGGCGCAGCTCCAGATCGAACGGCGCGACATAGCCCTGCTTGCCGAAATTCTTGAAGCTGACGCAGACCTCGCGCGCCGTGTCGGGCTGGCTCGCTGCACGCTCATGCGTGGTCTCGGCCAGCTCACGGCCCAGCATCATGCGGATGAGATCGAGCCGCGGCAAATCGGCGATGTCGCGCGAGCCGATCAGCCGGCCGTTGCGCAGCACGGTGACGCGGTCGCAGATCTCATAGACCTGATCGAGGAAATGGCTGACGAAGACGATGCCGATGCCGCGATCCGCCAGCTTGCGCATCACGCTGAACAGGATCTCGACCTCGTGGCGGTCGAGGCTCGCGGTCGGCTCGTCGAGAATGAGCACGCGCGCCGACAGATCGACCGCCCGGGCGATCGCCGTGATGTGCTGGACCGCAACCGAGTAGCTGGAAAGCGGCGCACCGACATCGATATCCAGGCCGTAGTCGAGCAGCAGCGCACGCGCGCGCCGCTTCATCTCGCTTTCGCGCACGACGCCGAACCGCGTCGGCTGGCGGCCGAGATAGAGATTCTGCGCCACCGACAAATTCGGCAGCAGGTTCACTTCCTGATAGACGGTGGCGATACCGGCATCGACGGCGTCCTTGGCCGAGCGCGGCGCGATCTCGCGGCCGGC
Organism: Bradyrhizobium sp. USDA 4353; assembly: GCF_054063215.1. Lineage (NCBI taxonomy): Bacteria > Pseudomonadati > Pseudomonadota > Alphaproteobacteria > Hyphomicrobiales > Nitrobacteraceae > Bradyrhizobium > Bradyrhizobium sp. USDA 4353. The sequence continues at coordinate 7,499,503 of NZ_JBSSGB010000001.1, forward strand.
GAGCCGGACAGTGCCGGCATCACGCGCGAACACGCCGGTGACCACCTTGATGAGCGTCGACTTGCCGGCGCCGTTTTCGCCCAGCAGCGCGTGGATCTCGCCTTCACCCAGCGTGAAGTCGACGCCATCGAGCGCTTTCAGCGCACCGAAGCTCTTCGACAGACCGCGAATCTCCAGCAGGGCTGGACGGCTGGCCGGCGGAGCTGAAGGGTCAGACATGACGAACTACTTGACGAAGATCGGTGAAGTCGACACCCGCGCAAAGCGCGGGCGCCAAGCGATCTGCCACCGCCGCCCCGGCTTTCGCCAGGACGACGGCGACAAACACGGGCAGGCTCAGTAGCCCAGACCCTTCTTGCTGTCGTAGACCTTCATCGGCTCGTCGGCCGCCGTGTAGAGCTTCGACTCGGTCTGGATCCACTTCGGCGGAACCGTGCCCTTTTCCTTGAAGGCAACGATGGCGTCGAAGGCCGGGCCGGCCATGTTCGGCGTCAGCTCGACGGTCGCATTGGCCTCGCCCGCGGCGATCGCCTTGAAGATGTCCGGCACCGCGTCGATCGAGACGGTCAGGATGTCCTTGCCCGGCTTGAGGCCGGCTTCCTTCATCGCCTGGATCGCGCCGACCATCATGTCGTCGTTGTGGGCGTAGACGGCGCAGATCGACTTGCCGCCGTTCTCGGCCTTGATGAAGCTCTCCATCACTTCCTTGCCCTTGGCGCGGGTGAAGTCGCCGGTCTGGCTGCGCACGACCTTCAGATTGGCGTTCTTGGCGACGACGGAGTCGAAGCCCTTCTTGCGGTTGGTGGCGACGCTGGCGCCGACCGTGCCCTGCAGCTCGACGACGTTGCAGTCCTTGCCGCCGACGGCCTTGGCGAGCCACTCGCCGGCGACCGCGCCTTCATGCACGCTGTCGGAGGTGACGGCGGTCAGATAGAGGTCCTTGCCCGAGGGATCGATGTCGCGGTCGAGCAGCACGACCGGGATCTTGGCTTCCTTGGCTTCCTTCAGCACGGCGTCCCAGCCCGAGGCCACGACCGGCGCCAGGAAGATCGCGTCGACGTTCTGCGCGATGAAGGAGCGGATCGCCTTGATCTGGTTTTCCTGCTTCTGCTGCGCGTCGGCGATCTTCAAATTGATCTTGCGCTTGGCGGCTTCCGACTTCGAGACCGAGGTCTCGGCGGCGCGCCAGCCGGATTCCGATCCGATCTGCGAAAAGCCGACGGTCAGCTCCGCGGCGCTGGCTGAGGTCGCAAGCAGCAAGGCGGCCGTTGCCGAGGCCGCAAAAAGGGCTTTCAGAGTCATCAGGCGTTCTCTCCCACAAGAGTATCTGTTGTAGATGCGGCGCCGCTTGATAGCGGTGTCTTCGCACCGTTCCCGCCAGCCGCGACGGCTGACGGGCCCGTTATTCCACGGAACCTCTGGCCTGACTAGTCATATTATTTGACTGTAATACTTTTTGAGGGGTCTTTGCACAGCCCGCGCCGATGCGCAGCAGAGCACTTCCGGAAATCGGCAGCAGATCAAAATGCAATCAGAGGTAAAAGAGGCTTAACGCAGCGTCGTCGCGTCGCGCGCGCGCTGCTCGATGGCGGCCCAGGCCGCCGCCTTGATGTCCGCCGCCGGCGCGATCCAGGAGCCACCGATCGCAACGACCTTCTTGTGCGCGAGCCACTGCGCGGCATTGCCCGCATTGATGCCGCCGGTCGGGCAGAAGCGCACGTTGGGAAAAGGCCCGGCCAATGCATCGAGCGCGGCGAGCCCGCCGGCCGGGACCGCGGGGAAGAACTTCACCAACTCATAACCGCGCGTGACGCAGGCAATCAGGTCTGATGGCGTCTGGACGCCCGGCGCGAACGGCAGCGCGCCGGCATTGGCCGCATCGAGCAGCTCGATCGACATGCCCGGACTGATCGCGAACGCGGCGCCGAGCTTGGCGGCGCGCTCGTAATCGGCCGGCGTCAGCACGGTGCCGATGCCGACCACAGCGTCGGGCACCTCGTTGATGATCGCGCGCGCCGCGTCGAGCCCGGCCTGGGTGCGCAAGGTGATCTCGATGACGCGAAGACCACCGGCGACGAGCGCGCGCGCCAGCGGCACGGCCTGTGCCGCGTCCTCGATCGTGATCACCGGGATCACCGGCGCCAGCGCGAACACGGCATCGAGCTTCGCGCGCTTGTCCGAACTGCTCATCATGCCTCGCTCAGTGCCAGAATGTCCCGCGGCATCGCAGTCGCCGGGATCACCGCGCCGGGCGCCATGATCACGGCGCCGGCGAGCCGGTGTCCGGCCAACGCCGCCTTGCGCGGAGGTGCGCCCTTGATGCGTGCCGCCAGATAGCCCGCGTTGAAGGAATCGCCGGCTGCTGTGGTGTCGATCGGCTGCAGCACCGCGGGCGGCGCGATGTCGACCAGCACGCCATCGGCATGGATCAGGCTGCCACGCGGCCCGCGCTTGACCACGACCTCACCCACGCCCGCGTCCTTGAAGCGGCGCAGACAGACCGAGGCATCGGCGTCGCCAAACAGCATCTGCTCGTCCTCGAGCGTCGGCAGCGCGATGTCGACCAGCGGCAGGATCGCCCGGAACGCACGCTGAGCGATCTCGCGGCTCGCCCAGCCGCGCGGCCGGTAGTTGCCGTCGAACACCACGCGCGCCCCGCGCTTGCGGGCAACCGTGAGCAGCTCGCGCAGCTTGGCCTTGCCGGTCTCGCCATACAGCGACAAGCTGATGCCTGAGAGATAGATCCAATCGAAGCGCGACAGCCGGTCGAGCATGTCGCGATCGGCGCGGTCGAACAGCTCGCGCGCCGGCGCACGGTCGCGCCAATACAGGAAGCTGCGCTCTCCCCGGGCGTCGCGCTCGATCATATAGAGGCCGGGCACGCGGCCCTCGACCCGCAGCACCTCGGAGGTGTCGATGCCCTCCGCCTGCCATGCCGCCAGCATCATCGCGCTCAGCGGATCGTCGCCCAGCGCGGTCACGTAGGAGGTGGGCACGCCGAGCCGCGACAGGTAGAGCGCCGTGTTGAGCGTGTCGCCGCCGAAGCCGCGCCTGAACAGGCTGCCGTCCTCCTGCGCAAACTCCACCATGCACTCTCCGATGCAGGCGACTCTCATCGGCGTCAATCCCACGATCAAAACGTCAAATGAACCTTCATCGCGCGGCTTCGATCGCTGGCGAGCTCGAAGGCGGAAATTGCCTCCTGGAACGGCAGCGTGGCTGAGATCAGCGGCTTGACGTCGAGCAGTCCCTCGCCCATCAGCCGCACCGCCAGATCGAATTCACGGTCGAACCGGAAGGTGCCGCGCAATTGCAGCTCCTTCGTGACCAGCGTGTTGAGCGGCAGGGTCATTTCGCCGCCGAGCCCGAGCTGCACGATCACCCCGCCCGGCCTCATCACATCGAGCGCCGCCCGCAGCGCGGCCTGGTTGCCGGAGGCCTCGAACAGCACGTCGAACGTGCCCTTGCCGGCGCGCCACGGATCGAGCGCGGATGGCTCCGCGCCGACATTGAGGGCATGGCTGGCGCCGAGCTTGCGGGCGACCCCGAGCGGCGCCTCGGCGACATCGGTCGCGACGATCTCGGCCGCACCGCCGTAGCGCGCGACCAGGATCGACAGCGCCCCGATCGGGCCGCAGCCCGTCACCAGCACGCGCTTGCCGAGCAGCGAGCCTGCCTGATGCGCGGCATGCAGGCACACCGACAATGGCTCGGCCATCGCGGCCTCGCCCAGCGAGAGCGAGGGGCCGATCGGCACCGCCTGCGAGGCATCGACCGTGATGAACTCGCGGAAGCCGCCCTGCACGTGGGGATCGCGCATCGCGCTGCCCATGAAGCGCATGTCGAGGCACTGGTTGCGCAGCCCCTCGCGACAATAGGCGCAGTGGCCGCACGGCAGGCTCGGATTGACCGCGACGCGGGCGCCTTCGGCGAGCCCTGTCACGCCGGCGCCAACCGCGGCGATGACGCCGGCAATCTCGTGGCCGAGCGCCATCGGCTGCTTGATGCGCACGGTGCCGAAGCCACCGTGATGATAGTAGTGCAGGTCCGACCCGCAAATGCCGCCGGTCGCGATCTTGACCCGCACCTGCCCCGCCTCCGGCGCGGGATCCGGAAAATTGTCGATGCGCAAATCCTTGGGCGCGTGAATCACGACGGCACGCATCGGCCGGGTCTCCCTGTCTGGTCTTGTCCGTCGATCCTAGATCACGGCGCGCTCAGACCGGCAAGCGGTTGATGGCCGCAACCGCCGTCATCACGCCGCGGATCTCGGCGAGGCCCTTCAGGCGGCCCACCAGCGGGTAGCCGGGGTGAGTCCCGCGGCCGATATCGTCAGCCAGCTCATGACCGTGATCGGGCCGGAACGGGATGCGCCAGTCCGGATCGCCCTCGGCCTTGCGCCGGGCCTGCTCCTTGAGCAGCGTTGTCACGACCTTAACCATGTCGACATCGCCGCGCAGATGCTCCGCCTCCATGAACGAGCCGTCGAGCATCTTCGTCACGTTGCGCAGGTGCACGAAGCGAATGTGCGGGGCGAAGCGCTCGGCCATGGCCGGCACGTTGTTCTGGCCGCCGGCGCCCAACGCACCCGTGCAGAACGTGAGGCCGTTCGCCTTCGACGGGACGGCATCGACGATGAATTGCAGATCATCGGCCGACGACACCACGCGCGGCAGGCCGAACAGATCGCGCGGCGGGTCGTCGGGATGCACGCACAGGCTGACGCCGCATTCCTCCGCCGTTGGCACCACCTCGCGCAGGAAGCGCGCGTAGTTGGCGCGAAGCTCGGCATGGCCGATGCCGCGATACTTCTCCAGCATCCGGCGCAGGCCCGGCACGTCGTAGCGGTCATAGGCCCCAGGCAGTCCGGCCATGATGGTCGCCAGCAGCCGGTCCTTGTCGGCTTCCGAGGCCTGCGTCACCCATGCTTTCGCACGGTCGAGCACGTCGGCGGAGAATTCCGCCTCGGCGCCGGGGCGCTGGAGGATGTAGCAGTCGAACGCCGCCAAGCGATCCATGTCGAAGCGCAGCGCGGTGGCGCCGCCCGGCAGGCGATGCGCAAGCTCGGTGCGGGTCCAGTCCAGCACGGCCATGAAATTGTAGCAGACGGTGGTGATGCCGCAGGCGGCGAGGTTGCGCAGCGACTGCCGGTAGTTGTCGAACAGCTCCGTGAGATTCCCCTCACCGAGCTTGATGGCTTCGGAGACGGGAAGGCTCTCGACAACGCTCCAGCGCAGCCGCAGCGATGAATCGCCCTCGATCAGGCCGATGCGCTTGATGATCTCGTCGGTGCTCCACACCACGCCATAGGGAATCTGATGCAGCGCCGTTACGATCCCGGTCGCACCGGTCTGGCGCACTTGCGGCAAAGTGATGGGATCGTCAGGTCCGAACCAGCGCCACGTCTGTTCCATGTCGTCCTCCTGGCGAGCTCGCCGTCGATCGCGTGACGGCGATGTGATCTCATCGCTTTGCGTCATGAAAGGGGCTTCCGCCAATGACGCCTGGAGCCGATGTCGTCAAGCCTCGCTCCTCCTGGCTGTCAAATCCGACCTCTCGAACACCGACGGCTTGAGCTCCACGCCGAGCCCCGGCCCCTGCATCGGATAGACGTAACCGCCTTTGATCTCCGGCATCGCCGTGACCAGCTCGTTGTACCAGCCGTTGTAGAACGCACGCACCGACTCCTGGATTAAGGTGTTCGGCTGGCTGAACGACATGTGCACCGCGGCGACGAAGCCGACCGGGCCGATGCAGTCATGCGGCGCGAACGGCCGGTGATAGGTCTCCGCCAGCGCCGCGATCTTGCGCCCCTCGGTGAGCCCGCCGGTCCAGCACAGATCGGCCATCACGACGTGGACGGCGTCGCGGTCGAGCATGTCCTTGTACGGGTAGCGCGAGCCGAGCGTTTCGCTGGCGGTGACCCAGACGTCGGTCGACCGTGCGAACTCCGCCAGCGCCTGCGGCGAGTTCATCCGGATCGGGTCCTCGTACCAGGTCGGCTGATAGTCTTCGAGGACACGCGCGATCTGCTTGGCCGTCGGAAGGTTCCAGAGGGAGTGCAGTTCGACCATGATCTCCATGCGGTCGCCGACAGCTTTCCGGATCTTCTCGAACGGCGCCACTGCCGCTTTCATCTGTGCTGCCGTGATGAACAATCCCTCGTTCTCCTGCGCCGCCGGATCGAACGGCCAGATCTTCATCGCCGAGATGCCGCTCTCCAATAGATCCTCGGCAAGCGCATCGGCGCGGTTCATGAAGGCGTCGAGATCCTCATAGCGTCCCTTCGTCTCCAGGCTCCAGTTCGACACCGGGCGGATGTTGGATGAGCGCACGTAGCGCGTGCCCGCGCAGGTGTTGTAGATGCGCTGGCGGTCGCGGCACAGGCCGCCGAGCATCTGGTGCACCGGCTGGCCGCAGACCTTGCCGAACAGGTCCCACAGCGCGATGTCGATGGCGGAGGCCGCGCGATATTCGACGCCGGTGGAGGACTGCGCCATCGGCAGGTTCAGCATGTCGCGATGAAGCGCCTCGATGCGCAGCGGATCGCGCCCGAGCAGACGCGACGCCAGCGTGTCATGGATATGCGCCTCCACCGCGCCGGCGCCATAGAACGTCTCGCCGAGCCCGACGATGTCGGCATCCGTGTGCACGCGCACCCAGATGACATTGGCGAACTCCTCGGTGCGCAGCGTCTCGATGGCGGTGATCTTCATTCTCGTCTCCCGTGGCGCGGCCCACGGTTCCAGCCGCAGACCACCGATGTCGTGCGACGAGACAACGCAAGGGAACCTTGATCGATCTCAGCCGTCAAAGAAATCGGACATTGGAACGGCGACCGAACCCTCCGCGCGACCTCCGCTGCGGAAACGCTACGCGTCGCCGCAGTGAAAGGCACCCGCCATGAGCGTCGCAACGGCCACCGACATTCCCCCGCAGCGAACGACGATCGACAACGCCGTCCGCTATCTCGTCCAGAACTACAGCCCGAAGGGCAACCGCGTCGGCTGGCTGATGATGGCCTCGATCCTGGTCGAGGCGTGGGACCTCTACTCCATCGCCTTCGTGCTGATCTTCATCAAGGAGCAGTTCAACCCGGGCCCGCTGGAGCTCGGCCTCGCCGCCGCCGGCACGCAGGGCGGCGCGCTGATCGGCGCCCTGCTCGGCGGCTGGCTCTCCGACAAGATCGGACGCCGATGGATGTTTCTCGGCACCATGACGATGTTCGTCGTGCTGGCGCTGGCGCAGGCGTTCGTTCCCAACGTGGCCTGGCTGATCGTCGTTCGCTTTCTGCTCGGCCTGCCGCTCGGCAGCGACATCTCGACCGGCTACACCTACATCATGGAATCGATGGCCAAGGGCCAGCGCGAGGTCATGGGCAATCGCTGGCAGTTCATGTTCGCGGTCGGCGAGGTGCTGACGCTCGGCGTCATCGCGCTGTTCCTCATCGCCGAGATCAATCACGAGACCGTCTGGCGCGTTACCCTGGGCCTCGGCGCGGTGCCGGCACTGATCATCCTGTTCCTGCGCCACGACGTGCCGGAGACCGCCGTTTGGCTGGTGCAGCACGGCCGCTTCCGCGAGGCCAAGGAGGTGGCGCGGCAGATGTACAATGACGACCTCGCGATGCTGCCGAACCAGGACATGGTGGTGGAGAAGCCGAGCACCTGGGACTTCCTCTCCGACCTGCGCAAGGACCCGATCCGCTGGCGCGCGACGATCTACGGCTGGATCGCCTGCTTTGCGCAAGGCGCGGAGTTCGCGACCTTCGGCTTCTATCTGCCGGTGCTGTTCACGATGGTCGGCGTCTCCACCACGCTCGGCAATAATCTCGTCACGATGGCGCTGTTCTGCCTCGCCGCCGTGTCCGGCTGGGTCGGGCCGTTGCTGACACCCAAAATCGGTCATCGCGGCATCGGCATCGCCGGCTTCGCGATCGTGCTGGTGTCACTGATCGTGGCCGCCGGCGCGCTCTACACCGGCCACACCATCATCCTGCCGTTCGCCGCCGCCGCGATGCTGTGGGGCCACTATTGGGACGCCTCGAACTGCATGACGATCCCGACCATGGTTGCGCGCCCGCGCTATCGCGGCACCGCCAGCGGCTTCGCCTACATGTTCGTGAAGCTGCCGTCGTTCCTGGCGATCTTCCTGTTCCCGGCGCTGTTCACCGCCATCGGCCAGGCCAACGCGACATTGTTCGTCGCCATCTTCCCGCTGGCCGGACTGCTCGCCGCGATCTTCATCCTGCCGGAGGTGTATGGCTACGAGGCGGATTGAGATCGGAGTATTGAACTATACGTTTGGCAGCAGCTTGCCCGGGTTCATCAGCCCGTGCGGATCAAGCGTCCGCTTGAGCTGACGCATCAGCTCGAGCTCGAGCGGCGGCTTGCACAGCGGCATCTCGGAGGTGCGGAGCTGGCCGATGCCGTGCTCGGCGCTGATCGAGCCGCGGCGGCGGGTGATCTCGTCATGGACGAGGCGGGTGATGCGCGGGCCGCGCTCGTCAAACTCGGCCTCGCTCATCGCGAGCGGATGCATCAGATTGTAGTGCAGATTGCCGTCGCCGAGATGGCCGAACACCATCGGGCGGATGCCGGGCAGCGCCGCGCCGACGGCGGCGTCCATGACATCGACAAAATCGGCGATCTCGGCGACGGGCACGGCGATATCGTGCTTCAGCGCCTTGCCCTCGCGCACCAGCGCTTCCGACACGCTCTCGCGCACGCGCCAGAAGGCCTTGGCCTGGGTGCCGTCCTGCGCGATGACCGCGTCGGCGACGAGTCCTTCTGCCATGGCGTCGGTCAGCGTAGTCTCGAGTCGCGCCGTCAGCGCGGCCTCCTCGCCGATATCGCTGAGCTCGATCAGTACGGCCGCCTCAGGCAAGGCAGCGAACGGCAGCCGTGCATCGGGGATCTGCCGCGTGATCATCTCGAGCGTCGCCGCGGTCAGGAATTCGAACGCCGTGAGGCGATCGCCGCACCGGGCGCGCGAGCGCTGCAGCAGCTTGAGCGCGGCGGTGACATCAGCGACGGCGACGAAGGCGGTGGCGCGCGCGGTCGGCTGCGGGAACAGCTTCAGCACGGCGCCGGTGATGATGCCGAGCGTGCCTTCCGAGCTGATGAAAAGATCGCGCAGCGCGTAACCGCTGTTGTCCTTGCGCAGGGCGCGCAGACCGTCCCAGATGCGGCCGTCGGGCAGCACCACTTCAAGCCCGAGCGTCAGCTCGCGCATCACGCCGTAGCGCAGCACGGCCACGCCGCCGGCATTGGCCGCGAGATTGCCGCCGACCGTGCAACTGCCCTCGGAGCCCAGGCTGAGCGGGAAGAACAGGCCCGCCTCGCGCGCCGCATCCTGCACCTTGGCGAGCACGACGCCGGCGTCGACAACGATGGTTTGTCCGATCGCATCGAGCGCGCGAACCTTGTTCATCCGCGACAGCGACAGCACGATCGCATGACCGCTCGCATCCGGCGTGGCGCCGCCCGACAGGCTGGTGTGACCGCCCTGCGGCACCACGGCAACGCGCGCCTCGGCGCAGGCGGCCATGACGGCCGCGACCTCGGCCGTGGATCCGGGCCGTACCACGGCGATGGCCGCGCCGTGATACTTGCCGAGCCAGTCGCGCAGATAGATCGCCTGATCCTCAGGCGCGGTCAGGACATGAGAGGCACCCACAAGACCCTGCAAATTGGTGATCAGCTTCGTCATGACGCGCGCGGAGACCTTTGTCGGTGATCGTTTTACGATGGCCGTAAACTAACAGGATGGGCGGCATCGCCCCCAATACCAAGTTGTCCGCCGTCCATAATCGATTGTTATGGGTGGTGAGAGCCGGGCCCCATGGTTCGAGACGCGCCGCATGCGGCGCTCCTCACCATGAGGGTTTGGCACCGAAGGCGCTCCTGCACACTGACCATGAACACGCCGCGAGGCGTGTTCATGGAGAGGAGTCGGACTCGTGCAGCAAAGACCGGCCTCGTCCTGAGGAGCCCGCCGAAGGCGGGCGTCTCGAAGGACGGAGAAGGACATGCCAGCTCTTCCGCGTCCTCGTCAAACAGGACAAACCTGAAGCGCCCTCGGCGGCGCGATGTGCGGGACCGCATCGACCAGCTCGCGGGTGTAGTCGGTCTGCGGATTGGCGAACAGCGCCCGGCTCTCGCCCTGCTCGACGATGGCGCCGGTGCGCAGCACGATGGTGCGGTCGCACATCATGCGCACGACGTTGAGATCGTGGCTAACGAACAGGAAGGCGAGATTGTCCTCGCGCCTGAGCTTGTTGAGGAGCTGCAGCACCACCGCCTGCACGGAGACGTCGAGCGCCGCCGTCGGCTCGTCCAACACAAGGAGGCGCGGCTTGCAGGCGATCGCGCGGGCGATGCCGACGCGCGCCTTCTGCCCGCCTGAGAGCTGATGCGGGAAGCGCTGTAGCAGCTCGCGCGGCAGGCCGACGCGCTCGGCGCATTCCTCGACCCGCTGGCGCATGGTGTTACCCGAGCGCATGTTCATCAGCCGGTACAGCGGATGCGCGATGCAGTCGAACGCGGTGTAGCGCGGATTGAGGCTGTCGTTCGGATCCTGGAAGACGATCTGGATGTCCTTGCGCAACTCGGAGCGGTGGAAGTCACGCGCCGGAATGCCGCCGATCGACTGGCCGTCGAACAGGATCTCGCCTTCGCTCGGGTCGAGCAGCCGGCAAATCATCCGGGAGGTCGTGCTCTTGCCCGAGCCGCTCTCGCCAACCAGGCCGACGCTCTCGCCGCCGCGCATCGTCATCGAGAAATCGGCGACGCCGATGGTGCCGTCGTCGAAGCGTTTGACGATGTTCTTGACGTCGAGCAGCAGCGGCGTGCCATGCGGCGGAGGCGGCAGCGCGGTCACCTCGACCAGCGGAATCCTGTCGCCGTCAGGCACGAGGTCCTCGATGCGCGAGGTCGCGGTCGGCGACGCCGCGACCAGCCGCTTGCTGTAGGGATGCTGCGGCCGGTGGAACAAGGTCAGCGGCTCGGCCTCCTCGACCAGCCTGCCCTGCTCCATCACCACGACGCGCGCGCAATAGCGCGCGGCGAGGCCGAGGTCGTGCGTGATCAGGATCGTCGCCATGCCGCGGTCGGCCGCGATCTTGGCGAGCAGGTCCATCACCACCTTCTGCGTGGTGACGTCGAGGCCGGTGGTCGGCTCGTCGGCGATCAGCAGCGACGGATTGCAGGAGATCGCGACCGCGATCATCACCCGCTGGCACATGCCGCCGGAGAGCTCGTGCGGATACGCCGACATGCGCCGCTCGGGATCGCGGATCTGCACGGCCTTGAGCAGGTTCAGCGCCTCGGCGAGCGCCTCCTGCCGCGACAACCGTCGATGCGCGAGGATCGCATCCGCGACCTGCTGGCCGATGGTGCGGATCGGGTTCAGCGCCGCGCGCGGGTTCTGGAAGATCATCGACATCGCAGCCCCATGAAGGCTGCGCAGATCGGCGCCGCCGGCGCGGGTAATGTCCTGGCCCTTGAAGCGGATCCGGCCGTCGGCAATGCGGCCGGCTTTGTCGAGCAGATGGGTGATGGCAAAGCCTGTCACCGACTTGCCGGAGCCGCTCTCGCCGACGAGGCCGAGCATCTCGCCCGGCTGCAGCGACAGCGATACGCCACGCACCGCCTCGACGAGGCCGCGGCGCGTCGAGAAGGTGACCTTGAGGTTTTCGACTTCCAACAACGGCGCGGTCACGTGCGCATCCTCGGATGCGCCACGCTTGTTCATTCTGATATCCGCCGTCATGTGCGCATCCGGGGATCGAGAATGTCACGCAGACCATCGCCAAGCAGGTTGAAGCACAGCACCGCGCTCATCAGCGCGAGGCCTGGGAAAGCCACGAGCCACCAGCGCCCGGTCGAGATGAAGCGCGCGCCCTCGGCGACCATGATTCCCCATTCCGGCGTCGGCGGCTTGACGCCGAGGCCGATGAAGGAGAGGCCCGCGGCATTGAGGATCGCCCAGCCGAGATTGAGCGACATCTGCACCGCCATCGCCGGCAGCACGTTCGGCAGCAGGAAGCGCAGCACCACGGCGACGTGGCTCTCGCCGCAGGCGCGCGCGGCCTCGACCCAGCCGAGGTTGCGGCGGATGTTCACCTCGGCGCGCGCGAAGCGGATGTAGAACGGCAGATTGATGATCGCGGTCGCGATCACGATGTTCTCGACGCGGTTGCCGAGTGCGGCGACCATGGCCATCGCCAGCACGAACAGCGGGAATGCCATCAGCACGTCGACGAAGCGGCCGACCGCCTTGTCGAGCCGGCCACCGGCATAGCCGCAGAGCGCGCCGATGACGGAGCCGATCGCGAAGGACACGGCCACTGCGGTCACCGCAATGGTGAGATCGAGCCGGCTCGCCACGATCAGGCGGCTCAGCACGTCACGGCCGAGCTGGTCGGTGCCGAACCAATGCGCCGCACTTGGCGGCTGCAGGGCTGCGGGCACATCCGAGGCGATGGGATCGTAGGGCGCGAGCCAGGGTGCAAAGATCGCCATCAGCGCCAGTAGAACGGCGCCGCCGGCCGCGATCGCGGTGACCGGATTGCCGCGCAGCACGAAGGCGGTGTGGCGCAGGGTCGATGAAGTCTCGATCGTGGTCATGCTCATGCCACCGTCGCGCGGGGATCGGCCATGCCGTAGAGCAGATCGACCAGAAGGTTAACGATCACGAAGATGGTCGCCATCAGCAGCACGAAGCCCTGCACCGGCGCGTAGTCGGAGACCAGCAGCGCGTCGAGCGCGTAGGACGCGACACCCGGCCAGGAGAACACTTTCTCGACCGAGCACGTTCGCGCCCAGCATGGTCGAGAACACGATGCCGGCAATGGTGATCACGGGCAGGATCGCGTTCCGCAAGGCATAGGTGACGACGATGCGCCACCAGGACAGCCCGACCGAGCGCGCGGTGCGGACGAAATCGCTGCCGAGCGACACCAGCATCGAGGCGCGGGTGATGCGCGCCAGCGGCGCGATCACGAACAGCGCCATCGTAACGGCCGGCAGCATCAGCTGCCGCGCCGCCGCCCACCAGCCCTCGAGATCGCCGGCGAGCAGGAAGTCGATGATCAGGAAGCCGGTGCGTTGCGGCGGCAGGCTCGCGAAGATGTCGATGCGGCCCGTGGGATCGGGCGCGAGGCCGAACAGATAATAGAACACGTAGATCAGCAGCAGTCCGGAGACGAAGGTCGGCACGCAAACGCCGAGCGAGCAGAACAGCCTCACGCCGTGATCGATCAGCGATCCCGGCCTGAGCGCGGCGATGACGCCGAGCGGCACGGCCGAGACCAGCGCGATCAGCAGCGCCGTCAACGTCAGCTCCAGCGAGGCCGGCAGGCGATCCTTGAGATCCTTCGCGACCGCCTGCCCCGTCATCATCGAGCGGCCGAGATTGCCGCTGGCGACGTCGGTCAGATAGATCACGAGCTGGTTCGGCAGCGGCTTGTCGAGCCCGAGCTGCTTGCGGATGACCTCGATCTCCTCCTTGCCGGCGTTCGGGCCGGAGGCGAAGAACACGGCCGGGTCCCCCGGCAGCACGCGCATCAGAAGGAAGGTGAAAACCAGGACGCCGAACAGCGCCGGCAGCGACGAGACGAAGCGTCGTCCCGCCCGCAGCAGAGTTGCGCCGATCGTGTTCATGGGTCTTGGTTCTCCTAACTCGTCGTCAATAAACCGCAGCGCCCGCCGCGACTTCCACCTCTCCCCACCGGGGAGAGGTCGCGCCGAAGGCGCGGGTGAGGGGGCGCCACGGCAAAATCATCCAATGTAACCCCTCACCCGGATCGCATCTTGCGATGCGATCCGACCTCTCCCTACGGGAGAGGTGAACGGTCAGCGCCGCGGGAGTTCTTCCAATATCGATCAGCTTCTCTCATCGCAGCCTCGCCTCTCCAAACGCGACTCCCACCTCTCCCCATCGGGGAGAGGTCGCGCCGAAGGCGCGGGTGAGGCGGCGCCACGGCAAAATCATCCAATGTAACCCCTCACCCGGATCGCATCTTGCGATGCGATCCGACCTCTCCCTCCGGGAGAGGTGCGCGCGCATGCAGCGCGCGTCTACTCCAGTCGGCTCCTCAGTCCTACTTGCGGCTCAGGTTACGATAATCGACCTGCCGCGTGAACTGGTAGACGTAGCCATCCACCGTCGGCTGCATCACCGCGTCCTGCGCCGCCTGCCAGATCGGGATCTGGAACATCTGGTCGAAATGGATCGCGTTGAGTGCCTTGCCCTGCTCCTCATACTTCGCCTTGTCGGCCTCGAAGCGCGCCTCCTGCGCGATCTTCTCCAATTCGGCGTTGTCGGTGGACGAGTAGTTCCAGCGCTGCTTGCCGGTGTAGAAGTTGCGATAGAAGTAGTCGGTCGAGGGCAGCCAGGCGACGATGCCCTCGATGAAGAACGGCAGCTTCTTCTCGTTGATCGCCGTCGACATCTGCGCGTCCGGCAGCTTCTGGATATCGACCTTGATGCCGATCTTAGCCAACGATTCCTTCACCAGCGCCGCCATCGGCTCGGCCGTCGCAGCCTGGCCGACGTTGAAGCTGAAGGTGGTCGAGAAGCCCTCGGGCATGCCCGCGTCCTTCAGATAGGCCTTGGCTTTCTCCAGGTCGAGCTTGATCGGCTGCGGGATCGGATAGCCGCCGCTCGGCGGCTTGCCGTCCGCCCAGGTCGCGCCGTAGAGCGGCGCGCCGCGGCCGAACAGCGCCGCCTTGAACATGTCGTCATAAGGCAGCGCATAAGCGATCGCGCGGCGCACGTTGACGTTGTCGAACGGCGCGATGGTGTTGTTCATCGAGATGAAGGTCACTGCGTTATACTGCGGCGTCGAGATCACCTTCAGCTTGCCCTTGCCTTCGAGCGACTGCACGTCGCTGGCCTGGAGATCGATCACGAGATCGGCGTCGCCGCGCTCGACGAGGTTGGCGCGCGTCGCCGGCTCCGGCACCGACTGGATGATCAGCCGCTTGAACGCCGCCGGCTTGTCCGGCGTGCCGCGGTTCCAGGCGTCGTTGCGCTTGGCGATCACCTGCTCGCCGGGCTTGAAGGTCTCGACGATGTAGGCGCCGCTACCGGCCGCGTTTTCCTTGGTCCAGTTCAGCGCCCACGGATCTTCAGCCGTCGCATGCGCCTTGGCGAGCTTGGAGTTGATGATGATCGGATAGACGGTGGCGAGGTTCGGCAGCGCCAGCTTGTCCGGCTTCGGCAAGGTAACTTCGATCGTCAGGGGATCGATGACCTTGAACTGATCGGCCGAGGTCAGCGATCCCGTCAGCAACTGCGCCTTGCCGAGAATCGGCGCGGTGACGCAGCGGTCGAGCGACCATTTGACGTCCTCGGCGGTCACAGGCGAACCATCCTGGAACTTGGCATCGGGGCGCAGCTTGAAGGTGATCTTCAATCCGTCGGCGCTGACGGAATAGGATTCGGCGAGTTCGCCGTTGATCGTGTCGAGATCGAACACCCATTTACCATTAAGCTGCTTGCGGCCGAACGACACCAGACGGTCGTAGCTCGACATCGACAGCGCGAAGGCTTCGCGCGTCGAGCCGGGAATATTAGGATCGAGCGTGTTGACGGTCGCGCCGGTGACGTAGCGCAACGTCTCAGCGCGGCTCTGCGCATGCGCCGACGGCGCCGCGAGTGTCACCGCGAGCAACGCGGTCGCCGCGAACAACGAACGTTTGGACATCTTAAAACTCATCGCCCCTGTTCCCTCGCTAGTCTCAAAATCCGGGACTAAAACATCTGCCAGCAGTCACCGGCGCTGCCGGCTCATCTGATGCACGCGTAGCAGCAAATCACGTGCCACGACGCACCTCGGCCTGTCTCACATCATAGGCCTGGAAGTTGGCCCAATGCTTGTCGATGTCGGCCGTGAACAATCCACGCGTCAGACCATGCACGAGCTTCGGCACAGCGGTCGTCATCGCGTTGATGGATGATCCCGATGCACCGAAGCTCATCGTCGAGGCGATCGCGAACACATGGATGTCGCGGATCCACGGCGTCTCGCCCGCCTTGCGCTCGCACAACGCGTAGTCGTCGGCGAGATAGGGAAATGCACCGAGCCGATCGTTGCGCTCGCTCTCATCTGGCGTGTAGCGGTCCGACCAGCGTGCGATGTTCGCTGCGAAGCGCTGCAGCTCCGGCCGCTTGGTGAAATCCATCGAGATGCCGGTCGCGCTGATCACGAAATCCGCCGTGACCTCGCCTTTTGCCGTCTGCAGCACGACGCCATCAGCTGTCTCGCGCGCAGCGATCAAAGGCGCGCCTTCATGCAGATGGAACGCGGCGTGGCGGGCGCAGCGATCGTAGGTGTGCTGCGGAAAGCCTTCGCGCAGACCCAGGACGGCGTTCATGAAGCGCCAGCGCCAGGCATCATCGAGCTCGGAGAAGTGTCGCAGGAAGCCGCGGAAGGTCAGCCAGCGATACGGCTGGATCAGCTGGATTTCCGCGCGGCGGCACAACAGATCGACGCTGTCAGCACCGGCCTCGAGCGCAACGGCCGCGTTGTCGAAGGCGGACGCGCCAGCACCGATCACGGCGACGCGGCGGCCACGCAGGTTTTCGAAATCGATCTCGGCGCCGGAATGCGCGCATCGCGTCGCGGGCAGATGGCGCAGCGGTTCCGGGATGCTCCAATCGCCCATGCCTTCCTGGCCGGTCGCGAGCACGATCTTGCGCGCATACAGCGCGGTCTCGCCGTCCTTGCTGCGCACCGTGGCCTTGAGCAGCCCATCAGCGGCCGGCGAAATGTCGACGACCTCGCAAGCATTGCGCATGGGAAGATCGAGCACCTCGCGATACCAGGCGAGATAGTCTGCCCAATATTCGCGCGGGATCAGGTTAAGATCGCGCCAGCTGTCGCTGCCGAACTTCGCCTCGTGCCACGCCTGATAGGTCAGGCAGGGAATGTCGAGATCGGGTCCGGTGAAATCCTTCGGGCTGCGCAGGGTGGGCATGCGCGCATAAGTCATCCACGGCCCTTCGCGGCCTTCTTCGGCCTTGTCGAGCACGAGGATGTTGCTGACGCGCGAGCGCAGCAGCGCGAATGCAGTTGCAAGACCCGACTGGCCGCCGCCGACGATCAGCACATCGAGTGCAGTGCGACCATCGGGACCGGTGACGGGCGTCAGCCAGGGCATGGTGGGATGCGCGATTTTCGCAAGATCGCTGCGAACCTGGGCCATCAGTGCGGCGAGACCGTCGCTCATGCCGGCCACCGAATGAAACACGCGCCATCGCGCGCGACACGCTTGCTGTCGCTCACGCTTTCTCCACCAGTCAGTTCACCCGGCGACCGAAGCTTAGCAAAGCGAACCTCAAGCCTTCCATACCGATTTGTCCGCCGCCCATAACCGCTTGTTATGGGATGGGCGGCGCGCGTACAGTGTGGTGGCATTGCAGCGAGACAAGAGGTCGCATGCCGCTCAATCTGCGCCAGATCGAGGTCTTCCGCGCCATCATGATCACCGGTTCGATCAGCGGCGCCGCGCGACTCTTGTCGGTGTCGCAGCCCGCCATCAGCCGGCTGCTCGCCTACACCGAGGACGGCCTGAAGCTGAAGCTGTTCGAGCGCATCAGCGGCCGGGTGCAGCCGACGCCGGAGGCGAAGCGGCTGTTCGCGGAGGTCGAGCACATCCATCGCGGCGTCGCACGCATCAATGATCTCGCCGACGAATTGCGCGCCGGCGGCACCGGCACGATCCGTGTCGTGGCCAGCCCGAGCGCGGGATACGGCATGGTGCCGGACGCGCTGGCGCGGCTGCGCAGCCGCTTTCCCGATCTGCGCGTCGAGTTCGAATCGCTGACGCTGCTGGACATCGTCAACCGCGTCGGCACCGCCCGCGCCGATGTCGGCGTCACCGTGCTGCCGGTCGACGAGCCCACGGTGGCGGTGGAGACCATCGCGGAGGGCGCGCTGCATGTGATCATGCCGGCGGATCATGCGCTGGCGAAGCTGCGCAGCATCCGTCCGAAGGACATGCTGCCCTACCCGCTGGTCGGCTTCGGCCCACAGACACCTTACGGCCACATCGTCACGTCCGCCTTGGCCGGCGGCCCGGAGCCCACCACGATCGTGCGCTACACCCCCGACGCCTGCGCCATGGTCCGCGCCGGCGCGGGCCTTGCCGTGGTCGACGAGTTCGTCCTGCGCGGCCGCGCCTGGCCCGACCTCATTGCGCGTCAGCTGCTGCCGAAGACGCCGATGCGCGCGTATCTGCTGACGCCGCGATTCGAGCCGCTGTCACGCAATGCGGCGGCGCTGGCGGATATTTTGCGAGGACGCGATCGGAAGGGCGCGACGGCGAAGCGCTAATTGATCTAGCTATTAGGATCCCACCTCTCTCCGCGCAAACCGTGAGCTCCCCTCCCCCTTGCGGGGAGGGGTCGGGGGTGGGGGTCCACGAGTCCCGCTCGATGTGAGGCGCTCGAACAAGTGTCGAAGCTCGAACAGCACAGAAAGGAGCTTCGCTCTCAGCGCTCCTACTCTGGAAGAGCCTTGGACTTCAACGAAGTTCAGCGCCCGGAGACCCCCACCCCCGACCCCTCCCCGCAAGGGGGAGGGGAGCCGACCGCGATCGTGGCGAAGGCTTCGCTTCAAATCAAAATCAGGCGTCGCCTGCCAGCTCACCTCGAACTCTGCCAGCACTACGCCGCCAGCCACCCACCATCCACCGGCAGCACGACGCCGGTCGTGAACGACGCCTCGTCGCTCGCCAGGAACAGCGCCGCCGCCGCAACCTCGTCCGCCTCGCCGAAACGCTTCATCGCGTGCCGCTGGCGCGAGGCGTCGCGCACCGGCTCGGGATCGGCGTGGCGCGCAAAACTCCGGCGCAGCAGCGGCGTGTCGATCGCGCCCGGGGCCAGCGCGTTGACGCGGATGCCGTCGGTCGCAAAGTCGACCGCCATGGTGCGGGTCAAACTTATGATCGCGCCCTTGGCGGCGATATAGGCGCTGTTGCTTTTTCCCCCGGCGACCGCGAGTTGCGACGCGACAGTGATGATCGATCCCGTCTTCTGCGCTTGCATGATCGGCACCGCGACCTTCGCCCACAGCCAGGTGCCGCCGACATTGGCACGGAATACCGCGTCCCAATCGGCCGGATCGGTGGTGACGACGGTGCCGCCACAGGAGAACCCGGCCGCTGTCATCAGCACATCGAGCCGGCCGCGCGCTGCGGCCACGGCTTCAATCGTTGACCTGGCGAACTCGGCATCACCAACGTCGCCGACATGGACGCTGCCATCACCGCCCGCTTCACGCACGAGCGCGAGCGTCTGTTCGGCGCCAGCCGCATCCCGATCCACCACAGCGAGGAACGCGCCCTCGCGCGCGAACATCGCGGCGCTCGCACGGCCGATCCCGGAGCCGCCGCCGGTGATGATGGCGACCTTGTCCTTCAGCCTCATCTCAGTCCCTCCCGTACTGATCGAACCAGCGGCCGAAATGCTCGGCCGAGGCCGCGCAGTCGAACCGCGCGCGCCAGCCGAACTCCTCCGCCAGCCGCGTTGTCGACAGCCGCCCACGAACCGGCGCGAACACCGGAACCGTCGGCGCCTCGCCAGGCTCCGCGAGCCGGCACGTGAAGCTAGCCCGGCCGGTCGCGAAGGCGCGGCCCCACGCCTCGGCGGTGAAGGTCGCCTCGTTGGAGATGTTGTAGAGCGTCTGCTGCGGCTTCTCGGCTTCGAGCAGCAGGCACACGGCATCGGCGACGTCGACGGCGTAGACCCAGTCTTTCTCGCCGGGCTCGTTCAGCAGCGCCGGCCCGTTGCGCGCGCAGCAGGCGGCGATCAGCGCCTGCGGCGACGGCGTATCGCGCACGCCGCCGCCACGCTCGAACGGTCCAAACACCGCCGACAGCCGCACGCTGATGACGTCGGTCTTCCAGAGGTCGGACAGCCGCGCAGCGACGCGCTCGGAGGTGAATTTTGTGATCGCATACAGCGACACCGGCTCGCACGGCGTCGTTTCCTCCAGCACGGCAAAGCGCTGGCCGCTGGCGCCGTAGGATGCGGCGGACGACAGATTGATCACGCGCCGGACACCGCTGCGCCGCGCGGCCTGGAGGATCGGTACCTGCGCCAGCAGATTGACGGCCAGGATGCGCTCGGGATCGGACGCATCGCGTTCGGGACCGGCGGTGATCGCGGCGCCCATGACGACGGCATCGCAGCCAGAGCCGACCGCTGTCGCCACGGCAGCCGCATCGGTCACATCGCCTTTGATCACTTGCAGCCGCTCACCATGAGAAGCGAAGGCGCGTTGCGCGGCACTCGGCAGTCCGGCCGCATCGAAAACGGTGACCTTATGCCCACGTTCAAGCAGTCCTTGCGCGATGTTGAGCCCGACGAAGCCGGCGCCGCCGAAGATCAGGACATGCATGCGATAAGCCTCTCCACAGGGGCCTCATGGTTCGAGACGGCTGCTGACGCAGCCTCCTCACCATGAGGTTATGGCACCCAAGGCGGTCCTGCACACTGACCATGAACACGCCGCGAGGGGTGTTCATGGAGAGGAAAAGCAGCCTGCGCGCCGCGGGCCCTGCTCTCTCGCCTCATCCTGAGGAGGTCGCGAAGCGACCGTCTCGAAGGACGAGGCCCGTGATATCTCCCCATCAGGCTCACAGCAGCGTTGCCCCAAAGTTCTGCTCGGGGTTCATGTCCGCCACCAGCCGTCCCGTCGGCTTCGCCGCCTCGCCGCCGCTGCGCGCCAGGAACTGGCCGGAGCCGGGCTGCACCGAGACCTTGCCGTCATCGACGATGACCCGACCGCGCGACAGCACGGTCACCGGCCAGCCCTGCACGCTGCGGCCGGCGAACGGCGTGTAGCCCGCGAGGTCATGCATGCTTTCATCCGTAATCGTCACGCGCTTGTCCGGATCCCACAGCGCGATGTCAGCATCGGCGCCGATCGCGATCGCGCCCTTGCGCGGATGCAGGTTGTAGATCTTGGCCGGCGCCGTCGACGTCAGCTCGACGAACTTGTTGAGGCCGAGCCGGCCCTTCGACACCATCGCATCGAACAACAGCGGCAGCCGCAGCTCGAGGCCCGGCAGGCCGTTCGCGATCTGCTTGAAGTTCGGGTTGGGACCGGCGCGCAGCTTGCCGGTCTCGTCGAAACGATACGGCGCGTGATCGGACGAGATCGTCTGGAGATCGCCGAGCGACAGCGCCTGCCACAGCGCCTCCTGGTCAGGCGCGCGGCGCGGCGGCGGGCTGCACATCCATTTCGCGCCCTCGATCCCCGGCTTGTCCAAATCGTCGGCGGTCATGAACAGATATTGCGGACAGGTCTCCGCGAACACCTTCAGCCCCTGCCCGCGCGCGTCGCGGATCACCTTGGCGCCTTCGGCGGTCGAGACGTGGAAGATCATGATCGGCTGATCGACCAGCGCCGCCATGCCGATGAGACGATTGAACGCCTCGGCTTCCGAGAAGCGCGCATGGCTGATGGCGTGATATTTCGGCGCGGTGTAACCGCGCGCCAACAGCCGCTTCACCATCCAGGAGATGATGCCGTGGTTCTCGGCATGCGCGCACAGCATCGCGCCGCCCTCGCGCGCGGCGACGAGAATGTCGAGCAGCGGCTCGTCGTCGATCTTGAGCCGGTCGTAGGTCATGAAGATCTTGATCGAGCCGTGGCCCTGCCGGATCAGCGCCGGCAGATCGCGCTCCAAGGTCTCCTTGGTCGGATCGGCGATGATAATGTGGAACGCGTAGTCGATCACCGCGCCCTTGCGCGCCAGCGCGTGATAGTCCTCCAGCACCTGCGGCAGCTGCATACCGACATGCTGCGCGGCGAACGAGATCACGGATGTGGTGCCGCCATACGCCGCGGAGGTCGTCGCGCTCTCGAACGTATCGGCGTTGACGATGCCGGCGGCCGAGAGCTGCTCGATGTGGCAATGGCTGTCGACGCCGCCCGGCAGCACATATTTGCCGCGCGCATCGATCTCGCGCTTCGCCGGCCCGAGGCCGCGACCGATCGCCGCGATGGTCTCGCCGGAGATGGCGACGTCGGCCTCGAACGTATCCGTCGTGGTGGCGACGCGCCCTCCCCGGATCATCAGGTCATAGGCCGGCTCGGTCATCGCGATCTCCTAGTTCTGCCAGATGGAACGGCGTGGACGTGATGAGGCCGCGTCGGCCCGCTTGCGTCCGCGGTGGCATAGTGGTTGCCTGTCGGGCGACGTCAACTCCGAAGAAGCAGGTAACACCCATGTCCCGCCCGCGCATCACCGTGATCAACCCGAACTCCAACCAGGTGGTGACCGACGGCCTCGCGGCGGCGCTCAAGCCGCTGATGTTCGCGGAAGGACCGGAGATCGTCTGCGAGACGCTGAAGGAAGGCCCCTACGGCGTCGAGAGCCAGAAGGACGCCGACAGCGTTGCGCTGCCGCTGCGGCGCTTCGTCGAGGGCGACAATGCGTCGAGCGCCTTCGTCATCGCCTGCTACAGCGATCCCGGTCTGCACGTGTGCCGCGAGGCGACGACGCGGCCCGTGTTGGGCATCGCCGAATGCGGCGTGCTGACCGCGCTCACGCGCGCCGACACGTTCGGCGTGCTCGCCATCGCGCAGCGCTCGATCCGCCGCCACATCCGCTATCTCCGCCAGATGGGGCTGATGGACCGGCTCGCCGCGGAACGTCCGCTGGATATGACGGTCGCGGAGACCGCGTCGGGCGAAGGCACGCTGGCCAAGATGATCACGGTCGGCCGCGCGCTCCGGGACGAAGACGGCGCCGGCGCCATCGTCATGGGCTGCGCCGGCATGGCGCGGCATCGCAAGAATCTGGAGGATGCGCTGGGCATTCCGGTGATCGACCCGACGCAGGCTGCGGTGGCCATGGCGTTGGGTACGGTGGCGTTTGCGGGCTAAGTGACGCGAGCCTTTGACTATGCATTCCCGGGCTTGCCCGACCGACTGCCTCACACTCCGCTGTCGTCCCGGCCTCCGAGCCGGGACCCATAGCCACCGGCCGCAATGAGGCAAGCAACTACCAGCCACGTCCCTCGATAGCTTCCGCGGTATGGGTCCCGGCGTTCGCCGGGACGACACCGGTTCGTGTGGCTACGATCTCGCTGTAACCTCGCCCCGCTTGCGGGGAGAGGTCGGATTGCATCGTTAGATGCAATCCGGGTGAGGGGGGCTCTCCGCACGGTCGGTGGGCGTGGCTGCCCCTCACCCCAACCCTCTCCCCGTAAGAACGGGGAGAGGGAGCGCACTGCGCTCGGCGCAAGGGCGTTTGCCGACAACTGATAGCGCTCTAACGCCTCACTCCGGCGGCACGGCGCCGGTGCGGCTGGTGATCAGGCCGTAATGCTCCACGCGGCGATGCCGCGCGAAGTCGAAGATCGTCTGCTTGCCGAAGCGCGTCGCATCCATATCGCACGGCGCGACCAGCACCTCGTCGCCTTCCGTCACCGCTTCCGCGACGATCTCGCCGTCGGGATTGACGATCAGGCTGCCGCCGATCAGATGATGACCATCTTCCATCCCTGCCTTGGCCACCGCCACCACCCAGCACGAGTTCTGATACGCGCCGGCCTGCGCCGAGAGACGATTGTGGAACAACCGTTGCTGCAGTCCTTCGGCTGACTTCAACGAGTTCACCGACGGCGTGTTGTAGCCGATCAGCACCAGCTCGACGTCCTGCAGGCCCATGACACGATACGTCTCCGGCCAGCGGCGGTCGTTGCAGATCGCCATGCCGATGATCCCTCCGAGATTGCGCCAGACCGGAAAGCCGAGATCGCCCGGCTTGAAATAGCGCTTCTCCAGATGCTGGTGGCTGCGCTCCGGCTCGAACTCCTCGTGGCCGGGCAGATGGACCTTGCGGTACTTGCCGACGACGTTGCTGGCGCGATCGGTGAGAACGGCGGTGTTGTAGTGATGCCCGTCCGGCGTCAGCTCGGCATAGCCGAGATACATCGCGATGCCATGCTGCGCGGCGCGATCGAACAGCGGCTGCACCGCGGCGTTCGGCATCGCCGCCTCGAACCATGTATCGACCTCGGCCTGATCCTCCATGTACCAGCGCGGAAAGAACGTCGTCAGCGCCAGCTCCGGATAGACGATGAGGTCGGCGCCCTTGCGCTTGGCCTCGTCCAGCAGCGCGATCATGCGCGCGACGACCGCCTCTCGGCTGTCAGACCGCTGGATCGGCCCCATCTGAGCGGCCGCGACGTTGATGATGCGCATCATGTAGCTCCACAATCAGTCCGTATATGCGCCCTCTCCCCTTGTGGGAGAGGGCATGTATGACGTCTCGGCAAGTTCGGTTGGGTGAGGGGTCTTTCTCCACGAGCGGCATTCGTCGAAAGAGACCCCTCACCCGACCGAGTGCGCGGATGGGTCGTACATGCCCTCTCCCACAAGGGGAGAGGGCACTATATCTCACAATCGCGAGGATGACCGATTGCGCTCGCGAGTATCGAGAGCAGCGTATCCGCCCAAAATAAAATCACGCCGGCCGATGCAGCACGGGCCGCGTGCGTGAGAACGACGGGCGGCCGCGCTTGAGGCCCCATAGCGGCTGCGCCAAGGTCGCGACGGCTTCGGTCGGACCGCGCGCATCGATGCAGACGAGATCGGCCGGCGCGCCGACCTTCACGCCGTAATCCTCCAGCCGCATCAGCTTGGCCGCATCATGCGTCACCATCTCCAGGCAGCCGGCGAGATGATCCGGGCGCGAGACGTGGCAGACATTGGCGTAGAGATTGGCCATCCGGATCAGCGAGCCGTCGCCATAGGGCGTGAACGGATTGAGCACGTTGTTGGTCGACAGCGAGCAGGTCACGCCCTTGTCGCGCAGCGGCTGCAGCGGCACCACGCCGCGCGGAATCGCATGATCCTGCCGCCGCCCCATCAGGTGCAGGTCCGTCGAAGGCAGCACGGTGACTGCCACGCCGGCATTGGCGAGCTGCACGGCAACCGCGTCGAAGCGCTCCGGCGGCAGCAGCGACAGCTGCGTGACATGGCCGACGGCGACCCGGCCGCCCCAGCCATATTCCTCCGTCTTGCGGCAGACATATTCGATCTGCATGTGATCGAGCGTCTCGGCCAGGTCGAGATGCATGTCGATGTCGACGTCGTGCTCCCTAGCGATCGCGAAGATGCGGTCGATCTGCGCGCGCGGATCGGTGTCGAAATACGGTGCTGCGCCGATGGTCCGCGCGCCGCGGCGCAGGCCCTCGATCAGCAGCTCCTCGGTGCCCGGATAGTTCGTCAGACCTTCCTGCGGAAACACGCAGATCTCGAGATCGAGTGCCCAGGCATAGTCGCGCGCCAGCTCTCGGATCGCCTCGAACGCAGTGAAGCCGATGCCGGGATCGAGCTCGACATGGGTGCGCATCCGCATCGTGCCGTGGCTGACGCAGCGCTCCACGGTCTGCTTCGCCCTGGTGTAGACATCGTCAGCCGTGAAGTTGCGCTTGGCCGCCGCGGTCTCGCGCACAGCCTCCGCCACCGTGCCTTCCCGGATGGTGCAACGATCGAGAATGCAGGTCTTGTCGAGATGGATGTGGGTCTCGATGAAGCCGGGCACGACCAGGCAGTTCTCGGCATCGCGCTCCTCGCCGTCGGCCTGCAGCGCGGCCTCGATCGCCACGATCCGGCCTTTGGAAATTCCGATATCGGCGCGGAGCAGCTCGCTCCTTTGCGCCAGCACCGCGTTGCGAATGATCAGGTCCATGCCGCCTTTGCCGCCGACGAATCCATGTGCGCCAAGCTGGCGGCGCGGCGTCCAAAAGGCAAGCGCCATGCCAGCAGGCTTGGCCGCGCTGCATTGCAAGCCGGCTTCGTCACCATTCGTTTACAAATAGATGGCGCCCGGGACGCTCTTGTTTGCTGCGAAAACACTGCTATATTGGTGCATGGAAAACGTGAACGCTTTTCGCTCAGGCCCGTCGTCAAGGCGGGCCGTTGCCGTTTTGGGGGTCGCTGTCCGATGACTCGCTCGAACCGCACGGATCACATCCGCCTGACCTCGCACCCGGTGCCAGGCGCCAAGCATAATTTCCCGCTCCACTGGGGCGCCGAGACCGCGCGCGAGCGCGGGCCGATCATCGGCACAGTGTCGCGGCCGCAGGACCGCAACGTGATCGGCAGCCATGGCGGCTCCTACACGGTCTACCGCGCGCTCGCGGTGTCCTCCGGCGCGCTCGATCCGATCCGCCGCCCCGATCTCACCAACACCCATCCCGCCGCCACCATCGGCCCGTTCGGCCAGTGGCGCGATCCGGCCAAGATCGTCGCGCTCGATCCCTGGGGCCATCTGGTCGCCGAGAACTTCGGCGGCGAGATCGCCGAGGGCATCGACATCCGCCCCTCCATCGCGGTGACCAAGGCGCGCATCGAGCTGCCGGAGCTGCATGCCGCGCTCGCCGCCAAGCGCCTCGTCCATGACGGCGAGGTCGTGCATGCCAATGGCAGCGTGTCGGTGGTGAAGATCGCGATCGACCCGGTGTGGTACCTGCCCGGCGTCGCCGCGCGCTTCGGCACCAGCGAGACCAACCTGCGCCGCGGCCTGTTCGAGCAGACCGGCGGCATGTATCCGGAGCTGGTGACGCGGCCGGACCTGCAGGTGTTCCTGCCGCCGATCGGCGGCACCACGGTGTATCTGTTCGGCGACGTCACCAAGCTGAATGACTCCAGGACCAAGATCACCTGTCGCGTGCATGACGAGTGCAACGGCTCCGACGTGTTCGGCTCGGACATCTGCACCTGCCGCCCCTATCTGATCCACGGCATCGAGGAATGCGTCGCCGCCGGCCAGAACGGCGGGCTCGGCATCATCGTCTACAACCGCAAGGAAGGCCGCGCGCTCGGCGAGGTGACGAAATTCCTGGTCTACAATGCGCGCAAGCGCCAGGAGGACGGCGACGCGGCGGCGGCCTATTTCGAGCGCACCGAATGCGTTGCCGGCGTGCAGGATGCGCGCTTCCAGCAGCTGATGCCGGACGTCATCCACTGGCTCGGCATCACGCGTATCGACCGCTTCATCTCGATGAGCGACATGAAGCATGATGCGCTGGTGGGACAAGGCGTCGACATCGTCGAGCGCGTGCCGATCCCCGACGAGCTGATCCCGGCCGATGCCCATGTCGAGATCGCGGCGAAGAAGGCCGCCGGCTATTTCTCGCTGGAGCCGCAGAAGCCCGAAGCACTCGGCGACACCGTCGGTCGCCCGCTCGAGAAGTACTGAGCGCAGCGGCCGATCATGACCGACGTCTCCTCTCTCCTGTCCGCCCGCGCTGTCCGCGAGCGGGCGCATCAGATGCTTGCCGTCGGGCTCGATGACAAGCTGCCGCATTTCCGCATCGATCTCGGCAAGCTCGATACCATCGCCGACCTCGTGCGGGATGTGACGAACAAGGCGTATCCGAGCGGCGAGGTGCCGTTTCATTCACGCTGGCGGCACTTCGTAGTCGGCGGCGTCGATCGCTGGGCCGCGATCGCCGCGAGGACGCAGTGGCCGGATGCGGCGGCACGCGCGCGCGCCGAGTTCGATCTCGCCATCACCAGCGTGCTGCTCGACGCCGGGGCCGGCGCCGCCTGGCGCTATCGGGATGCCGTGACCGGCGCGAAGATCGGTCGCTCCGAGGGGCTGGCGCTGGCGAGCCTCGACATGTTCGCGAGCGGCGCGTTCTCGGCCGACGCGCGCGATCCGCTGCGCGCCGATGCGGCGAAGCTGCGAGAGCTCACCGTTGCCGAGCTCGAACGCGGATTCCAGGTGGGACCTGACAATCCGCTGGTCGGGTTGGAGGGCCGGGTCGCGCTGCTGCGTCGGCTCGGCGAAGTGGCCGCCGCAAAGCCGGAGATCTTCGGAACGAAGGACGCTCCGCGTCCGGGCGGCCTGTTCGATCAGCTCGCCGCCGGCGCCGTAGATGGCCACATCGATGCGGCTTCGATCCTGCAGAACGTGCTGCTGCAGCTCGGCCCGATCTGGCCATCACGCTTGACGCTGCAGGGCGTCGCCCTCGGCGACTGCTGGAGGCATGCCTCCCTCGTCACCGACGATGAGACCACCGGTCTCGTCCCGTTGCACAAACTATCGCAATGGCTGAGCTATTCGCTGATCGAACCGCTCCAGCGCGCGGGCCTCGTGGTCGACAACATCGACGGCCTCACCGGCCTCGCCGAATACCGCAACGGCGGCCTGTTCGTCGATGGCGGCGTGCTCGTCCTGCGCGATCCCGCCGATGCCGCGCGCGCCCATGCGGTCGACTCCCCGCTGGTGGTGGAATGGCGCGCGCTCACCGTCGCCCTGCTCGACCGCTTGGCCGCGCTGATCCGCCAGCGTACCGGCCAGACGTCCGAGCAACTGCCGCTCGCCCGCATCCTCGAAGGCGGCACCTGGGCCGCCGGCCGCAAGCTCGCCTTCGCCCGCCGCCCGGACGGCTCGCCGCCGCTCACCATCATCAGCGACGGCACGGTGTTTTAAAGGGTTCGGGCCACGCTGACCGGCCTCGCCGCTCGTCATTGCGAGCGCAGCGAAGCAATCCAGGGGCCAGGAAGAAAGTCTGGATTGCTTCGTCGCTTCGCTCCTCGCAATGACGATGCTGATCAGTTGTCCGTAGGGTGGGCAAAGCGCAGCGTGCCCACCGCTCCGGTCTGAGCTAACATCGCGGTGGGCACGGCGCGTCGCGCCTTTGCCCACCCTACGTGTCGGAGATGAAAACCATGGAAGGCGTCACGGTCGTCGATCACCCGCTGGTGCAGCACAAGCTGACCCTGATCCGCGACAAGTCGATCTCGACCAAGTCGTTTCGCGAGCTCCTCAAGGAGATCGGCATGCTGCTGTGCTACGAGGTCACGCGCGATCTGCCGCTGACCGAGGTCGAGGTCGAGACGCCGCTGGCGCGGATGCAGTCGGCCAAGATCGCCGGCAAGAAGCTGGTGTTCGTGCCGGTGCTGCGCGCCGGCGTCACCTTCGTCGACGGCATGCTCGACCTGGTGCCGACCGCCCGCGTCGCCCATATCGGCCTGTACCGCGAGCCGCAGACCTTCACCGCGGTGGAATACTTCTTTAAGGCCCCCTCCGACCTGCAGGAGCGCCTCGCCGTGGTCGTCACGCCGGTGCTGGCGACCGGCAACAGCGCCGTCGCCGCGGTCGACCGGCTCAAGGAGCGCGGCGCCAAGGACATCCGCATGGTCTGCATGATCGCCGCCCCCGAAGGCGTCGAGCGCGTCCGCGGCCTGCACCCCGACGTCACCTTGTGGACCGCCGCCATCGACGAGGGCCTCGACGACGACGCCTTCATCGTCCCCGGCCTTGGCGACGCCGGCGACCGCGCCTACGGGACGCGCTGAAGCTAATTCCGTAGTTGCAGCGCATCCTTCGAGACGCATCACTTCGCGATGCTTCCCGGGGATGAGGTCGCGTTCGTGTGGCGACTTTTGCCTAAGCCAGCACTGCAATCACCGCCGAGAGAACCATGAGGCCCTGTGCTGCCGATCATCACCTCAATCTGAAGCCATCCATCCACTGCCGATGAAAGCGCGCCTGCTGCTCGACCGTGGAGGGTACCACCGTCTCATCAGCTTCAAAGATGTTGACCATATCCGCCCTCCGGCTCGGCTCACCGAGACGCATCTTGTAGGCCAGGATCGCCGGCCCCATCTCGCGCTGCATTCCCGAGGGATAGACGTTCTGGCTGGCACCGAAGCAGCACAGCAGCGCACCGCGCTTTTCCAACTCCAGCCGCAGCTCGATCATGGCCTCGAAGAAGTCGACGTCGGATTGCGCCGTCTCGACCTCCCCGCCCTGGACGAGCGAGATGCAGTAGATCTCGCGCCCCTCGGTCATGATCTCATCGGCCGTCACGATCGCACGAACGCGCGCGCCATCGGCGAGCAGGACGTCGATCTCTCCTTGGAAATAGCGTTCAGTGCTCATTACGTCCTCAAGCATCGCGATGCCCTTCAGAAGGCAAGCGCTCCGCTGACATACACTGATTTGCCCGACGAGCAGAAGCTGTGGCGTGCGGGCCGCCCAAAATGCGCCGGTGCGGACCACAGCGCTGTGCGCCGAAAGGCCGATTTCGCGTGCAGGTTCAAATACGAGGCCGGCTTCAAGACCTTTCCGCAAAAATAATCTTCTTCCGTAAATCAGAACATTCGGTCTATCCTGCCTCCGTTCCGGTCCGGATGAGGGGCGTACGCGTCGTCACGAGACGTTGGATCGGCAATGCGGTGGACGTCGGAGCATCGGATGCGCTTGCGCGGACGAGCGGTGCTCTGCGGACGGCGAAGTCGCGTGGTTCTGATACCCCGAGGCTGGTATCAAGTCGGCCGGTGTGACGCATCGGACGATGACGGCGGCCAACGAGCCGGGCGCCGGGGAGATCGCGTATAAGCCGTAAACCATCGCGCAGGGAAGGCCGGATGCTCCGGTCCGTACCTGTGGTTCTGCCGCGTGCTTATTTGCTGCACGCGGACCATGGGTGCGATCGGCACCCGGCCTTCCCTGCGCCCTCATTATTCATGAGGGCCAAGACTTCGGCATCACCCGGGCGCACTCCGCCGCGGCAATGATGCGGCTTGCCCGTTGTTTGACAGAGTTCAACCAGATGAAGCGTCGAGGCGCATGCTCAGCCCGCGAACGCGGCCTGCGCCTCCGGGAGCGCCCAGATCTTCTCGATCGCCGCCGCACCTGCCGCCGTGATCGCCGCCTCGTCGCCATGCAGATAGCCCCCGCCGTGGATCAGCAGCCGGCCGTCGACCATCACCTGATCGATATTGGCGCGATTGGCGAGCGCGATCAGGCCACGGCGCGGATCATGCAGCGGCTGTAGATGCGGATGTGTCATGCCGACGATTGTGAGATCGGCGGTGGCGCCCGGCGCGATGATGCCGAGATCGTCGCGCCTGATCATCGCGGCCGCGGTCGCGGTCACCGCATCGATCAGCTCCGGCGCGCTCGCGGTCTCGGCGTTGCCGAGCGCGACCTTCGAGATCAGCGATGCCGCATTGAGCTCGCCGAGCAGGTCCATGTTGTAGCCGTCGGTGCCGACGGCGGTGCGTACGCCATGCGCGGCAAAGCGGCCGAACGCCGCGGTGACGCCGGCGCGCGCGAACACCCGCGGACAGTTCAGCACACCGGCGCCGCGCGCCGCCATCAGCTTCAAATCCACATCGGTGGAGGCATGGCAATGCGCCGCGAGCAGATCGGGCCCGAGCAGGCCGAGCCAGTCGAGATATTCGGCCGGCGTGCGCCCGCCATAGCGTTGCCCGATGGTGGCGACTTCACCCGGACTCTGCGCCATGTGGGTCGTGATGGGAACGTCGAGCTCGCGCGCCCGCGCCGCGGCGGCGCGCAACAGATCAGGTCCGCAGGTGTCGGTCGCATGCGGGCTCATCGCCAGGCGGATGCGTCCGTCACCCTGCCCCTGCCAGCGCTGATGCAGCGCGTTCCAGGTCGCCATGTCGGCCTCGCCGTCATCGCCGGCATAGTGAACGACACCCGAGGCATCCGCCTTGGCGTCCGACGTCGAGAACAGATAGGGCGCGCCGTAGAAGCGCAGCCCCATCTCGAGCGCCGCGTCGAACAGCTCGGGGATGGTGTTGCGAAACGGCTCCATCACCGTGGTCGCGCCGCCCTTCAGCAGTTGCAACACGCCCATGCGGCCGATCGCCAGCCGCTCCTCGACGCTCAGGATCTCCGCCCCGCGCTTGGAGAGCGGCAGCAGCACCGTGTAGACGATGCTCTTGTTGTTGCGGCGGCCGTTACCATCCTCGGTGAGCGTGCGCGCGATCGCCTCGCTGAAGATGTGGTTGTGCAGGTTCAACAGGCCCGGCAGCACGAAGCGGCCGGGCCGGTCGAACACCGCGTCGGCCGAAGGACGGACGCGCGTCACCGCCGCGATGCGCTTGCCTTCGATCAGCACCCAATGGTCGCGCAGCACATGCTGCGCGCCGCCCTTGCGCGTCAGCACGTAGCTCCCGAAGATCGCGGTCGTGCTCATGCGCCCTTGGCTTCCGCCGCCTCATGACGCTGATAGTTTGCCGCGATCTCCGCGCCGGTGCTGATCCAGACATCCTGACACGCCTTGGCGTAGTTCAGGAACTCGCGCAGCAGACGGAAGCGCATCGGCCGACCCGAGACCTGCGGATGCAGCACGGTGGTGACCATCGCGCCCCAGTCGCGGACTTCATCGAGCTCGTCCTTCCACATCGACAGCACGTGCTCCCTAGGGAAGATCGAGCGCGGCGAGAACCGCGCCGACAGGCCGTGCATCCAGTCGTCGTAGCTCGACGTCACCGGGATCTCGATCGTGCCCGGCTTGCCGGAGGCCAAGCGATGGCGATAGGGCCTGACGTCGTCGCGGAACGACGAGGTGTAGACGATGCCCTGGCGCACGAGCGCCACGCGAAGCTCCTCGCAGAACTCACCGAACGGCGCACGGTAGCCGATTGGGCGGACGCCGAGCCGACGCTGCAGCGCGTCGAAACCGCGTTCGACCTCCTCGATGATAAAGGGATCGCCGGGATCGGGCAGCAGATGATGATAGCCGTGATGACCGATCTCGTGGCCGGCCTTCAGCACCGCCTCGGCCATCGCCGGGTGCGCATCGACCGCCCAACCCGTGATGAAGAACGTCGCCTTCAGATCGAGCTCGGCCAGCAGTTCGAGCAGCTTCGGCGTGCCGACGCGGGCCTCGAAACCGCCAAAGCTCATCGTGACAAGGCGCGCGGCATGCGCGGGGTCCTTGGAGGTCCAGGCGCTCTCGGCGTCGATGTCGAACGACAGGAACATCGCCGCCTTGTAGGGCCCGGGCCACGGATACTCGGGCGCCGGCGGCGCCGTGTTGGAGGGAATCAGAGGAATGCTTGCGAGCGCCTTACTGTCCGGCATTGATCATCACCTTCTCGATCGCGTTATCGCCAAGCTTCCATTTCGACAGCAGCGCCTTGTAGCTGCCGTCGGCGATCAGCGCCTCCAGCGCGGCGCGCAGGGATTCGCGCAGCTCCTCCGCCTTCACCGGCGTCGCGAGCCCAGTATATTGGAAGGCGATCGGCGTGCCGACCGGCACGTAGGTGTTGGGCTCGAGGTCCATGATGTAGGGCAAGGTCTCGTTGCCCTGCACGGCGGCGTCGATCCGGCCCTGCTTGAGCTGCGTGCGGGCATCGGCCGAGCCCTCAGTGCCGACGAACTCGATCGGCGTGGCGCCGCAGTTCTTCTCGCTCCAGGCCGCGATGTCCTTCGGAAACATCGTGCGCCTGCTGGCGCCGACCTTCTTGCCGCACAGCGCCGCCGGCTCCTTGAACTCGCTCGCGCGCGAGGCCTGCACAAAGAAGCGGGGGCCGCTGCGCAGATAGTCGATGAAGGTCGCGGTCTCCTGCCGGCTCTTATAGTCGGTCATGCCGGTCAGGATGATGTCGAAGCGCTGCGTGGCGAGGCCCGGCATCAGCTGGTCGAAGCTGGTCTCCTGCCACACCGCCTTGACGCCGAGCTTCTTGGCCAGTGCCTCGCCGAGCTCGACGTCGAATCCCGTCAGCGTCGCGGTCGCCGGGTCCTTGAACTCCATCGGCGGATAGTTCGGCACCACCGCGATGCGCAGGCCGTTCTGCTTGATCTCGGCCGGCAGCTCGGCGGAAACGGCACCGCACACCATCGCCGCGCTCGCGACGGCGGCCAACATGATCGACTTGAAGCTCATCTGATCTCACCCCACTTCAGCTGCCAGAAATACCTTGGTCCTGGCTTCGCGCGGCGCGCGCAGCACCTCGCCGGCCGGACCGCTCTCGACGATCACGCCCTGGTCCATGTAGACCACGCGGTCGGCGACCTCGCGCGCGAAGCCCAGCTCATGCGTGACCACCAGCATGGTCATGCCGGAGGTCGCGAGCTCCTTCATCACGCCGAGCACCTCGCCGACCAGCTCCGGATCGAGCGCCGAGGTCGGCTCGTCGAACAGCACCAACCGCGGCGCCATCGCGAGCGCGCGTGCGATCGCGACGCGCTGCTGCTGGCCGCCGGAGAGTTGCGACGGGTAGGAGCCGGCCTTGTCGGCGAGCCCGACGCGGCGCAGCAGCGTCATCGCCGCGTCCCTCGCCTCGGCCGGCTTGCGCTTCTGCACCTGGACCGGGCCCTCGATGATGTTCTCCAGCGCCGTCATGTGCGGGAACAAATTGAAGCGCTGGAACACCATGCCGCAGGCCAGCCGCTGCCGCGCGATCTCGCGCTCGGACAGCCGATGCAGCCGGCCATCCTGCTCGCGAAAGCCGAGCAACTCGCCATCGAGCCAGATACCGCCGCTGTCGGCCGTGGTGAGCTGGTTGACGCAGCGGAGCAAGGTGGTCTTGCCGGAGCCGGACTGCCCGATCAAACACACCACCTCGCCTTCGAAAACGTCGAGCGACACCTGCTTGAGCGCCTGGAACTCGCCAAAACGCTTGCTGACCTGGCGGATCGCGACCAGCGGCTTCATCAGCGCCCCCGCGCGATGCCGCGCGCGAAGCGGCGTTCGAGCAGCATCTGCAGCGGCGTCAGGATCGAGACCACGAGCAGATACCAGAGGCCGGCCACGATCAGGAGCTCGATGACACGGGAGTTGGCGTAGTAGATGTTCTCGGCCGAATGCAGCACTTCCGGATATTGGATCACGCTCGCAAGCGAGGTCGCCTTGACCAGGCCGATGAACTCGTTGCCGAGCGGCGGGATGACGACGCGCATGGCCTGCGGCAGGATGATCCGGCGCAGCGCCTGCAGCCGGCCCATGCCGATCGCCTGCGCCGCCTCGTATTGCCCGATGTCGACCGACAGCAGCCCGGCGCGCATCACCTCCGAGGTGTATGCGCCCTGGTTGATGCCGAGCCCGAGCAGCGCGGCGAGGAACGGCGTCATCAACTCGACGGCGCGCGCGCTCCACAGGCCGGGAATGCTGATGGTCGGAAACACCAGCGCGAGATTGAACCAGAGCAGCAGTTGCAGGATCAGCGGCGTGCCGCGGAACAGCCACGTATATCCGGCGGCAACGGAGCGCAGCACCGGATTCGGCGACAGCCGCATGATCGCGACGACCACGCCGAGCGCGATGCCGAGCGCCATCGCCGCCACCGCCATGATCATGGTGTTGACGATGCCGCGCAGGATGACGGGCGCGGTGATGAAGCGCTCGACGAAGGACCACTCGATCTGCCCACGCGCGAAGGCGCGGCCGATCGCCACAAGAATCACGACAATGATTGCCGCCGTGAGCCAGCGGCTCCAATGCGCCTGCCGCGCGATTTTGTGCGCGGAGAGATCCGGGAAACCTTCGGCCAGCGTCTCGCTGCGGCTCATCGCGGCGCCGTCAGTCGACGGCGACCGGCTCGACCACGCCGGCACGCTCGGTGATGAGCTTGTACTGATCGGGCCGGCGATGCGCCGCGAAGTTGAACATCTTGTCCTTGCCTTGCCGGCACAGATCGAGATCGATGTCGGCGACGAGCACCTCATCTGCGAGCGTCTTGGCCTGGGCGACGATGCAGCCATTGGGATCGACGATGCAGGAGCCGCCGATCAGGCCGCTGCCGTCCTCGTCGCCGGCCTTGGCGACCGCGATCGCCCAGGTCGCGTTCATATAGGCATTGGCCTGCGCGACGAGCGTCGAGTGGAAGGTGCGCAAGGTTGCATCCTCGGTGTTGCCGCCGTTCGGATCATAGGCCGCGGAGTTGTAGCCGACGCAGACCAGCTCGACGCCCTGCATGCCGAGCATGCGCCAGGATTCCGGCCAGCGCCGGTCGTTGCAGATCATCATGCCCATGATCGCCCCGCCCCACTCGGAGCCGGCGCGCACCGCGGGAAAGCCGAGATCGCCGTACCCGAAATAGCGCTTCTCCAGCTGCTGATACTTGGCGCCCTCGCGCGGCTCGACCGAGCCCGGCAGATGCACCTTGCGGTACTTGCTGATGATCTCGCCATCGGGATCGACCAGGATCGAGCTGTTGAACCGCCGGCCGTCGGGCGTCAGCTCGGCGTAGCCGACATAGAAGCCGACGCCGAGCGCCCGCGCGCGGTCGAACAGCGCGGCGACGGAGGCATTCGGCATGCTGCGCTCAAAGTACTGGTCGAGCGCATCGCCCTCCAAAATCCAGCGCGGGAAGAAGGTCGTGAAGGCGAGCTCGGGAAACACCACCAGCTTCGCGCCCTCGCCGGCAGCCTGCTCCAGCAGTTCTATCAGGCGGGACAGCGTGTGTGCCCGGCTGTCGGCGCGCTGGGTCGGCCCCATCTGGGCGGCGGCGGCGCGGAAAATACGGCTCAAGACTGCCTCCGATCTGTGCGCCATGCCGAACGATCAGGCGAAGATCGCCGGGAGACGCGCACCGAAAGAAGGGGCCATCTTGGCGAAAGCGGCGTGGGATTTGCAATCCACCTTCGCGGCCGCGCGCTATGATATTTTGGCCGAGACCATCACCGGGGCTTATAGGGCGTTCACATGAACCTGCGACAGCTGGAGATCCTGCGGGCGGTCATCCGCCATCACACCACGGTCGCCGCTGCCGAGGAGCTGTCGTTGTCGCAGCCGGCGATCAGCAACGCGTTGAAGGCGATGGAGGCGCAGGCGGGCTTCACGCTGTTCGAGCGCGTCAACAACCGGCTGTTCCCGACGCCGGAGGCGATGACGCTGTATGAGGAGAGCGAGGCGATCTTCACACTTCATGCGCGGCTGGAAAACCGGGTCCGTGACCTGCGTGAGCAGAAGACAGGACATCTGTCGATCGTGGCAACGCCGCCGCTGGCCTACAGCATCATCCCGCCGACCTTGTCGGGCTTCCTGCGGCGCAGGCCCCAGACGCGGATGTTCTTCGACGTCCGGCGCTACGAGGGCGTCATCGAGGGCGTGCTCGGCAACGTCGCCGAGCTCGGCTTCGCGCTCGGCCTGTCCGATCATCCGGGCATCGCGCATGAGGTGGTGCATACCGGCGAGATGGTCTGCGTGATGCCGCCGCAGCATCCGCTCGCGGAGCGGCACGAGATTTCAGCGCGCGATCTCGCCGGCTTTCCATTGATCGGACTGGAGCGCGGCACGCGACTCGGCGAAGCCGTGAGGGACAGCTTTCGCGAATCCGATGCCGACTATCAGCCAACCGTCGAGGTCCGCTACTGCAACACGGCCTGCGTGCTGGCGGCAACCGGGGTCGGCGTCGCCGTGGTCGATCCGTTCTCGCCGCGGCAAGGCGGGCATGATCTCGCGGTGCGCCCGTTCACGCCGAGCACGGCGGTGTCGGCCTACGTGCTGTGGTCGGAGGCGCGGCCGCTGTCGAATCTGGCGAAGACGTTTCGAAACGAGGTGCGCAATGCGAGCCGGAGTCTTACGGAGAAAACAAACAAAATTGTTTCCGCAACGACGCTGCCCAATACAGCGCCCTCTCCCCTTGCGGGAGAGGGCATCGCCGGCGCCTCAACAAACTCGGTTGGGTGAGGGGTATCTTTCCACAAGCGCGATTCGTCGAGAGAGACCCCTCACCCGAGCGAGCTTGCTGCTCTGTCCAACATGCCCTCTCCCACAACGGGCGAGGGCACATCAATCAGCACCGCGCTTGCGGTTGAATACGCAAATGAAGTCGAGTGCTTAGCTTACATTCCTCCGCGGCCCGAACCTCACGCCCGCGCCAACTCGATGTCGTGCGTCTGCTTCGTCTCGGCGTCGTACACCTTGATCTGCAACATCGGGAAGCGACGCTTGAGGTCATGCGCGCCGTTATGCGCACCGTCCTTGGTCTTGAACTCGGTCTTGATCTGGCCATCGACCACGACGGCGTAGCCGGTCAGCGGAAGGTCGTTGCCGGATTTGTCTTGAGCAGGCTTGTTGTGGACAGACTTCTCTTGGGCAGACTTGAGCATTGCGAGCCGACGTCGATTCGTGAGTTGCGGGGGTGCCGGGTGCGCGGGTCTCCGCGTCTCCAGCGACATCGATGTAAGGTGAGTCTGTCGCGCCGAGCAAGCGAAGACGCGTTCTGCACAAGCAGGGCGATTACGGTTCAACCTGATGGCGTGACAACGCTCCGCGAACATTTGGAGATGCTTCGTTCCGACGGCCGGAACAGTAAACGCCCGAGTGTACTCTTGACCGTTCGTTTACCTCGCCGTCGGCCACAACGTTGTGATGTTGATGCAAGTCAACATTCTCGGTCCGAACGCGCCGCCTACTGCGGCCACGTCCAAGCGAATCACGTTGCGGTTCCCTGGTTCGGCGTTCCGCCAACGATCCCTGTGCATGGCCATGGAGAATCAGATGAGCGAGATCGGCGTCACCGCGCTGGACCACACCGTCCAGGAAACCAACATCTGGCTGAAGGCGATCGAGCAGCGGCTCGGGCTGGCGAGCCGCCAGCAGGCGTACAACGCGCTCCGCGCGGTGCTGCACGTTCTGCGCGATCGCCTCCCGCTCGCCACTGCGGCAAACTTCGGCGCTCAGCTGCCGATGCTGATCCGAGGCATCTACTACGAGGGCTGGCATCACACGTCGACGCCGACCAAGGACCGGCATCTCGAAGAGTTCGTGGACGATATCTTCCGCCAGCTACCGCCGCAATTCCCCGTCGATCCGCTCAAGGCCGCGCGCGGCATCTTCGAGATCCTCTGGGAGAAGCTCGATCCCGGCGAGTTCGACAAGCTGATGGGCCATCTGCCGGTGCCGCTCAGGAACCTGCGCGAACCGGCGACCTGAGAACTGCGAGCTCAATGCGCGAGCTGCCGGTAGATCGCCGGCAGCGCCGCAGGCAAACGGCGGATGTTGCCGACGATCGCGTAGCCGCCGCGGCCGAACAGGGTCGGAAAATACGACTGCGCCGCCGCATCGATAGTCACGCCGAAAACTGCCACGCCGGCGCGGCGTGCCTCCTGCACGGCCTTGCGCGTGTCCTCGATCGCGAACCGTCCCTCATAGTGATCGACATCATTCGGCTTGCCGTCGGTCAGCACCAGCAGCAGCCGCTTGCGCTCGGGGCGCTCGGCCAGCTCGCCGGCGGCATGGCGTACGGCCGTGCCGATGCGGGTGTAGTAGCCGGGCCGCAGCGCGCCGATGCGGCGCTCGACCTGCCCGCTCATCGGCTCGCCGAACGCCTTCACGGTTTCCAGCCGGACCCAGGAATTGCGCCGCGATGTGAAGGTGACGATGCTGTGGCTGTCGCCGCAGGCCGACAGACCGTGAGCGAGCACCAGCAGCGCCTCCTTCTCGACGTCGAGCACCCGCACGCCATCGATCCACGCATCGGTCGACAGCGAGACGTCGACCAGCAGGGTCACCGCAAGATCATGCGCGAGCGGGCGCATCGCGAGGTGGACGCGATCCAGCCCACCATGGCCGGCGTTGAGGTCGCTGCGCGCGCGGACCAGCGCGTCGATGTCGAGGTCATGGCCGTCGGCCTGGGCGCGCATCACTTCGTGGCGCGGCCGCAAGGTCTCGAAGCGACGCCGTACGCTGCGGATGCGGCGGCGCATCGCGTCATCCGGTGCCCAGGTCTCACCCGTCTCGGCGGCGTCGCCGGTGACGACGCGGCAATGATCTGGCAGATAGGCGCCGCTGCGATAATTCCATTCGGGATAAAGTCGCCCGCTGTCGAGCCGCGCGGTGTCCACGGCCTCGGGCGGCAGATCGAGATCGAACTTCAGCTTGCTCGCCGGCCGCCCCTTGCGCCTGGAGATCGCGAGCTCGTCGAGATCGTCCGCGGCCTTGCGGGCGTCGTCATCGTCGGTGTCGTCCGAGGGACGATCGACATTGACCATCTCCGCCATCGCGAGGATCTTCTCGAAGCGGTTGAGGATGAACGGATCGCGCTTGGTGGCATCGTCGCGCTCACGCCGCGCGAAGCGCTTGCGGGTGTCTTGCGTTTCCGACTGCTCAGCCGGCGTCTGCGTCTCCTCGTCGTCACGTTCGGCAGCAACCGCCTCACGGCTCCAGCAATCACCCCACAACGGGCACGGCAGCATCGGCCGGTAACCGGGCGGCGCGACATCCGGCAGCTCGCCGTCGGCGATCACAGCGTCCCACAAGGCGCCCTCCTGCGGCACGTCGGCCCCGAGCAGCGCCATGACGATGTGCTCGACCTGCTGCTCCAGACGCGGCAACGAACGCCGCGGCCGGGTCGCGGCCAGGGCCCGCGCGAGCTGGGCATAGGATCGGTTCAATCCGGGAAAGCGCGTGAGCACCACCATGGTCGTCTCGCGCGCCCGGCGCAGCGCGAGAAGATCGCGCCGCAGCGGATCGGCCTCCGCGATCGGATCGATCGGCATGGTCGCGAACCACGCGGCGAGCCACTGATAGAGCTGCGCATTGAGCGCGCGATCCGGCAGCAGCGCGATGCTGTCCGGAAGAAACACTGTGGCGCCGTCGCGGCCGGCCTGGTCGAGGCACTCGTCACCAAGGCCGATGCGCTGGCGCCAGCCGAGACGATGGCCGGACTTGCGCGCCTTGGCGCCCGCGATCTGCACGCCGGTCTCGCCGCCCAGCGCGCGGAACATCACCGCGATACGGCCGCTGACATCGTTCAGCGCAACCGCGTGATCGGGATGGACCGGATAGCTCGAGGTCGTGCCGACCAGGCGGTGCCACGCGCGGCCAACCGTTTCTTCCAGTTCGAGAAAGTCGAGCATGGCTCACCCGATTACAGCGTGCGCGACCTCGCGCAGCGCGGCCTTGACGTCAGCATCGTCGGTGAGCGGCTCGATCATCGCGGCGAGCACGGCATCGGCGACCGGTGTGCCGGCGGCAACCAGCGTGGCGCAATACACCAGCAGCCGGGTCGAGACGCCCTCCTCCAGATCATGGCCCTGCAGCGCCCGCAGCCGCTGCGCCAGCGCCACCAGCGGCCGGACACGGTCAGGCGACAACCCGCTCTCGGCAACGACGACCGCAAGCTCCTGCTCGGCGGGCAGGAAGCCGAACTCGATCGCGATGAAGCGCTGCCGCGTCGACGGCTTCAGCGCCTTGTGCAGCGACTGGTAGCCGGGATTGTAGGAGACGACGAGCATGAAGCCGTCGGGCGCGGCCAGCTCCTCGCCGGTGCGCTCGAGCGGCAGAATGCGGCGATCGTCGGTGAGAGGATGCAGCACGACCGTGACGTCCTTGCGCGCCTCGACCACCTCATCGAGATAACAGATGCCGCCTTCGCGCACCGCGCGGGTCAGCGGTCCGTCGGTCCACACGGTATCGCCGCCCTTGAGCAGATAGCGGCCGGTGAGATCGGCGGCGGTGAGGTCGTCGTGACAGGCCACGGTGTGCAGCGGCAGCCCGAGCCGCGCGGCCATGTGCGCGACGAAGCGAGTCTTGCCGCAGCCGGTCGGGCCCTTCAGCAGCACTGGAAGGCGATGCCGGAACGCGTGCTCGAACAGCGCGCACTCGTTGCCAGTCGGCGTGTACGGCGGAAAAGCGGGAACGGTCTCGATCGCGTGCAGCGCAGCTTTCATGATCTCTCTCCAAAATCGGGGCATGCAGGCGGCGACCGCAAGGCCGCCGCCTGCCAGCATTCACTCCGCGGGCTGCAGCGCGCCGGGGATCACGGCCTGCTTCGCGCGGCCGGGCACCAGCACGGCCCAGACGAACATCAGCGCCGAAATCGCGACGAACACGCCGGAGCCGAGCCGCACCCAGTAGAACATCGCGAGCTGATCCTGCACGTCCATGTAGCTCTGGCCGAGCACGCGCTGCAGATGCACCTGGAGGATGCCGGCGAAGGTCAGCGCGAAGGTCATCACCATCATCGCCGTGCACATGATCCAGAAGCTCGCGATCGAGAGCCACTGATTGTAGGGCGCGCGCTGGCGCAGCTGCGGCACGGCATAGGCCATGACAGCGAGGTTGAGCATCACATAGGCGCCGAAAAAGGCGAGATGGCCGTGCGCGGCGGTGACCTGGGTGCCGTGGGTGTAGTAGTTCACGCTCGACAGGGTGTGCAGGAAGCCCCACACGCCGGCACCGAGGAAGGCCATCATGGAGCAACCGACGGACCACAGCAGCGCGGCACGGTTCGGATGCTTGCGGCCGGCCTTCAACGTCATCTGCACCGTGAAGATCACCATGGTGAAGAACGGCGCGACTTCCAGCGTCGAGAACAGCGAGCCGATCCATTGCCAATAGCCGGGCGCGCCGATCCAGTAGAAGTGGTGGCCGGTGCCGAGGATGCCGGAGAACAGCGCGAGACCGATGATCACATAGAGCCACTTCTCGACCACCTCGCGGTCGATGCCGTTGAGCTTGATCATCAGGAAGGCGAGGATCGAGGCCATGATCAGCTCCCACACGCCTTCGACCCAGAGATGGACGATGTACCACCAGTACATCTTGTCGACGGCGAGATTGGCCGGGTTGTAGAACGCGAACAGGAAGAAGATCGCGACGCCCCACAGCCCAAACAGCAGGATGTTGGTCACCGTGGTCTTGCGGCCCTTCAGTGCGGTCATCGTCACATTGAACAGGAACATCAGGCAGACCACGACGATGCCGACCTTGATGATGAAGGGCTGCTCGAGGAACTCGCGGCCCTCGTGGTAGTGGAAGACATAGCCGACCACCGCCACGGCGGCTGCGCCGAAGAACATCCAGAACTGGATCTTGGCGAGCA
Source organism: Bradyrhizobium sp. USDA 4353 (assembly GCF_054063215.1). Lineage (NCBI taxonomy): Bacteria > Pseudomonadati > Pseudomonadota > Alphaproteobacteria > Hyphomicrobiales > Nitrobacteraceae > Bradyrhizobium > Bradyrhizobium sp. USDA 4353. Next base: position 7,542,080 of record NZ_JBSSGB010000001.1, read on the forward strand.
GCGGGCTGTAGAGCTCGGTCTCGGTCTCCTCGGGCAAGAGGAAGTAGGTCGCGCCCATGAAGCCGATCAGCGACCAGACGATCAACGCGTTGGTGTGGATCATGCGGACGATGTTGAAGGGCAGCAGGACCGACAGCGTGTTCGGCAGCACGTAGATGGTGCCGGCGAGCAGGCCGAACAGGACCTGAGCAAGGAAGAGCGTCAGCGCGCCGTAGAAATACAGCATCGCGACCTTCTGGGTCTCATATCTCATCGCGGATCTCTCTCGTGGATGAAGGGCGAAATGCGGGGCTCAGCCGGCCTTGTTCGGCGGCCAGTCCTGGCGCTTGATGGTGTCGGTCCATTGCAGGAAGTCGGCGAGGTCGTTGAGCTCCTGGTCGGTCAGGTTGAACTGCGGCATCTGCCGCCGTCCCGGCGCACCCGAGGGCTGCGACTGCATCCAGGACTTCAGCATCTCGCGCGCCGCGGCAGGGTCTTCTCGCCCGCCCCAGCGGTCCCAGACATTGCCGACTTCAGGCGCGAAGTAGGCGCCCTCGCCAAGCAACGTATGGCAGTTGATGCAGGAGTTCTTCTCCCAGACATGCTTGCCGCGCGCGACGCCATCCGAGAGTGTCGACGCCTTGGTCGAGGTCGTGACCATGTAGTAGTGGCTGTGCGCGGTCAGCCCGAGGAAGATCGCAAAGAAGAAGGCCGAACCGCCGTAGAAGACGTTCCGCGCGGCCGACTTGGTCAGGCGTTCCGCCATGACACGTCCTTTCCGGTTGGTGAAGAGTCGATGTGTGGAAGCAATCTACCGGCGCGGCCGGAGGGCTCTTTGTCGGGGCGCAACGAGTGCGCCGATCAGCAGCTAGACGAGAGCCCGGATGGCAACCGCAAGCGCGGCAAAGGCAGCGAGGCCGGCGATCCAGGTGGCGAGCAGACCGCGCCACGGCGCGGGCCCATGCCGCAGCCCGAGATAATCGAGCGCGATTACCCTGCCCTTTGCAGCGGCGAGCAAGAGCACCAGCGCATCAATGAGCCATCTGTTCGGTATCAGCACCGAGGCTGCGAGCGTGGCGAGAGCGAAGCTCAGCAGTTGCAGACACGCGACATCGAGACGACCGAGGATCATGGCTCACCTCACCAGATAGAGGATCGGGAACATCACGATCCAGACCAGGTCGACCATGTGCCAGAACGCAGCCCCGGTCTCGACACCGTTGGACGAGGCGCTGCGGCCGACGATGGCGAGGATGACGATGCCCAGCGCAACGTGCAGCAGGTGGAACCCCGTCAGCAGGAAGTAGAGCGTGAAGAAAACCGAGGATTCGAGGCTGGCGCCGGACGCGATCTCGTTGCCGTACTCGATCAGCTTGATGGCTATGAATGCGACACCGAGCATCATGGCCAGCGCAATCCAGCGCCGTGCGCTACGCCGCGACTCCCCCCGCGCGGCTTCAGCAGCCCGCGCCGCGGCCCAGCCGCTCGTCACCAGCACGATCGTGTTCAACGCGGCGAGCGGTCCGTCGAGCATGGCCTGCCCGGCCGCGAACACCACCGGATGAACCGCACGCGCGACGATGAAGGCGCCGAGCAGCAGGCCGAACGCGACCAGCTCGCTGAGGATCAGCACCCACATCATGGGATCGCCGGGCAACCCGTCAAGCACGCCCCAACGCTCCTCCTGCTCCGTTTCGCATGTGAGTGCCGACATCGCGCCCTCCGGTTGGATACGCGACGCTAGTCAAGGGAGCTGAGGTCCTCTTTGTCGGTGCACAAACAGCGCGGCGTCGCACTGCGCTAGGAAGGGATGAAGCCGCCAGGAGCCCATCCCATGACCGAAGCCCAGCTCGGCCTCGTCACCGCCACGCCGATCATCATCGTGTTCGCCGCGGCGCTGCGGCGCATGGGTGTGCTGTCGACCACCGGCACCGTGTCGGCCATTGCGGCGTCGGTGGCGATCGCCACCGTCCTGTTCGTCACCCAATAGGCCGCTTGGAACCTTCGCGGCACCAGGGCGTCTCCTCGTCCGGAGGTGCCGCATGGACGACAACCGTTTCGCCGAGTTGCTCGGTAACGCCGCGATCAGCGTGTGGGGTGACATCCCCCGCGACATCCAGGAGGCGCTGTTCGAGACCGCGATGCGCGGCCACGACGATCTGCGGCATCAGCTGGCGAAGCTGCTGCACGACCGCCACCCGCGCACGGAGCATCCGCCGCGACCGGAATGAGCCGCTCAGTCCCTTGGATCTTCCGGCGTGAAATGTGACGGCTCGTCGTATCCGCGGCGGCTGCTGTAGAACAGCAGCACCATCAGCCCGATCCCCACGATCAACGAGAACACCACGCCGAGCGTCAGCGCGATCCAGCCCTCGGTCGGCATCGGATCTCCGGGCAGCGTCAGCCCCTGATAGGCGAAGACGACGGCGGCCGCGAAGATCAGCAGCAATGCAACGATGATGGTGACCGGTCCTGCACGCATGACGATCGAGCTCCTGCGAGCGAGAACGGGGGGCCGCCTCGATCGTTCCTGACCGACACGCGGTAAAGGCGCACGGCAGCAGTTCCGAAATGCGAGAATGGCCAGTGGGGAGGCGAGCACATTGCGCCGCCGAAATCACCGCGCTGCATTCAATCGCGGCATCATCTGCTCAACGGTGGCACTCGCCCACGGCTTGGCACCGGGAGCATGGCTGCTCCCGGCGGTGGTCGCTAGGCGCGCGGGAACTTAGCTGATAACCATAGCGGCTTCCTATCGGCTAAAGAGGACACCACCGGAGATGGACAACCGCAGCGAGATCTGGCGCGGCGTCGACGCGATCAAGACCCGTTTCATCGAGCTCAGCGACCGGGTGTGGAGCATGCCCGAGGTCTGCTACACCGAGGCCCGCTCCTCCGCCGAGCATCTCGCCGAGCTGAAGCATCAAGGTTTTCGTATCACCGAAAAGGTCGCGGGCATTCCGACGGCGCTGATGGGCGAGTGGGGCGAAGGCGGTCCGGTGATCGCCTTCATGGGCGAGTATGACGCCCTGCCCGGCCTTTCTCAGGAAGCCGGCGTGGCCGAGCATCGCCCGATCGAGACCGGCGGCCATGGCCATGGCTGTGGCCACAATCTCCTGGGCTCGGCCGCGCTGCTCGCCGCCACCGCTGTTAAGGACTGGCTCGCCGCGAACAAGGTTCCGGGACGGGTACGCTACTATGGCTGTCCGGCCGAGGAAGGCGGCGCGGCAAAAGCCTTTATGGTGCGCGCGGGCGCGTTCGAGGATGCCGACATCGCCATCACTTGGCATCCCTCCAGCTTCTGGGAAGTGGTGATGACGCCGTCGCTGGCCAACACCCGCGCCGACTTCATCTTCACCGGACGCACGTCGCATGCGGCGGCGTCGCCGCATCTCGGCCGCAGCGCGCTCGATGCCGTCGAGCTGATGAATGTCGGCGTCAACTACATGCGCGAGCACATGCCGAGCGACGCCCGCGTCCACTACGCGCTGCTCGACACCGGCGGCATTGCGCCGAACGTCGTGCAGGCACATGCGCGGGTGCGCTACTCGATCCGCGCGCGCGACCTGCCCGGCATGAACGAGCTGGTCGGACGCGTGCACAAGATCGCGCAAGGAGCCGCGCTGATGACCGAGACGAAGGTCGAGATGAAGATCATCTCGGCGGTGTCCAACATCCTGCCGAACACGCCGCTCGAAGAGGCGCTGTACGGCATCATGGAGGAGCTGGGACCGCCGCATTTCGACGAGACCGACCGCGATTTCGCAGGCCAGATCCAGGCGACCTTGACCGACAAGGACATCGAGTCGGTCTATTACAGCATTGGCATGGAGCCGACCGGCAAGCCGCTCGCGGATTTCCTCGTACCGCTCAACGCCAAGCGCAATCCGCAGATCGGCTCGACGGATGTCGGCGACGTGAGCTGGGTGGTGCCCACCGTGCAGGTGCACGCGCCGACTGTCGCGATCGGCACGCCGTTCCACACCTGGCAGGTCGTTGCCCAGGGCAAGACGCCGGCCGCGCACAAGGCGATGGTGCAAGCCTCCAAGGCGATGGCGGCTCTCGGCATCAAGGCGCTCAACGAGCCCGCTCTGATCGCCGCTGCGAAAGCCGACCTGAAGAAGCGGACGACGCGGACGCCCTATGTCAGCCCGCTGCCCGCCGAGGTCGAGCCGCCGCTGACGATGTCGGTCGCCTGAGACCAGAACTTGGGGGAATAACATGGCAAAGACAGCGAAGAAGCCGGCGGCAAAGACCGCCCGGCCGGTCCCGAAGCGCGCTGTGAACGCGCGGGCCAAGACGAAGCCGGTGGCCAAGGTCAAGACATCCGCCAAACCGCCGGCGAAGACAGCCGCGGCAAAGCCGCGGCTGCCGAAGGGACCGGCTTGGCAATGGTCGGCGGTCGAGACGGCGGCGGCGATCCGCTCGGGCGCGGTCTCCTCGGTCGAGGTCACCCAGGCGCACATCGCGCGCATGCACGAGATCAATCCGAAGCTCAACGCGGTCGTCGTCGATCTCAGCGAAGAGGCGTTGAAAGCCGCGCGGGCCGCCGACAAGGCGCGCGACAAGTCCGGCCTGCTGCACGGCGTGCCCGTTACGATCAAGGAGAACGTCGACTACGAGGGCCGGCCGAATCCGAACGGCGTTCCGGCGCAGATGGGCATCATCGCGCCGTCGGACGCGCCGGTCGTGCGCAACCTCAAGAAGGCCGGTGCGATCGTGCTCGGTCTCACCAATACGCCGGAGTTCTCGTTCCGCGGCTTCACCGATAACCCGCTGCATGGCCTGACGCTGAATCCCTGGGATCCGGAGATCACCTGCGGCGGCTCGTCGGGCGGTGCCGGCAGCGCCGTTGCCGCCGGCATCGGCACGATTGCGCATGGCAACGACATCGGCGGCTCGCTGCGCTGGCCGGCGCATTGCAACGGCGTCGTGACCATCAAGCCGACGCAAGGGCGTATTCCCGCCTACAATGAAAGCGCCGCGGGCGAGCGGCCGATGCTGGCGCATCTGATGTCGTCGCAGGGCCCGCTGGCGCGCAGCGTCGCCGATGTGCGGCTGGCGCTGGAGGTAATGAGCCGGCGCGATCCGCGCGATCCCTGGTGGGTGCCGGCGCCGCTCGAGGGCGACAGACCGAAGCGGCCGATCAAGGTCGCGCTCGCCAAGATCCCGGATGACATGGATGTCGATCCCTCGGTCCACGCCGCACTCCGGCAGGCCGCCGACCATCTGGAGCGCGCCGGCTACCGCGTCAGCGAGGTCGAGGTCCCCGACATTTCCGGCGTGTGGCAGACCTGGTGCGACGTCATCACCACCGAGGTCGTGGTGATGCAGGAGGCCAAGATGCTCTCCGTCACCTCCGAGGACTTCCACAAGGCGTGGGGCGGGATGCGGGCGAAGGCCGAGATCCTCGACCTCCCCGGCTGGATGAAGGCGACGGCGCAGCGCTCCACCCATATCCGCGCCTGGCAGCTGTTCTTCGAGGACTATCCGGTGGTGCTCGCACCGACCACGGTAAAGCCGACTCCGGGTCCGCGCGAGGACACCGTCAGCGCCGAGCGGGTGCAGGAGATCTTCTTCAACGAGATCCGCTTCATCTCCGCGATCAACGTGCTCGGCCTGCCCGGCGCCGTCGTTCCGGTCACGGTCCATAATGGCCATCCGATCGGCGTGCAGCTGATCGCGGGCCGCTATCGCGAGGACCTCGCGCTCGATGCCGCCGCCGCGATCGAGAAGCGTGCGGGCATGCTGGTGCGCCAGCTCTGGGAACGGCTGGCCTAGCTCTCGCGATGGCCTGGGCAACGCAATCCCCAGGCCGTCGTGTTTGCGACACGGCACCGCAGCGATTGTCGAAATCCGAACATTGACGCGGATCGCGTCGGCACGCGGCAGTCCCTCGTGTTGACGGGAACCGGCCGAGCTGTCTATTCTGATATATACGAATGGATATAGCACGGCATCCGCTCCGCCGATGCAGCGGAACGGGACTTGCAATTCACCGCAACGAACTCGCTTGGTGAATATAACGAGGACAATGTGATGAGATCGATGCGCTTCGCCACCGCCGCCCTCTGCGCGGCTGTTGCCCTTTTGACCGGCGCGAACGCCTTTGCCGGCAGCGCCAACGTCGCGGTCGCCGCCAACTTCACCGAGCCCGCCAAGCAGATCGCCGGCCTGTTCAAGGCCAAGACCGGCCACGAGCTAGTGCTGAGCTTCGGCTCCTCAGGCCAGTTCTACACCCAGATCAAGGAGAACGCGCCGTTCGCGATCCTGCTCTCTGCGGACGATGAGCGGCCGAAGAAGCTGGTCGATGACGGCCTCGGCGTCGCCGACAGCCGCTTCACCTATGCGATCGGCAAGCTCGTGCTGTGGAGCAAGGATGCGAACACGGTCAAGGGCGAGGAGACGCTCAAGGCAAATGCCTTCAACAAGCTGTCGATCGCCAATCCCACAGCCGCGCCTTACGGCGCCGCCGCTGTCGAGACACTGAAGGCGCTCAAGCTCTATGAGACAATCCAGCCCAAGATCGTGCAGGGCAACACCATCTCGCAGGCGTTCCAGTTCGTCGACACCGGCAATGCCGAGCTCGGCTTCGTGGCGCTGTCGCAACTGATGCCGAATGCCGGCGGCTCGCGCTGGCTGGTGCCGCAGAACCTCTACACCGAGATCCGGCAGGACGCGGTGCTGCTGAAGGCCTCGGCCGGCAACGAGGCGGCCACCGCCTTTCTCGCCTTCCTCAAGACCCCGGAAGCCCGTGCCGTCATCGAGAAGTTCGGCTATGCTCTGGACTCGAAGTCGGGCAGCTGAGCCCTTCGATCGATGATGCCCAAAGGATGAACCTGCACGTTTCCGCCGATATCTGGCAACCGATCCGGCTGACTCTCGAGCTCGCGGCGCTCACGACCGTCATCCTGATGCTCGTGGGCACGCCGATCGCGTGGTGGCTGGCGCGGTCACAAGTGTGGTGGAAGGAGGCGGTCGCGGCGCTGGTCGCGATCCCCCTGGTGCTGCCGCCGACCGTGCTCGGCTTCTATCTGCTGGTCGCGCTCGGCCCGAGCGGCCCCGGCGGGGCCCTGGCCTCGCTGTGGGGCGCACGCACGCTGGCCTTCACATTTCCCGGCCTCGTGATCGGCTCGGTGCTGTTCTCGATGCCGTTCGTGGTGCAGCCGATCCGCAACGCCTTCGAGGCGATGGGCGAGAAGCCGATGGAGGCGGCGGCGACCTTGCGGGCCTCGCCGTGGCTCGCGTTCTGGACCATCGCCGTGCCGCTGGCGAGCCCGGGCTTTCTCACCGGCGCCATCCTCGGCTTTGCCCACACCGTCGGCGAGTTCGGCGTCGTGCTGATGATCGGCGGCAACATCCCCGGCAAGACCAAGGTGCTGTCGGTGGCGATCTACGACTATGTCGAGACCTCGCAATGGACCGAGGCCTCGGCGCTCGCGCTCGGCATGGTCGTGTTCTCGTTTGCCGTCATTCTGACGATGATGTTGATCGAGAAGAAGATGACGAAAAGCGCCTCATGAGCACGGTCAAGGTCGACTTCCGCGGCACGCTCGGCCGCTTCGAGCTGAATGCGCGGTTCGAGGTGCCAGCCCGCGGCGTCACCGCCATTTTCGGTCCCTCCGGCTGTGGCAAGACGGCCGTCATGCGCTGCATTGCCGGCCTCAATCGCCTGAACGGACTCTGCTCCGTCGCCGGCGACGTCTGGCAGGACGAGAAGCACTTCCGCCCGGTGCATCAGCGTCCGATCGGCTACGTGTTCCAGGAAGCCAATCTGTTTCCGCATCTCTCGGTTCGCCGCAACCTGATGTATGGCCATCCCGGCAAGACCGGAGCCGGCGCAATTGGCTTCGACGAGATCGTGGGGCTCTTGGGCATCGCCAGGCTGCTGGAGCGCTCGCCGCGGCACCTGTCGGGCGGCGAGCGGCAGCGCGTCGCGATCGGCCGCGCGCTGCTCAGTCAGCCCAAGCTCCTGCTAATGGACGAGCCGCTGTCGGCGCTCGACCAGATGACCAAGGATGAGATCCTGCCCTATCTGGAGCGGCTGCACGCCGCGCTCGTCCTGCCGATCCTCTACATCAGCCACGACATCGCCGAGGTCGAGCGGCTTGCCGATCAGCTGGTGTTGATGCGCAATGGCGCCGTGCTGGCGTCGGGTCCACTGTCCAAGTTGCAGGCCGATCTGTCGCTGCCCCTCGCGCTGTCACGGGATGCCGCCGTGAGCCTCGACGCCACCGTGCTGAAGCAGGATGCGACCGACGGCATGGCGACGCTCGACGTCGACGGCGGATACTTCCTGGTGCCGGCCGAGCCGCTCACCCTGGGCACGCGCCGCCGCCTGCGCGTGCTCGCCGATGATGTCAGCCTCGCGGTCGAGGCCCCCAGCCGCAGCACCATCGTCAACGTGCTCAGGGCCAGGATCCTCGAGATCCGCAGCCAATCGGATCACCGCGTCACCGCTCTGCTCGGCCTCGGCGAGGAGGGCCAGGGCGCGCGGCTGCTGTCGCGCGTCACGCAGCGCTCGTGGAACGAGCTTGGCCTCCAGGCTGGCCTTCTTGTCTACGCCCAGGTCAAGGGCGTCGCGCTGGTCCGCCGCGAAGAGCCGCTCGCCTGAGTCGAACATCCGGCCCCGTCTCCACCATCACGCCATGTTGTATACGCGACAATATAGCACCTCGTGTTATATCCGAAACAATATAGCTTCTGAGCCGAGAGGACACAGCCTTCGCGGATTTTGTGAAAGACTTGAACGGCTTGTCCTGTCGCCTGGCTGCTGGCCCGACGCTTGCTACCTCGATCTCGCAACACGAGGTCATCAGCATGAACGCCACCGCCGTCACCTGGCATCCGAACGCGCCCAAGCCGCTGGCGTTGGTGCTGGGGACCAACGAGATCGCCTCCGCCGTCGCGGCGAAGCTCAGCCACGCCCGCTTCGCGATCGTGCTGTGTCACGATGCCTTTCCGCCGGTGATCCGCCGCGGCATGGCGTTTCATGACGTGCTGTTCGGCGAGACGCGCGAGGTCGGCGGCGTGATCGGCGCGCGCGCCGAGAGCATCACGGATGTCGTGCGGATTCACCGCGAGCCCGATCGGATCGCCGTGACAGGGATGCATCTCACCGACATCATCGCCTTCCGCTATCCCTCCGTCATGGTCGATGCGCGCATGCAGAAGCATCTGGTCACGCCGGATCTGCGCGGCGTCGCCGGCATCGCGGTGGGCATCGGCCCGCGCTTTGCCGTCGGGCACAATTGCGACATCGCGATCGAGACGCACCCGTGCGAGACCGGCGCGATCGTCGCACAGGGCACCACGCGCAACGCCGACGGCAGGGCCCGCGATCTCGGCGGCGCCGGACGCGAGCGCTTCGTCTATTCCGACCAGGACGCCGTCTGGCACACGCCGCTCGACATCGGCACACGTGTCTACAAGGGCATGCAGCTCGGCTCGCTCGGCGGCACGCCGGTGCTGGCGCCGCTCGACGGCGCACTGCGCGGCATCGCGCGTGACGGGATGCGCGTGCCGGCCAACGTCAAGCTGCTCGAAATCGATCCGCGCGGCCGCGAGGCCGCCTGGACCGGCATGGACGAACGCGGGCAAGCGATCGCCGCGAGCGTCGTCTCGGCCGTTCACCAGATCATGCAAACCGGTCGGACGGCGGGCCGCGTCTCCGCCAGGGTGTGAGGAGGATTGCCATGGGTGTCGCTCAGGTCGGGGCGTATCAGATCGTCGCGCTGCAGGGCGCTGCGTCCAGTGTGATCCAGGAGCTGCTCGGCGGTTTCGCCGTGCGCCTTGCAGAGGCGGGATTGCGCGTGTCCGGCGTTGTCGAGAGTAGCGCTGATAAGGCCAAGCCATGCAAGGCCATGATGCTGCGCAGCCTCGATGACAATAGGCTGTTCTCGATCTCGCAGGATCTCGGTCCGGGCTCGCTGGCCTGCAATCTCGACCCCGAAGGGCTGGCGCTCGCCTGTGCCGCCGTCCAGCAGTCGATCATCCGCGGCACTGACGTCGTCATCCTCAGCAAGTTCGGCAAGCAGGAAGCGGCGGGCGGCGGGCTCGCCGACGCGTTCGGCGCGGCGATCTCGGCTGGGCTTCCGATCATCACCGCAGTTTCGCCGGCGATGATGAGCGAGTGGCAAAATTATACCGGCGATATGGCCGAATACGTTTCAGCCGAAGTCGCCGGGCACGCCGATTGGTTGACGGACTGGTCTCGTCGGGTCATGACATCGCGTGAATGCGCATGACATGATCAGAGTCATGTAACTGCAGATCGGACGGACATGAAGCGCGCAGCGCAGATCGAGCTGACCATCCACTTCGGCAATGGCGGCAGCCTGTCGCCGGAGGATCTGCTGCTGATCGACTACATCCGCAGGGAGCGCTCGATCCTCGGGGCGGCGCGCGCCAGCGGCATCTCCTACCGCAAATGCTGGCTCATGGTCGATGCGCTCAACCGCACCTTCGAGACGCCGGTGTTCGAGACGCATCCCGGCCGGCGCGGCGGCGGCGCTGAGATCACGCCGTTCGGCGAACGACTGATCGCGCTGTACCAATCGATGCAACGGCGCACGCGCACCGCCACGGCGGCCGCGCTTGGCGAGCTGCAGAAGGCTACCGATCCCCGCTATCAGAAGCGGGCCAGCGGCGCGGCCGAGGCAGCTCCGAAGGCCGAACCGCGCCGGGCCCGATCGCGACGCTCTTGATCATCGCCCAGGCCGAGAGATCCGGCTCCAGCGCCAGCCGCTCGACGGATTCGAGCGTCACCAGCGCATGCAGCTTCGTTGAACCGAGATCGAAGGTGACCCGCACATAGGGCGGATCGAGCGGCAGGATCTCCTCGATCCGGCCCGGCAGGCGGTTGGTGATCGACACGTCCATCGGCCGGGACAGCGCAATCGAGACGTCGCGCGCCTCGATGGTCACGGACACGCCGGCGTCGATGTCGGCATCGACCATCGGCACGCGCAGCTCGCCATCGGCGAAGAACAAGGTCGACATGCCATATTGCGGATCATGCCGCAGCACACGCGCCGGAACGGTCGTGCTGAGCACGATGGCGGAGGCTGACGAGGATGGGGACTGTGCGCTCATCGACGTCAGCCTTCCCCCCGCTCACGGCCGGTCGTGATCGTACAGCACGCGCACGCGGATGGTGCCTTCCACTGCGCGCAGCTCCGACAGCAGCTCCTCGCCCTCGCCGCCGACGACGTCGGTTTCGAGCACGACGTAGCCCACTTCGGGGTCGGTCTGCAGATATTGCGCGAGGATGTTGATGTTGTGCCGCGCCACCGCCTCGTTGACCTGGCGCAGCACGCCCGGCACGTTGCGGTGGACGTGGATGAAGCGCGTGCCGGTCGGGCGCGCGGGCAGTTGCACCTGCGGGAAGTTGACCGCGCCGAAGGTCGAGCCGACGTCGGAATAGTCGATCAGCTTGCGCGCGACCTCGCCGCCGATGCGATCCTGCGCCTCCTCGGTGGAGCCGCCGACATGCGGGGTGAGAATCACGTTGGGCAGGCCCTGCAGCGGCGACACGAACGGATCGGCGTTCGACGCCGGCTCGACCGGAAACACGTCGACCGCGGCGCCCGAGAGCTTGCCCTCGCGCAGCGCGCTCGCCAGCGCATCGATGTCGACCACCGTGCCGCGCGAATTGTTGATCAGATAAGCGCCGTCCTTCATGTGCCGGATCTGGCGCTCGCCGATCATGTTGGCGGTCGCGGGCGTCTCCGGCACGTGCAGCGAGACGACATCGCTATTGGCCAGCAGCTCGTCCAGGCTCTCGACCGGCTCGGTATTGCCGTGGCGGAGCTTGTCGGTGAGATCGAAGTAGATCACCCGCATGCCCATCGCTTCGGCAAGGTTCGAGAGCTGCGAGCCGATATTGCCGTAGCCGATGATGCCGAGCGTCTTGCCGCGCACCTCGCGGCTGCCATTGGCGGACTTGTCCCAGCCGCCGGCATGCGCCGACACCGAGCGCGGGAAGATCCGCCGCATCAGCATCACGACCTCGGCGATCGTCAGCTCGGCGACGCTGCGGGTGTTCGAATAGGGCGCGTTGAACACGGGAATGCCGAGCCGCTTGGCGGCATCGAGATCGACCTGGTTGGTGCCGACCGAGAAGCAGCCGACAGCCATGAGCCGGTCAGCCGCCTGCAAGACATCGGCGGTCAGATGGGTGCGCGAGCGAATGCCGAGCATGTGCACGCCGGACAGCATGCGCTTCAATTCCGCCGAGCCGAGCGCCTTGGGCAGCCGTTCGACCTCGGTATAACCGCTGGCCTCGAACATGCGGACGGCCGAGTCGTTCACGCCCTCCAGGAGCAGAACACGGATCTTTTGCTTGGGCAGCGAGAGCGGCATGGGCCTGGCCTGATCAATCGTGGGTGTGGCGTAGTGTAGCGGTTGTTACAGTCGCGGTGGGTTGAAACTTGGTGAATGCACCGCGGCAGAAGCGCTTTCTGTCGCTTTCTCAGGGTCTTGTCCACTCCATCAGCGCATTTTGACCGGCGATGCAAAATCAGCGCCTTGGCTCGACGATGCAGTGCGATACCTGCAGTGCAGCAACCGGAGATGGTTACGAGCCCTAATGACAAATCTTGCGAGCAGCGCTAGCCTTTCCCTCAATCACAAAATCATCGGGAGGTCAGCATGTCAGACGGTCTGGTCGAGGCACGCGCGCAGGAATCGACTCACGGCGAACCCCAGACGGTGGATGTCGCCGTCGTCGGCGCCGGATTTGCGGGATTGTACCTGCTCCATCGCCTGCGCAAGGCGGGCTTCTCGACCGTGGCGCTGGACACCGCCCAGGATGTCGGCGGCACCTGGTACTGGAACCGCTATCCCGGCGCCCGCTGCGACATCCAGACCGTCGACTACAGCTACACCTTCGATCCCGAGCTCGAGACCGCCTGGCAATGGTCGGAGAAATACGCGACCCAGCCGGAGATCCTGCGCTATCTCGGCTTCGTCGCCGACCGTTACGATCTGCGCCGCGACATCCGCTTCGGCACCCGCGTGCTCGGCGCGTCCTGGGATGAGGGCCAAGAGCGCTGGCTGCTGACGACCGACAACGGCCCTGCCGTATCCTGCCGCCACTACATCATGGCGACCGGCTGCCTGTCGCAGCCGAAGCCGCCGGAAATCGACGGCGTGCATGACTTCAAGGACGAGATCTACTTCACGGGCCGTTGGCCGCATGATGGTGTCGACCTCCGAGGCAAGCGGGTCGCCGTGATCGGCACCGGCTCATCTGGCATCCAGTCGATCCCGATCATCGCCGAGCAGGCCGCGCAGCTGACCGTATTCCAACGGACGCCAAACTTCGCGCTACCCGCGCATAACGGTCCGCTGCCGGCCGATCGCGCCGCGCAGCTCGCACAGGATCGCGCCGGTCTCCGCGAGCAGGCGCGCTGGTCGATGACGGGCGTGCCGATCCCGCCGGCCACGGAATTCAGCTGGGCGCTGACCGAGGCCGAGCGGCGCGAGCGCTTCGAGAAGATGTGGGCATCCGGCGATCTCGTCGGCATGCTGACCCAGCTCTGGGCCGACCAGGGCGTCGATGCCGACGGCAACGCGCTGCTCGCCGATCTCATCCGCGAGAAGATACGGGAGATCGTCAAGGACCCCGAGACGGCCGAGGCGCTCACGCCTCACGATCATCCGTTCGGCGCCAAGCGGCCGTGCCTCGACACCAACTACTACGCCACGTTCAACCGCGAGAACGTGACCTTGGTGAACCTGCGCAAGGAGCCGATCGCGTCGATCACCTCTGGCGCCATTAAGACGGACAAGCGCAGCTTCGACGTCGACGTCATCGTGTTCGCGACCGGCTTCGACGCCATGACCGGCGCGATCCGCGCGATTCATCCGATCAAGGGCCGCGGCGGCAAGTCGCTCGACGCGAGCTGGGCGAACGGCCCGGAGACTTATCTCGGGCTGACCGTCGCCGGCTTCCCGAATCTGTTCCTGATCACCGGTCCCGGCAGCCCGTCGGTGCTGTCGAACATGGCGGTGTCGATCGAGCAGCATGTCGACTTCGTGGTCGAGCGCCTGGCCGCGCTACGCGACGCCGGCTTCACCACCATCGAGCCGACCGAGACGGCGCAGGCCGGCTGGATGCGCCACATGGCGGACTGTTCGACCGTCACGCTGCATCGGCTCGCCAACACCTGGTACACGGGCGCCAACGTGCCGGGCAAGCCGCAGACCTTGATGCCCTATACCGGCGGCGTCGGGCCGTATCGCGGCATCTGCAACGAGGTCGTGAAGCGCGGGATGCTCGGCTTCAAGCTCACGGGTCCGGACGGCGCCACGCAATGCAATGACGGTGAGATCGTGAAGCTGCAGCCGGATGTGCGGCTGGTGCTGAACATGCTCACCGAGATGAACCTGCCGCCGATCGAATCGATGGGCGCGCAAGGCGCCCGCGACTTCGTCGCCGAGTTCAACAAGGCCCGGCCGCCGGGCCGCCCTGTGGGCGAGGTCAAGGACGGCACGCTGCCGGGCGCCGATGGTCCCCTCGCCTACCGCCTCTATCGGCCCGCCACGCCCGGACCGCATCCGATCGTCGTGTACTTCCATGGCGGCGGCTGGGTGCTCGGCGACGAGCAGTCGGACGATCCGTTCTGCCGCGACCTGTGCCGCCGCTCCAACATGATCTTCGTCAGCGTGAACTACCGCCACGCGCCGGAGCATCGCTTCCCCGCCGCAGCCGAGGATGGCTACGCGGCAGCGAAGTGGATCTCCGAGCACGCGGCCGAGCTCGGCGGCCGCGAGGGGCCGGTCCTGGTCGCGGGCTGGAGCGCCGGCGGCAACATCGCGGCCGTCACCTGCCAATTGGCGCGCGACCGCGGCGGTCCTGCGATCGGTGGCCAGCTCTTGGTGTGCCCAGTCACCGATTGCAGCTTCGATCGTCCGTCCTACACCGAGAACGCGGCCGGCTACTTCCTGACGCGCGGGTTGATGTACTGGTTCTGGGACATCTACTGCTCGCCGGCTGACCGTACGGACCCGCGGGTGTCGCCGCTGCGCGGCCAGCTGAAGGGATTGCCGCCGGCCTATATCGTCACCTGCGAGTTCGATCCGCTGCGTGACGAGGGCATTGCCTATGCCGAGGCCCTGTCGGCTGCCGGCGTGCCGGTCGGCCAGCTCAAGGCGCGCGGCCATTTCCACTCATCCTTCACGATGGTGGACGTGGTGATCACCGGCGTCGGCGGCCGCATCCAGATGGCGGAGGCGCTGCAGGCGTTCACGCAATCGGCGGAGCACAGCAGCGCGCCGGAGATCAACGCTGCGGCGAGCTAGCGCGCGTCGGCTGCTGTCTTGCGAAAGGCTGCCGGGCGTTCGGCAAGCTTCGCCGCCGCCTGCGCCAGCACCGTCGTGCCGCCGGCCCTCTCGGCCGGCAGCCGGCGGACCATGGCGAGCAAGGCACGCGCCGCGCGCAGCGGGTCCGTGCCGATCCGGTGCAGCCTTTCCAGCGTCGCCGCGCAGCGCCGCTTGACGCCGGGTGACGGTGCGCGTGCGGCGAGTTCGCCGAGCTGCTCGATCGCCTGACCGACGGACAACAACGCCAACGCATCTTCGGCGAGGCGCGGCGTGGGATAGGAGGCGCGTTCCCCCCAATAGACGGCGAGCAGGACGCGATGGTGCAGCAGCGCGCGCCATTGCTTGCGGCGGTCCGACTGCAGGGCAGTGGCCGCGAGATGCTCGAGATCGTCGATCATCGCATATCTGACGGCCTCGTAGCGCCGGCGGCTGTCGACCGGGTAGATCAGGCTGAAGGCGATCAGCCCGACCACCGGGCCTGCGACGACTGCGAGACTGGCCATCAGCGAATGCTCGAAGGTCATGGTCTGCGGCCAACTCGGCTGCAGCATCAGCAACAGCACCATGTTGACGTCGAATGCCAGGCGCTGGGTCAGGCGATGCGCCGACAGCGGTGCGCCGAGCAGGATGAAGGGCATCATCGCCAGAACCGCCCCGAGCGATCCCCCGACATAGGGCCAGACCAGCCAGCGGCAGATCAAGGCGAGGCCCACCCCGAGCACCTGTCCGGCGAGCACGTGAGGCAGGATCGCGGCCGGCTTCTCGAAGGTCGAGAACACCGACAGCATGATCGCCGTGCCGAGCATCATGAAGCCGCCCATCTCCCAGCCGGTCACGAGCCAGACCAGGCCGGTGGCCAGCATCGCGACGAGGGCGCGCAGCATCGCGCGGCGCGCCAGCATCCAATCGCGATGTAGAAAGGGGCCTGTGCCAGGCTCTCTGTCGAGATCATCCAGGCTGCTCGTGGCTGCCGCCAGATCGTTCAGGATGGATGTCAGTGGCCCCTGCGGATGTGTGACTGTCGCGGCCTCGTACAAGCGCTGCAGCGCCAACGAGGATTGTCCAGCGTCGGATAAGTTCGTGTCCGCCACCCGGTCGACAAGCACTGCATCACTTGCGCGGCTGTCGTCCGAGCGCAGCCACAGCACGGCCGAGACCTGCGCCGCCAGGACCGCGCGGACCTTGCGAACCAGCCGGCGCCGATAACGGGAGCCGGCGCCATGCAGGTCGAGCAGGCCCTCCAGCGCCGAAATGTCCGAGAGGATCGAACGCTGCTCATTCTCCAAGACCGGCGCCGCGCTCAGCCGCGCGACGATGTCGGCGATCAGCCGGGTGTTGAGGTGCCGTACTTTCTCCAGCACCGACACATCGTCGCCGGGCGCGGCGAACAGCAGGCCGACGAGCAGCGCGGCCAGAATGCCGACGGCGACGGTGAGCACGCGGTCGGTCCCCAACGCCAGCACATGCTCGGGATGAGCTGCATCGAGCAGCGCCACCATTGCCGCCGAATAGCCGGAGAGGATCGCCGCATAGGAGGCGTAGCCACGGACGAGATTGCCGGCGAAGGCGCAGAGGCCGATCCAGAGCGAGATGCCGATCACGAGGATCATGGGGTCGCCGCGCGCGACGCGCATCAAGGCCAGGCCGAACAGCACACCGATGATGGTGCCGGCAAGCCGGGCCGCGCTCTTTTCCAGAAGATGTCCGCGCAGCGGCTGCGAGGCCGCCCACACCGTCATGCCCGCCCATTGCGGGTGCTCCAATCCGGCCAGCCAGGCCAGCATGAGCGCGAGACAGGCAGCGATCGCGGTTCGAAAGCCAAAGGCGAGCTTGGCTCCGTCGAAGCCCAGCCGTGACGCGGTTGGCGCATTCATTCCTGATCGTCCCCTTCGCTAAGGCGCTGCTCGATCCGGGCGAACACCTCAAGCGTCGCCTGCAGGCGCGTGTCGTCGATGTCCCGGAGCATCTCGCTCTCGGCCTCCCGCAGGACGCGATAGACGGATGCCAGCATTCGCCTGCCCTTCGCGGTGAGGAAGACCAGCCGCGAGCGGCGGTCGGTGGGCGAGATCCGCCGCTCGATCAGGCCGCGCTCGCCGAGAAGATCGAGCAGGCGCACCAGGCTCGAACCGTCAATGCCGCAGCGCGCCGCCAACTCATTCTGGGTGATGCCATCACCGGAGCGATCGAGATGCACCAGCGGCGGCCAGGCCGCATCCGACAGGCCGAGCGCGCCCATCCGCTCGTCGAGCGCCCGCCGCCAGCGGCGGGCGAGCCCGACGAGCGCGAATCCAAAACGCAGACGGGCGGTGGACGGAGGCGATGCCATGCGCCAATCACTTGAAGCAAAATGGTTTGAATTCAATCTATTTTTGAGGGAACCGGCGCCGAGCAGCTCCGCGTCCGACGCATGCGCACACCGCCGCGCGATCGGGAGCCCGCTCACCTCGGATCGGGCGCACGGCTATTCCGCGCGGCCGGGCGCTGCGCGTGTTCGCGCGGGTGTCGGAGGACGGCCGTTCGCCGGAGATCAGCGCCGGGGCGAGTTGGCGAGCGGCCAGCGTCGCTGGAGATTTGCGTCCGAGCGGCTCATCGCCCGGCGCGCTGCGGTGACACGGAGCTTGCGCCTGATCCACCACGCGCTCACGGAGACGGTGAGCCAGGCCGCCGTCGCCGCCACAAAAGCGACGGCGACGCCGGATGTGACAAGCGTGGAGAACAATGCAGCGAATGCAAGCAGACCGATGCTACCGAGCGCCGCGCCCGCCGTGTCGAGTGCCGCCGCTTCACGCCCGCGCCGCTCGCCGGCCAGCCGCTCGTGGCGCTTGCGCCTGATCTCGTGGGTCTCGATCAAGGTCACGCTGGCACAGAAGATCGCCGGCAGCGCGAGAAAGAGGCCGCCGATCGCCGGACCGAAGCCCTTCGCGATCAGTCCCGTCACGACGGTCGCCGCCCCGCCCAGCAAGAAGCGGACTACATATTCGTGCCACTTGCCGTCCTTGAGCGATGACGGAGAGACGCGGATGAGCATCACGCGCCTCCGGAGAAGATCACTTCAAAGCCGAGCGCGGCGACCAGCCAAACCACTGTCGCAAGCAGGCTCGCTTGGAGAGCGCGCAAGTGCAATCGCATCAGCAGCTGGCATACGGTTACGCTGTAGAGACAGAGCGCAACTGCGCCGAACATCATCGAGCGGCTCTGGACCGCGGCATAGGCCGCTCCATGCGACACCACCGCAACGCCCAGCGTTGCCAGCGCCACTGACGGGGCTGCGCCGAACAGGCCCGCAAAGCTCTTCGGGCGCAGCACGTCACCAATCATGGCGAAGGCCGAGACGATGATGCCGCCGATCAGAAAACGAATCAGATATTCGGTCATCGCCGGCTGGCTCCGTCCTGGCCGTAGCCGGTCCACAGCCGCAGCCCGCGTTCGACCAAGGCTCCGATCATAAATCCCACGGCGACATCGCTGGCCCAGTGCGCCAAGATGAGAATGCGCGTGGCGCATAGGCCGAGTGCGGCGCTCCTGATTCCAATCCGCGCGGCAGCCGGAAGCGTGCTCGCCGCCGAGTACAGCGCCCCCATATGCAGCGCGTGCCCGGACGGGAAGGCATCCTCCGCATGGCCCGACCGCTGCACGCCGTTGAGATGACCTCGCACCGTCTCACGATCCGGCCGTGTCTGGTTGAACATCGATTTCAACAGATGCGGCAGCGCCGACACGGCAACGGTCACGAGAAGTGCGTGGCTCGCTGCGCGTCGCACCGGGCGGGCTTGGCCCCGGCTGATGATCCATCCGACCGCGCTCAGCGCCAGCCAGACCTTTTCATCCGCGCCCCAGGACAGGCCGCGCCCAAGAGTCTGAATGGACGGTTTGGTGGTGCGCGCAGCAAAATCCGCGATCGTCTCATCGATCTTCGTCGGCTTCACGCGGATGGCGGCACCGAGAGCGGGACCTCTGGAGATTTTGTTTCCGATCACTCTGGGCATCGCGATGGCGTTGAAAGAACAAGAATGAGTTCCCTTTCAACGCCGCAGCCAAGCGCCAGTTTCATAAATCTGTCACGGAACCATCATGAGGCGGACGGCTCAGCCGGCTGCCACCGCCGCGTCATAAGCGTGGACCGAGGCCGAGGCGGTTTCCCGCACGTCGCTCGCCGTCATGCCCGGCTTGTAGAGGCTCGAGCCGAGGCCGAAAGCGGTCACACCGACCGCAACGTAGCTGGCGAGATTTTTCTCGGAGACGCCCCCGACCGCACCGACCACGACGCCCTTCGGCAGCACGGCGAGCTGCGCCGCAATCCCAGAAGGTCCGAGCACCGAGGCGGGAAAATACTTCAACGCCGACGCGCCGGAGCGCAAGGCGAGGAACGCTTCGGTCGGTGTGAATACGCCGGGCATCGTCACCATGTCGTAGGCTTGCGCTGTCGCCAGCACTTCAGCATCGACATTCGGGCTGACCATCAACCGCCCGCCGGCCTCCGCCACGCGCACGCAATCCGGCGCATTCACCACCGTCCCGGCACCGATCAGACAGGTGGTGCCGAACCGTTTCGCCAGCCGCTCGATCGAGACGAACGGATCGGGCGAGTTGAGCGGCACCTCGATCATCTCGAAGCCCGCCTCGATCAGCACGTCGACGATCCCCTCGGCCTCATCGGGCTTGATGCCGCGCAGGATCGCCACGAGAGATCGCTTGACCGGCGGCCAGGCAACGGACTGTGTCATGAGAAACGTGCTCCCCAGATCTGCCGGGCTGCCTTGACGAGGCCGCGGCGGGACGCCTGCTCGGCGTCGCATTCGGTCACGGTGAAACCGCTTGCGGTCAACGCAGCGCGATAGAGACGGCCGAGCCGGCCGGCTCCGATCAGCCGCAGCGGACGATCTGCGCCGAACTGCGCGCGAGCGTCGGCGATCTCGTTGCCGATCAACAGGCCGGACAAACGCGCGGCCCCGTCGGATCGTTGCTCGAAGCCAAGCAGTTGCGCCGCACGGAGTCGAAAAAGGGTGCTGCTGAGCGCAGTCGGAGCTGCCTGCGCTGTCGCAAGACCGGCGCGGAACGCCGAGCCGTCCGCGGCATCTGCGCTATCGGGCGCAACGGCGTGCGTCAGAATGCTGTGCTGGGACAGTACGGCGAACAGCTCGCCGGTCATGTAGGTCGCGAAGTCGACCACGGCACCCGCCTCGATCCGGATCCATTTGCTGTGGGTGCCGGGAATGCAGACGATGCCGGAGAATTCCGGCTCGGTGACGCCGAGCAGCTGGGTTTCCTCGCCCCGCATCACATCGGGCCGATCGGCGCGCGCCTGGGCGAGCCCGGGCAGGATGCGGACATCGCCGTCCGTGGTCACGCTGATAGCACCGTCGTGCAGCGCATCGAGCCGGGTCGGCGTGTGCAGATAGGGCGCCTCGACCCAGCCCTGCCGCGCTCCGGCCATGCCGCAGATCAGAACGGGCAGCTCGGCGGCTGCGCCGAGCTTGCGGAGATGATCGTGCAGCACCGGCGCGAAGCCCGACGTCGCACAATGCAACATGCCCTCGCTGCCGCGCGTTTCCGCAAGCTCCGTTTCGTCCGCGGCCATCAGCCAGGCCCGAAAGCTGGAGGTTCCCCAGTCGACGGCAACGAAGGCCGGCGGGGCTGACGAATAGGCGGCGGTCACATCCTGCTCCCGGTCACTTCAACACCCACGCAATGGCACGCTCGGCCGCCGACGAAAACAACAATCTGCACGATACACGATTATGCATGTTTTACTTCTTGTTCTTGCATGCTAGAGAAGAGGCATGTCAGACCTTCCCCTCGCGCGCCGCGATCAGATTGCCGGCCGTCTCTCTGCCGGACAGGCCGTCATCGCAGCCGCTCTCGCGACCGAGTTCGGTGTCTCGGAGGATGCGATCCGGCGCGATCTGCGCGCGCTCGCTGCCGAAGGACGCTGCCGCCGGGTGTATGGCGGCGCCTTGCCGATTGCCGGCGGCATGACACCGATGGCGGCGCGGATCGGCAGGGATCGCGACCGCAAGCTGGCGCTCGCACGGACCGCCGCACGCAATATCGCGCGCGGCGAATTTCTGTTCATCGACAGCGGCAGCACCAATCTCGCGCTGGCCGAAGTTCTGCCCGAGGATTTCGATCTCATCGTCGCGACCAACGCCATCGACATCGCCGCAGCCGTGCTGCACCGGCAGGACCTGCAATTGATCGTGATCGGCGGCTCCGTTCACCCGGCCGTGGGCGGCTGCGTCGACGCCGATGCCCTCCTGCAGGGGCAGCGCTTGAACATCGACCGCTGCTTCATCGGCGCCTGCGCCCTATCAGCACAAGCCGGTCTCAGCGCCATTGATCCGGCCGATGCAGCCTTCAAGCGCACCCTGCTCTCGCGGAGCCGCGTGAGCGTCGCGATGGTCACCAACGAGAAGCTCGAGACCCGAGCGCATCACCGCGTTGCCGCCGTCAAGACGATCGGCCAGCTCGTGGTCGAGCATGATGCGCCGGCGGCCCGGCTGGCTTTGCTCAAACGGGCGGGCGTCCCCATCGTCACGGCCGCATCGCCCGGTTGACGGCGCCTTCCACACATCCAGGAACCTGCAAATGAGTTCAGACAATCGCGCGGCGCAGCTCGCGACACGCCTCGCCTTTTTCGTCGCCGGCTTCGGCATCGCCTGCTGGGCGCCGCTGGTGCCGTTCGCCAAGCAGCGGCTGGCAGTGGACGATGCCACGCTCGGGCTGCTGCTGCTGTCGCTCGGCGTCGGCTCGGTCGCATCCATGCTGGCCGCGGGGGTGCTGAGCGCGCGCTATGGCAGCAAGCCGGTTGTGATGGTCAGCGGGTTTGCCCTCGCTCTCCTGCTGCCGCCGTTGACGATCGCCACGACGCCGCTCACGCTTGCGCTGGCGTTGTTCGCCTTCGGCGCCGCGCTCGGCTCGCTCGACGTGTCCGTGAACATCCAGGCGATCGAGGTCGAGCGGCTGAGCGACCGGCCGCTGATGTCCGGCTTTCACGCGCAATTCAGCATCGGCGGCTTCGCCGGCTCCGGCGTGATGACGGCGTTGCTGGCCTTCGAGATCGCGCCATTGCCGGGCACGCTCGCCTGCGCCGCGCTCGCGTTGGCCGCGATGATGCTCGCGGCCCCACGGCTGCTCGCGGGCAAGCCGGCGCAGTCCGGGCCCCTGCTCGTCCTGCCTCACGGCGCCGTGCTGCTGCTGGCAGCGCTGGCCGCGATCATGTTCCTCGTCGAAGGCGCCATGCTCGACTGGAGCGCGCTGCTGCTCAGCGGCTCCGGGCGTTTGCCGGCTGCGCAGGCCGGGCTCGGCTACATCATGTTCTCGATCGCCATGACGGCTGGCCGCCTCGCAGGGGACGCCGTCGTCGCGCGGATCGGCGATCGCGCCACCTTGCTGTGGGGAAGCGCATTGGCGCTCCTGGGCTTCGTGGTGCTGCTCGTCATTCCCTCGGTGATCGCAGCGCTTACGGGCTTTGCCCTGATCGGCCTGGGCGCGTCGAATCTGGTGCCGGTCCTGTTCCGCAGGGCCGGTGCACAAACCGTCATGCCCGTCGGCCTTGCCGTTGCAGCCGTGACCACCGCCGGCTATTCCGGCGTGCTGCTCGGCCCCGCCGGTATCGGCTTCGTTGCAGCCGCCACCAGCCTGACCACAGCCTTCTGGGCGCTCGCTGCCCTGCTCGTCATCGTGCTCGCGAGCGCGCCTTTGGTCGCAAGGGCACCGCAATGGGAACGAGCCGCTTGGCGCCGCTTTGGTCCGCATCATCGCCTTGGCCAAGGAGCAGAACCATGCGGGCACTCAACATCATCACTCTTCTTCTCGTGATCGTCGGCGGATTGAACTGGGGCCTCGTCGGCCTGTTCGACTTCGATCTCGTGACCGCCATCTTCGGCAACGGGGCGGCCGAGACTGCGACCTCGTCGCCGATCGCGCGGATCGTCTACATCCTCGTGGCGCTCTCGGCGATCTATCAGATCGGCATGCTGGTGCGGCTGTCGTCGGCGCGAACCGACGTCGTCTATCGCTGATCACAATGGATGCCGTGCCGGCGACAGCCCCTCGATGGACCCTCGGGGCTAGGCCGGTGCGGAGCGGCCCTGCAACTGGCGCTCGCTGACCTCACGAAAGCGACTGCCAGTCTGCGGCTTGACGAACAGCGTCGCGATGACGGGATGGCGGGCACGCAGCTCGGTCTCGATCGCGACGACGGCGCGCTCGATATCGTCGGCGCGTAGCTCATCAGCGAACTCGATGCTGAGCGCGACCACGACCTGCTGCGGCGACAGTTGCACCGTGAGCAGGCCGTTGGCCGCGCGCACGCCTGCCGATGCCCGCGCGATCTCCAGCACCGAGTGCGCCAGCTCGGGATCGGCGGGCTCGCCGATCAACAGGCTCTTGCTCTCCCGCGCGAGCACCATGGAGGTTGCGGCCAGCACCAGCCCGATCAGGATCGAGCCGACGCCATCCCACGCCGGCTCGTCAAACGTGACGGCCGCAGCGGTCGCCGCTGCCGCGATGATGATGCCGATCAGCGCGGCGCTGTCCTCGAACACCACCATGAAGGCGGGCGGATCCTTGCTGCGCCGGAAGGCCTCCACATAGGACAGTCCCGGGGCGGCGGCGCGAAAGCGCTTCACGGCCACCCACCACGAGGCGGCTTCGAAGATGAAGGACAGGCCCAGCACGACATAGCTCACTGCGGGATTCTCGATCGGCTCCGGCTGCATCAAATGCGCCACGCCCTCATACAGCGAGACCCCGGCGCCGAGCGCAAACAGCAACAGCGCAACGATGAAGCTCCAGAAATACAGCTCACGGCCGTAGCCCAGCGGATGGCGGGGATCGGGCGGACGGCTGGCGCGGTGAAAGCCGTAGAGCAGCACAAGCTCGTTGGAGGTGTCGACGACCGAATGGATCGCCTCGCTCATCATCGCCGAGCTGCCGGTCCAGACCGCGGCTTCGATCTTGGTGCAGGCGACGAGCAGATTGCCGGCGAGTGCGGCGTACACCGCGACCTTCGAATCCGTGTTCGCCGCCATTGCCCCGCCTGCCTGCTCGTTGCCGATGCCGCGTGAACGCGGGCTCGGCAACATCGGTTCCCTTGCGCGTTCCGGCGCCAGAGCGCAGCATTGGAGATCGGGTGCAGCGGAGGGATGATGGTGAGCGGCGACAGTCCGACGAACGAGACCAGCCCTGGTGATCGAGACGAACGCGATGCGCATTTCCTGCGCCACAGCTTCGCCGTCGCCCGGCAATCCCTGGCGCATGGCAATCATCCGTTCGCAGCCATTCTGGTCGATGCCGACGGCCACGTGCTGATCGAAGCCGAGAACGGCTACATGCCCTCACGTGATGCCACGGCGCATGCGGAGCGGCTGATCGCGACGCAGGCCTGCACTACGCTCAAACCGCAGATCCGAGCAACCGCCACGCTGTATTCCTCAGCCGAGCCCTGCGCGATGTGCGCCGGCGCGATCTACTGGGCCGGCATCGGCCGCGTCGTCTATGGATTGAGCGAGCATCGGCTGCGCGATTTCACCGGCAACCATCCGGAAAATCCGACGCTGGACCTGCCGTGCCGGGACGTCTTCGCCAGCGGGCAGCGCGCGACGGAGGTCGTCGGACCGCTGCTGGAGGACGAGGCCGCCGCGCTGCATGTCGGGGTGTGGGACAAATAATCCCTCAACAAAGAGAAGGCGCCGCAGCCGAAGCCGCGGCGCCCTTTTTGGCTGGCGAGCTGATCAGAACTTGACGGTCACGCCCGAGTACAGCGACGACTCGGTGCACGCTCCGGTGCTGATGCGGGTGCCGTTGGCGCCGGCGACGGAGCAGCCGGCCGCATTGTTGTGGTCGTTGCCGAATTTGTTCTGCCAGTAGCGATAGGCCACCCAGACGTCGATCATGTGGCTCTGCTTCTCACCCCACAGCGCCTTTGACGCATCGAAGGTCAGACGGATCGGCTCCGAGTTGAACTCGACCTTGGTCGGATACACGCCGTTCGCGACGCTGGCCGGCAGCGGCTCGGCATCCGAGCCCTTCTTGCCGTACCAGCCGGCGCGGCCCGAGATCGAGAAGAACTGCATGTTCTCGGGCAGGAAGCCGAGGTCCATGTAGTAGTTGGTCTCGACCGCCCAGGTCGGCTTGAACGAGGTGTTGCCGTCGGCGATGCAGGGGTTCGACCAGCCCGCGCCGCACTGCGAGAACGAGTTGTGGTTGGCGAACTCCCAGTACATCAAGGGAGCGACGTTGAAGTAACCCTTATACGGCAGGTTGAACGCGAACTGCAGACCGGCGACGACGTCACGCTTGGCTGCACCGAAATAGCGGTTCTCGGTGTTGGCATCCATGCCCACCTCGAACGAGATGTTCTGCAGCGGGCCCATCGTGAAGGCCTTGGTGTTGAAGATCTGGTTCCAGCCGAAGGTCGAGCGGAACAGACCGTAGATCTCAGTCGCGCCGGCGCAGCTCGCCGGCGTGAAGGCGAAGCCCGCGGCGGGCGACACGATGCCGCCGGTCTGCGTGCACGGACCGGCCGGGTCGTTGCGATCCGACTTGAACAGCGAGATGGTGAAGAAGTTGGTGCCGTAGCCCCATACATCGAAGTGGGTGAACGAATAGACCTGCTTGGCCGTGTTGGCGTTGAAGCCGGCGTTGGCGTTGCCGGTCCAGGCACCCGGCTGGCGGGCATTGAAGATGTAGGAGAAGCTGACGCGATTATCGACGACGAGGAAGAACGGCAGCTCCGCAGGAGCCTTCTTCGCGATCGCCTTGGCCGGCAGATCGGCCGCGCTGGCCAGACCAGCCGACGCGAGAACAGCCGCGCCGAGCGTCAAGGCAGCAGCAATGGTTTGACGAAACGACATCTAATACACCCCCAGTTAACAAGCGCCGATTCCCGACTTGCATGCACAATTGCGCCGTTGCCTGCATGCGAGAAGCCTCAACTTTCTCCAGGTCTTGCCCGCGGTTTGACCAAAGTTCCGCTGCATTGAACTGCGGCGCCGCCGCCCGGACATCCTTGCCGTGGGACGATTCGTCGCGCCGCCTCGGCTGCCAAATCCCATCTTCGCGCTTCACATTGCTGCGTTTTTCCGAAATCGCGCGGTGCGAGATCAGAAGCGCTTCCGCATCCTGCGGACCGGGAGATCAGGTCTCCAGCGCCGATGGCATGACGCTGCTCATCCAACGGGCAGACTGCTGCGGCCTAATGGAATTCCAACGACTGTCGCAAAAGTGCCACATGTTAGTTTCGGCGAGCAGCGCAACGAGTTGCGCGAAGCCGACGTCGCAACCGCATGCGTCGGCAAGATCCGGCTTCGAAGGCTGGGCAAGAGTTGGGCACAAGATGGCGCTTTTCGCCTCTTACGCGCCGCCGCAAATTAGCTCACAATTGAGGCAGTTCCATTTCTGCCCAGACGCACATGCTTGACCCCGCGCCGGCCACGCCTCAGACCTCGCACCCGCTGCTGCAGACGGTCGGACTGACCAAGCGCTACGGCGACTTCGTTGCCAACGACAGCATCGACATCGAGATCTTTCCGCGGGAGATCCACGCCCTGCTCGGCGAGAACGGCGCCGGCAAGTCGACCCTGGTCAAGACCATCTACGGGCTGGTTCAGCCCAGCGCCGGGCAACTGCTCTGGCAGGGCTCGCCGATCAAGCTCTCCGGGCCGGCCGAGGCACGATCGCTCGGCATCGGCATGGTGTTCCAGCACTTCTCGCTGTTCGACAATCTGACCGTCGCCGAGAACGTCGCGCTCGGGCTCGACGGCAAGGAGCCGTTCAAGGCGATCTCGGCGCGGCTCGCCGACGTCGCCCGCGACTACGGTCTGCCGCTCGATCCCAAGCGCGAGGTCTGGCAATTGTCGGTCGGCGAGCGGCAGCGCATCGAGATCGTGCGCGCGCTGATGCAGAATCCAAAATTCCTGATCCTGGATGAGCCGACCGCCGTGCTGACGCCGCAGGAGGCCGATCAGTTGTTCGTCGTGCTGGAGCGGCTGAAGGCCGAAGGCCGCGCCATCCTCTATATCAGCCACAAGCTCGACGAAGTGAAGCGGCTCTGCGACACCGCCACCATCCTGCGCGGCGGCAAGAAGGTCGCGACCACAAATCCGAAGCACGAGACAGCGGCGTCCCTCGCCCGCATGATGGTCGGCACCGAGATCAAGGAGGTCAAGCCTCCGGCCGAACGGCGCACCACCGTGCCGCGCCTCGTCGTCAACGATCTGAACCTCGCCCCGAGCGAGTTGCACGGCGTCAGCCTGCGCAACATCTCCTTCGAGCTGAAGGGCGGCGAGATCCTCGGCATTGCCGGCGTCGCCGGCAACGGACAGGACGAGTTGTTTGCCGCGCTCTCCGGCGAGCGCCTCGTCAGGGAACCGGGCACGGTCATCATCGACGGCCTGGCCTGCGGCCATCTCTCGATCACCCAGCGGCGCAAGATGGGCGCAGCCTTCGTGCCGGAGGAGCGGCTTGGGCACGGCACCGCGCCGCGCATGCGATTGTCGGAGAATGCGCTGCTGACCGGCCACGCGGCCAGCGACATGGTCCGACATGGCTTCATCAACGCTGCCGCGACCTTGCGAACCGTGGATCTGACAACCGAGACGTTCGACGTCCGCAAGGCGAAGCGCGATCCGGAAGCCGCGAGCCTGTCCGGCGGCAATCTGCAGAAGTTCGTCGTCGGCCGCGAGATCCTGCGCGGGCCGGCGGTGCTCGTCGTCAACCAGCCGACCTGGGGCGTCGATGCCGGCGCGGCTGCGATCATCCGCCAGGCGCTGATCGATCTCGCCAGCGCCGGCGCCGCGGTGCTCGTCACCAGCCAGGATCTCGACGAGCTCATCGAGATCGCCGACCGCATCGCGGTGATGTTTCACGGCCATCTCTCGGAAGCGCTGCCGCGCGCGAAGGCCACGCGCGAGAAGCTTGGCCTGCTGATGGGCGGCGCCAGTCTCGACCAGAAGGAGGCCGCGCATGCAGTTGGTGCTTGAGAAGCGCGCCGAGCGCTCGCGCACCATCGCCCTGGTGTCGCCGCTGATCGCGATCGGGCTGACGCTCGTCACCATGAGCGTGCTGTTCGCTCTCCTGGGCAAGAACCCGTTCACCGCGCTCGGCGTCTATTTCATCGCGCCGCTGACCGACGGCTATTCGCTGCAGGAGATCGCGGTCAAGGCGACGCCGCTGGTGATGATCGCGATCGGCCTCTCGCTTTGCTATCTCGCCAATGCTTGGAATATCGGCGCCGAGGGCCAGTTCCTGATCGGCGCAGTCGCCGGCAGCTGGATCGCCGTGAAGACTCAAGGCACCGACGCCGGCCAATGGGTATTGCCGGCCATGCTGGTCGCGGGCGCCGTTGCCGGCGCCGTCTATGCGCTGATCCCGGCGCTGTGCCGGGTGAAGTTCGGCGCCAGCGAGATCCTGACCAGCCTGATGCTGGTCTATGTCGCCGATCTCCTGCTCGACTATCTCGTCCGCGGCCCCTGGCGTGATCCGGCCGGCTTCAACTTCCCGACGACCGCGGAGTTCGACCCGGTTGCCACCGTGCCGGTGCTGATCGAAGGCGGCCGCCTGCATCTCGGCAGCATCATCGCGCTCATCGTCGTCGCCTGCGCGTTCGTGCTGCTCGACCGCACCATCAAGGGTTTCGAGATCCGCGTCGTCGGCGTCGCGCCGCGCGCGGCGCGCTTCGGCGGCTTCAATGCCAATCAGCTCATCCTCCTGACCTTCGCCGTGTCAGGCGCCTTGGCCGGTCTCGCGGGGATCATCGAGGTCGCCGGGCCGATCGGGCATCTGCAACCGGGCATTTCGCCGGGCTATGGCTTCACCGCCATCATCGTGGCCTTCCTGGGCCGGCTGAACCCGGTTGGAATACTCATTGCAGGGCTTTTCCTCGCACTGACGTTCATCGGTGGAGAGCAGGCCCAGATCACCATGAAGATTCCGCTCGACGTCACCAAGGTGTTCCAGGGCATTCTGCTGTTCTACGTGCTCGCCTGCGATTCCCTCATCCTCTACCGGTTCAAGCTCGTCTCCGCCGCGCGGCAGGTGCAAAGTGCTGCTCGTTGAAGCCATCATCCTGTCGGTGCTCGCCGCATCGACGCCGCTGCTGCTGGCCGCCACCGGCGAGCTGGTCACCGAGCGCGCCGGCGTGCTCAACCTCGGCGTCGAGGGCATGATGATCGTCGGCGCCGCCTGCGGCTTCGCCGGCGCGTGGATGTCGGGATCGATCATCATCGGCGCGCTCTGCGGCATCGTTGCCGGCATGCTGATGTCGCTGATCTTCGCGGTCATGACGCTCGGCCTTGCGGTCAACCAGGTCGCGACCGGCCTCGCGCTGACCATCCTCGGCATCGGCCTCTCCGGCCTGATCGGCGCCCGCTTCGTCGGCGAACGCATCACAACGGCACCCAAGCTCGCCGTCCCTGTTCTAACCGATATCCCTCTGCTGGGCCGTATCCTGTTCGGCGAGGACGGCTTCGTCTATCTGTCGATCGCCTTGATCGTCGCCGTCTGGTGGTTCCTGTACCGCACCCGCACCGGGCTCGTGCTGCGCGCCTGCGGCGACAATCATGTCTCCGCGCATGCGCTCGGCTATCCCGTGCTGCGCATCCGCATGCTCGCAGTGCTGTTCGGCGGCGCCTGCGCAGGCCTCGCCGGCGCCTATTTGCCGCTCGCCTACACGCCGTTCTTCATTCCCGGCATGACCGCAGGCCGCGGCTGGATCGCGCTGGCGCTCGTCGTGTTCGCATCCTGGCGGCCGGGACGGTTGGTGATCGGCGCCTATCTGTTCGGCGCGGTCACGATCCTGCAACTGCATGCGCAGGGCGCCGGCGTCGGCATTCCCTCGCAGTTCATGTCGGCGCTGCCTTACCTCGCCACCGTGATCGTGCTGGTGCTGCTGTCGCGCGCCCGCACCGGCGGCTCGACGGCGCCCGCCGCGCTCGGCACGGTGTTCGTGCCCGATCGCTAGAGACTTCATCCCGAGCGCCTGCGATGGGGCGCGACGCTTGGGCTCACCGGTTATTCCCCTGGCTGTTTGGAGAGATTGACCATGATGAAAAGGCTTTTGGGAGCTGCCGCCGCGCTGGTGCTGGCGGGAAGCATTGCCGGCGTGGCGCATGCCGCCGACAAGCTAAAGGTCGGCTTCATCTATCTCGGCCCGATCGGCGATCTCGGCTGGACCTATCAGCACGAGCTCGGCCGGCAGGCGCTGGTCAAGGAGCTCGGTGACAAGATCGAGACCACCTATCTCGAGAACGTGCCGGAGGGCCCGGACTCCGAGCGCGCCATCGAGCAGCTCGTCCGCGCCGGCAACAAGCTGATCTTCACGACCTCGTTCGGCTACATGGATCCGACCTTGAAGGTCGCCAAGAAGTACCCGAACGTGCATTTCGAGCACGCCACCGGCTACAAGCGCGACAAGAACATGTCGACCTATTCGGGACGCTGGTACCAGGGCCGCTATATCCAGGGCCAGATCGCGGCCAAGATGTCGAAGGCCGGCGTGCTCGGCTATATCGGCTCGTTCCCGATCCCCGAGGTGGTCTCCGGCATCAACGCCACCATGCTCGGCGCGCAGTCGGTCAATCCGAACATCAAGGTCAAGATCATCTGGGTCAACACCTGGTTCGATCCGGGCAAGGAGGCCGACGCCGCCAAGGCGCTGCTCGACCAGGGCGCCGACATCATCATGCAGCACACCGACAGCCCGGCGGCGATGCAGGTCGCGGCCGAGCGCGGCAAGCTCGCCTTCGGCCAGGATTCCGAGATGATCAAGTTCGGCCCGAAGGCGCAGCTGACCTCGATCCTCGACACCTGGGGCCCCTACTACATCGCCCGCGTCAAGGCCGAGCTCGACGGGACCTGGAAGTCCGAGGACACTTGGGGCGGCCTCGACTCGAAGATGTTCGAGATGGCGCCCTACACCAACATGCCTGATGACGTGAAGAAGATGGCGGAGGAGACCCAGGCCGCGATCACCTCGGGCAAGCTGCACCCGTTCAAATGCCCGGTCGTCGGGCAGGACGGCAAGGAGGTCGAGTGCAAGGGCGGCGATCATCTCGCCGACGGCCAGATCCTCGGCATGAACTTCTACGTCAAGGGCGTCGACGACAAGCTGCCGGGCAAGTAAGCGAACGGACCGTTGGCCACCCTGCTGCCTGCGGCAGGGTGGCCCTATTTGTTTCGGACCTGGTACTTTTGTTACGGATGATGATGCGGTAGATCGTATCCCGGTAAGGTCGTGTGGTATCATCGACAATCGTAACCGGGAGTTCCAACCGTGAACAGATCAATCCTGCTCGCTGCCGTCTGCACCGCGGCGCTTCTGACAACCCCGGCCGCGTTTGCCAAGACCCTGGTGTTCTGCTCCGAGGGCAGCCCGGAGAACTTCTATCCCGGCGTCAATACGACCGGGACGTCGTTCGATGGCAATGAGCCGATCTACAACCGGATCGTCGAGTTCGAGCGCGGCAGCACCCAGGTGGTTCCGGGCCTCGCCGAAAGCTGGACCATCTCGCCGGACGGCACCACCTACACCTTCAATCTGCGCAAGGGCGTGAAGTGGCACTCTTCGAAATCGTTCAAGCCGACGCGCGACTTCAACGCCGATGACATCCTTTTCTCGATCGAGCGGCAATGGAAGGAGGACAATCCCTATTTCAAGGTGACCAGTCCGAACCATTCCTATTTCGGCGACATGGCCATGCCGAAGCTGCTGAAATCGGTCGAGAAGGTCGACGACTACACGATCAAGGTTACGCTCAATCAGCCGGAAGCCCCGTTCCTCGCCGATCTCGCGATGCCGTTCGCGGCAATCCAGTCGAAGGAATATGCGGATGCGATGCTGAAGGCCGGCACGCCCGAGAAGATCGATCAGGATCCGATCGGCACCGGTCCGTTCTATCTGGTCCAGTATCAGAAGGACGCCGTGATCCGCTACAAGGCGTTCCCGCAATATTGGGGCGGCAAGGCCAAGATCGACGATCTCGTCTATGCGATCACGCCGGATTCCTCGGTGCGCTGGGCCAAGCTGCAGAAGGGCGAATGCGATGTGATGCCCTATCCCAACCCCGCCGATCTCGACGCGATCCGCAAGGATCCGAACGTCACGGTGCTCGAGCAGCCCGGCCTCAATGTCGGCTATCTCTCGTTCAACACCCAGAAGAAGCCGTTCGACGACGTGCGCGTTCGCAAGGCGATCAGCATGGCGATCAACAAGAAGGCGATCATCGACGCCGTCTACCTGTCGACCGGCATCGCGGCCAAGAACCCGATCCCGCCGTCGATGTGGTCCTACAACGATGCCGTCAAGGACGACCCCTATGATCCGGAGGCGGCCAAGAAGCTGCTCGCCGAAGCCGGATTTCCGAACGGCCTGGAGACCGATCTGTGGGCCATGCCGGTGCAGCGGCCCTACAATCCGAACGCCAAGCGCGTCGCCGAGCTGATGCAGGCCGACCTCGCCAAGATCGGCGTCAAGGCCGAGATCAAGTCGTTCGAATGGGGTGAGTATCGCAAGCGGCTGCAGGCCGGCGAGCACCAGATGGGCATGCTCGGCTGGACCGGCGACAATGGCGATCCCGACAACTTCCTGCACACCTTGCTGGGCTGCGCCTCGGCCCAATCCGGCGGATCGAACATCGCCAAGTTCTGCTACAAGCCGTTCGACGATCTGGTCTTGAAGGCCAAGACGGTGAGCGATCAGGCCGAGCGGACCAAGCTCTACGCCGAGGCTCAAATCGTATTCAAGGAACAGGCGCCCTGGTTCACTATCGCCCATGCCGTGCAGCTCAAGCCCATCAGCAAGCGCGTGATCGACTTCAAGCTGTCGCCGTTCGGCCGCCACAGCTTCTACGGCGTCGACGTCAAGGACTAGTCGAGGACGGTGCGGAGCGGCACGGCCGCTCCGCACCTGATCCATTTCGACGGGCGCGGCGATGACCAGACGATTGACATCTTGCGATCGAGGACCACAGAGCAAGGCATGCTTCGATTTGCTTTGACCCGCCTGAGTCTCGTGGTTCCGACCTTCATCGGCCTCACTCTGCTTGTGTTCGTCTTGATCCGCCTGATCCCGGGTGATCCGATCGAGACCATGGCCGGCGAGCGCGGCATCGACCCGGCGCGGCTGGCGCAGTTGCGCAAAGATTACGGCTTCGATCAGCCGGTGCTGGTGCAATACGGATTCTATCTGGCGCGGCTGGTGCACGGCGATCTCGGGCGCTCGATCGTCACCCATGAGCCGGTCATCTCGGAATTCCAGAGCCTGTTCCCGGCCACTGTCGAGCTATCGGTTTGCGCCATTCTATTCGCGCTCTGCGTCGGGCTGCCGGCCGGCATCATTGCCGCCGTCCGGCGCAACTCGATCTTCGACCACGGCGTGATGGGGATTTCGCTGACCGGCTACTCGATGCCGATCTTCTGGTGGGGCCTGCTGCTGATCCTGCTGTTCTCGGTCCAGCTCGGATGGACGCCGGTATCGGGCCGGATCGCCGTGCAATATTTCATCGAGCCGGTCACCGGCTTCCTGCTGATCGATACGCTGCTGGACGGCGATGTCGGCGCGTTCAAATCGGCGCTGTCGCATCTCATATTGCCGACCATCGTGCTCGGCACCGTGCCGCTCGCGGTGATCGCGCGGATGACGCGGTCGGCCATGCTGGAGGTGCTGGGCGAGGACTATATCCGCACCGCCCGCGCCAAGGGCCTGCCGCGCTTCCGCGTGATCGCGATCCACGCTTTGCGCAACGCGCTGATCCCGGTGGTGACCGTGATCGGGCTGCAAGTCGGCGTGCTGTTCACCGGCGCCATCCTGACCGAGACGATCTTCTCCTGGCCGGGCGTCGGCAAATGGCTGATCGAGGGCATCAACCGCCGCGACTATCCGGTGCTTCAAGGCGGCACCTTGCTGATCGGGGCGATCGTCATGACCGTCAATCTGCTGGTTGATATCGCCTATGGGCTGATCAATCCGCGCATCCGGTACACGCGATGAGCAGCGAAAGCCTCGAGACCCGCATCGTCGCGGCTCCGGCCGGCGCCCCGCCGTCGCCGCTCATGGAATTCTGGCTGGATTTCAGGAAAAACGCCGGCGCAGTCATGGGTCTCGTCGTGATCGCGATCCTGATCCTGCTCGCGCTGTTGGCCGATGTCGTGGCGCCGCATTCGCCGGTGCTGACCAACAATGCGGCGTTCCTGAAACCGCCGTTCTGGCAGCAGAGCGGATCGCTCACCTACCCGCTGGGCACCGATGCGATCGGCCGCGACATCCTGTCCCGCCTCATCCACGGCTCCCGGCTGTCGCTGCTGATCGGGATCGCGGTGGTGGCGCTGTCGGTGATCTCGGGGACGATCCTCGGCCTTGTCGCGGGCTTTCTTCGCGGCGCGACAGAGGTCGCCATCATGCGCCTGATGGACATCACCCTGACCTTGCCGAGCCTGCTGCTGGCGATCGTGATCGTTGCGATCCTCGGGCCCGGACTGATGAATGCCATGCTCGCGGTCGCGATCGTGCTGCTGCCGCATTATGTGCGGATCGCCCGCGCCGCGGTCATCAGCGAGGTCTCCAAGGACTATGTCACGGCGGCCAAGGTTGCCGGCGCGGGGCGGCTGCGGCTGATGTTCAAGGAGGTGCTGCCGAATTGCGCGGCGCCGCTGATCGTGCAGGCGACGCTCGGCATTTCCACCGCAATTCTGGATGCAGCCGCGCTCGGCTTCCTCGGCCTCGGCGCGCAGCCGCCATCTCCGGAATGGGGGACGATGCTGGCGGATGCGCGCGAATTCGTGCTGCGGGCCTGGTGGGTCGTCACGCTTCCGGGCCTTGCGATCCTGCTGACCGTGCTCGCCTTCAACCTGCTCGGCGACGGGCTGCGCGACGCGCTCGACCCCAAGCTCAAACGATGATGCAGACAAGGCCTTAAGGGCGATCCGATGCCGCTTCTCGAGATCGAAAATCTGTCGGTCGCCTTCCCGTCGCGCAACGGCATGGTGCGGGCCGTCGACGGCGTCAGCCTCACGCTCGACGCAGGCGAGGTGCTCGGAATCGTCGGCGAGTCCGGGTCCGGCAAGAGCGTCGGCATGCTCGCGCTGATGGGCCTCGTTCCCCATCCCGGACGCGTTGACGCCGACAAGCTGCTGTTCGAGGGCCGCGACCTGCAGCGCTTGTCCGACCGCGAGCGGCGCGCGCTGACCGGCAAGGACGTCGCGATGATCTTCCAGGAGCCGACGACCTCGCTCAATCCCTCCTTCACCATCGGCTATCAGTTGGCCGAGACCTTGCGCATCCATGAGGGCATGGACCGCAAGGCGGCGCGACGGCGCGTGATCGAGCTCTTGGAGCAGGTCGGCATTCCCGCCGCGGAAAGCCGGCTGTCGGCCTATCCGCACCAGCTGTCGGGCGGCATGAACCAGCGCGTCATGATCGCGATGGCGATTGCCTGCAATCCCAAACTCCTGATCGCCGACGAGCCGACCACGGCGCTCGACGTCACGATCCAGGCGCAGATCCTGGATCTCTTGCTGTCGCTGCAGCGCGACCGCGGCATGGCGCTGATCCTCATCACCCACAACATGGGCGTGGTCGCGGACACGACCGAGCGGGTCGCCGTGATGTATGCTGGCCAGATCATGGAGCAGCGTCCGACCGAGAGCCTGCTCGCAGCCCCCCAGCATCCCTACACGGCCGCCTTGCTGGCTGCGCGCCCAGAGGTCAGCGACGGCGGGCGTCTCGCCACCATTCCCGGCGTGGTGCCCGGCGTCTACGACCGGCCGCGCGGCTGTCTGTTCAGCCCGCGTTGCGCCTATGCGACGCCGGTGAGCGACGACATCCGTCCCGAGCTGCGCCCCTGGCGCGATGGCCTGATCCGTTGCCATTATCCGCTCGGTGATCCCACGCGGGAGCAGCGCCTCGCCGCCGATCGCGATCGTGCCGGTGCTCGCGCGCACGAGGCTTCGTCATGACTGCGCTCGTCACCGCCCGCGATCTCAAGCAGAGCTACGAGGTCAAGCAAGGCCTGTTCCGCGCGCCGGCGCATCTGCAGGCGGTCGGCGGCGTCTCGTTCGCCGTCGATGCCGGCAAGACGCTGGCCATCGTGGGCGAATCCGGTTGCGGGAAATCGACCCTCGCCAGACTCGTCACGCTGATCGAGAAGCCGACCGCCGGCACGCTCACGCTCGATGGCCTCGACGCCGTCAATCCCCCCGCCGGCGCGGCGCAGACGTTGCGTCGCACGGTGCAGATCGTCTTCCAGAATCCCTATGGCTCGCTCAACCCGCGCAAGCGCGTCGGCGCCATTCTCGAAGAGCCACTGATCATCAATACCAGTCTGGGCCGCGGCGAGCGGCGGGAGCAGGCCCTCGACATGATGGCCAAGGTCGGCCTGCGTCCGGAGCAGTATGGCCGCTATCCGCACATGTTCTCCGGAGGCCAGCGACAGCGCATCGCGATCGCCCGCGCCCTGATGCTGCGGCCGAAGCTCCTGGTCGCCGACGAGCCGGTCTCTGCGCTCGACATGTCGGTGCAGGCGCAGGTGCTCAATCTGTTCGCAGACCTGCAGCGCGAGCTCGGCCTCGCCTACCTCTTCATCTCGCACGATCTCGGCGTGGTCAGGCACATCGCCGACGACGTGCTGATCATGTATCTCGGACTGGTGATGGAGCACGGGCCGAAGCAGCGCATCTTCGCGCGGCCGCTGCACC
This sequence comes from Bradyrhizobium sp. USDA 4353, assembly GCF_054063215.1. Classification (NCBI taxonomy): domain Bacteria; kingdom Pseudomonadati; phylum Pseudomonadota; class Alphaproteobacteria; order Hyphomicrobiales; family Nitrobacteraceae; genus Bradyrhizobium; species Bradyrhizobium sp. USDA 4353. The sequence continues at coordinate 7,579,076 of NZ_JBSSGB010000001.1, forward strand.
CCTACTCCCAGGCGCTGGTCGATGCGACGCCGGGTCTTGGGCGCAAACGTCAGCGCATCGTCCCCAAGGGCGAGCTGCCGTCGCCGCTCAACCCGCCCGCAGGCTGCGTGTTTTCGACGCGCTGCCCGCATGCAACCGATCTGTGCCGCACGCAGCGCCCGCCCCTGCGCCCGATCGACGGCCGCCTCGTCGCCTGCCATTACGCCGAGCGCTTCCTGGAGACGCAAGGGACCTGACGACCGCATTCACCCGGCCTGCATACTCTTGGCTGCTGCGCTGTGCCGGCCGATCAGACCGGCAACATCGAGCCCGGGGATGGCCCCATCGAGCACCGTCCAGCGGCCGCCGACCATCACGCGATCGGCGCGATGCGCGCCACAGAGCACCAGCGCGGCGATCGGATCGCCGGCTCCGGAGAAGCGCAACTCGTCGAGCTTGAACAGCGCCAGATCAGCGGCCTTACCGACCGCGATCTCTCCAAGCTCAGGTCGTCCCACGCAAGCCGCCGAGCCCTTCGTCGCCCACCGCAAGGCATCCTTGTGACTGATGCGGGTGACACCGTAGCGCGCCCGCTGCAGCAGGAAGGCGGCGCGCACCTCCTGCATCAGGTTGGAGCCGTCGTTGGACGCGGAGCCGTCGACGCCGAGGCCGATGCCGACGCCCGCCTCCTCCATCTCGCACACCGGGCAGCAGCCCGACGCGAGCAGCTGGTTCGAGCAGGCGCAGTGGCTGATGGTGGTCTTCGCCTTGCCGAGTCGCTTCATCTCGTCGGCATTGAAGAAGATGCCATGCGCGAGCCAGGTGCGCGGGCCGAGCCAGCCGTTCTGCTCGAGATAGTCCAGCGGCCGGCAGCCGAACATCGCCTCGCAGAAGCGGTTCTCGTCCTCGGTCTCCGCCAGATGCGTGTGCAGCCTGACGTCGAGCTTGTCGGCAAGCTGAGCCGTCTTCTGCATCAAGGACCCCGTCACCGAGAACGGCGAGCACGGCGCCAGCGCGATCTGCACCATCGCATCCGGTCCGCGCTCGTGATAGGTCGCGACCACGCGTTCGCTGTCGGCCAGGATCGTCTCCTCGTCCTGCACCACGCTATCCGGCGGCAGGCCGCCGTCGCGCTCCGACAGGTTCATCGAGCCGCGCGTCAGCAGCACACGGATGCCGAGCCGCTTTGCGGCTGCGACCTCGATGCCGACGGCATCCTCGAGACCGGCGGGAAAGACGTAGTGATGGTCCGTCGTTGTCGTGCAGCCCGACAGCATCAGCTCGGCCATCGCGAGCGTGACAGCGGCATCGAGCGATTCCGGCGTCAGCTTCGCCCAGATGGGGTACAGCGCCTTCAGCCAAGGGAACAGCTCGCGGTCCATCGCCGCCGGCAGCGCCCGCGTCAGCGTCTGGTAGAAGTGATGATGGGTGTTGATCAGGCCCGGGATCACGACATGGGCGCTCGCGTCGAACGCGACCGCTCCTTCTGTCACGGGCTCTTTCCCGGCGGCCACCAGCTCGACGATGCGGCCGTCCTTGACGACGACACCGCGCGCGGCGTCATCGGCCAGGATGGCGAGCGGGTCCTTGATCCAGATCGGCGTCGTGCTCATGGCTGTCTCGTCTCGCTGATTGCGCGGTCGTCTCGCTGACTGGCCTGCAAGCGCAGGGCCAGCGTCATGCTATTGCCAGTTGGCGTCGGTCTTGCAAGGATTTGACCTGCGATCCGCTGTGCGAACGAGCTTGCGTCACCATGGACCTGAACACCATCACCGAGGTCGTGCGCCCACGAACGCGGGCCGAGTTGCCCGCCTGGAAGGCAGGCGATGCCTGGCTGGCCGGCGGCACCTGGCTGTTCTCGGAACCGCAAGCGCAGCTGTCGCGGCTGATCGATCTCCGCGATCTTGCCTGGCCGCCGCTGACCATCAGCGATGACGGGCTCTGCATCGCCGCGACCTGCAGCGTCGCCGAACTGGATGCGCTGCCCTGCCCGGCCGACTGGATCGCGGCGCCGCTGATCGACCAATGCTGCCGGGCATTCCTTGCCTCGTTCAAGATCTGGAAGACCGCGACCGTCGGCGGCAATCTCTGCATGTCGCTGCCGGCCGGCCCGATGATCTCGCTGCTCGCGGCGCTCGAAGGCGTCTGCTTGATCTGGAAGAATGATGGTAGCGAGCAGCGCATGGCGGTCGTGGACTTCGTCACCGGCAACAACAGCAATTCGCTCGCGCCCGGCGACCTGCTGCGCCAGATCGACATTCCACTGACCGCACTGAAGCGGCGGACCGCGTTCCGCCAAATCGCGCTCAGCCCGGTCGGCCGTTCCGGCGCACTGCTGATCGGCACGCAAGGGCGCGACGGCGATCTGCTGCTCACCGTCACAGGCTCCACTGTGAAGCCCTTTCAGCTCCGCTTCGGTACCATGCCGGACGAAGCCGCGCTGCGCGCCAGCATTCTGAGCGACATTCCTGATGCGGTCTATCATGACGACGTCCATGGCAAGCCCGCGTGGCGCAAGGCGATGACGCTGCGCCTCGCCGAGGAGATCCGTGCCGAGCTCGCAGAGAGCGCGCGGCCATGAGCGTGATCGTCGACGGCAAGACCATCGAGTCTGCGCCCCGTCCCGGACAGTGCCTGCGCACATTCCTGCGCGACACCGGCCATTTCGGCGTGAAGAAAGGCTGCGACGCCGGCGATTGCGGCGCCTGTACCGTGCTGCTGGACGGCGAGCCAGTGCATTCTTGTTTGATCCCAGCGTTTCGCGCCGAAGGCAAGTCCGTCACGACGGTCGAAGGTCTCGCAAGCGAAGATGGCCTGCATCCGATGCAGCAGGCCTTCCTCGAAGCGCAGGCGTTTCAATGCGGCTTCTGCACCGCGGGCATGATCGTCACCTGCGCCTCGCTGAATCAGGCGCAGAAGAAGGACCTCGACGCGGCGCTGAAAGGCAATCTGTGCCGCTGCACCGGCTATCGCGCGATCGAGGATGCGCTGCTCGGCCGCGTACATGTCGAGGACGTCGCCGCCGGCGAAGCCTTCGGCCGCAGCCTGCCGGCGCCGGCGGGGCCGGATGTCGTGCGCGGCTTGGCGCGCTACACCTTCGACACCGCGATCGACGGCCTGCTGCACATCAAGCTCCTGCGCTCGCCGCATGCGCATGCGCGGATCATCGGCATCGACAAGGCTCACGCGCTGGCCGTGCCCGGGGTGCATGCGGTGCTGACGCATGAGGACGCGCCAGAGACGCTGTTCTCGACGGCGCGTCATGAGCAGAACTGGATGGATCCGGCCGACACCCGTGTGCTCGACGACACCGTTCGCTTCATCGGCCAGAAGGTCGCGGCGGTCGTCGCGGAGTCCGAGGCCGCCGCCGAGGAAGGTTGCAGGCGCCTGGTGGTCGACTACGAGATCCTGCCAGCCGTGATCGATCCCGAAGCGGCGATCGCGCCGGGCGCGCCGATCATCCACGCTGGTCGTGGCAGCGAGCATCGCATCGCCGATGTCAGCCGCAACATCGCCGCCAAGACCCATGGCGAATTCGGCGACGTCGCGGCCGCGCTCGCGTCGTCTGCCGCGACCTATGAAGGGACCTTCACGACCCAGCGCGTGCAGCACGCGGCGCTGGAGACCCATGGCGGTCTCGCCTGGCTCGACGATGACGGCCTGCTCACCGTCCGCTCCAGCACGCAGGTGCCGTTCCTGACGCGGCGGGCGCTGTGCGAGATCTTCGCGCTCGCGCCCGACAAGGTCCGCGTGTTCTGCGCGCGCGTCGGCGGCGGCTTCGGCGGCAAGCAGGAGATGTTCGTCGAGGACATCTTGGCGCTCGCGGCGCTGAAGACGGGCCGCCCCGTGAAGCTCGAATTCACCCGAGAGGAGCAGTTCATCGCGACTTCGACCCGGCATCCGATGCGCGTCACCGTCAAGGCCGGCGCCGACAAGGATGGCAAGCTGACCGCGCTGCAGCTCGACGTGCTCTCCAACACGGGCGCCTACGGCAATCACGCCGGGCCCGTGCTGTTTCATGCCTGCGGCGAGTCGATCTCGGTCTACAATTGTCCGAACAAGAAGGTCGATGGCCGCGCCGTCTACACCAACACGGTGCCGGCCGGCGCCTATCGCGGCTACGGACTGCCGCAGACCACTTTCGCGGTCGAGGCCGCCATCGACGAACTGGCGCTGCAACTCGGCATCGATCCCTACGAAATGCGCCGTCGCAACATCGTCAAGCCCGGCGATCCCATGCTGACGCCGCCCGGCTCCGACCACAGCGACGTGCTGTATGGCTCCTACGGTCTCGACCAGTGCCTCGATCTCGTCGAACACGCCATGGCCAAGGCCACGCCGACGCCGGACCTGTCGGACGAGTGGCTGACGGGCGACGGCATCGCACTGACCATGATCGACACCGTGCCGCCTGACGGTCACTTCGCCGACGCCACCATCAGCCTGTGCGACGACGGCGGCTTCACGCTCACTGTGGGCACCGCGGAGTTCGGCAACGGCACCAGCACCGTGCACCGCCAGATCGCCGCGACCGTGCTCGGCACGACGGTCGATCGCTTCACGCTCAAGCAATCCGACACCGCGCATGGCGGTCACGACACCGGCGCCTATGGCTCGACCGGCACCTTCGTGGCGGGGCGTGCGACGCAGGCTGCGGCCGAGGCGCTGGTCGAGCGAATCAAGAGCTTCGCCGCGGATCGCTGGACGGTCGATCCGGCTGACTGCCGGATCGCCGATAACGCTGTCAGTTGCGGCGCGCAGCGGCTGTCCTTTGCAAGCATCGCCAGCCTCGGCGGAGACCGCCTCACCGCAACCGGCAACTCGCAGGGCACGCCGCGCTCGGTCGCCTTCAACGTCCAGGGGTTTCGCGTGGCCGTGAACAAGCACACCGGCGTAGTCAGGATCCTCAAGAGCGTGCAGGCGGCGGATGCCGGCCGCGTCGCCAATCCGATGCAGTGCCGCGGCCAGATCGAGGGCGGCGTCGCGCAGTCGCTTGGAGCTGCGCTCTATGAAGAGATCGTCATCGACGACACCGGACGCGTCATCAATCCGCGCTTCCGCGACTATCATTTGCCGTCCTATGCAGACGTGCCGCGCACCGAGGTGCTGTTCGCTTCGACTAATGACAGCATCGGTCCGATGGGCGCGAAGTCGATGAGCGAGAGCCCTTATAATCCTGTCGCCGCCGCGCTCGGCAACGCCATCCGCGCCGCGACCGGCATCCGCTTCACCGCCGTGCCGTTCAAGCCGGACCGGCTGTTTCCACGTTTGCAGGAAAAGTTCGGCGGTTGAGCCGGGAGGGCAAGAACGTGGCTGCGCTATTGCTTGGGCCTGCGGTCGTAGGACCACCCGAACAACCCGCTGCGCTGGGTCTCGGGCTCCGGCTCGGCCGCCGGCTCCGGCACGGGTTGAGCGGCCGCCTGCGGCGGCGACACTGGCGCGACCGGCTTCGGAATGCTCTCGCACTTCATCGAATAGACGAGCTTGCCGTCCTCGGTGCGCCCAATCGGTGCGCAGGCATCAGCGCGCTTGGCGGCGGTCTTCGGTACAGGCGCCGACTGCGCCCAGGTGGCTTGCGTCAGGGCGGACTGCACCGCCACCAGAATGATCAGGCCCGATCTCTTCATCACAACTGCCTTGCTTTGCTGTCGGTGCCATTGAACGCAATCGTGTCGAGGAAGTCTATCG